>NZ_CP133161.1:352500-4425000 GCF_030913325.1 Stenotrophomonas sp. a6
GGGTGAGTCGGCCCCTAAGGCGAGGACGAAAGTCGTAGTCGATGGGAAGCAGGTTAATATTCCTGCACCTCGCGTAAGTGCGATGGAGGGACGGAGAAGGTTAGGTGTACCAGGCGTTGGTTGTCCTGGGGAAAGGCGGTAGGTTTGGATCTTTGGCAAATCCGGGATCCTCTAAGACCGAGCACCGAGACGAGCCTTTATGGCGAAGTCACTGATACCACGCTTCCAGGAAAAGCTCCTAAGCTTCAGCTTACGCAGACCGTACCGTAAACCGACACAGGTGGGTAGGATGAGAATTCTCAGGCGCTTGAGAGAACTCGGGTGAAGGAACTAGGCAACATGGCACCGTAACTTCGGGAGAAGGTGCACCCTTTTTGGTGGCTCGTGCGAGCTATAGCTGAAGAGGGTCGCAGTAACCAGGCCGCTGCGACTGTTTATCAAAAACACAGCACTCTGCAAACACGAAAGTGGACGTATAGGGTGTGACGCCTGCCCGGTGCTGGAAGGTTAATTGATGGGGTCAGCCGCAAGGCGAAGCTCTTGATCGAAGCCCCAGTAAACGGCGGCCGTAACTATAACGGTCCTAAGGTAGCGAAATTCCTTGTCGGGTAAGTTCCGACCTGCACGAATGGCGTAACGACAGCGGCGCTGTCTCCACCCGAGACTCAGTGAAATTGAAATCGCTGTGAAGATGCAGCGTTCCCGTGGCAAGACGGAAAGACCCCGTGAACCTTTACTATAGCTTTACACTGAACGTTGAGTTCGTCTGTGTAGGATAGGTGGGAGGCTATGAAACCATGGCGCTAGCTGTGGCGGAGCCATCCTTGAAATACCACCCTGTCGTGCTTGACGTTCTAACCTGGGCCCATTATCTGGGTCGGGGACCGTGTATGGTGGGTAGTTTGACTGGGGCGGTCTCCTCCTAAAGAGTAACGGAGGAGCTCGAAGGTACGCTCAGCGCGGTCGGACATCGCGCACTGTGTGCAAAGGCATAAGCGTGCTTGACTGCAAGATCGACGGATCAAGCAGGTAGGAAACTAGGACTTAGTGATCCGGTGGTTCTGTATGGAAGGGCCATCGCTCAACGGATAAAAGGTACTCCGGGGATAACAGGCTGATACCGCCCAAGAGTTCATATCGACGGCGGTGTTTGGCACCTCGATGTCGGCTCATCACATCCTGGGGCTGTAGTCGGTCCCAAGGGTATGGCTGTTCGCCATTTAAAGTGGTACGCGAGCTGGGTTCAGAACGTCGTGAGACAGTTCGGTCCCTATCTGCCATGGGCGTTGGAGATTTGAGAGGGGCTGCTCCTAGTACGAGAGGACCGGAGTGGACGAACCTCTGGTGTTCCGGTTGTCACGCCAGTGGCATTGCCGGGTAGCTATGTTCGGAAGCGATAACCGCTGAAAGCATCTAAGCGGGAAGCGCGCCTCAAGATGAGATCTCCCGGGGCACAAGCCCCCTGAAGGAACCATGTAGACTACGTGGTTGATAGGTCAGGTGTGTAAGTACAGCAATGTATTGAGCTAACTGATACTAATGATCCGTGCGGCTTGACCATATAACCTCAAGTTGCCTTGGCTTTACGACAACGTCGTAAGAGCATCCAAGTGCACGCTACGTCACAAGAACTACGAGAGGCAGGCGCCTTATCCGGCTGTATCGGATGGCGACGCTCCAACCGCCTCCCTGGTGAAATTAGCGCTGTGGAACCACCCGATCCCATCCCGAACTCGGAAGTGAAACGCAGCTGCGCCGATGGTAGTGTGGCTCAAGCCATGCGAGAGTAGGTCATCGCCAGGGTTTACACCCAAAACCCCGCTGCTCACGCAGCGGGGTTTTTCTTATTAAGTGAAGGCATTGCTTTTCTGGACGCCTTCCGCCCCAAGGGCAAGATCGCGAAGCTGGCGCTGCAAGCGCTGCTGCAACCGTCTCCCTGGTGAAATTAGCGCTGTGGAACCACCCGATCCCATCCCGAACTCGGAAGTGAAACGCAGCTGCGCCGATGGTAGTGTGGCTCAAGCCATGCGAGAGTAGGTCATCGCCAGGGTTTACACCCAAAACCCCGCTGCTCACGCAGCGGGGTTTTTCTTTGTGCGCAGTAAATGCGGGTCGTGCCGGCCGCTGGCCGGCAACCCGATGGCATTACATGGCCCGGTAGATCCACGCCATGCGTGGAGGCCCACTGCGAGGAAGCATGGCGCCAACCAAGGTTGGCCGCTACCAATCGATTGCCGGCCAGCGGCCGGCACTACCGGCAGATCCACACCAATCGTGGATCTGCCGCCGACGGTACGCAAAAGAAAAGCGGCGCCCCGTGGGGCGCCGCTCTGCTCTCAACGATGTTCAGTCGAGCATGGCCCGGCTTTACTTTGCCGAAGCCTTGTCCTTCATCATCGCGTCGCGGGCTGCCTTGAACGGGTTGCCTTCGTACCAGTTCGGCCAACGATCGCCACCGGCCAGTTCCTTGCCGACGCCGTACATCAGCTGCAGGTCCTCGACAGTCCCGTCCAGCTTCCAGGTGGACGCGTCGAACTCGTCCTTCGGACCGTGGTAGCGGTTGGCGCCGTAGTCCGCTGCGGCCTTGCGGCCGGCGTCCACGCCACCCTCTCGCAGATCCTCGCCACCATCGGCGTATAGGGCCGGCACGCCGGCCTTGGCGAAGTTGAAGTGGTCCGAACGGAAGTAGAAGCCGCTCTGCACCGAGGTCTCACCATGCAGCGTGCGGTCCTGGGCCGCAGCCAGCGGCTTGAGGATGTCCTCCAGCTCCGAACTGCCGAAGCCGGTGACGGTCACGTCCTTGGCACGGCCGGCCACCGACATCGCGTCGATGTTGATCACACCGGCAATCTTGTCCAGCGGGAAGGTCGGGTGGGAGACGTAGTACTTCGAACCCAGCAGGCCGGACTCTTCCAGGGTCACCGCCACGAACACCACCGAGCGCTCCGGTTTCGGATCCTGGTGGGCCATGGCTTCGGCCACCTCAAGGATGCCGGCCACGCCGGTCGCGTTGTCGACCGCACCGTTGTAGATGTTGTCGCCGGTTTCACCCTCATGCTTGCCCAGGTGGTCCCAGTGCGCCATGTACAGCACGGCCTCGTCGGCACGCTTGCTGCCCGGCAGCACGCCCACCACGTTGCGCGACTGCTTCTGCGCGATCTGGCTCTTCAGGTCGACCGTAGCGGTGGCCTTCAGCGGCACCGGCTTGAAGCCGCGCTTGCTGGCGTCCTTGTAGGCCTGTGCCAGGTCCAGGCCGGCACCGGCAAACAGCGCCTTGGCGGCGTCGGCGCTCAGCCAACCCTGCACCGGAATGCGGGCTTCCGGGTCATCCTTGGCCGGCAGGTCGTACTGCGGGCCGGCCCAGGAGTTCTTCACCACGTCCCAGCCATAGGAGGCACCGGCGGTGTCGTGCACGATCAGCGCCGCGGCGGCGCCCTTGCGCGCGGCCTCTTCGAACTTGTAGGTCCAGCGACCGTAGTAGGTCATGCGCTTGCCGTCGAACAGCTTCGCGTCGTCAACATGGAAGCCCGGATCGTTGACGAACATCACGACCGTCTTGCCCTTCCAGTCCTGGCCGGCGTAGTCGTTCCACTTCTGCTCCGGCGCATCAACGCCGTAGCCGACGAACACCAGGTCGCTGGCATCGACTTTCACCTCAGCCTGGCCGGTACGGGTGCCGACCACCATGTCGGTACCGAACTTCAGCTCGGTGGTCTTGCCACCCTGGGTGATCTTCAGCACGGTCGATGCGTCGGCCGTGGTCTCGGTCATCGGCACATCCTGGAACCAGCTGTCGCCGTTGCCGGGCTGCAGGCCGATGCGCTGCATCTGGTCGCGGATGTAGTTGACCGTCAGTTCCTCGCCCTTGCTGCCCGGCGCGCGGCCTTCGAATTCATCCGAGGCCAGGGTCTTGACCATCTCGGCGAAGTCGCCGGCGTTGATCTCCGGGGAGAACTGATGAGCCGCCGGCTTCGCGGCAGCGGTGTCGGTGGCTGACGCCGGTGCGGTGGCCGGCGTGTCTTCGCCTTTGCAGGCACTGAGCGCGGCCGCGGCGGCCAGGCACAGGAGGAGTTTGCGGGGCATCGTCGATTCCTGGAAAACAAAGGGCGGCCGCACGTCGTGCACGGCCGGTATCAGCGAGTATCACCGAACCAAGCGGTCCGGTGCGCTCAGTCCGCCGGGGCGGTTTCGGTGTCGAACGGGATCGGTTCGGCGCCGGTGACCGGACCGATGCGCGCGGTGCGATGCACGTAAAGCACCACCTCGCGTTCGAACTGCAGGGGGCCGTTGACCACGGCATTCGGGCCGACGATCACGCGCGGCTTGCGGCTGGCGGTGAGCGAGACGCTGAAGTTCGGCTTGCGCACGTGCACACCGCCGTTGACCTGGGAACCGATGCCGACGGTGATATCGCCGTTGACGGTCTCCACGTCCTTGCCGACGCGGCTTTCGACCAGGCCGATGCCACCGTTCACGGTTTCGACGCCGCCTTCGATCTGGCTGCCGCGATCGGTGAAGATGCTGCCGTTGACGGTGCTGACGCTGCCGTGTGCAATCACCTCGCGGCCCAGGCGTACGCCGCCGTTGACCGTTTCAATCTTGCCGGTACGTGCACGGTCGGCCACCTTGACCCCGCCGTTGACGGTGTCGATGCTGCCGGTCTCGACGCCTTCACCAACCCGGATACCGCCGTTGACGGTATCCAGCTTGCCGTAGCGCTGGCCAGGCTCGGCGCTGATGCTGCCGTTGACCTTGCTGATGTTGTCCTGGGCACCGGCGGGGCCGGCAACGAGCAGGACGCCCAACAACAGCGGAATGGAAAGAGTTTTCATGGGACCTCGATGGATGTGCGGCTGGCAGGCCGCGTGCGGAGATGTCACCATTCCCCGGTACCCCCTGCAACTGCCTGAAGTCACTGGAAAGCCCTTGCGCGACAACGCCTTCCCATCACGCCGACATCACATCGCCGCCATCCGCGGCGGGCGCTGCCTGCTGTTGGGGCTGGCCATCGCCTTGGCGCTGCCATTGCCGGGCGCCGCTCAGACCACCCGCGAGACCGAGCGCAAGCTGCAGAAGCTGCGTAGCGAGTTGAAGGGCGTGGCGCAGGAGCGCAGGCAGATCGAGGGCCAGCGGGGCCAGGCCTCGCAGCAGCTGCGTGAGGCGGACGAGAAGGTGGCCCGCACCGGCCGTGCGCTTGCGCAGACTGAAACTGCGCTGCGCGAGCAGGGAAGGGCCCTGGCCGAGGCCGAACAACGCCGCAGCACGCTGCAGGCCAACCTCGCCCAGCAGCATCGCGAGCTGGCCGGCCTGCTGCGTGCGGCCTACCAGCTGGGCAACCATGCACCTCTGAAGCTGCTGCTGTCGCAGGACACGGTGGCCGATGCCAATCGTGCCCTGGCCTACCACCGCTACCTGCAACGCGAGCGGGCACAGCGCATCACCACGCTGACAGCCGACCTGAAAGAGCTGGAAGTGCTGCAGGCGCAGATCGCCGAGCGCAAGCAGAAGCTGCAGGGTGCGCAGCAGGACCAGAAGCAGCAGGCTGCGGCGCTGGAAGCCGACCGTCGCGATCGCGCCAGGACCGTCGCCTCGCTGGATGAGCGCTTCAAGGACCAGCGCGAGAAGGAACAGGCGCTGGGCCAGGACGCCAAGGCGCTGGAAACGCTGCTGGCCAACCTGCGTGCCGCTGCGGCACGGGCCGAAGCCGAGCGCCGCGCCGCGGCGCGGCGAGCAGCCGCTGAAAAGGCCGCCGCCGAGCGTGCCGCACGCCAGGCCGCCGCGCAGGGCCGCCCGCCACCGCCGCCCACCAAGGTCCCGCCTGCCGTGGCCTCTGCGCCGGCGCCGAAGGTGGGTGGCCTGGGCTGGCCGTTGTCGGGCAACCTGTTGGCCCGCTACGGCGGAAAGCTGCCCGACGGCCGCACCAGCAGTGGTGTGTTGATCGGCGCGCCCGCCGGCAGCACCGTCACCGCCGTGGCCGACGGCACCGTGGTGTTCTCCGACTGGATGACCGGCTACGGCATGATCCTGATCGTCGATCACGGCAACGGCTACATGAGCCTGTACGCGCACAACGACACCCTGCTGAAGGATGCGGGTGCCCGGGTCAGCCGCGGCGATGCGGTGGCCAAGGTCGGCAATTCCGGTGGCCAGGGCGTGACCGCGCTGTACTTCGAACTGCGCCGGGGCGGGCAGCCGGTCAACCCGGACAGCTGGCTGCAGCGGCGCTGAATCCGGCGCTGTCGCGTGGCGGACGGATTCAACGGGAATTTAGCTGTGCTTCGCGCATAATCGACGCATGTGCCTTGGGCACGATGCCAACGTCGACAGGAGTGATCCATGCGCGCAGCCCGTACCGCCACCCTCTTGCTGGCCCTGTTGCCGGCGCTGTCCTGGGCGCAGCAGACCGCGCCCGCCCCGAGCAAGGAAACCAGCGGGCAGGCAGCGAACAGCGAGGAGGCGGTGACCTCGAAGGTGCCGCTGGAGGACATCCGCCGCTTCGTCGCCGTGTACAACGCGGTGCGCGCGGCCTATGTCGACCCGGTCGATGACAAGAAGCTGATGCAGTCGGCGGTGCGCGGCCTGCTGCTCGACCTCGACCCGCACAGCACGTACTTCAACAAGGAAGACGCGCAGGCCTTCGACGAGCAGGCCAACGGCGCCTACGAGGGCATCGGCGTGGAGTTGCAGCAGCAGCCCGACAACGCCAGCATGAAGGTCATCTCGCCGATCGACGACACGCCGGCGGCCAAGGCCGGCATCCTCGCCGGTGACCTGATCATCGCCATCGACGGCAAGCCGATCAGCGCCATTGATGCGAGCGAACCGTTGCGTGGCCCGGCCGGCAGCAAGGTGGTGCTGACCATCGTGCGCGCGGGCAAGCCGAAGCCGTTCGACGTCAGCCTCACCCGCCAGACCATCCGCGTGACCAGCGTGCGCAGCCGCCTGCTGGAGCCGGGCTATGGCTACATCCGCCTGAGCACCTTCCAGGCCGACACCGGGTCGGACTTCCAGAAGCACCTGCAGCAGCTGCAGAAGCAGTCCGGTGGCCAGCTCAAGGGCCTGGTGCTGGATCTGCGCAGCAACCCGGGTGGGCTGCTGACTGCCGCGGTGCAGGTGGCCGACGACCTGCTCGACAAGGGCAACATCGTCAGCACCCGCGGCCGTATCAGCATCAGCGATGCCCGGTTCGATGCGACGCCGGGCGACCTGCTGAAGGGCGCACCGGTGGTGGTGCTGGTCGATGCCGGTTCGGCCAGCGCCTCGGAAGTGCTGGCTGGGGCGCTGCGCGACAACAAGCGCGCGCGCGTGGTCGGCAGCCGCACCTTCGGCAAAGGCTCGGTGCAGACCGTGCTGCCGCTGGACAACGGCGATTCGGTGAAGCTGACCACCGCGCGTTATTACACGCCGAGTGGCAAGTCGATCCAGGCCACTGGCATCGTGCCGGAGGTCGAACTGAAGCCTGCGGCGCGCCCGGAAGACGAGGCACTGCCGGCCAGCCTGAGCGATTACAGCGAAGCGACCCTGCCGGGCCATCTGCGTGGCGATGACGAAGGCACCGAGGGCTACCACGCCGGTGCGGTGCTGCCGGGCGATGGCCCGATCAATGACGCGCTGGCCGAGCTGAAGAACCCGGGTTCGGTGGCTGCACGCTTGAAGGCCGAAGCGGCGAAGGCGGATGCGGCCAAGGCCGCGAAGGCCGCTGCGGCGAAGCCGGAAGCGAAGTCGGAAGCGAAGTCCGTTCCGGTCCCGGCCAAGCCCTGACGGTAGCGCCGGGCCATGCCCGGCGGACGCCCTGTTCATCCGGAAGGCGGCGCGGCCGAGGTGTCGCCCGATAGAATCGGCCCATGGACGATTCGAACCTGGCGACTACGATCAGCCAACTGCTTGGTCGCGATCCGCTGCCGATTGACCGTGCCACTGGCTTGCTGGAATCCTTGGCGAGTCGCCATGGAATTGATCCGCGCTTTGTCTATTGGTGGGCAGGCAAAGCGACGTCTGATCAGACGATCCAATACGACAGCAGTGATGAAGGCCTTTCCTGCCTGGCTGAACTGCTGGCGGAAGTGAACGGCGAAATCTGCCTGGTAGCGTCAGATGAGCGCGCATCGCCGTGGCCGATCTGGACTCTGCAGGCAAGTGAACTGATTCCTTTGCTCGGCGAGTTGCCGTTCTTTGAGTACTTCGTGGTGCTGGATGACGGCGCTACACTGCTGTTCGATACCCACCACAACACGTTGGTGGTCAGTCGCGAGTGACGCATTCAGCATCATCGCGGACGGAGCAGATCCATATCGATGAAGGAGTCGAGCACGCTCGACGCTACGAACCGGCCGGTGAGCGTGGAGCCGGCCAGCGGCCGGCACTACCTGGGCGGTCAGAAGCCGTGGCGCTTGCGCAGCCGGCGGGCGATCGCCGCGCGCACGTAGACCCCGTACACCAGGCCGAACACGAAGCCGCCGATGTGGGCCCACCAGGCCACCATGCCGAAGCTCGGGCCGATATGGGCGAACACCACCTGCAGCGCTGCCCACACGCCGATCAGCAGGTAGGCCGGGGCACGCACGAATTCCAGGAACAGGCCAAGCGGGATCACCACGCCCAGCCGCGCCCCCGGGAACAGGGCCAGGTAGGCACCGATCAGTGCCGAGACCGCGCCACTGGCACCGATGATGATCTGGTCCGGGCTGCCCATGGTGTAGATGGCCACCAGGTTGGACACCGCGCCGCCGACCAGGAACAGCAGCAGCAGGCGCCAGGGCCCCAGCACCCGCTCGGCGGGCAGGCCGAAGATCAACAGGAACACCAGGTTGCCCAGCAGATGCGACCAGTCCGCGTGCAGGAACAGGGCGGTGAACAGGCGCAGCACGCTGCCGTCCTGCAGCGTCGCCCACCAGTCGAGCGGGTGGGTCAGGCCGGTGGACAGGGCGCCCCAGTCCAGCCAGAGGCTGCCGCGGGCATCGTCCGGGCGCGAGATCGACCACAGGAACGCCAGCCACAGTGCCGCAAACAGCACGGGCGTGGCCCAGCGCAGGGCCGCCTTCTTGCGGGACGGGAGGGAGACGAACATGGCACTAGCCTAGCGTGCGGGCGCTTGCGGCGGGGATTGTCCTGTTCAGCTTTTGAGACGGAAAAACCGCCTGCGTCGTTATTGTTTCATTAACGGCTCTGGGTAATACTCGCATACGGCGTCGTATGTCGGGAGGGGAATCCGGCGCGCTTCGACGGGCCTCTGGGCCTGCCGGGCGCAGGCGCACTCAGAGCACCATCACCGCTTACCGGAGAGAGAGAACTACGATGCAAACCGCTTCCACCATTGCCCGACTGACCCTGCTGGCCGTCGGCGTTGCCGGTGCGCTGGCCGCCGCCGATGCCAATGCTGCCGCCTTCCAGCTGAAGGAAAACAGCGCCAAGGGCCTGGGCCGCGCGTTCGCCGGCTCCACCTCGACCGAAGGTGACGCCTCGGTCATCGCCACCAACCCGGCCTCCATGCGCCTGCTCGACGGCACCCTGATCCAGGGCGATGTCAGCGCCATCAGCTTCGGCGCCAAGTTCCGTGGCCAGGGCCAGTACGGCAACGGCGCTCCGATTTCCGGTGGCAACGGCGGCGACGCCGGCATGATCGCCCCGGTTCCGGCGGCCTACTTCCACCTGCCGTTCGGCGAGAAGGAGAACATGCACTTCGGTGCATCGCTGACCGTGCCGTTCGGCTTCAAGACCGAATACGACCGCGACTGGGTCGGCCGCTACAACGGCGTCAAGACCGAGCTGCAGGCGGTCGACCTGGGCGTGGCGTTCTCCTATGACGTCAATCCGTACCTGTCGTTCGGTGCGTCGGTGTTCGCCGAGCGCCTGAACGTCGACCTGACCAGCGCTGTCGACACCGGCACCGCGATCAACGCCACTGCCCAGCGCACCGCTGCGGCGCGCGTGCTGGCTGCCGGCGGCACCGCAGCCCAGGCTGCGGCGGCGTCGCAGGCGGCTGCACGCCAGGCGGCCCAGCTCGGCTTCTCGCCGGGTACCGCCGATGGCTACCTGCGCATCAAGGGCGATGAAGTGTCGGTCGGCTATACCCTGGGCATGACCGTCACCCCGGTGGAAGGCACCAACATCGCCTTCAGCTACCGCTCGAAGGTCGAGCACAAGATCACCGATGGCAAGGCGGACTTCACCATTCCGCAGAATGCGGCGGCTTTCCTGGCCACCGCTGCCCCGGGTACCTTCATCGACAGCAACGGTCGCGCGACCATCACCCTGCCGGCCAGCGCCACCGTGGGCTTCACCCACCGCGTGAACGACCAGTGGCAGATCATGGCCGAAGTCACGCGCACCGCGTGGAGCAAGTTCGACCAGGTCACCGTCGACTATGACTCCAACCAGCCGGACAGCGTGCTGCCGTTCCACTACCGCGACACCACCTTCGCGTCGATCGGTACCGATTTCCGCGTGAACGACAAGCTGACCCTGCGTGGCGGCCTGGCCTATGACCAGACCCCGACCACCGACGCACACCGCGACGTGCGCGTGCCGGACACCACCCGCAAGTGGCTGTCGCTGGGCCTGACCTACGCCGCTTCGGACAAGATGGAATACAGCGTGGGCTACACCCACCTGTTCACCAAGGATCCGAACGTGACCTCGACCTCGGCCACTGCCAACACCGTGACCGGCAAGTACAAGGTCAGCGGCGACGTGCTGGCGGCTTCGATGCAGTACAAGTTCTGAATCGGGCGATTGCCTGACGCAGTACGAAAGGAGGCCCCGCGCAAGCGGGGCCTTTTTTTTGCGGAGTGGTGTGGGCCATCCACGCACGTGGATCTACGCGACAATAGCGCGATGAACCTGTCCGACCCGAACTTCCAGCTGGAGCTGGCTGCCAACATCGCCGTCGCTGGCTCGATCCTGCTGGCCGGCCGCAACAACGTGCACACCTGGTGGCTGGGCATCGTCGGCTGCGCATTGTTCGCTGCGGTGTTCGAACGATCGCACCTGTATGCGGACATGGTGCTGCAGTTCTTCTTCATCGCCATCAGCGTGCTGGGCTGGTGGCAGTGGCTGCGCGGTGACCACGGTGCGCCGTTGCCGATCACTTCATTGCGGCCGCGCGCCTGGGCCTGGCTGGCACCGCTGGCAGTGGTGGCCACCTTCGGCTACGGCTGGATGCTGACCCGCCTGACCAACGCCTACGCGCCGTACATCGATTCGGCGGTGCTGGTACTGAGCGTGATCGCGCAGATCCTGATGATGCGACGCAAGCTGGAATCGTGGTGGGTGTGGCTGCTGGTGAACACCGTGGCGGTGCCGCTGTACTACAGCCGTGGCCTGCACCTGACCTCGATCCTCTACATCGGTTTCTGGATAAACGCGCTGGTCGCCCTGCGCCATTGGCGCCATCTGATGCGGACCGAGGCCAAGGCAGCCGATGCCGCCGCCTGAGCGCGTTGCGCGGGGGGTGGTGGTGGGCAAGTTCTGCCCGCTGCACCTCGGCCACGAACGCCTGATCGACTTCGCCGCCACGCGCTGCCGGCAGCTGCTGGTGATCGGCTGGTCGCAGCCGGGTTTCCCAGGCTACAGCGCCGAGCGTCGCGAGCGCTGGCTGCGAGCGCGCTTCCCGCAGGCGACGGTGGCGGTGCTTGATGACGCGCGCCTGACGGCATTGTGCACGCAGCACGGTTTGCCCGTGCGCACGCTGCCGCAGGACAGCGACAACGAGCACGTGCAGCGCGAGTTCACCGCCTGGCTGTGCCTGAGCCTGTTCGGCGTGCCGGTGCAGGCGGTCTACACCGGCGAGGACTACGGCGACGGCTTCGCGCAGGCGCTGGCCACGCACTTCGGCGCGCCGGTACGCCATGAGCGGCTCGAACGCGCACTGGACGTCGGGCAGGCGTGTGGCACCCAGCTGCGCGCCGATCCGCATGCGCACCGTCATGGCCTCGCACCGCAGGTCTATGCCGGCTATGTGCAGCGCGTGGCGTTCATTGGTGGCGAGTCCAGCGGAAAGACCACGCTGGCGCGCGTGATGGCCGAGCGACTGCAGACCGCCTGGGTGCCGGAGTATGGCCGCACGCTATGGGAGCAGCAAGGCGGAGAGCTGACGCCAGATGATCTGCTTCGCATCGCAATGGCACAGCCGCAGCACGAAGACGAGACCGCACGGCATGCGCATCGCTGGCTGTTCTGCGATACCACGCCGCTGGTGACGCTGGGCTACAGCGGCTGGATGTCTGGTACGGCGCCGGAGGCACTGCGGCAGGCTGCATTGCGACCGTATGACCTGCTGTTCCTGTGTGCGCCGGATATCCCGTTCGACCAGGACGGCACGCGGGTGGGCGAAGCCTTCCGGGCGCAGCAGCATGCGTGGTACGTGCGCGAGCTGGAGGCGCGGGGAGTCGACTACGTGCTGCTGGAGGGGGGGGCTGGAAGCGCGCATCGCGCGCGTGCACGGCGAGCTGGCGAAGCGGGCGGACAATCGGTTCAGTGTGGCCCAGCCTCTGTAGAGCGAGCCCACGCTCGGCTGTGCGAGGAAAACCGAGCGTGGGCCCGGCTCTACAGGAAGCAAGGCATAAAAAACCCCGCTTTCGCGGGGTTTTTCGTTCACTGCATCAACCGGGCGATCAGTCGCCCAGGGTCAGCAGCGAGGCGTTGCCGCCGGCGGCGGTGGTGTTCACCGTCACCGTCTTTTCGGTGGCGAAGCGCAGCAGGTAGTGCGGGCCGCCGGCCTTCGGGCCGGTGCCGGACAGGCCCTGGCCGCCGAACGGCTGCACGCCGACCACCGCACCGATCTGGTTGCGGTTGACGTAGACGTTGCCGACATGGACGCCGTTGCTGATGCGGTCGACAGTCTCGTCGATGCGCGAATGCACGCCCAGGGTCAGGCCGTAGCCGGTGGCGTTGATCTGGTCGATCACCGCGTCGAGCTGGTCGCCCTTCCAGCGGATCACGTGCAGCACCGGGCCGAACACTTCCTTCTGCAGCTGGCCCAGGTCCTTCAGTTCGTACGCGCGCGGTGCGAAGAAGGTGCCGTTGGCGGCTTCGGCGGACAGCTCGGCGGCGGCGATCAGGCGCGCTTCGCGGTCCATGCGCTCAGCGTGGTCCTGCAGGATCTTCAGCGCATCTGCGTCGATCACCGGGCCGACGTCGGTGGACAGCAGGCCGGGGTTGCCGACCTTCAGTTCCTTCATCGCACCGGCCAGCATGGTCATCACCTTGTCGGCGATGTCGTCCTGCACGAACAGCACGCGCGCAGCCGAGCAACGCTGGCCGGCGGAGGTGAAGGCCGAACCGATCGCGTCCTTGACCAGCTGTTCCGGCAGTGCCGAGGAGTCGGCGATGAAGGCGTTCTGGCCACCGGTCTCGGCGATCAGCACACCGATGGCGGCGTCACGCGCCGCCATCGCGCGGTTGATCGCACGGGCGGTGTCGGTGGAGCCGGTGAAGGCCACGCCGGCCACGCGCGGGTCGGCGGTCAGCGCGGCACCGACGGTAGCACCGTCGCCCGGCAGGAACTGCACCACCTCGGCCGGCACGCCGGCGTCGTGCAGCAGCTTCACCGCGTAGTAGCCGATCAGGTTGGTCTGCTCGGCCGGCTTGGCGATGACGCTGTTGCCGGCGGCCAGGGCGGCAGCGACCTGGCCCAGGAAGATCGCCAGCGGGAAGTTCCACGGGCTGATGCAGACGAACACGCCGCGGCCGTGCAACTGCAGCTCGTTGGACTCACCGGTCGGGCTCGGCAGCTTCTCGGCGTGGCTGAACTGCTCGCGCGCCTGCTTGGCGTAGTAGCGCAGGAAGTCCACCGCTTCGCGCACTTCGGCGATGCTGTCGGGCAGGCTCTTGCCGGCTTCCTTCACGCACAGCGCCATGAATTCCGGCATGCGTGCTTCCAGCTGGTCGGCGGCGTGCTCGAGGATGGCGGCGCGGCTGGCGGCCGGGGTGCGGTTCCAGGCCGGCTGCGCGGCTACGGCATTCGCCAGGGCCTTCTGCACGGTGGCGGCGTCTGCGGCCAGCCACTGGCCAACCACTTCACGGGTGTCGGCCGGGTTGGTCACCGGCAGCGCGGCGCCGGCCGGGTTGGCGCCCGGCACCAGCGGCGCAGCCTGCCAGGGCTTCACAGCCGCGTTGATCTGCTCGGCCAGGGCGCGCAGTTCGTTGTCGTTGGCGAGGTTGGCGCCCATGGAGTTCTTCCTGTCGTGGTTCTGGCTGCGCAGCAGGTCAACCGGCAGCGGGATCTTGGGATGCGGAATCGAAGCGAACGAGGCGACCATCTCGACCGGATCGCGGATCAGGTCGGCGATCGGCACGCGCTCGTCGGTGATGCGGTTGACGAAACTGGAGTTGGCGCCGTTTTCCAGCAGGCGACGCACCAGGTACGGCAGCAGGTCTTCATGCGAACCGACCGGTGCATACACGCGGCAGGGCAGGCCCAGGCGGTCAGCCGGCACCACCTCGGCGTACAGGTCGTCGCCCATGCCGTGCAGCTTCTGGTGCTCGTACACGCCGCCGTTGGCGATGCTGCGCACGGCCGCGATGGTGTGCGCGTTGTGCGTGGCGAACATCGGGTAGATCGCGTCGGCATGGGTGAACAGCCGCTTGGCGCAGGCCAGGTAGGACACGTCGGTGTTCTGCTTGCGGGTGAACACCGGGTAGCCCGGGTAGCCTTCGATCTGCGCGCGCTTGATCTCGGCGTCCCAGTACGCGCCCTTGACCAGGCGCACCTGCAGGCGGCGACCGGCGCGGCGCGCCATGTCGGCCAGGTGGTCGATCGTGTACGGGGTGCGCTTCTGGTAGGCCTGCACGACCACGCCGAAGCCATCCCAGCCAGCCAGCGAGGCGTCGGAGAACACCTGCTCGATGATGTCCAGCGACAGTTCCAGGCGGTCGGACTCTTCGGCGTCGACGGTGCAGCCGATGCCATAGCTCTTGGCCAGCTGCGCCAGTTCCAGCACGCCCGGCACCAGGTCCTTCAGCACGCGCTCGCGCTTGGCGTGCTCATAGCGCGGGTACAGCGCCGACAGCTTGATCGAGATGCCCGGGGCATTGTTGACGTCGCCATCCGGACGGCCGCCGCGTGCCTTGTGATCGCCGCCGATGGCGTGGATCGCACGACGGTAGTCTTCCAGGTAGCGCAGCGCGTCCTTCATGGTCAGCGCACCTTCGCCGAGCATGTCGAAGGAGTAGCGGTAGCTGGCGTTGTCGCCCTTGTGCGAGCGCGCCAGCGCTTCGCTGATGGTGCGGCCCATGACGAACTGGTGGCCCATGATCTTCATCGCCTGGCGCACGGCCAGGCGCACCACCGGCTCACCGACGCGGCCGACCAGGCGCTTGAACGCGCTGGGCGCATCGGCGCGGGTGGCGTCGTTCATCTGCACCAGCTTGCCGGTCAGCATCAGGCCCCAGGTGGAGGCATTGACCAGCACCGAGTCGCTGCCGCCCAGGTGCTTTTCCCAGTCGGCATCGGCCAGCTTGTCGCGGATCAGCTTGTCGGCGGTGTCCTGGTCCGGAATACGCAGCAGTGCCTCGGCCACGCACATCAGCAACACGCCTTCCTCGCTGCCCAGGTCGTACTGGCGCATGAAGGCTTCGATCGCGCCCTGGTCCTTGGCACGCACGCGCACGCGGCCGACCAGGTCGGCGGCCAGCGCCTGCACCTTGGCCTGTTCTTCGGCGGGCAGGCGGGCCTGCGCCAGCAGCTCGCGCACGTGGGTGGCCTCGTCCTTCAACCAGGCGTCGGTGATGGCCTGGCGGAACGGGTTGGGGGGCGCCGGCAGTTCCGGCGACAGCAACGCGCCGGGACGCGGGGCGTCGTGGGCTGCAGGGGAGGAGGAAGGTGCGTTCATGCCGGTCCGGCCAGTGGAAAACTTGGCGATTTTAATCATTTTTGCGGGTTGCGGAAGTGCCCAGCAGCCACCTTCGTGAAGCGCTGATAGCCAATAGCTGCGGTGGATTCAGCGTGTTCAGCAAGTGCGGAGGAGTTTATGCCGAATTCGTCATTCGTACCGCCGACCTCATGCTGTGTTGCAGCATCGGAAAATGTGTGAATGCACCCTTGCTACCGGCGAGAGGGCGGGGCTACCATCGAGGCGTTTCCCGCGGCAGGAACGCGGTTGCGACATGATCGAGGTGCTTCCAGCTCCGGATGGGTCAGGTACGCAGCTGCGGCTGCGTCCCCCACGGGCGCTCGATGCCCGGCAGTTCGTCCTGTTGTTCACCGTGTTGTCGGGTGCGATGTGGCTGGTGTCCGCCCTCGGGTGGTTGGCCGGCAATGCATTCGCCCCCCTGTTCGCGCTGCTGTACAGCCTGGTGCTGGCGGCCGCGCTGCGTGCCTTGTGGCGCAGCGGTGAACGGCAGGAGGAGATCCGGGTAGTGCCGGCGTACGTGGAGGTCATCCCCGTACCCGGTGGATCGCCGGTGTTCCGGGCCCATCCCCACTGGGTGCGCCTGCTCACCGACGATGAGAGGGTCCGGCTGGCATCCAGCGGCCGGCAGGTGGAGGTGGGGAGTTTCCTCGCGCCGGCCGAACGTCAGACGCTCGCAGAGACACTTGAAAGCTTGCTCGCCGCCAGCGATGGCGGCAACCGACGACGCTAAGGGTCTAGGCAATGAAGCAAAGCAGCAGGTGGGGCACGAAGTGCGTGAACGCGGTCGCCGCGATGCTGGCGACCGGGGGACTGATGCCGGCGTTGGCCTGGGCCCAGGCGGCCGATCCGAAGCCGTGGCAGCTGAACATGGGCAAGGGGGTGACCCAGACCTCGCGCCTGGCCTGGGAATCGAACAACCTGTCGTTGATCATCTGCACGGTGATCGGCGTCATCGTGTTCGGGGCGATGGCCTACGCCATCTTCAAGTTCCGCAAATCCAAGGGCGCGGTCGCGGCCACCTTCAGCCACAACACCAAGGCCGAGATCATCTGGACAGTGATCCCGGTGATCATCCTGATCGTGATGGCATGGCCGGCCACGGCCAACCTGATCAAGATGTACGACACCCGCGATGCCGAGATGACGGTGAAGGTCACCGGCTACCAGTGGATGTGGAAGTACGAATACCTGGGCGAGAACGTCACCTTCACCAGCCGCCTGGACCGCGAGTCCGACCGGGTGCGGCAGAGCGGCATCGTGCCGACCCGCGAAAGCCATCCGCACTACCTGCTGGATGTCGACAACCGCCTGGTGCTGCCGGTCGATACCAAGGTGCGTTTCGTCATCACCTCCGACGACGTGATCCACGCCTGGTGGGTGCCGGCGCTGGGCTGGAAGCAGGACGCCATCCCCGGCTTCATCAACGAAGCCTGGACCAGCATCGAGCAGCCCGGTGTCTACCGCGGCCAGTGCGCCGAGCTGTGCGGCAAGGACCACGGCTTCATGCCGATCGTGGTCGAGGCGGTGTCCAAGGAGGACTTCAGGAAGTGGCTGGCGCAGCGCAAGCCGGCGCCGCCCGCCGAGCCCGCCACGCCTGCGGCACCTGCCGAACCGACTGCACCGACGGGCGAGGCACCGGCTGCGCCTGCTGCTGCAGAAGCCGGCAGCGCGCCTGCCACCGCGGCCAGCGGAGCGTGATGTAAAGCCCGCGGCCGTTCGCGGCCGCGGTGACAACCGATTCTGAGAGGTGTTTTGCAATGGCGCACTCGGCAGTTGGGCACGACGATCACCATCACCACCAGAGCTTCTTCGAACGTTGGTTCTTCTCGACCAACCACAAGGACATCGGCACGCTGTACCTCGGTTTCAGCTTCATCATGTTCATCATCGGTGCGGCGATGAGCGTGGTGATCCGCGCAGAGCTGGCGCAGCCGGGCCTGCAGTTCGTCAAGCCCGAGTTCTTCAACCAGATGACCACCGTGCATGCGCTGGTGATGATCTTCGGCGGGGTGATGCCGGCCTTCGTCGGCCTGGCCAACTGGATGATCCCGCTGCAGATCGGCGCGCCGGACATGGCGCTGCCACGCATGAACAACTGGTCGTTCTGGTTGCTGCCGGTGGCTTTCAGCCTGCTGCTGCTGACCCTGTTCCTGCCGGGCGGTGCACCGGCCGGTGGCTGGACGCTGTACCCGCCGCTGTCGCTGCAGGGCGGCTACAACGTTGCCTTCAGCGTATTCGCCATCCACGTGGCCGGCATCAGTTCGATCATGGGCGCGATCAACATCATCGCCACCGTGCTCAACATGCGTGCGCCGGGCATCGACCTGCTGAAAATGCCGATCTTCTGCTGGGCCTGGCTGATCACCGCCTTCCTGCTGATCGCGGTGATGCCGGTGCTGGCCGGCGCGGTGACCATGCTGCTGACCGACAAGTTCTTCGGCACCAGCTTCTTCAATGCCGCCGGTGGCGGTGACCCGGTGATGTACCAGCACATCTTCTGGTTCTTCGGCCATCCCGAGGTCTACATCATGATCCTGCCCGCCTTCGGCGTGGTCAGCGAGATCATCCCGACCTTCAGCCGCAAGCCGCTGTTCGGCTACCAGGCGATGGTGTACGCCACCGCCGCGATCGCGTTCCTGTCGTTCATCGTCTGGGCCCACCACATGTTCACCGTGGGCATGCCGCTGGGCGGCGAGATCTACTTCATGTTCGCCACCATGCTGATCTCGATCCCGACCGGGGTGAAGGTGTTCAACTGGGTCAGCACCATGTGGCGTGGCTCGCTGACGTTCGAGGCACCGATGCTGTGGTCGGTGGCCTTCGTCATCCTGTTCACCATCGGTGGCTTCTCCGGCCTGATGCTGGCGATCGTCGCCGCCGACTTCCAGTACCACGACACCTACTTCGTGGTCGCGCACTTCCACTACGTGCTGGTGACCGGTGCGGTGTTCGCGCTGATCGCCGCGGTGTACTACTGGTGGCCGAAGTGGACCGGGCGGATGTACAGCGAGAAGTGGGCCAAGGTGCACTTCTGGTGGTCGATCGTATTCGTCAACCTGTTGTTCTTCCCGCAGCATTTCCTCGGCCTGGCCGGCATGCCGCGTCGCATTCCCGACTACAGCGTGGCCTTCGCCGACTGGAACCTGATCAGCTCGATCGGTGCGTTCGGCATGTTCGTCACCCCGTTCATGATGGCCGCGATCCTGCTGTCGTCCCTGCGCAACGGCGAGAAGGCCGAGGCCCGTTCCTGGGAAGGCGCGCGCGGCCTGGAGTGGACGCTGCCGTCGCCAGCACCGGCACATACCTTCACCACGCCGCCGACCATCCGTCCGGGAGATCTGGCGCATGACGACATCACGCATTGAGGTGAGGCATGCATAACGAGAGCCCGCTGCCGATCGGTAGAGTCGACTGTCAGTCGACTCGCGAAGTGCAGCCGACTAACAGTCGGCTCTACCAAAGCCAAAGCCAAAGCCAGACCGAAGCCCAACGCCACGGCATCGAACAGCAACGGCAGCGCGCCAGGCGCACGGCGATGTGGGTCGGCGCCATCGCCGTGCTGGTCTACGTCGGCTTCATCCTCAGCGGGGTGATCGGCCGATGAGCGAGGCGCCAGCCAGCACACCGTCACGCAGTGCGGGGCTGCCGCGCCTGATCGGTGTGGCGGTGGCGGTGTTCCTGCTCACGTTCTCGCTGGTGCCGCTGTACCGCATCGCCTGCGAGAAGGTGTTCGGTGTGCGCCTGGAACGCGGCCCCGGTGGCGAAGCCAGTGCAGGCGCCGCCACCGGCAAGCGCACCGTGCGCGTGGAGTTCGATGGCGGCGTCAATTCGCGCCTGCCGTGGTCGTTCCATCCCGAACAGCTGACCATGGACGTGGTGCCCGGCGAACTCAACGAGGCGCTGTACTTCGCCCGCAACGACAGCCAGCAGGCGGTGGTCGGCAGTGCGGTGCCTTCGGTGGCGCCGGCGCGTGCCTCGGGCTTCTTCAGCAAGACCGAATGTTTCTGTTTCACCGCACAGACGCTGCAGGCTGGCGAGAAGCGCGACATGCCGGTGCGCTTCATCGTTGATCCGGACCTGCCGCCGGAGATCAAGACGATCACCTTGTCCTATACCTTCTACCGCAACGACGCGCTGTCCGATCGGCTGGCCCCGGCCGCCACCTCGGAAGGCGCGCACGCCGCACCCTGACCCGGATACCGACATGGCCCAGACACCGACCGACGCCAACGTGTACTTCGTCCCGGCCCAGAGCAAATGGCCGTTCGTGGGTTCCATCGCGATGATGGTGACCATGGTGGGCGTGGCCAGCTGGCTCAACGATGCCAGCTGGGGACGCTGGACCTTCTACATTGGCATCGCGATGCTGGTGCTGACGTTGTTCTGGTGGTTCAGCGACGTGGTGCGCGAGTCGCAGGCGGGCAACTACAACCACCAGGTCGATGGCTCGTTCCGGATGGGAATGATCTGGTTCATCTTCTCCGAAGTGATGTTCTTCGGCGCCTTCTTTGGCGCGCTGTTCTACACCCGCAACCTGGGCCTGTCGTGGCTGAGCGGCGAAGGCCGCGGGGTGATGACCAACGAGCTGCTCTGGCAGGGTTATTCCGCCGGCTGGCCGACCAACGGGCCGGCGGCGATCGGTGGCGCGTTCCAGACCATCCCGGCCTGGGGCCTGCCGCTGATCAATACGCTGATCCTGCTCACCTCCGGCGTGACCTTGACCATTGCCCACCACGCGCTGAAGGCCGGCAACCGTCGCCAGCTGCTGATCTGGCTGGGCCTGACCGTGGTGCTTGGCCTGGGCTTCCTGACCCTGCAGGCGGAGGAGTACATCCACGCCTACAAGGAACTGAACCTGACGCTCGGCTCGGGCATCTACGGTTCAACGTTCTTCATGCTGACCGGCTTCCACGGCGCGCACGTGCTGCTGGGCACGATCATGCTGATCGTGATGTGGCTGCGTTCGGCCAAGGGACACTTCACCCGCGACAACCATTTCGGTTTTGAAGCGGCCGCGTGGTACTGGCACTTCGTCGACGTGGTGTGGCTGATGCTCTTCATGTTCGTCTACGTGCTTTGACCGCGCACGCATCGGTGGCCTCAGCCGCCGATGCCGTGCGGTTTGATCCAGCCCATGTAGATGCTCACGATCACCAGCAGGATCAACGCAACCGACACCGCGATGCGGCGCGTCAGTGCGTTGACCGTGCGCTTGGTCTGGCCGCGGTCGACCAGCAGGTAATACAGGCCGGCGCCCAGATTCCAGACGATGACGATCAGAAACGCGATTACCAGCAGGGTCTTCAGCGAATCACTCATGCGCGGCTCGAGGGCAGGGTGGATGCGCCTATCTGACCGCGTTTGCGCGGACTTGTCATGATGCGCCAGCACACGCGCGTGATCGGATGGCTGCTGGCGGTGCTGGCAATGGTTGGTTTCACCGCATTGGGGCTGTGGCAGCTGCAGCGCATGCATGCCAAGCAGGCAATGTTGGATGCACAAGGTCCAGCTGTGGCACAGGCGCTGCCACTGGCGCAGGCTCTGGTTGCACCTGGCGCCTTGCACGGCGTGGCCGACCACGGTCGCTTCCTGCCCGGCGTGGTGCTGCTGGACAACCAGACCCGGCACGGCCGCGCGGGCGTGAAGATCTATCGCCCGTTCCGCAGTGACGAGGGCAGCGTGCTGCTGGTCGATCTGGGCTGGCGCGCGCTGCCGCCCGATCGCAGGCTGCCGGATGTGCCGTCGCCGCCTTCGCCGGTGGCGGTGCGTGGCCTGCTGGCGCCGCCGCCGTCGGCGGGGCTGGCCCTGGGCCCGGCGTTCTCCGCTACCGATGAGGCCGGGCGTTGGCTGGCCAGCCGCTTGCCCGCCGAGGGCCTGGCGGCGGCGCTTGGCCTGCCGGCATTGCCTGATCGCGTCCTGCGGCTGGACCCGGCGCTGCCCTTCGGCGACGAACGCGACCTGGACCTGCTGCCGAACACGCTGCCGCCGCAACGCCACCTGGGCTACGCCGTGCAGTGGTTCGGTCTGGCCCTGACCGTGCTGGTGGTCGCGCTGGTACTGGAGTGGCGCAGGCGACGTGCTGCCCGGTAGTGCCGGCCGCTGGCCGGCAACCCCCGCATTCCTGGATGCCGGCCGGCGGCCGGCGCTACCGCGGCGTCACACCCGCATCCCTCACCCAACCATGAGAAAATGCCCCGCATGAACACTGCTACGTCCCCGCAGGCGCGCGGCTCCGGCCGCCGGACCCTGGTGCTGCTGTTTGCCGTGTTCTTCGGGGCGATGGCGCTGGCCGCCGTGCTGCGCTTCTCTGGCTGGCAGCCCGCCGGGCACCGCAATGCCGGCCAGCTGCTGAAGCCGCCTGTGGACCTGCGCCAGCAGGCGCCGACCCTGGCCAACGGCCAGCCGTACCCGTGGAACCCCGAAGCCCGTACCTGGCGCCTGCTGGTGGCGCCTGCCGGTGCCTGCGACGTCCAGTGCGTCACTTTGTCGCAGGGACTGGGCAAGGTGTGGCAGCTGTTCGGCCATAACGCCGATAATGTCGAAATCCTGTGGCTGGGAACGCCACCGGCGTCGATCGCCTCGCTGCCCGCGCTGCGGCCGCTGGCTCCGTCGCCAGCACTGCGCGCGGCCCTGCCCGGCGTCGACGATCCGGCTGGCCTGCCGGTCTACGTGATCGATCCGAACGGCTTCGTGATCATGCGTCATGCCCCGGGCACCGACCTCGGTGGCCTGCGCAAGGACATGGCCACGTTGCTGAAACTGAAGTGAGTCCCGTTTGATGAGCCTTTCCGCGCGTCCGGCGCTGCACCGCAATTTCCACCGCCTGGCGTGGTTCGCCATGATCATGACCGCGAGCACGATCATGTTCGGCGCCTTCGTGCGCCTGTCCGATGCCGGCCTGAGCTGCCCGGACTGGCCGACCTGCTATGGCCAGGCCACCTGGCCGCAGCACGTGGAAGAGACCATCGGCCACCCGGCGGCGGAGATCCGCCCGCTGGAGACCCACAAGGCCTGGCGTGAACAGGTGCACCGCTTCCTGGCCGGCGCACTGGGCATCGAGATCCTGACCCTGGCGCTGCTGGCCACGCGCAAGCGGCGATTCGGAAGCACGGCGGTGGTGACCGCCTGCGTGCTGGTGGCCGCCGGCATACCGCTGTACATGATGGGCTGGCATGGCACCGCCAGTACCTTGGCTCTGATCGGCGAGGCGATCCTGCTGATCGCCGCGCTGCGCTGGAGCAACATCGACCTGGCGCGCGCTGCACTGCTGACCCTGGCCGTGGTGATCTTCCAGGCCCTGCTGGGCATGTGGACGGTGACCCTGCTGCTCAAGCCCATCGTGGTGATGGGGCACCTGCTGGGCGGCATGCTGATGTTCGCGCTGCTGGTCTGGATGGCCTGGCGCGCCACGCACATGCCGATCACCCTGGCCGAAGCACCGAAGCTGAAGTGGGTGCTGCGCATCGGCGTGGCGGTGCTGGTCACCCAGATCGCATTGGGCGGCTGGGTCAGTGCCAACTACGCGGCGCTGGCCTGCGGCGGCGGCAGCGCCTCGCTGGACAACTTCCCGCGCTGTGCCAACCAGTGGTGGCCGCAGCACAACTTCGTCGAAGGCTTCACCCTGTGGCGCGGCATCGGCGTGGATTACGAAGGCGGCGTGCTGGATGGCGCCTCGCGTATCGCCATCCAGATGGCGCACCGGCTGTTCGCGGTGGTGGTGGCCGTCTACCTGCTGTGGCTGGGCGTGCGCCTGTTCCGCCTGCCGAGCATGCGTGGCTGGGCCAGCGCGCTGATCGCGCTGCTGGTGCTGCAGGTCACCCTCGGCATCCTCAACGTGAAGCTGGCGCTGCCGCTGGAAGTGGCGGTGGCCCACAACGGCGTGGCCGTTGCCCTGTTGTTCGTGCTGGTCAGCCTGCTGGCCCGCCTGCGCGCCCCGGACTGATTCCATGTTTTCCAATTACCGCCAGTACTGGGACCTGACCAAGCCCAAGGTCGTTGCCCTGATCGTCTTCACCGCCCTGGTCGGCATGGTCCTGGCCATTCCGGGCGTGCCGAGCTGGGAGCAGGTGCGCGCCGGCGTGCTCGGTTTCCTCGGCATCTGGCTGGCGGCCTCGGCCGCGGCAGCCATCAACCAGCTGCTGGACGCGCACATCGATGCGCAGATGGCGCGCACCTCGTGGCGTCCGCTGGTGGTGGGCAAGGTCAAGCCATGGCAGGTGCTGGTGTTTGCCGGCGTGCTGATCGTGCTGTCGATGACCATCCTGGTGCTGTGGGTGAACCTGATCACCGCCGTGCTGACCTTCGCCTCGCTGATCGGCTACGCGGTGATCTACACCGTGTACCTCAAGCGTGCGACCTCGCAGAACATCGTCATCGGTGGCCTGGCCGGCGCGATGCCGCCGATGCTGGGCTGGGCGGCGGTGACCGGCATGCAGGGCTCGTCGGACTGGGCGTACTCGTCGCTGCTGGTGCTGATCATCTTCATCTGGACCCCGCCGCACTTCTGGGCGCTGGCGATCTTCCGCCGCGAGGACTACGCCAAGGCGGAGATCCCGATGCTGCCGGTGACCCATGGCGTGGTGCATACCCGCAAGCAGATCATGGCGTATTCGGTGGTGCTGGCGCTGGTCTGCCTGCTGCCGTACCTGGTGGGCATGAGCGGTGCGTTCTACCTGGGCGGCGCGATCGTGCTCAACGCGGTGTTCCTCTGGTATGCCTGGCGCATGCTCAACCCGCCGGACGAATTGTTCTCGATGAAGATGTTCTATTACTCCATCGTGTACCTGATGGCGCTGTTCGCCTTCCTGCTGGTGGACCACTGGATCCTGCCCTGGTTGTGAGGGGCTGCCCTTTGTAGAGTCGAGCCACGCTCGACTCAGGCCCGGTCTGATGGCGGGAGCATCCACGCACGGCGTGGATCTACTTGAACCGCGGTTGCTGCGTCGCCATTGCTGTTCCTGACCGCAAAGGAAAGGAGGGCGCAGGAATGCATTCGATCGTCCGTTGGACCACCGCGCTGCTGCTGGCGCTGGGTGTGGCCCTCACCGCGCATGCCGATGACACCGCCGCGCAGATCCGCCAGCATGCCGGTGAGCACCGCCTGCTGATACTGGGCGAGTTCCACGGCACCCGCGAGACGCCGTTGCTGGTACGCCAGCTGGTGGACGACTACAGCCGCAACGGCCCGGTCCTGCTGGCGCTGGAACTGCCACGCGCCGAGAACCCTGTGCTGCGCGACTATCTGGAATCCGATGGCGGGGCCACGGCGCGCCGGCACCTGCGCGGCCGCGCGTTCTGGACCGTGCGCGATGACCAGCATGATGGTCGCCGCAGCCGCGACATGCTGGCGATGATCGAAGGCCTGCGTGTGCTGAAGATGCAGGGGCGCGTGATCGAATTGGTTGGCTATGACGTCAATGCCAGCAGTGGCGGCAACCAGGCGCGCGATGACTTCATGGCAGCCGAGTTGCGACGGCTCTATCGAGGGTTGCCAGACAATGCACGCATGCTGGTGCTGACTGGCAATGTCCACGCCATGCTGCGGCGGCCGGAAGGTATGCCGCCGGAAATGCAGAGGCAGCCGATGGCCTCCCAGCTGCGGGACCTGGATATCTACAGCGTGCGGTTGGGTGCGCTGCGTGGCCAGGCGTGGGCGTGCGCGGACCGTTGCATGGCGCGGCCACTTCCAGAGCAGGTGGCCCCGCGGCTGCGGGGCGATACCCATGCGGAACGGGCGTACGACCTGTGGGTGTGGATGCCGGAGCTGAGCGTCGGCACGCTCGTGGATCCGTAGCGTCAGGCAACCCATCCACGCATGGCGTGGATCTACTGGTGGTTCACGCCATCCGTGGTTTGGAGTAGATCCACGCCATGCGTGGATGGTTCACTCGGAACAACCCGCGTGCCCTGTCAGGGCTTGCGCCGCGCATACCGCTGCGCGATCACACCGCAGACGATCAGCTGGATCTGGTGGTAGATCATCACCGGCAGCACGATCGCGCCGAGGCTGCCGCCGGCGAACAGCACCTTGGCGATCGGCACGCCGGTGGCCAGGCTCTTCTTCGAGCCGCAGAACACGATGGCGATCTCGTCCTCGCGGTTGAAGCGCAGCCGGCGGGCGATGAAGGTGATCAGCGGCATGGCGATGCCGAGCAGCACGGCAGCCACCACGGCCACGGCCAGCAACGAGAGCAGCGGTGTCTTGCTCCACAACCCTTCGGTCACCGCTTCGCCGAACGCCGAATACACCACCAGCAGGATCGTGCCCTGGTCGGTGTAGCGCAGCAGCGCGCGCTGCTTCTCCACCCAGCCGGCAATCCACGGCCGCAGCAGGTGGCCGGCCACGAACGGCACCAGCAGCTGCAGCATGATGCCGCCGATCGCGTGCAGTGGGTCATGCACGCCGCCGGAGGTGCCGGCCAGCGCGGTCAGCAGCAGTGGGGTCAGGAACACGCCGAGGATGCTCGACAGCGAGGCGCTGCACACCGCTGCCGGCACGTTGCCGCGGGCCATCGAGGTGAACGCGATGGACGACTGCACGGTGGACGGCAGGGTGCACAGGAACAGCACGCCCAGGTACAGCTCCGGAGTCAGCAGCCAGCCCGACAGTGGCTTGAACATCAGCCCCAGCAGCGGGAACAGGATGAAGGTGCAGGCCAGGATGGTCAGGTGCAGCCGCCAGTGCAGCATGCCGCCGATGATCGACTCGCGCGGCAGGCGCGCACCATGCAGGAAGAACAGCGCGGCGATGGCGACGGTGGTGACATCGTCGAGGACGATGGCGGCGGCGCCCTTCATCGGCAGCAGCGAGGCCAGGCCGACGGTGCACAGCAGGGCGAGGGTGAAGTTGTCCGGTCGCAGGCGCGACCACCAGCGGGTCATGGTGGGCAGAGTCCTTGGTGCGGAGGGTGGTTCAGGGCGAGGTGACCGGTGTGGCCAGGCGCTGGCGGGTGGCGGCTTCCAGCGACTTCAGGCCGGCGCGCTGGCCGAGCTGAAGCGCCTGCTCCGGGCTGGCATGCTCATAGCGGGCATTGACCAGGCCGAGCACGGCACCGGCGCGGTTGCCGGAGGCGCAGTGCAGCAGCACCGGCCCCTGGCTCTGCTGCAGGGCCTGGTGCACGGCGCGCACATTGGCCGCATCCAGGCCCTCGGCGCCGGCCACCGGAATGCGCACATAGCGCAGGCCCAGCGATTCGGCCGCGCGGGTTTCATCGAAACCCCGGTCCTCGCCGGGCTGGCGCAGGTCGATCACCGTGCGTACGCCCTGCGCGGCCAAGGCCTGCAGCTGTGCGGCGCTGGGCTGGCCACCGGCATACAGGCCAGGGCGGACTTCGTTGAGGGATGCTTCTTCGGCCAGGGCCGTCAGCGGCAGGCAGAGCGACAACAACAGCAGGCAGGTCAGGCGCAGCAGCATGGTCCTCTCCGTGAAAGCGTTCTGCTGCTACAGGCGCAGCCCGGCGCGGGCCTTGAGCAGCTCGCGCAGTTCGTATTTGTCAGTATCGTCCAGGCCCTGCTGGCGCTGCTTTGCCAACAACTCCTCCAGACGTTGCACCAGCAGCTGTTTCTCCAGCTGGGCCACTGCGTCGTGCAGTTCCTGGGTCCAGCTGGCTTCGGTGCCGGGCAGCGTCTGTGCGGCCAATGTATGCAGCGAGGCCTGTTCCTCGCGGCCGTCGAAGTGTTCCAGCAGGGCGCCGGTGCTGATGTCCGGGCGCTGTTCGACCAGCCCCAGCAGCTCCAGAAGCAGTTCCACACCGGGCAGGCGCAGGCCCTGGAAGTGATGCTTGCCGCCCAGGGTCAGCGCCAGCGAGGGTTGCTGCAGCAGCACGGCGATCGCGCCGCGCACCAGGCTGCGCCTGGCCACCGGCTGGATCGTGCGCGAAGGCTGGCGTTGCGGCATCGGCGTGCGTGCAGCCTGGGCGTTGCCGCCGAGCCCGGTCAGCTGCGCCAGCTGCTGCTTCATCAGGTCGCCGAAGGCACCGTCGGGAATCTGCGCCAGCATCGGCTTTGCGCGCTCGGCCAGGCGTGCCTTGCCATCGAGCGTGCCCAGGTTGATCTCGCGGGTCAGTTCGTCGAAGAAGAACTGCGACAGCGGCGTGGCCTGCTTCAGGCGCTCGTTGAAGGCCTCGGCGCCTTCCTTGCGCACGATGGTGTCCGGGTCCTCGCCATCGGGCAGGAACAGGAAGAAGGCCTGGCGGCCATCCTTCATGCGCGGCAGCACCGACTCCAGCGCCTTCCAGCCGGCGCGGCGGCCGGCGGCGTCGCCGTCGAAGCAGAAGAACACGTCCGGCGCGTTGCGGAACAGCAGCTCGGCATGGTCCGGCGTGGTTGCGGTACCCAGTGTTGCCACCGCCTGGGTGACACCGAACTGGAACAGCGAGACCACGTCCATGTAGCCCTCGACCACGATCAACCGCTCGATCTTCTGGTTGGCCTGGCGCACCTGCCACAGGCCGTACAGTTCGCGGCCCTTGTGGAACAGCGCGGTTTCGGGCGAGTTGAGGTACTTGGGGCCGTCGTCCTTCTCGAACACGCGGCCGCCGAAGGCGATCACCCGGCCGCGACGATCGAAGATCGGGAACATCACCCGGTCGCGGAACTTGTCGTAGACATGGCCGCGATCGTTCTTGGAGAACAGGCCGGCGCGGTCGAGCAGCTTCATGCGCCGCTCGTCCTTGCCCAGTGCATCGCGCAGGCCGCTGTACCCATCCGGCGCATAGCCGATCTGGAAGCGCGCGCGGTTCTCTTCGTCCACGCCACGCCCATCAAGGTAACTGCGTGCCTTGTCGCTGCCTTCCAGGTTCTTCTGGAAGAACCGGGCGGCGGCATCCAGTGCCGAATACAGCTCGCGGCTGTCGTCCTGCTGCTGGGGGCTGCGCGGGTTCTCGTTGCGCGGTACTTCCATGCCCGCGCGCTTGGCCAGCTCATCCACCGCGTCGAGGAACTCGAGGCGGTCGTAGTTCATCAGGAAGCTGATCGCGGTGCCGTGCGCGCCGCAGCCGAAGCAGTGATAGAACTGCTTGGTGGGCGAGACCGTGAACGACGCGGAGCGCTCGTCATGGAACGGGCAGCGCGCGGCGTACTCCTTGCCCTGGCGCTTCAAAGGCACGCGGCTGCCCACCACCTCGACGATGTCGGTGCGGGCGAGCAGGTCGTCGATGAAAGCGTCGGGGATACGGGCCATGGGCAACAGGGCAGGGCGCGGTGCAGGACCACGCGACGGAACCGGGGGCGGTCGGCCTAGTTTACCCCCTGTCGGGCACCTGGCTGGCGGTTGCCGGATCAATGCCGGCTGCGGCCAGGTGATGACGCGCGCGCAGGCGCTCATCGATCACCGCCGTCATCAGGGCACCAACGAAGAACACGACGGTGGCGTAGTAGATCCAGACCAGCGAGATCACCAGCGCGCCCATCGAGCCGTAGGCACTGCCGGGTGCCACGGTGGCGATGTAGACGCCGATGCCGTACCGGCCCAGTGCGAACAGTGCCGAGGTGATGACGCCGCCGATGAAGGCCTGGCGCCACGCCACGCGACGGTCGGGCAGGTAGTGGTACATGAAGGCGAAGCCGACTGCGTACAGCAGCAGGCTCGTGACGTACCCCAGCGCGGGCAGGATCGAGGGCAGTTGCGCGAAGGCCACCTGCAGCACCGTGGTGGCGGTCATCGACAGGATCAGCAGGAAGCCCAGCGCCAGCACCACGCCGAACGAGAACACGCGCTTGCGCAGCCAGGCCTTGAGGCCTTCCAGGCGCTCGCCGCTGGTGCGGAAGATCAGGTTCAGTGCGTTCTGCAGCTGGGCGAACACGGCGGTGGCGCCGACGAACAGCAGCAGCGTGCTCCACACACCCGCCAGCGAGCCGACATCCGGCTGGTTGTCGGCGTTCTTCAGAACGGTTTCGGCCACGGTAGCCGCGCTGCTGCCGGCCACCGAGCTGATCTGGTCGATCAGTGCCTGCTGGGCCGGTGGGTACAGCGAGGCGGTCAGCCACAGCAGCAGCACCAGCAACGGTGCCATCGACAGCAGGGCGTAAAAGGAGACGGAAGCTGCCTGGGTCAGCACGTCGACGTCGATGAAGCGCTTGGCCACCGCCATCGGGAAGCTGTCCTGCAGGCGCTTGATGTACTTGTGCAGTGACACGGGAACGTTGGGCTCGGGTTCAACCATGTGTGCGGTTGTAGCAGGCGACCGACGAAGGTGCGGTGAAGCGGGTGCATCAATGGGGTCAGAACCCTTCCGTGTCGCGGAAGGGATCCGACCGCAAGTGCTGGATTACGCCAGCAGCTGCTTGACCAGCTTGGAGACCAGGCCCATGTCGGCCTGGCCGGCGAGCTTGGGCTTCAGTGCGCCCATCAGCTTGCCCATGTCGGCCGGGCCGGAGGCGCCGGTTTCGGCGATGGCGGCCTGGATGGCGGCCACGATCTCGGCTTCGCCCATCTTGGCCGGCAGGTAGGCTTCGATGACCACGATCTCGGCGCGCTCGATCTCGGCCAGGTCTTCGCGGTTGGCGGCTTCGTACTGGCTGACCGAGTCCTTGCGCTGCTTGACCATCTTGTCGAGCACGGCGATCACGGCGGTGTCGTCCAGTTCGATGCGCTCGTCCACTTCGCGCTGCTTGATGGCGGCATTGATCAGGCGGATCACGCCCAGCTTGTGCTTCTCGCCCGCCTTCATGGCGGCCTTCATGTCTTCGGTGAGCTGCTGCTTCATGCTCATGAGGAACCTCGTGGTGGTAGGTGGGGCGGGGGCGGATGCCCGAACCCGGAAACGCAAAAAGCCGGCGACGCTCGCGCGTGCCGGCTTCGGCTCCATCGCGACAGGCAGGCCCGCCGCAATGAAGATGCGTCCGATCAGTACAGGCGCTGACGCTTGGTGACGTCGCGCGACGAGCGGCGCAGCTGACGCTTCACAGCAGCGGCGGCCTTGCGCTTGCGCTCCTGGGTCGGCTTTTCGTAGAACTCGCGCTTGCGGGTTTCGGCCAGCACACCGGCCTTTTCGCAAGTGCGCTTGAAGCGGCGAAGAGCAAACTCGAAGGGCTCGTTCTCGCGGACTTTGACGCTGGGCATGGAATCTCCGGGACACAGTAGAACCGGGTCACGCCCGGCGAGCCGCACATTATAGCGGCGAATAGACAAACTGCAAGCGGCCAACCCTGAATACGGGCCGGAAGTTCGAAAGCAGTGAGATCTGCACATCCCCCGAGGGGGCGGCAGGGGCGTCATAATAGCAGGCATGCGAGTCCTTGGCATCGAATCTTCCTGTGATGAGACCGGCGTGGCGGTGTATGACACCGGCCTGTCCGGCAGCGCGGCCCTGCGCGCCCATGCGGTCTACAGCCAGATCGCCCTGCACGCCGAATACGGGGGTGTGGTGCCAGAACTGGCCAGCCGCGACCACGTCCGCAAGCTGCTGCCGCTGGTGCGCCAGACCCTGGCCGAAGCCGGTCTGGGGGTAGGCGATATCGATGGCGTGGCCTATACGGCCGGTCCCGGCCTGGTCGGCGCGCTGCTGGTGGGCGCGGGCGTGGCGCGTTCGCTGGCCTGGGCGCTGGAGGTACCGGCCGTGGGCGTACACCATATGGAAGGCCACCTGCTGGCCCCGCTGATGGAAGACGACCGGCCGGAAGCGCCGTTCGTGGCACTGCTGGTGTCCGGTGGCCATACCCAGCTGGTGGCGGTGGATGCGATCGGCCAGTACCGCCTGCTGGGCGAAACCCTGGATGATGCGGCCGGCGAAGCCTTCGACAAGACCGCCAAGCTGATGGGGCTGCCGTACCCCGGTGGCCCGCAGCTGGCCAGGCTGGCCGAGCAGGGCACGCCGGGCGCGTATCGCTTCGCGCGGCCGATGACCGACCGCCCGGGGCTGGATTTCAGCTTCTCCGGCCTGAAGACCCAGGTCCTGATGGCCTGGCGCGACAGCGACCAGAGCGAGCAGACCCGTGCCGACATCGCCCGGGGCTTTGAAGATGCGGTGGTCGAGACCCTGTCGATCAAGTGCGAGCGCGCGCTGGAAGCGGCGGGGACCAACGTGATCGTGGTGGCCGGCGGCGTCGGCGCCAACACGCGCCTGCGCGCCCGCCTGCAGCAGATGGCCGAGCGCCTCGGCGGCCGCGCCTGCTTCCCGCGGCCGGCACTGTGCACCGACAACGGCGCGATGATTGCCTTCGCCGGCGCGCTGCGCCTGCAGGCCGGCCAGCACAGTCCGCCGAAGGTGGATGTGACCCCGCGCTGGGACATGGCGACCCTGCCGGCGGTGTGAACCGATAGCGCCGGGCCATGCCCGGCGGGCGCATTACCGATGCACTGCCAACGGCGACGCCGCCAGCACGGTTGTCGCCCGCTCATGGCGCTGCAGCCAGCCCAGCGTGTGTGGGCAGCGGGCATGGATCAGCCGCCCGATCGCGGCCAGGTCGGCGCCGATGTCGCGCTCGAGGATGGGCTCGTGATGGGCGATGCGGTTGCGCAGGTGGCGGATGCGTCCGATATCCGCATGGATGGCTTTCCTGACGGCACTGGGATGAGCAGAGGGAGCATGCTGCAGAACCCTGCTGAGTGCGGGTATCCAAAGCGTGGAGTCGAAGCGACAGGTAAAGAGTTGCTGCCAGAACACCATCGGCAGGTTGGCGACGATCCCAGGTGTATCGGTTACGCGGCTGGCAAGTTGTTCCAGTACCGTGCGCGGAGAAGTACTGGATGAGGTTGGCAGCCTCCGTCGGAAGGCATTATTCCAGGGCCAACGCGGGCCATGCTGCCTGGCGAGCACAGCTGCAGCGGCGTTGCGGGTGACCACTTCGCACAGATGGACCGGCATCATCAGTGCACTGCACATCCGCATGTTCCACAGGTACAGGGATTCGGCTGTGACGTCGGGGCTGCAGCTCGATGCGATTCTCTCGTAAGTAGACAGACGCTCCGCTGACAACGCGCGCCGCAGTACATCGTATGGAGCCATCGTCATGTGCGGTGGTGAAGGAGGAATCGATGTTCGCGAGAGTGGGCGGCGGCGACCATCAGGGAACGTCCTTGTCCGCGCGGCTGATTTTCTGCGTTTTGCCTCGGACGAATACCTGACCTGTCCTGTCGGATTTGGCCTTGACCGGCGATCTGGTCCTTGCCTAATCTGCGTGCCTGCGCCACCGGGACTCGCGGCTGGATTTCAGCTCCCCCCGGGGACAAACGGTAGTACCAAAGGGCCCCGCTAGCAGGGCCCTTTGTTTTTTCCGGACCGCCCCACGCCGGTGGCCCGCCGCCCGTTCCGGGCAGGCTCACCGCCGTGCCGGTACCATGGCCGTCTGTATTCGGCTGGTAACCGCAATGGACAAGGTTTTCATCGAGGGGCTGACGATCGACGCCCTGATCGGCATCTACGATTGGGAGCGGCGGATCCGCCAGGACCTGGTGTTCGACCTGGAAATGGGCTTCGACAACCGTCGCCCCGCAGCCACCGATGACATCGCCCACACCCTGAACTACAAGGCGGTGAGCAAGCGCCTGGAACAGTTCGTGCGCGAGTCGGAGTTCGGCCTGGTCGAGACCCTGGCCGAACGTTGCGCGCAGATCGTGCTGGACGAATTCGATGTGAAGTGGCTGCGCCTGAAGCTGAGCAAGCCGGGCGCGGTGCGCGGCGCGCGCGCGGTGGGCGTGATCATCGAACGCACGCGGGACTGACCCGGTCGCGCCGGCCATTGGCCAGCAACCCCGGTAGTGCCGGCCGCTGGCCGGCAACCTTGGCAACAACGAAACAGACAGGAGACAACCGATGGTGGACGCGGTGGTGGCGGTACAGTGGCTGGAACGGCTGCAGAACACACTGGAACCCTATCCTGGCGCCTACCTGGCGTTGATGATCTCGGCGCTGCTGATCGCCGCTGGCCTGGCCAACTGGGTGACCAAGCGCATCCTGCTGCGCGGGCTGCGACGCCTGCTCAGCCGCCTGCCGGGCGCTGATACCGGCCGCGGCAGCCACCTGATGCGGGTGATCTCGCGTCTGTCCAATGTGGTGCCCAGCCAGGTGATCGCCTCGGGCATCCGCATCGTGCCGGACCTGCCGCCGGGGCTGGTGAGCTTCATCATCGGCGCCTGCCAGGCGTGGGCGATCCTGACCGTGGTGCTGGCCATCTCGCATGCGCTGGATGCGGCCAATGATCTCTACGAGCGCCGCCCCGAGGCACGCAACAAGCCGATCAAGGGGTACCTGCAGGTCGCCAAGATCGTCATCTTCGTGATCGCCGGCCTGTCGATCGTTGCCACCCTGGCCGGCGTCGACCTCCGCTATCTGGTCACCGGTCTCGGCGCCGCCACCGCAGTGCTGATGCTGATCTTCCAGGACACCATCCTGTCGCTGGTGGCCAGCGTACAGATCAGTGGCGATGGTCGTGTGCGCATCGGTGACTGGATCGAGATGCCCAGCCAGAACGCCGATGGCGATGTGATCGACATCGCCCTGCACACCATCACCGTGCAGAACTTCGACAAGACCATCACCACCATCCCGACCAAGAAGCTGGTGACCGAGTCGTTCAAGAACTGGCGCGGCATGCAGGAGGCGGGTGGGCGCCGGATCAAGCGCGCGCTGTACCTGGACCAGCACAGCGTCGGCTTCCTGGATGAGGGCGACCTGGCCTTCCTCGGTGAATTCGCGCTGCTGCGCGACTACCTGCAGGCCAAGGAGCAGGAGCTGGGGCAGTGGAACGGGCGCCTGCGCGAGCAGGGCGTGGCCGAGGTCAACAGCCGCCGGGTGACCAACCTGGGTACCTTCCGGGCCTATGTGGAGCGCTACCTGCGCAGCCACCCGGGCATCCATACCGACATGACCCTGCTGGTACGTCAGCTGCAGCCGACCACCGAAGGCCTGCCGCTGGAGCTGTACTGCTTCACCCGCAGCACCGCCTGGGCCGAGTACGAGGCGGTGCAGTCAGACATCTTCGACCACCTGCTGGCGATCCTGCCGGCCTTCGGCCTGCGGGTGTTCCAGGCCTCCAGCGACGCCATGTTGATGGCCGGGCAGCGCCAGCTGGCCGGCTCGGAGTAAGCTGCGGTGCCCCCGGCGGGGCCATACGGACCCCGCTGGTGGCTGAAACTGAATGAAGAAACCTCTCGCCAAACGGCTCGGGATCGCTAGAATGCCGGGCTTGTAAACGTTTTCATCAAGGACTGCCGGTGGCCTCCGATCGCATCGAATCCCTCATTGCCCAGATGACCGTCGAGGAAAAGGTCGGCCAGCTGGGTGTCTTCGCGGACATGGTCCGCCCGTTCGCCCCGGACGTGAACCCGGAAGCCAACGTGCGCAATGCCGACCAGGTGCTGCAGCAGGTGCGCGAGGGCAAGGTCGGCTCGCTGTTCAATGGTGTGGGCGCCGAACTGGGCCGCCGGATCCAGCAGGTCGCCACCGAAGAGAGCCGCCTGGGCATCCCGGTGATCCTGGCGGCCGACGTCATCCACGGCATGCGCACCGTGTTCCCGATCCCGCTGGGCGAGGCCGCCAGCTTCGAGCCGGCGCTGGCCGAGCGCACCGCGCGCGCCACCGCCATCGAGGCCACGGCCGCTGGCCTGCACTGGACCTATGCCCCGGCCGTGGACATCGCCCGCGACCAGCGCTGGGGCCGTGGCGCCGAAGGTGCCGGTGAGGACGTGGTGCTGGGCTGTGCCTTTGCCGCCGCCCGCGTGCGCGGCTTCCAGGGCAGCGACCTGCGCGCCGCCGATTCGCTGCTGGCCACGCCGAAGCACTTCGCCGCCTATGGCGCGGTGATGGCCGGCATGGAATACAACATGGTGGACATCTCGCCGCAGACCCTGCGCGACGTGCACCTGCCGCCGTTCAAGGCCGCCTTCGACGCCGGCGCGATCACCGTGATGTCCTCGTTCAACGACATCAACGGCGTGCCGGCCAGTGCCAACGCCGAACTGCTGACCGACATCCTGCGCGGTGAATGGAGGTTCCCGGGCGTGGTGATCTCCGACTACACCGCCGATATGGAACTGGTCGCGCACGGCTATGCCGCCGACGACCGCGATGCCACCGCCAAGGCGTTCACCGCCGGCCTGGACCTGAGCATGCAGAGCGGCTTCTACGCCGAGCACCTGCCGGGCCTGGTCGAGAGCGGCGAGGTGCCGATGGCGGTGCTGGATGAGGGCGTGCGCCGCATCCTGTGGCTGAAGGAAACCATCGGCCTGTTCGACAACCCGTACCGTTCGCTGGACCCGGCGCGCGAAGCCGATACCTCGTACCTCGCCGCGCATGACGAACTGTCGCGCGATGCCGCGCGCCGTTCGATCGTGCTGCTGAACAACCGCGACAACGTGCTGCCGCTGCAGAAGACCGGGCAGAAGATCGCGCTGATCGGCCCGTTCGTGCAGGACCGCGAGAACATTGAAGGCTGCTGGACGCTGTTCGGCGACAAGCAGCGTTACGTGGATCTGGAAACCGGCGTGCGCGCCGCCATCGGCGATGAAACGCTGCTGGAGATCGTGCCGGGCTGCGAACTGGAAACTGCCATTCCGGGCGGCACCGAAGCAGCGGTGGCTGCCGCGCTGCGCGCCGACGTGGTGGTGCTGGCGCTGGGCGAACCGCAGCGCTACAGCGGTGAAGCGCAGTCGCGCGTGGAGATCACCCTGCCGCCGGCACAGCAGGCACTGGCCGAGGCGGTGGCGATGACCGGCAAGCCGCTGGTGGTGCTGCTGCGCAACGGCCGTGCGCTGGCATTGCAGGGCGCGGTGCGCAACGCGCACGCGGTGGCGGTCACCTGGTACCTGGGCACGCAGACCGGCCATGCCGTGGCTGATGTGCTGTTCGGCGACTACAGCCCGTCCGGCCGCCTGCCGGTCAGCTTCCCGCAGGTGTCCGGCCAGCAGCCGTACTTCTACAACCACCCGCGCACCGGCCGCCCGGAACTGCCGACCATGTCGGAGTTCAAGGCTCGCTGGCGCGAGATCCCGAACGAGCCGCTGTACCCGTTCGGCCACGGCATCGGCTACACCACCTTCGCCTACGGCGTGCCGCAGCTGAGTGCGGCGCAGCTCGGCTGGGACGACACCCTGACCATCACCACCACGCTGACCAACAGCGGCGACGTGGCCGGCGAGGAAGTGGTGCAGCTGTACATCCACGACCGCGTGGCCAGCCGCGTGCGTCCGGTGCGTGAACTGAAGGACTTCCGCAAGGTGGCACTGCAGCCAGGCGAGTCGACCGACGTGGTGTTCACCCTCACCCGCGAGCAACTGGCCTTCACCGGCCGCGACGGCGTGCTGCGTGCCGAACCGGGCCACTTTGACCTGTGGGTCTGCGCGTCCTCGGCGGCCGGCCAAGCCGTGCAGTTCGAGCTGCTGAAGGCCTGATCGAAGAAAAAGGGGACGGAGGGGATTAAGTCGTTTGTGCCACTAACGACTTAATCCCCTCCGTCCCCTTTTTGTTGTCCTCACCGCGGCGGCGCTACCATCGGGCTCCCTGTTTCGACGGAGTGCGCGCATGCGCCGGATGGCTTGTCTGATTCCCGCCCTGGTGCTGGCCGCCTGCTCGCAGCCGGCGGCACCGCCGGCCGGGCCTGCGGCGGATGCACCGCCGCCGATGGAGGCCAGCGCCCCGGCAACGCCTGCGGCGTCTGCCACTGAACCCGCTGCTTCGGCACCGGCCGCGCCCGCAGCGGAAGCGCCCGCCGAAGACGCACGCGCGCGCATCGAAACGCTGCTTGGCGATGCGGCGCAGTTCGAGAAGGTCTTCAATGCGTTCAAGGCCGCCGTGGTTGGCGGCGATCGCGCTGCGGTGGTCGAGGAAGTGCGCTTTCCATTGAACGTCGGTGGCGGAAAGAAGATCACCGGCCCCGGTGAGTTCCAGCGCAACTACGAGAAGATCATCACCCCGGCGGTGGTCAAGGCGGTGTCCGAGCAGGATTTCGGCAAGGTGTTCGTCAACCAGCAGGGCGTGATGATCGGCAGCGGCCAGGTGTGGTTGAACGGGCAGTGCTTGGACCAGGCCTGCACGAAGACCGAGGTGAAGGTCATCACCATCCAATGAACGCAGACGGCCCCGCGTGCGGGGCCGTTGCGGACAAACGTGCGGGCCAGCGGCCGGCACTACCTCAGGTGCTCGGGGTGAGCTTCAGCAGGCGCGCCTTGCTGCCGTCTTCCAGCAGCCACAGGGCGCCATCCGGGCCCTGTTCCACTTCGCGGATCCGCTCGCCCATGTTGAAGCGTTCGGCTTCGCGCGCGCTGTCGCCGTCGAAAGCCACGCGCACCAGCGAGGTGGAGGACAGGCCGCCGATGAAGCCGCTGCCCTTCCACTGCGGGAACAGGTTGCCGCTGTAGATCACGAAGCCGGCCGGCGAGATCACCGGCGTCCAGGTCACCTTCGGCGCGGCGAATTCCGGGCGGGTGCTGTGGTCGGCAATCGGCCGGCCGTCGTAATGGTCACCATTGGAAACGATCGGGTAGCCGTAGTTGGCGCCGCGCACGATCAGGTTCAGCTCGTCACCGCCGGCCGGGCCCATCTCGTGTGCCCACAGCTTGCCGTTGGCATCGAAGGCCATGCCGAGGATGTTGCGGTGGCCCAGTGACCACACCTGCGCGGCCACGCCGCCCTGCGAGGCGAACGGGTTGTCGGCAGGCAGGCTGCCATCTTCGTTGAGGCGGATGATCTTGCCGAGGTTGCCGCCCATGTCCTGCGCCGGATCGAACTTCTGGCGCTCGCTGGAGCTGATCCACAGCTTGCCGTCCGGGCCGAAAGCAAGGCGATGGCCGTAGTGGCCTTCACCACTCACCTTCGGGCTCTGTCGCCAGATCACCTTCAGGTCCTTCAGCTGGCCGGCACCGTTGGCATCCAGCGCCAGCGTGGCACGGGCCACGGCAGCGCCGCGGGTGTCCAGCGTGCCTTCCTCGGCATAGCTGAGATAGACCACGTGGTTGCTGGCGAATTGCGGGTGCAGGATCACGTCACCGAAGCCGCCCTGGCCGCCGTAAGCGACCTTCGGAACGCCGGTGATCTCATGCTTCTGGCCGCTGGCCAGGTCCAGGTGCTGCAGCTTGCCGCGCTTTTCAGTGACCAGCAGGCTGCCGTCCGGCAGGAAGGTCATCGCCCACGGCTGGTCGAACCGGCTGATTTCGGTGGCGGTGAACGGGCGCTGGTCGGCAGTGGTGGAGGCTGCGGGCGCTGCGGTCTGGGCGCCGTTGGCGGCCGGGTCGGCGGCATTGCAGGCGGAGGTGGCAAGGATCGGCACAAGGCCGAGGGCGAGCAGCAGGGGCGTGCGGGTCATGGGTATCTCCAGTGCGGGGATGCGGATGGCCGGGCTGTCCCTTGTATACCACCGGCGCCGTGAGCGTCGTGGCCCGAAGGTCCTGCGACCCCTGTGCGAGCGCGGCGGGATCGTCTAGGGTGGGCACGCCCGGGCAAAGCGTGCCCGTCTGCCTGCCAAGGATCTGCAATGAACACTGCCATGCCCCACAAGCCCTCCACCGCCTTCATCGCCGCCTCATGGGTGGCCCTGCTGCTGGGTGCGGCGGCCTACCTGATCGGTCTGTTCAACGCCACGATGGCGCTCAACGAAAAGGGCTACTACCTGACCCTGCTGCTGTTCGGCCTGTTCGCGGCGGTGTCGCTGCAGAAGAGCGTGCGTGACCGCGTCGAGGGCATTCCGGTGAGTGGCCTGTACTACGCGCTGTGCTGGTTCGCACTGCTGTCGGCGTTGATGCTGCTGCTGGTTGGCCTGTGGAATGCCACGCTGGCACCGAGCGAGAAGGGCTTCTACGGCATGGCGTATGCACTGTCGCTGTTCGGCGCGGTGGCGGTGCAGAAGAACACCCGCGACCTGATCGCCGCCGGTGGCGGTGAGAGCAAGCGCAGCGCGGTCGTGCCGCCGCTGCCGGAACAGGAGTGAATGTGTAGAGCCGGGCCCATGCTCGGCTGTCGTGCGGCGTTTGTGGAGTCGAGCCGAGCGTAGGCTCGGCCCGACAAAAGCATGGCGTTATCGCTTCAACCGCGGATCCGCCAACTGCGCATCCTCCCAGCCACGGCGCACGGCATTGCGTGCCTGCGCCCATTCCAGCCGGCTGCGGCCACGCTCGCTGGCCCAGCGCGACTCCAGTTCAGCTTCGACCTGTTCGTAGGCGCGGATCATGTCCTGCGCACGGGCGGCATGGCCGATGCGGTAAGCCGGTTCATAGTCCTCGAAGAACAGCTGGTCGTCGTAGTACGGTTCGGCGGTGTAGCGTTCGCGCCAGTAGTTGCTGACCGCATCGCGCGGCGTGCTGTCGTCCGGTACGCGGCCGGGGATCTGGTACTCGGTCATGGAAGGCTCCGTTGTGGACGAAGCCTGATCCTGCCTGCGTGGCGGTTAACGGCCCGGTCCGGCAGCGTGATCACCAGATCAATCCGCCGGGCATGGCCCGGCGCTAACGGTCATCCGGCGTCGGCATCTTTTCGCGGCAGCTTGTAGATCACCGCACCGATGGCGAACGCCACCAGCGCAGCAGCGATGTTCTGCCAGCTGGCACTGGCGAACAGCGCCAGGCACAGCAGCAGCGCGAGTACCGGAATCAGCGGGCCACCCGGCAGTTTCAGTGCGCCCGGCCGGTCCGCATAGCGCTTGGCCAGCACCAGTACCGCAGCGGCCGTTCCGATGTAGGCGAACAGGCGCGTGGTCATCGACAGCAGGGCCAGCTGCACGAACGAACCGGACAGGGCCAGGCCCAGCGCGATCAGGCCTTGGCACAGGATCGACGCGGCCGGCGTGTGGAAGCGCGGATGCACCTGCGCCAGGATCTTCGGCCCATAGCCATCGCGGGCCAGTGCGAACAGGAAGCGCGGGCCCATCATCATCGTGTTGCTGTTGGTGCCGAGGATGGAGATGGTCGCGCCTACGGTGAGGATCAGCGCCAGTGCTTCGCCGCCGAAGCCGGCAGCGGCATCGGCCAGCGGCGTGGCCGAGCTGGCCAGGCCGGCCAGCGTGCCCTGTGCCACCACCTGCACCGCGCCGTAGATGACGGTGACGGTGATGATCATGGTGATCAGCGCGAACGGAATATCGCGACGCGGATTACGGTACTCGCCGGCGGCGGCCGGGATGTTCTCGAAGCCGGCATAGGCGTACAGCAGCAGCAACGCGGCCTCGCCCATGCGCTGCAGGTCGTGCGGGTCGGGGCGCTGGCCGGAGAAGGCCAGCTGCGGGTCGATGTAGAACGCGCCGATGGCCACGAACAGCAGCAGCGGCAACATCTTGCCGATCACCAGCACCACGCCGGTACGCGCGGCCGAGCGCACGCCGATGATGTTGACGCCGGTCAGGAAGCCCAGCGACACCACGATCACCGCGATGCGCCCCATGCCGGCACCGGCCCACGGCCAGAAACGCGCGACGGCATCGGCCAGCGCGTTGCTGAGTGCGGCTGCCGAGCTGATGCGGGTCAGCCAGATCATCCAGCCGATCTCGAACCCGGCGAAGCGCCCGAACGCCTCGCGTGCATACAGGTAGCTGCCACCGGGCTCGTCGAAGTAGCTGGCGGCCTGCGCGTAGCACAGCACCAGCAGCGCCACGACGATACCGGCGGCGACCACGCCCCACAGGCTGAAGGGGCCGAGCAGGGCGACGGTGGCGGCCGGCAGCAGGTAGATGCCGCTGCCGATCACATCGTTGATCGACAGGCCGACGATCTGCCAGCGGCTGACCGCGCGCTGCAGCTGCGGTTCGTCCTGCGCGCTCAACGGGCGTCTCCACGCAGTGCGGGCAGTTGCCACTGGGCCTGCAGGCGCGTGTACTCGGCGCGCGGCAGCAGCACGAAGCGCGGCGCATCCTGCGGCCGCAACCAGTCCAGCAGGGCCTGCATGCGGGCCTGCGGCATGGCGGTGCAGCCGGCCGTGGCCTCACCGGGTTGGCGCCACAGATGGGCGAAGATGCAGCTGCCCTTGCCGGGCTGGTTGTCCGGGTTGTGGGCGATCACGAAGCCCTCCTGGTAACGCACGTCGCCCTTGTTGTGCAGATCCAGCCGCATCGGCTCGGTGGAGCCTTCCACAGCTGCCTTGCCGACCTTCTTCGCGTCGACGATGCGGTTATAGAACGGCGACGCCGGCACATCCATGCAGTAGCTGCTGTCGAGCATCGGCTGGTAGGGCATGGCGGTGCCGGGGCGGGTGACGGCATAGCCGAACGCGCTGCCGAGCGCGAACACGCCTGCCGGGCTGCGGCCATCGCCTTCCTGCTTCTGCGGGCCATCGGCCTGCGCCGGGTGCAGGCCCAGGCCCCAGGCGCTGCCGGTGCGGCCCAGTGCCACCGGGAACGCCTCTCCATGTGCATGCCAGCCCTTGCCATCACGCACATAGGCCTGCAGCTGGCCCTGTGTGCTGTCCCAGCTTTCGCTGGTGACCACGATCAGCTGGCGCGCACCCTGCAGCGGCGCAGCGTGGACGGATACCGCCGCGGCAAGCAGCAGTGCAGCGGTAGCGAGACGGACCAGCGATTTCATCAACAGGTGCTCCGGTCAGGAATCCAGCAGGTGGTCGATCCGCTCCAGGTTCACCGCCAGCTGCTGCTGGCGGTCCGGATTGGTGTGGCAGAGCAGCACGAACAGGAAATCGAGAAGGGCGTGCATGGCGCTACGGTACAGCAGCTGCGCGACCTGCGGCGTGCGCTCGTGCGCGCACACCACCAGTGCTGCGTCAGCATGCGCGCGCAGCGGGTTGGCGGTATGGCGGGTGATGGAAATCACCTTGCCACCCATGTCCTGGAACTGCCGCGACAGCTGCGAAAGCTGCGGCAGGTTGCCGAATTCGGAGAACACCAGCAGCGCATCACCGGGGCGCGCGGCCGACAGGTTGGCCAGCATCAGGATCGGGTCGGTATGCGGTACCACCAGCAGGCCGAGCAGCGACAGCCGCATGGCGAACTCGCGCGCGAACAGGCCGTCGTCACCCAGGCCGTACACGAACAGCTTGGGCGCGCCGTCGAGCAGCTGCACGATGCGCTCGATTTCCTCGCGTGGGTTGGCCTGGCGGGTTTCCTCCTCGGCCTGCGCCTTGCTGCGGCGCAGGGTGTCGCCCAGGCGCAGGTAGTCGTCGCCGCTGTCGGGTTCGCTGGGGGCCTGCTGCGGATCGGCGCCAGCACGGGCGACATCCTGGCCGATGGAGTACTTCAGGTCCGGGTAACCCTTGAAGCCGAGCTTCTGGCTGAACTTCACCACGCTGGACTGGCTGATGCCCAGCGCGCTGGCCAGCTGCTGGGACGAGTAGTCGCGCAGCAGGTGGGCGTTGTCGAGGATGAAGTCGGCGATGCGGCGCTCGATGGCCGACATCTGCCCGCGCTCGGAACGGATCTTCAGCAGGGGCGGCATGCGGGGTGTCCGGGCATGTGTAGGCGCGTTGCGGTTGACAGCGTAGAGCGTGCCATGGAATGGGTCGGGCGGGTTCCAGCCGCGAAGAGGTTACGGAGTGCAGTTGTTGCCTTTGACGTTGAGTCCGCCTTGTAGCGAGCCGAGCACCGCAGGTCCGGCGAGGGCGAAGAGGCGCGGGTGTCTGAGCGCAGCGAGTTCCGCGCCGTCCCTCGGCGGACCGAGGAGCGCAGGGCACCGACGTGCGCAGCACGTCGGCTCGCGGCCGGCGGAGCGTTTCTTTTGGTTACTTTTCTTTTCGCGAAAAGAAAAGTAACGCGCGACCCAGCGTCAGTGGCACGCAACGTCAGCCGCAAGGCAGAAATCACCCCAGCATCTCCAGCCCACGCACCTCAGTAATGCCCAGCCCCGGTACGTCGCTGATGCTGATCTCCGATTCGTTGAAATGCACGCCGCCGCTGACCGGATCGAACTGGCCCAGCGAGGGACCGTCCAGATCGACCTTGGTGATCACATCGCTCTTGGCCACGGCCAGGTGCACGGCGGCGGCCACGCTGATGCTCGATTCGATCATGCAGCCGATCATGCACGGCACGCCGTAGATGCCGGCAATGTCGGCGATGCGGATCGCGTTGGACAGGCCGCCGGTCTTCATCAGCTTGATGTTGATGATGTCGGCCGCGCGCTGCTGGATCAGGTCCATCACCTGGCTCGGGCTGAACACGCTTTCATCGGCCATCACCGGCGTGTTGACGCGATCGGTGACGTACTTCAGGCCGCTGATGTCAGCCGCCTTCACCGGTTGTTCCAGCAGCTCCAGTACCACGCCGGCCTCTTCCAGCGTACGCATCGCATGCACCGCCTGCTTGGCGGTCCAGCCCTGGTTGGCATCCAGGCGCAGCAGGGCGCGGCCTTCCACGGCGGCATGGATGGCCTTGACCCGTTCGATGTCCAGGCCGATGTCCTTGCCGACCTTGATCTTCAGCGACTCGAAGCCGCGTTCGATCGCCGACAGCGAATCGGCCACCATCTTGTCGATGTAGTCCACGCTGATGGTGATGTCGGTGGTGATCACCGGGTCGCCACCACCGAGCATCTGGTACAGCGGCGCACCGTGCAGCTGCGCCCACAGGTCGTACAGCGCGATCTCCACCGCTGCCTTGGCGCTGGTGTTGCGCTCCATCGCGGTCTGCACCAGCGTGCACAGATGGTTGAGGTTGACCACGTCCTGGCCGATCAGGCGCGGGGCGATGAAGTGGCGGATCGCTTCGATGATCGAGCCGTGCGTATCGCCGGTGATCACCGCGGTGGCCGGGGCTTCACCGTAACCGGTGTTGCCGGTGTCGGTGCGGATCAGTACGACCACGTCTTCCACGGTTTCCACCGTGCGCAGGGCAGTCTTGAACGGCGTCTTCAGCGGCACGCGCAGCATGCCCAGTTCGATGGCAGTGATCTTCATTCAGGGGGTCTTGGCCCGCAGGCGCTGGATGTTGGTGATGCGGTCGATGTAGCGGACGGTATCGCTGGCCATCATCGGCTCCAGCGGCGTGACCGAAACACCATTGAGATGGGCCTGCACACGTCTGCCGTCGGCACCGAACCAGCTGCCGCCCGCCGTATCGTGGATCACCCAGGTGCGGCCGTCGACGTGGCCAATGGCCATCATCACGTGGCCGGGGATGTAGACCAGGTCGCCGACCTGTAGTTCGGTGACCGCACGGTCGCGCGCGGCCTTGCCGACCTTGTCGGTGAACGGCAGGCGATCCAGTGCCGGGCTGACCGCCTGTGCACTGGTATTGCGCGGCAGCAGCACGCCGAAGCTGCGGTAGATCTCGGAGACGAACCCGCTGCAGTCGCGGGTGTCGTAGTCGTGGCCCCAGCCGTAGCGTTCGCCAAGGAACTTGAAGGCCTGCTGCAGCAGCAGGCGCGGGGTCAGTGGCAGGTAGTCGGCGGCGGTGTCCTGCGAGCGCGGCAGCAGCGCCGGTACGAGCTTCAGACGCCCATCGGCCTCGCGCACCGGCAACTGCACCACCCACGAGGCATGCGCCTGCTGGCCGTTCACGGGTTCTGAAGCGGGCCAGTCGGCCAGCACCGGCAGGCGTACGCCCATATCCAGCTGCAGGCGCGAAACGCGCGGTTCTTCCGGGGTGTAGACGGTCTGCGCGGTGGCGCCGGTGACAATGCGGTACGGGCCCTTCGTGCCATAGCCAAGCACCGTGGCCTTGTCGCCGCTGGCAATGGCATCGGCTTCGATCCACGCGCTGTAGCGCTCGCTGTGCACGAACAGCCAACGGCCGTCGGCGCTGCGGTGGACCACGGCGACCTTGTCGCCGGGGAACAGTGCCGATTCCTGGAAGCGGTCGATGTCGGTGTCACCGGCAGTGCTGAAGACCCGCTCGCGGGTGGGGAAGGTACGCAGTGCCGCGCGCTTCACCACCAGCCCGTAGGCCGGTGCCACCTTGGCAGGGATCGCATCGAGGCCGAGGTTGGCTTCGATCGCGCTGCGCAGCGCGGGTGCGATCGCCTGGCCCTTGTCGTTGTAGAGGGCGCGGGTGGGCCAGCTCGACAGCGCGGTGATGCTGGCGCGAACCGTCGCCGCATCAAGCTGGGCGGGCAGTGCGGCGATGTCCTGGATGTGGCTGTCCTGCGCCCGCATCCGCGCGTTCTGTGCTTCGATCTGCGCGCGATCCAGAATCGGCGCATCGGCGTTGTCCAGGCGCGCGGCCCAGTACTGCGGGGTCAGATAGGCCTCGTGCAGGCCGATCACATAGGGCAGCGGCGCACCCGGGTCGGGCCGTGGGGCCGCCTGTGCAAAGGCCGGAGCGGCCAGCAGGCACAGGGCCAGGGTCAAGCGGCGCGGCCAATGCCGGTGCCGTTCGCGGAAAGCCAGGCTCATGCGGTGAACACCCTCCTCGAATGCCTGTTGGAATATTTATTCCTTTCGGCATGGAAAGCAAGAATAAATTATTGACCGGCATCCCGGCCCGTGTTACACAGCCATTACCACCCGCGCTGGGGAAGTGTCGCTGTGGATCCTGCCGTTCGCAAACCGCGTCTGACTGCCGCCGCCGGCCTGGGTGCCGTGTTGCTGCTGTGGGTGTCGGCCACGCACGCGACGGATGGGCATAGCAGCCAGCAGCGGGCGCGCCAGACGCAGGTGATCGACCTGATCGACAGCGGTCGCTTCAGCGATGCCGAAGCGCTGCTGGCAACGGCAGGCGATACCACCGAGGGGACCTTCCAGCGCGAGCGCATGCGCCGCATCCGCCTGGATTTTTCCCTCGACGAGGCCGCGGCCAAGGCGGCCGTGCGCCGCTGGATTCCCGATCTGACCGACGAGGAATTTGCGCGCTGGGACCAACTCGGCCTGATCGAGCATCTCGATACCGATGGCGAGCGTTGGTACTTCAAGCGCGCACCGTCGAACCTGTTCCTGCTCAGCGACGAAGCACGCGCGCGCCGCCGCACGGATGCACCGATGCCGCCTCCGGGCCCCAACGAAGTGCTCAACGCCCACCACGCAGGCGTGGTTGCCGCGGCCGAACAGAGTGGCCAGGCGTCGGTACTGCCGCAGCGCTACGAATTCACCCAGTCGCTCACGGTGAAATCCGATGTGGTGCCCGCCGGTGAAACGATCCGCGCGTGGATTCCGTACCCGCGCGAAATCCCCGGGCAGCAGGAACAGGTGCAGTGGCTGGGCAGCACCCCGGGCAAGGCGCGGGTGGCACCGGCCAGTACCCTGCAGCGCACCGCGTACCTGGAAGCCAAGGCAGTGGCTGGGCAGCCGACGCGCTTCGAGATCCGCTACGCGGTCACGATCCTCGCCCGGCATACCGCGATCGACCCGGCCAAGGTACAGCCAACCCCGGCTGATCCGGCCTTGAAGCCCTATCTGGCCGAGCAGCTGCCGCATGTGCGCTTCACCCCGGCGCTGAAGCTGTTCTCCGACCAGGTACTGCAGGGCGAGACACGTCCGTATGAAGTGCTGCGCAAGCTGTTTGCCGCCGTGGACCGCATTCCATGGGCCGGTGCGCGTGAATACTCGACGCTCAGCAACATCAGTGATCATGCGCTGCGCGCCGGCCATGCGGATTGCGGGCAGCAGACCCTGCTGCTGATCGCGCTGCTGCGCATGAACGGCATTCCTGCACGCTGGCAGTCGGGCATGGTGTTCTCCAGCGACGGCAGCGGCTACAACAACCTGCATGACTGGGGACAGGTCTACCTGGCGCCATACGGCTGGCTGCCGATGGACGTGACCACCGGCGCGCTTGCCAGCGATGTGCCTGCACTGCGCGATTTCTACCTGGGTGGCCTCGACGGCTACCGCATCGCCTTCAACGACGATTTCGGCCAGCCCTTCGTGCCGGCCAAGCAGCACTTCCGCTCGGAAACGGTCGACTCGCAGCGCGGCGAGGCCGAGTGGGCAGGCGGCAACCTGTACTTCGACCAATGGAGCTACGACTTCCAGTGGCGGGTACTGCCAGCCAGGCAACGCTAGCGCGACACACCGCATTCCACACCATTCAATTCTTGCAGGAGAGAGCAGGGGATGAAGGCTTACAGCATCAAGCGGGCGGCGTTGTGCGTCGCCCTTGGGGCGTGTCTGGGCGTAGTGCTGCCCGGCATCGCGATGGCACAGAACGTGAGCGGCGCAGTTGCCGGCCGTGCAACCGCGGGCGACCAGGTGACCGTGGTCAGCAACAGTACGGGTCTGACCCGTACCGTCACCGTCGGCGCCGACGGCAGCTACCGCCTCGGCCAGCTGCCGGTAGGTGACTACCAGCTGCAGCTCAGCCGCGATGGCCAGAAGCTGGGCGATCAGATTGCTGTCAGTGTGGCAGTAGGCGGAACCACCACGGTCAACCTGGCCAGTGGCGGCGGCGTCACCAATCTCGATGCGCTGCAGGTGGTCGGCACCCGCGTGGTCAACCGCGTGGATGTCTACTCCACCGAGACATCCTTCAACATCAACCGCCAGGAGATCTCGCGGCTGCCGGTGGCGCAGGACCTGTCTGCGGTCGCGCTGATGGCGCCGGGCGTGGTCGGCGGCAACTCGTCATTCGGCGGCCTGTCATTCGCTGGTTCATCGGTGGCCGAGAATGCGGTCTTCATCAATGGCCTGAATGTCACCGACATGTATACCCGTCGCGGCTTCAGCACCGCGCCGTTCGCCTTCTTCAAGGAGTTCCAGGTCAAGACCGGTGGCTACTCGGTCGAGTTCGGCCGCTCCACCGGTGGCGTGATCAATGCGGTGACCCGTTCGGGCAGCAACGAATTCGAGGGCGGTGTTGAAGTCACCGCCGAGCCCAGTGCGTGGCGCGCCAGTGGCGGCGATCATTTCCACCGCGACGGCACCCCGCATTCCTACGGCAGCCGCGACAACAACTCCTTCCTGAAGACCAACGTGTGGGGCTCCGGCCCGATCGTCAAGGACAAGCTGTTCCTGTTCGCGATGTACGAAGACCGCAGCGACAAGGGACACAACACCTCGTCCGATGGCAGTACCTGGTTCAAGAACGATTCCGGCAACGGCTTCTGGGGCACCAAGCTGGACTGGAACATCAACGACAACCACAGCCTGGCGCTGCTGGCGTTCTCGGATGAGGGCGATGTCACCAATGCGTCGTACGGTTACAACTGGAACGCCGACCAGCTCGGCGCCTGGGGCGGCGATTCGGTCACCGAGACCGGCGGCCGCAACTGGTCGGCCACCTACACCGGCCACTTCGGACAGAACTTCACCGCGCGCGCCATGGTCGGCCAGAACAACCAGCGTGCGTTCACCAATTCATCGCTGGATCAGGCCTGCAGCCCCGTGTTCACCGACAGTACCTACGGCCCGCGCCTGGGCAAGCTGCAGGGCCTGCGCGCAGGCTGCCACCCCACGGGCACGGCAGTGGCCGAGCGTGACGATACCCGTGACGTGGCGCGACTGGACTTCGAATGGCAGCTGGGTGACCACCTGCTGCGCTTCGGTGTCGACCGTGAGCTGATGACCACAAAGCAGTCCACCCGCTACCCCGGCCCGACCGAACTGAGCTACACCGCCTACGTGGCGCGCCCCGGCGATGAAGTCTGGGACGGTGCCAATGCCTACGTACCGGCTGGCGTTACCGAAATGCTGCGTGCGCGCAACCGCCGCTCCGGCGGCACGTTCGAGACCGAAGCCAATGCGCTGTACGTGGAAGACATCTGGAACATCACCCCGAACCTGATGCTGAACCTGGGCGTGCGCTGGGACCGTTTCGAGAACCGTACCGCCGCCGGCAAGGCGTTCATCAAGATGGATGACCTGATCGCACCTCGCGTCGGCTTCTCGTGGGACATGCGCGGTGATGGCAGCACCAAGCTGTTCGGCAACGCCGGCCGCTACTACCTGCCTGTCACCAACAACATCAACGTGAATTTCGCAGGTGGCCTGACCGACGAGTACAGCTACTACGTGCTCAATGGCTGGGAGCGGAAAACCTCGCCGACCGGCTCACCGTACATGGCACCGGTCGTCGGCCAGCAGATCGGGCCGACCGACACCCGCATGAACACCGGCGGTGCCGACCTGCGCCAGAGTGTGGATCGCGACCTCAAGGCGGTCTACCAGGACGAGTACATCCTGGGCTTCCAGAACATGATCAACCAGGCATGGTCGTGGGGCGTCAACGCCACCTATCGACGCATGACCCGTGCGCTGGACGACATCCGCATCAATTACACCCCATGCGGCCCGACCCCCAGCACGCTGTGGCCGATCGCCAACCCGGGCGAGAGCCTGACGATCTGGGGCGACAGGAGCATCGGCTGCGCCACCGAAGGCTGGATCACCATTGACACCGCCAACAGCGGCTATCGGAAGGGCGGCAGTGGCGAGGTGATCGGTTACTCCAAGCCCAAGCGCACCTACAAGGCACTGGAGTTCCAGATCGACCGTGCATGGGACGAGAAGTGGATGTTCAACGCGTCCTACCTGTGGTCGAAGAGCGAGGGCAATTTCGAAGGCCCGGTGAATTCCGATACCAACTACGGCGACACGGGCATGGTGCAGTTCTGGGACCATCCGGCCACCAACGAGCGCTATGGCGTGCTGTTCAACGACTTCCGCCACCAGTTCAAGCTGCGTGCCGCTTACGCGCTGAACAAGCAATGGTCGTTCGGCACCACGCTGCAGGTGCAGTCCGGTGGCCCGATCACGGCCTACGGCGTGATGTGGCCAAACGATTCCATCGCCGGTGGCAGTACCTCCAGCGAAGGTAGCGGTGGTGGCACCGGCTGGCTGTGCGTGGCCAACTGTTCGGGCCCGTACAACCAGCGCCAGTTCGAGTACAGCCCGCGCGGCGCGTTCGGTCGCCTGCCGTGGACCTGGACCATGGGCGCCAACGTAACCTGGCGCCTGCCGGTGGAGGGTATCGATCTCAGTGCACGGCTGTCGGTGTACAACCTGTTCAACAACCAGAAGACCATCAACGTGCACCAGCGCTATGAAGCGCAGCCCGGCCAGTACCGCGAAGCGACGTTCGCCACCGGGACGCGCTGGCAGGCCCCGCGCTACACCCAGCTGGTGGTGACCTGGAACTTCTGAGGCCACGATCCGCGCCGTCCACCGTGACGGCGCGGGCAATGGAGGGGCTGCGCGCATGTACCACCTGCTGATCGTCGCGGCGGCACTGGCCGCACCGTCCGCTTCGCCGACCGATATCGCCTCCCTCGATGCCGACGTCGCCGCTGTGGTCCAGCACGAGCACCTGCCCGGGCTGGCCATAGCGGTGGTCGACAACGGGCAGGTGGTCTATCGCCACGCCGAAGGCGCGCGTGGCGACGGCGGCCGCATCGACCAGGACACGCTGTTCAAGATCGCCTCCAACAGCAAGGCGATGACCGCCGCGCTGCTGGCGCGACTGGTGCAGCAGGGCAAGCTGCGCTGGCAGGATCCGGTGCAGCAATATCTGCCGGGCTTCCGCATGCACGATGCGTGGGTGGGCGAGCAGATGCAGGTGCGCGACCTGCTGATCCACAACAGCGGCCTGGGCCTGGGCGCCGGTGACCTGATGCTGTGGCCGGAACCGAACGCGTTCACCCGTGCGGACATCATCGCGGGGCTGGCGCACCTGAAACCGGTCAGCAGCTTCCGCAGCCGCTACGCCTACGACAACCTGATGTACGTGGTGGCCGGGGAAGTGGCGGCGGCAGCGGGTGGCAAGCCGTACGACCAGCTGATGCGCGAGCAGGTGTTCGAACCACTGGGCATGACGCGCTGCCAGGTGGGGGCGTGGTCGGTGAAGCGCGTGGGCAACGTGGCGCAGCCGCATGCCTGGCGCGGTGATCGCAACGCGGTAGTGAACGCGGATGGAGCGATCAGCCCGGACCTGCCGTCGATGGCGGCCGGCGGCATCCGTTGTTCGCTGCGCGACATGACGCGCTGGATGCAGGTGCTGCTCGATCCCGCCCTGGCACCTGGCTGGTTGGACGCTGAGCAGCGCCGTACGCTGTGGACCCTGCACATGCCGATGGCGCTGGGTGAACGCCAGCGGCGTTGGGACAACGCGCATTTCTATGGCTACGGCTATGGCTGGCGGGTGTCGGACATGGATGGGCAGTGGAAGGTGGCGCACACCGGCACCCTGTCGGGCATGTACTCGTCGCTGGCACTGTTGCCTGACCGCGAGGTGGGCGTGGTGATGCTGTTCAACGGTGAAGGCGAGGATGCGCGCACCGCATTGATGCAGGCCGCACTGAAACGCTTCACCGCCCCCAATGATGCGCGCCCGGCGATGGAATACCTGGCCGAACTGAAGGCGGACCAGGCCGCTCGTGCGGCAACCGGGCACCAGCGGCCGCCGATGTCGGATGCGCGGCAGGCGTCGGCTTCCGATCTGCCGCGTTGGCAGGGACGCTACAGCGATCCCTGGCTGGGGCCCGCATCGCTGTGCCCAGGCAAGGACGGCCTGCGCTTCAGCGTGGACAAGTCGCCCCGCCTGCAGGGAGCCGTGCTGCAGCTGCAGGGGCGCTGGCTGCTGCGCTGGGATACGCTGGGTGACGATGCACAGGCGTGGCTGCGGCCGGGCGAGGGCCCGGCACCGACACTGGACCTGCGCGCCATCGATCCGGACATCGACTTCAGCTATGACTTCCAGGACCTGCATTTCACTCGTACTGGCGATTGCCCTGGCGGCGACCACCGGCGCCGCTGAGCCACCGCGCGTTTCACCGGCCACCGACGCGGCCAGCGCCGGACTGGTGGAGATCCGCACGCTGTCGCCGCGAATCGACCTGGATATCCGCTATGCGGGTGCCAACAACTTCACCGGCGCGCGTGTGCCAGGCTACGAGGCGCCTTCGTGCTACCTGCTGGCGCCGGTGGCGAAGGCGCTGGCCGAGGTGGAACAGGACCTGCGCGCCGATGGCTTCAGCCTGCGCCTCTACGACTGCTACCGGCCGGTGCGTTCGGTGCAGGCGTTCATGGCATGGGTGAACGATCCGCGCGAGCTCTCGCGCAAGGCGCAGCAGTACCCGGATCTGGACAAGCCACGCCTGCTGGCTGACGGCTACATCGCCGAGCGCTCCGGCCACAGCCGCGGTGCCACGGTGGATCTGGGCCTGCTGGATTGCCGCAGCGGTGCATGTGCGCCGTTGGACATGGGCACTGACTTCGACTTCTTCGGGCCACGTGCGCATACGCAGACGAGCGGGCTGAGCACTGTGCAGCAGGCGAACCGCCAGCAGCTGGTGCAGGCGATGGCGCGCCACGGCTTCGTCAACTATCCGCAGGAGTGGTGGCACTACACCCTGCAGCCCGAACCGGATCCCGGCACCGCGTACGACGTCCCGGTACGGTAGGGGTATCGGCAGGGCTGCGCCCTGCACCCGCGGTAGTGCCGGCCGCTGGCCGGCAACATCAGACGCAACAGCAACAGCGTGCGTTCCGTGGGTTGGCTGGGCGGTGCCGGAGTGCGGGGACGCCGTAAATCCGTCCATGGAGGCTTGGCAGCCGCATCCATGCGGCTGACACCCCGCACTCCGGCACCGCCCAGCCTCTGACAGTTTCCCGCGCGGTCCGTTGTAGAGCCGAGTCCATGCTCGGCTGCTCTTTGTTCGTCGGCTGCTTCTTGTTCAATCGTCGAGATACTCGATCTCGATGGAGATTCATCCACGCATGGCGTGGATCTACTGGGGCTACCGGATTGGGTCCGGGGCAGATCCCTTACACTGGCCGCCTCTTCATCCCTGCCCACCCGATGAACCTTCCCCTGCACTTCGGCCTGCTCGGTACCCTGGAAGCCGGCGCCATCGCCCTGCTGGTCGGGCTGCTGGTGTACTTCCTGTGGTCGCAGCTGTGCCGGCTCCTGCACTGGACCGCGGGTCACGCGATCGGGTGGTCCTGTGTCATCGCCGTGATCATCTCCGCCGGCATCGATGCATGGAAGCTGTTCTACATGGGCATCGTGCGGCTGGAGTCGCCGCTGTATGCGCGCCTGTTCCTGGCCACCATCCACGATCCGAACGAACTCGGCAGCCGCGTGGTGCTGGAAATCGCCGGTGCGCTCGCCGGTGTTGCGCTGGGGTGGGTGTTGTTCAGTTCGCGGTCATCGGAAAAAACCGTCGACTGACGCAGGTTTTTCGTTGGTTGCCGGTTAAATCCGGCAGCGCTGAATGCGCATCTTATGAGCTGCTCACTTGCTGCTAACCACCGCGCTAATGCATGCGCGGGGGCGAGTGGTTAATGGTGCGTGTTGACGCCGGTCGCGGGGCAAAATCGATTCAGAAACGCGGTGGCAGGGTAGGTGCCGTGCGGAGACAACACGCCGCGCAACACCACCCAATTGGCAGGAGACACCCCTGATGACTATTCGCAACCGCAAGCCCCTGATCGCCCTGATCGTCGCCGCTGGCAGCGTGCTGGCCATTCCGGCGATGGCCCAGTCGGCCAAGCAGCAGGCGGCGCATGCGCAGAACGAGGCCGCACAGGCCCAGCAGGCGGCTGCACAGGCCGGCCAGGCCGCCGACCAGGCGACCAACGCTGCCGCAGCCGCATCGGCGCAGGCCAACGGCGGTGGCCAGACCTGGGCCAGCATCGATACCGATGGCAACGGCACCATCAGCAAGACCGAGGCGCAGGTGAACGCGGGCCTGGCCCAGGTGTTCGACCAGGCTGATACCAACAAGGACGGCGAGCTGAGCGCCGATGAGTACAAGGCCTATGTGGCCGCCCAGCAGGCCGGCGCCGGCGGCGCAGCGCAGGGTGCGCAGGGCAGGTAAGACCTGTATCGGGGCGTATGGGAACCCGGGCGGCTTCGGCCGCCCGGGTTTTTTTCGTCACCACGGCCCCTGTATCCTTGCGCGATGAACACCTCCACGCCTGCGCCGTCGCGCGCCATCGGCCTGGTCGGTTTTGACGGTGACGATACGCTGTGGAAGAGCGAGGACTACTACCGCAAGGCCGAGCAGGACTACCTTGACCTGCTGTCGCGCTACGTCGACGTGCACGACACCCAGACCGCGCGCCACCTGCTGGAAGTGCAGCAGCGCCACTTGGGCACCTTCGGCTACGGCGTGAAGAGCATGACGCTGTCGATGATCGAAGCGGCCATCGACATCACCGGGCAGCGCATCGAAGCGAAGGACATCCAGCGCATCCTGGATATCGGCCACGACACCCTGCGCCACCCGGTCGAACTGATCGACGGTGTGCGCGAAGCGGTGGCGGCCATCGCCGAGCACTACCCGGTGGTGCTGATCACCAAGGGCGACCTGTTCCACCAGGAAGCGAAGATCAAGGTCGCCAACCTGGGCGAGCTGTTCCCGCGCATCGAGATCGTCTCGGAGAAGGACCCGGAAACCTACGCCCGCGTGCTGGCCGAATTCGATCTGCCCATGCAGCGCTTCGTGATGGTCGGCAACTCGCTGCGTTCGGACATCGAGCCGGTGGTTACCCTGGGTGGCTGGGGCGTGCATACCCCGTACGCAGTGACCTGGGCCCACGAGACCCAGCACGGCGTGGCCGATGATGAACCGCGCATGGTCACCGCCGACACCGCCCACGACTGGCCGGCCGCACTGGCGGCGATCGAAGCCAAGGCCGCTGCGGCGGCCTGACAGGGCCCGGCGGCTGCGGCAGAATCGGGGCATGAATTACCGACTGCGCGTGTTGCTGTTGTCCCTGCTGCTGGCGCCGGCCACCGTGCTGGCCCAGCAGACCGCCGAGCGTTCGGCTGCGTATGAGGTGGCAACCGGCGACAGCTGGGTTGATGCCCAGCTGCAGGACATCAACCATTACGCCGAACGCTACCCGGATGCCTTTCTCGATGAGGTATCGCGCTATGCCGACGTGCCCCGTGGCTACATCAGCGCGCTGTTCACCACCCATGGCTGGCAGGCCGGGGACATCTATTTCGCCTGCTTCTGGGCCAAGGCCAGTGGCCAGACCTGCCGCGACAGCGTGCGCGCCTTCAGCCAGGACCCGGACGGCGGCTGGGAAGCGGTGGTGAAGCGGATGCCCACCAGGCCGGACAACCTGCATTACCGTGCCGTGCGCCACGCCATCGTGGCCAGCTACCAGCACTGGGACCGGCCGATCACCCTGGATGCCACCCTGAAGCGCCAGCTCAAGCGGTAGTGCCGGCCGCTGGCCGGCAATTGCACCCTTCCAGGCATCCGGAGATTGCCGGCCAGCGGCCGGCACTACCGGTTTGTTTCATGTTGCTCTGCATATCGCCGCCACCGCGCGCTCCGGCGACAATACGGGTCCGAGCTGTTCCCCCGTTCCCGTAATCGAGTGACTGATGAGCGCCTCTTTGGTTTCGCCTGATGTGATCCGCCGCCTGTTCGCACAGGCCATGTCCCGCATGTACCGCACCGAAGTGCCGCTGTACGGCACGCTGGTGGAACTGGTGGAGCGGATCAACGCGCAGGTGCTGGAGCAGGATCCGGCGCTGGCCGCGCAGCTGCAGCGCAACGACGAGCGCGCACGCCTGGATGAAGAGCGCCACGGCGCGATCCGCGTCGGCACCGTGCAGGAACTGGCCACGCTGCGCCGCCTGTTCGCCGTGATGGGCATGTACCCGGTCGGCTACTACGACCTGTCGGTCGCGGGCGTGCCGGTGCATTCCACCGCGTTCCGCCCGCTCACCGGCGCGGCGCTGGCGCAGAATCCGTTCCGCGTGTTCACCTCGCTGCTGCGCCTGGAGCTGATCGAAGACGAAGCGCTGCGTGCCGAATCGGCGAAAATCCTTGCGCGCCGCCGCATCTTCACCGACGGCGCGCTGGCGCTGATCGACCAGGCCGAGCGTGACGGTGGCCTGGCGCAGGCCGATGCCGAGCGCTTCGTCGAGGAAGCACTGGAAACCTTCCGCTGGCACGGCGATGCCACGGTCGACCTGCCGACCTACCACGCGCTGCACAACGCGCACCGCCTGGTGGCCGACGTGGTCAGTTTCCGTGGCCCGCACATCAATCACCTGACACCGCGCACGCTGGACATCGACGCTGCGCAGGCGGCGATGATCGAACACGGCATGGCGGCCAAGGCGGTGATCGAGGGCCCGCCGCGCCGCGCCTGCCCGATCCTGCTGCGCCAGACCAGCTTCAAGGCATTGGAAGAGGCCGTGCATTTCCCGGGCGGCGAAGGCGGCGATGCCGGCACCCACACCGCGCGCTTCGGCGAGATCGAACAGCGCGGCCTTGCGCTCACCCCGAAGGGCCGCGCGCTGTACGACCAGCTGCTGTCGCAGGCACGCGATGCCGGTGGCGAAGGCAGCACTGGCGGCGACTACGGCCAGCGCCTGCAGGCGGTGTTCGCCAGCTTCCCGGATGACCATGACACGCTGCGCCAGGAAGGACTGGGCTATTACCGCTACCAGCTGACCGACGCCGGCCGTGCCGCGCCCGAGCGCGTGGCGGATCTGCCGGCCGAAGTGCTGGTGGCCGCCGGCCTGGCCACGGCCGACCCGATCGTCTATGAGGATTTCCTGCCGGTCAGTGCCGCGGGCATCTTCCAGTCGAACCTGGGTGGTGAAGAACAGCGCGCCTATGCCGTACATGCCAACCGCGAGGCCTTCGAGCAGGCGCTGGGCGTGGCGGTGCATGACGAGTTCGAGATCTATGAGCGGCTGCAGGCCGAATCGCTGGCGAGCCTGCGCATCGCGTGAAGGTAGAGCCGGCCGCTGGCCGGCTGTTGGGGAAGCCGGCCAGCGGCCGGCTCTACCCGATTCCGTAGCTGGGGTCAGAGCCCTTTCCTGTGGAAAGGGATCCGACCCCGACGTTGCGCATGATCGGGGTCAGATCCCCTTTTGGTAGAAAAGGGCTCTGACCCCCAACGCAATCAGCCCTTCATCGTTCCGGTATCCAGCCAACGCTGGTGCCACGACAGCGCTTCCGGCAGCAGGTGCGGGGTGTGCTTGCCGTAGCTCTCGCGGCTGGCGCGGTCGAAGTAATCCTGCAGCTGCGGACGGAAATCCGGATGCGCGCAGTTGTCGATCAGCACCTGCGCGCGCTTGCGCGGGGTCAGGCCACGCAGGTCGGCCAGGCCCTGTTCGGTCACGATCACCGACACGTCGTGCTCGGTGTGGTCGACATGGCTGGCCATCGGCACGATCGCCGAAATGGTGCCGTTCTTCGCGGTGGACGGGCTCAGGAACGCCGACAGGAAACCGTTGCGGGCGAAGTCACCCGAACCGCCGATCCCGTTCATGATGCGCGTGCCCATCACGTGCGTCGAATTGACGTTGCCGTAGATGTCCACCTCGATCATGCCGTTCATGCCGATGCAGCCCAGGCGGCGCACCAGTTCCGGATGGTTGGAGATTTCCTGCGTGCGCATGATGATGCGCTCGCGGTAGAAATCGATGTTCTCCTTGAACGTCTCGTTGGCCTGCGGGCTCAGCGCGAAACCCGTGCACGAGGCATAGCTCAGCACGCCGTCGCGCAGCAGGTCGAGCATGCCGTCCTGGATCACTTCGGTGAACGCGGCCAGGTCGCGGAAACCGCTCTTGGCCAGGCCGGCCAGCACCGCGTTGGGAATGTTGCCCACGCCCGACTGCAGCGGCAGCAGGTTCGGCGGCAGGCGGCCCTTCTTCACCTCATGCTTGAGGAACTCGATCAGGTGCGAGGCGATCTGTTCGCTGGTCGCATCGATCGGGCTGAACGGGCTGTTGCGGTCCGGGCCGTTGGTGCGTACCACGGCCACGATCTTGTCCGGGTCGCAGCGCAGCGCGGTGTCGCCGATGCGGTCGTTGGCGTTCACCAGCGGAATCGGTTTGCGGTGCGGCGGCAGCGCGGTGCCGTAGTAGATGTCGTGCATGCCGTCGACGCCGGCCGGCTGCCATTCGTTGACCTCGACGATCACCTTCTTCGCCAGGTCCAGCCAGGTCTTGTTGTTGCCGACCGAGGTGGAGGGCACCAGCGAGCCATCCTCGCGGATGGCCGAGACTTCGATCACGGCGGTATCGATCTCGCCGTAGAAGCCGAACCACACGTGCTGGGCAACGTGGCTGAGGTGGATGTCGATGTAATCCAGCTTGCCCTCGTTGATGCGGTTGCGCGCATCCGGGTCGCTCTGGAACGGCATGCGCATGGCGATGCCATCGGCCTTGGCCAGCGCGCCATCGAGTTCCGGCGCGGTGGAGGCGCCGGTCATCAGCTTGATCTGGAAAGGGTTGCCCTGGGCATGCACCGCTTCAATGCGGCGGGCCAGTTCGACGGGAACGGCCTTGGGATACCCGGAGCCGGTAAAGCCGCTCATGGCCACGGTTTCACCGGGCTGGATCAGCGCGGCTGCGGCCTCTGCGGAAACCACGCGGTCACGGAGACGCGCGTTGGCGATGCGATCAACAGACATGACGACACGTGTTGCTGGGGGGAATTCCGATTATCGGCCATCCTCATCCGTACGGGGGGTTCTACCTTCGTGGAATGGCTTTTCCCCAGGGGCTCACCCAAACCCGTCGGTTTTGTTTTGCAGTGCAGCGTGCAAAGTGCTTTCGCAGCCCGCACGATGGCCCTGCATCCCGACGTGGGGGAGGGAGCAGAGCCCGCTGGCAGTTCGCTGCAAGCGGGCTTTTTTATTGCCTGTCGACCAGTATGAATACGCGGCCTCCATTGTTGGTAATGCCGGCCGCTGGCCGGCAGATCCGTTGACTTGGTAGTGCCGGCCGCTGGCCGGCAGATCCGATGATGCTGCCGAAGGTTACCGGGGTTGCCGGCCAGCGGCCGGCACTACCGGGTCCGTTGCGCCCCGGCCGGGTCGATACAATCGGTGCATGACCCTCGCCCCCGCTGATCTGCCCGCCTCCCTGCAGCCTCTTGTCGACCGCGCCCTGGCGCGCCTGGCTCAAGTCCTGCCAGAGCCCATCCCGGCCGACCTGCTGCCGTTGCTGACCCGGCTGGCGGTGGCCAGCGACTTCGCGCTGGACACCCTGGTGCGTCAACCTGCGCTGCTGGCGCAGCTGGCCACGCCCGGCTGCCCGCCGATCCCGGCGCCGGTGCTCGACCCGCTGCAGCCCAGCGACTGGCCGGCACAGATGCGGCGCTGGCGTGCGGCGATGTCCACACGGTTGATCTGGCGCGACCTTGCCGGGCTGGACGACGTGGCGCAGACCTTGGCCGGCGCCACCACCCTGGCCGAAGACTGCCTGCGGCTGGCGCTGGAGGCCCTGCAGCAGGAATTCGCCCAGCGCCATGGCGTCATCGCCGATGACCAAGGCACGCCGCAGCAGCTGGTCGTGTTCGGCCTCGGCAAGCTGGGCGGCGGCGAGCTCAACTTCAGTTCCGATATCGATCTGGTCTACGCCTATCCGCACGGCGGCGAATCCGATGGCCCGCGCGCGCTGGCCGCCGAAGAGTACTTCGCCCGCCTCGGCCAGCGCTTGGCCAAGCTGCTGGACGAAACCACCGTCGATGGCTTCAGCCACCGTGTCGACCTGCGCCTGCGCCCGTTCGGCAGCGCCGGCCGCGTCGCGCTGTCGTTCGCGGCGATGGACCAGTATTTCCAGCGCGAGGGCCGCGACTGGGAACGCTATGCGTGGCTGAAGGCGCGCGCGGTGGCCGGCGACATCGCCGCCGGTGAAGCGTGGCTGCAGACCCTGCGCCCGTTCGTGTACCGCCGCTACCTCGATTTCACCGCGCTCGATGGCCTGCGCGAAATGAAGGCGGCGATCACCGCCGAGGTCGCGCGCCGCGAGTTGCACGAGGACATCAAGCGTGGCGCCGGTGGCATCCGCGAAATCGAATTCCTGTGCCAGGCGTTGCAGCTGATCCGCGGTGGCCGTGAACCGGCACTGCGCGAGCGTCGCCTGCTGGTGGCGCTGGATGCACTGGTCGCCGCCGGACAGATCGCGCCCGAGGATGGCGCCGCACTGCGCGAGGCTTACCTGTTCCTGCGCCGGCTGGAGAACCGCTTGCAGATGCTGCGCGACGCGCAGACCCACGTACTGCCCAGTGACGCGCTGGACCGCGAACGCATCGCCGTCGGCCTCGGCTATGCGGACTGGAACGTGCTGCGCGCGGCGTTGGCCGAACAGCAGCAGCGGGTCAGTACTGAATTCGCCGCGCTGCTGGCGCCGCGCAAGGGCCAGGCCGCGCCCGACGCGCTGGCCAACTACTGGCGCAGCCTGCCCGAAGGCAGCAACGCACCACTGCTGGCCGAAGCCGGCTTCCTCGATGCCAACGGCGCCGACCAGTCACTGCGCGATTTCGCCCAGGGCACCGGCGTGAAGTCCTTGTCCGATGCCGCGCGTGCGCGGCTGGATCGCGTGCTGCCCGCACTGCTGCATGCGGCCACGCGTTCGCCGCAGCCGGATGCCGCGCTCAAGCGTGTGCTTGGCCTGCTGCAGGCGGTGCTGCGCCGGACCAGCTATCTCGCGCTGCTGGACGAGCAACCCAGCGCGTTGGCGCGGCTGGTCGATGTGCTGGCGCGCAGCGCGCTGCTGGCCGAGCGCCTGGCGGCGTATCCGCTGCTGTTGGACGAACTGCTGGACGTACGCGTGTCCGGGCCGATGCCGGATGCCGCCGGCATGCTGGCCGAGTGCCAGCAGGTGCTGGCGGTGGAAGATCCGGAATCCGCGCTGCGCTGGCTCAATGAAACGCGGCTGGCACTCAGCTTCCGCATGGCGATGGCCACGCTGGATGGGCGTCAGGGTGCGGTGGACAGCACGCGGCAACTGGCCGAGCTGGCGCAGGCGGTGGTGGTCACCGTGCTGGCGATGGCCGAGGCGGACATGCGCGCCGCGCACGGTGAGATTCCCGGTGGCCGTTTCGCGATCATCGGCTACGGCAGCCTCGGTGGCCTTGAACTGGGCTTCGGTTCCGATCTGGACCTGGTGTTCCTGCACGATAACCCGGCCGGCGTGGATGCCAGCGATGGTGCGCGGCCGCTGGAGCCGGGCCGCTGGTATGCGCGCCTGGCGCAGAAGGTGATGGCCCTGCTCGGCGCGGTTACCGCCGCCGGCCGCCTGTACGACATCGATGTGCGCCTGCGCCCGGACGGTGGCAAGGGTTCGCTGGTGTCTTCGCTGGCCAGCTACACCGAATACCAGCGCGAACGCGCATGGACCTGGGAACACCAGGCGCTGGTGCGCGCGCGTGGCGTGGCCGGCGATGCCAGCCTGCTGGCCGACTTCGAGCAGGTGCGTGCACAGACGCTTGGGCGTGAGCGCGACACGGGTGTGCTGTATGCGGACGTGCTGAAGATGCGCGGCCGCATGCGCACCGAACTGGACCGCAGCGATGCCGCACGACTGGACCTGAAGCAGGGTGCCGGCGGCGTAGTGGACCTGGAGTTCCTGCTGCAGACCGGCGTGCTGGCACGCAGTGCGCAGCATGCGGCGCTGCTGCAGCCGCGCGATACGCCGTCGTTGATCGATGCGCTGGCGGTTGCCGGTTTCCTGCCCGATGCCACCGCGCAGGCACTGCACGGAGCGCATGCCACGCTGCTGGACGTGGGCCTGGCCTGCACGCTGGATCGGCGCCCGCGGTTGGCGCCGACCACGCCCGCGATTGAAGACGCGTGTGCCGCGATTACGGCAGCGTGCAGAGCCGCAGGGTTGCCGTTCGCCTGAGCGGGGGCAAATGCTGCAACAACTTTGGGTGGGTGCGGACCGTTGGTCGGCACCCACCGGATCAATGGCCCTGCGGTGGCCCGCTTCTGGTAGGTGCCGACCGTTGGTCGGCACAATCTGTCGGCAGCGATGAGTTCTGCAGGGCGTGCCGACCAACGGTCGGCACCCACCGGATCAATGGCCCTGCGATGCCCGCTCCTGGCAGGTGCCGACCGTTGGTCGGCACAATCTGTCGGCAGCGATGAGTTCTGGAGGGCGTGCCGACCAACGGTCGGCACCCACCGAATCAATGGCCCTGCGATGCCCGCTCCTGGTAGGTGCCGACCGTTGGTCGGCACAATCTGTCGGCAGCGATGAGTTCTGCAGGGGGTGCCGACCAACGGTCGGCACCCACCGGATCAATGGCCCTGCGATGCCCGCTCTGGTAGGTGCCGACCGTTGGTCGGCACAATCTGTCGGCAGCGATGAGTTCTGCAGGGCGTGCCGACCAACGGTCGGCACCCACCGGATCAATGGCCCTGCGATGCCCGCTCCTGGTAGGTGCCGACCGTTGGTCGGCACAATCCGCCAGCGGTAATGAACTCCGATGGAGCGTGCCAACCAACGGTCGGCACGCACCAGAGCATGTGCGGTCAGCTGGTGGCCCGCAGCGGCGCCATCTTCCACAACAACGCGCGGAACGGGGCCAGCAGGCACACGCCGATCGCCAGCTTCACCGCCAGGTCGCCCGCTGCCCAGCTCACCCACGGCAGGGCGGAACCGGCAAACGCGATCGACCAGAAAATGGTGGTATCCACCGTCGCGCTGCAGGTGGTGGCCACCATCGGTGCGCGCCACCAGCTGCCACGACGCAGGCGGTCGAACACGGTGATGTCCAGCAGCTGCGCCACGATGAAGGCCGAGCACGAGGCAATGGCGATGCGCGGCGTGACCACCCACACCGACAACACCACCGCCACCAGGAAGCCGATCCACGCCACGCGGCGCGCCGGGCCCGGGCCGAAGCGGCGGTTGATCAGGTTGCTGACCAGGAACGCGACCGGATAGCTGAAGGCACCCCAGGTCAGCCAATCGTTGATCGGGTACTGCACCAGTACGTTGGACAGCAGCACCACCGCGCCCATCGCCAGTACCGCCAGCACCAGGGCGCGCGGGGTCAGCGGGGCAAAAAGAGGGGCAGGACGCACGGACATGGCGAGCCAGGGGGACAAAGGGGATCGCCCATTATCCGCCCGGCCCGCGTCAAAGCCAAAACCGGTCGTTCAGCTTTACAGCGCTTCGCTCATCACATCGCCAGCGGCGTAGGCGGTGGGCACGTAAGCCAGTGCCTGGCCCTGCGCGCTTTTCACGGTCCAGCCGGCACCGGCTTCGGTGGGGTCGAAGTGCACCTGCTGGCCGACCACGAAGCCTGCCGCCTGGTCTTCATGCACGTGCGCCGGCCAGCGCAGGGTGGCGGTCTGGTCGGCTTTGTCCGGCACCTGCAGCTGTACCTGGCGCTCGCCCTCCGGCGTGGTCTCCACCTTCTTCACCTCCATCGGCGGCAGCGGCACTGCCTTGGTGCGCGTGGCTCGGCCGTTGCGTTCGCTGGCCTTGAACGGCGCCTTGGACAGTTCGGACAAGCCCATCGAGGCCGCCAGTGGCAACGACAGCACCACGAACGATGTCACGATCACGCTGGCCTCGCTGCTGTTCAACTGCGGCGCGGCGCCAGCATGGACAGTGGGCACCAGCAGCACCGAGAGCAGCAGGGCGGACGCGGGAATGCGCAGGCAACGGAACATGGAGACCTCCTGGTCAACGTGGGGGCGGCGGCTCAGCGCCGGGTATCGAAGATGTCGCGCGGGCCGGTGGCCTCGGGCAGATATTCCAGCGGGCGGCCCTGGTTGTCCTTCACCTGCCAGCCCTGGTCGGTGCCGGTCGGCTCGAAGTTCACGGTCTGGCCCACGGTGAACTGCACGGCGGGATCGCCGGGGCGCTTCGGCCACTGCATCGACGCGGTGTTCTGCGGGTTGTTGGCATCACGCAGCAGTACTTCGCGGCGGCCGTCGACGGTGGTGGCGATGGCGCTCACCTGCATCTGCGGCAGCTTCACCGATGCGCCGTGGCCGGGCGGCAGCCCGGCATCCCGGGCTTCCTTGGCAGCGGCGGCGCGCGCCGAAGCCACCAGGGGCGCGGACATTTCCAGGCTCGGCCCCTGCGGACCCGGGTCCTGCAGGATGATGATGCGGCGTTCGGCATGGGCGGTGTTCGCGCCGAGCAGGCCGGCAATGATCACCATCGACATCAGGGAAACAGGCAGCGGACGCATGTCGTTCTCCTCGCGGGATTCAGGGCGTGGCGGCAGCAGCACCGGCCACCGGCACATGGGGGATCACCAGTTCCTGCTGCAGCTGGCTGCGCTGGTGCAGGAAGTCGAATACCGATTCCACCGTCACCACCGAATAGTTGCCGGAAATGCGTTCGCCGGCGGGGTGGTCGGTGGTGGTGGCGTTTGCAATGAACAGGCGTGCACCCACGCGCTTGCCCAGGCCGATATGCAGCACGCTGGGCTGGTACTTCTGCTGGCGCAGCCATTGCTGGGCCTGTTCGCGCTTGACGATGGCCGGTGCGCCATCGGCCTGCGCCATCGCCGCGCCCAGCACCTCCAGTACCCACTGGTTGGAGTTCTGGTAGTCGGTGGCGAACGGGTAGGCGACCACGTTGTACCTGGTCTCGTGCAGCGCCTTGGGCTGGATCGACGGCGACACCAGCATCGCCTTCAATGCAGCACGCAGCGGCGCCGACGGCACGCCGATGCGCAGGTCGGTATGCCCGCCGCTCTCGCCGACGAAGTTGCCCAGGCCCTCGTGGTACAGCTGCGAGCTGTCGGTCTTGCAGCGGTTGAGCAGGTGCATCGCGCGCCAGCGGCCGTCGTCCTCGCGCAGCAGGAAGGCCAGGTGGCTGTGGCGCAGGCCGTAGCGGCTCAGGTCCTGGCCACCGCGCGCGGCCACCACCACGTCCACATCGGGCAGCGCGTCCAGGCGTTCGGCGGTGGTCCAGGCCACGTCCAGCATCGCCGCCTGCGACGCCACGCTCGGGTAGCGTTCGCGGCACTCGGAACTGTTGGCCCAAGCGGGCGCGGTCACCAGCAGGCTGGCGATCAGCAGCACGGCGCGGGGCAGGCGGGAAAAACGATCCATGTCGGTACCTTCAACGGCGGGCAGGCCCGCGCGCCGATCATACGCCGGTCAGCGCAACGGGCGGTCCAGGCCCTTGCGCTGGAGTTCCTTGTCGCAGGCGTCGCTGATCGGGGCCACCGGCAGCGGCGGGCGCTGACCAGTCTTCGGATCGCGCAGCGCCGGTTGTTCGCGGTACGCGTCCAGCTGCTGCTGGCATTGATACGAGATCGGATCCAGCTCGGTGGGCGTGGTGGAGCAGGCAGCGAGCAGGGCCAGGGGCAGCAGGAGCAGGGTGCGCATGAAGACGTTCAGCGTGATGGGGGACGCTGGACTCTAACCGCACAGTCGGATCGAAATGTTCAGAAAATGCTGCGCACCCGGTAGTGCCGGCCGCTGGCCGGCAACGTCAGGATCTTCGGTAGCGCGTAGAGCATTGCCGGCCAGCGGCCGGCACTACCCCAATGCCAGACGCTGTTTCACTTCCGCGGCCACCCGCGCGGTCTCGCGCAGTGGTTCGATGCGGTCGTACTGCCAGTCCAGCCAATGCGCCTGCAGCCGCCCGCGCTCGCGCAGCTGCTGCTGGAAGCGTGCCAGCCGGCCCTGCGCAGTCTCGGCCAGCGCCACCATCACCGGCATGCGCGTGGCGCAGGCTTCAGACAGCAGGTTCACCGAATCGGGCGAGACCACCACGCGGTTGGCCCAGCCGAGCAGGCCGCCATAAGGATTCGTACCGTCGCCGCCATCGCCCCAGATCACGTGCGGCAGGTCGGCGAACGTCGCGCGCAGGATCTCGGCCAATGCCGGTGGCGTGCGCCGCGAGGTGGTCGCCAGCAGGCTGCCGCCTTCGCTGCGGATCTGCCCGGCCAGCGCCTGGAACACGCCCACCATCGCCGTTTCATCCCACGGCGCCAGCGGCGTCGGTCCACCGACAAGCAACGCGGTGCGCGGGCCGGGCAAGGTACTGAAGCCGGCGAACGCGGCGCGGCCCCAGGCCAGCCAGTCGTCGTCCACCGGGTTGAGGCTGCCGAGCAGGGTCAGCACGTTGCTGCCACGCAGGGCATCGTGTTCGGGCACCACCACCACATCCCAGTGGCGTGCGCCGATGCGCGGGTCGAGGATCTGCACCACCTGGCTGCCACGTGCGCGCAGCACGCGCAGTGCGCCGGCGGCCTGGCGGCCACAGCCGATCGCCAGCGCCGGGGCCTCGGCAGCCAATGACGCGAAAGCCTCGCCATAGCCGTTCACATCACCCGGCAGGCGCCGCGGCGACAGCCAGCGCCAGGGTGCGCGGGGCTGCAGGACCAGCGGTCGGTGGGTGCCCTGGCGCAGCGCCGAGGCCAGCGCGACCGCCTGGCGGACATTGCCCGCACGGCCGTCAGTGACCGTCCATGGCGCGCTCGATCGTTTCACCATTGGCATTAATTCGTTTCAGCCCTGCTGGGTGTTGCAACAGTCGCGACACTCTACACTGCGGCTCGTCGTTTCGCCCCGCGCCGCCCGCGGGCACTGACTTCCCTTAGCCGCCCTGGAGATCCAACGATGTCCCACGCGCTCGACGCTGCTGCCCTCGACCAGCTGTTCCGTACTGCCCGCACCCAGAACGCCTTCCTCGACAAGCCGGTCCCGGCCAGCCTGCTGCAGGAACTGTATGACCTGGTGAAGTGGGGCCCGACCGCCGCCAACACCACGCCCGCCCGCTTCGTCTTCGTCACCTCGAAGGAAGCCAAGGCCAAGCTGGCCCCGGCCCTGTCCGAAGGCAACCACGACAAGACCATGGCCGCTCCGGTGACCGCCATCATCGGCTTCGACCTGGATTTCCACGAGAAGCTGCCGTACCTGTTCCCGCACACCGATGCCAAGGCCTGGTTCGACGGCCCGCAGGAAGGCCGCCACGAAGCCGCCCTCCGCAACGGCAGCCTGCAGGGCGCCTACCTGATCCTGGCCGCACGCGCGCTGGGCCTGGATGCCGGCCCGATGTCCGGCTTCGACCCGGCCAAGGTCGACGAAGCCTTCTTCGCCGGCACTTCGATCAAGTCGAATTTCCTGGTCAACCTGGGTTACGGTGACCCGGCGGGCCTGTTCCCGCGTCTGCCGCGCCTGTCGTTCGACGAAGCGGCGCGCATCGCGTAAGTCGTTGTATCGGTTTCGGGCCCGCCGTCCCGCGGCGGGCTCTTGCTGCACCGTGTACCCACCCTACGATCCGGAGAGTTCCTGAGATGAGCGCCACCCGTAAACTGCTGCTGCCGCTGGCCCTGACCCTGGCCATCGCCGCCTGCTCCAAGCCGGCCGACACCGCTGCCCCGGCCGCCGATGCCGCCGCCCCGGCCACCACCGAGCAGGCCGCCACCCCGGCTGCCGATGCCGCCGCCGCTGCGCCGGCCGCCGAAGCGATCAAGATCGCCTCGGGCACCTACAAGCTGGACCCGACCCACACCGACGTGCTGGCCCAGTGGAGCCACTTCGGCTTCTCCAACCCGAGCGCGCACTTCGGCAACGTCGAAGGCACCCTGGTGTACAACGCCGAAGACGTGACCAAGTCCACCGTGGAAGTGAAGCTGCCGCTGAGCGGCCTGAACAGCTTCACCGCCAAGTTCGACGAGCACCTGAAGAGCGCCGACTTCTTCGACGCCGCCAAGTTCGCCGATGCCACCTTCAAGAGCACCAAGGTGGAAGCGGCCGGCACCAACAAGCTGACCGTCACCGGCGACCTGACCATCAAGGGCATCACCAAGCCGGTCACCCTGGACGTCACCGTCAACGGCGGCGGCGAGCACCCGATGGCCAAGGTTCCGGCCGCCGGCTTCGATGCCACCACCACCCTGAAGCGCAGCGATTTCGGCGTCGGCGCGTATGCCCCGAACGTCAGCGATGAAGTGAAGATCCGCATCACCACCGAAGCCACCGGCGAAAAGCCGGCGGCTTGATGCATCCAACTCACTCGTCGTGAGAAGGCAGAAGGCCCGCTGAAAAGCGGGCCTTCTTTTTTGGGCTCTGCATGCGAGGTGCCCGATGCCGATGGGGTTGCCGGCCAGCGGCCGGCACTACCCGGTAGACGCCAACCTGCGTCTGGTGGGTGCGGACCGTTGGTCCGCACAATCTCTCAGCGCAACGCGCCCAACCATGCCACGCACGCTTCGCTCGGGCTCTGCTTGGCCTTCACCGTCATGCCGCTCACGCGCACGAACGTCTGTGCGGCCTGCGCCACCACCTGGCGTGCGATCAGCGCTGCCTGCTTGGTCGCGGCCTGCTGCTTGCGCAGCTGCACGATGTGCACCGACGGCCGGCCCGCCGGCGCGTACTTCTGGTCGCGGCGCAGTACATCGGCCACCTGGGCCACTTCGAATTCGGCCTGCAGGTAGCGGTGCTGTGCCGCCACCAGCTCGCGCAGCGGCGCGCGCAGTACGACGGTGTCGGCGAAGGCGGCCAGCGCCACATCGCAGGCGGCGTCATCGGTGAAGCGGGTACGCAGCGCATCCACGCTGGCCAGGGTCAGTTTGGCCATGTGGGCCTCGTTGCTGCAGGAAAGGAGCGCGATTGTCGCATTGCTTGGCGTGTTCCGGAGCGGCGGTCTTCCGTTTGGTAGAGTCGACTGTTAGTCGACTGCTCTTGGCGCGATGCCGGAAACCCCCGCGCTGCGCGCGGTAGTCGACTAACAGTCGACTCTACCTGGCTGGCGTTTCAGGCGCAGCCGCACCCACGGAAGGAAGACCCATGCAGGACACGCAGTACTGGTTGAACGAATTCTGGTCGGGCCTGAGCGTGCTCGATCTGCTGGGCGGCAGCGTGCTCGGCACGTTGCTTGGCCTGGTGCTGGGCATCTTCGCCTGGCGCGGGCTGCACCGCCGGGGGTGGTTGCAGCGGCGCAAGCGCTGGCATCACTGGCTGCTGGCCAGCTACGTGGTGCTGCTGCCACTGGCCACCGCCTTCTTCGGCCTGCAGCTGGGCTTTACTGCTGGTGCGCACCGCGCGCTGTTCAAGCAGCTCGATTATTTCCAACCGCACCTGCAGACCCTGGTGGAAGGCTGGAGCGAAGGCTTCACCGACTCGCTGGACGACCCGCGCATGCGCGAGGCATTGCGCAGCCAGGGCACGGTGGGCGACGTGGCCGATACCATCGCATCGGCCTACCTCAGCGAACATCCGTTGCCCGGCCTGGATCGTCTTGGCAACGGCCCGTTGGCGCGCGGCACCGGCTGGGTGATCGGCAAGGTGCGCGAAGGCCTGCTGCGCGGCATGGTGGAAGACACGCTGGTGGACAAGGCCGGCACCGTGGGCCTGGAGCCCAAGGTGGTGCGCGAGGCGCTGACCATGCATGTGGATGAGCTGCTGCACACCCGTGGTGTGCTGCGGCTGGTGAAGGCGCAGATCAACGGCATGATGCCCGGCGTGTACTTCGGGCTGTTGCTGCCGCTGCTGGTCATCGCGCTGCTGGTGGCGCTGGAGATCTGGGCCGCGCAGCGGTTCGGGTGGGCGCAGCAGGTGGTAGTGCCGGCCGCTGGCCGGCAATTGCGGGTTCCTGCCGAAGGTTCATGAGGTTGCCGGCCAGCGGCCGGCACTACCTGTTGCAGGGCGTGCGGACCAACGGTCCGCACCTACCAAGGAGGGGCCGCACCCACCGTCTTTGGATCAATCGCCGTCGGTTTCGTCCGGGTGGGCCTTCCAGTAGCCGGTCGAGCGGATCCAGTCGCGTGGCACGCCCAGGTGGCCTTCGATGAACTTGCGCATCATCCGTGCGCGGCGCGATTCGGTGGCGATCCAGTAGAAGACGTCGCCGTCCGGGGCCTCGAAGTCGGTCAGCATGTCTTCCAGCAGCGTGCTGGTGGCCGCCGGGAAGCCATTACGCTCCAGCCAGTGGATGCGCACATTCTCGTATTGCGGCAGGTCCTGGCGTTCGGCCTCGTCGCTCACTTCGATGAAGGCCTGCACCTCGGCACCGTCCGGCAGCACGTCCAGCCAGCGGGCGATGGCCGGCAGCGCGGTTTCATCGCCGATCAGCACATAGGCATCGTAGCTGTCGGCCACCACGAACGAGCCGCGCGGGCCGCCGATCACCAGCGTGTCGCCCGGCTGCGCGCGCTCGGCCCACGGCCCGGCAATACCCTGGTCGTGCAGCACGAAGTCGATGGCCAGCTCGCCGGTTTCGTGGTCCCACCAGCGCGGGGTGTAGTCGCGGGCCGGCGACGGCTCCTTTCCGGCCGGATAGCTGCGGCCTTCGGCGGTCAGCACCGGCAGCACCATCTCGCCGCTGGCGTTGGGGAAGAACAGCTTGATGTGGTCGTCGGCGCCGGGCGAATCGAAACCGGCCAGCTCGGCGCCACCCAGCACGATGCGGCGCATGTGCGGGGTGACCTCTTCGGAGCGCAGCACGGTCAGTTCACGGAAGCGCACATCCAGGCGCAGGCGCGTGTTGTTGTGTTCGGTCATGGGGTTACCTGCAAAGGTGTCGCGCGGGGGCGCGCGGCGTAGGGGAGACCTGGCTGGAGTCAGTCTGGCTGGGTCGTTGAAATGGGTGGGCTCTCGCTACCGGCCGTACCGTTGAGCAGGGCAGACGCCCGCGTCAGCAGCGCCGCTACTTCTTCCGCTTCGCCCTCGGCCCAGCGGCCGTGGTGATGCACCAGCGCCCGCTTGAACTCGCGCAGGGCCGTGGCCAGCGGCGGCGGCAGCGAGGCCTTGGTGATCTCGCGGGCGCGGTCGAAGGCACGCCGCTGCGCCAGGCGCACCTGGGTGCGCTGCACCTTCAGCTCGAACTCGCCGGCGGCGGTGATGCGGAAGATCCGCTTCCCGTCCACTTCCTCGGCCTCGATCCAGCCGGCCTGCTCGAAGCTGGTCAGCAGCGGGTACATGGTGCCGGCGCTGGGCGTGTAGGCCTGCATGAACTGGTTGCTGATCAGCTGCATCAGCTCGTAGCCATGACGGGGTTGCTCGCCGATCAGGGCCAGCACCAGCAGGCGCAGGTCGCCGCGGCTGAGCACCCGCGGCTGGCCGTTGCGGCGCGGCACTTCCGGATGGGTGGAACGGGCTCTGGGAGAAGCGGTACGGCTCATTTCGATATATCGGTAAACGAGTGTGCAAACGATATATCGATATGTCGAAGACGACAATCACCGATCCGGCCACAAGCGGGTCAGTTTTGGGCCACGGCCGGCCCCGCGCACAGCAAAAGGGGCGCCCCTTGCGAGGCGCCCCGGGCAACACTGTGGAAGGGAGTGAGGCAGGGCCAGACGGCGGACCGAAGCGGGCGAGGCCAACACTCGAGGCCTACCCTGAGGGCAGGGCGGGGGGCGATCCAGAGGCAGGTGCGACACGTTGTCGCCGGTTCAGCGCCGGCACGCGCAGCCGATACAGGTGGGCATGGCGCTGCCCTACAACCGTCATCGGCAGCGGTAACACTGCGTCCTGCACATGGGCGCAGCGGCCCGCAAGCGACAGCCCGCGCAGCCACCAAGGCCCGCCGCAGGGCCTTCAGCGGGCCCGGCAAGCCCCTTGCGGACACTGGCCGGTTGCATCCATACGCCTGCGTAGCCAAGTGACGAAAGCCCTTGGTGCGCTACACTTTGCGGTCTAGAAATCTATACAACAGTCGCGCGCGTGCGTGCGGTTATGGGAGCGCTAATGAACTGGTTGAACGAGGTGCTGAACAACGACCCGAATCCTGTGGAAACCCAGGAGTGGATCGAGTCGTTGAAGGCCGTTATTGATGTCGAGGGCTCCGAGCGCGCGCATCAGCTGCTGGAAGGCATGGTGGAACTGACCCGTCGTTCGGGCGCCTACCTGCCGTTCTCTCCCACCACCGAATACGTCAACACCATCGAACCGCAGTTCGAGGCCAAGAGCCCGGGCAATGCCGAGCTGGAATGGCGCATCCGTTCGATCATCCGCTGGAACGCGATGGCCACCGTGGTCCGCGCCAACCGCAAGCCGGGTGACCTGGGCGGCCACATCGCCTCGTTCGCCTCCGGCGCCACCCTGTACGACGTGGGCTTCAACCACTTCTGGCGCGCCCCGAGCGAAAACCACCCGGGCGACCTGCTGTTCATCCAGGGCCACAGCGCCCCGGGTATCTACGCGCGTTCCTTCCTGGAAGGCCGCATCAGCGAAGAGCAGCTGGACAAGTTCCGCATGGAAGTGGACGGCGGTGGCCTGTCCTCGTACCCGCACCCGTGGCTGATGCCGGACTACTGGCAGACCCCGACCGTGTCGATGGGCCTGGGCCCGCTGGCTGCCATCTACCAGGCGCAGTTCATGCGCTACCTGGAAAACCGTGGCCTGATCGAGAAGTCCGACCGCAAGGTATGGTGCTTCATCGGCGACGGTGAGAGCGACGAGCCGGAAACCCTGGGTGCCATCGCGCTGGCCGGCCGTGAAGGCCTGGACAACCTGATCTTCGTGGTGAACTGCAACCTGCAGCGCCTGGACGGCCCGGTGCGCGGCAACGGCAAGATCATCCAGGAACTGGAAGGCGTGTTCCGTGGCGGCGGCTGGAACGTGATCAAGCTGCTGTGGGGCGGTTACTGGGATGCCCTGCTGGCCAAGGACACCAACGGCGTCCTGAAGAAGCTGATGATGGAAACCGTCGACGGCGAATACCAGAACTGCAAGGCCTTCGGCGGCGCGTACACCCGCGAGCATTTCTTCGGCAAGTACCCGGAAACCGCAGCGATGGTCGCCGGCCTGAGCGACGACGACATCTGGCGCCTGAACCGTGGTGGCCACGACCCGCACAAGGTGTACGCCGCCTACCACCAGGCCGTGAACACCAAGGGCATGCCGACCGTCATCCTGGCCAAGACCGTGAAGGGCTACGGCATGGGCAGCGCCGGTGAAGCACTGAACCCGACCCACCAGACCAAGAAGCTGGACGACGAAGCGGTGCGCCACTTCCGCGACCGCTTCAACATTCCGGTGACCGACGCGCAGCTGGCCGACGGCCAGGTGCCGTACTACCACCCCGGCCCGGATTCGCCGGAAGTGCAGTACCTGCAGGAACGCCGTGCCGCGCTGGGTGGTTACCTGCCGCAGCGCCGCCGCAAGGCCGACAAGACCTTCGTGGCGCCGAAGCTGGAAGCCTACGAACGCCTGCTGAAGAGCAGCGGCGAGCGCAGCTACTCCACCACCATGGCCTTCGTGCAGAGCCTGAACATCACCCTGCGCGACAAGGAACTGGGCCCGCACATCGTGCCGATCGTGGCCGACGAAGCGCGTACCTTCGGCATGGAAGGCCTGTTCCGCCAGATCGGCATCTACGCGCCGTTCGGCCAGAAGTACAAGCCGGTCGACGCCGACCAGCTGATGTTCTACCGCGAAGACCAGAGCGGCCAGGTGCTGCAGCAGGGCATCAGCGAGCCGGGTGCGATCAGCTCGTGGATGGCCGCCGGTACCAGCTACTCGGTCAGCAACGTGCCGATGCTGCCGTTCTACATCTACTACTCGATGTTCGGCTTCCAGCGCGTGGGCGACATCGCCTGGCAGGCCGCCGACATGCGTACCCGCGGCTTCCTGCTGGGTGGCACCGCCGGCCGCACCACGCTGAACGGTGAAGGCCTGCAGCATGAAGATGGCTTCAGCCATCTGGTGGCCGGTGGCATCCCGAACGTGCGCAGCTACGACCCGACCTTCGGCTTCGAAGTGACCGTGGTGCTGCAGCACGGCACCAAGCGCATGATGGAAGACCAGGTGGACGAGTACTACTACGTCACCCTGATGAACGAGAACTACACCCACCCGGAAATGCCGGAAGGCGCGGCCGAAGGCATCGTCAAGGGCATGTACCTGCTGACCGACGCCGGCAAGCCGAAGAAGGGCGAGCTGCGCGTGCAGCTGCTGGGCTCGGGCACCATCCTGCGCGAAGCCATTGCCGCTGCCGAGCTGCTGGACAAGGACTTCGGCGTGACCGCCGACATCTGGAGCTGCCCGAGCTTCAACGAACTGCGTCGCGATGGTTTCGACGTGGAGCGTGCCAACCGCCTGCATCCGGAAGGTGAGCAGCGCAAGGCCTACGTGACCGAGCTGCTGGAAGGTCGCCAGGGCCCGGCGATTGCCGCCACTGACTACGTGCGTGCGTATGCGGACCAGATCCGCGCGTTCGTGCCGATGAGCTACACGGTGCTGGGTACGGATGGGTTTGGTCGTTCGGATACGCGTGCGAACCTGCGCCGGTTCTTTGAGGTGGATCGCTACTACATCGCCCATGCCGCGATTGCGGCGCTGGCGAAGGAAGGGAAGATGACCGCGAAGGATGTGGCCCGGGCGATCAAACAGTACAAGATTGATCCGGAGAAGGCTAATCCTGTTGGGGTTTGATTAGGTCTGGATCGATTTGCTGCAAGAGGTAAAGAAAGGCCCGCGTAGCGGGCCTTTTCTTTTTTGCTTGACCCGTCCTGAATTGGGTTGACACCTTTTCCCTCTGGAAAAGGAATGTTCAATGAAATCAACAATCAGGCGCAGTCAGGGGGATTACTCGCTGGCCTTCAAGTTGTCGGTGGTAGATCAGGTCGAACGCGGGGAGCTGACCTACAAAAGGCCCAGGAGCGCTATGGGATTCAAGATCGCAGCACGGTGCTTACCTTGCTTCGCCGACATGGTCGGCAAGACTGGGCGGCTGGAGCATCATTTCCTCCCATGAGCACTGTCCCCAAAGCCGGGGCGGCCAAGCCGCTTACCCCAAAGCAACAGATCAAGGCCCCGCGGGTCTAGTTGCGGGAGGCAAACGAGAAGGCGCAGCTCTTTGAGGCCATCGTGGACGTCCTCAAAGAGGATTACGGGGTTAAAAATCGAAAAAAAAAGCCTTCCGGCAATTCCTCGCGCAAGGGCGCCTCCAGGGCGTAAGCGTGGCAAGGGCTTGCCGTCATTTTGGCATCAGTCGGCAGGCGTAGTATCAGGCCGGGCAGCGCCATCAGTGGCGAGATGCTGCTGAAGCCACGGCACCGGCGCCGGTGAGCAACTGCCGGGCGGGTCAGTCGCGGTTGGGTACGCGCAAGCTGCACCATCTGATTGAACCGAAGCTACAGGCGGCGGGGATCGCCCTGGGGCGCGATCGTCTATTTGACGTGCTTCGAGAAGCACGGCTGCTGGTGCCACAACGTCTATGCCGCTTGTTGGATCACCGGAGGTAATTTTAGCTTGGGATCGATGACCATCAACTCCACGCCTACACGCTTAATCTGAGCGGAATAGTTGAGGTTCAGGTTGATGCTGGGAAAACGTCGATATAGTTCTTGAATTTCGGGAGCATTGTCATACGTAACCATCCAGCGCTGCTTAATGCTGGGAATAGCTCTGGCGAGATGGACGTGGTCTTCATGGTTGTAGAAGCTGCAGTACAAATCACGCCCCTTGCTGTAATACGGAGGATCGATATTGACTAGGGCATGCTTCGGTAGGCGGGGCAACGCGCTAAGGATGAAGTCTTCAGCATCCATTTTCGTCAGGGACACCTGGTCACGGTACTTAGCGATGCGCTGAATTTTCCGCAGAATCTCGGCTTTATTGAAGCGGCAGTCCATCGGGTAAGCGCTTTCCTGCTTTTTGCCGCCGATTACACCACCCTTGAGGATGCCGGAACGGTTGGTGCGATTCAGAAAGAGCGTAGAGAACCCAAGTTCCAGCTGTCGCGAGCGCCGATTCTGCTGGATGGCCTTTTGCTGATGCCAGACTTCCATCGTGACAGGTGTGGTTTCGATCAACTCGCATAGTTCGTCTGTTTTGCGCAGTACTGATGCCCAAAACGCGTAGATCGACGGATCGATGTCGTTGATGTGGATTTGCGACACATAGCCGTCAAGTAGCAGCTTCCAGGCAATTCCACATCCGCCAGCGAATGGCTCGATATAGGACCCATAGAACAGCTCATTCTCGCGAAGAATTTCTATTACAAAAGGCGCAAGCTGGGTTTTCCCGCCCGGATAGCGTAGGGGGGAGTCAGTGACTGGCATGGCCGCAGACCTTCGTGTGGGACTAAGAATCTAGCCGAAGTGAGCTCACTTGGCCAGCCTGTCAGGCTAAGCCTTTCGCGAGCAGTTCAAGTCCAGGCTCCAAGGTATCCCAGCGTCGATTGATCTCGGCACGAGTAGGGATGGTGCTGCCGTGCACCCAGCTTCCCAGCGAATCAGGCGAGGTGCGCGAATAGCGATCCGAGACCATTCCTTTCAGTGGTTGCAGGGCTGACTTGAGAGCCTTTTGCTCCGCGCTTGAGTGCACTTCCAAGTGCTTGACACAGCGATCAATCACGTTGTGCAAATCTCCCTCCATCCCAAGGCGATGGCGTTTAGCATAGAGCTTAGTCAGTCGTTCAATGAACGCACGCAATAGATAGGCGGCCGCAAAAGAATGCTCGTCGGCGTCAATGCTGCGAAGTTCACGGAACAATCGACTGAGAATGTTGTCAGCGCTGAAGCTATGCCGGAATCCGGAATTTACGATGGATGTACGCTTGTCCGGATTCGAGAGCCGTGGCGCCCTCTTGGTAGCCGATGGTTTGGTGGTCTTAAGAGGTACGGTTTGCGGAAGGCGCGTCTTTGGGGCATGCCCACGGCTGCTCAGATCTTGAGCGTAGGATTTCCAATCTGCTGAACGGGAGCGAGAATGCACTTTAGGCTCTTTGCCGGTCATGCTCTTGGGAAGTGAGTCGACTAGAAACACCCTCAAACCAGTGTCGAACTCATCCTGGGGCACATCCAAATCTAGCGCCTTGTTGGAGGCTAGTCCCAAGGTATGGCGAAATATGGGGTTCCCTAAGTAACGCGTCACGGTCGTGATCGGCAATTCTTCGTACTGCTCTTGAGTAATAAGACCAGCCTTCAATGCGTGATCTATAAGCCCGGCCGCTAACTGGTTGACTGTGGCGCCACCTGCCTTTTCGGCGTGCCGTGCTTTGGCTGCTACACCCCATGGGCGCAGGCCCTTTCCGCCATCCTCGCCGCGGTGACGCATGCTAATCCAAGGCTCGGCATCCTCTTCGCTGTCAAAGAGCACCACTTCGATGCGACTCGGAATCGGCTGTCCCTTCAGCTTGTAGTCCGAAACCTTCTTCTTGAAGGCATCGGGTGCTTTGTCCGGGTCATGTAGCATCTTTAGGGCGCAGACGCGGCGATTGCCCTCGAGGACGATGTACGCGTCTTTAATCGCTGGATGAGCGATGACGCCGATCCGTTCTAGGGGATTCAATGCACCTGCTTGGGCGATACTCTTGGCTACCTCCCCAGCTTTCTCACGACGCAATAGTTGCGCGATGATCTCTGGTTCGTTGTCCATCGCATCGTGTCGGGCGTTTGTGCGGTCCAGTAGCAACTTGCTCACACCGACGGTGATGGTTCTATGCCCCATATTCGAAACTCCCTTGTACTCGAAATAGTCCACGGCGCTGGAGATGGCTCAATTGACGACTAACCTCAACCTGATCGTCCCTTTAAGCTTGCCAATCTTAGATCTTTGGCCTGGCCCTTTACACCAGGCTGACTTTGCCTGTACTTCCCCGCCGCGTAAAGTGCCCCCTAGAGCTCTCTGGTAGCTGGGTTTTGCCGCTTTCCAGATGCTGATTGACCCGGTCCGCTCGCTTCGAGACCTCCTGCATGACAGGCCCAGGTTCTTTGATAGGCCAAGACTGGCCCGAACATGCTGTTATGGAGGGGCACCTCCAGCATCAAAGGAGAGGGGGGGCGTTGCAGCTGGCTCAGCGGGCGTACTGGTCCGTGTGCTGCATTGTGTTTGCCCTAGTTGCATCCTCTTCGCTAGCTCACAGCCGACCAGCGCCGCCGCACTCACACTGTGGTGCGGTGATCGAAAGGGACGCTGCCGCCGGCGGCGCGGCTGGTCGCTGAACAGGCAGGCCGGACGCGATCAAGGTGGACAACGGCAGTGAATTTGCCGGTAAGGTGATGGACCGCTGGACTTGTGAGAACGGCGGGCGCTGGATTTCTCCCGGCTTGGTACGCCGACGGACAATGCGATGGTGGAGCGCTCCAACGGCAAACTGCGGCAGGAGTGCTTGGACGACCATTGATTCTTGTCGCTGGCCGATGCAAGGAGCAAAATCGAAGCGTGGGGGCGCTTCTACATCGAGGAGCACCCCCACAGTGCACTCGCATGGAAAATCCCTGCGGAATTCGCCCGAGAACACGGGTCCCAAGCGAATTCCCCGGCGCCAAAAGAGGGCGAAATCTCTACCAGCTGATGGCCCTGCTATCGGGGGTGGTTCACAAAAACAACGTCTCGGTGGAATTCCAAGAAGCCAAGTTGCTTCGTTGAGAAAATTCCATGCCGAAGCGATGTATCCAACTTCAGACCGAGCCGATCTTGGACTTCGAGCGGTAGGCTGCTAGAAACTAGCAGGCGACCGGTCGACGAAAAGCTTATCCACCCGCGATCAAACAGCAGGTCTGCATGGGGAGCCAGTAGAAGACCGTTCTCCCCATCCACGCGTTCGCTGTGACTGCAGTCCGCCCAGGGCTTGATATGGCTCGCACGGAGAAATCTCAGATCCTCAATGCCGGTGAGCCGGCAGCCCTTCTCAACGCCAATCAGCCGCTCACGGAACAGACGCTGCTTCGTCCGCACTTCGGTTTCGCGCCTTGCGCTGGTCGCGCCGACGTCATCGATCGCGGCATCGATCTCAGCCTGGTCCTTCTCACTTGCCGCAAGGCCCAGCGAGGCTTCCAATGATCTCAACCGGAACACGATCGCAGATCTAAGCTGCCCTTCTCGATCTGGCGTGCCAGGTTGCACGTAGGAGGACTGGCACATGAACCTGCCAAGGTACCGGTAGGGCCGCCCCTTGCCCATCATCTGAAATACCACGAGCGTCTTGCCATCTTTGACGTGCTCGCCGATCGCTCGGTTGCCCGCCACATACTTCATGTCTCCGACTTGACCCTCGCCGAAGTAATGAAAGACTTCGTCGTCGTCCCAAAAGTCATGGTAGCCGTGAGATACGCCGGCCTCGCCAGTGAACGCGATGACTAGCGGATGCTCCTTGGGTGTCGAAATGCCGCCTTGCTGTTGCCCGCCAAATACACCGTGGATCTGCTTTTGACGGTTGTAGAGCGCGCCCACCTCGAATGGGAGTTCCATCCTAGATCCCTGTCCCAGAAGCTAAGTGCCCAGGATTTTAGCCAGAACCAGGTTCCTTGTGTCATTGGTTGACGCGTTTGGCCGCCAGGAGAGGGTGCAGATGGCGGGCTATCGGGACGTAGACCTAGAGCAGCTGTTCTCAGGTGCGCTCAAGTTCCTCCTGCGTCTATCTGGTGAGCCCCAACCATCTTTCCAGCGCTGTAGCTCTATTGCATCGCTTGCGCCCGTAGACATATTGACTATCAGAAGACTCGGCCCAGAGTTGTCCACGAACAGAACGGCATCGCCGCGTACGCTGATATCAAAGAAGCGTCTACTGGAATCATGCTTTCCGATGATGACGCCTTGGCAAGCCAATGCTTCGGCGAAGCTCTCGGCTTCGGCCTGAAACAGGGCAAACTCCGAGTCAGTGAGTCTTGGGTAGTTCTCAAGACTCATTGTGGTGGCTGGCGCGTACGTCCCTCCAATGATCAATCCCGATAGCGCTGCCGTCGTCAGGGCAAGCAAAGTCCGGCTCGGCATAGTGAGGCCAGTGTTGGAGGCTAAAGGCTCAGACAGCGGAGAATGCTTCGGACCGTGCATACGATCCGCGCATTGCATTCGATGTGCGCAGCGAGGCGCGCTCTACTCCCGCACATGCAACCGCTCAGCAACCTGTGCAGTCAGCGCCACACACGCCATCTTCAATCCTTCCATCACCCGATCCCCCAGGTACTCCTCGGGCGCGCCGTTCTGCCGCGTGCGCTCCGCAGCCAGCATCAGCTCCGCCACCACGCGCAGCCCGGCCAACGCGCAATCCGCATCCGCCAGCTGAAGGCAACGCCCAGGCAGTTGATGCCGCTCCGGCCAAGGCTGGCCGTCCGCAGCCGCACCAGTGCCGATGCGATGCAACGTGGCGACGAAGGCGTTGGGATCGATGGACCGTTCGCGGTCGGGTTCGGCGTTGTCCGGATCGTACTGCGCGTGCAGGGAACGGAAGTCCGATGTGTTCATGGCAATGCTCCGTACAGGACAGACAGCAGCGCCACCGATAAAAGTGGCGGACGATGCGAGGCTCGAAAACCGGTCAACAACCAATCCGGCGGGTCCGAAGACCCCCACGCACCGCCCGCCATGGACCGCGAACGGATTGCCAGCCGGCGTCACACGAACGTGACGCCGGCTGACAAGCGCAAACACATGGTTGTTGACCGGGTTTTCGACGCCCGTGCCACCCTGTGTGAGGTGGCATGCCAAGGTGTACTCGCATGGCTGCGAGATGCCAAGAAACCGTAGGCCGCAGAGGCCGCAAATGCTGACGCTTACGGCATTGTTGCATGGCGCACGCGCGACATAACCCTTGCGGTGCAGTGGTTTCGGCCGTTGTTAAGCTACCGCCCGAATGCGCTTCAAAAAGTACGGTTTGCAGCCGTGTAGGATCCCAAAAGCGACACCTAGCCCGCCGAGCTGACACGCGCGGCGTGCCGATTGCGACACAGCTTAACTTTGCACTCCTAAGCCCGACCGAGGCCACAGCGCATCGTCGCGCTCCAGGTCGTAGTCGCTTCCGAACGCCAGCGCCGCCTCGCGTGGCGGCAGGTCTGCGTAGCAGCCCAGCAGGTACTCATCCATGCCGGCGTCGCCATGGTCGATGGCGAACAGGTAGAGAAGCTCCTTGTCGAAGGCTTCCAGCCATGCGGGGTCGAGCTTGGTCACAGTCGTCCTCCCGAAGCACGGGAGGATGACCTGGGGAGGTCTCAGGGGCTGCGACATCTGGCCCCGTGGGAGGTCGCCTCAGCCGGTTGGTCAGCCCATGCGTATGGCGTGGCTCTGCTGTTCTTGCGTACGTGCATCCAGCGCCTGCTGCTCATTCTGGCGGGCGAGCTCGTGCTGATCGCCCACCACAGCCAGTTGCTGCAGCGATTCAGCCACCGGCGTTTGTGCAGCCACGGCAGTGGGCATTCCTGCACGCAGGTGGGCAGGGTCAGATAGGTCGCCTTGTACAACAAAGATGGTGTGACCCGCCGGCTGATTGGCCGTGGCGTTGCTCAGCACCACGTGGTCCACCTGTTCCAGACCCTGCTCGCGTGCCTTCACTGTCAGGCTGGCGACGAGGTTCTCACTGGTCGCGTCGAAGGGGCGGCCGTGCTTCTCGTCCAGTGCAGCGACGCCCTGGCGAATCTGCTGATGGAGCGCGTAGTCCGGACTGCCTGGCTCTATCGCCGCGATGCGGCGTCCTTCCGTAAAGAGAGGCTCGGGTTCCTGCGTAGACACCACGCGTGGGCTCTTGGCGATCTCTCTGTAGGGATCTTCAGGATGAAACTGCTTCGCCTTGACCTCGCGTTCCAAGCGAACCTCGCGGGTCTCATTCAACACGGAAATCTCGGCGGGATCGGTCTCTTTGGTTGTTCTATCGAGTGGGGGGACGCCCACCGTGCGGTTCCAGCTGCCGTCCTTGGGGTCGTAGCTGTGATAGTCGAACTTGGTACCAATCACGTTCGGATCGACGGCGTCGCGCTGCAGGAGCGCTGCGCCCTCGAACTTGCTCAGTTCAACGAAGTAGAAATGCCCGGCCGGCTGCGGCATATCCAGGTGCACGCTGACCGCCGTTTTGCCGGCACGGAATGCTCCGGCAGCGCTGTTGTCCAGCATGTTCTGCCAGACCTTCTCGGCTGCCTGCTCACCGCGTTTGTGCTCCGTGGACACCAGCAGCAAGCGCGGCGTCCAGCAGTTCACATTGAGGTCGTTCTTTTCGAACGAAACATCGTGAGATTTGAGCGTGCTCGTGTAGGGCAGGTTAAGTGCCAGATCGGGCCTGCCGGCCTCCACCCAGCTTCTGCGCTCGGCAAGGTCGTTCCTGATCAGATCCTGGCCGAAGGTCTCTTGCCTGCGTTCGGTGAACGCGACGTTCTTCTCGTTGCCGAACAGCGTGGCCTGTTGCTCGGCAACGGCGGTTGCAAAGCTGTTGGCCACCCGGCCGGGGAGGCTGTCGTTGCGCACAACACCCAACGCCAGCAGGCCGTAGCCATCATTGTCGGGAAGTTGCGCGAGATAGTTCCAATACAGCTCGCGATTTCCCTCCTTCGCGTAGGAGGACAGGACACGAATGTCCTTATCGGTAAGTCCGCTCATGATTCATCCTTGAGATGCGGTTTACGGCTGAACGCGATAGCGGCTCAGAAGATCACGCACGCTGGTTTCCAGACGCTGCCAGTCGCTCAGAATTACGCGTGCATAGTTCATCTCGATTGCGATGCTGTCGCCCACATCCACGATGGAATGGCGGCACATTGCGATCTGGCCTTCTCCGACGCGTTCAAGTGTCTTTCCCTGAGCTACAAGTCCGTCAGGAATGCGATCTGCCGGGTCGCAGCTGATGAACGTTGTCAGTTGCCCCTCCGCCGAGCGGGCCACATACCAGTCTGGCTCCATCCCCGGGTTGTGCACGTAAGGCCTGCCCAGCGCAGCCTCTGACTCCTTCGCATAGGCTTCCATCAACGATGGGTCGATCGCATACGGCGTCAAACCCCAGCGTTCGGGTTGTGCAACGCGTAGCGCAAGATTCTCTACCGGGTCTCTTCGCTCCAGCGACCCCGGCGCGCTGGTGGCCTCACTGCTGGACCGACGTGCCAGATAGTTCTGGATGGGAACGCGATCGATGTACCTAAGCTCGACCAGTACCTGCCGCCGGCTGTCCTGCGTGCTGCGCACCGGGCGATCACCAGGAGGCGCTGCATCGAAATCAGGCCAGAACACAGTGAGCATGACGCCCCCATCGGCCAAGGGGCCCGTCTGGTTGTAGTAGAGGTTGGCCGGGAACGTGAAGCGGTGCGGGCCAAGCCGAGCTTCCACCGGCTGCATTGTGTAGGTCTGTCCGCCCACCGTACGTGGGCTGGTTGCGGTTTCGGACATGGGGGTTCCGTTCGGGTCCTTTTCCGTGGATGGGGCCTTCGCGCAGGCGGTGGTGCTCAGCACGGCCACCAGGGCGAAGGAGGCAAGCCGGCAAGCCGGTGCTCTGCTCATGGGCGATTCCCTTGCATGATCGAAACGACTATAGAACGGTGGGATGGCAAGCTCCAGTCGCAGCCGGGACCGCGGCCACCGCGGGGTCATTACTGCATGCTGGCTCACATATTCGGCAAGTCGCGATCGGCGTCCTCTATTCCTCCACCTGCCCCCCATACCACCTATGCCATCATCCGGCCAGGACCGCAGCACCCATCAAGGCTGAACAGGCATGGAGCAGGCAACACGCTACACCGCAACGCTGTACCTGGCCGCCCCCGGCACCCCGCTGAAGAGCGGGGGCATCTCGCCGCGCGGCCATATGTACCTTCAGGTGGTCGCGGGCGACGAGGCCCACAGCTACGGCTTCGCGCCACCGCGCCACGCGCCGGGCGAAGCCCCCACCGGCGTGCAGTACGCGCAGGTGCGCCACGATGATGCCGACGAACATCTGGACCCGTACTACAGCCGCACCCTGGAAATCACTGAGGAGCATTACGGCTGCCTGCGTGATTTCGCCGAGGAACCGGCCGAGTTCGAATTCGATGTGGATCGCCCGGCCACCATCAACCGTTGCAGCGATTTCGTATGGGCAGCGCTGCATTACGCGGGCCTGCATCCGCTGCCGGCACCGCTGGATGGCGGCAGCAACCTGGGCGAGTTCGCGGTGCTGTTCAACCTGCCGGAAATCCAGTGCATTGCCGCGCCGTTCCCGGGCAGCGACCTGAATGCCGAAACCCATCACGCGATGCCCGAGCGCGAGGCCGAACATCATCGCCAGGGCGACCGCGCCAGCGATGAGCCGCCACCGACGCCGATTGAAGTGGCCGGCACGCTGCTGGACCCCTCGCATCCAGACCATCGCCTGTTCTCGCAGCTGATCCAGAAAGTGGCCGAACTGGATGCCGCGCACGGGCGCCCCTTCGATGCCGCCAGCCAGCGCATCAGTGCCAGCCTGCTGGTGCTGGCCAAGCAGAACAATCTCTCGCGCGTGGACCACGTGCTGCTCAGCCAGCCGACCAAGAGCAGCCATGCGGCGGAGAGCATCTTCATCGTGCAGGGCGACCGCAACGACCCGGGGCACCGCCGGGCCAGCATTGCCACTGAAGTGGCGGCCAAGACGGATGTGGCCGATTCGCTGCGGTTGAAGAAGCAATAGGGGCGAAAGACAATTCCCGCGACTGTTTTGTGCAGGGCCTCTCCGGCCTCGCTATGGTGGGGCTGGGCGGTCATAATTGTCAGAGTTGAATAGGGGGTCTCATGGACAGTAGAGAAAGCGGGACGCCGTGGATCTTGCTTATTGCGGATCGGCAGACCCTTGAAAAGAAAATGCTGAAGGCCGAGATGCATCCATTCTGGGCAGGCTTGACCGGGAACAGCGAGAGAGAGGGCTGGATGGCCGCAGCCGGAAACGCGACCCGATCCGGACTTGGTTTGAACGCGACTGGATGGATGAGCTACTTGGGAAATCCCCTGGCCAGTTATTTGGCTGGCCCTGCGATTGAGGCTGGTGAGAATTCCTACATCGAGCGTTGCTCGAACGAGCTGGCAAGTGTTTCTGACGTCGTACTGCTTGAGCGCATGAATTCGGCGCTCGGTATGTCAGTGCCAGCGGTGCGCGTTGAAGCAGCAGACGCGTTAAGGCTATTCAAGTTCGAGAAATCGCATATCCCTACGAATGGCGAGTTCTACATTCAGCACCCTGTTCGAAAAGACCAGTACATTCTTGCCGTCGAGTTCTCCACAAAGTTCATAGCAGAGAAGCACGCTGCCTTCCAGAAGCTGGCGGCCGCGCTTGGGGCAAAGAGCGTCACCTTGAGGCATGTCAGGACCAAACAAGCGAAGTCGATCTTCGCTGGGAGAGTCCCGATTGAGGAGATCGGTGCTACTGTGGGTATTAACTTTAAGGTTGATAAGAGCGGGAACGTTTCAGAATCTCGCAGCACCACCTACGGACGGCCTTCCAAGTCCCCATTTGTCCCAGAGGAGCTGAGAGATTGGGTTCAATCTGATACTGAGTTGGAAAATATGGCATTCAGTCGGTTGGAGGCGAATGCACTCTCATCTAGAATTAATATTTCGACCTCGAGCAAGCAAGGTCTCGTCGCAGACCTTGTCGCGAAAATGAGCGAAAGGGAGGTGTCGGCCTCTTACAGAAACTCGGATTTGTCGACGACAGTATGGGAATTTGAAGTCGAGTACCATGATCTGAGTTGATCTCAAGGAACGCAGGCCTGTCACCGGTAGTGCCCCCCACCTGCTACCATTCCCCCGCAACCCCAGCCAGCCCACCCCGCGCAGACAGATGCGGGGCGGGCCGTCGCAGTACGGCCCAGCGAGCCAGGACACCTTCCCGTGCCCATTCAAGGACGCTCGCATGTTCCGTAATCCTCTCTTCCGCTCGGCCGCCCTGGCCGTTGCCGTTTCGCTCAGCCTCGGCGTGCCCTTCGCATTCGCCGACAACGCACCCGCCGCCAGCGCCACCGCCGCCGTACAGCGCCAGGCCGTGGCCAAGGGCCTGTACGAGCTGGCCTACAGCCCGAAGCAGAACGCCGTGTTCGTGGCCTCCTCCGGCGGTTTCGGCGATGACGCCGGCCCGGCCCAGGTGCTGCGCCTGAACCCGTCCACGCTGGCTGTGGAAACCCGCATCCCGCTGGAGCGCAAGGCGTTCGGCGTGGTGCTGGATGACGCCCACGACCGCCTGTACGTGGGCAACACCGTGGACCTGTCGGTGACCGTGGTCGACACCGCGCAGAACAAGGCCGTCGGCACCATCCAGTTGATGGAGAAGAAGACCGGCAAGGATGGCAAGGCCGCCTACACCCACGACCTGCGCGAGCTGGTGGTCGACAGCGCGGCCAACCGCCTGTACGTGACCGGCCACAGCAGCCAGCCGGACGTGAGCAGCGTGCTGTTCGTGATCGATACCACCACGCTGAAGGTGATCAACACCATTGATGGCCTGGGCAATGCCAAGGCACCGGGCCTGGCGCTGGATGCGGCCAACAAGCGCGTCTACACCAGCAACCTGCTGGCCGACCTGGTGGTGGTGGGCACCGAGTCGAACAAGGTGGTGGCGCAGCACAGGATCGCCGCCGAGCAGCCGATGAACATCGTGCTGGACCCGGCCGGCAAGCGCCTGTTCGTGACCGACCAGGGCTCGGAATTCCTGCGTGGCTACCAGGCCAAGAGCAGCGGCCTGGTCAGCAAGCATCCGGGCCAGCGCGTGCTGGTGCTGGACCGCAGTACCGGCAAGGAACTGGCCAGCATCCCGACCGATGCCGGCCCGCTGGGCATCCTGCTGGATGCACCGCGCAAGCGCCTGTACGTGACCAACCGCGAAGCCGGTACGGTGACCGCGTACAACAGTGACAGCTACCAGAAGGTGGCGACCTACAAGGTGCCGACCCACCCGAACAGCTTGGCGCTGGATGCGAAGAACAACGTGTTGTTCGTGAGCATCAAGAACGGCGAGAAGGATGACAAGGGCGCTGACGAGAGCGTGGCGCGAATTCAGCTGTAAGCGGTGCCCATGCTGTAGACGCGGGGGCAGGGCGCGATGCGCTGCCCCCTTTTCAAGCTGCAGCGTTTATCCCATCCGCGGCGCGGGATTCTGCATTTCCTGCGCTTGGGTTTCGACCTGCGGCTGCACACCCAGCCCCAGCTTCTGCATCGATTGATCCACCGGCGTCTGCGCCGCCACAGCCGTCGGCATCATCGCGCGCAGGTGCGCCGGATTGGCCGGGTCGCCCTGTACCACGAAGATGTTTTGTCCCGCCGGCTGGTTGGCCGTGGCGTTGCTGACCAGCACGTGGTCGACCTGCTGCAGGCCCTGCTCGCGGGCCAGCACGGTCAGGCTGGCGGTCAGACGCTCGCTGGTCTGGTCGAACGGACGGCCATGCTGCGCGTCCAGGGCAGCCACGCCCTGACGGATCTGCTGGTTGAGGCCGTACTCGGGATGGTTGGGGGTGATCTCTGCCATGGGGCGATCTGCAGCGGTAGGTCGTGATGGACCTGGGCAGTATAGAACCGGTCCGTGAACCACCGCATCGCGGCGATCAGTCCGCCGGCCGATGGTCGTAGCTGATCACCCGCTCGGCCAGCCAGCGCCCGTCCACGCGGCGCCAGACCTGGATGAAACGGGCCTGGCCGGTCCAGCGCTCGACACCTTTTGCATCGCGCTCGTGGAAGCGGTGGTCGCCGATCTCCAGGGCGCGATCGTCGTGCAGCGGAAACACCTGCAGCGAGCTTTCCACCAGCTCGCGGCGCAGGTGGGTGTGGTTGACGCGCGTGCTCTCGCATAGGGCGGCCACGCTGCGGCGGAAGTCGTCGCGCTTGCTGGCGGACTTGCCCGCCTTGTCATGGAAGAACTCCATGTCTTCAGTGGTCATGGCTGCGGCCTTGTCGGCATCGCAGTCGTCGAACGCGGCGGCGAACAGCTGCGCGTCGGCCTGGCGGATCTGCTCGCGCAGGTCATCGGAGGGCGCGGGTGCGGCGGCGAGGCCGGCGGCCAGCAGGGGCAGGGTGAGCAGCAGCATGGCGAGGCTCCAGGGCGGGATTCATGCAGGCTCGCACGGCGCTCCGAGGGCCGCAGCGGCCCTGCGACGAAACGGGATTTCCAGGGAGTGAATGCCCGCATCCATGGATTGGCCGGGTGGCGTGCCCTGTGCAGGTGGTGTCATGGCGACCGGCGATTCCATCACGGCCGCGATAGGGGCCGGCCCATAGCCTGAAATCCTCCCCTTCCACAGGAGCTCCCATGCCTGCTTCCCGCGTCCGCCTGCACGTTGAAGACACCGGTGGCGACGGCCGCCCGGTCATTCTGATTCACGGTTGGCCGCTGTCCGCCGATGCCTGGAAGACGCAGGTGTCGATCCTGCGCGACGCGCAGCACCGGGTGATCAGCTACGACCGGCGTGGCTTCGGCCGTTCTGACAAGCCGGCAGAAGGTTACGACTACGACACACTGGCGGCGGATCTGGCCGGGGTGATCGAGGAGCGTGACCTGCGCGACGTCACCTTGGTCGGCTTCTCGATGGGCGGCGGCGAGGTGGCGCGGTATGTGGCCAATCACGGGCAGGAGCGCCTGCACAGCGTGGTGTTTGCAGCAGCGGTGCCGCCGTTCCTGCTACGCAGCGACGACAACCCGGAAGGCCCGCTGACCGAGGACAAGGCTGACGAAATGCGCAGTGGTCTGGAGAAAGATCGCGAGGCGTTCTTCGATGGCTTCACCCGCGATTTCTTCAGCGCCAATGGCCAGCTGATGGTGACCGAAGAGACGCGTCAGGCGGCCATCGCGCTGTGCCATCAATCCGACCAGACGGCGGCGCTGGGTTGCATGCACGCGTTCGCGACTACCGACTTCCGCGACGATCTGAAGAAGATCACGGTGCCAACCCTGATCCTGCACGGCGACAGCGACGCCATCGTGCCGTTTGAAGGTTCTGGCCAGCGCACGCACCGGGCCATTCCGGGCAGCGAAGTGGTGATCCTGGAAGGCGCACCACATGGGTGCAATACCAGCCATGCGGACCACTTCAATCTGGCACTGCTGAACTTCCTGAAGCGGTAAGCTGCAGCCATGCGCCAGACCAAGACACCCCCGTGGAAGAAGCCCAATCCCAAGGGCCAGACCTCGCAGCCGCTGTCGCCTGCACAGAAAGAGGCGGCGCGGCAGCGGGCGGAAGAGAATGGCCGGCGTTATCCGAATCTGGTGGACAACATGTGGGCCGCGAAGCTGCCGCGCGGGTCCTGATCTGTAGAGTCGAGCCGTGCTCGACCCCGCACGGTGCCCATCCACGCATGGCGTGGATCTACTGCAATAGCAGCCTGGCCTGGCCCGGCATCTACATGCCGTCCAGCGGCGTCCAGCCGGGTTCCAGCCATGGTGAGATCTCGCTCTGGCGGACGGTGATTGCACCCGTCGGCAGCCCCGCCAAGCGCGCAAGCTCTGCACGCAGCAGCTCGGAATCCACCGGCGCGGCCGTAGCCACCTGCAGCCGATCACTCTGATGCCTCACCTGTACCGGTAGCGTGGCGTGCGCGTCATGCTGGCCGCCGGTGCGCCCGATCGGGTAGCGCATTGTTACCGGCCGTGACAGCTGCGCAAGTGCGGGCTGCCACGCCTGCAGCACGAGGGGCTGACCGGCAGCGGGAACATGTACTTCAGCAATCGTGGCCGGGTAGCCCGTAAGGCTCTCGACCAGCACCTGGAAGCGCGCGCCATCCGGCATGACCAGCACGGCGGCAATCAACGCAGAGAACGAAACGAACACCGCCGCGAGGTTCCAGCTGCGCGGCGCGGTGGCCGGGCGCGTTGCGGTGCGCAGGCCCGGTCTGCGCCGCAGCTTGCGCGCGTAGATGCGCCGGTCCTTCCTGCGCGGGCTGCTGCTGTGCTCGGGCAGGTTCAAGGGCACCCGTGGAAGGCGCGCCACGCGGGCCGTGATCAGGCGCGACAGCAGCATCCACGCGATCACGAACGCCAGCAGCGGAAGCAGCGTTCGCACCCACAGATACAGCGTGACCATCCACAACACCTCTACATGCGACCATCCATGCTCATCCACATCCTACCGGGACCACGCGGCGGTTGTCGTATCCGCCAGCCGACAAGCACAGGGCGCTTGGTTAGGATGGTCCTTTGTTGTCACGGATGAACCGATGGTCTCTGCTGCTGCCCGCTTCTGTCGTATCTGTGGTCCTGGCCCGATTCTGCTGGCACTGCAGGTGGTGGCGCTGCTGGCGGTAGCCCTTGCAGCCGGCTTCTTCCACTACCGCGTGGGATTGCTGCTGGAGCCGGTGGATGACGCATGTGGTGGGCCCGATCCTGTCGCGCGCATGCAGGTCGCAGAACAGCTGCTGGCGCGGTCCGCTGCGCTTGCACCATGGCAACCGTTGCAGTGGATTCCGATGGCGGGCGTGGTACTGGCGTTGCTGGGCGCGATGTCGATCAGCGTCTACCGCCTGGGGCGTCTGTCCGAACGCCTGCGACGCGCCAATTTGGGGGTGATGGCCCTGCACGCCGCGATCCTGGCGCTGGCCCTCAGGGCATTGCATCTGTACGACATGGCATGGACCAGCGTGGCCAAGCTGTCTCCGGCCGCATGCTTGGTTGAACTGGGCGAGCAGGGCCGGCTGCCGCTGGCACAGGCGCAGCAGGTGGTGTTCGAGATCCTCACCCATGAGCATGCGCCGCTGCTGCGCAATCCCGATGACCTTGCCCTGGTGCTGGTCGCGTTGATGCTGGTGGCAATGGCTGCAGGATTCATGCTGTGGCGGGCGATCGTGAGGGCCAGGTCTCGGGCTACGTCAGGAGAATGCTAAGGCCTGGAATGCCTGGCATCCGCTTTGATCATTTCATCGGCCTCTCTGCACGACAGGCTCTGGCGCAGATCCTTCCGATCGAGCATATAGACAGGAGAGGACTTTCCCGCAAGCTTCAACTGCAGTGATTCACCGAATGGAATGACCCGACCCAAGGGTTTCGTCCAGACGACGGGCGCGTCGCGCTGTAGCGTTCGGTCAATTAGCGATGCCATTGGCTTGGCCTGAGCATCGATCGCAAGGCGAACACATCCCGCTGTTCCAGTGCTGCCCATGCTCAGGATTGCGCGTGTGATGGGGGCGGACGTAGTGGGAAAGATGCACGCCAGTGAGACCGTCAGTAGTCCTCCCCAGAATGCTTGCCTGACTACACCAAAGTGGCTGCTGCGCACGATTGCCAGAACGGTAGCGAATTGCAGAAGCGCAACAAGCAACGTACTCAGGGCAATAGTCAGGAGAACCATGACTGTGCCGTACCCAGCTCCATCAGCGGCATTGGCGGCTACAAAAGCAACCAGAAACATGGCGAGAACTTGCAGGATGCCCGAAGGAAGATTTGAGAGGATTGAGGAATGCTTGAAGCGATGCCGGTGAGGTCGGCGTATCAGTCGGACACACAGCGTTAGTACCGAAAGACTGGTGAGCGCCCATAGGATCATGATGATTACGGACGCCGTATCATCTGTATTGAAAAGGAGCATCCCTGTGGCCGCGGCGGTGAAGAGCAGCCCTGGCGACCAGAGGAGAAGAAGCCATTGGGGCGAGTTACTTTTCACGAAATTCTGAACTGGCCTTCGAAAGAAAGAGCCGCGGTCCGGAATGATGGCGACGGCCATGAGCCGGCCTCTCTTGCTCTTGGCAGCGCCTTCCATTACCAATGTGCAGATGTAGCCAAGGAATGCGCCGATCACGGCAATCAGCACAATGATGATTGCAAAGAAGAGCGGTATGAATGCTACGAAGTCAGAGGAAAGGACATTGATGGCAATTCGTTCCTGCATGCAGAAGTTCGCGATGGATGCGCCGCAGAGAAATACAATGCCTCCGACAAAGAACGACGTATTCTCGCGGATTGTAGCCGCGATTTCCTTTAGGTCAGTCTGCCAGGAAGATTCGTTTGTTCTGCTTGTTTTGTCCATGAAAACCCTGGTCTGGTTGGCTGAGCATGAATCGTCGTCCAAACAGCCTGTCACGGGAATCAGGGTAATCCCTACAGTTTAGGTGAGGAGAAGCCAATGCGTTGGTTGCTGCGCGCTGTACCGCTACTGCTCTGTTCGCTGGCGGTACACGCCGCCGAGGTGGACCGCCGGATTGCGGTGACCATCGACGACCTGCCCTGGGCGCGGGTGGACGAGATCGTTCCGCCGGATCTTCAGGCGCGGCACGAAGCGCTGATGGCGCAGCTGCACCAGGCGGGTGTGCCGGTAGTTGGCTTCGTCAACGAGAACAAGCTTGAGATCGACGGGCAGGTGCAGCCGGCGCGGATGCAGATGCTGCGCGACTGGCTGGACGCCGGTTATGTGCTGGGCAACCACACCTACTCGCACATGGACCTGAACGCCAAGGGCGTGCCTGCGTTCCAGCAGGATTTCCTGCGTGGCGAGGCGGTGCTGCGGCCGTTGCTGGCCGAGCGCGGGCTCAAGCCTCAGTGGATGCGTCACCCCTATCTGCGTGCCGGGCGCACGCCGGAAGAACGCGCGCAGATGGACGTGTTCTTCAAGCAGCATGGCTACCGCGTGGCACCGGTGACGGTCGACAACGGCGAGTGGGTGTGGGCGTTCGCCTATGCCAACGTGATGAACGAGCAGCCGGATTCCCCGGCGCGCGAGGCGACGCTGGCGCAGCTGCGCAAGGGCTATGTGCCGTACATGCTGAACAAGCTGGACTACTACGAGAAGCAGTCGCAGGCGCTGCTGGGCTACGCGCTGCCGCAGGTCTGGCTGATGCACGCGAATGAACTCAATGCAGCCACGTTTGCCGAACTGGTGGCGGCGACGAAGCGCCGCGGCTATCGCTTCATTTCGCTGGACGAAGCGATGCGTGACCCGGGCTATGCGCGGGGCGCCGAAGGCTACAGCGGTCGCTACGGCCCGAGCTGGCTGCACCGCTGGGCAATGGCGGAGAAGAAACCGAAGGACTTCTACGCCGGTGAACCGGAAGTGCCGAAGTGGGTGATGAAGCTGGCGAAGGTGGACTCGGAATGAGGCTCAGCGCTTGACGGCCAGCACGCCGTCAAGCGCCAGTTCGGCCTTGAACCCCGCCTTTTCCAGGCGCTTGGCCACTTCACGCGGCACGTCGCGGCCGCTGGTCAGCTTGTTCGGCGCGCCGGTGTAGTGGAACAGGCGCCCGCCCTTTCGGATGACGCGGGCGAGGTGGTCGTAGAACACCTGCGAGTACAGTTCGCCGGCGATGCCGAAGCGCGGCGGGTCGTGCAGGATCGCGTCGACGCTGTTGCTGGCCACCTGTTCGATCTGCTGCGAGACATCGCCGTGGCTGAATTGCAGGCGGCCACCAGCCGCAGCCGATTCCGGATCCGGCGACCACGGGTTGAGCGTGCGCAGCCACATCACGTCGGCATTCTTCTCGAACGAACGGATCTGGCCGACGCCGGCCTCCAGCGCGCAGGCGGCGAAGTAGCCCAGGCCACCGCAGGTATCGAGGATGACCTTGCCGGCCGGGGCGACCAGCTCCACCTTGCGACGCGCGTCCTCGAACGGTGACAGCTTGGAGGTCGGCAGCATCTTGATGCCGTCGATCTCGAAGGTCGGTGCGCCCCATTCGGTCGGCACCAGCTTGATCAGCGAACCGCTGTAGCGCGAAATCGGTGCGAAGTCCTCGCCGTCCCAGTAGTACAGCGTGCGGTCCCTCAGCTTGCCCGGCCACGGGTAGGGCTGGCCACGGAAGTGGAAGCCGTCGGCATCCAGCACCACGCTGTCCTCGCTGCGGCCGAGGTCGAGCGAGCCCTGCCAGTCGGCGGCGCCCTTGTCATGGGCACGGCGCAGGGTATCGGCGCTGTCGCGGGTCAGCAGGGGGCCGGTGTAATGGGGCACGGCGGGTACCGGGGCGGTTCGGGGGAGGGCATGGTACCGCAGCTGTTGCCGGGGCCACGTGTGGCTGCTGCAGTAGATCCACGCCATGCGTGGATGTAGACGGGAGGAGCCGAGCGTGGGCTCGGCGCTACCGCTGGCTGGTGCAGCTGTAGCCGTGTGTGGTCCCTTCCCCCGAGAGCATGCCGACGCCACGCGACGGCTGCATGCCTACACGGGCGCACGACCGACGATGGACGTCCTGGGTTTCTGGTGGCTGCCGATCAAAGTCGTAGCGCAGGCTGCCGTCTTCCTGCAGCAGCCAATGCACGGTAACGCGCTCGTGGCGACCATCACCGAGATCCCAGTCCAGGGTGCGCATGATCAGGGTCTGGCCATCGGGCAGCTGCCGGACTTCGTCATAGGCCCCCTGGGTCTTCGGCGAGCTTACCGCAAGCAGCAGAAACAGCAGCATTGGCATCGCTCCTCAGAAGACAGGATGCGCCCATAGTGCCCTGAGCCGCCATCAGAATCATTGCGCCTTACGGGCACTTCACCGCATACACCGGCCCAGCACCGATCAGCATCAACGCCATGTAGTCACTATCGCTGGCCTTGCCCTTCAACGTCGCGTCCTTGTTGAAGTGGAAGATGCCGAAGCCGCCCGCCATGCGGATCAACGCGCTGTCGATCTGCTCGGCGTCATCGCGGAAGTAGCGGCTGGTCTCGCTGCGGGTGGCCTTGTGCAGGGCATTCGGCTCGCGCTGCCACTGGTCGCCGCGGCTGAAGGAGACGAAGTACTGGCCGCCTTCCCTGTCGATGCGGAAGTCGGCCGGTTTGCGCGCGCCGGTGGCGAAGCAGCCCTGCAACGGGTCGGCGCTGAAAGGAAGCCCGGCATCACCACCGCAGGCGGTGAGCAGCAGGAGAGCACCGGGCAGCAGCAGGCGGAGCATGCGCATGGGATGTCCCTACAGGGCAGGTGCGGCTAGTGTAGGCGGCACTCGGGCGTCGCCCGTACAGAAATTCGGCAAGAACAAAGGGGTTTTCGGATGGCGCAGGGGAAGGCACCGTGGTGCGGCATGGCCAGTTGGCTGGGGATCGCTGTGGGTTGGGGAGCCGGCACATTGGCGGCGCAGGCCGCGGTGGCCGCAGGCGGCAATGGCATGGCTGCGGGATTGGGCGTGGGCGTGCTGGGCGCGGCACTGGTGGGCTGCGGCCTGGCGGTGGCCTCGCGCGTGCGCGGCGAGCGCTGGCCGTGGATCGGCATCGGTGGTGCGGTGCTGAGTGCGCTGCCGCTGCTGATGTACCTGCTGCGGATGATGTTGAAGCTCTAGCGGTAGTGCCGGCCGCTGGCCGGCAACTGCAGTTTGGGTCCGAAGCTCATGAGGTTGCCGGCCAGCGGCCGGCACTACCCGGTATGGATCACACGATGCGGTGAATCTCCACCGTCACGTGCACCAGCTCTTCATGGATCGCCAGCGCGTTGCGCACGGTATCGGCATCCAGATTGGCGTCGCTGGTAACCACGCTGGCGCTGACCGCGTACTTGCCGCGACCGACCTGCCAGACGTGCAGGTCGGCCAAACGTGCCGGCCACGGGCCCTGTTCGATCACTTCGCGCACTTCGGCCACCACCGGTGCGTCCATCTGCGCGTCGAGCAGGATGCGGCCACTGTCGCGCAGCAGGCCCACCGCCCACACCGTCACCAGCACGGCGCCGACCAGGCCCATCACCGGGTCCAGCCAGGTCAGGCCCAGCAGCTTGCCGCCGAGCAGGGCGACGATGGCCAGCACCGAGGTGGCGGCGTCGGCCAGCACGTGCACGTAGGCCGAGCGCAGGTTGAGGTCGTGACCGTGCGCGTGGCCGTGATCGTGGTCATGCCCGTGATGATGGCCATGGTCATGCCCGTGGTGGTGATGCGCGTGGCTCGGGCTGTCGTGCAGCCACCATGCGCAGAGCAGGTTCACGCCCAGGCCCACCGCAGCGATGGCGATGGCTTCGTTGTAGTGGATCGGCGCCGGTACCCACAGCCGCTGCAGTGACTGCACGGCCATCAGCGCGGCGACGCCGAGCAGGGCGATGGCACTGGTGTAACCGGCCAGGATCTCGATCTTCCAGGTGCCGAAGGCGAAGCGCGGGTCGTGCGCGTAGCGGCGCGCGCAGCGGTACGCGAACACCGCCAGGCCCAGCGCCAGCGCGTGCGAACTCATGTGCCAGCCGTCGGCGAGCACGGCCATGGAGTTGAACCACCAGCCGCCGACGATCTCCACCAGCATCATGCCGACGGTGAGCCACAGGGCGCGGCGGGTATTGCGTTCGGCCAGCGGATTGCCGTCGTCGAAGCGGTGTTCGTGGCGACGGGCGGCGGCGAGGGCGTCCAGATGCATGGGCAGACCATGGGGTGGAAGGATACCCCCATAGGGTATACGATCCCGCCATGGCCCATGTACACAAGAATCGAAAGCAGCTGTTGACCCGGGTACGCCGTATCGGCGGCCAGGTGGCGGCGTTGGAGCAGGCGCTGGACCAGCCCGAGGGTAAAGCCGGCGACTGCGCGGACGTGCTGGTGCAGGTCGCCGCCGTGCGCGGTGCCGCCCACAGCCTGCTGATGGAGCTGCTGCACGAGCACCTGCAGGAACACGTGGTGGGTGCCGACGACCCGCAGCAGCGGGCAGACGAGGCCGCGGTGCTGGTGGAGCTGCTGCGCCGCTACGGCAAATAGCAAGGGTAGTGCCGGCCGCTGGCCGGCAACTGCAGGTTGCATCCAAGCTCACGCAGTTGCCGGCCAGCGGCCGCCATTACCCCGCGTGCCGGTGCCGCGCATTCCAGATATGTGTCGCCGCCAGCAGCAGGCTGCCGGTGACGGTCATCGGCGTTTCCCAGTCATGTGAGGGCAGCGCAAGCGCGCCGGCCAGCAACAGGCCCAGACCGACGCCAGCGGCGGCCCAGGCCAGCACCGGCAGCGGGTGACGGCGCTCGGCGCGCCATAGCGCGTAGCCGGTCAGTGGCAGGGCGATGGTCACGAACAGCAGGTGCACCCATTCCGCCTCGGCCCAGGTGCCGAACAGGGGAAGCGCGGCGGCCAGCAGGGGCAGCGCCAGGCAGTGCAGCAGGCACAGGCTGGACAGGGCGACCGCGCCGGCATCAAGCAGGGCGGCAGAAGGCGACTTCATCGGGGGAGGTTCCTTGCGCAGTAAGTGTTATACAGTAACATTCCTGTTCCGCAGCCAACCCGCTCCGACATGAACACTGTTTCCCGCGCCGACCGTCGCCTTCCGGTCACCGTGCTGTCCGGCTTCCTCGGGGCCGGCAAGACCACCCTGCTCAACCAGATCCTGCGCAACCGCGAGGGCCTGCGCGTGGCGGTCATCGTCAACGACATGAGCGAGGTCAACATCGATGCGCAGCTGGTGCGCGAAGGTGGCGCCGAGCTGCGCCGCACTGAAGAGACGCTGGTGGAATTCAGCAACGGCTGCATCTGCTGCACGCTGCGCGACGACCTGCTGCAGGAAGTGCGGCGCCTGGCCGATGCGGGCCGCTATGACTATCTGCTGATCGAATCGACGGGCATCGGCGAGCCGATGCCGGTGGCGGCCACCTTCGCGGTGCGCGACGAACATGGCTTCAGCCTGAGTGATATCGCGCGGCTGGACACGATGGTGACGGTGGTCGACGGCAGCGCGTTCCTTGCCGACTTCGGCTCGACGTCGCGACTGGCCGAGCGCGGCCAACAGGCCGGCCCGGAGGATGATCGAGGCGTGGTTGACCTGCTATGCGAGCAGGTCGAGTTCGCCGACGTGATAGTGGTCAGCAAGGTGGACCAGGTGGATGACGAAGCGTTGCAGGACACGCTGGCCGTGTTGCGTGGCCTGAACCGCGACGCGAAGCTGCTGCTGTCCAGCTTCGGCGATGTGCCGCTGGCCGAGCTGCTGGATACCGGTCGCTTCGACATGGAGCGTGCGCAACGCGCGCCGGGCTGGGTGAAGGAACTGCGGGGCGAGCACACACCGGAAACCGAGGAGTACGGCATCGGCAGCTTCGTCTACCGCTCGCGACGTCCGTTCCACCCGGCGCGCTTCGCCCGCGCGCTGCAGTCCGGCATGCCCGGCGTGATCCGCAGCAAAGGCTGGTTCTGGCTGGCCAACCGCATGGACTGGGTGGGTGAGCTGAACACCGTGGGCGCTGCGACGCGCACGCAGGCGGCGGGCTTCTGGTACGCCGCACGTGACCGCGTGCGGGCCGGGCTGGAAGACACCGCGCCGTTGTTGCCGCCCACGCCGCTGCCTTACAGCGACTTGGGATGGGCGCGGCAGCAGGCCGACTGCTGGAGCGCGCCGCTGCCGGGGCCGGAAGAATTCCCGGATGCGGCAGCGCACACGGCGATGCAGCGGCTGTGGCATCCCTTGTGGGGCGACCGTCGCCAGGAACTGGTGGTGATTGGCGTGCACATGGATGAGCGCGCGGTGCGCTCGAAGCTGGATGCGTGTCTGCTCAACGACCAGGAGCTGCGTGCGGGGCCATTGCTGTGGCAGCAGTTGCCGCAGGCGTTCCCGGTGTGGAAGCGTTGACGGTGCATTGAGGATCCATGGGTTGCCGGCCAGCGGCCGGCACTACCCCCTGGTCGATACGTCATGCGTGGATGGATGCATGGCGGAGTCGAGCATGGCTTGACTCTACAGACTGTCGCGCCACTGCCAGCCCCCGGTGCTCACCTGCAGCACGTGGGTCGGTCGCAATGCCTGCAGCAGGTGCCGGTCGTGGCTCACCATCACCAGCGCGCCCGGCCACGCCGCAAGCAGTTCCTCCAATGCCTGCAATGCGCTCAGGTCCAGCGCATTGCCGGGTTCGTCCAACAGCAACAGCTGGGGCGCGGGATCGGCGTACAGCACGCTGGCCAGCGCACCTTTCACGCGTTCGCCATCGCTGAGGCTGTGGGCTGCCCGCTGGATGCGCTGTGCATCCAGCCCGAGCAGGGCCAGCCGCGTGCGCAGCTCGCCTGGGTCCGCGTCCGGGTTGGCGGCCTGCACGGTGTCGAGGATGCTGCGCTCGCCGGACAGCCCCAGCAGCTGCTGGTCGAGCAGGGCCAGTGGCGCATGCCGTTGCACGGCGCCACTGCGTGCAGGCAGCTGGCCGGCCAGCACACGCAGCAGGGTCGATTTGCCGCTGCCGTTGTCACCGACCACGGCGATGCGCTGGCCGCGGCGGATCTCCAGCTGCAACGGTGCACTGCAGCCATGTGGCAGCACCAGCGCCTCGGCCTGTAGCAGGCGCATGCTGCCACGGTCACCCGCACCGGCGAACAGTGCCAGTTCCGGCGCCGCGTGCACCGCCGATGCCGCTGCGCGCAGATGCTCTGCGCTGGCCTGCAGGCGTTCGGCCTGCACCTGTTGTGCGCGGCCGTGGCTGGCCTCGGCGCGCTGCTTCTGCCGGCCGAGCAGGATCGGGGCCTGGTTGGCCTGCTTCGCATCGCGGTTGCCACGCGCCTGGCGTTGTTGTTGCCGTTCGTGCTGTTCGCGCGCGCTGCGTTGCTGCTGGCGGTGCTGGGCGCGCGCATGATCGAGCTGGGCGGCGGCAGCTTCGCGCTCGGCGGCGCGAGCATCGGCATAGTGCTGCCACGGTCCGCCGTAACGATGCAGCCCGCGCCCATCGAGTTCGACGATCTGCTGCATGTGCGCCAGCAGCTCGCGATCATGACTGATCACCAGCAGGCCACCGCGCCACTGCTGCAACCGTTCGTACAGCTGTTGGCGATGGCGTGCATCGAGGTGGTTGCTGGGTTCGTCCAGGATCAGCCAATCGGCACCGCTGGCCCAGGCACCGGACAGCGCGACCTGCATGGCCTGGCCACCACTGAGGCGCGCGGCCGGCTGGGCGGGATCGAGATCGTCGGGCAGCCGAAGCGCCTGCCATTGCTGCTGCAGGCGTTCGCGCAGATCCCAGCGGTCGCCGACGCAGGCGAAGTCGGCCTCGTCCACGCTGCCGGCTTCGATGCGTTGCAGTGCAGCCAGTTCCGCGCCGACGCCGGCCAGTTCACCGACCGTGCCGGCGGGCGGATAGCCGGGCGTCGGCAACAGGAACACGCGGCCACTGCCGCGCACCTGGCCAGTGTCGGGCAGCAACCGTCCGGCCAGCAGGCGTGCGAGCACGCTCTTGCCGGCGCCATTGGCACCGACCAGGCCGGTGGCGACCGGCTCGAAGGAAAACGTCAGATCGGAAAACAGCGGGCGGCCGTCGGCCAATCGATACGACACGCGATCGAGCGTGAGGGAATGCGGGGTCATGCGACCTCCATGGATGCCGGGTTCTCCCCTGCGCGCAGGGGCGGGAAGAGTCAGGCCGTCTGGTGGGAAGACGGCGGCATCAATGGCGCATTGGTCGCGAGCCTCTGGGAGGAATGAGCGGCCAGTATAGCGGGGCTGGCTGAATGGTTTGATGGCGCGACTCTACAAAGGCATCCACGCATGGCGTGGATCTACTGTGGGCCGGGCATGGGGTGGATCGATCGCCTACGGCACGGTTTCCAGGCGCGCGCTGACGAAGTCGATGAACACCCGCAGCTTCGGAAGCACGTGGCGGCCGGAGGGCCACAGCAGGTGGAAGATGCCGCAGGAGTGCACGTGCTCGTCCAGAACGGTGACCAGGCGGCCGTCGGCCAGTGCATCGCGCACCGAGTGCACGGGCACGAACGCCAGGCCGATATCGCGCAGTGCCAGCGCTACCCGCGCTTCGATGGTGTTAGCCACCATGTGCACCGGCAGCTCCTGCGGTGTTTCCTGGTCGGGCCAGTGGATCGGCCACAGTTCCAGCTTGCCGGTACTGGGGAAGCGATAGTGCAGCAGCGTGTGCTGCATCAGATCGGCCGGTGTGCGCGGCGTGCCGCGCCGCTGCAGGTAGGCGGGTGAGGCGACGATGCGGCGTGGAAACACACCCAGGCGTCGTGCGTTCATGCGTGAGTCGCTGGGCTCGCCGACGCGCAGTACGGCATCGAAACCTTCCTCGATGACGTCGACCAGCCGATCGCTGAAATCGAGGTCGAGGCGGATATCGGGATAGGCCGCCATGAACTCGGCCATCAGCGGCAGGGTCAGGTCGCCCACCAGTGGCAGGCCGATGCGCAGCGTGCCGCGAGGCGTGGCGTGCGGTTGTGCCAGCTCGGTGCGTGCGGCATCGCGCTCGTCGAGGATGCGCCGGCAACGCGCCAGGAACAGCTGGCCTTCGGCGGTGAGGGTGATGCTGCGCGTGCTGCGGTGGAACAGGCGCACGCCCAATGCCTGTTCCAGCCGGGCAACGCATTTGCCGGCGGCCGAGGCCGAGATGCCCTGCAGGCGCCCGGTCTCGACGAAGCTGCGGGTATCGGCCGCGTGCACGAAGGTCTGCAGGTTGGCGAGGTTGTCCAGGACTGACATGGGCGTGTGGGCGATGAAAGCGGCAGGGTAGGTCGGCGCGGCCGTAGTGGACGGCTCCGCCATCGCAACACTGTGGTGCGGGGTGGCGTGGGGACCGTTGCGGCCTTGCAGTTCCGGCCATCATGCCGATTGCGGACTGCACGGTCCATGATGCCCGGAGCGGCAACCGGCTTTTTGCGCTGCGCCGTGCTGCCTAACGTGGCGGGCCACTCCCCACGGATTCCCGCGATGAATGCCGCTCCTTCCCTTGAACCCACGCCGACACTGCCATCGGTGCAGCGGCTGCTGCAGCAGGTGCATCCGCAGCGCTTGGTCGGTGCGGTGGTGCTGGTGCACGAGCACGGTGTGCTGCGCCACGCCAGCGCGACCGGGCTGGCCGATCGCGAGACGGCAACGCCGATGCAGCGCGACCAGTTGTTCCGGCTGGCATCGGTCAGCAAGCCGCTGCTGACCACGGTGATCCTGCGCCTGGTAGCAGAGGGCGTGCTCGACCTCGATATGCCGGTGCAGCGCTGGCTGCCGGACTTCCGCCCGGCACTGGCCGACGGCAGCACCCCGCCGATCAGCCTGCGCCAACTGCTCAGCCACAGTAGCGGGTTGGGCTATCGCTTCCTCGAAGCCGATGCCGACGGCCCGTATGCGCGCGCTGGGGTCAGCGATGGCCTGGACGCGAACCCGCTCTCCCTGGCCGACAACGTGCGCCGCATCGCGCAGGCGCCACTGCTGTTCGCGCCGGGCAGCCAATGGCTCTACTCGCTGGGCGTGGACGTTGCCGGTGCCGTTGCCGAAGCAGCGACGGGTGAAACCCTGCAGGCACTGTACGAGCGCTTGCTGGCCGCACCGCTGGGCCTGCGCGACACCGCCTTTGCTGCGCGCAACGCGGCACGCTTGGCCACGCCCTATGTAAGCGACGCGCCGCAGCCGCATCGCCTGCAGGAAGGCGAGGTGGTCGCTCCGTTCGAGGGTACGGTCGGCATCGAATACAGCCTCGCGCGCGCCACCGATGCCAGCCGTTTCCCCTCGGCCGGGGCCGGCCTGGTCGGTACCGCCGATGACGTGATGGCGGTGCTGGAAGCCTTGCGTGATGTGCAGCGTTCAGGCCTCCTGCCGTCCGCACTGGCAGCGGAGATGGCCAGCCCGCAGGTCGGCGAGCAGGGACCGCCGGAACCGGCCGGCTGGGGCTTCGGCCTGGGCTTTGCGGTGCTGCGCGATGCGGCCGCAACCGGTACGCCGCAGAACGCAGGTACATGGCGCTGGGGCGGTGCCTACGGGCACAGCTGGTTTGTCGATCCTGTGCGCGGGCTGAGCGTGGTGGCACTGACCAATACCCTGTACGAAGGCATGGATGGTGCCTTCGTCGACGAACTGCGTGATGCGGTCTATGCCGATCTGGAGACCGTGCGATGAGCGGCCACGCCATCGACGCGGCCAGCCCGGCCGGTGAGGCCACGCGCCTGCCGTGGGCAGGCCTGCTGGCGCTGGCCGGCGGCGGCTTCATCACCCTGCTGACCGAGACCCTGCCGGCCGGTGTACTGCGGCCGATGGGCGACAGCCTCGGCGTGAGTGATGCGGCGGTCGGCCAGCTGGTCAGCGTGTACGCACTGGGCTCGGTGATGGCCGCCTTGCCGATGACCGCACTGACCCAGCGCCTGCCGCGACGCCCCTTGTTGCTGGCCGCCATTGCCGGCTTCGTGGTGGTCAACACGCTGACCGCACTGAGCAGCAGTTATCCGCTGATCCTGGCCGCGCGTTTCCTGGCCGGCGTGAGTGGTGGCCTGCTGTGGTCGCTGGTGGCCGGTTACGCGGCGCGCATGGTGGTGCCGTCGCTGCAGGGCCGGGCAATCGCGGTGGCGATGGTCGGATCGCCGTTGGCGCTGTCGCTGGGCGTACCGGCGGGCACGCTGCTGGGCCAGCAGATCGGCTGGCGCTGGGCATTCGCGCTGATGAGCGTGCTGGCGGTCGTGCTGCTGGCCTACGCGCGCTGGGCATTGCCCGCGTTGCCGGCGGCGGCGGCCGGTCAGCGTACCTCGTTGGCTACGGTGTGGCGCATGCCCGGCGTGCGCAGTGCGTTGGCGGTGATGGTGCTGTACGTGCTGGCGCACAACGTGCTCTACACCTACATCGAACCGCTGGCGGTGGAGGCCGGCGCCGGCCCGTGGCTGGACCGCCTGCTGCTGGCCTTTGGCGTGGCCGCCATCGCCGGCATCGGCATTGCCGGCTGGGGCGTGGACCGTCATCTGCGCACGCTGGTGTGGGCGGCGGTGATCGGCTTCATCGTGCCGGTGCTGGCGCTGCTGCTGTGGCCGGGCGACGCGACCGCGCTGCTGCTGGCCACGATCTTGTGGGGCGTGGCCTTCGGTGCGGTGCCTACGTTGTTCCAGACTGCATTGGCACGGCGCGCGGGTGCCGCCGCGGATCTGGCGCAGTCGATGCTGGTGACCGGCTGGAACCTCGCCATCGCCGCCGGAGGCGTTGCAGGGGGTGTGCTGCTGCAGGCGGGCGGCCCGAACCAGTTGGGATGGCTGCCGTTGCTGCTGCTGGCGGTGAGCGTGGCGTGGCTGCTGGCACGGCCGAAGGCCTGGGCGTAGGCCCAGAGCAAACGTTACGGAGGTGCCGGCCAGCGGCCGGCACTACCGTGGTCCCCGCCATCCACGCATGGCGTGGATCCACCGAGCGCAGCGACCCGCGTTTGCCATTGCCTTTGCCTTCTTCCGTTGATTCCGTGGCGGGACGCCGCCGGAACCTGTCAGAGGCCGGGACGGTCGGGTTCGCGGGGGTGTCCGCGGCATGGATGCCGCGGCCAAGCCCCCACGGACGGGTTTACGGCGCCCCCCGCGAACCCGACCGTCCCGGCCAACCCTGGGATAGCAATACGCGACCCGCCACGAGGGGCTCCGCCGTTCGCCGTCCTACTCCACTCCCTCACGCTCGATCGGCACGCTGCGCGGATTCTGCATGTGCTCCCGCGCCGCGCCATAGCGCTGCTGCCGCTTGTGATGGAACGCCACGAACTCATCCCGTGGCAGCGGCCGCGAGAACAGCCAGCCCTGCGCGAACTCGACCTTCCGGGTATGCAGGTACGCCAGCTGTGCCTCGGTTTCCACGCCCTCGGCCACCACCCACAGGCCCAGCTCCTTGGCCATGTCGATGATGTGCGGCGTCACCGGGCTGGTCGCGCTCTCGGTGCCGATCGCATCGATGAACGACTTGTCGATCTTCAGCGCATCCAGTGGCAGCTGCTCCAGGTACTGCAGGCTGGAGAAGCCGACGCCGAAATCATCAATGGCCACGCTGTGCCCGGCCCGACGTGCCTGTGCCAGCATCGTGCGGGCGCGGTCCAGATCGAGGAAGCCGCGCTCGGTGGCTTCCATCCAGATCTGCTGCGGCAGGATACCGCTGCCGGCCATGTGCTTGGAGATCATCTTCAGCGCACGGCCGCTGCTGATGTCTTCGGCGGCCAGGTTGATCGCAATGTGCGCGCTGCGGTCGGCCACCAGCAGTTCGCGCATGTCGCGCACCACGTTCTCGATCACCAGATCGGTGACTGCGGCGATCATGCCGGCCTCTTCGGCCAGCGGAATGAACAGGTCCGGCCGCACCTGGGTGCCATCCGGGCGCTGCCAGCGTACCAGCGCCTCGGCGCCGACGCAGATGCCGGTATCCAGTTCGATGATGGGTTGATAGTGCAGGTACAGCTCGCGGCGGCGGATCGCCGTGGCCAGCTCGCCGCGCAGGGACAGGCGGCGACGCGACAGCCAGATCACCAGGCCGGCACCGATGGCGGCCAGCAGAACGCCGATCGGCACGAACAGCCAGGCCTGCTGGCGGAAGGTCGCGGCAAGCGCGGTACGTGGCGTGGTTGCGATCGCCAGCCACTCTTCGTTGCGCGCGGTGGCGTACAGGGTGTTGTGGTCCAGGCCCTCACCGGGCGCGCGCAGCAGGGTTTCCAGCAATGCCGGATCCATGCCGTCCTGCCTGGCCAGGAGGCGGCCGTCCGGGCTGGCCAGGGCAAGGCGCACGTTCGGGTCGGCGATGACATCGACGAAGCGGCGCGGATCGACCAGCACGTCGTAGTTGCCATACAGGATCGACAGGACCTGGCGCCGTCCGCTTGCCTCGGGGCGCACATCCACGGCGATGCCGGCGCCATCACTGGTGACGTGGTCGGACCTGGGCTGGTTGACGTCGGACAGGAACGGGCCCCACGACGTGCAGCGCAGCTTGCCACCCTCGAAGTAGCCCATCTGGTCGACCGACGGCGAGGTCATCACCAGCGTCTGCATGCGCCGGATGTGGTCCGTCCCGCACGGATCGTAGGCGCCGGCCTCGGCGGACTTCAACGCGGCCAGCGCTTCCAGGTAGGACTGGTCGGCGCGGCGCAGGGTGCGGCCGGCGATGTCGCGCAGGCGCTGCTGCTCGACACTGACCGCACGGTCCCAGGTGGCGTAGGCCATCACCGCGATCGGCACGGCTGCGGCCAGCAGCGCCAGTGCGGTGCCGCCGATGATCACGCGCAGCCGGCTCATGGCCGGGGCTCCAGCGGGGCGGGCGGGGCAGGGCGCATGGTCGGGCCGATCCTTGGGCAGGTGCGGCTATCTGAGCATGGCGCCGGGCCGGGCGGAATGGGATGAATCCGGTATTCGGTCACATTGTGATGAAAGCGGCCAAGTTTGACGGGATTGGCCCATCCGACGCTGGCGCTCCGGCCTGCGGAGGACTACCGTCGAACGCTTCGCCCGCCCTTTTGCCCGCGCCCATGACCGAGCCCGCAACGCCCCCCGAGCACCTGCGCCGCAGCCTGTCCAACCGCCACCTGCAACTGATCGCCATCGGTGGTGCCATCGGCACCGGCCTGTTCATGGGCTCAGGCAAGACCATCAGCCTGGCTGGCCCGTCCATCGTCTTCGTCTACCTGATCATCGGCGCGATGCTGTTCTTCGTGATGCGCGCGATGGGCGAGCTGCTGCTGTCCAACCTGCAGTACAAATCCTTCATCGATTTCTCCACCGACCTGCTCGGCCCCTGGGCCGGCTTCTTCTGTGGATGGACGTACTGGTTCTGCTGGATCGTCACCGCCATCGCCGATGTGATCGCCATTGCCGCCTACGCGCAGTTCTGGTTCCCCGGGCTTGACGCTTGGAAGCCGGCGCTGGCGTGCGTGATGCTGCTGCTGTCGCTGAACCTGGTGACGGTGAAGCTGTTCGGCGAAATGGAATTCTGGTTCGCGCTGATCAAGATCGTGGCGATCTGCGCGCTGATCATCACCGGCGCCGGCCTGGTGGCGTGGGGCTTCACCTCGCCCAGCGGCCACACGGCGTCGCTGTCGAACCTGTGGAACGACGGCGGCATGTTCCCGATGGGCCTGGTCGGTTTCTTCGCCGGCTTCCAGATTGCGGTGTTCGCCTTTGTCGGCATCGAGCTGGTCGGCACCACCGCCGCCGAAACCGCCGACCCCGAGCGCAACCTGCCCAAGGCGATCAACTCGATCCCGGTGCGCATCATCATCTTCTACGTGCTGGCGCTGATCGCGATCATGGCCGTCACCCCTTGGCGCCAGGTGGTGCCGGACAAGAGCCCGTTCGTGCAGCTGTTCGTGCTCGCCGGCATCCCTGCCGCCGCCAGCCTGATCAATTTCGTGGTGCTGACCTCGGCCACGTCCTCGGCCAACAGCGGCATCTTCTCCACCAGCCGCATGCTGTACGGCCTGGCCGAAGAGGGCCACGCCCCGCGCGGGTTGTCGAAGTTGTCACGCGCCGCCGTGCCCGCCCGTGGTCTGCTGTTCTCGTGCCTGTGCCTGCTCGGTGGCACGCTGCTGATCTACCTGATTCCGAACCTGGTAACCGCCTTCACCCTGGTGACGACGCTGGCGACGGTGCTGTTCATCTTCGTCTGGTCGCTGATCCTGGTGGCCTACATGGCCTATCGCCGTCGCTACCCGGAGCGCCATGCCGCATCGATCTTCAAGATGCCCGGCGGTGTTGCCATGTGCTGGGCCTGCCTGGTGTTCTTCGCCGCCGTGCTGGTGCTGCTGAGCCTGCAGGCCGACACCCGCCAGGCGTTGATCGCCAGCCCGGTGTGGTTCGTGCTGCTGGGCGTGGGGTATTGGGTGCGTCGGAGGACCGCGAAATGACCGGGGATGCGGGGGCGGCAAGGCCGAAATCGGGAACGTCGGTAGAGTCGACTGTTAGTCGACTGCTCTCCCGTGGGCTTCCGGAAAACCCCGCGCTGCGCGCGATAGTCGACTGACAGCCGACTCTACCGCCGCCGGCGCCGGCGCCGGTGCCCGCGCGGGTGCAGGGCGCAGCCCTGCCGGCCCCCATTCACCCAACATTAGCGGGCGCGGCCGGATGATCCGGCCGCCATGCCCCGTCACCCTCTCCTGCTTGCGCTGTTGCTGCTGCCCAGCCTGTGGCCCGGGCTGGCCGCCGCGCGCACCGTCTACCGCTGCGTGCAGGGCAACACCGTCAGCCTGGCCACCGCGCCGGAACCCGGTTCACGCTGCACCGCGAAGGAAATCGACGACAACGCCATCCAGACCCCGAACCTGTGGGGCAACATGGGCGTGTTCAGCGGCGTGCTGTACGAGCGCGAGCAGGATGGCGCGCTGGTCTACTCCACCCGCAACCTGCCCGGCTCGCGGGTGTTCCTGAAGTTCACAGTGGCCACGCCGCCGGGCGAACCTGCCCACGAAGGCCTGGGCAAGGTCGGCAAGCCGCAGTTGGCGCAGCACGCCAAGCAGTTCAAGGCCGCGGCCAAGGCCACCGGTGTCGATGACGCATGGCTGCGCGCGATTGCCCATGCCGAAAGCAACTTCGATGCGCTGGCGGTCTCGACCAAGGGCGCACAGGGCGTGATGCAGTTGATGCCGGAGACCGCACAGGAATATGGCGTGCGCGATCCGTTCTCGCCGCAGCAGTCGATCGAGGGCGGCGCGCGCTACATGCGCGCGCTGCTGCGCCGCTACAACGGCGATCGCCCGTTGGCGGCGGCCGCCTACAACGCGGGCATCGGTGCAGTCACCCGCTACAAGGGCGTGCCGCCCTACGCCGAAACCCTGGCCTATGTGGACAAGGTGATGGCCCTGTATGCACGCTACCGCGAAGCGATGGGCATCCGTACCGAGGTGCCAGCCCGCTAGGCGGAAGGTGTAGTGCCGAGCCCACGCTCGGCGCCACAGAAAATCGGCTCAGCGCGAAGTGGAAGCGCTGACCAGGTCGTAGCGCTCAATGCGGCCGACGCGTGCCACCTCGGCCTGCACGTCGGCGCGCTGCTTCAGCGCACGCCAGGCCGCATCGATCTTCACGTCACCGGGCAGCGAGGGGTAGGTGCGCATGTCCTGCAGGGAGGCCAGCGTCTCGCCACGGTCGGTGGGGGAGCGCAGCTGTTCGATCAGCACTGCGGCTGCGCCGTCCAGGTTGCCTTCGTCCAGCAGCATCTCGCGATGGAACAGGCGTGCGTCGTCGCGCTGGGCAAGGATCACCGAGCGGGCGGCTTCCACTGCCTGGGCATCGCCGCGTTCGCGGGCGGCAGCGAACTGCAGCAGTGCCTGGGCCGCCTTGCCGTAACCGGCCAGGCCTGGCATGTCATTCACTGCGGCAGCAGCGTCCTGCATGCGGCCCAGCGAACTGAGCACGAAACCGACGTTGAACTGGTGCTCGGCACCATCCGGGCCCAGCGCACCGATGCGTGCGGCCAGCCTGGCTGTGGCCAGCGCATCGACGGTACGGCCCAACCGGCGCAGCGCCGTAAGCCGGCTGTTGAGCAGCCATGCCACCCATTCGGCTTCCGCCGCCGAGGGCGACTCACCTTCGGCCGCCGCACCGGCCATGCCATCGGTCAGTGCCAGCACTTCCTCGTTGCGGTCCAGCATCAGCAGCGTACTGCTGAACTCGGCCATGCGTGCGTCCAGCGCCCGGTCGAGCAGGCCGGAGACCCGCAGTTCGTCGAGGTGTTTCTGTGCAGCCTGCACCGGATCGAAGCGGGCATCGGCGCGGTCGACATAGCGATCAAACCGCTTGTCACTGCGCAGGCGGATGATCTCGGCGGGGCCGGTGATGCGCGCCAGCGTGGCGGGAATCCTGTCGCCACGGCCGTTGTCGGCCTGCAGCGTGGCCAGTGCAAGCCACAGCCCGGTGGGTTCCAGGCCGCCGCTCTTCCAGCCGTTGTCGAACAGCGCCTGCAGCAGTTCCATGCGCTGCTGGGGCTGGTCCCGCAGGCGGAACTGCAGGTAGTTGATCGCGTGGTGGTCCACCGGCAACGGCGCGTCGGCATGCTTCAGCGCCTGCACCAGGTGCTTCGTGGCAGGTGCCGGTTGGTTCTCGGACAGTTCCACCGAGACCAGGGTCAGCAGGATCTGCGCGTCGTCCGGCAGTGCTTCCTGTGCGCGCTGCAGGTAGCGGCGGGCCTGATCCGGCTTCTTCTGCACCATTGCGGTCCAGCCGGCCACCTGCGCGGCGCGGCCGCGGTGTTCGGCATCGAAATCATCCAGCATCGGATCTTCCATCAGCCGTTCCATTGCGATCAGTGCGCCCAGCGTGTTGCCACTGCGCGACTGCTGGATGGCTTCATCCCATCGCGTGGCATAGGCCTGGTGCATCGCATCGGCGGTGACGGCCGGCTTCTGCGGCACCACCGTGATCGAAGCAGTGGCGGATGTGCTGGCCAATGCGGCAAACAGCAGGGCGGCGACGGGGAGGATGCGGGGCATGGAGGATTTCCATCCGTGGGAACCGCATTGAACCCGCTGCAGCCAGCGAGAACAAGCGCGATGGATGGAACTCTGGCGTTTGACCGCACGATTGGCCATGGCGGATCGTGCGTTCAGCGACTATTGTCGGTGCCTCTTCAGACAGCAGGCAGGCAGCGCAGCACGATGGCACGGTGGCAATGGATGGCGGCAGGCGTAGCATTGGCGACGGTAGTGGCATTGGCCGCAACCTGGTGGGAGACACCGCTGCATACGCTGGCTGAACCGGCGGGTCCGGTTCCAACGCCGCTGGCGTGGACCGCGCAGATCGAACCGCTGGCCGGCGATGGCCACCCGGGTGACCGCGATGGCGCGTCCGCGCAGGCACGTTTCGCCGATCCGTACGCGTTGCTGCGCAGTGCCGATGGCAGCGTCTATTTCACCGATGCCGGTGACAACAACCGGATCCGCCGCCGCTTGCCCGATGGCCGCGTTGAAACGGTGGCCGGGCAGGGCGAGGGACGCGTTGATGGCCCGGCACTGCAGGCCAGTTTCAATACGCCTTCGGGCATTGCCGCCGACGCGCAGGGCAACCTGTATGTGGCCGACACCGGCAACCATGCCATCCGCCGCATCGGCATCGATGGCCAGGTGACCACGCTGGCCGGTGGTGAACAGGGCCACGCCGATGGCCCTGCCGCGCAGGCACGCTTCGATGCGCCGATGGGCATCGCAGTGGATGCGCAGGGCCAGGTCTACGTGGCCGATACCTTCAATGACCGCATCCGGGTGATCGGTACTGATGGCAACGTGCGCACCCTGGCCGGCGGCGATCGGCCCGGCCTGGCCGATGGCACGGGCGCCACTGCGCGCTTCGATACGCCGGTGGCGCTGGCCTTCGATGCGCAGGGCGCGCTGCTGGTGGCCGACCTGTTCAACAACGCGGTGCGCCGCGTAGGCGCCGACGGCACGGTGAGCACCGTGGTCGCCGCTGGTGGCGTGATCAATGGGCCGCTGTCGCTGGCCACCACCCACGATGGCGTGCTGTACGTGGGCGATCTTGATGGCCGCATCGTGCAGGTGACGCCGCAGGGTCACCAGATCGCGCTGGTTGGCAATGGTCGCCTGCCGCGCCTGGCCCGCCCCAGCGGGCTGGCGATGGATGCCGATGGCAGCGTGCTGGTGGCCGACGCCGCCAGCTACCGTCTGCATCGCCTGCGCCCGCTGCCGGTGGGCGAACTACCGGCACCGGCACTGGTCGGCCCGGCTGCCGATGCGGCGTTGCCGGAGACGGGCGGTCGCTGGCCGCTGGCACCGCAGGACGGTTGGCATGAAGTGGTCGGTACGTTGGGTGAGGTGCGCGGCAACTTCACCGGCGAGAGCCGCCACCACCTGCATGGCGGTTTCGACGTGCGCGGTGATGTGGGCCAGACCGTACTGGCGATTGCCGAGGGCAAGATCAGCAGCCCGGTGGCCGCCTGGAACCTGGGTGAGCAGGCCGAGGGCCTGGCGGTGGACCGCCTCAAGTACATCCACATGCGGGTCGGCCGCACCCCGCGCGATGAGCCCTACGATGCGCGCTGGCAGGCGTTGTATGACGAGCAGGGCAAGCTGGAGCGGATGCGCGTGCGCCGCGGCATGCGCATCCACGTCGGCGACCGCCTGGGCAGCATCAACAACCAGGCGCACGTGCACCTGGCCGTGGGTACCGGTGGTTTCGAGACCAATGCCGTGGCGCTGGGCTTCCACAACTACGCCGACCACTTCGCACCGCGCATCACCGATGTGGCGCTGCTGGATGACAACGACCAGCCGATGGCCGCCGGCAGCGATGGCGTGGTGATGGTGGCGCGCCAGGGCCGCGGCGTGCAGATCGTGATCGAGGCCTGGGACCAGGTCGACAACAACCTGCCGCGTCGTCGCCTGGGCATGTACCAGGTGGGCTACCAGATCCTCGATGCCGGCGGACAGCCGCTGCAGGGTTACGAGCAGCCGCGCTGGAACATCGTGTTCAACCGCATGCCGCCGCAGAAGGAAGCGGTGCGCGTGGCCTACGCACCGGACAGCGGTATCACGGTGCATGGCAGTGCGGTGACCCGGTTCCGTTACCTGGCTACCAACACCGTGCGTGATGGCCTGATGGAAACCGGGCGCTGGCAGCCGGCGGCGCTGCCGCCGGGCGAGTACATCGTGCGCGCCAGCGTGCGCGACTACAGCGGCAACGAAGGCGTCGGCCCGCGCGAGATCAGAGTACGGCTGCTGCCATAGCGGCAGCCGGGGCGCCGCAGCGTTCGCGCTCGGCGTCCATGTCTTCCAGCGGCCGCACCTCGATGCTGCCGAAGCGCGCCCAGGGGAAGTCGCGGGCGATGCGCATGGCTTCGTCGCGGTCGCGGGCAACGATCAGGTTGAAGCCGGCCAGCAGTTCGCGGGTTTCGGCGAACGGGCCATCCAGTACACGGCTGTGGCCATCACGCACGCGCAGGGTCTGCGCGGTGTCGACCGGTTGCAGCTTCTGCGCGGCCAGCAGCGTGCCTTCGGCCTGCAGCTTGTCGGCGTGGGCCAGGCAGTCGCGCATCAGCGCGTTGAATTCTTCGATGGGCAGGGCCTGCAGCAGGGCAGGCTCGATATAGATCAGAAGCAGGTACTGCTGCATGGGACGGTCCTGGCGGGGGGCGGAGTGTCCATGATCGCGCAGGTTTGCGCGTGAGCATGTTGCAGCGCGGGAGGCGGCGCCTTCGGCGGGGATCGGCGAACGGCGGAGCCCCTCCGTGGTGGGGTTGGGTTGGTCGCTGAAAGCTCGGGTTCATGGGTTTGGCCGGGTGGGGAGGCAGGGCAGGGGACGCTGCAAGTACGTCCATGTAAGCTCGGTCGCCGCATCCATGCGGCTCACGCCCCTGCCCTGCCTCCCCACCCGGCCTTGGACAGTTTCCTGCCTCCGGCACGCACCACGGGAAGATCAAGAAAAAAGGCAAAAGCAAAAGCAAAAACAAAAACAACGGCGATTGGCTGGCGGCCTCGGCCTCGGCTTTGCGAGCGAAGCGACCCGCTTTTGCTCTTGTTTGTGATTTTCCGTGGTGGATCAGCTGCAGAGATCTGTCCAAGGCCGGGTGGGTAGGCGGGGCGGGGGTGTCCGCGGCATGGATGCCGCGGCCAAGCCCCCATGGACGGGTTTACGGCGTCCCCCGACCCGCCTACCCACCCGGCCAACCGCCAGAAACCCAGCTTTCAGCGACCAACCCAACCCCACCACGGAGGGGCTCCGCCGTTCGCCGACCCTCGCCGAAGGCGCGCTTTCCGCGGAAGAAAAAATTTCCAACAGACGTGTCGATTCCCAGCCCCCTGGTTCGTTGTACCCAGTGAAGGGCACGCACCACGCGTCCCCACGGGAGACCGCAATGAAAGTGATGGTGATCGTGAAGGCCAACGCCGACTCCGAAGCCGGCCGCATGCCCAGCGAACAGGAACTGTCCGAAATGGGCGCCTTCAACGAACAACTGGTGGCCGCCGGCATCATGCTGGCCGGTGAAGGCCTGCACGCCACCCAGCGCGGCCGTCGCATTCATTTCGGCGGCGGGGCACCCAAGGTCGAGGCCGGTCCGTTCGGTCCTGCCAGCGAACAGATCGCCGGCTTCTGGCTGTGGGAGGTGCGGTCGCTGGACGAGGCCGTTGAATGGGCCAGCCGCGCGCCGTTCAACAGTGGCGGCACGCTGGAGCTGCGTCCGCTGATTTCCGCCGAAGACTTCGGTGAAGCCTTCACCCCCGACTTACAGCAGCAGGAACAGCGTCTGCGTGCACAGCTGGAAGATTGACCCGATTCATCTCCCTGCCGGGCACGACCCGGCACTACTGCCCTGAACCGCACAACGGAGTATTGCCATGAAACTGATTCCCTTCCTCGGCTTCAGCGGCCAGGCCCATGAGGCGATGGCGTTCTACGCCAAGGCGCTGGGTGGCCAGGTCACCTCGGAAATGAAGTACCGCGACATGCCGCCCTCCGACGGCTCGCCGGGCTGCAACGAAATGCCGCCGGAAACCCTCGACCACGTCGCGCACAGCCAGCTGGAGATCGGCAGCGCCATCGTGATGGCGGCCGACGGTCCCGGCGGCGGCGAGGGTGGCTCGACCACCATCAATGTCGACGTCGACAGCATCGAAGAAGCCGAACGCGTGTTCGCTGCACTGGCCGAGGGTGGCCAGGTGCAGATGCCGATTGCCGAAACGTTCTGGGCCCACCGCTGGGGCATGCTGATCGACCGCTACGGCAAGCCGTGGATGGTCAACTGCATGAAGCAGCCCTGATCCCCCTTTTTGTCATCCACAAGGAGCTTCACCGATGAGCGCACCACAACCGCAGATGATCTTCGTCAACCTGCCCGTGCAGGACCTGGGGAAGTCGAAGGCGTTCTTCACCGCGTTGGGCTACAGCTTCAATCCCACCTACACCAATGACGATGCGGCTGGCATGGTCATCAGCGAGAGCATCTACGTGATGCTGCTGACCCAACCTTTCTTCCAGCAGTTCACCAACAAGCCGATTGCCGATGCACACACTCACACGGAAGTGATCAATGCGCTCTCGGCCCCCAGTCGCAAGGCAGTTGACGAGTTGGTGGACAAGGCACTGGCTGCAGGTGCCAGCGAACCGCAGCCGGCGCGCGACTACGGCTTCATGTACCAGCGCGGCTTCCAGGACCTGGATGGCCATCTCTGGGAAATCGCACACATGGACGGCGAGCCGGGCTGACGGCCGCCGCAAGGGAGAACCCTCATGGCTTACGTGGATGCTTACGTGCTGCCGTGCCCACAGGACAAGGTGGCGGCCTACCGCCGCCTTGCCCGCAAGGCCGGTGCGGTGTGGAAGGACCATGGCGCGCTGCAGTACATGGAATGCGTGGCTGACGATGTGGAACCGGGCAAGAGCACCTCGTTCCCGCGTGCGGTCAAGGCAAAGTCCGGCGAAACGGTGATCGTCGCCTTCGTGGTGTTCCGTTCGCGCGCGGCGCGCGACCGCATCAACGCCAGGGTAATGGCCGACCCGCGGCTGGCGTCGCTGGGCCCGAAGGACATGCCGTTCGATACCAGGCGCATGTTCTGGGGCGGCTTCAAGCCGATTGTTGAAGCGTGAGCTGCGGCGCTTGTGCGGGCCGGGCGTGCGTGCTGTGATCGGCGCATGCCCGATCCCGCACTGACGCAGCGTCTGGAAACCCTCTGGCGGATGGAATCGCCGGTGTTGATCGCGCGCCTGGCGCGGCTGCTCGGGGGCGATGTCGGCCGTGCCGAGGAGCTGGCCCAGGACACCTGGCTGGCCGCGCTGGAGCGCTGGCCGGAACAGGGCATCCCGGACAACCCCGGAGCCTGGCTGATGACCACTGCGCGCAACCGTGCCATCGATGTGCTGCGCCAACACCAGCGGGTGGCGCAGCAGCATGCGCAGTGGGGCGAGGAACTGCACCCAGCGGCGCTGCCGGCACCGGATGACAGCCAGGCGCTGGAGGATGACCTGGGTGACGATCTGCTGCGGTTGATGTTCGTGGCCTGCCATCCGGTGCTGCCGGCCGATGCGCGGGTGGCACTGACCCTGCGCCTGCTCGGTGGCCTGACCACCGTCGAGATCGCACGTGCGTTCCTGCAGCCCGAGCCGACCATCGCCCAGCGCATCGTGCGCGCCAAGCGCACCTTGGCGCAGAAGCAGGTGCCCTATGAGGTGCCGCGCGCGGACGCGATGCCCGAGCGACTGGCTTCGGTGCTGGAGGCGATCTACCTGGTCTTCAATGAAGGTTACGCGGCCAGCGCCGGCGATGACTGGATGCGTCCGGCGCTGTGCGAGGAGGCACTGCGGCTCGCACGCATCCTGGCGCACCGGCTGCCGGTGCCGCCGGTGCTGGGCCTGCTGGCACTGATGGAACTGCAGGCATCGCGTGCTGCGGCACGGACCGACGCGCAGGGCGCGCCGGTGCTGCTGGACCAGCAGAACCGCGCGCGCTGGGACTGGCTGCAGATCGAACGCGGGCAGCAGGTGCTGGCCCGCGCGCTGGCCGCCGGTGGTGCTGATGATCCCTATGTACTGCAGGCGCGCATCGCCGCCTGCCATGCGGCGGCACGTCGGGCTGAAGCCACCGACTGGCCACGTATCGCTTCGCTCTATACCCAGTTGCTGCGGGTGATGCCTTCGCCGGTTGTCGCTTTGAATCGGGTCGTGGCGGTGCTGCGCAGCGAGGGCGCGTTCGCTGCGTGGGCACAACTGCAGCCACTGCTGGTGGATGCACGTCTGCGCGACTATGCCCCGCTGGAGGTCGTCCGCGCGGAGATACTACAGGCGCTGGGGCGCGACCTCGACGCACGTCATGCTTTTGCCGAAGCCGCCAGACTCAGCCAGAACCAGGCGGAGCGGGGCCTGCTGCGCCAACGGGCCGGACTGCCGCCCCAGGAGTGACTGCGACGAACGCAGCACTTGTCGGCAGGCGCCTGAGCGGCTATGTTTCGCGCCCAGCGGACGCATCAGCGTCCGCATTCCGTGCGTATTGACCGAGGAGCGGTTGGATGTATTCAAGGACGAAGAGCGCATCGCGCGCTTTTGCGCGCCTGCTTGCCTGTGCCCTGTGCCTGGCCGTGTGGCCGATGGCCGCGCAGGCGGCTGACAAATCGCAGCAGGCCTACTGGGCCGGTTTTGCCTATACCGCGGATGCCGCTGCCGTGCAGGCGACCACGCCGCATGCGCATGCCGTGCTGGAAAACCGCGGCCTGATCCCGCTGAACCAGACCCTGGCGCAGGCGCTCAAGCGCCGGCCGCCGGCGAACCTGGAGCTGATCGACCAGCCGGTGGCGATGCTCGACGGCACCACCAGCGCGACGGTGCTGGCCGCCGCACTGGACCGCGAACTGGTCTCGGTCGAGCCGATCGGCAACCAGTACAAAGTGCTGGTGGAAGTGGCCCTGCAGGCACTGTTCTTCGATTTCCGCGAGCGCCAGGTGATCGCGTCCTATCCGCTGACCCTGCAGCGCATCGACGTGCAGGACTATCGGCCGGACAACGACGATATCGACGCGATCGTCGCCGATCTGCTGTACGGCAGCGCCGATACCAGCCTGTCGCAGGTGCTGGCCGCCAGTCTCGCCCAGGCCAAGCTGCCCGATGCCGCCGTGCGTCGCCTGCAGGTCGGTGGCGTAACCCTGTCCGACGCGGTCCGCGCCAAGCTGCCCGACCCGAAGTGGGAAACCCCGCTGCGCGCCACGCTGGCCCATGAACTGTCCAAGACGCTGTCGTCCAATACCGGCGTCGGCCTGCTGCCGCCGGCCTCGGGCCAGGCGATCGGTGGTGCGATGGCCGCCCGCTTTGCCGACGGCAAGGTCTACCAGCTGAAGATCCCCGAGCCGGACTACGTCATCACTGTGCAGGTCGATGCGCTGAAGAATGGCGTCATCAATGAAACCCCGGCGATGAAGACGATGCTGTTCGGCGCATTCTTCACCGCCAAAGTGACCGAACCGTTCTCCGGCAAGGTCTATTTCGAACAGCCGCTGCGCAAGGGCGCCACCAAGGTGGTGCCGGTCACGCAGTGGCAGGTCGACCAGTGGTCGGCCAGCTACGAAACCCTGCTGGCCGGCTTCGATGCCTTCGCCGGCGCCGCCGCCAAGCGTGCCGATTCGCGCGCATGGCTGGACGAACAGAAGCCGGGCGGACGCCCGTTGCAGCAGCAGACCCAAGCCCTCCAGGAGTTGATCAAGTCATGTCGTTGATGCGTACCATCCTGCTCATCCTCATCGCGCTGGTGGTGGCCTCGCCGGTCGCCGCGCAGACCGCGAGTTCGCGCGGTACCGGTTCGGCGAGCTACGGCCTGCGCCTGAGCGCCGACACCCGCACCCAGGCCCTGAACAAGGCCAAGGTCAATGCACTGGAGGCGTACATCGCTGAAACCGGTGCGGCCAAGCTGCGCCTGTTCGAAGCCCGCCGCGCCGAGTTCATCGGCGAGATCGACCGTTATGTGCTCAGTGCCGTGCCGCTGTCGGACACCGAAGACAAGAAGGCCAAGACCTACACCGTCACTGTCCGCGCCGAGATCAACACCACGCTGCTGCAGACCAAGCTGGACGCAGGTTCGGCCGTGGCCGGTGCCACCGCCGCGCAGCGTTCGCTGCTGACCTTCCTGTTCATGGCACGCTCGCAGGACACCGTGCAGTCGTTCCAGGACAAGGAATACCGCCGCGTCGACGCCAGCAGCAGCTACAGCGAGAACACCCGTGAAGGCGACAGCTTCCGCGGCAACTCGGTCAGCACCAACGGCAGCATCAACCAGAACGGTTCGGTGTCGGTCACCAGCGGTGGCAGTACCACCCAGCGCAGCGACAACATCAGCTGGAAGGTGGCCAACGCCGCTGAAGTGAACACCGCGATGACCGGTGCCTTCAGCGCCGCCGGCTACGAAGTGGTTGAAGCCGAGTACGTGGAAGGCGAATCGCGCGGCCTGCTGAGCATCGAGCGCATCCGCAAGGACTTCAGCACCGGCAACGACCTGTCTGCCGCCACCCTGCGCGATACCGCCAACGGCATCCGTGCGGCCAACATCCCCTACATCGCCGTCGGTACCCTCGACGTCGGCATGCGCGACCGCGATCCGGCCAGCGGCAACACCCGCGTGTTCGTCACGGTCACCGGCAAGGTGCTGGACGTGACCGGCCGTTTCCCGCGCACCGTGTCGTCGGTGGGCCCGGTGCAGTTCTCCGGCACCGGCCCGAATGAAACCGTGGCCCGTACCAATGCCCTGCAGCTGGCTGCCGAGAAGGCCGCCCAGCAGATGATCAACGAACTGAACGTCAAGGCAGTCCGCTGATCCGCCACCCGGTGGGTGCCGAGCTCGCTTGGCATCGCGCTGGGGTTACCGATTCCCACGTGCCGCTCCGCGGCCGTCTCTCCCAAAGGACACTCATATGATCCGCAATACCGCTCTTGTCGTGGCCATCGCTGCCGCCACCCTGTCGATGCCGGCCCACGCGGGCCTGGGCAAGCTGAAGGACCTGGCCGGTGCCGCCACCGGCACCTCCAGCAGCAGCGCCTCCAGCGCCGCCGCTCCGGATGAAGCCGCGCAGGAAGCGCTGGTGCGTCGTTTCGTCAGCTCGCAGTCGCACTCGCTGCAGGCCCAGACGTCGTTCGCCCGCGCCTTCGGCCTGGCCGAGCAGGTGCAGCTGCTGGAAGCCGAGCGCCAGGCACTGTCGTCGGGTTCGGTCAGCGTCGATGCGATGAAGAAGTCGGTGTCGGTCAGCGAAGCTGCGCAGGCCGCGATCAACGAGCGCCAGGCCGCTCAGCCGGAACTGAACGCTGAATCCAAGCAGCACTACGCCGAAGGCCTGGTCTCGCTGCTGGCGTCGGCAGCCGAAGCACAGAAGCTGGGCGGCGAAGCCAGCAGCTTCACCGCCGGCATGAAGAACCTGGGCGCGACCCAGCTGGCCACCGTTGGCCGCAAGCTGGCAGCGGGCGCATGGGTGGCCAAGGAATCGCCGGGCTTCATCCAGGGCCTGTACGGTTCGACCAAGTCGGCCGTGACCTTCGCCAGGAAGAGCAAGGTGAAGGTGCCGTCCAACGCCGACTCGATGCTCGACTCGATCTGATCCGAGGCGAATCTCCATGCGTATGACAACCCGTTTGATCGGCCTGGGCCTGGCCGCCGCGCTGCTTGCAGCCTGCGGCAAGCAGGACACCCCGGCCGCCGCGCCCGCCAAGGACAAGGCAACCAGTGCACTGGCCAGCAATGCGCCAGTGGAAGCAGCGCCCCTGCGTGGCACGCCGGATTTCGGCGGCACCACCCAGGTCGCGCGCGAAGCCGACGGCATCGGCAGCACCCCGGAACTGGCGGTGCTGGCGGCGCTGCAGTCGGCCGTGGCGCAGGTCAACGGCGTACGCGTGGCCAGCCAGATGCAGGGCCTGCGTGCAGGCCTGCATGTGGATGTGGATGGCGAACACGTCGGCGATATCCGCGCCGACGCGTTCACCCAGCAGATGATCGCCGGCTCGCAGGGCGCGGTGCTGGGCTATGAAATCCTGTCGCAGGATGAAGTGCGGCAGCTGGACGAGGAAACCATCGCCCGCGTGCGCGCCAGCGATGAAGGCTGGAGCTTCAAGGGCTCGGCGTCGGCCACTGCGTCCGGCGAAGCCTCGGCCAAGAGCGGTTCGGCCTCGGCCAGCGTCAGGGAAAGCTACGACGAGAAGGTCAGCGTCGATGCCAAGCGTGGTGCAAGCTCGTTCGATTCCGACGTGACCCACCGCAGCATGCGCAGCTACTGGAAGGTGCGCGTGCGTGCACAGATCGCCCAGTACCGCGCACCGGACGAGCAGGGCAAGCCGAAGATCGTGGTTGCACTGCCGCGCACCAAGGCCGGCAGCTACGCCGTAGGCGATGGCCGCGTGGATGCCGATGAAGTGGCCGACGCGATCCGTGCGCGCCTGTCCGACACGCTGACCCAGACCCAGCGCTTCATCGTGCTGGACCGCGAGTTCGGCGACGAACTGCAGGCCGAGATCGACCACATCAACAGCGGCAACGTGCGCCTGCAGGACACCGCGCGCGTGGGCCAGCAGCTGGCGACCGATCTGATCCTGATACCGACCATCGAACGCTTCGAGTACCCGCGCAGCGTGCGCAACCTGCGCATGTCCGACCGCCAAGTGACCTCGTACTCCGGTGGCGGCCGCATCACCCTGCGCCTGATCAACGCCACCACCGGCCAGGTGGTGATGTCCGACAGCTTCGACCACCAGCTGGCCTCGACCGGCCCCAGCACCCTGCCGCGCGTGGTCAACGGCCGCAACATGGCCGCGGCGATGATGGAATCGCTGTCGGGCCAGATCGGCACCAGCATCGTCACCACGCTGTTTCCGGTGTCGGTGGTCTCGGTGGACGGTGACCAGGTGGTGCTGAGCCAGGGCGGTGACACCGTGCAGGCCGGCCAGCGCTGGCAGGCCGTGCGCCTGGGCGAAGAACTGAAGGACCCGCAGACCGGCCGCTCGCTGGGCCGCAGCGAACACCCGTGCTGCACCATCCGCATCGACCGCGTGGCCGCACAGACCTCGTACGGCACCATCGAAGACGGCGTCGACGCGATGCGCGGCGGTTTCCGCCCGGGCCAGATCGAACTGCGCCAGAAGCTGGACAGCAAGCCGGCCGCCGCCGCCGCAGGTGCGACTGCCTCGGCCGCTCCCGCAGCTGCCGCACGCCCGGCCGCCAAGCCGAAGCCCAAGCCCGCTGCCGCGCCGGCCGAAGACCCGAACTGGTAACAGGCTCAAGCAACACACCGATGGGGTCAGAGCCCTTTCCCGCCGGGAAAGGGATCTGACCCCTTCGTGTTTCCGTCCGCGTCGACCAAGGTCGACACCTACCAACAGCGATGTGTCGACCAAGGTCGACACCTACCAACAGCAGCGGGAACCTGTCGAAGGCGGGGTGGGTCCGGTTGCGGGGGCGTGAGCCGCATGGATGCGGCGACCGAGCTTACATGGATGTACTTGCAGCGTCCCCCGCAACCGGACCCACCCCGCCTACCCTCAGGAAACCAGCTTTTGCTGTTGCTTCGGCTGTTGCCGTTGTTTCGGCAGGTGCAGGGCGCAGCCCTGCCGAATCCCATTACACTCCAGAAGGATTTCCTGCTGGAGAGAGCAATGAAACGAGTAGTACTGGGCCTGCTGGCCCTGTCGGTGTCGAGCGCACTGATGGCGGCCACCCCGAAATTCGATGGCGCGCGGATCTCCGCCGACGTCAAGGAACTGGCCTCCGACGCCTACGAAGGCCGCTCCCCGGCCACCGCCGGCGAAGAAAAGACCATCGCCTTCCTCAGCAAGCAGTTCGCCGACGCCGGCCTGCAGCCGGGCGGTGACCTCAAGGACGGCAAGCGCCTGTGGACCCAGGCCGTGCCGCTGCGCAAGGGCGACATCGTCGGCGCGCCGCAGTTGGCATTGCACCAGGGCGGCAAGACCCTGCCGCTGGAACAGGGCAAGCAGATTGCCGTGCGCGCCGCCATGAACGGCGCCAGCAACGTCGACATCAGCAAGGCCCCGCTGGTGTTCCTCGGTTACGGCGTGAAGGCCCCGGAGCGCAACTGGGACGACTTCAAGGGCGTGGACCTGAAGGGCAAGATCGCTGTCGTGCTGATCAACGACCCGGACTTCGAGACCGGCCAGGGTGACTTCGACGGCAAGGGCATGACCTACTACGGCCGTTGGACCTACAAGTACGAAGAAGGCGCCCGCCAGGGTGCGCTGGGCGTGCTGATCGTGCACGAGACCGCACCGGCGTCGTATGGCTGGGCCACCGTGGCCGGCTCCAACACCAACACCATGTTCGACGTGGTGCGCGACAACCCGGCCGACAGCCACCCGCTGCTGGAAGGCTGGATCCAGCGCGACCTGGCCGTGGAGCTGTTCCGCTCGGCCGGGCAGGACTTCGAGGCGCTGAAGAAGAAGGCGCAGCAGCGCGACTTCACCCCGGTGCCGCTGACCGGCGCCAGCCTGGACGCGAAGTATGCGGTGAAGACCGAAGTGATCACCTCGCACAACGTGGCCGCACGCCTGGAAGGCAGCCGCCACCCGGACGAGACCATCGTCTACAGCGCGCACTGGGACCACATCGGCGTGGGCGAGCCCGACGCACGTGGCGACCGCATCTTCAATGGCGCACTGGACAACGCCAGTGGCACCGCCTCGCTGATCGAACTGGCCCGTGGCTTCGCCAAGGCCAAGCGTCCGGAGAGGTCAGTGCTGTTCCTGGCGGTCACCGCCGAGGAAAAGGGCCTGCTGGGTTCGGAGTACTACGCCACCCATCCGCTGTATCCGCTGGAAAAGACCGTGGCGGTGATCAACATGGACGGCATGGCGCCGTTCGGGCCGTCGCGTGACTTCGGCATCTACGGTGCCGCGCGTTTCGAGCTGCTGGACCAGCTGAAGGACGTGGCCAAGGGCTGGGATATCCGCTACACGCCGGACCCGAAGCCGGAAGCCGGCCTGTTCTTCCGCTCCGATCACTTCCCGTTCGCCAAGCGTGGCGTGCCGGCGCTGTCGTGGTCGGCCGGCCAGGACTGGGTGGACGGCGGGGTGGCCGCAGGCAAGAAGGCCTCCGAGGACTACACCGCCAAGCGCTACCACCAGCAGGGCGACGAATGGCAGCCGGACTGGGTGTTTGCCGGTGCCGCCCGCGACCTGGAAGTGCTGTACACGCTGGGCAACCAGCTGGCCAACACGCGCAGCTGGCCGAACTGGAGCAAGGACGAATCGTTCCGTGCCGTGCGTGACGCCAGCGCCGACCAGCGCAAGTAAGGGCATGCGCCGGGTTCGCCCGGCGCCTCCCGGGCAGTGCCGGGCGCTGGCCGGCATCCCTGTGATGCATGCGGAGAAAGTGGGGAGCCGGCCAGCGGCCGGCACTACCAGATGGCCTTCCATCCCCGCTTTTCCGGCCTTCGTCGCAGCCCGCTTGTTTGCCCGGCGGGCCGCTCTATGCTCGGCTCACCCCCTTCCTCCAAGGCGCCGCCGTGTTCGCCAGCCTCTCTCTCCTGATCCGCCACCTGCTGGCCTGGGCCGCCGCGCTGGTTGTCGCCGGCATGGTCTGGAGCGGCATCTTCAGCGGCATGAACGATGGCCCGGGCTGGGTGTTCGGCCTGCTGGCGATGTTCCTGATGATCTCCGCGCTGGGCAGCGCGATCACCCACGTGCGCCGGGTCTGGCTGGTGGCCGGCCGATTGGATTCGACCACGTTGTCCGGGCGCCAGCGCCGCCAGGTGGAACTGCCGATGGATGCCGGCCAGGCCTATGCCGTGGTGGAAGCGGCGATTGCCGAACTTCCGCGCGTGGAAGATGTGGAAAGCTCGGCCGGCAGCCTGCAGGTGCGCGCCTACGTGCGCCGGGTGGACCTCTGGAATGGCCGCCAGCCCTCGCGCTGGAACCTGCCGGCGCGGCTGGCGATCAAGCGCAACAGCGTGCTGGCGACGGTCACGCCGGGGCAGGGCACCAGTACCGTCACTCTGCTGTTCGAACCGGATGCTGGCTGGTGGGCCGATCTGCTGGCGCTGGATGAGGGCAGCAACTTCGAGAATGCCGAAGCGGTCACCCGCGCGATCAGCCGCCGTGTTGCCGACCAGCGCCGCGATGAGCAGGCCGCCGCCGAACAGACCCAGGTGGAAAAGGAACTGTCGGTCGCGCGCTTGAACCTGCTGCATGCGCAGGTGGAGCCGCACTTCCTGTACAACACGCTGGCCAACGCGCAGGTGCTGACCCGCACCGACCCGGCACGTGCCGAGCAGATGCTGGGCCACCTTATCCAGTACCTGCGCAGCTCGTTGCCGCAGGTGGACGAGTCGGTGTCGACGCTGGGCGTGGAGCTGGAACGCACGCGCGCCTACCTGGAGATCCTGCGCATCCGCATGGGCGCACGGTTGGCGGTGGAAGTGCAGGTACCGAATGAGCTGCATGGCGTGCACCTGCCGGCGATGGCACTGCAGACGCTGGTGGAGAACGCGATCAAGCACGGCCTGGAGCCCAAGCCCGGCGGTGGCACGATCTGGATCCTGGCGCGTGGCTTCGATGACCATGTGACCGTGACCGTCGCCGACGACGGGCTCGGCTTCGGCCAGGGCACCAGCGGCACCGGCATCGGCCTGAAGAACCTGCGCGAACGCCTGCGCCTGACCTGTGGCGAGCAGGCCGGCGTGGCGATCGTTGCCAACTTCCCCAGCGGTGTGGCCGCGACCATGACCTTGCCGCAGACACACAAGGAGCGCAGCCATGCCGCTTGAAGCCCTCATTGCCGAAGACGAGGAACTGCTGCGGCAGTCACTGGTGGAACAGCTGCGCCGGTTGTGGCCGGAGCTGAAGCTGGTGGCCGAGTGCGAGGACGGCGCCAGTGCGCTGGAGCAACTGGCCGAGACGCAGCCGGACATCGCGTTCCTCGACATCCGCATGCCCGGCATCAGTGGCATCGAAGTTGCGCGCTCGCTGTCCGAGCTGAGCCCGCGTACCCAGGTGGTGTTCGTCACCGCCTATGACCAGTACGCCATCGACGCGTTCGAGCAGGGCGCGATGGATTACCTTCTGAAGCCGGTCAGTGACGAACGCCTGCTGGCGACGCGTGAGCGCATCCTGTCGCGGCTGCCATCGACACGCCAGGATGACGCCGTGCTTGAACGCCTGCTGCAGCGGCTGGGGCCATCGCAGGGTGCTGCCGAGCGCCCGCCGCTGGCCTGGATCACCGCCAGCAACGGCCGCGAGACGCAGCTGATCATGCTGGAAGATGTCGCCTACTTCCGTGCCGACAACAAGTACACCACCGTGGTCACCGCTGCCGGCGAGAGCCTGTTGCGCACACCATTGCGCGAACTGCTGGAAGTACTCGACCCGCAGCACTTCCGCCAGATCCACCGCTCGACCATTGTCAACATGAAGGCTGTGGCGGCGGTCAGCCGCGACGATACCGGGCGCGGTGTGCTGCGGCTGCGGGGCCGGACGGAAACACTGGTGGTCAGCCAACCATTCATGAGCCTGTTCCGCGGCATGTAGCCGCACCGCACCTTTCCGCTACCAGGAGCATTGCATGCGTCTTTTCCTGCTTGCAGGCCTCGCTGCACTGGCGCTTGCCGGTTGCCAGAAGTCCACCGAAACCGCGATCACCCGCACCACTGCCAATGGCGTGGACACGCTGTACAGCAAGCGCACGGTAGTGGACGGCGTGGCGCGTTTTGAGTGCATGGCCAGCCGCAGCGGTCAGTGCCATTACCTGTTGCTGGACCCGGCCTGTCGTCCTGACGCCGCGTGTGCGAGAGCGCCGATACGGTCGTTCGCGTTGGCGGTCGGCACCACCCAGGAGTTCAGGGACCTGCCGAAGGGCTTCGCCCAGTGCGTCAGCGAGGATCGGAAAGAACAATGCCACCGTGAGTGATCACGGTGGCATTGTGGGTCCCCCCGCTTCCCTGAAGGGTCAGTAGGCAGGCTGCAGTGTCAGGTCGTGGTGGTGCTCGTTCTCGCCCACGTGGTTGAGGCGGCCGACCAGTTCGGAGTGCTGCTTCATGCGCCCGATCTCGGTCATGATGCGGATGTCCTCGTGGCGCAGCTCGCGCTTGGCGGTGACCGCCTGCTTGTAATCGAGCACTTCCGGGTAATGCTCGGCCAGTTCCAGGGCCTCGGCCACGTGCTCGACGCTGTCGGCCTTGGAGCTGATGCGTGCGCGACTGTTGAACGCCTTCATCCAGCGCTCGAAACCGGCCTGCTGATCGAACATGTTGGCCATGAACCAGATCACGAACAGGATCGAGACCCACGAGCCGAACACGACTACCACGCGGGTGAACGTGATATGGAAGTCGTCACGCCACAGGTAGTTGGCGATCAGGCCAAGAATCAGCAGCGAGGCTGCCTGCCAGCCGACGATCGAGGCGATCAGCCATTGGCACTTGGCCTGGGCCAGCACGGCTACTTCATCGCGGATCTGCTGCTCGCTGAGATTGCGCCAATGCGCAACCTGTTTATCGAACGGGCTGCTGTAGAGCTCGTTGTCGCGAAGCAGAATTCCCAAACCCTTGAACAAAGCAATCATGGCTGGCTCCTTGTGGAACGTGCGTCGATCAGCATTGGACGGTGTGGCGGGTCCAGTTCTAGCACTTCCAGCGAGCCGTGCAATGGGCGCCATGCCAAGCCGCGTAAGGGCCTTCTCTGAATCGGTGAATGTTGCTGCATCGCAGCATCGAGGCCGGAGCCTGCGACAGGATGTCGCAGGGTGAAATGTGCTGCGGCCGCACATGAAACCGTGGCTGAGTGCGAAGACTCGCCGCCGGCGTCGTGATCGCCCAGAATCGGGGCTGACCGCGCAACTCGCGGCCCACTCTTTCGCTTTTCCTGGACCTGTGATGCCGGCTCTGCTGCAGCGACTCTCCCGCCCCGTCACCGCGCCGATCCGGCGCTGGGTACTGGAGGCCTTCCCGCGTGGCCAGAGCGGCATCGATTACGACCAGCCGCTGGGTGACCCGGGCTGGTTTGGACCTGACAGCGTGACCTGGCGCCTGCACGCGGAGTTCCCCTCGATGCTGGCCGGGGGCCTGTGTGCGCTGATGCTGCAGACCCTGCATCCGCGCGCGCTGGCCGGGGTCTACGACCACTCCAATTTCCGCCAGGACCTGGTGGGTCGCCTGCGTCGCACCACCGCGTTTGTCGCCGGTACCAGCTATGCACCCAGCGGGGAGGTAGAGGCGCTGGTGGCCAAGGTGCGCCGCATCCATGCACGGATCCGCGGCCAGACCGCGCAGGGCGAGCCCTACGCGGCGGACGATCCACAACTGCTGACATGGGTGCACGTGACTGAGGCGTTTGGTTTCCTGCAGGGCTTTCGTCGCTACGGGCGCGAGGTGCCGGCGCACATCGCCGACCGCTACTACGACGAGTACCGCCGCGTGGCCGAAGCACTGGGTGCGGTGGATGTGCCGCGCAGTGAAGCCGAGGTGGCAGCGTACTTCTGCGCGCGGCAACCGGAGCTGCGTGTGGACGAGCGCTCGCGTGAAGTGCTGGAGGTGTTGTCCGGCGTGCGCCTGCCGGTACCGGTGCCGGGGCTGTCGCGCGAGGTGTTCCTTGGCGCCGGTGCGGCACTGCTGCCGGACTGGGCCGAAGGCATGCTTGAACGCAGCGGCCGCCAGCGTGCGCAGGCGGCCGCTTCAGCGAAGCTGATGCAGGGCATGGCGCCGCTGTTCCGCCGTGCGCTGCCCGATGGCCTCGCCAGCCGCGCCTGTGCGCGCATGGGCGTGCCGGTGTCGGTGCTGCGCGAGTGGCCCACCGTTCCCCGGTAGGTGCCAACCTTGGTTGGCACCTACCAGAGCGGATGCGGCAGCATATCCACGCCATGCGTGGATGGGCCTCACCCGGCCGACTTCAAGCCACGCAACAGCATTTCCAGCGCCGTCGTCGCCTGCCGCAGGCGCGCGTCGCCATCCTCGCCCTCTGCAATCCAGAACGCGGCCTCGGCCAGGCTGCCGTAGATCAGCGATGCCAGCGCCTGCGCATCCACCGGCATCGCTACGCCCTGCTCGATCAACTGTTCGATCAGGCGCTGCATCGAGTGCACGCAGTGGCGCTGCGATTCCGGTGAGGCGCCACCCAGCACCGCGCGCGCGTCACGCAGCACGATGCGCTGGATCTCCGGCTCCAGCGCCATCTCCAGATAGGCACGGCAGCGCTGTACGAAACCGTCCCAGGCATCATCCGCGCCATCGCTGATCGCCTGCAGGCGCAGGTCGGTCTCGGCATCGAGCTGGGCGACCACCGCGGCCAGCAGGCCCTTCTTGTCGCCGAAGTGGTGGTAGAGCGCACCCCGGGTCAGGCCGGCCTGGGCGGTCAGGTCATCCATCGAGGTGGCGGCATAGCCATGCTCGCTGAACACGCGGCGGGCGGTGGCCAGCAGGCTGGCACGGGTTTCTTCCATCTCCGCGCGGGTGCGACGGACCATCCGGAGCTCCTTACATACGCAGTGCATGATTATTTACATACGAAGCGTATGAATGTAGGCTCTTATTCATACGCTCTGTATGTATTGTCGTGGCGCCGGGAGCGCCAGGCAAGCCGCTGCCCTGGAGATCCCGATGGCCACCCCCTACCGCGACCTGTTCGCCGCCCCTGGCACCGCCGGCCTCGCCCTGGCCGGCCTGCTGGCCCGCCTGCCGCTGCCGATGACCGGCATCGGCATCATCACACTGCTGTCGCAGCTGCGCGGCAGCTATGCCTTGGCCGGTGCGGTGTCGGCCACCTTCGTGCTGACCTACGCGCTGCTGTCGCCACAGGTATCGCGCTGGGTCGACCGGCGCGGGCAGGGCAGGGTGCTGCCATGGGCTACTGCGGCCAGTGCGGCAGGGTTGTTGCTGCTGCTCGCGTGCACGCTGCTGGCTGCGCCAGACTGGGCGCTTTTCGTCGCCGCCATGCTGGCTGGATGCATGCCCAGCGTGTCCGCAATGGTGCGCGCACGCTGGACTGCGATCCATCGCGGTCGCCCGCAGCTGCAGACCGCGTATTCGCTGGAGACCGTGTTCGATGAGGTGACCTTCATCGTCGGTCCACCGTTGTCAGTGGGGCTGTCGGTGGCGGTATGGCCACAGGCCGGCGTACTGGCGGCCGCCCTGTTGCTGGTGGTCGGCGTCGCCGCATTGGTGCTGCAGCGGGGCACCGAGCCGCCGCTGCAGCAGCACGAAGGTGCAACTCCCTCGGGCTCGCTGCTGCGGCACACGGAGATCCGCCTGCTGGCGTTGCTGATGCTGGCGATGGGCGTGATTGTCGGTACGGTCGACATCACCAGCGTGGCCTTCGCCGAACAGCGGGGGCAGCCGCTTGCCGCCAGCGTGGTGCTGTCGGCCTATGCGCTGGGCAGCTGCGCGGCGGGCCTGCTGTTCGGGGCACTGAAGCTGCAGGCGCCGTTGCGGCGCCTGTTGCTGCTCGGTGCAGCAGCTACCTCGATGACCACCCTGCCGCTGCCATGGGTCGGCAGCCTGCCCGGGCTGGCCGTGGCGGTGTTGCTGGCCGGGGTGTTCTTCGCGCCGACGATGATCGTGGCGATGTCGCTGGTCGAACAACGCGTACCCGAATCGCGCCTGACCGAGGGCATGACCTGGCTGCTGGCCGGATTGAACATCGGCGTGGCGCTGGGCGCGGCGCTGTCCGGGCAGAGCGTCGATGCGGGGGGCGTGCGTAGCGGCTTTGTCGTTGCACTGGTGGCAGGCGGGGGCGTGCTGCTGTTGGCCGTTCTCGCGCGACGTGCCTTGCGCCCGGTTGCCGCATCCACCCCTGAAGGCATCATCCCGTGAGCGCTTCATCGCCTGCGCATGCCACGCCTGTGCATCGCCATCCGTGGTGGGCGGTTTCTGCGGTTGGCCTCGCCACCTTCTCGGTGGTCACCACCGAAATGCTGCCGGTGGGCCTGCTGACCCCTGTCGCCGAAGATCTCGGCGCGTCCACCGGCACCGCCGGCCTGATGATCTCGCTGCCGGCCCTGCTGGCGGCAGTGTTCGCACCGCTGGTGGTGATCGCAGCCGGTGGCATCGATCGTCGCCGCATCCTGTGCGTGCTGCTGGGGCTGCTGCTGGTCGCTAACGTTGCCTCGGCGCTGGCACCCGGCATCGGCTGGCTGCTGGCCGCGCGCGTACTGGTGGGGTTCTGCATGGGCGGGATCTGGGCCATCGCTGGTGGGCTGGCAGCACGCCTGGTGCCGGCGCATCGCATCGGCCTGGCCACCTCGATCATCTTCGGGGGCGTGGCCGCAGCATCGGTTCTGGGGGTGCCGCTGGGTGCACTGATCGGCGACGCCCTGGGCTGGCGCTTCGCGTTCGCAGCGATGGCGCTGTTCAGTGCGGCGGTGATGCTGCTGCAACTGTGGGTGGTTCCCGCGTTGCCGGTGGTGGCGTCGGTGCGCCCGGCGCAGTTCGTGCAGCTGCTCGGCCACCGTGGCCTGCAGCGCGGCCTATGCCTGACGCTGCTGCTGGTAGCGGGTCACTTCATTGCGTTCACCTATGTGCGCCCGTTGCTGACCCTGCGATCGGGCGTGGATGCCGCTTGGATCGGCGCGCTGCTGTTCGCCTATGGCATGGCGGGCATCGCGGGCAACTTCATCGCCGGACCACTGGCCGCTCGTCATCCGCGCGGCATGCTGCTGGCGATCTCTTGCGGCCTGCTGCTGACGCCGTTGTTGTTCCTGTGGCTGGGCGGCACACCCTCCGGCGGCATTGTGGTGCTGTTGCTGTGGGGCCTGGCCTATGGCGGCGTGTCGGTCGGCCTGATGAGCTGGATGATGAAGGCAGTGCCGCACGCGGTGGAGATCGCCACCGCGCTGTATGTCGGTGTGTTCAATATCGGCATCGCAATGGGCGCGTGGGGCGGTGGACGGCTGCTGGATGGCGTGGGCCTGCATGCGAATCTGTGGGTCGCGGCCGGGCTTGCCATGGTCGCCACGCTGGTGATTGCCACAACGCGCCGGTAGATCCACGCCATGCGTGGATGGCTTGTAGTCCTGTAGACCTGTAGATATGCCGACCAACGTCGGCATCCACCCGAGCGGGGCATTTGCCAGCCAAGGTTGGCAGCTACCGGGAAATGAAACGGGCGCCTCGCGGCGCCCGTTCCGGTTACATCACCACACCTTGACCCGCTTGTCCGGGGCCAGGTACAGCTTCTGGCCTTCCTTCACCTCGAACGCCGGATACCAGGCGTCGATGTTGCGCACGGTGAGTGCGCGGAACTGGCCTGGTGCATGCACATCGGTCAGCAGCGAGTTGCGCAGCGCCTGCTCGCGGCTCTTGCTGCGCCACGCCTGGGCGAAGCCGAGGAAGAAGCGCTGGTCCGGCGTGAAGCCTTCCAGGGTCTGGCCCGGCTTGCCCTGCAGCGACAGCTGGTAGGCATCGTAGGCAGTGCCCAGGCCGGCCACGTCGGCGATGTTCTCGCCCAGGGTCAGCTTGCCGTTCACATGCACGCCCGGGAACGGCTCGTAGCTGCTGAACTGCGCGGCCAGCGCATCACCGGCAGCGTTGAACTGCTTCAGGTCCTCGGCGGTCCACCAGTTGTGCAGCTTGCCGGTCTCGTCGAACAGCGCGCCGGCGTTGTCGAAGCCATGGCTGATCTCATGGCCGATCACCGCGCCGATCGCACCATAGTTCACTGCGTCGTCGGCGGCACCGTCGAAGAACGGCGGCTGCAGGATCGCGGCCGGGAACACCAGGCGATTTTCCAGCGGCACGTTCATCGCATTGATGGTCTGCGGCAGCATCGCCCACTCACTGTGGTCGACCGGCTTGCCCAGCTTGGCGATGTTGCGCTGGTATTCGAACAGCTCGGCGCGCTGTGCGTTGCCGAGCGCGTCATCGCGGCGGATCTCCAGGCCGGTGTAATCACGCCACTTCTCCGGGTAGCCCATCCCCACGGTCAGGCCGGCGACCTTGGCCTTGGCATGCGCCTTGGTCTGCGGCGACATCCACGACAGTGCGTCAATGCGCTTGGCGAAGGCGGCGATGATGTTCTTCGCCATTTCGTCCGCACGCTCCTTGGTCCTGGCGTCGAAGTGCTTCTCGACATAGCGCTTGCCGATGGCCTCGCCGACAGCATGGTTGGCATCATCCACGGCGCGCTTCCAGCGATCGCTCTGCTGCGGCGTGCCGCTCAGCGCGGTGCCATGGAAGGCGAAGCGGGCGTCGGCGAACTTCTTCGGCAGGTAGGCGGCGGCACGGTCCAGTGCGTGGAAGGCCAGGTAGTCCTTCCACACCTCCAGCGGTTCGGTGGCGACCAGCCTGGACAGGCCGGCCACGGCCTTGGGCTGCCACACGATGAAGTCCTGCTGCTCGCCCAGCGCGGCCGCATCAAGGAAGGCGTTCCAGTCCATGCCCGGTGCCTTGGCGTTGAAATCGGCCTGGGTCCACGGATTGGCACCCTTGGTCACGTCGTTGGTTTCTTCCTGGGTGGCATGCGCCTGCGCGATCTTCGTCTCCAGCGCAAGGATGCGCTGTGCCTTGCCGGCCGGGTCGGCCACGCCGGCCAGCTGCAGCATCTGCGCGATGTAGCCCTGGTACTGCTTGCGCAGTTCGGCCATGCGGCCGCCGCCCAGGTAGAAGTCGCGGTCGGGCATGCCCAGGCCGCCCTGCACGAGGTACGGCGCGGTGCGGTCCGGCTGCAGCATGTCGACCGAGACCCACAGGCCGAACAGGCGGTCGGTGTAGAAGTTGGTGGCATTGAGCAGGTCGACGTCGGCGCGCATCTCGCCGCCGAGGGCACGTGCCAGGCCAGCCTTGTCGGCGATGGTCTCGATGGCCTTCAGCTGCGGCTGCACCGGGGCGATGCCGTGCTGCTCGATGCCGGCTTCGTCCATGTAGGCGGCGTAGTAGTCGCCGATCAGTTTGTCGTCACCGCTGGCCTGCGCATTGCCGGCCGCACCCTCGAGGATGGCGCGGGTGTCGGCCAGGGTCTTTTCAGCGATGACGTTGAAGCTGCCGAAGCGCGAACGGTCGGCCGGAATCTCGGTGTTCTTCACCCAGGTGCCGTTGGCGAAGCCGAAGAAGTCATCGCCGGCCGCGATGCTGCGGTCCATGCCGCTGGCATCGAAGCCGAAGCTGCCCAGCATCGGCTTGGCGGCAGCGGGTGCAGCCTCGGCGGGCTTGGCGGTGCCAGCGGCCGGATCGGCCGGACGGTCGCAGGCAGCCAGGGACAGGCTGGCAACGATGGCCAGTGCCAGGGTGGGACGGCGCAGCTTGGACATGGACTTCTCTTGCAGCGGAAAACCCCAAGTCTAATCCGCCGCAGCCCGACTGGCCGTCCCCGTGGCTGGCCGGTCCTGTGCAGGATCTGGCTGAACGCGCCGAAGCGATCTTCACGCCGTCACCGGGGTGGTGCATGCTGGGCCCTGGAGCCCTGCGCGGACACGGGGAGGTGGCCATGCAGGACGGGGTCAGGCGTCAAGAATGGCGTCCGCCGGCCGTTGAGGTCGGGGATGTGGAGGATTCGTTCGCGCATGAAGCCAGCCGACTGCACAAGGAAGATCGACCGATGCCCGCGTTGAAGCGGGCGTTGGCCCGTCCGTTGCGCGCCATCACCTGGGGCGGCGTGCTGCTGGGCCTGTTGCTGGTGGCCGGATTGGCCACCATGCTGGCCAACGACCATCACCGCCGCCTGGAGGCCGCGCAGCGGCAGAGCCGGGCGCTGGCGGTGGGGAGCGAGCGCCTGCTGGCGCTGGAACTGCGCAATCTGGAGCGGGCGATGACCGGCATCGCCGGCGATGCCGGTGAGTTGTTCCGCAGCGTGCCGTCACAGGCCCCGGTACTGCTGGATGCGGCCATCGGTGGCGTGCTGCGCCGCCACGCTGAACTGCACAGCATCGTGGTGTTGGACCGCCACGGGCGCGCGCTGACCGCCGGGCGCGGCGACCTGCAGCTGCCGCTGTGGACCGACCCGCTGCGCCGGGGGCAGGGCAGTGCCCTGTACATCGGCCCGCCGCAGCGGGCCAGCGATGGCGACTGGGTGGTGCCGCTGGCACTGCCGATGGCCGGTGAACGCTGGCTGTTGGCGCGGCTGCGCTGTGGTGAACTGCAGCGCATCGCCGGCGGCCTGGATGTTGGTCCCAACGGGCTGGTCTCGATCACCGACGCCGAGGGTTACATGCTGGCGCGCGTGCCCGATCCGCATGGCACGGTCGGTCGCCGCTACGACCTGCCGCGGCGTGACCTGCTCGGCAAGCAGGCGGTGGTCGAGCTCGGCAGCCTGCCCGGCGTGGTCGATGGTGTACCGCGCATCACGACCATCAGTACGCTCGACCGCAGCCCGCTGGCGGTGCAGATCGGCCTGGCCGATGAGGACGTGCTGGCACCCTGGTGGCCGTACCTGCAGGCATCGGTGGCGATCGTGCTGGCCTACATCGTGGTGCTGCTGGTGCTGCTGTATGCGGTGCGCCGCAGTACCCGCAGCCAGCAGGCGATGGCCGAGGAACTGAAGGCGGGTCATGCCGAGCTGCGTCTGGCCCATCAGGTCGGGCGTGTCTGCACGTGGTACGTGGATGAGGACGCCGCGCTGCTGCGCTGGTCCCCCCTGGCGCGCGAGATCTTCGGCGTGCAGACCGATGCGCTGCCGGTAGCCGACTTCTTCGCTCGCGTGCATCGCGATGATGCCGCGCGCCTGCAGCAGGCTTTCGACCAGGCCTTTGCCGGCGGCGCAGTGCTCGACCAGGTGTTCCGCCTGGTGCTGCCCGGTGGTGAAGTGCGCTGGGTGGGCGCGCGCGGACAGCGGGTGGAGGTGGCCGACAGCGAACGACGCATGATCGGCGCGTTGACCGACCTGAGCGAACGCTACCAGGCGCGCGAGCAGATGAGCGAAGTGGAACGCCGCTTCCGCCTGCTGTTCGACCGCAACCCGGCGCCATTCTGGGTGTTCGACCCGGACACGCTGCGCTTCATCGAGGTCAATGACGCGGCGGTGCGCCAGTACGGCTACAGCCGCGAAGAGTTCCTGGCGATGAGCATCCTCGACATCCGCCCGCGCGAAGGCTGGGACGAGGTGCGTGGTGCCATCCAGCGCGCGCAGGTGGGCGATCCCCCCGACGCAACCGTGCGCCTGCACCGGCGCAAGGACGGCAGCGTGTTCGAGGTGCGCGCACACCTGTCCAAACTCGATTTCGACGGACAGCCCGCGTGCCTGGTGCTGGCCGAGGATGTGAGCGAACGGCTGGCCTACGAGCGCGACCTGGCCTACCAGGCACGGCACAACCCGGCCACCGGCCTGCTCAACGTGCGTGCGTTGACCGACCAGCTGGATGAGCAGGGCGAGGGCTATACCATCGCCTTCGTGCAACTGCGCGGACTGCAGCTGGTGGCCGATACGCTGGGCCGTGAGATCGGTGATGCCGTGCTGCAGTCGATGGCGACCCGCTTGGGCGGGTTGGGCGCACGCTGCGGCACGCTGGCGTTCCAGCCGGCGGAGGACTTCGTGTTCGCCATCGGTTCGGAGCACGATACCCAGCGCGTGCTGGACGACCTGCTGCAGATCGTGTCGGCGCCGATGCGCGGCAAGGATTCACTGCACCAGTTCGAGCCGCGCATCGGCGTGGCGGTGCATGTGGCCGGTGACGGCCACAGCGCCGAACAGGTGATCGGCATGGCCGCGCAGGCGGCGCACGCGGCGCGTGCGGAGGGCAACGTGGTGGTCTGGTTCGACGCAGCGGTGACCACGCGGCTGGCCGACCGGTTGCGCCTGGCCGGGCGCATCCATGCGGCCATCGACAACGAGTTCCAGCTGTACTTCCAGCCGATCCGGCATGCCAGCGATGGCAGCCCGGCGGCATTGGAGGCATTGCTGCGCTGGCCGCAGGCTGATGGCAGCTTCATTCCGCCCAATGAGTTCATCCAGCTGTGCGAGGACACCGGGCTGATCCTGGCACTTGGCCGCTGGGTGATCCGAGCGGCAGCGAAGGCGCAGCGGCGGTTGGTCGAGGCCGGGTGGGGCGAGCTGCCGATTGCGGTCAACGTCTCGGCCGTGCAGTTCTTCAACAGCGACCTGGTGGCCGAGTTCACCCGCGCCCAGCAGGAGTTCGGGTTGGCGCGGGGTGCGCTGCATGTGGAACTGACCGAGAGCAGCCTGATGCGCAAGCCGGGGCAGGCGATGCAGACCATGCAGCGCCTGCACGAGCAGGGCATCAGCGTGTCGCTGGATGACTTCGGCACCGGCTATTCCAGCATGTCCTACCTGCAGCACCTGCCGCTGGACATCCTGAAGATCGACCGCAGCTTCGTGGCGGACGTGGAAACGAATCCACGCAACGCCTCGATCTGCCGCGCACTGCTGTCGCTGGGCCACAGCATGGGCCTGACCATCATCGCCGAAGGCGTGGAGACGCCGGGACAGCTGGACTGGCTGGCTGCGCACGGCTGTGACCAGGTGCAGGGCTACCTGCTGGGACGGCCGGCACCGCTGGAACGGATCATCGACGCGCTGGATGAGGTCGCCGCCTAAGTGGTAGTGCCGGCCGCTGGCCGGCATTCGCCCAGGACCGGGAGGTGTCTGATTGCCGGCCAGCGGCCGGCACTACGGCAAACGCCAGGCTCGGCTACACCCCGGCCTCCACCAGGTGGTCGATGAAGCTGCGCACCTTCGGTGCCAGGTGGCTGCGGCTGGTGTAGACCGCGAAGATGCCGATCGGCGCGGCTTCCCACTCGGGCAGGACGCGCACCAGACGGCCATCGGCCAGTGCGTCTTCCAGCAGGAAGTCGGGCTGCAGGATCACGCCCATGCCGGCGATCGCCGCTTCGCGCAGCACGTCGCCGTTGTTGGCGTGCAGCAGGCTGCTTACCGCCACCTTCACTTCACCGCCGGGCCCCTGCAGCGGCCAGTTGTTGCCTGCGGCCCAGTAGCTGTAGCTCAGGCATGCGTGTGCCTGCAGCTCCTGCGGGGTCTGCGGGGTGCCGTGTGCGGCCAGGTAGGCCGGCGCGGCGCACAGGCTCACCCGCGATTCGCCCAGGCGACGTGCGATCAGCGTGGGACCGGGCTCGCGGGTGATGCGGATGGCCACGTCGTAGCCTTCCTCGACCATGTCCACCAGCCGGTCGGACAGCGCCAGGTCCAGCTCCACCTGCGGGAAGCGCTGGCGATAACTGGCCAGCAGCGGGCCGAGGCGGGCAATGCCCCAGCTCACCGGTGCGTTGATGCGCAGCGTGCCCGAAGGCTCCAGCGCCTGCGCGCCGATACTGGCCTCCAGCGCGTCGAATTCGGCCAGCAGGCGCACGCACTGGGCGTAGTAGGCGGCGCCGGCACTGGTCGGGCTGACCCGGCGCGTGGTGCGGTGGAGCAGGCGGGTGGACAGGCGCTTTTCCAGCGCCGCGACCTGGCGCGTGACGCCGGCGGTGGACATGTCCAGGGCCTGGGCGGCGGCACTGAAGCCGTTGCGCTCGACCACCGCCACGAACACGCGCATCGCCTCGAGGGTGTCCATTGTTGCGCCTTGTGAAATAAATACGGTCAAACGATCGTATTTATCGGCCAGTGAAGGCGCAATAACCTGTGCCCACTCCCTTCAAGGTGCTTTGCCATGCACACCACGACCGCTCCTGTTTCGCCGCTGGCGCCGTATGGCGCCACCCTGCTGCGCCTGGCTCTGGGCGTGCTGTTCCTGGTCCACGCACTGACCAAGCTGCTGGTGTTCACCCCGGCCGGTACGGCGGCGTTCTTCGAGTCTCTGGGCCTGCCCGGTGTGCTCGGCTACCTCACCATCGGCGTCGAGCTGGTGATCACCGTCGCGCTGCTGCTGGGCATCTACGCACGCTGGGTGGGCCTGGTCGGCGTGCCGCTGCTGCTGGGCACCATCGTTACCGTGCACGGCGCCAACGGTTTCGGTTTCGCCAATGCCGGCGGCGGCTGGGAATACCCGGCGTTCTGGGCATTGGCGCTGGTGGTGCTGTTCCTGCTCGGCGATGGCAAGTGGACCCTGCGTTCGCGCTGATCGCCGCCTGATCCTGCAACTGGAGAATTCCATGTCCCGCCTGCCTTCGCTGTACATCTCCCATGGTTCGCCGATGACTGCCCTGCAGCCGGGCCAGGTTGGCGTGCGCCTGGCCGAGCTGGCGCGCGATCTGCCGACGCCGCGCGCCATCGTGATGGCTTCGGCGCACTGGCTGGGCCGGCAGCCGCTGGTTGGCGCGCATCCACAGCCGCCGACCATCCACGACTTCGGTGGCTTCCCGCGCGCGCTGTTCGAACTGCAGTACCCGGCACCGGGTGATCCGGCACTGGCCGAAGAAGTGGCCGGCCGCATCGCCGCCGCAGGCCTGCCAGTGGCCATCGACCCGCAGCGTGGCCTCGACCACGGCGCGTGGGTACCGCTGCGGCTGTTGCGCCCTCAGGCGGACATCCCGGTGGTGCCGGTGTCGATCCAGCCGCTGCTCGGCCCCGAGCATCAGTTCGCGCTGGGCCGTGCGCTGGCGCCGCTGCGCGAACAGGGCGTGCTGCTGGTCGGCTCCGGCAGCATCACCCACAACCTGCACGACTGGGGCGACTACCAGGACGGCAAGGAAGCGCCGTACGTGCGGCCCTTCATCGAATGGGTGGAGCAGCGCCTGGCCGCTGATGACCGCCAGGCCCTGCTGGATTACCGCCGGCAGGCGCCGTTCGCCGAACGCGCGCACCCGACCGACGAGCACCTGTTGCCGCTGTTCTTTGCAATGGGCGCGGCCGGCGAGGGCGGTTTCGGTGCGCGTCGCATCGATGCCGGCATCGATGCCGGCTTCCTCGCCATGGATCTGTACCGCTTCGACGGGGCATGAGCCGGGGCTGACGCGCGGCGGCCCCGGCCGTCGCGGCCATGGCCGCATGTGGTAATTTTTTCCGGGTTTCCGGCGCTGGCCTCCAAGCCTCCCCACGCGCCGCTTCCTGGAAGAAGCATGCATACCATTGAAGTCGTCCTGGCGATGCTGGTGGCCGTTGTCGCCAGCGGCTACCTGGTTCGCGTCCTGCCGTTCTCGTTGCCGCTGCCGCTGGTGCAGATCGGCCTGGGTGCGGTCATCGCCGGGGTGTTCAACCGTGGCCACGCGCTGGAGCCGGAAGTGTTCTTCCTGCTGTTCCTGCCGCCACTGCTGTTCCTCGATGGCTGGCGCATTCCCAAGCAGGGCCTGTTCCGCGACAAGGGCGCGATCCTCGAACTGGCCTTCGGCCTGGTGGTGTTCACCGTCATCGGCGCCGGCTTCCTGATCCACTGGTTGATTCCGGTGATGCCGCTGGCGGTGTGCTTCGCGCTGGCGGCCATCGTCTCGCCGACCGACCCGGTGGCGGTGGGCGCGATCGCTTCGAAGGCGCCGATTCCCAAGCGCCTGATGCACATCCTGGAAGGCGAGTCGCTGCTGAACGATGCCTCGGGCCTGGTCTGCTTCCGCTTCGCGGTGGCGGCGGTGATGACCGGCACCTTCTCGCTGGCCACGGCCTCGCTGACCTTCGTGTGGGTGGCGGTGGCGGGATTGGCGGTGGGCGTGGCGGTGACGCTGGGTGTGTCCACCTTCCAGCGCTGGCTGTGGCGCCGCTTCGGCGAAGAGCCCGGCGCGGCGATGCTGGTCAACCTGCTCATTCCGTTCGCGGCCTACCTGCTGGCCGAAGAGATCCATGCCTCGGGCATCCTCGCCGCGGTCGCCGCCGGTATCGCGATGAGCTATGTCGAGCTGACCGGTCGCGTCTCCGGCAGCATGCGCGTGCAGCGCGCCGGGGTCTGGAACATGCTGCAGTTCAGCTTCAACGGCATCATGTTCGTGCTGCTGGGCGAGCAGCTGCCGGGCATCGTCGAACGCGCCACCACCACCATGAACGAGACCGGCCACCAGAGTGCGTGGTGGCTGCTGGTGTATGTGGTGGTGATCAATCTGGCACTGGTCGTGCTGCGCCTGTTGTGGGTGTGGTTGTCGCTGCGCTGGAACCTGCTGCGCGCGCGCCGTCGCGGCCTGGAGCGGGGCGAGGCACCGAACTGGCGCATCGTGGTGGCGACCTCGGTGGCCGGCGTGCGCGGTGCGATCACCCTGGCCGGTGTGTTGACCCTGCCGCTGTTCCTGCCCGACGGCAGTGCGTTCCCGGCGCGTGACCTGGTGATCTTCCTGGCTGCATCGGTGATCCTGTTCTCGCTGCTGGGCGCCAGCATCGCGCTGCCACAGCTGCTGAAGGGCCTGCAGCTGCCGGCTGACTCGGGCGAGCGCAAGGAAGAGGACCTGGCACGCCGGCTGTCGTCGAAGGCCGCGCTGGCCGGGGTCGAGCGCATGCGCCAGCAGCTGGTGATGAACCAGAACACCGAGAACGTGCAGCTGTACAACGACGCCGCCTCGCGGGTGAGCCTGCTCTACCAGCGGCACCTGGAGCGCGACAGTGATGGGCCCGACGTTGACCCGGAGAAGGTACGGCGCATGGAAATGGGCTACCGCCAGCTGCGCAGCGCCGGCCTCAATGCCGAGCGCGAGGAGCTGTTCCGGTTGACCCGGCGCGGGGTGATCTCCGATGAGATCTCGCGGCGCCTGATCCGCAACCTGGACCTGCTGGAATCGCGCAAGCGCGAATGACCGTGTACCCCGGGTGGGTGCGGACCTCGGTCCGCGTTGATCGGGGTCAGATCCCTTTCCGCAGGAAAGGGATCTGACCCCAGGATCCGGGAGCCGTGCTTATTCCGGCTTCTGGTCCAGGAAATACACCTCGACCTTGCCCTTGACCTTGATGGTCATCGGGTTGCCGCGGCGGTCGCGGGCCTTGCCGGCCTGCACGCGGATCCAGCCTTCGCTGACCGAGTATTCCTCGACGTTGTCACGCTCGACGTCGTTGAAACGCACGCCGACGCCGCGCTCCAGCGCCTGCGCATCATGGAAGGGGCTGGCCGGGTTGATCGCCAGGTGGTCGGGAGGGGTATCGCTCATCGCTTCATTCACAGTGACGGCCACCAAGGCCGGCTTCAGCGGCACAGGATAAACCGTAGAATGCCGGCCTGCCCCAGAGGAAGTTCCGCCATGCCCGACAACAGCGACTATTTCGACTTCGAGGAAGACATCCACGACTTCGACGAAGATGGCTTCGAGGCACGGGTCTGGAACCTGCTGGTGCTGATCAACCCGGGCGACGAGGAGCTGGCCCTGCAGCAGTTCAACCGCTGGCGCGAGCACCTGGCCGAGGACGGGCAGCCGCTGGAAGCGGACAGCGACTGGCTGCCGGCCCTGTTCACGGCCATCGCCTGGCAGTCCGGTTTCGAGGTCGAGCGTGATGATCTGGAATCGCTGCAGTCGGCAGTGAACGAGCTGTCGGCGCGCTTCAACCTGCAGCTGGACTGGGGCGGCGACCTGGATGACGAGGACTTCGCCGAAGACCTGGACGGCGTGCAGCTGATGTCCACCGCCTTCGACCGCCTGCGCGAGCACAACTACACGCTGTGGAGCGTGGATGCCGGCAGTGACGGCTTCACCGGCGTGATGGCGCTGACCCGCGACGACGACGCAATGCTGGCGCTGTGCTCGCTGCTGAACGTGGAAATCCGCCTGGGCAGCGACCCGTTCTGAGCGATGGGCCGATCCGCCCGGCACGACCCGGCGGGGACGATCTGCTGGGCACGGCCTGATGGGTTGATCCGCTGGGGACGACCCGACGGGGTAGAGTCGACTGTTAGTTGTGATCTCTCTGTACGTTGTTCATCCGGGACATCTTTGGAAAATGGTGGTTACCACACCTCTCCAGACCCCAAAGAGCCCGGATGAACCACCATAAAAATGCCCGTTTGACCGTCCATAGTCGAGCACTTCTTATTCGCCGCATCCTCCACGAGGGCCTGCGCCCAGAGGAAGCAGCCCAAGCATGCGGCGTAAGTGTGCGTACGGCCTACAAATGGCTGGCCCGATTCCGCCAGTTCGGGGCACCGGGGCTGGAAAACCGCAGCTCACGGCCTCACCAGACGCCGCATGCCACACCTGCTCCGGTAATCGAGCAAATCAAGGAGCACCGCCGTAAACGGCAGACCTACCTGACCATCTCCAAGGCGCTGGGGGTCGGCCACAGTACGATTTCAAGGCTGATGCGTGCCCACGGCCTCAATCGGCTGTGTCGGCTTGAACCGCCCAAGGAGGTCATCCGATACGAATACGATCAGCCCGGAGGGCTGCTGCACCTGGACATCAAGAAGCTGGGCAACTTCCAGCGGCCAGGGCACAGAACCGATGCCAAACGTCGGGGAAACGCCGCTGGCGGTGGCTGGGGCTACGTCCACGTGGCCATCGACGATCACTCCCGGGTCGCCTTCAGCAGCGTCCACCCCAACGAACAGGCCGAAACCGCCTGCCAGGCGCTGCTGGGCGCTCTGCAGTACTACGCCAGCCTGGGAATCACCTTCAAGCGGATCCTGACCGACAACGGTGCCTGCTATCGCTCCACCGCCTTTGCCAAGCTGCTCAAATCCCTTGGGATCAAGCACATCAGAACCAAGCCCTACACGCCGCGGACCAATGGCAAAGCCGAGCGCTTCATCCAAACCAGCCTGCGCGAATGGGCCTACGCCCGCGAATACGCCTCCTCGGACCAGCGCAATTCCGTGCTGACCCAATGGCTGCACCACTACAACTGGCACCGCCCTCACATGGGGATCGGTGGCCAGCCACCTATTTCCAGAGTCCTGCTGAACAACGTGGTGGGTTTACACAGTTAGTCGACTATCGCGCGCAGCGCGGGGTTCTCGCGGCCGGATGGGAGAGCAGTCGACTGACAGTCGACTCTACCCGGTCGGTGCCGGTTGGTGTCCGGCGAACCCGCGACGTGGCCTACGGCCGGTACTGCGCCCTGGCGTTGGCAATCACCGTTTTGACCAGTTCACGGTCGGTGTGCCGTGAGATCGCCCGCGCACCGAGCGCGATCGCCTGTGCGCGCAGCTCGGAAGTGACATCGTAGTGGGCACCGCTGGCCTTGTTCTGGAAGGCCCGCGGGGGAATGCCGAGCTGCGCTGCCATCGCGTGCAGCTCGGCCAGGGTGTCGGCCATCAGGTGCGCCCAGCGCTGTCCGCGCCAGGGATGCACCGCGTCATCGACGTAGACCGTCACCGCCGCGGCCGGTTCAGGCCTGCGGCTTGCTGTCGCTGTCAGCGGCCGGAGCGGCCTCGGCAGCGGCTTCTTCGGCCACGTCGCCCTCGGCGGCTTCGCCTTCCTCGCCTTCAGCAGCGTCGACGCCTTCGAACTCGGCGACCAGCTTGTCCAGGTACTCGTCGGCGGTCTGCTCGGATTCGGCCGCCAGGGTGTCCAGCAGCTTCTGCAGCAGTTCGGAGTACTCCAGGTTGACCTTGCGGCCTTCCTTTTCCTGCACGTTGGCCAGGTGCTTGAGCATGGCCAGCATCGGCACCGGGTTCTCGGCATTGCCCATGGTCTGGCCGCCGATGGCCAGCAGCCACTCACGGCCCTGCAGGCCGATGGCCGCCACCACCTGGCCGTCTTCGTTGGTCAGCACGGCATGGTTCTGCACCTGCTGCTGGGCGTTCAGGCGCAGGAACGGGCGCTTGGCCTGCTGCTTCTTGCGCTTGTCGCGCTTGGCCTTGGAGTTCTGGGACATGGGGTGGGATCACCTGGAAACGGAAAGACCGCCATTGTAGCGGCCGCACGCAGGCGGGGTCAGATCCCTTTCCATGGAAAAGGGATCTGACCCCGGTTCAACGTGCCACGGGCGCGGCCTCACCTTGCGCGGCCTGCACGTCCGGGTCGGCGGTGGGCGCCGACAGCCCCACCTGCGGGCCGGCACCGGCCAGGGCGGCCTCCTCGGCGGCCTTGGTCATCACCACGATGCTGATGCGGCGGTTGATCGGGTTCTGCGGGTCGGTCTTGTCGAACAGCACCGACGAGGACAGGCCGACCACACGGGTGATCTTGCTGTCCTCCAGGCCGCCGTCCACCAGTGCGCGCCGTGCGGCGTTGGCACGATCGGCGCTCAGTTCCCAGTTGCCATAGCCGCGTGCGGCCGAATAGGCGGTGATGTCGGTGTGGCCGGTCAGGCTGATCCGGTTCGGCACATGGTTCAGGTACTCGGCCAGTTCGTGCAGGATCTGCTGCGTGTACGGCTTCAGCGTGGCGCTGCCAAGGTCGAACATGGGCCGGTTCTGCTTGTCCACGATCTGGATGCGCAGGCCTTCCGGGGTCAGGTCCAGCAGCAGCTGGTCCTTGAACGGCTCCAGCGCCTGGCTCCTGCTGATCGCCTCCTGCAGCTCCTTCATCAGCGCTTCCAGCTGCTGCTTGTCGCGCTGCTGCTGGTCCACCGGCTGCGGCACGGCCTCCTTCTGGTTCTGGAAGGGATCGTTGCTGTTGCCGCGCGAGATGTCGGTGGCACCGCCCAGCTTGATCATCGAGGTGCTGGCGCCGCCCGGGCCGGCCATGCCGGGCGCCGGCGTGGCGTTCTGCCCACTCAGCGGGCTGGGGTTGCGGAAGTACTCGGAAATGGCCGCACGGTCGTTCTTGTTGGTGGTGGCCATCAGCCACAGCACCAGGAAGAACGCCATCATCGCGGTCACGAAGTCGGCGTAGGCCACCTTCCACGAGCCGCCGTGGTGGGCGGCGTGGCCGGCCTTCTTGACCCGGCGGACGATGACGGTGGGCTTGTTCTCGGCCATGGCTTACTTGACCGTCTTCAGGTGCTGCTCGAAATCGGAGAAGGCCGGGCGCACGTTCGACGGCAGCGTCTTGCGGGCAAATTCCAGCGCGATCTTCGGGTTGTAGCCGCGCAGGCAGGCCAGCAGGGCGGTCTTGACCGATTCGTAGATGCGGCTGTCCTGTTCGGCGCGGGCTTCCATCGCCGCCGCCATCGGGCCGACGAAGCCGTAGCCCAGCAGGATGCCGAGGAAGGTACCCACCAGCGCACCGGCCACATGGCCGCCCACTTCGACGATGTCGCCGCCGATCGAGCCCATGGTGATGACGATGCCCAGCACCGCCGCCACGATGCCGAAACCGGGCAATCCGTCGGCGACCTTGGTCAGCACCTGCGACGGCGCCATGGCTTCGGCGTGATGCTTTTCCAGCTCCAGTTCCAGCAGCGGTTCCAGCTCGTGCGGCTCGATGTTGCTGCCGATCATCAGGCGCAGGCAGTCGGTGATGAAGTCGATCAGGTGATGGTCGGCCTGCACCTTGGGGTAGTTGCCGAACAGCGCGCTCTCGGCCGGCCGCTCGACATGGTCTTCCAGCGCCATGAAGCCTTCGCGGCGCGCCTTGTTGAGCAGTTCATAGAGCAGGCTGAGCACATCGATGTAGTCCTGCTGCTTGTAGCGCGGGCCCTTGAACACGCCCACCATGGCCTGCAGGGTCTGCTTGACGGTCTTGGCCGGGGTACCGACCAGGAAGGCGCCGAGCGCGGCGCCGCCGATGATGACCAGCTCGTAGGGCTGCCAGAGGGCACCCAGGCGGCCGTGGGCACCGAGGTAGCCCCCGATCACGCTGATGATGACGACCAGGAATCCAACGATGATGAGCATGGGGCGACGCAAGGAGAGGGGATATCTCCTTGTCGGCCCGTCGCCCGGTTTTCTGAAGAGGGAATTCTGTGAAATCGGTCAGCGGGTATTTCAGCCCGCCATGCCGGCCTCGGCACCGCCACGCTGCAGTGGATCGGGCCACGGCTCACCATTGCCAGTGAATGAAAGTGAGACGGAATTCAGGCAGTGACGCTCGTAGGTGGGCGGCGGACCGTCCGGGAATACGTGGCCGAGGTGGCTGCCGCAGCGCGCACAGGTGATCTCGGTGCGGACCATGCCGTGGCTGGTATCGCGGATCTCGCGCACGTGCGCTGGGTCGAACGGAGCGAAGAAGCTGGGCCAGCCAGTACCGGAATCGAACTTGGTGCTGGAGCGGAACAGCGGCAGCGCGCACAGGCGGCAGCAATAGACGCCCTCGCGCTTGTTGTCGAGGAATACCCCGCAGAACGGCGCCTCGGTGCCGTGCTGCAGCAGCACGCGGCGTTCCTCGCTGCTGAGACCGGCAACCAGCGCCTCGGTCTGGGTGGCAGTGGGGGGCGTCAGATCGAAGGCGGTCATGGCGGCGCTCCGTGGGGTCGATGGCCTGGGGGTGCCGGAAAACGTGGGGGTGCTGGCGCCCGCTTGCAAGTGTGATGGCCGTTCATGGGCGGCACACAGGCGCTGGCGCATGGTGAATGCGAACCACGCCGGAGCGTGCCATGAAATCGACCCTTTCCCTGCTGTTGATGGCCCTGCTGCCCTTGGTCGCGCAGGCCCAGGTACCGACATCGTCGAGCCCGACCGCCACCCGTAGTGCGACCACCGTGGCACCGCAGCCGGTGGTGCCGCCACCACAGGCCGCGCGCCCGCAGCCGCAGGTACTGCCCTCGCCACAGCCGACGCAGCCGATCAAGTCCACCGGTCCGGCCCAGGTCGCGCCGGCGCCGGTCCCGAAGCCTGCCGACAAGGTCTATGACCGCAATGGCCGCATCGTTCCCGGGGTGCGCCCGGCCGGCCCGAACCGCGTGTTCGACTCGCGCACCGGCCGCTATTACGACAGCGTGCCGGCCGGCGATGGCCAGCAGATCAAGCGCTGACCTCCAATGCGAATCCAGGTGGGCAGCGGCTGCGGGCTGTGCGGGCTGAACGCACGAAAACAACCTGCTGCAGATCACTGCTTTTTCGCCTGCGATTAACCGTTCCGGGACCAACGTGACCGTGCGCCGGCATTTCGCCGCCGCATGTCCTTTGTCCACTGGATCGCGATCATGAAAAACCAGCAGAACCGTCATCCCGGCAAGGAACCGCAGGGCCGCAACCCGCAGCAGCAACAGCAGATGGACCCGCAGCAGCCGCACAAGGGCGGCAAGCAGCAGGAACAGCGCTCGCAGAAACATCCACAGCAGCGTTGACTGTTGCCATGACCGGGGTCAGAGCCCGCTGCGCGGGATCCGACCCCTTGCCGAATCCCGACCGGGGTCGGATCCCGCAACGCGGGCTCTGACCCCGATCGCAACCGCCTCAATCCGGAATCGGCAAGCTCAGCGTTTCCTTCACTTCTTCCATCACGATGTAGCTTTTCGACTCGCGCACGTGCGGCAGTGTCAGCAACGTGCTGCCGAGCAGCTTGCGGTAGGAGGCCATTTCGCTGATCCGCGCTTTCAGCAGGTAATCGAAGTCGCCCGACACCAGATGGCACTCCAGCACGTTGGGCAGCTTCAGCGCCGCGCGCCGGAACTCCTCGAAAATGTCGCCGGACTTGTAGGCCAGGCTGATTTCCACGAACACCAGCAGGCTGGCCTTCACTGCGGCCGGGTCGAGGTGGGCGTGGTAGCCGGTGATCACCCCTTCGCGCTCCAACCGGCGCACGCGCTCCGTGCACGGCGTGGTCGACAGGCCGACCCGCTCGCCCAGTTCGGTGAAGGAAATACGGCCCTCGGCCTGCAGGATGCGCAGGATCTTGCGGTCGATCTTGTCCAGTTCGCGGGTACGGGTGGCCATGGTCGTCAACCTTGGGGAATGAATTGCAGGAGAACATCCTGCCGGTTGATTTCAAAACAGGCAAATCAACTGGGAATGGCTGTCTATACTTCCCCAATTATGGTCCCTGTGCGCTCCAGTGCAGGGAATGATCGGGTTGGAGAAGTCCCATGCGAGTCCTAGTTCTCGGCAGCGGCGTGATTGGTACCACCAGTGCCTGGTACCTGCGACAGGCCGGGTTTGAAGTCACGGTCATCGACCGCCAACCCGGCCCGGCGCTGGAAACCAGCTTCGCCAATGCCGGCCAGCTGTCATTCGGCTATACCTCGCCGTGGGCGGCCCCGGGCGTGCCGAAGAAGGCCATCGGCTGGCTGTTCGAGAAGCACGCGCCGCTGGCGATCAAACCGGGCATGGACCTGGCCCAGTACCGCTGGCTGTGGCAGATGCTGCGCAACTGCACCCACGAGCGTTATGCGATCAACAAGGCGCGCATGGTGCGCATGTCCGAGTACAGCCGCGACTGCCTGAACGAGCTGCGCGCGCAGGTCGGCATCGAATTCGAAGGCCGCGACCTGGGCACCACCCAGCTGTTCCGCACCCAGCAGCAGCTGGATGCCTCGGCGCAGGACATCGAGATCCTGGCCCAGTACGGCGTGCCGTACGAGGTGCTGGACCGCGCCGGCATCATCCAGGCGGAACCGGCCCTGGCGCATGTCGATGGCCTGGTCGGTGCGCTGCGCCTTCCGCGTGACCAGACCGGCGACTGCCAGCTGTTCACCCGTCGCCTGGCGCAGATGTGCGTGGATGCTGGTGTCGAGTTCCGCTTCGACCAGGACATCACCGGCCTGGAGTTCGATGGCGACCGCATCACCGGCGTGCGCATCGACGGCAAGCTGGAAACCGCCGACCGCTTCGTGGTCGCGCTCGGCAGCTATTCGCCGGCGCTGGTCGCACCGCTGGGCATGCGCCTGCCGGTGTACCCGCTGAAGGGCTATTCGCTGACCCTGCCGATCACCGACCCGGCGATGGCGCCGACCTCGACCATCCTCGACGAGAGCTACAAGGTGGCGGTCACCCGCTTCGACGACCGCATCCGCGTCGGTGGCATGGCCGAAGTGGCCGGCTTCGACCTGTCGCTGTCGCAGCGACGCCGCGAGACCCTGGAGCTGGTGGTCAGCGACCTCTACCCGAAGGGCGGCGACCTGTCGCGCGCGCAGTTCTGGACCGGCCTGCGCCCGGCCACGCCGGACGGTACGCCGGTGATCGGCGCCACGCCGTTCCGCAACCTGTACCTCAACACCGGCCACGGCACCCTGGGCTGGACCATGGCCTGCGGCTCGGGCCGCTACCTGGCTGACCTGATGAGCGCGCGCCAGCCGCAGATCAGCACCGAAGGCCTGGATATTTTCCGCTACGGCCAGTACGGTCACGCGCCGCAACAAGAGAACCGCACATGCGTCCTGCCCGCGCGCTGATCGATCTGGGCGCCCTGCGCAGCAATTACCGGCTCGCCCGTGAACTGGGCGGTGGCAAGGCCCTGGCGATCATCAAGGCCGATGCCTATGGGCATGGCGCGGTGCGCTGTGCGCAGGCGCTGGAAGGCGAGGCCGATGGCTTCGGCGTGGCCACCATCGAAGAGGCGCTGGAACTGCGCCAGGCCGGCATCCGTGCGCCGATCCTGCTGCTGGAAGGCATCTTCGAACCCAGCGACATGGCGCTGGTGGCCGAGCATGATTTCTGGTTCGCCGTGGGTTCACCGTGGCAGCTGGAGGCCGTCGCCGCCTTCGACAGCCCGCGCCCGTTGACGGTGTGGCTGAAGCTGGACAGCGGCATGCATCGCCTCGGCCTGGACGTGGACAGCTTCCGCGCGGCGCACGCGCGCCTGTCAGCGCTGCCGCAGGTCGAGCGCATCGTGCTGATGACCCACCTGGCGCGCGCCGACGAGCTGGACAGCGAACGCACCCACGAACAGGCGGCGACCTTCGCGCGCGCCATCGACGGCCTGCATGGCGAGACCAGCGTGTGCAATTCGCCGGCGCTGCTGGGCTGGCCGGACGTGCGCAGCGACTGGGTGCGCCCGGGCCTGATGCTGTATGGCGCGAACCCGCTGCCGGACGACACCACGCTGACCGAGCGCCTGCGCCCGGTGATGACGATGCAGTCGAAGGTGATCGCCGAACGCTGGATCGAAGCGGGTGAGCCGGTGGGTTATGGCGCGCGCTTCGTGGCCAAGGCGCGCACCCGCGTGGGTGTGGTTGCACTGGGCTATGCCGACGGTTATCCGCAGTTCGCCCCGAATGGCACGCCGGTATTGATCGATGGCCAGCCCGGCGCACTGATCGGGCGCGTGTCGATGGACATGCTGACGGTGGACCTGACGGCGCATCCGCAGGCCGCGGTGGGCAGCGTGGTGGAACTGTGGGGCAGTGCGCCGACGTTGGCGGAACTGGCGCCGCGCTGCGGCGTGAGCGCGTACCAGCTGCCGTGCGCGGTCAAGCGCGTGGCGAAGGTGTACGTGTAGCGCCGAGCCCACGCTCGGCTTCGGTGTGGCGGCCGACCTTGGTCGGCGCCCTGTAATGCGTGTCGACCAGGGTCGACACCTACCGGGGGCCTGGCACGCAGCGGTCGCCCTGCGCGGCTCCGGTAGCGGCCGACCTTGGTCGGCTAATGCGTGTCGACCAAGGTCGACACCTGCCGAGGGGCCTAGCGCGCAGCGGTGGCCTGGCTGGCCAGCTGGCGCTTCACCCAGTCATCAATCAGGCGCTTCTCGTAGCGCAGCGGATCGCTGTTGGTCAGCAACCCACTGCCCTGCAGGTAGCCGGAGTCGCTCAGGCGGGCGTCGCCTTCGCTCACAATACGGCCGTCAGCGTCCTTCAACGTGTACTGCAGGGTGATGCGGGGCGGGTAGATATCACGCATCACGCGGATGTCGCGCGCACGCGGGCCGTGCCACGGCTCGTAGTCACCGGCACGCTTGATGTCCACCAGAGTGACATCGAGGGTCTGCCCAGGCTGCAGCGGCTTGGCAGCGGTGGTCTGCAGGTAGCGGGCCAGCTGCTGTACCCAGTCACCGCGTTCGGCCTCGAAGCGGTTGGTGCTCTGGCGGATCTCGGTGAACGTGGCCGGATCCTCCCATTTCACGCTGACCGGGCCATTGGCCTGCAACGCACGCGGCGCGTCCGTACCGGTTACGTTGCGCGCTGCAGCGTTGGCGCCGCTCACCACCAGGGCGCCTGCCAGCAGGGCAATCACGAGTGCGCGTTTCATGACGGTCTCCTGCGTCCCCGCGCTGGGGACGATGTTGATCACGGATCGAGTGTGATCCTGTGGCCGGGTCACTGCAATGGCCGGCTGCGGCGTATGCAAGGGGGGTTACCGCCAATTCATCGTCGTCAACCCTGACTGACGGCGCTTGACGCTGTGAATACGCTCTCTGGAACATGCTGTGTCTCCAATCCGGCCCGTCCAGACGCCCTTGTCCACACTGCCGCCCCTAGTGGAGCGCCCACCGATGATGGTGCCGGCGCCCGAACCCGACCTGCATCATGGCGTGCTTGAGCGCATCAACGCCGGTTTCTGCGTGATCCAGGTGCTGTTCGAAGGCGACCGCGCGGTGGACTATCGTTTCATCGAGGTCAACGACGCCTTCGAGCGCCATACCGGCCTGAAGGACGCACGCGGTCAGCGCATGAGTGCGTTGGAACCGAACCACGAGGAAGACTGGTTCCGCATCTACGGTGAAGTGGCCCGCAGTGGTCGCCCCGCCCAGTTCGAGATGGAAGCGCGCGCCCTGGGCCGCTCGTTCGCGGTTGATGCGGTGCGCGTTGGTCGTCCGGGCGAAGACAAGGTCGGCATCCTGTTCTTCGACATCACCGCGCGCAAGCAGATGGAAGTGGAGCTGGGCGAAAGCGAAGCCCGCTTCAGCGCACTGGCCGATGGCCTGCCGATGCCGGTATGGGTGCTCGACGAGCGCGGCCACGCCCGCTTCGTCAACAGCGCCTTCAGCGAGTTTTTCGGTGGCGACGAAACGCGCGTTCCGGAAGATGTCTGGCGCGGCCTGGTACATCCAGACGATGCGTCCGTATTCGAGTACGAGCTGCAGGAAGCATTGAAGGCGCAGCGTTCGATGCATGCGCTGGTACGTGCGCGGCGCGCCGACGGCCAGTGGCGCTGGCTGGAGATGAACGCGCGCCCGCGCTTCTCGCGCATGGGCCGCTTCATCGGCCTGGCTGGCAGCAGCCCGGACGTGACCGAGCGCCGCGAGATCGAACTGGCACGCGAGGAACTGCTGCAGTCCGAACGCGCCGCGCGCAGCGCCGCCGAGAACATGGCGCGGCTGAAGGACGAGTTCCTGGCCACGCTGTCGCACGAGCTGCGCACCCCGCTGACCACCATCCTCGGTTGGAGCGAGCTGCTGCTGCAGCGCGTGGACAACACCAGCCCGCTGTACAAGGGCCTGAACGTGATCGCCAACAGCGCCGGTGCGCAGAAGCGGCTGATCTCGGACATGCTCGACCTCAGCAGCATGCTGCTGGGCAAGGTACAGCTGGAGGTGGAAGTGCTGGACCTGCGCACGCTGCTTGGCGAAGCCATCGGCGCGCAGGAACTGGTGGCCGAAGGCAAGGCGCTGGACGTGCACCTGCAGCTGCCCGAGCAGCCCAGCCTGGTATTGGGCGATGCCACGCGCCTGCAGCAGGTGTTCTGGAACCTGCTCTCGAATGCGATCAAGTTCACCCCGGCCGAGGGCCGCATCGACGTTCAGCTGCAGGCCGACGGCACCCACTGGGTGATTACGGTGCGCGATACCGGCGATGGCATCGCACCGGAGTTCCTCAACCACCTGTTCAGCCGCTTCCGCCAGGCCGATGGCACCACCACGCGCCGCCATGGCGGCCTCGGCCTGGGCCTGGCGATCGTGCAGCAGCTGGTCGAACTGCACGGCGGCACCGTCGCCGCCGCCAGCGAAGGCCATGGCCACGGCGCCACGTTCACCGTGCGCCTGCCCCAGCACCTGCCGGATGCCGAGCGCCGGCCGCTGCGCGAAGTCATCAGCGGGCCGATCCTGGAGCCGGTGATCGTCGAACCGTATCCGCTGCGGGGCATGCATGTGCTGGCGGTGGAAGACCAGCCGGAGGTGCTGGAGTACCTGCGGCGCATGCTGGAAGAGCAGGGCGCCAGCGTGTCGGCGGCCAGCTCGGCCGGCGAGGCACTGGCACTGCTGGCCGACACCGGCCATCTGCAGTACCACGTGATGCTGACCGACATCGGCATGCCGGGCATGGATGGCTATGGGCTGGTGCGCACCTTGCGCGAGGACATGGGCGTGGACGGGGCAACCTTGCCTGCGGTGGCGGTGACTGCACTGGCGCGTGCCGATGACCGCCGCCGCGCGCTGGCGTCGGGCTTCCAGGAGCATGTCGCCAAGCCGTACTCGGTGGCGCAGCTGGTGGCTGCCGTACGCAAGGTGCAGGTGCCGCGCGCGGACAGCGCGCTGCACTGAACATTCACGGCCGATCGGCGACCCTGCAATCAGGAGGTCGCCGATGTCCCGTATAGCTCCACGTATCCACACCGATCCGGCGCAGATCGCGCGCCTGGAAGCCCTGCTGCCGCAGCTGGATGGCGAAACGCAGGTGGAACTGATTCTGCACGATGGCCGCCGTCTGCTCGGCACGGTGGCCGTGAGGCCAACCGTGCAGCAATACCGCAACGTCGCTGGCGATGAAGGCAGCAACGGCCAGCTGCGCCTGGATGACTACGACACGCCGGTGCAGCAGCACCATGTGTGGTTGGACGAGATCGCCAGCATCCGCAGGTTGCCGCCGAGGGTTTGACGGCAACCTGCCGGGCCCATCCCCGCTTGGCGTGGATCTACCAGAGGTTGCAGTAGAGCCACGCCATGCGTGGCTGCTGCGCTCAGTGCTCGAACAGGGTCGGCGTCGCCTCGAACCGGCGTGCATACGCCCGCTCCTCCGCAACCCTCGCCACCTCGTCATCGGCCAGGTCCGGCGCGCCATACACCGCATAGGCCACGCTGCCGTCGGCACCATGACCGACCTGGTGCAGCCGGTAGCGCGAGTGGCCGCCGCCGGTGTCCTCGGGGTAATGCACGGGCGGATGGCTGCCTTCCAGGTCCATTTCACTGTTGTCGACCACGCCACCGACGAACAAGGCTCGCATGCAGGTTCTCCTGGGTTTCCGGGGGAGCCTCTACCCTGAACGTTCCAATGTTGCTGGCAGATCAAGGCCCCGTTCGGGTTTCGCAAAGCGGCTGCCGGGGCCGACCCGGTCAAGCCGGTACAATGGACGGCCCTCACGCTTGAAGTACCCGCGCCGATGGCCTCCAGCGACGACGCCCCCCTGCAGACCCTGTTCCTGCCGTTCTCCCAAGGCGCTCTGCGCTGGCCGGAAGGCCCCGTGGCTTTCCTGCGGGCCCGCGACGGCTGGCCGCTGCGCGAAGTGGCCGGCAACCGCGAGGTGCATTGCGAGCAGAGCTTCGCCCCGTTCGCGCAGCCGCTGCAGCAGGCCGCCGGCTGGACCGTCAGCGGCCAGCTGGATGATGTGGCCGGCAAGGGCCGCTACCCGCTGGTGCTGGTGCTGCCGCCGCGCCAGCGTGAAGAAGCCCGCGCGCTGTTCGCCCGCGCGCTGGCGCTGGTCGCCGACGGCGGCCGCATCGTTGCCTGCCAGTCCAACAACGAAGGCGCACGCTCGGGCGAGGGTGACCTCAAGCAGCTGACCGGCCTCGGCGGCAGCCTGACCAAGAACCACTGCCGCGTGTACTGGACCGCGCCGATGCAGGGCCAGCACGACGCTGACCTGGCCAAGCGCTGGTCGGCACTGGATGCGGTGCGGCCTATCGTCGGCGGCCGTTTCCTCAGCCGCCCGGGCGTGTTCGCCTGGGATCGCATCGACCCGGCGTCGGCGCTGTTGGCCGAACACCTGCCGGCCGACCTGGCCGGGCGTGCCGCCGACCTCGGCGCGGGTTACGGCTACCTTTCGCGCGAGCTGCTGGAACGCTGCCCGAAGATCACCGCGCTGGACCTGTACGAAGCCGAGCAGCGCGCGCTGGCACTGGCCGAACTCAATCTGGCGCCGCCGCCGCGCCCGCTGCCGCTGCGCTTCCTGTGGCAGGACGTCACCGCGGGTATCGAACCGGCCTACGACGTCATCATCAGCAACCCGCCGTTCCACACGCCGTCGCGCGCCGATCGCCCGGACATCGGCCAGCGCTTCATCGCCGTGGCCGCGCAGGCGCTGCGCCCGGGCGGACGCCTGTACGTGGTGGCCAACCGCCACCTGCCGTACGAGTACACGCTCAACGAGAGCTTTGGCGCGGTGCGCGTGATCGCCGAGCGTGATGGCTTCAAGCTGGTGGAAGCGGTGAAGGGGAAGGGCAAGTGAAGCTGGTCAAGCTCATCGCCAACCTGGGCTATGGCAGCCGCAAGCAGGTGCAGTGGATGTTCCGCGAAGGCCGCGTCACCGACGCCGACGGCGAGGTGCTGTATGCCGACGACCAGGTGCCGCACGAGGCGATCCGTGTCGACGGCGAGCCGCTGGACCCGCCGGTGGGCCTGTCGATCGCGCTGCACAAGCCGGCCGGCTACACCTGCTCGACCAAGGACACCGGCCGCCTGATCTACGATCTGCTGCCGCCGCGCTTCCGCGATCGCGATCCGGTGCTGTCCACGGTGGGCCGCCTCGACCGCGACACCAGTGGCCTGCTGCTGCTGACCGACGATGGCGGCCTGCTGCACCGGATCATCTCGCCGAAGTCGAAGCTGCCGAAAGTCTATGAGGTCGAGTTGAGCGACGACCTGCGCGGCGACGAGGTAGCGTTGTTCGCCAGCGGTACGCTGATGCTGGAGTCCGAGAAGACGCCCCTGCTGCCGGCTGAACTGGAAGTGCTGGATGCGCGCCGCGCGCGCCTGGTGCTGCACGAAGGCCGCTACCATCAGGTACGCCGCATGTTCGCCGCCACCGGCAACCACGTGCAGGCCCTGCACCGCAGCCGCGTCGGCGGGCTGGACCTGCAGGGGCTGGACGAAGGGCAATGGCGGCAGCTCACCTCCACCGACCTGGATACGCTGTTCGCTCCATGACCACCATCGCTGCGCTGCCGTTCCTCCCCGACGCCGTCATCTTCGACATGGACGGCCTGATGATCGACAGCGAGCGGGTTTCGCTGGCCTGCTGGAGCCAGGCCGCCGACGAGTTCGGACTGGGCCTGGACGAGGCGGTGTTCCTGCGCATGGTCGGCCTCGGTGACCGTGACACGCACGCGCTGCTGCGTGCGCAGGGCATCGAGGACAGCGTGATCGAGGCGATGGCCGCGCGCTGCCACGACCTGTATGAAGCACGCACGCAGACCGGCCTGCCGTTGCGGCCGGGCATCCTGGAGCTGCTGCAACTGCTGAAGGCGCATGCGGTACCGCGTGCGGTGGCAACCACCACGCGGCAGCCGCGCGCCAACCGCAAGCTGGCTGCGGCCGGCCTGCTGCCATACTTCGATGCGGTGATCACCAGTGGTGACGTCGCGCGGCCGAAGCCGGCGCCGGATATCTACCTGCTGGCCGCGCAGCGGCTGGGCCAGGCGCCGGAACGCTGCCTGGCGCTGGAAGACTCACCGGCCGGTACGCGTGCGGCGCTGGCGGCCGGCATGACCGTGATCCAGGTGCCTGACCTGGTGCATCCGGATGAAGAGTTGCGTGCCCTGGGCCACCGCATCGTTGGATCGCTGGTGGACGCGCACGCGCTCCTGCTGCCGTTGTTGCCGAGGTAACCGGTAGGTGCCGACCGTTGGTCGGCAGACCCCAATGCCCCGGTGGGTGCCAACCTTGGTTGGCACTCTTTACTGCCCTGGTGGGTGCCGACCGTTGGTCGGCACACCTGCCCCATCACACTCGCCCGAACACCAGCGCGGCGTTGGTGCCACCGAAGCCGAAGCTGTTGGACATCACCGTATCCAGCTTCTGCTCGCGGCTTTCGCGCAGGATCGGGAAGCTCTCCACCTTCGGGTCCAGCTCGCCGATGTTGGCCGAACCGGCAACGAAGCCATCGCGCATCATCAGCAGGCAGTAGATCGCCTCGTGCACGCTGGCCGCACCGAGCGAATGGCCGGACAGCGCCTTGGTCGAGGACAGCGGCGGCACCGCATCGCCGAACACTTCGCGGATCGCATTGAGCTCGGTGACGTCGCCCAGCGGCGTGGAGGTGCCGTGGGTATTGAGGTAGTCCAGCGGGCGATCGACGCCCTGCAGCGCCATCTTCATGCAGCGCACCGCGCCTTCGCCGGACGGAGCAACCATGTCGGCGCCGTCGGAGGTCACGCCATAGCCGATCAGTTCGGCGTGGATGTGCGCGCCGCGCGCAACGGCGTGGTCGTAGTCCTCCAGCACCAGCATGCCGCCACCACCGGCGATGACGAAGCCGTCGCGGTCCTTGTCGTACGGACGCGAGGCGCTGGCCGGGGTTTCGTTGAAGCTGGTCGACAGCGCGCCCATCGCATCGAACATCACGCTCATCGACCAGTGCAGGTCTTCACCGCCACCGGCGAACATGATGTCCTGCGCGCCATGGCGGATCATGTCCGCGGCCGCGCCGATGCAGTGCGCCGAGGTCGCGCAGGCGGCCGACAGCGAATAGCTGACGCCCTTGATCTGGTAGGCCGTAGCCAGGCAGGCCGAGACCGTCGAGCACATCGTGCGCGGCACCATGTACGGGCCGACCTTGCGCACGCCACGTTCGCGCAGCAGGTCGACCGCGCCGATCTGCCATTCGCTGGAGCCGCCACCGGAACCGGCGATCAGGCCGGTGCGCAGGCTGCTGACCTGCTCGACGCTGAGCCCGGCATCGGCGATGGCATCGCGCATGGCCAGATAGGCGAAGGCCGCTGCATCGCTCATGAAGCGCTTTTGCTTGCGGTCGATCAGCGCCTCCAGATCGAGGTCGACACGACCGCCGACCTGGCTGCGCAGGCCCGCTTCGGCGTGGTCGGCCAGGGCGGTGATGCCCGAGCGCCCTTCGCGCAGCGCGGCCGAAACGGTATCCAGATCATTGCCGAGGCAGGACGTGATGCCCATGCCGGTGATGACGACGCGACGCATCAGAAGCTCCCGGTTTCGGTGAACAGGCCGACGCGCAGGTCGCGCGCGCTGTAGATTTCGCGGTCATCCACGTACATGCGGGCGTCCGACTGGGCCATCACCAGCTTGCGGTTGATGACGCGGCTGATGTCGATCTCGTAACGCACGAGCCTGGCTTCCGGCAGCACCTGGCCGGTGAACTTCACTTCGCCACAGCCCAGCGCGCGGCCCTTGCCGGGGGCGCCCAGCCAGGTCAGGAAGAAGCCGGTCAGCTGCCACATGGCGTCCAGGCCCAGGCAGCCGGGCATCACCGGGTCGCCGATGAAATGGCAGCCGAAGAACCACAGGTCCGGGCGGATATCCAGTTCGGCGCGTACCATGCCTTTGCCATGCGGTCCGCCGTCCTCGCGGATGTCGGTGATGCGGTCGAACATCAGCATCGGGTCGTTGGGCAGACGGCCAGCAGCGGTGCCGAACAGTTCACCGCGTGCGCTGGCCAGCAGCTGTTCGCGGTTGAACGCGTGGAGACGGGTCATGAAGCACAATCCTGGAAGCGAAGAACAGGGAAACAAGCGCCCGAGAATGCCCGTGGAAACTGCGCCGATCAAACATTTCAACCGTACGCAACCGTAGTGTTTTCAAGGGAATACGCGCATCCTGTTGATGTGCAACGACCATACTTCGGCGTGTGGCCCACCCGGCCCGGCCCCGCCTTTCCCACCTGACATGACCCGACTGCGCAAGATCATCCACGTTGACATGGACGCGTTCTACGCGTCGGTGGAGCAGCGCGACGATCCGTCACTGCGCGGCAAGCCGGTGGTCGTGGCATGGCGTGGCGCCCGCTCGGTGGTGTGTGCGGCGTCCTACGAGGCGCGCGTGTTCGGCGTGCGTTCGGCGATGCCCGCCGTGCGTGCCGAGCGCCTGTGCCCGGACGCGATCTTCGTGCCGCCGGACTTCGCGCGTTACAAGGCGGTGTCACAGCAGGTACGCGCGATCTTCCTGCGCCATACCGACCTGGTCGAGCCGCTGTCGCTGGACGAGGCCTATCTGGACGTGACCGAGCCGAAGAGTGGCATTGAACTGGCCACCGACATCGCCCGCACCATCCGCGCGCAGATCCGCGAGGAAACGAACCTGACTGCTTCAGCCGGGATCGCGCCGAACAAGTTCCTGGCCAAGATCGCCTCGGACTGGCGCAAGCCCGACGGCCAGTTCGTGATTCCACCGCAGCGCGTGGATGCGTTCCTGGCGCCGCTGCCGGTGAACCGCGTGCCCGGCGTCGGCAAGGTCATGGAAGGCAAGCTGGCCGCGCGCGGCATCGTCACCTGCGGCGACCTGCGGCAGTGGGCCTTGATCGATCTGGAAGAGGCATTCGGCAGCTTCGGCCGCAGCCTGTACAACCGCGCACGTGGCATCGACGAGCGGCCGGTGGAACCGGACCAGCAGGTGCAGTCGATCTCCTCGGAGGACACCTTCGCCGAAGACCTGCTGCTGGAAGACCTGACAGAGGCGATCGTGCAGCTGGCAGGGAAGACCTGGAACGCCACGCGCAAGACCGAGCGCATCGGCCACACCGTGGTGCTGAAACTGAAGACCGCGCAGTTCCGCATCCTCACCCGCAGCTTCACCCCGGAGCGCCCGCCGGAATCGATGGAAGAGCTGCGTGACATCGCCCTATCGCTGCGCGCGAGGGTCGATCTGCCGGCCGAGACGCGCTACCGCCTGGTCGGCGTCGGGCTGGGTGGCTTCCGCGAAAAGGAGCCGGTGGTGCAGGGGGAACTGTTCGAGCACGACATGATCAATCCCACAGAAACCTAATCATCAAACAGGGGGGTCAGAGCCCGTTGCGCAGCAACGGGATCCGACCCCGTGCCGACCAACGGTCGGCACCCACCAACAGCAGCAGGTTCCATCAGCAGCAGGAAACTGTCGAAGGCGGGGTGGGTCCGGTTGCGGGGGCGTGAGCCGCATGGGCCCGAGGCATGCCTCGGGCGGGTTGGGCAGGACGCCCAACCCCGGTCTTGCCGTGTGCGCAGGACAGCGCACACGAGCAAGCCGCGATCGAGCTTACATGGACGTACTTGCAGCGTCCCCCGCAACCGGACCCACCCCGCCATCCCACGGATAGCCCGCTGTTGCTGTTGCTTCGGCTGTTGCCGTTGCATTGAGCGGGTGCAGGGCGCAGCCCTGCAAAAAGAAAACTCCCTACCTCACGGCCACTGCATCTCGCCCTTGGCCACCTTCGCACTCAGTCCCAGCGACGCCACGCCCGCCAGCTTCGGATAGCGCGCCTGCATCGCCTTCACCAGCGCCGCACTGTCCTTGGCCTTGGCTGCCTCGGCATCGAACGCGCGGATGTAGTCTGCGGTGAAGCGCAGCGCACTGGCATCCAGTGCGGCACCCGGCGCGTAATGCCCCGGCACCACCACCTTCGGCTTCAACGCCTGCAACTGCTGCAGGGTCTGCAGCCAGTCGGCATGCGACTTCGGCGTCTGCGTGTCGGCCATCCACACGTGTTCACCGGCCACCACCGGAATGCCGCCGACGATCGCGCGCAGCGACGGCACCCACAGCACTGTGCGGTCCGGGGTCGGGCCATCCAGGCCGATCAGCGGCAGGCGCTGGCCTTCCAGCTGCAGGGCATCGCCATCCAGCACCTGCGGCACCACGATGCGCGCCGGCACGTCGGCGCCCATCTTCGGCCCCCAGTAGGCCAGCTTGCCGGCCTGGGTCTGCTGGATGTGGGCAACGGTCTGCGCAGTGGCGACGATGCGTGCCTGCGGGAACGCGTCCTGCAGGGTAGCCAGGCCGAAGTAGTAGTCCGGATCACCGTGGCTGATGTAGATCGTTGTCAGCTGCTTGCCGCTGGCGCGGATCAGCTCGACCAGCTTGCGCGCATCGCTGGCGCCGAACTGCGCGTTGACCAGGATCGCATCGCGGCGGCCTTCGATCAGCACCGAGGACACCGAGAACATCGCCTGCGGACCGGGATGGAAGGCCTGCAGGTGCAGCTGGGATCTTGTCGCTGCCGCGGGCGCCGCGGTGGCCGGTGCGGCCAGCAGCGGCGCACTGGTGAAGCTGGCGGCCAAGGCGAGGGGAAGCAGCAGGGCAGCGGTGCGCATTGGAAATTCCTTGTGTCGAATGGGGAGCCGAACGTGGGCTATGCCGGGCGTCCTTGCCCGGGCCCCTGCGGGCCGTCGCAAGTGACGTTGGCAACGGCTCCTGCCGTTGCCTTCGGCTCTACAGGGCACGCGCGTCGATCAGTACGCCGCGGTTATGATCTGCTTCGGGTACTGCTGCGCTTCCAGCTCGGCGACGAACGCGGCGCCGTAGTCGGCGTAGCTGATGCGGCTGTGGCCGCTGGCATCAGCGAGGAAGGCCTTGGGCTGCACGCGGTACTGGCCGCGCTCTTCGCCCGGGCCGATTTCGGCGGCCGGCGAGAAGAAGGTCCAGTCCAGGTCGTCCACCGCCTGCAGGCGATTGAAGGCTTCACGATGGGCCAGCGCGTACGGCTTGTAGGCCTCCGGGAAGTTGGGGGTATCGACCAGCTGCACGCCCGGCGCGACTTCCAGGCTGCCGGCGCCACCGACCACCACCAGGCGCGGTACACCGGCCTTGCGCGCGGCGGCGGCCAGCTGCGCGGCCACTTCGCCGACGCGGCCGATGTCATCGCCCGGACGCGGGCCATAGGCGCTGGCCAGCACGTCGTGGCCGGCGATGGCGGCGACCAGGGCATCCTGGTCATCCAGCGAGGCGATCACCGGATGGGCACCGGCCAGTTCGGCCGGAAGATCCTGCGCGCTGCGTACGATGACGGTGAGTTCGTGGCCGTTGGCCAGCGCGTGGCGGGCGATCTGGCGGCCGATGTTGCCGGTGGAACCAACGAGGGCGATCTTCATGGCAGGACTCCGTGGGGCGGTGTGGGGTGGGAATGGGGCCACTCTAGGCCGCTGCAGTCGCTCGAAAAACAGCGTATAACGCGCTTGTTTGTTGCATGGATCGAGCATATGGACCGATTGACCGCCATGACTGTATTCGTCGAGGTGGCCGAGCGCGGCAGCCTCACCGCCGCCGCCGAGGTGCTGGACATGTCGCGGGCGATGGTTACCCGCTACCTGGCCGAGGTCGAGGCTTGGCTGGGCGCGCGCCTGCTGCACCGGACCACGCGCCGGGTCAGCCTGACCGGCCCCGGCGAGGCGGCGCTGGCGCGCTTCCGGCAGATGCTGGCCATCGGCGAGGAACTGCAGGGCGAGCTGGCCAGCGACGATCCCGAACCGCATGGCACGCTGCGGGTGACCGCCAGCGTGTCGTTCGGGCAGAGCCACCTGGCGCGTGCGGTGGCCGGTTTCGTCGCACGCCATCCGGCGGCGCGCATCGAACTGCTGCTGGTCGACCGCATGGTGAACCTGGTGGAAGAGCGGGTGGACCTTGCCGTGCGCATCGCCCGCCAGATCGATCCCAGCCTGATCGCACGACGGCTGGCCACCTGCCGCTCGGTGCTGTGCGCGACGCCGTCGTACCTGCACGCGCGCGGTACGCCTACCGCCCCGGAACACCTGGCCGGGCACAACTGCCTGACCCATCACTACGTGGGCAAGAGCCTGTGGCAGCTGCACCGCGATGGCCGTTCGCTGTCGGTGGCTGTGGGCGGCAACATCAGCGCCAACGAAGCGTCGCTGTTGCTGGAAGCGGTGCGTGCGGGCGCCGGCATCGCGATGCTGCCGACCTACCAGGTGGCGCCACTGCTGCGCAGTGGCGAGCTGATCGAGTTGTTGCCCGAGTTCAGTCTGGACGAACTCGGCATTCATGCCGTGTACGCATCACGGCGCCAGCAGCCCGCTATCATGCGGCGATTCCTGGACTTCCTGGCCGAGTGTTTCGCCAGCCCGGCCTTCCAGGATCTGGATTGGCGCCCACCGGGCAAGGAGAACACATGAACCACGGACAGGCCTTGATCGACCACAACCGTGCTGCCTGGGACCGCCAGGCCAGCGAAGTGCGCGAATGGTCGCGCCCGGTGGAAAGCTCAACGATTGCCGCCGCGCGCGATGGCCGCTGGCAGGTGCACCTGACCCCGCGCGCGCTGCCGCTGGACTGGCTGGGGGATGTGCGCGGCCGCCGCATCCTCTGCCTGGCCTCGGGCGGTGGCCAGCAGGCCCCGGTGCTGGCGGCGGCCGGGGCGGAGGTGACCGTGTTCGATCTGTCCGATGGCCAGCTCGAGCAGGATCGTCAGGTGGCGGCGCGTGATGGCCTGCAACTGCGCACGGTGCAGGGCGACATGCGCGATCTGCACGCCTTCGCCAACGACAGCTTCGATGTGGTGTTCCACCCGATCTCCAACCTGTACGTGCCTGACGTCCGGCCGGTGTGGACCGAATGCCGCCGCGTGCTGGCGCGTGATGGCATGCTGATGGCCAGCTTCTACAACCCGGTGCTGTTCGTCGGTGCACGCGATCCGCAGCTGGATGCACAGGGCCTGATCCGACCGCAGTACGCCATTCCCTATTCGGATCTGGAAGACCTGCCACCGGCCGAGCGCGAGGCGAAACTGGCGCGGGGCGATGCGCTGACCTTCGGCCACAGCCTGACCGAACTGATCGGTGGCCAGCTCGATGCCGGCTTCGTCATCGATCGCTTCATGGAAGACTGGCAGCCGCAGCCGCGCTTCCTGATCGACCGTTACCTGCCCACGTTCCTGGCCACGCGCGCGCGCCGGATCGGTTGAGGCAGGCCTGCCCAAAATACTGCGGCGTACAATGGACGGCCCCACGTCATGCAGGTGCAGTCCCTTGCCGTATCCGTATCCGCTGGTCGTGTTCGACCTCGATGGCACGCTGGTCGACAGCGCTGCCGATATTGCCGAAGCGCTGAACCGCACGCTGGAAGACATCGGCGTGGCGCGCGTGCCGGAAGCCACCGTGCTGGGCTGGATCGGTGACGGTGTGCGTCGTCTGGTCGAGCAGGCGGTGCAGGCCGCCGGCCGCGAGGTGGACCTGGCCGAGGTGATGCCGGTGTTCATGGTGCACTACCGTGAGTGCCTGCTGCGCAGCCCGCGACTGTTCGACGGCGTGGGCGAAGCGCTGGCGCAACTGCGTGCGCGCAACGTGCCGCTGGCGATCTGCACCAACAAGCCCGAAGCACTGGTGCCGCCGCTGCTGCAGCACCTGGGTATCGGTGATGCATTCGCGCTGGTACTGGGGGGGGATTCGCTGCCGCAGCGCAAGCCCAGTGGCGAGCCACTGCGGCACATCGCCGCGCACTTCGGGCTGCCGGTGGAGTCCTGCCTGATGGTGGGTGATTCGTTGACCGACTACCGCGCCGCCGAAGAGGCCGGCATGCCGATCGCGCTAGTGCGCTACGGCTATCCGCGCGGCCTGGACCTGGCCACCGCGCATGCGGTGGCGGTGATCGACGACCTGCGTGAACTGCCGGGGTTGCGGGGCTGAAGCAGAGGGGTAGTGCCGGCCGCTGGCCGGCAACCCGGAATGCGTTGCCGAAGGTCATGATGTTGCCGGCCAGTGGCCGGCACTACCATGAACGTTGCGCTCACTTCGGCTGGTAACGCACGCTCAACTGGTACTCGCGGCCGGGCTGGTTGAACCATGCCACCGTTTCGTAGCGACGGTCGAAGACGTTGGCGGCACGTGCCAGCAGCGACCACGATGGCGTCAGTGCGTACTCAGCGCGCAGGTCCAGCGTGCCGTAGCCTCCCACCTTCACCGTGTTGGCGGCATCGTCGTAGCGCTTGCCGGCACCCTGCACGGTCAGGCCTGCGCGGAAATCGCCGAAGCGACGGTCGATGTCCAGGCGCGCGGTCTGCTGCGCGCGGCGTGGCAGCCAGTTGTCGAACTGGGTGCTGCCGCCGGTGCGGTTGCGCGGGTCGGTGTAGCTCAGCTGCGCGTTGATGTCGAAGCCGGCCAGCAGCACGCCGCCGGTCAGTTCGGCACCGCGGATGCGGGCCTTCTCCACCTGCTGCATCTTGAAGGTCGCCGCATCGTAGGTGATCAGATCATCGATGCGGGTTTCATACACGTCCAGGCCCCAGTGCCAGCCCTGGCCCTGCTGCGAAACGCCGAGGTTGGCACTCTTGGACTTCTCCGGCTTCAACGTCGGCACGCCGCTCCACGGGTCGTACAGATCGCTGAAGGTCGGTGCCTTGAACGCCGTGCCATAGCTGGCGTTGAGGCGCAGGCCGTGGCCCAGCTCCATGGCCCAGCCAACGCTGCCGGTAGCGTGGTTGCCGAACTGCTGGTTGTCGTCGTTGCGTGCGCTGGCCTGCAGCTGGTGGCGGCCGAAGCGGCCCTGGTACTGCACGAATACGCCGGTGTTGCGGCGGCTGTCGACCAGGTAACCCGCGCTGCTGCCATCCAGGTTGTCTTCGCTCCAGTCCACGCCTGCGCTCAGCAGCTGGCCCTCGGCCACGCCGAAATCGCCCTGCAGGGAGGCGCTGTCGCGGTGGGTCTGTGCGCTGCCACGTGCACCGAAGTCGCCGAAGTTGTCCGACTCGTTGTCACTGCGGCCGACGTTGGCGGTGAATGCCAAGCGCTCGGACGGGGTGTAGCGCACCTTGCCGGCCAGCACCTGCTGGCGGGTTTCCGAATAGTTGTAGTAGCCGTCGTAGTGGTTCTTGCCGTCGGCGCGCAGGGCGCTGCCTTCCACGTTCCACTGCTCGTTGAAGGTGTAGCCACCGCGCAGGCTCTTGGACAGGTTGCGGTAGCCGTCGCGATCGGGCTCGTCGGCGAAACAGCCGGTGAACAGCGTGGCCGAGCCGCGGCAGGCATCGATGCCATCGGAATGCTGGTAGGCGATATCCGCACCGAACCAGCCGCGTTCGGTACCGCCGCCAATGCCACCGCTGGCTTCACGCAGGCCGTTGCTGCCACCGCCAAGCTGGAAGTGCGGGGCGAAATCGCCCTGGTTGCGGCGGGTGAAGATCTGGATCACGCCACCGATGGCGTCGGCGCCGTACAGGCTCGACTGCGGGCCGCGCACGATTTCCACGCGCTCGATCTGCGCCAGCGGCAGGTCCTGGTACATGGCCAGGCCGAGGTCGGCGCTGTTGATGCGCACGCCGTCCACCAGCACTACGGTGTGGCCGGAATTGGTACCGCGCAGGAACAGCGAGCTCTGCTTGCCGAGGCCGCCGGCATTGGCCAGGTTGATGCCGGCGCGACCGCGCAGCAGTTCCTGCAGCGAAGTGGCCTGGCTGGATTCGATCTGGGCGCGGTCGATCACCTGCGCCGGCGCGATGCTGTCCTGCAGGGCGATCGGGGTGCGGGTGGCAGTGACCAGGATCTGGTCGAGCGCGGTGGTGTCATTGGCGGCCTGGGCCAGCGCGGGCAGGGCGGCCAGCACGGCCAGGGACAGCATTCGGGACTGCAGCTTCATGGGGGACTCCGGGTGCCACGCACGCCCGCGTGGCGAAGGGGAGGAGCCGCGAAGGCAGGCGTGCGCCGATGCCGCAGCGCACGCCACGGTCATCCAGCGCCATGCCCACCGCATCGCGACCTGAGGCTTCCGGGCCGGTCTCCGGGCTTGCCGCCGGGTGGCGCGAGGCCACCGTCCAGGCGCCTTCCCATGCCTGCGGCACAGTGGCGGTGTTGCCTGGAACTGACGTGCTTACCGTTGCGGGGGCAGCGCCGGCCTGGCGTGGAATCACGCGTCACCGGCTTCCCGTTTCAACCTGCCGGCCATGGCCGCAGGTCACCTGGAAGTGCGCGCAGTCTACGGCATCGCAGGCCGTCCCGTTGCGTCGCGCCTGCGCGACTGCCTTTGCTGTGCCTTTAGAATGGTTGCTCGATCCCGTGGTGCCGTTGCCGATGTCCGCCCGTTTTCCGCTGTACCTGCGTCGCCCGTCCGGGACGCGCGCATGATCCTCGACCTGGTCCGCCATGCCGGCAATGGCCGTGATGAGTTCCTTGATGGCCGCAGCGACCCACCGCAGCTGGCCGGCCTGCCACAGGAGCTGGTCGAGGCCTACGCCGGGCAACGCTGGGAGCGGGTGATCAGTTCACCGCGGTTGCGCGCGCTGCATACGGCGATGGCCCTGGCCACGCCGCGTGGGCTGGACGTGGAAGCGGACGAGGAATGGGAAGAACTGGACTTCGGCGATTGGGACGGGCGGTCGCTGTTCGACCTGCCGGAGGATGCACTGGCGGCCTTCCATGCCGACCCGCACGCGTTCCCGCCGCCCAATGGCGAGAGCTGGGGCCACTTCGAGCGGCGCATCGCGCGCGCGCTGGATCGCCTGCTCGATGATGACGATCCGGTGCCGACGCTGGTGGTCAGCCATGGCGGCCCGTTGCGCATGGTGCTGTCGCAGGTCTGCGGCCTGCCGATGTCGCTGTGCTGGGCGCTGCGCATCGACCACGGCACGCGCCTGCGGGTGTGGCTGGAGCGCGGTGAGATCGGGCTGGTGGGTGAGCTGCTGGAGCTGCAGCAGCCCTGAGCGCACTCGCCGGGCATGGCTCGGCGCTACCGATCCCGCATCACACTGGTAGTGCCGGCCGCTGGCCGGCATCCCCAGGAACGCGGATGCCTCAATCCTCGTCCGCGCCCTCGGCCACGCTGTCCTCAGCGTCATCGTCGGCATCGAAGCGCTGCTCATGCACCGGGCCCGACGCCGGGCCGGCTGCCTTCAGCGGATGCGCAGCGATGCGTGCTTCGTAATCCTGCACCAGTGCTTCACGCTGTGGCTCGCTCAGCTCCTGCCAATGGCAGTCCAGCAACGCGCCTTCCAGCGAGTACAGCAGGTTCAGGCTGGGCTTGAAGCCGGCGCGCTTGACCTTGACGAAGGCGCCGACGGCTCCGATCGCGACCAGGTCGTCGCGGCTGCGCAGGCCGACCTGGCGCAGCCACGCCGCACTTTTCGGGCCGATGTTGCGCAGCTTCGGTGCGCTCATCCCAGCGCCTCGACGAACACGCGGGCGATGGCTTCCAGGCCAGCCTGGTCGTCGGCATCGAAGCGGCCGACCTTCGGGCTGTCGATGTCGAACACGCCGATCAGTTCATCGCCGCGCAGCAGCGGCACCACCAGTTCCGAGCGCGAGGCCGAATCGCAGGCGATGTGGCCGGGGAAGGCGTCGACGTCCTCTACGCGCTGGGTCACGCGCTGGCTGGCGGCGGCACCGCACACGCCCTTGTCCAGCGGGATGCGCACGCAGGCCGGCAGGCCCTGGAACGGGCCGACCACCAGTTCCTTGCCGTCGTACAGGTAGAAGCCCACCCAGTTCAGGTCGGGCAGGGCGTGGTAGACCAGGGCCGAGAGGTTGGCCGCGTTGGCGATGCGGTCGGACTCGGCGTAGACCAGGCCACGGGCCTGTTCCAGCAGCTGGGCGTATTGTTCCGGCTTGCTGCCGGTGAGCGAGGCATTGGCGAACATGCCAGCAGTCTAGCAAGCGTGCCGGGCCAGCGATAATGCACACACTGTTGCCCTGTTGGAGCCCGTCGATGCCGTTGCCCGCCACGCTGCCGCCCGCCCTGTTCGTCACCGGCACCGATACCGAGATCGGCAAGACCGCGGCGAGCACCGCGCTGCTGCATGTGCTGCGCCGGCGTGGCCTGCGTGCGGTGGGGATGAAGCCGGTGGCCAGCGGCAGCGAAGACCTGGGCCGGGGCCTGCGCAACGAAGACGCATTGGCGCTGCAGGCGGCCAGCTGGCCGGTACCGGACTATGCCGATCTGAACCCGTATGCGTTGCGCCAGCCGCTGGCACCGGAGCTGGCCGCTGCCGAGGACGGCGTGCAGGTGGAGCTGGCGCCGATCATGGCAGCGTTCGAGCGGCTGCGCGCGCAGGCCGATGTCGTGGTGGTCGAGGGGGTTGGCGGTTGGCTGGCACCGGTCTCGGCCACGCTCGACCAGCTCGACCTGGTGCGCGCATTGCGGTTGCCGGTGTTGCTGGTGGTGGGCATGCGGCTGGGCTGCGTCAACCACGCGCGTCTGACCGCGCAGTCGTTGCAGGCCAGCGGCGTGGAGTGCCTGGGCTGGATCGGCAACCACATCGACCCGGCGATGCAGCGCCAGGATGAGAACATCGCAACGCTGCAGCAGCGCCTGCCGATGCCGTGCTGGGGGCGGCTGCCACATCTGCCGGGAGCGGATGGCGAAGCGTTGAGCACGCATCTGCTCGATTGACCTGGGGTAGTGCCGGCCGCTGGCCGGCAACCTCGATGTATCCACCTGCGTGCAGTTGCCGGCCAGCGGCCGGCACTACCGTGCTGCGGCCGCCAGCTCCCGCGCGATCGCACCCAACCGCTCCACCGCGCCGATGAAGCGTGCATCCAGCGTCTGGCAGCACGACAGCCGCAGGCAATGGCGATACCGCGCGCCGCGTGAATACACCTGGCCGGGCATGAACACGATGTCCTCCTGCAGTGCACGCTCGAACAGCTCGCGCGTGTCCACGCCGGGCAGTTCCAGCCACAGCAGGAAGCCACCCTGCGGTTCGGTGGCGCGGGTGCCGGCCGGGAAGTGTTCGGCCACCAGCTGGCGCAGCCGTCCGACCTGTTCGCGGTACAGCCGGCGCATGCGATGCAGGTGGTGCTCGTAGCTGCCGGCCTCCAGATAGGCCGCCACCGCGTCGCCCAGCAGCTGCGGCTCGCCGCCGGTGGACTGGAATTTCAGCAGCGCGATGCGCTCGGCGAAGCGGCCGCCATCGAGCCAGCCGATGCGGTAATCCGGCGCCAGCGTCTTGGAAAAGCCGCCGACCACCATCACCCAGCCACCGCGATCGAAGGCCTTCAGGAGCGGTGCCGGCGGTTCGCAGAACTGCAGCTCGGCATACACCGCATCTTCGATCAGCGGCAGCTGGCGTGCGTTGACCAGTTCGGCCAGGCGTTGCTTGGCGGCGGTCGGCATGGTGCAGCCGAGCGGGTTGTGCACGGTCGGCATCACCACCAGTGCGGCCAGCGGCGTGTGCTCCAGCAGCGCATCCAGCGCATCCACATCCAGGCCGAGCTGCGGGTGGGTGGGCAGTTCGATGGCCTGCAGGCCGAGGTTGGCCAGCAACGGGTAGAGGTTGAAGTAGGACGGCGCCTCGATGCCGACCGCATCACCGGGCTGGGTGACCGCGCGTAGCGCCAGCTGCAGCCCTTCCATCGCACCGTGGGTCAGCAGCAGGCGTTCGCTGTGGGTATGCAGGCCCATGCGCGGGCCGCGGCGCACGATCTGCGCCAGCAGCCGTGGCGAGCCGTTGGGGCGTGCATAGGTCTCCACGGTCTGCTGGCCATGGCGCAGTACCTGCGCCGTGTGCTTGGCCAGCTGCGCGCCGGGGTAGAACTGGCGACCGCGCGGGCCGGCAAAGGCCAGGTCGATCACGCCGGGGCGGCGCTGTGCTTCCAGCACGCGGGCCATCAGTACCTGCTGCAGCGGCGCGGTGGGCGCAGAAGGCGTGTCGCGCAGCGAACGTTCCGGCACCGACAGCCGCGGCGCCACCTCGAAGCCGGCTTTCGGCCGCGGAATGACCAGGCCAGCGTCTTCCAGCTGGCGGTAGGCGGCAATCACCGTGTTCAGGCTGAGCCGGCGCTGCAGGGCCATCTGCCGCAGCGAGGGCAGGCGGCTGCCGACCGGAAGGCGTCCGCCGTGGATGGCCTCGGCCAGTTCGTCGGACAGCCGTTGGTAGCGGGGGGGGATCATTGCGCTCTGATCATCTGTATCCATCGAGTTTCCCGCCATCTGGTGCTGTACCCATGATGACGGCGAGCCTAGCATGTCGTTGTCGGCCGGGCCTGATCGGGGCACGGCCGGTACTTTCCAAGCGCACGGCTGGATGGCCGTGCGTCTTTTTTTGGTAGTGCCGGCCGCTGGCCGGCATTCCCTGGAACCGCAAGAGCCGGCCAGCGGCCGGCACTACCCGGATCGTTACCGCATTGGCAGGAGCGTCACCGAGCGCCAGCCGGCCCCACGGAAATGCCGTCAGCGCATCGGCACCAGCACCGCATCGCGCCGGTACAGCCCCGGGAACTGCCTGCCCAGCGCGGCCAGCTTCGGCGCGTCGTAGTAGCGGATGTACGCGGCCTGCGGGTAGTTGGTCATGTAGTTCTGGTGGTAGCTCTCGGCCGGGTAGAAGCGCTGGCCGCTGACCAGCTGGGTGACGATCGGTGCGCGGTAGCTGCCGGCCTGGCCGAGCTGGGCGATGTAGGCGCGGCTGGCTGCCTGCTGGCGGGCGTCATCAGTGAAGATCGCCGACCGGTACTGGCTGCCGTGGTCGGGCCCCTGGCGGTTGAGCTGGGTCGGGTCGTGCACCACCGAGAAGAACACCTGCATCAACTGCCCATAGCTGACCTGGCGTGGGTCGTAGTCGACCTTCACCGCTTCGGCATGACCGGTCTGACCGCTGCTGACCCGCTCATAGCGGGCATTGGCAGCGCTGCCACCGATGTAGCCGGACACCGCATTACTCACGCCTTTGACATGCTGGAACACACCCTGCACGCCCCAGAAGCAACCGCCGGCGAACACCACGCTGGCGTGGGTGGCGTCATCGCGGAACGCAGCGTCGCCCGTGGGTACAGGGAGTGCCTGGGTCTGCGCGCTGGCTTCGACCGGTGCCGCGATGGCGCCATGGTCAACGAGCAGCACGCCGGCGATGAGTGCCGTGGCCACCAGTCCGGCAACGCCAGCGGCAATGCCCTGTTCAAAGGAGAATTTCATCGTGTCCTCCCGGTTCAACCGAAGGTGAAGGCATAGGCCTGCACGCCCGCATCGAGGAACTCGATCTCGAAGCGGTGCGGGCTGACCGTGCCGCGTTGGCGCACCAGCTGGTAGAGGCGGTGCTCGTCGACCACGCCGCTGCCATCGGCGCCGACATCAGTGCCGGCATCGGTGGCGGGCAATGGCTTGCCATCCAGCAGGACGCGGAAGCGCACCGGCTTTCCTTCCTGGCCCGGTGCCAGCACCAGGTGCAGGTCGCGCGCATGGAACTGGAAGGCGATGCGGCCACCGGCTTGCTGCAGCTGCGCAGCCTCGTCGGTAACGGTCCAGCGTCCGGACAGGCCCCACTGGTTCAACGCCAGGCTGGCCGGCAACGTGTAGTCGAACGCGGTGTCGCTGCGCTGCCCACCGGGCGAGGCGAACTGCTCGGCACGGGCGTGGCCCAGATAGGTTTCCGGCGAGCGCAGATTGCCCATGTCGGCCTGCGCAGCCACGCCCTTCAGATCGGCGGCGGCCGGATCGGCCGGCGGTGGCAGGTTCGTCTGGCCGGCCTCGGTCAGCAAGTGACGGATCACCTGTTCCGAGCGCGCATAGTTGCCCTCGCCGAACTGGTGGCCGCGGATGTTGCCCTGCGCATCGACGAAGTACTGCGCCGGCCAGTAGCGGTTGTTGAACGCGCGCCAGATCGTGTACTGGTTGTCCAGTGCCACCGGGTACTCAACCTTCAGCTGCTGCACCGCCTTCATGACGTTGCGCGGGTCACGCTCGAAGGCGAACTCCGGGGTGTGCACGCCGACCACTACCAGGCCGTGGTCGCGATAACGGCGCTCCCATTCGTGCACGAACGGCATCGCGCGCAGGCAGTTGATGCACGAGTACGTCCAGAAATCGACCAGCACCACCTTGCCGCGCAGCTGCTGGGCCGTCAGCGGCGGGCTGTTGAGCCAGCCGGTGGCACCATCCAGCGCGGGCAGGGTGCCTTCCACTGGCAGCGGTGCACTGGCACCCGCATCGGGGCCCGCCATCATCGTCATCGACGGTGCTGCCGGTTGCGCGCCGGGAGCGGCATCCAGCAGGCCCTGCTCGATGCGCGCGGTGCTGACCGTGGACAGGCGGGTCAGCAGGCCGGTATCCCAGCCCAGGCCGATCGCCACCACCGCCAGCAGTGCAGCCACGCCCAGTACCTTGCGCAGCACATCGCCGAGGCCGAGCCGCGCCTGCAGCGCGCGGAACACGCGGCCACCTACCCATACCGCCAGCGCCAGTGCGGTAATCGCGCCCAGTGCGTAGGCCAGCAGCAGCGTGCTGGTGCCGGCGCTTGCCCCGTGCAGCGCGGCACCGGTCAGCACCAGGCCGAGGATCGGCCCGGCGCAGGGCGCCCACAGCAGGCCGGTGGCGATGCCGATCAGCAGCGAGGTCCACGCACCGCCACGCCCCGCTGCGTCGGTCGCATCGGCACGCGCGCTCAAGCGGGCACCCACGCGCTGGAACGGCGCCAGCAGATGGTCGGCCAGTCGTGGCCAGAGCAATGCCAGTGCGAACAGCGCCATCAGCAGCAGGGCGATCCAGCGTCCGACCTGGTTGGCCTGTGCCACCCATTGGCTGCCCACCGCAGCCAGGCTGGCGACCACGGTGAAGGTGAGTGCCATGCCCAGCAGCAGCGGCAGCGTGCTGCGCAGGAAGGGGCGGTCGGCACGCGCGAACACGAACGGCAGCACCGGCAGGATGCAGGGACTGAGCAGGGTCAGCGCGCCCCCCAGGTAGGCAAGCAGCAACAGCAGCATCGTCAGGCTCCGGAAGCAGGGGAAGAACCGACCGGCACCCGCCAGCCATCGGCAGTACCGCCCTCAGCGGCACCGGGAACGAACACCATCGCCGCGCCGTTCATGCAGTAGCGAAGTCCGGTTGGGCGAGGCCCGTCGTTGAACACATGGCCGAGGTGGCCACCGCAGCGGCGGCAGTGCACCTCCACCCGCAGCATGCCGAAGGTGACGTCGCGGTCTTCGCCGATGGCGTTGTGCAGCGGCGCCCAGAAGCTGGGCCAGCCGGTGCCGCTCTCGAACTTGGTGGAGGAGGAGAACAGCGGCAGCGCACAGCCGGCGCAGGCAAACGTGCCCTGCCGGTGTTCCTTGTTGAGCGGGCTGCTGTACGGGCGCTCGGTCGCCTGCTGGCGCAGCACTGCGTACTGCGCCGGGGTCAGGCGCTGGCGCCAGTCGGCATCGCTGCGCATGACCTCGAACTGTCGCGACGGGCGCGCTTCAGCGGCGGCCGGGGCGGCACGGCTGCAGGCCCCCAGGCCGAGCAGGCCGGCGGCGGTGGCAACACCGCCCAGGCCCAGCAGATGGCGTCGGGTAAGGGACATGGCGGACTCCGGGAAGGGGCGACGGGGCCATGCTGCGCCCGCCCGGGTCAACGAATCCTCACGCAGGATTCAATTTTTCGTGAGGTATCGGCGTCTATCCCGCGCCACAATGCAGCCAGCCTCCCCACTGGCCCCGAGCTGCCGATGTCCACCAAACGCGTGCTGATCGTTGAAGACGATGCCCACATCGCCGACCTGCTGCGCATGCATCTGGGCGATGAGGGCTACGACGTCGCCCATGCCGCCAGCGGCGATGCCGGCCTGCGCCTGCTCGAGCAGGAAGGGCCATGGGATGCGCTGGTGCTGGACGTGATGCTGCCCGGCGTGGACGGCCTGCAGGTGTGCCAGCGTGCACGCGCGATGGCGCGCTATGTGCCGATCATCATCATCAGCGCGCGAGGCAGCGAAACGCAGCGCATCGTCGGCCTGGAACTGGGGGCGGATGATTACCTGGCCAAGCCCTTCTCGATGCCGGAACTGGTGGCACGGGTGCGCGCATTGCTGCGCCGGGCCGAGGCGATGGCGCAGAGCGCGCGCATCGATGCCGGCGCGATCGAGCTGGGCGGCCTGCAGCTGGACCCGGTCGCGCGTACCGCCTCAGTGGATGGCAACGCACTGGAGCTGACCCCGCGCGAGTTCGACCTGCTGCTGTTCTTCGCCCGTCATCCGGACCAGGTGTTCGCGCGCATGGAACTGCTCAACCAGGTCTGGGGCTACCAGCACGATGGCTACGAGCACACGGTCAACACCCACATCAATCGCCTGCGCAGCAAGATCGAGCCGGACCCGGCCAATCCACGGCGGTTGCTGACGGTGTGGGGCCGTGGCTACAAGCTGGTCGATCCTGCCGGGGCGGCGGCATGATCAAGCCGAACCTGTGGCAGAAGCTGGCGGCGGTGATCGCTGCGCTGATGCTGATGTGCTGCATGGCATTGCTGGCGCTGCAGATGCGCGCCAACACCCGCCACGAGCAGGAAGTGGTGCAGCGGTTGTCGCTGGGCCTGGCCGAGCACATTGCCCAGCGCAGCGAACTGATGGACACCAGCGGCATGCGTGATGCCGCCGTGCGCGCGCTGTTCGGCCAGCTGATGGCGGTCAACCCCAGCGTCGAGGTCTACCTGCTGGACGACCAGGGCCGCATCCTCGGCCACGATGCGCCGACAGGCCATCTGGTGCGCAACCGGGTGGACGTGGCACCGCTGCGCCGGCTGCTGGCCGGTGCGCCGTTGCCGATCCTGGGCGATGACCCGCGCAGCACGGACGGCCGCAAGGTGTTCAGTGCCGCGCCGCTGATCGTGCAGGGTCGCCAGGCCGGTTATGTGTACGTGGTGCTGGTCGGCGAACACCGTCAGATGCTGTCCGACGACCTTGCCGCCGGCAGCCAGTGGAACACCACGCTGTGGTCGGTGATGCTGGTCGGCAGCCTGGGCCTGCTGGCCGGGCTGGTGGCCTTCTACTGGGTGACGCGCCCGCTGCGGCGGCTGACCCGGCGCATCCAGGCCTTCGACATCGACGCACCCACGCCGTTGCCGCCGCCGGAGCCGCTGCGTCCCGGTGAGCGCGACGAGCTGGTGATCCTCGAACACGCACACGCGCAGATGGCGCAGCGGCTGGGCGAGCAGTGGCAGCAGCTGCGCCAGCAGGACCTGCAGCGCCGCGAGCTGGTCGCCAACATCTCGCACGACCTGCGCACGCCGTTGTCATCGCTGCACGGCTATCTGGAAACGCTGGCGCTGAAAGACGCCACGCTGTCGCCGGACGAGCGCCGCCGCTACCTCGGTATCGCGCTGGCGCAGAGCGCCAAGGTTGGCCGGCTGGCGCGTGCGCTGTTCGAGCTGGCGCGGCTGGAACATGGCGAAGTGCGCCTGGAGTGGGAGGTGTTCGCATTGCCGGAGCTGCTGCAGGACGTGCTGCAGAAATTCGAGCTGGCGGCGCAGGCTCGCAACCAGTACCTGCACGCGGACTTCCCGCCCGGCCTGCCGCTGGTGCGCGCCGATCTGGGCCTGGTCGAGCGGGTGCTGACCAACCTGCTCGACAACGCGCTGCGGCATGCGCCCGACGGTGGGCGGATCGAGGTGTGCCTGCGCGCGACGCCGGACAGCGTGGAGGTGAGCGTGGCCGATGATGGACCTGGTGTTGCCCCTGCACTGCGCACGCAGCTGTTCCAGGCACCGGCCGCGCTGGGCGCGCGACGTGGAGAGAACGGCGGGTTGGGCCTGCTGATCGTGCAGCGCATCGTGCAGTTGCACGGCCGTCGCATCGAACTGCGTGACAGCGAGCGCGGCGCGTTGTTCGCGTTTGCGTTGCCGCGTGCGGAACCAGCGGTCTAGCAGGCCGCATCGCACTCCACGGCAGCGCCGCTTTCCAACGGCAGGTGCAGTCGGATGCAGGCACCACCCAGCTCCGAATCGGTTACTTCGACCTGGCCGCCATGCTTGTCGGCCACCACCTGCACCAGCGCCAGTCCGAGGCCGAAACCGGGGCTACCCGGATCCAGCCGCACATAGGGTTGCAGCACCTGGCCGCGCAGTTCGGGTGCGATGCCGGGGCCATCGTCCTCCACCTGCAGGCACAGCCAGCCGTCGTTGACCGTGCTGGCGATACGGATCTGCCGCCGCGCATAGCGCAGGGCATTGCCGAGCAGATTGCGCAATGCCAGTTCCAGCATGTGCCGGTTGACGTTGACCAGGCCCGCCGGCGACAGCATCTGCTGTACCGGCATCGGCAGCGGTGCGAACTGGGCCACCACGCCACGTACCAGTGCCGCCAGCTGCAGGCGCTGGCGGGTCAGCTGATGGCAGCGGCCGAGCGCGGCGTACTCGACGCCGGCATCGGTGAGGTGCTGCAGCCGATCGACATCAGTGCGCAGGCCGCCCAAGGCATCACGCTGGATCTCGTCCAGCGCGGTGTCCTCCAGGTCGGCCAGGCCGAAACGCATCCGCGCCAGCGGCGTGCGGACTTCGTGCGCCACTGCCTGGGCCAGCACGCGCTGGCTTTCCAGCAACTGCTGCAGCTGCTCGGCCATGTGATTGAAGGCATTGGCCAGCGGCCGCACCAGCGCAGTGCCGGCGCGCGGGGCGCGCGTGTCCAGCTGTCCGTCGCGCATCTGCCGCGCGGCCTGGGCCAGCTGCGAGACGTCGCGCCACAGGCGGTAGACCATCACGTACATCGGCAGCGCCACGGCCACCATCAGGATCAGCAGCAGGATCGCCACGCCTGACACTTCGCTGTCCTGCCAGCCCTCGTCAGGCAGCGCTTCGTCCAACGGCCCCAGCATCACCGCGTAGTCGCTGTCGCCGATCCGCTGCAGGCTGCGCATGTGCTCCAGGTCGATCTGCACCCGGCCGTTGCTGAAGGGGGGGCGCTGGCTGGCCGGCAGCGCCTTCATCGCCTCTGCCATCGGCACCATGCGCAGGGCATAGGCGAAGTCGGCGTCCAGTTCGCGCGCCAGCGTCGGCCACTGCTCGCGCGGGGTTTCGGCGAAGCGGTGCTGCAGCAGGGCATGGGTGCCGCGCATCTCGGCCAGCAGTCCGGCTTCGGTGCGGTCTTCCAGCAGCGCATCCCAGGCCCACAGTCCCAGCACGATCAGCAACAGATGGGCAACCAGGAAGCCGATGCCGTAGCGCAGGAAGTGGAAGGCGTGGCCGCGCATCGCCGAGGGCGTACGCTTCATCCCCATGCCGAGCGGCTGAACAGGTAGCCGCGGCCACGTACGGTCTTGATCCGCTCCGGTTGTTCAGGGTTGTCGCCCAGCTTGCGGCGCAGGCGCGAGATGCGTGCATCGATCGAACGGTCCAGGCCGTCGAAGGCGATCCCGCGCAGGCCGCGCAGCAGCGCATCGCGGTCCAGGATCTGGCCGGCATTGCTGGCCAGCAGGAACAGCAGGTCGAACTCGGCAGTGGTGAGCTCCAGCAGCGCGCCCTGCAGGTGCACGTTGCGGGTGGACGGGTCGATGCTCAGCTCGCCGAAGCGGAGGCTGCCGTCGCGTGGTTCGACCCGGCGGTGGCGGCGCAGGTGGGCGCGCAGGCGGGCCAGCAGCACCCGTGGTTCGATCGGCTTGCCGATGTAATCATCGGCGCCCAGTTCCAGTCCCAGCACCTGGTCGATGTTGTCGGTGCGGGCGGTCAGCACGCAGATGATGCCGTCATAGTGGGGGCGGATCTGCCGACACACTTCGAAACCATCCTGGTCGGGCAGGCCGACATCGAGCAGGACCAGGGCGGGCTTGTCGGCCAGGATCCGGGCCACCGCACGCTCACCGCTGCGCTCGTGGGCCACCTGATAGCCATGCCGCTGCAGATAGTCGCTGACCATCGTACCCAGGCGGGCATCGTCTTCGACCAGTACGATATCCAGCATTTTCAAGGCCTCCGTGGACGCACACGTACCGCCACGGCACGAGCGCGGCGATGCTATCCCAGCCTTCGGGCCGCCCGGGTCCCGGGGGCGGGCGCCATTCAGCCGGGGTTGCTGGCGCACGGGCCGGGCCTCAGGCCTGGCAACAACTTGGCGTCCAGCATAGCCTGATGCTGTTACAAAACGTTACCTTCGTGATACGCACGGTGACCATCGCTGACAGCAAAGCGACTGACGCAGGGCCGGGGGCGGGCCGAGCATGGAGTCTCCTCCGCTCCGCGTGTCGCTCCCATGTCGCCCGCCGCCGCCTGCCTGCTGAACCCGTCCCGCCGCTGCCGCTGCGGAGGTGCCCGATGAGCGGCGTGGTCGGGGCCTGGCTGCCGCCCGCCGAGGACGAACACCTGCTGCAGCAGCTGGCGCCAATGCTGCGCGCCCTGCAGCAGCGCGGCCGGGGGCGCATCGGCTACTGGACCGACGCCGAGGCCGGCCTGGCGCTGGGCCACTGCCGGGCGCCAACCGATACGCCGTTGCAGCCCCTGAGTTCGGACTGTGGCCGTTACGTGCTGTGCCTGGATGGCCGGTTGTACAACCGGGCCGACCTGCAGTCGCAGCTGCGCGATCTGCCACGCAGCTGCAGCGATGCGCGGCTGCTGCTGCAGGCGATCATCGAATGGGGCGTGGAACGGGCGCTTTCCCGCATCGAGGGCGCGTTCGGTTTCAGCGTATGGGACCGCGAGTCGCGCGAACTGTGGCTGGCCCGCGACCCGGTTGGCGAGCGGCCGCTGTACTACGGCTGGTACCAGGGCCGGTTCCTGTTCGCCTCGGAAATGAAGGCACTCCAGGCCTTTGCCGGTTTCGCCCCGAGCATCGACCAGGATGCGCTGAGCCTGCTGCTGCGCCATGACTACGTGCCGGCACCGCACACCATCTACCGCGGCATCCACAAGCTGGTGGCAGGCGCGATGCTGCGCGTCGATCTGAATGACCATGCGGCTGGCGGCTCCAGCCAGGCCGCACAGGGTGGTTCACGCTACTGGTGCGCACGCGATGCGATGCAGAGCGCACTGCAGGAACCGCTGCTGCCGGCGCCGAGCCTGGAGCAGGCGACCGACCAGCTGGAAACTGCGTTGCAGAAGGCCATCGCCGCACGCATGCATTCGCCGCTGGCCTGCGGTGCGTTCCTGTCCGGCGGCACCGATTCCTCGCTGGTGACGGCGATGATGCAGGCACAGTCGACGCTTCCGATCGAAGCGTGGACGGTTGGCTTCGATGATCCCGGCCATGACGAGAGCGATTGGGCCTCGCAGGTCGCGCGGCATCTGGGCGTGCAGCATCATCTGCACCGGATGGATGCGCGACAAGGCCTGGATCTGCTGCAGCGGCTGCCGCAGGTCTGGTGCGAACCGTTCGCCGATGCCTCGCAGCTGCCGACCCTGCTGGCCAGTGAACTGCTGGGCGCGCGCAAGCCGGTGGCCCTCACCGGCGACGGTGGCGATGAACTGTTCTTCGGCCACCCCAGCTATGGCCGCGCGCTGCGCAATGCGCGCCTGTGCGGTGGCCTGCCGGACTGGGTGCGTGATCTGGCGCGGCGCAGCGGCAACCGCATGAATGTCGAGCGCGGCCGCCTGGGCGGCTGGCGCGCACTGGTGGCGGAAGTCGCCGCCAACGACGTGGAAGGTCACTACCTGCAGCGCGTGACGCGCTGGCGGCAGCCGGCGCAGGTGGTGCTGGGTGCACGCGAGCCGATGACGATCTTCCAGCAGCAGGACACGGCGCTGCCGGCCGAGGCCCGCATCCAGCTGCTGGATTTCCGCATGGATCTGGCCGAGGGCATCCTCGCCAAGGTTGATCGTGCGGGCATGGCGGCGGGCGTGGAGACGCGCGCGCCGCTGCTGGACATGGAGGTGGTGCGGTTGGCCTGGCGCCTGCCGCAGCACCTGAAGTACCACGATGGGGAGCACAAGCGGATCCTCAAGCATCTGCTGGCACGCTATCTGCCGGAGCCGCTGGTGTATCGCCCCAAGCGCGGCTTCGGACCGCCGATGGCGCGCTGGTTGGCGGGCCCGCTGCGCGACTGGGCGGAAGCACTGCTGGACCCGCAGCTGCTGCGCAACCAGGGCTGCTTCGATGCGGCACGCGTGCGCGGCATCTGGGAAGCGTTCCTGCGTGGCGAACGCAAGTGGCACACGCACCTGTGGAACGTGCTGATGTTCCAGGCGTGGCACCAGCACTGGCACGGTGGTCGCGGGCGCTGAGCCGTTCCTGCATCGCGTGCGGCGGGTTCAATCTGCGCGGCGCAGGGCGGATGCCCTTGCGTACGAATGTCCTCCGGCGCCGGCCGTTGGCCGTCACCTCCCCCTTTACTTCGTACGCAAGGGCATCCGCCCTGCGTTCGGAGTTCGTCGGCGCCTCATTGAAGGCAGATTGTTCGCAGCCTTACCCACCGCAAGCCGAGCCTCGTCGGGGCGGGCAGGGGGTTGGGCAAAGTAAAGGAGGAGGGGACGGCCAACGGCCGCCGCCGGGGGACATTTGCCCAGGCCCCTGCTTGTCTCGGCGGGGCCCGTCAGTTCGCGGGGAATCGGGACGAAGACACGCGTGTGGCGGATTCATTCTGCGTGGCGCCGTGCGGATGCCCTTGCGTACGAATGTCCTCCGGCGCCGGCCGTTGGCCGTCACCTCCCCCTCTACTTCGTACGCAAGGGCATCCGCACGGCGTTCGGAGTTTGTCGGCGCTTCCTTGAAAGGCGGCCGCGTGCTGCGCTTTCCTCACCGCACGCCGAGCCTCGTCGGGGCGGGCAGGGGTTTGGGCGAAGTAAAGGAGGAGGCGACGGCCAACGGCCGGCGCCGGGGGACATTTGCCCAGGCCCCTGCCTGCCCCGACGGGGCCCATCAGCTTGCAGAGCCATAGGACGAAGACGCACTTCGGAATCCAAACGACAGGCAAAAAAAGACCCGGCAGAGGGAGGGATCTGCCGGGTCCGGATTGCGTGGGGGGAGGGACCCACGCAATGAGCGTTGCGTCGCGTCAGTGGTTGTTCGCGTCCGCCGTTGATTCGTTGTAGCCCTGCACCAGTTCGGACCAGGCCTTGCCGGCCTGCAGGCCGAGACCGACCACGTCTTGCTGGGCCTGGCCCAGCCGCTGCAGGTTGTCCTGCCACAGCTGTGCGCCCTTGTTGAGCATCCCGGCCGTGTCGTCACTACGGGCCAGTTCCCCCAACCAGCCGCCGGTCGCGGTCAGGTTGCGCTCCATCGCCTTCAGCTGCACGCCGAACATGCTTTCCGCGTTCTCCAACGCCAACCGGTTCGCGCGGGTTGCTGCGGCTGCGAGCTGGCGGGTGGCATCACTGAAGCGATCGCTGAAGGCGGCGGCCATGGGGCATCAGGGAGTGGCTTGATGCATTGCAGCATACGCCGTTGATGCGGCAATGCAACAAAAATAACAAAGGCGCCCAAGGCGCCTTTGAAACACCTTTCAGATCAATGGGTTGATCAGGCCGTCGGGCCGCGGTAGCGGCAGCCGGAGGTGCAGGTTTCGTGCACGGTGATCTCGCTCAGCGCCGGCAGGCTGGGCTTGAGTTCGTTCCAGATCCACGCCGCCAGGTTCTCGCTGGTCGGGTTCTCCAGGCCGGGGATGTCATTGAGGTAGTGATGGTCCAGGCGGTCGTAGATCGGCTGGAAGGCCGCCTTCACGTCGCCGAAGTCCATGATCCAGCCGGTCTGGGCCCCCGGCTCGCCCTCGACCTTCAGTTCCACCCGGAACGAGTGGCCATGCAGGCGCGCGCACTTGTGCCCCGGCGGCACGTTGGGGAGGCGGTGCGCCGCCTCGAGCATGAAGACTTTGAAGATTTCCATGGCGCGATTGTACGCCGCAGGTGGCCGGCCATCCTGAGCGTATGTTGGGCTTTCGTGAAGTAACTCTTTCCATCCGGATGAAGAGATGATAGTTTCTCTTATATCCGTATGAAGAGATGTTATTGGCCGGACCCCGGCCAGGCATGGACTACTGCGGAACTACGTCGCCCTTTCCACCTCCCCCACATCGTCATGCCCAAGCACACCCTGCTCGTGGCGGCCCTGGCCGTCGCTCTGGCCGCGCCTTTGTCCGCCGCCGCCGAAACCTCCGCCGATGCCAGTGGCGAAGCCAGTACCCTGGCCGCCGTGCGCGTCACCGGTTCCAACATCAAGCGCACCGATACCGAGGCCTCCAACCCGGTGCAGGTGATCGGCCGCCAACAGTTGGAACAGACCGGCAAGGCCACCGTGGCCGATGTGCTGCGTTCGATCTCGGCCAACACCGGCAACGCCAGCAACGAAACCACCAACAATGGTTGGGCGTCCGGCTCGGCCGGCATCGGCCTGCGTGGCCTGTCGCAGAAAAACACGCTGGTGCTGCTCAACGGCCGTCGCCTGGCCAACTACGGCTTCCCGGCCGGTGGCCTGTCCGACACCTTCGTCGATCTCAATGCGCTGCCGCTGGTCGCGGTCGAGCGCATTGAGGTGCTCAAGGACGGCGCCTCGGCGGTGTACGGCTCCGACGCCGTGGCCGGCGTGGTCAACATCATCACCCGGCAGAACTTCGAAGGCGCCGAGATCGGCGGCAGCTTCGGCGGTGCCGACCAGGGCGGCCTGCACGAGCAGAACCTGAAGTTCGTCGGCGGCCTCGGTGATCTCGACACCGATGGCTACAACATCCTCTTCAGCCTGCAGGGGTACAACCGCGAGCGCCTGGACCAGGACGAACGCAACCTGACCAGGAGCGGCATCTACACCGACAAGCCGGGTGGCCGCTGGAACGGCTGGTCGGCCAAGGGCGCGCGCTACCTGGTCAACGGCGTCTCGGTGCCGATGCTCGATGCCAACGGTAACTGCCCGACCGGCACCACCCGCGTGGCCAGCGCACCGATCGACGGCCTGGCCGGCGACACCTGCGGCTTCAACCAGGCACCGTTCACCACGCTGATCCCCTCGACCAAGCGCTACCAGGCCTACGCCAACGGTACGTTCCGCCTGAACGACAACGTCGAAGCGTTCGGCGAAGTGCTGTACAGCCAGATCAAGAGTGCCGCGTGGTTCGGCAGCAGCCCGTTCTTCACCCTGGAGAGCGGCCGCTTCGCACTGAACGCGAACAGCGGCCTGGCAGAGCCGGTGTCGTCGCTGCTGCCGGCCAACAATCCGTACAACCCGTACGGCCGCGCGATCCCGATCGAGTACACCTTCTTCGACCTGGGCGGCACGATCAAGACCAACCGTTCCACTGCCTACCGCGGCGTGTTCGGCCTGCGTGGCACCACCGCGTCGTGGGACTGGGAAGTGGCCGCGTTCGGTGCACGCAGCAGCGAGCGCGAGAGCGTGTCCGGTGGCTTCGCCAACCGCTGGGCGCTGGCCGACGCGCTGGCCACGGGCAGCTACAACCTGCTCAACCCGGCGGCCACGCCGCAGTCGGTGCGCGATTCGATCAACATCGCCACGCTGCGTCCGGCCGAATCCAAGCTGCAGGGTATCGATGCGAAGATTTCCGGCAGCCTGGGCCATACCTGGGCCGGCGAGATCGGCTTCGCTGCGGGTGCCGAGTGGCGCCGCGAAAAGCTCGACTCCAACAACCCGTGGCAGATCGATGCCGGCCTGCAGGTGCGCCCGGCCATTGCCGAAGTACACGGCAAGCGCCAGGTCAGTGCGGCCTACGCCGAAGTGAACGTGCCGCTGGCCTCGACGCTGGAGCTGTCCGCCGCCGCGCGCGCTGATCACTACGATGATTTCGGCGATGCGTTCTCGCCGAAGATCGGCCTGCGCTGGCAGCCGCTGGATGTCCTGCTGGTGCGTGCGTCGGCGTCGAAGGGCTTCCGTGCACCGTCGCTGTCGGAAAACTCCAACAGCACCAGCATCGCCTACGGCAGCGTGGTCGACCCGCGTGATCCGGACGTGCCGGGCTCGCGCCAGAACCCCACCTTCTTCACCGTCGGCAACAACGAACTGAAGCCGGAGCGCACCAGGAGCGTCAACTTTGGTGTGGTGCTGTCGCCGTGGGCCAACACCAACCTGAGCGTGGACTACTACCGCATCCAGCTGGACAACCTGGTCGGCACCAACAACACCCAGACCCTGGTCAACGACAACGTGGCCGGCGCCGTGCAGCGCGATGAGCGTGGCAAGCTGCAGGCGGTCTACAACCGCTACCAGAACCTGAGCGAGCTGAAGACCTCGGGCATCGATGTCGAGCTGCGCCAGCGCATCCCGACCGCGGCGCTGGGTGACTTCACCGTGTCCTCGGCCTACACCCACGTGCGCGACTACCGTCGCCCGACCGTGGTCGGTGGGCCGCTGGTCGACTACGCCGGCAGCAACCTGGGCGCGACCCTGCCCAAGGACAAGGCCACCACCACGCTGGACTGGAAGTACGGTGATTTCAACGCAGCCGTGACCTGGTACTACACCAGCAGCTACCGCCAGGAGGCCAGCACCGCCGCCAAAGCCGTGCAGCAGCGCGTCGGCAGCTACAGCCAGTACGACCTGTACCTGGCCTACACCGGCATCGACAAGCTGACCGTGTATGCCAAGGTGCAGAACCTGGCCGACAAGACGCCGCCGTACGACGCCTCGTTCCCGGGCATCCGCGCGCCGTACGACTTCAGCCAGTACGACCTGCGTGGCCGCTACTTCACGCTGGGGTTCGATTACCGCTTCTGATCCATCCGCCGCGGCCGGTCACCTGAGGGGACCGGCCGCGCGATCGTCTGCCGTTGTGTTCCAGGGGAGTCACCGTGTCCTTGCATCGCCGTGCCGTTCTTCCGTTGCTGCTTGCCGCCGCCACCGCCCTGTCCTCGCCGCAGCCGGCGCGGGCACAGAGCGCGTACTTCTTTCCGCAGGTCACCGACGCAGCGGCGTTCGATGCAGCGGTGCCCACGCCGGAGCAGTTCCTCGGCTACCCGATCGGCAGCCGTTACACCCGGCACGACCAGCTGGTGGCGTACTTCCAGGAACTGGCGAAGCGTTCCGACAAAATCAGCGTGCGCGAGATCGGTCGCAGCTATGAGGGCCGCCCGCTGCTGATCGCCACCGTCACTGCTGCAGGCAATCATGCGCGGCTGGAGCAGATCCACCAGCAGCACGCGACCCTGGCCGATCCGGCGCAGCCGCGCAGCGCCGCCGGTGACAGCCCGGTGGTGGTATGGCTGGGCTACAGCGTGCACGGCAATGAGACGTCCAGTGCCGAAGCGGCGATGCTGACCGCTTACTACCTGGTGGCCAACCGCAGCGCGGAAACCCAGCAGTGGCTGCAGCAGGCGGTGGTGCTGTTCGACCCGGCGCAGAACCCGGACGGCCGTGATCGTGCCGCCAACTGGCACAACGCCTGGGCCTCCGACCCGGCCTCGGCCGACCCGGCCGACAAGGAGCACGTCGAGCCGTTTCCGCAGGGCCGCACCAATCACTACTTCACCGATCTCAACCGCGACTGGCTGGCCCTGACCCAGCAGGACTCGCGGCCGAAGGTGGAGGTGTTCCACCAGTGGTACCCGAACGTGCAGATCGACTTCCACGAAATGGGCAAGGACAGCACCTACTACTTCGAGCCTTCGCCGAAGAGCATGCACAGCCCGCTGATTCCGGCGGCATCGTATGAATTCAACAAGACCCTGGCCAAGTACCACGCGCAGGCGCTGGATGCCCTGGGTTCGCTGTACTACACCGGCGAGAATTTCGACAATTTTTCGCCGGTGTACGGCTCCACCTACCCGGACTTCCATGGCGCTGTCGGCGTTACCGTCGAGCAGGCCAGCTCGCGCGGTCGCGTGCAGGAATCGGTGAATGGCCTGCTGACCTTCCCGTTCACCATCCGCAACCAGGTCGCCACCGGTCTGGGCACGGTGCGCGGCGCGGTGACCGAACGCAACGGCCTGTTCGACCTGCAGAAGCAGTTCTTCCAGAGCGCGTTGAAGCAGGCTGCGCAGCAGCCGGTGAAGAGCTTCGTGTTCGGCGACGCGCATGACCCGGCACTGACCCGTCGCCTGCTGGAGCTGTTGCTGTTGCATCGCATCGAGGTGCGCGCGCTGGATCGTGCAGTTACTGTCGATGGGCAGCGCTTCGATGCCGGCAGCGCCTACGTGGTGCCGGTGCAGCAGGCGCAGTTCCGCCTGGTGCATTCGATCTTTGCCGAAACGCCGCCGATCAAGGGGGATGTGTTCTACGGCAGCACCAGCTATGCGATCGCACCGGCCTACGGTGTGGCCTTCGCCGGCAGCCGCAGTCGCATCGAAGGTGGCGCCCGCGTGGCCGCGCTGCCGGAGGAGCAGGGCGCGGTCTTGGGTGGCCAGGCCGGCTTCGCCTATGTCATCGACTGGCGCGACTACAACGCCGGGCGTGCGCTGGCGTTGCTGCAGGCCAAAGGTTTGAGCACACGCGCAACGTTCCAGCCATTTACCGCTTCGACTGCACAGGGCGAGGCCGATTTCGCCGCTGGCAGCATCGTTGTTCCGGTGGCCGGGCAACCGCTGCAGGGCGCGGCGCTGCTGGATGCGGTGAGTGCTGCTGCACGCGATGCCGGCGTACGCGTACATGCATTGTCCAGCGGCCGCAGCCGCGAAGGCATCGACCTCGGCAGTGATGGCGTCAAGGCGCTGCGCAAGCCAGCGGTGGCACTGGTGATGGGCGAGGGCGTGGCCGCCACCGAGATCGGCTCGGCCTGGTTCCTGCTCGACCAGCAGCTGCACCTGCCGGCCAGCAAGCTGGATCCGCAGCAGCTGGGCAAGGTGCCGCTGGACCGCTACACCACGATTGTGTTGTCCGGCGGTACCTATACGGGCGTCGATGCCACGGCGGTGGCTGCACTGAAGCGCTGGGTGCAGGCCGGTGGTTCACTGGTGACCTACGGCAGTGCCTCGAAGTGGGCGATCGAGCAGAAGCTGGCCGACGGTGAAAAGCTCGGCAAGGAAGAAGAGGCTGCTGATGCAAGTCGCTGCGCGTTTGGCGACCAGCGCGACATCGCTGCGATCGAGCGGGTCAGCGGCAACATTCTCAGTGCCGACGTGGATACCAGCCATCCGCTGGCATTCGGCGTGCCGCGCCGGCAGCTGGCGATCAACAAGGAGAACACGGTGACGCTGCAGCCGAGCGCGAACCCGTTTTCCACGGTGGTGCGCATCGACACGCCGCCGCGGGTGAATGGCTATCTGTCCGAGCGCAACCGCACGCGGGTGGCGGGTAGTGCGTGGCTGCTGGTGTCGGCGCAGGGGCAGGGCAACGTGGTGCTGTTTGCCGATGACCCGGCGCACCGCAAGTACTGGCACGGAACGGACCGACTGCTGATCAACGCGATCTTCTTCGGGAATCTGGTGAATCCGAGTAAAGCGCGGGGTTGAGGGTTTGCGCGCCTTTGTTGACGCGTGTGGGGGAGGCCGGGCGGGCTGCGCAGGACACGCCGTAAACCCGTCCTTGGGGGCTCGATGGCGCCATCCTTGGCGCCAACGGTCCTGCGCAGCCCGCCCGGCCTCCCCTCGACAGTTTCCTGCGGGCGCGGACGCATCGAACCCCAAGGCGGGAGCAAGGGCAGAAGCAAAGCCAGGAATTGCGGCTTCGGCTTTTGACTTTGAATTTGAATTTGATCTTTCTTCTCCCGGCTACCCGGCGGGACAAGAAGGCGCAGGTAATGCTTGAAGCGGATGGGCATGGGGGCAGCGCAGAACCGTTGGCGCCATGGATGGCGCCATCGAGCTTACATGGACGTATTTACAGCGTGTTCTGCGCTGCCCCCATGCCCATTCGCCCTCGGTACTGCCACCGCGTGCTTTATCACCCGGTAGCCCGCAACAAAAAAGGACGGCGCGTCAGCGCCGTCCCTCGATAGCCCCCGCGCAGCGGGAAGCACCCTCGATGTCAGCTGGGATCAGCCAGCGCGACCACCGCCGCCACCCTGGCCACGACCGCGGCCGCCACCATTGCCACCACCGCCACGGCGCTGGCCCTGGCCGGCACCTGCACGCTGCTGGCCATTGCCACCGCCTTCGCGACGGCCACCGCCGGCCTTCTTCGGGCCTGCGTGCGCGTGGCGCGGCGCATCACCGTGCGGACGGCGCGCATGGCTCTTGCGCGGTGCGCGCTCGCCGGTATCGTGCTCGGCCTTGCCCGGCGCACTGTTGCCCCAGCGGATCGGCACCTGCAGCTCGAAGCCCGGTACATCGCGGATGTCCATGTCGCGGCCCAGCAGGCGCACGATCGCACGCAGCAGCTTCACTTCATCCTGTGCCACCAGCGAAATCGCCTGGCCGGTCGCGCCGTTGCGGCCGGTACGGCCGATGCGGTGCACGTAGTCCTCGGCCACCATCGGCAGGTCGAAGTTGATCACCTTCGGCAGCTCGTTGATGTCGATGCCGCGCGCAGCGATATCGGTCGCCACCAGCACGGTCACGCGGCCGGCCTTGAAGTCACCCAGTGCACGCAGGCGCTGCCCCTGGCTCTTGTTGCCGTGGATCGCCGCGGTCTTGATGCCCGACTTTTCCAGGAACGAGGCCAGCTTGTCGCTGCCGTGCTTGGTGCGGGCGAACACCAGGGTCTGCTCGCGGCTGTCCTGCGCCAGCAGGTGCAGCAGCAGGTCGCGCTTGCGACCGGCATCGACCGGGTGCACGCGGTGGGTGATGGTTTCGGCCACGGTGTTCTTCGGCGTCACCTGGATCTGTTCCGGGTTGCGCATGAACTCCAGCGCCAGCTGGCGGATGTTGTCCTCGAAGGTGGCCGAGAACAGCAGGGTCTGCCGGTTCTGCTTCGGCAGCTTGGCCAGGATGCGCTTGATCGACGGCAGGAAGCCCATGTCGAGCATGCGGTCGGCTTCGTCCAGCACCAGCAGTTCAATGCCGGACAGGTCGATGCTGCGACGCTCCAGGTGGTCGATCAGGCGGCCCGGGCAGGCCACCAGCAGGTCCACGCCACGGCGCAGGATGTCCAGCTGGTTGCCCATGCCGACACCGCCGTAGATGCAGGCGCTGGGAATGCGCAGGTACTTGCTGTAGCCGCGCAGGCTGTCGTGCACCTGGGTGGCCAGTTCGCGGGTCGGTGCCAGGATCAGCGCGCGCGGCTTGCGCGGGCCGCTGCGCACTTCCTGCGAGGCGGTGCCCAGGTGCTGCAGCAGCGGCAGGCCGAAGGCGGCGGTCTTGCCGGTGCCGGTCTGTGCGCCGGCCAGCAGGTCACGACCGGCCAGTGCCAGCGGGATCGCCTGCTGCTGGATCGGGGTCGGGTTTTCGTAGCCCTGCTCGGCAAGCGCACGCAGCAGGAAGGGCGCCAGGCCCAGCGATTCAAAAGACATTGAGTTTGCTCCAAGTACAAGAAACGCCTGTCCGAACGGACAGACGGGGGCAGATCAAACTGATCGGCTGACTCGGAGCGTTCCCGTGAACCGCGCTGCGAGAATTGGGTGCAGCCGGCACGAAGCGCAGGCTGGAATGCGTGACGAACGGCGTCGGAGTGGGGGCGGGCGAAGAGGGCGGACCCTGGTCGCCGGCGATCCCGGAGGGAAACGGACGGCCGCTGCAGACTGCGCAAGTCTAAACGATGTTTGAGACTTCACGCAAAAAGACCTGTTCAGGTAGGGGTTCTCTCTGCAGGGCTGCGCCCTGCACCCGCAGAGGCTGAAGCAACGTCAAAGGCCGGGTTCCTGTGGGAGGCGGGGTGGGTCCGGTGGCAGGGGGCGCTGCAAGTACGTCCATGTAAGCTCGGTCGCCGCATCCATGCGGCTCACGCCCCTGTCACCGGACCCACCCCGCCTTCGACAGTTTTCCGCGATCTGTCGAATCTCATTCGATCAATTTCGGTGTCTGACGGATCTCGACGATGAATGATGTGGATGTTCGATCAGTCATTGGGAACCTGTCGGGGGTGGGGCGGTGTGGGTGGGCAGGACCGTTGACGCCATGGATGGCGCCATCGAGCCCCCATGGACGGGTTACGGCGTGTCCTGCCGGCCCACACCGCCCCGCCCAACCAGCAGAAAGCCAGAGCCGCTTTTGACGTTGCCGTTGCTGTTGCATTGAGCAGGTGCAGGGCTGCAAGCCCTGCCGAACCCCCCACTACGGTAGGGTGGGCCGATGCCGCGCTGCAGCTTGGCGTCGCCGCAGATTTGATTACACTTGAAACTTGTTTGCCCACGACTCCGGACACCCACCCATGAAGCTTGGTTCTTTGAAGGAAGGCGGCCGCGACGGCACCCTGATCGTCGTCTCGCGTGACCTGCGCCACGGCGTGCGCGCCACCGGCATTGCCGCCACCCTGCAGCAGGCTCTGGAAGACTGGAGCCACATCGCGCCGCGCCTGAACGCCCTGTATGAATCGCTCAACGCCGGCGACGCCGATGGCGTGTTCGACCTTGACCCGCAGGCACTGGCCGCGCCGATGCCGCGCGCCTATGAGTTCGTCGATGGCAGCGCGTACCTGCCGCACGTCGAACGCGTGCGCCGTGCCCGTGGCGCCGAGGTGCCGGAGAGCTTCTACACCGATCCGCTGATGTACCAGGCCACCAGTGCCGGCTTCCACGGCCCGCGCGATGCGGTCAAGGTGGTCAGCGAGGACTACGGCATCGACCTGGAAGCGGAGATCGTGGTGATCACCGACGACGTGCCGATGGCCGCCACCCCGGAGCAGGCGGCGGGCCATATCCAGCTGGTCGGCCTGGTCAACGATGTCTCGCTGCGCAACCTGATCCCGGGCGAGCTGGCCAAAGGCTTCGGCTTCCTGCAGTCCAAGCCGCGTTCGGCGCTGTCGCCGGTGTTCGTCACCCCCGACGAACTGGGCGCTGCGTGGCAGGACAGCAAGGTGCACCTGCCGCTGCTGACCCACATCAACGGCAAGTGGTTCGGTGCACCGGAAGCGGGCGTGGACATGCAGTTCAATTTCGCCCAGTTGGTCGCGCATGCGGCCAAGACCCGTCCGTTGGGCGCCGGCACCATCGTCGGCTCGGGCACCATCGCCAATGAAGACACCAGCAAGGGTGCGTCGTGCTTCGCCGAGCAGCGCGTGGTCGAAACCCTGCGCGACGGCAAGCCGAGCACGCCGTTCATGTCGTTCGGCGACGTGGTCCGCATCGAGATGCTCGATGCCGCCGGTAACAGCATCTTCGGTGCGATCGAGCAGCGCATCGAACAGGCCGCCAAGCCCTGAGCATGGAGGCGGCCATGGAGATTCCGGTCGACGACGGCATCGTGCTGTACACCTACTGGCGATCCAGCGCCGCCTACCGCGTGCGCATCGGCCTGGAGCTGAAGGGCCTGGCCTGGGAGGCCCGGCCGGTGCATCTGGTGCGCGACGGCGGAGAGCAGCACCTGGACGCCTATCGCGCGCTCAACCCGCAGCAGCAGGTGCCGACCCTGCTGCATGAGGGGCATGTGCTGACCCAGTCGCTGGCGATCCTTGAATACCTGGACGAGCGCTTTCCGCAGGTGCCGCTGCTGCCGGCCGATGCCGCCGGCCGTGCGCGGGTGCGGGCACTGGCCCAGCTGGTGGCCTGCGACATCCACCCGATCAACAACCTGCGGGTGATGCAGTACCTGGAGCGCAGTCTGCAGCTGCCGGCCGATGCACGCACGCAGTGGACGCTGCACTGGATTGCCGAGGGCTTTGCGGCGATGGAAGCGCTGTTGGCCAACAGCCGTGACACCGGCACCTTCTGCCACGGTGACCGCCCCGGGCTGGCCGACCTCTGCCTGCTGCCGCAGCTGTACAACGCCCATCGTTTCGGCCTGGACCTTGCGCCGTACCCGACCCTTCGCCGCATCGAGGCCGCCTGTCAGGCGCTGGACGCCTTCGACCGCGCGCGCCCGGAAAACCAGCCCGACGCAGCCTGAAAGTAGAGGGACGGAGGGGATCAAGTCGCAAGTGCATTCACGACTTAATCCCCTCCGTCCCCTTTTTGCAGCAGTTGCGCGAGATCATCGCGGAACAGTGCATAGGCCCGTTCGCGGCGCGCGCCATCGCCTTGCCGCAGCACCCACGCCGGGTGCACGGTGGCGTAGCCGCGGGTGCCTTCCTCCAGCGTGTGCCAGCGTCCACGGTCGCGCGACAGATTGAAATCACGGCCAAATACCGAGGCTGCCGCGGTTGCGCCCAGGCAGACGATGAGCTGCGGCCGCACGCGCGCAATCTCGCCCATCAGCCACGGCCGGCAGGCCTGGATGTGGCGGCTTTCCGGCCGCTTGTGCAGCCTTACCTTGCCACGCCGCTCATGGTGGAAGTGCTTCACCGCGTTGGTCAGGTACAGCGTGGCGCGATCGATTCCCAGCTCGGCCAATGCGCGGTCCAGCAACTGGCCGGCAGGGCCGGCGAACGGCTGGCCGCGCAGATCCTCGGTATCGCCAGGCTGCTCGCCGATCACCATCACCTGCGCATCGGCCGGCCCCTGGCCGAACACCGTCTGTGTGGCGGTCTCCCACAGCGGGCACTGGCGGCAGGCGTTGGCCTGCTGTCGCAGCGTCTGCAGGCTGGCGGTATCTGGGCGCGCTGCCGCAGCGTCCCCACGCATGGGAATCCTGCGCTGGGGTGCCTGCGCGGGCCGGTCATGCATTTCCTGCACGCGATCGCCCGCATCGCGCACCAGGCGCGGCAGCAGCTGCGCCTCGGGCAGGTGGCGCCAGTATCTGGCCGGCATCTCCTGCATCATCATCCGGGTGTTGAGCCGGGCCGGATTGAAGATGCTGGCGTAATAGGTCTGCCACAGGGCCTCGCGCGCATCTTCGGCCGGGGCGTCCTCGCGGCGTGCGCCGGGGCCGAAGGTCAGCGCCTGTCCATCCCACGCCACGCTGCGCGAAGGAGTGAGGATCGCCCAGCGCATGCCGGTGAAGCGGCGTGCGAAGAACGGCGCGACCCGGTCGACGATGTGGTGCTGTGGCTCGAACCAGGCGATGAACGCATCAGGTTGGCCAGGCACCTCGCGGAAGCGCACGAATGCCTTCATCTTGTGCGTGTCACGGCGGACGGCCTGGGCCAATGTCATCGCACGCAGCACATCGGCATCGGCGGGATTGGTCAGCACCGCGCGTTCGCCATGGGTGATCCGCCACAGCAGCCGGTACAGCAGTGACAGGCGCTGCGGTTCGCTATGGCACAGGCAGGTGTCGGCCAGTTCCAGGAATTCGCGCGGGACGCCGGGAGCGCTTGCCTGTGCCGCCACCGGTGCCTGCTGCACCGGCGGCGCATCCAGCAGCGATGCCTCGCCGCCTTCGAGCCAGTCCAATTGCTCGGGCCGCACGCCCCGCAGCAGCGCATCACGCGCGCCGTCGCGCCAGGCCTGCAGCGACCACGGCGGATCCACCCGCTGCGACCAGCGCGGCGCGTCAGGCTGCCGGCGGTGCATCGAACAGTGATCCCTGGCGCGGCGGCGGGGCCAGTTGTGCTCGCAGTGCGGCCGGGTCATCCAGTGCCTTGCGCGGGTGATGGTCGGCCAACAGCACAAACGGTAGCAGTTTGCTCATCGGCGCCTTCAGGCGGGCGATGTCCGCCACGCGCAGGCGCCCGTGCCGGCGCGCCATCAGCACGCGCTCTGCATTGCGCACGCCCAGGCCGGGCACCCGCAGCAGCATTTCCTTCGGTGCACGATTCAGATCGACCGGGAAGCGTTCGGGATGGCGGATCGCCCAGGCCATCTTCGGATCGATATCCAGATCGAGCATTCCGCCCTGGGTGGTGTCGGTGATCTCGTCCACGCCGTAGCCATAGAAGCGCAACAGCCAGTCGGCCTGGTACAGCCGGTGCTCGCGTTGCAGGGGTGGGGGCTGCAGCGGCAGCTGCCGGCTGGCATCGGGAATCGGGCTGAACGCGGAGTAGTAGACCCGGCGCATCCGGTAACTGCCGTACAGGCTGTCGGCGCTGGCCAGGATCTGCTGGTCGTTGGCCCCGTCCGCACCGACGATCATCTGCGTGCTCTGCCCGGCCGGGGCGAAACGGGGAGGGCGCGGGCGTGCGCTGCGGCTGGCCGTCGGCGCCACTGCTGCGGGGGCCTTGCGCGCCTCCTTGGCTTCCTCGATGCGCCAACGCAGTTCGCCCATCGCGCCGCGTATCGAATGCACCGTCTTCTCCGGCGCCAAGGCGCTCAGCCCGGCTTCGGTCGGCAGTTCGACGTTGATCGACAGGCGGTCGGCGTAACGCCCGGCGCTGGCCAGCAGTTCCGGCGAGGCCTCGGGAATGGTCTTGAGGTGGATGTAGCCGGCGTAGCGGTGTTCTTCGCGCAGTTGCCGGGCCACCTCCACCATCTGCTCCATGGTGTAGTCCGCATTGCGGATGATGCCGCTGGAGAGGAACAGGCCCTCGATGTAGTTGCGCTTGTAGAAGTCCAGGGTAAGCGTGACCACCTCGTCGACGCTGAAGCGCGCGCGTGGCACATTGCTGGACACGCGATTGACGCAATAGGCGCAGTCGTAGACGCAGAAGTTGGTCAGCAGGATCTTCAGCAGCGATACGCAGCGGCCATCGGGCGTATAGCTGTGGCAGATGCCCATGCCCTCGGTGCTGCCGATACCGCCGCTGGCGCGCGAATCGCGCTTGCCCGAGCCGCTGGAGGCGCAGGAGGCGTCGTATTTGGCGGCATCGGCCAGAATGGCCAGCTTGCGGATGGTTTCCATTGAGGAAACCTACGGATGAGGGGTCTCATTGGATGAGACGGCCCCTGAATTCTTCAGGAAAAGGGGACGGAGGGGATTGAGTCGTAAGTGCATATACGACTTAATCCCCTCCGTCCCCTTTTTCGTGCGGTCAGAAACCGTGGGTGATGCTGGGTGCGCCGGCCGAGAAATCCGCGTATGGGTCATGCTCGCCGCTGCTGCCTTCGGACAGGCGGAACTTCAGCGCCAGGCCATCGCGCGAGTCGGCCGCGCGCAGCGCCTCCTCCTGCTCGATGGTGCCGGCCTTGGCCAGCCGGAACAGGCACTGGTCGAAACTCTCCATGCCCTCTTCCAGCGATGCTTCCATCGCCGCCTTGATCTCGTGCACCTGGCCGCGACGCAGCAGGTCGCGGATCATCGGCGTGTTGAGCAGCACTTCGGTGGCCGGCAGGCGACGGCCTTCCTTGTTCTTCACCAGGCGCTGGCTGATCACCGCACGCAGGTTCAGCGCCAGGTTCATCAGCACGTTCTTGTGCGCGCTTTCCGGGAAGAAGTTGAGGATGCGCTCGATGGTCTGGTCGGCGTTGTTGGAGTGCAGGGTGGCCAGGCACAGGTGGCCGGTTTCGGCAAAGGCGATCGCCGCCTCCATCGTCTCCGCGTCCAGGATTTCACCGATCAGGATCACGTCCGGCGCCTCACGCATGGCGTTCTTCAGCGCGTTGTGGAAGGCATGGGTATCCAGCCCGACCTCGCGCTGGTTGACGATCGACATCTTGTGCTTGTGCAGGTATTCGATCGGGTCTTCGATGGTGAGGATGTGACCGGTGGTGGTGCTGTTGCGGTGGTCGATCATCGACGCCAGCGAGGTGGACTTGCCGGAACCGGTGGACCCCACCACCAGTACCAGCCCGCGTGGGGTCATGATGACGTCCTTCAGCACCTGCGGCAGGTTCAGCTCCTCGATGCTCGGAATCCGGCTGCGGATGGCACGGATGACCATGCCCACTTCGCCGCGCTGCTTGAACACATTGACGCGGAAGCGACCGGCATCGGGCAGGGCGATGGCCATGTTGAGTTCCAGCTCGCGCTCGAACTGCGGCACCTGGCCTTCGTCCATCAGCGAGTAGGCGATCTTCTTGACCATGCCCGGCGGCAGGCCGGTGTTGCCCAGCGGATAGAGCTTCCCCTCGATCTTGATGTAGACCGGTGCCCCGGTGGTCAGAAACATGTCCGAAGCGTTCTTTTCGGTCATCAGCTTCAGGAAGTAGCCGATATCCATTGCGAATTTTCCCCAACGAAACGGCCGACGCCCGTTGCCAGCACGGTGTCGGCTTGACGACAATGGCCGTGAACCGACAACCGGTACGGCCTCCCCAATGAAACGACTTAGCTTCGCACGAATGCGCCACAGCCTGTATGTGATGGCGTTTGCATTCGCACTGTCTGCCCCGGCCTGGGCGCAGGATGGCGCGATGGAACTGGCCCAGGCCCGGCAGGCGGTCGACAAGGCCACCCAGGCCGATGCCGACCAGTACGCCCCGGACCTGATCGGGCTGGCCCGGCAGGGGCTGGAGCAGGCCCAGCGCGCCGCCGGCGACCGCCGCGAGCGCAAGAATGCCCCGGCCATGGCCCTGCGTGCCGCCGCCGATGCCGACCTGGCCCGCGTGCGCAGCGAGGAAGCCACCGTGACCGCGCAGCTGCAGCTGCGCCGCAACGAGGTCAACCAGCTGCAACGCCAGCTGTCGACCGGGGAGGATCGCCGGTGAAGCCGATGACTGCCGCAACCCTGGCCGCGCTGCTGGCGCTGCCGACCCTGGCCGTGGCCGCCGACAACCCGATGGTGGCGCAGCTGAGCCAGCGCCTGATGGCCATCCAGGCCAACCCGGATACCGCTGAGCTGGGCGCCTTCGAGCGCATGCAGGCCCAGCAGGCCATCGCCACCCTGGACAAGGCCAAGCGCCGCGACCAGGAGCTGGCCACCTACCTGGCCGAGCGCCGGGTGGAGATCGCCGAGACGGCCGTGCGTACCGCGCTGGCCGCCCGCGAGGTCGACCGCCTGGAGCGGACCCGCAGCGACCTGCTGATCGAGGCCAGCCGCCGCGACGCCGCCCGCGCCCGCCAGGAGGCCGAGCAGCTGCGCATGCAGGCACAGATGCAGGCCGAGGAGGCTGAACGCCTGCGCCAGGCCGCCGAGGCCGAGACCCTGGCCCGCCAGGACGCCGAGAACGCCCTGACCAGCGTCGCCGGCAAGCAGCAGCAGCGCCTCAGCGCCGCCCAGCAGAACGCCGCCAAGCTCGCCCGCGAGGAAGCCGAGCTGGTGTCCGGTCAGAAGCTGCCGGGCTCGAAGTTCGATGGCCGCGGCGAGGTCTTCACCTTCCGTGGCGATGCGTTTGCCGCCGGCGCCTCCAGCCTGTCCGGCGGCGCCCGCAACCAGGCCAAGGCGTTGGCCGAATACCTGAACATCGGCAAGAAGGGCCGCCTGCGCATCGAGGCTTACGACAGTGCCAACGGCGTAGGCCAGAAGCGTGCCGAGGCCCTGCGCGATGCCCTGGTTGCGGCGGGTGTCGCGAGCAACCGGATCCAGCTTGCCGGCAAGAAGGCGGCCTCCACCCAGGCACGTTCAGCCGAAGTCATCATCGCCCCGTAATTGCTTGATATTGTTTGTTTTTCGTTGTGATGAGCATTCAGCCTGAACCCCGCCCCGGCGGGGTTCGGTCTTTTTGCCGCAGGGGTCTTGTACCCCGCCTTGAGCAGGCGTAGGGTCAATCGTCCGGGACGCAATGCCGCGGACCGGACGATGGGAGGGCCGGGCCGATGCAAGCAGGGCGCGAACCGCAGCAGATCGACGTGCGCAGGCCAGTGCCGCAGGTCGTTGCAGGCGTCCAGGTGGCCATCGACCGGCGCTCCTCCATGAACAACGCCCCGTGCCTTGCGGCCGGGGCGTTCGTGTATCTGTCGAAGGAGGTCCATCATGTTTGAAGATCAGCCCCAGAGCGAGATCGACGCACGTCGCGCGCGTGATCCGGAGTTCAGGGCACTCCATGACCAGCACCGCAAGTTGAACAAGAAGTGCATGGACGCGGAGTTGGGTGTACTCCCGATCGATGATGTCACCCTGGGTCGCATGAAGCGCGAGAAGCTGCTGGCCAAGCAACGACTTCTGCGAATGTACGAAACACCGCTCCCAACGACGTCCCCCACGCTTTGACGCACCCCGTCACGCCTGGAACGGCGTGACCCGGCCATCGATGGCCCCGCCGGGCGCTCCTGCCCCGGCATCGCGGCACCGCCGATGAGGCGGCCGCGCCAAGGCACCACAGGCGGTGGTGCCTTGGCCTGCAGGCACAACTCACCGATGCGGGCGGTACCGGTCTCCTCGTCGATCCGGGGCCGTCCGCATCTCTTTCTGCGGGCTTGCGGCCCGTCTCCGCGCCGACCTGACATTCATCGCCATCCGACGGATAATCATCGGTCCGGCCCCCTGCGGCGCGAACCGAAAGTCCTCCGAATGCCCATTCATTCTTCCGTCCTCGAACTCATCGGCCAGACCCCGATCGTCAAGGCCCAGCGCCTGGACACCGGCGTCTGCGAGCTCTACCTGAAGCTCGAAAGCGCCAACCCGGGTGGCTCGATCAAGGATCGCATCGGCCTGTCGATGATCGAGGCGGCGGAGCAGCGCGGCGACCTGAAGCCGGGTGCGACCCTGGTCGAGGGTACCGCCGGCAACACCGGGCTGGGCCTGGCCCTGGTCGCGCAGCAGAAGGGTTACAAGCTGATCCTGGTCGTTCCCGACAAGATGAGCCGCGAGAAGATCTTCAACCTGAAGGCGATGGGCGCCGAAGTCCGCCTGACCCGCTCGGACGTGGCCAAGGGCCATCCGGAGTACTACCAGGACCTGGCCAAGACCATCGCCGAGCAGACCCCGGGCGCCTACTTCATCAACCAGTTCGGCAACCCGGACAACCCGGCCGCGCATGAATTCGGTACCGGCCCGGAGATCCTGGAGCAGATGGGCGGCGACCTCGACGCCATCGTGTTCGGCTGCGGCAGCTCCGGCACCATGACCGGCCTGTCGCGTGCCTTCGCCAAGCTGTCGCCGAAGACCGAGCTGGTGCTGGCCGATCCGGTCGGCTCGATCCTGGCCGAATACATCAATGACGGCGTGCTCAACGACAAGTCGGGCAGCTGGCTGGTGGAGGGCATCGGCGAGGACTTCCTGCCGTCGATCTCCGACTTCAGCCGCGTCAAGAAGGCCTATGCCATCAGCGACGCCGAGAGCTTCCACACCGCGCGTGAACTGCTGGGCAAGGAAGGCATCCTCGGCGGCTCGTCCACCGGCACCCTGCTGGCCGCTGCGCTGAAGTACTGCAAGGAGCAGACCACGCCGAAGAAGGTGCTGGTGCTGGTCTGCGATACCGGCAACAAGTACCTGTCGAAGATGTACAACGACTACTGGATGCTGGACAACGGCTTCCTGGAGCGCCCGCAGCACGGTGACCTGCGCGACCTGATCCTGCGCCCGTACGGCCAGCGCGACACCGTGGTGATCGGCCCGAACGACCTGCTGACCACCGCCTACCAGCGCATGAAGCTGTACGACGTGTCGCAGCTGCCGGTGATGGACGGTGACCAGCTGGTCGGCATCGTCGACGAAAGCGACGTGCTGCTGCACGTCTATGGTGACGAAGCACGTTTCCGCGACACCGTCGCCACGGCGATGGTCAGCAAGCTGGACCGGCTGGACGTGAAGTCGCCGATCGAGGCGCTGCTGCCGGTGTTCGACCGCGGCCAGGTGGCGATCGTGATGGACGGCAACGCCTTCCTGGGCCTGATCACCCGTATCGACCTGCTGAACTATCTGCGCCGTCGCGTGCAGTAAGCCGTTGATCGCCGACGTTCGCTGCTGAATCCCGGTTTATCCGCGTCAAAGGTCGTTAAGGCCGCGCTGGTAGACTTCCGCACCTTCGATGGCGCCGCGTGTCGGCGCCCCTCAGGAAAGAACATGTCCAACGCTACTTCCCAGGATCGCGCCCTGGCCCTGGCCACGCTGGCCATCCACGGCGGCCAATCGCCCGACCCCAGCACCGGCGCGGTGATGCCGCCGATCTACGCCACCTCGACCTATGCGCAGTCCAGCCCGGGCGAGCACCAGGGCTTCGAGTACTCGCGTACCCACAACCCGACCCGCTTCGCCTACGAGCGCTGCGTAGCGTCGCTGGAAGGTGGCACCCGCGGCTTCGCCTTCGCCTCGGGCATGGCGGCCAGCTCGACCGTGATTGAACTGCTGGACGCCGGCAGCCACGTGGTGGCGATGGACGATATCTATGGCGGCAGCTTCCGCCTGTTCGAGCGCGTGCGTCGCCGCACCGCCGGGCTGGAGTTCAGCTTCGTCGACCTGACCGACTTGGCCGCGTTCGAGGCAGCCATCACGCCAAAGACGAAGATGGTCTGGATCGAGACCCCGACCAATCCGATGCTGAAGATCGTCGACATCGCCGCGGTGGCCGCCATCGCCAAGCGCCATGGCCTGATCGTGGTGGTCGACAACACCTTCGCCTCGCCGATGCTGCAGCGTCCGCTGGAGCTGGGTGCGGACCTGGTCCTGCATTCGGCCACCAAGTACCTCAACGGTCACTCGGACATGGTCGGCGGCATGGTCGTGGTCGGCGACAACGCCGAACTGGCCGAGCAGATGGCCTTCCTGCAGAACTCGGTGGGTGGCGTGCAGGGCCCGTTCGACAGCTTCCTGGCCCTGCGTGGCCTGAAGACCCTGCCGCTGCGCATGAAGGCGCACTGCGCCAACGCGCTGGCCCTGGCCCAGTGGCTGGAAAAGCACCCGGCGGTGGAGAAGGTGATCTACCCGGGCCTGCCGTCGCACCCGCAGCATGAGCTGGCGGGCAGGCAGATGGCCGGCTACGGCGGCATCGTCTCGATCGTGCTCAAGGGCGGTTTCGAGGCGGCCAAGCGCTTCTGCGAGAAGACCGAGCTGTTCACCCTGGCCGAGTCGCTGGGCGGTGTGGAGAGCCTGGTGAACCATCCGGCGGTGATGACGCATGCCTCGATTCCGGTCGCGCGGCGGGAACAGCTGGGGATCAGTGATGCGCTGGTGCGGCTGAGCGTGGGTGTGGAGGATCTGGGGGATCTGCAGGTGGATCTTGAGCAGGCATTGGGTTGAGTTGGGCTTTTTGTGATGGAGAGCATGCCAAGGCCACCCCGAGCCGCACCTCATGTGTGGCTGGCGGCTTGGTGTCGTAAGCAGAGGATGCTGAAACGTTTGTACGCGCTGCTCTCGCTGCGTGGGCTGCGCTGCAGGATTCGCGCGCGGCAGTTGCAAGCCTTGCTCGCCCGCCACGCCTTCGTGCGCACGGATTCGTGGTCTCGTACCGTCCCCGCGGTAGAGGCGGGTGCCGCCGTCTCACATGGTTTCCCCTTTGGCGTGAACATTGTGGGATATCTGCGAGGCGAATTCGGGCTCGCGGAAAGCGCGCGCATGTATGCGCGTGCTTTGATCGATTCTGGTACGCCGGTAGCGCTGCACACCTTGGATCTGGGCGTGCCGCACAGCATGGCCGACACCACCTTTGACGGAAAGTTCTGCGCTGACCTTCCTGAGCACGTGGTCATCATCTTCATCAACCCGGACTATTTCGACGCAGCGGTGCGCGAAATTGGCCACGCCAAGCTCCAGGGCAAGTACGTGATTGCCTGCTGGTTCTGGGAGCTTGAGCGCCTGCCGGAAACATGGCTTCCAGTGTTGTCGCGCGTTGATGAGATTCTTGCTGCGAGTGAATTTATTGCCGATGCGATAGCTGGAGCTTCGTCATTGCCCGTGCTGAAGGCGCCTGTGCCGCTCCCTGCCATGCCGCGTGCGGATATTGGTCGCGACGCATTTGGAATGACATCTGGTGCATTCGTTTTCCTGTTTACCTTCGACTTCAATTCGTGGGTAGAGCGGAAAAATCCTCAGGCCGTGCTGGATGCTTTCAGGCAGGCATTCCCGCTGGGCACCGAGCCGGTACAGCTGATCATCAAGACCAGCAACGGTCATCATCACCCTGATGCGCTGCGCGCTCTGGCAGATAAGGTGAGCTCGGATCCTCGGGTCATCGTCCGGAACGACGTCATTACCCGCGAGCAGTTGACCGCGCTGCAGGCCAGTTGCGATGCCTACGTTTCGTTGCATCGTGCAGAAGGCTTTGGCATGGGCATGGCAGAGTGCATGCAGTTGGGTAAGCCCGTCATCGCTACCTCTTGGTCAGGCAACATGGAATTCATGGATGCCGACAGTGCCGCCCTGGTGAGATTTACTTTGGTTCCTGTAAAGCCAGGCCAGTACCCCTTCGGCGAAGGCCAGCGTTGGGCTGAGCCGGACGCTACTCATGCTGCAAGTCTGATGGCGAAATTAGCGGGCGACCCGGAGGCGGCCACGCAACTGGGTGAGCGTGGACGACTGCATGTGCAGCGCGTCCTATCCCCCGAGCGAGTGGCTCGCCAGATCATGGAGCGTGTGAGCGTCATCATGTCAGACGCGAACGCGCTTGCCGCATCTAACCAGACACATGGAAACGCCCAGAGGGGCAATCAATGAAAGACCTTCTCAGGTCGTTGTGGGTCTACAGGAGCTTCATCCTGACCTCGATCCGCAACGACTTCAAAGTCCGTTTCGCCCAGAGCAAGCTTGGTGTGCTGTGGATGGTGATTCATCCGCTGATGCAGGTGCTGATCTTCGCCACGATTCTCTCTGAGGTGCTTTCGGCCAAGCTGCCGGGAATCGACAACAAGTACGCCTATGCGCTGTACCTGATGGCGGGCACCCTCTGCTGGGGGCTCTTCGCCGAGTCGATCAGTCGCTGCGTCACTCTTTTCGTCGACAACGGCAATCTCATGAAGAAGGTCGCATTTCCTCGCGTATGCCTTCCATTCATTTGTGCTGGCAGCATGCTGATTAACAATGCGTTGCTGGTGCTTGCCATCTTCGCGGTGTTTGCTGTGTTGGGGCATATGCCGGGTGCAAGTGTGGTCTGGCTCCCTATGCTCATCCTGCTGACCCTGTTGACCTCCATGTCGGTCGGATTGCTTCTGGGTGTGCTCAACGTATTCATGCGTGACATCGGACAGGTTGTGCCTGTCCTCCTGCAAGCATTGTTCTGGCTGACGCCGATTGTCTACAACATCAGTATCCTGCCCGAGTCCGTCCGCGAAATCTTCAAGCTCAATCCACTGTATCCGCTGGTGACGGCTTACCAGCAGGTATTGCTGTATGGGAAGGATCCTGACTGGATGTCTCTGCTTCCGCTTACGATAGTTGCCGTCGTACTGGGCGTGGCTTCGCTGATTGTGTTCCGACGCGCCAGCCAGGAAATGGTGGATGTCCTATGAGTACCGCCATGCACGTCAGAAATGTGGGTAAGTCCTATCGCGTGTGGGGCAGCGAATGGCTGCGCATTGCCAGTTGGTTCGGTTTTCCAGTGCGACCGAAGGAGGAGCACTGGGTGCTTCGGGGGGTGTCGTTTGACATTCGGCCGGGTGAATCCGTCGGTATTGTTGGTAAGAATGGTGCTGGCAAGAGCACTTTGCTCAAAATGATCACCGGCACCCTGCAGCCTACGGAAGGGCAGGTGGTGCGCGGAGGCCGGATCGCGGCGATTCTCGAGCTTGGCATGGGATTCAATCCTGAGCTCACGGGACGCCAGAACGCGAGGCACGCGGCTGGCCTGATGGGATTCTCCCAAGCCCAGATCGACGTAATGATGCCTCACATTGAAGCGTTCGCTGAGGTGGGAGAGTACTTCGACACTCCAGTGCGGACGTACTCAAGTGGCATGCAGGTGCGCGTGGCGTTCGCGGTGGCAACAGCGGAACGACCTGACGTTCTCATTGTGGACGAGGCGTTGTCCGTCGGTGATGCCTACTTCCAAGCCAAATGCTTCAAGCGGGTCAAAGAGTACAAGGAGCAGGGAACGACCCTCATCCTTGTCAGTCACGCTGTGGGCGATATCGTCAAGCATTGCGATCGAGTGTTGTTCATCAAGGACGGCGGTCTGCACGCAGACGGCCCGGCGCGTGAGATATCCAACCTGTACCTGGACGAGCTGTTCGGGAAGTCGGGCAAGAGTGACGCTAAATCCGCAAAAGAGGGTGGCGAGGCGGTGCTTTCTTCAAGCGGGATTGAAGACCTCTTTCATACCCGGCGCGGCTACAACAAGGATGAGCACCGTTGGGGGCACGGCGGCGCACGCATCATCGATTTCGCAGTGGTCGTTGACGGTGAGGCTTATCCTGCCCGTCTGAGTAGCGGCGATTCAGTTCAGTTCCAGATGAAGATCCACTTCGAGGAGGATGTGGAAAGCGCGGTTCCCGGCTTGCTGATCAAGACCCTCGATGGCGTTTTTCTCTACGGAACAAACGCGTTCCTGGCAAGCAATGGCCAAAAGGTGCTTTCGCCCAAGGCCGGCGACGTAGTGATTGCTACCTTCAAGGTTCCCTTCGCAGTCAACGAAGGCCACTACATGGTTTCGCTGGGGATCTCCAGTGGCGACCCGTTGGGTGAGTTGGTACCCCTGGATCGCCGTTATGACTCGATACTTGTGGATGTGAGCCGCCCCATGCAGTTCTGGGGCATCGTGGACATGAATGCGGAATTCTCGGCTCAAGGCTGACCTCCGGTGCGGGCTGACAGCGGGCATACAATGAGCTCAAACATGAATAACAAGGCGGCACGCGGTGAAGACGCGATCACTACTCTGGTGAGCGCATTGCCTGAGAAATACCAGCCCATCTTTGGGCACCCGGAGTTGTCTGACGGAAGTTCGCGCAGTTGCGTGGACAGATTGCGGATCATTACTGATGTCGTCCACCGGCTGCAGTCCCAGCTTGGGCGTCCGGTGCGCGTCCTCGATCTGGGGTGTGCCCAAGGATTCTTCTCGCTCAGCTTGGCGGCGGACGGCTGCACTGTCGTTGGTGCAGACTATCTGCAGCAAAACGTTGAGGTCTGCAGGGCGCTGGCGGCTGAGAGCGGCGTTGGTGCCACTTTTGTTCACGGAAGCATTGAAGATTTGGTCTGTGAGTTGAAGGCTGGGCAGTACGACGTGGTGTTGGGCTTGAGCGTGTTTCACCACCTTGTGCACATGCATGGATTCTCGGCGGTCACTGACATCATTGCCCACCTTGCAGCTGTCATACCTGTGGGCATCTACGAGCTGGCGTTGCGCGAAGAGCCTGTTTACTGGGGGCCGTCTCAGCCTGAGCGCGCCAGCGATCTGCTGGGCTCGTACGCCTTCGTCCGCTTCATGGGCAGCCAGCCGACCCATCTTTCCGGCATTGATCGCCCGCTTTATTACGCAAGCTCTCGATACTGGCATCTGGGTGGCGACTTCAGGCTCTTTGACGAGTACAAGGAAGTTTCACACACGCACGCTATGGGCAGTCACCATGGAACGCGCCGCTACTTCTTTGCAAAAGGCGTGATGCTGAAACGGATGTCGCTCGAACACCCGGACCTGCTGCTTCCGAACGTCCAGGAGTACGAACGTGAGGTGGCGTACTTGGGCGGCAGCGAAGTGCTTCCGGGGTCGCCGCGTCTTCTTGAGCACAGTCGTGATCAGGAGGCCGTCTGGTTGCTGCGGGAATTACTGCCCGGTCAGCTCCTTTCAGTGATGATGGCGCGGCAGACTCCATACTCCAGCGAGAGGGTGGTCGACTCCCTCTTGGATCAATTGGTCGCGTTGGAGCGCAGCGGGCGGTATCACAACGATATTCGACCATGGAACGTCATTGTCGATGATGCTGGAGATGCTTCGTTTATCGACTACGGTGCGATTTCCGATCAATCCGAAGACTGCGTTTGGCCTGATCATCTGTTGCTGGCCTTCCTGATCACCGTGCGTGAAATCACCATGGGGCAGGTAAGGGAGCCTTATCCCACCCGGCGACCACTGCTGGATGTCAACATGCTGCCAATGCGCTATCGAAGCGCATTCCTGACTGTGCTTTCCAAGCCGGCGGACGAGTGGACGTTCGCTGCCCTGAAAGCGGCCATGGACCAGCCGGCCGCCGCCGCCTCGCATTCCTGGGCAGTGGTAGCTGCTTTGAATGAGCGCGCCCTGCTCAAGTACGAGGATGCGCTTGAAGCTAAGCAAGGGCGTCTGACACAGGTTGAGCGCGAGCTTCAGGAGTCCTTGGACAACGCGCACCGTTGGTTCCTGAAGGCGACCGAGCGGGAGCAGCAGGTGGCGCAGCTCAGCGACCAGAATCAGGCGCAGACACACGGTACCCAGCGTCTTGCCGGGCGGCTGGAACGGCTAGGTTCGAGCTACTCGCATATGCGTGAGGAGCTTGAGTCGGTACGCGGGGAGTTGTCCGGTGCCCACCAGAGTGCCCATCATTGGTTCCTCCGCGCGACCCAACTCGAAGGCGAGATGCACGCTTTGCACCGAAGCCGTTCCTGGCGATGGACTCGGCCGTTGCGGTTCCTTAGTCATCTGGTACAGCGGCCGCGCTATGCGACCCGACGCGTTCTTCTGGCACTCATGCGTCGTGTGATGGCGCGTCCAGCGTTGGCACGTGCACTCAACAAAGTAATCGTGGTTTTCCCGGGGGTGCACGCCAAGCTGCGCTCAGTTGCAGTCAACCACGCGGTGGTCGATGCGGCCGTGCCGCACGTCGAGGTTGCCGGGCAGGTGCAGAGCTTCGCAGGTGCAGAAGATGAAGCGAGCAAGCTCTCCATTCGTGGCAGGGCTATTCACCAGATGTTGGTTGAGGAGGAGCGCCAGGAGGGGCGGCAATGAAGATATTGATGGACCTGCAGGGCGCGCAGTCGGAGAGCCGTTATCGCGGCATTGGGCGCTACTCCCTTTCGCTGGCAGAAGCCGTTGTCCGTCGTAGTCGCGGCCACGAGGTACATATTGCGTTGAATGGTGCATTTGTTGACACCATTCAGCCTATTCGCGAGCAGCTCGCCGCTCATGTGCCGCGCGAGAATGTTCATGTATGGCATGTTCCGTTGCCTGTGATCGCCAAAGACCTGGTCAATAACGGACGCCGAGCCGCCGCCCAAGTAGTGCGCGAGGCCGCGCTCGCAGCGCTGAGTCCCGACATCATCCATGTCTCAAGCCTGTTCGAGGGCTATGTCGACAACTCGGTCACCAGCGTGCCGGTGCGCGGCGATGTGCCGACTGTCGTGACGCTGTACGACATGATTCCGCTGATGAATCCACAGGTCTACTTGGATTCCGAACCCGGTTATCGCGACTTCTACATGGAGAAACTGGAGCATGTGAAGCAGGCGGACGCCGTGTTCGCAATCTCCGCAAGCTCCGGAGAGGAGGCGCGGACATACGCGGGCGTTCCAGAGCAGAATGTCTTCGAGATATCCACAGGTTGCGATGCGGTATTTCGACCACTGGCTGCGGCCGATGCCTCCAGACAGCTCGTTCGTGCGAAGTTCGGCGTACATGGCGAGTTTCTGCTCTACACAGGTGGCTCGGACGACCGGAAGAACCTGGTGCGTTTGGTGCAAGCTTACGCGTCCGTCGATCCTGCCCTGCGGTCTGGCTTGAAGCTGGTATTTGCAGGTCGTACGCATGCACCCCATGTGGCGCAATTGCGCACTCTCGGAGATGAGTTGGGCCTGGATCAGGATGCGCTTCAGTTCATTGGGTACGTGAGCGACGAAGAGCTGGTGGCGTTGTACAACGAGTGTCTGATGTTCGTCTTCCCCTCCTGGCATGAGGGGTTCGGGCTACCGGTTCTGGAGGCCATGGCCTGCGGCGCGGCGGTGCTGGCGTCAGACGCATCGAGTATCCGTGAGATCGCCACCGAGCGCAGTGCTTTGTTCGATCCGATGGATGTAGCATCAATACGCTCGGTGCTGGAGCGACATCTGGGTCGCCGCGACACCCTGCCCGCCCTGCGCGCTTACTCCCTTGAACGTGCCAAGGTCTTTTCTTGGGATGTGGTCGCCGACCGGTTCTTGGACGCCTGCGAATCCGTTGGCGCTCGGGATCGGGGAGAATTGGCCCAGGCCCCGATCCTGGTCAAAGCAGTGGACGCCCTGAGGGCTTCCGGGCCATTGGCTGGACTTGACGCGCTGCAACTGGCTGATGCATTGGACAGAAGCCTGCCGCCTCCACATCGGACGCTGCTTGTGGACGTAACCGAGATGGCCAACCACGACCTGCGGACTGGCATCCAACGCGTGACCCGCGAGGTGATTGCTGAATGGGGTCGAAATCCACCAGCAAACTATCGCATTCAGCTCGTTCGCATTGATCGCGAGAAGAAGGAATACGTATGCGCCAACCGTTATGCATCCGCATTCTTCGGCACGGCTGAGGAGGAAGACACGCCGCTGGTTTGCCACGCAGGAGATGTGTTCCTGGGTCTCGATCTGGTCGGTGATGCAGTCTCCTATATTCCAGAGTGGTTCGCGCATATGCGCAGAACCGGGGTCAAGATTGCCTTCGTCATCTATGACATCCTCCCGATTCGCCATCCTGAGTGGTGGCCGGAGGGTGGGGGCTGGCACCACGAGCGCTGGCTGCGGGACGTCATCACGGTCTCAGATCAAGTCGTGTGCATCTCACGCGCCGTGGCCGACGACGTCGAGTCCTGGGTGTTGGAGCAGTCCCATCCCAATCCGCCACAGGTCGACTGGTTCCACCTTGGTGCCGACCTGGACGGGGCGGCTCCACGGGCGGATGTGCCGGATAGTGCGTCGGCGCTCATGGAGCGGTTGCGGCAATCTCCGTCCTTCTTGATGGTTGGTACGCTAGAGCCGAGAAAGGGTCATCTGCACGTACTCAACGCATTCGAGCAACTTTGGGCGTCCGGCCAGTCTGTCGCGCTGGTGATCGTTGGAAAGAAGGGCTGGATGGTGGATGAACTCTGCACGCGGCTGGAGGCCCATCCGGAGCAGGGACGCAACCTGTTCTGGCTGCCGAAGGCGGACGACGCCCTGCTGGAGGCGCTGTACGCCGGCTCCACGGCCTTGATTGCAGGTTCGGAAGGCGAGGGATTTGGGCTCCCGATCATCGAAGCCGCTCAGCGCGGGCTGCCCGTTATCGCGCGGGATATTCCCGTATTCAGGGAAGTGGCGGGACAGCACGCTCACTTCTTTGCTTCCTCGGCGGCCAAGGATCTGTCCCGCGAGATTGACGATTGGCTGAACCTGTTCGAGCGCGGGCAGCATCCGCGCCCGGATGGCTTGGAGTGGTTGACCTGGGCACAGAGCGCGGAGCGCCTGAAGGCAGCGGTGCTCGATCCTGACGGCGCTGAAGGCCGAGAGACAAAGGGCGAGCCACTGTTAGGCCGGAAGGGCCCGGCGGTAGGCTAATATGGCAGTTTGGTCGCCCCTGTGACCCGCAGAACGCCGGGCGCAGCTGCGGCATGCTGCTGCACATTCTGGTTTGAATATCTACGAGAGAATAGATGAGTACTAAGAAGGCAATCATCACGGGCGTTACCGGGCAGGATGGGGCATATCTCACCCAGCTTCTGCTTGAGAAGGGATATCAGGTATTCGGCACGTATCGCCGTACCAGCTCGGTGAACTTCTGGCGCCTTGATGAGCTCGGTGTTACCAATCACCCGAACCTGAGCCTGGTGGAATACGATCTGACTGACCTCGGGACCTCTCTGGCAATGGTGCAGAAGATCCAGCCCGACGAGATCTACAATCTCGCCGCTCAGAGCTTCGTCGGTGTCAGTTTTGACCAGCCCACAACAACGGCCCAGATCACCGGTGTTGGCGCGCTGAATCTGCTTGAGGCAATTCGTCTGGTCAATCCGAAGATCCGTTTCTACCAGGCGTCTACCTCGGAAATGTTCGGCAAGGTGCAGGCTGTCCCGCAGGTCGAAGATACGGCGTTCTATCCTCGCAGTCCGTATGGTGTGGCCAAGCTTTACGCCCACTGGATCACGGTGAACTACCGTGAAAGCTACGATATCTTCGGTTCCAGCGGCATCCTGTTCAATCACGAGAGCCCGCTGCGTGGCCGCGAGTTTGTGACCCGCAAGATCACCGACTCGGTCGCCAAGATCAAGCTCGGCCAGCTTGAGTGCCTGGAGCTGGGTAACCTCGATGCAAAGCGCGATTGGGGCTTTGCCAAAGAGTACGTTGAAGGCATGTGGCGGATGCTGCAGGCCGATCAGCCCGACACCTTTGTTTTGGCAACGAATCGAACCGAGACCGTGCGAGACTTCGTCGGTATGGCCTTCAAGGGTGCGGGAATCGATGTTGAATTCCGTGGCAAGGATCTCGACGAAGTTGCCGTGGACGCCGCCAGCGGCAAGACGGTCATGCGGATCAATCCCAAGTTCCACCGCCCGGCCGAGGTCGACTTGTTGATTGGCAATCCGGAAAAGGCAGGGCGGATCCTTGGCTGGAAACCGGAAACCACGCTGGAGCAGTTGTGCCAGATGATGGTCGAAGCAGACCTGCAGAGGAACGAGCGTGGTTTCTCCTTCTGACTTGGCCGGCAAGCGCGTCCTTGTCACGGGAGCGTCCGGTTTCACTGGACGCTACATGCTGAAGGAACTTCAGCAGCAGGGCTGCCATGTCATCGCCCTCGGTGCCGCGGGCGCCGCCACCGAGGCGCAGGAGCACGTGTTCGCGGACCTCACCGATCGCGAGGCCGTGTTCACGGCAGTAGAGGCTGCTCGCGTCGACTTTGTCGTGCATCTCGCTGCGCTAGCATTTGTCGGGCATGGCCGTGTAGAAGAGTTCTACGCAGTCAACCTGCTGGGTACGAGAAACCTTCTGGATGGGCTTGAGAAGGCGTCGCACGCCCCGGCTTGCGTCCTGCTTGCGAGCAGCGCCAATGTTTACGGCAACAGCTCTGCGGGAATGCTGGACGAAGACACAGTGCCTGCGCCGGCAAATGACTACGCGGTGAGCAAGCTGGCAATGGAACATGTCGCCGGCTTGTGGCGGGACCGTCTGCCAATCGTGATTACCCGGCCCTTCAACTACACAGGCGTGGGGCAGGCCGCTCAGTTCCTTGTGCCCAAAATCGTGTCCCATTTCGCCAGAAGAGCGAGCGTAATGGAACTGGGTAACCTGGAGGTCTCCCGCGACTTCGGCGATGTCCGAGCCGTGGTGTCTGCCTACCGCCAGTTGCTGCAGCAGACAGAGGCTGTCGGCCAGGTAGTGAATGTGTGCACCGGTGTCGGTCGCACGCTGACTGAGATCGTCCGCATCTGTGCGGAACTCACGGGTCACGAGCTTGAGGTCCAGGTCAATCCCGACTTTGTGCGACCAAACGAAGTCAAGATCTTGCTGGGTGACAACCGGCGGCTGAAGTCTCTGATCCAGGACTGGAATTGGCCGGATATGCGGCAGACTCTTGCATGGATGCTGGAGGCGGAAACTGCCAAGGTGGCACCCGGGGCCAGCGACTGATCTGCCCGGAATTCGCTTACAATTGTATGAATGACTCTTGGGTGGGCGGCCATAGTTTGCCTCCTGCCCGCCCGGATATTAAGGACTGCATCGAACATGGCTGACGAACAAAAACGCGTTCTAGTGACTGGCGGTGCCGGCTTTCTCGGGTCCCACCTCTGCGACCGCCTGATCGAGGCAGGTCATGACGTGCTCTGCGTCGACAACTTCTACACCGGCAGCAAGGCCAACGTCGACGGATTGCTCAAGCATCCGCGGTTCGAGCTGATGCGCCATGACGTGACCTTCCCGCTGTACGTTGAGGTCGACAGGATCTTCAATCTTGCCTGTCCTGCCTCCCCAGTGCACTACCAGCACGATCCGGTGCAGACGACCAAGACCAGCGTTCATGGTGCAATCAACATGCTCGGCCTGGCCAAGCGAGTGGGCGCACGCATCCTCCAGGCCAGCACCAGCGAAGTCTACGGCGATCCGGAGATTCATCCGCAGGTCGAAGGCTACTGGGGGCGCGTGAACCCAATTGGTATCCGCAGTTGCTATGACGAAGGCAAGCGCTGCGCGGAAACCCTGTTCTTTGATTACTGGCGCCAGCACCAGCTCGAGATCAAGGTGATGCGTATCTTCAATACGTATGGTCCGCGCATGCACCCCAACGATGGTCGCGTGGTCAGCAATTTCATCGTGCAGGCGTTGAAGGGCGACCCCATCACCATCTATGGCGATGGTCAGCAGACACGCAGCTTCTGCTATGTCGATGACCTGATCGAGGGCATGCTGCGCCTGATGAACTCGCCGGCTGATTTCACCGGTCCGGTCAATATTGGTAATCCGGGTGAGTTCACCATGCTGGAGCTCGCTGAAACCGTGCTGCGCCTCGTGGGTGGCTCGTCCAAGATCGTTCACCGTCCGCTTCCTTCTGATGATCCGAAGCAGCGCCAGCCCGACATCAGCTTGGCCAAGGCCACCTTCGATTGGGAACCTAAGGTCTGTCTGGAAGATGGGCTGAAGGAAACCATCGCATACTTCCGCCACCGTCTGCAGGGTTGAACATGGTCACGCCGTCAAGGATCGTGGTGATGCCGGTGTATGAGGACGTGGAGGCGTCCACCCGGCTGTTCCAGGAACTTGCCCGTACCCAAGGTCCTGATATCTACGTGGTGGCTGTCGACGACGGATCAGTGCGCCAGCCGCTGCAGGTCCAGGCCATTGCGGATGCAGGTCTCGACGGTGTGGTCATCAAACTGCGTCGAAATGTTGGTCACCAGCGTGCCATCGCCATTGGACTGAGCTACGCCGCCGAGCACTTCGGCGACGAGGCAATCGTCGTGGTGATGGATTCAGACGGTGAGGACACGCCTGAGAGCATGACTGAACTCGTCGCGGGCTTGTCCTCCGCCGATGTCGATGTGGTCGTGGCAACCCGGAAAAGTAGGGTGGAATCGATCAAGTTCAAAGCCTTCTACTTGGTCTACAAATTCCTGTTCTCCATGCTAAGCGGTCGCAGGATCAGCTTTGGCAACTTCATGGTAGCCAAGATGCCGGCGGTTCGCCGTTTGGCGGCAATGCAGGAATTGTGGACACATGTGGCAGCCAGCGTTCTGAGCTCCAAGTTGCGTGTACAGAGCTGTCCGCTGGACCGCGGCCCGCGATATGCCGGGAAGAGCAAGATGAACTTTGTGGGCCTCGCGTTGCATGGCTTCAGGGCGCTGATGGTTTTCGCGGAAGATGTGCTCGTCCGTGTAGGCATCGCATGTACGTTGGTGGCAGGCCTGTCGGTCGTGGGAGGAGTGGTCGCACTCCTGCTCAAGGCTATGGGATTTGCAACGCCAGGTTGGTTCTCCTTGGCATTCGGTATTCTGCTGCTCGTGTTCCTGCAGACGGCCGCGCTGACGCTCATCATCCTCATGCTGTCGGGCATGATCCGCAGTGGTGGCGTGCTTGGCATTGGTAGTTATCGAGAATTCGTTGACCATGTCTCCCATGCTCGCGAGCGCTAGGACGGCTCTCGGCGGACAGTTCTTCCGCTATCTGATCAACGGGCTTGCAGCGACCGCCGTGCACTACGGTGTTCTTCGCTTCAACATCGAAGTGCTTGAGATCCCATCGGCAGGCGTGGCCAATGGGATCGCTGCTGTGTTCGGAATTCTCACGTCGTTCCTGGGTAGTCGCTACTTCGTATTTCGCGCAACCGATCGGAGTATCGTCCGTCAGGGTTCGATGTTTCTGGCGGTCTACGCCGTTATTGCCGTGTTTCACGGGCTTATTCTCTACGTGTGGACAGACCGGCTGGGATTCGACTACACCGTTGGTTTTCTGGTGGCCACCGTGATGCAGATGGCCTGTAGCTTCCTCGCCAACAAATTCATGGTGTTTCGATGAATCGTTACCTGCAGGCTTGCCTGGCTACGGTCGCGTTTGTGCTGACGTTGTTTGTCATACATTTCCTGCATGTGCACTATTTCCGTGTCAACGTGGTGCTGTATGCCGCATTGATTGACGCGCTGATTGCCGCGGCGGTGACGGGAGGCGTGCTCTGGGCCGTGCGAGGTTTGGCCGCGTTCAGTGGTCTGGAACGCGTTCTGTTGTTGTCTGTGTGGGCGCTGGCCGGCTATGCGTTCGCCATCAGCGTGCCGACGGTCGTAGATCGTTCGCTGTCATTCTACATTCTGGAAAAGTTGCAGCAGCGTGGTGGCGGGATCCAGCAGGCGCGCATGGGCGATGTATTCGTCAATGAGTACATGGTCGAACATCGGCTTGTTGACATCCGCCTGACGGAGCAGCTGCAGTCCGGGACCATTACCATAGAAAATGGCTGCGTTCGGCTGACCGACAAGGGTCAGCGCGTTGCCAGCCTGGGGCGCTTCTACAGGACGCACTTCCTGCCCAAGGAGCGATTGATCATGGGGCAATATACCGATGATCTCACTGATCCCTTCAGGCATAGTGCAAAAGGCGTGGATTACCAGTGTCGATGACTATGGTCGCTTCTCCTGGAACCCGAGCGCTTCGGATGCGGCTCGCAACGATCATCGGTGCGCTTCTTGTGGCGCTGTTCGCTGCGTGGTGGGCGAGCAAGGTGCTGGGTACTGGGCCATTGGATGTTCACAATTTGCGTTGGGTTTGGGGTGATCTTGCCCAGGTGCACGTCGCCTGGAGCCAGTATCTGTCTGACACGTCGGCCAGCTGGCTGACCACGTTGCGCGTCAGCTATCCAGAGCCGATCAGCATCTCTCTGTTCGATCCCATGCCGCTGCTCCTGCTGCTGGCCAAGCCATTCGCCAATCTGGTTACGCCAGGTACCCAGTACTTCGGCTACTACTTCATGGCATGTCTGGTGCTGCAAGGCGTGTTCGGCTACCTTGCGGCGCTGCGCACCTTGCGTCTTACCGGGCAGGGTGACGAGCTTCTTTCGCGATACGCGGCCGTCCTCATTGGCATCCTGTTTGCCAGCATTCCCTATACCTTCTATCGCTTCCAAGGCCACACCGCACTTTCCTCGCAGTGGGTTCTGGTCATCTCTATCTGGGTCGCCCTGTCCACCCTGGACTGGAAGGGGCGTGCATGGGTGCTCGCCAATGGAGCAGTCGTGGTACTGGCCACCGGCCTGAATCCGTATCTGGCACTCCTGGTGCTGATCAGCAACGGAAGCCTTGTCATCATGTCCTGGTCAACGCTGGGTTGGCGGCAGGTTGCAGTTCGTCTGGGCAGCATGGCGGCGCTTGCGGCGTTTGGGCTCTGGGTGTTTGGGTTCATGGGCGGGACTACTGCGAGCACGAGCGGCTACGGCATCTATTCGATGAATTTGCTGGGTCCGTTCGATTCCAATGGAAGCGCCGCGCTACTTCCGTTGGATGTCCCTGATCCCACTGGCGGCCAAAGTTTCGAGGGCTATACCTACCTAGGTCTGGGTGTGCTCGCGCTGGGTGCAATCACGCTCCTGGTGTGTCTGAATCACCGGCTGCAACCCAGTCGATTCCCCTTCATGTCGGCACTCCTGGTCGTACTTCTGTGCACCATCGTCGCCGTGTCGACCACCATTACGCTTGCCGGACACGCGCTGGAAGTTCCCGTTCCCAGGAGCATCAACTACCTGTTGTCGCGCTTCCGCGGCAGCGGTCGCCTGTTCTGGATGGCAGGATTCTGGTTGCTGTTGATCTTCCTTGCTGCCAGCTCTCTTCGCCTGGGACTACGTAGACTGGCACTTCTCCTGACCGCGGTGGTGGCCGTCCAGTTGCTCGATATCCGTACGATCGGCCATCAAGTACGGCTGAACATTGACTCGTATCAATCGTTGCGCCTGACGGACGTCCCAAGTGGCAATTACACCGCGATCTTCGTGTACCCGGCATGGCAGTGCGACCACCAGGCTACCCCAGGTGGTGTGCGCAACTATGAGTCGGTGGGACACCTTGCCGCCTCGATAGGAATTCCCACCAATAATTTCTATGCTGCTCGTACACCCGATAAGCAGACTGCATATCACTGCGACTACGCAGCACGTCTCAAAACGATTGATCCAGGTGCAGTCTATCTTGTTTCGGGGGCGCTGCTCGAGCAGCATCGTTCGACATTGACGGCGGCGCACGAGTGCACGCCAATGGCCAACAGCGAGGGCGCATGGAAATGCCTGCCCAAGCCTTCGCGCTGAACGCTGACCGGTACGCACGCCGCGCTGGCGTGGGCTGGTTGATTGCGGTGGTCTGCCTTGCTGTGGTGACTTGGACCAGCATCGGCCTTGTCCAGTTCAACCCGACCGATCACGTTGCCTGGAAGGGTGATTGGCAGACTGCAAAACACTGTCTTGAACAGACAGTCCGTTTGCCATGCGAAGGGATGAGCAAGTTTCCCCTTGCCTATCTGGTCAATGCGGGCATAACGGAGACCTCCAGCGGCCTCACCGCTGTCCGCCTGGCTACACTCAATTTGTTCTGCTTGTTGCTGCCGCTTGCGGCATTGTGGCTTACAAGGGGCGGGGTACTGCTGCTCCGTGCTGGCTGGGCGTATGTGCTCGCGCTGGCCCTGAGTCCCTTGCCGATGTTCTACGTCCTTAGTGGCGCATTGGAGGTTCAGGCTGGTGTCTTCTGTGGCCTATACATCGCGGCGTTCGTTCAGGTGCTCACGGCACCAAACCTTCAGCCGGCCAGGTCATCGTGGTGGATGTTGGGCCTAGCAGGGTTCCTGTTTCCACTTTACAAAGACACACTGGCTTTGTTTATGGGAGCGGCGATGGCGTTACTGCTCCTCGTTGCCATTCGACCTCTGCACGCCCTGTATAAACACACGGCAGGCAGATCGCGTCTCAGGTGCGCGTTTGCCGTTGCCGTGGGACCTGTCCTGCTGTCGCAGGTTCTGGCGGCTGCATACAGTTGGTTCAAGTACGGGGTGCCGCTGCCCAAGGCCTACATGGCCGAGGCTGAACTGACCACTCCAGCGCTGGCAAAGAGTGCTGAATTCTTCTTTGGATCCATCTTCTCCCCAAATGGCGGCCTTCTTGTCTTCTGGGGCGGGGCGCTGCTCATGGGCTTGGTTGGTTGGCGGATCGTGGGCCTCGTTCCGCGCCGGCAGGCGTTGCTGGCAGCGCTGACCGTACTAATCTTGTCGGCCGTGGCCTTTGCGCGCTGGTGGGCACCATTCGGCTGGGATGCCTGGGGCGATCGACTCTTGTTGCCTGCTGCCTTGGCGTTGCTCATCAGTGCCATGTGCTGCCTCCGCATCTTGGAGCCGGAGCAGGCAAGCAACCGATCCTGGGTCGGTGCGGCGCTGGCGAGCATTCCCTTGCTGGTCTGCTCCAGCTATTACATGGCTGTCCCTTATCTGAGTCCGAAAGGGGAGGCCATGACCCGTTCGCTCTGGCCCGGCCCGGCCTGTGTGACAATGCGCGACGCGTTGGCGACCGAGGCCGCTGACCAAGGCCTTGCATTCTGGAAAGGCAATACCTACTACCAGTGCGCGCGGGAGCGCATGCTCCACGTACCCGCACCCTAGCAACGTCGTATAGAGAGATAACCAATGAAGATCGCCATTGCGGGCACCGGCTATGTGGGCCTTTCCAACGGTATGCTGTTGGCGCGCCATCACGAAGTGGTCGCGCTTGACCTGATCGCAGATAAGGTGGAGAAGCTCAACCGGGGCGAGTCCCCGATTGTTGACGCTGAGATCCAGCAGGCGCTGCAGAGCGGTACGCTGAACTTCCGCGCCACGCTCGACCCCGTTGACGCCTATGCTGACGCGGCATACGTGATCATTGCCACGCCAACCGATTACGATCCCGAAACGAACTATTTCAACACCCGTTCGATTGAGGCCGTAATCAAGCAGGTGCTTGAAATCAATCCGGCCGCTACGATGGTGATCAAATCCACCATTCCCGTGGGTTACACCCAGAATGTTCGTGCGAAGTTTGGTGTCGATAACATTTTGTTCTCGCCCGAGTTCCTGCGCGAGGGTCGCGCACTTTACGACAATCTGTACCCGTCCCGTATCATCGTGGGCGGTAGTTCGGCTGAAGCCAAACAGTTCGCCCAGATGCTTGAGCAGGGTGCGGAAAAGCAGGATGTGCCCGTCCTGCTTACGGATTCGACAGAGGCTGAGGCAATCAAGCTGTTCGCCAATACGTATTTGGCCATGCGCGTGTCCTACTTCAATGAGCTCGACACGTATGCAATGACGCATGGCTTGGACAGCCGTCAGATCATTGAGGGGATCTGTCTCGACCCGCGTATCGGGGGAGGGTACAACAATCCTTCTTTCGGCTATGGGGGCTACTGCTTGCCGAAAGACACCAAGCAGTTGTTGGCAAACTACCAGAGTGTTCCCCAGAACATCATCCGGGCAATTGTTGACTCCAATACAACCCGGAAGGACTTCATTGCAGGGGATATCCTGCGTCTGAAACCCAAGGTAGTGGGCATCTATCGCTTGATCATGAAGAGTGGGTCGGACAACTTCCGTTCTTCCAGCATTCAAGGAATCATGAAGCGGATCAAAGCGAAGGGCGTCGAGGTCATCGTGCATGAGCCCGTATTGGGAGATGCAGATTTCTTCAACTCGCGCGTGGTCAACGACCTTGAGGCATTCAAGCGCGAGGCTGACGTCATCATCAGTAACCGGATGTCCGAAAATCTCGCCGACGTATTAGAGAAGGTCTACACCAGGGACCTGTTTGGCGATAACTGACCATATCTACGGAGTTCATGTCAAGGCCGGGCGAGAGCCCGGCCTTATTGCTTTAACTCAAGTGAGTCCAAACCACGGCTCAGTCGCCCACATGAAACGGAAAGGCTTCGATCAGGCCTGAAGCCGGCTCGGTCTCACGGGCGCGGAGCAGAGTTTGACGCCGGACGATGCTGGTGCGTTGGTGGGTGCATCACCGTATGGCGCTCGGATGGGTCGCGCAGCATGCGATGGTGGCCTTGCTGCACCTGCAAAGGGGGGGGCAGTAATACATCCATGAAGTCAGGAATGCTTGGGCGCCGGAATGCATGGAGGTACCAGTAGTTCATTTCGAGTGCCGCGGCGGGATTGTTCCGCCACAACGACCACCGCTTCGTCGAAGCACTCGTAACTCGAAGCGCTCGACATCGATCTTGAATATGTCGCTCCTGCGAGCCTGGCGCTACGTATGACGTCACCAAAGGCCTCGATTCGAATGGGCCCAATTGCATGTACGGCGTCTGCCTGGTTCTGGTTAGCTTCAAAAGCCCCGGGAAGATTTTGTAAGGAAAAGGCTAGTTCAAATTTTACCGCGTGCTCACCCAAGCCGGCATATGCAAGATGACGTTTTTAAACCGCCAGCGCGCTTCACATTATCTCTGAAGAGTTGAAATGTCGTTGGTGATGGCTCGAAAGCGTGAACATGCTCGGGGATGCGGGATTGCAAGAGCGTAGTGAGGCCAACGTTGGCGCCCTCGTTCAGAAGGATATCGTGAGCCATGCCCGACAGACTCCTGATGGTGTCTCGCTAAAATGTTCCTTTCATACAGCTCATGTACAGCGCATCGGTCAAAACCCTATAGGGTTGTCCAATGAAAATCTCGGACCCATCTTCATACCTACCCTCCCCCTGCGCACTGTCTGGCTCTGCCAGACATCGGTGCAGCTTATCGCCCTGGTCTAGACAAAAGCGCCCGCTGCAGGGCAGCGGGCGCTCATGCCGAGATATTCTAAAATTAAGATTCTCGATCAGGCCCGGCCATAGCTGTCTTGGAAGCGGACGATATCGTCTTCTCCCAGGTAGCTGCCGGACTGTACTTCGATCAGTTCCAGCGGCAGCTTGCCCGGATTCTTCAGGCGATGGGTGACGCCGAGCGGGATGTAGGTGCTCTGGTTTTCCGACAGCAGGATCACCTCGTCACCGCGGGTCACTTCGGCCGTGCCGCTGACCACGATCCAGTGTTCGGCACGGTGGTGGTGCATCTGCAGGCTCAGCGTCGCACCCGGCTTCACGGTAATGCGCTTGACCTGGAAGCGCGCACCGTTGTCGATGGAATCGTAAGCGCCCCACGGGCGGTAGACCTTGCGGTGGGCCGCGGCTTCGCTGCGGCCGTCGTGCTTGATCTGGCCGACGATTTCCTTGACGTCTTGCACGCGGTCCTTGTGGCCCACGAAGACCGCATCATCGGTTTCCACGACGACCACATCCTGCAGGCCCACCATCGCGATCAGGCGATTGCCGTAGGCGTAGCTGTCCTTGCAGTCCAGCGCGATCACGTCGCCGTGGCAGGCATTGCCATCGGCATCCTTATCCGACACTTCCCACAGCGCAGACCAGGAGCCTACATCGTTCCATTCCGCATCCAGTGGGACCACGGCTGCGTCAGCCGTCTTCTCCATCACGGCATAGTCGATCGAATCGTTCGGGCTGGCGGCGAACGCCTCGGCATCCAGACGGATGAAGTCGTTGTCGCGTACTGCCTTTTCGAGCGCCTGGCGGCATGCAGCCAGGATTGCCGGCTGCAGCGTCTCCAGCTCCTTCAGATAGCGAGACGCCTTGAACAAGAACATGCCGCTATTCCAGAAGTACTCGCCCGAAGTCACATACTGTTCGGCGGTGGCCAGGTCGGGTTTCTCGACAAAACGATCAACGACGCGCACGCCTTCTCCGGCAGCGGCCTTGATGTAGCCGTAGCCGGTTTCCGGTGCGGTGGGTACGATGCCGAAGGTGACCAGCTTGCCGGCTTCGGCAGCGATGGCTGCCTGTTTGACCGCCGCGTGGAAGGCCGCTTCATTGCGGACCACATGGTCGGAGGGGAGGACCAGCATCAGGGCATCGTCGCCGCCGGCCAAGGCCTGCATTGCCGCGATGGCGATGGCCGGGGCGGTGTTGCGGCCAACCGGCTCGAGAATCAGCGCCTGCGGCAGCACCTTGCACTCGCGCAGCTGCTCGGCGGCCATGAAGCGATGTTCTTGGTTGGCGACCACGATGGGCGCTGCGCCAGCAATGGACGCAACGCGCTTCCAAGTTGCCTGCAGCATCGTGTCATCGCCGACCAGCGGCAGGAACTGCTTCGGGTACGCTTCGCGCGACAGCGGCCACAGCCGGGTGCCTGAGCCACCGGAAAGAATGACGGGAACGATGGGGGTCATACGAAGTGGTCCTTCTCAATGATTGGCTGGCGTGCCGCCAATCAGGGCGGTCAGCTCGCGGATGCGGTCCTGCAGCAGCGTTTCGTCGCCGCGCGTTTCAATGTTCAGGCGAAGCAGCGGCTCGGTATTCGAGCTGCGCAGGCTGAAGCGCCATTCTTCGAAATCAGCGCTGATGCCGTCGGTACGGTCCAGCTTGGGCTGCTGCGCCTCGAAGTGCCCCAGCACGCGTGCGACGGTTGCCTTGGCATCATCCACGCGGAAATTGATCTCACCGCTGCATGGGTAGGCCTTCATGCGGTCCGCCACCAGTTCACCCAGCGACTTGCCGGTGCTGGAGACCAGCTGCGCGATCAGCAGCCACGGAATCATGCCGGAATCGCAGTAGGCGAATTCGCGGAAGTAGTGGTGCGCGCTCATTTCGCCGCCGTAGATCGCATCTTCGGCGCGCATGCGCTCTTTGATGAAGGCATGGCCGGTCTTGCTCATGATCGGCACACCGCCGGCCTGCTCGACCATTTCCACGGTGTTCCAGGTTAGGCGCGGGTCGTGGATGATCTTACCGCCTGGCTGGCGGGCCAGCAGTGCGGTGGCCAGCAGGCCAACGAGGTAATAGCCTTCGATGAAATTGCCTTCGGCATCGAAGAAGAAGCAGCGATCGAAGTCGCCATCCCAGGCAATACCGAAGTCAGCGCCATGCTTGCGCACGGCATCACGGGTTGCCGCGCGGTTCTCCGGTAGCAATGGGTTGGGGATGCCGTTGGGGAAGCTGCCATCAGCTTCGTGCTGGATGCGAATGAATTCGAGCGGCAGGTGTGCGGCCAGTTCGTCGATCACCAGACCTGCGCCACCATTGCCCGGGTTGGTGACGATCTTCAGCGGCTTCAGGTTGGCCACATCGACATAACCCAGCAGATGCCGGATGTAGGCGGACTTGTCTGCATCCCGGAGGATCGTGCCTTGGCCATTGCCGAGGGGAGCGTCCGAGGCGGCGAAGTCGCGGATGTTGAACAGGCCCGTATCGCCACTGATCGGCTTGGATTCCTCGCGAACCAGCTTCATCCCGTTGTAGTCCATCGGGTTGTGGCTGGCGGTCACCATGATGCCGCCGGCGGCCTTGCGGTGGAAGGTCTGGAAATAGACCTCCTCGGTGCCACACATGCCAATATCGATAACGTCGCGTCCACTCGCCGTCAGACCCTCGATGGCAGCCTGCATCAGGGCGGGGCTGCTGAGGCGGATGTCGTGTCCAACCACTACCGGCCCCGGGCCCAGCAACGCAGCGGTGCCAGCGCCGATACGGCGGGCAAGGCGTTCATCCAGTTCATCTGGAACGCGACCACGGATGTCATAGGCCTTGAAACACGGGAGCGTCATCAATGCAGTCCTTACACGGGTTGACCCCTGATTATAACGACAGGCACTGCAAGGACGAGTGAGCCAAGCCGGCGTCCCTGCAGGCCATACCTCAAACTGGAGATGCCGCGTAAATCATTGATTACGCGGCACTTCTGACGACTGCTCAGCCCAGTGCCGTTTCCAGCTCCGGCAGGATCGTGAACAGATCCCCCACCAGGCCGATATCGGCAATCTCAAAGATCGGCGCATCGCCGTCCTTGTTGATGGCTACGATCGTGCCGGCGTCCTTGATGCCGGTCAGGTGCTGGATCGCACCGCTGATGCCGATGGCCACATACAGTTCCGGCGCGATGATCTTGCCGGTCTGGCCGACCTGCAGGTCGCTGGGAACGTAGCCGGCATCGACCGCCGCACGCGAAGCACCGACGGCGGCACCCAGCTTGTCGGCCAGCTGGAAGATGACTTTGAAGTTCTCTTCCGAACCGACACCACGGCCACCGGAGACCACGCGCTTGGCGCTCTGCAGGTCCGGGCGGTCGCTGGCACCGGCGGCCAGGCCGATGAAGCGGGTGTGGGTCGGCAGCGCGGCGTCGACGCTTGCCGCTTCAACGGCGGCACTACCGCCCTGGGCGGCTTCCGACCACGACGCGGCGCGCACGGTGGCGACCACGATCTGGTCGGCCGGGGCTTCCACGGTGATGATCGCGTTGCCGGCGTAGATCGGGCGCTTGAAGGTGTGGCTGCCTTCGACGGTCATCAGGTCGGAGACCTGGTTGACGCCGAGCAGGGTGGCCACGCACGGCATCAGGTCCTTGCCGAAGGTGGTCGACGGTCCGAACACGTGGGTGTAGCCCTTGGCCAGCTGCGCGATCTGCGGCGCGAGCACCTGGGCGATGGCCTGCGCGTTGGCGGCATTGGCCACGGTCAGGACCTTGGCGACGCCAGCGATCTTCGCGGCCTCGGCGGCGACCGCCGCCGGATCGGCGGCCAGCACCACCACATCGATGCTGGCACCGCTGATGGCGGCAGCGGCGCTGACGGTCTTGGCGGTGGCGGCGTTGAGCTTGCCGTCGTGGTGCTCGGCGATGACGAGAATCCTGCTCATTACAGCAACCCCTTCTGCTTGAGTGCGGCCACCAGTTCGGCCGCGTCCTTGACCATTACACCCCTGCTGCGCTTGGACGGCGCGGCGTAGTGGGTGGTCCTGAAGGTGTCGGCAGCTTCAACGCCGAGGTCGGCCAGCTGCAGGGTCTCCAGCGGTTTGGCCTTGGCCTTCATGATGTCTGGCAGCTTGATGAAGCGTGGCTCGTTCAGGCGCAGGTCGGTGGTGACCACGGCTGGCAGGTCCACTTCCAGCGTTTCCAGGCCGGCGTCGACTTCGCGGGTCACCGTGGCCTTGCCATCGGCAATCTCCAGCTTGCTGGCAAAGGTGGCCTGCGGGCGGCCCCACAACGTGGCCAGCATCTGGCCGGTCTGGTTGGCGTCGTCGTCAATGGCCTGCTTGCCGAGGATCACCAGGTCCGGCTGTTCCTTCTCGATCAGCTTGAGCAGGGTGCGCGAGGCGGTCAGCGGCTGGATGGCCTTGTCGGTGACGACGTGGATGGCGCGGTTGGCGCCCATGGCCAGACCGTTGCGCAGATGCGCCTGGGCATCGGCCGGGGCGATGGTGGCAACCACGACTTCGCTGGCGATGCCCTTGTCGCGCAGGCGCAGGGCTTCTTCCAAGGCGATTTCATCGAAGGGATTGGGGGACAGCTTGACGCCGTCGGTGACCACGCCGGAACCGTCCGGCTTGACCTGAATGCGGACGTTGTAGTCCACCACGCGCTTGTACGCGACGAGGATTTTCATCTGGTACGGGGTCCTTCAATAACGGGGAGAACGTCCGGTCCTCGCACAGCAACCGGTTCGGGGGTGGGATCCCGATTCTAGCTGGCCTTTAGGGACCATGCGAATGCGTATAGTTTTGCTGCGATGCCGCAAACTCGGGCTTGGACGTCGGCTTGTTCAGCTGATGAAGGCATCCTTGGGCCCAGCCCCGATGTATCCTGTAGAGCTGCATTCAGCCCTGTTGTGCGCTGAGGCACCATGATGACAGGAGAATGGCTGTGCCCACTTGGCTCGTCACCGGCGGCGCCGGATTCATTGGCGGTAACTTCGTTCTCGAGGCCGTCGCGTGTGGCGTCAAGGTCATCAACCTCGATGCGCTGACCTACGCCGGCAACCTGAAGACCCTGTCCAGTCTGGACGGCAATCCGGACCACGTGTTCGTGCAGGGTGATATCGGCGACAGCGCCCTGGTCACCCGCCTGCTGGCCGAGCACCAGCCCGATGCGGTGCTGAACTTCGCGGCCGAGAGCCACGTGGATCGCTCCATCGACGGTCCGGGCGCCTTCATCCAGACCAATGTGGTGGGCACCCTGGGCCTGCTGGAGGCGGTCCGTGACTACTGGAAGGCGCTGCCGGCCGAGCAGGGCGCGGCTTTCCGCTTCCTGCACGTATCCACTGACGAGGTGTACGGCACCTTGGGTGAGACCGGCAAGTTCAGCGAAACCACGCCGTATGCTCCGAATTCCCCGTACTCGGCGTCGAAGGCCGCCTCGGACCACCTGGTCCGTGCCTTCCACCACACCTATGGGTTGCCGGTACTGACCACCAACTGCTCCAACAACTATGGCCCGTACCACTTCCCGGAGAAGCTGATCCCGCTGGTGATCGCCAAGGCGCTGGCCGGCGAGCCGTTGCCGGTGTACGGCGATGGCAGGCAGGTGCGCGACTGGCTGTTCGTGTCCGACCATTGCGAAGCGATCCGCACGGTGCTCGCGAAGGGCAAGGTTGGCGAGACCTACAACGTGGGTGGCAATTCGGAAAAGCAGAACATCGAAGTGGTGCAGGCCATCTGCGCACTGCTGGACCAGCGCCGCCCGCGCGCGGATGGCGAGCCGCGCAGCAGCCAGATCACCTACGTGGCCGACCGCCCGGGTCATGACCGCCGCTACGCGATCGATGCGTCGAAGCTGAAGAACGACCTGGGCTGGGAGCCGGCCTACACCTTCGAACAGGGCATCGCCTTTACCGTGGACTGGTATCTGGACAACCAGGAATGGGTCAACGGCGTGCTGGATGGCAGCTACCGCCTGCAGCGCATCGGCACTTCTGCCTGACCCTGGGAGACGACATGACCCAACGTAAAGGCATCATCCTCGCCGGTGGTTCCGGCACGCGGCTGTATCCGATCACCAAGGGCGTCAGCAAGCAGCTGCTGCCGGTGTACGACAAGCCGATGATCTATTACCCGCTCAGCGTGCTGATGCTGTCGGGCATCCGTGAAGTGCTGATCATCAACACCCCTCACGAACAGGCCTTGTTCCAGCAGCTGCTGGGTGATGGTTCGCAGTGGGGCATGGATATCCAGTACGCCGTGCAGCCCAGCCCCGAGGGCCTGGCCCAGGCCTATCTGATTGGCCGCGATTTCGTGGCCGGCAAGCCGAGCTGCCTGGTGCTTGGGGACAACATCTTCCACGGCCATGGGCTGAGTGAAATGCTGCGGCGCGCTGATGCCCGGGATCAGGGCGCCACGGTGTTCGGCTATTGGGTCAACGATCCCGAGCGCTATGGCGTGGCCGAGTTCGACGGCGGTGGCAAGGTCATTGACCTCGTCGAGAAACCGACCAATCCGCGTTCGAACTATGCGGTGACCGGCCTGTACTTCTATGACGGCAACGCCAGCGATTACGCTGCCGAGCTGAAGCCCTCCGCGCGAGGCGAGCTGGAAATCACCGATCTCAACCGCAGATACCTGCAGCAGGGCAGCCTGCACCTTGAACCCTTGGGGCGCGGCTACGCATGGCTGGATACAGGCACCCACCAATCGTTGTTGGAAGCCTCCAATTTCATCGAGACCATCCAAACCCGCCAGGGCCTGCAGGTCTGCTGTCCGGAAGAAATCGCCTTCGGCAAGGGCTGGATCACTGCCGAGCAGCTGGAAGCATTGGCCGCGCCGCTGATCAAGAATGGCTATGGCCAGTACCTGCACAAACTCGCGCTGCGTGGAGTTGTTCCGTGAAAGTGATTGAAACCAGGTTGCCCGGCTGCGTGGTGATCGAGCCGGCCGTGTTCGGTGATGCGCGCGGCTACTTTCTTGAAACCTGGAACGCCGAGCGATTTGCCGCGCTGGGCCTGCCTGATCGCTTCGTGCAGAGCAATGTCTCCACCTCGGCGCAGGGCGTGTTGCGCGGGCTGCATTACCAGTGGCCGCGCCCGCAGGGCAAGCTGGTCAGCGTGCTGGAAGGCGAGGTCTATGACGTGGCCGTCGACATCCGTCGCGGCTCGCCGACCTTCGGCCAGTGGGAAGCGGTGGTGCTGAGCGCGGAGAACAAGAAGCAGTTCTGGATTCCGGAAGGCTTCGCCCATGGCTTTGCCGTACTCTCCGAGCGCGCGCTGTTCAGTTATCTATGCACGGATGTATACGTCAAGGAAGCCGATGCAGGTATCCGCTGGAACGATGCTGATATTGCGGTGGACTGGCCGATCAGTGCGCCGGTGCTCTCGGCCAAGGACGAGAACGCCCCCTTCCTGAAGGACATTGCTGAAGACCGCCTGCCGGTCTACGTGCCATGACCGTGCTGGTGTTCGGTGGCAATGGCCAGGTCGGCCAGGAGCTGCTGCGCGCGCTGGCCCCGCTGGGCAAGCTGGTCGCGGCCACCCGCAGCGGCGTCCTGCCCGACGGAAGTGCCTGTGAAACGGCCGATTTCGGCCAGCCCGACAGCCTGCGGGTATTGCTGGACCGCGTGCAGCCGTCGCTGGTGGTCAATGCGGCCGCTTACACCGCCGTTGACCGCGCAGAACAGGATGTTGATGCCGCCTTCGCCGCCAATACGCAGGCGCCGGGTGTGATCGCGCGCTGGTGTGCGGCGCATGGCGTGCCATTCGTGCATTACTCCACCGACTACGTGTTCGATGGCCAGGGCAGCGCGCCCTACCGTGAGGACGAGCCGACCGCGCCGCTGGGTGTGTATGGCACCAGCAAGCGTGATGGCGAGGAGGCCGTGCGTGCGGCCGGTGGTCGCCACCTGATCTTCCGCACGGCATGGGTGTATGCCTCGCATGGTGCGAACTTCTTGCGCACCATGCTGCGCGTCGGCGCCGAGCGCGATGCGTTGCGGGTGGTGGCTGACCAGATCGGTACGCCGACGCCGGCCGCGCTGATAGCTGATGTCACCTTGCAGGCGCTGCAGCATCCGGGGCAGTTGTCGGGTACGTGGCACCTGACCGCCAGCGGCCAGACCAGCTGGCATGGGTTCGCCGAAGCGATCTTCGCCGAGGCGTTGGCCACCGGCGTGTTGGTCAAGGTGCCGACCGTCGAGGCGATTCCCAGTTCCGAGTATCCGACCCCGGCCAAGCGCCCGGCCTGGTCGGTGCTGGACAACCGCAAGCTGCAGCAGGAATTCGGCATCGTGCTGCCGACCTGGCAGGACGGCCTGAAGCGGGTGATGGCGGAGATTGCCTGATCCGGTAGGCGGCGTGCCGACCAGCGGTCGGCACCCACCCCGACCCGCGGTCGGCAGCCTCCAGCGGGCGCTGGGTCAGTTGCGCCCGTACGTATCCTCGAAACGCACGATGTCATCCTCGCCCAGATAACTGCCTGACTGCACTTCGATCAGTTCCAGCGGCAGTTTGCCCGGGTTGCGCAGGCGGTGGGTCACGCCCAGCGGGATGTAGGTGCTCTGGTTCTCGCTGGGCAGGATCACCTCGCTGCCACGGGTCACTTCTGCGGTGCCGCTGACCACGATCCAGTGCTTGGCGCGATGGTGATGCATCTGCAGGCTGAGCGTGCCGTGATGCGCTTGACCTGGAAACGCTCGCCGTTGTCGATCGAATCGTAGGCGCCCCACGGGCGATACACCTTGCGGTGCCAGGTCGCCTCGCTGCGGCCTTCGGCCTTCAGCTTGGCCACCACGGTCTTGACCTCCTGCATGCGGTCGGCCTTGCCGACCAGCACCGCATCGTCGGTCTCGACCACGATCGCATCATCGAGGCCGACCATGGCCACCAGGCGCTGGGCATAGGCATAGGTGTTGCGGCAGTCGATGGCGATCACATCGCCCTGGTGGGCGTTGCCGTCGCCGTCCTGCTGCGAGACATCGCGCAGCGCGGTCCACGAACCGACGTCGTTCCAACCGGCATCCAGCGGGATCACGACTGCATCGGCAGTCTTTTCCATCACCGCGTAGTCGATCGAGTCCGATGGCACCGCCGTGAAGGCATCCCTGTCCAGGCGGGTGAAGTCGGCATCGCGGCGCGCCTGCTGCCAGGCCTGGCGGCTGCAGGCGAGCATCGTCGGCTGGAAGCACTGCAGTTCCTGCAGGTAGCGCGAGGCCTTGAACAGGAACATGCCGCTGTTCCAGTAGTACTGGCCACTGCTGACGTAGCCGGTGGCGGTGTCGAGGTCGGGCTTTTCGACGAAGCGTTCGACGGCACGCAGGCCCTGGCCGTCGGCAGCCTTGATATAGCCGTAGCCGGTTTCCGGGCCGGTCGGCATGATGCCGAAGGTGACCAGCTTGCCGGCTTCAGCGGCACTGGCGGCGGCCTGCACCGCGTTGCGGAAGGCCGCCTCGTCGGTGATCACATGATCGGAGGGCGCCACCAGCAGCAGCGCATCGGCGCCGTCCCGGGTGGCCTCCAGCGCAGCCACGGCGATGGCCGGTGCGGTATTGCGGACCACCGGTTCAAGGATGATCGCGGCCGGTTCGGCGCCAACCTGCTGCAGCTGTTCGGCGGCAACGAAGCGGTGTTCCTCGTTGGCAATCACCAGCGGGCCACGCGCCGTAAGCGGGGCGACGCGCTGCCAAGTGGCCTGCAGCATCGTCAGCTCGCCGGCCAGTGGCAGGAACTGCTTCGGGTAGGCCTCGCGCGAAAGCGGCCACAGGCGGGTACCGGATCCGCCGGACAGGATGACGGGCTGGATGCTGCTCATGCGGGCCTCGGTTACTGCTGGATCAGACGGGAAATTTCGTCGGTGCACGCGTGCATCAACGCAGCGTCACCGCGCGCTTCGACGTTCAAGCGCAGCAGCGGTTCGGTGTTGGAGCTGCGCAGGTTGAAGCGCCAGTTGCCGAAGTCCGCACTGATGCCATCGGTGTGGTCCAGCCTGGGCGATTGCGCCGCGAAGTGCTCCATCACGCGCGCAACTGCTGCCTTGGCATCGGCCACCTTGAAGTTGATCTCGCCACTGCACGGATAGGCAGCCATGCGGTCTTCAACCCAGTCGGCCAGCGAACGGCCGCTCTCTGAAACCAGCTGGGCGATCAGCAGCCACGGAATCATGCCCGAGTCGGCATAGGCGAACTCGCGGAAATAGTGGTGCGCGCTCATCTCGCCGCAGTACACCGCGTCTTCGGCACGCATCTTTTCCTTGATGAAGGCATGGCCGCTCTTGCACTGCACCGCGACACCGCCGGCCTGCTCGACCATGTCCACGGTGTTCCAGACCAGGCGTGGGTCATGCACGATCTTGCCGCCGGGATTGCGTGCCAGGATGGCCTTGGCCAGCAGACCGGCCAGGTAATAGCCCTCGATGAAGCGGCCGGTATGGTCGAAGAAGAAGCAGAGGTCGAAGTCACCGTCCCACGCGATGCCGAAATCGGCGCCATGTTCGCGTACGGCATCGGCGGTGGCGGCGCGGTTCTCCGGCAGCAGCGGATTGGGAATGCCGTTGGGGAAGCTGCCGTCCGGCTCGTGGCAGATGCGGATGAACTCGAACGGCAGGTGCGGGGCGAGCAGGTCGACGATGGCACCGGCGCCGCCATTGCCGGCATTGACCACCAGCTTCAGCGGCTTCAGTTTGCTGGCATCGACGTAGCTCAGCAGGTGCTGGATGTAGGCGCTCTTGTCGTGCTGGGCGGCCTGGCCGGCGCGCGCTGGCTCGGCCCCGGAGGTATCGGCGGCCACCGCATCGGAAATCGCGAACAGGCCGGTATCGGAGCTGATCGGCCGCGCGTTTTCCTTGACCAGCTTCATGCCGTTGTAATCCATCGGGTTGTGGCTGGCGGTCACCATCATGCCGCCGGCCGCGCCGAGGTGATCGGTCTGGAAGTAGACTTCTTCGGTGCCGCACAGGCCGATGTCGATCACCCCACGGCCGGTCCCACGCAAGCCTGCGGCCCGCGCATCTTGCAGCGCCGGGCTGGTCAGGCGCACCTCATGGCAGAGGACCACCGGACCGGGAGCGAGCTGTGCGGCCAGGGCGACGCCGATGCGACGGGCCAGATCCTCGTTCAGTTCCTCGGGCACGCGACTACGGATGTCATTGGCCTTGAAGGCGGGTAGGTGCATCGAAGTCCATCCGGATAGAGAAACCTGATTACGGCGGGAGGGTCTGCAAACGGTCGGCGAGCCAAGGCGCCCGGCCGGTAGCGTCGGCTTTGGAGTGGGGCCGGCCGATTCCCCGTCGATGGGCCATGGCCAGCAGGCAGTTCGCATACAATTGCGCGCTGACGACCGAGGACATGGCCCGCGTGGCCATCGCCGATTGGCCTGCTGTTCCAGAAGGATCGAGGTTTGCTTTGAAATTCACTCACGATCAGAAACGCGTGCTGGTGACCGGTGGCGCGGGCTTCCTCGGGTCGCATCTGTGCGATCGGCTCATCGCGGGCGGCCATGACGTCCTCTGCGTGGACAACTTCTACACCGGCAGCAAGGCGAACGTGGATGGGCTGCTGGGCCACCCACGGTTCGAGCTCATGCGCCATGACGTGACGTTCCCGCTCTATGTGGAAGTGGACCGGATCTTCAACCTGGCCTGTCCGGCGTCACCGATCCACTACCAGCAGGACCCGGTGCAGACCACCAAGACCAGCGTGCATGGCGCGATCAACATGCTTGGCCTGGCCAAGCGCCTGCGCGCGCGCATCCTGCAGGCCAGCACCAGCGAGGTGTATGGCGACCCGGAAATCCACCCACAGGTGGAAGGCTACTGGGGCCGGGTCAACCCGATCGGCATCCGCAGCTGCTATGACGAGGGCAAGCGTTGCGCCGAAACGCTGTTCTTCGACTACTGGCGCCAGCACCAGTTGGAGATCAAGGTCATGCGCATCTTCAACACGTATGGTCCGCGCATGCATCCCAATGACGGCCGGGCGGTCAGCAACTTCATCGTGCAGGCGCTGAAGGGCGAGCCGATCACCATCTATGGCGATGGCAGCCAGACGCGCAGCTTCTGCTATGTCGATGACCTGATCGAGGGCATGTTGCGGCTGATGGACTCGCCGGCTGATCTCGCCGGTCCGATCAATATCGGCAATCCGTCCGAGTACACCATGCTGGAACTGGCCGAGACCGTGCTCCGCTTGGTCGGCGGCGCGTCGAAGATCGAGTACCGCCCGCTGCCCTCGGATGATCCACGCCAACGCCAGCCGGATATCAGCCTGGCCAAAGCGGATCTGGGCTGGGAGCCCAAGGTCGGCCTGGAGGACGGCCTGAAGGAGACCATCGCCTATTTCCGCCATCGCTTGCAGGCCTGAGGTGGCGACGATGCGCAAGATCGTGGTGATGCCGGTCTACGAGGACCTGGAAGCCTCCTCGAAGCTTTTCGTCGAGCTCGCCCGCACCCAGGGTCCGGACACCTATGTGGTGGCCGTGGACGACGGCTCGGTGCGGCAGCCATTGCCGATCAGCGCCATTGAGGCTTCGGGGCTGGAAGGCGTGGTGATCCGCCTGCGTCGCAATGTCGGGCATCAGCGTGCGATCGCCATCGGCCTGGGCTATGTGGCCGAGCACTTCGATGGCAATGATATTGTCGTGGTGATGGATTCCGATGGCGAGGATACGCCGGAGAGCATCACCGAGCTGGTGGCGGGCCTGGAATCGGCCGATGTCGACGTGGTGGTGGCCAGCCGTCGCAGCCGGGTCGAATCGCTGAAGTTCAAGTCGTTCTACATCGTCTACAAGCTGCTGTTCTCGCTGCTCAGCGGACGCCAGATCAGCTTCGGCAACTTCATGGCGGCGAAGATGCCGGCGGTGCGCCGGTTGGCATCGATGCAGGAGCTGTGGATCCACGTTGCAGCCTGCGTACTGGGCTCGAAGCTGCGCGTGCAGACCTGTGCGCTGGATCGTGGTCCGCGCTATGCCGGCCGCAGCAAGATGAACTTCGTCGGCCTGGCCCTGCACGGATTCCGTGCACTGATGGTGTTTGCCGAGGATGTACTGGTACGCGTGGGCATCGCCTGCACCATGGTGGCGGCACTGTCGATCATCGGCGGGATCGTTGCCACCGGGCTGAAGATGCTGGGCTTTGCATCGCAGGGCTGGTTCTCGCTGGCATTCGGCATCCTGGTGCTGGTGTTCCTGCAGACCGCGGCACTGACGCTGATCATCCTGATGTTGTCGGGGATGATGCGCGGCGGTGGCGTCATGAGCGTGGGCAGCTATCGCGAATTCGTTGACGAGGTCCTGCATGCCGGCCGTCGCAGTGGCTAAGGATGCGCTGGGCGGACAGGCCGTCCGCTACGTGATCAATGGCCTGGTCGCCACCGCGGTGCACTATGGAGTGCTGCACTTCAACATCGAGGTGCTGCACGTCCCGCTGGCCGCGATGGCCAACGCGATTGCAGCGGTCTTTGGCATCACTGTGTCGTTCCTCGGCAGCCGCTACTTCGTTTTCCATGGCAGGCAGGGCAGCCTGGCGCGGCAGGGCTCGCTGTTCCTGCTGATCTACGCCGCGATCGCCGTCCTGCATGCGCTGGTGATGTACGTCTGGGCCGATCGATGGGGCCTGGACTACCGCGCAGGGTTCGTGCTGGCGACCGGAATGCAGATGGCCGTCAGCTTCGTCGCCAACAAGTTCCTGGTGTTCAAATGAACAAATATCTGCGTGCCGCGCTGGCAACCCTTGCATTCATTGCCGCCCTGCTGCTGGTCTACTACGTCCACATGCGCCAGTTCCGCGTGAACGTGGTGCTGTATGCCAGCATCCTCGACGCGGTGATCGCAGTGGTGGTGGTGTTTGCGGGCCTGTATGCATTGAAGTGGTTCAGGGATTTCAGCCGCCTCGAGCTGATCCAGCTGGCCGCCATCTGGTTGCTGGGAGGCTACGTGTTCGCGATCTCGGTCCCGACCGTCATCGACCGCTCGCTGTCCTTCTACATCCTGGAGAAACTGCAACAGCGTGGCGGTGGGATACGCGAAGACGCGTTCCGCCAGGTGTTCACTGAAGAGTACGTCCGCGAGCATCACCTGGTGGAAGTGCGCCTGACCGAGCAGCTGCAGTCCGGAACCGTGCAGATCCATGATGGTTGTGTGCGGTTGACCGCGCGCGGCGAGCGCCTCGCATCGTTCGGCCGCTTCTACCGGCAGAACCTGCTGCCGACCCACCGCCTGCTGATGGGGCAGTACACCGATGCGCTCACTGATCCTTTCCGCGACAGCCGGATGCCGTCCGACTACCGTTGCCAATAGCCTGGGTGCTGCTGGCGCATTGGTTTTTCCGTTGGTTCCTTGAAACGTTTCATGGATGACATGACCCCCACCTCTTCCCCCCTGCGCACTACGCGCCGGGATCTGGCGATTGCCGGGATCCTGGTGCTGCTGTTGGGCGCTTCCCTCGTATCGGTCGCCAAGCGATCGGACTATCAGACGTCGCTGCTGCGCCAGGCCTTCGCTGAGGACGCGGGATTCGACGCATCCGTACCACGTGAGGTGGTGGATGCACGTGATCTGGTGCGCGCGCAGCCGATCGCGCCTTCGCTGCTTTCGCTCGGGCAGGGGCTGAAGGACGATCCCTTGATCCAGCAACGCATGTGGGAGGCGCTGTATCCGGTTCGGTTCAGCGATACCGATACCCCACAGCGCCTGCTGAGGGCCGGTGATCCGCTGGTTGACCAGTGCCACGTCCAGGGGAGGAGCGGAGATGTCGTTCTTGCCGACTGCCGCTGAACCAGGGCGCCGTGCGGCGCTGGCCATGCTGGTCTCCATTCTTGTCTGCTATGGCCTGGCCGCCGTAGGCCTGGCGGGCTGGCCGGTGCAGGTGGCATTCGGCACGGTCGTGCTCAGCGCGCTGCTCGCCCTGCCAGCCATGCGTGACCTGCGTACCGCGCCTCTGGTCCTGGCCGTTCTGGTGCTGGTGTTGATCGCGCTGGGAAGCCCCACCGATGGCTGGGACCCGCGTTCGATCTGGCTCTTCCATGCCAAGCGGATCTACCTGGAGGGCACGTTGTACGCCCAGCTGGATGATTACGCGCCGTGGAGCCACAACGACTATCCCGCACTGGTTCCGTTGTTGATGGCCAGTGCAGCAGGTTTGGCCGGGCACTGGAACGAACTGCTGCCCAAGGCGGTGGCACCGCTGCTGCTGCTGCCGGCACTGCTGCTGATTGCCCCGAGTTTCCGATGGCGCTGGTGCGGGATGCTGTTCGCAGTGCTGCTGCTGCGCCTGGGGCGTGACATACTGATCAACGGCTACATGGATCCGCTGGTGGCGGTCTATGCCGTCGCTGCCGTGGCGACAGCGGTGCGTCACCGCATGTCTGGGAAGCATGGTGGTGGTCGAGAGCTGGTCGCATTCACCCTGCTGGTGGCCGTGCTGTCGATGTTGAAGAATGAGGGTGCGGTGCTTGCGGCTCTGTTGACGGCCGTGGTGCTGGGCGAAGGCGTGCTGCGTGAGCGCCGCCTGGGCTGGCGCATCCTCCTGGCCGCGGTTGTGGCCCTGCTGCCACTGCTGGCATGGAAGCTGGCCGTCGGGCAGGCAGGGGTTGCCAATGACCTGGCGGGAAGCGACATGAAAGCGCAGCTGTTGGCGCGGCTTGGCAGCGAGGGCGGTGCCAAGCCGATCGTCGGGCGCCTGCTGCTGGATGTGTGGGTGCTGGTGCCGCTGCTGGTGCTGGCGGTGCTCTGGCGTCCGGTGCTGCGGGTTCCGGCGGCATCGGCCGCCGTGTTGGCGGCGCTGGCGTACGCAGCGGTGCTGTTCCTGGTCTACCTGGGAACGCCGCATGACCTGGACTGGCACCTGCGCACCAGTGTCGACCGTGTCCGCATGCCGGTTACACTGCTGCTAGGGTTTGCGGTGTTGCTGGCGCTGGAACATCGCGCCACCGCGAAGATCCCGGGCACGCGCTGAGGCGCAACGCGCCGTGGCGTCATGCTGCGGCGCATCCCAGCCGTATGCGGTCGTAGCGCTAGAATGCGCTCATTCTTCCCGTGTGGGGCTGTAGAAATGGAACACGTGACTTCCACCGACAAGCGCGGCAAGCGCTTCGCCACCGCAGCGCAGGCGCTGGAGGGCGTGGTCGCCGATGGCCAGACGCTGGCCGTGGGCGGCTTCGGCCTGTGCGGCATTCCCGAGGCCCTGATCGCCGCGCTGCGCAATAGTGGTGCCAAGGGCCTCACCGTGATCTCCAACAATGCCGGGGTCGATGGTTTCGGCTTGGGCCAGCTGCTGGAAACCCGGCAGATCAAGAAGATGATTTCGTCCTACGTGGGCGAGAACAAGGAGTTCGAGCGGCAGTTCCTGGCCGGCGAGCTCGAGCTGGAATTCAACCCGCAGGGCACCCTGGCCGAGCGCCTGCGTGCCGGCGGTGCGGGCATTCCGGCGTTCTTCACTGCCACCGGCTACGGCACCGTGGTGGCCGAGGGCAAGGAAACCCGCGAGTTCGACGGCAAGCACTACGTGATGGAAACCGCGCTGCGGGCCGACGTGGCGCTGGTCAAGGCGTGGAAGGCCGACGAGGCCGGCAACCTGGTGTTCCGCAAGACCGCTCGGAATTTCAACCCGGCCTGTGCGATGGCCGGCAAGGTCTGCATCGCCGAGGTCGAGGAGATCGTGCCGGTTGGCGCCATCGATCCGGACCAGGTGCACCTGCCGGGCATCTACGTGCACCGCATCGTGCACAACGCACATCCTGAGAAACGCATCGAACAGCGCACCATCCGCGCGGAGGGCAACTGACATGGCGTGGACCCGTGACGAGATGGCGGCACGCGCCGCCCGCGAACTGACCGACGGTGCGTACGTGAACCTGGGCATCGGCCTACCGACCCTGGTCGCCAATCACATTCCCGAGGGCGTGGACGTGTGGCTGCAGTCGGAGAACGGCCTGCTAGGTATCGGCCCGTTCCCGACCGACGCGGAAGTGGACGCCGACCTGATCAATGCCGGCAAGCAGACCGTCACCGCGCGTGCCGGTGCCAGCTACTTCGGCAGCCACGACAGCTTCGCGATGATCCGCGGTGGCCACGTCAACCTGGCCATCCTCGGTGCCATGCAGGTCACCGACAAGGGCGACCTGGCCAACTGGATGGTGCCCGGCAAGATGGTCAAGGGCATGGGCGGCGCGATGGACCTGGTGGCCGGCGTGCAGCGCGTGGTGGTGCTGATGGAGCACACCGCCAAGAACGGCGAGCACAAGATCCTGGCCGAATGCACGCTGCCGCTGACCGGCGTCGGCGTGGTCGACCGCATCATCACCGACCTGGCGGTGTTCGACGTCACCGATGCTGGTCTGGTGCTGGTGGAAGCCGCGCCGGGTGTAAGCGATGAAGAGCTGAAGGAAAAGACTGGCGTCGCGTTTCGGCGTGACTGATTCCCCTGCACAGCATCTACCGTGATGGCCGGTGCTGTGCTGCCTGCAACGGACAACGATGGACCTGCATCTGAGAGACGCCAGCGTGCACTGGCACCGGAGTTGGCTGGAGCGCGATTCGGCCGACCTCCTGTATCGCACCTTGCATGCAGAGGTGCCCTGGAATGTGCACCGCATTCGCATGTTTGGACGGCAGGTGGATTCCCCGCGGCTGAGTTGCTGGATGGGTGATGCAGATGCGCACTACCGCTATTCCGGGACTCTCTTTGTTCCGGTGCTCTGGCATCCGCTACTGATGCCCCTGCGTGACAGGTTGGCGGCATTCTGTGGGGCGCCATTCAACAGCGTGCTGCTCAACCGCTATCGCGATGGCGAGGACGGCATGGGTTGGCATCGGGACAATGAACCGGAGCTGGGGCCGGCGCCGCTGATTGCCTCATTGAGTGTGGGCGCCGAACGACGCTTCATGTTGCGGCGGCGGGATGCTCATGCGAGCAAAGTCGAAGTCTGGTTGGGGCATGGCGATCTGCTTGTGATGGCGGGGGAGACCCAGAGACACTACCAACACGCGCTGCCCCGGATCAGGCGGCCCTTGGGCGAGCGTATCAACCTGACTTTTCGCTGGATCCTGCCTCGCTGAGCGCAGGCTGGCGCGCTTCAGGCGCGTACCAGATCGATACCAGCCGACAGTATGCCGCTACCAAATTTCATGTAATTGCCGGAAAGCAACTCGCCCATCACCGCTGGTACACGTCGTAGACGGGAAGTCGGCAGTGTTGCGCGTACCGACATGTGGCGCTGTTTGCGCTCCACCCAGGCAAGCATTGGTTCCGGCAGTGCCAGCGTGCGCGCATGCGCAAGCAGCAGGGCCGACTGCACGCACTCGGCTTCCAGTTGCCGTTTTCGCTGCAGAGCGCGTGGTGTCGCATCGTTGCCTCCCAGTCCCAGCTGGTTGTTGCTGTGCAGGCGATAGCCGATCAGCGCCTCGGGGAGGCTGTCGATGTCTCCACGCATGGCGGCCAGCGTGCCGATCCAGGCGTCATGCACCCAGCCCGTTTCCGGCAGCGGGAGCGCATCGGCCAGTACGGAGCGACGGAATGCCATCGCTGCGCCTGTCATCAGATTTCGCTTGAGCATTAAGAGGAAGCCGTAGCCGGCATGCATGCGCTTTCGATCTGCAGGCGAGTAGCGCAGGGCGGCGAATAATCGTTGCCGCAACGGCTGGCCCGCTTCGTCGATCAGCTGTGCGTCGCAGTGCAGGGCAAGCAATCCGGGCCGTGCATCAAACTCGGTGCAGAAGCGTGCAATCTTGTCGGCATGCCAGACATCGTCTTGATCGCACAGAAAGATGATTTCACCAGTGCAGGCACGGAGTGCGCCATCGAAATTGCGTCGATAGCCGAGGTTATGTGAATTCACCTGGAGGTCTACAGCAATGCCTCGCGCTTCGGCACGCGGCACGAAAGCGCGCAGCAGAGCCAAGCTGTCGTCGGAGGAGACATCGTCGCGGATCACGATCTGGTCCGGTCGGTGTGTCTGTGCCAGCAGACTGTCGAGCTGCTGCTGCAGGAAGTGCTCACCGTTGTAGGTGCAGACGGCGATGGATACGGATAGCGGCATCAGGTTGGGCGGAGGGCGTGACTATTGATTATCGCATGCACTTGCTCGCGCTCTGCCGGATGTGGCCGAGCAGTTTCCAACTCGCAAATCGGCTTGGTCCCATTTCCTTCCCTTGGAAATGGGGACCGGCCCCCGTCTCACTCTTCAGCGCGCGACGTTAGATTGGTCGGCCTGCCCGCTCACCAGCGTCCAGCCCACCACGTCCTGCGCCAGCTGCTGCAGGCCACGTTCGAAGGCGGCGGTGACGGCCGGCACGTCGGTACTGCCGACCGGCTGTGCCTGGCGGAAGGTACGGTCGGCGACCACGCGCTGGTCGGCGACGTGGATCAGCTTGGCGTTGACCTCGATCACCACCGTCGGCGTGGCCTGGCCCTGGTAGTCCGATTCGAAGCGGCGCACGTCGGTGGACAGCTTGTAGTCGGCGCGGATGCCGGCAGTGCTGCGGGCGACGCCGTGGATGCGTCCGGAATCCTCGAAGCCGCGCAGCAGGGTGTCCTCGATCATGTCGGTGGCCGGCTGGGCCCAGCTGGCGCCCTTGTAGATCTCCAGCTGCGACGGGGTCGGCCGCACGTTGATGCGCGGGCTGTCGACCATGCGTGCGGCGCTGGGCTTGGCCAGTACCAGCTGCCAGCTGGCCTGCGGCCACGCCGGATCGGCCTTCACCTGCACGGCGGGCGAGTACAGCGTCACTGCGGTTTTCTCGCTGCTGCCAAGGATGGAGCAGCCGCCCAGCAGGGTGACCAGCGAAGCGGCCAGCAGCAGGCGCGGAAGGGGCATCGGGCTCATTTGGGTTCGAACTCCTTCGGTGCGTCGCGGCCCAGCAGGTAGCGCGCGGGATTGTTCTCGAGGCGGTCGCTGACCCGGCGCAGGTCGCGGATCAGGCCGCGCAGTTCGGTCAGCGTCGGGCCCAGCTGGCCGAGGCCATCATTGGCGAAGCTGTTGATCGCGGCGCGGTTCTCGCCAAGGATCGAATCGGCGTTGCCGGCGGCCGAGTCGAGCTTGGCCAGGGTGCCGTCCAGCTTGTCGATGATGCCCGGCAGCTGCTGCACCAGGTTCCTGTCCAGGCGCTCGATGGTGCCGTTGGTGGTCTTCAGCGTGGTGTCCAGACTGCGGGCGGCATCGCGCGCGCTGAGCAGCAGCGCCTGGGTACCCTGGTCACGGTCGGCCAGGCCGCCGCTGATCGTCTCCAGGTTGGCCAGCGTCGCGTTGATCGAGGCCACGTTGCGGTCGCTGAGGATCTGGTCCATGCGCTCGACGATGCGGTTGGCGACGTCGGTGATGTTCTGCAGCGCCGACGGCGTGGTCGGGATGATCGGCGCCGGGTCCTTGTTGACCGTGGTCAGCGCCGGCGACTGCGGCGTGCCGCCGCTGAGCTGGATGATCGACGGGCCGGTCAGGCTGGTGATCGCCAGCTTGGCACGGGTATCGGTCTTGACCGGGGTGGTCGAGTTCAGGCGGATGCGTGCGACCACCTGGCGCGGGTCGTCCGGCACCAGGTTCAGTTCGATGATCGAACCGACCGCGATGCCGTTGTACTGCACCGGGCTGCCCACCGACAGGCCGGTCACCGCCTCGCGGAACACCACGCGGTATTCCTGCCAGGTGCGGTCGGAGGAGTACTTGGCCGCCCACAGGCCGAAGGCCAGCAGGGCCAGGCCGGTGATCAGGGTGAACGCGCCGATCAGCACGTAGTTGGCTTTGGTTTCCATGGCTCAGGCACTCTCGATCTGTTCGCCGCGCGCGGCACGCGCACGCGGTCCGTGGAAGTATTCCTGGATCCACGGATGATCCAGTTTCTCGATGTCCGGCAGCGGCGCGTTGGCCACCACTTTGCGGTCGGCGATCACCGCCACCCGGTCGCAGATGGCGTACAGCGTGTCCAGGTCGTGGGTGATCAGGAACACGGTCAGCCCCAGCGCCTCCTGCAGGGTCTTGATCAGGCGGTCGAACGCGGCCGCACCGATCGGGTCGAGGCCTGCGGTCGGTTCATCCAGGAACAGCAGCGGCGGGTCCAGCGCTAGCGCGCGGGCCAGGCCGGCGCGCTTGCGCATGCCACCGGACAACTGCGATGGCAGCTTGTTGATCGCATCGGCGGGCAGGCCGGCCAGCTTCACCTTCAGCAGCGCCAGCTCGTAGTGCCAGCGCTCGGGCAATTCGCGGTGGTGTTCCTTCAAGGGCACCTGCACGTTCTCGCCCACGGTCAGTGAAGAGAACAGGGCGCCGTCCTGGAACAGCACGCCGGTATTGCGTTCGATGTGCAGGCGGCTCTCGGCGTCGTCGGCACGCGCATCGCGGCCCAGCACTTCGATCTGGCCGGCGTCGGGTGTGCGCAGGCCCAGGATCGAGCGCATCAGCACCGACTTGCCGGTGCCCGAGCCACCCACCACGCCCAGGATCTCGCCACGGCGCACGTCCAGGTCCAGGTCTTCATGCACGGTCTGGCTGCCGAAGCGGTTGACCAGCCCACGCACGCGGATGGCCAGGTCGTGGCCGTCGCCGTCCTGCATGGGTATTTCTTCGGGAGTCGGATGCGTGCTCATGTCACCAGTCCATGTGCATGAACCACAACGCCGCGAAGGCGTCGATGATGATCACCAGCGAGATCGTCTGCACCACGCTGGAGGTGGTGCGTTCGCCGACCGACTGCGCCGTGCCTTCCACCTTCAGCCCTTCCAGGCAGCCGATCAGGCCGATCACCAGCGCGAACACCGGCGCCTTCGACAGGCCGACCAGCATGTGCCGCACTTCCATCGTCTCGTGCATGCGCGCGATGTACATCTGCGGCGGGATGTCGAGGTCGAACGCGCCGACAGTGATGCCGCCGGCCAGGCCCGCGATCATCGCGATGAAGGTCAGCAGGGGCAGGGTGACCAGCAGCGCCAGCAGGCGTGGCAGCACCAGCAGGTCGATCGGATCCAGGCCCAGCGTGCGCATCGCGTCGATTTCCTCGCGCGCCTTCATCGCGCCGATCTGCGCGGTGAACGCACTGGCGGTGCGGCCGGCCAGCACGATCGCGGTCAGCAGTACCGCGAACTCGCGCAGGAAGGCGATGTTGACCAGCTCGACCACGTAGATCTCGGCGCCGAAGTCGCGCAGGATGGTCGAGCCGAGGAAGGCGATCACCGCGCCGACCAGGTACGACAGCAGCGCCACCAGCGGTACTGCGTCCAGCCCGACCTGCTCCATCTGGTGGACGGTGGCGGTCAGGCGGAAACGGCGGGGCTCCTTGACCAGGCGTGCTGCCTTGACCAGGTTCTCGCCGAGGAAACTGCACAGCGCCTTGATGTTGTGGCCAGTGGCATGGACGCTGACACCGAGCCGTTCCAGCGCCGCCAGCACGCCGAAATCGCGCTTGGGCCGGGGCCGGTCGTCGGCCACTTCCTCGATGGTGCAGACCAGCGCCTGGTGGTCCGGCCGGAACTGCAACGCGTCCTCGCCAAGGTCGGCGCGATGCGCTACGCGCAGTACCTGCAGCACGCCGGCCGAATCCATCTTCTCGATGCCGGTGGCGTCGATGCCGGTCAGCGTGTCGGGAACGCCGCGCAGGACTTCGGCCGCGGCCAGCGCGGTCTTCAAGGTCCAGGTGCCGGACAGGCGGATCAGGCCCGGGTCATGGGCATCCTGTTCGAGCTGGGGGGCGTGGTTCGGGGTCACTTGGGCCATTCGGGTCGCAGCATAACCGTTCTGTCTGGGGCATCGCGTCGAACCCGGATGAATTTATCCAGTGCGGCCCGGCAGTAGGTAATACTACGGCGCATGTCCGCAGACGCTCACACGATCCCCACGCCCCAGGCCACCTACGCGCAGCGCGTGGCCTTTGTTTCCGAGATCGCCGGACGCCTGCACAGCTACGGCACCACGGCCCAGCGCCTGGAAACGGCAGTGGTGGCACTGGCCCGCCAGCTCGATCTGGATTGTGAACCGTGGTCGAATCCCACCGGTATCATCCTCAGTTTCAGCGACCCGGCACAGGCGATCGGCTCCAGCGACATCACCCGCGTGATCCGCCTGGCACCCGGCGAGAACGACCTGCACAAGCTCAGCGTCGCCGACCATATCGCCGAGGAAGTGTCCAACGGGCGGATGAGCATTGCCCAGGGCCACACCGCGCTGCGCCAGTTGGACAAGGATCCGGGCCGGCGCGGCAAGCTGCGCACCATTCTTTCATTCACCCTGGGCGCGGCCGGCGTGGCCGGCATGTGGAAGCTGCCGTGGCTGGACATCGCCACCGCCGGTGTCATCGGCCTGATGATCGGCCTGCTCGGCATGGTCACCGACCGTCGCCCGGCCACCCGTGAAGCGGCCGAGGCGCTGGCGGCGCTGCTGGCCGGCATGGTCGCAACCCTGGTCGCGTCCTTTGTTGGCGCACTCAACCTCAACACGGTGATCATCGCCTCGCTGGTGGTGCTGCTGCCGGGCATGTCGCTGACCAATGCGGTCAATGAACTCGCCAGCCAGCATTGGGTCTCCGGTACCGCGCGCTTCGCCGGCGCGTTGACCACCATCATGAAGCTCAGCGTGGGCGCGATGATCGCGGTGACCCTGGCCGATGTACTCGGCCTGGACCCGGTGATCCGCGCCACGCGGCCGCAGGGGCCGTGGGTGGAGTGGGGTTCGCTGCTGACCGCGGCATTCGCCTTCGCGATGCTGTTCAAGGCCAACCGGCGCGATTACCCGTGGGTGATCGCAGCCTCGGTGGCGGGTTACGCGATCTCCAAGTTCGGCGGGCACGCCTGGGGCGCGCCGGCCGGCATCTTCCTGTCAGCGATGTTGCTGACCGCCGGTGGCAATCTGTTCGGCCGCCTCGTTGGCCGCCCAGGAGCGATCATCCGCCTGCCCGGCATCATCATGATGGTGCCCGGCAGCACCAGCCTGCGCGGCGTGCTGACCCTGGTCCAGCAGCAGGACGTTGGCGCGGGCCAAAGCGTGTTCCTCACCGTGCTCAACGTGGTGATGGCGCTGGTGGCCGGCCTGCTGTTCGGCAACCTGCTGATGCCGGCGCGCAAAACCCTGTAGGTGTGGACCGTTGGCCCGCACACCGAAGAATGAAAAACGCCGGCTTCCGCCGGCGTTTTTCATTGCATCCCGATCCGGCCTCAGGCCTTCTTGATCAGGAAATCTTCCGGCTTCTTGTTGCCCTTGGCGGTCAGCTCGGCCATCCAGCGCGGCTGCTTGCCACGACCGGTCCAGGTTTCCTTGGGGTTGGCCGGGTTGCGGTACTTCGGGGCAACCTTGCCCAGCTTGCGGCCGGCGGTCTTGGACGGTGCCTTGGCTGCCGGGGCGGCTTTGCGCGCGCGCGGTGCCGGGGCGCCGCCGAACAGTTCTTCGATGGTGTAACCCTCGGTCTTGGCCAGCTTGGTCAGCTGGGCCCGGACCTTGGTGATTGGCCGGCGCTTGGCGACGATGGTCTGCTGCTTCTTGGCGGTACGGATCAGGGCGCCCAGCTCGCGTGCCGACAGGCCGGTCAGGTCAATGCTCATTTACGGTTACTCCGGAAACTAAAATGTGGACGGGACGAGCCAGTCCATGGCGTCGCGGGACAGAATAAAGATGAATTAATCACAGCACAAATGCAGGCGGGTCATGGCCTGGCAGCATCCCGGCTGCATTGCGTCGATTTTGACCGGATTATGTCCGCTGCAATATTGCTCAACTGGGCGACAGGCAAAAAAAGACCGGGGCATGCCCCGGTCTTCTCCTGATCAGCCCTGCAGTCGCTGCAGCAGGGTGGCCTTGTCCAGGCTTTCCGCTTCGCTGGCGCGGCGCGAGCGGTACTCGTAGGTACCGGCGGCCAGGCCGCGCTCGCTCACCACCACGCGGTGCGGGATGCCGATCAGTTCCATGTCGGCGAACATCGCGCCCGGGCGCAGGCCGCGGTCGTCGAGTGCCGCGTCCAGGCCGGCGTCGCGGAGTTCCTGCAGCAGGCTGGCAGCAGCATCGGCCACGGCGGCGTCGCCCTTCGGGTTGATCACGCACACCACCACCTGCCACGGCGCCATCGCGTCCGGCCAGATGATGCCGGCATCGTCATGGTTCTGTTCGATCGCGGCAGCCACCACGCGCGAGATACCGATGCCGTAGCAGCCCATCGCCATCACCGCCGCCTTGCCGTTCTCGTCCAGCACGGTGGCATCCAGCGCTTCGGCATATTTGCGGCCGAGCTGGAACACGTGGCCGACTTCGATGCCACGGGCGATCTTCAGTTCGCCACCGTCCAGCGCGCGGTCACCGGCACGCACGTTGCGGATGTCGGCCACTTCCGGTTCCGGAAGGTCGCGGCCCCAGTTGACCCCGGCCAGGTGGAAACCGACTTCGTTGGCGCCGACGACGAAGTCGGACATCGCGGCCACTTCGCGGTCGGCGACCACGCGGATGGCCTTGGCCGGGGCGACCGGGCCGAGGAAGCCCGGCACGCTGCCCAGGTACTCGGCGATTTCCGCCTCGCTGGCGAAGCGCTGCTCGTCCAGGCCGGCGACCTTGGCCAGCTTGATCTCGTTGACCTCATGGTCGCCGCGCACCAGCACCAGCACGAACTGCTGTGCTTCGCCTTCACCGGCGATCAGCGCCACCGACTTCACCGTGCGCTGCAGCTCGATGCCGAGCAGCGCCGCGACGTCCTCGCAGGTTTTCTGGGTAGGGGTGTCGACCTTGCGCATGGCTTCACTGGCAGCCGCACGCGGTGCCGGATCGGCGGCGATCGCCGCTTCCATGTTCGCGGCGTAGTCCGAACTGGTGGAGAACACCAGCGCGTCCTCGCCGGAATCGGCGATGACGTGGAATTCCTGCGAGGCATCGCCACCGATCGCACCGGAGTCGGCCTGCACCATGCGGAAGTCCAGGCCGAGGCGGGTGAAGATGCGGCTGTAGGCCGACTTCATGTTCTCGTACTCGCGCACCAGGCACTCATCGTGCAGGTGGAACGAATAGGCGTCCTTCATCAGGAACTCACGCGAACGCATCACGCCGAAGCGCGGACGGATCTCGTCGCGGAACTTGGTCTGCACCTGGTAGAAGTTCACCGGCAGCTGCTTGTAGCTGGACAGCTCGCTGCGCGCGAAGTCGCAGGCGGCTTCTTCGGCGGTCGGGCTGTAGCAGAACACCTGGTCCTTGCGGTCCTTGATCTTCAGCAGCTGCGGGCCGAACTTCTGCCAGCGCCCGGTCTGCTCCCACAGTTCCTTCGGCTGGATGGTCGGGATCTGGAATTCCACGGCACCGGCGCGGTCCATTTCCTCGCGCACGATGCGTTCAACCTTGCGCAGCACGCGCAGGCCCAGCGGCGACCAGGTGTACAGGCCCGATGCCAGCTTGCGGATCATGCCCGCGCGCAGCATCAGCCGGTGGCTGGTGAGCTCGGCGTCGCTGGGGGTTTCCTTGGTGGTGTGCAGGTGGAACTGGGAGAGGCGCATCGTCGGCTTCGGATAACGGCAGAGACGCCTATTCTGCCAGCCCGGCCGGGGAGAGGGGTATCGGCAGGGCTGCGCCCTGCACCCGCAGTAGTGCCGGCCGCTGGCCGGCAACCTCAGAAGCAACTGCCGAAGCAACAGCGGGCTTCCCGTGGGATGGCGGGGTGGGTCCGGTTGCGGGAGACGCCGTAAACCCATCCCTGGGGGCTTGGCCGCGGCATCCATGCCGCGGACACTCCCGCAACCGGACCCACCCCGCCTTCGACAGTTTCCTGCGAGCTGTCGGAATGGCTCCTGGGGTCAGATCCGTTTTCCGCAGGAAAACGGATCTGACCCCGGATTCAATTCGAGATCTGACAGATTTCATCCACGCATGGCGTGGATCTACCACCGTCACCAGGAACCTGTCGGGGGTGGGGCGGTGTGGGTTGGCAGGACCGTTGGCGCCATGGATGGCGCCATCGAGCCCCCAGGGGTGAGGGCGCTTTGCTTGCGAAGCACTGCTTCGCAAGCGCCCGAACGCACAGCCGCCAGCGGCTGGGCCGGACCCCGGAAGGGGGGGGTACGGCGTGTCCTGCCAGCCCACACCGCCCCGCCAAACCAGTAGAAAACCAGAGCCGCTTTGGCATTTGACGTTGCCGTTGCTTGAAGCAGGTGCAGGGCTGCAAGCCCTGCCGATAACCCTCACTCTGCCGGGCAGTAAGCCTTGATGGCGGCCTCCGCCAATCCCTTCTGCGCGCTGCGCTGTTCCGCAGTCAACGCGGTATCGGCCTTCCCGTCGCCATTGGTGTCCTGCATCACCTGGCCGGAGCCTTCCAGCAGGGCCAGGTTGGCACGGGCGGTGCTGCACTGCTCCGGCACCGGCGCGGCCGGGGTTTCGGCGCTGGCCGCGGCCTGCGGGGTGCGGGCCTGCTCGCGGGTCTCGAACTTCTTGCCCGCCGGCGGGGTCTCCGAATACTGGGTCACGCCATGGGCGTCCTTCCATTTATAGACCGGGCCGGCCACGGCGTTGGCACTGGCCAACAGCAGCAGGCATCCAAGGCAGGACAGGGCACGCATGGCAAACTCCGCGGAATGGGCGTAGAACGCCGATTGCAGCATTGGCGCCGAGCACTGGCAAGTCGATTAAACTGGATTCCATGGACCCGATCACACCGCCGCCGCGTTCGCGCACGATTTACCTGCTGCCCAACCTGTTCACCACCGCCGGCCTGTTCGCCGGCTTCTACGCGATCATCGCCGCGGCCAACGGGGATTTCGTCAATGCCAGCATCGCCGTGTTCGTGGCGGCGGTGATGGATGGCCTGGACGGGCGCGTGGCGCGCCTGACCGGTACCAGCAGCGAGTTCGGCGTCCAGTACGACTCGCTGGCCGACCTGGTCAGCTTCGGCATGGCCCCGGCGCTGGTGATGTACCACTGGTCCCTGTCGTGGCTGAAGTTCGATGACCCGCTGCTCGGCCGCGTCGGCTGGGCCGTGGCCTTCCTGTATGCCGCCTGCGCGGCGCTGCGCCTGGCCCGCTTCAACACCCAGGTCGCGGTGGTCGACAAGCGCTGGTTCGTCGGCCTGGCCAGCCCGGCCGCGGCCGGGCTGATGATGTCCTTCGTCTGGGCCTTCGCCGATGGCAACCTGGGCTGGGACGGCAACCAGCTGCGCTACGTGGCGCTGGCGGTGACGATCGTCGCGGCGCTGTTGATGGTCAGCCGTATCCGCTTCTGGAGCTTCAAGGGTGGCGGCGCCAAGGGCACCCGCTCCGACCGCGTGCCGTTCCTGGTGCTGGCGCTTGTGCCGGTCGCCATCGCCATCGCGGTGATCGACCTGCCGCGCGTGCTGTTCGCGGTCGGCATCCTGTACGCCTTGTCCGGCCCGGTGATGTGGGCCGTGCAGCGCCTGCGCAAGAAGCCCGAGGCCGCGTGAGCCAGGAACTGCCCGTGCTGTGGTCACCGGCCCAGCAGGCCTGGCTGCAGGCCATGGGCTATACCGTCTATCACGACGGCCAGTTGGCTGCGGAGCTGGATGCCGCGCTGCAGTTGAGCGTGGCCGAAGCCGATGCGGCTGCCGCGCCAGCGGTGGAGCAGGTGCGGGCACCAATCGCCCCCGCGCGCGAGCCTCCGGCTGAAGCCACACCGGGTTCCCGCCAGGAACGCCCGGTGCCGCCGCGTCGCGAGACCCCGGTCAGCGCACCGGACACCGCGCCCGCCGCTGCCCGCCCGCTGCCGGGTGGCAATGCCCGGCAACCGGTGGTGCGGCTCCCGGATCGCCTGCAGATCGCATTGCTGCGTGCCTCCGGCTGTAATCCCAACGACCCTGCCACGCAGGCGCTGATGGACAGCTGGCCGCTGGACCAGCTGCGTCAGGACCCGGCCGCCAAGCGCGCGTTGTGGCCGCAACTGCGCGCCCTGCGCAAGCGGGGCGCACCATGAGTGCGGTCAGCCAGCCCGACCCGGTCAGCCTGCGCGCATTGCGCGAGAGCGACCTCAATGCGGTGATGGCGATTGAAGTGCGTGGGTATCCGTTCCCATGGACCCGCGGCATCTTCGTTGATTGCCTGCGTGCCGGTTATCCCGGCCTGGCGATGGAGCGCGATGGCCAGCTGATCGGCTACGGCGTGCTCAGTATTGCCGCCGATGAGGCACATGTATTGAACATCTGCATCGATCCGCTGGCGCAGTCGCGTGGGCTGGGTCGTCAACTGCTGCGCGCAATGGTGCAGCTGGCAGGCAACCGCGGTGCGCAGCGTGTATTCCTGGAAGTGCGTCCGTCCAACACGCCGGCGCTGGCGCTGTACCACAGCGAAGGCTTCAACGAGATCGGCCGTCGTCCGCGCTACTATCCGGCCGCACAGGGCCGCGAAGACGCGGTGGTGATGGCGATCGAACTGGTCGACGGCGACCTGCAGACGATGCCGCCGTTGTAACGGAGAAGGGTTGCCGGCCAGCGGCCGGCACTACCGGTGGATCTCCGCTGTCATCGACACGTCACCTGCCGTGGTAGGTGCCAACCTTGGTTGGCACGTTTTTCTCACGCCAGCCGCAGTGCCAACACACCGCCGACGATCAGCGCCGCCGCCAGCCAGCGCGCACGCGGAATCCGCTCGCGCAGCAGGAACACCGAGATCAGCAACGCGAACAGGATCGAGGATTCACGCAGCGCCGAGACCATCGCCACCGGCGCCTGGGTCATGGCCCACAACGCCATCGCGTAGGACGCCGTGGTGCCGACGCCACCGGCCAGTCCCAGCGGCCAGTGCTGGCGCGCATAGTCCAGCACCGCGCCGCCGCGGCTGTACAACGCCCACAGCGGTAGTGGGATGCCTGACAGCAGGAACAGCCACAACGTATAGCTGAGTGCGCTGCCGGACTGGCGCGCTCCCTGCGCATCGACCAGGGTGTAGGTGGCGATCATCGCCGCGGTCAGCAGCGGCAGCCGCAGCTGGCCGCCACGTGCGCCCAGTGCCATGCACAGGATGCCGGTGCTCACCAGCACCACGCCCAGCCACGCCGCCGGGGGCAGTTGCTCGCCCAGCAGGGTGCCGGCCAGCGCAACCAGGATCGGCGCGCTGCCACGCATCAGCGGATAGGCCAGGCTCATGTCGACCTGCTGGTAGCAGCGTGCCACCAGTCCGTAGTAGGTCACCTGCAGCAGCACGGATGCAGCCAGCCAAGGCCAGCTGTGCGCGGCCGGGAACGGCAGGAAGGGCAGGGCGGCCGCCGACAGCAGCGCGGCGCTGCCGGTGACCAGCACGGTGCCGAGGAACTTGTCCGGCCCGCGTTTGACGATCGCATTCCAGCTGGCATGCAGGGCCGCAGCCGCGAGGACCAGCAGGAAGATGGAAAGAGGCATCGGGCGATGATGCCATGCCGGGGAAATGTTCCGGGTTTGGTGGGTGCCAACCTTGGTTGGCACATCGCTCAGTGCGGACCAAGGTCCGCACCCACCAGAGCGGGGCAGGGCAGGTGCCAACCCTGGTTGGCACGCACCAGAGCGCGGCGCTTAGAGCTTCGCGCGCTGCTCGCGCAGGCCGGCCAGCTGGGTGTTCCAGTCGGCCAGTCGCACGCGCTCCTGCTCGACCACGGCCGGCGGCACCTTGTCGGTGAACTTGGCCAGCTTGGTCTCGCTCTTTTCCTTCTCCGCTTCGACGCGGGCGATTTCCTTGTCCAGGCGCACGCGCTCGGCATCGAGATCGACCAGGCCTTCCAGCGGCACCAGCAGCTTCAGCTCGCCCACGATCGCGGCGGCGGCCGGCGGTGCGCTTTCGCCTTCGGCCAGCCACTGGATGCTGTCCAGCTTCAGCAGGAACGACAGCGAGGCGCTGAAGCGTTCGATGCGCACGCGGTCCTGCTCCAGCCCGGCCTGCAGGCGCAGCGGCACCAGCTTGGACGGCGCGACGTTCAGCTCACTGCGCACGCGGCGCACGGCACTGATCACCGCCTTCAGCCATTCCACGTCGGCCTCGGCCTGGGCGAAATCGCCTTCGAACTCGGCGGCGGTCGGGTACGGGCGCAGCGACAGCGTGGTTTCGGCCAGGCCCAGGCGCGGGGCCAGCTGCTGCCACAGCTGTTCGGTGATGAACGGCGTGAGCGGGTGCAGCAGGCGCAGCAGCGCTTCCAGCACATACAGCAGGGTGTGGCGGGTGCTTTCGGCGTCGGCGGCGTCTGCACCGTTCAGTGCCGGCTTGCTCAGTTCCAGGAACCAGTCGCAGAACGCGTTCCAGGCGAACTCGTACAGGCACTGCGCCAGCAGGTCGAAGCGGTAGGCGGCGAAATGGCCCTGCGCTTCGGCGGTGGTGGCGGCCAGGCGCGCGAGGATCCAGCGCTCGGCATCGGTACGCGGCCTGGGAACGCCGGTGAACGCCGCGCCCTCGGTGTTCATCAGCGCGAAGCGGCTGGCATTCCACAGCTTGTTGCAGAAGTTCTTGTAGCCCTCGGCGCGGTTCATGTCGAACTTGATGTCGCGGCCGTGGGTGGCCAGTGCCGCGATGGTGAAGCGCAGCGCATCGGCACCGTGGGCGGCGATGCCGTCCGGGAATTCCTTGCGGGTGGCCTTCTCGATCTTCTCCACCATCTTCGGCTGCATCAGGCCGCCGGTGCGCTTGGCGACCAGGTCGTCGATGGTGATGCCGTCGATGATGTCCAGCGGGTCGAGCACGTTGCCCTTGCTCTTGGACATCTTCTGGCCCTGCCCGTCACGGATCAGGCCGGTGAAGTAGACGTCCTTGAACGGGATCTTCCCGACCAGGTTGTCGGTGGCCATGATCATGCGCGCCACCCAGAAGAAGATGATGTCGAAGCCGGTGATCAGCACCGACGACGGCAGGTAGCGGTCAAAGCCGCGCTCGGCCATGACCTGTTCGTTGGGCCAGCCCAGGGTGGAGAACGGCCACAGCTGCGAGGAGAACCAGGTCTCCAGCACGTCGCTTTCCTGGTTCAGCACCACCTCGCTGCCCAGGTTGTGCTTCGCCCGCACTTCCTCTTCGCTGCGACCGACGTAGCAGCTGCCGGTGGCTTCGTCGAACCACGCCGGAATGCGGTGGCCCCACCACAGCTGGCGGCTGATGCACCAGTCCTGGATGTTGTTCATCCAGTGGCGGTAGGTGTTGATCCAGTTCGGCGGCACGAAGGAAATGCTTCCGTCCTCGACCAGTTCCAGGCCGCGCTTGGCCAGGTCGTCCATCTTCACGAACCACTGGTCGGTCAGGTACGGCTCGATCACCTGGCCGGTGCGGTCACCGCGCGGCACCTGCAGCTTGTGCGCCTTGGTCTCGACCAGGATGCCCAGGTCTTCCAGTTCGGCCAGCACGGCCTTGCGCGCGGCGTAGCGGTCCAGACCCTGGAAACGCTCCGGCGCGTTTTCGTTCAGCGCTGCCACCGGGGTGAACAGGTTGATCATCGGCAGGCTGTGGCGCACGCCCACTTCGTAGTCGTTGAAATCATGCGCTGGGGTGACCTTGACCACGCCGGTGCCGAACGCGCGGTCCACGTAGTCGTCGGCGATCACCGGCACGCGGCGGCCGGTCAGCGGCAGCACCACGCTCTTGCCGATCAGGTGCGCGTAGCGCTCGTCTTCCGGGTGCACCATCACCGCGGTATCGCCCAGCAGGGTTTCCGGGCGGGTGGTGGCGACCACCAGGTAGTCGCGGGTTTCGCGCAGGGTTTCCACGCCGTCGGCATCGCGCTCGACGTGCTCGTAGCTCAGGCCCTCATCCAGCGTGTAGGCGATCGACCACAGGAAGCCGTCTTCCTCGGCGCTCTCCACTTCCAGGTCGGAAATGGCGGTCTTCAGCACCGGGTCCCAGTTGACCAGGCGCTGGCCGCGGTAGATCAGGCCCTGCTCGTACCAGCGCACGAAGGCTTCGTTCACTGCCGCCGACGGCTGCGGGTCCATGGTGAAGGTGCTGCGCGACCAGTCGGCGGAGGTGCCGAGGCGGCGCATCTGGCGCTCGATGGTATCGCCGGACTGCTGCTTCCACTCCCATACCTTGCCGATGAAGCCTTCGCGGCCCAGCGAATCACGGGTCTCGCCCTTGCCTTCCAGCGCCAGGTTGCGGCTGACCACCATTTCGGTGGCGATGCCGGCGTGGTCGGTGCCGACCTGCCACAGCGTGTCGTAGCCGCGCATGCGGTGGTAGCGCACCAGCGCGTCCATCAGGGTCTGCTGGAACGCATGGCCCATGTGCAGCGTGCCGGTCACGTTCGGCGGCGGCAGCAGGATGGTGTACGGCTCGCCCTTGCCGGACGGCTTGAAGTGGCCGGCCTTCTCCCAGGCCTCGTAGAGGTCGGTCTCGAAGGACTTCGGGTCGTAGCTGGAGGCGAGTTGGGTCATGCGGGGGAACCAGGAGGTAATCGTTGAAGGATCAGGGCGCGGCGGCGGCCCATCAAGGGGGCCGGGGCGCGCTTACATGTCGTGCTTGTTCAGCTCGTAACCGGCGGCCTTGTACTGGCGCCAGCGTTCGCGCAGCGGTTCGCGCGCTTCCGGATCGGCCGGGACCACTTCCAGCACGCGTTCGCACTGGCCCAGCCAGGGTTCATCGCGCAGGTTGATCACCAGCGGGCGTGCCGGCGCGTCGGTACCGGGTACGGCGATCAGCACCAGGGCCTCTTCCTCGTCCATGTCTTCGCCGGCGATCTGGTGCGGGATGTAGGCATCGTTGTCGAACGCCCACAGCAGCTCGTCCAGCTCCTCGGCCTGGGCCTGGTCGCGGGCCAGCACCAGGGTGAACAACCCGGCGTCGTTGGCCTTGCGCGCCAGTTCGCAGACCAGGCGCAGCGGCTCGGTCAGGAAGCGGGGCTTGGCGATCAGGTAGAAGTCGGCGCGGGGCATGGCAGGATCCGGGTCAGGCAGGGGCCCGGCGGTGCCGGGCGAGGCCCTGGCCAGCGGGGGCCGGCCAGGGTCGGGTACGGCATCAGGCGCGGGCGGCCTGGTCCAGCAGCCACTGGCTCAGCAGGCCGACCGGGCGGCCGGTGGCCATGCCACGCTTGCCTTCATCGCTGGCCACGCCGGCGATGTCCAGATGGGCCCAGCGCTGGCCTTCGGTGAAGCGCGACAGGAAGCAGCCCGCGGTGATCGCACCGGCCCAGCGGCCGCCGATGTTGTAGACGTCGGCGAAGGTCGAATCCAGCATCGGCTGGTACTCGTCCCACAACGGCAGGCGCCAGGCGCGGTCGAATACATGCTCGCCGGCGGCCAGCAGTTCATTGGCCAGGTCGTCGTGCTTGCTCATCAGGCCGGCGGTCTGGTGGCCCAGGGCGACCATGCAGGCACCGGTCAGGGTGGCGACGTCGACCAGCGCGGCCGGTTCGAAGCGCTGCGCATAGGTCAGCGCATCGCACAGGATCAGGCGGCCTTCGGCGTCGGTGTTGCCCACTTCGATGGTCTTGCCCGACATCGAGGTGATCACGTCGGACGGGCGGTAGGCGTTGCCGTCGATGGCGTTTTCCACCGCCGGCACCACCACCACCAGGTTCAGCGGCAGCTTGGCCTTGACCGCGGCGACGAAGGTGCCGATGACGTTGGCGCCACCGCACATGTCGTACTTCATCTCTTCGATGCCGCCCTGGGTCTTCAGGTTGACGCCACCGGTATCGAAGGTGATGCCCTTGCCGACCAGCACGTACGGCTTGGCGTCGCCGCCGCCGGTCCACTTCAGCACCACCAGGCGCGGGCGGTTGGCCGAACCACGGGCCACGGCCAGCAGCGAACCCATGCCCAGCGCTTCCATCTGGTGCTCATCGAGAATCTCGGCCTCGGCACCGTCATGCTCACCGGCGAACTTCACGCCCACCTCGGCCAGGTAGGCCGGGGTGCAATAGTTCGGCGGCAGGTTGCCCAGCTCGCGGGCGAACTCGACACCGGCGGCGATGGCCTGGCCCTGGGCCAGGGCCTGGGCGTCGTCACCGGCGATGGCCAGCTGGGCCAGGCCGGCGTCGTCGGCCTTCTTCTTGCCCAGAGTGGCGGTGTAGCGGTAGGCAGCGTGATCGGCGGCGATCACCGCCTGGCGGATCGCCCAGGCCGCGTCGCGGTCCTTGATGGCCACTTCGGACAGGGTGAACAGTGCGCTGCGGGTAGCGCCCGCCTTCAGCGCGCGCACCGCGTCGCCAACGGCCTTCAGGTACTGCGGCACGCCGAAGCGGGCGGCGTCACCGAGGCCGACCACCAGCACGCGCGGGGCGGACACGCCCGGCAGGTCGTGCAGCAGGGTGGTGGCGCCGGTCTTGCCGGACAGGTCGCCGCGCTGGGCCAGCGAGGCCAGGCGGCCGCCGCTGGCGGCGTCCAGGGCCTGTGAGGCGGGGGTCAGGGTATGGTCGGCATACGCGCCGACCACCAGGCAATCAACGGCGGCGGCGGCCGGAGCAACGTGGTTCAGGGTGAATTCGAGGGCCATTGAGCAGATTCCATTGGCGAGTCCGTACAATCGCAGGCCGTTTACGCCCAGACAGTAGACTGGGCGGCACCGCGAACGAACCCCAGAGTTTAAACCACCGCCCCATGCTGAAGCTCGACCGATACCTGCTGGGCGATTTCGTCCAGAGTTTCCTGGCTACCCTGATCGTCCTGCTGGTGGTCAGCGTGGGCGGCGTGCTGGTGGACATCCTCGGCAACATCGCCGACGGGCGCCTGCCGGCCAAGCTGCTGTTCTCCCAGCTGGGCCTGCAGTTCATCGCCTACCTGCCACTGATCCTGCCGCTGGCGTTGATGCTGGGCCTGCTGCTGGCGGTGGCCCGTCTCTACCGCGACTCGGAAATGGCCGTCATCACTGCCATTGGCGTGGGCCCCAAACGCCTGCTGCGGCCGCTGCTGATGCTGGTGGTGCCGGTGGTGGCGCTGGTCGGCGCCTGCTCCTTGTGGCTGGGCCCGTGGGCCGGCCGGGTGGCCGAGCAGATGATCATCGAGGCCAATCGAAGCGTTCTGATGGCGGGCCTGGAGCCGGGCCGCTTCACCCAGCTGCCCAATGGTGGCGTGGTCTACCTGTCCTCGATCTCGCCCGATGGTACCCAGCTGGGCCGGGTCTTCCTGCAGCGGCAGAAGGACGATCGTCTGGAAGTGGTGTCCGCCGCAGGGGGGCGCATGTTCTTCGAAGGCGCCCGCCAGCGCTTCCTGGAGCTGGATGATGGCCACCAGGTGGAAGGACCGGTGGCTGGGGGGCTGGATTACCGCCTGGCCACCTTCGCCCGCAACGATGTGGCCCTGCCCGACGGTGCGCAGACCCGTACCGGCGATGATCCGGAACTGATGCCGACCACGCAGCTGTTCGGCGATGCACGCCCGCAGGCGCAGGCACAGCTGCACCGCCGCCTGGCGCCGCCGCTGATCGCGCTGGCCTTTGCCCTGCTGACCGTGCCGCTGGGTCGAAGCTCGCCGCGCCAGCAGCGCTATGGACGCATGATGCTGGCCCTGATGGCCTACATGGTGGGCACCAACCTGATGTTCATCGGCAGCGGCTGGATCGCCAACGGCAAGATCCCGGCCGCGCTCGGCCTGTGGTGGCTGACCCTGCCGCTGCTGGCGCTGGCGATCTGGATGTATGCACGTGATGGCCGCCTGGGCCGCCCGAAGGGAGCCCGCGCATGAGGCTGCGCCCGATGCGTTTCGACCTGTACCTGGGGCGTTCGGTGTTCACCACCGTGCTGCTGACCTGGGCGGTGCTGGTGGGCCTGGACGTGGTGATGGCCTTCTCCGGCGAGTTCAAGGACATCGGCAAGAACGGCTACACGCTGGGCCACGCTGCTGCCTGGGTGCTGTACACCGTGCCGCGCCGTGCCTACACCTTCTTCCCGACCGCTGCGGTGATCGGCTCACTGATGGGCCTGGGCCAGCTGGCGGCGACCTCGGAGCTGACCGCGCTGCGCGCGCTGGGCCTGTCGCGCAAGCGCCTGAGCGTATCGGTGGCAATCGCCCTGTCGCTGCTGACCGCAGTGATGGTGCTCAGCGCCGAGACGCTGGGCCCCTGGGGCCAGGACCGTGCCGATGCGCTGAAGTCCAGTGCCAAATGGGGGCGGGACATCTCCACCACCCGCTATTCCGGCCTGTGGGCGCGCGAGGGCGATACCTTCCTCAGCGCCGCCGGTGGCGAAGAGCAGCTGGTGGGCGACAAGGGCACGCGGTTGATCCTGCGTGACGTGCGCCTGTATCGCATCGCCGAGGATGGTCGGATCGCCTCGCTGACCCATGCGGACACGGCCGAGCATGACCGTGACGGCTGGGTGCTGACCGGCGTGCGCCGCGATACCTTCGGTGAACGTTCGGCCACGCGCGAGGAAGTGGCGCGCGAGCCGTGGAACTCCAAGCTGGACGCCGGCGCGCTGGCCACCGGCATCGCCAAGCCGCGCAACCTCAGCGTGGCCGAACTGCGCACCAGCATCGAATACCGCGAGCGCAACGGTCTGGATGCGCGCGACTACGAGGATGTGTACTGGAGCCGCTGGTTCTACCCGGTGAACGTGCTGGCGCTGTGCCTGGCGGCGGTGCCGTTCGCGTTCGGCTCGCTGCGCAGTGGTGGCATGGGCAAGCGCCTGTTCCTCGGCATCCTGTTCGCGCTGGGCTTCTGGCTGCTGCAGCTGTTCTTCGGCCGCATGGCCGGCGCGTTGAAGTTCGATTACCGCATTGCCTATGCGTTGCCGCCGATCGTGATGCTGGCGATATCGGGACTGCTGTTCCGGCGCAAGTCGGGTTGATTCCCAGGGAGCCGGGCAAGGCCCGGCTGTTTCCGTTTCACTTCAAGGACGAACATGAGCTTCCAACGCTTTCTGCCGTACATCGCGGCCGTGCTGCTTTCTGCCGGCTGCAGCCGGTCCACCGTCGACTTCGAGATCGACAACCCGACGGATGCACCGCTGACCTTGTCGGTCGACCAGCAGGTGCATACCCTGCCGCCGCACACCTCCATGCCCCTGGTCCTGGAGCCGGGCCAGTACCGACTGCAGAGCGAGAAGATCGGCAGCGTACGCATGGTTGTCTACGCCGATGGGATCGGTGGGTTGATCAACCCGGCCATGGCCGAGTACGTGATCGTCACCGAGCAGTACGTCACCAGCAAGACCAACTCCGGTGGCCTGGCGTCGAAGATCGAACTGAACGACGTGGAGATCGAGGGCCCCTACGTGAAGGCGACCGGTATGTTCATTCCGCGTCGTTGGGACGTTGGGCTGATGGGGGAGCTGCCCGATACGGTGGTGTCCAACAGCCCGGATACCTCGTCCGACTACCGGACCAAGCTCTACAACGTGCCCGGCTTCTTCAAGTACCTGGACGCCGGGGAAGACCTGAAGGCGGCCTTCGGGCCGGGCGGCTACCAGGTGCCGGCGGCATCGGTGGCATTCACCCCGGCCCAACTGCCGGCGCTCCCGGCGGCCTATGAGGCTCAGGGCAAACCGATGCGCGACCTCTATGCGCGCTATCTGGCGGCCACCGACGCGGGGGAGCAGAGGCGCCTGAAGAAGGCCAGCCTGAAGCTGTGGCAGGACTTCGTAAAGACCCGTGCGCAGTTGAGCGGACAGTCGCCGGTGGCCGATGATGTGCAGGCCAATGCGTTTGCGTCCGCCTTCTTCGACCTCTGGACGCAGCCGGCGGTGATCCTGCCGGACCCGGCGCCAGCCGGCTGATCGCTTCGTTGATCGTGTAGAGCCGAGCCCATGCTCGGCTATCGAGTGCATCGCGAAACTGCCGAGGATGGCTCGACGCTACTGGATGCGCATCAGCGCTTGGGCATGCGCACCACGCGGGTGCCGCTGGCGCGGTCGTGCCAGGTCAGCCGCTGGCGGTCAGCCCATGCCCACCAGAATCCCAGGCCGCCCAGCAGCAGCGACAGCGTGCCCACCACGAAGCGCAGCCAAAGCTGCGTGCGTCGCAGGGGCACGCCATCACTCGATTCCAGCTTCAAGCGCCACGGCCGCATGCCCAGCGTCTGCCCACCACGGCGCCAGCTGGCCGTGGCATACCACCCCGTGACCAGCCAGCACACCGCCCACAGCAGCCACTGCCAGGCGCTGAACGGTGCGATGTTCTCGCGCTGGGCGTGGCCGCTGAAGGTGTAGGCAAGGGTGAACAGGGTGCCGGCCAACATCCACAGCGCCAGCACCGGCAGCGCGTCGTAGACCATCGCCAGCACGCGCCACAGCAGCAATGCACGCGGGCGGGGCAGCTCGGTAGTGGCCGCAGGGGCCGTATCAATGGCGGGGCGGGACATGCGCCGAGCATACGCAATGCTGGCCGCATCCGCAGTGGCCCTCTTATTCTGCACGCATGGCCCTTGTTTCCACCCCCGCCGAACGCCGCCAGCTGGTCCAGCAACTGCCCGAACTGCGCGCCGACGACAGCATGCGCATCCAGCGCTTCCTCGATGCGATCTGGGCCGAGAACGGTCTGGCCCGCGCCACCCTCGACAGCTACCGGCGCGACCTGGAGGGACTGGCGCGCTGGATGGATGGGCGCGATGGTGGCCTGGCCGGCATCGAGCGCCCGGGGTTGTTCGACTACCTGGCCTGGCGCACCCGTCATGGCTGGTCGCCGCGCAGCAATGCGCGGTTGCTGTCGGCGCTGCGGGCGTTCTTCGCCGATGGTGTGCGCCGTGGCGAACGCGGCGAGGACCCCAGCGCGCTGCTGGATCCGCCCAAGCTGCCACGATTGCTGCCCAAGGCGCTGGCCGAAAGCCAGATCGACGCGCTGTTGGCAGCGCCGGATATCGACAGCCCGCTGGGCCTGCGCGACCGCGCCATGCTGGAGTTGATGTACGCCGCCGGCCTGCGCGTGAGCGAGCTGGTGCTGCTGCCGGCCACCGCGGTCAACCTGCGCCAGGGCGTGCTGCGGGTCACCGGCAAGGGCAGCAAGGAAAGGCTGGTGCCGCTGGGTGAGGAATCGCAGCACTGGCTGGAGCGCTATCTACAGGCATCGCGCCCGCTGCTGGTCGGCAAGGGCAAGGTGCAGGCGCTGGCCGATGGGCAGACCCCATTGTTTGTCGAGCCGACGCTGCATGCGCTGACCCGGCAGGCGTTCTGGCACCTGGTCAAGCGCCACGCGCAGGTGGCCGGCATCGACCCGGCGCGGATCAGCCCGCACGGCCTGCGCCACAGCTTCGCCACCCATCTGCTCAACCGCGGTGCCGACCTGCGCGCGCTGCAGATGCTGCTTGGCCACAGCTCGTTGTCGACCACCCAGATCTACACCCTGGTGGCGCGCGAGCACCTGCAGAAACTGCACGCCCGGCATCATCCGCGCGGCTGAGCCGTGTCCTGAACTCCGGCCCCGGGCGGTGCGCGGCGTCGCGGCCCGGTGCCGGTGGCTGTGTCAGAATCCGGGGTCTTCTTCTGTCGCGGACTGCTCCATGCTCCGATTTGCCATCGCCGCCGTGTTCGGTGCGCTCAGCCTGACTGCCTGCGCCCAGCCGGCCCCGCCAGCCGCCAAGGCGCCTGCCGCTGCTGCCAAGCCCGGCCCGGCCGCCAACGCGCCTGCCGACCAGGCCGTGCGCGCCGCGTTGACTGCCCTGAACCCCGGTTTCAAGGTGGACTACATCGGTGCCGCGCCGTTCCCCGGCTTCCGCGAGGTGGTCGTTTCCGGCCAGCTGCTGTACGTGTCCGACGACGGTCGCTACCTGTTCCAGTCGCAGCCTTACGACACCCGTGCCAAGGGCCCGGCCAACAGCGAAGGCCTGCTCGGCTACCGTCGCGATCTGCTGGCCAAGGCCAACCATGGCGACCGCATCGTGTTCGCCGCGCCGAATGCCAAGTACACCATCAGCGTGTTCACCGACATCGAGTGCGGCTACTGCCGCAAGCTGCACCAGGACATCGCCGAGCTCAACCGCAACGGTATCTCGGTGGAGTATCTGGCATTCCCGCGCATGGGCCTCGGCAGCAAGGACTACACCGACATGATCTCGGTCTGGTGTGCGGCCGATCGCCGCCAGGCACTGACCAACGCCAAGCGCGGTGGCAGCGTGCCGGCAAAGAACTGCACGAACCCGGTGGCGATGCAGTACGCACTGGGCCAGCAGCTGGGCGTGAACGGCACGCCGGCGATCTTCGCGCCGGACGGCACCCAGCTCGGGGGCTACCTGCCGCCGGCGCAGCTGCGCGCGGCGCTGGAAAAGCTGTCGGCCAAGCGCTGATCGCCGCCGACCTCTACAGGTGGGAGGCCGGGGATGCGTGCCGCATCCCCGGCTTTTTTCTTACTTCAGGCCATCACTGACCGCCTTGGTCAGCGTGCCCTGTGCATCGTCACCACTGAACTCCCAGACGAACGCGCCGCCCAGGCCCTGGGTCTTCACGTAACCCATCTTGCGGGTGATGTTGGCCGGGGTGTCGAAGCTCCACAGCGTGCTGCCGTTGTAGATCCAGGTGGCACCGGCGGTGTTGTCGGTGTAGCCCGGCCACGCCAGGTTCTTCAGCACCTTCCAGTCCTCGATGCCGGCTTCATACGTGCCCGGGGCAGCGCCGGTCGCGGTCTGGTACAGGCCGTTGTTGGCGTTGGCCACACCGGTCCAGCCACGCCCGTAGTAGCCGATGCCCAGGTTGAGCTTGGCGGCAGGCACGCCACGGCTGATGAAGGCCTCGATGGCGTCGTTGCTGTTGTACAGCTTCTGGTCGCCGGTGGACGGATCATTCGGCGAATCAAACAGCGCCGACTGGTGATTGGTCTTCGCATCCCACGCGCCGTGGAAGTCGTAGGTCATCACGTTGATGTAGTCCAGGTACGGGTGGTACGCGGCCGGGTCGGTGACGCGGATCTTGTCGATGCCGGCACCCACCGCTACCGTCAGCAGCAGGCCCGGACGCACTGCATCGAGCTGGCGGCGGAACTCGGCCATCAGCGCGGTGAAGTTGGTGTTGTCTTCCGGCTTGCCGCATTCGATGCCGCACGCCACCGGGTATTCCCAGTCGATGTCGATGCCGTCGAACACGCCCAGCGCGGCACCGGCACCACCGGCACCGTCGGTTACCGGCAGGTTGCCCTTGATGTAGGCATCGATGCACGAGGCGACGAAGGCCTGGCGGTTTTCCGGGCGCGCCGCGCTGGAGAAGCCGCGCGACCAGGTCCAGCCACCCAGCGAGATCAGCACCTTCATGCCGGGGTACTTGGCCTTGAGCTGCTTGAGCTGGTTCCAGTTGCCGCGCAGCGGCTGGTCCCAGGTATCGGCGCTGCCGCTGACACTCTCGGCGGCACTGAAGGCCTTGGTGTAGTCGGCGAAGGCATCACCACCGGCACCGCTGTTCGGATCCGACGGCTGGGTGACGCCGACTTCGCAGCGGTTGTTGCGCACGTTGCCGAAGGCGTAGTTGATGTGGGTCAGGCGCGCGGCCGAACCGCTGCTGTCGATGTTCTTGACCCGGTAGTTGCGGCCGTAGATGCCCCACTGGGTGAAGTAGCCGATGACCCGCTTGCCGGTGGTGCCGCCGTCGCCGGCCAGCGTGGTGGCGCTGATCTCGGTGCCCTGCGCGGACGCGTTGCCGGCGTTGTCGCGGGCACGCACACGGTAGCGGTAAGTGGTCGATGCAGTCAGGCCGCCATCGACGTAGCTGGCACTGGATGGTGAACCGACCAGGCTGCCGTTGCGGTACACGTCATAGCCAGCCACGCCGCTCCCACCGGTGTTGTCGGTGGACGGGCTCCAGCTGAGCGCGATGCTGTTGGCGGTACGCGTGCCGACCGCCAGTCCGCCCGGCACGCTCGGTGCGGTGGTATCGCCACCGGCGGCGTTGACGGTGATGGTGATGGTCGCGGTGCTGCTGGTGGCGTTGTTGTTGTCGGTGGCTACCGCGCGCAGGGTGTGGCTGCCGGCGCTGGCATTGGTCCAGCTGGCCGCATACGGCGCACTGGTGGCCACGCCCAGCGTGCTGCCATCGCGGAAGAACTCGACCTTGGCGACGCTGCCGTCCGGATCACTGGCGGTAGCGGTCACGTTGACCGTGCTGCCGGCGCTGAAGGTGGCGCCGTTGGCCGGCGAGGTCAGGCTGACCACCGGCGGCTGGTTGGCGCCGCTGCCATCGCAGGCACCGAGGTTGGTGTAATAGGGCGCACCGGCCGGATGGTCCGGCGGCGCGTTCCAGATGTCCTGGTTCGCCCGATAGAGGACGCCTCCTTTCTGCAGGGTATCGCCGGCCCGGTAGATCTTGGCCTGGTCCCACTGGGCCACGCCGGCACAGCTGGCGGCCTGCGCCAGGCCGGGCAGGGCAGCGGCACCGGCGGCCACGGCGAGCAGCCAGGCCAGGCGGCGCGGACGACAGCTTCGGGTCGCACGTTCGGCACTGCGCACAATCGGGTCGTACATGGGTAAGTCTCCGATCAAAGGGCGCGCGGGCCCCGATGGCGCCGCGCGTGACGCAGGTCCGGGCGTCGCCCGGGAAGGCGACGGGTGGGGCCGGACGGAGGTACCTGGGAGGCCGGGGAGAGAGTCCGGCGCCAGGTGGGGACAACGTTGTCATCAATCGCGTGGTCAATCCGTGAGCAAGCGCATGGTTCCGGGATTCGGATGGAGAGCGGCGCTGCGCGCGGTCGGCGGCCATCGGCGGAGCCCCTCGTGGCTGGTCGGGCGCGAATTCATGGGTTTGGCCGGGTGGGTGGGGTCAGGCGGGGACGCCGTGAACCCGTCCCTGGGGGCTTGGCCGCGGCATCCATGCCGCGGACACCCCGCCTGACCCCACCCACCCGGCCTCTGACAGGTTCCTGCGCAGCCAGCCACGAAAGGCAGAACAAAAAATCAAAAGCAGAAGCCGGTCGCTGCGCTCTCCAATGCCTGATTTCTGATGTTCCCTTGTTGCCGGCCAGCGGCCGGCACTACCGGGGAGCATCCACGCATGGCGTGGATCTACCGCAGATCGCGGAAATCTGTCGGAGGCGGGGTGGGTCCGGTGGCGGGGGTGTCCGCGGCATGGATGCCGCGGCCAAGCCCCCAGGGACGGGTTTACGGCGTCCCCCGCCACCGGACCCACCCCGCCATCCCACGGGAACCCCGCTTTTGCTTTGGCCGTTGCTGTTGCTGTTGCCCTGGCCTCGGCGGGTGCCGGGCGCCGCCCGGCCAGAGCCCTTCCCCCGCTTCCGGTACAATGTCGGGCCCGTTTCCCAACTACGGTTCCCCGGACATGATGGTCCTCGAGGGCGCGCCCGCCCTGTCGCCGTTCCGCCGCGAACGTCTTGAATCCCGCCTGCAGTCCATCGCTCCCTCCCTGCGCATCAGCGGTGCCTGGCACGTCTACTTCGTGCAGCCCGAAGGCAGCGTCGCTCCCGACCTCGCCACCCTGTGCCGCATCCTCGAAGCGGCGCCACAGGCCGAGGCCGTGGCCGACGGCGCGGTCAGCCGCATCGTGGTGCCGCGCCTGGGTACGCTGTCGCCGTGGTCGAGCAAGGCCACCGAACTGGTGCGCGGTGCCGGCCAGCCGGTGAGCCGGGTCGAGCGGGGCCTGCGCATCGACGTGCAGGGCTGGCCGGCCGATGCCGACGTGCAGCAGGCCCTGGTCAAGGCGCTGCACGACCCGATGACGCAGTCAGTGCTGGAGACCGTGCAGCAGGGCCAGGCGCTGTTCTCGGCGCCCGCCCGCGGCGAACTGGAACGCGTGCCGGTGGACCAGCTGGAGGCCGCCAACGAGCGCCTCGGCCTGGCCATGGCCCAGGACGAGATCGATTACCTGCGCGAACGCTTCACCGCGCTGGGCCGCTCGCCGTCGGACGTCGAACTGATGATGTTCGCGCAGGCCAATTCCGAGCACTGCCGCCACAAGATCTTCAACGCCAGCTGGACCATCGACGGCCAGGAGCAGGACCGCTCGCTGTTCCGGATGATCAAGAACACCCACCAGCAGACCCCGCAGCACACGCTCAGCGCGTACAGCGACAACGCCGCAGTGATCGAAGGCCATCCGGCGTCGCGCTACCGCCCCGATCCGGCCAGCGGCGAGTACCGTCGTGAACCGCAGGTGCCCAGCGCGTTCCAGATCAAGGTGGAGACCCACAACCACCCGACCGCCATCGCGCCGTTCCCGGGCGCCTCGACCGGCGCCGGTGGTGAAATCCGCGACGAAGGCGCGACCGGCCGTGGCGGCAAGCCGAAGGCCGGCCTGACCGGTTTCTCGGTCTCGCACCTGCGCATTCCCGAGCTGCCGCAGCCGTGGGAAGCGCCGCGCGCGCTGAACCCGCGCATGGCGCCCGCGCTGGAAATCATGACCGATGGTCCGCTCGGCGGCGCGGCGTTCAACAACGAGTTCGGCCGCCCGAACCTGCTTGGCTACTTCCGCAGCTTCGAGCTGCCTGAAGGGGCCGACCTGGTGCGTGCCTACGACAAGCCGATCATGCTGGCCGGCGGCCTCGGCGCCATCGACCGTACCCAGGTCGACAAGATCCAGCTGCAGGCGGGTGATGCGGTCATCGTGCTCGGTGGCCCGGCGATGCTGATCGGCCTGGGTGGCGGTGCCGCCAGCTCGGTGGCCTCCGGCGAAAGCGCCGAGGACCTGGACTTCGCCAGCGTGCAGCGCGACAACCCGGAAATGGAACGCCGCTGCCAGGAGGTCATCGACCGCTGCGTGGCGATGGGCAGCAACAACCCGATCAAGTTCTTCCACGACGTCGGTGCCGGTGGCCTGTCCAATGCCATCCCCGAGCTGCTGCACGACTCCAAGGTCGGTGGCGTGATCGATCTGGGCAAGGTGCCCACCGATGATCCGTCACTGTCGCCGATGCAGTTGTGGTGCAACGAATCGCAGGAACGCTACGTGCTCGGCGTCGCCCAGGAGCGCCTGGCCGAGTTCGCCGCGCTGTGCGCCCGCGAGCGCTGCCCGTTCGCTGCGGTCGGCGTGGCCACCGCCGAGGAACACCTGGTGGTGGCCTATGGCGCCGTGCCGGGCCACACCCCGGCCGATGCGCCGATCGACCTGCCGATGGACGTGCTGTTCGGCAAGCCGCCGAAGATGCACCGCGATACCGCACACCCGCCGGCACCGCGCTGGCCGGCGCTGAAGACCGCGGGCCTGGACCTGCAGGAAGCGGGCCTGCGCGTGCTTGCGCACCCGACGGTGGCCTCGAAGAACTTCCTGGTCACCATCGGTGACCGCAGCGTCGGTGGTCTGACCGCACGCGAACAGATGGTTGGCCCGTGGCAGCTGCCGGTGGCCGATGTGGCCATCACCGTGGCCGACTTCGACGGCGTGGCCGGCGAGGCGATGTCGATCGGCGAGCGCACCCCGCTGGCCCTGCTCGATGCGGCGGCTTCGGCACGCATGGCCGTGGGCGAAGCGTTGACCAACCTGTGCGCGGCCCCGGTCGATGCGCTGGATGAGATCAAACTGTCGGCGAACTGGATGGCCGCGGCCGGCCACCCGGGCGAAGACGCGCTGCTGTACGACGCGGTGAAGGCCGTGGGCATGGAACTGTGCCCGCAGCTGGACATCAGCATTCCGGTGGGCAAGGACTCGCTGTCGATGCAGGCGCAGTGGCACGACCAGGGCCAAGCGCACAAGAGCGTGTCGCCGGTGTCGCTGGTGATCTCTGCGTTCGCACCGGTCGCCGATGTGCGCCAGCAGCTGACCCCGCTGCTCGACCGCGACGTGGAAAGCGAGCTGTGGCTGATCGGCCTTGGCGCCGGCAAGCAGCGCCTGGGCGGTTCCATCCTGGCCCAGGTGCATGCCGACCATGGTGACCTGCCGGCGTTCGCCGGCGCTGCCCCGGATCTGGACGACCCGCAGCGCCTGCGTGGCTTCTTCGAGCTGATCCGCGATGCGCGCCAGGCCGGCCTGCTGCTGGCCTACCACGACCGCAGCGACGGCGGTGCCTTCGCCGCGCTGTGCGAAATGGCCTTCACGTCGCGCCTGGGGCTGGACATCACCCTCGATGCCTGGGGCGACGATCCATTCCGCAGCCTGTTCAACGAAGAGCTGGGCGCGGTGGTGCAGATCGCACGCGAAGACCGCGCAGCGTTCGCCGACCTGGTCGAGCGCCATGCACTGACCGAGTGCGCGCAGCGCATCGCCAAACCGACCACCGCACCGGTGGTGCGCGTGTCGCTGGCTGGCGAGAACCTGGCTGAATGGCGCTGGGAGTCGCTGTTCGACGCATGGTGGTCGGTCACCCACGCGGTGCAGAAGCGCCGCGACAACCCGGCCAACGCCGACGCCGAGCGTGAGATCGCCCGTGCCTTCAACGCACCGGGCCTGAAGCCCAAGCTCAGCTTCGACATCAATGAAGACGTGGCCGCCCCGTTCATCAGCACCGGTGCGCGTCCGCGCGTGGCCGTGCTGCGCGAGCAGGGCGTCAACGGCCAGATCGAAATGGCGAACATCTTCGAACGTGCCGGCTTCCGGCCCTTCGATGTGCACATGAGCGACCTGATCGAAGGCCGCGTCGCCCTGCAGGACTTCACCGGCCTGGTCGCCTGCGGCGGCTTCAGTTACGGCGACGTGCTTGGCGCTGGTCGTGGCTGGGCCACCTCGATCCTGGAGCGCAGCGCGCTGCGTGATGCCTTCGCCGCGTTCTTCGCGCGCGAGGACAGCTTCGCCCTGGGCGTGTGCAACGGCTGCCAGATGATGAGCCAGCTGAAGGACATCATTCCCGGTGCCGAACACTGGCCGCAGTTCCGCCGCAATGCCAGCGAGCAGTTCGAGGCCCGTACCGCGCTGCTGGAAGTGGTGGAATCTCCGTCGATCCTGCTGCGTGGCATGGCCGGTTCGCGCCTGCAGGTGGCAGTGGCGCATGGCGAAGGCCAGGCGGTGTTCGACAACGCGGTCGACCAGGCCGCGGCCCGTGTTTCGCTGCGCTACATCGATGGCCACGGCAACGTCGCCAGCCAGTACCCGCTGAATCCGAACGGTTCGCCGGACGGCATCACCGGCCTGACCAGCAGCGACGGCCGCGTGACCATCATGATGCCGCACCCGGAACGCACCCCGCGCGCGCTCAACATGAGCTGGGCCCCGGCCGAGTGGCAGGGTGATTCGCCGTGGATGCGCATGTTCCGCAACGCGCGGGTGTGGTGCGGCTGATCGCACCACACCGCGCAGGCTTCAATGCCGTTGCGTATGGAAAAACCCGCCGTTGATCGGCGGGTTTTTTCTTTGCGCGTGTGAAAATCCTGATGCACCCGCGAGTTACATGGATTTTCAGGCGACAGGGTTACGTCACGCGTCGCTAACAAAATCCTTTCATAAACAGGGAAAATAGTGAACTGCTTCACGGCAATAGGATTTGTCGTGTCAAAGTCTTGACGATCTGCAAAGTTGCCGTTAACACTTGAACCCCGTTTCAGAATCATTCATTTCGCAGTAACCGGTTGGCGCACGCGCTCGGTTTTCTGTCGCTGCGCGCCGTTCGGCAATACCCCGCAGTAAATCACGCGAATAAACGCCCCCAGGGGACGTTGGGCCGGAAAGCCCAGCGGTGGCGTTGCTTTGCCCAAAACCAGTCCAATCAGGAGCCGTACCGATGAATCGGATTTATCGCAAGGTCTGGAACAAAGCATTGGGTCAGTTGGTGGTGGCCTCGGAACTGGCTTCCTCCGACAGCAGCAGCGGTGGGGTCGTCGACCAGCGCCGCGGTGCGACACAGGCCACGCCCGCACTGCTGGCGGTGGCACTGGGCCTGGTATTGGGATTGGGCATGAGTGGCTCTGCCACCGCACAGTCGGTGCAGATCGGCGGTAGCGCCACCTGCGTGGCATTCAGCGGCAAGCTGCTCGAAAAGTGCCTGATCGAAGGCTCGGCCACGGCCAAGGGCAGCAATGCGGTGGCGATCGGCAGCAACAGCAGTGCCAGTGCGGCCAACAGCGTGGCGCTGGGCGCCGGCTCCAAAGCCACGCGTGCCAACACCGTCTCCGTCGGCGATGCCGGCAAGGAACGGCAGGTCACCAATGTCGCCGCAGGCACGCAGGCGACCGACGCAGTGAACAAGGCGCAGCTGGACGCGCAGGCGCGCGCCACGCAGGCCGCGCTGGCCGACGTGGCCGCCGACGGCAACCGGTACTTCAAGGCCGACGGCGCAGGCGATGACAGCGACGCGGCGAAGATCGAGGGTGAAGGCGCACTGGCCGCCGGTGCCGGTGCGCAGTCGCTGGCCAACGCCACCACTGCCATCGGTACCCAGGCCATTGCCGCAGGCATCGGCGCCAGCGCATTCGGCCAGGGCGCGCTGGCGATCGGCGATGCCAGCGTGGTGGTCGGGCAAAGCGCAGCAGCCTTCGGCCTTGGCGATACCGCCGTCGGTGCCAGCGCGTACGCCGCCAGCGAAAACGGTGCAGCAACGGCACTGGGTGCACTGTCCGAAGCCACCGCCGATGGCGCGACCGCCGTCGGTGGCGGTGCCGTAGCGATGGGCCCCGGCAGTACCGCATTGGGCCGCGGCGCCACGGCTGCCAACGAAGCCTCGATTGCAGTCGGTGCGTTCAGCACGGCCGTCGGTGAATACAGCACCGCGCTGGGCTCCAATTCGGCCGCGGTCGCTACCGGCAGCGTGGCGTTGGGCGCCGGTTCGCTGGCTGACCGTGTCGATACCGTGTCCGTCGGTGCCGCCGGATATGGCCTGACCCGCCAGATCACCAGCGTTGCCGCCGGCACCGAAGATACCGATGCGGTCAACGTTGGCCAGTTGAAGGATGTTGCCGCAGTGGCCGATGCCACCGCCAAGCGCTTCCAGGCCACCGGCAGCAGCAACAGCGATGCCGGTGCGCTCGCTGAAGGTGACGACGCGCTGGCCGCAGGCGAGGCCGCCAATGCCATCGGCACTGGCACCACGGCGGTCGGTGCCGGTGCCACTGCCGTTGCGCAGAACGCGACTGCGGTGGGCAACAACGCGCTGGCCTCGGGCCAGAACAGCGCGGCATTCGGCAACAACGCGCAGGCCAACGGACCGGGCAGCGTGGCCGTCGGTGGCGCTGCGGTGGATGCCAACGGCAACCCGCTGATCACCAGTGGTGGCGTGCCGGTGGTCACCGGCGCCACCAGTGCCGGCGTGGGTGGCACGGCCGTCGGCGCCAGCGCCGATGCCAGCGGTTTTGCCGCGTCGTCCTATGGCGTGGGGGCCTATGCGTCCGGCGCGCAGGCGTCGGCGTTCGGTGCGGTCTCCAATGCCATCGGTGATTACTCCACGGCATTGGGTACGCAGAGCAATGCCACGGGCACCAGCAGCGTCGCCATTGGTGGCCCGGCCGACCTGATTCCCGGCCTGGGCTTCTTCGTACAGACACAGGCCAGTGGTGAGGCCGCGACCGCGGTGGGTGCCGGCGCCATCGCCAGCGGCGACCGTGCCGTGGCCAACGGCAGCCTCAGCGAAGCCTCCGGCGCCGAAGCCACCGCGGTGGGCTACTTCGCCTATGCGCCGGGCGAGAACGCCAGCGCGCTTGGCGCGCAGACCTGGGCCAGTGGTGCGCAGAGCACCGCAGTGGGCTACTACGCTACGGCACGCGGCGCCAACAGCGTCGCGCTGGGCGCGAACTCCGAAGCGGTGCGTGCCAACAGCGTGGCCGTCGGCAGTGCCGGCAACGAGCGGCAGATCACCAGCGTTGCAGCCGGCAGTGAAGCCACCGATGCGGTGAACAAGGCGCAGCTGGATGCGGTGGCCAGCACCGCCGACAGCACCGCGCGCTTCTTCCAGGCCCAGCCTGAAGCTGGCAGTGATGCCGGTGCGCTGGCGGAAGGCGAGGGTGCCATCGCGGCCGGTTCGTCGAGCAATGCGATCGGTGCCGGCGCGGTTGCACATGGCGCGGCCGCGTCGGCCATCGGCGATGACAGCGTGGCGGTGGGCCGCAACAGCACGGCCACCGGCGATGGCGGTGTCGCCATCGGTGGCCTGGGCCAGGCCTACGACGAGTTCAACCAACCCATCATCGGTGCAGATGGCAAGGCGCAGCAGGTGGGTACCACGGCCGTGGCCGATGCCACGGCGGTCGGCAGCGCTGCGCAGGCCAGCGGTGCAGCCAGCAGCGCCTTCGGCAATGCGGCCAAGGCCAGTGGTGACAACAGCTTCGCCGCCGGCGGCAAGTCGCGCGCCACCGGCGCGTATGCGGTGGCGGTGGGTGACAGTGCGTTTGCCAGCAGCGATGACAGTACCGCGGTGGGCGGCTACAGCTGGGCCACCGCCAGCGGCGCCAGCGCCTTTGGTTCCGGTGCGTGGGCGACCGCCACCAATGCCTCGGCGTTCGGCAACGCGGCGTGGGCCAGCGGCGCTGGCGCCACGTCGATCGGTTACAACAGCTGGGCCAACGGAACCAGCGCCACCGCAGTCGGCCGTGGTGCCTTCGGCTATGGCGACAACAGCGTGGCGCTGGGCTTCCAGGCACTGGGCAACAGCATCAACAGCATCGCCATCGGCACCAACACGGTGGCCGGCGGCGAAAGTGCGATCGCGCTGGGTGCGGGCAGCAATGCCAGTGCCAGCAACGCCGTCGCACTCGGCGCGGGCTCGGTCGCCAACCGCGCACGCACGGTGTCGGTGGGCAGCAGCGGCAACGAGCGCCAGGTCACCAACGTCGCCGCCGGTACCCAGGCCACCGATGCGGTGAACAAGGCACAGCTGGATGCGGTGGCAAGTACCGCAGCAACCACCAGCCGCTTCTTCCAGGCCAGCGGCAACGGCGACGATGTGGCGGGTGCGCTGGTGGAGGGCGACAACGCACTGGCCGCAGGTGATGCAGCCAACGCCATCGGCAATGGCGCCACCGCGCTTGGCAGCGGTGCCAATGCGCTGGCCGGCAACGCGCAGGCGATCGGCTTCAACGCGCTGGCGACCGCCGCCAATGCCAGTGCCGTAGGCGCCAATGCACAGGCTACCGGCGAATACGCCACCGCGCAGGGTGCGGAAAGCGAAGCCAGCGGTGAGCAGAGTGCAGCGTTCGGCGCGGCCAGCATCGCCAGCGGCGCAGGCAGCACCGCCAGCGGTGCCTTGTCCGAAGCCTCCGGCGAAGAAGCCGTAGCCGTGGGCTACTTCAGCAACGCCAGTGGCAGTGGTGCCACCGCGGTCGGCAGCGAGAGCGTGGCCAGCGGCACGGCTGCGGCAGCGTTCGGTATCGGTGCCGAAGCCACCGGTGGTTACAGTACCGCCATCGGCGGCTACGCACAGGCCTCGGCCTTCAATGCCACCGCCTTCGGCAACTTCGCCAACGCCTCGGGTTCCAACAGCGTGGCCCTGGGCGGTGATTCGCAAGCGTCCGGCGCTTACAGCACCGCCACCGGCCAGGGCAGCCTGGCCACCGGCACCAACAGCGTCGCCGTCGGTGGCTCGCTGTTCGGTATCTTGGCTACCGAAGCCTCGGGCAACTACTCCACGGCGGTGGGCGGTGGCGCCTGGTCGGGGGGCATCAACAGCACCGCGCTGGGCAATGCGGCGGAATCGCGCGCGGCCAACAGCGTGGCGCTCGGTGCGGATTCGATTGCGGACCGCGACAACACCGTATCGGTGGGCGGCGGCGGCAACACCCGCCAGATCACCAACGTGGCCGATGGCACGCAGGGCAACGATGCGGTCAACAAGAACCAGCTCGATGCCGTAGCCGCCGCTGTGGAGAAGACCAGCAGGCAGTTCCAGGCCAGTGGCAATGCTGATGGTGAAACCGGCGCGCTGGTGGAGGGCGACAATGCGCTGGCAGCAGGTGATGCGGCCAACGCGATCGGCAACGGTGCCACTGCGCTCGGCAGTGGTGCCAATGCGCTGGCCGCCAACGCCACCGCCGTCGGCATCGATGCGCTGGCGACCGGCACCAACGCGGCGGCACTGGGCAGCACCGCACAGGCCACCGGCGAGGACAGCCTGGCCCTGGGCAGCGGTGCCAGCGCCAGCGAAGTGGGGACAAGCGCGGCGGGCGCGCGTGCACAGGCAAGCGGTGTCTACAGCACCGCCAACGGTACCGAATCCAACGCCAGTGGCGCACAGTCCCTTGCCAGCGGCTTCCGCAGCGCGGCCTCCGCCGATGGCACCACAGCGGTGGGTGGCTATGCCGAAGCAACCGGTCGCCTTGGCACCGCACTCGGCTACGGCTCGGCTGCCAGCGGTGCCAACACCACGGCGGTGGGCTTCGGGGCCGCGGCGGCGGGTACCGGCGCGGTTGCGGTGGGTCAGTCGAGTGAAGCCAGCGGTGCGGAAAGCGTGGCGATCGGCGGCAGCACCTTCTTCGGCCTGATTCCGTCGCGCGCCAGTGGCACCGGTGCGGCAGCATTCGGTGCCGGTGCATGGGCCACCGAGGATTACGCTACCGCCATCGGCTGGAATGCCTGGTCGGCAGGCACCAACGCCACGGCGCTCGGTGCCAATGCCACCGCCAATGGCAGCAACAGCGTTGCGCTCGGTGCCGGTTCCAAGGCTGACCGCGACAACACGGTGGCCGTTGGCAAGGCCGGCAGCGAACGCCAGGTCACCCACGTTGCAGCCGGTACCGAAGCCACCGATGCGGTGAACAAGGGCCAGCTCGACGCCGTTGCCAGTGTCGCCGACAAGACCAGCCGGCAGTTCCAGGCCAGCGGCAATGCCGATGGCGAGGCCGGTGCACTGGTCGATGGCGAAAATGCGCTGGCGGCCGGCAATGCGGCCAATGCGATCGGCAACGGTGCGACCGCGCTGGGCAGCGGCGCCAACGCCATGGCCACCAACGCCACGGCGGTTGGCTTCGATGCACTGGCCACCGGCAACAACGCTGCCGCACTGGGCAATGCTGCGCAGGCCAGTGGTGTCGACAGCGTTGCGCTGGGCAGTGGCGCCAGCGCCAGTGAAACCGGCGCCAGCGCCACTGGCGCCGGGGCCCAGGCCAAGGGCCCCTACAGCACGGCCAACGGTGCGCAGGCCACGGCTACCGGCACGCAGTCGCAGGCCAATGGTTTCCGCGCCAGTGCCTCGGCCGATGGCGCTTCGGCGCTGGGCAGCTATGCCGAAGCCAGCGGCCGCCTGGGTACCGCGGTCGGTTACGGCAGCAAGGCCACCGGTTTGAATGCCACGGCGGTGGGTGTCAGTGCCAACGCTTCGGCTGCCGGCAGTGTCGCACTGGGTGGAGGCTCGGTGGCCGATCGTGCCAATACCGTGTCCGTCGGCAGTGCCGTCAACAACCGGCAGGTCACCAATGTCGCCAACGGTACCGAAATCAATGACGCAGTGAATCGCGGGCAGCTGGACGCCGTTGCGTTCACCGCCAACACCACCAACCGATATTTCCGCGCCAATGGCACGGGAACCGCGAACGCCATCGGTACCGATTCGGTAGCGATGGGCTCGGTGGCCAATGCGGCGGGCGCACGCAGCATCGCGCTGGGTGCCAATGCCACGGTGTCTGCCTCCGGCGCACTGGCCGTTGGCGCCGGTGCGGGTGCGGTCGGCGTCAACTCGGTTGCAATCGGTGCTGGAGCGCGTGCGCTGGATGCCAATGTTGTGTCGGTGGGCAGTGGCAACCCCACCGATGGCCCGGCCACCCGCCGCATCGTCAACGTGGCTGATGGCCGCATCGCTGCCGGCAGCAGTGACGCGGTGACCGGTTCCCAGCTCAATGTCACCAACCAGCGCGTGGGCGCGGTGGAAACCCGCGTCGGTGATTTCGATTCGCGCATCGCCACCGTGGAGACCACGGCGGCCAGTGCGGTCGGCTACGACGACGCCAGTCGTGACCGCCTGACCCTGTCCGGCTTCCAGGGCACCACCATCGACAATGTCGGTGCCGGCAGCATCGCCGCTGGCAGCCGCCAGGCGATCAATGGCGGCCAGCTGTTCCAGTCGCTCAGCGATGCCGCCAGCTTCCTCGGCGGCGGTGCCAGCGTCGGCATGCAGGGCGTATTCGTGGCACCGAACTATGTGATCCAGGGCGCCACCTACAGCAACGTCGGCGATGCATTGGGTGCGCTGGACCGCAAGGTCAGTGAGATTGACCGCCGTACTGCGGGTGGCACGCGTGCAGGTGCCGCCAGCCTGCGCGCAATGAGTGCCTCGCTGGATGAAAGCGCACTGGCCAGCGTTGCCGAAGCACCGGCGGCGGCCGATGCGGCACCGGCCAGCAGCGCACGCGTGCAGGGCACGCCGACCGCTGCGGCGGCGGGTGCGGGCATCCCGGTGGGCACCCCGGCATCGGGCCTCAACGCGGTCGCCATGGGCGACGGCGCAGTGGCCAGCGGCGCCTCGTCCACCGCCATCGGCCAGGGTGCCAATGCCACCGCTGCGAACGCGGTGGCGCTGGGCCAGGGCTCGGTCGCTGATCGTGCCAACACGGTCTCGGTGGGCAGCGAAGGCAACGAACGCCAGGTCACCAACGTGGCAGCCGGTACCACCGCCACCGATGCGGTCAACAAGGGCCAGCTCGATCGTGGCATGGCTACCGCCAACAGCTACACCGACAGCCGCGTGCAGGCCGTCGCCGACAGCTTCGATGTGTTCAAGGGCGAGGTCGACGGACGCCTGCGCCACATGGATCGCCGCATCGACCGCCAGGGCGCGATGAGCGCGGCGATGCTCAACATGGCCACCAGTGCTGCCGGCATCCGTACCCAGAACCGGGTCGGCGTCGGCATCGGCTTCCAGGGCGGTGAATCGGCACTGTCGCTGGGTTACCAGCGTGCGATCAGCGATCGCGCCACGGTGACGTTCGGCGGCGCCTTCAGCAGCGACGACAGCTCGGTCGGCGTCGGTGCCGGCTTCGGCTGGTAAGCCACTCCATCGCGCCGGCGGCCACCCACGCCGGCGCAGCACCTGCAACGAGGGCCTGGGGGGAGGTCACGGCAATCCCGGCTGGGCCGGCCGGGAGTCGTCAAGGAATGATGGCCGCAGTGTTGGTTCGATCCATGACCCAGAAGAGGAATTCGACGTGATCAAGAAGCAGAACCTTCGCATCAATGTGTTGGCAGCCGCCGTGCTGTCGCTGACCGGTGTTGGCCTGGCACAGGCCGCCGACCTGAAAGCAAATGCGCCGTTGTCCGGCCCGAAGACGCAGCAGGTTGATGGCATCATCGTGAAGTACCGCGCTGGCAGCGCCGCAGCTGCCGATGCGAACGCCAAGCTGGCCGTGGTCAACTCGGCCATCGCCCGCGCCCTGCCGGCAGGTACCAACGCGGCTGCGCGCAGTGCCGCGCTGCGCCCGCAGGTGGCCCGCAAGCTGGGCATCGGTGCCGATCTGATCCGCCTGCAGGGAGGGATCGCGCGCGCCGAACTGGACAAGGTGCTGGGCGAACTGAAGGCTGACCCGACCGTCGAATATGCGGTGGCCGACGCCATCATGTATCCGATCGATGCCGCGTCGTCGCCGCGTGCGGACGCCGTCGCGAAGTCCGATGCGTCGCCCAGCTTCGTGCCCAACGATCCGTACTACCAGAGCCACAACTGGCACTTCCACAACCCGGTCGGTGGCGTGAACGCACCGGCCGCATGGGACGTCTCGCAGGGCGAGGGCGTCGTGGTGGCCGTGCTCGATACCGGCATCCTGCCCGAGCACCCGGATTTCGCCGCCGGCACCCTGCTGGAGGGCTACGACTTCATCAGCCAGGCCAGCCGCTCGCGTCGTGCCGCCGATGGCCGCGTGCCGGGTGCACTCGACTACGGTGACTGGATGCCCACCGCCAATGCCTGCTACGACGGTTCGCCGGTACGCGACAGCAGCTGGCACGGTACCCATGTGACCGGCACCATCGCCGAGGCCACCAACAACGGCCTGCATACCGCCGGCCTGGCCTACAAGGCCAAGGTGTTGCCGGTGCGCGTGCTCGGCTACTGCGGTGGCACCCTGTCGGACATCACCGACGCCATCACCTGGGCCTCGGGCGGTACCGTGGCCGGCATCCCTGCCAACCAGAATCCGGCCGAGATCATCAACATGAGCCTGGGCGGCTCCGGCAGCTGCGATCCGGCCTACCAGGCGGCCATCACCGGTGCCACCAACCGCGGTACCCTGGTGGTGGTGGCAGCCGGCAACGACTCGATGAATGTCGCCAACGCCCGCCCGGCCAACTGCGATGGCGTGGTCTCGGTCGGCGCTACCGGCATCACAGGCGCCATGGCCTACTACTCCAACTTCGGTACCCGCATCGATCTGTCCGGCCCGGGCGGTGGCGTCACCGACGGCAATCCGAACGGCTATGTCTGGCAGGCGGTGTCCAGCAGCAAGACGTCGCCGCCGGCAGCCGGTTCCACCGAGGGTTACACCCTTGGCGGCAAGGCCGGCACGTCGATGGCGGCGCCACATGTGGCTGCCGTCGCCGCGCTGGTGCAGAGCGCGCTGATCGCCGCCAACCGCGACCCGCTCGCGCCGGCGGGCATGCGTACCCTGCTGAAGGAAACGGCACGTCCGTTCCCGGTCAGCATTCCGTCCGCCACCCCGATCGGTACCGGCATCGTCGATGCCAAGGCCGCGCTGGACAAGGCCCTGGAAGAGCCGTGCACCGAGAACTGCGGGCCGGTGGCGAAGCCGCTGACCAACAAGGTGGCCATCGGCGGGTTGAGTGGTGCCGCCGGCAGCAGCGTGCTTTACAGCTTCGAAGCCGCGGCAGGCAAGCAGCTCAGCGTCATCACCTATGGTGGCACCGGCAACGTGTCGGTCTACCTGGCCAAGGGCCGCGAGCCGAGTGCCACCGACAACGATGCGCGCTCGACCCGCCCGGGCACCTCGGAAACGGTGCGGGTGACGGCACCGACTGCCGGCACCTACTACATCAAGGTGGTGGGCGAGGCGGCTTACAGCGGTGTGAGCATTCTCGCCACGCAGTAAGCGCGCAGTGCGGTAGTTGAATGGCCGAAGCCCGTCACCCGCATGTGACGGGCTTCGTCTTTTTACGAAAGCGGGCGGCGGGGCGACGGAAATCACGACGTAACTGCTAAAGTCGAGCCGATTGACAGGAGAGTCACGTGAACGCCCTTGCTGCAACCGCTGCCGACGACGCCGAAGGCCGCATCCTGGATGCGTTGTTGGCGCGTGGCCGCCTCAAGGAGAGCGATCTTGCACGGGCACGGCCGCTGCACGCGGAGGCCGGCGGCAGCCTGCTTGGCCTGCTGGTGCGGCTGGGGCTGGTGTCCGAACGTGACCAGGCGCAGGCCAGCGCCGAGGTGCTGGGCCTGCCGCTGCTGGATGGCAAGCAGCTGCCGGATTCACCGCCCCAGGGTCTGGCCGAGGGCCTGCCGCTGTCCCTGCGTTTCCTCAAACAGTTCCATGTATGCCCGCTGGCGCTGGATGAACAGGGTGTACGGCTGTGGCTGGCCGATGCCCACGATCCCTATCCGCAGCAGGCTGTGCAGCTGGCACTTGGCGTACCGGTGACCCCGGTGCTGGGCATGCGTGCGGAGATCGATGATCTGGTCGAGCGCTGGTTCGGCCAGGGCCGCAGCGCGATGGGCGCGATTGTTGAAACCGCAGACGGCGAGGGCGGCGCGGTCGACGATATCGAGCACCTGCGCGACCTGGCCTCTGAAGCGCCGGTGATCCGCCTGGTCAACCTGGTGATCCAGCGTGCGGTGGAACTGCGCGCTTCGGACATCCACGTCGAGCCGTTCGAAAGCCGGCTGAAGGTGCGTTACCGCGTCGACGGCGTGCTGGTGGAAGGCGAAAGCCCGCCGGCCAACCTCACCGCAGCGGTGATCAGCCGCATCAAGATCATGGCCCGCCTCAACATCGCCGAGCGCCGCCTGCCGCAGGACGGCCGCATCATGCTGCGCGTGCAGGGCAAGGAGCTGGACCTGCGCGTGAGCACGGTGCCGACCGCGCACGGCGAAAGCGTGGTGATGCGCCTGCTCGACCGCGAAACGGTGGTGTTCGATTTCCATCGTCTCGGCTTCACCGATGCGTTCCTGCCGCAGTTCCGCAAAGTGCTGGAACAACCGCACGGCATCCTGCTGGTCACAGGCCCGACCGGTTCGGGCAAGACCACCACGCTGTACACCGCGCTGAGCCAGCTCAACACCGCCGACGTCAAGATCATCACGGTGGAAGATCCGGTCGAGTACCAGATCGAGGGCATCAACCAGATCCAGGCCAAGCCGCAGATCGGCCTGGACTTCGCCAACGCACTGCGCAGCATCGTGCGCCAGGACCCGGACATCATCATGATCGGCGAAATGCGCGACCTGGAAACCGCGCGCATCGCGATCCAGTCGGCGCTGACCGGCCACCTGGTGCTGTCCACCCTGCACACCAACAATGCGGCCGGCGGCATCACCCGCCTGCTCGACATGGGCGTGGAGGACTATCTCCTCACGTCCACCATCAACGGCATCCTGGCCCAGCGCCTGGTGCGTCGGCTGGAGCCGACCCACGCCGAGCGCTATGAAGCCTCGCCGGAGGAGATCGAGCGTTTCGAGCTGCGCCGCCTGCAGCCGGAAGGGCCGATCCATCTATACCGCCCCAAGGCTTCGGCACTGGCGCCGACTGGTTACCTGGGCCGCACCACCATCATGGAATTCCTGGTGATGAACGACGCGCTGCGGCGTGCGGTGATGCGCCGCGATGGCATGGGCGAGATCGAACGCATCGCCCGTGAAGCCGGCATGCGCACCATGTACGAGGATGGCCTGGCCAAAGCACTCAGCGGCCAGACCACCATCGAGGAAGTGCTGCGCGTGACCGAGGAAAGCTGATGCGCGCAGGACGCCGGGGCTGACATGCCGAACTACCGCTACAAAGCGCTCAATTCGCACGGCGAGATCTTCGACGGGCAGATGGAAGCCGCCAGCGAGGCCGAACTGGTCGCGCGCCTGCAGGATCAGGGCCATCTGCCGATGGAGACCCAGCTGGCCGATGGCGGCGTGGTCGGCGGCAGCAGCTGGCGCACGCTGCTGCGCCAGCGCCCGTTGCAGGGCGCGGCGCTGCTGCAGTTCACCCAGCAGCTGGCGACCCTGCTTGGTGCCGGCCAGCCGCTGGACCGTGCACTGTCGATCCTGCTCGGGCTTCCGGAAGACGAACGCTCGCGGCGTGCGATCACCGACATCCGCGACGTGGTGCGCGGCGGTGCGCCGCTGTCGACCGCGCTGGAGCGCCAGCACGGCCTGTTCTCGCGCCTGTACGTGAACATGGTGCGTGCCGGCGAGGCGGGTGGCAGCCTGCACGAGACCCTGCAGCGGCTGGCCGACTACCTCGAACGCAGCCGCGCGCTGCAGGGCAAGGTGATCAACGCACTGGTCTATCCGGCCATCCTGCTGGTGGTGGTGGGCGGTGCGCTGCTGTTCCTGCTCGGTTACGTGGTGCCACAGTTCGCGCAGATGTACGAAAGCCTGGACGTGGCGCTGCCGTGGTTCACCAATGCGGTGCTGCAGCTGGGCCTGTTCGTGCGCGACTGGTGGGTGCTGCTGCTGGTAGTGCCCGCACTGCTGGCATTGTTCTTCGAACGCAAGGTACGGCAACCGGCGTTCCGGCTGGCGCTGGATGGATGGCTGCTGCAGCGTCGCGGCATCGGCCGCCTGCTGGGCGAACTGGAAACCGCGCGGCTGGCGCGCACGCTGGGCACCCTGCTGCGCAATGGCGTGCCGCTGCTCGGGGCGCTGGGCATCGCACGCAACGTGCTGGGCAACCGCGCGCTGGCCGCTGATGTGGAAGCGGCCGCCGACGAAGTGAAGAACGGTGCCGGCCTGTCGCTGGCACTGTCACGCGGCAAGCGTTTCCCACGCCTGGCCCTGCAGATGATCCAGGTCGGCGAGGAATCCGGTGCCCTCGATACCATGCTGCTGAAAGCTGCCGACACGTTTGAACAGGACAGCGCCCGTCGCATCGACCGCCTGTTGGCCGCGATGGTGCCGGCGATCACCCTGGTGCTGGCCTCGGTGGTCGGTGCGGTGATCGTCGCCGTGCTGGTGCCGTTGTACGACCTGACCAATGCCATCGGCTGATGATGGCTCCCTACGCAACCCCGACACTCCGCAACTGAAAGGACCGACCATGATTGCTTCCCGTCGACCGATCCGCCTTTCCTTCACTGCCGCGCGCAACCAGTCGGGCATGAGCCTGCTGGAGATCATCATCGTCATCGTGCTGATCGGCGCGGTGCTGACCCTGGTCGCCAGCCGCGTGCTGGGCGGTGCCGACCGTGGCAAGGCGAACATCGCCAAGGCCCAGGTGCAGACCGTTGCCTCCAAGGTCGACAACTACCAGATCGATACCGGCAAGCTGCCTGGCTCGCTCAACGATCTGGTGACCGCACCGGCAGGTGTCGGCGGCTGGCTGGGCCCGTACGCCAAGCCGGCCGACCTGAATGACCCGTGGGGCCACGCGCTGGAGTACCGCGCGCCGGGCGAAGGCCAGCCGTATGAACTGATCAGCCTGGGCAAGGACGGCAAGGCCGGCGGCAGCAGCGTCGACGCTGACATCCGCTACCAGCCGTAACCAGGCATGACGCATTTCCTGCCGCGCCGGCTGCCTCGCCCGCGCCTGCACGGCAGGCGCGCAGCGGGCCTGTCGCTGCTGGAAATGCTGCTGGTGATCGCGCTGATCGCCGCGATCGGCCTGATCACCGCCGCGGGTCTGTCGCGCGGCTTTGCCGGCATGCAGCTGCGCAGTGCCGGCAAGGACATCGCCAACCAGCTGCGCATAGTGCGCGCCCAGGCCATCGCGCGCGGTGAGCCGCAGCGCTTCGTGATCGAGCCGGCGCGTCGCCGTTGGCAGGGGGCCAACCAGCGGCAGGGCGATGTGCCGACGCAGCTGCAGGTGCAGTTCGAAGGTGCCGCGCAGCTGGCCACCGCACCGGGGCAGGGCGTGATCGAGTTCCATCCCGATGGTGGCTCCAGTGGTGGCCGCATCCGCCTGCAACGTGAGGGCGCCGAATGGCGCATCGATGTCGGCTGGCTGACCGGCGAGGTCCGCTCCGGCCCGTGGCAGGCGCCATGAAGCGGCAGGCGCGTGGTTTTACGTTGCTGGAAGTGATCATCGCCTTCGCCTTGCTGGGCCTGGCGCTGACGCTGCTTCTGGACAGCCTGTCAGGTGGCGCGAAACAGGTCCGAGAGGCCGAGCTGCGCACGCGTGCGGTGCTGCATGCGCAATCGCTGCTGGCCGAAGCCGGTGTCGCCGCGCCATTGCAGGTGGGCAGCCAGCAGGGCGACTGGGAACAGGGCCGATACCATTGGGAGCTGCAGGTACAGCCATGGGTCGAGCCGCGTGCCGCCAACGCGGTACAGGCACAGGCGCAATCGCCGGGGGCTCCCTGGCTGGCCGAGCTGCAGCTTCAGGTGCGCTGGGGCGAAGGCGAACCGGAACAACTGCGCTGGCGCAGCCTGCGCCTGCTGCCGCCGGACCTGGAGAGCGCGCGATGAAGCGACGCGCCGCAGGCTTTACCCTGGTGGAAGTGATGTTGGCCACGGTGCTGTTGGCCGGTGGCCTGGCGTTGGCCTTTGCCAGCGTGCGCTCGGCGATGGCGGTGAGCCAGCGTGGCGAGCAGATTGCCGCCGAGAGCGAACGCATGCGTGCGGTCGAGGCTCTGCTGCGGCGGCAGCTGGCCGGTGCGCTGCGCACGCCGCTGGAAGTGCCCGATCCCACCCGCGAACCGATCTTCTTCCAGGGCGAAGAGCAACGCATGCTGTTCGCGGCCGATCTACCGGGCTATCTGGGCCGTGGTGGTGCCTACCTGCATGCACTGCAGGTGGATGGCCGCAGCGGCCAGCAACGCCTCCTGCTCGACCTGGTGCTGCTGCAGGAGGGCGAGCGCATCGCCGAAACTCCGCCGCGCCCACCGGAGGTGCTGGTGGAGAACCTCAAGTCGGTGCAACTACGCTATCGCGGCATCGATGCCAGCACCGGGCAGGTGACTGATTGGACGCCGCGCTGGGATGACACCCGGCGCCTGCCGATGCTGGTGGAGATCCAGATCGTGCCCGCCAAGGGCGCTCCCTGGCCTGCACTGGTGGTCGCTCCGCGCGCGGGCGGCAGTGGAGGAGCGCGATGAGCCGGGCGCACGGCGCGGCGCTGGTACTGGTCCTGTGGCTGATCGCCCTGATGACGGCGCTGGTGGGCGCGTTCGCGTTGAGCGCGCGGGTCGAGCACCTGCAGCAGCGGGTGCTGGATGATGATGCGCGTGGCCAGGAGCGTGCACGGGCGGGACTTGAGTACGCGCTGACGCGCCTGTCCGCCGATCCGCAGCGGGCGCCCTGGCGCGCCGATGGCCGTGTCTATCGTTGGCAGTTCGATGACGCCAGCATCGAGATCAAGGTGCTGGACGAGAACGGCAAGATCAACCTGAACCTGGCCGACGTGGCTCTGCTGAGCGCCTTCCTCAAGGCGCTGGGTGAAGACGAAGCGCAGGCCCGCCAGCTGGCCGGCGCGATCGTCGACTGGCGCGACGAAGACAGCCTGCTGCAGCCCGGCGGCGGTGCCGAAGCGCCCGACTATGCCGCAGCAGGCCTGCCCTATGGCCCCCGCAACAAGCGTTTCGAGACGCTGGGCGAGCTGCAGCGGGTACTCGGCATGCGCGGCCCGCTGTACCAGGCCATGCTGCCGCACCTGACCCTGTACAGCCGCCAGGCGCGCCCGGATCCCCAGTTTGCCAGCGCGCCGGTGCTGACCGCACTGGGCCTGGATGCGGATACCGTGCTGGCGCAGCGCGCACAGCAGGAGCGTGACGCAGATACCGCTGGCGGTGCGACAACGCTTGCCAGCAGCAGCGGCACCTATAGTATCGAGTCTCGTGCAACCGACGGCAGTGGACGCCGGTCGGTGTTGCAGGCAGTGGTACGCAATGGCTCGGGCGGGGTTCCCGGGCGGTCCTACACAGTGCTTCGCTGGGAGCAGGGAATGACAGCAAGATGACGGCATGGCAGGACAGTGTGCGGCAGGTACAGGGCCGGATCGGCCCTGGCGCCGGCCGTTTCCTGCGCTGGTGGCGGCAATCGCTGCTGGCCTGGGTGCCGGCACGTTGGCAGTGGGCACTGGGCTGGGCACAGGCGCGCCTGCTGCTGCAGCGCGAAGGCGACCACCTTCAGGTCTGGCGTGAGGCGGGGGAGCGCCGCGAACCGGTCGTACGGCTGCCGTGGCCGCTGTCCCCGGCCGAACTGGATCGCGTGCTGGAAGCCCGCCTGCGCAGCTTGCCGCGGGTGTGGCTGCTGCCGGCAAGCGATGTGCTGCGCCGGCAGCTGCGCCTGCCGGCGGCGGCGGCTGACCGCCTGCGTGCGGTGGTCGGTTTCGAGATCGACCGGCAGACGCCTTTTGAATCCAGCCAGGTCAGCTATGACGTGCGTGAACGTGGCGCGGCGGGCGAGGGCCAGCTGCAGGTCGAACTGGTGGCCTGGCCGTTGCGGCAGCTCGAGGCTTGGCGCAGCAACGTGGGCCAATGGGCCGATGCACTGTCCGGTGTCGATGCCATTGATGCGCAGGGCAACATCCTGCAGGTGAACCTGCTGCCGCCCGCGCAGCGTCAGCTGCAGGCCGACCCGATGCGGCGCTGGAACCTTCTGCTGGCCGTGGCCGCGGTGGTGATGCTGGTGCTGTCTGGCCTGCAGGTGCTGGACAATCGCCGCGCGGCAGCCGACGAACTGCGTGCCCAGGTGGAGCGCAGCGCGCGCAGTGCGCGTGGCGTGGCCAGCGAACGTGCCCAGCTGCAGGCGCTGATCGACGGTGCCGCGTTCCTTGAAAAGCAGCGCGGCCAGCGCGCGGGTACGGTGGAGATCTGGAACGAACTGACCCGGCGCCTGCCGGAGGGAACGTACCTGGAAAAACTGGCCATCGAGAACAACAACCTGCAGCTGATCGGCCTGAGCCGCGAGGCCTCGCAGCTGGTGCAGCTGCTGCAGGATGCGCCGCAGTGGCGCAAGGTCAACCTGACCGGCGTACTGCAGGCCGATGGCGCCGCCAGTGGCCGCGACCGCTTCACCATGACCGCTGAACTGCAGCCGTTGCCGGCGGCAGCCCCGAACCGGGAGGCGGCCGATGCCGATGCCAAGCGCACGCCGTGACCGCTGGCTGGCACTGGCACTGTTGCTGGCAGTGCTGGGCCTGGCCTACCTGCTGCTGGTGCACCCCTGGTTCACCCGGCCGCTGCGCGAAATCGATGCTGATGTCGCCGCCCTGCGCGAGCGCGAGCAGCGCGTGCAGGCGCAGCTGCAGCAGCAGCCGCAGATCGAGCAGCGCCTGCGTGCCACCCGCGAGGCACTGCAGCAGCGGCCGGGCTTCCTGCGCGAGGCCACCGCCGAGGCTGCAGCCGCTGCGCTCGGCGCGAAGCTGCAGGATGCGGTGGCGATGGCCAGCCCGGGCAACCGCAGCTGCACCATCAGCAACCGCACGCCGCTCACCGACAACCGCCGCGACGCCGAGTTCGTGCGCGTCGCCATGCAGGTGCGCCTGCGCTGTGGCGTGGCCGAACTGGCCACGGTGCTGCACAGCCTGGAGACCGGCAGCCCGCGCCTGTTCGTCGACAACCTCAACCTGATCGCGCAGCGCTTCCAGCAGTCGCCGAATGAATCCGGGCTCGGCCTGGATGTGTCATTCGAACTGGCTGGTTACCTGCTGCCGGGGGCTGCTGCCGATGGCAGTGCGCCGACGCCTGCCGCCGAACCGGTGTCCGCGCCGCAGCCGGCTTCAGCGCCACCCGCCCCCGCACCGGCGGCGCCGGTCGAGGGACAGGAGGTCGCTGATGAAACTTGAGCAGATCAGCCTGCGCACCGGTTTCCTGCTGGCCCTGGCCGGTTGGGCTGCGGCGGTCTGGCTGGCCACCGGCTTCGGTCTGGGTAGCCAGTTGCCAGGTGCGGATGGCGATGCCGACGCGGTGCCTTCGCTGCCGGTGCTGCCGCCGTTGGCCGCAGAACGCATGCCCAGCGCCGACAGCTACAGCGCGATCGGTGAGCGACCGCTGTTCGCCGAGGACCGCAGGCCGAAGCCCTACCTGCTCGGTGGCAGCGAGCCGGCCGCCAGCGCCGCGCTGCGCCTGACCGGCGTGCTGCTGACCGGCGACTTCGGCATGGCCACCTTCACCACCGAACAGAACCGTTCGCTGCGGCTGCGCCTCAACGGCGAAGCGGTGGACGGCTGGCAACTTGTGGGGCTTGCGCCGCGCCAGGCCACGGTGATCGGCCCAAGCGGCAGCCAGGTGCTGGAACTGGCCGTGTTCAATGGCCAGGGCGGCGAGCCGCCCACCGTACTGCGGGGTGCCAATGGCGCGCCGCCGGCGGGTGCGGTCGTTGTGCCACCGCCGGCGGGCGCACCGCCGATGCCATCCCCACCTCCGGCTGCTGCAACCGCAACCGCGCAGCCGCAGCCCGCCAGCAGCGTGCCATCAGCCGCCGCCGCGGCACCTCCTGCCAACACCAATGGCCCCAGCGAAGCGCAGATGCAGGCCATCCGCGAACGCATCCAGGCCCGTCGCCGCCAGCTGCAGCAACAACAGCAGCAACAACCGTCGCCGCCCCCGGGCGATGGCACCAACCGATAGAGTGAATGCATGAGCCTGCGTTTTCTTCCCTGGTCCTTTGCCCTCGCGCTGCTGGTCGGCTGCAGCACCGTGTCCGCGCCGCATGTGCAGCGCAAGGGCAATCTGTCGCCCACTGCCGAGGCCGGCCAGGCCGCTGATGTCGCAGCAGATGCTGCCCGTGACGCCCAGGGCGCTCCGCAGGCGGTGATCCGCCGTGGCACCGGCACCATGATCAACCGCGAAGCAGCACGTGCACCGGCACCGGCGCTGCATGGCGCCAGCACCGGTGAAGCAACCTTCAATTTCGAAGGCGAGTCGGTGCACGCGGTGGTCAAGGCCATCCTCGGTGACATGCTGGGCCAGAACTACGTGATCGCACCGGGCGTGCAGGGCACGGTCACCCTGGCCACGCCCAAGCCGGTGTCGCCGGCCCAGGCGTTGAACCTGCTGGAGATGGTGCTGGGCTGGAACAACGCCCGCATGGTCTACAGCGGTGGCCGCTACAACATCGTCGCTGCCGACCAGGCGCTGGCCGGTACGGTTGCGCCGAGCACGGCGCCTGCAGCCAGTGCGCGTGGCTTCGAGGTACGGGTGATCCCGCTGCAGTTCATCTCCGCCACCGAGATGAAGAAGGTGCTGGAGCCCTATGCGCGGCCCAATGCCATCGTCAACGTCGACAGCGGCCGCAACGTGATCACCCTGGGCGGTACCCGCGCCGAGCTGGAAAACTACATGCGCACCGTCGAGATCTTCGACGTCGACTGGCTGTCGGGCATGTCGGTGGGCGTGTTCCCGATCCAGTCGGGCAAGGCCGAGCAGGTCGCTGCCGACCTGGAGAAGGTGTTCGGCGAGGAGAGCAAGACCCCCAGCGCCGGCATGTTCCGTTTCCTGCCGCTGGAAAACGCCAACGCCGTGCTGGTGATCACCCCGCAGGTGCGTTACCTGGACCAGATCCAGCAGTGGCTGGACCGTATCGATACCGCCGGTGGCAGCGCCCGCCTGTTCTCCTACGAGCTGCGCTACATCAAGGCGCGCGACCTGGCCGAGCGGCTGAGTGAAGCCTTCGCCAGCAGCGGCAACCGCGGCGGCTCCAGCCCGGCATCGCTGGCACCCGGCGCGATTCCATCGCAGCTGGGCAGCGACGGCGAGCGCGGCATGGACAGCAACAACAGCAGCAGTTTCGGTTCGACCCCGGGCAGCGGTTCCAGCGGTGCCGGCAACGGCAGCATGAACCTGCCGCAGCGCCAGTCCGGCAACGTCAGCGTCAGCCTGGAAGTGGAAGGCGATCGCGTGGGCGTCTCGGCGGTGGAGGAGACCAATACCCTGCTGGTGCGTTCGAGCCCGCAGGCCTGGCGCTCGATCCGCGAGGTGATCGAGAAGCTGGACGTGATGCCGCTGCAGGTGCACATCGAAGCCCAGGTGGCCGAGGTATCGCTGGATGGTGACCTGAAGTACGGCGTGAACTGGTTCTTCGACAATGCCGTGGCCGGGCGTGCCCTGACGGGAGCATTGGGCGGCGTGACCCTGCCGGCAGCAGCGGGTGGCTCCTGGAGCAGCTTCGCCGGTGCCGCAACCGGTGGCGAAGGCCTGGGCTGGGCATTCACCGGCCACAATGGTGCGGCGGTGGTGAGCGCGCTGGACAAGGTCACCGATGTACGCCTGCTGCAGACCCCCTCGGTGTTCGTGCGCAACAACGCCGAGGCCACGCTCAACGTGGGCGACAAGGTGCCGATCAACACCACCACGGTCAACACCGGTATCGGCACCGGCACCTACAGTTCGGTGCAGTACATCGACACCGGCGTGATCCTGAAGGTGCGCCCGCGCGTAACCCGCGATGGCACGGTGTTCCTCGATATCGTGCAGGAAGTGAGCAGCGCCTCGAACGTGCCCGACAACTGCAATCCGACCGAGCGCAACTGCAACCCGCGGATTTCCACCAAGAAGCTGTCGACCGAAGCGGCGGTGCAGAGCGGCGACACCATCATGCTGGCCGGCCTGATCACCGATTCGGCCACCGATGGCAGCAGCGGCATTCCCGGCCTGAGCCGGATTCCGGTGGTCGGCGCGCTGTTCGGGCAGAAGAGCCGCACCAGCCGCCGTTCGGAAGTGATCGTGCTGCTGACCCCGAGCATCGTGCGTAACGGGCAGGAAGCGCGGAATCTGACCGACGAGTACAGCCAGCGCTTCCGCGCGATGGAGCCGCTGAACCAGCCGCGCGCAAAGAAGTAAGGGGTTTACGGCCGGGCTGCGCCCGGCACCCGCAGAGGCCGAAGCTGGAGCAACAGCAACAGCAACAGCAACAGCGGGTTTACTGAGGGATGGCGGGGCACTGTGGGTTTGCGGGGACGCCGTAAATACGTCCATGTAGCAACTGTGTTGATGGAGGGACTTGGCCCCTCCATGAGACGGGCACGGTAGTGCCGGCCGCTGGCCGGCAGCCTTTGGTCTTGCGCCCTGGCTGGCCTTAGGCAGGGACCAGCCCGTTTTCAGCGTCGCGCACCCGGGCGTTGAGGATCACCAGCATCTTCCTCATCACCGCCACGATCGCTACTTTTCCTTCCTTGCCGCGGGCCCGCAGCGACCGGTAAAAGTCCCGCAATCGTGGCTCATGTCGCATGGCCGACATGGCTGCCATGTAGAGCACCTGGCGGATCTCGGCCCTGCCGCCATGGATGCTTCGCCTCCCTCGCATGGCTCCGCTGTCGTGGGAGATCGGCGCCACGCCGACCAGGCTGGCAATGGCTTTTCCGCTGATCTGACCCAACTCAGGCAGGTAGCTGGCCAGTACCGCCTGCAATGCCGGGCCGACCCCTTTCATTGACTTCAGCACTGCCAGTTGAGGCTGCTGCGCGACCTGTTCAGAGATCTGCTTGCCCAGCCGCTCGACCAGTGTTTGCAGGCGAATGATGTTGCCTTGCATCTGCCGGCGTAGCTCGCGGTCAGTCACCATTTCCTGCTGTTGGCGGGCTACGGTCAGTGCCTGCATCGTTTGTCGACGCGCCCGCACAAACTCACGCAGTTTCCGCTGCCAGGGCTCCAGCGGCTGATAGGAAGGCAATTCCACCAGCGCGGCCATCTGCGCCAATACAAGAGCGTCCAAGCGGTCCGTCTTGGCCACTTTACCCAGCCCCTGAGCCAGTCTACGCGCTCGCAGTGCGTTGGCACGGATCACCGGATGGCCGGCCTTGTGAAGGAAGTCCAGGACAGTCTGCTCATAGCCGCCGGTGGCTTCCAAAACGATCTGAATGGCCGGCCGCGTACTCAACCAAGTGCTCAACTCGGCATAGCCAGAGGGGCTATTGCTGACCTGCAGGGTCTGGCCGTCTGTCGTGCCGATATCCAATCGGCGCTTGCTCACATCGATCCCGATCCCGTTCATTGCCCGACTCCGTATAGTCTGGAAGGGTCGAGAGCTCCCCCGCTTGCCCAGTCTTATCGCTTCGAGTGTCAGCTCCAGCAACTGTTCGGGCGGATCAAGGGAGATTCCGGCGTGGGCGCCAAGCTACATGGCGATCGTCGAGATCCAGGCTCGTACGGCGGCCCACGCCGGCTCTCGACACCTACGCTGACAGATTTTCATCAGATAAGGCTTGGTCGCCGCATCCATGCGGCTCACACCCCGCAAACCCACAGTGCCCCGCCTTCGACAGTTGCCTGCTGCTGTTGGTAGGTGTCGACCTTGGTCGACACGATCCACGCCATGCGTGGATGACTCTCCATCGAAATCGAATATTTCGAGATCTGAAACATCTGAGCCGAGCATGGCTCGGCTCTACAGAAGGCAATGCCCGACAGATCGCGGAAAACTGTCGAAGGCGGGGTGGGTCCGGTTGTGGGGGCGTGAGCCGCATGGATGCGGCGACCGAGCTTACATGGACGTACTTGCAGCGTCCCCCGCAACCGGACCCACCCCGCCATCCCCCAGGAACCCAGCTTTTGCTCCGGCTGTTGCTTCGGCTCTGGCTCTGGCCTCTGCCGGTGCCGGTGCCGGGTGCAACCCGGCCGATACCCTCCCGGTGCTAGGCTGTGGCTAACGACAACCACGGAGGCGGGATGGGGGCGATCGTGTTGTTGCCGCTGTGCGTGGACGATGCCGCGCTCGACCGCTGCCTGGCCGCACTGGATGCCGGCACCGCGCCGGGCACCGCGGTCTGGTTGGCCGACGATGCGCAGACCGGGCCGCGCGCGCAGGCGGTGGTGGAACATTGGTTGGCGCATACGCCACTGCAGGCCGAGTACACCCGCCGCGCGCGGCCGCTGGGCGAGGTGGCCCACCTGGACGAGATGTTGCGCGCCTGCGATGGCATGGACGTGGCGGTGCTGGCACCGGACAGCGTGCCCGCGCCGGGCTGGCTGCAGCAGCTGCAGGACACCTTCGCCCGCGATGCCGCCATCGCCACCGCAACCCCGTGGTGCAATGCCGGCGAAACCGCTGCGTGGCCACGGCTGGGCGAAATCAATCCCGAACCCCATGATCCGGCCCTGCTGGCGCATACCTGTGCCACATTGCCAACCCTGCACCCCGAGCTGCCGTCCGCAGTCACCCATGCGGTGCTGGTGCGGGGCAACGCGCGTCGACGTGCCGGGGGCCTGGACGTGGACAGCTACGCCGGCTGGAACGCGGCGCTGGTGGACCTGAGCCTGCGCATGGCCGGCCTGGGATGGCGCAACGTGCTGTGCGAGACCGCCTTCGTCAGCCGGGCAGGGGAGGCGGTCAGCCGTGACGGCGATCTTGAAGCGCTGGCTGCGCGCTGGCCGGGCTGGGTGCCTCGGTTGGCGGACTTCCTGATGCACGACCCGCTGCGCGGGCTGCGTGCCGACCTGCAGCAGCGCATGCGGCAGGCGATAATGCCGAAGGAACAGGGCGACCTGTTCGTTCCTTCCGCGCCGGAGCCACCCGTTTGAATGTTGCCATCGCCGCCATCGTCGTCACCTACCAGAGCGGCAGCACCATCGATGCCTGTCTCTCGCGCCTGCGCCAGGCGCGGGACGTGGCCGAAATCCGGGTGATCGACAACGGCTCGATGGATGGCACGCTGGATATCGTGCAGCGCCATGCCAGCCACGACCCGCGCGTGCGTTTTGTCGGCAATCCGGACAATCCCGGCTTTGCCGCCGCAAACAACCAGGGGGTGGCCGATTCGCACAGCCCGTGGCTGGCCTTCATCAACCCGGACCTGATGGTCGAGCCCGATACTCTGGCCGAGCTGCGCAGCCGTGCCGAACGGTTGGGGGATTGCCTGCTGGGTGTCGAACAGCTGGACGAGCATGGCCATGCCGACGAGGCCGTGCGCCGTCGTGATCCGGATTTCCTGTTGATGCTGCGTTCGCCCGGCAAAGGCTCGAAGCTGTCGGTCCCGCGCGATCCGCAGCAGGCGCTGCAGCGGGTGCCGGCGTTGTCTGGCGCGCTGCTGCTGATGCCGCGTGCGCTGTTCGACCGCATCGGTGGCTGGGACGCTGGCTATCGCCTGCACGCCGAAGACCTGGACTTGTGCCGGCGCGCACGTGAGGCTGGCGCGGTGGTGGCGATCGCCAACGACCTGCAGGTCACCCATGTGCGCGGTGTCTCCAGCCGCTCACGGCCGTTCTTCGTGGAATGGCACAAGCACCGGGGCCTGTGGCGCTATTTCCGGAAGTTCGAGGCCAGTCAGCGTTCGCTGCCGGTGCGCGTGGCGGTGTGGGGCGCGATCTGGGCCCACGCCCTGATGCTGGTGCCGCGCCTGGTGCGCAGGTCGTTGTAGAGCCGGAAGGGCATCCACGCATGGCGTGGATCTACCAATGCCGTTCCGCGGAGAGCCGAGCGTGGCCGCAGCCACCCCGGTTCACCCTGCTGGGCGCATAATCCGCCCCATGCCTATCATCCAGTCCCTGCTCGACACCGACCTGTACAAGTTCACCATGATGCAGGCGGTGCTCCACCAGCACCCCGGTGCCCAGGTGCAGTACCGGTTCAAGTGCCGCACGCCCGGCATCGACCTGGCCCATTACATCGACCAGATCGACGAAGAGATCGACCACCTGTGCAGCCTGCGTTTCAGCGACGCGGAGCTGGATTACATGCGTGGCCTGCGCTTCGTGAAGCCCGACTTCGCCGATTTCCTCGGCCTGTTCCACCTCGACCGCAAGTACATCCAGCTGCGCGCGTCGAAGACCGTGCCCGGCGAGATCGAACTGGACATCACCGGCCCGTGGCTGCACACCATCCTGTTCGAAGTGCCGCTGCTGGCGATCATCAACGAAGTCTGGTTCCGCAACACCACCACGCCTGACTTCGCCGAAGGCGAGCGCCGCCTGCAGGCCAAGGCCGCGCTGCTGCGCGATACCCCCGGTTTCGAACAGTGCCGCATCGCCGACTACGGCAGCCGCCGCCGCTACTCGCGCGACTGGCACGCGCGCCTGCTGCCGCTGCTGCGCGATGCACTGGGCCCGCAGCTGGTCGGCACCAGCAACGTGCACTTCGCCCGCCTGTACGGCATGACCCCGCACGGCACCATGGCCCATGAGTATCTGCAGGCCTTCCAGGCGCTGGGCCCACGCCTGCGTGACTCGCAGGTGGCGGCGCTGGAATCGTGGGCACGCGAGTATCGCGGCGACCTCGGCATCGCGCTGTCCGACGTGGTCGGCCTTGATGCGTTCCTGCGCGACTTCGATATGTACTTCTGCAAGCTGTTCGACGGTGTCCGCCACGATTCGGGCGATCCGTTCGACTGGGGCGACCGCATGCTGGCGCACTTCCAGCAGCGCCGCGTCGATCCGCGCAGCAAGGTGCTGGTGTTCAGCGATGGGCTCGACATCGCCAAGGTCATGCGCCTGTACGACTACTTCCGTGGTCGCTGCCAGGTCGCGTTCGGCGTCGGCACCCACCTGACCAATGATCTGGGTCCGACGCCGCTGAACATCGTGATCAAGATGGTCCGCTGCAACGGCCAGCCGGTGGCCAAGCTCAGCGATTCGCCGGGCAAGAGCATGTGCGACGACCCCGGCTACCTGGCCTACCTGCGCCAGGTCTTCGAGCTGCCGCCGGCGTAAACACGTCGGCTTACAGGTAGTCGACCACCACCAGGTAGGCGCCCTGCAGCGGCTGCTGCTTCGAAGCCTGCACGCTGTAGCGCTCGGAGAAGGCGATATCGCCGGCGCGCATCGTGCTGGCCGACACCGACAGCTTCTGCCCCTGGCGCTTGCCGTCGCGCAGCGTCGCGGCCTGGCCATCGGCCAGCGCCGTCACAGCCACCGTCGAGCCCTTGGCCGACGGCGGGCAGGCCGCCAGGCTCAGCTCGCCCTGGGACAGGTTGGTCATGCAGCCCGGCTCGGCGATACGGCCGCTGAAACGAATGCTGCCGCTGCTGGCCTGGGCCAGCGCACTGACGGACATCAGGGCCACGCACAGCAGAAGGGAGGTTCTCATGACACGTTCTCTGGTTCGGTGTGTCCTAGTTAGCGACAGGTTCGATCCGTCTTTAATAGGACGATTCCGAATCTGCTAGGGCCATCACCAACAAAGAGTGATGCGCATCAAATAAGATGATTTCCACCTTAAAAAGGCCTGTTTCCGCGCATGCCGAATGCGCCGCCAGGTGCGTCATGCAGGGTCGTTTGTGGCCTGATCCGGCCACCGTCAAATTCCTTGCGCTCCCCCAATCATGATTTCGCCTAACACGTCACATTTGAGGCGTCAATGAATTGGCGTTCAGAAAAATAATGAGACTTTCATCACAGTTGTGCCTATACTCGCGTCACGGATTCAGGGGAAGGTATGTCCGAGTCCGGCCACAGGTGAGACGCAAGGATGGGTCTTGATAGCCCGGCAGTGCTCCTTGCTTCCTCCTCTACTTCTCATCTCTTCAGTAGGGTTAGGTAAAAGCGAATGCACAAGATCAACCTCATTGCCGCTCTGATGCTGGCCGCCGCTCCGCTGGCCGCCAACGCCGCCGACGGCACCATCACCTTCAACGGCAAGGTGACCGACAAGACCTGCACCATCTCGACCCCGGGCGGCAAGGACTTCGCCGTCAACCTGCCGACCGTGTCCAAGAACACCCTGGCCACCGCCGGTGCCGTTGCCGGTCGTACCCCGTTCGCCATCAACCTGACCAAGTGCAGCGCCGGCAACGTCGCGACCTACTTCGAGCCGGGTTCGACCGTCGACTTCAACACCGGCCGCCTGCTGAACCAGGCCTCGGCCAACGCTGCCACCAACGTGCAGCTGCAGCTGCTGGGCTCGAACAACCAGGTCCTGCCGATCAAGGCTGCTGGCGCTGGCCTGGCCCAGACCAACTCGCAGTGGGTCACCGTCGGCACCGACGGCTCGGCCGACCTGAACTACTACGCTGAGTACTACGCCACTGCCGCCGCCACCCCGGGCGACGTCACCAGCAGCGTCAAGTACACGATCATCTACAACTGATCGTAGCCGTACCCGCACTGGCCGGCGTACGCGCCGGCCAGTGCATCGCGGCCCCTGGCCACATACCTCGAGCGTAGTACTTCCGATGAAAGCATTCTTTCCCCGGGCGCTGCTGCTGGCAGCGTTCACGCTGCCCTTCTGCCAGAACGCTCTGGCCGGCGTGGTGGTCAATGGCACGCGAGTGATCTATCCGGCGCAGGCGCGCGAAGTCACCGTGCAGGTCGACAACGTGGGCGATTCGCCGGCGCTGGTGCAGGCCTGGATCGACAGCGGCGACGCCAACCAGACCGCCGATACCAGCGATGCCCCGTTCGTACTGACGCCGCCGATCGCGCGCGTCGAGCCGGGCCGCAGCCAGGCGCTGCGACTGATCTTCTCCGGCGCGCAGTTGCCGACCGACCGCGAGTCGGTGTTCTGGCTCAACGTGCTGGATGTGCCGCCGTCCCCGGACAACGCTGACAGCGGCGAACAGAATTACCTGCAGGTCGCGTTTCGTTCGCGCCTGAAACTTTTCTACCGGCCGCAGGGCCTGAAGGGCGTCGCCAACGATGCACCGGCAGCGCTGCGCTGGACCCGCAATGGCGACCGCCTGCGGGTGGAAAACCCGAGCCCCTTCCACGTCACTCTGGCCGAAGTACATGCCGTGAGCGGCAGCAGTGAAAAGGCCGTCGAGGACAAGGGCGCGATGGTCGCGCCGAAGCAGAGCCTGGAGTTCGCCGCACCGGCGGGCACCGACCAGGTCCGCTTCATCACCATCAACGACTACGGCGGCCGGGTGGAACACACCATCCGCCTCGGCAGCACCGGGGGCTGAACGCGCCGCGCCGGCCCCTGGCCTGCGCATCCCGCCACCGCCGCTGTGCGGCGAATTGAAGGAATGTCAGTGTGATCGGAAACAGATTGACATTGTCGATCCATCAGGCGCTTTGCCTGCTGGTTGCTGGTGTGGCCTGCCCAGGATGGGCGCTGGCTGCCCCGGCCAATCTCGGCGAACAGGCGCTGATGGCGCAGAGTGGTGCGGCCAATGCGCGTGCACCGGAATCGGCGCAGTTCAACTCCAGCTTCCTGTCTGGCCAGGCCAAGCAGGTGGACCTGGCGGCCTTCAGCAACGGCAACCCGATGGTGGCCGGCAACTATCGTGTCGACGTGTACGTCAACGGTGCCTGGCAGGGCCGTCGCGATCTGCAGTTCAAGGCCGATGCGCAGGGCCGTGTCGACGCCTGCCTGCCGCTGCCGATGCTGGAAGAAATGGGCGTGGACAGCGAGGCCGTGCTGCTGCAGCAGGATCCGTCCGTGCCCACCGACAAGACCAGCTGCGTGCCGGTCCAGCAGCGCATGGCCAATGCCTATGGCGTCTATGACAGCGGCAACCTGCGCTACGACCTGAGCATCCCGCAGGTGTTCCTGCGCCGCGAGGCGCGTGGCTACGTCAACCCGGCGCTGTGGGACCGTGGCATCAATGCCGGTTTCGTCGGCTACAGCTTCAATGCCATCGACAGCGACAGCCGCGTCGAAGGTGGCCAGCGCAACCGCAGTGCCTACCTCGGCCTCAACGCCGGCATGAACCTGGGTGGCTGGCAGTTCCGCCACGATTCGAACCTGACCTGGTCCGAGGGCGACGGCCGCCATTGGCAGAGCATCGCCACCTATGCGCAGCGCGGCATTCCGCAGGTGCGCGGCATGCTCACCATCGGTGAGGCCTACACCACCGGTGAACTGTTCGATTCGATCGGTTACCGCGGTGCCAGCCTGGCCAGCGACGACCGCATGCTGCCCGATTCGCTGCGCGGTTACGCGCCGGTCGTGCGCGGCATCGCCGAGACCAACGCGCGCATCGAAGTGCGCCAGAACGAGCAGCTGATCTACTCCTCCACCGTGTCGCCGGGCAGCTTCGTCATCGACGACCTGTACCCGACCGGTTACGGCGGTGATCTGGAAGTGAGCGTGATCGAGGCCGATGGCCGCCGCCGCGAATTCAAGGTGCCGTTCGGTTCGGTGCCGCAGATGCTGCGCGAAGGCGTGTCGCGTTACTCGCTGACGGCCGGCCAGGTGCGCAACAAGCTGCTGGCCGATGAGCCGTGGCTGGTGCAGGGCACCTACCAGCGCGGTATCGGCAACCAGCTGACCCTGTACGGTGGCAGTGCACTGAGCGATGGCTACCTGTCGCTGCTGTACGGCGTCGGCCTGTCCACGCCGGTCGGCGCATTCGCTGCCGACGTCACCCATGCGCGTACCTCGTTCGATCACTACGGCAACCACACCGGTGCCAGCGTGCGCTTGAGCTACAGCAACATGATCGGCGAGACCGGGACCAACCTGACGCTGGCCGCCTACCGCTATTCGACCGAAGGCTTCTACAGCCTGCAGGACGCGCTGTACGGCCGTGATTCGGACAAGCGCGGCATCGATCCGACCACCCGTGGCCGCCAGCGCAGCCAGTTCCAGGTAACGCTGAACCAGCCGCTGGGCCGTCGCGGCGGTGCGCTGTACGTGACCGGTTCGGTGCGTGACTTCTACGACCGTTCCGGCACCTCCAAGCAGTACCAGGTGGGCTACAACAACGCTTGGCGTTCGGTGAACTACGGCTTCTCGGCGCTGCGCACCGAAGAGGGCGTGCTGGGCCGTTCCGACACCCAGTACCTGTTGTCGATGAGCGTGCCGCTGGGCCGTGGTTCCCACCCGGTGTCGTTCAGCGCCGATCTCGGCGTGCGCGACCGCGGTGGCTATGACAACAGCCGCGTCGGCATCACCGGTTCGGCCGGTGTCGACAACAACTTCAGCTACGGCGTGGCCCTGTCCGATTCCCGCGAAGGTGGCACCACCGCGGTCGGCAACGCCGAGTACCGCAGCCGCTACTCCGCGTTGAACGCGACCTACAGCCACTCGCGCGATTTCCGCCAGGCTTCGGTCGGTGCCAACGGCAGCGTGGTCGTGCATCCGGGCGGCTTCACCTTCACCCCGCAGCGTGGCGACACCATGGTGCTGGTGGAAGCGCCGGGCGCACGCGATGCGATCGTCAGCAACGCCCCGGGCCTGCGCGTCGATGGCCGCGGCTACGCGGTGGTCCCGTACGTGTCGCCGTACCGCCTCAACACCGTCACCCTCGACCCGCAGGGCATGGCCCACGACGTCGAGCTGGAAAGCACCAGCCAGTCGATCGCGCCGTTCGCCGGTGCCATCAGCTACCTGCGCTTCGATACCCGCAAGGGCAACGCGCTGCTGATCCAGGTGCGCAACCCGGATGGCCGCACCATGCCGTTCGGTGCGCAGGTCAAGGATGAGCAGGGCCAGCCGGTGGGCATGGTCAGCCAGGGTGGCCGCCTGTACGTGCGCAGTGAAAAGAACCAGGGCAGCCTGCTGGTGGAGTGGGGCGCCGGCGCCGACCAGCGCTGCACCGTCGATTACCAGGTTCCGGCGGGCGCAGATGCGTCCAAGACCGGCTTCATTCCGCTGGAGGCAGCATGCCGATGATTTCTTCCCGTGGCCGCAAGGCATTCACCGGCCTCGCATTGCTGGGCGGTGTGTTGCTGGCACAGCAGGCCAGTGCGGCCTGCCGCATCCAGATCAACGGTTTCGTTGCGCAGGACGTCACCATGGACATGGGGCAGATCGTGATCCTGCCCAGCACGCCGGTCGGTGGCGTGATCAAGGAAATCAGCGAATCGATCAACCAGCGTGACCGGGTTGCCAGCTGTGACTGGAACGGCGGCTACTCGCGCGGCGAGTATGTCAACGCGGCGCAGAGGCGTCCGGTACCGGGATTTGCAGACACCTTTGAAACCGATGTCCCAGGCGTTGGCATCAAGCTGTTCCGAGACGCAGGGACGTTCCAGGTCTATTACCCGCATTCGATTCCCTTCGGCTACACGACCGTCACGCTGAACGGCGGTCGCTTCCGCATCCAGCTGATCAAGACTGCCGCTCAGACCGGTTCCGGCGTGATCGCGCCGAATGGCCGCTTCACCACGTACTACTTCGACGGCGATGGCCCTGGCCGGCCGGTGCTGACCTCGACCTTCAAGGGCTCGGGCACCACCGTGGTCAGCCCGACCTGCGAAGTGCAGGCCGGCAGCCGCAATATCGCCGTCGATTTCGGCAGCGTGCCCAACACCACTTTTACTGGTGTCGGTTCCAAGGCTGTCGACCGCGATTTCGAGATCCGCCTGAACTGCCAGGGCAGCAATGTCGCGCAGTACCAGAGCAAGATCGGCATCCGCCTCGATGCCGATCAGGACAGCTCGAACATGCCGGGCGTGCTGAAGCTCAGTGCGGCCAGCAACAGCGCCACCCGCATCGGCATCCAGATGGTCCAGCGCGATGGCACCACCGAGCGCGAAGTGCGCTTCGGCCAGACCGTCAATGTCGGTACCACCACCCCCGGCACCAGCACGATGACCTTGCCGCTGCGCGCCCGCTATGTGCAGACCCAGGCCGGCACGGTCGGTGCCGGTGTCGCGAACGGCCAGGCCACCTTCACCATCCAGTACGAGTAAGGCGGCCCCAGGCCGCAGCCACTGCTGCGTTCCACCGCAACGTCGCCCGTGACACGGGCGGCGTTGACTGCGTCTTGATCTTCCAACGATGAAGATCAATGCCACGACGCGCGTACCATCATTCGAATGTGATGTACGTCGCGATTTTGGAGTTTCCTCATGAGGTGACCGTCTCCTGCCTGCGGGTATTGGACGGGAACGCCGAAAGGATCCAGACGTGGCTACAGCTCCTGGCATTTCCCCGCACCGGCTGTCCGGAGCGCTGCGGTGAAGGTCCTGTCGGTGTTTGGCACGCGACCGGAAGCGATCAAGATGGGGCCGCTGGTGCGGGCCCTGGCCGAGGCTGCGGACATCGAATCGGTGGTCTGCATCACCGGCCAGCACCGGGCGATGCTGGACCAGGTGATGTCGCTGTTCGAGATCACCGCCGACCATGACCTGGATGTCATGGTGCCCAACCAGACCCTCAATGGCCTGTGTTCCAGACTGTTCGAACGGCTTGACGCGCTCTACACGCAGGTCCGTCCCGACCGGGTGCTGGTGCACGGTGATACCACCACGGCGATGACCGCCGCGCTGGCCGCGTTCCACCACCGCATTCCGATCGGTCATGTCGAGGCCGGACTGCGCACCGGTGACATCAACCGGCCGTGGCCGGAGGAAATGAACCGGCGGGTGATCGATGTGGTCGGCCACCAGTTGTACGCGCCCACGCCCAGCTCGCGCGCCAATCTGGTCGGTGAACACCTGGGCGGGCAGATCCTGGTCACCGGCAACACCGTCATCGATGCCCTGCAGCAGACCGTGGAGCGCCTGGATGCCGACCCGGCGTTGCGTGCGCGGGCTGACGAACCCTTCCACATGCTTGACCCCGATCGTCGCCTGCTGCTGGTCACCGGCCACCGCCGCGAGAGCTTCGGTCAGGGCTTCGAGGACATCTGCCGTGCGCTGGCTCAACTGGCACGGCGGCCGGACCTGCAGGTGCTGTACCCGGTGCATCTCAATCCGAACGTGCAGGGCCCGGTCAACGCCCACCTCGGCCATCTCGACAACGTGCACCTGGTGCCGCCGCAGGACTACCTGCGCTTCGTGCGGCTGATGCAGCGCGCCGACGTCATCCTCACCGACTCCGGTGGCGTGCAGGAAGAGGCACCGGCGCTGGCCAAGCCGGTACTGGTCATGCGCGACGTCACCGAACGCCCGGAGGCGGTCGAGGCCGGTGTGGTGACGCTGGTCGGCACCGCGCCCTCGCGCATTGTCGAAGCTGTCAATGCGGCACTGGCACAACCACCGCACCCGACCCGCTTCGATCCCGACGCCAGCCCCTACGGCGATGGCCGTGCCAGCGCGCGCATCGTCGCCGCCCTGCGTGGCACGCCGCTTCCCGAATTCTCGCCCGGCCTCCGCAGCAGCGGCGCCGTCCACCCCCATCCACGCGAAGTGACGCCATGACCCAGACCGGCCGCTCTCCCCTGTTTGCATCCGCCGCCGCGTTCGTCCTGTCGGGCGTGGTTGGCAGTGTCCATGCCGCCGACAGCGTCGCCGGCCAGTTCGCCGAGTGGAGCGGTGACAGCACGGTCAGCCGGCAGATGACCCTGCGCGAACTCGGTTTCCGCCAACCGCTGGTGCTCAGCGGGCAGGAGAGCCAGCGCGAGATCTACCTGCCAGTGCCGGCCGGTGTCGCCACCCGCGATGCGCAGCTGCAGCTGGACGGGCGCTACGTGCGCGGCCATGCCGGGCGCACTTCTGGCCTGTGGTCGGTCGATGGCGATCCGATCGCCGCACGCTCGATCACCGATGCACAGGGTGACGCCAGCCAGCTGCTGGCCATCGATGGCGAACCCCGCCAGAACGGCTTCGTTAGGGTCGGCGTCGGCTGGTGGTCGATCGTGTCCGACTACCAATGTGCCGACCAGAGCGCGCCGGCCAACGTGCTGCGGCTGTCGCCGGACTCGCGCTTCAGCTACCGCTTCGACGGCCGCGCCGTGGACACCGTGGCCAAGGCCTGGGGCGCGCTGCCCCCGCAGGTGCGCCTGCTGGTGGACGGCAAGGCGCTGCAGGCCCCCATCTATGACGCGGCCTGGCGCATTGGCGCGGCCCTGCGGGCCGGTGGCAAGCAGGTGCAGGTGGTGGCACTGCCCAAGGTCGGTGACAGCGCCGACCTGACCGGCATCAGCATCCCGGCCAGCCTGCAGGTCGTGCCGGCCTATGCCGCGCTGGCCACTGGCGAGCGCGCATATGTGATCAAGGATCTGGCTGAAGTGGGGGCACTGCTGTCGCTGCGTGACAGCGGGCCGCTGGCCGCCGATGTGATGATCGGCAGCGACGCATTGCGCGCTGGCGTGCGCACGGCACTGGATGCGCTGGCCGCACAGGTTGCCACCGCTGGCGCCGACGCGGGCACGGCGTTCGCCGCGTGGCGCGGTACCGACATGGGTGGCCTGGAAAAGCCCGCGGCCACCGCCTCGGTCCGCGTGGTGGCCGTTGCCGGCCGTCCGACGCTGGTGGTCGATCCGCCGGCGGCGGGCAAGGTCGCCGGGCTGTTCGCCGAACAGTGGCGCAGCTATGCACTGGGCCGAAGCCTGCAGGTCAGCGCAGCGGGCACGCCGAAGCTGGACGGTGACCAGGTGCTGCTGAGCCGACTCGGCAACATCGCCGGCACGATGGATGTCGTGACCCGCGCGGACCGCAGCGCCAGCTTCGACCTCGGCGCGTTGTCGGCCGATGGGCGCCTGCCCGAGGAGGTGGTGATCGACGTCTCGGCGGCCCCCAATGCGGCCGGGCAGGGCGCGGTGGCCACGATCCATTTCAACGATTACCTGCTGGGCGGCAAGGTGCTGTCGGCCAACGGCCAGCCGCAGCGGCTGGTGGCCAAGGTGCCGGCCTACGCGCTGTCGGCACGCAACGAGATCCGCGTCAGCTTCCTGCGCCAGCCGGCACGCCCCTATTGCCACGATCCGGCCACCGCGTATCCGGTCTCGATCCTGCCCAGCAGCCACCTGACCCTGGCCAAGCGTTCGCTGGGCAGTGACTTCGTCGGTGCCAGCAGCCAGCTGTCACGCGGCAACCAGATGTTCGTGCCCGCTACGTGGCTGCAGGACGCGCCGGCATCGCTGCGCAAGGTGATCGCGGTGGCCAGTGCAGTGGGGGCCTCGCCAGAGGCGTCGGAGCTGAAGGTGGTCGATGCCGGTGCGGCGATCAGCCCGGATGCGCCGTGGCTGGCTTTCGGTGTGGCGCCGTCGGGTGTCGATGTGGCCGGCCTGAAGGACGGCCACCTGCTGATCGGCGGGAAGCCTCAGCCGCTGCTGGATGTCAGCGGCCTGGATCGCGCCGCGGTGGTGCAGGTCGGCACCTCCGGCGGCCAGCTTGGCGTGCTGTACAGCGATCTGGGTGCACAGGCACCGTCGTTCGGCGCACCGTTCCGGCTGCTGCGCGGTGATCTGGCGGTGCTCGACGGCAGTGATGCCGTGCGCGAGTTCGATCGCCAGGATCCTTACGGGGGCCGAGTTGCCCAGGATGGCAATCCACAATCGAAGTGGGAACGGCACATGGTCTGGTTGCTGCTGCTGGTCGGCGTGATCGTGTTCGCGCTGCTGGCCGCCCGCGTCACCCAGGTGCGCCGCCGCAAGTCCGCCAACACAGGGCACTGATCCACCGTGGACGGTCTGTTCTGGAACATCCAGCTGGCCAACTACTACGCCGTCCTGGAAACCACGGCGGCGGCGGTGGCCGTGCTGATCCTGATCTCCAGCCTCGATGATCTGTTCATCGACGTCTGGTACTGGGTGCGCGAGAGTTGGCGCGCGCTCACCATCAAGCGCCGCGAAGCGTACCGGCCGCTGACCCAGGAAGACCTGATGCAGCGGCCGCAACAGCCGCTGGCAATCATGGTGCCGGCGTGGATGGAGTACGACGTCATCGCGCAGATGGTGGAGAACATGATCAACGTGCTCGACTACCGTGAGTACGTCGTGTTCGTCGGCACCTATCCCAACGACCAGCAGACCATCGATGAAGTCGAGCGCATGCGCCGCCGCTACAAGCGCCTGCGCCGCGTGGAGGTGCCGCATGACGGGCCGACCAGCAAGGCCGACTGCCTGAACTGGCTGATCTTGGCGATCTTCGATTACGAGAAGCGCCACGACATCGAGTTCGCCGGCGTGATCCTGCACGACAGCGAGGACGTGCTGCACCCGATGGAACTGCGCTTCTACAACTACCTGCTGCCGCGCAAGGACATGATCCAGCTGCCGGTCACCTCGCTAGACCGCGAGTGGTACGAACTGGTGGCCGGGGTCTACATGGACGAGTTCGCCGAATGGCACGCCAAGGATCTGGTGGTGCGCGAGAGCGTGTCCGGCATGGTGCCGTCGGCCGGTGTTGGTACCTGTTTCTCGCGGCGCGCGCTGCTGGCATTGAGCGCGCAGACCGACAACCAGCCTTTCAACACCGACAGCCTCACCGAGGATTACGACGTCGGCGCGAGGCTGGCAGCCATGGGCATGCAGTCGATCTTCGCCCGCTTCCCCGTGCAGTTCCGCGTGCGCCGCCCATCCTGGTTCGGCTGGGGGCCGGTGCGCGAGCGCACCCAGCAGATGGCGCTGTGCGTTCGCGAGTACTTCCCCGACAACTTCCGCGCGTCGTACCGGCAGAAGGCGCGCTGGGTGCTGGGCATCGGCCTGCAGAGCTGGGAGTCGCTGGGCTGGCGCGGATCGCTGGCCACCAAGTACCTGCTGGCGCGCGACCGAAAGGGCATCATCACCTCGTTCGTCAGCATCATCGCCTACATCATCTTCCTGCAGCTGCTGCTGTTCTGGCTGTTGAAGATGACCGGGCTGTGGACGATGCAGTTTCCCAGCGTGTTCCAGGCCGGTACCTGGCAGATGAATGTCGCGCTGCTGACCACCGCAGCGCTGGCGACCCGGATCGTGCAGCGCTTCTACTTCGTCAACCGGTTGTACGGCTGGGAGCACGCGCTGATGTCGATCCCGCGCATGGTGGTCGGCAACATGATCAATTTCATGGCCACCGCCCGTGCCTGGAAGGTGTTCCTGGCCTACCTGCTGTTCGGCAAGCGCATGGTCTGGGACAAGACCATGCACGACTTCCCCGATGCGGCGCAGCTGGTGCAGACCCGCAAGCAGCTCGGTGAGCTGTTGACCACCTGGCAGGCGGTGGAACCCGAACGCCTGCAGCAGGCGCTGGAGCAGCAGCAGGCAGGCCGCCAGCAACCGCTGGGCCGCATCCTGCTCACCCAGGGCTGGTTGGATGATGAAACGCTGGCCGAGGCCATCGCCTTCCAGGGTGACCTGCCACGCGCGGTTATCGACGTGGACTACCTGCGCGCCTGCCAGTTCCCGATCAGTGCCGATGCCTGCGTGCAATGGCGCATGCTGCCGCTGCCGCCGCGCCAGGAAGGCACCCTGCGGCTGGCCGTGGCCAGCCCGCTGCCCGAAGACGCGTTGGCCCTGCTGAAGCAGGAAACGCGCAGCAACCACATTGAACAGAGCATCGCCCGCGAAAGCGAGATCAACGCCGGCCTGCGGCTGATCGGTGGCGACCGGCAATGGCAGCTGGACAACGTGCCCCTGCTGGGCGATCTGCTGGTGGAAATGCGCCTGATCGATCACGCACGCTTCGAGATCGCACTGGACGACTACATGCCGCAGCGCGACGGCCGCATTGGCGACTACCTGGTCAAGCAGGGCATCACCACTGAAGAGGCCGTGGCCCAGGCCATGCAGGAGCAGCGCCGGCGTGCGGCCACGCTGCAGTCACCGCCGCCCGGAGCCTTGCCGGCATGAAGACCACGCTGCTGTCCACTGTCATCACCGTGGCATTGGCCACGGCCGCCGCGCCGGTGCTGGCACAGACCGATGCACCACTGCCATTGTCCGGTGCCGCCTACCGCATCGCCGAGCAGGCGTTTGCCGCCTATGAACGTGGCGATTACCCCGCGGCCTACCGGCAGTCCAGCGAAGCGATCCGGTTGCGCCCGGACGTGGTGCGGCTGCGCCTGCTGCAGATCTATGCGCTGCAGAAACTGGGGCGGGGTGCCGAGGCGCAGCAGCAGGCACGTCGTGCACTGGATGCGGGGTTGAAGGATCCGGCCTTGCCGGCGCTGGCCGCTGCGCCCAGGACGAGCACAGGTGCGGCGCGTACCGGAGCGGTACCGCGTGCACCCGCAACGGTGACCGACCGCAATAGCCGGCAGGCCTATATGCTGGCAACCGAAGCCTATGCGGCCTACGACGCCGGGCAGATGGGCGTCGCCGCCAGCAAGGCCGAGCAGGCGTTCCGGCAGCAGCCGCAACAGGGCGCATGGGCGCTGCTGTGGGTGGCGGCGCTGGAGGCACAGCAACAGCCCGGACAGGCCGACGCCGCCATCGGTACCGCGCTGCAGCTGGGCGCACCGAATGTCGAGGAGTTGCGCGCACGGCGCGTGGCACTGGGCCGCCAACGCGCGCTGCTGCTGGCCCAGCAGGCCTATCAATCGCTGTCTGCAGGTGAGAATGCCGCCGCCATTGAGCAGGCGCACGCTGCCGTGGAGCTGACCCCCGACGTTGCTTCATACCGGTTGCTGCTGATCACCGCGCAGCTGCAGGGCGATCAACTGGCCGACGCCGAGCACAGTGCTGATGCGGCATTGCAGGTGGATGCCAACGACCTCAATGCACGGGTGATGCGCGGCTACCTGCGCCAGCGCCAGGGCAATACCGTGCTCGCCAATGAGGACTTCGACACCGCACTCGCTGCGCCGGGGTCAGCAATGCAGCAGCGCAACGTGCGCCTGCTGGCGGTGGATGCGGCGCTGGCCGCAGGCGATCGGTTGCGCGCAGCTGCACTGCTGGCACCGTTGCAGGCGGCGGTACCGGCAGGTGAAGGCGATGCACGGTCACAGCAGCTTTTGCAGCAAGGCATCGAGCAACGCAGCCGGGCGATCCGCTCCAGTCGCGAGCTTCCCCGCATCGGTGCCGAAGCGTACCTGGCACCAGTCCAGCACTGCCAGTCCGTTGACAGCGGCAGCGTCTGCGAGCTGATGCCGGCCGACCTGCAGGGCGATGGTGGTGCCGCACAGCGTGCCTACGCTGCCTATGCGCGCCAGGATTACGCCGATGCCATCGGTGAGGCACGGCAGGCCGTGCAACTCGCGCCGGACGACGCGAACCTGCAAGGCCTGCTGACCACCACGCTGGCGGCGGGCAACCGTGCCCAGCAGGACGAAGCGCGGCAGCGCCTGGATGCGGCACTGGCACAGCGCCCTGATGACGCGGGGGCGCTGATGCAGCGCGGCTACCTCAACCAGAAGGCCCATGAGCCGGCGCGCGCACTGGCCGACTTCCGGGCCGCCGAGGCCACCGGCAAGGCACCGAAAAGCGTAGTGCTCGACCAGGCCTACGCCAGCGCAGCCAACGGTGACCATCCACAGGCGGTGACGCTGCTGCGTAGCGCCATTGATCGCGCCGATGCCGGTGAGCTGCCACTGGATGAACGCCAACGCTACAACGTGCGCAATGCCATCGCCAATTACTCGCGCGAGTGGGGCGTGATCGCCTCGGCGGGTTTCCGTGGTGCGCGCCAGGCGGCGACCAATGTCGGCGGTGCAGCGATCAGCACGCCGGGCGATTCGGTGTTCAGCACGCTGGAGGCGTTCTGGCGGCCCCCGGCCTTCAACGACCAGCATGGCACGCTGGAACTCTACGCACGCCTGCTCAACACGCTGTACGACGAGGGCGGCACTTACGAATCGATCCGCGCGGTGGACCCGTGCACCGGCGAATCAACGCCGGATGCGCGCGCACGCGCCGAGCGCCTCAGCCATTCGCGTTCCACCACCGGCTGGCCGTCCACCATCGCTTCGTTCGGCATGCGCTACGCCTTCGGCCAGACCGGCCTGAGCGCCGGCCTCGAGCGCCGCCAGTTCCTCGGCAGCGCAACCCGCCAGGGCGAGGTCTACCCCGCATCGGCGGCCGTGCAGTGCCGCCTGCAGCTGGCCCGGAACCCGCCACTGGAAGCCAGCACGCTGGCCCGCTACCGCTTGGCCAGCGATTCCGGTGGCTGGATGTCCTACCTGACCTATGGCTATTACCACGGCATCGATCTGCGCACCGACGTCAACCAGTGGTGGATGGTCAGCGGCTACGCGCAGGGCGGCTATACCTGGGATGACAACAGCGCGCACTTCACCCTCGATGCACTCGATGCCAATGGCACGCCGGTGCGTCGAATCGGCGATGCCAACGGCCGCCTGCATCGCGAACAGTGGTTCGCTGCCGGTGAACTACGCGCCGGGCGCAGCTTCCGCTTTGGTGCCGGGCAGACTCATTGGGTGGTCACGCCGTATGTGGTGGTGGGGGCGGACTGGCTGGACCAGCGCTCGCGGGTGCACGACATCCGTTACCCGCTGTTCCCGGCGCAGTCGTTCGCGCTCAACGATACGCAGCGCAGCTGGTCATTCGGCGCAGGGCCAGGCGTGGGCGTGCGCTACTGGTTCCGCGAGGACCACTACAACACGCCGCGTTCCTACCTGGACCTGACCGTGCAGTACCGCTTCGCGATCGGCGGTGGTGATACGCAGCGTGCCAAGGGCCTGTTCGCCACCGCCATCCTCTACTACTGAGGCAGGCCCCAACGTCGTCGCAGCGCCGCGGCCTGCGGCGTGTCCTGGGTCAGCCACGGCTCCAGCGCATAGACCAGCACGTGCTGCGCACCGCTGTCGCGTGCCCACGCCAGCTGCCGCTGGATGCGCGCGGCATCGGCGGTTTCGCCCTTGAACCCGCTGCCATCAGCGGGACCGCCGGGCAGCTCGCGGAACAACTCAACGATCGCATCGAAACCGATGCCGTGTGCGTGGAAATGATCGAGCAGCGGTTGCAGCTGCTGCACGTTGCCAGCGCCGGCAACGCCCACGCCGTCCTGCACCATCGGCCGCAGCGTGGCCTGTGCCAGCACCGCCTGCCACAGCATGACCAGGTTGCCGTCGGTCTGCAGGCGGCTGAAGTAGCAGGAAATCGCACAGTCGCCGCCGCGCGCGCTGGCGGCCTCCACCAGCCGGTGCAGCCATTGCGCCAGCCACTGCTGGCGGGCCGGGTCAGCCCAGTGGTACTGCTCCAGTTCGTAGGGCAGGTACCAGCCCTCGAAGGCCGGCTGCTGCGCCCAGGGGGCCTGTGCCAACCAGTTGCGTGCATGCGCGAGGCTGTCGGCCAGGAACGCCTGCAGCGTGGCATCGTCGGCCCCGATCGCCTGCCACCAGCGTTGCTGGAAGGGCAGGCCGACGCGGATGCGGATGTCGTTCTCGCTGGCCGCGGTGAACAGCTGCTGCAGGCTGCCGTCGGGCAGCGACCAGTCGCCGTCGCTGCCACCGACGATGCCAGTCCACTGCAGCACCAGCTGACGGCAGCCCAACGTACGCGCAAGCTTCAAGGATCGCTGCCAGTCGGCCAGGCCCCACTGCAGGTGGCTGCGCCACGGCTGCAGGAAGGTGCCATCCACCTGCACCGGCAGCGAGCAGCCGGGCAGGGTGGCGAGCATGCTGGCCAACGGCGCCAGCACCGCCGCGCGCAGCAGCCGGCGGCGCAACGGCGAAGACGGATCCGCGGGAAGGTCGGGCCGAACCATGCCTGCATCATCCCAGAGCGCCGTGCGTGGCGGGTGAACCCCGCGCCTGGTAGTGCCGGCCGCTGGCCGGCATCGCGCCCAAGGTGGCAGGTGAATCACCACCCGGTAGTGCCGGCCGCTGGCCGGCATCGCGCCCCGGATGGCAGGTGAATCACCATCTGGTAGTGCCGGCCGCTGGCCGGCATCGCGCCCCGGATGGCAGGTGAATCACCACCTGGTAGTGCCGGCCGCTGGCCGGCATCGCCTACCGCTTATTCCAGCGCGTAGCGCAGGGTGAACAGCACCGCCACCAGCCACACCGCCGGATGCACTTCGCGCCAGCGCCCGGTACCCGCCTTCAGCGCGGCATAGGCGATGAAGCCGAACGCCAGGCCGTTGGCAATCGAGTAGGTGAACGGCATCGCCAGCGCACACAGCGCCGCCGGCACCGATTCGGTCAGGTCGCTCCAGTCCACTTCCACCAGCTCACGCAGCATCAGGCCAGCCACGAACAACAGGGCCGGCGCGGTGGCATAGCTGGGCACCATCGCTGCCAACGGCGAGAACAGCAGCGCCGCCAGAAACAGCGCCGACACCACCAGTGCGGTCAGGCCGGTGCGGCCGCCCACCTGCACGCCGGAGGCGCTTTCGGCAAAGGCCGTGGTGCTGCTGGTGCCGAGCATCGAGCCCGCCACGATCGCGGTGCTGTCGGCCAGCAGCGCGCGGCCGAAACGCTTCTGCGCGCCCGGCAGCTTCAGCAGGCCAGCCCGGCCGACTACGCCGTACAGGGTACCGGTGGCATCGAACACTTCCACCAGCACGAACACCAGCACCACCTGCAGAAGTACTGCGATGGGTGCGCCGCCGTCATGGTGCAGCAGGCCCGGCAGGTCCAGCTGCAGGAAGGTGGGTGCAAGGCTCGGCGGCAGCGAGACCAGACCCTGGTACTGCACGTCGCCCAATGCCCAGCCAGCGCCGGTCACGGCCAGGATGCCGATCAGGATCGCACCGCGGATGCGGCGCGCTTCCAGCACCGCGATCAGCAGGAAGCCGGCCAGTGCCAGCAGCGGCGGCGCCGTGTTCAACGGGCCCAGTGCCACCAGCGTGTCTTCATTGCCGACGATCACGCCCGACTTCTGCAGCGCGATGATCGCCAGGAACAGGCCGATGCCGGCCACGATGGCCGAGCGCAGCGATGAGGGAATACCCGATACCAGCCACGCGCGTACTCCGGTCAGCGACAGCACCAGGAACACCAGGCCTGAGATGAACACCGCACCCAGTGCCTGCTGCCACGGCAGGCCGGCGGCGCCGACCACGGTGAAGGCGAAGAACGCGTTCAGGCCCATGCCTGGTGCCATGCCGACCGGGAAGTTGGCGGCCAGCGCCATCACCGCCGAACCCAGTGCGGCGGCCAGGCAGGTGGCCACGAACACCGCGCCCGCATCCATGCCGGTGGTGCCGAGAATCTCGGGGTTCACGAAGACGATGTAGGACATCGTCAGGAAGGTGGTGACACCGGCCAGCAGCTCGGTGCGCACGGTGGTGCCGTGCTGCTGCAGCTGGAACAGGCGCTCGAACAGGGACATGGGGCTTCTCGCGACAGTAAGGTGTCACGACCAACGGTCGTGACCTACCCGAATGCAGAACGTGGGTACCGACCGTTGGTCGGTACGCTTCAAAGCGTCACCACCAACGGTGGTGACCTACCGAAATGAGAAAGGCCGCGCGAGCGCGGCCTTTCCGGTTGCCTTACTTCAGCGCCTTGAAGCGCAGGCGCTTCGGCGCGGCGTCGTCGCCCATGCGGCGGCGCTTGTCTTCTTCGTACTCGCGGTAGTTGCCCTGGAAGAACTCCACGTGCGAGTCGCCTTCGAACGCCAGGATGTGGGTCGCAATGCGATCCAGGAACCAGCGGTCGTGCGAAATGACGAAGGTGTTGCCCGGGAACTCCAGCAGCGCATCTTCCAGCGCACGCAGGGTTTCGATGTCCAGGTCGTTGGACGGTTCGTCGAGCAGCAGCACGTTGCCACCCTGCAGCAGGGTCTTGGCCATGTGCAGGCGGCCACGCTCACCACCGGACAGCGAACCGACCATCTTCTGCTGGTCCTGGCCCTTGAAGTTGAAGCGGCCGATGTAGGCGCGCGACTGGATCTCGATGCCGTTGATGTTGAGGATGTCCAGGCCGCCAGCGATTTCCTGGAAGACGTTGTGGTTGCCTTCCAGCGCGTCGCGGCTCTGGTCCACGTAGGACAGCTTCACGGTCGGGCCGACCACGATCTCGCCGGTATCCGGCTTTTCCTGGCCGGTGATCATCTTGAACAGGGTCGACTTACCGGCACCGTTCGGGCCGATGATGCCGACGATGGCACCGGCCGGCACCAGGAAGCTCAGGTTGTCGAACAGCAGGCGGTCGCCGAACTTCTTGGAGACGTTCTTGAACTCCATCACCGCATTGCCCAGGCGCTCGCCCGGCGGGATGAAGATTTCGTTGGTCTCGTTGCGCTTCTGGTAATCGACCGACTGCAGCTCTTCCAGGCGGGCCAGACGGGCCTTGCCCTTGGTGCGGCCGCCCTTGGCGTTCTGGCGCGACCACTCCAGTTCCTTCTGGATCGCCTTCTGGCGGGCCTTTTCCTGGTTGTCTTCCTGCTTCAGGCGCTCGTCCTTCTGGGTCAGCCAGTCGGTGTAGTTGCCCTTCCACGGAATGCCGCGGCCGCGGTCCAGTTCCAGGATCCACTCGGCGGCGTTGTCCAGGAAGTAGCGATCGTGGGTGACGGCCACCACGGTGCCGGTGTAGCGCGCCAGGAACTGTTCCAGCCATTCCACCGACTCGGCGTCGAGGTGGTTGGTCGGTTCGTCGAGCAGCAGCATGTCCGGCTTCTGCAGCAGCAGGCGGCACAGGGCCACGCGGCGCTTTTCACCACCTGACAGCTTGCCGACGATGGCATCCCACGGCGGCAGGCGCAGCGCGTCGGCGGCCACGTCCAGCTGGTTTTCCAGCGTGTGTGCGTCGCCAGCGGCCAGGATCGCCTCCAGGCGCTCCTGTTCCTTGGCCAGCGCGTCGAAGTCGGCGCCTTCCTCGGCGTAGGCGGCGTACACCGCTTCCAGCGCGGCCTGGGCCTGCAGCACTTCGCCCACGCCTTCCTCGACCGCTTCACGCACGGTCTTGGTCGGGTCCAGTTCCGGTTCCTGCGCCAGGTAACCGACCTTGATGCCCGGCTGCGGGCGGGCCTCGCCCTCGAAATCGGTGTCCACGCCGGCCATGATCTTCAGCACGGTGGACTTGCCGGCGCCGTTCAGGCCCAGCAGGCCGATCTTCGCGCCCGGGAAGAAGGACAGCGAGATGTCCTTGATGATCTGCCGCTTGGGCGGGACCACCTTGGACACGCGGTTCATGGTGTAGATGTATTGCGAGGACATGCGGTCTCCGTAGGCGCGGCCCTGCGCCCGACCCGTCACGGGTAGATCCCGTTGCGGCAGCGGGCACAGACTGAAATGGAATACCGCCAATTATAGCCGGAACCGGTTCCGGGCCGCTCCCGGGAGGCGCCGCCGGGCTGGCTATCGCCTGAATACTCGGTCACAGTCCTGCAGCGGGAAGCGTTTCCAGCCGGAAACGGTTCAGATCGGTTGCGCAATATGGGCTCACCACCCACCAAGCAGAGGTCTGACATGCGCATCAATCGAGTAATGGCCAGTGCCGTGGCCTCTGTGCTGGCACTGGGCGCCGTGGCCCCGGCATTCGCCGACAACGACCATCGCCGCGACCACGACCGCCGTGAATGGCGCGAGGATCGCCGTGAGTGGCGCCAGGAGCGCCGCGACTGGGAGCGCGACCGCCGCGAGGCCCGTCGCGACTGGGAGCGCGACCGCCGCGACTGGCACCGCGACCATGACCGCTACTACCGTCCGGCACCGCCGCGGGTGGTCTATCGCCCTGCCTATGGCCCCGGCTACGGCTGGAAGGTCGGCCACCGCTACCGCGACTACTACCGTGGCCCGATCTACGTGGTGAACGACTACCCGCGCTACAACCTGCGCCGCCCGCCGTACGGCCACCAGTGGATCCGCGATGATCGCGGCAACATGCTGCTGGTCGCCATCGCGACCGGTGTGATCGCCCAGTACGTACTCAGCAGCCGCTGAGATCGCGGCCGGGGTCAGACCCCTTTCCATCGGAAAGGGCTCTGACCCCACAACATCCCTCGAAACCATACGGGGCCGGATTCCTTCGGGAATGCCGGCCCCGTCCGTTTCGGCCCCAGCGGGCCAGTGCGGGGCTACAATCGAGGGCTGAGCCGTACCCCTTTTCCCTGCCTGCTGGAGTACCCGATGTTCCCGCGTGACGTCCGCATCGAATCCTACGATCCCGAACTGGCCAAGGCCATCGCCGCTGAAACCCAGCGCCAGGAAGACCACGTCGAGCTGATCGCCAGCGAGAACTACACCAGCCCGGCGGTGATGGAAGCCCAGGGCAGCCAGCTGACCAACAAGTACGCCGAAGGCTACCCGGGCAAGCGCTACTACGGCGGCTGCGAATACGTGGACATCGCCGAGCAGCTGGCGATCGACCGCCTGAAGCAGCTGTTCGGTGCGGACTATGCCAACGTGCAGCCGCACAGCGGTTCGCAGGCCAACCAGGCCGTGTACTTCGCGCTGCTGCAGCCGGGCGACACCATCCTTGGCATGAGCCTGGCCCACGGCGGCCACCTCACCCACGGTGCCAAGGTGAATGCCTCGGGCAAGCTGTTCAACGCCGTGCAGTACGGCGTGAACGACCAGGGCCTGATCGATTACGACGAAGTCGAGCGCCTGGCCCTGGAGCACAAGCCGAAGATGGTCGTGGCTGGTTTCTCGGCCTACTCGCAGGTGATCGACTGGGCGCGCTTCCGTGCCATCGCCGACAAGGTCGGTGCCTACCTGTTCGTGGACATGGCGCACGTCGCCGGCCTGGTCGCCGCCGGCGTCTACCCGAGCCCGCTGGAACATGCTCACGTGGTCACCTCGACCACCCACAAGACCCTGCGCGGCCCGCGTGGCGGCATCATCGTCGCCAAGGGCGCCGACGAAGACCTGGTCAAGAAGCTGCAGTCGATCGTGTTCCCGGGCATCCAGGGTGGTCCGCTGATGCACGTCATCGCCGGCAAGGCCGTGGCCTTCAAGGAAGCGCTGGAACCGGGCTTCAAGGCCTATCAGCAGCAGGTGGTGAAGAACGCCCAGGCGATGGCCAACACGCTGATCGCGCGCGGCTACAAGATCGTCTCCGGTGGTACCCAGAACCACCTGATGCTGGTCGACATGATCGGCAAGGACGTGTCCGGCAAGGACGCGGAGGCCGCGCTGGGCAAGGCCCACATCACCGTCAACAAGAACTCGGTGCCGAACGACCCGCGCTCGCCGTTCGTGACCTCGGGCCTGCGCCTGGGCACCCCGGCGGTGACCACCCGTGGCTACGTCGAACAGGACTGCGTGGACCTGGCCAACTGGATCGCCGACGTGCTTGATGCACCGAACGACGACGCTGTCATCGCCCGCGTGCGCGACGCCGTCAGCGCGCAGTGCCGCAAGTACCCGGTCTACGGCTGATCGAAACAGGGGTCGGATCCCTTCCCGCAGGGAAGGGCTCTGACCCCGGTATTGGAGCAACCGCGCATGGATGAGCGCCGCCTCAAGTATCTGTACGTGGTGCTGGCCGCGCTGTTCGGCCTGCCCAGCCTTTTCGCGGGCGGCGTCGGTGCCTGCATCGCCCTGGTCATGGGGGTGATCGGCCTGGTCTCGCTGGATGCTGACAAGCTGTGGTTCGCTGCCGTCATGTGCGTCTGGGGAACGGCCGCGCTTGCCGGCCTGGTGGCCTGGGTCGCGCTCAGCGTCATCTGGTTGCGTGATGGACTGCAGGGCCTGCGCACGGCCTCGCCACGCTGGTGGTGGTTGCTGGGCATGGGCGTGCTGGCGGGCCTGCCGTTGCTGGGATTGGCGATATATACCTTCTCCGGGTTGGGCCCGGCGGTGGTGAGCGGTCTCTTCGCAGGGCCGTCGCTGCTGGTGCCCACCGGCATGCTGATGTTGCTGCGTGCGCGTGCCGATACCGTGGATGTGCCGCCCGTACGAGCGCGGGCATCGGAGTAACCGCGCATGGATGAGCGCCGCCTCAAGTACCTGTATGCCGCGTTGGCGGTACTGCTCGGCCTGCCCGGCCTGGCGATGGGCGGCGCGGTCGCGGTGATGTTCCTGGTTGTTGGCGTGCAATCCTTCGGCGGCAACCGCTCCCCCGATCTGGTGCCACTGCTGTGGGGCCTGGCCGGCGTGGCGGGTTGCCTGGCCTGGCTGTGGCTCAGCGCCGGCTACCTGCTGCAGGGCCGGGCCGGCCTGCAGGTGCGCGCGATCTGGTGGTGGCTGCTGCTGGCCGGTGGGCTGGCAGCGCCGCCGGTTCTCTGGATGACCGCATGGTTCGGCTTCCAGCAGGGGGGCGCCGCGTTGGAACTACTGCTGCTGGGGCCGTCGATGCTGGTACCGGCCGCCATGCTGGTGTGGCTCAAGCGCCGCGCCTGACGCGGCCAATCAAAGGGAATGGAACGCATGGATGAGCAGCAGCACAAACGATGGATGGGGATAGCAGGCCTGCTGGTGGGCCTGCCCACCGCGGCGGCAGGAGGCACCGGGGCAGTATTGGGGTTGATGGTCGTGCTGGATGGCAAGTATCTGACTGGCGATGAGCACTCGCTGTTGCTGCTCTGGTCATCGGCCGGAGTGCTCGGCCTGCTGTCCTGGATGTGGCTGAGCGGCCTCTTCCTGTGGCGTGGTCGCGCAGGCCTGCATCAGGCGCCGGTGGTCGCATGGATTGGCCTGGTGCTGGGAATACTGGCCGCGCTGGGTGTCGTCGCCGCCACGCTGTATTTCACCTTCAAGGAAGGGGAGATCTCGACCTTGGGCTTTCTCGGGTTTGGCCCACTGCTGCTGGTGCTGGCCGCGCACCTGTTGTGGTTGCGCTGGGGCGGGAATACTCCGGCGTCCGGCCCGGCCGGCTGAGTGGCGGCCCAAGAGCGCATCAGGCGCCCATTCCGGCTTTCGCGCAGGCAGCATTTGCTGCTGGACCCTTTCTCAGGTACCTTTGCGACGCTGCCATGACCGTGGCATCTAGGTTGCCCCCTGAGCCAGGCGTTCCATGCATTGCCCCTTCTGCCAACATGCCGATACCCGGGTCATCGACTCGCGCGTCTCCGAAGACGGCGCGACGATCCGCCGTCGGCGTGAATGCGAAGCCTGCGGCGAGCGCTTCAGCACCATGGAAACGGTTGAACTGAAGCTGCCGGCGATCATCAAGAGCGATGGCACCCGCGAAGCCTTCGACCAGCGCAAGGTCCGCGCTGGTTTCGACCGCGCACTGCAGAAGCGTGCGGTGGCCGAAGACAAGATCGAAGCGGCGGTGCGGGCGGTGGTTCACCAGCTGCGCATCAGCGGCGAGCGTGAAGTGCCTTCGATCAAGGTCGGCGAGTTCGTCATGAACGAACTGCGCAAGCTCGATCATGTCGGCTATGTGCGGTTTGCTTCGGTCTATCGCAGCTTCGAGGACGTTGCCGATTTCCGCGAGGAGATCGAGAAGCTGGAACGTGACCTGCCGTCCAGTACCGAACAGCTGCAGCTGCTGGGCGACGTGATTGCCCTGACCAAGAAGAAGAAGGGCTGACCGCTTCTGCCTTGGTGGGTGCCAACCTTGGTTGGCACTGATGGCATGGATCTACGCCAGCGGCGGTACCATGGTGGCATGAGCATCCCGTTCTCCGTCCTCGACCACCTGCACATGGCCAACGCACTGCGCCTGGCCGAGCGTGCTGCCTATACCACCCGCCCCAACCCAATGGTCGGTTGCGTCATCGCCCACGGCGAACGCGTGGTCGGGCAGGGCTGGCATCAGCGCGCCGGCGGTCCGCATGCTGAAGTGTTCGCCCTGCGCGAGGCCGGAAGCGAGGCGCGTGGTGCCACCGCCTACGTCACCCTGGAGCCTTGTGCGCACTACGGGCGCACACCGCCGTGCGCGCTGGCCTTGATCGAAGCGGGCGTGTCGCGCGTCGTTGCCGCGATGCGCGATCCGTTCCCGAAGGTCGATGGTGGTGGCTTCGATCTGCTGCGCAATGCCGGCATCGAGGTTGCCGAAGGACTGATGGCGACGCAGGCGCGTGAGCTCAACAAGGGCTTCCTATCGCGCGTGGAGCGCAACCGGCCGTGGCTGCGGGTGAAGCTGGCGGCCAGCGTCGACGGTCGCACCGCGATGGCCGATGGCAGCTCCAAGTGGATCACCGGCCCGGCCGCGCGCGAAGACGTGCAGCACTGGCGCGCGCGCGCAGGTGCGATCCTGACCGGCGCCGATACCGTGCTGGCCGACGACCCGATGCTGACCGCGCGCCTGGCCGATACCGAGGTGATGCCGCCACTGCGCGTGGTGCTGGATTCGCGCCTGCGCTCACTGGAGTGCAGCCGTGTGCGCGAGGGTGGGGCACCGACGCTGTACCTGCACGATGCAGCGGTGAGTGCACCGGATGCGGCCGACGCCGAATTCGCCAGCGTGCCCTGCGTTGAAGGGCGGCTGGACCTGGGCGCGGTGCTGGCGCTGCTGGCCGAGCGCGGCATCAACGAAGTGCATACCGAAGCCGGCGCGACCCTGGCCGGTGCGCTGCTGCGCGGTGGCTGGGTAGACGAACTGTTGCTGTACCAGGCGCCCACGCTGCTGGGCGACAGCGGACGCCCGCTGCTGGCCGGCCTCGGCATCGATGCCATGGACCAGCAACGCCGCCTGCGTGTGGTTGACCAGCGCCAGGTCGGCGAGGACATCCGGCTGCTGCTGCGGCCGTGAGGGAATGGCGGTATCTCCGGCGTCGTCAGGTGCCCTCGTCCTCGTCTTCGTAGGCGGGGCACTGTTCTTTCCACTGCTGCTTCCACAGCACGTGCAGGTCACGGCAGTACGCACCGAGCGCCTCTCCCGTCAGCTGTGTTGACTTCGATCGTAGCTTCCGGCGGCTGATGCCGTCGTCGTACTCGTCCGGCAGGACCGTCGGTGCACATCGATCGTGGTACTGCAGGAACGCGCGGCAGTCGTCGTTCTCGCTCAGCTGTGCATCGATGTCCCTGTCACGTAGCTGGTTCGACTCGAAGGCAACCGATGGGCGGATGATGAAGGTCTTGGGCCTGTACGCTTCGGCCTGCCCACTCACCATCAGCGCCAGCAGCATGACGGTAGTCGACGTCGTACGATGTTTCATGCGGTTGCCCCGGTGGAAGAGGGCAACAGCATTGACCATGCAGGCCGCGCAGGGCCATGCAACGGTTCTGAAAGTGCGCTCGCCGTTGCCGCAGGTAACGATGAGCCGAGCGTGGACCCGGCTCTAGCTCGCGCTCACGCGCACTCGTCGGTCCACATCATCTCGGCGATCGGGCGCAGTGCCTTGCACTCCTGCGTCATCTCATCGGCCGACTTCACCTGCGCCTTTGCCTTCAGTTCCTCGGCCATCGCGTCCACGCCACTGATCTGGTCCGGCGCGATCTTCGCCACGCAGGCGCGGTGCTGCTGCAACAGCAGGTCACAGCCCGGTACGCCGGTCACCTTCGGTGCGCTGGCCGCCTGCGCGTCCTGCATCCAGTCCTCGAACGGTGCCAGCGCGCCGGCTACGGTGCCCACCAGGTCATCGAAGTTGCCGCTGTACCAGTAGCCGTTGTCCTTGGCCGGGTACAGGGTGAAAGTGCCGCTGACCGGCAGGCGCGCACCGCTCTGCAGCGCCTGGGTGTAGGCGTCGGTGAACTGCTTGCGCGCGGCTGGGCTGGCATCGTCGGCCAGGCTGGCAGCGAACAACGGGCGCACCTTGCCCAGGTCGGGCAGCTGGCAGCTGTAGGTGATGCGTGCCAGCTTCTGGTCTTCAACGTATTCGTTGTCTTCGATCACGCTCTTGGTCGCGCGGCACTTCGAATCACGCAGCGCCTTGGCATACAGCGCTTCGGTGGCCGCAGCGTCGACCTTGGCGCCGGTGCTGGCCAGTACCGTCTGCCAGGGTTCGGCCAAGGCCTTGGCCAGCGCACCCGGGTTCGGGGTTACCGCATCCTGGCCTTCAAAGGCGGGTTTCAGCGCATCGTTGAGCGTGCGGGTAGCAGCAGTGTCGTCTTCCAGCAGCACGCGTGCATACAGGTCGAAGGCCTGATCGGGCGTCAGTTGGGCCGGTGCCGCGCTGGCAATCAGCGGGGCGCACAGCAGCACGCTGGCCAGAAGGGTACGGGTGGGGGTCTTCATGACGGTGTTTTCCTGTTCCAGAGGCGCGCAAGCCTAGCGCATCTGCCCACACTTTCGATGGCGCGATGCAGCCAGGTGACCGTGTGCAGCGGAAAAAAAACGGGCCCCTTGCGGGGCCCGTTCGATCGCACGACGAGGAGCGATCGTTGGATCAGAAGCTGGCGCGGACGCCGGCCGAGTACTGGGTGACGTCGCGGTACCCCGAGATCTCGCCCACCAGACCCCAGGTCCGGGTGAAGTTGATCTGGCCGCCGACGGTGCCGACCCAGGTGCCCTTGAAGTGGTTGCCGCCATCCATGTAGCCGGCCTTGACCCAACCTTCGGTCATCGGCGACGGCTTGCCACGAATGCCCATGGTGACGCGGCCCAGGTTGGTGTGATCCTTCTGGGCCAAGCGCAGGCCGTCGTAGCGGACTGTGGCTTCGGCGTTCTGGCGTACCCATGCGGCATCGGCGGTGAAGTCCAGGCGGTCGGTCCACGGCATGTGGTAGCCGATGCCCAGCTCCGGCTGGTTAAGTTCCAGCTTCAGCGAATCATCGCCGTAGTGATTGGTCTTGCTCGTGCGCGACCAGCCACCGAACACGTAGACCTGTTCGGCGATGGCCACCGAGCCGCGCAGGTAGCCGCCGTCGACCTTCGGGTCGTCCAGCAGGTTGTCGTCAACCTGGACCTGCGTCCAACCGCCTTCGACGTAGGTGTAGCTCAGGGCGTCGGCCGAGGCCGAGAGCGGGGCGGCGGCCAGCAGGGCGGCCACGATCAGCATCTTGCGCATGGGAATTCCTGTGAATTTCAGTCCTTTGGCGGGCCTGCCCAGCGGGCCGCCCGTGGCGACCTCATGTCGTCCGGGGTGTAATTTTAATGAAAGTTTTACAAATTGCGAGCGACGGCCGTCACAGCTGTGGCATCCGACCCCGTTCAGCCCGGGCTGGTACACTAGCCACGCCGGTTCGCCGGTACACAAACGTCTTCAGGGCGGGGTGCAATTCCCCACCGGCGGTAGGTGCGCAAGCACGAGCCCGCGAGCGCCCCGGCCCACGGCCGGGGGTCAGCAGATCCGGTCCAATGCCGGAGCCGACGGTCATAGTCCGGATGAAAGAAGACGGTGCCACAGGGCCTTCGCGGCCCTGCGCCCGCCTGTTTGCCTTGCGGCGTTTTTCGCTCACTTTTCGCGGAGAACGTTTCTTGTTTACTGGAATCATCGAAGGCGTCGGCCGTCTGGCCGCACGCGAATCCATCGGCGGCGATGTCCGCTTCACCTTCAATGTCGGAAACCTGCCGTTCGACAACGTGCAGATGGGCGAGAGCATTGCCATCAACGGCGTCTGCCTCACCGTCATCGCATTCGACGCCAGCAGCTTCCAAGCCGATGCCTCCACCGAAACCCTGGGCCTGACCACGCTGGGCCAGCTGGGCGAAGGGGCGGTCATCAACCTGGAGCGCGCCATGCGGCCGACCGACCGCCTCGGCGGCCATCTGGTCAGCGGCCACGTCGACGGCCTTGGCCAGGTCCTGTCCATCCACGAAGATGCGCGTGCCCAGCGTTGGCGTTTCGCCGCGCCGGCCTCGCTGCGCCGCTACATCGCCAGGAAGGGCTCGATCTGCGTGGACGGCGTCAGCCTCACCGTCAACGAAGTGGACGATGAGGGTTTTGAAGTCGCCCTGATCCCCCACACGGTAGCCAACACCGCCTTCTCCGCCACCGGCGTGGGCAACGCGGTCAATCTGGAAATCGATCTGGTCGCCCGTTACGTGGAGCGGCTGATCAGCGTGCCGACCAACGGTCAGCACCCCCAGGGAGACGTCGCATGAATTTCGCCCCGATCCCGGAAATCCTGGAAGACATCCGCCAGGGCCGCATGGTGGTCATCGTCGATGACGAAGACCGCGAGAACGAAGGCGACCTGATCATGGCCGCCGAGCTGGTCAAGGCAAGTGACATCAACTTCATGGTCACCCACGGCCGCGGCCTGGTGTGCCTGCCGCTGACCCGCACCCGCGCCGCCGACCTTGGCCTGGCGCCGATGGTGCAGGCCAATACCGCGCAGTTCCAGACCAACTTCACGGTCAGTATCGAGGCCGCCGAGGGCGTCACCACCGGCATCTCGGCGCACGACCGCGCGCACACCATCCGCACCGCGGTGAAGCCCAATGCCAAGCCGGCTGACCTGCACCAGCCGGGCCACATCTTCCCGCTGATCGCCCAGCCGGGCGGCGTGCTGACCCGCGCCGGCCACACCGAAGCCGGCGTCGACCTGGCCATGCTGGCCGGGCTGGAGCCGGCCGGCGTGCTGGTGGAGATCCTGAACCCGGATGGCAGCATGGCGCGCCGCCCGGAGCTGGAAGTGTTCGCCCGCGAGCACGGCCTGAAGATGGGCTCCATCGCCGACCTGATCGCCTACCGCCTGGCTACCGAAAAGACCGTTGAACGTGTCGACGAGCGCGAGATCGACACCGAATTCGGCCCGTTCAAGCTGGTGACCTACCGCGACCGCATCGCCCACGACCTGCATTTCGCTCTGGTCCGCGGCACCCCGGACGCGGACACCCCGACCCTGGTACGTGTGCAGGTGGAAAACCCGCTGGCCGACCTGCTGCACTGGCGCCGTGACGACTTCGGCGTGGCGGCCACCGATGCCCTGCGTGCGATCGATGCCGAAGGCGCGGGCGTGATGGTGGTGCTGTCGGCCCCACGCGACGGCGAAGCCCTGCTGGCCCGCCTGCGCCAGCAGCCGGCACCGGTGGTGCCGGGCAAGGACAAGGATGTGGGCCAGTGGCGCCGCAACGGTGCCGGCGCACAGATCCTGTCCGACCTGGGCCTGGGCAAGCTGCGCGTGCTGGGCACCCCGCGCCGCCAGATCGGCCTGGCCGGGTACGGCCTGGAAGTGGTGGAGACCGTCACTCTGTAATGGGTAGTGCCGACCATGCCCTACCTCGGGTGGGTGCCGACCGTTGGTCGGCACAGCCCTGGGCCTCCGCCAGCCACGGCCGGGGCCCATCCACGCTAGAATTACCCCCTTATCGAGTCCCCAAGCCGCATATGAGCCACTTCGAAGGCGATCTTCGCACTCCCGAATCGGCGCGCTTCGCCATCCTGGCCAGCCGCTGGAATGCCCGCATCACCGACACGCTGGTCGCTGGCGCCCGTCAGAGCCTGGCCGGCAACGGCATCACCGAAGCCAACATCGACGTGATCCGCGTGCCGGGTGCCTGGGAGCTGCCGCTGGTGGCCGCGCGCCTGGCCGCCGCCCACGAACACGCCGCCATCCTCACCCTGGGTTGCGTGATCCGTGGCGATACCCGTCATTACGAACACGTGGCCGACCGCTGCGCCGAAGGCCTGATGCGCGTGCAGCTGGATTTCGGCGTGCCGGTGCTGAACGGCGTGCTGGCGGTGGAACGCGTTGAAGACGCCGAGGCCCGCGCAGGCGGCAGCCACGGCAACAAGGGCGAGGAAGTCGCACTCGCCGCATTGGAAATGGTCAATCTTCTGGAGCAGCTGCCATGAACAAGAACACCCAGGGCAAGCCCTCCGGTAAACCCGTCCGTCGCGATGGCGTCGATCCGGTGCTGCGCTCGCGCGCCCGCCGTCGTGCCGTGCAGGCCATCTACGCCTGGCAGATCTCCGGCGGCAACGCACAGTCGCTGATCGCCCAGTTCGCCCACGAGCAGGCCCGCGAAATTGCCGACCTGGCCTACTTCGAGGCGCTGCTGCATGGGGTGCTCGACAACCGTCGCGACATCGACGAAGCGCTCGGCCCGTACCTGGACCGTGGCATCGAAGAAGTGGACGCGATCGAACGCGCCGTGCTGCGCCTGGCCGCCTACGAGCTGCGCTACCGCCTGGACGTGCCGTACCGCGTGGTGATCAACGAAGCCATCGAATCGGCCAAGCGTTTCGGTTCCGAACATGGCCACACCTACGTCAACGGCGTGCTGGATCGTGCCGCCGTGGAATGGCGCAAGGTCGAATCGGGTCACTGACCCGATTCCTGTAGAGCCGAGCCATGCTCGGCTCACCGTGCAGCGCACGGTTGCGTCCGGCAGTGCGGCGCGTGATCGAACTGCAGCCGAGCATGGCTCGGCTCTACATGAAAGTAGAACGCCCCATGTCCCTGGCCGAATTCGCCCTCATCGAACGCATCCGCGCCCGTACCCTCGAGCGCGACGACATCCTGCTCGGCATCGGTGACGACGCCGCGCTGCTGCAGCCGCGCGCCAACGAGCAACTGGTGGTCACCGCCGACACGCTCAACAGCGGCGTGCACTTCCCGGTGGAAACCCCGGCCTTCGACATCGGCTGGAAGACCCTGGCGGTCAACCTGTCGGACCTGGCCGCGATGGGCGCGCGCCCGGCGTGGTGCACGCTGGCACTGTCACTGCTGGAAGCGTCTGAAGACTGGATCGAGGCCTTCGCCGATGGCTTCTTCGCCCTGGCCGACCAGCACGACATCGCGCTGATCGGTGGCGACACCACGCGCGGTCCGCTGTCGCTGTCGGTGACCGCGATGGGCCAGGTCGGGCGTGGCCAGGCCCTGCGGCGCGACCGCGCACAGGCAGGCGATGACATCTGGGTCAGTGGCACGCTGGGCGATGCCGCCGGCGCGCTGCGCCTGTGGCAACAAGGTGCGTTGAGCATCGCCACCGCCACGCTGCTGGCCGACTACGAAAGCCTGCGCCTGCGCCTGCTGCGGCCGACGCCGCGCGTCACCCTCGGCCTGCGCCTGCGTGCCTTCGCGCATGCAGCGGTGGATGTCTCCGATGGCCTGCTGGCCGATCTGGGCCACATCGCCACGCGCAGCAACCTGGCCGCACACGTCGATGCCGATTCGCTGCCGATCTCGCACGCGCTGCGCGATCTGCTCGGCCGCGACGGTGCGCGTGACTGCGCATTGCGCGGTGGCGATGACTACGAGCTGTGTTTCACCGCCGCCGCCGATCAGCGCGACGCGCTGCACTACCTGGCCGAATCGCTGGACGTGCCGCTCACCCGCATCGGCCGCATTGCCGAAGGCCAGGGTGTACACGTGGATGGCGAAGCCGCCGACGGCGGCTACCAGCACTTCGCCTGAGCGAAGACGCCGGGCATGGCCCGGCGCTACCGCGCTGCTGTGGTAGATGCCAACCTTGGTTGGCGTTTCTCCGTATCGACCAAGGTCGACACCTAACAAGGCGGGGCCTTGGCGAACGGGAACGCAGGGCATTGCCCGGCGCCCCCCTTAAACGTGCGGAACGGGCTTGCCAAACCGGTTATCACCCGGCGTGCTGGGCAGCAGCATGAACACCAGCACGGCCAGGCCGGCAATCGGCACGAGCCCAAGCAACAACCACCAGCCCGAACGATCGGTATCGTGCAGCCGGCGAATGGTCACCGCGATCAGTGGCAGCGCCAGCGTCAGCCAAACCACCAACATCAGCCCGGACGAAACCAGCGCCAGCGATGTGGAGTTGGTGTACCCGGCGATGAAGCCCAGCACGTTCAACGGAATGGTGAACATCATCATGAACAACTGGAACCACCAGTACTCGCTGCGGCTGGCGCGTCCACTGAACTGCGTATAGCGCTTCAGCGGAACCATCATCTTGTGCATCGGTACACTCCCTGAGAAGAAGTGCGAACTATCCGCGCCAGCGCGATAGGTCGGCCATCAGATTTGTTGTAATCGCGAACCGTGCAATACGGAACTGAGCGCTCTTCCGCAGTTCAGAACGCGCGCTGCTCAAGTCGCGTGCAACTGCACATCCACATACTCGGCCAACCCGCGGCAGGCCAACAGCAGCCCTTCGCGCACGTCGTCGCCTACCTGCTGATCTTCATCGCCATCCACGCGCACGCGTTCGGTGGCATGCAGCAGTTCCAGTAGCAACGTCAGGCCGGCATTGGCGCGGTTGGCGCGGGCCATGGCCATGCGCTGTCCGGATGTGCGGCCCTTCTCTGGCCAGGGCTGGCCGTCGGCGGCATCCACTTGGCGGATGCGCTGCAGGCACGCCAATAACGAGGTGCTGGCCGGCACAGTGTTGCCGTGCGTGGCGCTCAGCGTGGTCTCCAATGCGCGCGCGACGGCTTCGGGCAGCACGTTGGCGGCCTCGCCGAGGGTGGCGAACAGGAACGGGTAGTGTGTGGCAGTCATGGCGGCTTCCTTGTGCATGTGACGAAGGAGCCACCCCGCTTAACAGCGAGGGTGGCGGACGGTGCATGGTTCCAATACCGGTGGCTAACGTTGTCAAACGCCGGCGGGCACGAGGCCCCCACGCACCGTCCGCCATAGATGCACGGACAGATTGCCTGCCGACGCCACCCAACAAGGAAAGGGCGACGCCGGCAGGCAAGCGTAAACAACATTTACCAAACGGGATTGGAAGCCCGTGCCACCCGTTGTCGGTGGCGGTTCATCATTTGCACGCAGCGCCAATACTGCCAATGAGAAAAGTTGGAAAGTAGAAAAAATACGAATGTTTGCGGCGACGCGGCGAAAGCCGTCAATGCGTGCGGACCGCGACATCACCTGTAGAACCGAGCCTATGCTCGGCTCGTCACGTGCAGCCGAGCGTGTACCCGGCTCTACAAAATACGAAAACGGATCTAGCGTGGCGCTGGTCCATAAAGGTTATCGCCCTCCTGACCAGGGCGAAGCATTTGAAGCAGTACAAAGGCGGGCCCGACTGCAGGGATCATTAACGTAAGGCACATCCACCCAGATTGTCCGAGATCCCGAAATCTGCGCGCGACAAGCGCGTAGAACGGGACGAGGCTGAACACGATGTAGCCAAACCAAACGTATGCAAGCAGATCGTTCAATCGCATGCCTTCTCCCAGGGTGCCAGGCGGAAATCGGCGGGAGCTGTATGCGGCGATACCGATGATCGACAGGCTAACCATGACCTGAAGAAGAAAGAAGAACCAGAACTCGCGTCGTGATGATCGCCCTTTGAAACAGGCGAAAAGACGAAAGGGGCGTAGTGCAAGACTGATCATATTGAAGATGGATGATGGGCCGGTCGCCGAGCGTATCGACCCTGTATTGAGCATGCGATACAACAAGTTGCATATTGACCCGTCTTCAACGCCGTCGGGCCGATTGGTGAATCGGTCCTAGCGACGGGTGGGATCGCTTGTCGTGAGCTGGATCTTCTCTGACTTGGCAAAGGCGTCTTGGGCGTCACTCAGCTTCTGAAGGTTTGTATCCATGCGCTCGATGGCGGGTTCCAAGCGAGCCAGAATCGATGTGGATTGCTCGGTGGTGTAGCCTTCTGGCAGCTCTGCCATGGTCACCATGATCGAGAACATGTCTTCGACACTCTGCAGTGATGTGAGTAGATGCTGGTGCAGATCCGCTGCCTCGGAGCGATGTGTCATGCGTTCTGCAGCGGTTCGCCTCTCAATGGCGTCCTTGTGTGCATTCTGAAGTCGAAAGCGAAACTTGGAGAGATCATCCCCGTTATCGATTGCTTCATAGAACTCTTCCGCCCATGGGCCGTCGTTCCACGTGTTCACCGTGCCGACCGTGCTGTTCCACGTCGCTACGTTTTCCTCCAGATAGCGGTCATTTGGATAAACGTAGCCGCGCGTATGCGGGCGGGCATCGCATGCCGTAAGAAGGCCAATAGATAGAAGCAGGAAGAGGCTGGTCGCGCATTTCATGTGAGGTGCCAGTGGCTAGGGAAGATGACTGAAGCCTGGCGTGGTTAGATGGGCCAAGAAGTGCTGCGATGCACGACTCCGCGCTCGGGGATCCAGTGGGCCGCGAGTCTATGAGCGGAGACGTGCGGCGCTTAAGGTCAGAAGCGACAGTGGGTTGTTGTCGCGGTTGAATCGTGGGCATCCCCAGAGGCGTGCTATGAGTCATGGCCTCTCTCACGCGTAGGGGGGCGCTTCAGGCGAAACGTTGACGTCGTGTGATCACTGAGGAAAGTGTGGCTCCCCGTCGGCAGGAGATGGCCTGAGGGCCTTTCAATCCAAGTCCGGTGACGAAATACAAGAACGGCGCCGGAATCATCCGGCGCCGTCTTTTCAATTACCTTACCAGCGGTACGACATGCTCAGATTGGCCGTCGCTTCGCGATACCCGTGGTCACCACGCATCACACCAAATCCACCCCAGGCACTCAGCCCGGAGCGGAAATCCACACGCGCACCGGCATTGAGCTCGTAGCGGTTGCGCGGCACGCTGGCCTTCAGCGCTTCATCATCGAACGCCATGCCGCTACTGGCACCGTCGCGGTACCAGCTGGCCACCATATAGGGGCTGACCGACGCGCCGGCGGCACTGCGGCCTTCACCCTGCAGGCGCAGGCCTGCGCGGCCGGACAGGCCGCTGTCGCCCAGGCTGCGCACCACGGTGCCGTTGGCTTCGGTGTGGCGGTCGATGCTGGCATCGGTGTAGACCAACTGCAGTTCCGGCTGCAGGCTTAGCGCGGTGCTGCCGATCTGGCCGATGCCGATGCGGTAACCGGCTTCCAGCGAGCTCTGCCAGATATCTGAGTCGTAGCGCTCTTCGGCCAGGCCTTCGCCCTGTACGCGGTTGCGGAACTGGCCGCGCTGCACGCTGGCATCCACATACAGCGCATCGCTGCTCCAGTTGCCGTACACGCCCAGCGCGCCGCCGTTGACCTTGCCGCGAGCGCTGTAGCCGGTCAGCTGCGAACGCGAGGTGGCATCGGACTTGGCCAACGTGCCCATCAGGCCGAGGCGGCCCTGGCCGTTATCGAACACGCCGATGTCGGCGCCCAGCTGCAGGCGCGAGCGGTCCACGCGCAGGTCCAGCTGGTCTTCCACCGCCGACAGCTTGCTCTGCGTGGCATCCACACGTGCCCAGCCACGCACGCCATCAACGGAGGAGGTGTTGCCGCCCTGGCGGTCGCGCCAGCCGTGGCGCAGCATCTGGTCCATCGCGAACTGGTTGGCCAGGTAGGTGCCGGCTTCTGGGCGCAGCACTGGCGTGGGGTCAACCGGATCTACCGGGTCCACCGGATCGACCGGCTTGCACTCCGGCAGGGTCGGGTCGACCAGGCACGGATCCGGTGCACCACCCAGTTCTGAACGCAGGTACCAGTTGCCGTTGGCATCCTTCACCAGGAAGTATTCGTATTGCCCGCCCACGGCGCGGCCGACCAGATCGAACTGCGCGTTGGATGCACCGCCGATGTCGATCAGCTCGATGCCGCGATCGGTCTTGGCACCGGCGCCGCCAGCATTGAGCACGCGCACGTTGGCCTGGCCATTGGCATCGCCGGCAATCACCAGCTTGTCGGTCAGCGAGGTGTCGTCGCCCAGCTGGGTGTTGAACAGCAGCGTGCCGCCGTTGCCGGTGAACTCGTCCAGGCTGAGGGTGTTGAAGCTGCTGCCGTTGCCCAGTGCGACGGTACCGCCCGCACCCAGCGTGAGGTGGCCGACGTTGCTGTCGCCGGTCATCAGCCAGGTGGCATCGCTGTCGATGCTGGCAGTGGTGACGTTGATGAAGCGGCCGTCGATCTGGGCCTTGTTGCGCAGGATCACGTCCAGCGTGCCATTGGTGACCGTGGTCGGGTCGAAGGTCACGTTGCCGGCCAGCCTGGAATCATCAACGGTGAAGTTGACGTCGGTGCGCGCAGCGAGAGGGCCGAATTCACTCCTGACCAGCAGCAGGTTGCCATCAGCGCCCGACAGCTTGGCGTCGTTGCGGATCGTGATGTTGTAGTCGTTGTCTTCCAGCGGCATGACCTGGATGGCCGCGCTGCGCTGGGATACCAACGTGGAGTCATCAACGTTGAGCGTCACCGCACCCGCCGGATTGAGCTCGCCCCACAGCATCGCGCCCACGTTGGCACCGGTCACATGCGATCCGTTGAGGATGTCCATCGTGCCGAACTGCAGGCGAACGCCCAGGCCGCTGTTGTAGGGCGCAGCCGTGCCAGGATTGTCCTCTACGCGGATCTGCATGGCATCAAGCACGGCAAGGGGGTTGCGGTTCCCTGAGCCGCTGGCCGCGCTGCGCAGGTCGACACCGACGGCCAGGCTCTGGGGCGTTAGATCGGCAGCGGCCACGATGATGGAGCCTCCCGTCAGGCGAGCCACAGTGTCGCCGCCATTCAGCCCAATGCCACCACCGCGAAAATGAGTGCCGACCGCCGTCAACGTGGCGTTGCCCGCGAGCGTCGCTGCACCAGACCTGCTCATCGACGTCACGGTGCCGCCCTCGAGTGTGATGGTCGACGTATCCTCGGCGGAGATCTCGTTCATCGCCGCATCGCGACCGATCAGCGTCGAGCCATTCTTCAGTGTCCAGGATTCCACCGGATCACCTGCGACGACCTCGGCGTTCTGACCGTCCAGATCGCCCGCCAGTGCGGCACCTGCCGACAGCGAGGCGAGCGCCAGCAGCAGGCCCCGGGCCAAGGGGCGAAGCAACAGGGGGCGGGTGGAATGAAGGTTCATGGTCTTGTCCTTTGCAGAGAGAAACGGGCGAGACACTGCACGACAACCGGAAACCCCTGTTCAGCGGGGTGACGTATACGCCTGCGACTTGTGAAGAAAATGTGAGGCGGGCAGTCGTTTGCGAATGCACGTGTCTGGAATGGGCTAAAAGTGTCCGGTCCGGGGAGAGGTGTTCCCATTCAATTAGTTGCAAAGCGTGCTTTGCTGGTGGCCCATGGCCAGCAGCGGTTAAGTTCCGCGTGCAATTCGTCCTTCAGCGCGATGCGCCGCACCGGTGCGTCACCACCTGTACCCCAGACTCAGATTGGCCGTCGCTTCGCGATACCCTTGGTCACCACGCATCACACCAAATCCACCCCAGGCTCTCAGCCCGGAACGGAAATCCACGCGCGCGCCGGCATTCAACTCGTAGCGGTTGCGCGGCACGCTGGCCTTCAGTGCTTCATCATCAAACGCCATGCCGTTGCTGGCGCCGTCGCGGTACCAGTTGGCCACCACATACGGGCTGACCGATGCCCCGGCGGCACTGCGGCCTTCGCCCTGCAGGCGCAGTCCCATGCGGCCGGACAGGCCGCTGTCGCCCAGGCTGCGCACCACGGTGCCGTTGGCTTCGGTGTGGCGGTCGATGCTGGCATCGGTGTAGACCAGCTGCAGTTCCGGCTGCAGGCTCAGCACGGTATTGCCGATCTGGCCGATGCCGATGCGGTAACCGGCTTCCAGCGAGCTCTGCCAGATATCTGAGTCGTAGCGCTCTTCGGCCAGGCCTTCGCCCTGCACGCGGTTGCGGAACTGGCCGCGCTGCACGTTGGCATCCACATACAGCGCATCGTTGCTCCAGTTGCCGTACACGCCCAGCGCACCGCCGTTGACCTTGCCACGTGCGCTGTAGCCGGTCAGCTGCGAACGCGAGGTGGCGTCGGACTTGGCCAGCGTGCCCATCACGCCCACGCGGCCCTGGCCGCTGTCGAACACACCGATGTCCGCACCCAGCTGCAGGCGCGAGCGGTCCACGCGCAGGTCCAGCTGGTCTTCCACCGCCGACAGCTTGCTCTGCGTGGCATCCACACGTGCCCAGCCACGCACGCCATCAACGGCGGAGGTGTTGCCGCCCTGGCGGTCGCGCCAGCCATGGCGCAGCATCTGGTCCATCGCAAACTGGTTGGCCAGGTACGCGCCGGCTTCCGGGCGCAGCACCGGGATGGGAGTGCCCGGGTCGATTGGATCAATCGGATCCACGGGATCAACCGGATCAATGGGATCAACCGGTTGGCACTGCGGCAGTGTGGGGTCGGTATCACACGGATCTGGACCGACGGGAACCTCCGAACGCAGGTACCAGCCGCCATCGGTCGCGTCCTTGAACAGGAAGTACTCGTACTGTCCGCCCACCGCACGGCCCTGCAGGTCGAACTGCGCATTGGACGCACCGCCCACGCGGATCAGTTCGATGCCCTTGTCGGTCTTCGCGCCCGCACCACCGGCATTGAGCACACGCACGTTGGCCTGGCCGTTGGCATCGCCCTTGATGATCAGTCTGTCGGTGGCCGAGCTATCGTCACCCAACTGGGTGTTGAACAGCAGGGTGCCGCCGGCGCCGTCGAAGGTGTCCACGGTGAGGTCGTTGAACGTGCTGCCATTGCCCAGCGCCACGGTGCCAGTGCCGCCCAGCATGAAATGGCCCACATTGCTGTCGCCGGTCATCGACCACGTACTGCCACTGTCGATGTCGGCCGAGGTGACGTTGACGAAGCGGCCATATAGCCGAGCCCTGTTGCGCAGGATCACGTTCAACGTGCCGTTGGTGACGGTGGAGGGATCGAGCGTGATATTGCCGGCCACGCGCGAATCATCAATGGTGAAGTTGACGTCGGTGCGGGCGCTGCTGGCCGCGCCCTGGCTGGCCACCAGCAGGAGGTTCCCATCACCGCCGGCCAGGGTGGAACCGTTGGATACGGTGATGTCGTAGGTATTGGCGAACTGCGGCAGCACACGGATGGCCGCACCCCGCCGCGCACGGATTTCAGAGTCGTCGATGCGCAGGCGGATAGGGGTGGTCGTGCCATCAGCCCCCCACAGCATCGCCCCAACGTTGGCCGCCTCGATGGACGACCCATCAAGGATGTCCATGTTGCCAAGCATCAAGCGCACCCCCAGGCCACTGCTGGCATCCGTGCCGCCGGGCACATCTTCTACGCGGATGTACATCGTCTCGATGACGGCGGAGGGCGCATCGGTACCGGCACCTGTGGCTCCGCTGGCAAGATCGACGCCGATGGAGCGGTCTGTCGCTGCGGTCAGGTGGCTGGCATCGATGACGATCGAGGCCTGCGCGAGGTGCGCACTGGCTGCCCCCTGCAGCGCAATGCCGCCACCCTTGAAATGCGTTGCGCGTGTGCTCAGCCGTGCCGCGTCCGTCAGCGCCACCGCCGCCGTCACACCGCTGCCGGCAGCAACGCTGACGGCACCACCGAGCAGGTCGATTCCGGAGGTGTCAGCGGCGGAAATCTGATGCATCACCGCGTTCTGGCCGACCAGCTTGGAGCCATTCTTCAGTGTCCACGCTTCCACCGGATCACCTGCACGAACGTGGGCCGTCTGGCCATCGAGATCGCCTGCCAGGGCGGTGCCCGTCGACAGCGCGGAAAGCGCCAGCAGCAGACTGCGGGCCAGCGGGCATAGCGATGGGGAGCAAGTGGAATGAGGGTTCATGGTCGTGTCCCTGGCAGGCGTGGAATGGGGCTGATTACGAATGCGTGTGTCTGGAATGGCCTCAAGTGTCCGTTCTGGGTAGAGGTGTTCCCATGCAATTAGTTGCAAAGCGTTCCTGGCTGCCCGCTCCCTGAGGGACGCCGTTAAGGAACCGGCGGTGGATGCGTGTCCTCCGTCATCGGGACGCGGGCGCAGTTGCAATGGATTCGATGGCGAGGCGTTGGCGGTGTCGGGAGCATGTGGCCTCCCTCAAGGAGACCTCGCATGCGCTTTGCTTCCCCTTCCCATCATCCCCTCGCGATCGCCCTGGCGGGTGCGCTGTGCGTCTCACCCGGCGCCGAGGCTCAGCAGGTAGTGGCCGATGGCACCAGTGAAACCCCCGCTGGCGGCAGCTATTCCACCACCGCTGGCGACGAGCACGCCTTCCATGTTCTCAATGGCGGCCGCATCACTGCCAATGACGCGGTGGTGCTGGCCACCGAGGGAAATGCGGCTGCTGGCATCCGCGTGGAAGGCACTGGCAGCAGCCTGTACGTTGCCGATGCCACCATCACCACCCGTGGCGACAATGCAGCAGGCGCGTCCATTTCAGGCACTGACGGTGCGATCCAGATCGCCAAGGTCAGCATCGAGACACAGGGTTCAGCCAGCCACGGCCTGAGCGTTGCAGGTGCTACTGCCAGCGTTGGCCATGCAGACGTTCTTACCCGCGGCAACGGTTCGCACGGTGTGACGGTCGGTGGCGGCGGTACTGTGGAGCTGAGTGGCGGTACCGTCACCACGGAAGGAAGCAATGCCAATGCGGTGCTTGCCAGTGGTGCGGGCAGCACGGCACGGATCGCAGGCAGTACGCTGGTCAACCGCAGCGCAGGCACCTACGTCGCATTGGCCAATTCGGGTGCCGCCCTGCATCTGCAGGACGCACACGTTAGCCATGAAGGGGCGACGGGATTTGGCGTCGCCATCCACGCAGGCAGTACCGGTGAGCTGCGCAATGTGCACATCACGATGCAGGGACTGGGCACCGGGTTGGCAGGTGGCGGTGACGTCGCGATGCTGGGTGGTTCCGTTGTCGCGGCTGCAGCAGGGAGCACGGCTGTGGTTGCCCGTGGCGGGAGCATGCGGCTGGAATCGGTGGACGTTCGTGGTGATTACGGCATCAGCGCCAGCGGCGGAGCGCGGCTGGAACTGGTGGGCAGTCGCGTGCGTGCGGCGAACGGGGTGTTGCAGATATCAGGGCTGGGGACGACTGCACATGTGCAGGGATCCGAGCTGCTGGGTGACGGAGGAGCGGCCACGATTGCAGTCCATGACTCGGCCGTGCTGGATCTCCTGCACAGTGTTGTCCGCAGCGAAGGTGCCAATCGGGTTGGCATCGACAATCGCGGCGGCGCGGTGACGCTGGAGGGCGCGCAGGTCCATACCACCGGCGTGTCCAGCCACGCGCTGTACGCGGAGGCCAGTGGTCCGGTGCGCCCTCGCATCGATGCCGGTGAAACCTTGCTCAGCACGACCGGCGACAACGCCATCGGGGCTGTTGCACGGAAGGGGGGCAGCATCCATCTGGTGGACAGTGTCGTGCTGACCACCGGAGATGGCGCCCACGGCGTGCTGTCCGGGGGTGTCGGCGAAATGACGCTGAACAACACCCATGTCCGCACCGAAGGCGAGCGCGCGTGGGCAGCGGTGATCAATGACAACGGTCGTATGCAAATCGATGGCGGTTCGCTGGTGAGCGCCCAGCATGGCGGTGTATGGCTGCGCAGCAGCCGCGACCTGGGCCTGACCCTGTCCAATGGCGCGCTGGTATCGGGCGGCAACGGCATCGCGCTGGCACTGGATGCCGCAGTTGCCGGACGTTTCGATGTAGTGCTGGAGGGTCGCTCGCAGATGGAGGGCGACATCGTCATCACCCCGGAGGACGAGGACGCAGGCCTGCCACCACAGTCGGATGTCCATGTACGGCTGGCGGATGGATCGCTGTGGCAGGGTTCGTCGGATCTGGTGCAGACGATGGCGATCGAGAGCGGCAGCCAGTGGACACTGACCGGTGATGCCACGGTAGGCGAACTGCAGGTGCTCAACAGTGGCGTGGCATTGTCCGACGGCACCGGTCGCTTCAACACGCTTACCGTGGACGGCGACCTGCACAGCGAGGGGGCCACGTTCCTGTTCCAAGGGGCGATGGCCGGCGATGACAGCGCGATGGACCGCCTGCACGTGCGCGGCGACACCTCCGGCGATGCGCTGATCGCGGTGAAGAACATCGGTGGGCTGGGTGCGCAGACGAAGGATGGCATCCAACTGATCGAGATCGACGGCGCATCACTGGCGAGCTACGCACTGAGCGGCCGCGCGGTGGGCGGATCGTACGAGTACTTCCTGTTCCAGGGCGGCCTGGCCGATCCTACCGATGGCAACTGGTACCTGCGTTCTCAGTGGTTCGATGCTTGCGGGAACGACCCGGCAGCGCCGGGATGCGTGGTCGATCCGGGCCCGGATCCGATCGACCCGACGGATCCCGTCGATCCGGTGGATCCAATCAATCCGATTCTGCCTCCGCCGGTACTGCGCCCGGAAGCCGGTGCCTATCTGGCAAACCAGTCGGCAGCCATCAACATGTTTTCCCATCGTATGAACGACCGTATCGGGGCCGTCTCGCTGGATGAAGGCCGTGCCGCGTGGGCGCGCGTGGGCCGGCAGCAGGCGGACTTCAGCGCGGTCGGCGGTCAGCTGTCGATCGACGGCAACATCTCGGTGCTGCAGATCGGCAGTGACCTGGTTCGCCGAGGCAATGCAGCGTTCGGCGTGATGTTGGGCACGGGGCGTGCTGACAGCAGTGCAGTGTCCGATCTGACCGGCTACAGCGCCAAGGGGCGGGTGCGTGGCAGCGCGGTGGGTGTGTACGGCACCTGGTTGCAGGCGGCTGACGGCACGCAGGGTGCGTACATCGATGCGAACCTGCAGTACGGCCGTTTCGATAACCGGGTGCAGGGCGTCGGCCTGGAGCCGGAGCACTACGATTCGCGCATGGCCAGTGTGTCGCTGGAGACCGGCTACACCTTCAACGTGTGGCAGGGCAGCGCCAGCGCACTGTATGTGCAGCCGCAGCTGCAGCTGAGCCATGTTGATTTCCGTGCCGATCGCCACGTGGAGAGCAACGGCACGGTGATCGACCATGCCGACGCCGGTGGCCTGAACGGGCGCCTGGGCGTGCGTGTGTTTGGCCATGGCACTGCGGCCGACAATGCCCTGCAGCCGTACCTGGGCGTGAACTGGCTGCGTGGCAGCGGCACCAGCACGTTGCAGTTCAACGGTGACATGCTGGGCGCTGACGTGCCGCGCAACCGCTACGAGGTGCAGGCCGGTGCCGAGCTGAAGCTGGGCCAGCGCTGGGGGGCGTGGGGTGGCGTGAGCGTGCAGCGCGGCGACCGTGGCTATCGCAATGTGGGTGGCCAAGTGGGTTTGCGCATGGCCTGGTAAGTGGGCGTGCAGCGGGGTCGGATCCCATTGCCTGGGCAAGGCCATCCGACCTCGGATTCTCCCAGGCGATATCTGGCATCAGCGACATCGTTCTTTGCCGCAATCGACTGGGATCGGGCGCAATTTCCAACTTGTTGCATTCAAACGCCTGGGTTTGGGCTGCCACAGTGCCGTCCGCGACGGGTACGCCCGCGTTCCCAATCAGCTTAGACAGAGAATCTGAATGTCCATCACACCCTCACGTCATCTGTTGGCCATCTCGTTGGCCAGCATTCTATCGGCTGCCGCACCTGCGATGGCCCAACAGGTCATCGCCGATGGCGGTGTTCCTGGCGAAGACCTCAAGCAGCCGCCTGAAGGAGACTACACCACGGGTGGTCCAGGCGAGTTCGTTTTCCATGCACGCAATGGCGGTGCCATCGTTCCTCTCGCAAGGACCCATCTTTCAACCTCCGGAGAGGACGCCGCTGCCGTGCGTGTTGAGGGTGATGGCAGTTTTGTCACCCTGCTGTCGGGTAGCAGCATCCTGACCACTGGCACGACGTCAGCAGGCGTTTCAGTCGACGCCGCAGGGTTCTCTGCATTTGGTACACGTATCGAAACGCGTGGGGCGGCATCTACCGGTGTCGAAGCCCACGGCCTCTCTGATGTTGATCTGGTTGACAGCGCAGTACACACCACCGGTGCGGCGTCTCACGGTCTGGTGGGTGAAGGGCAAGCCTATCTGTTCCTCCGCAACAGTCATGTTCGCGCGGATGGCAACGGTGCCTGGGCCGCAATCTTGAGTGACAACAGCAGATTGCAGATCCATGGCGGATCGCTGGTCAGCCAACAGCATGGTGGGGTGTGGGTACGTGGTGCTGGTATTCCCGGCCTGACCCTGGCCGACGGCGCAGTGCTGTACGGTGGAAACGGGGTCGCCCTGCAGCTGGACGCCGCCGTGGCCGGGCGCTTCGATGTGGCACTGGAGAACAATGCGCTGATGGTGGGCGACATTGTGATCAACCCTGACGACCTGGCGGGCGGCTTGGTGCCGCAGTCGGATGTGTATGTGCAGCTTGGCAGCGGAGCAGTGTGGAACGGTACCTCGGATCGGGTTCGAGCGCTTTCGATGGAGGCAGGCAGTCGCTGGATGCTGACGGGCGATGCGCATGTCGGCACGTTGTCGGTCACGGGCGGCGAACTGGCGCTCTCCGACCCGATGCTGGGCGGCTTCAATACGCTGACGGTGGAGGGTGATCTGCACAGCGAGGCTTCGTCGTTCATCTTCCGCGGCGCGCTTGGAGGCGATGACTCTGCAATGGATCGCCTGCATGTGCGCGGCGACAGCAGCGGAGATGCCATGGTGGTTGTACAGAACATCGGCGGCCTCGGCGCGCAGACGCTGGAAGGCATCACGTTGATCCAGGTGGATGGTGCGTCGGCGGCCAACTACGCGCTGGCCGGTCGCGCGGTGGCAGGTTCGTATGACTACTTCCTGCACAAGGGCGGCATCGCTGGTGGCGAGGGCAACTGGTACCTGCGCTCGCAGTTGCCGACCGCGCCAGACCCGTGCGAGGTCGACCCATCGCTGCCGGGATGCGTGCCGGTGGATCCGACTGATCCTGTCGATCCGGTGGATCCGATCAGTCCGATCCTGCCTCCGCCGGTACTGCGCCCGGAAGCCGGTGCCTATCTGGCAAACCAATCGGCAGCTATCAACATGTTTTCCCATCGTATGAACGACCGCATCGGGGCCGTCTCGCTGGATGAAGGCCGTGCCGCGTGGGCGCGCGTGGGCCGGCAGCAGGCGGACTTCAGCGCGGTCGGCGGTCAGCTGTCGATCGACGGCAACAGCTCGGTGCTGCAGATCGGCAGTGACCTGGTTCGCCGAGGCAATGCAGCGTTCGGCGTGATGTTGGGCACGGGGCGTGCTGACAGCAGTGCAGTGTCCGATCTGACCGGCTACAGCGCCAAGGGGCGGGTGCGTGGCAGCGCGGTGGGTGTGTACGGCACCTGGTTGCAGGCGGCTGACGGCACGCAGGGTGCGTACATCGATGCGAACCTGCAGTACGGCCGTTTCGATAACCGGGTGCAGGGCGTCGGCCTGGAGCCGGAGCACTACGATTCGCGCATGGCCAGTGTGTCGCTGGAGACCGGCTACACCTTCAACGTGTGGCAGGGCAGCGCCAGCGCACTGTATGTGCAGCCGCAGCTGCAGCTGAGCCATGTTGATTTCCGCGCTGATCGCCACGTGGAGAGCAACGGCACGGTGATCGACCATGCCGACGCCGGTGGCCTGAGCGGGCGCCTGGGCGTGCGTGTGTTTGGCCATGGCACTGCGGCCGACAATGCCCTGCAGCCGTACCTGGGCGTGAACTGGCTGCGTGGCAGCGGCACCAGCACGTTGCAGTTCAACGGTGACATGCTGGGCGCGGACGTGCCGCGCAACCGCTACGAGGTGCAGGCCGGTGCCGAGCTGAAGCTGGGCCAGCGCTGGGGGGCGTGGGGTGGCGTGAGCGTGCAGCGCGGCGACCACGGTTACCGCAACGTGGGCGGCCAGCTGGGCCTGCGCAGGGCCTGGTAAGCGGGCGTGCAGCGGGGTCGGATCCCATTGTCTGGGCAATGGGCTCTGACCCCGCTGCTGCTGTAGAGCCGAGCCCATGCTCGGCTCAACGCGATGTGGAAGAAGGGCAGCCGAGCAGGGCTCGGCCCTGTAGTGGCCCACAGGCTGCATCGAACCTAAACACACACCCGCCCTGTCGCGATCGTCCATTGAATGACTGCGCAAACGGTGGCGATGCTGCCGGATCGCTCGCTGCCGGTCACCCGCATGTCCCCTCCCGAACGTTCCCACAATGCGGCCATTGACGGCCTGCGCGCATTGGCGGTGCTGGCCGTCGTCCTCTTCCACACCAATGCGACGTGGCTGCCCGGCGGCTTCACCGGGGTGGACCTGTTCTTCGTGGTGTCCGGCTTCGTGATCAGCCAGTCGCTGGCCTCGCGCACGCCTGCGTCGCTGGGTGCGATGCTGCTCGACTTCTACCGGCGTCGCGTGCTGCGCCTGTTGCCGGCGCTGCTGGCGATGCTGATGGCGACCTTCGTGCTGTCGGCACTGTTCATTCCCCGCGCGTGGCGCAACGAGCAGTTCGACCAGACCGGCTGGGCCGCGCTGGTCGGCTTGAGCAACGTCGTACTGGCCGGCCAGCAGGACGACTATTTCTCGCCCGGTGCTGAACTCAATCCGTTCCTGCATACATGGACGCTAGGCGTGGAGGAGCAGTTCTACCTGGTTTTCCCGCTGTTGTTCTTCGTGTGGCTGCGCGGGCGTGAGCGCTGGCCGTGGTCGCGTTGGTTGTTGCCGGTGCTCAGCGTGCTGTCGCTGGCGTGGGCGGGCTGGCAGGCGCAAACGGCACCGGCGGCAGCGTTCTATCTGCTGCCGGCGCGGTTCTGGGAGCTGGCCGCGGGCGCGCTGCTGTACCAGTGGATGCGTACGCGTACACCGGGCCGGAACGGTGACGCGGTTGCAGCGGCCGGGCTGGCGCTGCTGGCCGCAGGCGTGGTGATTGCCCCGCAGCTGGCGATGCCAGTACCGGGTGTGCTGGCCACCGTGGCCGGTACCCTGCTGCTGTTGGCGAGCGTTTCGACAGCGGGGACATCGCGCATCGCCCGTGCGCTGGGCTGCGCACCGCTGGCCTACCTGGGCCGGTTGTCCTATTCGCTGTACCTGTGGCATTGGCCGCTGCTGGTGCTGCTGCGCTGGACGTATGGCCTGCATGGCGTCGCGCTGTGGCTGTATCCGGTGCTGCTGCTGGCGGTGTCGGCCGCGTCCTACCACGTCATCGAGCGCCCGCTGCGCAGTGCGGCGCCGCTGCTGCGGCTGGCACCGGCCAAGGTGCTGGCGATGGCGTTTCCGCTGGTGGCGCTGTGTGGTGCGGGCGCATGGGCCATGGTGGAGTACCACGAGCAGGTCTCGCTGAGCGTGACCCGCGACGGCTATGCATGGCAGGCGCGTCGCTACCCCACGTGGCGCCCATTGGAGCCGGTGAGTGCGCCGGCGCTTGAAGGGCGGCGACTGTTCGTGTCCGGCGATTCGCACGCGGCGGCGTATCGCACCATGACCAGCATGGTCGCGCGCCAGACCGGCATGGAGGTGCGCCAGCAGGATCGCGGCGGCTGCAGCTTCGTCAACCTGCTGCGGGCCAGCCCGTCCGACTGCCAGGGCTTCATTGAGGACGCGTTGTCGACCATCGAGCGTGAGGCGCGCCCGGGTGACATTGTGCTGCTGGCGGCCTTGCGCATGCCGGAACTGCGCGGATTCGACTGGCAGCAGCAGGACGCACAGCCGATCTATCAACAGCTGCTGGCCGAGCGCACGCCGTCGCATGCACAGGCGGCACGCGACGAAGCCGATCGCGTGCTGGGGCGTTTGCAGCAGCTGGGCGTACACGTGGTGATCGACGCACCGCTGCCATTGTTCAAGGCCGGTGCGTACCGCTGTTCGGACTGGTTCAACCGCCGCAATCCGGCGTGTGCCGGCGGTCTGAGCATGCCGCGTGCGGATCTGGAAATGCTGCGCGTGCCGCAGATGGCACTGCTGGATGACCTGGCGGCACGTTACCCGTCACTGACCGTGTGGGATCCGCTGCCGCTGCTGTGCGGGCCGCAGACCTGTTCGGCGGTGGAAGAGGGCGAACCGCTGTTCTTCGACAACGATCACCTGAGTGGCCATGGCAACCGCGTGCTGCTGCCCAGTTTCCGGCAGACCCTGATCGATATTGCAGACGACACGCCGGTGTAGATACCGTGTTGCCCTTGCCTAGGCAAGGGCAACACGGCATCTACAGGAGTGCGAAGGAGTGCGCGCGGTCTATGCCGGCGGCAGTACCTTGCCCGCGTCGAGAATCCCACCCGGGTCCAGCGCGGCCTTGATCGCGCGCATCGTCGTCAGCGTGGCAGGGCTGAACGCCTGCACCATGAAATCGCGCTTGGCCAGGCCACTTCGTTCTTCGCCGGATAGCGCGCCATCTGACGCCAGCGTCAGGTGCCGAAGCGGGCAAGGCTGGCTGCCAGGCGTGGTGCCGTATCTCGCGTGCAAGGGCTTCCGGCGACAACGCGAATGCCTCGCCGGTATCCCAGGCAGGAGCGCATGCAGGCGTGACTAAGGCTTACAGATTTCGGACCATCACCAGCACGCGATAATTCTTGTTATCGGTCTCCTGCAACGGTGTCCAGCCCAGCCTGGCGTACAGGCCGCCGTCCAGCGCTTCGGTCTGCAGGTAGAGATGGGAGACGCCCATGCGCACGGCCTGCGCCGCCGCCTGCTCGACCAGCTTGCCCGCCAGCCCTTGGCCCCGATGCGTATCGGCAACGAAAACACTGCCCAGCCAGTGCTCGTACTGTGGGAATGACGCCAGTTCCCGGCGCTTCAGCTGGACGGCGCCGACCAGGTGGTCGCCGTCGAACGCTGCAATCAAGTGCGGAAATCCTTCAGCGTCCTGCTCCCGGTTCAGCCACTGGATTTCCTGTTCCAGCGACATTCCGGTGTTTCCACCCCACTGTGCGTTGTACCACCGCGCCAGCTGCATCCGTTCCGGCGCATCTGCCGGCAGTTGCCTGAATTCCATGATGAATCCTCGATTCTGGTTTCACCAAGGGAATCACGATTACCATGCGATGTGACTACAACACGTTGCAGATGAAATCGGGGCTGATGTGAGGTTGGCACCTGGGTGCCGACAGCCAGATGTGGACGGTCGCCCGGTGGTTGCCCCCGGCAGGACCGTTGCCCCGCCTCTGTCACGCCGGTGGCAGCACTTTGCCCGGGTTGAGGATGCCGTCCGGGTCCAGCGCGGCCTTGATCGCGCGCATCGTCGCCAGCGTGGCCGGGCTGAACGCCTGCGCCATGAAATCGCGCTTGGCCAACCCAATGCCATGCTCGCCGGACAGCGTGCCGCCCAGTGACAGCGTCAGTTCGAAGATCTTCGGCAGTGCGGCATGCGCGCGTGCGTTTTCGTCGGCGTCGTCCGGGTGGTAAAGAATGTTGACGTGCAGGTTGCCGTTGCCAGCATGACCGAAGGTGACGATGGTCAGGGTGTAGTCACGCGCCAATGCCTGCACGCCAGCCACAAGCTCTGGAATGCGCGACACCGGCACCACCACGTCTTCATTGATCTTGCCCGGCGCAACGCTGCGCAGCGCAGGCGACAACGCCTTGCGTGCGGCCCACAGCTGGTCGCGCGCGCGTCCTTCCATCGCCACATCCAGTTCGATCATGCCGTCGCCTTCAGCGGCGCTGGCCAGGGCCTGCAGCAGATAGGGCAGGGTGTCGTGGTCACCATCGGCCTCGACCAGCAGCATCGCACCGGCCTCCGGTACCTCGGCACCATTGAGGCGCAGCAGCTCCAGGCTGCGCGCGTCCATGAATTCCAGGCGGGTGGGTACCACCGGCTGCGACATCAACCGCGATACGGCGGCCGCGGCGGCATCGGCGTCGCGGTACAGCACGCGCAGGCCGGCCTGGCTGACCGGCAACGGGGTCAGTTTCAGCGTGGCTTCCACGATCAATGCCAGCGTGCCTTCGCTGCCCACCAGCAGATGGGTCAGATCGTAGCCAGTGGCGTCCTTGGTGTAGGCGCCGCCGCAGCGGATCACATCGCCGGTGCCGGTCACTGCCACCAGGCCCAGCACGTTGTCGCGGCTGGTGCCGTACTTCACCGCGCGCGGGCCGCCCGCATTGCAGGCCAGGTTGCCACCGACGCTGCAGATCTCGGCGCTGGAAGGATCCGGCGCCCAGAACAGGCCATGCGGGGCCAGTGCCTGCTGCAGGGCGCCATTGAGCACGCCCGGTTGCACCACCGCGCAGCGATCGCCGGCGCGGATCTCGACGATGCGGTCCATGCGGGTGAACGACAGCACGATGCTGCCGGGCAGCGGCACGGCCGCGCCGGTGGTGCCGGTGCCGGCGCCACGTGCGACCAGCGCTACGTGATGGGCCCGGCATGCGCGCACCAGTGCCTGCACCTGTTCGATGCTGGCAGGCTGCGCGACGGCGGCGGGGCGTTGATGACGCCACGAGTTGTCCTGCGCGTTGGCCTCCAGCGCGCTGTCATCCATGCGCCAGCCCTCCGCGCCCAGCAGGGCGGACAGTTCGGCAACCAGGGCAGCAGGCAGGGCAGGACTCATGACGGATCTCGTGGAGCAGCAGGAGCGGGTTGGATCAGTTTCCAGGCAACAACGGCGCCAGCCAGTGGCAGCCACACCCAGCGCAGTTCCGACAGCAGGGTGGCCAGGCCGCGCGCGCTGAAGAACTGTGGGGCGAACGGTGAAACGCGGATCGGTCGCCACGGTGCGAAGAAGCGTTGTTCGCTCCAGGGCCAGGCGAGGGCCACGCCGAGGCCGCCGGAGGTCATCGCATCCAGCAGCGGGTGGCTGGCAGCGCAGATGAATACGAACACTGCCGCCTGCACGGTAGATGCCAAGCTTGGTTGGCACACACCCGCCGACCAAGGTCGGCGACTACCGGAGGCGTGCTGCGCCGACCAAGGTCGGCAATTACCAAAGAACGCCAGCACCGCGGCAAATGCCGCCAGCACGCCGGCAAACAGCAGCGAATGGCTGGCGCCGCGATGGCCGAACGCATCGGCGTAGGGAATGTGCAGCGCGAAGGCCAGTACATCGGCATCGGGCAGCATCGCTGCAATCACGCCGGCCGCCAGCAGGCGCGGCGGGATGCGGCCGCGATCAGCGGCGCACCACAGCGCCAGCGGCACAGCAGCATGGGTGATGATCGAAGGCATCAGTCACACACCGTGGTCGTGCCGGCCTGGCTGCGCTCTGGCAGGTGCCAACCTTGGTTGGCACAGAAGCACCGACCAAGGTCGGCCTCTACCAGAGCGGACGGTACCCATCAGCAATCATCCAGCCGGAACGCATCACGCAGCCACCGCAGCTGCGGCGGCTCGCCGGTGGCGTCGACCACATCAAAACGGCAGGGTGCATTGGCCAGCGCCGGGTTGTCCTGCAGGTACAGCTGCGCGGCGTGCGCCAGGCGTCGGCACTTGCGCACATCCACCGAAGCGGCACCGCCACCGAAATCCGATCGCGCGCGATAGCGCACTTCCACGAACACCACGGTGCCGGCGTCGTCCATCACCAGGTCCAGCTCACCGCCACGATAACGCACGTTGCGCGCACGCGGCTGCAGTCCGGCCCGTTGCAGATGCTGCTCGGCGGCGGCTTCCACCGCCGAGCCCCGTTGGCTGCGCTCAGCGACCACCGACGATCGGCATCGGCCGGCCGCCATTGAAGGTGGACCAGGCCGGCTGGCGCAGGATGTTGCCGTTGCTGTCCAGGAACAGGGTGCCGGTGGCACCGTCCAGGCCACCTTCGTTGGACAGCTTGTCCAGGTAGGCGGTGATCTTCCAGGCATCGGCGCCGAAGGCGAACAGGCGGCCGGCCGCACCGCGTGCGCTGGGCAGGGTGCTGGCGACCTGGCTGGCCGACGGCAGGCCCGACACGCTGCGCACGTTCCAGGCTTCGTTCGGGTAGACGATGCCGTCCAGCGCCACGTCTTCTTCCATCTTGCCGCTGCCGACGGTCAGCTGCGAGGTGCCGACGCGGGTGGCGCCACCGGCACCGGCCAGCGCCAGCTGCGGCGCCAGCAGGCGAGCCTGCGGGGCGCGCACGGCGAGGAACACGGCATCGACCTGGCCGGCATTGCGCACCTGCGCACCGACATCGCCAACCGCATCGCTGACGCCGACCGTGGCCACCACCTGGCCGCCGCGCTGGGCGAAGCGCTGGGCGAAGGCGGCGGCGGCACGGCGACCGGTATCGTCGGCGCTGTTGATCACCAGCGCCTTGCCGCGCTCGCGGCCACGCAGGTATTCGGCGGCGACGATGCCGTCGTCTTCCGGCGCCAGCGAGAAACCGGCGCTGCCGGCCGGCGGCGCGTCCTTGCCACGGTTCAGTGCCAGCACCGGCACCTGCAGCTGCTGGCGGCCGTACACCGCGTCCACTTCGTCGCGGCCCAGCGGACCGACCACGAAGTCGGCACCGGAGGCGACGGCCTTGTCATATGCGGCCAGCGCACCGGCCGGGGTACCGGCGGTGTCGATGAAGTTGATGTCCGGGCGGCGGCGGGTCTCGCCGTAGTAGGCGGCGAGCAGGCCATCGCGCACCGGCTGCGCGGCGGTGGCCAGGCGGCCGCTGAGCGGCAGCAGCACGGCCAGCTTGGCCGGCGGGCGGTAACCGTCGCTCATCGCCGGCGGGCGCTTGCTGGTATCGAACTGGGCGGCGCCGTCGCGGTCGAACGGGCGCGGCAGCGGCAGGCCGCGTGCGATCAGCGCACGGCCAGCGAAGTTGTACAGCGGGTCGTTGGCCGGCAGGGCGGCGGCACGGCTGCGCAGGGTAGCGTCGTCGAGCGTGCCGAGCAGGCCGGCAATGGCGGCCTGGTTTTCGCTGCGGGCGCTGCCGGTCAGGCTGGCGTGCGCGCGGGCGCGCTCGGTGGCGGCACCGAAGGCATCGCCGGTGCCCTGCAGCGCGTTGGCGCGGGCTACGTGCCAGCGCGTGCGCAGCGCGGGGAAGACGTTGTCGCCCTGTTCCTTCAGCAGGGCCAGGGCCTGCGCCGGCTGCTTGTCGGCCAGTGCCAGCTCGGCGCCGGTCAGCTGGTAGCGCTGCAGGCTGGCGCCGGACAGCTGGCGGGCGGTGAGCTGGCCGAGCAGGCTGCGCGCGCGGGCACTGTCGCCGGCCAGGTGCCAGGCCCAGGCGGCATCGGCCAGGGCGTTGCTGCGGGCGCCACCTTTCAGGGTTGCAGCCAGCGCTTCCAGCTGCAGGGCGGCGTCGCGCGGCTTGCCTTGTTCGATCAGCGCCAGCGCCTGGCTCTGGGCCGGCGATTCGGGCGCGCTGGTCAGGCTGGTGGTGGCACAGCCGGCCAGCAGCATCAGCGACAACGACAGGGCGGAGATCCGTGCGGCGGGCTTGTTCATGATCGGGTCCATGCGATGAGGGCAGCGGCCTTGGCCGGGTACACGCTACGATTCTACCCTTGCCCCGTGAGTACCGCTGAAATGAGTGTCCCAACCCTGTACGTCGTCGCCACCCCGATCGGCAACCTGGCCGATCTGAGCCCGCGCGCGCAGGAGGTGCTGCGCTCGGTGGCGGCCATCTGTGCCGAGGACACCCGCCGCAGCGGCCAGCTGCTGTCCCATTTCGGCATCCAGCAGCCGCTGGTGGCCCTGCACGAACACAATGAAGAGGCCCTGTCGCAACGCCTGGTCTCGCGCCTGCAGGCGGGCGAATCGCTGGCGCTGGTCAGCGATGCGGGCACCCCGCTGGTCAGCGACCCCGGCTTCCGCCTGGTGCGTGCTGCCCGTGCGGCCGGCATCAAGGTCAGCCCGATTCCCGGTGCCTGCGCCGCCATTGCCGCGCTGAGCGTGGCGGGCCTGCCCAGCGACCGCTTCAGTTTCGAGGGCTTCCTGCCGGCCAAGGCCAGTGGCCGTCGCGACCGCCTGCAGGCGCTGGCCGGCGAAGTGCGCACGATGGTGTTCTACGAATCCTCGCACCGCATCGCCGAATCGCTGGCCGACATGGCGGCGATCTTCGGCGGCGAGCGCCCGGCAGTGCTGGCACGCGAGCTGACCAAGCTGTTCGAGACCGTGCTCGATGGTGATCTGGCGGGACTGCTGGCCAAGGTGGAAGCCGACGAGAACCAGCGCAAGGGCGAGTTCGTGGTGATGGTGCAGGGTGCTGGTGACGACGAGGAAGCGCAGCTGGCGCATGGTCGCCGCGTCTACGCGAAGCTGAGCGAGCACCTGCCGCCGTCGACCGCCGCCAAGCTCGCCGCCGAGTTGACCGGTGCACCGCGCAAGGCGTTGTACGGGAGTTGATGGATCGTGCGGACCAAGGTCCGCACCCACCAGATCGGAATCTGCACCCACCAGGGCAGCGACATCGGTAGATCCACGCCATGCGTGGATGGATGAACCGGACGCCGCGATCGGCACGGCAGGAAGGACGTGCGTGCGCTAGAATATGCGCTGGCGGAGCCGGCCAGACAGTCGCGTCATCCCTTCGGGGGTGCCGAGGAAAGTCCGGGCTCCATAGGGCAAGGTGCCAGGTAACGCCTGGGCGGCGCAAGCCGACGGAAAGTGCAACAGAAAGATACCGCCTACGTCTTCTTCGGAAGGCCGGTAAGGGTGAAATGGTGCGGTAAGAGCGCACCGCGAGTCTGGCAACAGACCGGCACGGCAAACCCCACCTGGAGCAAGACCAAATAGGGATCCTTTGGCGCGGCCCGCGTTGGATCCGGGTAGGTTGCTTGAGCGTTGCGGTGACGTAACGCCTAGAGGAATGACTGTCCACGACAGAACCCGGCTTATCGGCCGGCTCCGCCTCTTTCTTCCATCCACGCATGGCGTGGATCTACTGATGCCATGCGTGGGGGATCTACCGGCGCCCATGCGTGGCGTCGGTGCGCCAGCATTACGGGGCCGGCTCCCTTTCCGCAGGAAAGGGAGCCGGCCCCTTTTTGATCAGCGGTACTGCCCAGCGGAAATGAACTGCTCGAACCGTTCGCACCACACCACTACGGTGGTGTAGTCGTCCACGTTGATGCTTTCGGGCACGTCCACCAGGAAGCGGTTGAAGGTCTTTACCTCGCCGATGCGCTGGGCCTGCGCCTTGGTCTTCAGGAAATCGGCCTTGTTGTCGACGAAGTCGCGGACCAGGTAGACCTTGTAATCCGGTCCCGGGCCCATCTTGCCGTCGAAGGCGACCTGGCGCGGGCTGACGCTGACCTTGCCTTCGGCCCAGTGCACCGCGTCGCTGCCCTTGAGGTGGCGACGGAAGGTGGTGTGGTAGCGGGCTTCGGCCATGGCGGCCTGCACCTGTGCGACCGGCGGGTCGTCGGGGGCGATCAGGATCGGCAGCAGGTAGATGCCCAGGCCGAAGCCCAGGCCGAGGGCGAGCAGGTGGGTGGCGGCAAGTACAAGAACACGGCGCATCGATGACTCCCTGTGGATCGGTGGGGCGCGCGGCAGGACCGCGCCGGGTCATCGTGTGGCGTGTGTGCAGACATTTATAGACACAGAAAACAGGTACAGGGTCAGAAATCGACCTGGCTCTGGCCAAGTGCGACGCCCTGTGGGCCGAAGCGGCGCTCGTGGATCTCGCCGTGGCCATCGGCATCGATCAGCAGCACGGTGCTGGCGCGGGTGCCGTAATCGTCGCCGCGGATGAAGGCCGGGCTCAGCCAGCGCTCGCGTTCCAGGCCGATGCCGGTGTCGGGCAGGTCGCTGTCGGCCGGGCGGTGTTCGTCGGCGAGGGCGTTCCAGAGCGGGGTCAGATCCCTTTCCCCTTGGGAAGGGGATCTGACCCCGTCTTCCTGCAGCCACGCGGAAAGCGCAGCCATCAGCCGTCGGGTCTTCGGCCAGGGCGCGTCCAGCGCGCCGTTGGACATGCCATGCACACCCGGGCCCAGGCTCTGACGCTCGGCGGGGTGGTTGCCCAGGTACTCCAGGCTGTCGCCATCGGCCAGCAGCAGGTTGAAGGGCGCATACGCGCCCGCCACGGTGGCCAGCCGGTCGATATGCACGGCGGCGGGGTCGCGGCCGCGCAGGAAGTCGGCCACCAGTGCTCCCCGGGACGGGCCGGTCTGTGCGGCCAGCGGATCACGGACATTGGTGACCACGGCCATGCGGCCGCCGGCGCCGACGGCGGCCCAGCCACCGCCGGAGCGCAGGTCGCGCCCTCCGATGACGGAGGTCTCATCCTGCCAGGGGGCCAGCGCCGCGGTCGGGCGGGCGTGGAACTCATCACGGTTGCCGGTCATCACCAGCCGCCAGCGCGGGTGGTGCATCCAGCCAAGAGCGAGCAGGCACATGGCCTCATTGTGCATCGTTTGCGCAGTCCGGCGGCGTTTCCGGCCGGTTCCGGATGAATGCGCGGGCGATGTTTCACGCCTTGTCCACAGCCCTGAACTTCCGTTCAATCTCAAAAATTGAGACGGATCAGCAACTTGTGGATAAGCCTTGAACAATTCTCTAAAGGTTGTTGCAAGCCATTGATGCGGCTGGCGATTTCCCCGCTGAAAAGTTGTTGACAACCCTTCGGCCGCTGCTAAGGTGGGCATCAGAGGGAAATCCGGGTGTTTTGTGGGTTTTCGTGGTTCAATGTTTCACCGGGCGAAGGATAGGTGCACGCGTCGTGTTCCAGGGCGAGACGGCCATCACAGTTGACGATAAAGGGCGCATGGCGGTTCCCACCGCTTACCGCGACCTCGTCGCGCGCGCCAGCAACAACCGTCTCGTGCTGACCTACAACCCGTTCGAAGCCGGCTGCCTGTGGCTGTATGCAGAGTCGGAATGGGAGCGGGTCCGCGACGACGTCATGTCCAAGCCCAACACCCAGCGCGTCGTGCGCCTGTTGCAGCAGAAGCTGGTCGGCTCGGCCGCCCATCTGGAACTGGACGGCAACGGTCGCATCAGCATCCCCGCCAGCCACCGCGGTGCGGTGGGCATTGAGAAGAAGGCGGTATTGCTCGGTATGGGCGACAAGTTCGAATTGTGGAGCGAGCAGGCGCATCGGGCCCTGATCCAGCAGACGTTGTCTGACGAGGATCTGGGTGATGGGTTGCTCGACCTGAAGTTGTGAGCCGGGGTGCCCGGATGCGCCCAGAAGCGCAGACCGGTCACCTTCCGGTGTCGCAGTCGCCGGCGGTGCACCTGCCGGTCCTGTACACCCAGGTCCTTGAAGGCCTGAGGGTGATCGAAAACGGACGTTATCTGGATGGCACGTTCGGTCGTGGCGGTCATGCACGTGGCGTGCTCACCCAGCTCGGTCCCGAGGGGCGCCTGCTGGTCATGGACAAGGATCCGGAAGCCATCGCCGTTGCCGAGCGCGATTTCGCGCCGGACCCGCGCGTGTCCATCTTCCGTGGCAGCTTCGCCCAGCTGCTGCAGTGGGATGCGACGGCCGAAGGCCTGGACGGCGTGCTGTTCGACCTGGGCGTGTCGTCGCCGCAGCTGGACGTGGCCGAACGTGGCTTCAGCTTCGGCAAGGACGGCCCGCTGGACATGCGCATGGACCCGGACAGCGGTGAAAGCGCCGCGCAGTGGATCAACCGCGTGGAAGAGCGCGAAATTGCCGACGTGCTGTGGACCCATGGCGAAGAACGCCAGAGCCGCCGCATCGCCCGTGCCATCGTGGCCCGCCGCGAGAAGCAGCCCTTCTCCCGCACCGCCGAACTGGCCGAGCTGATCGCCTCGGTGATGCCGCGTGGGAAAGACAAGATCCACCCGGCCACGCGCAGCTTCCAGGCCATCCGCATCCACATCAACCGCGAGCTGGCCGATCTGGAAGCGGGGCTGGATGCGGCGGTGGAGCGGCTCAAGCCCGGTGGCCGGCTGGCGGTGATCAGCTTCCATTCGCTGGAAGACCGCATCGTCAAGCAGTACATGAACCGCCTGGCCAAGGCGCCGCCGGCCAACCGCCGCCTGCCTGAGGCGGTGGCGTTCGTGCCGACGCTGGACCTGATCGGCGGTGCCATCAAGGCGACCGACGAGGAACTGGCCGCCAACCCGCGTGCGCGCAGCGCCGTGCTGCGCGTGGCGCAGAAGCGGGAGGCCGACGCATGAGCCGGCTGCTGCTGATCATCCTGTTGGCCTCGACCGTGGCCTCGGCGATCGGCGTCGTGTTCGTGCGTCACCGTCACCGGCAGACGTTCATCGAGCTGTCGCGCGCCGAACGCAAGCGCGATGACATCAACCTCGAATTCGGCCGCCTGCAGCTGGAGCAGGCGACCCTGGCCGAGGCCAACCGCGTGGACCGCATTGCCCGCGAGAAGCTCGGCATGAAGTTCCCCGAGGCCGCCGACATCGTGGTGGTGCGGCCATGAGCAAGGCCGGCCGCAACCGCCCGCGCAATGCCTTCAACCTGCGCCAGCGCCTGCGCTGGGTCGCGCTCGCGCTCGGCCTGTGCTCGGTGTCGCTGGTCGGCCGCGCGGCCTACGTGCAGATCATCAACAGCGACTTCTACCAGCGCCAGGGCGAGGCCCGTTACCTGCGCGAGCTGCCGATCAAGACCTCGCGCGGCATGATCACCGACCGCAACGGCGAGCCGCTGGCGGTATCCACGCCGGTCGCCTCGATCTGGGTCAATCCGCAGGACCTGCTGCGTTCGCCCGAGCGCATCCCGGAGCTGGCCCAGGCGGTCGGCATGTCGGTGGATGAGCTGAGCAGCCGCCTGTCGCAGAAGTCGGACAAGGAATTCATGTACCTGCGCCGCCGGATCAATCCGGACGAGGCAGAGAAGGTGGTCGCGCTGAAGATTCCGGGCGTGGCCGCGCAGCGCGAGTTCCGCCGCTTCTACCCGCAGGGTGAAGCGATGGCGCACGTGCTGGGCTTCACCAACATCGACGACCGCGGCCAGGAAGGCCTGGAGCTGGCGTTCGACGAATGGTTGCGCGGCAAGGCTGGTGCGAAGCGGGTGATCCGCAACCGCAAGGGCGAGACCGTCGAGAGCGATCTGCTGCGCGCCGCTGAGCCGGGCAAGGACCTGACCCTCAGCATCGACCGCCGCATCCAGTACCTGGCGTTCAAGGAACTGCGCAACGCGCTGGTGGCCAACAAGGCAGCGGGCGGTTCGATGGTGATCATGGACGTGACCACCGGCGAGATCCTGGCCATGGTCAACCTGCCGACCTACAACCCGAATTCGCTGACCGGCGCGCTGCCCGATGCGCGCCGCAACCGTGCGGTGACCGATCTGGTCGAGCCGGGTTCGACGATGAAGCCGTTGACCATCGCTACCGCGCTGCAGGCCGGTGCGGTGACCAAGGACACCATCATCGATACCAATCCGGGTTACATGACCCTGGGCCGCTTCACCATCCGTGACGTGCCGCGCAACAACGGCGTGCTGAACGTGACTGGCGTGATCACCCGCAGTTCGAACGTGGGTGCGGCCAAGGTCGCGGCGAAGATGCCGGACCAGGTGTTCTACGACGGCGTGCGCCGATTCGGCTATGGCTCGGTACCGCACAGCGGTTTCCCCGGTGAATCCGGCGGCGTGGTGCTGCGCCCGGCGCGCTGGTCGGGTACCACCAAGACCACGATGTCCTACGGCTACGGCCTGAACGTGACGCCGCTGCAGATCGCTACCGCCTATTCGGCACTGGCCAACGGCGGTCGTCTGATCGCGCCGACCTTCGTCAAGGGCCAGCGCAATGAAGGCCAGCAGATCATCGACGAAAACGTCGCCAGGCAGGTGGTGGCGATGATGGAAACCGTGGTCACCCAGGGCGGCGCCAAGCAGGCGGCGGTGCTGGGCTACCGCGTGGCCGGCAAGACCGGTACTGCGCGCAAGGCCGGCCCGGGTGGTTACGAGCGTGGCCATTACAACGCGCTGTTCGCCGGCGTGGTGCCCGCCACCAACCCGCGCTTCGCCACCGTCATCGTCATCAACGATCCGCAGGCCGGCAAGTTCTACGGCGGCCTGGTGTCGGCGCCGGTCTATCACAACGTGATGGAAGGCACCCTGCGCCTGATGGACGTGCCATTGGACGACCTGCAGTCGTGGTTGGCCGCACAGCAGTCCGGCAAGGTCGGCCACTCGGCCTCGATCCTGCCTGCGCCGCCGGCCGAGACTGCGCTGCCGGTGGATGCCGCCGCTGAATTCGATGCTGCGCTGCCGAGCGCGCACGCCCAGACGCCGCCCACTACGGGAGGCACGCAATGAGTCCTTCGATGTTGCTTTCGCAGTTGCTTCCGGACGTTGCCCTTGCAGGGCACGACCCCGTTCTGACCGGCCTGGTGCTGGACAGCCGCGCCGTGCGTCCCGGCAATGCCTTCGTCGCCATCGCCGGTTTCGGCGCGCATGGCCTGGGCTTTGTCGAGCAGGCCCGCGCCGCCGGTGCCAGCGTCATCCTGTTTGAACCGCCGGCGCCCGCCGAACTGCCGGCACCGGCCGATGCGATCGCCGTGCCGGGCCTGCGCGCACGCATGGGTGCGATGGCCGACCAGTTCCATGGCGCGCCGTCGCGGGCGATGGCGATGGTCGGTGTCACCGGCACCAACGGCAAGACCTCCACCGTGCAGCTGCTGGCCCAGGCCTGGCACCTGCTCGGTACGCCCAGTGGCAGTATCGGCACGCTGGGCGCCGGACTTTATGGTGCGGTCGAGCCGACCGGCTTCACCACGCCGCTGGTGCTGCAGATGCATGCGCTGCTGGCGCAGCTGCGCGACGCCGGTGCGCGCGCGGTGGCGATGGAAGTCAGCTCGCATGCGCTGGACCAGGGGCGCGTGGATGCCGTGCACTACGACGTGGCGGTGTTCACCAATCTCACCCGCGACCATCTGGACTACCACGGCGACATGGCCAGCTACGGCGCGGCCAAGGCGCGGCTGTTCCACCGTCCGGGCCTGAAGGCCGCGGTGATCAATCTGGACGACGCGTTCGGCCGTCAGCTGTTCGCCGGCCTGCCGGCGGGCGTACAGCCGATCGGCCTGAGCTCGCGCGGTGCCACCGACGCCAGCGTGCGCGCCGAGGCGCTGCAGCTGGATGGCCGTGGCATTGCCTTCGAACTGGTCATCGACGGTCAGCGCGCGGCGGTGCTGTCGCCGCTGCTGGGCCGCTTCAACGTGGACAACCTGCTGGCGGTGGCCGGCACCCTGCACGCGCAGGGCCAGCCGCTGCCGCGCATCGCCGAAGTACTGTCGGCGCTGCAGCCGATCCGTGGCCGCATGAACCGCCTGGGCGGCGAAGGCGGCCTGCCGACCGTGGTGGTCGACTACGCACACACCCCGGACGCGCTGGAACAGGCGCTGGACAGCCTGCATGGCCACCTGCAGGGCACGCTGTTCTGCGTGTTCGGCTGCGGCGGCGAGCGTGATACCGGCAAACGCCCGCAGATGGCGGCCATTGCCGAGCGTCTGGCCAACCAGGTCATCGTCACCGACGACAACCCGCGTGGCGAGGATGGCGACGTGATCGTGGCCGACATCCTGGCCGGCTTCACCGATGCCTCCGCCGTGACCGTGCAGCGCAGCCGCGCGCGTGCGATCGGCCTGGCGGTGAAGCGTGCCGGTGCCGGTGACATCATCCTGATCGCCGGCAAGGGCCACGAGCCGTACCAGGAAGTGAATGGTGTGCGCCATGACTTCGACGACACCGAAGTGGCCGCCGCTGCACTGGCGGCCAAGGCCGGTGTACTAGAGGCGCAGGCCGGGGAGGGCACCGCATGAAGCGCACCCTGCTTTCGCTGATCGCACACTGGGCCGGCGGCGAGATCCACGGCGACGACGTGGCCATCGATGCGGTCAGCAATGACACCCGCAGCCTCGGCCCGGGCAGCCTGTATGTGGCGCTGCGCGGCGAGCGTTTCGACGGCCATGACTTTGCCGCCGACGCGCAGGCGCGCGGTGCCAGTGCGCTGCTGGTCGAGCGCCTGCTGCCGATCGAACTGCCACAGGTGCTGGTGGCCGACAGCGAACTGGCACTGGCGAAGATCGCCACCGGCATGCAGCGTGACCGTGGCACCGAGGTGTTCGCGATCACCGGCAGCAATGGCAAGACCAGCGTGAAGAGCCTGCTGCTGTCGATCCTGCAGCAGGTGGCCCAGCACGCGCACAAGGTGGTCTACGCCAACCCGGGCAACCGCAACAACGAGATCGGCCTGCCGCTGGCAGTGATCGATGCACCGGAAGATGCCGACTACGCCGTCTACGAGATGGGCGCCGGCAAGCCGGGCGACATCGCCTACCTGACCGACATCGCCCGCCCGCGCTATGCGCTGGTCAACAACATCGCCCCGGCGCACCTGGAACGCATGGGCAGCCTGCTCGGCGTGGCGGTGACCAAGGGCGCGATCTATGCCGCGCTGCCGGCCGATGGCGTGGCGGTGATCAATGTGGACGATGCCTACGGCCGCTGGTTCGAACAGCATTTCGTCGGCACCCCGCCGCGTTGCCGCGTGCTGCGCTACGGCCTGGAACATACCGCCGAGGTGACCGCGCGCGACATCCGCGCCGGCGCGCAGGGCAGCCAGTTCACCCTGGTCGCACCGAGCGGCGAAGCCCGCGTGGTGCTCGGCCTGCCCGGTCGCCACAACGTCAGCAATGCGCTGGCCGCCGCCAGCCTGGCGCTGGCCGCCGGTGTCGACCTGGCGCTGATCGCGACCGGCCTGGCCGAAGCGCAGCCGGTGCCGGGCCGCCAGATTGCCCATCAGCTGCGCAATGGCGCGGTGCTGGTGGACGACAGCTACAACGCCAACCCCGGTTCGCTGGCTGCGGCCATCGACGCCCTGGCCGCCGCGCCGGAAGAGGGCTGGCTGGTGCTGGGCGACATGCGCGAGCTGGGTCCGGACGGCGAGGCGCTGCATGCGCAGGCCGGCATCCGTGCACGCGCCGCCGGCCTGAAGCGGTTGTATGCACTGGGTCCGCTCAGTGCCGCCGCTGCGGCCGCCTTCGGTGAAGGCGGACGCCATTTCGATACCCATGGTGCGCTGTCACAGGCGCTGCAGGACGAGTTGCACGCTGGTGTGCGCTGCCTGGTCAAGGGTTCCCGTGGCAGTGCCATGGACCTGATCGTCAAAGCGCTGCTGGCGCAAGGAGAGGAATCCCCGCATGTTGTATGAACTGGCTCGATGGTTGCAGCAGTTGGAGAGCCTGTTCGGGCTGTTCAACTACCAGACGTTCCGCGCCATCCTTGCCGCGCTGACGGCCCTGTTCCTGTCGCTGTGGCTTGGCCCGGCGATGATCCGCAAGCTTGCCCAGTTCAAGGGCGGCCAGCCGATCCGCAAGGACGGTCCGCAGACCCATTTCTCCAAGGCCGGCACGCCGACCATGGGCGGTTCGCTGATCCTGCTCACCATCACCCTGTCGGTGCTGATGTGGGCCGACCTGCGCAACCGCTACGTGTGGCTGGTGCTGGCGGTGATGCTGTGCTTCGGCGCCATCGGCTGGTATGACGACTGGATCAAGATCGTCCGCCGCGACCCGAACGGCCTGAAGTCGCGCTGGAAATACCTGCTGCAGTCGATCTTCGGCCTGGCTGCTGGCCTGTTCCTGTTCTACACGGCCGACGTGCCGGCGGCGCTGACCTTCTACATCCCGATGTTCAAATCGGTGGCGTTGCCGCTGGCCGGCATCGGCTTCGTGGCCATCGCCTACTTCTGGATCGTCGGCTTCTCCAACGCGGTGAACCTGACCGACGGCCTGGACGGCCTGGCCATCATGCCCACCGTGCTGGTGGCCTGCGCGCTGGGCGTGTTCGCGTATGCCTCGGGCAACGTGGTATTCGCCAACTACCTGCAGATTCCGCAGATTCCGGGCGCCGGCGAGCTGGTCATCATCTGTGCGGCCATCGCCGGTGCGGGCCTCGGCTTCCTGTGGTTCAACACCTATCCGGCCATGGTCTTCATGGGCGACATCGGCGCGCTGGCGCTCGGCGCGGTGCTGGGCACGATCGCGGTGATCACCCGCCAGGAACTGGTGCTGGTGATCATGGGCGGCGTATTCGTCATCGAAACACTGTCGGTGATGATCCAGGTGGCCTCGTTCAAGCTGACCGGCAAGCGCGTGTTCCGCATGGCGCCGATCCACCACCATTTCGAACTGAAGGGCTGGCCCGAGCCGCGCGTGATCGTGCGCTTCTGGATCATCTCCGTCGTGCTCGTGCTGATCGGCCTGGCCACGTTGAAGGTGCGCTGAGATGAACGACCTGTCCCGCCAGGCAACACGCCTTGAAGCCATCGAAGGCAGCTACGACAAGTGGCTGCTGGGCGCGATCATCGCGCTCACCGGCGTGGGCGTGGTGATGGTGGCGTCCAGCTCGATCGCCTTGATGAGCAGTCCGTTCTACTACCTCAACCGCCACCTGATCTTCCTGGCGGTGGGTATCGTGCTGGCGGTCATCGCCGCCCGCACTGAACTGAAGTCCATCGAGCAGTACAACCAGATGCTGCTGCTGGGCTGCTTCGTGCTGCTGCTGGCGGTGTTCGCACCGGGCCTGGGCAGCACGGTCAACGGTGCGCGCCGCTGGATCAACCTGGGCATCTCCAAGTTCCAGACGGTCGAAGCGGTGAAAGTGCTCTACATCGTCTGGCTGTCCAGCTACCTGGTGCGTTTCCGCGACGAGGTCAATGCGACCTGGCCGGCGATGCTCAAGCCGCTGGGCGTGGCCGGGGCGCTGGTGGTGCTGCTGCTGCTGCAGCCGGACTTCGGCTCGTCCACCCTGCTGCTGGCGATCACCGCCGGCATGCTGGTGCTGGGCGGGGTGAACATGCCGCGCATGTCGATGCCGGTGATCATCGGCCTGGTCGGCATGAGCGCACTGGCGATCATCGAGCCGTACCGCATGCGCCGCATCACGTCCTTCCTGGACCCATGGGCCGACCAGCAGGGCGACGGCTACCAGCTGTCCAACGCGCTGATGGCGGTGGGCCGTGGCGAGTGGACCGGCGTCGGCCTGGGCAACTCGGTGCAGAAGCTGTACTACCTGCCCGAAGCGCATACCGACTTCATCTTCTCGGTCACCGCCGAGGAATTCGGCTTCCTGGGCACCTGCGTGATCGTGGCCCTGTACGCGCTGCTGGTCGGCCGGACCTTCTGGCTGGGCATGCGCTGCGTGGAGATGAAGCGGCACTTCTCCGGCTACATCGCCTTCGGCATCGGCCTGTGGATCAGCATGCAGACCTTCGTTTCGATCGGCGTGAACCTGGGCATCCTGCCGACCAAGGGCCTGACCCTGCCGCTGATCTCTTCCGGCGGCTCGTCGGTGCTGATGACCTGCGTGGCGATGGGCCTGCTGCTGCGCGTGTCCTATGAACTCAAGCGCGCCGAGCGCCGCCAGGCCGTGCGCATCGGCGGCACCGAAGACGCCGCTGCCGAGCCGAGCGACGAGCCGGCCGCGCCGGTGGCCGCCAGCGTACCGATGAGCGCCGAGCCGGTGGCTGCCGCTGCAGCGAACGCTGCGCGTGGCACCAGCCGCCTGCAGTCGCGCATCGAACCGACCTTCGGGAGGCTGTCATGAGCACAGCCACCGACAACGTGCGCCCGGTGATGATCCTGGCCGGTGGTACCGGCGGTCACATCTTCCCCGGCCTGGCCGTGGCCCGCGTGCTGCGCGCGCGCGGCGTGCCGGTCACCTGGATGGGCGCCGACGGTGCGATGGAAACCCGTCTGGTGCCGCAGCACGACATTCCGATCGACACGCTGGCCATCACCGGCCTGCGCGGCAAGGGCAAGCTGGCCCTGCTGGGCGCGCCGTGGCGGCTGATGCGCGCGTTGCGCGCGGCCGGCATGATCATCCGAAAGCGCCAGCCGCGTGCGGTGGTGGCCTTCGGTGGATTCGCCTCCGGTCCCGGCGGCATGGCCACGCGCCTGCATGGCCTGCCGCTGATCGTGCATGAGCAGAACCGCGCACCGGGCCTGACCAATCGCATCCTGTCGCGCTATGCACGCCGTCTGCTGACCGGCTTCCCGGGCACCTTCGCCAAGGGCGAGGAGTTTGTCGGCAACCCGGTGCGTGCGGAGATCGCCGCCATCGCACCGCCGGAACAGCGCTTCGCCGACCGCCAGGGTCCGCTGCGCGTGCTGGTGGTGGGCGGCAGCCAGGGGGCACGCGCGCTCAATACCGGCGTGCCGCAGGCCATCGCTGCGCTGGGCGCTACAGTGCCGGTGCAGGTGCGCCACCAGAGCGGCGAGAAGATGCATGCCGAAGCGGTCGAGGCCTATGCCAAGGCCGGCGTGCAGGCGGAGATCACCCCGTTCATCGCCGACATGGCCGAGGCGTTTGCCTGGGCCGATCTGGTCGTATGCCGCTCCGGCGCGTCCACGCTGGCCGAGCTGTGCGCGGTCGGTGTCGGCAGTGTGCTGGTGCCATTCCCCGCTGCCGTCGACGATCACCAGACCCGCAATGCGGAGTACCTGGTCGAGCGCGGCGCGGCGGTTTTGCTGAAGCAGGACGGAACGCTGGCCGACGGCATTGCCGCACTGCTGCGCGATCTGTCCGAAAATCCCGCCCGCCGCATGCAGATGGCGCAAGCCGCGCGTGCCCTGGCCAAGGTCGATGCCGCCGAGCGCATCGCCGATATCATTCTCGAGGAAGCTGTATGAAGAAGGCATGCCACCGCGCCTGCCCTGCGCGAGGCCGCGCATGATCCGCCGCCTGCACGACACCAACGACCTGGTGCGCGCGTTCCCGCGCGTGCATTTCGTCGGCATCGGCGGCACCGGCATGAGCGGTATCGCCGAAGTGATGCTGACGCTGGGCTATGAAGTGTCCGGCTCGGACAACGCCGACAACGTGGCGACCCGCCGCCTGGCCAGCCTGGGTGCGCGCATCATGCGCGGCCACTCGGCGGCCAACGTGCTGGGCACCGACTGCGTGGTGGTCTCCAGCGCCATCCGCGAAGACAACCCGGAACTGATGGAAGCGCGCAGCCAGCGCATTCCGATCATGCCGCGTGCGGCCATGCTGGCCGAGCTGATGCGCTTCCGTCGCGGCATCGCCGTGGCCGGTACGCATGGCAAGACCACCACCACCAGCCTCACCGCTGCGGTGCTGAGCGAAGGTGGCCTGGACCCGACGTTCGTGATTGGTGGCCAGCTGCTGGCCGCCGGCGCCAACGCCAAGCTGGGTGGTGGCCAGTGGCTGGTGGCCGAGGCCGACGAAAGCGATGGCAGCTTCCTGCGCCTGAACCCGCTGATGTCGATCATCACCAACATCGATGCCGATCATCTGGAGAACTACGGCAACGACTTTGCCCGCGTGCAGGCAGCGTTCGCCGAGTTCCTGCAGCGCCTGCCGTTCTATGGCCTGGCGGTGCTGTGCATCGACGACCCGGAAGTGGCTGCGCTGGCCGCCAGGACCCCGCGCCACGTGATGAGCTACGGCATGAGCCCGCAGGCCGACGTGCGCGCCGAGAACGTGGTGCAGGAAGGGTCGCGCATGCGCTTCACCCTGCGCCTGCCGCAGGGCACCAGCCAGGAAGTGGTACTGGCACTGCCGGGCAGGCACAACGTACTCAACGCACTGGCCGCCGCCGCAGTGGGCTGGCAGCTGGGCGTGGCCCCGGACGCCATCGCGCGTGCACTGGAAGGCTTCGCCGGTGTCGGCCGTCGCTTCAACGATCTGGGCGAAGTGACCACCGCCAGTGGCGCCAAGGTGCGCATCATCGATGACTACGGTCATCACCCGAGCGAGCTGGAAGCCGTGTTCGCCGCCGCCCGTGGTGGCTGGGCCGACAAGCGCCTGGTGGTGGCCTTCCAGCCGCACCGCTACAGCCGAACCCGCGACCAGTTCGACAAGTTCGCCGCAGTGCTGTCCAGCGTCGATGCGCTGGTGCTGAGCGAGGTCTACCCGGCTGGCGAGGAACCGATTGCCGGTGCCGACTCGCATGCGCTGGCCCGCGCCATCCGCGCGCGCGGCCGCAGCGAACCGGTGGTGGTTGGCAAGGCCGCCGAGCTGGCCAGCGTGCTGCCGGACGTGCTGCAGGACGGTGACCTGCTGCTGATGATGGGGGCGGGCGACATCGGCGCCGTGGCTACCCACATCGCGGTGGAAGGCTTCAAGGGGGAGGGCGAGGCGTGAGCGCGCTGACCTTCCCGCCGCTGCGCGTGACCGACCCGGCTGTATTCGGCCGCGTCGCCGTGCTGCTCGGTGGCACTTCCAGCGAACGCGAGGTGTCGCTGGATTCCGGCCGCAACGTACTGGAAGCACTGCAGTCGCGCGGTGTCGATGCGTTCACCGTGGACGGCATTCCGGCGCTGGCCAAGGCGCTGGCTGCCGGCGGCATCGACCGTGTGTTCAACATCCTGCACGGCCACAACGGTGGTGGTGAGGACGGCATCGTGCAAGGCCTGATGGACGCCTTCGGCGTGCCGTACACCGGCTCGAACGTGCTGGGCTCTGCGCTGAGCATGGACAAGATCCGTACCAAGCAGGTGTGGTTGTCGCTGGGCCTGCCGACCCCGCAATACCGCAAGGTCGACGCATCGAACGTGCATGCGCTGGCGGCCGAGCTGGGCCTGCCGGTGGTGGTGAAGCCGGCCAACGAAGGCTCCAGCGTGGGCATCAGCCGGGTCACCGACGACGCCGGCCTGGATGAGGCCGTGGCCCTGGCTGCGCGCTACGACGGCCAGCTGCTGATGGAGCAGATGGTGGTCGGCGACGAACTGACCGTGGCCATTCTCGGCGACGTCGCGCTGCCGTCGATCCGCATCGTGCCCAAGGGCCAGTGGTACGACTACAACGCCAAGTACATCGCCGAGGACACCCAGTACCTGTGCCCGGGCCTGGACGGTGGCGACGAAGAGGAAATCCGCCGCATCGCGCTGGCCGCGTTCCGCGCTGCTGGCTGCCGTGGTTGGGGCCGCGTGGACGTGATGCGCGACCGCAGCAGCGGCCGCTTCTTCCTGCTGGAAGTGAATACCGCGCCGGGCATGACCAGCCATTCGCTGGTGCCCAAGGCCGCAGGCCAGGCCGGCATCAGCTTCGATGAGCTGGTGTGGCGCGTGCTGGAACAGACCCTGGAGGCCTCGCACGCATGAACGCGGTGCTGCGCATCTTCGTCTGGCTGTTGGCGCTGTCGGTGGTTGCACTGCCGGTGGTGGCCGTGGTCAATGGCTGGGTCGGCGCCGAGCGCTGGCCGCTGGCGAAGCTGCGCGTGCATGGCGAGTTCAAGCGGGTACCGGCCGAACAGCTGCAGCAGGTGCTGCTGCCGTATGCGCGCGCCGGGTTCTTCGCGGTCAAGCTGCAGGATGCCCAGGACGCACTGGAAAAGCTGCCGTGGGTGGAAAGCGCACGGGTACGCAAGCAGTGGCCGGATGTGCTGGAAGTAACCCTGGTCGAGCACAAGCCGTTCGCGCGCTGGGGCAACGACCGCCTGGTTTCCGAGCAGGGCAAGCTGTTCCCCACGCCGAAGAAGCTGGCCGACCTTGCGCTGCCCGAACTGGATGGCCCGGACAGCCAGACCGAAGAAGTGATGAAGCTGTACAGCGACTCGCGTGCATTGTTCGCACCGGCCGGCGTCGATGTGCGCCGGGTGACGATGGATGCACGCGGCAGCTGGTCGCTGGTGCTGAGCAACGGCACCGAAGTGGTGGTCGGCCGCGACGACGCGCGCTCGCGCATGCAGCGCTTCGTCAAGGTACTGCCGCAGCTCAACCGTCAGGACGCGCCGATCGAGCGCGCCGACCTCCGCTACACCAATGGTTTCACGCTGAGCTGGGGTACCCCGGCCACGCCGGCGAAAGCGCCGGCGACCCCGGCCAGAAGCACGCAGGAAAGGACATGAATCGCAAGGGTGACAAATCGCTGATCGTTGGCCTGGACATCGGCACCTCCAAGGTGGTGGCGCTGGTGGGCGAGTATTCGCCGGGCAACCCGATCGAAGTGATCGGCATCGGCTCGCACGAGTCGCGCGGTTTGAAGCGCGGCGTGGTGGTGGACATCGAATCGACCGTGCAGTCGATCCAGCGCGCGGTGGAAGAAGCCGAGCTGATGGCCGGCTGCGAGATCCGCTCGGTGTACGCCTCGATCTCCGGCAATCACGTGCAGTGCAAGAACTCGCCGGGCATCGTGCCGATCCGCGACGGGGAAGTGACCTGGGGCGACCTGGATCGCGTACTCGATGCGGCCAAGGCGGTGGCGATTCCGGCCGACCAGAAGATCCTGCACGCGATCCCGCGCGAGTACGTGCTGGACGATTCGCAGGAAGGCATCCGCAACCCGGTCGGCATGACCGGCGTGCGCCTGGAGGTGCATGCGCACCTGGTGGTGTGCGCACAGTCGGCCGCGGCCAACATCAGCAAGTGCGTGCAGCGCTGCGGCCTGCAGGTGGATGACCTGGTGCTGTCCTCGCTGGCCTCCAGCGTTGCGGTGCTGACCGCCGACGAACGCGAGCTGGGCGTGGTGCTGGTCGACATGGGCGCCGGCACCACCGACATCGCGGTGTTCGTGCAGGGCGCGATCTGCCACACGGCTTCGCTGCCGATCGCCGGCGACCACGTCACCAATGACATCGCGCACATGCTGCGCACGCCCACCCCCGAAGCCGAGCAGATCAAGGTGCGCTACGCCTGCGCCCTGGCCCAGCTGGCCACTGCCGAGGAAAGCATCCAGGTGCCGTCGGTGGGCGACCGCCCGCCGCGCCGCATGCCGCGCCATTCGCTGGCGCAGGCGGTGCAGGGCCGTTACGAGGAAATCTTCGAGATGGTGCAGGCCGAACTGCGCCGCTCCGGCTTCGAGGAACTGGTGCGCGCCGGCATGGTGCTGACCGGTGGTGCCTCGAAGATGGAAGGCGTGGTCGAGCTGGCCGAGGAAATGCTGCAGATGCCGGTGCGCGTGGGCATCCCGCAGCACGTCACCGGCCTGGGCGAAGTGGTGGGCAACCCGGTGCATGCCACCGGCGTGGGCCTGCTGCTGATGGGCAGCCAGATCGAGCACCCGCGGCGGCCGTCGCTGCCGACCGGGCGCGCCGGAAGCATGTTCAAGAAACTCAAGACCTGGTTCCGCGGCGAGTTCTGACGCGGAACCCGTAACACCGGGGGTCACCCCGGCGCAGCACCTGCAGTACCCGCATCACAACGCAGCAACGCAATACACAACCCACACAGCCGCAACGGCAACATGACACGCGAAGGCAGGAGGCCCGACCGTCCATGCCACCGACAAGCGGATACAACGAGGACACGGACATGGCGCATTTTGAACTGATCGAAAAGATGGCACCCAATGCGGTGATCAAGGTGGTTGGCGTGGGCGGCGGCGGCGGCAATGCCGTGGCGCACATGGTCAACTCGGCGGTGGACGGCGTGGAGTTCATCACCGCCAACACCGACTCGCAGGCCATCAAGAATTGCGGTGCCAAGCTGCAGCTGCAGCTGGGTACCAACGTGACCAAGGGCCTGGGCGCAGGCGCGAACCCGGAAGTCGGCCGCCAGGCCGCGCTGGAAGACCGTGAGCGCATCATGGACGCCCTGCAGGGCGCGGACATGGTGTTCATCACCGCCGGCATGGGCGGCGGCACCGGCACCGGCGCTGCACCGGTGGTGGCGCAGCTGGCCAAGGAGATGGGCATCCTGACCGTGGCCGTGGTCACCAAGCCGTTCCCGTTCGAAGGCCGTCGCCGCATGCAGGTGGCGCTGAAGGGCATCGAGGAACTGAGCCAGCACTGCGACTCGCTGATCACCATCCCGAACGAGAAGCTGATCACCGTGCTGGGCCGCAATGCGACCATGATCCAGGCATTCCGCGCCGCCAACGACGTGCTGCAGGGCGCCGTGCAGGGCATCGCCGACCTGATCGTGCGTCCGGGCCTGATCAACGTCGACTTCGCCGACGTGCGCACCGTCATGTCCGAAATGGGCCTGGCGATGATGGGTACCGGCACTGCCCGTGGCGATGACCGCGCCCAGGCCGCTGCCGAATCGGCCATCCAGAACCCGCTGCTGGACGACGTGAACCTGGCCGGTGCCAACGGCATCCTGGTCAACATCACCGCCGGTGCTGACTTCACCATGGCCGAGTTCGACGAGATCGGCCGCACCATCGACGGCTTCGCTTCGGAAGACGCCACCGTGGTGGTCGGCACCGTGCTCGACCCGGACATGCAGGACGAAGTGCGCGTGACCGTGGTTGCCACCGGCCTGAACCGCGTGTCGACCAGCAAGGCCCAGCGTCCGGGCGAGCGCGCGCCGATCAAGCTGGTCCGCAACGCCACCACCGGCCAGCCGGAGTTCGGCGACTTCGACAACGGCGGCGACGCCGTGTCCAAGGCCGTCGGCGGCATGGGCCTGGGCCTGCGTCGCGCCAGCAGCGATACCGCGGCGGCTTCGGCCCCGTCGGCGCCGTCCTCTTCGGCCCCGGCCGCGGCAGAACTGCCGAACGATTACCTGGACATCCCGGCGTTCCTGCGCCGCCAGGCGGACTGAGCGGGCCGGCCCGGGGTTGTCCTCCCCGGGTGGCGCCACCATGTCCTGAAAACGCGGGCGCCGGGCCAGGATGGGCCCGGCCGCCCTGCTTCATGTGCGTCCCATTGGCGCGCCGGTGTGTCCTGCCTGCCTTTCAGCCGGGGTAGGGGACCGTGCGTGTTAATCTAATGTGTCACTTCCGGTCCATCCCCCATGATCCAGCAACGCACCCTCAAGAACACGATCCGCGCCACCGGCGTTGGCCTGCACAGCGGCGACAAGGTCTACATGACCCTGCGCCCGGCACCGGTCAACCATGGCATCGTGTTCCGCCGCGTGGACCTGGACCCGGTGGTGGAAGTGCCGGCCAAGGCCGAGCTGGTCACCGAAGTGACGTTGTGCACCGGCCTGACCTGCAACGACGCCAAGATCCAGACCGTCGAACACCTGATGTCGGCGCTGGCCGGCCTGGGCGTGGACAACATCATTGTCGAACTGTCCTCGGCCGAGCTGCCGATCATGGACGGTTCGGCCGGCCCGTTCGTGTTCCTGCTGCAGTCGGCGGGCATCGTGGAACAGGATGCGCCCAAGCGCTTCATCCGCGTGCTGAAGACCGTGGAAGTGACCGAGGGCGACAAGGTGGCCCGCTTCAGCCCGTACGAGGGCTACAAGCTGGGCTTCACCATCCAGTTCGACCACCCGATGATTCCGGCCAAGCAGTCGCGTCAGGAAATCGAGTTCTCGACGCTGGCCTACACCAAGGAAATCTCCCGCGCGCGCACCTTCGGCTTCATGCGCGACCTGGAATACATGCGCGAGCGCAACCTGGGCCTGGGCGGTTCGATGGACAACGCCATCGTGCTGGACGAGTTCCGCGTGCTCAACGAAGACGGCCTGCGCTATGCCGACGAATTCGTGCGCCACAAGATCCTCGATGCGATCGGCGACCTCTATCTGGCCGGTGGCCAGGTGCTGGGTGCCTACGAAGGCTTCAAGTCCGGTCACGCCCTCAACAACAAGCTGGTGCGGGCGCTGATGGCCGACGCCACTGCCTGGGAATGGGTCAGTTTCGACTCGCCGGCAACGCCGGATCCGGTCGAATATGCCACTCCGGCCTACGCCTGATTTCTGTAGGTTGTTGAATTAAAAGACAAAAACGCCGCCTTCCAAGGCGGCGTTGTCGTTTCAGGCGTGTTCGGCGCATTCAGCATGCTTGACACGCGTCAAGGCCGGTTCGAGGTCACGGTTTTGTGAACCTGTTGGATCGGAAGCCTGAATTTAACGCAGTTTTAACAACAATCTAACGACAGGCCCCCGGATGGCAGCTAGGATGCGACCCGGCCCCCGAAATGTTTCACGCCGTGGTGACACGCGCGACGGGGAGCGGAGCCGGATGCTCCGTTGTCGTCAGGACCGCTTCTTCGGCTTCGAAGGAACGTCCTGCAGGCAAGCCAAGGCGTCGCGTAGCCCTTTGTGCGTGGCGGCTGAAACTGCGTGGGGTCCATTCCGGTTGTCGAGCGCTGGGGAGCGCGTGGGAGTGGGAGACGCAGTCTTGATGGTCACCCTGGTGGCCTTCAGCCCGATGGAACGGGCCGCGTCGAGCAACTGGGCTTCGGCAAGCCGCAACTTGGCATGCCAGACCGGGGACTCGACGAGAAAAACGAGGTGTTCCCCGTCCACATTGGCCAGCCGGCAACGGCTGCGCAGAGGTGGCGGCAACTGGGGGCGCAACTGACGGTCCAGCGCGTCGAGCCACAAGGCACGCCGCAGCGGGTTCCCGCTTTTGTCCGCCATCACCGCATCCAGCGCCGGCTTCGGCACTGACGCGGGGCGAACGCTGGATTTCGGCTCAGACATGAAAACTCACTGATGGCATTCAAAAAGATCGTAATCAAAACGCGTGAAGGACAGGCCAAGTCGTCGCCGATCGCGCGTTTGCGGTTCTATTTCGAGGACCGCCCCCGCGCCCTGCTGGGCAGCGTGCTCGGGGTAGGCTGCATTATCGGCCTTGCTGGCGGCATTGGCGCCAGCGCGCTGAATGATTCCCGGCTGCAGGCCAAGGTCGAGCGCCAGGATGCGGAACTGGCCAAGGTCAAGCGCGATGCGCAGACCCAGGTCAACGCGCTGGCGGCACGCCTCGGCGAGCTGCAGGCGCAGGCTACCCGCCTGAACGCCCTTGGCGAACGGCTGACCCAGATGGGCAAGCTGGAAGACGGCGAGTTCGACTTCAACGAGACCCCTGGCCTCGGTGACGGCGATGCCGGCGGCCCGACCAGCGACATCCCGGTCAAGGACGTCAACGCCGACTTACAGGTGCTGGAGCAGCGTTTCGCTGCTTCAGGCCGCCAGTTGTCGGTGATGGAATCGCTGATGTTCGACCACCAGCTGCAGCAGAACGCCGTGCCGTCGCGCATGCCGATCCGCAACAGCTACGTGACCTCCGGCTTCGGCACCCGTGCCGACCCGTTCGGCCGCGGTGCCGCGACCCACAAGGGCATGGACTTCCACGCCAAGGTCGGTGACCCGGTGATGGCCGTGGCCGAAGGCGTGGTCAGCTTCGCCGGCGTGAAGGGCGGCTACGGCAACGTGGTCGATGTCGACCACGGTAATGGCTACGTCACCCGCTACGCGCACAATTCGCGCCTGGTGGTGAAGGCCGGTGACCTGGTCCGTGCCGGGCAGGAAGTGGCCAAGGCCGGTTCCACCGGACGTTCGACCGGCGCCCACGTGCACTTCGAGGTGTGGGAGAACGGCAACGTGGTCAACCCGCGCAAGTTCCTCGGCGACGGCGGCAACACGCCGGTCGGCCGCATCAGCCGCGGCTGATGCCCGGGTCGGATCCCTTCCGCGCCGCGGTAGGGCTCTGACCCGATGCGGTTGATCTGGTAGTGCCGGCCGCTGGCCGGCAACCTCATGATCTTCGGCAGCATCGCGGATCACCGGCCAGCGGCCGGCACTACCTCTCGGGGTTGAAACCTCAGCCGCCCGTCCCAAGCTACAATGGGTGTTGCCATCGACAGGGCGCCAGGCGCCCTGTTTCGTTTGCGGCGGACGGATCCCAAGGGGGAGGCCGGGCGTCGTGTCCATCCAACCCGGTTCCTTCAATGATCAACAGCCTGCTTACCCGCGTATTTGGCAGTCGTAACGAACGACAGCTGCGCCAGCTCAACCGCATCGTCGCCAAGATCAATGCGCTGGAGCCGGAGATCGAGAAGCTTTCCGACGAGCAGCTTCAGGCCAAGACGCCGGAGTTCAAGCAGCGCATCGCCGATGGTGAAGCCCTGGACAAGGTGCTGCCGGAAGCCTTCGCGGTCTGCCGTGAAGCCGGCCGCCGCGTGCTGGGCATGCGCCACTACGACGTGCAGCTGATCGGCGGCATGGTGCTTCACCTGGGCAAGATCGCAGAAATGCGCACCGGTGAAGGCAAGACCCTGGTGGCGACCCTGCCGGTGTACCTCAACGCGCTGGAAGGCAAGGGCGTGCACGTGGTCACCGTGAACGACTACCTGGCCCGCCGCGACGCCGCGCAGATGGGCAAGCTGTACAACTGGCTGGGCCTGAGCGTGGGCGTGGTCTACCCGGGCATGCCGCACAGCGACAAGCGCGAAGCCTACGCCGCCGACATCACCTACGGCACCAACAACGAATTCGGTTTCGACTACCTGCGCGACAACATGGCGCTGTCCAAGGCCGACCGCTACCAGCGCGGCCTGCACTACGCCATCGTCGACGAAGTCGACTCCATCCTGATCGACGAAGCGCGTACCCCGTTGATCATCTCCGGCCCGGCCGACGATTCCCCGGAGCTGTACATCCGTGTCAACCGCGTCGTGCCGCACCTGGTCAAGCAGGAAGCGGAAGACGGCGAGGGCGACTTCTGGGTCGACGAGAAGGGCAAGCAGGTGCACCTGTCCGAAGCGGGCATGGAGCACGCCGAGCAGCTGCTGGTGGAAGCCGGCATCCTCAACGGCGAAACCGAAGGCCTGTACGCGGCGCAGAACCTGACCGTGGTCCACCATCTCAACGCCGCCCTGCGCGCGCACGCGATCTACCAGCGTGACGTTGACTACATCGTGCGCGACGGCGAAGTGGTCATCGTCGACGAGTTCACCGGCCGTACCCTGGCCGGCCGCCGCTGGTCCGATGGCCTGCACCAGGCGGTGGAAGCGAAGGAAGGCGTGCCGGTCCAGCGCGAGAACCAGACGCTGGCGAGCATCACCTTCCAGAACCTGTTCCGCATGTACAAGAAGCTGTCCGGCATGACCGGCACGGCCGATACCGAAGCCTTCGAGTTCCAGAGCATCTACGGCCTGGAAGTGGTGGTGATCCCGACCAACCGCCCGACCATCCGCAAGGACAGCCCGGACCAGGTGTTCCTCAACCGCAAGGGCAAGTTCAATGCGGTGCTGGCCGACATCGAAGAGTGCGCCAAGCGCGGCCAGCCGGTGTTGGTCGGTACCACCTCGATTGAAACTTCGGAAATGCTGTCCGAGCACCTGAGCAAGGCCGGTGTGAAGCACGAAGTGCTCAATGCCAAGCAGCACGACCGCGAAGCGACCATCGTCGCCAACGCCGGCCGTCCGGGCGCGGTGACCATCGCCACCAACATGGCCGGCCGTGGTACCGACATCGTGCTGGGCGGTTCGTTGGAAGCAGAGCTCCACGCGCTGGGCGAGGACGCGACCGACGAGCAGAAGGCCGCGGTCAAGGCCGACTGGCAGAAGCGCCACGAGGCAGTGAAGGCGGCGGGCGGCCTGCACATCGTCGGCACCGAGCGCCATGAGTCGCGCCGTATCGACAACCAGTTGCGTGGCCGTTCGGGCCGCCAGGGTGACCCGGGTTCGTCCCGCTTCTACCTCGCATTGGAAGACAATCTTCTCCGGGTGTTCGGGGGGGAGCGTGTGCAGAAGATGATGCGCATGATGGGCATGAAGGAAGAGGACGTCATTGAGGATCGATTGGTCACTCGAATGATCGAGAAGTCGCAGCGCAAGGTCGAGGCCCACAACTTCGACATCCGCAAGAACCTGCTGGACTTTGACGACGTCAACAACGACCAGCGCAAGGTGATCTACGCCCAGCGCGACGAGCTGCTGGACGCCGAGTCGGTGAAGGACAACGTCGACGGCATCCGCGACGACGTGATCTTCGACGTGGTGGCCCGCTTCGTGCCGCCGAACTCGATCGACGAGCAGTGGGACCTGCGTGGCCTGGAAGCGACCCTGGAGTCGGACTTCGGCCTGCAGATGTCGCTGACCGACCTGGTCAAGTCGCACGAAGAGCTGGACGCCGAAGCCATCGCTGCCAAGGTGCAGGAACGCGTCAACCAGCACTTCGCCGAGAAGGAAGCCGGCGTGGGCGAAGAGACCATGCGCGCGCTGGAGAAACACGTGATGCTGACCGTGCTGGACCAGAGCTGGAAGGAGCACCTGGCCCGCATGGATTACCTGCGCCAGGGCATCTACCTGCGTGGTTACGCGCAGAAGCAGCCGAAGCAGGAGTACAAGAAGGAAGCCTTCGAACTGTTCTCGGACATGCTGGAGAACGTCAAGCGCGAAGTGGTGACCCTGCTGTCGCGCGTGCGTATCCGCAGCGACGAGGAAGTGCAGGCGCTGGAGGCCGCCGAGCGCCAGCAGGCGCAGGCTCGCCTGAACCAGTCGCAGTTCCAGCACCAGGATGCGGGCGGCTACAGTGCCGACGAGGAAGCCGCGCAGGTGCAGGCTGCCCAGCAGGGGGGGGGCCAGATGCAGCGCGACGAGCCGAAGATCGGCCGCAATGATCCGTGCCCGTGCGGCAGTGGCAAGAAGTACAAGCACTGCCACGGCCAGCTGAGCTGAAAAGTCGCGAGCTGTAGTCCTGACAATGCCCCGCTCAATGCGGGGCATTTTTTTGCTCTTCTCTAATCTTAGGAAAGAGGCTCATGTTGCCTGGATCAAAGCTATCCAGGGCAAATGCTGGCGAGTGCCTATGCAGGGCGGTCGCTCTGGGCAGTCGTAGTGACGCCATCCATTGAGTTCGGCGTTTGATCGGGAGCCCAGTGCGGACAGTTACTTGTGTCCACCATCGCAAAGTGGACTGCGCCGGACTGCAGAGCCTTGAGGTGATCGCAAACATCTGTCCTGACGGCTTAAGCGACGGAGCTATGTGCTTGGCGGACGCAGGAAGAAAATTGATTTCTCTGAAATTGGAGATCAAGGCCGGATCGGGTTGGCCGTATGACTCCTCTACCACTCCAGCCTTAATTGTCGGAATTGCCCAGTTCTGGTGAGGAGTTTTGAATTCGTGCTTGCGAAATGTGCATGGATGTTTATGGGGATGAAGGCAAAAGCCCAGTAAAACCTAAGAATATTCTGAAATATGTGCAGGTTGGCGTCGCTTCTTTTGATGTGAGATTTATGTCACGGATTGGATGCTGTGGTCTGAATAGTTTGGTTAAGCCATGACTCGATGGCTAATACGGTAATTAATGAATGAACATCAAGCATGAATTTGTTGGCATGGAGCAGGAAGTTGGCTACACGCAGAGTATTGATATGCAGGCAGGGCTCCCTGCAGTAGTGCTACTTGCGGCGATCTGGGTCTATGCGGCTTCCTGACATTTAGCAAAAGGGGAGGGACAGCCGTCCCTCCCTCTCTTAAGCAGGCGGGGGTGGTTTTGGATAATGTTGGAAAGATAAGAAGCACAAGGTTGGATGCGTACGATGATTGGTTGAGGAATTTCTACAAGTCAGGAGGACTGGCTGCATCGTTGGCACTCTGGTTGCGGAACTTCACTCGCGGAGATGGTCTCCCGGTACGAGGCGGAGCGGGAGATGAGCATGTGGTTGTCGTTTTTGAAGATGAGTTTGTTGTCATTCATCTGCGCTGGCTGTGTCCCGGAAAAAATGGTCAATCAAAGATTTCAAAAGTAGCCACTTCACCAGTTTCATCTGTTTTGCTGCCATTTGCAGGAGGTGCGATCACGTATACGAGATTCTCATTGAGCGGCGTGAGCAATATGGATTTGTTTACGAAGGATGCGATGATTCACTCGCTGGGCGCTAGTACTTGTGATCTGGGGTGTACATTAAGAATCGTGCCGGACACTGAATGTTTGTTGATCGATGCTCCTGCTGAGGGAACCTACGTCCTGCAGGTTTCGATGCGCCAATCACAGCGGCTTATCTGGACATTTGATCTTGAAACGCGACGGGCTTGTGCAGTTTCATCAGCGTCTGTCGCCGCTACACGTGATCAGCTGGCTTGTCGAGCGTTGGGAGCGCTCTGTCAAGACGGCTCTATTGAAGTGCTCTGCCAGATCGCCCGGGAGCATGAGTTCCACTTTGTTCGAATGGAGGCTATTAGGTCTTTGTTTGGCATGGGATACAGGAACATGCTTGAGCTGCTCCGGGAGCGCTCTCAGTGTGACCCGCACAGGCATGTCCAAAATGCTTGCCTTCAAAACCTAAAGCTATGTGAGGCGAATCAATGACATTGATTTGGGATATCGAGAGGGCTGGTTTAGTAAGATTTAGCGATGCTATCAGATACCTGGAAAGTATGGGTGACAGACTTTTTCATGAAGATCTGGATTCTACCGCCGAAGTTCTTCGGGGGCTCTTCGATGATCGTGATTTCATTAGCAGTTTTCTTCAGAAGGTGTTGATTTGTAATCCCGAGGGGAATGACTACTCGTCGCAAGTATTTGTCATGCATCGCTCAAAGTACTTCACGCTCAGGGTGGTTCTCTGGGAGGCGCCTCAAGGTCTGCCGGGTGAGGAGATTTTCCTCTACGAGCTCCCTCATGACCATGACTTCTCCTTCTTTACCCTCGGCTATTACGGGCCGGGTTATGAAACTGTAGTGAAAAACTACGATCACTCCAGCGTTGTTGGAATGCCCGGCGAAGGCGTTAGCACCGATGGTAACGAGCGATGGCTGCTGAAGGAGCAGAGGGTTGTTTTCTACGAAGGAGGGAAAGACATCCACTGTCAAATGCCTCCCAGTTCTCTATCCATCAGTTTCAATGTCCTTCAGGACATTAACGCATTTGGAATCAGGAGAAGGCAGTACGAATTTGATAGTGACTTCTCCCAGATTCGAAGGGTAATAAACGTGAATCCAGTATCGTTGTTGGTACGCGCTGCCTGCGCGCTGGGTGGCGAGGGTGTGAAGTATGTCGAGGAGGTTGCTTCGACCGGTGGCGAGTATGAGCGAGCAGTGGCTTTCAAAGCGCTTGTCGCGATGGATTCGAGGTATCGGCTATCGGCCCTGAAGGATGAGAGCATCTATGTTCGTGCAATGGTCCTTTAACCGTCCATTTGATCGCGAAACTCATTCATCAGGAAGGCATTGAACTCTCGCTTGGCAGATGTTGCATCGATTTGGTGTTGTTCGGCATGCTTCCTCCATGCCTTCCCCCACCCGATCGATCCATGTCGTGGCCGCCGTCATCACCGACGCCCGTGGCCGCGTGCTGCTCAACCGCCGTACCGAGAACCGCGACATGGCCGGCCTGTGGGAGTTTCCCGGCGGCAAACGCGAATCCGGCGAGACCTCCGAACAGGCGCTGGTGCGCGAGCTGCGCGAGGAACTGGGCATCGAGGCCGATGTCGGCGAGTGGCTGATGGATGTGCCGCAGCGCTATCCGGACAAGCACCTGACCCTGGAGGTGCGCCACGTGCGCAGCTGGAAGGGGACACCGCGTGGGCGGGAGGGCCAGGCGATCACCTGGGTGGCGCCGGACAAGCTGGGCCGCTATTCAATGCCGCCGGCAGACCTGCCGGTGGTGGCCGCCCTGCGCCAGCCCGACAGCTACCTGATCACCCCGGCGCCGGCCGATGATGAGGGCGGCGTGCAGCATTGGCATGAACAGCTGCAGCGCGTGGTGGCTGCGGGCCAGCAGCGCATCCAACTGCGGTTGCCGACGGCCCATCCGCAGCGGCAGGCGATGGTCGAGCAGGTCGTGCGTGCGCATCGCCGCAGCGGCGTGCAATGGTTGCTCAACCGCGATATCGAACTGGCGCGTGCGTTGGGCGTGGGCGTGCACCTGGGCAGCGAACAGCTGCTGCAGCTGTCGCAGCGCCCGCTACCCCAAGGCCAGCTGGTGGCTGCATCCTGCCACGACCTGCAGCAACTGCAGGAGGCACAACAGTTGGGCTGCGACTTCGCTGTGCTGGGCCCGGTGCAGGCCACGCCCAGCCACCCAGATGCCGTGCCGATGGGTTGGGATGCCTTCGCCGAGCTGCGCGCGCAGGTGTCACTGCCGATCTACGCGCTGGGTGGCATGGGCCGCAGTCACATTGCCGAAGCGCGCCGCCATGGCGGGCAAGGCATTGCCGCCATTCGCGGGCTGTGGCCGGAGTGAGCCGGCATGCGGGGTCAGATCCCTGCGCAGCAGGGCTCTGACCCCTCCCGATCACAACGTGATCCAGAAACACCCGTACTGCCGCCGTAATCCCACCACCGTCGAGGCACGCGCCACGCTGCCTGGCAGGGTCTGCTCCAGGCGCAGGCCGACCGGATGGCGAACAGCCGTCGGCTCAGGGGCGGATCCCTGCGCAGCAGGGCCCTGGCCCTCGTCAGTCACTGCGTCCTGGCCCTGTCCTGGATACACCGGCACGACGTCCACCAGCGGCCGCCGCACCAGCGATTCCAGTTGACCGAGGATTCGCTGCGCGCCCGCATCGGAGACCGCGCCCCACAGGTACAGCGAGGACAGCCGGTTCACATCATTGCTGACGATGCCGTTGCGCAATGCGTCCACCAGTTCACTCAGCCGCCGCGGGCAGCGTGCCCCCAGGGTATCGCGCTGCAGGATGTTGCCGCTGGGCGCAGGCGGTGGCACCCGCGACCGCGCACCCACACTGTCGCAGGGTCGGTCGGTATACACGCTTTGGCCCTGCGCATCGGTACAGCGGTTCAGGCGCATGGACTGTGCCTGGGCGACGCTCGGCAGCACGCACAGCGGCAGCAGCAACAGCAGGAAGGAAAGCCGTATCATTCCTGCAGGGTAGCGCCGATCACGCTTGCGCGTCGTGCTCTCAGCCCTGCAGCAGCTTCAGCACCGAGGTGGTCGGCTTGGCCAGGTTCAGGGTGTAGAAGTGCAGGCCGGGTGCGCCGCCCTCGATCAGGCGCTGGCACAGCCGAGCCACCACTTCCGTGCCGAATGCACGCACCGACTCCGCATCATCGCCATAGGCCTGCATCTTGCGACTGATCCAGCGCGGAATCTCCGCACCACACTGTTCGGAGAAGCGGCGCAGCTGGCTGAAGTTGGCGATCGGCATGATGCCCGGCGTGATCGGCACCTGCACGCCCAGCCGCCGCACTTCATCGACGAAATGGAAGTACGCGTCCGGATTGAAGAAATACTGGGTGATGGCCGCATCGGCACCGGCATCGATCTTGGCCTTGAAGTGCTTCAGGTCAGCCAGTGAATCGGAGGCCTGCGGATGCGTCTCCGGATACGCGCCCACTTCGATGTGGAACGCATCGCCGTGCTCGGCGCGGATGAAGGCGATCAGTTCGGCGGCATAGCGCATGTCGCCGGGAAAGCCCATGCCCGAGGGCAGGTCGCCACGCAGCGCGACCAAGCGGCGGCAGCCGATGGTGCGGTACAGCTTGAGCAGCTCGCGGATCTCCTGGCGGGTGCCGCCCACGCATGACAGGTGCGGCGCCGCATCGAACCCATGGTGCTGGTTGAGGTGGCGCACGGTCTCGGAGGTGTAGCTCAGGGTCGAGCCACCGGCGCCGAAGGTACACGACACGTACTCGGGACCGTAGTCCTTCAGCTTGGTCGCGGCGCGGTCCAGCTGGCTGCGCTGTTCGTCGGTCTTGGGCGGATAGAACTCGAAGCTGATGGCGGTCATGGCGCGGATGGCGGCGGTCGGTGCGAAGCAGTATATCTCTTCATCAAGATGGATGCTTGAAGATTGCGTGAGGGCCAGCCGTCCCCAACCCGCGACCGTTCGCCCCGCCGTCCGGCCGCTGCTCCGAAATCGCAACCGGCATGCGTCGGCCGGACCCAAGCTGCTCCCATCCCGGCAGCACCCACCCGATGAAGGAGCAGACGATGAAGATCTTCCTGGCACTCTGGTACGCAATGAAGGCGCTGGCCCGGCTGGCGATGATCGGCATGGCGATGGCGGTGCTCGGCTCCGGTTCGGCCCATGCGGCGGCCGCCACCGGCACCGGCAAGGTGCAGGTCGAGGTGGTCGGCAAGGGCCGTCCGCTGCTGATGATCCCCGGCCTGAACAGCAGCGCCGAGGTCTGGCGCGAGACCTGCCTGGCGCTGAAGGACGTGCAGTGCCATCTGGTGCAGCTGCCGGGCTTTGCCGGCGCTGCGCCAGCCGACCCGCGCCCGGCCGAATTCCTGCCGGCCATGCGCGGGCAGCTGCTGGCCTACCTGCATGACCAACAGCTGGGCCCGGTGGTGGTGATCGGCCACAGTCTTGGCGGCCTGCTGGGGCTGCAGATGGCGCAGGCCGAGCCGAAGGCAGTCAGTGCGCTGGTGGTGGTCGACGCATTGCCGTTCCTGCCGGCCGCGCGTGACCCGAACGCCACCGCAGACAGCGTGCGGCCAATGGCCGACCAGCTGCGCAAGGGCATGCTCGCCGCCGATGCCGCGCAGTGGCAGGCGCAGCTGAAGGCCGGCCTGCCGGGCATGACCCGCGATCCACAGCGGCAGGCCGAGCTGGGGCGCTGGGGCGAAGCCAGCGACCGCCAGACCACCGCTGACGCCATGCATGCGGTGATGACCACCGACCTGCGTGACAACATCGCCTCGATCACCGCACCGACGCTGGTGCTGGGCAGCTGGGCCGGCTACCAGCCGATGGGCGGCACCGAGGACAGCACGCGCGCGGTGTTCCAGGCGCAGTACGCGAAACTGCAGGGCGTGCAGATCGCGATGAGCGCGCAGGGTTTCCACTTCCTGATGTGGGATGATCCGCGCTGGCTGCGCGGTCAGGTGCAGGCCTTCCTCGACCACCACCACTGAGTTTCAACACGCCTCGGAATGGACATGCCGGATTCCTCCTCGACGGTACGCTTCTGGCTGCTCAATGCGCTGGTGTGGGTGCTCTATGGCGTTGCCGGAATCGGCCTGCGCCAGGCCTATTTCAGCGATGCCGGAAGCGCAGGCGTGTTGATCACGCTGGGTCTGGCGTTGGCCCTGTTCGGGTGCAGCGGTGCCATCCGCGCGCTGGCGCTGCGTGCCGACTGGTGGGCGCGTGGCACGGCCGGGCTGTTGCTGCGGCTGGCTCTGTCGGTGGCATTGGGCGCGGCAGTGGCGCAGCTGCTGGTGAACATCGCGCTGCACTCGGCGCTGGCCTGGAACTGGGTGAGCCTGGGACGGCAGACGGCCGACTTCAGCCCCAAGGCGCTGCTGCTCTACTGGTACACCACTGCGGTGATGCTGGCCCTGTGGGCAGCGCTCTGGGCAGGCCTGCACAGCCTGCGCCGGATACGCAGTGCGGAACTGGCCCGCCTGCGCGCCGAGGCCGAGCGCAGCGCGCTGGAGCGCGATGCACTGCGTGCACGGCTCAACCCGCATTTCATGTTCAATGCGCTGAACAACCTGCGCGCGCTGATCCTGGAAGATCCTGAGCGTGCGCGCGACATGGTCACCCGCCTGTCGCGCACGCTGCGCCAGGCGCTGGCACACAACCGCAGCGAGCAGGTCACCCTGGCCGAGGAACTGGTGGTCGTGGACGACTACCTGGCCATCGAGGCAGTCCACTTCGAACAGCGCCTGCAGGTAAGCCAGCACATTGATGCCGATGCCATGCAGGCACAGCTGCCGGCGATGGCGCTGCAGCTGCTGGTGGAGAATGCGATCAAGCATGGCATCGCCAGCCGCCCGGGCGGCGGTGAGGTGCAGATCCGTGCCACGCTGGACAATGATGTGCTGCGCCTGCAGGTGGACAATCCGCTGGGCAGCGCCAACGAGCCCACCCATGGCCATGGCGTTGGCCTTGCCTACCTGCGTGCGCAGCTCGGCACGCAGGGTCGTTTCACCCTGCAGCCGGTCGGCGACCGCATGCAGGCCCTGCTGGAGATTCCGCAATGAGTGGCGTGCTGCGTGTGTTGATCGTTGATGATGCACGGCTGGCGCGGCAGGAGCTGCGCACGCTGTTGTCGGCGCTGCCATGGGTGCAGTGCGTGGGCGAGGCCGACGATGTGCCCGCTGCACGCGAGGCGATCGCCACACTGGCGCCAGACCTGGTGCTGCTGGATGTGCAGATGCCCTCCGGCAGCGGCTTCGATGTGCTGGATGGGCTGGAGACGGTTCCGGCGGTGGTCTTCGTTACTGCCTACGACACCTACGCGGTGCGCGCGTTCCAGGCCAATGCGCTGGATTATCTGGTGAAGCCGGTCGAGGCGCCGCGCTTGCTGGAAGCGTTGCAGCGGGCGCGCCAGCGCGAGGTGGTGGCGGGCGAAACGCCGGAGCCGCGCAGCACGCTGGGCGCGCAGGACCAGGTGTTCGTGCGCGAGGGCGAACGCTGCTGGTTCGTCGCGGTCTCGGAGATCCGTCGGCTGGTGGTGGATGGCAACTACACACGGCTATGGTTCCGCGACCAGAACGCCCTGCTGACCCGCAGCCTGAGCGCGCTGGAAGCACGCCTGCCGCCGGAGTTGTTCTTCCGCGCCAACCGCAACACGCTGGTCAACCTGCGCCGCATCCGAGGCGTGACGCCCAGCATCGCTGATGGCTACGACCTGGCGCTGGACGACGGCAGCGAGGTGGAGGTATCGCGGCGGCAGGCACGTGAACTGCGCGAGCGGATGGCGTTGTAGCTGCCGCTACAGCTCGGCACTGACCGGGCTGGTGATGAATCCCCACAGCAGGCGTGCCATCACTGCGGGCGAGCGTGCCTGCCTGAGCGCATAAGTCTGTAGCGCATCCAGCCGCGGGTGGTCATAGAGGTGGCCGGCCAGCAGCACGGCATGCACGCGGCGGGTATTGGCGATGTCGTGCAGCGGGTTGCCATCAAGCAGCAGCAGGTCTGCGGCTTTGCCGACCTCGACGCTTCCATGCGATGCCTGCCGTTGCAGATGACGTGCGGCCTGCAGCGTAGCTGCGCGCAGCACGTCGGCCTGGCTCAGGCCGGCCTGTCGCAGCCACTGCAGTTCATCGTGGTAGCGGAAGCCGCCCAATCCGGTATCGGTGCCGACCAGCACGGTGACGCCGGCACGATGGGCCGCACCGGTGAGAGCCAGGCCATGCTCGAAGTAGGTCTTCAGTGCGTCTTGGCCGCGTCGGCCGGGATAGCGCGCTGCGGTGGCCTGCAGGTCATCACGCCACGCCCAGCGTGAAAGCGGGTCCAGATAGGCCAGGCGCGGATCGTCGACGAAGGCGGGGTCGCTTGCGCGTGCATCTTCTTCGCGGGTGACATGGGTCGGTACGAACGCGGCACCGCTGGCCTGCATCAAAGCGAACGCCTTGTTGCAGAGCGTGGGCTGATAGCTGGCAACCATGCGTTCGGCCAATACGATCGGGTCTTCGCCGTCGAGCGTGCCACCGCGCCATGCCGCCGCGTTGTCGAAGCAGTGGCGCACGAACAGATGGGCGTGCTCGAAGCTGCGCTGGCCCGCCTGCACCGCGTCGTCCAGAGGCACCGCCTTGGGCAGGTGGCCGACCAACGGACGGCGCAGCTGCTGCGCCTCGGTGGCCAGCCGCTGATAGGTGTCCGCACGCAGCCGGTTGTAGACCTTCAACGCGTCGACCCCGCGCGCGCTGTACGTCCGTGCACGCGCAGCGGCGGCCTCCGGCGTGAGTGACGGATCTTCGAAGTAGAAACTGGCGATCTGTACGAAGCGCGGTGCAACCTGCTGCCCGGCAATGGCCTGTGCGGTCCAGCGGCGCTTGTCGGCCACGCAGGCGATCAGCGGATCAGTGGTCTGCGGGCAGTCCATCATGTCGCGGGTGCCGTTGATGCCGTTGGCCAGCATCAGCGGGAACTGCAGCTGCGGCGACAATTGCAGTGCGTGGGTGTGCATGTCCCAGAAACCGGGCAGCAGCCAGCGGCCGCCGGCGTCGAGCACGGGAAGCCGCGCGTCCTGCGGATCTTCCCCAATGGCAGTGATGGTGCCGTGGCGCACTGTCACGGTGGTGGGTTCGCTGACCTGGCCGCGCGCCACGTCCACCACCCGCGCGTTGACGATCACGCGGCTGTTGCCCGGCTCGGGCAACGGCGGAGCCGACAGCGGCCAGAGCAGAGCGGCGGCGAACAGCAATGGCGGCGCCAGCAGGAGGATGACCAGTACGATCGGCCACTGCCGACGGTGGGCGGAACGGGGCAATGCGCATGCTGCATCCATGAGCCGGCGATCCTTGTAGTGGGTCGCCCGCAGGGTGCTGCAAGCGGGACGCTGGCGCCAGTGACCATCGGCATCCGGCCCTGTCTGCCTCCGGGGCGGTTACCCTGTGCAGCAGAACTCCTGATCACACCCGCGCCATGTCCATCGTCCTCACCCATTTCGCCCGTCCCCGCCTGTTCCCGCGCGTGCCGCGTGGCAACACCATCCAGGACTGCACTGCCGAGCAGTTCGAGGCACACCTCAATGCGCATGCGCCACTGAAGGTACTCGACGGCTACGCCCCGTTCTGCAAGCTGTTCGTCTACGAGAACTGGACCAGCACGCGCTGCCTGACCGTACCGATCACCGAGGCCAACCGCCACCTGCTGCGCAGTGGTTACGAAGCGCGCAACCGCGAGGAACTACCGGTGCTGGTGCGCTGGTTCGAGGGCGTGGAATCACCGCGTGCGAACTACCTGGTGGTGATCCTGTACAGCGCCGGGCAGCTGGCCAGGGAAGGCTCGCCGATCGAGGCCGACTGGGGCATCGTCGGCTGCATCTACACCGCCGAACCGGAAGAGGTACCGATGGCGCCGATCACGATGATGCGCAATGCGCTGGGCGTGGACGAGGGCGGATCCGGCGTGCCGCTGGACCGCGAAGCCTACCGGCGTTCCGTCGAGTTCTGGGAGAACAACGCGAACTGGCGGCCGTGAGCAACATTTGTCATCCGCGCATCGCGTGAATGTGCGGACCGCAGTAGAGCCACGCCATGCGTGGCCGCTTGGCCTTCAGGCAGCTTTCCATTCCCACCACGGGTAATGGTACTCGCGGTCGATGGCCTGCCAATGCTGGCCGCATTGCGTGCAGGCAACGGTGTGGCAGTCGCCCCAGCAGCCCTCAGCCTCTTCCACCGAGAGCAGCTGCATCTGTCCTTGTTCAATCAGGCGACGGGGATCGAAGAACGGGTAGCCGGGGTTGAGCGCGCACAGGCAACCCTCGCGTGCACGCCAGTAACGCAGCCGACGCAGGGCGGCCTTCAGATACGCCTGGTTGCTGATCAGCATGCCGCCAAGCGCGATGCCCTGGCAGCGTTGTTCGATCAGATCCACATGTGCGCTCAACGCGTCCAACGATGAGGCACTGAACAGTCGTGCGACGACGCGGGCGGCATCGGTGATGCGCGTTGCGTCGCGCGACAACAGGTCCTGCAGCAGCACATCGGCCTGTGCATCGTCGAGCCGGGGTATCGGCGCTGCAGACCACGGCCAGCGCATCAGCGTGACTTGCCGATGGCAGCGTAGTTGCCGGTTGTCAGGCGCAGCAGATCGGCCGGCGCCAGTTCCACTTCCAGGCCACGGCGACCGGCGCTGACATGCAGGCTGGGCAGCGCTTCGGCGCTGGCGTCCAGGAAGGTGCGCAGGCGCTTCTTCTGCCCGAGCGGGCTGATGCCACCGACCAGGTAACCGGTCGCGCGCTGCGCGGCATCGGCGGCGGCCATCTCGCACTTCTTGCAGCCGGCGGCTTCGGCCAGTGCCTTCAGGTCCAGCTGGCCGGCCACCGGCACGATCGCCACCAGCAGTTCGTGTGTCTCGGTGCTGGCCAGCAGGGTCTTGAACACCTGGGCCGGATCGAGGCCGAGCTTGTCCACGGCTTCGCCGCCATAGGATTCGGCGTGGGCGTCGTGCACGTAGCTGCGCACGGTGTGGGCGATCTTCTCGCGCTTGAGCAGGTTGATGGCCGGGGTCATGGCTGCATCGTAGCGCGCGCTGGGCGCGTTGCCTTGACCGAAGCTACTGCCGGAGCATCCACGCATGGCGTGGATCTACCAGTGGGGACTGGATGCGGGGTGTACGACCACACGCAAACGCAGAACGGACGCCCGAAGGCGCCCGTTCCGTGGTGTTGCATGCACAGGTAGTGCCGGCCGCTGGCCGGCACCCCGCAGGCATCAGTAGCGGTAGTGGTCCGGCTTGAACGGGCCTTCCACCGGCACGCCGATGTAGTCGGCCTGTTCCTGGCTCAGGGTGGTCAGCTTCACGCCGATCTTTTCCAGGTGCAGGCGGGCCACTTCCTCGTCCAGCTTCTTCGGCAGCAGGTAGACCTTCTTCTCGTAGCTGTCCTTGTTCGCCCACAGGTCGATCTGTGCCAGGGTCTGGTTGGCGAAGCTGTTGGACATCACGAAGCTCGGGTGGCCGGTGGCGCAGCCCAGGTTCACCAGGCGGCCTTCGGCCAGCAGGAAGATCGCGTTGCCGTTCGGGAAGATGTACTTGTCCACCTGCGGCTTGATGTTGACGTGCTTGATGCCGGCGAACGACACCAGCGCATCGACCTGGATCTCGTTGTCGAAGTGGCCGATGTTGCAGACGATGGCCTGGTCCTTCATCGCGCTCAGGTGCTCGATGCGGATGATGTCCTTGTTGCCGGTGGTGGTGACGTACAGGTCGGCACGGCCCAGGGTCGATTCGATGGTGTTGACTTCATAGCCTTCCATCGCCGCCTGCAGGGCGCAGATCGGGTCGATCTCGGTGACGATCACGCGCGCGCCGTAGGCACGCAGCGAGGCGGCGCAGCCCTTGCCGACGTCGCCGTAGCCGCAGACCACGGCCACCTTGCCGGCCAGCATCACGTCCATCGCGCGCTTCAGGCCGTCGGCCAGCGACTCGCGGCAGCCGTACAGGTTGTCGAACTTGCTCTTGGTGACCGAGTCGTTGACGTTGATCGCCGGGATCAGCAGGGTGCCGGCCTGGGCCAGCTGGTACAGGCGGTGCACGCCGGTGGTGGTCTCTTCGGAGACGCCCTTCCAGTCCTTGACCACGCGGCCCCAGTAACCCGGGCGCTCCTTGGCGACGCGCTTGAGCAGGTTCTTGATGACCTGTTCTTCGTGCGAGGAGGAGGCGGTGTTGACCCAGTCGCTGCCGTTTTCCAGCTCGTAGCCCTTGTGGATCAGCAGGGTCACGTCACCGCCGTCGTCCACCACCAGCTCCGGGCCGGTCAGGGTGCCATCGGCCAGGGTGAAGGTCAGCGCGTCCAGGGTGCAGTCCCAGTACTCTTCCAGGGTCTCGCCCTTCCAGGCAAACACCGGGGTGCCGGTGGCCGCAATGGCGGCGGCCGCGTGGTCCTGGGTCGAGAAGATGTTGCACGAGGCCCAGCGCACGTCGGCGCCGATGTCCTTCAGGGTCTCGATCAGCACCGCGGTCTGGATGGTCATGTGCAGCGAGCCGGTCACGCGCACGCCCTTCAGCGGCAGCTCGGCCTGGTACTTGCGGCGGATCGACATCAGGCCCGGCATTTCGTGCTCGGCGATGTCCAGTTCCTTGCGGCCCCAGTCGGCCAGCGTGATATCGCGGATCTTGTAGTCACCTTCGGTGGAGAAGGTCTTGGCAACAGCGTTCATTTGTGTGCTCCGGTTGTGGACGAGCGGATGCTCGCATCTAGCCGGGCGCCGTTGTTACAAAGCCACCTTACCGAGCCTGGCCGGGCCTCGTGGGATCCGGTCGCAGCGCCCCTCGGCAGGGGAGAACCCCCATTATATCGCGGCCCCGACGTGACATCCGGATGACCCAACCATCGGCAGATGGGGCCGCGTGCACGGCCTGTTAAGGTCGGTGTTTTCACGCATCACACAGGTGGAACGATGAGCATGCACGCGCGCCGTACTCGGCGCTGGACCGGCCTGGTCCTGTCGATGGGACTGCTGGCGGTGGCCCCGCTGGCCTGGGCCGCAGCGCCGCAGCCGGTGGCCGCACAGGCCCAGGGCGTCAACGGCTACGAACTGCCGTCGGCCGCGCTGCAGGCGGTGGTGGACGCGCCGCGTGCACCCTCGTTGTACCTGTCGCCGCGCCGCGACGTGGCCGCGATGATGCAGATGCCGTCGCTGCCTTCGATCCAGGTGGTGGCGCAGCCGGAACTGAAGCTGGCCGGCCTGCGCATCAACCCGCGCACGTTCTCCGACAGCCGCTTCAGCTTCGGCGAGAAGCTGTGGCTGATGAACGTGGCCGACGGCAAGGAGCGGCAGATCAGCGGCCTGCCTGCCAAGCTGTCGATCGCCAGTGTGACGTGGTCGCCGGACCAGAAGTGGCTGGCCTTCAACCAGGTCGACGCCGGCAGTGGCGCCAATGAACTGTGGCTGGTGGACGTGGCCGGCGGCAGCGCCCGTCGCCTGGTTGCCGGCCTGAACACGGTGATCGGCAGCGGCTACCAGTGGCTGCCGGACAGCCGCGGACTGGTGGTGTTCACCCGCCCGGCCAACCTCGGTGCGGCCCCGGCCGCCGACGGCATTCCGACCGGCCCGGCAGTGCAGCAGACCAGCCAGGGCGGCGGCGTGGTGTCGATCCGTACCTACCAGGACCTGCTGAAGAACGAGGCTGATGCGCGCCAGTTCGATTACTACGCGACCACCCAGCCGATGGAAGTCAGCCTGGATGGCAGTACCCGCGCGATCGGCGCGGCCGGCATCTTCATGGGCTTCTCGGTGTCGCCGGATGGCCGCTTCGTGCTGCGCCAGCCGGTGCAGCGCCCGTATTCGTACGTGGTGCCGATGGACAGCTTCCCGCGCCGCATCGAAGTGATCGACCGTGCCAGCGGCAAGCTGGTGCACACCGTGGCCGTGCGCCCGCTGGTGGAAGGGCTGCCGACCGGCAACGACGCCGAAGTGACCGGCGTGCGCGACATCCGCTGGCGCGGTGATGCCGACGCCACCCTGGTCTGGGCCGAAGCGCAGGACGGCGGCGACCCGAACAGGGACGCCAAGGTACGCGATGCGGTGCTGATGCAGGCCGCGCCGTTCGACAAACCGCCGGTCACCCTGGCCCAGCTTGGCAGCCGCCTGGCCGGCATCAGCTGGGGCCGCGGTGACCTGGCCCTGCTGACCGAATCGTGGTGGAAGACCCGCAGGACCAAGACCTGGTTGATCGCCCCGGACAACGCCGGTGCCGAGCCGCGCCTGATGTGGGACCGCGATGCGCAGGACCGCTACTCCGATCCGGGCCGGCCGCTGTTGTCCAGTGACGAGCGGGGCCGTTCGCTGCTGCAGACCAGCGCCGATGGCAGCAGCCTGTATCTGGCCGGTGCCGGTGCGTCGCCGGAAGGCGATCGTCCGTTCGTGGACCGCTTCGACATTGCCAGTGGCAAGGCCACCCGCCTGTTCCACTCGCAGGCGCCGAGCTATTCGCTGCCGGTGGCATTGCTGGACAACCAGGGCGGTTCGCTGCTGCTGAGCCGCGAGAGCCCGGACGAGCCGGCCAACTTCTACGTGCAGTCGCTGGCCGATGCGGGTGCTGCGCCGCGTGCGCTGACCCGCTTCGCCCATCCGCTGCCGCAGTTGAAGGGCGTGCAGAAGGAGCAGATCCGCTACAAGCGCAAGGATGGCGTCGACCTGACCGCGACCCTGCTGCTGCCGCCGGGCTACGACCCGAAGCGCGACGGCCCGCGCCCGCTGCTGATGTGGGCCTATCCGGGTGAGTTCAAGAGCGCAGCCGCGGCCAGCCAGGTGACCGATTCGCCGTACCGCTTCAATGCGGTCAGCTACTGGGGCCCGCAGGCGTTCCTGGCCAAGGGCTACGTGGTGCTGGCCAGCCCGTCGATGCCGATCATCGGCGAGGGCGACAAGGAGCCGAACGACACCTACATCGAACAGCTGGTGGCCAACGCGCAGGCAGCGGTGGATGAAGTGGTGCGCCGTGGCGTGACCGATCGCGACCACATCGCCATCGGCGGCCATTCCTACGGTGCGTTCATGACCGCCAACCTGCTGGCGCATACGCGCCTGTTCAAGGCGGGTATCGCGCGCAGCGGCGCCTACAACCGCACACTCACGCCGTTCGGCTTTCAGGCCGAGGAGCGCAACTACTGGCAGGCGCAGGACGTCTACCAGAAGATGGCGCCGTTCAACTACGCCGACAGGATCAAGGACCCGATCCTCTTCATCCACGGCGTGGACGACAACAACTCCGGCACCTTCCCGATCCAGAGCGAGCGCATGTTTGCTGCGGTGAAGGGCCTGGGTGGCACCGCGCGGCTGGTGATGCTGCCGAACGAATCGCACGCCTACCGCGCACGCGAATCGATCATGACCATGCTGGCCGAAAGCGAGCGCTGGCTGGAGCAGACCATCGGCCCGGCCGAGCAGGGCAAGGCGAAGAAGAAGCGCTGACCGGGCCTGGTAGTGCCGGCCGCTGGCCGGCAACCTCATGGAGACATGCAACCTGAGGTTGCCGGCCAGCGGCCGGCACTACCAGATGAAACCATTTTTGCATCGCAGCACGACGCCCGATCTGGGATAGGCTTGGGGCCTGGATCCGTTGACCGAGGCCTGTGCGTCGCCGATGAACGAGTACCGCAGCAGCATCGAGTTTGCTTCTCCCGATCTTCCGCTTCGCGATGATGTGCGCCGGCTTGGCGCACTGGTCGGCGACCTGCTGGTCGAACAGGTGTCGGCCGCGTTTCTTGATGACGTCGAGGACGTGCGTACCCGCGCCATCGCCCGTCGCGAAAACCAGGCGCCGCTGTCGGAGCTGGCCGATGGCCTGGCCGGGCGCACGCCGCAGCAGGCCGAGACCATGGTGCGGGCCTTCAGCACCTACTTCCAGGTGGTCAACATCGCCGAGCGCGTGCATCGCATCCGCCGCCGCCGTGACTACCAGCGCGCCGGTACCGCAGGGGCGCAGCCCGATGGCCTGCAGGATGCACTGCAGCACCTGAAGGCGCAGGGCGTGGGCCTGGACGAACTGGCGCAGTGGCTGCCGCGCATCGACATCGAACCGGTGTTCACCGCGCATCCGACCGAAGCCGTGCGCCGCGCGTTGCTGGAAAAAGAGCAGCTGATGGTGGCCAGCCTGGTCGACAACCTCGACGGCCAGCGCACCCCGGGTGAGGCCGCCGCCGATGCCGCGCGCTTCCGCATGGCGCTGACCGCGTCGTGGCAGACCACCGATTCCTCACCGGTGCGGCCGACCGTGGATGACGAGCGCGAGCACGTCGGCTTCTACCTGGTGCAGGTGCTGTACCGGGTGATCCCGGTGCTGTACGAATCGCTGCAGCAGGCGCTGCGCGATACCTACGGCGAAGAACTGCCGCTGCCGCGCCTGCTGCGCTTTGGTACGTGGGTGGGCGGCGACATGGACGGCAATCCGAACGTGGATGCCCACACCATCCGCAATACGCTGGATGCGCAGCGGCAGGCGGTGCTCGGGCGCTACCAGAAGGAACTGCTGCAGCTGGCCAGCCTGCTCAGCCAGTCCACCGAGCGGGTAGGGGTGAGCGATGCGCTGCAGGCGCGCGTGGCGCAGTACCAGCAGCTGCTGCCGCAGGTGCAGTCGCGCCCGCGCCACGCCGATATGCCGTACCGCCTGCTCAACGACCGCATGCGCGCACGCCTGCAGGCCACGCTGGACAATGGCGGGGGCGCCTACGCCGGCCCCGCCGAATTGATCGACGACCTGCAGCTGATCCTCGACAGCCTGCTTGCGAACCGTGGCGAGCACGCTGGTGGTTTTGCCGTGCAGCGCCTGCTGTGGCGGGTGAAGACCTTCGGCTTCCATCTGGCGCGGCTGGATGTGCGCCAGGAGTCGAGCGTGCATGCGCGCGCGCTGGCCGCCGTGCTGGGTGGCGAAGAGGCCTGGCAGGCGCTGGATGTGGCGGGCCGTGCGCGGCTGCTGAGCCCGCATGCCAGCGGTGAAACGGCATTGCCCAACGGCGACGACGAGGGCAACCAGCGGCTGGACGCGGTGTTCGCTGCACTGGCCGATGCGCGTGCGCGGCATGGCAGCGATGCGCTGGGCAGCTACATCATCTCGATGGCGCACGACCGCAGCGACGTGCTCGCGGTGCTGGCGCTGGCACGCCGTGGCGGCCTGGTGGAAGAGAACGGATCAGTACCGCTGGATATCGCACCGCTGTTCGAGACGGTGGATGATCTCAAGCGCGGCACCGCGACCCTGCGTGACCTGCTGGCCGACCCGATCTATCGCGCGCACCTGCAGGCACGCGACGACGTGCAGATGGTGATGCTGGGCTACTCGGACAGCAGCAAGGACGGTGGCATCGCTGCCTCGCGCTGGGGCCTGCAGCGTGCACAGGTGGAGCTGCTGGAGGTGGCGGCCGAGGCGGGCATCCGCCTGACCTTCTTCCATGGCCGTGGCGGCTCGATCAGCCGTGGCGGTGGCAAGACCACGCACGCGGTGGATGCTTCACCACGCGGCAGCATCGATGGCCGCCTGCGGGTGACCGAGCAGGGCGAGGTGATTCATCGCAAGTACGGTATCCGCGCGCTGGCTTTGCGCTCGCTGGAACAGGCCACCGGCGCGGTGCTGCGCGCCAGCCTGCGCCCGCGTGCTGCCGAGCCCCGCGAGGACGACTGGCGGCCGGTGATGGATGCGGTGGCTGGGGCCAGCAGTGAGGTGTATCGCGCGTTCGTTGGCCAGGCCGGCTTCATGGATTACTTCCGTACCGCCACGCCGATCGATGTGATCGAGCGGATGACGCTGGGCTCGCGTCCGTCGCGCCGGCTCGGCCAGGACGCAGCACTGGGCAACCTGCGCGCGATTCCGTGGGTATTCGCCTGGAGCCAGGCACGCGCGGTGATTCCCGGTTGGTATGGCGTGGGCAGTGGCCTGCAGGCGGCGGTGGATGCCGGCCACGAACAGACCCTGCGCGATATGGCGCGAGACTGGCCGTTTTTCCGTACGTTCCTGGACGATATCTCGATGGTGCTGTCCAAGGGCGATATCACCATCGCCGAGCAGTTCTCGCAGCTGTCCGGCGAGTTGCACGGGCGCTTCTTCCCGCAGGTGCAGCGCGAACTGGAACTCACCCGGCACTGGCTGCTGGCATTGATGGACCAGCAGACGCTGCTGGACCACGATGCGCGGCTGGCGCTGTCGATCCGCCTGCGCAATCCCTATGTCGATCCGATCAGCATGCTGCAGGTGGACCTGCTGCAGCGCTGGCGGGCCAGCGGACGCGAGGATGACGATCTGCTGCGTGCGCTGGTGGCGTGCGTGAACGGTGTTTCACAGGGCGTGCAGAACACCGGGTGAGGTGTAGCGGTAGTGCCGGCCGCTGGCCGGCACCCTCATGATGTTTGGCAGCACGCGCGAGGTTGCCGGCCAGCGGCCGGCACTACCTCATTCCTCCGGCGACGGCGGATTCGACGCCAGCAGTTCCAGATGGCGCTGTTCCATTTCCTGACGCAGCTGGCGGCGGATCAGCGCGGCCGCCTGGCGGCGCTTTTCGTCCGAGGTGACCGGCTGCAAGGGTGGCACCGGCGTCGGCCGGCCTTCCTCATCCACCGCCACCATGGTGAAGAAGCAGCTGTTGGCGTGGCGCACGCTGCGCTTGAGGATGTCCTCGGCCACCACCTTGATGCCGATCTCCATCGACGAGGTGCCCGTGTAGTTCACCGATGCCAGGAAGCTGACCAGCTCGCCCACCGCGATGGGCTGGCGGAACATCACCTGGTCCACCGACAGGGTGACTACGTAGCTGCCGGCGTAACGGCTGGCGCAGGCGTAGGCGACCTGGTCGAGCAGGCGCAGGATCGCACCACCGTGGACCTTGCCGGAGAAATTGGCCATTTCCGGCGACATCAGCACGGTCATGGACAGCTGGTGGGTTTTCAGTTCGGTCGACATGCGGCGGATTGTATCGGCAACCGCGCGATTGTTTCCGGAGGCCATGAAAAAGCCGGCCAGCGGCCGGCTCTACCAGAAAGCAGAAGGGCCGCTTGCGCGGCCCTTCTTCAAGGTCAGCCGACTAACAGTCGGCTCTACCGGTCGGCTCTACCGGTCGGCTTTACTTCAGCTTCGCATCGGCGCGCAGGGCGGCGGCGCGGTCGGTCTTCTCCCAGGAGAAGGCCGTGGCGTTGACGGTCTCGCCTTCGCCGTTGAGGTAGCTGAACTCCTTCGGCTTGCGGCCGAAGTGGCCATAGGCCGCGGTCTGCTGGTACATCGGGTGGATCAGGTCCAGCATCTTGATGATGCCGTACGGGCGCAGGTCGAAGTGCTTGCGGATCAGCTTCTCGATCTTGTCGTCGCTGATCTTGCCGGTGCCGAAGGTGGTGACCGAGATCGAGGTCGGCTCAGCCACGCCGATGGCGTAGGAGACCTGCACTTCGCAACGGTCGGCCAGGCCGGCGGCAACCACGTTCTTGGCGACGTAGCGGGCCGCGTAGGCCGCCGAACGATCGACCTTGGACGGGTCCTTGCCGGAGAAGGCGCCACCACCGTGACGGGCCCAGCCGCCGTAGGTGTCGACGATGATCTTGCGGCCGGTCAGGCCGCAGTCGCCCACCGGGCCGCCGATCTCGAACTTGCCGGTCGGGTTGATGTGGAACTTGGTGCCCTTGTGCAGCCACTTGGCCGGCAGCACCGGCTTGATGATCTCTTCGCGGACGGCCTCGATGAGGTCCTTCTGCTTGATGCCCGGGGCATGCTGGGTCGACAGCACCACGGCGTCGATGGCCGAGACCACGCCGTTTTCATAGCGCAGGGTGACCTGGCTCTTGGCGTCCGGACGCAGCCACGACAGCGGCGAGTTCTTCTTCTTGCGGATCTTGGCCTGCTGCTCGACCAGGCGGTGCGACAGGTGGATCGCGGCCGGCATGTAGCTGTCGGTCTCGTTGGTGGCGTAGCCGAACATCAGGCCCTGGTCGCCCGCGCCCATTTCTTCCGGCTTCTTGCGGTCCACGCCCTGGGCGATGTGCGGCGACTGCTTGCCGATCAGGTTCAGCACGCCGCAGGTGGCGCCGTCGAAGCCGACGTCGGAGCTGTCGTAGCCGATGTCCGTGATGACCTTGCGGGTCAGGGCTTCCAGGTCGATCCAGGCGCTGGTGGTGATTTCACCGGCCACGATGGCAACGCCGGTCTTGACCATGGTCTCGCAGGCCACGCGGGCGCGCTGGTCCTGGGTCAGGATCGCGTCCAGCACCGCATCGGAGATCTGGTCGGCAACCTTGTCCGGATGGCCTTCGGAGACCGACTCGGAGGTGAAGAGATAGCTGGACATCAGGCGTAATATCCCTTGATTCGGATGGAAAGATGGGCGCGCATGATACACGGGGTGCGCCGCCTGTGCATTGTGAACCTGTACCGGTTGCCGGTGGTTAAGCCCGCGTAGGCCCGGCAAGGGCCGTCCTGACGGGATTGGGCTCCGGCCTCGAGGCCCAGTGTTCCACCAGTGTGACAGCGGGCCGGGTGGCGAGGGGGCGGTTGCGGCCCCTCCGGCCGGGGACGACCGTCATCGTTCTGCCCCGAAACCGCCATCTGGCTGCCGCCTGCCGGGCGCAGGCTGTCGGCCAATACGGCCGCCGGGCATGAGTGGATCCGCCATGCAGGAACTTGAACAGCGTCTCCAGCAACGCTTTCCCGATTGGTTCCATGGCCGTCGTGGCCAACTGGCGCGGCCATTGCTTCGCAGCGTCGGGCGCTGGTCGCGGTTGGACCAGATCGAAGCGTTCCTGCAGCGCAGTGCAGGATTGCGCGGATTCGGCTTCGTCGCCGCCGGGCTGGAGTTCATCGATGGCCAGTACCAGGTGGATCCGGCCGCGTTGGCGAAGATCCCGGCCACCGGTCGCCTGCTGATCGTCGCCAACCACCCGTCCGGCGCACTGGACGCGCTGGCCCTGCTGGACGCGGTCGGCCGCATCCGCCGCGATGTGCGGATCGTGGCCAACGACCTGCTGGGGGCGATTGCGCCACTGCAGGACCTGCTGTTGCCGGTGCGCATCCTTGGTGGCAAGGCCCAGCGTGGCAGCCTGCACGCTGTGGAGGAGGCGCTGGCCGCCGAGCAGTGCGTGATCGTGTTCCCGGCCGGCGAGGTCTCGCGCCTCTCGCTGCGAGGCATCCGCGATGGTCGCTGGCAGCGCGGTTTCGTCCGCTTTGCCCGTGCCGCCGGCGCGCCGGTGCTGCCGGTACGGGTGGAAGCGCGCAACTCGGCGCTGTTCTACGGCGCCTCGACCCTGTTCAAGCCGGCCGGCACCGCGCTGCTGGCGCGCGAGATGTTCACCCGTCGTGGCCGCCCGCTGCGGCTGAGCATCGGTGAGCCGATGCAGCTGGGCAAGGGCGGTGACCCAGGCGCACAGCTGCTGGCCGTACGCCGCGCGCTGTATGCGCTGGGCCGCAATGGCGCGGCCGGCAATGCCGCTGCCTTCGCAGGCCCCGAGCCGCTGGCGGCCCCGGTGCCACCCTCGCAGGTCGCCGCTGGGATTGCCGCAGCCACCCAGCTGGGCCAGACCGCCGACGGCAAGCAGATTCTGCTGGCCACTTGTACTGCCGATTCGCCGCTGCTGCTGGAGCTGGGCCGCCTGCGCGAACTGACCTTCCGCCAGGTGGGCGAGGGCACCGGGCGCAGCCGCGACCTGGACGACTTTGACTCGCGGTACGAGCACATCGTGATCTGGGACGCGGCCGCGCAGCGCATCGCCGGCGCGTACCGGATCATGCGTGGTGCCCACGCGCTGGCCCGGCACGGACTGTCCGGGCTCTACAGCGCGTCGCTGTTCCGCTATTCCGACGATGCCATCACCCACATCGCCGAAGGCCTGGAACTGGGCCGCAGCTTCGTGGTGCCCGACTACTGGGGCAGCCGCAGCCTGGACTACCTGTGGCAGGGCATCGGTGCCTACCTGCAATGCCGGCCGGGCATCCGCTACCTGTTCGGCGCCGTGTCGATCAGCGCGGCGCTGCCACGCGATGCGCGCGAGCAGCTGGTGGCGTACTACCAGCGCTATTACGGCGGTACCGCTGGCCTGGCCGAATCGAACCGGCCGTTCCAGTACTTCGCCGCACCGCCGAGTTTCGGTGAGCTGGATGCAGGCGCCGCGTTCGACGTGCTCAAGGCCAACCTGGCCGCACTCGGCACCGGCGTGCCGACGCTGTATCGCCAGTACACCGATCTGTGCGAACCCGGTGGCGCGCGCTTCCTCGCCTTCGGTGTGGACCCGGACTTCAGCGATTCGATCGACGGCCTGATCGAAGTGGACCTGTGCGCGATCCGGCCGAACAAGCGCAAACGCTACCTGCGCGATGCGGGGACGCCGGCATGAGCGTGCTGGCGAACCTGTCGCCGCACCGGCGCGCAGTGTTCGTCTCTGACGTCCACCTGGGTTCACGTCATTGCCATGCCACCGAACTGGCACGCTTTCTCTCGCAGCTGCGCTGTGAGCGTCTGTACCTGGTCGGCGACATCATCGACCTGTGGTGGATGGCCCATCGCCGTGCCAACTGGCGGCAGTCGCACAGCGAGGTCATCCAGGCCCTGCACGCGCTGCGCCGTGCCGGGACCGAGATCATCTACATTCCCGGCAACCACGATGCCTCGCTGCGCCAGGTGTGCGGGCTGATGCTGCCAGCGATGCAGGTGCGCCGCCGCGCCATCCATGTGACCGCCGATGGCCGTCGCCTGCTGGTCGCGCACGGCGACGAGTACGACGGCGTGACCCACTTCGGCGGCCTTCAGGAAAAGTTCGGCGACTGGCTGTACTACCGCATCCTCACCGGCAACCAGGCGCTGAATGCAGTGCGGCGCCGGCTGGGCATGCGCTACTGGTCGCTGTCGGAGTTCCTGAAAAAGCGCAGTGGTGCGGCCGAACGCTACATCGAGCGCTTCGTGCAGGCCGGGCTGGACGACGTGCGCCGGCGTGGCCTGGATGGCATCGTCTGTGGCCATATCCACCGCGCCGCGCTGGTCGAACGCGACGGCCTGGTCTATGCGAACGATGGTGACTGGGTGGAAAGCCTGACCGCGCTGGTCGAAGACCACGACGGCGCGCTGCGCCTGCTGGACCACAACGGGCAGACCTTGGTGGAGCTACCGGGCGCGCGCTTGTCACAGGCGGCGTAACCCGTTTCCGTAGAGTCGACTGTTAGTCGACTATCGCGCGCAGCGCGCGGTGTCCGCAGCCTGATGGAAGAGCAGTCGACTAACAGTCGACTCTACAGAAACGGTGTCCGGGAGTGAGACGGCACGCCCGTAAGCCGTTAGCATCGGCCCATGGATTCCCTGACCCAGATCGTACTTGGTGGCGCCGTCGCCGCTGCCATTGCTCCGCCCGGCCATCGCCGTGCGGCACTGCTGGCCGGTGCCGCGCTCGGTACTCTGCCGGACCTCGACGCGCTGTGGCTCGGCTTCACCGCCACCGACCCGGTAGCGAACATGGTCGAGCACCGCAGCTTCAGCCATTCGTTGCTGGTGCTGCCGTGGGTGGCGGCGCTGATCTGGTGGTTGTTCAAGCGCTTTGGAAATGGCCGGGTCGCGCAGTCACCGGTGCGCTGGTTCTGGGCGATCCAGCTGGCGCTGGTGACCCACCCGGTGCTGGATGCGTTCACTGTCTATGGCACCCAGTTGTGGTGGCCGCTGCGGCCACATCCAACCATGGGCTCCAGCGTCTTCATCATCGACCCTGCATACACTGTGTGGCTGCTGCTGGGCTGCGTAGTGGCCTGGTTCGGTCGTGCGCGCCCCTGGGTCGGCAAGGTGCTGGGCGTGTCACTGCTGGTCAGCAGCGCATACCTGGGCTGGGGCCTGATCGCCAAGGCGCAGGTCGACCGCGTCGCGCAGCAGAGCCTGGCCGCGATGGGCCTGGCCGATGCGCCGCGCTTCTCGGTACCGATGCCGTTCAACACGCTGCTATGGCGGGTAGTGGCGATGACGCCCAATGGCTACGTGGTCGGAGACCGCTCGCTGGTCGCCGATCATGGGCCGATGCAGTTCGAAGGCCATCCCTCCAACGTGCAGGCACTGCGCGAGGCGCAGGCGATTCCGGCGGTGCAGCGACTGCAGTGGTTCAACCGCGGCTTCATGCGTGCGCAGGTCGTTGACGGGCGCCTGGTGCTGAGTGATCTGCGCATGGGCCTGGAACCGGATTACACCTTCAACTTCGCCGTGGCCGAACAGGTGGGCGGGCAGTGGCGGCCGATCGTGCCCGAACAGCTGCGCGTGGACTACAGCAGCCCGGCAGCACGCGCCGACGCCGGGCGCCGGCTGGCCGCGATGTGGCAACGCATCTGGCACGAGCCGGCAGCATCCGCGACCGGCGCTGCGCACCCGTAGATCCACGCCATGCGTGGATGGCGCGAACAACAGCCACGCAGGGCGTGGCTCTACTGCGGCTGGCGGTTGAGCTTGATCGAACGGTTCAGCACCTGGCGCGGCACGTTGGCGATGTCAAAGCCAACGAACGCCAGCAGGAACTGCAGCCCGGAGATCAGCGCGACCATGGCGATCATGATGGTACCCACCGGCGTGGCGACATCGGCCTGGGCCGACCGTACCCAGTGGTACAGCCCGAACAGCCCCCCGAAGGCGAGCAGGCTGCTGCCGGCGATCAGCTCCAGCGACGCGATGCTGAGGTCGCGCAGGAAATAGTTGTAGGCAATGCGCTTGAGCGTGTTGCGCAGGTGCTTGAAGGTGAACTCACCCAGGATGCGACCAATGCGCAGGTTGCTGGTTTCGTCGCCGTAGTGGGCATCCATTGCCACATCCTGCACGACCGCGCGCACGGTGTTCAGTCGGAACAGCATGTCGGTCTCGAAGAAATAGCGGTCGCTGACCGCCTCGAGTTTCAGGTGGCTGGCGACCTTGGCATGGATGGCGGTGTAGCCGTTGGTCGGATCGAACACCTGCCAGTACCCGGACGAAGCCTTGGTCATGAAGGACAGCAGCAGGTTGCCCAGGCGCCGCACCGGGGGCATGCGGCGGATGTGGGTCAGGTTCCAGAATCGGTTGCCCTTGGTGTAGTCGGCATGGCCGTCGGCGATCGGCGCGACGAAGTCCATCAGCAGCGCCGGGTCCATCTGCCCATCGCCATCGACCTTGACCAGAATGTCCATGCCATCGGCGATGGCCGCGCGGTACCCGGTCTTGATCGCGCCGCCGACGCCGAGGTTGTGCTGATGGAACAGCACGGTGATGCGCGGGTCGTTGGCTTCGGCCTGGATCAGGCGGCCGCTGCCGTCGGGGCACGCATCGTCCACGCAGTAGATCGCCGTTACCGCATCATCGATCGCCGCCAGCACGGACAGCACGTGGCGGGTCACTTTGTAGCAGGGGATGATCACGGCGATCCGAGCCGGCGTGGATGCGGAGGGCGAAGTGGTGGTCATCGGATTCATGGGGCTGGGTGGGCCAGCAGGGGTTTTGCCGGCAGTTCCACCAGATCCCCCTGCAGCACCCGTGGTGCGTCGCCCTCAGGCGCTACGGTGATGTGGTGGTAGCGGTTGAAGGTGAAGTCGAACTGCTCGTCGGGCAGGGATGGGAAGTAGCGGCGGAAGTAATCCATCTGTGGCAGGTACAGCACATGGTTCACGGCGGGAATGCCAACACCCGGCAGGAGGGCCCCGAACCCACCGGGAGCCACCAGCGCGCCTTCGGTCGTGGTGGCTGAGCCGCGGGCCTGCAGGGAGTGCAGGACGGCAGTGCGGTCCATTGCGAAGATCGGCCCGGCAGGCTGCACAGGGTTGAACAAGCCATTGCCCAGCAGATTGGCCAAGGCGGCGGTGGCCAGGACCAAGGTGGCCGCATGCGCCGACAGCTTTGGGCGGCGGGCGGCAACGGCCAGCCCCGCCAAGCAGAGATAGGGAATGGCATCGGCGGCGCTGTGCAGGCGGCTGAACTGGCCTTCGCCGAACAGGAACTTGGCCACGCTGCCAGCCATCAGCAGCGCAGCCAGCAGCAGCAGACGCCTGCGCTCCAGGCGTACGCCGCAATGGACCAGGATCATCGCGCAGCCGATGTTGAGCAGCAGGCCGAACGCCAGCAGCGCGCGTGCGGGTGGCACCATCGAGAGCCCGGTCAACTTGCCGACCAGAACGGGCACGGGCAGGAAGATCCAGCAGGCGATCAGCAGTACGCCAGCGGCGAGGGCCAGCACGCTGCCGCGGTGGCCCCGCACCCATTCGCGCAGTCGTGCGCCGTCAGCAAGGACCAGGGTGAACAGCGGCAACAGGCTGCCGAGTACGGCGATCTCGCACTCGTTGGAGCCTTTGAACATTGGCAGCGGTGCAAACCGGTAGGTCATCAGGTTCGGGAAGACGTGCGCGAACAGGGACGTCAGCCCGACCCCACCTCCGGCGCTCTGGCGCTGGCCCGGATAAACCGTGTTGCGCACGATCGGGATGATGTCGTGGAAGTAACCGATGAACACGGCCAATGCCAGCGCGCCTGCGATGCCGGCATCGATCAGTCGTGGAAGCGTGAGGGCATCGCGACGGAAGGCCAGGACCAGCACCGCCATGGCCAGCAGCGAGGAAATGATGAAGGGCGGATAGGACACTGCGATCACCCAGACAGCGAGGGCGTACGCACTGGCCAGGATGCGAACCCAGCGATTGCCGATGCACAGCCAGGCTGCGGCGGCCCAGGGTGCCAGAGCGAAGGCACCGGCATTGCTGGTCCACCAGACCTGCACGAATGGCGCGAAGAACAGCGTGGCCGAAACCAGCACTGCGGCTGGTACCGGCATCCGCAGTTGGCGCAGGAACAGGGCCCATCCGCTCAGGAAGGCCATGGCCATGAACATGAAGAAGAACGAATAGGCGTTCGCTGCTGGCAACACGAAGAACGCCCAGTGGTAGGGCTTGAACAGCAGGCCCCAGTCGAGCAGCGGCAGCGCCTGGAAGGTGCGCAGTGACTCGTGGTACGGCGAGTGTGCGTTGAACTGGCCGAAATCGTTGTTGACCGCGATCTGGATGTAGGGCGTGAACACGATCCACTCATCGCTGCGGATCATGCGGGCGCTGCCAAGTACCGGGTTCTGTGGCGCCAGGCCGAGATACTCGTAGGCCAGCGAGTAGGAGGATGGCGTCAGCGCGAATGCGACGTAGAGAATGCACAACAGCGCGATGATCCCGGCGAGCAGGCGCGTCTGGCTGGGCAGGAGTCCGCCCGGCAGGTTCACATCATGGGTGGAGAAAGGCGTTCGTCCGCTGTCACTCATCATGCGCTCGCAGGTAAGGTCCATCCATGCGCGACGTACCCGCACACCGATGCCTGAGGGCAATAGAGGGGGATCCCGGCACGCGCCGTTCCGAGGCCGGGACTGCGGGATTCTAGCCGGTTGCCGCCGGAGCCGCAGGCCATCCTGTGGCGAGGATGGGCCTCAATACACCGTCGCGCGGCCCTGCACGAACGAGTAGAAGAACACCGCGTTCGGGTCGTTCTGCACCAGGCGGAACTCGCGGCGCATGCCCTCCACGGTTTCCTCGTCCACCGAGCCGGCCTGCAGCAGCTGGTCGGCGGCCGACAGCAGCAGCTGTTCCCAGAACGCGATCATCGTCTTGCGACGCGCCGGCTCGCGGTTGTCCAGGTGGATGGTCTTGATCTCGGTGTGCACGTCGCGGAAGCCGCCGGCCAGCAGCAGGTTGCCCAGCTTGGCGCCGACGAACGGGTCGCCCCCGTGGTCGTACTGGAAATCGTTGAAGGCCATCCAGTAGCGCCAGATGTGCGGCGAATACGGATCGAGCAGGAACGAGGCATTCATCACTTCGGTGATGTACACCGGCGAACCCGGTGCCAGCACCCGGCGCACTTCGCTCAGCACACGTGCGGGTGACGGCACGTGCTCCAGCACCCAGCACAGGAACGCCGCGTCGAAGCTGCGTGCCTCGAACGGCAGCTCACCGGCATCGGCCTGCTGCAGGGTATAGCGGTCGCTGCACCACGGCGTGCGCGCCAGGTTCTCGCGCGCGGTGGCCAGCTGCGTTTCGCTCAGGTCCACGCCGGTCACGTGCAGCTCGGGGAAGCGGCGCAGCAGGATCTCGGTCTGTGCGCCCACGCCGCTGCCGACTTCCAGCAGGCGACGTGCGCCGCTGTAGTCGATCTGGCCGAAGATGCTTGACTCCAGCAGCCGGGCCTGGGTCATCAGGCGCTGCTGCTCGGTGCCGGAAAACCCGTGCAGATAGGTCGGGGAGGAAATCGGCGGGGTCATGGTGGGCTCTTGTAGCGTCGAGCTGGCTCGACTGTTCGCAGACGCGGGGCTGGCGGCTCAGGCCGCCGAAGGCAGCGCCGGTTCCCCGGCGATCAGGCGGTCGAAGTATTCGGTGGTCAATGCGATCTGGCTGGCCGGATCCTCGGCACGGTTGACCACCGCGCGGAAAGCGGCATTCTCCGGCCGGTCCTTGGCATACCAGCCCAGGTGCTTGCGCGCGATGCGCACGCCCTGCGGCTCGCCATAGAACGCATGCAGCGCGTGCAGGTGGCCAAGCAGGATGTCGCGCACTTCCGCCAGTGATGGCGGTGGCAGTTCCTCGCCGGTGGCCAGGTAGTGCGCCACTTCGCGGAAGATCCACGGCCGACCCTGCGCCGAGCGACCGATCATCACCGCATCCACGCCGGTTTCCTTCAGGACGTAGGCGGCCTTCTGCGGCGAATCGATATCGCCGTTGGCGATCACCGGAATGCGCAGCGCGGCCTTGATCTCGCCGATCGTGGCGTACTCCGCCTGGCCGGTGTAGTGCTGGTCGCGGGTACGGCCGTGCACCGCCAGTGCCGCGATACCGCTGTCCTCGGCGATGCGTGCGATCAGCGGGCCATTGCGATGATCGCAGTCCCAACCGGTACGGATCTTCAGCGTGACCGGCACGTCCACCGCGTTGACCACGGCCTCGAGGATGCGCGCCACCAGTTGCTCGTCGCGCATCAGTGCCGAACCGGCCCAGGCGTTGCACACCTTCTTGGCCGGGCAGCCCATGTTGATGTCGATGATCTGCGCGCCGTGGTCGACGTTGTAGCGCGCGGCCTCGGCCAGCTGCTGCGGCTCGGTGCCGGCGATCTGCACGCTGATCGGGGCCGGTTCGCCGTCATGGTCCATGCGGTGGATCGACTTGCGCGTGTTCCAGAAGCGCGGATCACTGATGGTCATTTCCGAGGCGGCCAGACCCGCGCCCAGCCGTTTGCACAGCAGGCGGAAGGGCTTGTCGGTGACGCCGGCCATGGGCGCCAGCACGACGTTGGGGGCAATGGTGTACGGGCCGATCTGCATGCGCCCATTGTAGGGCGCGCGCGGCGGTACGACCGCGTCGGGCGCGGTCCGGTTCAGGCCGATCGGCACCGACCTCATGCCGTACCGGCATCAGCAGATGCTTGACGGTTGCTTCCGCCGCCCCCACAGGCGGGCGATGGTGAGCGGCTAGCCCAGGCTCTGCCAGGCCTGGCCGGTACCCAGCGCGAAGGCCAGCCCCAGGCTGAGGCAGAGCAGTGAACTGACCACCCAGAAGCGCCGGCCGTTGTAGCCGGGCCGGAGCAGGGCCAGCCCGAAGCCCATCGCCGCGCGCAGCAGCAACAGCAGGGCGATGCCCGACAGGACCAGACGACTGGCCGGCAGCGGCGAATGCCAGCCCGCGGCTGCCAGTGCGTACAGCGTCCAGGCCACCAGCACGGCAGTGATGCCGGCGGTCATCAGCGGCGGCCACCAATGCCCGGCCTGTGCCAGCCGGACCATGCGCTGGCCAGCACCGAAGTACCTGTACCACGCGGCGCCGAAGGCAATGCAGCCGATATGCAGCAAGGCTGCGATGGCACTACCGGCGGCGGCAACCAGCAACCAGGGGAATCCGTCCATGTCCTGCCCACGCTGAAACGCTGCGCGGATGGTGGGTGAGGGGCGGGATGCGGGCAATGCGACCGGCAGTCGCAGCTGTTCGATGCGACCGCCGCCGATGGCGCTTCGCTCAGCGCGGCGGATCGATCTGCAACCCGGCGCCGAGACGGTCCAGGGCCACGTCCACGCGTGGCAGCCGTTGCCGGCCCTGCGGCCACAGCAGGCGCAGCGGCAGGCCGCGGCAGTCCAGCGATGGCAGGATCGAGACCAGGCTGCCGCGCGCCAGCGCGTCATCGACCAGCCAGGTGGCCAGCTGCGCGATGCCGAAGCCGGCCTCGACCGCCGCCACCTGGGCCTCGGCGCTGCCAACCACCAGGCGCGCGCGGGCCTGCAGCGGTGTACTGCGCTGCCTGCCATCGGCCACCTGCCACGGCCCGATGCTGCCGTCCGCGCGTCCGAACAGCACACCGTCATGCCCGGCCAGCTCGGCGGCCGAGCGGGGCTGGCCATGCCGAAGCAGGTAGGCCGGGGAGGCGCAGAAGCGCAGGCATTCGTAACCGAGCAGGCGGCTGCCCAGCGTGGCGGGCAGCGGCTCGGGACCGCCGATGCGTACGGCGAGGTCGACGCCGTCCTCGGCGAGGTCGCTGAAGCGGTCGCTGAAGGTCACCTGCGGATGCAACTGTGGAAACTCGGCGGCCAGCTGCAGCAGCAACGGCCAGACTTTGAGGCGCCCGAAGGTGGCCGGCGCATCCACCCGCAGGCGGCCCACGGGCGCGTCTGCGTGCGAGACCAGCACCGACTCGGCATCGGCCAGCTCGCCCAGCACCCGCACGCAGGTGCGGTAGAAGCCCTCACCGGCCTCGGTCAGGCGAAGGCGGCGCGTGCTGCGTTCGAACAACCGCGCGCCCAGGCGTGCCTCCAGCCGTGCGATGGTCTTGCCCACCGCCGAACTGGTCAGGTGCAGGCGTTCAGCGGCGGCAGTGAAGCTGCCGGCATCGGCGGTGGCGACGAAGGCCTCGATGCCGCGCAGGCGCTCGGTGGGAAGCATGGGGAATTTCTGTCCGGAATCGATGGAAAACATAGCAGAAATCGGAATCCGGGGAGGAAATAGGCTGGCGGCCCCTGTTCTGATGCCTGCCCATGTCCTCCCTCGATTCCGCCGCGGCCGCTGTCCACGCAAACGGCCGCGCACGCCTTTCGGTTGTCCTGCTGGCGGTGTCCGCCTTCGTCATCGTCACCACCGAGTTCCTGATCGTTGGCCTGTTGCCGGCGCTGGCGTGCGACCTTGGCCTGGGCATCGCCCGCGCCGGGCAGCTGGTCACCTTGTTCGCGTTCACCGTGATGCTGGCCGGGCCACCGTTGACCGCGCTGCTGTCACACGTCAGCCGGCGCCGCCTGTTCGTGGCCATCCTGCTGTTGTTCGCGGGTTCCAACGCGCTGGCCGCGATGGCCACGCAGCCGTGGCTGCTGGCGCTGGCGCGGGTGCTGCCGGCACTGGCCCTGCCGGTGTTCTGGGGCACCGCCAGTGAGACTGCTGCGCAGCTGGCCCCTGCAGGGCAGGGCGGTCGTGCGGTCGCGCGGGTCTACCTGGGTATCACCGCCGCAATGCTGTTCGGTATCCCACTGGGTACGTTGGCCGCCGACGCCCTCGGTTGGCGCGGCAGCTTCTGGCTGTTGGCGGCCCTGTCGCTGTTGATGGCCGGCGCGCTGGCGGTGTGGATGCCGGACACCGTGGCCGGACCGCGGCGCGCGCTGGGCGAACAGGCACGAGTGCTGCGCCAGCCGCAGTTGCTGGGCGATGTGTTGCTGTCGGTGCTGGTGTTCACCGCGATGTTTGCTGCCTATACCTACCTGGCCGATGTGCTGGAGCGGCTGATGCAGGTACCGGCGGCACAGGTGGGTTGGTGGCTGATGGGCTTCGGAGCTGTCGGGTTGATCGGCAATGCACTGGGTGGGCGCTGGGTCGATCGTGCGCCGCTGGGCGCGACCCTGGTGTTCTGCGCGGTGCTGGCGCTGGGCATGCTGGCCAGTGTCGGGCTGGCCGGCCACGGCACGTTCGTGCTGATCGCACTGGCCCTGTGGGGTGTGGCGCATACGGCATTGTTCCCGCTGTGCCAGGTGCGGGTGATGCGTGCGGCGCCCCAGGCGCAGGCGCTGGCGGGAACCTTGAATGTGTCCGCGGCCAACGCCGGAATCGGCCTCGGCGCGCTGCTGGGAGGTGGGGCCATCGAACGCTTCGGGCTTGCCTCGCTGGGCGTGGTGGCCGCTGCCGTGGCGCTGCTGGCAATCGTCGCGGGCCTGCTGCTGCGGCAGCTTGCCCGGTCTCGCTCATCCACGCATGGCGTGGATCTGCCTCATTGAAAGGCAAACAAAAAAAGCCCGGGTGTCTGCACACCCGGGCTTCTTCATCCACGCATGGCGTGGATCTACTTTGCTTCGGCGTCGGCCGGGGTGAAGCGCGGCATCGCCGCTGCAGCACCTTCCTTCTCGGTCGAACGACCGGCGAACTGGTTGGCGAAGCGCACGTGGCGGGCGAACGGGGCGTCGGCCACCTGCGCCAGCGACGCGGCCAGCGCACCGTTGAAGGCGTCACCGGCACCGGTGGTGTCGATGGCCTGTACCTGTTCGGCGCCCACGCGGTAGTACGGCTGGGTATCGCCGCGCAGGTTCTCGTCGGCATGCGACACGAACACGCCCACCGAGCCCAGGGTGACCACCACGGTACCGTTGCCGACCAGCTTGCGGCACAGCGCGTGCAGGCTGGCGCCATCCAGCGCGGCGACGTCGTTGGCATCCACGCGCTCACCGACATGGCGGCCGAGCAGGGCAGCGAACTCGGTCTCGTTCGGGGTGATCACATCGGCCAGCTTGAGCAGGCCGATGGTCGAGGGGGCATCGGCCGGTGCGGTGTTGAGCACGGTGGTGACGCCGGCCTCGCGGGCCGTGGCCAGTGCCGCTTCGATGGTCTGCACCGGCGATTCCAGCTGCACCAGCACCACCCTGGCGCCGGTCAGCAGGGCCTGCTGCTGTTGCAGGAAGTCGGTGCTCAGCGCAGCGTTGGCACCCGGGCCGATCACGATGGTGTTGCGGCCACGGGCATCGACGTAGATGCCGGCGGTGCCGGTCGGTTCGCTGCTGGCTTCGGCGATGAGGCCGAAACCATCCTGCGCCGCCAGTTCGCGCGCGGTGGCGCCACCGGCGTCGTCGCCCAGCGCGCACACGAAGTGCGTCTCGGCACCGGCGCGGCAGGCCGCCACGGCCTGGTTGAAGCCCTTGCCACCGGGGCCGGTGCTGTAGCGGCCGGCAATGGTCGCGCCCGGTGCCGGCAGCGACTCGCACCGCCACACGTGATCGACATTGAAGGAACCGACGACAACGACACTGCTGCTCATAGGGAATCTTTTCTCAACCAAGGGTTCAACTGAAGTGCGTCAGCACGCCGGCGATGGTCGCCGTCATGAAGGTGGCAATGGTACCGCCCAGCACCGCGCGCAGGCCGAACTTGGCCAGGTCGTGGCGACGTTCCGGAGCCAGGCCACCGATGCCGCCGATCTGGATCGCGATCGAGCTGAAGTTGGCGAAGCCGCACAGCGCGTAGGTCGCGATCAGGCGACCTTCGCTGGACAGGCTGACGCCAGCCACCTGGCCGTTCACGATCTGCGACAACTCGGTGTAGGCCACGAACTCGTTGATCACGACCTTCTGGCCGATCAGCGAACCGACGGTGGTGGCATCGGCCCACGGCGTACCGATCACCCAGGCGATCGGGGCCAGCAGGTAGCCGAAGATGGTCGACAGGTTGGTCGGCTTGCCGATCTGCGCAGCCAGGCCGGTCACTTCACCGATCCAGGTCAGCGGGGCGTTCAGCAGCGCGATCAGGGCGATGAAGGCCAGCAGCATCGCGCCGATGTTCAGCGCCAGCTTCAGGCCGTCGCCGGCGCCGGCCGCAGCCGCGTCGATGATGTTGCTGGAGGTCTTTTCGACTTCCATCTTCACCGTGCCGCGGGTGAGCGGGGTGCCGGTTTCCGGGATCAGCAGCTTGGCCACGACCAAGGTGGCCGGCGCGGCCATGATGCTGGCCGCCAGCAGATGCTTGGCGTAGAAGGCCTGCTGCGCTGGGTCGCCGCCGCCAAGCATGCCCACGTAGGCCGCCAGCACGCCGCCGGCGATGTGTGCCATGCCGCCGATCATCATGGTCAGCAGCTCGGACTGGGTCATCCTGGCGATGTACGGGCGCACGGTCAGCGGCGCCTCGGTCTGGCCGATGAAGACGCTGGCGCAGACGCTGGTGGTTTCCGCACCGGACACACGCATGACCTTGGTGATCGCCCACGCCATCACGCGCACGATCGCCTGCATGATGTTCAGGTGGTACATCACCCCCATCAGCGCCGAGAAGAAGATGATGGTCGGCAGCACCTGGAAGGCGAAGATGAAGCCGTAATTCTTGGTGTCCATCAACGAGCCGAAGATGAAACCGGAACCCTCGTTGACGAAGCTCAGCACCTTGACGAAGCCGTGGCCCAGCGCGTCGAACACGTCGCGCCCGCCCGGCACCAGGATCACCAGCGCCGCGAAGGCGATCTGCAGGGTGATACCGGTGGCAACCAGCTTCCAGTCAACCGCGCGCTTGTTATTGGAAAACAACCAGGTGATGCCGATCAGCACCGCCAACCCGAACAGGCCGAAGCCGATCCTGCCCAAACCTTCGACCATGTGAGTGACTCCCCTGGGGCGTCGCGAAAAACGGGAAGCCTAGTGCAGGGCAGGGGCCGGGGCAAGAAAAAGCAGCGTGCGCGCGGCCAACGGTACCGATCAGGCCAGCAACGGCAAGGGCTTGCGGCTGGCGGCGGCAGGTAGAATGGGGGTCGATCCCGGCCCGGATGCGGGCCCGCAGCAGGAGATTCGCATGCAATACCGTCGCCTGGGCTCCACCGGCCTGCCGATTTCCGCCCTTTCCTTCGGCGCCTGGGTGACCTTCGGTGACCAGATCCCGCGTGATGAGGCGCGCAACCTGGTGGCCGCCGCCTGGGATCATGGTGTCAACTTCTTCGACAACGCCGAGGGCTATGCCAACGGCCGTGCCGAACAGGTCATGGGTGACGTGATCGCCGACCTGCGCCTGCCGCGCGACGGTTTCTGCGTGTCCAGCAAGGTGTTTTTTGGCAGCGCCAAGGACCCGCGGCCGACCCAGCGCGGGCTGTCGCGCAAGCACGTGACCGACGCCTGCCACGCTGCACTCAAGCGCCTGCGGGTGGACTACCTGGACCTTTACTACTGCCACCGCCCGGATCCGGACGCGCCGATCGCCGAGACCGTGCATGCGATGGACACCCTGGTGCGGCAGGGCAAGATCCTCTACTGGGGCACCTCGGAGTGGTCGGCGGTGCAGATCCAGCAGGCGCTGGACATCGCCGAGGCGCGCAACCTGCAGGGCCCGTCGATGGAGCAGCCGCAGTACAACCTGCTGCACCGCGAGCGGGTCGAGGTCGAGTACGCGCCGCTGTATGCCGGTGCCGGCCTGGGTACCACCATCTTCTCGCCGCTGGCGTCGGGCCTGCTCACCGGCAAGTACGACCAGGGCATTCCGGCCGATGCACGGCTGGGGCGGGAAGGCATGGAGTGGTTGCAGGACCTGGTGCTGGGGGCCGACGCCGGGGCCCGCCTGGGCCAGGTGCGGCGCTTCAGCGAGGTGGCACGCGCGCTGGGCCACGCCCCGGCCACGCTGGCCATCGCCTGGTGCCTGCGCAACCCGAACGTTTCCAGCGTGATCCTCGGCGCCAGCCGGGTCAGCCAGCTGCTGCAGAACCTGAAGGCACTGGACGTGCTGGAGCAGGTCGACGCGGCCGGCTGGGCGCAGGTCGAAGCCGTCTTCGCCTGAACCCCGGGGCCGGCCGGGCCTCGGGGGCCTCGCTCGGGCCGGTTCGGCCGAGGGAACGGGACGGGAACGGGAACGGGAACGGTAGAGTCGACTGTCAGTCGACTGCTTCGAATAACCGACTGCTTCGAGCAACAGCAGTCGACCAACAGTCGACTCTACACACCTGCGTCGCCATTTAATTGATGCGATCTATCGGATTACGGAATTCGATCATTAATCCCATCAATCAAATTGAGAATGGTTGTTGATTGTCAACTGAGAATCATTATCATTTAACTCGTCCCTCGCACGAGTCCAGATGCTCATGAATGCTCAACCTGTACTGCTGCGCCCCGAAACACTGACCCTCCGCGATCGTCCGGTCCGCGTCGTTCCGCCGGAAGAGGTCATCGACAGCGAAGCCCTGCTCAAGGGCCGTCGTGAAATCCTGATCCAGCACGGCGACCGCTTCTATCGCCTGCGGCACACCAGCAACGACAAGCTGATCCTGACCAAGTAATCGCGGTCTGGTCGCCCGCCTCCCTCCCTCCTGCCGGCAGCGCCGACAGGGTGGGCGACCCGTCCGCTCCCGCTCTCTCCCCCTCGGTCTACCGCGTGCACCTTCCGGGTGTGCCGGTAACCGGGGGTTCCCCTGCCTGACCGAACGAACCCGATGACCCGCCATACCGCCCTTTGCCTTGCTGTCTGGATGGCGCTGCCGCTGTCCGCCCACGCTGCTGCCACTGCTGCCCCCGATGCGCGCGAATTCGATCGGGTGCAGGTCACTGCCACCCGCACCGAGCGGGCGGTGAGCGACGTGGCGGCAACGGTGGATGTCATCGACCGTGAGCAGATGGACCGGCACCTGGTGCAGGACATCAAGGATCTGGTGCGCTACGAGCCGGGCCTGTCGGTCACCCGCAGCGCGACCCGCTTCGGCCTGGATGGTTTCCGCATCCGTGGCCTGGACGGCAACCGCGTGCGCATCCAGACCGACGGCATCGTCATGCCGACCCGGTTCGACATCGGTTCGTTCGCCAGTTCCAACCGCAACTTCACCGACCTCGATACGCTCAAGCGCGTCGAGATCGTGCGTGGACCGGCCAGCTCGCTGTACGGCTCCGACGCACTCGGTGGCGTGGTCGCGTTCGTGACCAAAGACCCGGCCGACTATCTCAAGGACGGCAAGAACAGCTACTTCGGCCTGAAGTTCGGCTACGACGGTGAGTGGAAGGGCCTGCTCGGCGGTGCCACCGCCGTCTTCGGTGGCGACCACTGGAGCGGCCTGGTCAACGTCAACCATCACCAGGGCCAGGAAACGGACAACAAGGGCACGGTGCGCAGCGACAACGACACCCGCACCGCGTCCAATCCGCAGGATCGCGACGGCCGCAGCCTGCTCAGCAAACTGGTCTATGCACCCAGCGAGGACCAGCGCTTCCGCTTGACCGTGGAAGGCAACGAAGACACGACCGATACCAATGTGCTGTCGGCGATCGCCAGCGTTGCACCGCGCCCCGGCGCGATGGCTGCGGCCACTGGCATGAAGTCCCACGACACCCAGAAGCGCAACCGCGTGTCCTTCGCCCACGAGATGGATGCGCTGGACCAGCCGTTCGCCGACAGCCTGCATTGGCAGGTGTACGCGCAGAACAGCGAAACCCGGCAGCAGACCGACGAGACCCGCACCGACGGCACCCGCCGCCACCGCGTGTTCTCCTTCGACCAGCATGCCTATGGCCTGCAGGCGCAGTTCAACAAGGCGTTCACCACCGGCAGCGTCGAGCACGCATTGACCTACGGTTTCGAAGGCACCCGTACCGAGATCCGCCAGAAGCGCGACGGCTATCAGGTCAGCAAGGCTGGCGTGGTCAGCAACACGGTGCTGCCGGACACCTTCCCGGTGCGTGACTTCCCGATCAGCAAGACCACCGAGCTGGGCCTGTATGCACAGGATGAGATGCGCTTTGCCGATGGCAGGCTGTCGCTGGTGCCGGGCGTGCGCGTGGACCGCTACGAGCTGAAGCCGGAAGTGGACAGCATCTTCGCCGAAGACAACCCGACCACGGCCGTGGCGCAGCTGAAGAAGACCAGCGTGTCGCCGAAGCTGGGCATGGTCTGGCGCTTCACCGACGAATGGTCGCTGTTCGCCGGTTATGCGCGTGGCTTCCGTTCGCCGCCGTACAACGACGTCAACATCGGCCTGACCAACGTCGCCTTCCGCTATACCGCCATCGCCAACCCGGATCTGAAGCCGGAAACCAGCGACGGTTACGAAATGGGCCTGCGCTTCATCGCGCCGGCGGCGTACGTCAGCGTCAGCGGCTACTACAACGATTACAAGGATTTCATCCAGTCCAACGTCGATACCGGTCGCAACGCACAGGGTCTGACCGTGTTCCAGTCGCAGAACATCGCCGACGCGCGCATCTATGGCGCGGAAATGAAGGCCGGCATCGAGTTCGGCGAACTCAGCCCGGCGCTGAAGGGCTGGGCGCTGCGCAGTGCGTTGGCATGGTCGCGTGGTGACAACCGGACCGATGACGAACCGCTGGCCTCGGTCGATCCGCTGCGTGGCACGCTGGGCCTGATGTACGACACCGATACCTGGGGCGTCGAACTGGCCGGTACCTTCGTGCAGCGCAAGAAGCGCCTGCCGCCGCCTGCGGCGCAGACCAATCCGAACGCACCGGCGCCGTTCGTCTACCAGCCGGCCGGCTACGGCGTGCTGGACCTGATGGCGCACTGGAACTTCGCGCCGGGTGCCACCTTCAATGTCGGCGTGTTCAACCTGGCCGACAAGCGCTACATCGAATGGTCGTCGATCACCCCGAGCCTGATCACCGATCGCGCACTGAGCGATCGTTTCAGCAGCCCGGGCCGCACCTTGTCCGCCAGCCTTGCCGTTTCCTGGTGACCTCATGAGCCGAGCCTTGTCCGCACGCAGGAATGACTCCATCGCCGCGCCGAACAGCGCGGCCTGGCCGACCCCGGCACAGCTGGCCACGCTCGGCACCGTGTTGTGCCTGTACCACGCCGACGGCAACGAGCTGGGCGGCTGGCGCCAGGCCGTAGGCGTACACGCCTGCCAGGGCGTGGACAGCGAGGGCCTGCGCGAAAGCCTGTGCTTCCTTGATGGCCGCGGCCGCTGCGTGTGGCGCCTGTACCTGCTGCCCGACAGCGATTTCCTGGCCTGGGACCGTCTGGTCGCGGCGCTGCCGCCGGGACCGGAACACGACAGCGAGGCGAGCGTTGGCGAACGCCTGTGGCGGCGTTTGGCCGGCCATCTTGGCGGCCAGCGCTGGCGCCTGTGCGCGCTGCGCCTGCATGCCGCCGACGACGGACGCACGCTGGCCGCCAGTCTGTCGACCCTGTCCTCGCTGGGCGCGGCCACCGCGCGCCGCATCGCACGCCTGGAAGGTGCTGAAGGCGAGCTGGCGATCGACGACTGCTGCTGTGCCGACGCCGCCAGGCGTCCGGCGCCCCAGATTCCCGGCGACCTGCCGCTGATCCGCCTGTGACCCTCTCCTGATGGAACGCCCGTTGGCCACGGATGGCCCCTCAATGAATCTGCAACCCCGAAGGAAGACCCCGATGAAGCTCCAGACAGCCAGCGCCATGCTGCTGCTCGCCGCCAGCGGCGTGGCCAGCGCGCAGCCCTCCGATATCGCCCGCGACCACGACAGCATCCTCGCCATGCAGGGTGAGTACACCGTGGACTTCGCCTTCGACGAGACCGTGCTGCTGAAGCCGGGCTACGAGCGTGCACCGGCGATGCGCAGCGGCGGCAGTGAAGTGGTCATCGTGGTCGAGGACACGCCGAAGCGCATCGTGCTGCAGCACCTGCTGCTGGATGAAAAGAGCGGCCACATCACCAAGCACTGGCGCCAGGACTGGGTGTACGAAGCACCGAACCGTTTCGAGTTCAGCGCCGACCAGACCTGGAAGGTGCGCAGTATTCCGTCGGCGGTGAACCAGGGCGCCTGGACCCAGTGCGTGTACGAAGTGAGCGACGCACCGCGCTACTGCGGCACCGGCACTTGGACCTACACCAACAACGTGCCGAGCTGGACCAGCGATCTGAGCTGGCGCCCGCTGCCGCGCCGTGAGTACACCAAGCGCAGCGACTACAACGCGCTGGCCGTGGTCAACCGCCACACGCTCACGCCCAATGGCTGGACCCACGAACAGTTCAACACCAAGGTGCAGCGCAACGCCGATGGCAGCCAGGTGGAGATCGCACGCGAGTTCGGCTTCAACGACTACGTGAAGACCACCGAGGTCGACTTCACCCCGGCGCGCAACTACTGGAAGGCCACCGCCGGTTACTGGGCCAAGGTGCGCCAGCGCTGGGACGGTTTCCTGACCCAGGCCCCGGGCGTGCACCTGAAGACCAGGATCGACGGCATGGCGATGATCATTCCGCTGTTCACCCAGGCCGAAGCGATCCAGTCCGGCAAGAAGGTGAAGGACACGCAGATCGACGAAGTGTTCGCCAAGTACGTGGAAAAGGCCCAGTAGATCCACGCCATGCGTGGATGCGCTTGTTCCTTGAACACTGGCAGCGCCGTCCTGGGCTCTTGGTAGGTGCCGAGCTTGCTCGGCACGCGCCCCGGTTCGGCGCCGCCTCAGGCCTCGCGCAGCGCCAATGCCGGTGGCGTATGCAGGATCGCCCGCGTACCCCACCAGCCCGCCAGCAGGCTCAGCCCGATGCCGACCACGCCGCCGACCAGCAGGCCCGGCCACGGCGGCAGCAACGGCAGCTCGAACACCTTCTGCGAGACCGCCACGCCGATCACAGCCGCGGCGCCCACCGCCAGCAACGCGGCCAGCGTGCCCAGCGCGCCGAATTCCACCAGTACCGCGCCACGCAGCTGGCGCCGGGTCGCGCCCAGCGTGCGCAGCACCGCGCTGTCGTAGCGGCGCTCGCCCGCCGTGGCCTGCAGCGCGGCCAGCAGCACCAGCACGCCGGCCAGCAGGCTGAACACCATCACCAGCTGCACCGCCTGTGCCACCCGTTCCATCACATCGCGCACCTGCGAGATCACCGCGTCCACGTCCAGCAGCGAAAGGTTGGGCTGCGCGCGCACCAGCTCGCCCAGCCCGGCTGCCTTGCCGGCCGGCAGATGAAACGCCGACAGCAGGTTGTGCGGGGTGTCGCCCACCGCATTCGGATTCAGCAGCACGAAGAAGTTCGGCCGGAAGGTGTTCCAGTCGGCCTTGCGCACACTGGTGACGGTGAACTCGCGCTTCTGCTCGCCTACTGCAATGGTGATGCGGTCGCCCGGATACACGCCGTAGCGCTTGGCCCAGCCGATTTCAACCGACGCCTCCGCCGCCGTGCTGTCGGGCGTCCAGAAGGTGCCGTTCATCAGCGTGTTGGCCGGCGGGAAGCTGCTGCGCCAGCTGAAGTTCAACGGCCGGTTCTCGTCGTCATCATCGCGCTGGGCTTCGCCCTGTGCCGCTTGTCCGTCCTGACCGGGCTCGCGATCCACGCGCAGCGGCGGCTTGCCGTTGATCGCGATCAGGCGGCCGGTGGCCATCGGTTCGATGCTGGCGTCGTTGGCGCCCAGTCCACGCAGCGCGGCCAGCACGCTGTCGCGCTGTTCGGGCTGGATGTTGATCAGGAAGTAGTTCGGCGTATCCGCGGGCAGGCGTTCGCGCCATTGCTGCAGCAGGCCGGGGCCGGTCACCGCCAGCAGCAACAGCGCGCACAGCGACAACGACAGCCCGACCAGTTGCATCACCGCCAGCATCCGGCGCCGGGTCAGCGCCGCCAGGCCCAGCCGCCAGTGGCCGTGCAGGCGGTGCTGCAGGCCGCGCAGCAGCTGCAGCAGCACGAAGCCGACCACTCCGGCCGCGACCGCCAACGCGGCCAGGCCGCCCAGCACCCATAGCGCCAGCTTGAGATCACCGGTCACCTGCACCGCCAGCAGCAGGCTCGCCGCCAGCGCTGCTACGTAGGCCAGCAGCGAGGCCGGGGGCAGGGCGGCGAAGGAGCGGTTGAGCACGCGCATCGGCGGCACCCCGCGCAGGCGCAGCAGCGGCGGCAGGCCGAAGCCGAACAGCAGCAACAGGCCGATGCCGGCGCCGGTCAGGGCCGGCATTGCCTCGGGTAGCGGCAAGCGCTGCGGCACCAGGCTGCCCAGCACCTGCACCAGGCCTTCCTGCGCGGCCATGCCCAGGCCGATGCCGAGCGCACAGGCCGGCAGCGCCAGCATCAGCAGCTGCAGCGCCAGGCCAAGCAGGATGTCGCGCTGGCGCGCGCCCAGGCAGCGCAGGATCGCCACCTGGTCGATGCGGCGCAGGGCAAAACGGTTGGCCGCCAGCGCGGTCGCCACGCCGGCCAGCAATACCGCCAGCAGCGCGCTCAGGCCGAGGAAGCGCCCGGCAAGATCAAAGGCCTGGCGCACGCCGCGCTGGGTGTCGTCCACGCTCAGCAGGCGAAGGCCTTTCACCTGTGGCAGCAGCCACTGGCGCAACGCGGCAACCTGGTCGGCGGAGCCGGCGAACATGAGCCGGTAGTTGATGCGGCTGCCAGGGCCGAGCAGGCCGGTGCCCTCCACATCGGCGCGGTTGACCAGCAGGGTGGGGGAGAGCGTCAGCAGGTCGCCACCGGTATCCGGTTCGGCCTCGATGATGCCGGCGATGCGCAGCGTGCCAGCGCCGAACTCGAGATCGTCGCCGGCCTTCAGTCCCAGCCCCTGCAGCAGGCGCGGGTCGGCATAGGCCTGGCCCTTGGGCGGCATGCCGGCCTCGGCGACCAGGGCGCCGCCGGGTGTGGCCCGCACCCGCAGCGTGCCACGCAGCGGATAGCCCGCCTGCACCGCCTTGATGCTGGCCATCTGGCTGGCATCACCGTTGAACAGCACGCTGCCGAAGCTGGCGATGCGGGTGAAGGCCAGTCCACGCCGCTGCGCCTCGTCGGCGAACGCCTGCGGCGGGTCATCGCGCCCGGCGATGCCGAGGTCGCCACCGAGCATTTCCGCTGCGCTGCCGGTCAGTGCCAGGTTGACCCGATTCACCAGCGTGCCGACCGCGGTCATCACCGCCACGCCCAGCACCAGTGCGGCGAACACGGTCAGCAGGTCACCGGCCAGCGCCTCGCGGCGCAGCGCGCGCCACGCATGCCGCAGCAGGTTCATGCCTGCGCCCCACGCTCGACCGGCAGCAGGCGGCCGTCGTCGATGCGGTGGATGTACTGGCAACGCTGGGCCAGGCGCAGGTCGTGGGTGACCAGCACCAGGGTGGTGCCGCTGCCGGCGTTGAGTTCGAACAGCAGGTCGCTGATGTGCTGGCCGGTGGCGTGGTCCAGCGAGCCGGTCGGTTCGTCGGCGAACAGGATGCGCGGGCGGGTGACGAACGCACGTGCCAATGCCACGCGTTGCTGCTCGCCGCCCGACAACTGGCGCGGATAGTGGCGGGCGCGATGGGCCAGCCCGACCTGGGCCAGCACTTCATCGACCCGCGCCCGGTCCTCGCGCCCGGCCAGTTCCAGCGGCAGCGCGACATTCTCGGCGGCGGTCAGCGCCGGCAGCAGGTGGAAACTCTGGAACACGAAGCCGACCTCACGCGCGCGCAGCTGGGCGCGGGCCTCCTCGTCCAGCGCCGACAGGTCCTGGCCAGCCAGCGCGATGCGGCCGCGACTGGGCAGGTCCAGCCCGGCCAGCAGGCCGAGCAGGGTGGTCTTGCCGGAACCGGAGGCGCCGACGATGGCCACGCTGGTGCCTTCATGGACCGTCAGGGTGATGTTGTCCAGTATGTGGACTTCACCCTCCGGGCCCTGCACGGACTTGCCGACCTGGTCGACGGCGATGGCGACGGGCGCGCTGCGGGGGGACAGGCTGTCGATGAGGAGACTCCAATGCGCAAGACGGGATGGAGCCGGCGAGCCGGCGCGATGATGGTGCTGCTGCTAGGGTTCCTGCTGTTGCCGGGGCTGGCCTGTGCCAAAGGTCCGGCCGGCACCGTGCTGGTGCTCGGCGACAGCCTCAGTGCTGCCCACAATATCCCTGCCGACGCCGGCTGGGTCAGCCTGCTGCAGCAGCGGGTCAGGCAGCAGTCGAAAACCCCGGCGCGCATCGTCAACGCCAGCATGAGCGGCGAGACCACCGCCGGCGCACTCACCCGCCTGCCGGGCCTGCTGGCGAAGGAAAAGCCGACCGTGGTAGTGATCGCCCTTGGCGGCAACGATGCACTGCGCGGGCTGACCCCGGCGCAGGTGCAGGGCAACCTCGGAAAGATGGTGCAGGCCAGCCAGAAGGCCGGCGCGAAGGTGCTGCTGCTGGGCATCGACGTGCCGCCCAACTATGGGCCGGCCTATCGCCAGCGCCTGGCGGCGGCCTACAGGGCGCTGGCCACGCAGTACAAGGTGCCGCTGCTGCCCTTCCTGCTGGAGGGTGTCGCCCTGCAGCCGGGCATGATGCAGGCCGACGGCCTGCACCCGACCGCACAGGCGCAGCCAAAGGTGCTGGACAACGTCTGGCCGCTGCTGAGGCCGCTGCTCTGAACCGTTTGTTTACCTCTTGACGGAACTTCACATCGCGTCCACCGTCGATCCGGCATGTTTCACAAAGCTGAAGTTAGAGGGAATCACATGCGTCAGACGAAGGAGACCTCCGGCTTGGTGCTGGTGGTCGAAGACAACCGCAACATCTCCGAGATGATCGGGGAATACCTGGAAGGTCGCGGCTTCGAAGTCGACTATGCACAGGACGGCCTGGATGGCTACCGCCTTGCGGCGGAGAACAGCTATGACGTCGTGGTGCTCGACTTGATGTTGCCGCGCCTGGATGGCATCGAAGTGTGCCGTCGCCTGCGCAACGATGCGCGCAAGTCCACCCCGGTGCTGATGCTCACGGCACGCGACACGCTGGACGACAAGCTCACCGGCCTGGGTTTCGGTGCCGATGACTACCTGACCAAGCCGTTCGCGATCCAGGAGCTGGAAGCCCGCCTGCGCGCGCTGATCCGTCGCGAACGTCGCCAGGTCGGTTCGGAAGTGCTGAAGGTGGCCGACCTGGTGCTCGATCCGGTCAGCATGCGTGCGACCCGTGCCGGCACCGAGCTGCAGCTTTCGCCGATCGGCCTGCGCCTTCTGACCATCCTGATGCGCGAATCGCCGCGCGTGGTCACCCGCCAGGAGATCGAGCGCGAGATCTGGGGCAATGGCCTGCCGGATTCGGACACCCTGCGCAGCCACCTGTACAACCTGCGCAAGATCATCGACAAGCCGTTCGACCGTCCGCTGCTGCACACCGTGCAGAGTGCCGGCTACCGCATTGCCGACATCGCCCAGCCGATGGCCTGAGCAGGATACTCGCCGGTGCAGCAGCAGGCCCGGCCGGGTTGTGGCCACGTACGAGGGCAGGGCATGACCGGCCGGCGTTGCCGCCGGTCATCGCCCATGCACCCGCACGGCGTGGCGCGCTGCCTATAATCGCAGCGCTCTGACCGGGACTCCGCAATGCCGCACGGCCTGCCGCGCAAGATCCGTATCGCCTTCATCCTGCAGGCAGTGCTGGCCAGCCTGGGTATCCTGCTGGGTGCGTGGCTGGTCTCGCTGGTGATCAAGCACAGCCTGGTGGGCGCTGCCCTGCGCGAGGAGGCGGCGTACTACTGGACGCTGCACGAAGCGTCCCCGGTGCAGCCACCGCCCAATACCCAGAACATCCGCGGCTACCTGCTGGAAAGCGGGCAGTCGGCACTGTCGTTGCCGGCCAACCTGCGCAATCTGGAGCCCGGCTTCCACGAACTGCCCAAGGACGACCAGCTGGTGCTGGTTGATGTGCGCCCGGCTGGCCGCCTGTACCTGGTGTTCCTGCGCTCGCGCGCAGAGATGCTGGCGTTCTGGTTCGGCATCGTGCCGGTGCTGCTGACCCTGCTGGCGGTGTATGGCGCCAGCTGGGTGACCTACCGCGCGTCCAAGCGCCTGGTGTCGCCGGTGAACTGGCTGGCTCGGCGCGTCTCGCGCTGGGACCCGGGGCATCCGGAAGCGGCCGACCTGGAGCCCAACAAGCTGCCGGCGGACATGCAGGGCGAGACCCGGCAGCTGGCGGCCGCGTTGCACTCGCTGGCCAACCGGGTCAGCGCGCACGTGGCACGCGAGCGCAACTTCACCCGCGATGCCAGCCATGAACTGCGCACGCCGCTGACCGTCATCCGCGTTGCCAGCGACATGGCACTGGGTGATGAAAGCCTGCAGCCGCGCCTGCGCCGCAGCCTGCAGCGCATCCAGCGGGCCGGCCGCGACATGGAAGCGGTGATCGATGCGTTCCTGATCCTGGCCCGCGAGGCAGACGTCGAACCGCAGATCGAGCTGTTCGACGTCAACGACATCGTCCGCTATGAAGTGGACAACGCCAACGAACTGCTGGGGGCTCGCCCGGTGTCGGTGCACCTGCACAGCGATGGCCCGGTGCAGCTGCATGCGCCGCCGCGGGTGCTGCAGGTGGTGGTCAGCAACCTGGTGCGCAATGCATGCAGCTACACCGACGAGGGGCGCATCGACGTGCATGTGCACAACGACCGGGTGGTGGTGCACGATACCGGCATCGGCATGTCCCCCGAAGCGCTGTCACGGGCGTTCGAACCGTTCTATCGCGCCGAACCCAGCCGGCCGCAGGGTACCGGCTTGGGCCTGTCGATCGTACGCAGGCTGTGTGATCGCTTCGGCTGGAAGGTCAGCTTGGCCAGCGAGCCGGGTCAGGGCACCGAGGCAACGGTGATCTTCCGGTAGAGGGATTTTGCCGGGCTGCGCCCGGCACCCGCCGAGGCAACATCAACATCAAAAGCGGGCATTCCGTGGAATGGCGGGGCGGTGTGGGTTTGCAGGACACGCCGTAAACCCCCCTCCGGGGTCCGGCCCAGCCGCTGGCGGCTGTGCGTTCGGGCGCTTGCGAAGCAGTGCTTCGCAAGCAAAGCGCCCTCACCCATGGGGGCTCGATGGCGCCATCCATGGCGCCAACGGTCCTGCAAACCCACACCGCCCCGCCTTCGACAGTTTCCCGCGATCCGCAGTACATCCACGCCATGCGTGGATGGGGTTGCTCAGTTGCAGTTGACCTTCGGCGCCAGCGCCTTGGTCCAGATGTCATAGCCGGCCGGGGTCATGTGCAGCATGTCCTCGCGGAACAGCGTTGCATCCGGCTGGCCATCCGCGCGCAGCATCGGCGTGTAGATATCGGTGAAGCCGGTGTTGGGCAGCTTGGCCAGCGCGGCCTTGATCAGCGTGTTGGCCTCGTTGATCGCCGGCAGCAGGTGCGCCCGCGACGGGCTCGGCTTGATCGACAGGTACTCGACCTTGGTCTTCGGCAGGTCGCGATGCACGCGCTGCACGAAGGCGACCACGTCGTCGCGCACCTGGGTCGCGGTGCGGCCGCTGTTGAGGTCGTTGTCCCCGGCGTAGAAGAACACCTTGCACGGCGCATATGGCACCACGATCTGGCCGGCATACCAGGTGCTGTCACGCACTTCCGAGCCGCCGAAACCGCGGTTGAATACAGGCTGGCCGGGGAAGTCGGTGGCCAGGCTCTCCCAGAAGCGGATGGAGGAGCTGCCGATGAATTCGATGCCACCGCGGGGCGGCGGGTTGGCCTGGTCGGCGCTGGCGAACCGGGCCATGTCGCCGGCCCAGGCCACGTTGGAGACCTGTTCGGGCACCCGGGGCGACGTGGTCGGGCCCAGGGCCTGGGCCAGCGGTGCGGCGGTCAGCAGGCCCAGCATCAGCAGGCAGGTACGGCGACGGGACATCAGGCGCTCCAGCAGGGAAGGGAACGTCATCATAGAAGCTGGGGCGGGCCGGGGCTTGCCCCTGGCAGTCCATTCACCGGGCCGGCGCCGGGATGCGGCTGGCGGCCTTGTGGCAAAATGGCGGCCATCTGCCTATTCCTGTGCACCCATGATTCCCTGCCGTGCGTCTGAGCGGTCGCTGCGCCGCGCCCCTGTTGCTGGATGTTCCACCCGTGGCTGATCAGTTCGGCCATCTGCCGCGCGGCCCGCGCCGCATCTTCCAGGCCGCCCGCTGGTCCTGGCAGGGCCTGCGCGCCGCCTGGCTGCACGAATCGTCGTTCCGGCTGGAGGTCTACCTGCTGATCCTGCTGGCCCCGGTCGCGGTCTGGCTGGGGCAGACGCCGGTCGAGCGTGCGCTGATGATCGGTTCGATGCTGCTGGTGCTGGCGATGGAACTGGCCAACTCGGCGATCGAGGCGGTCATCGAACGTTACGGCAGCGAAATCCACGAGTTGGCTGGCCGCGCCAAGGACATGGGCTCGGCGGCGGTGTTCGTGCTGATGATGAACGTGCTGTTGTGCTGGGCCCTGGTCGTGGTTCCGCACGCGCTGGCCGGCAGCTACGGCTGAAACCCCATTCCCCCACTGCCTTGAAGAGATTCCATGTCCTTTGAGTTCCTCGCCGACCCCAATGCCTGGGTAACCCTGTTCACGCTCAGCGCGCTGGAAATCGTGCTCGGCATCGACAACCTGGTATTCATTTCCATCGCGGTCAGCAAGCTGCCGGAAGAACGTCGCCCGTTCGCACGCAAGCTCGGTATCGCCGTGGCCTGCATCACCCGTATCGGTCTGCTGGTGTCGCTGGCGTATCTGGCGCACATGGCGGCCAACCTGTTCACGGTGGCCGGCATGGGCATCTCCATCCGTGACCTGGTGCTGATCGTCGGTGGCCTGTTCCTGATCATCAAGGGCTGCATGGAGATCAAGGAACTGATCAGCGGCGGCGAGGATGAAGATCCGAGCACCACCAAGGCCTCGGCCGTGTTCGGCTACGTGATCGCGCAGATCGCGGTGATCGACATCGTGTTCTCGCTGGACTCGGTGATCACCGCGGTTGGCATCGCCGACCACATCCCGGTCATGGTCGCCGCCATTCTGCTGTCGGTGTTGGTGATGCTGCTGGCCGCCAACCCGCTGGGCCGCTTCATCGACGCCAACCCGACCGTGAAGATGCTGGCGCTGGCCTTCATCCTGATGATCGGTGCGGTGCTGATCCTGGACGGCCTGGACGTGCACGTGCCCAAGCCCTACATCTACGCCGCGATGGGCTTCTCGGTGCTGGTGGAATGGCTGAACCTGCTGATGCGCCGTCGCGCCCGCGAGCACAACGTGCCGGGCGCCGGCAACTGGTAAGCGCCTCTGGCATGTAAGTCCCTCAGAACCCCCGGTCCGGCCGGGGGTTCTGCGTTTGTGGGGGGCACGGCTCTGCTACGGCGCTGCGGTTTTTGCACTTGCAGCGGGTTTCCGTGCCCCACTTGTGAACCAGAATCAACAGTGTTTTCCCGGGGCGAGGCTTAATCCAGCACAGCAAAGCGCGCAGGCTACGCACTCCCGAATCCCTCCCCAGGACTCCCCATGAATTCCAGAGCCGCCTTGCTGGCGCTTGCCGTCGGCGCCTTCGCCATCGGAACCACCGAGTTTGCGCCGATGGGCCTGTTGCCGGTCATCGCCGACGGCGTGGGCGTGGGCATTCCCACTGCCGGCATGCTGATCACCGCTTACGCCGTGGGCGTGATGCTGGGCGCACCGGTGATGACCCTGCTGATGGGACGGTTCGGCAAGCGCACCGCGCTGATGCTGCTGATGTCGATCTTCGTGGTCGGCAACCTGCTCTCGGCACTGGCCCCGAACTACGGCCTGCTGTTGCTGTCGCGCCTGGTCACCAGCCTCAACCACGGTGCCTTCTTCGGCATCGGTGCGGTGGTTGCCGCCAGCCTGGTGCCGAAGGACAAGCAGGCCGCCGCCGTGGCCACCATGTTCATGGGCCTGACCATCGCCAATATCGGCGGCGTGCCGCTGGCCACGTGGGTGGGCCAGCAGCTGGGCTGGCGCCTGTCTTTCGCCGGCACCGCGGTGCTGGGCGTGGTAGCGATCACCGCGCTGGGCCTGGCCCTGCCGGCATCGGCACCGGGCCCGCGCCCGGACGTGCGCCGCGAGATGAAGGCCATCCTGCAGCCGCAGGTACTGCTGGCGATGGGCACCACGGTGCTCGGCGCGGGTGCGATGTTCACCCTCTACACCTACGTGGCGCCGGTGCTGACCGAACTGACCGGTGCCTCCAACGCCTTCATCGCGATGTCGCTGGCGCTGATCGGTATCGGCTTCACTTTCGGCAACGGCATCGGCGGGCGCATGGCCGACTGGTCGCTGGACGGTGCCACGCGCATCCTGCTGGCAGTCCTGGCCCTGCTGATGTTCGTGCTGCCGCTGGCCTTCATGAGTCACGCCACCGCGGCGCTGGGCGTGCTGCTGTTCGGCGCGGCGACCTTCGCCATCGTGCCGCCGTTGCAGATCCGGGTGATGCAGGCGGCGAGCGAGGCGCCGGGCCTGGCGTCGTCGATCAACGTGGGTGCGTTCAACCTGGGCAATGCTGTGGGTGCCGCGCTGGGGGGCGCGGTGATCAGCTCGGGTTTGGGTTACGCGGCGATTCCGGTGGCCGGTGGCCTGCTGGCGGCATCGGGCCTGCTGCTGGCATGGCTGGGGCGTCCCCGCACTGCGGTGGCTGAAGCCTGCTGAGGGGTGTTGGATTCCGGCAGGGCTTGCAGCCCTGCACCCGCTGCAATCAACGTCAACGTCAACGGCAAAAGCCTGCATTCCGTGGGTTGGCGGGGTGGGTCCGGTTGAGGGGGACGCTGCAAGTACGTCCATGTAAGCTCGGTCGCCGCATCCATGCGGCTCACGCCCCCACAACCGGACCCACCCCGCCTTCGACAGATTCCCGCGGTCTGTCGGAACGGCGTTCTGCTCTGGTAGGTGTCGACCTTGGTCGACACGAATGCCTGAAGAACCGCGTTTTGCTTTTGATTTTTTCTTTTGATCTTCCCGCGGTGCGCAGGAAATTGTCCGTGGCCGGGAGGGTGGGTTGGCTGGGGGCGTGAGCCGCATGGATGCGGCGATCGAGCTTACATGGACGTACTTGCAGCGCCCCCCAGCCAACCCACCCTCCCGGCCGACCCCGATAACGCTTCCTCGCCAACCACCGCGGAGGGGGCGGCGCCCGATGGCCGGTCTTTCACCCGAACCGTGGCATGCTCGGTGCCCAGTCCACCCGGAACCTCCGCCATGCGCCTGTTCACCCGTGTCCTGCCCCTGATGCTGCTGGCCTCCCTGCTGTCCGGCTGCGGCTACAACGCCATCCAGCAGAAGGATGAAGCGGTCAAGGCCAGCTGGTCCGAAGTGCTCAACCAGTACAAGCGCCGCGCCGATCTGGTGCCCAACCTGGTGCAGACCGTGAAGGGCTTCGCCAGCCAGGAAGAGCGCGTGCTGACCGAAGTCACCAACGCCCGCTCGCGTGTTGGCCAGATCAACGTCAACGCCGACGACGAAGCCTCGCTCAAGCAGTTCCAGCAGGCCCAGGGTGAACTCGGCAGCGCACTGTCGCGGCTGCTGGTGGTCACCGAGAACTACCCGGTGCTGAAGTCGGACCAGAACTTCCGCGACCTGCAGGCCCAGCTGGAAGGCACTGAAAACCGCATCACCGTCGCCCGCGGCCGCTACATCCAGCAGGTGCAGGACTACAACACCTACATCCGCTCGTTCCCGCAGGTGATCACCGCCAAGCTCTTCGGCTACAAGACCAAGCCGAACTTCACCGTGGAAAACGAAGCGCAGATCTCCAACGCACCGGCGGTCGATTTCGGCAACACGCCGCAGCAGCCGGCACCGCAGCCGGGGCACTGATCGATGCGCCTGGCCACTGCGCTCCTGGCCCTGCTGCTATGGCTGCCGCTGGCATCGCACGCCCAGCAGCTGGCGCCGATTCCGGCGCTGGATTCGCCGGTGGTCGACGCCACCGGCACGCTGGATGCCGCGCAGAAGCAGGCGCTGGTACAGCAGGCGCTGGACCTTCAGCAGCGCAAGGGCAGCCAGCTGCAGGTGCTGGTGGTAGCCACGACCCAGCCGGAAGACATCGCGCAGTACACCACGCGGGTCTTCGACCAGTGGCAGATCGGCCGCAAGGGCGTGGACGACGGGGTGCTGCTGGTGGTGGCCAAGGACGACCGGCGCGTGCGCATTGAACCCGGTTATGGTCTGGAGGGAGCGATTCCCGATGCCATCGCCAACCGGGTCATCCAGGAATACCTGGTGCCGCGCTTCCGCAGCGGCGACTACGCCGGTGGCATCACCGACGCCACGGCGGTGCTGGTCAAGCTGATCGACGGGGAAGCGCTGCCGGCACCGGTCAGCGGCCATCGCGGGCGTGAGCCCAGTGGTGGTGGCGATACCTGGTTCCTGGCGCTGTTCATCGGTGTGTTCGCCGGCAGCATCCTGCGCGGGATCTTCTCGCGCGTGCCGCGTCCGCTGCGTGGCCTGCTCGGCGGTGCCGGTGCGGCGCTGGCGGCATTCCTGTTCACCTCCACACTGCTCGCCAGTGGCCTGGCTGGCGTCGTGGGCCTCATTGTTGCCATGCTCTCCGGTCACCCGGGCCGCTTTGCCGGTGGCGGTGGCTGGGGTGGTGGCAGCTGGGGCGGCGGAGGCGGCTTCGGCGGGGGCGGTGGATTCGGCGGCGGCGGCGGTTGGGGCGGCGGCGGTGGCCGCTCCGGCGGTGGTGGTGCTTCGGGGGGCTGGTGATGATCCAACGACTGTGTCGTCATGTATTTTCGCCGTCGGTACGGCGCGCGTTCCCGCCGGCCACGCTGCAGGCGATCACCGAGGCCATCGCAGCCGGTGAGCAGCGCCACGGTGGCCAGGTGATGTTCGCGGTGGAAGCGGACCTGCCGCTGGCCGCGCTGTGGCACAAGGTCACCCCGCGCCAGGCCGCCGAACATGCCTTCGCGCGCCTGCGCACCTGGGATACCGCCAACAACAACGGTGTGCTGATCTACCTGCTGCTGGCCGACCACGCCATCGAGATCGTCGCCGACCGTGGCCTGCAGGGCCGGGTCAGCCCGGCACAATGGCAGCGGGTCTGCACCCACCTGCGCGAGGGCCTGCGTGGCTCCCATCCGGTGGAAGCGCTGCAGGATGCCATCGACGAGGTCTCCAGCCTGATCGAAGGGCACTTTCCGGCCTCGACCCGGTCGAACGATGACGCGTTGCCGAACTCGCCCCAGCTCCTTGGTTGAGCCGGGGCGGCACTGGCCCGAGAATAGGCGTTCAACCGCAAGGCACCTTCCATGATCTATTTCCACGACATCGACCCCATCGCCCTCTCGCTGGGGCCGATCAAGGTGCATTGGTACGGCATCATGTACCTGCTGGGCTTCACCGCCGCCTGGCTGCTGGGACGCAAGCGCATCGCCGCCGGCCGCCTGCCGGGCGTCGACGCCAATGGTTTCTCCGACCTGCTGTTCTACGCCATGCTCGGCGTTGTGCTGGGCGGGCGCATCGGCTACATGCTGTTCTACGCGCTGGGCGATTTCCTGCACAACCCGCTGCTGCTGTTCAAGGTGTGGGATGGCGGCATGAGTTTCCACGGCGGCCTGCTGGGCGTGCTGGGCGCCTGCTGGTGGTGGTCGCGCAAGCACAAGCTGCATTTCTTCGACACCATGGATTTCATGGCGCCGCTGGTGCCGCTGGGCCTGGGCTTCGGCCGCATCGGCAACTTCATCGGCGCCGAGCTGTGGGGCAAGTACACCGACGGCACGTGGGGCGTGGTGTTCCCGTCCGGCCTGCCGGCGCCGCTGAACCAGCTGGACCACGCGACCCTGCAGGCGCAGTTCGCCACCGGCGCGCTGAACCAGTTCGCGCGCCATCCGTCGCAGCTGTATGAAGCGTTGCTGGAAGGCCTGGTGATGTTCGTGGTGCTGTGGGCCGTGTCGGCCAAGCTGCGTCACCGTTACCTGGTCGGCGGTCTGTTCGCGCTGATGTACGGACTGTTCCGCTTCGCGGTGGAGTTCGTGCGCATGCCCGACAACGGCGTCTACGTGGCCTTCGACTGGCTGACCCGTGGCCAGATCCTCAGCCTGCCGCTGATTGCCTTCGGCCTGGTACTGCTGGCGATGTCGCGCCGTGCGCCGGTACTGCAGCCGCAGCTGCCGGTGGCTGCCGGGGGCAAGGCATGAAGGCTTACCTGGACCTGCTCTCGCATGTGCTCGAGCACGGCGCCGAGAAGAGCGATCGCACCGGCACCGGCACCCGCAGCGTGTTTGGCTGGCAGATGCGTTTCAACCTGGCCGACGGCTTCCCGCTGGTCACCACCAAGAAGCTGCACCTGCGCTCGATCATCCACGAGCTGCTGTGGTTCCTGAAGGGCGACACCAACATCGGCTACCTGAAGGACAACCAGGTGCGGATCTGGGACGAGTGGGCCGACGAGAACGGCGATCTCGGCCCAGTCTACGGCAAGCAGTGGCGCAGCTGGGCCACCGCCGATGGCCGTGAGATCGACCAGATGCAGTGGCTGGTCGACGAGATCAAGCGCAACCCCGATTCGCGGCGGCTGGTGGTCAGCGCCTGGAACGTGGGCGAGCTTTCGCAGATGGCGCTGATGCCGTGCCACAACCTGTTCCAGTTCTACGTGGTGGACGGCAAGCTCAGCTGCCAGCTGTACCAGCGCAGCGGCGACATCTTCCTCGGCGTGCCGTTCAACATCGCCAGCTACGCGCTGCTGACCCACATGGTGGCGCAGGCCACCGGCCTGGGCGTGGGCGATTTCGTGCATACGCTGGGCGACGCGCACCTGTATTCGAACCACTTCGAGCAGGCGCGCGAGCAGCTGTCGCGTGAACCGCGCGCGCTGCCCAAGCTGTGGTTGAACCCGGAGGTGACCGATCTGTTCGGCTTCCAGTTCGACGACATCCGCATCGACGGCTACGATCCGCACCCGGCCATCAAGGCGCCGGTGGCGGTATGAGCGCGATGAAGCTGTCGATGATCGTGGCGCTGGATCGCAACCGTGGCATCGGTCAGGGCAATGCCATGCCCTGGCACCTGCCGGATGATTTCAAGCACTTCAAGGCGCTCACCCTGGGCAAGCCGATCCTGATGGGCCGCAAGACGGCCGAATCGATCGGCCGCGTGCTGCCGGGACGGACCAACCTGGTGCTGACCCGCAGCGGCCAGGTGCCGTTCGAGGGCATGCGCGCGGTGGCGTCGCTGGACGAGGCGAAGGCGATTGCCGAAGGCGAGGGCGCCAGCGAGCTGTGCATCATCGGCGGCGGCGAGATCTTCCACCAGCTGCTGGACCAGGCCAGTGACCTGTACCTGACTTGGGTGGATGCCGAAATCCCCGCTGATACCCATTTCCCCGAAGTCGACATGCAGGACTGGCGGGAAGTGAGCAGCGAGCCGCACCCGGCCGACGAACGCCATGCCTACGCGTTCCGCTTCGCGCACTACGTGCGCCGCTGATCGCGCAAATACCAACGAAAACACCGACGGGGATGTCGACGGGGTAGAGTCGACTGTTGGTCGACTGCTCTCGGCGATCACCCGAAAAACCCGCGCTGCGCGCGATAGTCGACTGACAGTCGACTCTACCTGGGCTGTCGCTGCGGCATCCGGTAATGCCCGATGATGGCGTGCTGGAACAACAGGTTCTCTTCGCGCGTGCCGCGCGCGATGTTGTGCAGCACCAGCGGCGTGCCATTGGCCAGCCGCCGGTCGGAGACGATGCCCACGTGCAGCAGCCCGTTGCCGTTGAGCTTCCAGGCGACGATGTCGCCGGCCGCATAGTCGGTGGCGGCGGCCGTGATCGGTTGCTGCCAGCCCTGCCGTTCGAACCAGCGCATCAGGTTCGGCACACGGCGATGATCGATGTTGCGGTCCGGCCGTGACAGGCCCCAGATCGCGGGATAGGCACTGAAATTGCCGCGCATGTCTTCATGCACGCGCGCCTGCAGGTCCAGGCCCTGGCTGCGCAGGGCACGCACCACCACGTCGGTGCACACGCCGCGATCAACCGGAACGTCGCCGCCGGGATAGGCCAGCACCTGATAGGTAGGGTCGTAGCGGGTGGTGACGCCGACCTGTGCGCGCGCCGCTGCCACCAGCGGCGGCGAAGGCGCCTGCGGTTGCGATGGCGTGAGGCCGGCGTTTCCGCCGTCGGCGGGGGCCGGGGCCGAAGGGGGCTGGCAGCCGCTGGCCAGGGCCACCGTCAGCAGCAGCACCGTCCATGGTGCCCCACCGCGCCGTGTCATGCCTGCGGCGGGGGACTGTTGCTGCCGGGGCCCGCAGAGCCACCACCCCCACCGCCGCCACGGCGCCGACGACGGCGTGGGCCGCGGTTGCCCGGGTTGGCGGCCGGGGTGTTGCCGCCGCCCTGTTCCTTGCCCTGCGCCGATGCCGCCGGGCGCTCGTGCGCCGGTCGCGCTGGCGGGCGTGCGTTGGGCACGGGTGCGGGGACATCGCGGCCCGGCACCTGCACCACGCGCAGTTCGTCGGTATCGAGCTGGATCGCGGTCAGCTTGCCGCCCCAGACTGCGCCGGTGTCGATGGCATGCACGCCCTGGGTGATGGTCAGGCCCAGCGCCGACCAGTGGCCGCAGACGATCTTCAGGTCGCGCTCGACCCGGCCCGGCACTTCGAACCAGGGGTACAGTCCCTGTTCCTGCGTGCCCGGCGTGCCCTTGTCCTCGATGCCGATGCGCCCGCGCGGGGTGCAGTAGCGCATGCGGGTGAGCACATTGATGATCGCGCGTGAACGGTCGTAGCCGGACAGGTTCGGTGCCCAGCTCGGCTTGTCGCCGTACATGTTGCGGAACAGCTTGCGGTAGCCGGCACCGTGCAGTTGCGCCTCGACCTCGGCGGCATGCTTTTCGGCCATCTGCGTGGTCCACTTCGGCGCCAGGCCGGCGTGCACCATCATCCAGCCCAGTTCGCGGTCCACGTGCACCAGCTTCTGCAGGCGCAGCCAGTCCAGCAGTTCGTCGCGGTCCTCAGCCTGCACGATGCGCAGCAGGTCCGGGTTGACCTTGCGCTGTTCCTCTTCGGTGCGTGCACCGACGGCCAGCAGCGAAAGGTCATGGTTGCCCAGCACCACCACGCTGTGCTCGCGCAGCGAATGCACCAGCCGCAGCGTTTCCAGCGACTGGCCACCGCGGTTGACCAGGTCGCCGCAGAACCACAGGGTGTCCTGCGCCGGGTCGAAGCGGATCTTCTCCAGCAGCCGCTGGGTGACGTCATAGCAGCCCTGCAGGTCGCCGATCGCCCACACACTCATCGTCCGGCCTCCGTGTCAGTGCAGGGTACGCGGGATGGCCAGCACGAAAGGTGCGACCGGCGCGGCGAATTCGGTGCCGTCGTCGGCGACCATGTCGTAGTGGCCCTGCATGGTCCCGTGATCGGTCCCCAGCATGACACCGGACGTGTAATGGAAGTCTTCACCGGGACGCAGGCGTGGCTGCTCGCCGATCACCCCGTCGCCATCGACATGCTCGACGCGGCCGTTGGCATCGGTGATGCGCCAGTGGCGTGCGACCAGGCGCGCGGCAACACGCCCCTGGTTGTGGATGCGGATCGTGTAGGCGAACGCATAGCGTCCGTCTTCCGGCGCGGATTGATCGTCGAGGAAGCGCGGTGCGACTTCGACGGAGATGGCGTAAACGTCAGCGTCTTCCATACCGGCAGTGTAATCAGGAGGCATTGGCCAAAGCGATGAATTCGGCCACGTCCAGCTGTTCGGCGCGGGCATCGGGACGCACGCCGGCGGCAACGAACTGTTCGGCGGACACCACGTTGTTCAGGGCGTTGCGCAGGGTCTTGCGGCGCTGCCCGAAGGCGGCCTTGACCACCTCGGCGAAACGCTTGTGGTCGTTGATGTTGATCGTGGCCGGGTCACGCGGCACCAGCCGCACCACGGCCGAATCGACCTTCGGCGGCGGCCGGAACGCGCCCGGCGGCACCACGAACAGCGAGGTCACCTGGCAGTAGGCCTGCAGCATCACGCTGAGCCGGCCGTACACCTTGCTGCCGGGGCCGGCGGCCATGCGGTCGACCACTTCCTTCTGCAGCATGAAATGCATGTCGCGGATCACCGCGGCATGTTCCAGTGCATGGAACAGGATCGGCGAGGAGATGTTGTAGGGCAGGTTGCCGACCAGGCGGATCGGCTGGCCGGCGGCCAGCTCGGTGAAGTCCACGCGCAGCACGTCGCGGTGGACGATGGTCAGCTCGCCCAGCGGCTCGGCGGCGGCGGTCAGCGGCGCGATCAGGTCACGGTCGAACTCGATCACCGTCAGTTTCGGATGCACGCGCAGCAGCGGCAGCGTGATCGCGCCCTGGCCGGGACCGATCTCGACCAGGCGGTCACCGTCTTTCGGGTTGACCGCCATCACGATCTTGTCGATGTAGTGGCGGTCGGCCAGGAAATGCTGGCCAAGCTGCTTCTTGGCCGGGGCGGTGAACACCGGGCCGGAGGGGGAATGCGGGGAATTCATGCGCTCAGTGTACGTTGCCGCGCAAGCTGCGCACACAACGTCGTTGCCGCCTGCAGGCTGGAAGGATCGGCAACGCCACGGCCGGCAAGGTCCAGCGCGGTGCCGTGGTCCACTGCAACGCGTGGGTAGGGCAGGCCCAGGGTCAGGTTCACCGCCTGCTCGAAGCCCGAGTACTTCAGCACCGGCAGGCCCTGGTCGTGGTACATCGCCAGCACGGTGTCGAAGCCGGCCAGCTTGGCCGGCAGGAAGGCGGTATCGGCTGGCAGCGGCCCGATCAGGTCCATGCCCTCCGCGCGCAGGCGCTGCAGCAGCGGGATGACCAGGTCCAGTTCCTCGCGGCCCAGATGGCCGTCTTCGCCGGCGTGCGGGTTCAGGCCGAGCACGGCGATGCGTGGCGCGGGCAGGCCGAACTCGCGGCGCAGCGCGGCGTGCACGGTGCGAAGGGTGTGTTCCAGGCTGGGCGCGGTAATCGCGTCGGCCACCTCGCGCAGTGGCAGGTGGGTGGTGGCCAGGGCCACGCGCACGATGTGGTTGGCCAGCATCATCACCACCTTCACCCCAGCCTGGTCGGCCAGCAGTTCGGTGGTGCCGCTGTAGGCGATGCCGCCTTCGTTGATGACGGCCTTGTGCACCGGGCCGGTCACCACGCCGTGCAGTTCGCCTGACAGGCAGGCCTGGCCGGCACCGAGCAGGGCGCCGATGACCGCGCCGGCATTGGCCGGATCGGCCTGGCCGAAACGGCTCGGGGTGGCATTGGCCACCACGCGCAGGCGCAGGTCGCCGGGGACGCGCGCTTCGGCACCCTCGGGCAACAGTTGCAGCGGCAGGTTCAGCGCGGCCGCGGCCGCGCGCAGGGTGTCCGGGTCGGCGAAGGCCAGCAGCCGGCAATCTTCACGCGGCTGCTGGACGAGGCGGACGCACAGCTCCGGGCCGATCCCGGCGGGCTCGCCCGGTACCAGAGCGAGCTCGGGGCGCATCGATCAGGACTGCGGCGGCGTGGCGGTGTTTTCCGCGCGGTCGCCACTGCGGAAGCTGACGTAGGCTTCGCCACGAAGTTCCTGCAGGAAGCGGTTGTACTCGTCTTCCAGCTTGCGGCGGCCAATGGTCTCGCGGACCTGGGCACGCTGGTTGTCGTTGGTCACGTCAGTCTGGCGAGTGGCCACGCGCTGCAGGATGTGCCAACCGGCATCGGTGCGGAACGGCTGGCTGACGCCGCCGTCCTGGATGGCGGCCACCTGCTGGCCAAAGGCCGGACCGAACGCATCGGCCGGGAACCAGCCCAGATCGCCGCCCTGGCCCTTGCTGTTGTTGTCCTCGGAGGACTCCTTGGCCACGGTTTCGAAGTCCGCGCCACCGGCAATGCGGGCACGCAGGGTATCGATCTTGGCTTTGGCGGCCGCGTCGGTCTGATGATCGTCCACGCGCACCAGGATGTGGCGACCGTGGTACTCGGTGACGGTGCTGGCGCCAGCGGTGGCGCTGGCATCACGCACTTCCACCAGCTTCAACAGCTGGAAGCCGCTGGGGCCACGGATCGGGCCGACCACTTCGCCGGGCTTCATCTTTTCCATCATCTGCGCGAAGGCCTGCGGGATTTCATCCAGGCTGCGCCAGCCCAGGTCGCCGCCTTCCAGCGCGTTGGGGCTGTCGGAATAGCGCACGGCCGCCGCGTTGAAGTCCAGCTCTCCCTTGTCCAGCAGGGCCTTTACGCCATCGGCCTTCTTCTGGCCGGTGGCGATCTGGTCGGCGTTGGCGCCGTCCGGCAACGCGACCAGGATGTGCGCCAGGTGGTACTGGTTGCCTACCGTGGCCTGCTGCTTCAGCGCGGCATCGACTTCACCCTCGCTGACGCTGATGCGGCTCTGCGCGAAGCTCTGGCGCAGGCGCTGCACGGTGATCTCATCACGCACCGAGGCGCGGAAATCGTTGAAGTCGATGCCGTCATGGGCCAGGCGCTGGCGCAGGGCGTCCAGGTTCGAACCGTTCTGCTGGGCGATGGAGTTCATCGCCTGGTTCAGCTCCTGGTCGCTGACCCGGATGCCGCTGCCCTGGGCACGGGCTACCTGCAGCTTGACCAGTACCAGGCGCTCGAGCACCTGGCGGCTGAGCACGTCTTCCGGCGGCAGCTGGTTTTCGCGGCCGGCGTACTGCGCCTTGATGTTGGCGATCGCACGCTGGAGCTCGCTCTGCAGGATCACGTCCTCATCGACGACGGCGGCGATGCGGTCAAGCGGCTGCGCCTCCTGGGCAAGCACCTGCAGGGGGGCGGACACGCTGGACACCGCCAGCAGCGAGGCGAGAAGAACGGGGAAGCGCTTGGTCATGGGATCAGGTTCGGATCGTAGTCATCCCGGGTCGCCCCGGTGTTGCTGGGCGGCACGAGATAGAGGTCGTCGCGGTTATAGCCGAGGATAGCACGGCGCAGAGTGCGGTCCGTGTCCTGGCCGATGGAGCTCAGGCCCTTCAGGACGAACTCCACCTGGATGGAGTTGTTCATCTCGCCTTCGCGATTGCGGACATAGCGGCGGCCGACCACACGCACGGCCAAGCAGCAGCTGTCCCACTGGACACCGCCGATGATTTCCAGCGGCTCCTTGTCCTGCAGCGAGTAGTAATAGCGGCCGACCAGGCTCCAACGCGCATTCAGCGGGTACAGGAACGACAGGTCGGCCTGCTCCAGCAGGGTGCGGTCATGCTTGTTGGCACCGGGCAGAGCACCGGCATTGATGCGGTAGCGGTAGCTCAGGTTGACCACGCCGTCGTTGGGCATCAGGTAGCGGGCACGGACGCTGGCCAGATCCTCGCGCTTGTACTTCGGGTCCCACTGGTAGGTGGCGCCCAGGGTCCAGCGGTCGTTGATCATGTAGTTGCCGTCGGCGATCCAGGCTGACTTGCCCTTTTCCACCGGGGCGCCGCCGGGGGTGGTGGTCACCCGCGACTCATCGAAGTACTGGATCTGGCCGATCGAGGCCGAGAAACGTTCCTTGCCGGTGGTCTGGTCGATGAACCGGGTGCTCACCGCCAGGGTCAGCTGGTTGGCGTCGTTCTGGCGGTCGGCGCCGGTGTAGCGCGAGTCGCGGAACAGCTGGCCCCAGCTGAAGGTGAAGTCACGGGTGTCGAAGATCGGCAGCTCGTCCTGGTTGCGGTACGGCGTGCGCAGGTAGAACAGGCGCGGTTCCAGGGTCTGCAGGAACGACTTGCCGCGGATGCTGGTTTCGCGATCGAAGAACAGGCCGGCGTCGATGCTGCCGATCGGCAGGCTGCGGCTGGGCGAGGTATTGCCGCGCAGCTGCTCGGGCGTGGCCGTGTTCGGGTCGATGCCCTGCGAACGCAGGATCTGGGCCTGGATGCCTCTCACACCATCCACCAGACCTCGGTCCAGCTGATAGGCGGTGTAGCGGTAGGCCAGGGTCGGGGTCACGTACCAGGCCGCGCCGCTGATCGGGAACGACACATACGGCTTCACGTCCAATCGCGAACCACCGCTGACACCGACGCCGTCGGTCCACTGCACTCCGTTGCGGGTGTACTGCAGATCCTTACCGGTGCCGACGGCGTTTTTGAAGTTGATGTCGTCGTGGGTGAAGCGCACCGCTTCGGCGTAGATGCCGGCTTCCAGCCAGGGCCGGACCGGCTTGTCCCAGTTGAAGTACAGGCGCGGCTGGCGGTTGTAGGGCAGGGCGCGCTCGTCGAGCGTGTAGTCGGTCAGCTGCCAGCGGTCGGCCATGATGCCGGCCGTCCAGTTCGTGCCGGTGCCATACAGGCCCACCGTGCTCTGCAGGTTGGAGGCGGTCACCCCCACCAGGCGGTTGGCGAAATCCTCGACATAGCGCTCGTCGCTGACCCAGGCCAGGTTGGCGCGGGCCTGCCAGTGGCTGTCCACGTTGTGGTAGCCGGTGAACATCACCCGGCCGCGGTCACGGTCACGCAGGCGGTCGTTGGGCATGAACGAGGTCAACACCTCGCCGCGGCCGCCGTTGTAGAGGTAGCGGAACTCGTTGTCGAGCAGCAGGCCGCGCCGGCTCATGTAGCGCGGGGTCAGCGTGTCGTCGTAGTTCGGCGCCAGGTTGAAGTAGATCGGCTGGGCGTAGTCGAAGCCGTTGCGCCCGGACATGCCCAGCTGCGGGAACAGCAGGCCGGTCTTGCGGCGGTCATCGATCGGGAACTTGAAGTACGGCGCCCACAGCACCGGCACCTTGCCGATGCGCAGCACGGCGTTGCGCGCGGTGCCGAAGCCCTCGTCGTTGTCCACTTCGATCTGCGGCGCCGACAGCTTCCACACCGGCTGCGAGGGGTCGCAGGTGGTGTAGGTGGAGCGGTGCATCTGGCCGACCGCACCCTGCAGGTCGACCGACTCGGCATCGCCGTTGCCCCGGCGCGACACCAGCTGGTACTTGATGTCGGAGATCTTGTGGGTATCGCTTTCCTGGTTGCCTTCGGCACGCTTGGCGACCATCCGGATCGACCCGTCCTGGTAGCGGACATTGCCGTCGGCGATGTAGTTGCCGGTCTCGGTGTCGAAGCTGAGCTTGTCGGTACCGACGAACTGGTCACCCCGGCGCAGCGCCACGTTGCCCTCGTACTGCGGCACGGTGGTGGTGCCCAGCAGCTGGTCACCCTCGATGTCGGTCGGCTGCTGCTCGCGGGCGGCCGCGGCGGCAGCCTTGTCCTGGGCCGGAACCGGGGTGGGGGCGTCAGTGAACGCGGGAATGACGTCGGTGGCCGGGCACAGGCCCCAGTTGAGCGGCTTTTCATCGGCCATCGCCGGCAGGCTGATGGCGATGCTCAGAGGCAGGGGAAGCAGGCGGAGGGCTCGGCGCACGCGGTTCGGATTCGGGCGAAAACGGACGGTAGCTTGCCCCATCCCTTGCATAGGGGCAATGAAGGACGCCGGAGCCTGCCGGTTCGGGTTCATCCGGCGGAGGTGCCCACGGACGGCGTGAGCAGGGTCTGGACATGGGCCACGCTGCACTCGGCCAGGGCCTGCAGGTCGTAGCCACCCTCCAGCATCGAGACCATCCGGCCGGCCGCGTGACGGCGTGCCAGCGCGTGCAGTTCACCGGTGATCCAGGCGAAATCGTCGGTCTCCAGCATCAGGTCCGCCTGCGGATCACGCAGGTGGGCGTCGAAGCCGGCCGAGATCAGCAGCAGCTGCGGGCGGAAGTCGTCGATGGCCGGCAGCATCTCGTCGGCCCAGACATTGCGGAAGCGGAAGCCACCGCTGCCCGGCGGCAGCAGGATGTTCATCAGGTTGCCGGCACCGCGGTCACGGCGCAGGCCGGAATTGGGGAACAGCCCGGCCTGGTGGGTGCTGTAGTACGAGACCCGGGCGTCGTGCTGGAAGATGTCCTGGGTGCCGTTGCCGTGGTGGACGTCGAAGTCGACCACCGCGATCCGTTCCAGGCCGTGGCGGTCGCGGGCATAGGCGGCGGCGATGGCGATGTTGTTGAGCAGGCAGAAGCCCATCGCCGTGCTGCTGGTGGCGTGGTGGCCCGGCGGGCGTACCGCGCAGAAGGCCAGCGGGTCGTCGCCCAGCATCACCGCATCGACCGCGGCCACGCCGGCACCGGCGGCGTGCACGGCGGCGCTGGCCGAGCCGGGTGAGGTCCAGGTGTCCATGTCCAGCTGGCGCAGCGGTGCGGTCTGCGGTTGCAGCACGAAGTCGAGCAGGGCGCTGTCGTGGACCCGGGTCAGTTCACCGAACTTGGCCGGTGGCGCTTCGCGCCACTCCAGCTGGCCGGGGAACGCGGTGTGCAGCGCGTCCAGCACATGCTGCAGGCGTTGCGGGCACTCCGGGTGGCCGGGGCCGGGGTCGTGCAGCAGGCAGGACGGATGGGTGTAGACCAGCATCGTGCAGGCTCAGCGCTGGCGCTGCTGTGGTTGCCACAGCGCTTCGCCCTGGCCGTCGGCACGGGCCAGCACCCGGGCCAGCACGAACAACAGGTCCGACAACCTGTTCAGGTACTGCAACGCCTCGCTGCGCACGGCCTCGTGGCGGGCCAGGGTGACCGTTTCGCGCTCGGCGCGGCGGACGATGGTGCGGGCCAGATGGCAGCGCGCGGCGGCTTCGCCGCCGGCCGGCAGGATGAATTCCTTCAGCATCGGCAGGTCGGCGTTGTAATGGTCCAGCTGCTGTTCCAGGGCCGAGACATCGGCGGCGTGGATCGCGGCGTGGCCGGGGATGCACAGTTCGGCGCCCAGGTCGAACAACTGGTGCTGCAGATGCACCACCAGCGCGCGCACATCCTCGGGCAGGGGCACGGCCAGCAGCAGGCCGAGCGCGGCATTGGCCTCGTCGACGGTGCCGTAGGACGCCACCCGGGCATCATCCTTGGGCACGCGCTGGCCGTCACCGAGGCCGGTACTGCCGTCGTCGCCGGTGCGGGTGTAGATGCGCGAGAGGCGATGACCCATGTCGCGGCTCAGTGGCGGATGTCGCGGCGGGCCTGCTGGAGCTTCAACACCTGCTCCACGGCCAGCTGCAGGGCGGCGGCCAGCGCCACGTAGATCGCCGTGGTGCGCAGGTAGGGGCCGAACCACTGCGCGTAGTTCTGTGCCCAGCCGGCCAGGGTCGGCTCGGCCACGTTGCTGCTGGTCCAGTAGAAGCCGCCCTGCGCCAGCAGGTGGCAGACCGCCACCGAGGCGACCAGCAGCAGCGCGCCCTTGGCCAGTACCGGCCAGCGCGCGCTCTGGTAGTTGCGGCCCAGCAGCATGCCGCCGGCCCACAGCGAGAAATAGGCCGGCAGCAGCAGCCAGTAGCCCGGCGACACGCAGTAGTGCTGCCAGAAGTCCAGGCCGCTGCTGCGGATCACGATCCAGTCCACCAGCACCGCGAACACCATCAGCAGCGGGAACGCCCAGCGCGTCCAGCGGGCCAGGTAGAAGCCACCGATGAAGAACACCGCCCATGAGGCATCGGGGATCGCCGCGAAGTGATTGACACGGGTCGCTGCCAGCACCAGAACGAGCACGGACAGGACGAAGGCGCGGTTGGCAGTGTCGGACATGGTGGCGGGCCCGGAGCGGATTCAGGTTTCATTCTAGCCCGCCGCGCGGGTTGGCGCAGGACCGGCCGTTCGGCGTACAGACGGGGCGAGCGCGTATCATGAACGCATGAGTGAACGACATGACGTGCTGATTGTCGGTGGTGGCCTGGTCGGCGCCAGCCTGGCCATTGCCCTGGACCGCCTCGGCCGCGACGTGGGCCTGCTCGAGGCCAGCCCGGCCGGCGAGCTGCCGGTGGTGTTCGACCAGCGCAATCTCAGTTTCGCCGCTGCCACCGTCAATGCGCTGACCGCGCTGGGGGTGATGCAGAAGCTGGCGATGGCACCGGGCCCGATCCGGCGCATCCACGTCAGCCGTGCCGGCGATTTCGGCCGTGTGCAGCTGGAAGCGGCCGATTACGACCGGCCTTGGTTCGGCCAGGTGGTGGTCGCCCGCGACTTCGGCCAGGCGCTGGAAGGGCGGCTTCAGGAGCTGCCGCGGCTGCGCCGTTACCGGCCGATGCGGTTCCTGGGCCTGGGTGAAGTGGTCGACGGCTACCGCCAGGTGCGGGTCGCCGATGAGGCCGGCGAGCGCGTATTGCTGGCACGGCTGGTGGTGGGTGCCGACGGTACGACCAGTGGCGTGCGTGGTGCACTGGGCATCGAGGTCGACCGCCATGATTTCCAGCAGACCCTGTTCGTGGCCCGTGTACGCAGCCAGCGCGCGCCGGATGGCACCGCGTGGGAGCGTTTCACCGATACCGGCCCGACGGCCCTGCTGCCGCGCGGCGATCGTCACTTCGGCACCGTGCATGGTGTTGCGCGCGACCAGGCCGATGCGGTGATGGCGCTGGACGATGCCGCCTGGCTGCAACGCCTGCAGAACGCGATCGGCTGGCGTGCCGGCCGCCTGCTCGAGTCCGGCCCGCGCAGCGCCTACCCGCTCATCCAGGTGCTGGCGCGTGCGCTGGCCGGTGAGCGCACGGTGCTGCTGGGCAATGCCGCGCAGACCATTCATCCGCTGGGTGCACAGGGCTTCAACCTGGGCCTGCGCGATGCGCTGACCCTGGCCGAGCTGCTGGAGGATGCGCATGAAGATGCCGGCAGTGATGCACTGCTGCAGGCCTATGTCGCGCGCCGCGAGGAAGATCGCCGGCAGACGGTGGCGTTCTCCGGCGGCCTGGCGCGCCTGACCAGCAACCCGGCGCCGCTGATGCGGCCGCTGCGCAGCCTCGGCCTGGTGGCCGCGCAACGCGCATCGGTGCAGTCGATGCTGGTCGGTGGCGCGATGGGCTTCCGCGGCGAAGTGCCGCGCCTGTGCCGCGGAGAAGCCGCATGAGCCGGCGCATGCGCCTTGATGTGGCCATCGTCGGTGGTGGCGTGGTCGGTGCCGCGTGCGCGCTGGCGCTGGCCGATGCCGGCCTGTCGGTTGCGCTGGTGGAAGGTCGTGAGCCCGCGCCGTGGCAGGCCGCACAGCCTGACCTGCGCGTGTTCGCCTTCGCTGCTGACAACGTACAACTGTTGAACCGCCTGGGCGTGTGGCCGGCGATCGTGCAGGCCCGCGCCTGGCCCTACCGGCGCATGCAGGTGTGGGATGCGGCCGGTGGCGAAGATCTGCTGTTCGATGCCGATCGCTTCGGCCGTCGTGAACTGGGCTACATCGTCGAGAACGGCCTGCTGCAGGATCGGCTGTGGGCGGCGTTGCCGGCGGCGGGCGTGCAGCTGCACTGCCCGGCGCGGGTGGAAGCGCTGGAGCAGGACGACGACGGCGTGCGCCTGCGCCTGGATGACGGTCGTCGCCTGGAAGCGGCGTTGGCGGTGGCCGCCGACGGCGCCGAATCGACCCTGCGCCAACTGGCCGGGATCGAGGTTGAAAAGCATGACTACCACCAGCGTGGCGTGGTGGCCTACGTGGACAGCGATCTTCCCAACCAGGCCACCGCCTGGCAGCGTTTCCTGCCGAGCGGGCCGCTGGCGCTGCTGCCGGTGGCCGAGCGCCGCAGCTCGATCGTCTGGACCCTGCCCGAGGACGAGGCGGCGCGCGTGCTGGCGCTGGACGAAGACAGCTTCAACCGCGAACTGACCCGCGCCTTCGCGGCGCGGTTGGGTGAGCTGCGGCTGGCATCACCGCGCGCAGCCTTCCCGCTGCGCCGCCAGCTGGCCCGTCACTACGTGGCCGGCCGCGTGCTGGCATTGGGTGATGCCGCGCACGTGGTGCATCCGCTGGCCGGGCAGGGCGTGAACCTGGGCCTGCGCGATGTGGCCGCCCTGCAGCAGTGGCTGGCGCCGTCGGCCGAGCGCCGTGGCCAGCCGCGGCTGTCGCCGCAGCGCCTGCAGCGCTGGGCACGCGAACGGCGCAGCGACAACCACATCGCCGCCTACAGCTTCGATGCGATCAACCGCCTGTTCTCCAACGACGAAATGCACCTGACCCTGGCCCGCGGTCGGGCGCTGGGCTGCGTCGGCAAATGGCCACCGCTGGTGCAGGCATTCTGGAAGCGCGCCGCCGGGGTGTAGCAGAATGCAAACCGCTCTGGTGGGTGCCCGACGTCAGTAGATCCACGCCATGCGTGGATGAAGATCGCGCTGGATCAAAAAGGGGACGGAGGGGATTAAGTCGTTTGTGCCACAAACGACTTAATCCCCTCCGTCCCCTTTTTCAGTCGACCAGCCAGCCGGCCAGGTCGGCACGATCCAGCTTGCCGCGACGCTTCACGTCCAACGCATTGAACTCATCGGCCAGCGCCGGATTCGCCTGCGCTTCCTCGCGGCTGATGAAACCATCGCCGTTCACATCCAGCGCAGCGAAGTGGATGCGGTACTGGCCAACCACGCTGCTCGGTTCCAGCGAACGCACGGTCACCTGCGCCTCGCCGGCCGGCTGCGGAATCTCGACGCTGCCGCTGACCCGGCCCGCATCCAGCGGTTGCTGGCGGATCGCGCCGCCGGTGGGGCCCAGCGGCTGGCTTTGTGCCGGGGTGTGCGGCAATTGCTGGGCCACCGCTGGTGCGGCGGCCAGCAGGGTGATCAGCAGCGGAATCGTTCGATGTCGCATGGATGCTCCTCCCTCTGCAGCGCCGGGGTATGCCCGGCGGACGTGATGGCGTCAGCGCAGTGGCGACGCCAGTACGGTGATCTCCTCACGGTCGTGATAGAGCTGCTTGGCACGCACCACCAGCGGCTTGCCGGCCTGGTCCTGGAACAGGTCCAGGCACAGGCGGGTTTCGTCCCAGCGCTTCTTCATCGGCAGCTTCAGGTTGAAGATCGCGTGCCGGCACCAGCCTTCGCGGAACCAGGTGGCCATGCGTTCGGCCACGCGGCGCGGCTGCTCGACCATGTCGCAGACCATCCAGTCCAGCGGCTGTTCCGGATGCCAGTGGAAGCCATCGGCGCGCAGGTGCTCGACCAGGCCGGTGTCCAGCACGTGCTGGCGCAGCGGGCCGTTGTCGATGCTCAACACGTGCATGTGCTGGCGGGTCAGCACCCAGGTCCAGCCGCCGGGGGCGGCACCCAGGTCGGCCGCACGCATGCCGGGCTTGGCCAGTGCTTCGCGTTCTTCCGGCGTCAGCAGGGTCAGCAGTGCTTCGTCCAGCTTCAGCGCCGAACGCGAGGGTGCTTCGGGCAGCAGCTTCAGGCGCGGGATGCCCAGTGCCCACGGCGCGCTGTCGGCCGGGTCGGCCACGCAGACGAAGGCGTGGGTGCCGTCGACGAACACCACGTGCAGGCGCGGCAGGCGGTTGCTCGGCTTGTCAGTCAGCTTGCCGGCCTTGCGCAGCGCCGGGCGCAGTGCGTTGCCGAAGGCGCGGGCCAACCCGGACAGCGGCTTGCCGGCGTCCGAGTCCGGGTGTTCCACCCACAGGTCGCCGAAGCGCGGCGCATCGGCCAGCACGTCGAGCATCGGGGTAATACGGTCGGCCGGGTCCAGCTGCGGCAGCTCGGCCAGCACCACCAGCTTCTGCCGCGCGAAAATCAGCTCGCGCCAGCGCAGGCGCGGCGCCAGCGCGGCGGCTTCGTCGCACATGAAAAGCACGTAGCCATCATTGCGCTGGGTGCGCGCGTAGCCGGCGAAACCGGCTTCACCGGCGCGGAACTGCAGCTCGCCGGCCAGCTCGGGCTCGAAGCCCTGCCGGCACAGGCACAGCAGGCCGATGCCGGTCTCAGTAACGGGCGCCATCGCTTTCCCCATAGGCGCGCAGCACGCTGCGCGCGGCGTCGCGGTTCAGGCCCTGCACCACTTCGATGCCACGCTTGTTGAGCTCGCCGACCCAGTCGGCCGGCAGCGGGCCTTCATCGAACGGGGTCAGTTCCTCGACGTCGGCCGAGTTGGCACCGATCAGCAGGCGGTCGATGCCCGCCCACACGGTAGCGCCATAGCACTGGCAGCACGGCTGCGAACTGGTGGCCAGGGTGACCGGCGACAGCACCGCGTTCAGGCGCGGGGTCTGCAGGCGCTGCTGGGCCAGCATGTAGGCCATGTTCTCGGCGTGCGCCAGCGAGGTCGCGTGCGGCATCACCCGGTTCACGCCGGCGGCGATGACCTTGTCGTCCGGTCCGAACACCACGGCACCGAACGGACCGCCACTGGCGTGCTCGACGTTCAGCCGCGACAGCTCGATCGCCAGCGCGACCTTGGCCTCATCGCCCGGATATCGACGATCCAGGTCGATCTGGTCGTGGATCCAGGCGGGAAGGGTCAGGTGGACTTGCGCGTACAGCATCGCGGGGGTGCCTCGTGTGGGATGGGAAAAAGTGCGGTTGCTTGGGGAACCGGCGCGCAGTGTAGCCGCACGGGCCTGTATCGGGTGTGGGCGTGGGTCAGCCTGGCGAGCCGGTGCGGATCACCACGTACTGCTTGCGGAACTCCAGCCCGGCCTGCGGCCAGCTGGCCGCGTAGGCGCGCAGCAGGGGCAGGGCGGCGGCGAAGTCGTGGCCGTTGACCCGGCAATCGGCCTCGCACAGGCCGTCGGCATCGCGCGAGGCGAACAGGCGGATGGCGAGGAATTGGCGGGCTTTCAGCAGCTCGTCGAAGGCCTCCATGCTGCGGGTGAACAGGCAGCAAGGGCAGGATCCATGATCGTCTTCGCTGCAGGTGGAGGCATCCACTTCCTGTGCACGGTAGTGCGCCAACGGCCCCAGCACTACAGTGCGCTCGTGTTCCTCGCCATTGTCACCGGCCGGATAGGTCAGGCCCATCATCGGCAGGCCCTGTGCGTCTTGGGCGCCGATCGCGGTCTGCAGGGTCACCAGGTCCACCCGGGCCCAGGCCTGGAAGCCGGACAACAGCGATGCCTGCTCATCGGCACCATTTGCGTGCTGGTACTCGAACAGGCCATCGGCGAACAACTGCGGATGCTGGCTTTCGATGACGGTGGAGGTCTGCCAACCACCGTTGTCGCGCGCGTGTGCGGCCATTGCATGCGGGGTCAGGCGCAGGCCGCTGTCCAGCAGCAGCGCGTTGCCGTCGACGTGGCTGGCGACGCCCGCGTCCTGAAGGACCTGCTGCAGCAGCGGGAGGAGAGCGGCGGAGGTCGTGGTCATGTCAGGCCTGTGGGGTGGATGGGGTGGAACATCCAGGCAGGGCCTGGGCATCTAGCGGTCGAGCGCGTCGAGTTCGGCGCGATATCGCTGCGCGTCGGATTGCTGCTGCGGATCGTTGCCGTGGTCGCGCAGCCAGCTTTCCAGCTCGCGGCGATAGTCCGCGCGGAAATCGGCATTGCCCGGGCTGAAATGCAGCTTGCGTGCCGCCACCTCCACCCGCTCGCGCGCGCTGGCCCGGGCCTGGGCGACGCCGTGCGGGGATTCATTGGTGAGGATGACGAAGTTGCGTGGGAAGCCCGGCGTGTACTTGACCACGAACGGCTGGTCGCGCGCCGGGATACGGATGGCGTTTTCCAGCGGCCACAGCGAAGCGGTGTTGGTGTGGAACACCACGTCCACGTCGCGGCCCTCGGCGGTACGCAGCACCCCTTCGTAGCGCCAGATGTACTGCTCGTTGAGCGTGGAGCTGGTTCGCTCGGCCTTGACGATCACCGCTTCACCACGCTCGCCCACCACGTTGAGGAAGGTGGCGTTGAGGAAGTGGCCGAGGAACATGTTGAGCATCGCCAGCGGGAACACCACGATGGCGTAGCCCGGAAAGCGCCGCCACCACGAGACCAGCCCGGCCAGCACCATCGCTGCAAAGAACGTCAGCAGCGGATGCTGCGAGATGAACCAGAACAGGACGGAGAGGGCGGTGATCATTGTCGATGGTGTGCGGGCGCCGTGCTGGCGCCCGCGCAGGTCCTCAGGCCGACCAGGTATCGCGCAGGGTCACGCTGCGGTTGAACACCGGCTTGGCTTCGGTGTGGTCGCGGCGGTCGGCGACGAAGTAGCCGGTACGTTCGAACTGGAACGACTGCTCCGGCGCGGCGCTGGCCGCGGCCGGCTCGACATAGCCGGTGACGGTGCGGCGCGATTCCGGATTGAGGTAATCGCGGTAGGTCTTGCCTTCCGATTCATCATCCGGGTTCGGCACCGAGAACAGGCGGTCGTACAGGCGGATCTCGGCCGGCACGCCATGCACGGCGCTGACCCAGTGGATGGTGCCCTTGACCTTGCGGTTGGCGCCTTCCATGCCCGGACGCGATTCCGGATCCAGCCAGCCGCGCAGCTCGGTGATGGTGCCGTCGGCATCCTTGATCACTTCGTCGCAGCGGATGATGCCGGCGCCGCGCAGGCGCACTTCGCCACCCGGCACCAGGCGCTTCCAGCCCTTCGGCGGCACTTCGGCGAAGTCCTCGCGGTCGATCCACACTTCGCGTGCGAACGGCACTTCGCGGCTGCCGAAGCTCTCGTCCTTCGGGTGGTTGCTGAAGGTCAGCTGTTCTTCATGGCCTTCCGGCAGGTTGGTCAGCACCAGCTTGACCGGATCGATCACTGCCATGCGGCGCGGCGCTGCACTGTCCAGGTCTTCGCGCAACGCGCCTTCCAGCACGCTGAAGTCGATCAGCGAGTTCTGCTTGCTGATGCCCACGCGCTCGGCGAACAGGCGCATCGCGGCCGGGGTGTAGCCACGGCGACGCAGGCCCTGCAGGGTCGGCATGCGCGGGTCTTCCCAGCCGTCCACCAGCTGCTCGGTGACCAGCGCCATCAGCTTGCGCTTGCTCATCACCGTGTAGTTGATGTTCAGGCGCGAGAACTCGATCTGGCGCGGCTTGGCGGCTTCGCGCGGCAGGCCGGCATCGACCAGCGGCTGGGTCAGCGCATCGTCATGGGCGAAATCGACGTTGTCCACGCACCAGTCGTACAGCGGGCGGTGGTCTTCGAACTCCAGCGTGCACAGCGAGTGGGTGATGCCCTCGATCGAATCACCCAGCGCGTGGGCGAAGTCGTACATCGGGTAGATCGGCCACGCGTTGCCGGTGTTCTGGTGCTCGACGTGCTTGATGCGGTACAGCGCCGGATCGCGCAGGTTGATGTTGCCGCTGGCCATGTCGATCTTCGCGCGCAGGGTGCGCGCGCCATCCGGGAACTCACCGGCACGCATGCGGCGGAACAGATCGAGGTTTTCCTCGACGCTGCGGTCGCGCCACGGCGACGGGCGGCCCGGCTCGGTCAGGGTGCCGCGGTAGGCGCGCACTTCCTCGGCCGACAGGTCGCAGACATAGGCCTTGCCCTTTTCGATCAGCTTCTCGGCGGCCAGGTAGTAGGCCTGGAAGTAGTCCGAAGCATGGCGCAGCTCGTTCCACTCGAAGCCCAGCCAGCGCACGTCGTCCTGGATCGCGGCCACGTATTCCGGGTCTTCCTTGGCCGGGTTGGTGTCGTCGAAGCGCAGGTTGCAGACGCCGCTGAATTCGCCGGCGATGCCGAAGTTCAGGCAGATCGACTTGGCATGGCCGATGTGCAGGTAGCCGTTCGGCTCCGGCGGGAAGCGGGTCTTGATCGCCTGGTGCTTTCCGCTGGCCAGGTCCTCGCGCACGATCTGGCGGATGAAATCGCGCTTCTCGTGGCTGTCGGCGGGGGTCTCGGGGCTGGCGGGGGTGTGCTCGGACATGAGTCTGGGGCGAAAAAGGGCAGAAAGACCAACAGTCTAGCGCGTACGGGGCAGGGCTGCCCGGTGGGGTGTGGGGATGCCGGCCCGCGGCCGGCACTACCCAACTGCACGGCGGTCCACCTTCCGCCGGCCCGCTGCCGGCGCTACCGGAAGGTGGGTGGGTAGTGCCGGCCGCTGGCCGGCAGAACGGTCATGCGCCGTCACCACCACCATTCAGCCCCCGGGCGTATGCTGGAACCCTGTCCCACGGAGCCGCCGCATGCACATCGTGTACAAGGCCGACAACCTGTTCGACGCCCACCTGGTCAAGCACGCGCTGGAAGATGCCGGCATCCCGGCCTTCGTGTTTGGCGAGCAGCTGCTGGGCGGCATGGGCGAGCTGCCGCTGTTCGGTGTGCTGCGGGTGGGAATCCCCGATGCGGCACGCCCGCAGGCCGAGGACATCGTGGCGGCGCTGGACTTGGGCCACGCGCCGGACGCCCCCATTTCAGATGCAGACGACATAGCCGGACTTCCGGCGTAGGAGCGCATCATGTTGGGAATTGGCCAGGGCATCCTCGGCATCGGCGCCTTCAAGCAGCGCCTGCCACGCCCGGAAGAGGCGCTGCCGGGGCGTGACCAGCCGCTGCCGCTGCACAGCAACCAGCACTTCGTGAACAGCCATCCGCTGAAGGACCGTTTTGCCGGCCTGCAGCAGATCCGTTTCGCGCTGGGCTGCTTCTGGGGCGCCGAGCGCAAGTTCTGGACCGAACCGGGCGTGTACAGCACCTCGGTGGGCTATGCCGGGGGCATCACCCCGAACCCGACCTATGAAGAGGTCTGTTCGGGCCTGACCGGCCACACCGAAGTGGTGCAGGTGGTGTTCGACCCGGCGGTGGTGAGCCTGGAGCGCCTGCTGCAGCTGTTCTGGGAGAGCCACGACCCGACCCAGGGCATGCGCCAGGGCAACGACACCGGCACCCAGTACCGCTCGGCGATCCACGCTACCGACGAGGCGCAGTACAAGGCCGCGCTGGCCAGCCGCGAGGCCTACCAGGCGCAGCTGGATGCGGCCGGCTACGGCCCGATCACCACCGAGATCGTGTACCCGGCACCGGCGTACTACTACGCCGAGGACTATCACCAGCAGTACCTGGCGAAGAATCCGAACGGCTACTGCGGCATCGGCGGCACCGGCGTGAGCTGCCCGATCGGGTTGGATGTGGAGGCGCCGCGCTGACGCGCGGTGGTCCGCCTGCGGCGGGCAACGTCAACGGCTGAAAGCCAAGGCCAAAGCCAAAGCCAAAGCCAAGCGGCTCTGGTTTGCTGTGAGTTTGGCGGGACGGGTGCAGATGGCGGGACACGCCGTAAACCCGTCCTTGGGGGCTCGGCCACGGCATCCATGCCGTGGACGGTCCCGCCATCTGCACCCGTCCCACCTTCGACAGTTTTCCGGTGACGGTGGGCGAGAGCATTGGTTACTGACGAACTGAAGAAAAACAAAAAGGACGCGGCGTTCGCCGCGTCCTTTTTGTTTGATCCTGCAGTGCTTTCTGTAGAGCTGAAGGCAGCGGCAGGAGCCGCTGCCAACGTCGCTTGCGCGACGGCCCGGAGGGTGCCGGTCAGGACGACCGGCACAGCCATGCTCGGCTGCGAGCAAGCGAAGCGCGCGACCCACTGTTGCTCTTCTTTCTTTCTTCCGTGGCGGGCGGCCGCAGGAAATTGTCAGAGGGCGGGCGGGTTGGGTTCGCGGGGGTGTCCGCGGCATGGATGCCGCGGCCAAGCCCCCATGGACGGGTTCACGGCGTCCCCCGCGAACCCAACCCGCCCGACCCAGCGCGGCTTTTGCTCTAGCAGTCAGTCGAGCAAGCTCGACTCTACCGACCCGCCACGAGGGGCTCAGCCGTTGGCCGGAATCACAGTGCCGCGCGGATCCGCTCGCGCAGTGCTTCCAGATCCTTGGCAAACGCCTCGATGCCGGTCGCCAGCTTCTCGGTGGCCATCGGATCGGCCGCCAGGTCCGCCGCGAACTTCGCCGCATCGATCGGGGTCACCGCCGCGCCGTCCGCTGCAGCGGCCACCAGCTTGCGCGGCAACTCGCCGTGGTCAGCGTCCAGCTTCTCCAGCAGGTCCGGCGAAATCGTCAGGCGGTCGCAGCCGGCCAGCGCTTCGATCTGCGCGGTCGAACGGAACGAGGCACCCATCACCACCGTCGGCGAACCGCGGCGCTTGAATTCGGCATACACGCCACGCACGAACTTCACGCCCGGGTCTTCGTCGATGGTGGCCGGGGTCTGGCCGTTGGCCACGTACCAATCGAGGATACGACCGACGAACGGCGAGATCAGGAACGCGCCGGCTTCGCTGCAGGCCAGCGCCTGGGTCGGGTTGAAGATCAGGGTCAGGTTGCAGTCGATGCCCTCGGCCTGCAGGATGCGCGCGGCTTCCACGCCTTCCCAGGTCGCGGCGATCTTGATCAGGATCTTCTCGCGCGGCACGCCGGCATCGGCGTACATCTGGATGAACTGGCGGGCCTTGGCCACGGTGGCGGCGGTGTCGTGGGCCTGGTCGGCGTCCACTTCGGTGGACACGCGGCCCGGCACCAGCGTGCTCAGCAGCGCGCCGACGCCGATGGTCAGGCGGTCGGCCACGGCGTGCACCACGGCTTCGCGGTCGCCACTCTGCTGGCGGCCCCAGGCCAGTTCGCGTTCGATCAGCTCGGCGTAGACCGGCAGGTCCAGCGCTTTCTTCACCAGGGTCGGATTGGTGGTGCAGTCCACCGGCTGCAGGCGCTTGATCGCCTCGTAGTCACCGGTATCGGCAACGACCACGGACAGTTCGCGCAGCTGGGACAGTTTGGACGGGGTACTCATTACGGCTCCTGGTGCAGGGGAATCGAATCGCGCGCGGTGCGCAGCGGTAATCAGGGGCGGTCGTTGTGGACCGCGGTCACGCGCAGGCGCAGCTTGCGGCCGCCGGGCGCGTTCCAGTCGATGCTCTGGCCGATCGAAAGGCCGAGCAGGGCACTGCCGACCGGGGCCAGCACGGAAACCTTGCCTTCATCGACGTTGGCTTCGCGGGGGAAGACCAGGGTCAGGACGTGCTTCTCGCCCGACACTTCATCTTCGCACTCCACGCGCGAATGCATCATGACGATGCCTTCGGGAATCTGGTCCGGTGCCAGCACGGTGGCCCGGTTGAGTTCTTCAGCAAGCGCGAGCGCGGCAGGCGTCTGGCTCAGCGCAGGGGATTCGAGCATGGCGTCCAGGCGGTCCATGTCGAAGGTGGAAACGGTGATCGACGGCGGCAGGCCGCTGGCGGTACTCATGGTGAAGCTCCTTGGTTGAAAGCCATGCAAAAGGCGGCACCTGCTGGCGCCGCCTGTCTGTATTGTGGGGACAAATGCGGCCGGAATCGACTCCTGCCGATTCCAGGCCGGTGCTGCGGGGGTTCAGCCGTTCAGGGCGGGGCCGGGCAGGGCGGTCGCTTCGCCGGTGGCATTCACCGCATCAAGGGTGAACAGCGCCTGCGGCAGGCGCTTGAACTGGTCGGCCAGTTCCATCAGGAAGTCGTTCATGGCCGAGCTGCGGCGCCAGATCATGGCGATGCGACGGCTGGGACGGCCCTCGCCGGTGAAGTCGAGCAGGCGGATGTTGTTCGAGCGCGGCACCGGCGGCTGCACCGACAGGCTGGGCAGCAGGGTGATGCCGACATCGGCGGCAACCATCTGCCGCAGCGTCTCCAGGCTGGTGGCGCGGAACTCGGACTTCTCGTTGGCGCCGAACAGGCGGCACACTTCCAGCGCCTGGTCGCGCAGGCAGTGGCCATCTTCCAGCAGCAGCAGCTTCTGCGTGGCCAGTTCCTGCACATCCAGGTGTTCGCGCCGGGCCAGCGGGTGGCGCCCGGACACCGCCAGCAGGAACGGTTCCTCGAACAGGAACTCGGCATGCAGCTGGTCGTCGATCACCGGCAGCGCCAGCAACGCAGCATCCAGCTTGCCTTCGCGCAGGCGGTCCAGCAGCACGTCGCTCTTTTCCTCGACCAGCAGCAGTTCCAGCTCCGGGAAGCGCTCGCGGATGCGTGGGATCACATGCGGCAGCAGGTACGGACCGAGGGTCGGGAAGATCCCCAGGCGCACCGTACCGGCTTCCGGGTCACGGCTGCGTCGCGCCGCTTCCTTCAGCTGCTCCACTTCGGACACGATCACCCGTGCCCGTGCCGCCGCTTCCTGGCCGGCCGGGGTCAGCATCACCTTGCGCGGTGCGCGTTCCACCAGCGGCAGGCCCAGTTCTTCTTCCAGCTTGCGGATCTGCGTGGACAGCGTGGGCTGGCTGACAAAGCAGGAGGCGGCAGCCCGGCCGAAATGCTTGTGGTCGGCCAGGGCTACCAGGTACTTCAGATCACGTAGGTTCATCCTTACACCCCAGGGGTAACGGACCGGCTGACGGCGTGGTTACCCGACAGGCAGACAATGTTCCCGGTGATCTGGGAACGGTGGATCAGGCCGCTTCAGCAACGGCACCGCTGCTGTTGCTCACCGACGAGCGGATCAGGTGGTCGAACGCGCTCAGTGCGGCGGTCGAACCTGCGCCCATGGCAATGATGATCTGCTTGTAGGGTACCGTCGTGCAATCGCCAGCAGCGAACACACCCGGCAGGTTGGTCTGGCCGCGGTCGTCGATGACGACCTCGCCACGCGGCGACAACGCCACCACATCCTTCAGCCACTCGGTGTTGGGCAGCAGGCCGATCTGCACGAAGATGCCCTCCAGCTCGACGCGGTGGGCGTCGCCGCCGACGCGGTCCTTGTAGACCAGGCCGGTGACACGGCTGCCGTCGCCCAGCACTTCGGTCGTCTGGGCGCTGGTCAACACAGTGACGTTGGCCAGGCTGCGCAGCTTCTTCTGCAGCACTTCATCGGCGCGCAGGCTGGAATCGAACTCCAGCAGGGTTACATGCGACACGATGCCGGCCAGGTCGATGGCCGCTTCCACGCCGGAGTTGCCGCCGCCGATCACCGCCACGCGCTTGCCCTTGAACAGCGGGCCGTCGCAGTGCGGGCAGTAGGCCACGCCCTTGTTGCGGTACTGGTCTTCGCCCGGCACGTTCATCTGCCGCCAGCGTGCGCCGGTGGACAGGATCACCGAACGCGACTTCAGCACTGCGCCATTCTCCAGCTGCACCTGCACCAGACCGTCTTCACCGGCCGGCACCAGCGCGCTGGCGCGCTGCAGGTTCATGATGTCCACCTCGTACTCGCGCACGTGCTGTTCCAGTGCCGTGGCCAGCTTCGGGCCCTCGGTCTCCTTCACCGAAATGAAGTTCTCGATCGCCATGGTGTCCAGCACCTGGCCACCGAAACGCTCGGCGGCGATGCCGGTGCGGATGCCCTTGCGTGCGGCGTAGATCGCCGCTGCAGCACCGGCCGGGCCACCGCCCACCACCAGCACGTCGAAGGCGTCCTTGGCGGCGATCTTCTCGGCATCGCGCTTGCTGGCATTGGTGTCCAGCTTGGCCACGATCTGCTCGAGGGTCATGCGGCCCTGGTCGAACACTTCGCCGTTGAGGTACACGGTCGGCACCGACATGATCTCGCGCTTCTCGACTTCGTCCTGGAACAGGGCACCGTCGATGGCCACGTGCTGGATGCGCGGGTTGAGCACCGCCGCCAGGTTCAGCGCCTGCACCACGTCCGGGCAGTTCTGGCAGGACAGCGAGAAGTAGGTTTCGAACCTGTACTCGCCTTCCAGGTTCTGCACCTGCTCGATCAGCTCGGCGGTGGCCTTGGACGGATGACCGCCCACCTGCAGCAGCGCCAGCACCAGCGAGGTGAACTCATGGCCCATCGGCAGGCCGGCGAAGGTCAGGTGGATGTCCTGGCCCGGGGTGCCCAGGTCGAAGGACGGCACGCGACCCTGGCCATCGCGCAGCACCTGCAGCGAGATCTTGTCCGACAGGCTTTCCAGGGTCTGCAGCAGTTCCAGCATCTCCTGCGACTTGGCGCCGTCGTCGGCGTGCGCGGTGATCTGGATCGGGCGGGTCACGCGCTCCAGATAGGTCTTCAGCTGCGACTGCAGGTTGGCGTCCAACATCGGTCTTCTCCTGGCTTCAGGCAAACAGGGGGCGTGGCACCGCTGTACAAGGTAGCGGACCAGCTGGGGGTAGGGGTGAACCCAAGACAGCGACCGTGGAAGGGGCTGGCTGGCCAAGGCGGGCGAGCGTTGGCTGTCTTGGGTTCACCCCCACGCCGGTAGGGCACCGGCATGGGGATGAAGGGCGCGCCGTGGCGTGGGGCCACGGAAGGCCGGTACTGCGTTAGATCTTGCCGACCAGGTCCAGCGACGGGGTCAGGGTCTTCTCGCCTTCCTTCCACTTGGCAGGGCAGACCTGGTTCGGGTTGGCGGCGGTGAACTGGGCAGCCTTCAGCTTGCGCAGGGTCTCGGAAACGTCACGGGCGATCTCGTTGGAGTGGATCTCCAGGGTCTTGATCACGCCTTCCGGGTTGATGATGAAGGTGCCACGCAGGGCCAGGCCTTCTTCCGGAATGTGCACGCCGAAGGCGTTGGTCAGCTGGTGGGTCGGGTCGCCGACCAGCGGGAACTGGGCCTTGCCGACGGCCGGCGAGGTTTCGTGCCACACCTTGTGCGAGAAGTGGGTATCGGTGGTGACGATGTAGACCTCGGCGCCAGCCTTCTTGAACTCGGCGTAATGGTCAGCCGCGTCTTCGATCTCGGTCGGGCAGTTGAAGGTGAAGGCGGCCGGCATGAAGATCAGGACGGACCACTGGCCCTTCAGGCTGGCGTCGGAAACCTTGATGAACTCGCCATTGTGGTAAGCGTTGGCTTCGAACGGCTGGATCTGGGTGTTGATCAGGGACATCGTTTTTCCTCTGGTGAAGGGGAGTGGGTGAATCGACAGGAGCTAGGTTACCGACTCGCTGGCGATAAGAACAATCCATTGATTGCATCTATTTGATAGATGGAGTCTATCATTCGGTCATGAGCAGGCACTGAACCTTGCCGCTCCCATCCTGCAACTGGCTGTGTGACAAGGGAAATCTCCCGGAGGCGCGGAAAGGGGCCGATAGCCCCTCCTTATTCCCTCCGGCAGAACCTGAACGGATTGCAGCTTTTTGCAGTGTCGAGCCACGCTCGACTGCGGCTCTACAATTGCGGCATGTCTTTCCAAACCGAACCCTCCCTGCGCCAGACCGTGGCCGAGGCCAGTGCCCGTCTCGGCGGCATCGAGGCCCGCCACGAGGCTGAACTGCTGCTGCTGCACGTACTGGACCGCCCGCGCAGTTGGCTGTTCGCCCATGCCACCGATCCGCTGGCCGCCAATGACCAGGCCGCCTTCGAGGCGTTGCTGGCCCGCCGCGTGGCCGGTGAGCCGGTGGCCTACCTGACCGGCCGTCGCGGATTCTGGACGCTGGACCTGGAGGTCGACCCGGCCACGCTGATCCCGCGTCCGGAAACCGAGCTGCTGGTCGAGCTGGCGCTGGAGCGCCTGCCGCCAGACCAGTCGCTGCAGCTGGCCGACCTGGGCACCGGCAGTGGTGCGATTGCACTGGCACTGGCCAGCGAACGGCCGCAGGCGCAGGTGCTGGCCACCGACGCCAGCCCGGGCGCGCTGGCCGTGGCCGCGCGCAATGCCGCCCGCCATGATCTGCGCAACGTCCGCTTCGCCGAAGGCGGGCACGACTGGTATGCGCCGCTGCAGGGCGCGCGTTTTGATCTGATTGCCAGCAACCCGCCGTACATCGCCAGCGACGATCCGCATCTGGAGCAGGGTGACCTGCGCTTCGAGCCGGCCACCGCACTGGCCTCGGGTCCGGATGGCCTGGACGACATCCGCCGCATCGTCGACGGTGGCCAGGCCCACCTGCTGCCCGGCGGCTGGCTGCTGATCGAGCACGGTTGGGACCAGGGCGAGGCGATCCGCGCGCTGTTCGACGCGGCGGGGTTTGCCGAGGTGCAGACCGTGCAGGATCTGGAGCAGCGCGACCGCATCACCCTGGGCCGGCGTCCGGCCTAGAATGGAGGTTCTCCTGCCCCGGCAGGGCATCACCCTGGAGCTGCAAGCATGCGTACGCTGTACCCCGCCATCACCCCCTATGACGTCGGCACCCTGAAGGTCGACGACCGCCACACGCTGTACTTCGAGCAGTGCGGCAACCCGGACGGCAAGCCGGTGGTGATGCTGCACGGTGGCCCGGGCGGTGGCTGCAGCGACAAGATGCGCCAGTTCCACGACCCGTCCAAGTACCGCATCATCCTGTTCGACCAGCGCGGTGCCGGCCGTTCCACCCCGCACGCCGATCTGGTGGACAACACCACCTGGGACCTTGTTGCCGATATCGAGAAGCTGCGCGAACACCTCAAGGTCGATCGCTGGCAGGTGTTCGGTGGCAGCTGGGGTTCGACCCTGGCGCTGGCCTATGCCGAAACCCATCCGCAGCGCGTGACCGAACTGGTCCTGCGCGGCATCTTCATGCTGCGCCGCTGGGAGCTGGAATGGTTCTACCAGGAAGGCGCCAACCGCCTGTTCCCGGATGCGTGGGAGCACTACCTCAAGCCGATCCCGTCGGTGGAGCGCCATGACCTGATCTCGGCCTTCCACCGCCGCCTGACCAGCGACGACGAAGCCACCCGCCTGGAAGCGGCCAAGGCGTGGGCGGTGTGGGAAGGCGCGACCAGCTTCCTGCATGTCGATGATGACTTCATCAACAGCCACGAAGACCCGCACTTCGCACTGGCTTTTGCCCGCATCGAGAACCACTACTTCGTCAACGGCGGTTTCTTCGAGGTGGAAGACCAGCTGCTGCGCGACGCGCACCGCATCGCCGATATTCCCGGCGTGATCGTGCACGGCCGCTACGACGTGGTCTGCCCGCTGGCCAACGCCTGGGACCTGACCAAGGTCTGGCCGAAGGCGAAGCTGGAAATCACCCCGGCCTCGGGCCATTCGGCGTTCGAGGCCGAGAACGTGGACGCGCTGGTGCGCGCCACCGACAGCTTCGCCTGATCGGTAGTGCCGGCCGCTGGCCGGCAACGCCTCACCGGTAGCGCCGGACGATGCCCGGCGCTACCAACCCTCATCCACGCATGGCGTGGATCTACCACAACCTGGTAGTGCCGGCCGCTGGCCGGCAAACCTGAAACGGGTGGATTCCTGCAGACGCCGGCCAGCGGCCGGCGCTACCAATCCCCGGCCAGCAACGCGTCGGCCAGCACCTGCAGCTTCGGCGAATGCTGGCGCGACGGCGGGTAAATCAGTGACAGCGCGCGGCTGCGGCCCTCGAACGGCCGCAGCACGCGCTGCAGGCGGCCGTCGGCCAACGCATCGGCCACCGCGAAATCCATCACCTGCACGATGCCGATGCCGGCGATGGCCGCTTCCACCAGCGGATCGCCGCTGTCGAACACCATCCGCGTCGGCGGCGTGAACTCGCGCAGTTGCCCGTCCTGCACGAACTGCCAGTCCACCAGCCGGCCACTGCGCAGGTTGCGCACCGCCAGGCAGGCGTGATCCTGCAGCGCGGCCACATCGTCCGGTGCGCCACAGCGGGCCAGATACGCGGGGCTGGCCACCGTCACCCAGCGCAGCGGCCGCAATGGCCGCGCGACGATGCGCTGGTCGGCGATGACGCCGGTGCGCAGCGCGGCATCGAAGCCTTCCTCGACCAGATCGACCAGGCGGTCGCTGAGCACGGCTTCCACCTGCAGTTGCGGATGCTGTTCCAGTAGTGGCGCCAGCATCGGCACCAGCACCTTGCGCCCGAACATCGACGGCGCACTGATCTTCAACGTACCCGAGGGCGTGCACGGGCGGTCGGCCAGTTGCCGCTCGGCATCGTCCAGGCCGGCCAGCAGCGGTGCCACCTGTTCCACGAACTGGCGGCCATCCGGGGTCAACGCCACGTTGCGGGTGTTCCGCTGCAGCAGCTTTACCCCCAGCGTGGCTTCCAGCCGCCCGATCGCGCGCGACAGGCCGGACTGGCTCAGGCCGAGTTGGCCGGCGGCCACCGTGAAGCTGCGCGCTTCGGCCACCTGCACCAGCATGCGCACCGCATTGAGGTCCATCGAGGCTGCATTCATGCGGAAAATCATGACAGATATGGGTGGCAAGGGGTTTATTGAATAGTCCGCATCAATGAGACTGCGCTCCCCCCCACCGCTTCAATCCGCCGATGCCTCCCCTCAAATATCCACGCTGGGCGCTGACCCTGCTGGCCACCGCGCAGCTGATCATCGCCCTGGACGCCACCATCATCTTCGTCGCCCTGCACGACATGGGCCGCGCGCTGCAGATCAACGCGCAGCAGCTGCAGTGGGTGGTCAGTGCCTACACCGTGGCGTTCGGTGGCAGCCTGCTGCTGGGTGGTCGCGCCGCCGACCTGATCGGCCGTCGCCGTTTCTACCGGCTGGGCATGCTGCTGTTCGCACTGGCGTCGCTGCTCGGTGCGTTGGCGCCGAATGCCACCTTGTTGATCATCGCGCGCGCCGCGCAGGGCGTCGGTGCGGCCCTGCTGTTCCCCGCCACGCTGGCACTGATCAACACGCTGTACGCCGAAGGCCCGGTGCGCAACCGCGCGCTGGCGATCTGGAGCATGGCCAGCGCGGTGGGCCTGGCGCTGGGCACGCTGCTGGGTGGCGTGCTGACCCAGGCGTTCGGCTGGCCGGCGGTGCTGGCGGTGATCGTGCCGCTGGCCACGGCGTGCGCGGTCGCAGCCGGTGCGTGGTTGCCGTCCGATGGTCCAAGGGTGCGCGGCCGCTCCTTCGATCTGGCCGGTTGCCTGACCGTCACCGCCGGCGGCAGCCTGCTGGTCACTACCCTGGTTCAAGGGCCGGAGTGGGGCTGGACGGCACCGGCCACGCTGATCTGCCTGCTGCTTTCAGCCGTGCTGTTGACGGTGTTCGTACAGATCGAAAAACGCAGCCGTGACCCGCTGATGCAGTTTTCGCTGTTGCGCCTGTCGGGCCTGCGTGCGGCACTCGGCCTGACCTTCGCCTTCATGAGCAGCTATGGCGTGCAGTACTACTTCCTGGCGCTCTACTTCCAGGATGGCTATGGCTGGAGCCCGCTGCAGGCCGGCATGGCCTTCCTGCTGCCGACGTTGGTGTGCACCTTCGGCATCCGTATTGCCGAACGCATGCTGCGGCGCCGTTCGCCACGGCAGGTACTGGCCTGGGGCTTCGCCGCCGGTGCCATCGGCATTGCCGCGGTGGCGCTGGCGATGCCGCACGGTGCCAGCTACTGGCCGCTGCTGCCGGGCATTGTGGTGCTCAGCATCGGCCAGGGCATGAGCTGGACGGCGATGTGGATCGTGGCCGGGCAGGGCGTGCCGGGTCCGCAGCAAGGCGTCGCGTCCGGCATGGCGGCCACCGCCCAGCAGATCGGCGGGGCGTTGGGACTGGCGGTGCTGGTGATGGTGGCCAACGCCGCGCGCGGCACGCAGGCAGCAACCAGTGCCGACGCCCTGCAGGGCATGGTCAATGCACAGTACGGCGCCGCGTTGTTCGCCGCGCTCGGCGTGGTGATCGCGCTGGGCCTGCGCCCGGCGCCGGTCGAGTCGGCCGCCGCCGTCTGCCCGGTCAGCGAGGCATGATTGAAGGCGCTCCCGTGGGGGGGTGTGCCATGCCTGCGGTAGTGCCGGCCGCTGGCCGGCAAACACATTGATCCAACTACCCTGAGGTTGCCGGCCAGCGGCCGGCACTACCGATCCGGAATGGATCCACGCGCGTTCAACCGAACGCCAGCAACTGCGGCTGCAATGCGCTGAAGATCCGCGCCAGCCGCTCCGCCCACGCCTGCTGCCCAGCCACATCGGCAATCAGGTCCTGGCGGATTTCCAGTTCCACGTGCACCAGCCCGCGGCCTTCGCCATGCACCGGCACTGCGTAGTCGCTGGTGCTGCTCACCGAATACGGTTCATTGTCACCAACCACCAGGTCGCCTTCCTCGCGCAGTGCCTGCAGCAAGGCATGGGCGAAGCGCGTGTCCTGGTGGTACAGCACGCCGGCATGCCACGGTCGCTGCGCGCCGTTCATCGCCGGAGTGAAGCTGTGCATCATCACCAGCAGGGTGGGGCGGCCGGCATCTCGGCGCGCATCCAGTTCCGCGTCGATGCGCGCGTGGTAGGGCGCGTGGATCGCATCGATACGCTGCTGCCGCTGTGCCGCCGACAGCCCGGCATTGCCCGGCACCACGGTGTGGTCGCTCACCTCCGGAATCAGCGTCGGCGAGGCCAGCGGGCGGTTGCAGTCGATCAGCAGCCGCGAATAGGTCTGTTCGATGGCCCAGGCATCCAGCCGTTCGGCCAGTGCGCGGGTGGTGCCGGCAATGCCGATGTCCCAGCCGATATGGCGGTCCAGTTCGGCCTGCGGCAAGCCCAGGCCTGCGAGGGCACGCGGCACCTGCTGGCCGGCGTGATCGGCCAGCAGCAGGTAGGGCGAAGCGCCCTGCGGCCGGTGGAGGGTGTAGATCGCCGGGTCGTCGGCGCCGAGCAGCGCCGGCAGCGCATGCAGGTCCGCGTCAGCCACGCGGGCGTCCGTCCAGGTGATGCTCGATCATCCACAGCCCGGCCCAGAGCTTGGCGTCCAGCTCGTAGCCTTCGCCCATCTTCTGCACCAGCCAGGCCGCTGCCTCATTGCGCGGAATCTCGTGCACGATGATGTCTTCGCTGTCGTCACCACCGCCCTCGCCAACGCGGCGCAGGCCGGTAGCGCGCACGAAGGCGATTTTTTCGCTGCTGGCGCCGGAAGAGGTCGGGCCGATCAGCAGCACTTCGGCGTGATCGGCGGTCCAGCCGGTTTCTTCTTCCAGTTCGCGCACGGCCGAGACTTCGATCGATTCGCCGGCGTGGATGTCCCCGACCAGGCCGGCCGGCATCTCGATGGTGGGTGCCTGCAGCGGCACGCGGAACTGTTCCACGAACAGCACCTTGTCCTCCGGGGTGACGGCGATGATGATCGCGGCCAGGCCACCGGCATGGGTACGTTCGCTGTATTCCCAGGTGCCGCGCACCAGCATGCGCTGGTACTTGCCTTCATAGACGACACGCGGGGCTTCGGTGTTGCGCTGGCTCATGCGGGCTCGCTGTGGGTGGGAAGAATATCGGGCACGCCGGCGGCATCGAACAGCCGGCGGCGGGTCATCGGGCCGAAGCGCAGGGTCTGGCACAGGCCGCCGAGCAGCTCGGGATCGGCCGCCTGGCGCAGCAGGCCGGGCTGGCTGCCTTCCAGTGGCGCGTCCAGCGCGATGGTGGTCAGCTGGCGCCAGAGCTGGGCGTGCTCGCGCTGCTCGCGCAGGCGCACCGCCATCTGGGCGGCGCCGCGCAGGCGCAGGAACGGCACTTCGTCCAGGCGTTCGTACAGCGCATCCATGCTGCCGAAATGGGCCAGCAGCACGGCGGCGGACTTGCTGCCGACGCCACTGATGCCGGGAATGTTGTCCACCGCATCGCCGCACAGCGCCAGGTAGTCGGCGATCTGGTGCGCGTGCACGCCGTGCCGCGCCTTCACTCCGGCCACGTTCCAGCGCTGGTTGCGTGCGTAGTCCCACTGCTCGTCGTGATCCAGCAGCAGCTGCGACAGGTCCTTGTCGGCGGAGATGATCACGCCGCGGTGGCTGCCACGATGCACATGCAGGGCGCTTCCGATCAGGTCGTCAGCCTCGTACTCGTGGTGCGCCAGCACCGCCAGGCCCAACGCCGCGCACAACGCCTTGCAGTGCACGAACTGGCGCTTGAGCGCCTCCGGCGCCGGGTCGCGGTTGGCCTTGTAGGCGGGGTACAGGCGGTGGCGGAAGCCACTGTCCAGCGCTTCGTCGAAGGCGATGGCGATGTGACGCGGGCGTTCGCGCTCGAGCAGGTCCAGCAGGAAGCGGGCGAAGCCGTGCACGGCATTGGTCGGCCAGCCCTGCGCGTCCTGGAACTGGTCGGGCAGGGAGTGCCACGCGCGGAACACATAGATGCTGGCGTCGACCAGGTACAGCGACGGCGGTGGTACCGGCAGGGTCATGCCGGAGGCGTCCAGTCGCGCAGCAGGGTGGCAGGGTCCGGACGCTCGCGCTCGGGCACGGCGGCCTTCGGCGTGCCGATATGGATGAAACCGGCGATGCCTTCGCCCTCGGCCAGGCCCAGGTAGGCGTGCACGGCGGGGTCGAAGGCCATCCAGGCGGTCAGCCACTGCGCGCCGAAGCCCAGCGCCTGTGCGGCCTGCAGCAGGGCGAAGCAGACGCAGCCGGCGGTCATCAGCTGCTCCTGCTCGGGGACCTTCGGGTCCCGGCGCGGGCTGGCCACCACCACGATCACCAGCGGCGCATGGCTGAAACGCTGGCGATCCTTCTCGAACACGGCCTCGCCCGCATGCGGGTCGCGTTGGCGGCTGCGCTCGGCCAGGAAGTCGCCCAGAGTGTGACGTGCATCGCCGGCGATCTTCAGGAAGCGGAACGGTACGCGCTTGCCGTGATCGGGCACGCGCACTGCCGAAGCCAGCATCCGCTGCAGGGTGGCCGGGTCCGGGCCGGGCTCGGCCAGTTGCCGCGAAGGCACTGAGCGGCGGGCATCCAGGGCGAGCAGGGCGGCGGGGTCGGGCATGGAGTCTGAACCGGTCATCACGAAGGTTTGATTATAGTCGGGGTGGTCAAAGACACCGTCTGTGTCGCGTCTGGCCTTTGAATACCAAATTGTGATGAACGTCATGCCACTGGCGGGAAACGGGCGGCCGCTTCCCCTCGCCTCGCAGGCCTTGCACGGCTTACGATATCTACCTTGCCGGGCCGCCGGTCATGAGGTTTGAAGTGAGGACTGTTTCACTGTCCGTGACGGGCTGGCCGGCCTACCATCGACGTACCGGTACATGGGGTGTGCCGGTCGTCGCGATGTCCACGTTGTCTGTCGTACCAGAGAAGGTGGGGAGCCTTCCCGAATGATGAGCGCGCCCACACCGATGGGATCGCCGGGTCGTGACCCGGCCCAGCTCCAGCGTGCCCGGGACATGGTCCTGCCCGCGCTGTGCCAGGCCTTTGGCGCGGCACTGGCGCGCTTCGACGATGCCCTGTTCGACCGGGCCGGCAATGCCGGTTCGTCGCAGCTGCTGTTCCTGGATGCGATGCGCGAACTGCGCCGCCGCCGCGAGGACATTGCCGGTGCCTTCTCTGGCCACCTGCAGCGGGCCTGGGATGCGCTGGCCAGTGGTGAGCCCATGTCGGCCGAATCGACGCTGTCCGGCCCAGCCGAGGATGGCCTGAGCCTGCTGGCCGAGCACGTGCTGGAGTCGCGGCTGGCGGTGCGCAATTTCGCCACGGTGCTGCTGCGTGACTTCAAGCCGGTGCTGGCGCGGCTCGACCGTCGCCTGGGCCGTCTGGTCGGCGGCGCCGAACTGGATGCCGACCATAATCCCATCAGCCCCGAACACCTGGGCGTGGCCATCCACGAAGCCTTTGCCGGCTGTGAACTGGCCCCGGAAGTGCACCTGGTGCTGATCAAGCTGTGCGAGCGTGACCTCCGCGCGCCGGTGGGTCGCATCTACGAGAAGCTGGACGAGCAACTGGCCGCGGCCGGGGTGATGTCGCAGATGGGGGCGCCGCGGCGTCCGCCATCGGCCGCGCCCGACCCGCGCATGGCCTCGGGCCTGGATGACCTGGTGGAGCAGCGCCCGGGCTCGGGCCTGGACGGCGAATTCGGTGATGACGAGCAGGCCGCGCCGGCCTGGGCGCAGCGCTTTGCCGCACGCTGGTCCGAGCGGCGTGGCCACATGCAGCAGCACCTGGGCGCCGAAGGCAGCGGCACCGGCGAGGCCCATGCGGGCCAGCAGGGCATGCTGCTGGAGGCGCTGCACGAACTGCTGCAGCAGACCCGCCACGTGCGCGAGGACGCGACGTCGGCCGCACAGGTGGCGATCGGCCAGCAGCGTCCGCTCAGCCAGCGCGAGATGATGTCGGTGCTGTCGCTGCTGCAGGCCACGCCCAGTGCGACCCTGCGTGCAGCGATCGGCGAGGATGGCGAATCGTTGGCGCAGCGGTTGAAGAGCGAAGTGCTTTCCAGCGCCACCCGTCTCGGTGTCGACCCGGGCCAGACCCGGCTGGACCCGCAGGACGAGGATGCAATCGACCTGGTGGGCATGCTGTTCGACGTGATGCTGGACGAGCGCGAACTGGAAGGCCGCTCGCGCGAGTTGATCGGCCGCCTGGTGGTGCCGTTCGTCAAGGTCGCCATGCTCGACCGCCGCATGTTCGTGCAGAAGACCCATCCGGCGCGCAAGCTGCTCAACTCGCTGGCCGAGGCCTGCGAAGGCAACACTGGCGAAAGCCAGGCCGAGCGCATGCTGATGGCCAAGGTCGAGGAGATCATCGAGCGCCTGGTCGCCGAGTTCAACGAGAACCTGGCGATCTTCCTGACCCTGGAAGAAGAATTCCGCGAGTTCCTCGTGCAGCATCGTCGCCGCGTGGAAATCGCCGAGCGTCGCGCCGCCGAAACGCAGCGTGGCCAGGAAAAGCTGGAAATGGCCCGTACCCGTGCCGGTGCCGAGCTGGACCGCCGCATTGGTGATGCCACCCTGCCGCCGGCCATCGCTGAATTCCTGCGCCAGCCATGGCAGCACCACCTGACCCTGGCGCTGCTGCGCGAGGGCGAGGAGGGCGCATCGGTGGCCGAAGCGCTGAGCCTGGGCGACGGGCTGCTGGAGGAAGTGGCCGAGGCCCGCCGCCAGATTGTCGGCAAGCCGTGGCTGCAGGCCTGGCAGCCGGTGCTGGCCAAGGTGTTCGCCAGCGTGGGCGTGCATGGCGACGCCGCCACCGGTGCCATCGATGCCCTGCATGACACCCTGCAGGGCATTGCCGAATCGCGGCCGGAACTGCAACGCGCGCTGCCGGAACTGCCGCAGGTGGCACTACCGACCCCGCCGGTGGCCGAATCGCCGGCGGTCGAGCTGGGCGGGCAGATCGATGCCGATGATTTCGACAATGCCGACGCCGATCGCTTCCGTCGCATGGAGATCGGCAACTGGCTGGACTTCGTCGACAAGGACGGCAAGGTGCAGGCCGGCAAGCTGTCCTGGGTCAGCCCGATTTCCTCGCGCCTGCTGTTCGTCAACCGTCGCGGCGTGCGCTTCTGCGTGGCCTCGCCGGAGGAACTGGCGGTGATGGTGCGGCTGGGACGTCTGCGCGCCCATGTGGATGACGGTGCGTTCGACAGCGCGATGCAGGGTGTGATCGATCGGCTGGACCCGGGCAGCGCCACGCTGCACTGAGTGGAGCCGCCTGCTAGGATCGGGAAAACTCACCGATCAGCGGGGACCTGCATGGCCGTGGCGTTGCTGGGGATCAAGGAGACCGCGCCGGGCGAACGGCGCGTGGCGCTGACGCCGGAAACCGCGCGCAAGCTCGGCGCCCTCGGCATTACCGTCTGGTACGAGGCCGGTGCCGGTCTGGCCGCAGGTTTCACCGATGCAGCCTATGACGACGCCGGTGCCCGCGCATTCGACGCCGGGCGCTGGGCCGAAATCGACATCCTGTTGTGCGTGCAGGCGCCGCCGGCGGCGGTGCTTGAACAGCTCAAGCCGGGTGCCACCGTGGTTGGCCTGTTGACCCCGGCCAGTGATCCGGGCCTGGCGGCACTGGCTGCCGATGACCGCCTGCACCTGTTCCCGCTGCAGCAGCTGCCGCGCACCACCCGTGCGCAGGCCATGGACGTGCTCAGTTCGCAGGCCGGCATGGCCGGTTACAAGGCCGCGCTGATCGCCGCCGAACGCGCACCACGTTTCTTCCCGATGTTGACCACCGCTGCCGGCACCGTGCGTCCGGCCAAGGTGCTGGTGATCGGTGCCGGCGTGGCGGGGCTGCAGGCCATTGCCACTGCCCGGCGTCTCGGTGCACAGGTGGAAGGTTTCGACGTGCGTCCGGAAACCCGCGAGCAGATCCAGTCGCTGGGCGCGCGCTTCCTCGACCTGGGGGTGAGCGCGGCGGGCGAAGGCGGGTACGCGCGCGCGTTGACCGATGAAGAGCGTGCCGAGCAGCAGCGCCGCCTGGCCGACCACCTGCGCAGCGTGGATGTGGTGATCTGCACCGCAGCGGTACCGGGGCGACCGGCGCCGACGATCGTGACTGCCGCGATGGTGGAGGGCATGGCCACCGGCAGCGTGATCGTGGACCTGGCTGCCGAGAGCGGCGGCAACTGCGCACTGACCCAACCGGGGCAGTGCATCGAGCATCAGGGCGTGACCATCGATGGCCCGCTGGGCCTTGCCAGCCGCGGCGCCACCCAGGCCAGCGAGATGTATGCGCGCAACCTGCTCAACTTCGTCGCGCTGTTCGTGCGCGAAGGGCAGCTTGGTTTCGACTGGGAAGACGAGCTGCTGGCGAAGACACGCTGGCAGGCGTGAACGACATGGGGTCAGATCCCTTTGCCTCTGGCAAAGGGCTCTGACCCTGGTTCCCGGAATCTGCCAGGGGTCGGATCCCTTTGCCTCAGCAAAGGGCTCTGACCCCGTTCCCCGCGGCGTTTCAGCGCGGCTTCGCCGGCGGTGGGTTGTCGCGCACCCAGTCCTTGCGTTGTTCCGGCGTCATCTGCGACCAGCGCTCGCGCAGTGCATCGCGCTGCGCGGGCGGCAGTTCCCGCATCTGGCCGAACAGGGCCCGGGCCTGCTCACGCTGTTCCGGGCTCATGTGCTCGAAGCGGCGCAGGCCACGGCGGGCCTTGTCGCGCTCCTCCGGGCTCATCGTCTGCCAGCGCTGGCCATGCGAGAGCATGCGCTGGCGCTGGCCGGCATCGGCGCTGTTCCAGCGGTCGCGCAGTGGCGCCAGCAGCGATTCCCGCTGCGCTTCGCTCAACTGTTCCCAGGCCGGCAGCGGCGTGGCCCGCGCAGGGCGTGCCGCAGGGGCGGGCGCGGCGCTCTGCGCCAGCGCCGGGAGGGCCGGCAGCAGCAACAGGGTCATCAGCAGGGGCAGGGTGTGCAGTCGGGACATGATTCACTCCATCGCCAGGTCGGTATCGCCCAGCCACAGGTACAGATCGGGATTTTCGTCGTAGAGCGCGCTGTTGTCTTCCACCGAGGCCAGCACAGGTGCCGGCGCGGGGCCCGTCAGCGTGCCATGGCCAGTGAACTGCAGGCCGATACCCAGCGCCACCACCAGTGAACAGGCGCTGGCCAGCCACCAGCGCAGGCGCCCGTGCCGGGTCGCGCTGGCGCCGTGTCGGGCCTGGCGCAGGCGTGCCAGTGTGGCCGGCGACAGCGCATGCAGCGACTGCGCGTGCAGGCTGCGCAGGGTGTCATCGGAAGGCAGGGAGCGGTTCACGGGTGGATCTCCAGGTAGTCCTGCAGCGCCTGCCGGGCGCGTGCCAGATGGGTTTTTACCGCGCCTTCGCTGCAGCCCATGGCGCGGGCGGTGGTGGCCCCGTCCAGGTCCTGCAGCACGCGCAGGGTGAAGGCCTCGCGCTGGCGGGCGGGCAGGCGGCGCAACGCGTCCACCAGCTGCTGGTACTGCTGGCGCTGTTCATGCGCCTGTGCCGGGTCCGGGCCGGGATCGGCCCAGTCGATCTCGCCGCCTTGCGCGTCCTGGTTGTCGCGCCAGAACGGCAGGCGGAAGCGGCGCCGGCGCTGCACGTCGATCACGCGCCGGCGCAGGATGCTCCAGAACAGCGGCGCCCATTCGGCTGCCGGCTTGTCGGCGTAGTCCAGCATGCGCAGCAGCGCGTCCTGCACCGCGTCCATGGCGTCTTCGCGCTGGCGCAGGCCGGCCTCGGCGAAGCGGAACGCGCGCGGGCCGACGCTGGCCAGGAACGCTTCCAGCGATGCCGGCAGGGCATCGGTCTCGGCGCTCGGGGGGACGGGGCTGCTCACCAGCACAGGGTACGGTTCCTCGCTCGGGGTCACCATCGACAACGCGTGAGCGCCGCTTCGGTTGACGCCGGGTGCACGCCGGGTTCAGCCCATGGTTATGATGGGCCGACGAAGACAGAGCGGGAGCGTTGCCAGTGAGTGACGGGTTCGTAGCGCTGTACATCTTCATGCTGGCCGCCATCGCCGGCCACGTGATCATTTCGCGGGTGCCGGTGATCCTGCATACCCCGCTGATGTCGGGCTCCAATTTCATCCACGGCATCGTGCTGATCGGCGCGATGGTGGTGCTGGGGCACGCACAGACACCGTTGGAGAAGGCCCTGGGCTTCCTCGCCGTGGTGCTGGGTGCCGGCAATGCCGCCGGTGGCTACGTGGTTACCGCGCGCATGCTGGAAATGTTCAAGCCGAGCGCGCCCAAGGGCGGCAAGGACGAGCCGAAGGAGCCGCAGGCTTGAACATCAGCACCGTCGAACTGCTCGACTGGCTGGTCAAGGCCAGCTACCTCGTCGCCGCCACGCTGTTCCTGCTGGGCCTGCAGCGCATGGCCTCGCCACTGACCGCGCGCAGCGGCATCCGCTGGGCCGGGCTGGGCATGCTGCTGGCCACGGCGGCCACTTTCTTCCTTCCCGAACTGCACAACGTGCCGCTGATCCTGGTGGCGCTGCTGCTCGGCGCGGGCCTGGCCTGGTGGTCGGCCGGCAAGGTTGCCATCACCGACATGCCGCAGATGGTGGCGCTGTACAACGGCATGGGCGGTGGCTCGGCGGCGGCGATCGGCGCGGTGGAGCTGCTGCGCTACGCTTTCCTTGCCAACCGCGATACCAGCCACTGGAGCGCGCAGGCGCTGGCCGATCTGGCCGCGCGCCAGCCGTCGGGCACGGTGCTGCTGCTGGCGGTGGTCGGCGCAGCGATCGGCGCGGTGTCGCTGTCCGGCTCGGTGATCGCCTGGGCCAAGCTGGATGGACGCCTGGACAAGCGCGTGACCTGGCCGGGCCAGCAGGTGATGAACCTGCTGGTGGCGCTGGCGGTGGTGGTACTGGCGATCATCGCCGCCAGCACGCTCAGCACCTGGGCGATCGTTGCCTTCTTCGTACTTGCGCTGACGCTGGGCGTGCTGATGACGCTGCCGATCGGTGGCGCCGACATGCCGGTGGTGATCTCGCTGTACAACGCGTTCACCGGCCTGGCGGTGTCGTTCGAAGGTTACGTGCTGGGCAACGAAGCATTGATCATCGCCGGCATGATGGTCGGCGCGGCGGGCATCCTGCTGACCCGTCTGATGGCCAAGGCGATGAACCGGCCGATCCGCAACGTGCTGTTCTCCAACTTCGGCGGTGGTGCTGGTGGCGAAGCGCAGGCGATCAGCGGCTCGCAGAAGCCGATCGAAGCGGCTGACGTCGCCGCGATGATGGCCTTCGCCGAGCGCGTGGTGATCGTGCCTGGCTACGGCATGGCCGTGGCGCAGGCGCAGCACAAGATCTGGGAGCTGGCGCAGCGGCTGGGCCAGCGCGGGGTGAAGGTGAAGTTCGCGATCCACCCGGTGGCCGGGCGCATGCCGGGGCACATGAACGTGCTGCTGGCCGAAGCGGGCGTGCCCTACGACCTGATCGCGGACATGGACGACATCAACCCGGAGTTCGCCAACACCGACGTGGTGCTGGTGATCGGCGCCAACGACGTGGTCAATCCGGTCGCACGAACCGATCCGGCCAGCCCGATCTACGGCATGCCGGTGCTGGACGTGGTCAATGCGCGCAACGTGGTGGTGATCAAGCGCGGCAAGGGCACCGGCTTCGCGGGCATCGAGAATGCGCTGTTCTACGCCGACAACACCCGCATGCTGTATGGCGACGGTGCCGAAGCGGCAGCCTCCCTGGTCAGCGAGTTGAAGGCGCTCGACGGCGGGCATTGAGGACCGGGGGCGGATCCCTTTCCGCAGGAATGGGCTTTGACCCCTTTGCCGGCCAGCGGCCGGCACTACCGCATCCACGCGTGGCCGCTGCATCGGGTAGGTGCGGGCCCTGGTCCGCACGCGTTTGCCGGCCAGCGGCCGGCACTACCGCATCCACGTGTGGCGGCTACATCGGGTGGGTGCGGGCCCTGGTCCGCACGCGTTTGCCGGCCAGCGGCCGGCACTACCATCCCATCCACGCATGCGTGGATCTACCTGCATGTCCCCGGCGGGCGTGGCAACCGGCGCGCTCAGCGCGCCAGCCAGGCGCCTACGGCCACGGCCACGGCCAGCCACAGCCACTCCACCGCGCCATTGGCCAGGGTGATCAGGGTCCAGGCCAGGTGCGGGCCCATCCGCATCGTGGCGTCCCACAGGTCCAGCCCGATCGAGCCGCCCATCCAGGCGCTGGCGATGGTCCAGTTGGCCACGGCGGCCACCAGCAGGGTGCCCACCACGACCAGCACGATGCGCAGCCGGCCCGGGCCGAGCGTACCCATGCGCAGCATGAACACCAGTTCCAGGGCGGTCAGTACCGCCATCCAGCCGACCTGCCGGCCGGTCATCAGCGCCAGCACCATCCAGGCAAGGGGAGCAACAACCAGGCCCAGCAACAGCATGATGGGCCAGAGCCAGGTCACGGCCCTGGCACGCGCGGCATTGGAGGACATCGAAGCTCCCTGAAGATCACCCACAGGATACTGTGGTTTGCGGCGGTGCACCGGCGGTGCCGGAGCGGCTGGGCTAGAATGCCGTCTTGCGTGGCCCCGGCCACGGCCCCATATCGGTCCCCATGTATTCCCGTAGCAGCGAACCTGTCCACTTCGAGCGCGATTGCGAGGCCGTGATGGTCCCGCAGGGCGATACCGTGACCCTGCCCGCCGGCAGCTATGGGTACATCACCCAGGCGCTGGGCGGCAGTTATTCGGTGTTCGTCGAGGGCAACCTGTTCCGCATCGCCGGCAAGGACGGCGACGCCATCGGCAAGGAGGCACCGGCACCGCTGGAACTGCCGGCCGACGCCACTGATGAACAGGTGGAACAGCTGGTGTGGCAGCAGCTGCGCACCTGCTTCGACCCGGAAATTCCGGTGAACATCGTCGAACTGGGCCTGGTCTACGAGGTCGAGATCAAGCACCTGGACGAAGGCCAGCGCGAGATCGACGTGAAGATGACCCTGACCGCACCGGGTTGTGGGATGGGCGACATCCTGGTCGACGACGTGCGCAGCAAGCTTGAAATGATCCCGACGGTGGCCGAGGCCGACGTCGACCTGGTGTTCGACCCGCCGTGGAACCAGCACATGATGTCCGAGGCGGCCCGGCTCGAGACCGGCATGCTTTGACCCAGGGCCCGCAGTGAAGCGGGCCCGGCACTACCCGCAACCAGAACAGGAATCCTCCGGTGTCCCAGTCCATCCCCAGCTTCGCCGTTACCCGTTCGGACCACCCGCGCAGCGCTGAAGAGCGCGCCAAGATCCTGGAGAAGCCGGGCTTCGGCCTGCACTTCACCGATCACATGGTGGAAGTGCGCTGGGACAAGGATGCCGGCTGGCACAACGCCAACGTGCGTGCCTACGGCCCGTTGCAGCTGGATCCGGCTGCGGCCGTGCTGCACTACGGCCAGGAAATCTTCGAAGGCATCAAGGCCTACCGCCATGCCGATGGCTCGATCTGGACTTTCCGTCCGGATGCCAACGGCCGTCGCCTGCAGCGTTCGGCGCAGCGCCTGGCGCTGCCGGAACTGCCGGTGGAGATCTTCGTCGAATCGCTGAAGCAGCTGATCGCGGTCGACAGTGACTGGGTGCCGTCGGCCGATGAGTCCAGCCTGTACTTCCGCCCGTTCATGATCGGCGACGAAGCCTTCCTCGGCGTGCGCGGCGCGCACAAGGCCGGCTACTACGTCATCGCCAGCCCGGCCGGCCCGTACTTCGCCAAGGGCGTGGCCCCGGTGTCGATCTGGCTGTCCACCGAATTCGCGCGTGCGGCCAAGGGCGGCACCGGTGCCGCCAAGTGCGGTGGCAACTACGCGGCGTCGCTGCTGCCGCAGCAGAAGGCGCAGGCACAGGGCTGCTCGCAGGTGCTGTTCCTCGACCCGGTCGAAGGCAAGTACCTGGAAGAACTGGGTGGCATGAACGTGTTCCTGGTCTACAAGGACGGCACTCTGGTGACCCCGGAACTGTCGGGCAGCATCCTCGAGGGCATCACCCGCGAGAGCATCCTGCAGCTGGCCCGCGACCGCGGCATGAAGGTCGAAGAGCGCAAGGTCAGCATCGACGAGTGGAAGGACGGCGTGGCCTCCGGCGCGATCAGCGAAGTGTTCGCCTGCGGCACCGCCGCGGTGGTCACCCCGATCGGCCAGCTGAAGGGCGAGGGCTTCTCGGTGGGCGACATCAACGCGCCGGCCGGCGAAGTGACCATGTCGCTGCGCAAGGAGCTGACCGACATCCAGTATGGCCGCCTGCCGGACCGCCACAACTGGCTGGTCAAGCTGGGCTGATCGCCCACGCTGAACTGTAGCGTCGAGCCACGCTCGACTGCTCTTCCGGAAAGCCCGTCCCCGTGACGGGCTTTCTGCGTTATGGGCCTGCGGTCAGATCCCTTTTCCATGGGAAAAGGGATCTGACCCCGAATCAGCGAACGCCGATGTCGGCATAGTCATTCCAGGACACGTGACGGCCCAGTCAGGTCTGTGCAGGACACGAGAAGGTTCCTTCACCTTCACAAACCCTCGACCCGAAAAGTCTCAGAACGAACATTTCATCTTGCTGAAAAGACGCTGAAAATCTTGTGGTGTCCGGTTTCGGCCATTAGCGTCATGTGCACGGCGGATCGTTAGGGGGATCCGCTGACTCACCGGACTTCGAACCTCGCCAATGCAAGCCAGCCCAGGGTTCGGGCCGGTGCTTCTGCCGATTCCGGCATTCACACCACAAGAAAGGGAAATACGATGTCCCAGGTAACGCAACCGCGTGTGCGTCGAGTGTGGGTGGTCCTTGGTGCGTCCGTTCTGTCATCGCTGCTGCTGGCCACGCCTGCGCTGGCCGGTGATGTCCAGCTCAGCGGCCTGCAGTCCGCGCCGACGCACCAGCGCTTCATCGTCAAGTACCGCGACGGCAGCGCCGCCGTGGCCAACACTACTGCGCTGGCTTCGTCGCTGAAGACGGCCGCCGCCGGCCTGGCCAGCAGCCAGGGCCGCGCGCTGGGCCTGCAGCAGGTCCGCAAGCTGGCCGTCGGCCCGACCCTGGTCAAGACCGACCGTCCGCTCGACCAGGCCGAATCCGAACTGCTGATGCGCAAGCTGGCCGCCGACCCGAACGTGGAATACGTCGAAGTCGACCAGATCATGCGCGCGACGCTGACCCCGAACGACACCCGCTTCAGCGAGCAATGGGGCTTCGGCACCTCAAATGCCGGCATCAACATCCGGCCGGCCTGGGACAAGGCCACCGGCACCGGCGTGGTGGTGGCCGTGATCGATACCGGCATCACCAACCATGCCGATCTCAACGCCAACATCCTGCCGGGCTATGACTTCATCAGCGACGCCGCGATGGCGCGTGATGGCGGCGGCCGCGACAACAATCCGAACGACGAAGGCGACTGGTACGGCGCCAACGAGTGTGGCTCGGGCATCCCGGCCTCCAACTCCAGCTGGCACGGCACCCACGTTGCCGGCACCGTGGCGGCGGTGACCAACAACAGTACCGGCGTGGCAGGTACCGCGTTCAATGCCAAGGTCGTGCCGGTGCGCGTGCTCGGCAAGTGCGGCGGCTACACCTCCGACATCGCCGATGCGATCGTGTGGGCGTCCGGTGGCACCGTCAGCGGCGTACCGGCCAACGCCAATCCGGCCGAAGTCATCAACCTCTCGCTGGGCGGCGGTGGCAGCTGCTCGACCACCTACCAGAACGCGATCAACGGCGCGGTCGGCCGTGGCACCACCGTGGTGGTCGCCGCCGGCAACAGCAACACCAACGTGTCCTCGTCGGTGCCGGCCAACTGCCCGAACGTGATCGCGGTGGCGGCGACCACCTCAGCCGGTGCACGTGCCAGCTTCTCCAACTACGGTACCGGCATCGACATCTCGGCACCGGGCCAGAGCATCCTGTCCACCCTCAACACCGGCACCACCACGCCGGGCAGCGCGACCTACGCGTCGTACAACGGCACCTCGATGGCGGCGCCGCACGTGGCCGGCGTGGTCGCGCTGATGCAGTCGGTCGCTCCGAGCCCGCTGAGCCCGGCGCAGGTCGAGAGCATCATCAAGAGCACGGCACGTCCGCTGCCGGGCGCCTGCTCGGGTGGTTGCGGCGCCGGCATCATCGACGCCAATGCCGCCGTGGCCGCAGCGATCAATGGTGGCGGCAACCCGAACCCGGGTGGCAACGTGCTGCAGAACAACGTACCGGTGACCGGCCTGGGCGCTGCGACCGGTGCCGAGCTGAACTACACCGTCGCGGTTCCGGCCGGCAGCACCCAGCTGCGCGTCGCGATCAGTGGCGGCAGCGGTGATGCCGACCTGTATGTGCGCCAAGGCAGTGCCCCGACCGATACCACCTACACCTGCCGTCCGTACCTGAGCGGCAACAGCGAGACCTGCACCATCAACAGTCCTGCCGCCGGCACCTGGTATGTGCGGGTGAAGGCCTACAGCACCTTCTCGGGCCTGACCCTCAACGCCCAGTACTGAGCCCAAGCCCCTCTCCATGGGCACGCCCCGGCTCAGGCCGGGGCGTTCTTCTTTGGGTAGGTACCGGCCTTGCAAGGGCAGCGCTTTGGTGCGTGCCGACCTTGGTCGGCATGCTGTTCCTCAGACCGACTCGAAGCGGTTGGCGGCCACGTTCTTGCGCACGTGCTGCGGATCGAAGATACGACCGTTCATGGCGATGTATACGCCGCTCGGCAGCGACTGCACCGCACCGATCGCGCAGCCGATGTTGAACTCCGCATCCGACCCACGGAACCGCGCCGGGCTGAGCGCGCCGGTCATCACGATGGTCTTGTCCGGGATCGTCGCCAGCACCTTGCCGGTCTGCACCATCGAGTCGGTGCCGTGGGTCACCAGCACGTGGCGGGTCGGCTGCGCGGCGATGGTGGCGCGGATCAGTTCGCGGTCTTCATCGTTGATGTGCAGCGAATCCTTGCGCAGGATCGGAATCACGTTGAAGCGGAACGTCACGCCCAGCTCGCGCAGGATCATGCCGATCTGGGGGTCGCCGATCTGGTAGTCCGACTTGTCGTCGAAGTAGATCTTGTCGATCGTGCCACCGGTGGTGACGACCAGGAGCTCTTCCATCATGTGCATGCGCGAAACCAGGACAGGTACAGCGGCGCGGGGCCAGGGACACAGATGATACGGCCCGGCGGGCGCAGCGTCAGCGTCGTTTGCCGAAGCGGGCGCGCAGCCCCGGCAGGCTGGCGCTGAAGATCACCAGCAGGGCCAGGGCGATTTCGATCAGCGCCAGCCAGCGTGTTTCCGGGTGGCTCCAGGCGCTCATCACGCCGTGGCTGAACCAGCCCAGCGCCAGTACCGAGGCCCAGAACCCGGCCTTGCGCCAGCCCAGGCGCAGCGCAAAGGCCAGCGCCAGCGGCGGCGCGGTGAACACCAGCTGGGTGGCCAGCCAGTGCTTGTCATTGATGAACCAGCCGGCGAACAGCGCGGCCAGCCCCATCAGGGCCAGCAGCAGGACCGTGCGCGGCGGGCGGCTCATCGGGCCAACCGCTGCGCGATGTCGGCCACCCGGCGGCCCAGCGCGCGGGCCAGCACGGCCTCGTCGTCGGTCGGCTGCGGGTCATCGGCGGCACCGGCCACGTGGCTGGCGCCATAGGGCGTGCCGCCGCTGGTGGTGTGGCTCAACGCCGGTTCGGTGAACGGGATGCCGACGATCACGCAGCCATGGTGCAGCAGCGGCACCTGCATCGACAGCAGGGTCGATTCCTGCCCGCCGTGCATCGAGGCGGTGGAGGTGAACACGCCGGCCGGCTTGCCGGACAGGGTGCCATTGACCCATTCGGCGCCCAGTCCATCCAGGAAGTGCTTGACCGGGGCTGCCATGTTGCCGAAGCGGGTGGGGCTGCCGAGCAGCAGGCCCTGGCATTCCACCAGGTCCTGCACGCTCACATAGGGGGCGCCGTCGTCGGGTACCGGCGGCTGCGCGGTCTGGGTCACGGCGGCCACTGGCGGCACCGTGCGCAGGCGCGCGCTCATGCCCGGCACTTCGCCAATGCCCCGCGCGATCTGGCGCGCCAGCCGTGCCACCGAACCGCCCCGGCTGTAGTACAGCACCAGAATCTCGCCCATCGTGCCCGCTTCTCCTCGTCGTGTGGTCGCCAGTATGGCTATCCTGCCAGCATTCCGCATCGGGTACCCTTCCACCGATGGAACCTTTGGATACGCTCAACCTGTGGATGGAGCGCGCGCGGGATCGCGCACGGGCCATCAGTTTCGGCCGCTTCCTGTGGCATCGCTTCCTCGACGACCGCCTGTTCCAGGCAGCGGCGGCGCTGGCCTACACCACGGTGTTCGCGCTGGTACCGCTGGCCATCGTGGTGTTCGGCGTGCTGTCGGCCTTCCCCGTCTTCGACCGCTGGAGCGACCAGCTCAGCGATTACGTCTTCTCCAACTTCGTGCCCAACGCCGCGCGCGCGGCCGAGGGCTACCTGCGGCAGTTCTCGGCCAGTGCCGGCCAGCTCACCGCCGCCGGCTTCATCGCGCTGGTCGTCTCGCTGCTGATCACCCTCAACAGTGTTGAAGAAACCTTCAACCAGATCTGGCGGGTCGGCTCGACCCGGCCCAAGCTGACCCGTTTCCTGGTCTACTGGACTGTACTGACGCTGGGCGCGATGCTCGCGGCGGCTTCGCTGGCGGTGTCGGCGCGGGTGTTCGCGATGCCGCTGTTCGGCACGCAGGAGGGCCGCTGGCTGGCCGAACTGGCACTGCGGCTGGCGCCGATCCTGATCGAGTTCGTCTGCATCACGCTGATGTTCCGGGTGGTGCCGCACCACACGGTGAAGTGGCGGCATGCAGTGCCTGGCGCCATTCTGGCCGCGGTGATCCTGGAGCTGGTGAAGTGGGGTATCGGCGCCTACCTGGGCAGCTTCCAGTCCTACCAGAAGCTGTATGGCACGGTCGCCTTCGTGCCGATCCTGCTGCTGTGGATCTACCTGTGCTGGGTGGCGGTGCTGCTGGGCGCGTCGTTGTCTTCGTCGATGGCGGCCTTCCGCTACCAGCCGGTGGAACTGCGCCTGCCGCAGGGCTACGAGTTCTATGGCCTGCTGCGCCTGCTCGGCCGCTTCCACCATGCCCGAGCCAAGGGCAAGGGCCTGGCCGATGATGAAATCCTGCGGCTGGAGCCGATGCTGACCGATTCGCTGCTGCAGGACCTGGCCTGCAACCTGCAGGAGATCGGCCTGCTGCGCCGCGATGAACGTGGCGAATGGCTGCTCTCGCGCGACCTGGACCAGGTGAGCCTGGCCGATCTTTACGAATGTACCCAGTTGCGCATTCCGGTAGCCGAGCAGCATCTGCCGTATCGCGACGACAGCCTGGGCCGTGCCGCATTGGCGGCGCTGGATGATCTGCGGCTGCCCCTGCGTGAACGCCTGAAGCGCAAGGTCAGCGATATCTATACCGACTCTGGAGACATGCCATGACCCGCAAGACCCCGTTGCTGCTCCCGCTGGCCCTGCTGCTGGCACTGTCGGCCTGCAAGCCGGCCCAGGAGCCGACGCCGGCCAGCAGCCAACCGCCGGCGCAGGCACCGACGCCGACCGCACCGGCACCGGTCGAGGAAACCCCGGCCGAGCGCACCACCGCCGAGTTCCCGACGCTGAAGATGAAGGCGGTGGATGGCAGCGACTACGACCTGGCCGCGCACCGCGGCAAGTGGGTGGTGGTGAACTTCTGGGCGACCTGGTGTGCCCCGTGCCGCAAGGAGATGCCCGAGCTGTCGGCGCTGCATGCGATGCGCAGCAACATCGAAGTGGTCGGCCTGGCCTACGAGGACATCGAAGTGCCGGAAATGCAGTCGTTCCTGACCAAGCATCCGGTGACCTATCCGATCGTGATCGTGGACCCGTTCGATCCGCCGGCCGATTTCGCCACTCCGCGCGGCCTGCCGCTGACGCACCTGCTGGATCCACAGGGCAAGCTGGCGCACACCTTCCTCGGCCCGGTGACGGCCGCCGACATCGAAAAGCAGATCGCTGCTGCCAAGTAATGGGGTCGGGCGGCAGGGCCTGCGGCCCTGCACCCGCGGTAGTGCCGGCCGCTGGCCGGCAACCCCAGCAACAGCAAAAGCAACAGCCCAAGCGGGGTTTCCTGTGGGTAGGCGGGGTGGGTCCGGTGGCGGGGGGCGCTGCAAGTACGTCCATGTAAGCTCGGTCGCCGCATCCATGCGGCTCACGCCCCCGCCACCGGACCCACCCCGCCTTCGACAGTTCTCCGCGATCTGTCGGAATGCATGGCCTGCTCTTGGTGGGTGTCGACCTTGGTCGACACGTAGATCCACGCCATGCGTGGATGCTCTTCGTTCAATTGTCGAAATAATCGATTTCAATGGAGATTCATCCACGCATGGCGTGGATCTACCTCCGTCACCGGAAATCCGTCGGGGATGGGGCGGTGTGGGTTGGCAGGACCGTTGGCGCCATGGATGGCGCCATCGAGCCCCCATGGATGGGTTTACGGCGTGTCCTGCCAACCCACACCACCCCAGCCAACAAGCAAAACTCCCAGAGCCGGCTGTTGTCGTTGCCTCTGCAGGTGCAGGGCCGCAGGCCCTGCCGACTCACCCTAATCCTCGACCGGGAAGTCCTCGATCGGCTTCAGCACATCGTAGTGCTCGCGATGCAGCTTGCCCTTCAGCTTCGGCAGCTCCGGCAACGGTGCATCCACGCGCGTGTCCGGCAACCGGTCCAGCAGGTTGCGCACCAGCGTCAGCCGGCCCAGCCGCTGGTCGTTGAAATCCACCAACGTCCACGGTGCCGCCTCGCGATGGGTCGCGCGCAGCATCGCCTCGCGCGCCTCGGTGTAGGCGCTGTACTTGCTGCGGGATTTCAGGTCCACCGGGGAGAGCTTCCAGCCCTTCAGCGGATCGAGATGGCGCTCGGCGAAGCGCTTCTCCTGCTGCTCCTGGTCCACGCACAGCCAGTACTTGAACAGCAGGATGCCGTCGTCCACCAGCAGCTGTTCGAACACCGGCGCCTGGCGCAGGAACTGCTGGTACTCGGTCTCGCTGCAGTAGCCCATCACCCGTTCGACGCCTGCGCGGTTGTACCAGCTGCGGTCCATCAGAACGATCTCGCCGGCGGCGGGCAAGTGCGAGGCGTAGCGCTGGAAGTACCACTGCGTGGCTTCGCGGTCGGTGGGCTTGGGCAGCGCCACCACCCGGCACTGGCGCGGGTTGAGGTGCTGGCTGATGGCCTGGATCGCGCCGCCTTTGCCTGCCGTGTCGCGCCCTTCGAACAGCACCAGCAGGCGCTGTCCGCTGTGCTGCACCCAGCGCGCCATGGCGGTCAGTTCCAGCTGCAGCGGCAGCAGCAGTTCGTCGTAGTCCTTGCGCTTGAGCTTGGCCATCGTCACACCACGCGGGGAGGAAGCCCGAGCGTAGCGCAGGGGCTGCCCAGGCGATGTCGACGCCGGGTAGAGTCGACGGTCAGTCGACTATCGCGCGCAGCGCGGGGTTTTCGGCTTCCGAGGGCAGTCGACCAGCAGTCGACTCTACCCAGTCGACGTCATCCAATCGACATTACCCAGCCGACATTACCCAGCCGACATTACCCAGCCGGCATTACCCAGTCGGTTCGGTTGTTCCCAGCCAGCCGTGTTCGCGCGCCAGCTGCTGCACCAACGCCGACAGATCGCGGGCAAACCCGCCCATGTCGAACAGCCCGCTGCGCTCGCGCGCCTGTGCCAGTTCAGCGCGCAACGCCGCCAGTGCTGCAGGGTCGTTGCCCAGCGTGCTGGCGGTGGTGATGAACGCCGCATCGTCGGCGACATTCATCCGTGCCATTCCCAGATGGTGGTTGAGGCTGCCGGCCACGCGCGCGGCGAAGGTGTCGCCGGGGCAGGTCAGCACCGGGCAGCCGGCCCATAGTGCGTCGGACGCGGTGGTGTGCGCGTTGTACGGATGCGTGTCCAGGAACAGGTCGGCCAAGGGGTAGCGGGCCAGGTACTGCGGATGCGGCAGCTTGGCCATGAACACCAGGCGCGCCGGGTCCAGGCCGGCAGCCTGCGCGGCAGTGCGCAGGCGGGCGTCGGCCTGGCCCGGTCCGGACAGCAGCCACAGTACGCTGCCGGGCACTGCCTGCAGCACTGCGAAGGCACGGCCCATGCTGCGCGGGTTGAGCTTGTAGCTGTTGTTGAAACAGCAGAACACCACGCCCTGCGCGGGCAGTCCGCAGTCCGCACGGGTCGGCGCAGGCTCCAGCACGCGCGTATTGTCTGACGGCTGGAAGGCTCGTGGCAGGCGCAGCACGCGTTCGCTGTAGCACGGCTCCAGTGCCGGCGGCAGGGCGAAGGCATCGCCGACCACCGCGTCCATCCACGGCGCCCCCGACGTGCCCGGATAGGCCAGCCAGTTCAACTGCAGCGCGGCAGGGCGCATCGCCAACACTTCCGGCGTGCCGCCACCGCCCCAGCCGCGCAGGTCGAACAGCAGGTCGATGTCCTGTGCGCGGATGCGTGCGGCGGTATCGGCATGTCGCAGGCCAGCCACATCATGCAGCTGCGCCGCTGCCTGCAGCCGCTGGCGGATGCGGCTGCCGTCGTCGCGGTTCAGTGCGAACAGATGCAGTTGCAGTGCGGGGTCGCGACGCAGCTGCTCGAACAGCGCCACGGTCAGCAATCCGGTCGGATGTGCGCCGAACCCATTGGAGAGGAAGCCGACGCGCAGCGGGCCGTGCGGGCGCACCGTTGCCGGCGGCAATGGCCGCACCGAGGCAGCCACGGCCAGCGCACGGGTGTGCGCGCAGGCCAACTGTTCGGCAGCGCTGGCGTCCTCGCTGAGGAAGGCGAACGGCTCGACCACGCCCTGGCCGCTGGCAACGGCGGCGCGCACCTGTGCCGCCAGCGTGTCCAGGTCCTGCCAATCGCACAGGCGGCGCTGCCAGGCCAGGCGCTGGGCGGCGATGTACGGCTCGGCCGGCATCAGCCCATGCGCGCGTCGATAGGCCGCCGACGCGCCTTCGGCATCATCGGCATCTTCCAGTGCATGGCCCAGCCACAGTGCAATGCCGGGATGCTGCGGTGCCAATGCCGAGGCCTGGCCGAGCAGCTTGGCCGCATCGCCATGTGCACCGGCCATCCACGCCACGCGGCCCAGCCGTGCCAGCGCTTCGGGGTGATTCGGGCGCAGCTGCAGCGCACGTCGCGCGGCCTGTTCGCCGGCAGCGATGTCGCCGGCTTCCAGTTCCACGTCGGCCAGCATCACCCAGGCGACGAAGTCGTCGGGCTGGCGGGCGATCGCTTGCTGCAGTTGCTGTCGCTGCTGCCAGGCCGACATCGTGCTCAGCCCGCCGACAGCTGGGCCAGGGCGTCGACCTGGTGTTCGTGGCTGAGCCGCTGCAGCAGCGGATCGAGGTCACCGGCCAGGATGTTGGGCAGGTCGTACAGGGTCAGGCCCTCCACGCGGTGGTCGGTGATGCGCCCCTGCGGGAAGTTGTAGGTGCGGATGCGCTGGCTGCGGTCACCACTGCCGACCTGCAGGCGCCTCGACTCGGCCTGGGCCGCGTCCTGGCGTTGGCGCTCGGCGTCGAGCAGCTGCGCTTTCAGGCGCTTCATCGCCTTGTCGCGGTTGGCGTGCTGGCTGCGTTCGGTCTGGCATTCCACCACCACGCCGGTCGGTACGTGGGTGATGCGGATCGCCGACTCGGTCTTGTTGACGTGCTGGCCACCGGCGCCGGAGGAGCGGAACGTATCCACCTTCAGGTCGGCCGGGTTGATGACGATGTCATCGACTTCGTCGGCCTCCGGGATGATCGCCACGGTGGCCGCCGAGGTATGGATGCGGCCCTGCGATTCGGTGGCCGGCACGCGCTGCACACGGTGCGTGCCCGATTCGAACTTCAGGCGCGAGAACGCACCACGGCCGACCACCCGTGCCACCACTTCCTTGTAGCCACCGTGCTCGCCGGGATTGTCCGATTCGATCTCGACCTTCCAGCCCTGGCGCTCGGCGTAGCGGGCGTACATGCGGAACAGGTCGCCGGCAAAGATCGCCGCTTCATCGCCGCCGGTACCCGCGCGCACTTCCAGGAACAGGTTGCCTTCGTCGCGCGGGTCGCGCGGTACCAGCAGCAGCGCCAGTTCCTGCTCCAGTTCCAGCAGGCGCGCCTGCGCGGCGGCGATTTCCTCGTCGGCCAGTTCGCGCAGGTCGGGATCGGCGCGCATGCCTTCGGCGGCGGCCAGATCAGCCTTGGCACGGGATTCATCGGCCAAGGCGATGGCGATCGGTTCAAGTTGGGCGAATTCGCGCGAAAGGTCGCGGAAACGGGTGTTGTCGGCGACCACGTCGGGTTCGGCGAGCAGGCGTTCCAGTTCTTCGCGGCGCTCGGCCAGCGCTTCCAGCTTACGGCGCAGGGTCGGCGTCATCGGGTCTCACGGGTGGGTGGCGGTAACCCGGCGTAGCCGGGAACAGGCGCTCGGCGGCGCGGGTCAGGTCGGCATCGCCGCTCAGTGCGGCAGCGCGCAGGGCAGCGGTAGGAGGATGCAGCAATCGATTGGTCAGGCCGTGCGCCAGCAGTTCCAGCACTTCGTCGGCCGGCTTGCCGTTGGCCAGCTGCTGGCGCGCGCGTTCCAGCAGTTCAGTGCGGGTGGCCTCGCCGAACGCACGCAGCTGTCGTAGCGGCGCCTGGTGGGCGCTGGCCTGCTGGGTCTCGATAAAACGCGATACCTGAAGGTCGATGATCGCCTCGGCCTCGGCGGCCGCCTCGCGGCGTCCGCGGCGGTTGTCTTCCACCGCGCGCTCCAGGTCGTCGACGGTGTAGAGGAAGGCGTCGTTGAGCGTGCCGACCTCCGCCTCGATGTCACGCGGCACGGCCAGGTCGAACAGCAGCATCGGCTTGTGCCGGCGCGCGCGCAGGGCCTTGGCCACCATCTCGCGGTGGATCACCGGTTCGCGCGCAGCGGTGGCCGAGAACACCACGTCGGCCTCGCCCAGGTGGCGGTCCAGTTCGGTCAGCGGCAGGGCTACGCCACCATGGCGGCTGGCAAGTTCCTGCGCGTGGGCGAGGGTGCGGTTGGCGATCAGCAGCCGGCGTACCTTGCCTTCGCTCAGGTGCCGTGCAGCCAGTTCGATGGTCTCGCCGGCACCGACCAGCAGCACGGTGGAATCGTCCAGCCGCGCGAACGCGTTCTGCGCCAGGCGCACCGCCGCCGACGCCACCGATACCGGGTTGGCGCCGACCTGGGTATCGGTGCGCGCACGCTTGGCCACCGAGAAGGTCTGCTGGAACAGGCGGTCCAGGCGCTGGCCGAGCAGGCCGTGGTCACGCGCGGTCGACCATGCGTCCTTCACCTGGCCGAGGATCTGCGGTTCGCCCAGCACCATCGAGTCCAGGCCGGTGGCGACCCGGAACAGGTGGCGTACGGCTTCTGCATCGGCATGCTGGTACAGGTAGCCCTGCAGGTCGCCGGCCTGGGCCTGCAGCCACTGGTCCAGTGCCTGTGCCGAATCGGCCACGGCATACAGCTCGGTGCGGTTGCAGGTGGACAGCAGCACCGCCTCGGCGATCTGCGGAGTATCGCGCAGCGAACCGAGCGCGCGCGGCAACGCCTCACCGGCGAAGGCCGCGCGCTCGCGCAGCTCCACCGGTGCGGTCTGGTGATTCAGTCCGAGCACCCACAGGGTCATTGTTCAGTTGCTTGCGATAAGCTGCTGGCCATTGGACGACATTTTAAGGCCCCGATGCCGACGATGCCCGCATTGATTCGCATCCCCAGTGTTCTGCTGCTGTCCTTGGCCTGCAGCCAGGCCCTGGCGGCGGTGCCAGCCAAGGCCCCCGTACGGGCCCCGGCCACTGAGGAACTGGCGCTGGAACCGGTGATGGCCGGTGAGTTCGCGCTGCAGGCCGGCAAGCTGGCCGAGGCGGCCCGCTGGTACCTGCAGGCGGCCCAGCAGACCGACGGCGACGCCGGCCTGGCCGAGCGCGCGACCCGCATTTCCATGCTCGCCAACGATGACGCCAGCGCCGCCAAGGGCCTGGCCCTTTGGCAGCAGCGCGCGCCCAGCTCGTTGACCATGCGCAGTGCCGCTGCCGCGCTGGCCATGCGCCAGGGTGATGTGAAGGCAGCGCGTGGCGATCTGCAGGCCTTGCTGGCCGACCCGGATGAACGTGGCTGGAAGTTCGCCCTGGCCGCCCTGATCGGCGGCGGCCGCGACCCGGCAGTACCGGCGCAGGTGCTGGGCGAGCTGGTCGACGCCAACGCCATTCCGCCGAAGATCGAGGCGTGGCAGGAGTTCGGACGCCTTGCCCTGCGCATGGACAAGCCCGAGCTGGCGCGGCGCATGATCGATGAAGTGGTCAAGCGCTTCCCCGAGGAACCGCGCGTTGCGCTGCTGCGGGCCAGCCAGCTGCAGCAGGCCGGGGAGACCGGCAAGGCGTTGTCGCTGCTGCACGATGTGGAGCCGAAGACCCGCCAGGACCCGGAACTGCGCAATGCAGTGGCCATTGCCTATGACAGCCTCGGCCAGCCAGCCGCCGCCGAGCGCGTGCTGGCGTTCGGCCCGCAGGACGTGCAGACCTGGGGCATGCGCGCCTCGCTGTTGGCCAAGCAGGGCGACAAGGCCGCGCTGTCCAACCTCTACAACGAACTGTCGCGGCAGGCGGCCAAGCCGGACCCGGCGCAGCGCCTGCTGCTGGGCAAGATCGCCGAATACCTGAAGCGTTATCCCGAGGCGGTGCAGTGGTACCACAGCGTGCCCGGTGGCGATGAACTGAGCGAGGCGCGCCTGCGCGCGGCCAACGCCCAGGCTCTGGCCGGGCGTCTGCCGCAGGCTTTGGATGAAGTGCACGCGATCCAGTCCGATGCGGTGGTCGACGACGATGTGCGCCGCGATGCCTACCTGCTGGAAGCCGAACTGCGCCAGCGTGCTGACGACAGTGCCGGGGAGCTGGATGCACTGGCCCGCGGCCTGGCCGCCTACCCGGATGACAACGGCCTGCTGTACGCCCGTGCGCTCACCTGGGAACGCCGCGACGACATCCCGCGCGCCGAGGCCGACCTGCGCAAGATCCTGGTGACCGACCCGGAGAACGTGCCGGCATTGAACGCGCTGGGTTACACCCTGGCCGATCGCACCGGTCGCCTGCAGGAAGCGCTGGAGCTGATCGACCGCGCCCGCGTGGCCGAACCGGACAACGCTGCCATCGTCGACAGCTATGGCTGGGTGCTGTATCGCCTGGGCCGCAAGGAAGAAGCACTGGTGCAGCTGCGCCGTGCCTGGACCCTGGCCAAGGACCCCGAGATCGCCGCCCATGTCGGCGAAGTGTTGTGGGTGCTGGGCAAGCATGACGAGGCCCGCCATTTCTTCGACGAAGCGGCCAAGCTCGACCCTGAAAACCGCGCGCTGCTGCGCGCCCGTGAGAAATTCAATCCATGAGTGTTTCCCTGATCCGGCCGCTGCTGTTGGCAACCGCGGCCCTGGCGCTGACCGCCTGTACCAGCGTAGGCACGCAGAAGATCCCGGCGCCGGCGGTGGTCGAGGTTGTTTCGGCCGAAGCGGCGCAGGCCGAGGCGGCGCGCGTGGCCGCGCTGCAGGCACAGCCGGACTGGGCTTTCCAGGGCCGGGTCGCGGTCAGCAAGGGCAAGGATGGCGGCAGCGGACGCATCGACTGGAAGCAGGAAGGACGCCGCTATGGGGTTGAGCTGAGCGCGCCGGTGACCCGGCAGAGCTGGAAGCTGACCGGCGATACCCATTCCGAAGCCGGTCGGCTGGAAGGATTGGCCGGCGGGCCGCGTGACGGCGAAGACGCCCAGCAACTGCTGCTGGAGGCGACCGGCTGGGACATCCCGGTCAACCAGCTGCCGGCGTGGATCCGTGGCCTGGTGGCCGGTGATGCTGCCGGTCCGGAGAAGGTCGAGCGTGATGGTGAAGGCCGGCCGCGTCGCATGCAGCAGATGGGCTGGCAGGTGCAGTACCTGGACTGGTACCCGGCCGAGGCCGGGCGCCCGGCGCTGCCGCGCCGGATCGAGGCCAGCAATGGCGACGCCAAGGTGCGCCTGCTGGTCGACCAATGGGGGCAGGGCACCCCATGAGTGCCGGGCGCGATGACACGGGCTGGTCCTGGTGGCCGGCCCCGGCCAAGCTGAACCTGTTCCTGCACATCACCGGCCGCCGTGCCGATGGCTACCACGAGCTGCAGACCGTGTTCCGCCTGCTGGACTGGGGCGACCGCATCGGTCTGCGCCTGCGCGAAGACGGCCAGGTGCGCCGGCAGGGCGAGGGGCTGGCTGGCGTGGCCGAGGCGGATGACCTGGCGGTTCGCGCCGCGCGGCTTCTGAAAGATGCGGCCAATATCGTGCAAGGCGCGGACATCATCGTCGAAAAACACGTTCCTGCAGGTGGTGGCTTTGGCGGCGGTTCGTCCGACGCGGCCACCGTACTGGTGGTGCTGAACCGGCTCTGGCGTGCCGGTCTGGACGAGGACGCGCTTGCTGCGCTGGGACTGCGCCTGGGCGCTGACGTGCCGGTGTTCGTGCGCGGGCGCAATGCTTGGGCCGAAGGGGTGGGTGAGCGCCTGCAGCCGATCGTGCTGGAGCCGGCCTGGTATGTGGTGGTTGAACCGGGTGTTCATGTTCCCACCCCGGCTCTGTTCGCAGACCCGGATTTGACGCGCGGCAGCCCAGTGGCGAAAATAGAGGACTTCGCTTCCGGGACCTTGGTCGGGAACGCGTTCGAACCGGTGCTGCGCCGCCGTGAGCCTGCCGTCGAGGCAGCGTTCGCCGCGTTGAGCGACATCGGCACGGCGCGGCTGACCGGTTCGGGAAGTGGTTGTTTCGTCGAGTTCGCATCGCAGTCTGCCGCAGAGCAGGGACGGTCGAAGTTGCCGAAGGAGTTGCGGGCAAGGGTGGCAGCGGGCGTTGCGCGTTCGCCACTGCTGGATGCACTCGAGCAACACTGATTTATCAATGCAGGGGCGTCGCCAAGAGGCCCAAGGCACCAGGTTTTGATCCTGGCATTCGTAGGTTCGAATCCTACCGCCCCTGCCAATAGCGGCTGTGTCCGCGCCTTCCAGCGCATCGCCCGCGCGGGACGTGGAAACAACCGCGGTGTTGTCAGCAGCAAGGGTCCATCGGGGTCCTTGCCGACTCCGGATCCCCGCCACTCGTCCCCGCCCGAGACAATCATGATGCAAGAGTCCCCGAACCTGCTGGTCTTTTCCGGCAACGCCAACAAACGTCTGGCGCAGAACATCTGCAAGGAACTGGGGGTTCGCCCGGGCAAGGCGCTGGTCTCGCACTTCTCCGATGGTGAAGTGCAGGTGGAGATCGAAGAGAACGTCCGCAAGCAGGACGTGTTCGTGATCCAGCCGACCTGCGCGCCGAGCGCGGAAAACCTGATGGAACTGCTGGTGCTGATCGACGCGCTCAAGCGCGCATCGGTGGCCAGCGTGACCGCCGTGGTGCCGTACTTCGGCTACTCGCGGCAGGATCGCCGCATGCGTTCCTCGCGCGTGCCGATCACCGCCAAGCTGGCGGCGAAGATGTTCAGCACCGCTGGCGCTGATCGCGTGCTGACCGTCGACCTGCACGCCGACCAGATCCAGGGCTTCTTCGATATTCCGGTGGACAACGTGTATGCGTCCCCGCTGCTGCTGGCCGACATCTGGCGCGCCTACGGCACCGAGAACCTGATCGTTGTGTCGCCGGACGTGGGCGGCGTGGTCCGCGCCCGTGCCGTGGCCAAGCGCCTGGATGACGCCGACCTGGCGATCATCGACAAGCGCCGCCCGCGCGCCAACGTCTCCACCGTGATGAACATCATCGGTGACGTCGAAGGCAAGACCTGCGTGATGGTCGATGACATCGTCGACACCGCCGGCACCCTGTGCGCTGCTGCTGCTGCCCTGAAGGCGCGCGGTGCGCTCAAGGTCGCCGCCTACTGCACCCACGCGGTGCTGTCGGGCCCGGCGGTGGACAACATCACCAATTCCCAGCTCGACGAGCTGGTGGTGACCGACACCATCCCGCTGAAGGACGCGGCGCGGGTGTGCAGCAAGATCCGCCAGCTGAGCGTGGCAGAAATGCTGGCCGAAACGATGCGCCGCATCGCCTTCGGCGAGTCGGTCAGCTCGCTGTACGTCGACTGAGTTTTTCGCCCCTGCCGGCAACGGCGGGGGCATACCCGGATGCTTCTGGTCGCGGAAGCATCTTCAACCGCCACGCCGCAGGGCGCGGCAACAACCTGAGTAGTCGAAAATGTCGAAGACCCATGAAATCAAGGTCACCAAGCGTGAACTGCAGCGTAAGGGTGCGAGCCGCCGCCTGCGTCACGCCGGTGTGATCCCGGCCATCGTGTACGGCGGCAACGCCGAGCCGGTCGCCATCAGCCTGGACCACAACGAAATCTGGCTGGCCCAGCAGAACGAGTGGTTCTATGCCTCGATCCTGGACCTGAACCTGGATGGCCAGGTGCAGAAGGTCCTGCTGCGTGACATGCAGCGCCACCCGTACAAGCAGCTGATCATGCACCTGGACTTCCAGCGCGTGAACGAGAACGAAGCCCTGACCGCTTCGGTCCCGCTGCACTTCGTCAACGAAGACACCTCGCCGGCCGGCAAGGCTGCCGACGTCGTGGTCACCCACGAACTGAAGGAAGTGACCATCACCTGCCTGCCGAAGGACCTGCCGGAGTCGATCGAAGTCGACCTGGGCGAGCTGAAGGCCGGTGACGTGGTGTACCTGTCCGACATCAAGCTGCCGAAGGGCGTGGAAATCCCGGCCCTGGCGCTGGGCAAGGACCACGACGACGCCATCGTCACCGCCAAGGCCGGCAAGGCCGACGAGGCTGACGAAGAAGCGGCTGCCGCCGAGTAATACCGTTACGGTGCCTGCCTCCGGGCAGGCACCGTACTGGAAGGAACCATGGCAGGACTGCGACTGATCGTCGGTCTGGGCAATCCCGGATCGGAACACGCCCGGACCCGGCACAATGCCGGGTTTCATTTCGTTGAGGCCCTGGCGGAGAAAGCCGGTGCGCGATGGAATGTGGACAGCAAGCTGTTCGGTGAGACCGCCAAGGTCGAGATCGCCGGGCAGACGGTGTGGCTGCTCAAGCCCGCCACCTTCATGAACCTCAGCGGCAAGTCGGTCACCGCCGCACAGCGGTTCTGGAAGATCGAACCGGAAGAAACCCTGCTCGCACACGACGAACTGGACCTGGCGCCCGGCGTGGCGCGGCTGAAGTTCGACGGTGGCCACGGCGGCCAGAACGGCCTGCGCGACACCATCCGCCTGCTCGGCCACGGCAAGTTCCATCGCCTGCGCGTGGGCATCGGCCATCCCGGCCACAAGGACCGCGTAGTGGGTTGGGTGCTGGGGCGCCCGTCCAAGGAGGACGACGTGCTGATCGCACGCGCCATCGACGATGCGATCGACGTGATGCCGCTGGCGGTACAGGGCGATTTCAGCGAAGCGATGAAGCGGCTGCACACCCCGAAATAAGCGGTAGGTACCGACCGTTGGTCGGTACGGAGAATGATTGGAAAAGCAGCGCCCAGGCCGCTGTTTCCCCAATCACTTTCACCCCAGAGAGCTGTCACCCATGGGTATCAAATGCGGCATCGTCGGCCTGCCCAACGTCGGCAAGTCGACCCTGTTCAATGCGCTGACCAAGGCGGGTATCGCCGCGGCGAACTTCCCGTTCTGCACCATCGAGCCGAACGTCGGCATCGTGCCGGTGCCGGACCCGCGCCTGAACGAGCTGGCGGGCATCATCAACCCTCAGAAGGTCATCCCGACCGCGGTCGAGTTCGTCGACATCGCCGGCCTGGTGGCCGGTGCCGCCAGCGGTGAAGGCCTGGGCAACAAGTTCCTGGCGCACATCCGCGAAGTCGACGCGATCACCCACGTGGTGCGCTGCTTCGAGCACGGCGACATCGTGCACGTGGCTGGCAAGGTCGATCCGATCTCGGACATCGAAACCATCGACACCGAGCTGGCGCTGGCTGACCTGGACAGTGTCGAGAAGGCGCTGAACCGTGCCGAGCGTGCGGCCAAGGGCGGCGACAAGGACGCAGCGGCGCGCAAGCCGGTGCTGGCCAAGCTGCAGGCTGCGCTGTCGGACGGCAAGGCCGGTCGCTCGGTCGGCCTGGACGAGGAAGAGAAGGCGCTGGTGCGCGACCTGTTCCTGCTGACCCTGAAGCCGGTGATGTACATCGCCAACGTGCTGGAAGACGGCTTCGAGAACAACCCGCACCTGGAAGCCGTGCGTGCGCATGCTGCCGCCGAAGGCGCGCAGGTGGTGCCGGTGTCGGCCGCGATCGAAGAAGAGCTGTCCCAGCTCGATGACGAAGACCGCGATACCTTCCTGGCCGACCTGGGCCTGAGCGAGCCGGGCCTGAACCGCGTGATCAACGCGGCCTACAGCCTGCTCGGCCTGCAGACCTACTTCACCGCTGGCGTGAAGGAAGTCCGCGCGTGGACCGTACGCAAGGGCGCCACCGCCCCGCAGGCTGCCGCAGTCATCCACACCGACTTCGAGAAGGGTTTCATCCGCGCCGAAACCATCGCGTATGACGACTTCATCAAGTACAAGGGCGAAGCCGGCGCCAAGGAAGCCGGTCGCCTGCGTCTGGAAGGCAAGGAATACCGCGTGCAGGAAGGCGACATCCTGCACTTCCGCTTCAACGTCTGATCCAGCGGCATCGGATCGACCCCGGACGCCCCGCCCTGTGCGGGGCGTTCGCGTTTCCGGCGATGGACAAAAAAACACCACGCTGCGAAACGCTTGCGGTGTGATGTTCGCCGGTACTTGTCCACAGCAAACTCCCATCGCTTTCCACGTCGGGTGTGGAAAACCGGCGAACCTGATGCAGCGCCGAGCCGATGCACGGCTGCGATGGACGTGAGCAGAGCGCGGGCTCGGCGCTACCTGCCTCGATCGTGCAGCGTGGACAAATTTTGACCACGCTTCGAAGCGCTTGCGCAGCAACACTCCCACCTACTTGTCCACATCAAATCCCAACCACTCTCCACGAGGGGTGTGGAAAACCGCGAAGAGGCATGGATAAAAAATAGCCACGTCCTGAAACGCTTGCTCCATGCGGTTCGCAGGCACTTGTCCACACCTAACCCCCATCGCTTTCCACGCGGCATGTGGAAAAAGCGCCCGGCACTCCCTTGCCGGGCACTTCCCGCATCACCAGGTGTACGACACGCCCATCTGCGCACTGATATCGCGGAAGCCCATGCCACCGCTCTGCCGGCTCAATTCACCCCAGCCTCGCCAACCGCCGGACAGATTCACCTGCACACCGGCCTTGGCTTCGTAGATGTCGCGCGGCAGCTGCCGCTGCAGGCGCTCGCCGTCCATCGCCAGGCCTGCGCCATTGCCGCCGGACCACCAGTTCACCGCCACGTACGGGTGCACCTGGCCCTGCGCCGGGCTCAACCCGCGGCTGTACAGGCGCAGGCCGAGGCGGCTGCTGGTCTCGCTACCGCCGCGGTCCTCGACCACCGTGCCGTTGGCCTCGACCACGCGGTCGCTGTCATAGCGGCTGTGAACCACCTGCAGCTGCGGTTCCAGGTAGATGCCGCGCTGCGCGGTGCGCCGCAGGGGAAGCACATAGCCGGCTTCGGCCGACGCACTCCAGTTGCGGGCGTCATAGCGCTCCTTCTGCAGGCCTTCGCCCTGCACGCTGTTGCGGAAGCGGCCGTACTGCAGCCAACCGTCCACATAGGCGCCGCCCTGCATGCGTGCATCCTGCAGCCAGGTGGCATAGGCGCCCACGCTGGTGCCGGTGACCACGCCCCGCGCGGCGTAGCCGGTCACCTGCGATCGGCTGTCATTGCGCGCACGGCCGTGACCGAGCATCGCACCTGCCTGCAGTTCGCCCTTGCCACCCACCTCGAAACGGCGGCCGACGCCGACCAGCACGCTGCTGATCTGCCCATCGACCTGGACCTGGCGGTTGCGGTCGTGGCTGTCGGGCTGCGCGCTGCGAAGGTGCATCCAGGCCACGGCATCGCCGCTGACGCCCGCTTCGGCGGCGGGATCACCGGCGCGGTCGTGCAGGCTGTGCCGGAACATGCCCAGCGCGGCGCTGCGGTTGGCCAGGTAGGCCGCCGGTTCCGGGCGTTCCACCTTCGGACGTGTCGGGTCAACTGGATCTACCGGATCGACGGGATCGACGGGATCGACAGGATCGACAGGATCGACAGGATCGACGGGATCGACGGGATCGACGGGATCGACGGGGTCCACTGGATCCACTGGATCCACTGGATCGACAGGATCGACGTATTCCGAACGCAGGTACCAGTTGCCATCATCCGGGGTCGACACGCCGCCCTTGAACAGGAAGTAGTCGTAGGCACCGGCAACCGCGCGGCCCTGCAGGCCGAACTGAGCATCGGACTGGCCACCTACGGTGATCAGGCGGATGCCCTCCTGGGTCAGTGCACCGGCGCCGCCGGCATTGCGCACGCTCACGCTGGCGGTGCCGCTGCTGTTGCCGCTGATCACCAGCTGATCGCCGAGCGAGGTATCGTCCCCCAGTGCACGGTTGAAGATCCAGTGGCCACCGTTACCCACGTAGTCGCCGCTGACAGTGACGGTCTTGAAACCGCCCGCCGCCGGTGCATCGAAGGCAATGGTGCCGGCGTGTTCGAGTGCACCGACGCTGGAACTGTCACGCACGTTCCACTGGCTGCTGCCATCCAGCGCCAGCTGTGCGACCTGGTAACCGGAGTCGTTGCGCAGGGCGCCGCTGAACTGAGTACCGTTGCGCAGCACCATGTGCACCTCCGCAGTCGCGCTGTCGACGACCACGTCGCCGCTCAGGCGGCTGTTGTCCGCGATGAAGCGGATCTCGGACGTTGCCACCGAGCTGCCATCAGTGAACACGGTATCGCTGACCCTCAGCAGTCGGCCGCCAACCAGGTCACCTGCCTGACGGGCGACAACGGCGGTATTGTTGAGTGTCAGTTCGTGGTTGCTTCCCTGCAGCCACAACGCTGGGCCGTCCAGGGTCTCGATCTGGCTGTCGTTGAACACCAGCCGATCCCAGTAGGGACCAAATACGGTGATGTAGGAACGATAGGCGCCCGAGTTCGTTCCCAGCGCCTGGATGTGCAGGGCGTCCGCAGTGAGCTTTGCAGTGTTCATCTGCACGATGCCGAACGAGGCTGCGCCATGGGTGGTGATCGAGCCGCCGTCCAGCTGTATGTCCGCGGTACTGCCGCCCAGGAACACACCACCGGACACCGCACCGTAGGTCGCAATGTCGAGATTCCTGGCACGGATCCGGGAGTAGGGCGTTGGAGGGTTGCTGCCGGAAGCGCGCAGGCCGTAGACGCCATCGCCATGGGTATCAATGCTGCCACCGGTGATCGTCGCGGTGCCACCCCATACGTCCACACCGTGGCCATACCCGTTGTCACCAAAGGTGCTGATCACAGTGTTGCTCAGGTCCGCCAGCGAGTCGGCACCGGACAGCCAGATCCCGGAACTGCCATCGCGCACGGTGAAGTGCGCGCCCTCGGCGGTCAACTTGCCCCAGCTGTTGACGTTGACGCCGTAGCCGCCGGTGCTTTCAAAGCGGGCATTGGTGATTTCCGCTGTGGCGAACGTTCGACTGGTCCGGTTTCCCATCAGTCGGATGCTGCTGCCGTTGGCGGTGGCGGTGCCCCCGGTGATGCGGAGGATCCCCCCGTTGTCAATGTCGAAGTAGCCATTGATGACATCCACATCGCGCAGCGACAACACGCTTCCGCTGCCGCTTGCGGACAGGCGGCCGCTGGAACCGTTGGTCGCCTGCGCGAACGTCATCGCCAGTGATTCCAACGAAAGCAGTGCGCCGCCGTCGGCATAGATGGCGCGGCCGGCACCGTTGCTGATCGTGGTACCCGATACATGCAGCTCGCTTCCACGTCCGCTGGAATACAGGGCATGACCATCGCTGCTTACACTGCCGCCATCGAGCCATATCTTGCCGCCGTTGGTGGCGTTGACCGTGCCGTAGCCGGAACTGTTGCGATAGGCATTGATGACCAGGTTGCTGGCGTGGATGACACTGCCGATGCCGGTTGCGTTGAGCGCATAACCGACGCCTGAACTTCCATTGCCAAGCTGTATGTGACCTCCCTGTACAAGAACACTGCCACCTGCGGAGGCCTGGATTGCGCTGCCGCCGCCGGTGACATCGACGCGCGTGCCATCGAGCGTTGCCGTGCTGCCGGCTCCGTTCACGTCCAGGGCGAAGCCGCCCATGGAGTGCAGCAGGGTATCGCTCGCATCCAGCTGCAGGGTCTGGCCATTGATGACCTTCAGCGGCCCGGTCAGATCGGCAGCGTGGACCGGCAGCGCCGCCCACAGGGCGGTGGCCAGCAGGCTGGGAAGAAGGGGGGCAGGCGCGAGGCGCGCGCGCCCGGGCGCACGGCGGTACCGTGTGGGGGAGGCGTACATTCTGTTGGACTTCCTGTGGCAGGGCGCAGCACGGCTGCGCGAACTGGCGCGGCAGGGCCGCGTCGCTGCGGAAGCCACACGCGATGGCAGCTGCAGGCGCCATCGGACTTCCGTCCCCCAGGGCGACGCAGCTACTGCCGGCAGGCGCACCAAGGCGGGATGCGTCCAGCCTAGAAATCGGCGCTGTCCTATGGAATCAGGCGTTTCCTAAAGCCGGTGCAGACCCTTGTACAGGGGCTGCAGGGTTCAGCCTGGAGTGGACCTCAGGCGAACAACGAGGCCTGCAGGCAGTACTCGATCAGCGCCTGATCACTGTCCACGCCCAGCTTGCGCATCGCGCTGATCTTCTGCGTGCTGACCGTCTTGGCGCTGCGCTGCAGCTGGCGTGCAATGTCGCCCACGCTCATGCCGCCGGTGAACAGCCGGATCACTTCCAGCTCGCGCGGCGACAGCCGCGCACGCACCGCATCGGCATCGGCCGGCTCGCTCGCCGCTACCGGCAGCAGGCCCGGGGGCCGGTAGACGCGGTCGGCCAGCACCACGCGCAGGGCCTGTACCAGGCTGCCCAATCCATGGCTCTTGAGCACCACGCCGCCGGCACCAGCGGCATACATCGCCGCAACCAACGACGGGTTGGACACCATCGTCAGCACCAGCAGGCGCGTCTCCGGGAAGCTGCGGCGCAGGAACGAGATCAGCTTGATGCCGTCCCCGAAGCGGTCGCCCCCTGGCATGCTGTAGTCGGTGATCACCGCCTGTGGCCGGGTCCGGGTCATCAGCTCGATCAGCGTCGCCGGGTCGGCCGCTTCGCCCACGACCTCGAGGTCCAGCTCCCCGGCCAGTACGTCGCGGATGCCGGCAAGCACGATCGGGTGGTCGTCGGCGATGAGGATCCGTGTGGTCATGGCGGGTTCGGGTCGTCAGATGAGGAAGGAGATGCCGCGCCGAGCAGCGGATGCAGCAGCTGTTCGAGGCGTCGCTGGAAGCCGGCAAGCGGAGCCTCCTGGGTGACCAGGTCATCGCCGCCTGCGAGGCCCTGTTCGATCCGCAGGCCGCTGTCCACCAGCGCAGGTGCGCCGACGATGACCAGTGCGCCGCGGATGCGATGCAGTACCTGCACCACGCGCGCCGGATCGGCGGTGGCAATCGACTGGCGCAGGCTGTCCAGGTCAGCCTGCATGGTCTGCACGAACAATGCCTGCATTCTTGCGGGAACCTGCAGCGGCGGATCATCATCGCGCGTATCGGTGGATACAGGACTTTGCGGCGGCGCGGAAACCGCCGCATCGCCCTGGGTGATCCGGATCAGCAGGCGTTGCAGCGCTTCCAGCGTGATCGGCTTGACCAGCACGCCCTGCATGCCCGATTCCTGGCAGCGTTGGCGTTCGGCCGGATCGGCGTTGGCGGTGGCACCGTGGATCGGCACGCTGACACCGCGCGCCCGCAAGGCGCGCGCCAGGCCATAGCCATCCATCCCGGGCATGTTCAGGTCGGTCAGCACCAGCGCGAACGCGCCCTGCTGCCAGTAGCCCAGCGCTTCATTGCCATCGCTGGCGACCACGGCGCGGCAGCCGAGCTGTTCCAGCTGGTCGCGCAGGATCGCCTGGTTGATCGGGTTGTCCTCGGCCACCAGCACCTGCAGGCCGAAACGGCGCGTCGCCGGCAGGCGCCCTTCGGCGCTCGCCGCTAGCGGCTGGCCACTGGCCGCGGCCAACGCGAGCACGATCGCATCGAACCGGTGCAGGCCAACCTGCCAGAAGCCATCAATGTGCCGGGGGCGCACGCCGCCTTCGCGGCAGGCGACCACACGCGGTCCACCGGCCCACCCGGGCAGCGGGTCGTCAAGGACCAGGTCGAGCAGCACGGTGGGCGATGGCAAGTCTGCCGTGCTGTCTTCCCGGTACACGCTGGCCTGTGCACCACGCTGCTGCAGGCGTTCGCACAGCGATTGCACCAGCTCGCGCACGCTGCCCCGTACCTGGACCTGCAGGCCCGCAGGCAGCTGCGGCGCAGGGGATTGCTGCGGATCCGCCGGCGCCGGTGGCAGCGGCAGTTCGACGCTGAAGCTGCTGCCCAGGCCGCTCTCGCTGACCACACGCAGCTGGCCTTCCATCAACGCCACAAGATGCGCGCAGATGGCCAGCCCTAGGCCGGTGCCGCGCATCGCATCGGTGCCCGGGTTGGCCTGGAAGAACGGCTCGAACAGGTGCGCCTGGTGTTCGCTGGCAATGCCGATACCGGTATCGGCGACCTGCCACTGCAGCCAGCAGCGTTGCTCCTGCCAGCGTGCCGAAACGCGCACCACCACGCGCCCGCTGTCGGTGAACTTCAGTGCGTTGCTGATCAGGTTGTTGAGGACCTGGCGGATCCGCGCGGCATCACCGCACACCAAGGGTGGCACGTCGGCATCGATGCAGGCGTAGAACCGCAGCCCCTTGTTGGCGGCCGCGGCAGCATACGAGTCGAGCGCATCCTCGGTCAGTCGCACCGGATCGAACGGGCTGGGCTCCAGGCTCAGTTGCCCGGCCTCTGCCTTGCTGACGTCGAGGATGTCGCTGATCAGCTGCATCAGGGTCGAGGACGAACGCTGGATCGTCGCCAGATAGTCCTGCTGCCGCGCATCCAGTGGTGTGAGTCCGAGCAGTTCGAGGGTGCCGAGCACGCCGTACAGCGGCGTGCGGATTTCATGGCTCATCGTGGCCAGGAACTGGCTCTTGGCCCGGTTGGCCTGGTCGGCGGCACGGCGCGCCTGCTGCAGCACCTGTTCGGCTTCATGCTGGCTGCTGAGATCGATGAACAGACACAGCACCGCCGGCTCGCCGCGATAGCGCGCCGGCGTCGCGGTCACCAGCAGGTGGCGGCCTTCGGGCGTGGTGTAGGCCAGCCCATCGCCGAGCGTGGTGCCTCCAGCGGCCAGCACGCTGCGCCGCCAAGGGCCATGCCAGCCTCCGCTGTGGTGGTCTTCGCCCAGCCAGCGGCGGGCGAGGGTGTTGTCCAGCAGCACATTGCCATCGGTACGGCGCAGCAGGCACAGCCCGATCGGCGCGTTGTCCAGGATGGTGCGGCTGAAGGCCTCGCTTTCCAGCAGGCGCGCGTGGTTGCTGCGCAGTGGTTCGATGACCGAACGCCGATACGCGCGCAGCAGCAGCGTGCCACCCAACGCCAGCAGCAGGGCCACCACGATCGCGCCGAGCAAGGGCCCCTGTGGGTGCTGGAACACCTGCCGCCAGCTGACGTGGTACACCGCCAGCCAGCCGCGCTCGCTGCGCATGCGGAACTGCAGGCCTGCAAGGCCGGCCTTCCAGGAGGTGCCAGCGTCACTGGCGTCTGCTGCATCGCCCAGCAGGCGCTGGCCATCGGTATCGAACAGCGACAGCCGCTGGAACACCGGAACACCCAGCACCTGCCGGTAGTCATCGACACGTCCCGGATCGAGCAGGCAGGCCAGCGCGGCCTGTGAATCCTTGTCGTCCTCGCCCCACAGGCGTGCATCCTGCGGCGCATGCGCGATGGCCAGCAAACGGGTCTGCCGGTCGCGCCACGGTACGCTCACCCAGACGATGCCACCGCGCTGCAGCGCCGGACGCGTGCCCATGACCCGGTGGATGTCGGCGATCGCCGGGCGCAGGTGATGCGGGCTGTTCTGGCTCGCATCGGTAACGCCGATCTGCACCGGTGCCAGCAGCCCGCGCGTGCCCTGGCCATCGACCAGCAGGCATTGCGGTGGTGGGTAGTGCGAGGCCGACCAGAACGTGCCGTAGAAGCGCAGGAAACGATCGCCCAGCTCGTTCGGTAGCGAAAGACTGGCTCCCTCGCTCCCGATCGCCGCGAAGTTGGCGAACAACGGGCCGCGTTGCAGTTCCACGCTGGCATCGGCAACCGGCTGTCCTCGTGCGCCGACATCGTGCAGCCGCCACTGGCGCAGGAAGCGCTCCTGCTCGCGAAGCGTGCCGTCCAGGCGGCGGAAGTGGTACTCGATCTTGCTGCGCTCTTCGTTCAAAAGTTGCGAGCCGGCAGACAGCAGCAGTCCGGCCTGCAGGGTCGCCAGCACCACCACGCCGATCAGCAGGGCGTGGACACGCAGTGAGCGGCGAGCGAGTCGGCGAACAGGGGCGGCCTCGGCCGGCATGGCGGGTCTCAGGGTGGGGGCGGACAGAGGCACCGGTGGCGGCAGCGCAAAGTCCGCCGCCACTGCACAGACAGGATCGTCAATGCGACTTGATGATGTTGTGAAGTCGCTGTGGAATCCGTGTCAGCTCAGGGCGGCTCGCGATCTTTCGTCCAGTTGCGGTGCTTCTTCGTCCAGCAGGCGGGTGAACTCGTCTGAGGGCAGCGCCTGCGAGATCAGGAAACCCTGCACCTGGCTGCAGCCGAGCTGGCGCAGCGCGGCCAGGTCGGCATCGCTTTCCACGCCCTCGGCCACGATGGTCAGCCCGAGCTGGTTGGCCAGCGCGATCACCGTCGACAAGGTCAGGTGCAGGGCCGGGTCACGGGCGCAGCCGCTGACCAGCGCGCGGTCGATCTTGACCTCGGTGAAGGGGGTATTGACCAGATTGTGGACCGAGCTCAGACCCTGCCCGAAATCATCCTGGGCCAGGCCGAAGCCCTTCATGCGCAGCCGGCAGGCACCGGCATAGAAGTCGCTGACGTGCCGCGTGGTGCTGTTTTCCATCAGCTCAAAGCACAATTCACCAGGCGTACCGCCGTTGGCCAGGGTCAGTGCCAGCAGTTCGTCGGGCAGGTCCGACTGCTCCAGCAGGTGAGGGGGCAGGTTGATCGATACCGGTACCCGGAACCCTTGTTTGCGCCAGCGTGCCTGTGCGCTGATGCTGGCCTTGAGCATCATCCGCAGCAGATCGCCCTCCAGCCCGTATCGGCAGATCGCCGGGAGGAAGCTGCCAGCGGCCAGCGCGCCCAGCTGCGGATGGCGCCAGCGCACCAGTGCCTCGGCCGCCACGACCCGCCCTGACTGCAGTGACTTTTTCGGTTGGAACCAGGCCGTCAGGCTGCCATCGGCCATGGCCTGGCGCAGCTGCGAAACATCCGGTTCGGGTGCAGCCGCCGCGCGCGTGGGGGCCTTGCCAGTGGCCTGACGCGCCTGCGCCAGCGCCTCGAACAGGGCATCCACGTCGGCGGCCGCCACCGGCTTGGGCAGCAGGCCGATCACCTCCAGCCCCAGCGATTCGGCCATCAGCCGTGCCGAGGTCATCATCCGCCGCGGGGCCGCGCTGACCACGGCAAGGCGGGGTGGGCGTGGCTGCGCCGCCAGCGCCTGGATGAACTGGATGCCGTCCTGCCCGGGCATCAGCAGGTCACTGACCACCAGGTCGTAGGGCTGGCAGGCACACAGTGCGATGGCGGCATCCACGTCTTCGCAGGCATCGACCTGGACGCCGGCACGGCTGCCGAAAAGATTGGCCAGGAAACCACGCTGGAAGGGCTGGTCTTCCAGGATCAGGACACGCTGGGTCATGCGGGATCTCCTTGGCGCAGGGCGGTGAGTGCCTTGCGCAGGCGGGCGATGTCGATGGGTTTGCTGAGGTAGCCCTGCATGCCACTGGCCAGGCAGCGCTCGCGCTCTTCGGCGGTGGCATTGGCGGTGGCGCCGATCACCGGTACCAGGTTGCCGTCATCGCGCAGCTCGCGGGCCAGCGCGTGGCCGTCCATGCGCGGCATGTTGATGTCGGTCACCACCAGATCGAAGCACTGCTCGCGGCACCGTTGCAGCGCTTCAATGCCATCCTGTGCCAGCTCCACGTCGCAGCCGAGGGTGCGCAGCTGCTCAGCCAGGATCACCCGGTTGATCGGGTTGTCCTCGACCGCCAGCACGCGCAGCCCCAGCGGCACGGGCGGTGCCAAGCGCGTGGTCTCCGGCTGCGCCGCACGTTGCTGCTGCACGTTGGCCAGCGCATTGCCGATCGCGGTCATGCCATGCAGGGTCACGACCAGGCTGCCATCGGCGGCAGTGATCGGCTGGTCACCGCCCTCGATCGATGCCACCACGCGCGGGCCCGACCATGCCAGCGGAGTGGCTGCTTCACCATCCATCAGGATCGCGCCGTCATGGTCCAGCAGCGTCGGGTCGCCAAGCAGGGGCTGCGCGTTGGCACCCCAGCGACACAGCCAGCCACAGGCACTGTCGACCAGCTCGCGGTCGCGGCCGCGCACCAGGATCGGTGGTTCCGGCAGCAATGTGGGCCCATCCTCGGCAGCGGCCAGCACCGGCAATGGCAGGCGGACGCTGAAGCTGCTGCCCAGGCCCGGCTCGCTCACCACCTGCAGCTCGCCGCTCATCAAGCGCACCAGACGGTCGCTGATGGACAGGCCCAGGCCGGTACCCTGCGCGCTGGCCGCGCCGCGGACCTGGCGGAACGGTTCGAACAGACGCGCCTGTTCCTCCGCAGCAATACCCACGCCGGTATCGGTCACCTGCCAGGCCAGCACGCTCGATTCACCTTCGCGCTGTACCTGGCGCACGCGCAACACCACCCGGCCATGCTCGGTGAACTTGATCGCGTTGCTGAGCAGGTTGCCCAGCACCTGGCGGATGCGGTCGGCATCACCGAGCACCCGCGTCGGCAGGCGCGGATCGGTGCAGACCAGGATCTGCAGGCCCTTGCAGGTGGCCGACGCGGCGAAGCTGCGCAGCACACTCTCGGTCAGCTCGCGCGGCGAGAACGCCGCCGGCTCCAGGCTGAGCTGCCCTGACTCGATCTTGGACACATCCAGCACATCACTGATCAACTGCAGCAGGACCGACGAGGAACTCTCGATGGTGCGCAGGTATTGCGACTGCCGGGCGTCCAGCGAGGTGTGCCCCAGCAGCTCCAGCGTGCCCAGCACGCCGTACAGCGGAGTGCGGATTTCATGGCTCATGGTGGCCAGGAACGCGCTCTTGGCCTGGTTGGCCGCATCGGCCGCTTGGCGTGCCGACGACAGTGCGGCCTGTGCCTGGCGGTGTCGGGAAATATCATGGAAGACGCATAGCAGCACATCATCGCCCTGGTAGCGGCAGGCCGCGTGCAGCACCTGCAGCTGGCGCCCGTCGCGGGTGGTGAATTCCAGTCCGCACCCGCGCTCGCCGGCATGTCCGCGCCATGGCGCCTGCCAGTCGCTGTGTTCGCCTTCCTCGCCGAGCCAGTCGCGCAGCAGCTGGTTGGACAGCAGCAGCGCGCGGTCGTTGCGGCGCAGGACGCAGATGCCGACCGGCGCCATGTCGATCACCGTCGAACTGAAGTCCAGGTTCTCCAGCAGGCGGCGGTGCTGCTGCAGGGCCGGCTGGATCAGCTGCAGGTCCACGCGATGCCGTAGCAGGCGCAGCGCAACACCGGCCAGCAGCAGCAACAGCACGCAGACCAGCAGGGGCACGGCCAGGTCGCCCAGCAGCAGCTGCGGCGGCAGGTGGTAGACCAACCGCCAGCCGTCATTGCCGACACTTTTCACCAGCGCTACGCCGCGCGGCAGGCCGCCGCTCCATAACGTACCGAAGCTGTCGTCCTGGCGTTCCCGCAGGATTGTCCAGCCCGCGCGATCCAGCCGCGGCGCCTGGCTGGACAATGCAGGCTGCCCAGAACGGTCGAGCAACGCATAACCGCCGATGCCCTGGCCATCGATCATGCCCGCCGCTGCATCTGTATCAAGCAGCAGTACCAGCCACTGCGCCGGATGGGGACCGGACTGCACCGGCTGCGCCAGTGCGACGCCACGGTCACCCGGGCGCAGCCAGTACACCCGGTCAGCGCCCTCGAGGCTGCCGTTGCGCGCCTGCAGTGCACGCAGCGACGGCAGGCGCGCCAGGTCGACGTCGACCGCGTCGCCGGCCAGACAATGCGCACCCCGCGCATCGACCAGCAGCAGGTGCGTCTGCAGCGCCTGCAGCGTGTGCTCGGCACGCGCTGACAACAGCAGCCGTTGTCCCGGCTGGCCACCGGGACCATCCAGCGGCACCTGGCGCATCCCTTCGCTGTCCGCAGCTGGCGCATCCGGGCGGCCGGCCAGCACCGAATCGCCCAGGTAGCGCAGCAGGGCTTCGCGCTGGTCGAAATAGATCTGGGCCCTGTAGGCCGCTGCATTCATCTCGCGGCGATGGGTCGAGATGTCCTCGGTGAATGCGGTGAGCAGGTAGAACCCGGCCGCGGCGGCCAGGCAGATGAAGACACAGACGGTCAGGCAGCGCAACAGCACCGACGCGGTGGTCGATGGCACTGTCTTCTGCAGCGAAGGGCGGGGGAAGCGGAACATGCAACGATGCTAGGAAGCGGCGCGGACGGCGCGGAATCAGCTGTTTCCTAAAATCCCCGGCTGGCCGACCGGCCCGGAGCCTGCACGCGGGCACCGTTCAGGTGGCAAAAAAAAGGAACCCCCGCCGAAGCGGGGGTCTCCTGTACCGACATTGGCCAGGCACTTACAGCGCGCTGCCACCGAACTTGTGGGTGTACTGCAGGTTGATGGTGCGGCCGACGCTGTCGAACCAGGACACGTCGTAGTACGGATACGCGGTGTAGGTGGCATCCTTCGGCGGCATCTTGTTGAACACGTTGACCACCGACAGCGACAGGCGCGAATGGTCGTCGAAGCGATACTGCACCGAGGCGTTGTAGCGGTAGGTCGCCTTCACGTAGGGGCTGTCACCGCTTTCCCAGTCGAACGACTGGTCGTAGTTGTCCGAGATCGGCAGCTTGCCCAGGCGCGAACCGTAGACCGTGGCCGACCACGCGTCCTTCTCCCAGGTCACGCTCAGGCTGGTCTTGGTGCGCGGGATGTCGAATCCGCTGTTGACCGCGAACTGGTCCAGGGTCGGATCGCCGGGGTAGCGCTGGAAATCGTGCTTCTTCACCCAGGTGTGGGTGCCATTGAGGATGAAGTCGCCGATACCGGTCTGCAGGCGGTAGCGCAGGCCGACGTCGATGCCGGAAGTCGACTCGCGGGCGACGTTGATCGGCGCCACGCGCACGCCGTACAGGCGGCCGTCGCTGGTACGGGTGATGCGGTCGAGCGCGTCCACGCAGGTCGGCGAATTGATGTCGGCACTGCCGAGCCGGCAGTTCGCTTCGTTGGCCAGGAGGGTGCGCACATCCATGTCCTGCACCTGCTTGCGCATGTCGATGTCGAACCAGTCCACCGACAGGTCCAGGCCGATCGCCGGCGACCAGACGAAGCCTGCACTCCACGAGGTGCTGGTTTCCGGGTCGAGCTGGCGGTTGCCGGTGCGGCTGCGGATCAGATTGCGCTCGTAGTCGGAACAGTCGCTGGCGCCATCGGCGCGGCAGCTGTACAGGTCTTCGGCGGTGGTCTCGTCGTTGCCCGGTCCGGCGAACACGTAGTGCAGGTCCGGCGCGCGGAACGCGGTGCCATACGAACCGCGTACCAGCAGCGTGTCGATCGGGCGCCATTCCAGACCGCCGCTCCAGGTCGCCTTGCCGATGGTGTGGCCGGAATAGCGGTACTGGTCGTAGCGGCCGGCCACGCTCAGGTTGACCGTCTCGTGCAGCGGCATGCGCAGCTCGGCGGCGGTCGCCCAGCGGTTGCGCGAGCCCTGGCCGTCCGAATCCTTCCAGCTGTAGTAGTAGTACTGGGTGGCCAGCGGATCGGGATTCAGCGCATAGGCCTGCTGGCCCACTTCCACGGTCGCGGCGAACCCGGCATCACCGCCCGGCAGGCCGAACAGCGCGGAATTGGTCAGCGTGAATGCAGCCGTCTCGGTGCGCGACTTCGGCGAATAGGTAGTGCGTGCGGCAATCGAATCGTACTCGGCGCGGGTCAGCGGCCGGTACAGCCGCGACGGGTCCGCGTTGTAGATCGGGAAACCGTCGTCGTCCACGCCCAGCTGCGGGCCCAGGAACAGGTCATTCGCCTTGGCGGCGATGATCTGCGCCCAGCTGATCCGCGACTGGTACTGCGAATGGCTCAGCGCCGCTTCGTAGTCCCAGTTGCCGGCCAGATTGCCCTTGAAGCCGGTGGTCACGCTGAAGGTCTTCTGCGTGCTGCGTACCATCGCATTGCGCAGGCCCCCCATTTCCTCGGGTGAGAACTGGCGCTGCCAGAACTCGATCTCGCCGGTGGCCCGGTTGTTGAAGTAGCCCGACTCATCGCCATTGGCGTCCATGCGGCCCCACTTGGTGACGTCGCGCATCAGCGACATCGTGTGGTAGCCCAGCTGCACATCGGCGAACCATTGCTGGCCGTTGTCGAAGTCGTAGCTCAGCGAGGCGTAGCCATTGGCGCCGCGGCGCTTGCTGAGGATGGTGCCGTAGCCGATCGAGCTGTCGCTGCCGCAGTAGTAACCGTAGCGCGGGCGGTAGGCGCGGTAGGTGCTGCCCTGGTTCTGCCCGGCCAGCGCTTCGCAGGTGGCCGCGCCCGGATCCAGGTAGTCGTCGTTGTAGTCCGTACGCAGGTAAGCGCGGCGGGCGATGCGCGAGCCCTCGGTGGGGCCGTCCTGGGTCGAATCCTGGATGTCGCGCTCATAGGCCCACAGCGGGGTCTGCGACTGCAGCTCGACGCTGTACACGGCGTTGAAGTTGCCGCGGCTGAAGCCGCTGGCCAGGCTCATGTCGAACGACTCGCCACCGCCTTCGCTGGTGGTGCCCATGCGCATGTCGATCGTGGTGCCGTCGGCCTTCTTCTTCAGGATGAAGTTGACCACGCCGGCGATCGCGTCCGAGCCGTAGATGGCCGAGGCGCTGCCGGTCAGCACTTCGATGCGCTCGATCATCCCCAGCGGGATGTTGGAGACATCGGTGAAGTTGCTGCGGCCCTTGAACGGCATCGGGAAGTCGGCGATGCGGCGGCCATTGACCAGCACCAGCGTGTGGTTCGGGCCCAGGCCGCGCAGGTCCACCTGCTGGGCGCCCGGCGAGAAGTCGGCGCCGCTGGAAGACTGCTGGCTCTGGGTCTCACCGCCGTTCTGGGTCATTGCACGCAGCACGTCCGGCACGCTGGTGAAGCCGCTGGAGCGGATCTGTTCGGCGTCGATCACCGTGATCGGGGCGGGGCCTTCCACCTGGGCGCGCGGAATGCGCGATCCGGTGACCTGCACCGCATCCAGTTGTTGAACCGAGGAGGAAGCCGATGCCTGGGCCGCCGCGGAAGCAGCCACGCCCATCAACGCCAGCTGGATTGACCACGCCATCGCCTTTCTACGCATGAGGAATTCTCGGAAATGAAGCCGGCCCGCAGAGGAGGGGCCCTGTCCCCCATTCAGATTTCCGGAACGGGCGCGCGCATTTAACGCCTTTTTCATGTCCTTGACTACTGGGTCCCTATCTGGCAAAGAGTGGAAACGCTTGCAAGTCGATTTTGTTCAGGGAGATCAAGATGCGACGCCTCCATCGGACCCTGCGTGCCCCCTTCGCCTGGCTGGCGCTGCTGGTCTTGGCCGTGCCGTTGGTCGCCCTTGCGCAGGACCTGCAGGGCCCGGGCTTCGCCTACTACGAAGCCGGCGATCTCGACGCGCCCCGGCCCGGTCCGCGCGCACCGGCCATGATGCTGATGGGCGGTGGCGAATGGGTGCCGGAGGCCTTCCACTGGTGGCTGAAGCAGGCTGGCAATGGCCGTGTGCTGATCCTGCGCGCTTCTGGCAGTGATGAGCTGCAGGACCGCCTGTACCGCGAGATCGGCGGTACCACCGCAGTGCAGACGCTGGTCTTCGACAGCCGCCGCGGCGCCGACGATCCGGCCGTGCTGCGCGTGGTTGCCGCAGCTGATGCCATCTTCATTGCCGGTGGTGACCAGTCGCGCTACATCCGCTTCTGGAAGGGCACTGCGCTCAACCGCGCGCTGAACGCCCACGTGCGCGCTGGCAAGCCGATTGCCGGTACCAGTGCGGGGCTCGCCATCCTCGGTGGCTATGCCTACGGCGCGATGGACGGCGGCAGCATCACCTCTGCCGGCGCCCTGGCGGACCCGATGGGCAGCGCGGTGACCATGGACAGCGGCTTCCTGCAGATGCCCTACCTGCAGCGCGTGGTCACCGACACCCACTTCGACAAGCGCGACCGGCTCGGTCGCCTGATCGTGTTCGTGGCGCGTGCCGCACAGGACAGTGGCGACCCCGACATCGTCGGCATCGGCGTCGACGAGGACACCGCCCTGTGCGTGGAGCCTGATGGCCAGGCGCAGGTCTACAGTGCTGACGGCGAGGGCAAGGTCTGGGTGGTCAACCCTGGCCGCGATGCCGACCGCCTGGTCGAGGGCGAGCCGCTGCGCTTCCGCGCGGTGCCGGTAACGGTGGTCGCCAGCGGCAGCCGCATGCGCCTGGATGACGTCCAGGCCGAGGCCGACTATCAGGCCGTGGCCGACGTCAGCGACGGTGAGCTTGAGTTCACGCTTCGGTAGTGCCGGCCGCTCGCCGGCAACCCACCTTCCCTGATACGCCCCTCGCCGGCCAGCGGCCGGCACTACCCTGCAATCCATTCCCCGTTACTGCTGGAGACGTATCCGATGAAACTGCGCCTGGCGCTGTCTGCGCTGCTGTCCCTGCCCATGCTTGCCCAGGCCGCACCGGCCGCTTCACCGCTGCTGGTCATCCACGGCGGCGCCGGCGTCGAGCGCAAGGACCTGTCGCCGGCCGAGGAAAAGGCCGCACGTGACGCGCTGCGGGCGGCACTGCTGAAGGGCCATGCGGAACTGGCGGCGGGGCGCCCCGCGCTGGCCGCAGTCACCGCCGCGATCACCGTGCTGGAGGACGATCCCACCTTCAACGCCGGCAAGGGCGCGGTGTTCACCCACGACGGCCACAACGAGCTGGATGCGGCGGTCATGGATGGCGCGAACCAGGCGGCGGGCGCGGTGGCGGGCGTGCAGCGGGTGCGCAACCCGATCCTGCTGGCGCAGACCGTGATGCAGAAATCCCGCCACGTGATGATGGTCGGGCAGGGCGCCGAAGCCTTCGCGGCCGAGCAGGGCATTCCTCTGGTCGATCCCTCCTACTTCCGTACAGAGAAGCGCTGGCAGCAGCTGCAGCGCGCGCTGAAGGAAGAGGCCAGCGGCCAGGCGCATGCCGACCTGGAGACTGCAAAGCACTTCGGTACCGTTGGTGCGGTCGCATTGGACGCGCAGGGGCATCTGGCCGCCGGCACCTCCACCGGGGGCATGACCAACAAGCGTTACGGCCGGGTCGGTGACTCGCCGATCATCGGTGCCGGCACCTGGGCCGACGCACGCTGCGCGGTGTCCGGCACCGGGTGGGGCGAGTACTACATCCGCACTGCGGCCGCGCACGAGATCTGCGCGCGCATACGCTACCAGGGGCAGAGCCCGGAGCAGGCCGGCAAGGGCGTGATCAACGAGACGATTCCGCAGATGGGCGGCGACGGCGGTGCGATCGTGCTCGGCGCAGACGGAAAAATGGCCACGCCGTTCAACACCCAGGGCATGTATCGGGGCTGGATCGGCGGCGACGGCGTCCCTCATGTCGCAATTTTCGCCAACGAGACCCTGCCGGTTCCCGGGCAATAACCTTGCGTATCAATGGGTTTGCGACAGCGTGTGAAAAAAATGGAAAAAAGCGTTGACAGCCCCCCGTCCCATCAGCAGAATAAGCGGCTCACCACCACACACCGCAACGCTTCGGCGGCAACGGAATGGGGTGGTAAGGAGGGATACCCAAGCGGCCAACGGGGGCAGACTGTAAATCTGCTGGCTTACGCCTTCGGTGGTTCGAATCCACCTCCCTCCACCAGTTTCACGTTGTGACATTCCCGGCGCGGGAGTAGTTCAATGGTAGAACCTCAGCCTTCCAAGCTGATGGTGCGGGTTCGATTCCCGTCTCCCGCTCCATTGAATGAACTTTGAATATTATCGAGTTCATGTCATAATGCAAAACTCGGCTCACGTAGCTCAGTCGGTAGAGCACTTCCTTGGTAAGGAAGAGGTCGAAGGTTCGATTCCTTTCGTGAGCACCATCTTAAGCATCACCTCTCAGACGAATTCGAGATAAGCAGCCATGGCCAAGGGTAAGTTCGAGCGCACCAAGCCGCACGTCAACGTCGGCACCATCGGTCACGTCGACCACGGCAAGACCACGCTGACCGCCGCACTGACCAAGATCGGTGCCGAGCGCTTCGGTGGCGAGTTCAAGGACTACTCCTCGATCGACGCCGCTCCGGAAGAAAAGGCGCGTGGCATCACGATCTCGACCGCGCACGTCGAATACGAATCCCCGGTCCGTCACTACGCCCACGTCGATTGCCCGGGCCATGCTGACTACGTCAAGAACATGATCACCGGTGCCGCCCAGATGGACGGCGCGATCCTGGTGTGCTCGGCCGCTGACGGCCCGATGCCGCAGACCCGCGAGCACATCCTGCTGTCGCGTCAGGTCGGCGTGCCGTACATCGTCGTGTTCCTGAACAAGGCCGACATGGTGGACGACGCCGAGCTGCTCGAGCTGGTCGAGATGGAAGTGCGCGAGCTGCTGAGCAAGTACGACTTCCCGGGCGACGACACCCCGATCATCGCTGGTTCGGCCCGTCTGGCGCTGGAAGGCGACCAGAGCGACATCGGCGTGCCGGCCATCCTGAAGCTGGTCGACGCCCTGGACAGCTGGATTCCGGAGCCGGAGCGCGCGATCGACAAGCCGTTCCTGATGCCGGTGGAAGACGTGTTCTCGATCTCGGGCCGCGGCACCGTGGTGACCGGTCGTATCGAGCGCGGCGTGATCAAGGTTGGCGACGAAATCGAAATCGTCGGCATCCGTCCGGTGCAGAAGACCACCGTGACCGGCGTTGAAATGTTCCGCAAGCTGCTGGACCAGGGTCAGGCAGGCGACAACGCTGGCCTGCTGCTGCGCGGCACCAAGCGTGACGACGTCGAGCGTGGCCAGGTCCTGGCCAAGCCGGGTTCGATCAAGCCGCACACCAAGTTCGAAGGCGAAGTCTACGTCCTGTCGAAGGACGAGGGCGGCCGTCACACCCCGTTCTTCAACGGCTACCGTCCGCAGTTCTACTTCCGCACCACCGACATCACCGGCGCAGCTGCTCTGCCGGAAGGCGTCGAAATGGTGATGCCGGGTGACAACGTCAAGATGGTCGTCACCCTGATCAACCCGGTGGCAATGGACGAAGGCCTGCGCTTCGCCATCCGCGAAGGCGGCCGTACCGTCGGCGCCGGCGTGGTCTCGAAGATCATCGAGTAAGCCTGCAGTACCGGTGGTTGCATAGCGCCGCCGGTTACGCGAATGGCGGGCCGGGAACCTCGGTCCGCCTTCGCCGTCTAAGGGAAGGCAAGTTTCAACACGTACGCCAGTAGCTCAATTGGCAGAGCAGCGGTCTCCAAAACCGCAGGTTGGGGGTTCGAGTCCCTCCTGGCGTGCCATCTGCCCACCTTATCCAGCGGCCTGGGCCGCTAAAGCAGACACAGCCGGATGAATAGCAAGATCGAACACTCCAAGGACAACTCCGCCAACGGCGGGGATATCGTCAAGTACGTCGCCGCATCGCTGCTGGTGCTGGCCGGTCTGTTCGTCTGGTTCTGGTTCTCCGCCGACTCCGGTCGCGCCACCCAGCTGGGTGCGTGGGCGGGTCAGCTGCGTGCGTTGGCGGTCGTGGTCGGTCTGGTTGGCGGTATCGGCGTGTTCATGCTGACCGGCAAGGGGCGCGACACCCGCGAATTCCTCTCCGAGTCGCGCTTCGAACTGCGCAAGGTGGTCTGGCCGACGCGCCAGGAAGCCATCCGCATGACCTGGGTCGTGATGGTGGTGGTGACCATTCTCAGTCTGTTGCTGGGTGGGTTCGATTACGTCATTCAGTGGCTGGTTCAGTTGTTCCTGAGCCGCTAAGGAGAATTGCATGAAGCGTTGGTACGTCGTTCACGCCTATTCGGGCTTCGAGAAGTCGGTGGCGCAGGCTCTGCGCGATCGCATCGTCCGTGACGGCATGGAAGAGCGCTTCGGCGATGTCCTGGTCCCGACCGAAGAAGTGGTCGAGATGCGCGCTGGCCAGAAGCGCCGCTCCGAGCGCAAGTTTTTCCCGGGTTACGTGCTGGTCCAGATCGAGACCCACGAAGAAGCCGGTATTCCGCGCATCGACAACGAAAGCTGGCACCTGGTCAAGGAAACCCCGCGCGTGATGGGCTTCATCGGCGGCACCGCCGACCGTCCGCTGCCGATTGCCGATTCCGAGGCCGAAGCCATCCTGAACCGCGTTCAGGAAGGTGTCGAGAAGCCGCGTCCGAAGGTGCTGTTCGAGCCGGGCCAGATGGTCCGCGTCACCGACGGCCCGTTCAACGATTTCAATGGCGTCGTCGAAGAGGTCAACTACGAGAAGAGCCGTCTGCGCGTCTCGGTGCTGATCTTCGGTCGTGCCACTCCGGTCGAACTCGAGTTCGGCCAGGTCGAAAAGGCCGTCTGATCCAGCTGTAGAGTCGAGCTTGCTCGACTTTGCTGATCGGTCGAGCAAGCTCGACTCTATGGAACCAGGAACCGGGCCTTGCCCGGTTTCGTCCGTTTATATGCTGCTTCAGGCATGTGAAGAAAAAACCTGATATAGTGCGCGGCTCCCCGCTGGGAAGCCAGCAGGACGAGGCCGCCGCAAGGTGGCCTTCAGCATGATTTCAAAACGCGATGCCGGGACGCGTGATTCCCGGTCCGATGGGGAGCCTGTTGTCGAAAGGCGCTAGCACCCGGAGAGTACTCACATGGCAAAGAAAGTTGTCGGTTACATCAAGCTGCAGGTGAAGGCCGGTCAGGCCAACCCCTCGCCGCCGGTCGGTCCTGCGCTGGGTCAGCGCGGTCTGAACATCATGGAATTCTGCAAGGCGTTCAACGCTGCCACGCAGAAGCTCGAGCCGGGTCTGCCGGTTCCGGTGATCATCACGGCCTACTCGGACCGTACGTTCACCTTCATCACCAAGAGCACCCCGGCCACCACCCTGCTGAAGAAGGCCGCTGGCATCTCGTCGGGCTCCAAGCGCCCGAACACCGAGAAGGTCGGCAAGGTCACCCGTAAGCAGCTGGAAGAGATCGCCAAGGCGAAGGAACCGGATCTGACTGCCGCCGATCTGGACGCCGCCGTGCGTACCATCGCTGGCTCTGCCCGTTCCATGGGCCTCGTGGTGGAGGGTTAATAAGATGGCACAGACCAAGCGTGAGAAGGCCATCAAGGCCGCCGTCGTTCCGGGCAAGGCATACGCCTTCGAGGACGCGATCAACATCCTGAAGAGCGCCACCAAGGCCAAGTTCGTCGAGTCGATCGACGTCGCTGTGCGCCTGGGCGTCGATGCGAAGAAGTCCGACCAGCAGGTCCGTGGCTCCACCGTGCTGCCGGCCGGTACCGGCAAGTCGGTCCGCGTCGCCGTGTTCGCTCCGGCCGGTGCCAAGGCTGATGAAGCCCTGGCCGCTGGCGCCGAAGCCGTCGGTATGGATGACCTGGCCGAGAAGATGCAGGCCGGCGATCTGAACTACGACGTCGTCATCGCGACCCCGGACGCCATGCGCGTCGTCGGTAAGCTGGGTACCGTGCTGGGCCCGCGCGGCCTGATGCCGAACCCGAAGGTCGGCACCGTTTCCCCGAACCCGGGTGAAGCCGTGAAGAACGCCAAGTCGGGTCAGGTCCGTTACCGCACCGACAAGGCCGGCATCATCCACTGCACCATCGGCAAGGCCGACTTCGCCGAAGACGCGCTGAAGTCGAACCTGACCGCGCTGCTGCTGGACCTGATCAAGGCCAAGCCGGCCACCTCGAAGGGCACCTACCTGCAGAAGGTTTCGGTCAGCTCGACGATGGGCCCGGGCGTCACCGTCGACCAGTCGTCGCTGACCCTGAAGTAATTGTTTCAAGCGGTCACGGTACCTTCGGTGCCGTGATCGTGACATTTGAAGGCATCGTTGGCAGTGCATCGCCCGCGGTAGCCGTCAAAGACCGCAGGCGCGGTCGTGGCAATACCGGCGACGGGCACGGAAGCTCGATCTGGCAAGGAGTCGCCGCCGGAGCAGTCATGAGCGCTTAATCGATTCCCCGGAATCACCCTGCGTAGATGGTGCCCTTCTGGAGTTTTTCTGGTTCACGCACGTCTGGGATTTCCCTGATTGCCTCCAGGTCTGGAACGGCCCACCCCCGGAACATCATCCCGATGTTCCCGGCGTCCAGGACGGATGCCGCACAGGACCGCACACGGCAGGAGCCGTAAGCGGAGTTCAATAGGAGGAGTGCAATGGCTCTCAATCTGTCCCAGAAGCAAGAAGTAGTCGCCGAGCTGGCAGACGTCGCCGCCAAGGCCCACTCCTTGATCGCAGCCGAATACGCTGGCACCACGGTCGCCCAGATGACCGCGATGCGCAAGCAGGCTCGTGAAACCGGTGTTTTCTTGAAGGTTGTCAAGAACACCCTGGCTTCGCGCGCCGTTGAAGGCACCGAGTTCGCAGTCGCCCAGGACCAGATGGTTGGTCCGCTGCTGTACGCGTTCTCGCTCGAGGAGCCCGGCGCTGCCGGTCGCCTGATCAAGGAAGCCGCCAAGGGCAACGACAAGCTGAAGGCTAAGGTCGTCGCCATCGGTGGCGAAGTGTTCCCGGCAAGCCACGTCGACGTGCTGGCCTCGCTGCCGACCCGCGACCAGGCCCTGGCCATGCTGGCCCGCGTCCTGACCGAGCCGGTCACGATGTTTGCCCGCGCCATCAAGGCCGTTGGCGAGAAGCAGGGTGGTGGCGACGTCGCCGCCGACGCTGCCGAACCGGCCGCCGAGACCGCCTGAGTTTCGACTTACCGTGGTTCCTGACGGAACCTCAACCCAGAAAATCATCCAAAGGTATTAATCATGTCCCTTACCAACGAACAGATCGTCGACGCCATCGCCGAGAAGTCCCTGATGGAAGTGATGGAGCTGGTCAAGGCCATCGAAGAGAAGTTCGGCGTCTCCGCCGCTGCTCCGGTTGCCGTGGCTGCTGCCGCTGGCCCGGCCGCTGCTGTTGAAGAGCAGACCGAGTTCACCGTCACCCTGAAGTCGGCCGGCGACAAGAAGGTCGAAGTCATCAAGGCCGTCCGCGCCATCACCGGCCTGGGCCTGAAGGAAGCGAAGGACCTGGCCGAAGCCGGTGGCGTCCTGAAGGAAGGCGCTTCGAAGGAAGACGCCGAGAAGATGAAGAAGGACCTGGAAGCTGCTGGCGCGACTGTCGAAGTCAAGTAAGCAGTTACCTTGCATCGTCACCGATTCACGGCGATGCAGCCAAGGCTGGGGGCGTAAGCCCCCGGCCTTTGGTCGTTGTTGCGGTGTCGGTAGAGTCGACTGTTGGTCGACTGCTGTGAAGGAAGTCGACCAACAGTCGACTCTACCGTTTCAAATGCAGCAAAAAGCCCAACACGGGCTGCAGTCAAACCCCCGCCGGCCAGCGCAGCGCGCGGCAGCAGGGGCGTGGTAGCAGACGAGTTGGCAGTTGGAAGTAGCGGGAGAAGGCGTGCTGGTGCCGGCAATACCAGCGACTTCCAACTGACAATTTCAAGTTCCCTTCGGATCGTGGGCGCACGATCCGCACAACAAGGTGGAAGACCTCATGACGTCCTATTCGTTCACCGAAAAAAAGCGTATCCGCAAGGATTTCGGCAAGCAGCGCTCGATTCTCGAAGTGCCGTTCCTGCTCGCCATCCAGGTGGATTCCTATCGTGAATTCCTGCAGGAAAACGTTGATCCGGCCAAGCGCACGGACCACGGCCTGCACGCTGCGCTGAAGTCGGTCTTCCCGATCGCCAGCTACAGCGGCAACGCTGCCCTGGAATACGTCGGCTACAAGCTGGGCGAACCGGTCTTCGACGAGCGCGAGTGCCGCCAGCGTGGCATGAGCTACGGCGCCCCGCTGCGCGTGACCGTGCGCCTGGTGATCTACGACCGTGAGTCGTCGACCAAGGCCATCAAGTACGTGAAGGAGCAGGAGGTCTATCTGGGCGAAATCCCGCTGATGACCGAGAACGGCACCTTCATCGTCAACGGCACCGAGCGCGTCATCGTCTCGCAGCTGCACCGCTCGCCGGGCGTGTTCTTCGACCACGACCGTGGCAAGACCCACAGCTCGGGCAAGCTGCTGTACAGCGCCCGCATCATTCCTTACCGCGGCTCCTGGCTGGACTTCGAGTTCGACCCGAAGGACGCGCTGTTCACCCGTATCGACCGTCGCCGCAAGCTGCCGGTGTCGATCCTGCTGCGCGCGCTCGGCTACAGCAACGAAGAGATGCTGGCCGAGTTCTTCGAGATCAACACCTTCCACATCAACCCGGATGAAGGCGTCCAGCTGGAGCTGGTGCCGGAGCGCCTGCGTGGCGAAACCCTGGGCTTCGACCTCGCCGACGGCGACAAGGTCATCGTGGAAGCCGGCAAGCGCATCACCGCGCGCCACATCAAGCAGCTGGAAGCCTCGGGCATCGCCGCCCTGGCCGTGCCGGACGACTACATCGTCGGCCGCATCCTGTCGCACGACGTGGTTGACGCCTCGACCGGCGAACTGCTGGCCCAGGCCAATGACGAGATCACCGACGAGCAGCTGCAGGCCTTCCGCAAGGCCGGTGTGGATGCCGTGGGCACCCTGTGGGTGAACGATCTGGATCGTGGCCCGTACCTGTCCAACACCCTGCGCATCGACCCGACCAAGACCCAGCTGGAAGCCCTGGTCGAGATCTACCGCATGATGCGTCCGGGCGAGCCGCCGACCAAGGACGCTGCGCAGAACCTGTTCCACAACCTGTTCTTCACCTTCGAGCGCTACGACCTGTCCGCGGTCGGCCGCATGAAGTTCAACCGTCGCGTGGGCCGCAAGGAAACCACCGGCGAAGCCGTGCTGTACGACAGCAAGTACTTCGGTGAGCGCAACGACGAAGAGTCCAAGCGCCTGGTCGCCGCCCACGGCGACAGCTCCGACATCCTGGACGTGATCAAGGTCCTGACCGAGATCCGCAACGGTCGCGGCGTGGTCGACGATATCGACCACCTGGGCAACCGTCGCGTGCGTTCGGTCGGCGAAATGGCCGAAAACGTGTTCCGCGTCGGCCTGGTCCGCGTCGAGCGCGCGGTCAAGGAGCGCCTGTCGATGGCCGAGTCCGAAGGCCTGACCCCGCAGGAGCTGATCAACGCCAAGCCGGTTGCCGCTGCCATCAAGGAGTTCTTCGGCTCCTCGCAGCTGTCGCAGTTCATGGACCAGAACAACCCGCTGTCGGAAGTGACCCACAAGCGTCGCGTCTCGGCCCTGGGCCCGGGCGGCCTGACCCGTGAGCGCGCCGGCTTCGAAGTGCGCGACGTGCACCCGACCCATTACGGCCGCGTCTGCACCATCGAAACCCCGGAAGGCCCGAACATCGGCCTGATCAATTCGCTGGCCGTGTACGCCCGCACCAACCAGTACGGTTTCCTCGAGACTCCGTACCGCAAGGTCGTGGACGGCAAGGTCTATGACGAAGTCGAGTTCCTGTCGGCGATCGAAGAAAACGAGTACGTCATTGCGCAGGCCAACGCGCTGACCGACGCCAAGGGCACCCTGACCGAGCAGTTCGTTCCGTGCCGCTTCCAGGGCGAATCGCTGCTGAAGCCGCCGGCGGAAGTCCACTTCATGGACGTCTCGCCGATGCAGACCGTGTCGATCGCGGCCGCGCTGGTTCCGTTCCTGGAGCACGATGACGCGAACCGCGCACTGATGGGCGCCAACATGCAGCGTCAGGCGGTGCCGACCCTGCGTGCGCAGAAGCCGCTGGTCGGTACCGGCATCGAGCGCGCCGTGGCGCGTGACTCCGGTGTGACCGTGAACGCCCGCCGTGGTGGCGAGATCGTGCAGATCGACGCGGCCCGCATCGTGGTCAAGGTCAACGAGGAAGAGATCGTTGGCGCTACCGATGCAGGCGTGGACATCTACAACCTGGTCAAGTACACCCGTTCGAACCAGAACACCTGCATCAACCAGCGTCCGCTGGTCCAGGTGGGTGACGTCATCGCCCGCGGCGACGTGCTGGCCGACGGTCCGTCCACCGACATCGGCGAACTGGCCCTGGGCCAGAACATGCTGATCGCGTTCATGCCGTGGAACGGCTACAACTTCGAAGACTCCATCCTGCTCTCCGAGCGCGTGGTGGAAGAGGATCGTTACACCACGATCCACATCGAAGAGCTGACCTGCGTCGCGCGTGACACCAAGCTGGGGCCGGAGGAAATCTCCGCCGACATCCCGAACGTCTCCGAGCAGGCGCTGAACCGCCTGGACGAGAGCGGCGTGGTGTACATCGGTGCGGAAGTTCGCGCCGGCGACATCATGGTCGGCAAGGTCACCCCGAAGGGCGAAAGCCAGCTGACCCCGGAAGAGAAGCTGCTGCGCGCGATCTTCGGCGAGAAGGCTTCGGACGTTAAGGACAGCTCGCTGCGCGTTCCGCCGGGCATGGACGGCACCGTCATCGACGTGCAGGTCTTCACCCGCGACGGCATCGAGAAGGACAAGCGCGCCCGCCAGATCGAAGAGTCTGAAATCAAGCGCGTCAAGAAGGACTTCGACGACCAGTTCCGCATCCTGGAAGCCGCCATCTACATGCGTCTGCGTTCGCAGATCGTGGGCAAGGTGGTCAACGGTGGCGCTGGCCTGAAGAAGGGTGACGTGATCACCGACGCCTTCCTGGACGGCCTGAAGAAGGCTGACTGGTTCGCCCTGCGCATGAAGGACGAGGACGCTTCGGAAGCCATCGAGCGCGCGCAGAAGCAGATCCAGGCGCACGAGAAGGAATTCGAGCGTCGCTTCGCCGACAAGCGCGGCAAGATCACCGCCGGTGACGACCTCGCCCCGGGCGTGCTGAAGATGGTCAAGGTGTTCCTGGCCGTGAAGCGCCGCATCCAGCCGGGCGACAAGATGGCAGGCCGCCACGGCAACAAGGGTGTGGTCTCCAACGTGGTGCCGGTCGAGGACATGCCGTACATGGCCTCGGGCGAAACCGTGGACATCGTGCTGAACCCGCTGGGCGTGCCGTCGCGTATGAACATCGGCCAGATCCTGGAAGTGCACCTGGGCTGGGCGGCCAAGGGCCTGGGCCGCAAGATCCAGGCGATGATGGAAGCCCAGGCGGCGGTTGCCGACCTGCGCAAGTTCCTGGACGACATCTACAACCACGACGACACCAACGTGGCCAACCGTGTCGACCTGTCGCAGTTCAGCGACGAGGAACTGCTGCGTCTGGCCCGTAACCTCACCGACGGCGTGCCGATGGCCACCCCGGTGTTCGACGGCGCCACCGAAGCGGAAATCAAGCGCATGCTGGAACTGGCCGACCTGCCGAGCAGTGGCCAGACCCAGCTGTACGACGGCCGCACCGGTGAAGCGTTCGATCGCCACACCACCGTCGGTTACATGCACTACCTGAAGCTGAACCACCTGGTCGACGACAAGATGCACGCCCGTTCGACCGGTCCGTACTCGCTCGTCACCCAGCAGCCGCTGGGCGGCAAGGCGCAGTTCGGCGGCCAGCGCTTCGGTGAAATGGAAGTCTGGGCGCTGGAAGCCTACGGCGCGGCCTACACCCTGCAGGAAATGCTGACGGTGAAGTCCGATGACGTGCAGGGCCGCAACCAGATGTACAAGAACATCGTCGACGGTGAGCACGAGATGGTCGCGGGCATGCCGGAATCCTTCAACGTGCTCGTGAAGGAAATCCGCTCGCTGGCCATCAACATGGAACTGGAAGACAACTGATCCATGCCGGCGCGGCGGTCAACGCCGCCGCGCCGCTGGCAGTGAACTGAAAGCCCATCGACACAGCATTCCTCCTTCTGGAGAACACCATGAAAGACCTGCTCAACCTCTTCAACCAGCAGCGCCAGACGCTGGACTTCGACGCGATCAAGATCGCGCTGGCTTCGCCGGACCTGATCCGTTCGTGGTCCTTCGGCGAAGTGAAGAAGCCGGAAACCATCAACTACCGTACCTTCAAGCCGGAACGCGACGGCCTGTTCTGCGCCGCCATCTTCGGCCCGGTGAAGGACTACGAGTGCCTGTGCGGCAAGTACAAGCGCATGAAGCACCGCGGCGTGGTCTGCGAAAAGTGCGGTACCGAAGTGACCCTGGCCAAGGTGCGCCGCGAGCGCATGGGCCACATCGACCTGGCCTCGCCGGTCGCGCACATCTGGTTCCTGAAGTCGCTGCCGTCGCGCATCGGCCTGATGCTGGACATGACCCTGCGCGACATCGAGCGCGTGCTGTACTTCGAAGCCTACGTGGTGACCGAGCCGGGCCTGACCGCCCTGGAGCGCCGCCAGCTGCTGACCGAGGAACAGTACCTGCAGGCCCGCCAGGAGCACGGTGACGACTTCGACGCCGCCATGGGCGCCGAGGCCGTGTACGAACTGCTGCGCACGATCGACCTGCAGTCGGAAATGACCCGCCTGCGCGAGGAAATCGCCGCTACCGGTTCGGAAACCAAGCTCAAGCGCCTCACCAAGCGCATCAAGCTGATCGAAGCCTTCCTGGAATCGGGCAACCGTCCGGAATGGATGGTCATGACCGTGCTGCCGGTGCTGCCGCCGGACCTGCGTCCGCTGGTCCCGCTGGATGGCGGCCGCTTCGCGACCTCCGACCTGAACGACCTGTACCGCCGCGTCATCAACCGCAACAACCGCCTGCGCCGCCTGCTCGAACTGAGCGCGCCGGACATCATCGTGCGCAATGAAAAGCGCATGCTGCAGGAGTCGGTCGATGCGCTGCTGGACAACGGCCGTCGTGGCCGTGCCATCACCGGCACCAACAAGCGCCCGCTGAAGTCGCTGGCCGACATGATCAAGGGCAAGCAGGGTCGCTTCCGCCAGAACCTGCTCGGCAAGCGCGTCGACTACTCGGGCCGTTCGGTCATCGTGGTGGGCCCGTACCTGCGCCTGCACCAGTGCGGCCTGCCGAAGAAGATGGCGCTCGAGCTGTTCAAGCCGTTCGTCTTCGCCAAGCTGCAGCGTCGTGGCCTGGCCACCACCATCAAGGCCGCCAAGAAGCTGGTCGAGCGCGAAGAAGCCGAAGTCTGGGACATCCTGGAAGAGGTCATCCGCGAGCACCCGGTGATGCTGAACCGTGCGCCGACCCTGCACCGTCTGGGCATCCAGGCGTTCGAGCCGGTGCTGATCGAAGGCAAGGCCATCCAGCTGCACCCGCTGGTCTGCACCGCGTTCAACGCCGACTTCGACGGTGACCAGATGGCCGTCCACGTGCCGCTCTCGCTGGAAGCCCAGCTGGAAGCGCGTGCGCTGATGATGTCGACCAACAACATCCTGTCGCCGGCCAACGGCGAGCCGATCATCGTGCCGTCGCAGGACGTCGTGCTGGGTCTGTACTACATGACCCGCTCGCTGGAAAACAAGAAGGGCGAGGGCATGGCCTTCGCCAACATCGCCGAAGTGAAGCGTGCCTACGACAACCGCATGGTGGAACTGCACGCGCGCGTCAAGGTCCGCATCACCGAGGTGGTGACCGACGAAGACGGCAACAAGCAGAACAAGACCTCGATCGTGGACACCACGATCGGTCGCGCCCTGCTGGCTGAAATCCTGCCGGAAGGCCTGCCGTTCGCGCTGGCCAACACCGAGCTGACCAAGAAGAACATCAGCCGCCTGATCAACTCCAGCTACCGCCAGCTGGGCCTGAAGGACACGGTCGTGTTCGCCGACAAGCTGATGTACACCGGCTTCGCGTACGCGACCCGCGCCGGCGTCTCGATCGGCATCGACGACATGCTGATCCCGGACGAGAAGAAGGGCATCCTCACCGAGGCCGAAGCCGAAGTGCTGGAAATCCAGGAGCAGTACCAGTCGGGCCTGGTCACCGCCGGCGAGCGCTACAACAAGGTGGTCGACATCTGGTCGCGCACCAACGAGCGCATCGCCAAGGCGATGATGGACACCATCGGTACCGAGAAGGTGGTCAATGCCAAGGGTGAGACCATCGACCAGAAGTCGATGAACTCGCTGTACATCATGGCCGACTCCGGTGCGCGTGGTTCGCAGGCGCAGATCCGTCAGCTGGCCGGCATGCGTGGCCTGATGGCCCGCCCGGACGGCTCGATCATCGAGACGCCCATCAAGGCGAACTTCCGCGAAGGCCTGAACGTGCAGGAGTACTTCAACTCCACCCACGGTGCCCGTAAGGGTCTGGCCGATACCGCGCTGAAGACCGCGAACTCGGGTTACCTGACCCGTCGTCTGGTCGACGTGGCACAGGACGTGGTGATCACCGAGGTGGATTGCGGTACCACCGAAGGCCTGATCATGACCCCGATCGTGGAAGGCGGCGACGTGGTCGAGCCGCTGAAGGACCGCGTGCTGGGTCGCGTGGTTGCCGAGGACGTGTTCCTGCCGGGCAACGACGAAGATCCGATCGTCACCCGCAACACCCTGCTGGACGAAGCCTGGGTTGCCAAGCTGGAAGATGCCGGCGTGCAGACCATCAAGGTCCGCTCGACCATCTCCTGCGAATCGGCCTTCGGCGTCTGCTCGCGCTGCTACGGCCGCGACCTGGCCCGTGGCCACCTGGTCAACATCGGTGAAGCGGTCGGCGTCATCGCCGCCCAGTCCATCGGTGAGCCGGGTACCCAGCTGACCATGCGTACGTTCCACATCGGTGGTGCGGCGTCGCGAGCTGCTGCGGTCGACAACATCACCGTCAAGACCACCGGCTCGGTCAAGTTCAGCAACCTCAAGTCGGTCGAGCATGCCAACGGCTCGCTGGTGGCAGTGTCGCGCTCGGGCGAAATCTCGGTGCTCGATGCCCACGGCCGTGAGCGTGAGCGTTACAAGCTGCCGTACGGTGCGACCATCACGTCCAAGGACGGTGATGCGATCAAGGCTGGCCAGACCGTGGCCAACTGGGATCCGCATAACCACCCGATCGTGTCGGAAGTGGCCGGCTTCATCCGCTTCATCGACTTCGTCGACGGCATCACCGTCATCGAGAAGACCGACGAGCTGACCGGCCTGGCGTCGCGCGAAATCACCGATCCGAAGCGTCGTGGTACCCAGGCCAAGGACCTGCGCCCGATCGTGCGCATCGTCGACGCCAAGGGCAACGACCTGTCGATTCCGGGCACCGACCTGCCGGCGCAGTACCTGCTGCCGCCGCGCTCGATCGTCAACCTGCAGGACGGCGCTGCCGTCGGCGTGGGTGACGTGGTCGCCAAGATCCCGCAGGAAGCGTCGAAGACCCGCGACATCACCGGTGGTCTGCCGCGCGTGGCCGATCTGTTCGAAGCGCGCAAGCCGAAGGATCCGGCGGTGCTGGCCGAGCGTTCGGGCATCATCAGCTTCGGCAAGGACACCAAGGGCAAGCAGCGCCTGATCATCAAGGACACCGATGGTTCGGAGCACGAAGAGCTGATCCCGAAGTACCGCCAGGTCATCGTGTTCGAAGGCGAGCATGTCACCAAGGGTGAAACCATCGTGGACGGCGAGCCGAGCCCGCAGGACATCCTGCGCCTGCTGGGTGTCGAACCGCTGGCCGCCTACCTGGTGAAGGAAATCCAGGACGTGTACCGCCTGCAGGGCGTGAAGATCAACGACAAGCACATCGAGGTGATCACCCGCCAGATGCTGCGCAAGGTCGAGATCACCGACCAGGGCAGCAGCAAGTTCCTGAACGGCGAACAGGTGGAGCGCCAGCGCGTTATCGAGGAGAATGCCCGCCTTGCAGCCCGCAATGAGCTGCCGGCGCACTTCGATCCGGTCCTGCTGGGTATCACCAAGGCCTCGCTGGCGACCGAATCGTTCATCTCGGCCGCGTCGTTCCAGGAAACCACCCGCGTGCTGACCGAAGCGGCCGTCCGCGGCACCTCGGACAACCTGCGTGGCCTGAAGGAAAACGTCATCGTGGGTCGCCTGATTCCGGCCGGTACCGGCCTGGCGTACCACAGCAACCGCCGTCGCGGCGCTTCCGGCCTCACCGAGTCGGAAATGCAGACCCTTGCCGGCACCCCGGCCGCGGTCGAGGCACCGGTGGTTGAAGCCGAAGCTGAACAGGCCTCGGAAGACTGAAACACGGGTCCGGCCTCAGGGCCGGACCACCCGGGCGGGTAGAGTCGACTGTCAGTCGACTGCTATCGAGAGTCGACTGACAGTCGACTCTACCGGTGCAGGGCAGGGTGGACCGCTTGCGGTTCACCCCGCCAACCTGAACGGGGTACATGGAGGCCCCCCAGTAACGTTCCGGGATCAGGAACGGGCTTGACAGGAGGCGTTTGACTGCTTTCCTGGCAGGTTGCTACAATCGTCTGTCTCAGCAGGCCAGAATTTTGGCCTGCTTTAACATTTCCGCATCTCTGGCCGGATTTTCCGGCCACCAATCAGAAGAACCTACTGATGGCGACGATCAACCAGCTGGTCCGCAAGCCGCGGCAAGCGACCACCTACAAGAGTGCCTCGCCGGCGCTCGACAAGTGCCCGCAGCGCCGTGGCGTCTGCACCCGTGTCTACACCACCACCCCGAAGAAGCCGAACTCGGCTCTGCGCAAGGTTGCCAAGGTCCGCCTGACCAACCAGGAAGAAGTGATTTCCTACATCGGTGGTGAAGGCCACAACCTGCAGGAGCACTCCGTGGTCCTGATCCGCGGCGGTCGCGTCAAGGACCTGCCGGGTGTGCGTTACCACACCGTTCGTGGCTCGCTCGACGCCGCCGGCGTTGCCAAGCGTCGCCAGGCCCGTTCCAAGTACGGCGCCAAGCGTCCGAAGGCATAAGGAGAGAGCACTATGTCGCGTAAGGGTAATACTCCGCAGCGTTCCGTCCTGCCCGATCCGAAGCACGGAAGCGAAACCATCGCCCGCTTCATCAACATGGTCATGCAGAGCGGCAAGAAGTCCGTCGCCGAAAAGATCGTGTACGGCGCCATGGACGTGATCACCGAGAAGAACAGCAGCGCCAACGCCATTGAACTGGTGCAGAAGGCTCTGGACAACGTCGCTCCGGCGGTCGAAGTCAAGTCGCGCCGCGTCGGTGGTGCCACCTACCAGGTGCCGGTCGAAGTGCGTTCGTCGCGCAAGATGGCCCTGGCCATGCGCTGGCTGATCGACTCCGCGCGCAAGCGTGGCGAGAACACCATGCCGAAGAAGCTGGCTGCTGAACTGATCGACGCCTCGGAAAACCGTGGCGGCGCCATCAAGAAGCGCGAAGAAACCCACCGCATGGCCGAAGCCAACAAGGCATTCGCCCACTACCGCTGGTGAGTTTGACGGCCTTGTAAAACAGGCAGGGCAGCACCACTTCGGTGCGTGCTGCCTCGCGGTCCCAGAAGGGCTGCGCCAATCCGAAGGCCGCCGAAAGGCGGCGTTCGGCCATCCGAAATCCAAGAAATCTGAGAGGCTCCCGTGGCCCGTTCCACTCCCATCGAGCGTTACCGTAACTTCGGCATCATGGCTCACATCGATGCCGGCAAGACCACCACGTCCGAGCGCATCCTGTTCTACACCGGCAAGAGCCACAAGATCGGTGAAGTGCATGACGGCGCCGCCACCATGGACTGGATGGAGCAGGAGCAGGAGCGTGGCATCACGATCCAGTCCGCTGCCACCACCGCGTTCTGGAAGGGCATGGACAAGTCCCTGCCGGAGCACCGCTTCAACATCATCGATACCCCCGGGCACGTCGACTTCACCATCGAAGTGGAGCGCTCGCTGCGCGTGCTCGACGGTGCCGTCTTCGTCCTGTGCGCCGTCGGTGGCGTGCAGCCGCAGTCGGAAACCGTGTGGCGCCAGGCCAACAAGTACCACGTGCCGCGCATCGCGTTCGTCAACAAGATGGACCGCACCGGTGCCAACTTCCAGAAGGTCGTCGGCCAGCTGAAGGCCAAGCTGGGCGCGGTTGCCGTGCCGATGCAGCTGCCGATCGGCGCTGAAGACAACTTCAAGGGCGTTGTCGATCTGCTGAAGATGAAGGCCATCCATTGGGATGAGGCTTCGCAGGGCATGAAGTTCGAATACGGTGAAATCCCGGCCGAACTGCAGGGCCCGGCTGAAGAGGCTCGCCAGTTCATGGTCGAGACCGCTGCCGAAGCCAGCGAAGAGCTGATGGAAAAGTACCTGGGCGGCGAAGAGCTGGCCGAGGCCGAAATCATCAACGCCCTGCGTACCCGTACCCTGGCGACCGAGATCGTGCCGATGTACTGCGGCTCGGCCTTCAAGAACAAGGGCGTGCAGGCCATGCTGGACGGCGTGATCCAGCTGCTGCCGTCGCCGGTCGACGTGCCGGACGTGAAGGGCGTGGACGTTGACGACGACACCGTCGAAATGACCCGCAAGTCCGACGACAAGGCCCCGTTCTCGTCGCTGGCCTTCAAGATCATCACCGACCCGTTCGTCGGCGCGCTGACCTTCTTCCGTGTCTACTCGGGCACCCTGAACGGTGGCGACACCGTGCTGAACTCGGTGAAGGGCAAGAAGGAGCGCATCGGCCGAATCCTGCAGATGCACTCGAACAACCGCGAGGAAATCAAGGAAGTTCTGGCTGGTGACATCGCCGCTGCCGTGGGCCTGAAGGACACCACCACCGGTGACACCCTGTGCGCCGTGGACGCCCCGATCATCCTGGAGCGCATGACGTTCCCGGAGCCGGTGATCTCGATGGCCGTCGAGCCGAAGACCAAGTCGGACCAGGAAAAGATGGGTCTGGCCCTGGGCCGTCTGGCGCAGGAAGATCCGTCGTTCCGCGTCAAGACCGACGAAGAATCCGGCCAGACCATCATCTCGGGCATGGGCGAGCTGCACCTGGACATCATCGTCGACCGCCTGAAGCGCGAGTTCAACGTTGAAGCCAACGTCGGCGCGCCGCAGGTGGCCTACCGCGAAACCATCACCCTGGCCGACGTCAAGTCGGACTACAAGCACGCCAAGCAGTCCGGTGGTAAGGGTCAGTACGGTCACGTCGTGATCGAACTGTCGCCGATCACCGCTGCCGACCGTGCCGATCCGAAGCTGGCTCCGGCCATCAAGGACGACTTCCTGTTCATCAACGACATCACCGGCGGCGTGATCCCGAAGGAATTCATTCCGTCGGTTGAAAAGGGCCTGCGCGAAACCATCACCAGCGGTCCGCTGGCTGGCTTCCCGGTCGTGGACGTCAAGGTGAAGCTGGTGTTCGGTTCGTACCACGACGTCGACTCCTCGGAAATGGCGTTCAAGCTGGCTTCGTCGATGGCCTTCAAGCAGGGCTTCGCCAAGGCCAAGCCGGTGCTGCTGGAGCCGATCATGAAGGTCGAGATCGTGACCCCGGAGGATTACCAGGGTGACGTGATGGGCGACGTCAGCCGTCGTCGCGGCGTGCTGCAGGGTTCCGACACCACTGGTGACGGTTCGGCCAGCATCATCAACGCGATGATCCCGCTGGGTGAAATGTTCGGCTACGCCACTGCGCTGCGTTCGCAGACCCAGGGCCGCGCCACCTTCACCATGGAATTCGATCACTACGAGCCGGCTCCGACCAACATCGCCGAAGCCGTCATGAAGAAGGGCTGAGCCTCGCTCAGCCTCTCTTGAAACCACTTACGAACAATCAAGGTATAGAACAATGGCAAAGGGTAAGTTCGAGCGCACCAAGCCGCACGTCAACGTCGGCACCATCGGTCACGTCGATCACGGCAAGACCACGCTGACCGCCGCACTGACCAAGATCGGTGCCGAGCGCTTCGGTGGCGAGTTCAAGGATTACTCCTCGATCGACGCCGCTCCGGAAGAAAAGGCGCGTGGCATCACGATCTCGACCGCGCACGTCGAATACGAATCCCCGGTCCGTCACTACGCCCACGTCGATTGCCCGGGCCATGCTGACTACGTCAAGAACATGATCACCGGTGCCGCCCAGATGGACGGCGCGATCCTGGTGTGCTCGGCCGCTGACGGCCCGATGCCGCAGACCCGCGAGCACATCCTGCTGTCGCGTCAGGTCGGCGTGCCGTACATCGTCGTGTTCCTGAACAAGGCCGACATGGTGGACGACGCCGAGCTGCTCGAGCTGGTCGAGATGGAAGTGCGCGAGCTGCTGAGCAAGTACGACTTCCCGGGCGACGACACCCCGATCATCGCTGGTTCGGCCCGTCTGGCGCTGGAAGGCGACCAGAGCGACATCGGCGTGCCGGCCATCCTGAAGCTGGTCGACGCCCTGGACAGCTGGATTCCGGAGCCGGAGCGCGCGATCGACAAGCCGTTCCTGATGCCGGTGGAAGACGTGTTCTCGATCTCGGGCCGCGGCACCGTGGTGACCGGTCGTATCGAGCGCGGCGTGATCAAGGTTGGCGACGAAATCGAAATCGTCGGCATCCGTCCGGTGCAGAAGACCACCGTGACCGGCGTTGAAATGTTCCGCAAGCTGCTGGACCAGGGTCAGGCAGGCGACAACGCTGGCCTGCTGCTGCGCGGCACCAAGCGTGACGACGTCGAGCGTGGCCAGGTCCTGGCCAAGCCGGGTTCGATCAAGCCGCACACCAAGTTCGAAGGCGAAGTCTACGTTCTGTCGAAGGACGAGGGCGGCCGCCACACCCCGTTCTTCAACGGCTACCGTCCGCAGTTCTACTTCCGCACCACCGACATCACCGGCGCAGCTGCTCTGCCGGAAGGCGTCGAAATGGTGATGCCGGGTGACAACGTCAAGATGGTCGTCACCCTGATCAACCCGGTGGCAATGGACGAAGGCCTGCGCTTCGCCATCCGCGAAGGCGGCCGTACCGTCGGCGCCGGCGTGGTCTCGAAGATCATCGAGTAATCTGGTAGTATCTGCGCCCCGATGTTGCCTGGGTAGGGCATCGGGGCGTATCAAATGGGAAAGCAGGCACAGGATGTGCCTTGTGTTCCCCGGACCAGGAAGGGTCAATGCCATTCAGGCGGCGTCAACAGGCGACTGTTGACAGCTGCCTTGCGTGCCATTATGCTTCTACGTCTGGGCAGGCCGGGAAACTGGTCTGCCTACGTTTTTGAGGTCTATGGATTGACCTTGGCGGCCTGCAGGAGTGCGGGCCGTCCGTATTCAGGAATTTCATGGGGCAAAGCAACCCAGAGGCTTTGTCTGTCGCTCTTTTAACGAAGGAACCTACCGCCATGGCGGACCAAAAGATCCGGATCCGGCTGAAAGCGTTCGATCATCGTCTGATCGACCGTTCGGCCAGCGAGATCGTTGAAACGGCAAAGCGGACCGGCGCGCAAGTGCGTGGCCCGATCCCGCTGCCGACCAAGATCGAGCGTTACACCGTTCTCGTTTCCCCGCACGTCGACAAGGACGCGCGTGACCAGTACGAGACCCGCACGCACAAGCGCGTGCTCGATATCGTTGACCCGAATGACAAGACCGTGGACGCGCTGATGAAGCTCGAACTGGCTGCCGGCGTCGACGTTCAGATCAAGCTGACCTGAGGACTACGACCATGACGAAGAAGTATTCGTTGGGCTTCGTGGGCCGCAAGGCTGGCATGAGCCGCGTGTTCACTGAAGATGGCCGCTCCATCCCGGTGACCCTGATCGAAGCAACCCCGAACCGCATCGCGCAGATCAAGACCGTCGAAACCGACGGCTACAGCGCCGTGCAGGTGACCGTCGGCGCGCGTCGCGCTGCCCTGGTCAACAAGCCGGAAGCCGGCCACTTCGCCAAGGCGAAGGTGGAAGCGGGTCGTGGCCTGTGGGAATTCCGCGTTGAAGACGCGCAGCTCGGCGATTTCGCCGTTGGCGGCGAAGTCAAGGCGGACATCTTCGAAGTCGGCCAGATCGTCGACGTCCAGGGTGTCACCAAGGGTAAGGGCTTCCAGGGCACCATCAAGCGCCACAACTTCCGTATGGGCGATGCAACCCACGGTAACTCGCTGTCGCATCGCGCGCCGGGTTCGCTGGGTCAGCGCCAGACCCCGGGTCGCGTTTTCCCGGGCAAGAAGATGTCGGGCCACATGGGTGCGGTGCAGCAGAGCACCCAGAACCTGGAAGTGGTCAAGGTCGACGTCGAGCGCGGTCTGATCGCCGTTCGCGGCGCCGTTCCGGGCGCGGCGGGTGGCGACGTGATCGTCCGTCCGGCGAGCAAGGCATAAGGAGAGATGACGATGGAACTCGTTATCACGGGTAGCAACAACAAGGTCTCGGTCTCCGACGCCGTGTTCGGTCGCGATTTCAGCGAAGATCTGGTCCACCAGGTCGTCGTTGCCTACCGCAACGCCGGTCGCGCCGGCACCAAGGCACAGAAGACTCGCTCCGAAGTGGCTGGTACCACCAAGAAGTCGAAGAAGCAGAAGGGCGGCGGCGCGCGTCATGGCGCACTGACGGCTCCGATCTTCGTCGGCGGCGGTGTCACCTTCGCGGCCAAGCCGCGCAGCTTCGAGCAGAAGGTCAATCGTAAGCAGTACCGTGCCGCCATGTGCGCGATCCTGTCCGAGCTGAACCGTCAGGGCCGTCTGACCATCGTGGAGTCCTTCGACGTCGAAGTGACCAACACGAAGGGTCTGATCGCCAAGCTGGCCGGCCTGGAAGTGGGCAAGCGCCCGCTGATCGTCACCGAAGAAGCGTCCGAGCACCTGTACCTGTCCGCCCGCAATCTGCCGTACGTGCAGGTGCGTGACGTCCAGGGTCTGGATCCGGTCTCGCTGGTGGGTGCCGACACGGTCGTCATCACCGCTGACGCGGTCAAGAAGGTCGAGGAGTGGCTGGCATGAACAGCAACGAAAAAATCTTCAGCGTGCTGCGTGCCCCGCGTGTCTCCGAAAAGACCGCGCGCCTGCAGGAACTCTCCAACCAGTATGTCTTCGAAGTTTCGAACGAAGCCACCAAGGCCGATGTAAAGGCCGCGGTTGAGCAGCTGTTCGACGTCAAGGTCGAAGCCGTCAACGTGGTCAACGTCAAGGGCAAGAACAAGTCCTTCCGTAACCGTGCTGGCCGCCGCGGCGATTGGCGCAAGGCGTACGTTCGCCTGGCCGATGGCCAGTCGATCGATGTAACGGCCAAGGCCTGAGGTACATCCCATGCCATTGATGAAATTCAAGCCCACTTCCCCCGGCCGCCGTTCGGCCGTGCGCGTGGTCACTCCCGACCTGCACAAGGGTGCTCCGCACGCTGCGCTGGTCGAGTCGCAGAGCCGCTCGGGTGGTCGTAACCACCATGGCCGCATCACCGTGCGTCACGTCGGTGGTGGTGCCAAGCAGCACTACCGCATCATCGACTTCAAGCGCAACAAGCTGGGCATCCCGGCGCGCGTGGAACGCATCGAATACGATCCGAACCGCACCGCGCACATCGCTCTGCTGTGCTACGTCGACGGTGAGCGTCGCTACATCATCGCCCCGAAGGGCCTGAAGGCCGGTGATCAGGTGATCGCTGGTTCGGATGCCCCGATCAAGGCTGGCAACACCCTGCCGCTGCGCAACATCCCGGTCGGCACCACCATCCACTGCATCGAACTGAAGCCGGGCAAGGGCGCTCAGATCGCTCGCGCCGCTGGTGCGGCCGTGCAGCTGGTGGCTCGCGAAGGCATCTACGCCACCCTGCGCCTGCGCTCGGGTGAAATGCGTAAGGTTCCGGTCGAGTGCTGCGCCACCATCGGCGAAGTCGGCAACGACGAGCACAGCCTGGAAAAGCTGGGCAAGGCCGGTGCCAAGCGTTGGCGCGGCGTCCGCCCGACCGTTCGTGGTGCTGCCATGAACCCGGTTGACCACCCGCACGGTGGTGGTGAGGCGAAGGCCGGCCAGGGTAACCCGCATCCGGTCACCCCGTGGGGTGTCCCGACCAAGGGTTACAAGACGCGCCATAACAAGCGCACTCAGCAGTTCATCGTCCGCGATCGTAGGGGCTAATCGACCATGGCACGTTCACTCAAGAAGGGCCCGTTCGTCGATCACCACCTCGTCAAGAAGGTGGAGGCCGCTGCGGGCAGCAAGAAGCCGATCAAGACCTGGTCGCGCCGTTCGATGATCCTGCCTGACATGGTAGGCGTCACCATTGCCGTGCATAACGGCAAGAACCACATCCCGGTTCTCGTCAACGAGAACATGGTCGGCCACAAGCTCGGCGAATTTGCCATCACCCGGACCTTCAAGGGTCACGGTGGTGACAAGAAGTCGGGCAAGTAAGGAGAGATGACAATGGAAGCGAAAGCCATCCTGCGCACTGCGCGCATCTCCCCGCAGAAGGCTCGTCTGGTCGCTGACCAGGTGCGCGGTCTGCCGGCCGAGCGTGCGGTCAACCTGCTGAAGTTCTCGGACAAGAAGGCTGCCCACCTGATCAAGAAGGTGGTGGAGTCGGCTATTGCCAACGCCGAGAACAACCAGGGCGCCGACGTCGACGAGCTGAAGGTTCAGACCATCATGGTTGATGAAGGTCCGACCCTGAAGCGTTTCATGGCGCGGGCGAAAGGCCGCGGTACCCGCATCCTCAAGCGCACCAGCCACATCACTGTGGTTGTGGGCGCCGCCAAGTAAGCGGATAAGGAAAAGACCATGGGTCATAAAGTTCATCCGATTGGTATCCGCCTCGGCATTTCCAAGGACTGGAACTCCAAGTGGTACGCCAACAAGGCCGAGTTCGCTGGTTACCTGGCAGCCGACCTGAAAGTGCGCGAAATGCTGCGCAAGAAGCTGGCTCAGGCCGGCATCAGCAAGATCCTGATCGAGCGTCCGGCCAAGACCGCTCGCGTGACGATCCACACCGCCCGTCCGGGCGTGGTGATCGGCAAGCGCGGTGAGGACATCGAGAAGCTGCGCAAGGAAGTGAGCGAGATGATGGGCGTCCCGGCGCACATCAACGTCACCGAAGTGCGCAAGCCGGAACTGGACGCGCAGCTCGTTGCCGAGTCGATCGCCCAGCAGCTGGAGCGTCGCATCATGTTCCGCCGCGCAATGAAGCGCTCGGTCGGCAACGCGATGCGCTTGGGTGCCCTGGGCATCAAGGTCAACGTGGGTGGCCGCCTCAACGGTGCAGAAATCGCCCGTTCGGAGTGGTACCGCGAAGGCCGCGTGCCGCTGCACACCCTGCGTGCCGACATCGACTATGGCTTCGCTGAAGCCAAGACGACCTACGGCATCATCGGCATCAAGGTCTGGATCTACAAGGGCGAGGTCTTCGATTTCTCCCAGGTTGGCCAGGAAAAGCAGGACGACACCCCGTCGCGCAACGATCGTCACGATCGCGGCGACCGTGGTGACCGTCAGCGCCCGGCCCGTGAAGCGAGGTAACGACAATGTTGCAACCCAAGCGAACCAAGTACCGCAAGGTACACAAGGGCCGTAACGATGGCCTGAGCTGGAGCGCCAACGCTGTCAGCTTCGGCGAATACGGCCTGAAGGCAACCGCACACGGTCAGCTGACCGCGCGTCAGATCGAAGCGGCCCGCCGCTCGATCAGCCGCTACGTCAAGCGCGGCGGCAAGATGTGGATCCGCGTGTTCCCCGACAAGCCCATCACCAAGAAGCCCATCGAAGTCCGAATGGGTTCTGGTAAGGGTAACGTGGAATACTGGGTGGCCCAGATCCAGCCCGGCCGCATGATCTATGAAATCGAGGGTGTTTCCGAGGAAGTGGCTCGCGAGGCGTTCCGCCTGGCCGCCGCCAAGCTCTCGGTCACCACCACTTTCGTGACCCGTACGGTGCGCTGATGGATATCAAAACTCTCCGTGAAAAGTCGGCTGACGAACTCAAGGCCCACCTGATCGACCTGCGTAAGGAACAGTTCTCTGTCCGTATGCAGCAGGTCACCGGCCAGCTGCCGAAGACCCACGACATTCGCCGGGTCCGTCGCGAGATTGCTCGCGTCAAGACCCTGCTCGGCAGCACGAAGTAAGGATGGCCGCTATGAGCGACAATACTGAAAAGAAGACGCTGCGCACGGTCGAAGGCCGTGTCGTCAGCAACAAGATGGACAAGACGGTTACCGTCCTGGTTGAGCGTCAGGTCAAGCACGCGCTGTACGGCAAGTACATCAAGCGCTCGACGAAGCTGCACGCCCACGATGCCGACAACGCCTGCAAGGAAGGCGATGTCGTCCGCGTGACCGAGATTGCTCCGATGTCCAAGACCAAGAACTGGCGCGTGGTGGAAGTCATCACGCGCGCGGCTGAATAAGGAGCTGAATCATGATCCAGATGCAGAGCTACCTTGACGTCGCGGACAATTCGGGTGCCAAGCAGGTGATGTGCTTCAAGGTGCTGGGTGGTTCCAAGCGCCGTTACGCCGGCATCGGCGACATCATCAAGGTCACCGTGAAGGATGCGATTCCGCGCGGCAAGGTCAAGAAGGGTGAAGTGTATGACGCCGTCGTGGTGCGTACCCGCAAGGGTGTGCGTCGCGCCGACGGCTCGCTGATCCGCTTCGACGGCAACGCTGCCGTTCTGCTGAACAGCAAGCAGGAGCCGATCGGTACCCGTATCTTCGGGCCGGTGACCCGTGAACTTCGTTCGGAGAAGTTCATGAAGATCGTCTCGCTCGCTCCCGAAGTGCTGTGAGCGACAGGAGATAATCATGGCTAACCGTATCAAGAAGGGCGACCAGGTTGTCGTCAACGCTGGCAAGGACAAGGGCAAGCAGGGCGAAGTCGTCCGCGTCGACGGCGACCGTGTGGTCGTCGCCAACGTGAACATCGTCAAGCGCCACACCAAGCCGAACCCGCAGGCAGGTGTTGCCGGCGGCGTGGTCGAGCGCGAAGCTTCGATCCATATCTCCAACGTGAATGTTCTGAACCCGGCTTCGGGCAAGGGCGAACGCGTTGGCTTCAAGGTGCTGGAGGATGGACGCAAACTGCGTGTGTTCCGCTCCAGCGGTGAGGCGCTCGACGCCTGAGGAATGAGAAGATGAGTTCCCGTCTCGAAAAGTTCTACAAGGACGAAGTGGTGCCGGCGCTGATGAAGCAGTTCGGCTACACCAATCCGATGGAAGTGCCGAAGCTGGTCAAGGTCACCCTGAACATGGGTGTCGGCGAAGCGGCCACCAACAAGAAGATCCTGGAAAACGCCGTCGGCGACATGACCAAGATTTCCGGCCAGAAGCCGGTTGTCACCAAGTCGCGTGTGTCGGTTGCGTCGTTCAAGATCCGCGATGGTTGGCCGATCGGCTGCAAGACCACGCTGCGTCGCCACAAGATGTACGAGTTCCTGGATCGCCTGATCAACATCTCGCTGCCGCGCGTGCGCGACTTCCGTGGTGTTTCCGGTCGTTCCTTCGACGGCCGCGGCAACTTCAACATGGGTGTGAAGGAGCAGATCATCTTCCCGGAAATCGACTTCGACGCCGTCGACGCGATCCGCGGTATGGATATCGCCATCACCACCACTGCGAAGACCGACGCGGAAGCGAAGGCGCTGCTGGCAGCGTTCAAGTTCCCGTTCCGTAACTGATCTGTCGAGGAAACCGAAATGGCAAAGACCTCCATGGTCAACCGCGACATCAAGCGGGAAAAGCTGGCAAAGAAGTACGCTGAAAAGCGTGCAGCTCTGAAGAAGATCGTGTCCTCCGTGGACGCGACCTACGAAGAGAAGATCGACGCCGCAACCAAGCTGGCCAAGCTGCCGCGCGATTCGTCGCCGAGCCGCCAGCGCAACCGTTGCGAGCTGTCGGGTCGTCCGCGTGGCGTCTACAGCAAGTTCGGTCTGGGCCGTAACAAGCTGCGTGAAGCCACCATGCGTGGCGACGTCCCGGGTCTGCGCAAGGCCAGCTGGTGATCCCAGCCGGCCCTGCGATCAGGAGCCCCTTCGGGGGTTCCTGAACCGGGCAGGGGAGGCATTCAGCTTTCCCGACGCAAAAAAACCGAAGAGCCCGGCGCAAGCCGGGCTCTTTTGGCGTATACTCCCGCGTCTTGCCCTGTGCAGACGGGGTTGTAGGAGTGGGCTTCCGGCCCACTGCAACAAGGGACCTGGCCCGTTTCCAGGAGACAACAGATTTTCGCGAAAGCGGATATCGGTGCACTCAAAGGTACTCATATGAGCATGACTGATCCCATCGCCGACCTGCTGGTCCGCATCAAGAATGCGGCCGCGGTTGGCAAGCAGACGGTGAAAGCCCCGTCGTCCAAGATCAAGGTTGCGATTGCCCAGGTCCTGAAGGACGAGGGTTACATCACCGACCTGCGCGTGACCCAGCTGGAAAACAACAAGTCCGAGCTGGAAATCGTGCTGAAGTATTTCGAAGGCAAGCCGGTCATCGCGACCCTGAAGCGCTTCTCGCGTTCGGGCCTGCGCCAGTACCGCGGCAAGAGCGAGCTGCCGAAGGTCATGAACGGCCTGGGTATCTCCATCATTTCCACCTCCAAGGGCATCATGACTGATGCGCAGGCGCGCCAGCTGGGCGTCGGCGGCGAAGTCCTGTGCTTCGTGGCCTAAGGCGAAAGGAGTAGAACTATGTCCCGCGTAGCCAAGAAGCCGATCGACCTGGGTAAGGTTGAACTGAACGTCCAGTCGGACAGCGTCACCGCCAAGGGCCCGAAGGGCACCCTGTCGCTGGCCAAGCCGGCCGGTATTGCCATCAACGTCGACAACGGCGTTGCCACCCTGAGCACCGAGAACGCTGACCTGGTCGCACTGACCGGTACCGTGCGTGCGATCCTGTCCAACATGGTCAAGGGCGTGTCCGAAGGCTTCGAGCGCAAGCTGGAGCTGGTCGGCGTGGGTTACCGCGCTGCCATGCAGGGCAAGGACCTGAGCCTGTCGCTGGGCTTCTCGCATCCGGTCGTGTTCGTGGCGCCGGAAGGCATCACCCTGTCGACCCCGACCCAGACCGAGATCCTGGTCCAGGGCGCTGACAAGCAGGTCGTCGGTGAAGTTGCCGCCAAGATCCGTGCGTTCCGCAAGCCGGAGCCGTACAAGGGCAAGGGCGTGAAGTACTCCGACGAAGTCATCATCCGTAAGGAAGCCAAGAAGGCATAAGCGCGAGTCCCTCGCAAGAGCCCGCACATCCCTGTGCGGACTTCTCAGGGAAAAGCTCTTCCTTCAGCTTTCAAGGAATAATCAAAATGAACAAGAACATCGCCCGCCTGCGTCGCGCCAAGTCGACCCGCGCCCACATCCGTGAGCTCGGCGTCGCCCGCCTGTCGGTGCTGCGCACCGGTCAGCACCTGTACGCCCAGGTCTTCACCGCCGACGGTTCCAAGGTGCTGGCTGCCGCCAACACCACCCAGACCGACGTCATGGAAGGCCTGAAGAACGGCAAGAACGCCGATGCCGCCGCCAAGGTTGGCCGCATCGTCGCCGAGCGCGCCAAGGCCGCCGGCGTCGAGAAGGTTGCCTTCGATCGTTCGGGCTACCGCTACCACGGCCGCATCAAGGCCCTGGCAGAAGCGGCCCGCGAAGCCGGCCTGCAGTTCTAAGGGACAAGGGCAGGGGGCCATTGGCCTCCTGCCTGCCTGCTCGCCAGCCTGAGTGAGGCTGGACGGCGCCGCTCTTCTGCAGCGGCCCACCGGAACGCCGCGTCACGCCACAACCATAAGCGGCTTCGAGCCGTACATACCCAAACAACCAAGGAATCAACATGGCAGAAGAGCGTCAGCAGCGGGGTCGCGATCGCGACCGTAACCGCGAAGAGAAGATCGACGACGGCATGATCGAAAAGCTGGTCGCGGTCAACCGCGTCAGCAAGACCGTCAAGGGTGGCCGCCAGTTCACCTTCACCGCCCTGACCGTTGTCGGCGACGGCGAAGGCAAGGTCGGTTTCGGTTATGGCAAGGCCCGCGAAGTGCCGGTCGCCATCCAGAAGTCGATGGAACAGGCCCGCAAGAACCTGGTCAGCGTTGACCTGAACAACGGCACCCTGTGGCACACCATCAAGGATGGTCACGGCGCAGCCCGCGTGTTCATGCAGCCGGCTTCGGAAGGTACCGGCGTCATCGCCGGCGGTGCCATGCGCGCCGTGCTGGAAGCGGTTGGCGTGAAGAACGTGCTGGCCAAGGCCACCGGTTCGCGCAACCCGATCAACCTGGTGCGTGCCACCGTGAAGGGCCTGTCTGCTGCGCAGTCGCCGGCCCGCATCGCGGCCAAGCGCGGCAAGAAGGTGGAGGAACTCAACCATGGCTAATGAGTCCAACAAGACTGTCAAGGTCCGCCTGGTGCGTGGCCTGCGTGGCACCCAGTCGCGTCACCGCCTGTCGGTGCGTGCCCTGGGCCTGAACAAGCTCAACGATGTGCGTGAACTGAAGGACAGCCCGCAGGTGCGCGGCCTGATCAACAAGGTTCAGTACCTCGTCCAGGTTGAGGAGTAATCGACCATGACTCTGCGTCTCAATGAACTGAGCCCGGCACCGGGCGCCCGCACCGAGCGTACCCGCGTCGGTCGCGGTATCGGCTCGGGCCTGGGCAAGACTGCCGGCCGCGGCCACAAGGGTTCGTTCGCCCGCAAGGGTGGCGGCAAGATCAAGGCTGGCTTCGAAGGCGGCCAGACCCCCATGCAGCGTCGTCTGCCGAAGATCGGCTTCCGTTCGCCGATCGCCAAGGACACCGCTGAAGTGCTGCTGTACGCGCTGGACAAGCTGCCGGCCGGTGAGATCGACTTCGCCGCCCTGCGTGCTGCCAAGCTGGTCCCGAGCACTGCCAAGAAGGCCAAGGTCGTCGTCAAGGGCGAAGTGACCAAGGCGTTCACCCTGAAGGGTATTGCTGCCACGGCGGGTGCCAAGGCCGCGATCGAAGCTGCCGGCGGCAGCGTAACGGAGTAAGAAAATCATGGCGCAAGCTGGCATCGGTAACCTCGCGGGCGGAATGGGCAAGTTCACTGAACTTCGCCAACGTTTGCTGTTCGTCGTCGGGGCTTTGATCGTCTATCGCATCGGCTGCTACGTGCCGGTGCCGGGCGTCAATCCCGATGCCATGCTTGCCATGATGCAACAGCAGGGCGGCGGCATCGTGGACATGTTCAACATGTTCTCGGGCGGCGCCCTGCACCGTTTCAGCATCTTCGCGCTGAACGTGATGCCGTACATCTCGGCATCGATCGTGATGCAGCTGGCCGTGCACATCTTCCCCGCCCTGAAGGCGATGCAGAAGGAAGGTGAGTCCGGCCGCCGCAAGATCACCCAGTATTCGCGCATCGGCGCCGTGCTGCTGGCAGTGGTGCAGGGCGGCTCGATCGCGCTGGCCCTGCAGGGCCAGGTCTCGCCGTCGGGCGCTCCGGTCGTGTACGCGCCGGGCATGGGCTTCGTGCTCACCGCCGTGGTCGCGCTGACCGCCGGCACCATGTTCCTGATGTGGGTCGGTGAGCAGGTCACCGAGCGCGGCATCGGCAACGGCGTGTCGCTGATCATCTTCGCCGGTATCGTCGCAGGCCTGCCGGGTGCGATCATCCACACCTTCGACGCCTACCGCGACGGCAACATCCAGTTCATCCAGCTGCTGCTGATCGCCATCGTCGTGCTCGCCTTCACCTTCTTCGTGGTGTTCGTCGAGCGTGGCCAGCGCCGGATCACGGTCAACTACGCGCGCCGCCAGGGCGGTCGCAACGCGTACATGAACCAGACCTCGTTCCTGCCGCTGAAGCTCAACATGGCCGGCGTCATCCCGGCGATCTTCGCCTCGAGCCTGCTGGCCTTCCCGGCCACCCTGGCCATGTGGTCCGGCCAGGCTGCCAACCAGAGCAGCTTCGGCCAGGTCCTGCAGAAGGTCGCCAATGCCCTCGGCCCGGGCGAGCCGCTGCACATGATCGTGTTCGCTGCGCTGATCACCGGTTTCGCGTTCTTCTATACCGCGCTGGTGTTCAACTCGCAGGAAACCGCCGACAACCTGAAGAAGTCGGGCGCGCTGATTCCGGGCATCCGTCCGGGCAAGGCCACCGCCGATTACATCGACGGCGTGCTGACCCGCCTGACCGCAGCCGGCTCGGCCTACCTGGTGATCGTCTGCCTGCTGCCGGAACTGATGCGCACGCAGCTGAACGCCTCGTTCTACTTCGGTGGTACTTCGCTGCTGATCGTGGTGGTGGTGGTGATGGACTTCATCGCCCAGGTGCAGGCGCACCTGATGTCCCACCAGTACGAGAGCCTGCTGAAGAAGGCCAACCTGAAGGGCGGCAACCGCGGCGGTTTTGCCCGCGGCTGATTGGCCTGTTATACTTTCGTCTTCCTGACGTGATGGTCCCTCCGCTTCGCGGACTCCGGCCACACAAACGAAGGGCGGCCCCCGCAGCGGTTCCGGGTGGGGGTGTGATGAGGTGGTCCCGCGCTGGAGTAGCGCGGGCGGCCCCGGGGGAAACCCCAGGTCCAACCCCATCCGGCGCCGGAGCCTGGGCACACTCCCCAGGCCGGGTTCATGAAACCAATGGTTTCACGGGCTTCCATGTAAACCGGAACCTTGTTAGTATCGCTAGTTCACTTTTTTGATCCATCCTGCCGGATTGGCGTGCCCGAGGCGCGCTGTCGGCCATCACTCAGCTGGAGAACCGCGTCATGGCGCGTATTGCAGGCGTCAACCTGCCAGCCCAGAAGCATGTCTGGGTCGGGTTGCAAAGCATTTACGGCATCGGCCGTACCCGTTCGAAGAAGGTCTGCGAAGTCGCAGGCGTTGCTTCGACCACCAAGATCCGCGATCTGTCGGAGCCGGAAATCGAGCGCCTGCGCGCCGAAGTCGGCAAGTACATCGTGGAAGGCGATCTGCGCCGTGAGATCGGCATCGCGATCAAGCGCCTGATGGACCTGGGCTGCTACCGCGGCCTGCGTCACCGTCGTGGCCTCCCGCTGCGTGGCCAGCGCACCCGTACCAACGCCCGCACCCGCAAGGGTCCGCGCAAGGCGATCAAGAAGTAAGGGACTGAGAAATGGCTAAGCCCGCTGCTAAGACCAAGAAGAAGATCAAGCGCGTCGTCACCGACGGCGTTGCCCACGTCCACGCTTCGTTCAACAACACCATCGTCACCATCACCGACCGCCAGGGCAACGCTCTGTCGTGGGCGACCTCCGGTGGCGCTGGTTTCCGCGGTTCGCGCAAGTCGACCCCGTTCGCTGCCCAGGTGGCCGCTGAAAAGGCCGGTCGTGCTGCGCTGGACTACGGCGTGAAGTCGCTGGAAGTCCGCATCAAGGGCCCGGGTCCGGGCCGTGAGTCGGCCGTGCGTTCGTTGAACAACGTCGGCTACAAGATCACCAACATCATCGACGTGACGCCTATCCCGCACAACGGGTGCCGTCCGCCGAAGAAGCGTCGCGTCTAAAGGGAGCGATAAGAAATGGCTCGTTATATCGGTCCTACCTGTAAGCTCGCCCGTCGCGAAGGCGCCGACCTGTCCCTGAAGAGCCCGGCGCGTGCGCTGGACTCGAAGTGCAAGCTGGAGCAGAAGCCCGGCCAGCACGGCGCCACTGCCCGCAAGGGCAAGCTGTCCGACTACGCCACCCAGCTGCGTGAAAAGCAGAAGGTCAAGCGTATCTACGGCCTGCTGGAGCGTCAGTTCCGCAACTACTACAAGAAGGCCTCGACCAAGAAGGGCAACACCGGCGAGAACCTGCTGCAGCTGCTGGAAACCCGCCTGGACAACGTCGTCTACCGCATGGGCTTCGCTGTGACCCGTCCGGCTGCCCGTCAGCTGGTGTCGCACCGCGGCGTCACCGTGAATGGCAAGTCGGTCAACCTGGCTTCGTACCAGGTCAAGGCTGGCGACGCCATCGCTCTGTCTGAAAAGGCTGCCAAGCAGCTGCGCGTCCAGGAAGCCCTGACCGTCGCCGCCCAGCATGACCTGAGCCCGTCGTGGGTTGAAGTGGATTCCGGCAAGTTCACCGGCATCTTCAAGGCTGTTCCGGATCGTTCGGATCTGCCTGCGGACATCAACGAAGCGCTGATCGTCGAGCTGTATTCGAAGTAATTCACATTGGAGAGCCCCCGGCGACGGCCGGGGGTTCACTAGGAGAACCCGCAACATGACGGTTACCGCCAACCAGGTTCTGCGTCCTCGCGGTCCGCAGATCGAACGCCTTACCGACACTCGTGCAAAGGTCGTTATCGAACCTTTGGAGCGGGGTTACGGGCATACGCTGGGTAATGCCCTGCGTCGCGTGCTGCTGTCGTCCATCCCGGGCTTCGCCATCACGGAAGTCGAAATCGACGGCGTGTTGCATGAGTACACCACGGTCGAAGGTCTGCAGGAGGACGTGCTCGAAGTCCTGCTGAACCTCAAGGACGTGGCCATCCGTATGCACTCCGGCGACAGCGCCACCCTGTCCCTGTCCAAGCAGGGCCCGGGCGTTGTCACCGCTGCCGACATCAAGGTCGACCACAATGTGGAGATCCTGAACGGCGACCATGTGATCTGCCACCTGACCAAGGACACGGCAATCAACATGCGTCTGAAGATCGAACGTGGTTTCGGCTACCAGCCGGCTGCCGCGCGTCGTCGTCCGGACGAAGAAACCCGTGCCATCGGCCGCCTGGTCCTGGATGCCTCGTTCTCGCCGGTCCGCCGCGTCGCCTATGCCGTGGAAGCGGCCCGCGTCGAACAGCGTACCGACCTGGACAAGCTGGTCATCGATATCGAGACCAACGGCACCATCGACGCCGAGGAAGCCGTGCGCACCGCCGCCGACATCCTCAGCGACCAGCTGTCGGTGTTCGGTGACTTCACCCACCGCGACCGCGGTGCGGCCAAGCCGGCCAACAACGGCGTGGATCCGGTGCTGCTGCGCCCGATCGACGATCTGGAGCTGACCGTGCGTTCGGCCAACTGCCTGAAGGCTGAAAGCATCTACTACATCGGCGATCTGATCCAGAAGACCGAAGTGGAGCTGCTGAAGACCCCGAACCTGGGCAAGAAGTCGCTCACCGAGATCAAGGAAGTGCTGGCTCAGCGCGGCCTGTCGCTCGGCATGAAGCTGGAGAACTGGCCGCCGGCCGGTGTCGCCAGCCACGGCATGCTGGGCTGAGATCGGTAATGCCTGAAGGCTCCACCGTTCGCGGTGGGGCCTTCAACGCAACACACCATGCCATGACGAACCGCAGGTTCGCGCGGCAGGTCGTCCAGGACGGGCGGCCAGGACCATCCGCAGTCCGCGCAGCAACGCCAGGATGGCGACAACGATCCACACAGCCACATCATTAACCAAGGAATATCACCATGCGTCACCAGAAGTCTGGCCGTAAGTTCAGCCGCACCAGCGCCCACCGCGAAGCGATGTTCAAGAACATGGCCGCCTCGCTGTTCAAGCACGAGCTGATCAAGACCACCCTGCCGAAGGCCAAGGAACTGCGCCGCGTTGCCGAGCCGCTGATCACCCTGGCCAAGGTCGACTCCGTCGCCAACCGCCGTCTGGCCTTCGCCCGCCTGCGCGACAACGAAGCCGTGGGCAACCTGTTCACAATCCTGGGCCCGCGCTACGCGAACCGTCCGGGCGGCTACCTGCGCCTGCTGAAGTGCGGCTTCCGCGCCGGCGACAACGCGCCGATGGCCTACGTCGAGCTGGTTGACCGTCCGGTCGTGGCCGAGGAAGTGGCCGAGTAATCGGACCGCTCCAACGCGACACAGCGAAAGCCCGGCCTCTGCCGGGCTTTTGCGTTTCCAGGGCTCGGATCCCTTTCCGCAGGAAAGGGCCCTGACCCCGGGCAGGCAGCACCGCAGGCCAGAGCCCTTTGCATTCGCACTGGGATCTGACCCGCACCGTTCCGACAGGCGTCACCTGTGGCGGTTCGAATGGCACGCACTCTCGGTTACGCTTGGCGCCTGATCCATTTGAGCGTTGACGATGAATCCACTGCGCTGGCCCTTCCGCGCCCAGTTCTTGCTGGGCTTCCTGATCTGCGCGGGCCTGCTTGGCTACGCGATCTTCCTGCAGTTGAAGATGGGCCTGGAGCCGTGTCCGCTGTGCATCTTCCAGCGCCTGGCCTTTGCCGCGCTCGGCCTGCTGTTCCTGATCGGTGCGCTGCACGGGCCCTCCAACCGCCCGGGACGCGCGACCTATGGCGTGCTGGCGTTCATTGCCGCCGCAGTGGGTGCCGGCATCGCCGCGCGCCACGTCTACGTGCAGATGCTGCCGCCGGAAATGGGCTCCACCTGTGGCCCGCCGCTGGCGTTCCTGAGCGAGACCATGGGGCCGCTGGAAGTATTCCGCACGGTACTGACCGGTACCGGCAACTGCGGCAACATCGACTGGACCTTCCTGGGCCTGACCATGCCGATGTGGTCGGGCGTGTGGTTCGTGCTGCTGGCGTTGTGGGCGCTGGTGGTGTCGCTGGGCAAGGTCAAGCGCTGAAAGCGAAACGGGGTCGGGTCCCGTGGCATCGCAAAGGGCTCTGACCCCAATCGTTGACGAAGGGTAGTGCCGGCCGCTGGCCGGCACACCGTGAGGATGCCGGCCAGCGGCCGGCGCTACCTCAGAAGTCCTGCTGCAGGCTCAGGTAAGCACCTCGGCGCGGTCCCCACTGCGGGGCGAAGACGCCGACACCGCCACCGTCGCGCAGTTGATAGCTGCGATCCAGTGCGTTGATCACGGCCAGTTGGACGTGCAATGGATGGCCGCTGTCGGCATTGAAGTCGTGCCCGGCGCTGAGGTTCACCTGCAGGTACGACGGCAGCTCGCCGCCGTTGGGTACGCCTTCGATGTCGGAACGCAGGCCGCTGCCGAACACGTAGTTGGCACCGATCCGGTTGTGTCCGGCGAAGGCGTAGCTGAGACCACCCGATGATGTCAGCTTCTGGTCGTGGTCGAGGTGGATCCAGTGGTTGGCCACATAGGCCAGCGCTTCCGGATCGAGGTTGTACTGGCCGGTGATGACGTCGGTACCGATGGCCTTGTTCAGCGCGGCGTTGAAGTAGGCACTGAACGGACCGTTGCTGTAGTCGGCACTGAACTCCAGGCCACGGATGTGGCCACGGCGGTAGTTGAAGGTCGAATAGATGTAGGCAGCGCCGAACTGGCCTTCGTCCTGCAGGCGTGCGACGCGTCGGTCATACGCGTCCAGGCCCAGGGTCAGGTGCTCGCCCAGTTGCTGCGAGACGCCGATGTCGTAGTAGTCGCTGCGCTCGGCCAGCGGCGTGTTGTTGCCGCCGCTGGGCTGCTGGTTGGTGGTGCCGTCGTACAGCGCGATGTCGCTGCTGGCAATCAACTCGCTGGCCGGTGGCGTGAAGTAGCGCGAATAGCCGGCGTGCACGGTGGTGCTGTCGCTGGCATTCCAGACCACGCCCACGCGCGGGCTGAGCTGGCCTTCGGTGCGGCCGAAGGCCTTGTAGCGGTCGCCACGCAGGCCGTAGTTCACGGTCCAGTCGTCGCCGATCTTCCACTCGTCCTGTACGTACAGTGCCAGCGTACTGGCGTGGAACGCGCTGCGGTCGGGGATCAACAGCGGTGTCGTGCCGGACTGCTGGCCGCCGTCATCAACCGGGAACACCCAGCTGTTGCTGTTCGCCCGCGCGTTCTCGTAATTGCCGTACAGGCCATAGCGCAGCGTGTGGTCGTTGCCCAACGGCGTTGAGAAGTCGGCCTGCAGGGTGTTGGCGCGGTTGCTGCGCTGGACCTGCGAGGCGACGCCGCTGAACACCAGGTCGCCCACCACGTCCGGGTTGAACGCCACGTCGCTGTAGCGCTGTCCGGCCGATAGCTGGTACGCGGTGCTGCCCAGCGTGCCCTGCAGCACCAGCATGCCGAAGCGGGTGGTCTCGCGCTGGGTCTCATCCAGCTGGCTGGAGTCGAAGGTGGTGGTGTCCAGATATCCGAACTGTGGCGTCTGGCCCGGGTTGACCGGGATCTGGAAGCGGTTGTTGGCGAAACCGGCGAACACACTCAGGCGGGTGTTGTCGTTGACCAGGTAGGTGAGGTCGGCGAAGGCCTTTCCCTGGTGAGTATCGTCGTGCAGCGGCTTGCGCGAGTTGGTGGGGTTCTCCAGGCCGACCTCATGCTGGTCGTAGTTGCCGGTCAGGAACCAGCTCCAGCGCCCCTGGTTGCCCCACCAGGAGGCGTTCGGATTGATCTTGCCGAACGAGCCGGTGGTCAGCCCCGCGCTGCCGCCATTGCCCAGCTCGGCACCGTTGCGGGTGGTGATGTCGACCACCGCTGCGGTGCGCTCGCCGAACTGCGCCGGCAGTGCGCCGTCCATCAGGCGGATGCTCTTGATGGTGCGCGCGTCCAGGGTCTGGCCGAAGCCGGAGATCGATTCGGGCAGCAGCACGCCGTTGATGCGGTACTGCAGGTTGGCGTGGTCGCCACGCACATGCACGCCGCCATAGGAGTCCTGGACCACGCCAGGGGCCTGCAGCAGTACCTGGCTGAGTGGCGCGGAGGCACCCAGCGGCTGCTTCTGGATGTCCTCGGCGGTGATCTGGTACTGGCTGCTGCCGATGTCCGGCGACAGCGTGTTGCGGGCCTGGTCGAGCCGGGCGTGGACGGTGACCGCATCCAGATCCTTGACGGACGAAGCGGGGGCGTCGGATGCCGAGGCGAAGGCGGGCAGGCTGGCCAGGGCCAGGGCGAAGGTGATGCCGGTAGCGAGGGGCGAGGGCTTCATGGTGGGAGAGGTGGCGGCTGGATGTGGAAGGGGCCGGTCCATGACATTGAAGTGTTACTCCGTAACAAATCATGCGCCTGTCCCGGGTGGCTGACCATGCAGGATCTGGCCGCTGGCGTCGGCCTTTCTCTGCCGTTCAGGCGAGCCGGTAGGCCGGACCGGCCCTTTGCGTCAGCGGCCGGCTCTGCGACCATGACCGCCCCCCATCCCGGAAGTCTGCAATGAGCCTGTCCGCCGTTCCGCCCGTGCCCGATCCCGCCGCGACCGCCGCCGGCGCTGCCTGGTCGCCGGAGAGCTGGCGGGGCAAGACCGCGCTGCAGATGCCGACCTATCCCGACCCGGTAGCCCTGGAGGCGGCCCTGCACGAGCTTAAGCGGCTGCCACCGCTGGTCACCTCATGGGAGATCCTGGCGCTGAAGCAGCAGTTGGCCGAGGCCCAGGAAGGCAAGCGCTTCCTGCTGCAGGGCGGCGACTGCGCCGAGAACTTCAGCGACTGCGAATCGGGCACCATCTCCAACCGGCTGAAGGTACTGCTGCAGATGAGCCTGGTGCTGGTGCACGGCCTGCGCCAGCCGGTGATCCGCGTTGGCCGCTTTGCCGGCCAGTACGCCAAGCCGCGTTCGGCCGATACCGAGACCCGCGACGGCGTAACCCTGCCGAGCTACCGCGGCGATGTGATCAACGCCCCCGCTTTCACTGAAGCAGCGCGTCTGCCGGACCCGAAGCGGATGCTGCAGGCCCACGCGCATTCGGCGATGACGATGAACTTCGTGCGTGCGCTGATCGACGGTGGTTTCGCCGACCTGCACCACCCCGAATACTGGAACCTGGAGTGGGTAAGCCACTCGCCGCTGGCGGCCGATTACCAGAAGATGGTGGCCTCGATCGGCGATGCGGTGCACTTCATGGAGACCCTGGCCGGGGCCCGCGTGCACAACCTCAACCGCATCGACTTCTACACCTCGCATGAAGCGCTGCTGCTGCCCTACGAGCAGGCGCTGACCCGCCAGGTGCCGCGCCAGCAGGGCTGGTTGAACCTGAGCACGCATTACCCGTGGATCGGCATGCGCACGGCTGCGCTCGATGGCGCGCACGTGGAATACCTGCGTGGCGTGCGCAATCCGATTGCGATCAAGGTCGGCCCGTCGGTGACGCCGGACCAGCTGCTGCGCCTGATCGACGTGCTCAACCCGCACGACGAACCGGGTCGACTGAGCTTCATCCACCGCATGGGTGCGGCGCAGATCGCCGAGAAGCTGCCGCCGCTGCTGGATGCCGTCAAGCGTGATGGCCGCCGCGTGCTGTGGGTGTGCGATGCGATGCATGGCAACACCGAAAGCACTGCCAATGGCTTCAAGACGCGTCGCTTCGACAACGTGCGTGGCGAAGTGGAGATGTCGTTTGATCTGCATGCGGCCGCGGGCACGCGCCTGGGTGGCGTGCACCTGGAACTGACCGGCGAGGACGTGACCGAATGCACCGGTGGTGCGCGCGAACTGACCGAGCGTGACCTGGAGCGTGCGTATCGCTCAACGGTGGACCCGCGGTTGAATTACGAGCAGTCGCTGGAGATCGCGATGGCGATCGTGCGCAAGCAGGAGCAAGTGCGGTAATGGGTTTTAGGCAGGGCTTGCAGCCCTGCACCTGCCAGAAGCCGAAGCAACAGCAACTGCAGAAGCGGGTATTCCGTGGGATGGCGGGGCGGTGTCGGAGTGCGGGGACGCTGCAAGTACGTCCCTGTAAGCTTGGCAGCCGCATCCATGCGGCTGACACCCCGCACTCCGACACCGCCCCACCTTCGACAGGTTCAGGTCGCTATTGGTGGGTGCCGACCGTTGGTCGGCACATCTGTCAGATGTCGAATGAATCATCCACGCATGGCGTGGATCTACTGGTAACTGCGGCGATTGGCATGCGCGGCTGTTGGTAGGTGTCGACCGTTGGTCGACACGATTTTTCTGTCAGATAGCAGTATTCAAAATGGGCTCCGACCCCGTGCCGACCAACGGTCGGCACCCACCATCAGCAGCAGCTTCCGACAGATCGCAGAAAACTGTCGAAGGCGGGGTGGGTCCGGTTGCGGGAGCGTAAGCCGCATGGGCCCGAGGCATGCCTCGGGCGGGTTGGGCAGGACGCCCAACCCCGGTCTTGCCGTGTGCGCAGGACAGCGCACACGGGCAAGCGGCGACCGAGCTTACATGGGTGAGGGCGCTTTGCTTGCGAAGCACTGCTTCGCAAGCGCCCGAACGCACAGCCGCCAGCGGCTGGGCCGGGCCCCGGAGGGGGACTTGCAGCGCCCCCCGCAACCGGACCCACCCCGCCATCCCACGGAATACCCGCTTCTGCTGTTGCTGTTGCTTCGGCCGTTGCCGTTGCGTCCGCAGGTGCAGGGCTGCAAGCCCTGCCGACCAACACCCTCCTTACAAACGACTGACGTGACACTCATGCGCCATGCGCGAGGCTGTCCACCTGGTTGTCCGACTGGAGGTGGCAACGGTGCACTGGCAGAGCGCACAGGCCTACGCATGGCCGTTGGGATTGGCCTTAGTGGTGGGCGGCATAGGCGCATGGCTGATCCTGTGGATCTATCACCGGCTGAAAGGGCGTGATCGCCGACGTGCGCGTATCGGTCGAGTACTCGGGTTGCCGCTGGCCACCGCGTGGCCGCTGCTGCTGCTGATTCCCGCCTTGCAGGCGACGCCGCTGCAGGATCCGTTGCTGGGCCATCTGCAGCACGGACTGCACATTGCATTGATGGCCTGCTTCGTCTGGCTGCTGGTACGCGCGGTGGCGGCGGGCGAGCGCGCGATCCTGCGCAGCCATCCCATCGATGTCTCCGACAACCTGGAGGCACGCCGCATCCAGACCCAGACGCGCGTGCTCAGTAGGGTGTTGATGGGCGGCATCATCGTGCTCGGTGCGTCGCTGGTGCTGTTGACCTTCCCGATGGTGCAGAAGATCGGCACGGCGCTGCTGGCGTCGGCGGGCCTGATCGGGCTGGTGGCGGGCATCGCCGCCAAGCCGGTGTTCGGCAACCTCATCGCCGGCCTGCAGATCGCACTGACGCAGCCGATCCGGCTGGATGACGTGGTGATCGTCGAGGGCGAGTGGGGCCGCATCGAGGAGATCGGCAGCAGCTATGTGGTCGTGCGGATCTGGGATGAGCGGCGGATGGTGGTGCCGCTGACCTGGTTCATCGAAAACCCGTTCCAGAACTGGACGCGGCGCAGTGCCGATCTGCTCGGCACTGCGTTTCTGTGGCTGGACTATCGGGCACCGATCGCGGCGATCCGTGCCGAGCTGGAGCGCATCTGCCATGGCCAGGCGCTATGGGATGGGCGCGTCTGCGTGACCCAGGTGACCGAAACCAACGAGCGCGCGATCCAGGTGCGCCTGCTGGTCAGCGCGCGCAGTTCCGGTGATGCCTTTGATCTTCGCTGCCTGGTGCGCGAACGCATGCTCGATTTCCTCGCACGTGAGCATCCGCAGTCGTTGCCGCAGGTGCGTGCGCGGCTGCAACACGAAGACGAGCTGGATATGCCGCGTGGTCCACGTGCACGCACCTCGGATGTGCGTTCGCCAGGTGCTGAAGATGGTGAGGCGGCGATCGTGCCGGTGGAGCCACAGGATCGGTAGTGCCGGCCGCGGGCCGGCAACGCCGGAGCGATCGAGCTGCCGGCCAGCGGCCGGCACTACCGGAAGCAAGATGTCGCGGCGTCACCGGAGCTCAGGGCTCGCCGGCGTCGATCAGCGCATCGGTATCAAAGTGTGGCGGCCGCCGCGCACGGGTGCGCTGCTCGTAGGCGTAGGCCATTTCGATCAGCTTCGGCTCGCTCCAGGCGGTGCCCATGAACAGCAGGCCGACGGGAAGGCCGTTGATCTGGCCCATCGGCACGGTCAGGCTGGGGTAACCGGCCACGGCAGCGGCGCTGTAGCTCTCGCCGGGGAAGTCGTCGCCTTCGCTGCGGATCGGCCACGCCACACCGGTGGTCGGCGCCACCAGCGCATCGAGCTGATGGGCGGCGAGGGCTGCATCGATGCCTTCCGGGCCGGCCAACCGGCGCGCATCACTGCGCGCGCGGATGTAGGCAGGGTCTGCCAGGCCGGTGGTGGCATCGGCCTCCACCAGCAGCTCCTGGCCGAACAGGCCCAGTTCCTGCTTGCTGTGCGCCTGGTTGAAGGCGATCAGTTCGGCCAGGCTGCGCAGTGGCGCGCGGTGGGTGCTGAAGTAGCGCTCCAGCCCGGCCTTGAACTCGTACAGCAGCAGCGTGCGCTCAGCCTCGGCCCACGCGCCCTGGTTGGGCAGCTCCACTGGCACCACCACGGCGCCGGCGCGACGCAGCTCGGTCGCTGCCTGATCGATCAGCGGCGGCATGCCGCGGTACTTCAGCAGCGGCGTCTGCAGCAGACCGATGCGTTTGCCGCGCAGGCCCTGCGGGTCCAGGCGCGCGGTGTAGTCGTAGACCGCACGGCCGGGCATGGTCGCGGTGGCGGGATCGGCGTCATCGCGGCCGGCGATCGCAGTCAGCACGGCAGCAGCATCGGCGACGCTGCGGGTCATCGGGCCGGCGGTGTCCTGGCTGAAGGAGATCGGCACGATGCCATCACGACTGACCAGCCCGACCGTCGGCTTCAGACCGACCACGCCGTTGATCGCGGCCGGGCAGACGATGCTGCCGTCAGTTTCGGTGCCGATCGCCACGCTGGCCAGGTTGGCGGCCACGGCCACCGCGCTGCCGCTGCTGGAACCGCACGGTGAATGGCTGATGCGGTAGGGGTTGCGGGTCTGGCCGCCGCGCGCGCTCCAGCCGGAGATGGAGTCATTGCCGCGGAAGTTGGCCCACTCGCTGAGGTTGGTCTTGCCCAGCACTACGGCGCCAGCCTCGCGCAGCCGGCGTACCAGGTAGGCATCGTCCGGACGGAAGCCCTGCAGGGCCAGTGAGCCGGCACTGGTGACCATCGGTGCGGCGTTGATGTTGTCCTTCAGCAGCAGGGGGATGCCATGCAGCGGCCCACGCAGGCGCCCTTCGCGGCGCTCGCGGTCGCGTGCGGCGGCTTCCTTCAGCGCGTCGGGGTTGAGCTCGATCACCGCGCGCAGGCGGGGCCCGGTGCGGTCCAGGGCGGCGATACGCTGCAGGTAGGCCTGGGTCAGGGTGGTGCTGTCCAGATCTCCGGCAGTCATCCGCGCCTGCAGGTCGGCGACATCGGTTTCGGCGTACGGGAACGGCACGTTGCGGCTCGCAGGTTCGGCCGCATGCGCGCTGGGCGTGGCCGGGCTGCAGCCAGCCGAAAGCAGCGCCGGCAGCGCGGCGAGCAGGCAGGTCAGCAGAGGCGGCAAGGACGGGCGCATGGGGCGGCTTGGTCGGCTCCAATCCCCAGTGTAGCCGGTGCTCAGCGGTGGCGCTTGCGCAGGTCGCGGGCGAGGACGTAGACCACGATCAGGTTGATCGCCAGGATCGTCCATGACGGCCAGCCGGGATGGCGGATGATCGCGAAGATGTCGAAAGGCAGGTACAGGGCGGCGGTCAAGCAGCCCAGCCAGGACGCCCAGGCCTTGGCCCGCCACAGGCCCCAGGCTTCGACCAGGTGCAGCAGGCCGTAGCCGATCATCCCCGCCGCGGCCAGGTGGACCGCGTCGGGACTGATCATGTGCAGCAGCGAGGGCAGGGTGCCATGGTCCGGATCCAGGCTGAAACGCCGGATCAGGGCCATGATGCCGTGCCGCAGCGGCTGCGGTCCGAGCACTTCCAGCCCGGTGGCGGCCAACAGCGCCAGCATCGCCTTGCTCGCTTCGAGCAGGGCGATGACGTGCAGACCCGGATGCCGGTGTGGATCCGGGTTGTAGCCGCTCTGGTTCACGGGGTGCTGGCTCAGCCGCCGCGCGAAGCCTTCTTGCGATCGCTCTCGGTCAGGAACTTCTTGCGCAGGCGGATCTCCTTCGGGGTGATCTCGACCAGCTCGTCGTCTTCGATGAAGTCCAGGGCCTGTTCCAGCGAGTACTTGATCGCCGGGGTCAGCTGGATCGCATCGTCCTTGCCCGAAGCGCGCATGTTGGTCAGCGGCTTGGTCTTGATCGCGTTGACGGTCAGGTCGTTGTCCTTGGAGTGGATGCCGACCAGCTGACCTTCATACACGTTGTCGCCTTCAGCAGCGAACAGCTTGCCGCGCTCCTGCAGCGGGCCCAGCGAGTAGGCCGGCGTGGTGCCCGGTGCATTGGCGATCATCACGCCGTTGATGCGCTTGGCAATCGCGCCCTGTTCCTTCGGACCGTAGTGGTCGAACACGTGGAACAGCAGGCCCGAACCCTGGGTCAGGGTCTTGAACTCGTTCTGGAAACCGATCAGGCCACGGGCCGGGATCTGGTACTCCAGGCGCACGCGGCCCTTGCCGTCCGATTCCATGTTCTTCAGCTGGCCCTTGCGGGTGCCCAGCTTTTCCATCACGCCGCCCTGGTGGATTTCTTCGATGTCCACCACCAGCTGCTCGATCGGCTCCATCAGCTGGCCATCGATTTCCTTGATGATCACTTCCGGGCGCGACACGGCCAGCTCGTAGCCTTCGCGGCGCATGTTCTCGATCAGCACCGACAGGTGCAGTTCGCCACGGCCGGAGACCAGGAACTTGTCGGCGTCTTCCAGCTGCTCGACCTTCAGGGCCACGTTGTGGACCTTTTCACGGTCCAGGCGGTCCTTGATCTGGCGGCTGGTCAGGAACTTGCCACCGGACAGGTCCTTGTTGCCGGCGAACGGCGAGTTGTTGACCTGGAAGGTCATCGAGATGGTCGGCTCGTCGACGGTCAGCGCCGGCAGCGCTTCCGGGAAGTCCGGTGCGCAGATGGTGTCGGAGATGGTCAGCTCCTGGATGCCGGAGATGGCCACGATGTCGCCGGCCTCGGCCGAATCCTGCTCGATGCGCTCCAGGCCCATGAAGCCCAGCACCTGCAGCACCTTGCCGTTGCGCTTCTTGCCTTCACGGTCGATGACCGCGACCTGCATGTTCTTCTTCAGGGTGCCGCGCTGGATGCGGCCGATGCCGATCACGCCCACGAAGTTGTTGTAGTCCAGCTGGCTGATGCGCATCTGGAACGGGCCTTCCGGATCCACTTCCGGCTTCGGCGCGTGCTGCATGATCGCTTCGTACAGCGGGGTCATGTCGCCGTCGCGCACGGTGTCTTCCAGGCCGGCATAGCCGTTCAGGCCCGAGGCGTAGACGATCGGGAAGTCCAGCTGCTCGTTGGTGGCGCCGAGCTTGTCGAACAGGTCGAAGACCTGGTCGATCACCCATTCCGGACGGGCGCCCGGACGGTCGACCTTGTTGACCACGACGATCGGCTTGAAGCCCATCGCGAAGGCCTTCTGGGTCACGAAGCGGGTCTGCGGCATCGGGCCGTCCATCGCGTCGACCAGGATCAGCACGGTATCGACCATCGACAGCACGCGCTCGACCTCACCACCGAAGTCGGCGTGGCCGGGGGTGTCGACGATGTTGATCCGGTTCTTGATGCCGGTCTTCTTGTCTTCCCAGGTGATGGCGGTGTTCTTGGCCAGGATGGTGATGCCGCGTTCCTTTTCCTGGTCGTTGCTGTCCATCACGCGCTCGGCGAGGACGGTGCGCTCGGACAGGGTGCCGGACTGCTTCAGCAGCTGGTCGACCAGGGTGGTCTTGCCATGGTCGACGTGGGCGACGATGGCGATGTTGCGAAGATTTTCGATGGACATACGAAAGGGGGCCAGTCGGCGCCGGATTTGGAAAAAGAAGTCCAACATTATACGTCGAACTTGACGATTCGCGAAAAGGTGGATTTCACATCCGTCGCGGGGCCCATTCAGCTGGCTGTCCGCCGCGTCGGCCGGGGCCGCCAGCGCCCGGAGACGCGGCTTCCCGTCCACGGGCTGAAGCCGGGTTCTTCACCGATGGTCGAAGCCGCCGCCGCCACGAGGCAGGTGTAAACTAGGTGGCTAGACGCGTTCCCCTCTGCATCAAGGATCTTCATGTCCCTCATCGCCACTTTCGACACCACCCAGGGCCCGATCAAGGTCGAGCTGTTCGCCGACAAGGCGCCGCTGACCGTGGCCAACTTCGTGAACCTGGTCAAGCACGGCTTCTATGACGGCCTGATCTTCCACCGCGTGATCGCCGACTTCATGATCCAGGGCGGCTGCCCGCAGGGTCGTGGCACCGGCGGCCCGGGCTACAAGTTCGAAGACGAGAAGAACGGCGTGAAGCATGAGGTCGGCTCGCTGTCGATGGCCAACGCCGGCCCGAACACCAACGGCAGCCAGTTCTTCATCACCCACATCAAGACCGACTGGCTGGACGGCCGCCACACCGTCTTCGGCAAGGTCCTGGAAGGCCAGGCCATCGTTGATTCGGTCAAGCAGGGCGACGTGATCCATTCGATCACCCTGGAAGGCGACGTCGACGCCGTGCTGGCCGCCCAGGCCGACCGCGTCGCGGAGTGGAACAAGCACCTCGCCGCCTGATCCCCCTTCGAAACGGCCACCCATGGGTGGCCGTTTCCCTGTTCCCCGCCGCCCGCCTGGCCTGCGTGGCTCTGCCCGCGGCGTCCCATCAAACGCTTGCAAGCAAGAGGAAACCCCCATGAAAGCACCCGTTCGTGTTGCCGTGACCGGCGCCGCCGGCCAGATCGGTTATGCCCTGCTGTTCCGCATCGCCTCCGGCGAAATGCTGGGCAAGGACCAGCCGGTCATCCTGCAGCTGCTGGAACTGCCGGTCGACAAGGCCCAGGCCGCCCTGAAGGGCGTGATGATGGAGCTGGAAGACTGCGCCTTCCCGCTGCTGGCCGGCATGGTCGGCACCGATGATGCCGAAGTCGCGTTCAAGGACGCCGACATCGCCCTGCTGGTCGGCGCACGTCCGCGCGGCCCGGGCATGGAGCGCAAGGACCTGCTGCTGGAGAACGCCAAGATCTTCACCGCCCAGGGTGCAGCGCTGAACAAGGTCGCCAGCCGTGACGTGAAGGTGCTGGTGGTCGGCAACCCGGCCAACACCAACGCCTACATCGCGATGAAGTCGGCCCCGGACCTGAAGCCGGAAAACTTCACCGCCATGCTGCGCCTGGACCACAACCGCGCGCTGAGCCAGCTGTCGACCAAGCTCGGCAAGCCGGTCGGTGGCATGGAGAAGCTGGTGGTGTGGGGCAACCACAGCCCGACCATGTACCCGGACTACCGTTTCGCCACCGCCGATGGTGCGTCGATCGCCGATGCGATCAACGACCAGGAGTGGAACGCCAACACCTTCATCCCGACCGTCGGCAAGCGCGGCGCGGCGATCATCGAAGCCCGTGGCTCGTCCTCGGCTGCTTCGGCCGCCAACGCAGCGATCGACCACGTGCGTGACTGGGTGCTGGGCAGCAACGGCAAGTGGGTCACCATGGGCGTGCCGTCCGACGGTTCCTACGGCATTCCGGAAGGCGTGATCTTCGGCTTCGCGGTGACCACCGAGAACGGCAAGTACACCCTGGTCAAGGACCTGCCGATCGACGACTTCAGCCAGAAGTACATCGACAAGACCCTGGCCGAGCTGGAAGAAGAGCGCGCCGGCGTCGCCCACCTGCTGGGCTGATGCAGGCGGTACCGGCTCCGGCCGGTACGTCTTCCATCAAGGTAGGTACCGACCGTTGGTTGGTACGCAGAAAACGGGGAGGCTTCGGCTTCCCCGTTTTCATTTGGAATTCCTGGAACCGCATGATCCACCTGCACTACATCGATGACGCACTGCTGGTGGCCGAGAAGCCGGCTGGCCTGTTGTCCGTACCCGGCCGCAGCGCCGAGAACCAGGACTGCGTGGTCGCGCGCCTGCAGGCGCTGTATCCGGATGCGTTGACCGTACATCGGCTGGACCAGGTGACCTCCGGCCTGCTGCTGCACGCGCGCGGCAAGGAGACGCAGGCCGCATTGTCGAAGCAGTTCGAGCAGCGCCAGGTTGGCAAGCGGTATGAAGCGGTGGTGCAGGGGCTGCTCGAGGGTGATTCCGGCGAAGTGGACCTGCCGTTGATCGTTGACTGGCCGAACCGGCCGAAGCAGATGGTCGATCACGAACGCGGCAAGCCGGCGTTGACGCGTTGGCGCGTACTGGCGCGTGATGTAGAAGCGCGGCGCACGCGCGTGGCGTTGGAACCGATCACTGGCCGCAGCCATCAGCTGCGGTTGCACATGGCCAGTATTGGCCATCCGATTGTTGGCGACGTGCTGTATGACGCGGCACCGGCGCACCGCGTGCATCTGCATGCACGCAGCCTGCGGTTCACGCATCCGCTGACGGGCGAGGCGCTCGCGTTCGAGTCCGCGGCTCCGTTCTAGGGGGTCGGCAGGGCTTGCAGCCCTGCACCCGCAGAATCAACGTCAACGTCAAAAGCGGGCTATACGTGGGTTGGCGGGACGGTGTCGAAGTGCGGGGCCGCCGCAAGTACGTCCGTGTAGGCTTGGCAGCCGCATCCATGCGGCTGACACCCCGCACTTCGACACCGCCCCACCTTCGACAGGTTCACTCGGCTGTCGGTAGCGGTGGCCGTTGTTCCGCGCAGCTGTTGGTAGGTGTCGACCTTGGTCGACACGATTTTTCTGTCAGATATCGAATGAACCATCCACGCATGGCGTGGATCTACCGCGTCGACCAAGGTCAACACCTACCAGAGCAGTCGACCAAGGTCGACACCGACCAGAACAATATGCCGTTCCGGCAGATCGCGGAATCTGTCGAAGGCGGGGTGGGTCCGGTTGCGGGGGCGTGAGCCGCATGGGCCCGAGGCATGCCTCGGGCGGGTTGGGCAGGACGCCCAACCCCGGTCTTGCCGTGTGCGCAGGACTGCGCACACGAGCAAGCGGCGACCGAGCCTCCAAGGACGGATTCACGGCGTCCCCCGCAATCGGACCCGCCCCGCCATCCCCCAGTAAGCCAGCTTCTGCTGTTGCTTCGGCTGTTGCTTCTGAGGTTGCCGGCCAGCGGCCGGCACTACCGCAGGTGCAGGGCTGCAAGCCCTGCATAACAAACCCCACCCCCTACCAAGGTAGGGCGGCCCGCGCGGCAGCGCCGGACTATCCTCGAACCCATGACTTTGTCTGGGAGGGCTGCGTCATGAACTACGAGGAAACCTACCGTCGCTCGATCGACGAGCCGGAGGCCTTCTGGGGCGAGGAAGCCAAGCGCATCCATTGGCATAAACCGCCGCAGCAGGTGCTCGACTACAGCAACCCGCCGTTCCGGCGCTGGTTCGTCGGCGGCGAAACCAATCTCTGCTACAACGCCGTCGACCGCCACCTGGCCGAGCGCGCCGACCAGCTCGCACTGGTCGCCATCTCCACCGAAACCAACAGCACACGCGAGATCACCTATCACCAGCTGTACCGCGAAGTGAACGACTTCGCCGCGGTACTCAAGCACCTCGGCGTCGGCCACGGTGACCGCGTGGTGATCTACATGCCGAACATGGCCGAAGCGGTGTTTGCGATGCTGGCCTGTGCGCGCATCGGTGCGGTGCACTCGGTGGTGTTCGGGGGCTTTGCGGCGCACAACCTGGCGCTGCGCATCGACGATGCCAAGCCCAAGCTGCTGATCGCGGCCGACGCCGGCATGCGCGGTGGCAAGCTGATTCCGTACAAGCCGATGGTCGACGCCGCCTGCGCCGAAGCGGCGTCGCCGCCACCGCATGTGCTGATCGTGTCGCGTGGGCTGGATGCCGCCGAACCCCGCGTGCCGGGCCGTGACGTGGACTACGCCACGCTGCGTGCGCAGATCGGTGAAGTCGACGTGCCGGTGCAGTGGCTGGAAGCGAGCGAACCGAGCTACCTGCTGTACACCTCCGGCACCACCGGCAAGCCGAAGGGCGTGCAGCGCGATGTGGGCGGCTATGCAGTGGCGATGGCGCAGTCGATGGAGACCGTTTTCGACTGCAAGCCGGGCCAGGTGATGTTCTCCACCTCCGATGTCGGCTGGGCGGTGGGCCACTCCTACAATGTGTACGGCCCGCTGATCGGTGGCTGCACCTCGCTGCTGTACGAAGGCCTGCCGACCAATCCGGATCCCGGCATCTGGTGGGCGCTGTGCGAGCAGTACAACGTGCGCACGATGTTCTCCTCGCCCACCGCCATCCGAGTGCTGAAGAAGCACGACGCGGACTTCATCCATCGCCACGACCTGCGCGCGCTGAAGTACCTGTTCCTGGCCGGCGAGCCGCTCGACGAGCCGACCGCGCACTGGATCAGCGAAGCGCTCGGCAAGCCGATCATCGACAACTACTGGCAGACCGAGACCGGCTGGCCGGCACTGACCCTGTTGCCGGGCCTGGAGATGAAGCCGGTGCGCTTCGGTTCGCCGGGCTTCCCCAATCTCGGCTACCGGATGAAGGTGATCGACGAGAACACCGGCGAGGAAGTCGCACCGGGGCAGAAGGGCGTGCTGGTGGTGTCGCCACCGCTGCCGCCGGGTTGCATGAGCACCGTGTGGAATGATGACAGCCGCTTCCTGCAGAGCTACTTCAGCCACTTCAAGGAACTGCTGTACAGCTCGCTGGACTGGGCGATCCGCGACGACGATGGTTACACCTTCATCCTCGGTCGCACCGATGATGTCATCAATGTAGCCGGGCACCGTCTGGGCACGCGCGAGATCGAGGAGGCCATTTCCAGCCATCCGCGGGTGGCCGAGGCCGCCGTGATCGGGGTCAAGGATGAACTGAAGGGGCAGGTGCCGCTGGTGTTCGTCACCCTCAAGCAGGGCCTGGATGGCGAGGATCCGGCGCCGGTGGTGGCCGAGATGATGGCGACGGTGACCACCTCGCTCGGCGCGGTCGCACGCCCGGCGCACGTACACGTGGTCAATGCACTGCCCAAGACCCGCTCCGGCAAGCTGCTGCGGCGCTCGCTGCAGGCGCTGGCCGAACAGCGTGATCCGGGCGACCTGTCGACGCTGGACGACCCCAGCGCGCTGGAGGAGATCCGCCGCGCGCTGGGCCGTTGATCCGGTAGTGCCGGCCGCTGGCCGGCACCCCCATCAATCCCGAGGTTGCCGGCCAGCGGCCGGCACTACCCGCGGCACTTGCGCTAAGCTCGGCCTGTCATCGACCTGCAATACGCGGCGCGCGCCGGGGAAGGCGCGTGCCGTCCGGGGATGGCACACAGGGGGGCGCGCCCGTCAGGCGCGCCGGCATTGTGCATCGAGGGAGGGGGAGGCAATGGCATTGCTGCACGCCAAGACGGCTGCTGGCCGTCAGGAAATCGAAGACCGTGGCCGGCGCCTGCCGGCGGCACTGCGTTCGATCCTGCTGATGGTCGACGGCCATCGCGATGACACCGAACTGCGTGGCCTGTTCGAAGGCCTGCGCGCGCCGGCCGATGCACTGGAGCAGCTGGAAGCGCAGGGCCTGATCGAAGTGATCGGTGGCAATGCCGAGGTGGCACCGGTACGTGGCATCAGCACCGGCCGCGAACAGGATCCGGCGTTGTACCAGCAGCTGTACGACGCGATGAGCGAGGCGGTGCGGCGCCACCTGGGCCTGAAGGGCTACTTCATGCAGTTGAAGATTGAACGCTGCACCGATGCACTTGCACTGGAACGCCTGTGCCCGGAACTGCTGGCGGCGGTGGGCAAGGCGCGCAGCCCGGCGCTGGCGCAGCGCTGGTGGCAGGAAACCCAGGCCGCCGTGGTCAATGGTGGCGGCGAGGTCGTGCAGGCATGAGCCACCGCGTAAAGTGATCGGTTCACTTCCCCACAAGGAGTCCCGCGTGCAGGACGACCACGACGACACCGACACCCCAGGCTGGGACGCGATCAATGCGGCGCTGGCGCCGCTGTATGCCGGCCAGGAACCCCGTCACTACGGTACGGCGTTGCCGTACACGCTGGGTGGCCAGGATCCACTGGATGGCATCAGCGTTTACTGGGTGGATGCACCGGTACCGCATTGGCACTACATCACCTACGGCTTCTCCGAGCTGTACACCAAGGAGAGCAGCGATGCCGCCGCCAGCGGCTATGGTTTCGAGCTGACCTTCCGCCTGGCTGCTGAAGCCGGTGAGCACGCCGGCAGCAACCCGCCGGTGTGGCCGATGAACCTGCTGCAGAACCTGGCGCGCTACGTGTTTGGCAGCGGCAACGTGTTCGAGGATGGTCACCATCTGAACGCCAACGGCCCGATCGCGCTGGAGACGGGCACGCGCCTGTGCCACCTGGCCTTCATCGCCGATCCGCAGTTGCCTGCGCGCGACACCGCCAATGGCCACCTGCAGTTCCTGCAGCTGGTCGGGCTGACCGATGAGGAGATGGAAGCGGTCAAGCGCTGGTCGACGCGCGGCGTGCTGCAGGCGCTGCAACCGGCGATGCCGCTGTGGATCAGTGACCTGCATCGCGGCAACCTGTTGGAGGATCCGACACTCGCCGCACAGGTGCGGGCCGGCAGCGAGCGCGAGGGCTCCAGCACCGGCATGTTGTTCATCGAGACACTGGATTGGCGGCAGGAGGCGGGCGTCACCACCCTGGTGCTCGGCGCCGGCCAGGTGGCCAGTGTGTGCGAGCTGCTGCCATTGCGCCTGCGCCACGGCAAATCGCTGGAACTGGCCAGCCGCGAGCGGCAGTGGGAGTTCATTCCGGCAGCGCGCGGTGAAACCGGCGAGGTATCGGCCGACAGCGCGCGCTGGGCGCTGGACGAGACGGGGCTGCAGGCCCTGGCGGGCGTGCGTGCCGAACGTGGCATCTACCCGGTGGCGGGAGCGCTGCGCATCGAAGTGGTGCCGACCTACCTGCGCGATGCCAACGGTGAAGTGATCCGCCAGATCGGCTGAGTGTGGTGATGGCGCCGGTGGGGTCAGAGCCGCCTGCTGTGCAGACGGATCCGACCCCGGGTCAGGCTCAGGCCAGGCCTTCGGCCTTCAGTGCGGCCTGCACGCCGGCATCGGCGTCCATGCGTGCCTTGTAGGCGGCCAGGTTGTCCAGGCCCGACAGGTCGACCTTGGTGCCGGCGGCCCAACGCAGGGTGATGTAGAAGTACGGGTCGGCGAAACTGCGGAAGCCGGCCAGCCAGGGCTTGTCGGCCAGCTGCCTGTCAGCGGTCTCGAACAGGCCACGCAGGCGCTTGTGTGCGGCGGCGCGGATCGCGTCGAACTGGCTTTCGTCGGCGATGAACTTGCCCGGTGCGAACAGCGGCGAGAAGGCCGGATGCACGTCGGAATTGACGAAGGCCAGCCAGCGGGTGGCTTCGGCACGCTGGCGCGCGCTGCCATCGCCGCCGAGGCCGGCCTGCGGGTAGGTGTCGGCGATATAGCCCATGATCGCGGCGTTCTGCAGCAGCACGAAGTCGCCATCGACCAGCGCGGGAACGGCGCCGGCCGGATTGATCTTGAGGAATTCCGGACCCTTGAGGGTGTCCTTGTTCAGCAGTTCGACCTCGAACGGCTGGCCGGTCCACTGCAGGGCGATGTGGTCGGCGGTGGAACAGGCACCGGGCTTGCTGTACAGCTTCATGGGAACTCCAGGTGATGCGGGCGGGAAACGCCCACTATCCCAGAGCCTGCCAGCGGGCGGCAACGCTGCCGCCAGCACGGATCGTTACGACTGCCGCGGCTTGAGGTTCTGCACCTTATAGAAGGTGTGATCGCCGATGGTGGCCACCTGGTAGGCATTGCGCCAGTTCGGGCTGGCGATGGACAACGCGGCGAAGTGGCTGGCTCCGGGCACGATCTCGCGGCGCTCGCCGGCCGGCAGCGCCCAGTTGCGCTCGGCGTCGAAGGCCACGTTCATTGCCTCGCTCCAGGCCGCGTCATTGCCCAGCTGGGTGCCGGGGGAGACGATGGTCGGCGCGAACTGCTTGCGCGCGGTGACCACCTGGCACATCGAGTCGCCCCACAGGCCACTGTCGAGGCGGCGCAGGGCGACCTCGGCAACGGCTTGCTGGCCGCGCAGGGTCTGGTCGCGGGCTTCCAGGTAAACGGTGGTGCTCAGACACAGTGAATCAGCGGCCGGCTGCGGCAACAACTGCGACAGCCAGAGAATCCAGGCCAGTTTCATATAACTCCTTGCTCCGTATGGGCCGCACTCTCCGCTTCCAGTCGCGGGGGCGACAGGATGCGGGGTACGACTTGGCGTCATGGGGAGGCGGCCATCGGGGCCGCCCCGTGGGCAGCCCCAAAAGAAACGACCAGTACCGATCGTGGGGGCTGCGCCGGCTCACCGGAAACTGGCTGGTGAGCGGAAAGATGGCGCAAGGTAGGGGGGCGTAGCCGAACGCATCGTGAACCGTCCGGCTTGACATTCAGGTTCGGGAGGGGTGACGGAAATCACATTCCGTCCCCCATTCATGCGCTCATCAGAGCGCGGCGGCCACCCGGCTGCCCTGGTCGATGGCCCGCTTGGCGTCCAGTTCGGCCGCTACATCGGCACCGCCGATCAGCTGCGCGTTGATGCCGGCGGCCTGCAGCTCGGCCTGCAATGCGCGGTTCGGTTCCTGCCCGGCGCAGATCACCACATGGTCGACCGGCAGCAGCTGTTCGCTGCCTTCCACGCGGATGCGCAGGCCTTCGTCGTCCACGCCCAGGTACTCGACGCCGCCGAGCATGCGCACGCCCTTGGCCTTCAGCGTGGCGCGGTGGATCCAGCCGGTGGTCTTGCCCAGCCGCGCGCCGGGCTTGCCCGGGCTGCGCTGCAGCAGCCACAGCCGCCGCGGCGATGCCTCGGGCTGCGGCCTGGCCAGCGAGCCGCGGGCCTCGAACGTGCTGTCCACGCCCCATTCGGCCATCCAGCGCTGTGGGTCCAGCGCGGGGGACTCACCAGCGTGGCTGAGGAATTCGCCGACATCGAAGCCGATGCCGCCCGCGCCGATGATCGCCGCACTGGCGCCCACTTCGACCCGGCCCAGCAGCACGTCCAGGTAACTGACCACCTTGGCGTGGTTGGCGCCGGGGAAGTCGACCTTGCGCGGCGTGATGCCGGTGGCCAGCACCACCTCGTCGAAGCCGGCCAGGTTGGCCGCATCTGCTCGCGTGCCCAGGCGTAGCTGCACGCCGGTTTCAGCCAGCTTGTGGCGGAAATAGCGCAGGGTCTCGTGGAACTCTTCCTTGCCGGGGATGCGCTTGGCCACGTTGAACTGGCCACCGATCTCGTCGTTGGCATCGAACAGGGTGACCTGGTGGCCGCGCTCGGCGGCCACCGTGGCGCAAGCCAGGCCGGCCGGACCGGCGCCGACCACCGCGACCTTTTTCGGCGTGGCAGCCGGGCGGTAGACCAGCTCGGTCTCGTGTGCGGCACGCGGATTGACCAGGCAGCTGGCCAGCTTGTTCTCGAACACGTGGTCCAGGCAGGCCTGGTTGCAGGCGATGCAGGTGTTGATCGCCTCGGCTCGGCCGGCGCGGGCCTTGTTGGGCCATTGCGGGTCGGCCAGCAGCGGGCGCGCCAGCGACACCATGTCGGCGCCGCCGCTGGCGAGGATGCGCTCGGCGACGTCGGGCATGTTGATGCGGTTGGTCGCCACCAGCGGCACCGTTACATGCGGCTTGAGCTTGGCGGTGACACCGGCGAAGGCGGCGCGCGGCACCGAGGTGGCAATGGTCGGGATGCGCGCTTCGTGCCAGCCGATGCCGGAATTGATGATCGTCGCGCCAGCCGCCTCGATGGCCTGGGCCTGCTGCACGATCTCTTCCCAGTTGCTGCCGTCGTCAACCAGATCCACCAGCGACAGGCGATAGATGATGATGAAGTCCGGGCCGCAGGCCTCGCGGATGCGGCGCACGATCTCCACTGCAAAACGCATGCGTTGGTTGGCGTCGCCACCCCAGCGGTCGGAGCGCTTGTTGGTGCGCGGGGCGATGAACTCGTTGATGAGGTAGCCCTCCGAGCCCATCACTTCGACGCCATCGTAGCCGGCTTCACGGGCCAGCTTTGCGCTGCGTGCGTAGTCGGCGATATGCCGCTCGACGCCGCTGGCCGACAGCGCACGGGGGGTGAACGGGTTGATCGGCGCCTTCAGCTTCGACGGTGCCACCGACAGGGGATGGTAGGCATAGCGGCCGGCATGCAGCAGCTGCAGGCAGATCTTCGCGCCGTGCTGGTGCGCGGCCGCGGTGAGCTGCCGGTGCGGGCGCACTTCCCAGGGCCAGGACAGCTTTCCGCCAAAGGGCTTCAGCCAGCCGACCACGTTCGGCGCGAAGCCACCGGTGACGATCAGGCCGACGCCACCTTCGGCGCGTTCGGCGAAGTAGGCGGCCAGGCGCGGGAAGTCGCGGGCGCGATCTTCCAGGCCGGTGTGCATCGAACCCATCAGCACGCGGTTGCGCAGCTGGGTGAAGCCCAGGTCCAGCGGGGCGAACAGGTGGGGATAGGCGCTTTCGTTGGCTGGCGACATGATCGATACGCTTGCGTACGGAAGCGCGAAGCGTGCCGGGAAACGGCGGCCGGGGCAAGGGGCGCGGGCGGTAGTGCCGGCCGCTGGCCGGCATTCGATCAGCTCAGGGTGATTGCGGTTGCCGGCCAGCGGCCGGCACTACCGGGGGACGCCCAATCCCGAACCAGCCCAGCGTTACTCCGCACAGGGGGCCGATCAGCAGGGCGAAGGCGAGGGTGCCGACACCGACGTTGCCGCCGAGCCACCAACCCAGCAGCAGCACGCTGCCCTCGATCAGGCTGCGCACCTTCCAGATCGGCCAGCCGGTGCGGGCATGCAGGCCGGTCATCAGGCCGTCGCGCGGGCCGGGCCCGAGCTTGGCACCGATGTACAGGCCGGTGGCCAGGGCGACCAGCAGCATGCCGGCGCAGAACATCGCCAGCTGCCAGCCAAGGCCGACCGCCGGGGGAAGCAACCACAGCCCGAACTGCGCGGATGGGCCGATCAACATCACGTTGAGCACGGTGCCGACGCCCGGCTTCTGTCGCAATGGCCACCACAGCAGCAGCACCAGCGCACCGATCACATTGGTGGCCAGGCCGAACGATAGCGGCGTCTGTGCGGCGATGCCCTGCGACAACACGTCCCAGGGGGCCACGCCGATCGCTGCACGGATCATCAGCGAGGCGCCGAAGCCGTACAGGAACAGGCCGATGATCAGTTGCAGCAGACGCAGGGGCAGGGCGGTGGGCATGACGGCGCTCGGGAGAGGGGAGGGATCTGTTTCCACCGTAATCCCGATTCAGTCACTCCCATAGATACAGATGCCGGCCGATCCGCCGCTACAGGAGTCGTCGATCCTGCGTATGGGCCGTTCTGTGGAGCTGGGCCATGCTCGGCTGCTTTGCCTGGCACCGCCAGGCGAGCATTGCTCGACACCGCACCGGCGTTCCAGCCTGGCTCAGTCGCCCCAGCCGGCCAGCGCCAGCTTGCCCACCGTGCGCCCGCTGGCCAAGCGCTGATGCGCGATGTCCAGATTCGCCGCATTGATTGTGCCCAGCGTCTCGCTGAGGGTGCCGCGCAGCTGGCCAGCGTCGATCATGCTGGCCGCGCGGCTGAGGATGCGGTGCTGTTCGATGCGGTCCGCCGTGGCGAAGCGCGAACGCGCGAACATGAACTCCCAGTGGATGCCGATGCACTTGGCCTTGTAGGGATCACCGATGCGCAGCGCGCCGCGCGGTTCGACGATGAGGCCGACATGGCCCTGCGGCGCCAGCAGCTGACCCAACGCATCCCAGTAATGGTCGGTGTCGGCCAGGTTGAGCGCGACCTGTACTGCGTCGATGCCCAATGCCTGCAGCTGGGGCAGCAGCGGCTGCCGGTGGTCGATTACATGCTGGGCACCCATCTGCCGGCACCAGTCGATCGATGATTCACGCGAGGCGGTGGCGATCACCTCGAATCCGGCATGCCGGCCCAGCTGGATCGCCATCGATCCAACGCCGCCTGCTCCGCCGATCACCAGCAGGTGCTGGCCGGCATGGCGGCGATCATCCAGCTGCAATGGCATGCGCTGGAACAGCAGTTCCCATGCGGTGAGCGTGGTCAGTGGCAGTGCGGCCGCTTCGGCGAAGTCGAGCGTGGTCGGCTTGCGCGCTACCAGCCGTTCGTCCACAAGATGGAACTGCGCATTGCAGCCCGGCCGGGTGACATCACCGGCGTAGTAGACCTCGTCGCCGGACGCGAACAGGCTGGCGTCCTCGCCGATCGCTTCGACCACCCCGGCGGCGTCCCAGCCGAGTACGCGGGGTGCTTCGAGCGTGGCCGGATCGGTGGTCGCCCGCTGCTTGCCGTCGACCGGGTTCACCGAGACGGCCTCGACCCGGATCAGCAGGTCGCGGCCACGCGGAGGCAGCGGCGGGGGGAGGCGGATATCGCAGAGGGCAGGGGCGGATTCACGACTCAGGGCGACAGCTTTCATCTCGGCTCCGGCTGGGTACGTGGCTCCATCATAGAGTTCCTCACGTTTCAGCAGATACGCTGAATCGGGTGGAGCAAGCTGTTGCGCAATATGTCGTATTCCGCACCTAAACCCCGTCAAACCCTTGCAGCGTGAGGGTCTTGCGGATTTTCATCATCCTGTATAGGGTTTCAACGTCGGACCGGTGGAGGGTCGGGCGCGATACTTCACATGTTACGGGACTGTTAACATGACCTTCACCCGCCTGAGCATAATGTTCGCGGCGGTGGCGTGCTGAATCGGCTGTCGAACATCGACGCACTAGTGCTGGCCCATGCCTCTACCGGTTTCATACCCCCGAAATAGGAGCTGTACTCAATGAACAAGAAGATCCTTACTGCCGCGCTGCTGGGTGGTCTGGCTTTCGCCCAGGCTGCGTCCGCGCAGGAGTTCGATGACCGCTGGTACCTGACCGGTTCGGCCGGCTTCAACTTCCAGGACAGCGACCGCCTGACCAATGACGCTCCGTTCGTCACCCTGGGCCTGGGCAAGTTCATCAGCCCGAACTGGTCGCTGGACGGTGAGCTGAACTACCAGAACCCGAACTTCGACGCCAACAAGGACATGAACTGGTCGCAGTACGGCGTCTCGCTGGACCTGCGTCGCCACTTCATCAAGGAAGGCCGCGGCTGGAACCCGTACCTGCTGGCCGGCCTGGGCTACCAGAAGTCGGAAGAAGAGTACAACCCGATCAGCGGTGGCCTGGCTGACCGCAAGGACGGCAACTTTGCCGCCAAGGTCGGCGTCGGTCTGCAGACCACCTTCGAGAAGCGCGTCGCTGTCCGTGCCGAAGTCGCCTACCGCGCTGATTTCGACGACCAGAGCGTGAACCCGAAGCGTGCCGGCAACGATGAAAGCTGGTTCGGCGACGTGCTGGCTTCGGTCGGCGTCGTGATCCCGCTGGGCCCGGCTCCGGTCGCGGCTGCTCCGGCTCCGGCTCCGGTTGCCCCGAGCTGCGCCGACCTGGATGACGACGGTGACGGCGTCAACAACTGCGACGACAAGTGCCCGAACTCGCAGCCGGGTCAGACCATCGGTCCGGACGGTTGCCCGGTGCCGGTCTCCATCGACCTGAAGGGCGTCAACTTCGACTTCGACAAGTCGAACCTGCGTCCGGACGCCGTGGCGATCCTGAGCGAAGCCACCGAGATCCTGAAGCGTTACCCGGATCTGCGCGTTGAAGTCGCCGGTCACACCGACTCGAAGGGTACCGACGCTTACAACCAGAAGCTGTCGGAGCGTCGTGCTACCGCCGTGTACAACTACCTGACCAAGAACGGCGTTGACGCCGGTCGCCTGGTCGGCCCGATCGGCTACGGCGAGAGCCGTCCGATTGCTCCGAACACCAACCCGGATGGTTCGGACAACCCGGAAGGTCGCGCCAAGAACCGTCGTACCGAGCTGAACGTCCAGAACTAAGTTCTGACGCTCTGCCAGTAGGACACAGCAGGACCCGGCTTCGGCCGGGTCTTGTTGTTTCTGCGGCCCGCCTGCCGGTCCGGGGGGTGACCGTTCGTCGGGTTTTTGTCCGTAAAACCAATGGGTTGCCGTATTCATTGAAAGTGGCGCTTGAAAGCTGTCGCGGCATTGCTAAACTCGCCGCGTCACTTCCTTTCCTGGATGCCCTTCATGCTGCGCTCTGCATCGGCCGCCGTCCTGGCGCTGGCCCTGGTTCCCGCCGCCCACGCTGCGGTCGATTGCTCGGTCAACACCAGCGCCTCGCCGCTGCCGTTGCCGGCCACGACCATCGCGCCGGTGGCCGACGAGCTCTACATCCGTGGCAACCAGCTGGGCATGCCGGCCGGCGTGCTGAGCAGCAACTACGATCCGTCGCAGTCGCTGGACCAGGTGCTGCAGCGCCTGCGCATCGATGGCTGCCAGAACATCGCCAAGGCCATTCCGAGCGCACCGGCGGTGAAGCCGAACGATCCGGCGGCCTACAAGCCGCAGACCGAATTCGACAACACGCCCTGGCGCTTCGACATGAGCCAGAACGGCAAGCGCATGACCGCCGAAGAGTTCGACGCCTGGATGAAGGCGCGTGGCGTGCGTGTGGTCAAGGCGCGTCCGGCTCCGGCCGCCACTCCGGCCCCGGCCGAAGCACCGGCTGAGACCAAGCCGGTCGACAAGAAGTAAGCGCCGCGGGGAGCAGAGGCTTGCGCACGCGCCGCCCACCTGCCGCCCCCGCCGCCCGCTCCCACGCATCGCGTGGGCGTGCGACTCCCGCTGCCACAGCCGCCGGTGTCCGTCATGGCCTGGCGCGCGTGCTGTCCAAGGCCGGCGTCTGCTCGCGCAGCGAGGCCGCGCGCTGGATTGCCGAGGGCCGCGTACGCGTCTCCGGCCGCATCGTGCGGGATCCCGAGTTCCCGATTGGCCAGCCGGCGCCGCCGATCGAGGTCGATGGCCAGCCGATGGGCGCGCCGCAGCGCCTTTACCTGATGCTCAACAAGCCACGCGGGGTGGTGACCACCGCGCAGGACGAGCGTGGCCGCGACACCGTCTACCGCTGTTTCGATGGTGCAGGGCTGCCGTGGATCGCGCCGGTCGGGCGCCTGGACAAGGCCAGTGAAGGGCTGTTGCTGTTCAGCAACGATCCGCAGTGGGCCGCGCGCCTGACCGATCCGGAAACGGGTCCGCAGAAGACGTACCACGTGCAGGTCGACCGCCTGCCCGATGACGCCACGCTGGCGGCCCTGCAGGCCGGCGTGGAGGACGAGGGCGAGTTCCTCGTGGCCCAGGCCGTGCGCGTGCTGCGCAGCGGCGACAAGACCGCGTGGCTGGAGGTGGTCCTCGACGAGGGCCGCAACCGCCACATCCGCCGCCTGCTGGCGGCCTTCGACCTGCAGGTGCTGCGCCTGGTCCGGGTTGCGATCGGCGGGCTGCAGCTCGGCGATCTCGGCAAGGGTCAGTGGCGGATGCTGGAGGTCAATGACCAGCAGCGGCTGGGGGCCGCTGCACCGGGCTGATCATCGCCCGCGGCCGGCGGTTGCCGGCCACCGTTCCAGGCGTAGGGGGCGCCTGGTTGCTGAACTTCCCGAACGGAGCCTGCCCATGTACCACCCGACCCTCAACCAAACCCTGCGCTGCGCAGGCCTGCTGCTGCCGATGGTGCTGCTGACCGCCTGTGGTGGCCACAAGAAGGTGGCCAAGGCAGAAACGCCGGCCGAAACCCCGGTGGTGGAAGTGAAGACCCCGGAGCTGGATGGCCGCGGCAGCTACCGCTTCCTGATGAGCAACGGCGACAAGAAGATGACCGCCGACGAGTTTGATGCCTGGATGAAGGCCAACGGCATCCGCGTTGCCAAGGGCAACGGCCAGGACGCTGCCGCCAAGCCGGTGGTGGTGGCCAGCAAGGACGAGCCGAAGGGCAAGAAGAAAAAGAAGTGATGCCGGGAAGGTGTCGACCTCGGTCGGCACGCCCTCAAGCTCTGGTAGGTGCCGACCTTGGTCGGCACGCTTTGACCGCTGGGATCAACCCTTGATCACGCCCAGCTCGACACCGATGCGGGTGAACGCATCGATCGCGCGGTCCAGGTGCTCGCGGCTGTGCGCAGCGCTGATCTGGGTGCGGATGCGGGCCTGGCCCTTGGGCACCACCGGGAAGAAGAAACCGATCGCGTAGATGCCTTCTTCGAGCAGGCGCTCGGCGAACTTCTGCGCCAGCGGTGCGTCGTACAGCATCACCGGGCTGATCGGGTGCACGCCCGGCTTCACGTCGAAACCGGCGGCGACCATCTTTTCGCGGAAGTAGCGGGTGTTCTCCACCAGGGTGTCGCGCAGGTCGTCAGCGGCGGCCAGCATCTCGAATGCCTTGATGCCGGCGGCCACCACATGCGGCGGCAGCGAGTTGGAGAACAGGTACGGCCGCGAACGCTGGCGCAGCAGCTCGATCACCTCGGCGCTGGCGCAGGTGAAGCCGCCCAGTGCGCCGCCCATGGCTTTGCCCAGGGTGCCGGTGATGATGTCGATCTTTTCCAGCACGCCCTTCACTTCGGCCGAGCCACGGCCGGTGGCGCCGAGGAAGCCGGTAGCGTGGCATTCGTCGATGTGCACCAGCGCGTTGTACTTCTTCGCCAGCGCGGTGATCTCGTCCAGCGGGGCGATGAAGCCGTCCATCGAGAACACGCCGTCGGTGGTGATCAGCTTGGTCTTGCAGCCGGCGGCATCGGCGGCCTGCAGCTGGGCTTCCAGGTCGGCCATGTCGCAGTTGGCGTAGCGGAAGCGCTTGGCCTTGCACAGGCGCACGCCGTCGATGATCGAGGCGTGGTTCAGTGCATCGGAAATGATCGCGTCGTTCTCACCGAGCAGCGGTTCGAACAGGCCGCCGTTGGCGTCGAAACAGGCCGCGTACAGAATGGTGTCCTGCTTGCCGAAGAAGTCGGCGATCTGCTTCTCCAGCTGCTTGTGCAGGTCCTGGGTACCGCAGATGAAGCGCACCGAGGCCATGCCGAAGCCGTGGGTATCCAGCGCATCCTTGGCTGCCTGGATCAGGTCCGGATGGTCGGCCAGGCCCAGATAGTTGTTGGCACAGAAGTTCAGCACCTTGCGGCCATCCTCGAGGGTGATCTCGGCCGACTGCGGGCTGGTGATGATCCGCTCGGACTTGAACAGGCCCTGGGCGCGGATGGCGTCCAGTTCCTCGGCGTAGTGGCGGGTCAGGGCGGAGGAGGCGTCGGTCATGGCGTGGGCACGGCTCTGAACGGGGAAACCGTTGATTCTACCGGGCTACGACGGCCTTCGACCGGGCCGGGCAGGGCACCGCCACGGGTGGCACATGTTGCATCGCAATAGCAAACGGGTTAAAAATTCGTGAACCGCGCCTGTCTGGCGCCGGTTGCCCGCTCCCCCTTCCTGCCCCCGCCACCCTCGGAGACGCCCATGAAGCACGCCCGTGCCTGCCTCGCCATTGCCGCTGCCCTGACCCTGGCCACCCCGTTCGCCGCCAGCGCCCAGGAAAACGAATCGCCGTACAGCTGGAACGTCACCGCTGTTTCCGATTACCTGTTCCGTGGTGTGTCGCAGACCGACGAGGATCCGACCCTGCAGGCCGGTTTCACCTACACCAGCCCGGTTGGCCTGTACGCAGGCGTGTGGGGCTCGGGCGTGGATTTTGGTGCGGGTGACCCGAAGACCGAGGTCGACTACCTGATCGGCTACGGCGTGGACGTCACCGAGCGCGTCAACTTCGACGTGCTGCTGAACCGCTACACCTACCTGAAGTCCAGCCACCAGAACTACAACGAGCTGATCACCACCACCACGCTGGATGACACCTACAAGCTGACGGTGGCCTACACCAACGATGTCTGGAACAGCAGCACCGATGGCTGGTACTTCGGCCTGGGCGGCAGCTGGGGCCTGCCGAAGGACTTCACCCTGAATGCCAACGTCGGTCGCAGCACCTTCGAGGACGGCATCGCCAAGGACTACACCGACTGGAACGTCGGCGTCGCGCGCCAGTTCGGCCTGTTCAACGTCGGCCTGGGCTACTACGGCACCGACGGCAACGGCCGTGACAATTCCGGCAAGCTGGCCCACAGCCGGGTGATGCTGAGCGTCGCCGTCGGCAAGTAACGCCGCAGGCGTTACGGGTAGTGCCGGCCGCTGGCCGGCAACACCAAAGAAAAAGGCGCCCATCGGGCGCCTTTTTCAATTTCAAGGTGTGCCGAGCAAGCTCGGCACCCACCCATCGCGCACGGCGAAGGGTCAATTCCAGCTCAAAACAACCTTGCCGGCCTTGCCTTCTTCCATCAGGTCGAAGCCCTTCTGGAAGTCGTCGATCGGCAGCTGGTGGGTCATCACCTTGCCGAGCGGGAAGCCGGACAGCACCAGCTGGGTCATCTTGTACCAGGTCTCGTACATCTTGCGGCCGTAGATGCCCTGCACGGTCAGGCCCTTGAAGATGATCTTGTCCCAGTCGCAGCCGGCGCCCTTGGGCATGATGCCGAGCATGGCGATCTTGCCGCCGTGGTACATGCAGTCGAGCATGTCGTTGAACGCGCGCGGGTTGCCGCTCATTTCCAGGCCCACGTCGAAGCCCTCCATGTGCAGTTCCTTCATCACGTCCTTCAGCGACTGGTTGGCCACGTTGACCACGCGGGTGGCACCCATGTCGGCGGCCAGCTTCAGGCGGAAATCATTGACGTCGGTCACCACCACGTTGCGCGCACCGATGTGCTTGCAGATGCCGGCGGCGATGATGCCGATCGGGCCGGCACCGGTGATCAGCACGTCCTCGCCGATCACATTGAATTCCAGCGCACAGTGCGCGGCGTTGCCGTAGGGGTCGAAGAACGCAGCCAGCTCCGACGGGATCTGGTCCGGGATCGGCCACAGGTTGCTGGCCGGCATCACCATGTATTCGGCGAAGGCGCCGTTGACGTTGACGCCGATGCCGACGGTGTTCGGGCACAGGTGCGGGCGGCCGCCACGGCAGTTGCGGCAGTGGCCGCAGACGATGTGGCCTTCGGCCGAGACGCGCTGGCCGATTTCATAGCCGGTCACGGCCGAGCCGAGTGCGGCGACGCGACCGACGAATTCGTGGCCGATGGTCAGGCCCGGCTTGATGGTGCGCTGACTCCACTCGTCCCACAGGTAGATGTGCAGGTCGGTACCGCAGATCGCGGTCTTCTCCAGCTTGATCAGGACCTCGTTCGGGCCCGGGGTCGGCACCGGAACTTCTTCCAGCCAGATGCCCTTGGCCGCTTCGCGCTTGACCAGGGCCTTCATCGTTTGCTGCGCCATCGGGGTGGAACTCATCAGGGGGAAAGCGCGGATTATAGGGTGCCGCGCGGATTTCCCATGTTGCGCTGCGGGTGCATTGGCGGAACGAAAGGCGTGCGCCGGCGGGCGTTTCGAACGTGCCGCAAACAGCAGCGCCTCCTTGATTCCGGGGGAGGGGGCGTGGTCACCCTGGCCGGGACACGCAAAAGCCCATCCATGGTGCTCGATGGCGCCTTGCTCGTGCGCGCTGTCCTGCGCACACGGCAAGACCGGGGTTGGGCGTCCTGCCCAACCCGCCAGTCGCATGCGCCCGGCCCATGGCGCCAACGGTCCCGACCAGGGTGACCACGCCCCCTCTGGACCATTCCATGTGCGCGGCCGACGTGCGCATGGCAGCGCAAGAAGTAGGCCCATGACTTCCGGGGTTCGGGCCGGGGCAGGGCGGCGGGCTACAATCGAGGGTTCCACTACCAGGGGCCGCTCCATGCGCTCGAACCTGCTTGCATTCTCCATCGTCGCCAGCCTCGGGCTGGCCCAGGTCGCCCATGCCGCTGAAGGCATGTGGGTGCCGCAGCAGCTGCCGGAAATCGCCGGCCCGCTGCAGAAGGCCGGCCTGAAGCTGTCCCCGGAACAGCTGTCCAACCTGACCGGCGACCCGATGGGCGCGGTCGTCGCCCTCGGCGGCTGCACCGCCAGCTTCGTCTCGCCGCAGGGCCTGGTGGTCACCAACCACCACTGCGCTTATGGCGCCATCCAGCTGAATTCGACCGCGCAGAAGAACCTGATCAAGGACGGCTTCAACGCGCCGACCCTGAAGGACGAACTGAGCGCCGGCCCGAACGCCCGCGTGTTCGTGCTCGACCAGATCACCGACGTCACCACCCAGGCCAAGGCCGCCATCGCTGCCGCCGGCAACGACCCGCTGGCCCGCAGCCGCGCGCTGGACGCCTTCGACAAGGCCCAGGTCGCCGCCTGTGAAGCCGATGCCGGCTTCCGCTGCCGCCTGTACAGCTTCTCCGGCGGCAACACCTACCGCCTGTTCCGCAACATGGAAATCAAGGACGTGCGCCTGGTCTACGCGCCCCCGGGCAGCGTCGGCAAGTTCGGCGGCGACGTCGACAACTGGATGTGGCCGCGCCACACCGGCGATTTCTCGTTCTACCGCGCCTACGTCGGCAAGGACGGCAAGCCGGCCGCCTTCGCCGCCGACAACGTGCCGTACCAGCCCAAGCACTTCCTGAAGTTCGCCGACCAGCCGCTGGGTGCCGACGACTTCGTGATGGTGGCGGGCTACCCGGGCCGCACCAACCGCTATGCCCTGGCCGGTGAATTCAACGAAACCGCCAGCTTCACCTACCCGACCATCGCCAAGCACTACAACGCCGTGCTGAAGATGATCGCCGACGCCGGCAAGGCCGACGCCGACGTCAAGGTGAAGTACGCCGCCACCGCCGCCAGCATGAACAACGTGGCCAAGAACTACCTGGGCCAGCTGGAAGGCTTCAAGCGCATCGACGCCGCTGGCCAGAAGCAGGCTGAAGAAGCTGCCGTGCTGGCGTGGCTGAAGAAGCAGGGCGCTGCCGGCAAGCCGGCCCTGGCGGCACACGCGCAGCTGCTCAAGCATCTGGATACCAGCAAGTCGACCCGCGAACGCGACCTGTTCGTCGGTCAGTTCAACAACACCTCGGCCGTTGGCGCGGCGATCACCCTGTACCGCCTGTCGATCGAGCGCAGCAAGCCGGATGCCGAGCGCGAAGCCGGTTACCAGGAACGCGACCTGACCACCATCGAAGGTGGCCTGAAGCAGATGGACCGCCGCTACGTGGCGAAGATGGACCAGCAGCTGCAGGCCTACTGGCTGGACCAGTACGTGGCCCTGCCGGCCGCACAGCGCGACAACGAAGTGCTGAACAAGTGGCTGGCCGGCAGCGATGCCGCTGCGGTGAAATCGCTGGTGGGCAAGCTGTCGGGCACCGAGCTGGGCAGCCTGGATGCACGCCTGAAATGGTTCAAGGCCGACCGCGCCGCGTTTGAGGCCAGCAACGATCCGGCCATCCAGTACGCCGTGGCCGTCATGCCGGCACTGCTGAAGCAGGAAGAGCAGAAGAAGATCCGCGAAGGCGAATCGCTGACCGCGCGCCCGCTGTACCTGCAGGCCGTGGCCGACTACAAGAAGAGCCAGGGTGAGTTCGTCTACCCGGACGCCAACCTGTCGCTGCGCATCACCTTCGGCAACGTCATGGGCTATGGCAAGGACGGCGTGAAGTACACCCCGTTCACCACCCTGGAAGGCGTGGCGGCGAAGGAAACCGGTGAGGATCCGTTCGATTCGCCGAAGGCGCTGCTTGATGCAGTCAAGGCCAAGCGTTACGGCGGCCTGGAAGACAAGCGCATTGGTTCGGTGCCGGTGAACTTCCTGTCCAACCTGGACATCACCGGTGGCAACTCGGGTTCGCCGGTGCTGGACGCCAACGGCAAGCTGGTCGGCCTGGCCTTCGATGGCAACTGGGAATCGGTCAGCTCCAACTGGGTGTTCGACCCGGTGATGACCCGCATGATCGCCGTCGACAGCCGCTACATGCAGTGGATCATGCAGGAAGTGGCGCCGGCGCCGCAGCTGCTGAAGGAACTGAACCTGGCGAAGTGAGGCAGTGCCGGCCGCTGGCCGGCAACCTCGACCAGATAGCCGGAGTTTCCCAAACCCCGCGACCCACGTCGCGGGGTTTTTTCATGCCCGGCCCGGCCCGGTGCGCCGAACAGGTATCATCCCTGTTCCGCGTACTTCACAGGATGTGAACGAAACGCGGAAACCTCCTCCCCCCAGGACCCCTTGCACGCATGCGCATCCTGCTTGCCCGCCACGGCGAAACGCCGTGGAACGCCGAAGGCCGCTACCAGGGCCAGATCGATATTCCGCTTTCGCCGATCGGTGAAGCCCAGGCCCAGGCACTGGGTGCCCGCCTGGCCTCGGTGGACATCACCCGTGCCGTCGCCTCGCCGCTGTCGCGCGCTCAGCGCACCGCGCAGCTGGCGCTTGGCGCCGCCCGCGCCGACATGCTGCTGACCGAGCCCGAGCTGCAGGAAATCGCCCACGGTGAATGGGAAGGGTTGCTCGCCAGCGAGATCCACGAGAAGGATCCGTCGCGCCTGCATGCCTGGCGCGAGGAGCCGGATACGGTGTTGATGCCCGGCGGCGAATCGCTGCGCCTGGTGCTGGAGCGCAGCTGGCGCGGCCTGGCGCGTGCCACCGAAGGCCTCGGCGAGCACGACACCCTGCTGGTGGTTGCGCACGATGCGGTCAACCGCGTGATCCTGTGCAAGGTGCTGGGCCTGCCGCTTTCCCGCCTGTGGACTTTCCGCCAGGCACCGACCACGCTCAACCTGCTCGAAGGCGCCGACCTGGACAGCCTGGAAGTGGTGCGCCTGAACGACTGCGCCCACCACACGCCGTTCTTCGGCGAAGCCAAGCACCGCGCCCTCTGATCCATCCCCCGCATCAACTGCTTCTGCTGGAACCGCTGCCGTGACGAACACCCCGACCACCCTGGCCGACTGGCTGGACTACATTGAACGCCAGCACCCGGCGAGCATCGACATGGGCCTGGAGCGCGTGCGCGCCGTGGCCGCGGCGATGGGCCTGGGCGCGCCGGCCAAGCGCACCATCGTGGTCGGTGGCACCAACGGCAAGGGCTCAACCGTGGCTTTCATCGAAGCCATTGCACGCGCCGCCGGCTGGAAGGTCGGTGCCTACACCTCGCCGCACCTGCTGCGCTACAACGAGCGCGTGCGCATCGACGGCCAGGACGTGGACGATGCCGCGCTGGTCGCCGCGTTCAATACGATCGAAGCCGTGCGTGGCGAGATCACGCTGACCTATTTCGAGTACGGCACGCTGGCCGCGCTGCAGCTGTTCGCCGACGCCGGGCTGGACCTGGCGGTACTGGAAGTGGGCCTGGGCGGCCGCCTCGATGCGGTCAACATCGTGGACGCCGACGTGGCGGTGATCACTACCGTGGACATCGACCATGCCGAGTGGCTGGGCGAGGATCGCGAGGCGATCGGGACCGAGAAGGCCGGCATCATCCGCGGCTGGAAGCCGGTGATCCTGGGCGAGACCGATCCGCCGTCGAGCGTGCTGCGCCGTGCCTACCTGGTTGGCGCCAATGCGATCCGTGGTGGCAGCGACTATTTCTACGAGCCGATCGATGCGCAGCGTTGGCGCTGGCGCGATGTCGGCCTGCGCATGGAACTGCCGACTCCGGCGCTGGCCGGCCCGATCCAGCTGGCCAATGCGGGTGCCGCCATCGCCGCGCTGCGCGCGCTGGACAAGCCGGTGCCGCGTACGGCGTGGGCCGCCGGTGTCGCAGCGGCGCGCATTTCCGGCCGGCTGCAGGCATTCGAGCGCGATGGCGTGCAGATCCGCGTCGACGTCGGCCACAACCCGCAGGCGGCGGGCCAGCTGGCGCGTGCGCTGAAGGCCGAGGTCTCTGCCGGGCGCACCCTGGCGGTGTACGCCGCGCTGCAGGACAAGGACGCAGCGGGGGTGGTGCAGGCGCTGGAGGACGTAGTGGGCGAGTGGACCCTGGCCGGGCTGGAAGGCCCGCGCGGGCAGAGCGCCGCCCAGCTGCAGGCACGCCTGGCCGGCACCGCCGCCGCCACGGCGCTGCTGGCTGACTGCGTCGAACAGGCACTGGCGCAGGTGCTGGCCCAGGCCGAGCGCGGTGACCGCGTGCTGGTGTTCGGCTCCTTCCATACCGCTGCCGCCGCCCTGCAATGGCTGCAGGGCGATGCCTGATACGCGTTCAGCCAACGCCGACGCCGTCCGGTCCGGCACCCGTATAATCGATGCCAATCTCCGGACAGTTGCCTGCCTCACGTGGATACGCCTCTGAAACAGCGTCTGATTGGTGCCATCGTGCTGGTGGCACTGGCCGTGATTTTCCTGCCGATGCTGGTCAAGGGGCCGGCACCGGACAGCGGCGTGGCCAATGTGCCGATCGCCGCGCCGGATGCACCGGCCGATGGCCAGTTCGAAACCCGTGAGCTGCCCCTGGTCGCCCCGGCCGGTGGTGCCACCGGCCTGCAGACCGGGCAGGCCAAGCCGCTGCCGGACGCCGCCACGCCGGCCACTCCGCCGACCGTGGACACCTCGCCGACGGTCGCCGCCGGCAACTATGCGGTTACCTTCGGTGCCTACGGCAGCAAGGCCGACGCCGATGCGGTGATCGCCTACCTGAAGCGCTCGCAGCTGCCGGGCTTCGCCGAAACGGCGACCATCAACGGCCGCCAGGCATGGCGCGTGCGCGTGGGGCCGTACGCCGACCGTGCACAGGCCGAGGCCGCCCGCCTGCAGGCGGTGAAGATCCGTGCCGATGTGAAGGCCGAAGTGATCACCCTGGATGCCGCAGCGGACAGCAGCGCCCCGGTGGCAGCCACCCCGGCACCGGCTACGCCGAGCGCCAGTACCCCATCCGCCGCCACCGCGCCGTCGGCCAGCAGCAACCCGGTGCGCAGTGAAAGCCTGCCGCCGAGTACGCCGACTGCAACGACCACTCCGGCGGCCAAGCCCGAGCCGCCGAAGCCGGCGCCGAAGCCCGAAACCCCGAAGCCCGAGCCGAAGCCGGAGGCCACCGCCAGCAAGCCGGCAACGGCCCCGGCCACGCCGGCAGCGCCGGCCGCCAGCGGCGTCGGCTTTGCCGTGCAGCTGGGCGCGTTCGGCCAGGCCAACGATGCCAACGCCCTGCGCGACAAGGTCCGCGCCGCCGGCTTCAGCGCTTTTGTCGAGCAGGTGCGCACCGAAAAGGGCACCCTGCATCGCGTCCGCGTCGGGCCGGTGGCCAACCGTGGCGATGCCGAGCAGCTGAAGGCGCAGGTTGCCGCCAAGGTCGGCGTGGCCGGCATGGTCCGACCGCACCCATGACCCACGCGCAGCCTCGTTGCCAGCGCCGCCGAAGGAGCGGGGCGCCATGATCGACGTGGTGCTGCTGATCGTGATCGCCGCCTCCACCCTGCTGGGGATGCTGCGCGGCTTCGTGGGAATCGTCATCGGCACCCTGTCGTGGCTGCTGGCCGCGTGGGCGGCCTTCGCCTTCGGCAATGACGCCGCACATTGGTGGGCCGCCCCGGCGGCCCCCGGTGGCGAACACTTCGTCGGTGGCTACCTGGGGGTCGGCATCGGCGTGATGATCGTGGTTGCGGTGATCGGCATGGTCATCAAGGCCCTGGTCCACCGCAGCATGCTGACCAGCCTGGACCGCCTGCTGGGCGGGGTGCTGGGCGCCGTGCGGGGCGGCCTGATCGCCGCGATCCTGCTGCTGCTGGGCAGTTTCACCCCGCTGACTGCCGAGCCTTCCTGGCAGCGCTCGGCGGTGCGGCCACTGCTGAACCCCACCGTTGCCTGGATGAACAGCAAGCTGCCGCACTGGGAGGTTCCCGGGGCCGATCTGCTGCCCAAGGCCTTGCCGACCGACGCGCTGTCCCCATCTGCATTGATGGAGTTGGGCAAGAACGCAGGCGCCGGGTTGGGAAAGCCGGGCGCGGCAGGCGATAATGGCATCCTCAACCAGGTAGTGGCAGGCAGCGGATGGCTGCGGCCTGCGAAAGCGGAACAGGGCGATTCCTACGATCCGGCCGAAGTGCGTCCGGACGCCCCAGCACTGCCGGACAGTATCGAGCCGGGCGATCCGGCCAATGTCGACCGCAGGCGCGGCGACCACCGCGGCCAGGTACGGCCACCTTCCTTGTAACTGGGCTCAGCCCAGCGGAGACCTCGCACCATGTGTGGCATCGTCGGAATCGTCGGCAACCAGAACGTCGCCGGGCAGTTGTATGACGGCTTGACCGTCCTCCAGCACCGTGGCCAGGACGCGGCGGGCATCGCCACCGCCAACGGCAGCCGCCTGCGCGTGCAGAAGGCCACTGGCCTGGTCCGCGATGTGTTCGATGCCCGCACCATGTCCACCCTGGAAGGCAGCGTCGGCATCGCCCACGTGCGTTACCCGACTGCCGGTTCGGAAGGCATGGACGAGGCGCAGCCGTTCTACGTCAATTCGCCGTACGGCATCGCGCTGGCCCACAACGGCAACCTGATCAATACCGAGGCGCTGCGCCAGCAGGTGTTCGAACAGGACCGCCGCAACGTCAACACCGATTCGGACAGCGAAGTGCTGCTGAACGTGTTCGCCTACGAACTGGAGCAGCAGCGCCAGCTGAGCCCGGAAGCCGCGATCCGCGCGGTGGCTGGCGTGCACCGCCGCTGCAAGGGTGGCTATGCAGTGGTCAGCGTGGTGCTGGGCCTGGGCCTGGTCGCCTTCCGCGACCCGCATGGCATCCGTCCGCTGGTGCTGGGCAAGCGCAGCCATGCCGAGGGCGACGAGTACATCGTGGCGTCCGAGTCGGCCGCGCTGGACGTGCTGGGCTTCCAGCGCGTGCGCGATGTGCAGCCGGGCGAAGCGCTGGTGATCACCGCGCGTGGCGAGCTGTTCTCGGAGATCTGCGCCGAGCCGGCCGAGCACACCCCGTGCATCTTCGAATACGTGTATTTCGCACGCCCGGATTCGATGATCGACAACGTGTCGGTGCACAAGGCGCGCATGCGCATGGGCATCAAGCTGGGCGAGAAGATCCTGCGCCTGCGCCCGGACCACGACATCGACACCATCATCCCGATCCCGGATACCTCGCGCGACGCTGCGCTTGAGATCTCCAACGTGCTCGGCGTGAAGTACCGCGAAGGCTTCATCAAGAACCGCTACATCGGCCGCACCTTCATCATGCCGGGGCAGGGCGAACGCGTGAAGTCGGTGCGTCGCAAGCTCAACCCGATCCACCTTGAGTTCCGCAACCGCGTGGTGCTGCTGGTGGACGATTCGATCGTGCGTGGTACCACCAGCCAGCAGATCGTGCAGATGGCCCGTGACGCGGGCGCGCGCAAGGTCTATCTGGCCAGCGCCGCGCCGCCGGTGCGCTACCCGAACATCTACGGCATCGACATGCCGGCGGCCGAGGAACTGGTCGCGCACAACCGCACCGTGGAAGAGATCGAAGCCCACCTGGGCTGCGACTGGCTGATCTACCAGGACCTGGAAGACATGGAAGCGGCAGTGAGCGAGGGCAATCCGGCGCTGCGCAACTTCGATTCGTCCTGCTTCAACGGCCACTACCCGACCGGCATTGAACCGGGCTACTTCGAGCGCATCCAGCAGCTGCGGTCGGACGACGCCAAGCACAAGCGCCGCGCCTGAGGACCAGGCGTGGTTGACGTGCCCGACGTTGCTGGCGACCTGCTGCGCGCAGCGCAGCAGTGCCTGGCCGAAGCCGACCCGCTGCGCAAGGTTGCGCTGACCCAGGCCTACGCCGCTGCGTTCCGTGCCGGCCGCCTGAAGGTGGCTGCCGACGCGCTACCGCCAGAGCCGATCCGCATGCCGGGCCGGCCGGCGCAGCTGGTGCTGGTGCACCCGCGCGAAGTGCCGCGGCGCGGACTGGGCGGTGTGGAAGGACGGGCTGCCTTCATCCACGCCATCGCCCATATCGAACTCAACGCGATCGACCTGGCCTGGGATGCGGTGTACCGCTTCCGCGGCCTGCCCTCGGCGTTCCATGCCGATTGGGTCAGCTGTGCCGACGACGAATCGCGGCACTTCATGCTGCTGCGCGAGCGCCTGCAGGCACACGGCCACGACTATGCTGATTTCCCCGCGCACAACGGCCTGTGGGAAATGTGCGAAAAGACCGCGCATGACGGTCTGGCACGCATGGCACTGGTGCCGCGCGTGCTGGAAGCGCGCGGCCTGGACGTGACGCCCGGCATGATCGAGAAGCTGCGCAATGTCGGCGATGGCGAGACTGCCGATGTGCTGGAAGTGATCCTGCGCGAGGAAGTGGCGCATGTAGCTGCCGGTTCGCGCTGGTACCGCTGGTACTGCGACCGCGCCGGCGTCGAGCCGCGCGCACGTTTCAAGGAACTGCTGGTGGAGTACGCCGGCGGCTACCTGCACGGACCGTTCAACATGGAAGCGCGCCTGCTGGCCGGTTTCGATGCGGATGAGCTCGCCAACCTGGTCGAACAGGCCGGTTGAAGAAAAGGGGACGGAGGGGATTAAGTCGTTTGTGGCACAAACGACTTAATCCCCTCCGTCCCCTTTTTTCAGGCGTTCGGCAATACCACGCGCTTGCCATCCACCGTCGGCCGGTTGATGTAGAACAGGCCGGGACCCGGCCGGTAGGGTAGTTCGCTGACGCCGGCATCGGCGGCGTAGGTCAGTGCGGTGTCGCCCAGTGCATCGAAGTTCCAGTGCGCCGACTGCATCAGGTAACGCCGGCGCAGCAGCGCCTCCTGTGTCTGCGTCAGCGGCTGCCCGGCCACCAGGCGCCGTGCGATCGGCTGCAGGGCGGACGGCAGCTCCCAGCCAGGAACCTCGGCGGCATTGGCGGTCCATTGCACGCCGGCGTCGATGGCCTGCTGCTGCATCACCTGCAGTGCGATCAGCTGGTAACGCCAGTCGATGCGCCGACGCAGCACCACCGCGGCGGTCACATACAGCACCGGTGACAACAGCACGCTGCGGCTGCCGGCGCGACGCTGCTGCTGCCACTGGTGCCAGACATCCACCCAGACCTCCTTCTCACCCACGCCCAGCTGCTGGCGCCAGCGTTCGGCATCGGCCTGCGTTTCGGCGTAGGCCGTGGTGGCCTGCAGCAATGCCAGTGGAGGGAGCTGGTAGTCGGCAACCCCTGGGCGGCGCAGCTGTTGCCGGCGCGGGCGGCTGAGCAGCTTGGGACCTTCTTCCAGCTGGTTGTAGCCACCGCCGATATTCGCGTGTACGCCGGGTAGGGCGATCTCGGCAAACGGCGGTGCCACGCTGGTCAACGGATAGTGCTGGCGATGTTCATCGCGTGCAGTGAGCTGCACGACGCGACCGGCGATGCCGCCGTGCAGGGCCAGCTGCGGCCGCTCATCGGCGCGGCCGCCATTGACTGCGACAACGGTGTCGAACAGCCCGGTGAAGCGCAGCACCGGCGTGGCCGGGGCGAAGTTCGCAGTGCAGGACAGGCCGGCGGCCTGCAGCAGCTGGCGCCAGCGCACGCCGTCCCAGCCCTGCAGTTGGTTGGCGATGTCACGTGCGGCAGCAGCACCGCGTGAATAACCGAACAGGTCCAGCTGCACGCCATGCAGCGGTCGCTGCCAGCGTGCGGATAGTCCCGACAGTGCGGCCGGCAGCAGCACCTGCAGCGCGCGCTGCACTTTCGCGCGAACGCCACTGGCACCGATGCCGAAGGCCAGCCCGATCAGATCGTCGTCGGCATCATCGCGGGTACCCACGCCTTCGACATAGATCGACAGCGAGGGAGCGGCCATCGCATCACGGCGGCTGTCCGGATACAGCTGCTGCAGGCGCGCGATGTTGGTCAGGCCGTTGTCGTAGCTGCTGGTCAGCCGGCTCTGGTAGGTCGAATCATCGTCCGCGCGCAGCTGCGCCGGTCGAGGCTGCGGAACCTGCGGACGGCCGCGCGCCAGGTTGTGTGCGTTGTTGCGGGTGCCGTCGAAGAACAGGCCGATCCGCAGCAAGCCGACATCTTCGTCCGTGTCCTTCGCTGGTGCCATGTGCATTCCCCGTCGTGGCCGCGTCACGGTAGCGCGAAAGCGGTGTATTGGCGAAGTGTAGTGACGCTTTTGACCTTACTTAACGCAGATGCGGTCGATCACAGTTCCTGATTTTCATTCCCATCTTCTATTGAATTCACACGACCCGCGCAGGCCATATGGCCAAACCCGGCAAACCCGGGCGTGCTGCATCAACGCTGTTCACATCATTCAAGGAGCGACGCAATGTTGTCCAGATCGATTGGCAAAGCGGCAGGTGGCCTGGTGTTGGGTTTGTCGGTGGCGGCAGCCGCGCATGCGGCACCGTTGTTCGAACCGGTGACGGTCATCAGCCGGGCATCGGCCAACAGCGAGCCTGCACTCGGCAAGCTGCTGGCCACCCCGTCCACGGCGACGGTGCAGGAAGTGCGTGTCGACGCGGCGGCTACGGCGCAGCCGCAGCTGGAATTCGAGCTGCTCGGCAAACGGGTGCAGGCGGTGCGCAGCAAGGTCGAGGCGCTGCCGGATGGTGGCAGCATCTGGTACGGCCAGTTCCGTTCGCCGTCCGACCGGTTGACCGCCGCCACCTCCAGCGGCCAGGATGATCCGGGCAATTCGTTGATCCTGGTACGTTCGGGCGACACCATCACCGGTTCGATCCGCAAGGACGGCAAGCTTTATCGCCTGCGTCCACTGGGTAACCGCCACGTGCTGGTCGAGGTCGACGAATCGAGGATGCCAGCCGATCATCCGGCTGACTACAACCAGCTGCCGAAGATCCCGATGGCCGACAACGACCACATCGGCATCGCGCAGGCCTCTTCGGGAACGCCGGCGACCATCCGCGTGCTGGTGGTGGCGACCAATGCGGCGGTCACTGCCTATGGCGGCAACATGCAGTCGCTGGTGCAGCTGGCGGTGGCCGAGTCCAACCAGGGTTACGTCAACAGCAACGTCGGCCTGACGCTGCAACTGGCCGGTTACGAGACCACCAACTACAGCGAGTCCGGTAACTTCACCACCGACCTGTCACGTTTCCGCGGCACCAGCGACGGCTACATGGACAGCATCCACACCAGCCGCAACACCACCGCAGCCGACGTCGGCGTGCTGCTCATCAACAACAGTGCCTACTGCGGCCTGGCCTCGGGCATCGGCTCGACCGCGTCGACCGCTTTCGCGGCGGTGTACTGGGATTGCGCAACCGGCTACTACTCGTTCGCGCACGAGATCGGCCATCTGCAGAGCGCGCGGCATGACATCGCCACCGACTCGAGCACCTCGCCCTACGCCTATGGCCACGGCTATCGCTACGAGCCTGCCACCGGCACCGGTTGGCGCACGATCATGGCCTACAACTGCACCCGCAGCTGCCCGCGCCTGAACTACTGGTCGAACCCGAACATCAGCTACAACGGCATCCCGATGGGCAATGCCAGTACCGCCGACAACCAGCGCGTGCTGGTCAATACCAAGGCCACCATCGCGGCCTTCCGCTGAGGCCAGGCGCCGACCAGGGGCGGCGTCTACCCGGGCACGTGCACCTGCCCGGGTAGATGCCAACCTTGGTTGGCACCCTCGGACCCATCATTCGCGCGCGAGCGTATCCAGCGACCAGCCGCCGGCATCCACGCGCAGCACCGAACCCTGCTCGTACCAGTCGCCCAGCACGATGCGGGTGCAGGCACGGCCACCGGCCTGCAGCGAATGGATCGCCGGGCGGTGGGTGTGGCCATGGATCATGGTGTCCACGCCATGGCGCGCGAACGTGGCATCGACTTCGGACGGCGCCACGTCGGTGACGGTCTCGAACTGCGCGCGATCACCCTGTTTCATTTCCGACTGGCGGGCCTGGCTGGCTTCGCGCGCCTTCTGCGCGAACGCGATACGCGCTGCCAGCGGCTGTGACAGGAACTGTGCCTGGAACGCCGGGTCACGCGTCTGTGCACGGAACTGCTGGTAGGGAATGTCATCGGTGCACAGCAGGTCACCGTGCTGCAGCAGCACCGGGCGACCGTAGAGGTCGATCATGCACGGGTCGGGCAGGATGCGCAGGCCGGCACGGCGCGCGTAGTCCTCGCCAAGCAGGAAGTCACGGTTGCCGCGGATGAAGTACACCGGCACGCCGCTGTCGGACAGCACCTTCAGTGCATCGGCCACTGCGTCGGCGGCGGGCGAGGGCGTGTCGTCACCGATCCAGGCTTCGAACAGGTCGCCGAGGATGTACAGCGCATCGGCGCCGGGCGCCTGCTCGCGCAGGAAGCGCAGGAACAGGTCGGTGATCTCCGGACGGCTGGGGTCCAGGTGCAGGTCGGAAATGAACAACGTGGTCATGCAGGCATTCTAGGGCATCAACGATGACGGTAGCGCCGCCGGCATCGTGGGGATCAGATCCCTCTCCGAAGGAAAACGGATCTGACCCCGGGGCTACACCGGCAACGGCAACCAGGCCAGGCTGGCCGAGGCCAGCCCGATGGCGATGCCGGTGGCGGCCAGCACATCGGACGGGTAGTGCAGGCCGAGTACCACCCGCGACAGCGCCACGCCCGCGGTGAACGGCACCAGCAGTGGCGCCAGCCACGGGTAATAGGCCAGCGCCACGATGGTGAACGACACCGCGTGCAGGGTATGCCCGGAAGGGAAGCTGAACTCGTCCAGCGGTGCCACCCAGGCACGGATGCGCAGGTCGGCGGCATACGGGCGCGGGCGCCGGGTCCAGCGCTTGAGGCCCTTGTACAGCAACAGCGCGGCCAGGCCGGTGGCGGCCATGTGCACCGATGCGCGCAGGCCGTCGAAGCCATCAAGCAGCACCAGGGCGCCCATCAGCACATACCAGAACACGCCATCACCGAGCCGGCTGATGACCGCGAACAGGCGGCGCACACGGCGGCGGCGGCAGTAGTGGTTGGCCCGCCGGCACAGGCGTGCTTCGCGGTCGGCCAGCAGTTCAAGCCGCGTTGTGCGCATGGCCGGTCCTCCGCGACTGGGCCAGTTCGGCCAGCAGGGCGTCGAATTCCGCCACCACCTGCTGCGGATGCAGGCGCTTCATGGCGCGTGCGGCGTTGCTGCCCAGCACGTGGCGCTGCGCGTCATCCGCGGCCAGTTGCACGGCCGCGTCGATGAACTGCTCGTCGTTGTCCACTGCGGCGCCATTCTCGCCATTGCGCAGGTACTCGCGCGCAGCGCCGTAGTCGAAGGCCACCGTTGCCACGCCGCTGGCCATGCTTTCAAGGGTCACGTTGCCGAAGGTCTCGCTGCGGCTGGGGAACAGGAACAGATCGCCGCTGGCGAAATGACGTGCAAGCGCATCGCCACGCTGGACGCCGCAGAAGATGAAGTCGGGATTTTCATGCGCCAGCTTTTCGCGGGCCGGGCCATCGCCCACCCACACGAAGCGGGCCTTCGGACGGATCTGCTGCAACCGACGGAAGGCCTTCACCGCCAGGCCGAGGTTCTTTTCCGCGGCGATGCGGCCGACGTAGATCGCCACCAGGCCGTTGCCGTCCACGCCCCACTCTTCGCGCAGGGCAGGGTCACGGCGGTTCGGATCGAACTGCTGGCTGTCGACCGCGCGCGCCAGCAGGCGCACGCGTTCGAAGCCCTGTTCGCCGAGGAACTGCTGCAGTTCGCGGGTAGGTACCAGGGTTGCATCGGCCTGGTTGTGGAAGCGGCGCATCCAGCGCATCGCGGCGGCCTGCAGCCAGGCCACGCCGTAGTCGGGCAGGTACTCGTCGAAGCGGGTGTGGAAGCCACTGGCCACCGGGATGCCGAGGCGCCGTGCGGTGCGCACCGCCGACCAGCCCAGTGGGCCTTCGGTGGCGACATAGACGGCATCCGGGCGTTGATGCTGCCAATGGCGACCGAGCCGGATCGGTGCCGGCATGCCGAAGCGCAGGCCGGGGTAGCGCGGCAGGGCGGCGCCGGGAACCAACAGGGTGCCCGGTGCGGAGTCCAGCGCTTCGTTGGCCTGGCGGGGCCGGATCAGGTCGATCTCATGGCCGGAATTGCGCAGTCCCTGCTCCAGCCCCTGCACGGTGAGGGCAACGCCGTTCACTTCCGGCGGATAGGTCTCGGTGACGATGGCATAGCGCATGGCGGGCCTCCGGGTTTCCGGCATGCTCGGGCCTGGCGATGTAGCCGATGTGACCGCTTTGCGACCGGCAGATGACGCGGCCGGAAGCGTACGCCACCACGGCCCCGAAGGGCCGTGGTGGGCACCGTGCGTGGTGCGTGGATCAGAAGCGCTGCTGGTATTTCATGTAGATGAAACGGCCGATGTCGAAGCCACCGTAGTAGGAGAAGTTGGCACTCGGCTGGCTGTACATGGCCGGGCCCTGGCGGCCGAACACGTTGTTGGCGCCGATCGAAACGGTGGCGTCCCACGGCAGGCTGTAGCGCGCCTGCACGTCATGGAAGGTGACCGATCCACGACGGTTGTAGTCGCGCGTACCGCTGAACCACGGCGCGCGCTGGTCGGGATGGGAACACTCGTTCGGATAATCCTCCGCACCCAGGCAGCGTTCCTTGACGGCGGAGAAGTAACGCAGGCCCCAGGTCAGGCCGAGGTTGCCATGCTCCCAGCCCAGCGACGCGTTGGAGCGCACGCGGAAGCCGATGCCGCCGTTGGTGGCAATGCCATTGCTGGGGATGGCCGGTACGCCGGCTTCGTTGGTGGTCTTCTCTTCGGCGTTGACCACATAGGTGGACTTCCAGTCAGCGCTCAACCTGCCCCAGCGGGTTTCGACCTTGTGGCCAATCTCCAGGTCGTAGCCTTCTGCCTGGCGGAAGCCGCTGTTGCGGTTGCCGAAGTTGAGTTTGTTGACGATGCCCAGCTCCGGGTCGCGGGTGAAGCTGCTGCAGCGCTCGGCAATACCCAGCTCGTAGCAGTCGCGAAGGATGTCGTTGGGATGGTCGGAGACGATGGTGTTGTCGATGCGGATCTTCCACCAGTCCAGTGCGATGTGAAGCCCTTCGGCGAACGTCGGGCTCCAGACCAGGCCCAGAGTGCGGCTGGTCGAAGTTTCCGGCTGCAGGTCGGGATTGGAGCCGTTGGTGAAGGGCAGGGGCGTCTGTCCACTGCTGCCGGTGATGGGTTCATTGCCCTGGCCGAGCTGGCGGTAGGTGTCGGCGTTGGCGATGTCGGCAGCACAGCGCGCGCGGACCTCGGCACTGCTTGCGGCTGCGCCATGGACCGTATCGCAGGGATCGCGGAAGCCGGTGGTGAACGTCTCCGAGCCGCCGCCGTACAGGTTGGCGATGGTCGGCGCACGGAAGCCCTGTGCCCAGGTGCCGCGGACCAGCAGCTGATCGATCGGCTTCCAGGTGAAGCCGAACTTGCTGTTGAGGGTTCCGCCGAAGGTGGAGTAGTCCGAGTACCGCGTCGCCGCGCTGAGGGTCAGTTCGCGGGCGCCGGCGAGGTCGCGCAGCACCGGCACGCTCAGTTCCAGGTAGGCTTCGTCGACGCGGTAGCCGCCACCGGTGGGGCCTGCCGCCAGGTTGGTGGTGGCACCGGTCTGCGCAAGCGCATCGGGGATGAAGCGGCCGTCCTCGCGGCGGCTCTCGGCCCCCACGGCGAAGCCCAGCTCACCGGCGGGCAGGCTGGCAAGGCTGCCGCTGAGGTTGGCGAACAGGTTGCGGGTGGTGGTGCGGCCGCGGGTGAGTTCTTCCGGGAACAGCCAGTCCTGGAGCTCCGTGTTGCCGGTCAGGCCATAGGGATCGTCCTGGCCATACGGAACCAGCGGGTTCCAGGGTTTGCAGCCTGCGATCGGCGCATCCGGCGTTCCGCATTCGACCTTGCCGGTTGCCGGGTTGTAGAACGAAGGACCGGTGGCATCGGCCACGCGCTGCTTGTGCAGGTTGCCGGTGGCACGTTGGGTCAGCTCACTGCGGTTGTACTGGTAACCCGCTTCCCAGTCGAAGTCGCGACCGCCGAATTCGAAGTTGCCCTCGAGTGCCGCGACGGCCTGCCAGGTGGTCAGATCGCTGGTGCTGACGCGAGGAATCTCCCAGGTACGACGGTTCCAGTGCACATCGCTGGGCGTGTCGTAGCCGTGATGGCTGCCGAACGGATTGAACCAGCTGTCGGCCGACATCGGGGTGATGCCGGCTGGGCCGGACTGGAAGGGATAGCCGGCAATCTGGCGAGTGGTGGTGCGCCGGTTGTAGGCCAGCTGGGTGTTGAAACGGACCTGATCGTTCAGCTCCACGCGCGCATCGACGAAGATCGAATCGCGCTTGATCGGCGTCTGCAGATGCATCTGCTCGTTGCTGTTGCTGACATCGCCGGTGAACGGTGTGTTGTCGCTGAGGTGGAAGCTGTCCGGCCCGCCCGGCTGGCTGCCACGGTCGAGCGAATAGCTGCAGCCCCGGCTGTTGCTGCAGCCGGGGCCCTTGAAGCCGGTGATGCGACCCCACTGGCCGACCGTGGTCCAGCCGTCATCCGCGTGGCCGTCGGTATAGGTATAGGCACTGAAGCCGCGGTCCCTGGCCCAGACGCCCTTTTCTTCGACATGCTCGGCAGCAACGCTGATGGAAGCACGGTCATTGGACCAGCCGGCAACCACGTCGTACTGGGTACGGGCACCGTCGCCTTCACTGTATTGGCCGTGATAGACGTTGGCGGTTACACCCTGAACGTTGCGCCGGGTGATGATGTTCACCACGCCGGCCATCGCGTCGGACCCGTAGATGGCCGAGGCACCATCCTTGAGCACTTCCATGCGTTCCACCGCAGCGGCAGGAATGCTGGAGATGTCCTGAAAACCCGAAGTGGTCATGCCCAGCCGCTTGCCGTTGACCAGCACCAGGGTGCGCTGCGCACCGAGACCACGCATGTTCACGTAGCTGCCGCCGGCGGCTTCGCCGGCGCTCAACGGGCTGGCGCGGCTCAATGCCGGGCTGCCGGTCGCGGTCAGGTTCTGCAGGATGTCGGCAACGGAGTTGAAGCCCTGTCGCTCGATGTCGGCGCGGCTGACGGTCAGCACCGGCTGTGCGGTTTCCAGGTCGACCTGGCGGATGCGTGAGCCGGTGATTTCGATGCGGTCCAGCGTGGTGGCTTCCGGTGCCTGCTGCGCGAGCGCCGGAACGGCCAGGGTTGTGGTCGCCGTGATTGCAAGCGCACGACGGATCGCCAGCCCCAGTGCGGGAATACGGATGGTCATGGGTGTCTCTCTCTCAGTCTTCGAAGTCTTCGGTGCGCAGCCAAGCGGGCCGCGCCAACGCCACCGCAGGCGGTGGTTGTTCGAACCTAGTGAAGGAGGAGAGGGAGAGGTATGGGGAAAGGACGAAATCGCCATGGAGCGGCATGACGCTTTCGCACAAACCGGAAGTGAATCAATCGATTGATCTGATCGACGGCGGAGCGATGGACGATGCACCCTCGCCCCGACTCTGGACCGAAAGCGTCATGGCAATTGCAGGCAGCGACAACCTGCGCGGAAACAGAAAAGACCACGGCTCCGAAGGGCCGGGGTCGTAGAGCTTCAACAGCTTGTCGAACACACGCGGAAGAGGCCTATGGCGACGCGTCATGACGTGCCGCCCTGGCCGTAGGGATCAGGCCACGAACGGCCGGAACTGGATGCCCAGCCCGGCGATGCCGTCGGTCTCGCCGATCAGGTCGGCGCGGAGCAGCGGGCGCGCATCGATGAAGGCCTGCGGCACGATCAGCGACAGGCGATTGTCGTCCGCGGTCAATTCCAATGCCGGCAGCGGATCGTCCTCGTGGGCGCGGTTGAGCAGTACCGCCAGGCGCAGCAGGGCGGCCAACCGGCGTGCGGTCAGCAGCAGGCGCTCGGGCAGGGCGTCGAACGCGGTCTTGGTCACGCTGCGGCGATGGCTGCGTACCAGTGCGGCCAGCATCTGCTGCTCCTGCCGCGAGAAGCCGGCGATGTCCGAGTGTTCCAGCACGTAGCTGCCATGCACGTGGTAGCCGCTGTGGGCAATCATCAGGCCCAGCTCGTGCAGGCGCGCGGCCCAGCCGAGCATGCGTGCGTCGTCGGCATCGAGTTTCCAGCGCTCCTGCACCTGCTCCAGCAGCGACAGCGCGGTGTCCTGCACGCGGTCGGCCTGTACCGTGTCGATGCCGTAGCGCTGGCTGAGCGCGGCCACCGATTCGTCGCGCAGGTCGTTCTCACCGGCACGGCCGACGATGTCGTACAGGATGCCTTCGCGCATCGCCGCCTTGCTGACCAGCAGCTTCTGCAGGCCCAGGGCCTGGAAGGCGGCCTCCAGCACCAGGATGCCGCCGGCGATGATCGGGCGGCGGTCGCTGGACAGGCCCGGCAACTGGATGTCGTCGATCTTCTTGGCCTTCAGCAGCTCGTCGCGCAGCTGGGGCAGGGCCTCGGCGGTGATCGCGCCCTTGCTCAGCTTCATCGTCGCGCAGATCTCGCTGATTGCCTTGTGCGTGCCCGAAGATCCGAGCGCTTCCTGCCAGCCCAGTGCGCGGTACTTGCTGGCAAAGGGCTGGAACTCGCGGCCGATCTCGGCCAGCGCGTCCTTCCAGCGCTTCTTGCTCAGCTTGCCGCCGGGGAAGAAGCGGCGGGTGCTGGCGATGCAGCCGGCCTGCAGGCTTTCACGCTCCAGGGTCTGCATGCCCATGCCGATGATGAATTCGGTGGAGCCGCCGCCGATGTCGATGACCAGCCGGCGCTGGCCAGGCTTGGGCGGTTGCGCGTGGGCCACGCCGAGGTAGATCAGGCGCGCTTCTTCGCGGCCACTGACCACTTCGATGGCATGCCCCAGCGCGGTTTCGGCCGGGACCAGGAACGACTGCGGCGAGCGCAGCTGGCGTACGGTGTTGGTGGCCAGCGCGCGTACCCGGTGCGGCGGCACATTGCGGATGCGCTGGCCGAAGCGGGCCAGGCATTCCAGCGCGCGCTGCCGTGCGGCGGAAGAGAGCCCACCTTTGCCATCCAGGCCATCGGCCATGCGCACGGTCTCGCGCAGCCGGTCGATCACCCGCAGCTGGCCGAGCGTGTAGCGCGCGATGACCATGTGGAAACTATTGGAGCCAAGGTCGATGGCGGCCAGCAGGTCGCCATCCTGCAATGCGGGCGGAGTCGTAGTGGTATGCGGCATGGGCGAATGTTAGCCGAAGGGGCGGTGTGCTCGTCACCGCGCGGCCTTCACATTTTGGAAGAGGGGAGTGCGGCAGGGCTGCGCCCTGCACCCGCAGAGGCAACGTCAACGTCAACGTCAACATCAAAAGCGGGGTATCCGTGGGTTGGCGGACCCACCCCGCCTTTGACAGATTTCTGCGATCTGATGGTGGGTGCCGACCGTTGGTCGGCACTGATCCTATCCCGCCCAAAATCGGTGCCTACTGCTCTTGGTAGGTGTCGACCTTGGTCGACACACCGGGTCAGAGGCCCTGCATCAATGCCATCTGCGCGGAATGCGGGGCTTCGTCGTGGGCCGGGGCACGCTTGTGGTAGATGCCGTCGGCATCCAGTTCCCAGGCGTTGAGGTTGTCGTCCAGGTAGTTCTGCAGCACCTCGCGGTAGACCCGCTTGGCCAGCTCCGGGTCGAGGATCGGGAAGCAGGTCTCGACCCGGCGCAGCAGGTTGCGCTCCAGCCAGTCGGCGCTGGCGCAGTACATCTCCGGTGCGCCGTCGTTGCCGAACCAGTAGACGCGGCTGTGCTCCAGGAAGCGGCCAACGATCGAGCGCACGCGGATGTTGTCCGAGATGCCCGGCACACCCGGGCGCAGGGTGCAGGCGCCGCGGATGATCAGGTCGATCTGCACGCCGGCCTGCGAGGCGGCGTACAGCGCGCGCACCACCTGCGGTTCGTTCAACGCGTTCATCTTGGCGATGATCCGCGCGGGGCGGCCGGCGGCGGCGATGCGCGTTTCGCGCTCGATGCGACCGAGGATGCCGGTGTGCAGGGTGAAGGGCGACTGCAGCAGGCGCTTGAGCTTCATCTTCGAGGCCAGCCCGGACAGCTGCTGGAACAGCAGGTGCACGTCGTTGCCGATGTCCGCATCGGCGGTGATCAGGCTGATGTCGGTGTACGCGCGGGCGGTGCCGCTGTGGTAGTTGCCGGTGCCCAGGTGTACATAGCGGCGCAGCTTGCGGCCCTCGCGGCGCACGATCAGCAGCATCTTGGCGTGGGTCTTGTAGCCGACCACGCCGTACACCACCTGCACGCCGGCTTCCTGCAGGCGATCGGCCAGGCCCAGGTTTGCCTCTTCGTCGAAGCGTGCGCGCAGTTCAACGACCACGGTCACGTCCTTGCCGTTGCGCGCAGCCTGGATCAGCGCATCGACAATCAGCGAATCCTTGCCGGTGCGGTACAGGGTCTGCTTGATCGCCAGCACGTTGGGGTCGATCGCCGCCTGCCGGATCAGGTCCAGCACCGCGGTGAAAGCATCGAACGGGTGGTGCAGCAGCAGGTCCTGGCGCGCCGCGGTCTCGAAGATGCCGTCGCTGTCGCGCAGCGTGCGCGGGGTCATTGGCGGGTACTTCAGGTCCGGCTGTGCGATCAGGTCGTACAACTGGATGATGCGGTTGAGGTTGACCGGGCCGTCGATGCGGTACACCGCGTTCTCGGTCAGGCCGAAGTTCTGCAGCAGGGTGCGCACGATCTCGCGCGGCATGTCCTGCGCGATTTCCAGCCGCACCGCCGGCCGGTAGCCGCGATCGACCAGTTCGTCGCGCAGTGCCAGCGCCAGGTTTTCCACCTCCTCCTCGTCCACCACCAGCTCGGAATTGCGGGTGACGCGGAACTGGTAGGCCCCCTGGACTTCCATGCCCGGGAACAGCTCATCGACGAAGGTGGACAGCACCGATGACAGGAACACGAAATTCTGCGACCCGCCGAGCTTCTCCGGCAGCTGGATGATGCGCGGCAGCGAGCGCGGCGCACGCACGATGGCCAGATGGCCGGCGCGGCCGAACGCATCGGTACCCTTCAGCACCACCACGATGTTCAGCGACTTGTTGAGGATCTTCGGGAACGGGTGCACCGGGTCCAGGCCCAGCGGCGACAGCACCGGCATGATCTCGTTGCGGAAATAGGCACGCAGCCAGCGCCTCTGCCGATCGGTCCAGGAGTGGCGGCCGAGCACGCCGATGCCGGCCTCCATCAGCGCCGGGCGCAGCGTCTCGTTCCAGCAGCGGTACTGCTGGTCGACCAGTTGTGCCGCGCGGTCGTGGATGGCGTTGAGGATCGCCTGCGGGCTCATCCCGTCCGGTGCCGGTGGCAGGCCGAATTCCTGCGCGTGGCGGACGGCGGCGGCGCGGATCTCGAAGAACTCGTCCAGGTTGGTGCAGGAGATGCACATGAAGCGCAGGCGCTCCAGCAGCGGCACCTGCGGATCCATCGCCTGCGCCAGCACGCGGAAGTTGAAATCCAGCTGCGACAGCTCGCGGTTGATGTAGAGCGCCGGGTCGCGCAACGGATCATTGTCCGGGCTCACGGGGAGGGGGAGGGATCCGAGGCTGCTCATGGCATCATTCTTCGATGGAAGTCAGGGGGGCGGACTCGCGCGGGCGCACGTGGTCGGCATCGAAATGGCAGGAAAACACCGAGCCCTTGCCGACCTCGCTTTCAATCTCCAGCCGCGCGTGGTGCAGGCCGAGGATGTGCTTGACGATGGACAGGCCCAGGCCGGTACCGCCGCTTTCGCGGGAGCGGCTGCTGGAGACACGGTAGAAACGTTCGGTCAGGCGTGGCAGGTGGGAAGCCGGGATGCCGTAACCGGAATCGCGCACTGCCAGCACCGCGCCCTCGCCTTCGCGGCGGAACTCCACGGCGATGCGGCCACCGGCCGGCGTATAGCGCACCGCATTGGTGACCAGGTTGGAGAAGGCGCTATGCAACTCCTTGGTGGAACCCTGCAGGTCGACGCCGGCCAGATCGTCGATGCTGATCTGGTGGCGGCCCTGGCTGTGCGCTTCGGCCTCGCGGCGTAGTGTGGCCAGCATCGGCTGCATGGCGACGGTCTCTTCCTCGCTGTGCTCCTGCGACTCCAGCCGCGACAGGGTCAGCAGGTCTTCCACCAGCTGGGCCATGCGCTGGCTCTGCTTGCGCATTTCTTCCAGCATCGGACCGGTGCCCGGGAAATCCTCCGGGTCCATCATGTCCAGGTAACCGTGGACCACGGTGAGCGGCGTGCGCAGTTCGTGTGAAACGTTGGCGACGAAGTCGCGGCGCACCTGTTCCAGGCGCAGCAGCTTGCTGACGTCGCGGGCGATCAGCAGCCAGTAGTCCGAAGAATACGGAATCAGTCGCAGGTTCAGGCGGATCGCAGGATCGACCGGTGAGGGCACGTCCAGGATCGGCTCGGCGTTGCGGCCGCCGGCCAGCCAGTGCGCCAGCGGCATCGGCTGCAGGCGTTCGACCAGCGCCTCGCCGAGGTCGCCCGGATGATGCAGGCCAAGCAGGGCGGTGGCCGCTTCGTTGAACCACTGCACGCGCTGGCTGTTGCGGTCCAGCACCACCACGGCATCGGGCAGCGCGGCGGCAGCGGCGCGGTAGCTGCGCAGCATGTCGAGCAGGCGGCGCTTGCGAACGCGCATTTCCACCTGGTTGCGGTACAGCAGGCGGTCCAGCTCGTTCCAGACGCCGGTGCCTTCCTCGGCGGTATCCCAGCGCTGGCGCGCGGTCAGCCGGCGCAGCACGCTGCGCAGCCGCCAGTAATGCCAGGCCAGGGTGGCCAGCGCGCCCAGTGCGATGCACAGCCACAGGTGACCCGTGAACCACCCCACCAGTCCGGAGAACAGCAGTACCGCGGCAACGGTGGCCAGGGTCTTCAACCAGGCAGAGCGGATGTGGCGGGGCATTGCGATCTCGTCGTTGAAGTGCGGCGGTTCACTGGGGTGAACCGAGGGTTATAGCAGAGTTGCCGGCGCCGGCACCCGCGGGTGCGCGGCGTCGGCACGACGAGACTCAGGTCGCGGTGGAGAAGCGGTAGCCGGCGCCGCGCACGGTCTGCACCATGTTCTCGGCGTTGAACGGTTCCAGCGTCTTGCGCAGGCGGCGGATGTGCACGTCGATGGTGCGCTCCTCCACGTACACGCTGCCGCCCCACACATGGTCCAGCAGCTGGGCGCGGGTGTAGACGCGCTCGGGGTGGGTCATGAAGAAGTGCAGCAGGCGGTACTCGGTCGGGCCGATCGGCACCGGCTGGTCGTTGGCGAACACGCGATGGGCGGCGCCGTCGATGCGGATCGGGCCGACGGCCACGCTGCCGTCCTCGTCGTCCTCGCGGGCGCGGCGCATGACCGCACGGATGCGGGCCAGCAGTTCGCGCGCCGAGAACGGCTTGACCACATAGTCGTCGACGCCGGCTTCAAGGCCACCTACGCGGTCGTTCTCTTCACCGCGGGCGGTCAGCATGATGATCGGCACTTCGCGGGTCAGCGTTTCCTTGCGCCAGCGGCGGGCCAGGTCCAGGCCGCTGGTGCCGGGCAGCATCCAGTCCAGCAGGATCAGGTCGGGGACGCGGTCGGCGATGGCGGTCTGGGCCTCACGGGCATCGCCGGCGTGGACCGGTTCGTAATCGCCCTTGCGCAGGGCGAAGGCGACCATTTCACGGATCGCGGGCTCGTCATCGACGATCAGGATGCGTTTCTGCACGAGGACACCGTAGGGCTCGGTTACTGGAGTGGTGCCAGTAGACTACGGTTTGATGACATGTTTGTGACTGCCTGGCCGGAACCGGTCGGGATTGCCATCGACCGGTCACGCAGCACTCAGCGGCGGTCCAGGTCCGGGTCCTGCACGCCCTGGCGGCGCAGCTCCAGCACGGTGGGGGTGATCGCCTCGATGCGCGCATCCACCCGCGCCCGGCCCACGTAGTCCAGCGCCGGGTTGCGCTTGAGGGCCTGCAGCTGCATCAGCGATTGCTCCGGGCGGCCGCTGAGGAAGGCGGCCTCGGCATAGGCCTCGCTGGCGCGCACGCTGTCACCGGCCAGCTCGCTGGCGCGGGCGTATCGCTGCTGGAAGACCGGATCGTTACCACTTTGCGACAGCAGGGGCCGCAGCATGGCCTGCGCGCGCTGGCCCGCCTCGCGGGTGCCCTGTTCGTTCAGGATCTCGGCGTAGGTCAGGGCCACGGGCCGGCTGTTGGGGTGCTCGCGCAGCAGCTGCTCGAAACGGGTGTTGGCCTGCGCGCCCAGCCCGGCACGCGATTCGGCCTCGCCCAGGCCCAGTGCCAGCCACAGGTTGTCCGGGCGGGTCTGCAGCAGGCTGGCCAGGGTCTGCCGGGCCTGCGTGGCACCGCTGCGGCCGCCGCGCATGACCGCCAGCGCCTGGCCATAGCGCTGGGCGTCGTTGAGACCGTCCTTCTGCCGCTTGGCCATGTCCGCGTATTCGCGCTCCAGCTCGGCGGTGGAATCGGCGCTCAGCACGCGCAGGCGCTCGCGTGCCCACTCGAAGTCGCCGCTGGCGCCACGGGCCAGCTGGCCGACCGGAACGCGCAGCACGCTGCTGGGCAGCAAGGGGTTGTTTCCTCGCAGCAGGGGCTCGGCCAGGCCCGGATCGGCTGGATTCACCCGCTCCCTGCGCTCGCCGCTGGGGGTGCTGGTGGTCAGCAGCACCGTGTCCTTCTTCATCTGCTCGGCGCGGGCCTTGGCCTCGCTGATGCGGGTGATGTTGACCGGATGGGTGCGCAGGAACTCGGGCACGCTGTAGCCGCCCTCGTTGCCGCGCATCGCTGCCGACATGCGCTCGAAGAAGCCGGCCATGGCATCCACGTCGTAGCCGCTGCGCGACAGGGTACGGATGCCGAGGCGGTCGGCTTCCGATTCGTTGGAGCGGGTGTAGTTGATCTGCCGCTGCTGCATCAGGCCCATGCCGGAGCTGATCGCGGCCATCGTCGCGTTGCCGGAGGAGGTGCTGTTGCTGGCCTGCGCGGCGACCACCGCCGCCAGCATGCCGAGCAGGATCGGGATCTGGTCGCGCTGGGCGCGTTCGACCCCGCGCAGCACGTGCTGCTGGGTGACGTGCGCGATTTCGTGCGACAGCACTGCAGCCACCTCGTCCTCGCGCTCGGCGGTCAGCACCAGGCCGGCATTGACCCCGATATAGCCGCCCAGCGTGGCGAAGGCGTTGATCTGGCGGTCCTTCATCACGAAGAACGTGTAGGGCTGGCGCGGCTGGTCGCTGTTGGAGCCAAGCCGGGTGCCCATGGTCTGCAGCCAGTCGTTCACCAGCGGGTCGTCCAGCAGGTAGCCGTAGTTGCGCAGCTCGCGCAGCATCATCGCGCCGTACTCGGCCTGGCGCGCCGGGGTCAGCAGCTCGCCGGCCGAGGAGCCGATGTCGGGCAGCTTCTCCTGGGCCTGGGCCAGCGGCATGGCCAGGGCCAGGGTAACGGCGGTAGTCAGCAGCAGGGCTCGCAAGCGGAAGGTCCTCGGGCAGGGCGCGCCAAGCGTGGCAGGGCAGGGGGCAACCATTCGTTAACCCACAGTGTTGCGGCGGTGGCGTGGAATTTCCAGCGCACCGGTACCATATGTAGACCGTCGATCCATCGTGGAGTTTCCCGTGACAGCCCAGACCGCCGGCGGCGCCCCCGCCATCACCATCTATTCCACCGCCGTCTGCCCGTACTGCGTGGCCGCCAAGAACTTCCTGAAGAGCAAGGGCCAGCAGTGGACCGAGGTCCGCATCGACCTGGACCCGGCCGAGCGCGAGAAGATGATGGCACTGACCCGCCGCACCAGCGTGCCGCAGATCTTCGTCGGCGACGTCCACGTGGGCGGCTACGACGACATGATGGCCCTGCACCGTGAAGGCAAGCTCGAGCCGCTGCTGGCCGGGCAGGGCCAGGCATGAGCGCGGCCGACGACGGCAGCAAGGACCGCATCGCCGAATTCACCGACTTCCGCAAGCGCATGAACGAACGCATCCTGGGCGAACCGAACCAGGTGGTGCGGCGCTTCTTCGCACTGGACACGCAGACCTACCAGGCCGGCGCGCTGGATGTGAAGACCAAGGAACTGCTGGGCCTGGTGGCCTCAATGGTGCTGCGCTGCGACGACTGCATCAGCTACCACGTGGCCCAGTGCAAGGACGCCGGCGTGACCCGTGAAGAGTTCTTCGAGACCTTCTCGGTCGGCCTGGTGGTGGGCGGTTCCATCGTGATCCCGCACCTGCGCCGCGCGGTCGACTTCCTCGACCAGCTTGAAGGCGGCGCCAGCGCTCCGGCAGCGCACGAGCACTGAGGGTAGTGCCGGCCGCTGGCCGGCATCGCCTGAACTCGACCTGGCCGAGGTTGCCGGCCAGCGGCCGGCACTACCGGGCCCGCGAGGGGGCCTGTCCCGCGATCCAGCAGCCCAGGAGCCCCTTCTTGTTGAAGGGGCGCGCCGACAGGCGGGGGTAGAGGAAGAATGCGCGGGCAATTCTGCCTGAGCCGGGCACTGGGACCATGGTCTATTTGGGACCTCGGCCCCGTCTCAGGCATAATTGCCGGTGAAACTTCCTTTGCGCCGGCGTTTCCGGGCACGTCCGGACGGCGTTTTTCCCCCTGTTCGGAACATCGATCAATGACGCAGAAAATTACGGTCATCCGCGGCGACGGCATTGGCCCGGAAATCATGGACGCCACCCTGTTCGTGCTCGACCAGCTCAAGACTGGGCTGGAGTACGAAGACGCCGACGCCGGCCTGGTGGCCCTGGAAAAGCACGGCGACCTGATGCCGGCGGTGACCCTGGAATCGATCGCGCGCAACAAGGTCGCGCTGAAGAGCCCGCTGACCACCCCGGTCGGTGGTGGCTTCACCTCGATCAACGTCAGCCTGCGCCGCCATTTCGACCTGTACGCCAACGTGCGTCCGGCCCACACCTTCCCGAACACCAAGTCGCGTTTCGACAACGTCGACCTGATCACCGTTCGTGAGAACACCGAGGGTGCCTACCTGGCCGAAGGCCAGGAAGTGTCGGCCGACGGCGAGACCGCCTTCTCCGGCACCCGCATCACCCGCAAGGGCTCCGAGCGCATCGTGCGCTACGCCTTCGAGCTGGCCAAGAGCACCGGCCGCAAGAAGGTCACCGCCGTGCACAAGGCCAACATCATCAAGTCGACCTCGGGCCTGTTCCTGAACGTCGCCCGTGAAGTGGCCGCGCAGTACCCGGACATCGAGTTCCAGGAAATGATCGTCGACAACTGCTGCATGCAGCTGGTGATGCGTCCGGAACAGTTCGACGTGATCGTCACCACCAACCTGTTCGGCGACATCATCTCCGATCTGTGCGCCGGCCTGGTGGGCGGCCTGGGCCTGGCCCCGGGTGCCAACATCGGCAAGGACGCGGCGATCTTCGAAGCCGTGCACGGCACCGCGCCGGACATCGCCGGCCAGGGCAAGGCCAATCCGTGCGCGCTGCTGCTGGCAGCCGCGCAGATGCTGGACCATATCGGCCAGCCGGAAAACGCCGAGCGCCTGCGCAAGGCCATCGTGGCGACCATGGAAGCCAAGGACTCGCTGACCGGCGACCTGGGCGGCACCGGCACCACCATGAGCTTCGCCAAGGCCATCGCCAGCCGCCTGTAAGCGGCAGGTCGATCGCGGTTGGATCCACAGCGGGGCGCCTTCGGGCGCCCCGTTGCGTTTCTCCGCCGGTGTAGCGTCGAGCCATGCTCGATTGATCTTCGTGTCGGCAACCGCAGAAAGGCCGTCGAGCATGGCTCGACGCTACAGATGTGGCCTGTGCGAGCTTCGCACAGATCATGTGCCTCTGTGGGGCTGGTTCGTGCGCCAGGCGCTCCGCATCCTGTGCTCCACACCCATCGCAGGAATCCGCACATGAACCTCACCACCTTCGGCCTGGCCAGCCTGATCGGCATGGCCGCCACCGCCCCGGTTGCCGCCGTTGATCCGGCCCATCCCACCATCCGCCAGATGGCCGGCGCGCCGGTCGCGACCTCGCTGGATGCAGCGAAGACCGCCGTGCTGGTGATCGACTTCCAGAACGAGTATTTCGATGCCAGCGCCGCACCGGGCTTTGCCGGTGGCCGCATGGTCATCCCCGACGGCATGGCCGCACTGCGCCAGGCGAAGCGGGTGGTCGAATTTGCCGGCGCCAATGGCATCGGTGTGATCCACGTGCAGCATGTGCTGCCGGCCGGCGCCACGCTGTTTGCGCAGGGCAGCGTCAATGCGGCCTTCCATCGCGACCTGCAGCCGCGCCAGGGCGAGACCGTGGTGCAGAAGGACAACGTCAGCGTGTTCGCCGGCGCGTCCGCCGCCGTGCTCGACCAGGTGCTGAAGAGCGCCGGCATCGACACGCTGATCGTCACCGGCCTGCAGACCCACGCCTGCGTGGCCGGTGCCGCGCGCGATGCGGCCGCCGCGCCGCGCGGCTATCGGGTGATCGTGGCCTCCGATGCCAGTGCCAGCCGTGACCTGGACCTGGCCGGCGGCCAGCGCATCAGCCATCGCGCGCTGCATGAAGCCTCTCTGGCCCAGATCGAGGACACCTTCGGCGATGTCATGACGACTGACGCGATCCTCGCACTGCCGGTGCGCAAGGCTGGCGACGGCGCTTGATAAGCTGGCGGGGCCCGCATGCCGTGGGCCCCGCCAGACGGAGCTGCCCGCCGATGGATCACTTCGCCGCCCTGCGTGCGCTGCGCGCCATCGTTGACGCGGGCAGTTTCACCGCGGCCGCTGAACGCCTGGGGACCACCCACTCGGCGATGTCCCGGCAGCTGCGCCAGTTGGAAGAACACCTGCAGGTGCGCCTGCTCGATCGCAACAGCCGTCGGTTGTCATTGACCGAGGCCGGGCGCGACTACTACCGCGAGGCGGCAACGCTGCTGGACCGCCTGCAGGAGGCCGACGACCGTGCCCGCGCCGGGCAGGCGCAACCCAGTGGCCGCGTACGGATCAGCGTGCCGCAGGTGGTGGCCAGCCAGGAGCTGCCGCACTGGCTGCCCTCGTTCCTGCAGCGCTACCCGCAGGTCACGCTGGACCTGTCGGCGGATGATCAGCTGGTCGATGTGGTGGGCGGTGGTTTCGACCTGGCCCTGCGCATTGCGGCTTCATTGCCGGACAGCCAGCTGGTCGCGCGCGAGCTGGCCAGCTGCCCGCGCATCCTGGTCGCGGCACCGGCCTACCTGGCTCGCCATGGCCTGCCGCGACAGGCAGCAGATCTCGAACAGCACACGCTGCTGGGTTTCAGTCCCACGCCGTCAATGCCGCCCTGGCAATTGCAGGGGCCGCGTGGCGCGAGCGTGAGCGTTGACGCCGGGCAGCGCCTGCGCGTGGATGCCACCCCCGCCCTGTATGCCGCCGCGCTGGCCGGAATGGGCATCAGCCTGTTCACCGCGTTGACCGTGCAGGAGGACCTGCGCGCCGGTCGTCTGATCCGCGTGCTGCCAGCCTGGCATGCCGGCCAGCGGCGCTATTTCGCGCTGTATCCGCATGCACGCGCGCTCGCCCCCAAGGTGCGCGCGCTGGTCGAGCACCTTGCGGCGCACTACGCTGCAGCGATGGGTTCGGCGGGGTAGCCGCGCGGCTGCAGCCGTGGTGGTGATAGCGTCGGTGACTCTGCGGGTTGCCCCGCAAAGGGCTGGGATCAGGCTGGGCGGAACATGCGGAAGCGCTGTTCGGCGCCGATACGGAAGTAATCGGCGGGGCCGCCGCCGCGCAGGATCGGTGCCGCCGCCGCGGTGTCGTAGATGCCATCGACCAGCAACCGTGCATCGATATGCACCGCCACGACTTCGCCCAGCACCAGCCAACCGTGGGTGTCCTGTCCGGCGGCATCGCGCAGGCGCACGATCTGGGTGCAGCGGCATTCCATGCTCACCGGGCTCTGTGCCACACGCGGTGGCGCGACCTGCGTGGATGCCAGCGGGGTCAGGCCGGCGAGGGCGAACTCGTCGACATCCGGTGCAACCGCGCGGCAGCTTTCGTTCATGGCCTCGGCCAGGTCGAAGGTGGCCAGGTTCCAGACGAACTCTCCGGTGGCTTCGATGTTGCGCAGCGAGTCTTTGCGGCCCTGGCTGGAGAAGCCGATGATCGGCGGGGTGTAGTTGAAGGCGTTGAAGAAGCTGTAGGGCGCCAGGTTCAACGTGCCGCCCGCGTCCTGGCTGGAAATCCAGCCGATCGGGCGCGGGCCGATGATGGCGTTGAACGGGTCATGCGGCAGGCGGTGGCCCTCCGCCGGGCGGTAGCTGTGAAAGGTGTCGGGCATGGGGGGGCAGGGGACGTGTGGGCCAGCTCGACTCTACAAAAAAGCCGCGACCCTTGCGGATCGCGGCCTGTCGTTTACGGCGTGGCTGGACTCAGCGCTGCTGGATCTTCGAGAGCAGGCGCAGGAATTCCACGTACAGCCAGACCAGGGTCACCATCAGGCCGAATGCGCCATACCACTCCATGTACTTCGGCGCACGCTGGGCCACGCCGGTTTCGATGAAGTCGAAGTCCAGCACCAGGTTCAGCGCGGCCACGACCACCACGAACAGGCTGAAAGCGATGCCCAGCCAGCTGGCGTCGTGGATCACCGGCACGTTGATGTTGAAGAAGCCCAGCACGAACGAGGCCAGGTAGAGCAGGGCGATACCGCCGGTGGCGGCGACCACGCCCATCTTGAAGTTCTCGGTGGCCTTGATCACGCCGCTGCGGTATGCGAACAGCAGGGCGGCCAGGGTGCCGAAGGTCAGCAACACCGCCTGGAACACGATGCCCGGGTACTTCATGTTGAACAGTGCAGACACGGCGCCCAGGAACAGGCCTTCAACCAGCGCGTACATCGGCGCGGTCACCGGCGACCATTCCTTCTTGAAGATGGTGATCAGTGCCAGCACCAGGCCACCGATCGCGCCACCGATGGCGTACAGGCTTGCGCTGCCGGAAATCTGGCCGTACTCGTCGACCGACTGGCTCCAGGCGAACGCTGCGGTCAGCACGGTCAGCAGCAGCAGGAGGCCGGTCTTGTTGGCGGTGCCGTTGAGGGTCATCACCTGGTCGGGGTGGGTCACCACCGAACCGCTGGCGAGATCAAGGAAGGTCGACTCGGAAAGAGCCGGGTTGCCGCTGCGCATGCGAGTTCTCCGTGCGAATGAAGGTCGGGACGGCCATCCGGCCGATGACTGCGAGCATAGCCGATGACCACGCATGGCGCCGTGGCAGGTTCATGACCGGTCTCGCCTGCGTTGACAGTTCGCGATGTGCTTGGCCACAATGAACGACTCCCCGGGCCCGGCCCGAGGGGATTGCAAGACCGGGGTATAGCGCAGTCTGGTAGCGCGCCTGCTTTGGGAGCAGGATGTCGGGGGTTCGAATCCCTCTACCCCGACCAATCCCACATCACGTCGGATTGGACACCGTTCCGGTTCGGGCGCCCGTAGCTCAACTGGATAGAGCACCGGCCTTCTAAGCCGGCGGTTACAGGTTCGATTCCTGTCGGGCGCGCCATCGGCGAGCACCGGGATCGCATCGGCGGATGTGAAGAAGTGCTTGCAAAAGGGTAAAGACTCCACCAGAATATCGGACTCGCTTCGGCGGACCGGAACTTCGGTGACAGTCTCCAGGCAAAGGTTTGAGGTTCCAGCGTCAGCGGTATCGGCGATGGAGTGAAAGTTTCAGTGGTGGCTGTAGCTCAGTTGGTTAGAGTACCGGATTGTGATTCCGGTGGTCGGGGGTTCGAATCCCCTCAGCCACCCCACTGATTCAACCGCATCGGCGCAGCCGAAACGGTATTGCAATAAACAGAAAGCACGCTACAATGTGCGTCTGAGTTTCACGGGCCGTTAGCTCAGTTGGTAGAGCAGTTGACTCTTAATCAATAGGTCCAAGGTTCGAATCCTTGACGGCCCACCAAGACGGAAGCCACCTGGTACGCCAGGTGGCTTTTTTCTTATTAGTGTGACCCTTTCGTTTCGATGGATCACAGGTTGCAGGGCCCCGCCTGGCGTGGATCTGCAACGCAGCGGGATCGCAGTGCTGGTTTCAACGATGTTGAAGAAAGTGCTTGCACCCTCCGAGCGGATCGGGTCATAATTCGCGCCCCGATTTCGGGCTGTTAGCTCAGTTGGTAGAGCAGTTGACTCTTAATCAATAGGTCCAAGGTTCGAATCCTTGACAGCCCACCAGACGAAAGCCACTTGGTTCGCCAAGTGGCTTTTTTCTTGCCTGTATGCCGGGTTGCGCTTCATCCACGCATGGCGTGGATCTACTGAAGCGATGCTGAAATCAGGGGCATACGCGTCATCAGTGTTTTCAATGCTGTGCGCTGCTTCTCAGCGCATCGCGTCCTGCATCGCACCCAATGGATCTTCCGCGCCGATGGCGCATGCACGAAGGAAGATGTTGATGGCTGGTATCAATCGATTGCACCGCACGCTGTGGGTTCCCTTCGCGCTGATGGCGCTGGCTGCCTGTGCGCCGGCCAATGATCCTGCGCAGACCGTCGAGCGCGATGCTGGCACGGAGAGCACTCCGGCGCGCCCGGTCGGTGACGCCCTGCAGATGCAGCCGGCTCAGCCTGCGGAAGGGGAGGTCCTGCCCGACGCGGTGGACGTGCAGCGCAATGCGGATGGTTCGGTGGATGTGCGCAAGGCCACGCCGGAGTCGGTGGCCCTGCGCCGTACCGACGACGGGGGCGTGGAGATCCGCAAGGTGGATCCTGCGGCCGGGCAGGGAGCCGATGCGGCGCCTGCCGAGGCCAGGTCGCAGCACTGAACCACCGCTGCCCCGGCTGAGCGGCCGCTCGCCGGGGCGGTCCCCGCGCGCCAGTCGCGAGGATGGCCATGTTCAGCTTTGTGCAGGCCTTCCGCTTCCTGCGCCCGCCTGCGACAATGAACGCCTGTGCCGGCCACGCGAAAGTGGCGGAATTGGTAGACGCCCTGGATTTAGGTTCCAGTGCCGCAAGGCGTGGGGGTTCGAGTCCCCCCTTTCGCACCAGTGCCGGCCTGTCCCCCGCCCTGATCGGGCCCCGCTGCCCCCCTTGACCGGCACGCGCTGGCAGTGCAGGCCGAATTGGGCGAAACTAAAGGGCTGCGGCAAGCAGGCGCGTCCCAGACGTCGTGTCCTTACAACCGTTTCATCCCAATCATCGAGCCGGGGGCGTGGGCCACCGGTGGCAGGAGTCAACATGCAAGCTTCGATCGAATCCACCGGCAACCTGGAACGCCGCCTGAGCTTCTCGCTGCCGGAAGACCGTCTGCAGAGCCACATCGTCGGCCGCCTGGGCGAAATCGCCCGTACCACCCGCATCAAGGGTTTCCGTCCGGGCAAGGTGCCGGCCAAGGTGATCGAGCAGCGCTTCGGCGCGCAGGTCCGTGGCGAGGCGCTGGACGGCCTGCTGCGCGAAACCTTCGACGCGGCCGTGCGCGAGCACGATCTGCGCATCGTCGGCAGCCCGCGCATCGACAAGGGCGACGAGGGTGAATTCTCCTTCGTGGCCACCGTGGAAGTGGTGCCGGACTTCGGCGACATCGACGTCAGCAAGCTGACTGTCGTGCGCCACACCGCCGAGATCACCGACGCCGACATCGACCAGATGATCGAGAACCTGCAGAACCAGCGTCGTACCTGGGCCCCGGTCAGCCGTGGCGCGCAGGACGGTGACCTGGTCGCGGTGGAAACCTGGTCGCAGGCCGGTGAAGAGCGCCTGCCGGCCGAAGGCACCGAGAAGGGTTCGATCGTGCTCGGCCAGGGCATGATGTTCGAGACCATTGAAAAGGGCCTGGTCGGCCTGGCCAAGGGCGAAGAGAAGACCCTGGACGTCGAGTTCCCGGCTGACTGGCGCGTGCCGGTGCTGGCCGGCAAGACCGTGCAGGTCACCGTCAAGGTCGCCGAAGTGTCCGAGCCGGTCGTGCCGGCGGTCGACGAAGCCTTCATCAAGAGCTTTGGCGTGAAGGGTGGCGATGTGGAGCAGTTCCGCAGCGACATCCGCGCCAACCTGGAGCGCGAGCTGAAGGGCGCCCTGATGAACCGCCTGCGCCGCGAAGTGGGCGAGCAGCTGATCGCCGCCTATTCGTCGGTGGAAATGCCGCCGCGCCTGGTCGAGAACGAAGCCCGCGCCATGCTGGCCCAGCAGGTCGAGCAGATCCGCCGCAACGGCCAGAGCGTCGGCGAGATCCCGGCCGATGCCCACGAAGGCTTCAAGGAAGCGGCCGCCAAGCGCGTGCTGGTCGGCCTGCTGGTCGGTGAAGTGGCCCGCATCAACGACCTGCGCCTGGAAGCCAAGCGCCTGAACGAAACGATGCGTCTGATCGCTTCGACCTACGAAGAGCCGGAGCAGGTCATTGAGATGTACCGCAACGACCCCCAGCTGATGTCTGGCCTGCAGAACCGTGTGATGGAAGAGCAGGTGATCGACTGGATCGCCGAGCGTGCCCAGCACACCGAAGAGAAGCTGTCGTTCCAGGACGCGATCCGCCAGTAAGCCCGGGCGGATCACCGGATGCCCCGTGCCTTTGCCGGCGCGGGGTTGTTGCCCCCCAAGATAGGTACCTCACGTAATGGACAACCGAACCAAAGCCCTGAACCTGGTTCCGATGGTGGTCGAGCAGACCAGCCGCGGCGAGCGTGCCTACGACATCTATTCGCGCCTGTTGAAGGAGCGCCTGATCTTCCTCGTGGGCCCGATCGACGATCACATGGCCAACGTGGTGGTGGCGCAGTTGCTGTTCCTGGAATCGGAAAACCCGGAAAAGGACATCAACATCTACATCAACTCGCCGGGTGGCGTGGTCACCGCCGGCATGGCGATCTACGACACCATGCAGTACATCAAGCCGAATGTGAGCACTACCTGCATCGGCCAGGCTGCCTCGATGGGTGCCCTGCTGCTGGCCGCGGGCGAAGCCGGCAAGCGCTATGCGCTGCCGAACTCGCGCGTGATGATCCACCAGCCGCTGGGTGGCTACCAGGGCCAGGCCACCGACATCGACATCCACGCGCGTGAGATCCTGACCCTGCGTTCGCGCCTGAACGAGGTGCTGGCCAAGCACACCGGCCAGTCGCTGGAGACGATCGCCCGCGACACCGAGCGCGACAACTTCAAGAGCGCCTTCGAGGCGCAGGCCTACGGTCTGGTCGACCAGGTCCTGGAGCGTCGTCCGGATGAGTCGATCCAGGCCGGTTGACCGGCCTTCACGGGGCCATGGAGGCCTCGTTCCTGCAGGGTCGGGCGGGACTGGTGTCCCCTCGGCCCTGTGCTATTCTCGAATCGAACCCCCGTTCAGCGGGTGGGGTAACTGGGTAAGCGAAGCATGAGCGAAGACCGCCAAGGTCGTTCCACGGACACCGGCAAGATCCTCTACTGCTCTTTCTGCGGCAAGAGCCAGCATGAAGTGCGCAAGCTGATTGCGGGTCCGAGCGTGTTCATCTGTGATGAATGCGTGGAGCTGTGCAACGACATCATCCGCGAGGAGCTTGAGGAAAAGGCGCAGTCGGCGCGCAGTTCGCTGCCGAAGCCGCGCGAGATCCTCGAGGTGCTCGACCAGTACGTGATCGGCCAGAACCGCGCCAAGCGCACCCTGGCCGTGGCCGTGTACAACCACTACAAGCGCATCGAGAGCCGGCAGAAGAACGACGACGTCGAACTGGCGAAGTCGAACATCCTGCTGGTCGGCCCGACCGGTTCGGGCAAGACCCTGCTGGCCGAGACCCTGGCCCGCCTGCTCAACGTGCCGTTCACCATGGCCGACGCCACCACGCTGACCGAAGCCGGTTACGTGGGTGAGGACGTGGAGAACATCATCCAGAAGCTGCTGCAGAAGTGCGACTACGACGTCGAGAAGGCGCAGCAGGGCATCGTCTACATCGATGAAATCGACAAGATCTCGCGCAAGAGCGAGAACCCGTCGATCACCCGCGATGTGTCCGGCGAAGGCGTGCAGCAGGCCCTGCTGAAGCTGATCGAAGGCACCGTGGCCAGCGTTCCGCCGCAGGGCGGCCGCAAGCACCCGCAGCAGGAATTCCTGCAGGTGGACACCAAGAACATCCTGTTCATCTGCGGCGGCGCGTTCGCCGGGCTGGACAAGGTGATCCAGGCCCGTTCCACCGACGTCGGCAGCATCGGCTTCGGCGCCAAGGTGAAGAGCAGCGAGCGCAAGCAGGAAGTGGGCAAGGTGCTGGCCGAAGTCGAGCCGGAAGACCTGATCAAATTCGGCCTGATTCCCGAGTTCGTCGGCCGCCTGCCGGTGGTGGCGACCCTGGAGGAGCTGGACGAGCCGGCCCTGATCAAGATTCTGACCGAGCCGAAGAACGCCATCACCAAGCAGTTCAAGAAGCTGTTCGAGATGGAGAACGTCGAGCTGGAGTTCCGCCCGGACGCGTTGTCGGCCATTGCCCGCAAGGCGCTCAAGCGCAAGACCGGTGCCCGCGGCCTGCGCACCATCGTCGAATCGGTCCTGCTGGACACCATGTACGACCTGCCGTCGCAGGAAAACGTCAGCAAGGTGGTGGTGGACGAGTCGGTGATCGAGCACAAGTCCGAGCCGTACCTGATCTACCAGACCCCAGCGGCCCCTGAACAGAAGGCCGCAGGCGCCGAGTGATCCTTCCAGGTTGTTGATTGGAAAGGATTTTCAAGGAATGCCTTGCATCTGAAAGCCGATGGCCCCATAACGGGGCCATCGGCTTTTTTTGTCTCCGGAAGATGCCCTCCCGGAGGCGGTTTTCCCCCTTCCCTGGAGCCCCCATGGCCCGTTCCCCAAGTGAAACCCTCGACCTGCCGGTCCTGCCGCTGCGCGACGTAGTGGTGTTCCCGCACATGGTCATCCCGCTGTTCGTCGGCCGTGACAAGTCCATGCACGCGCTCGAACAGGCAATGGAGGCGGACAAGCGCATCCTGCTGCTGGCGCAGAAGTCGGCCGAAACCGATGACCCGCATGCGGCCGACCTCTACCAGGTCGGTACGCTGGCGCAGGTGCTGCAGCTGCTGAAGCTGCCCGACGGCACCATCAAGGTGCTTGTCGAAGGACTGTCGCGCGTACAGGTCACCCACGTCGACGAGCGCAACGGCTCGCTGCACGGCCAGGCGGTGGAGATCGAGGCCACTGACGAGCGCGAAGCGCGCGAGGTCGAGGCCATCGCCCGCTCGCTGATGTCGCTGTTCGAGCAGTACGTCAAGACCAACCGCAAGCTGCCGCCGGAGCTGTTGCAGACGTTGTCGGGCATTGATGAGCCGGCGCGCCTGGCCGACACCATCGCCGCGCACATCAGCGTGCGCCTGGCCGACAAGCAGCGCCTGCTGGAAACGCTGGCCGTGGGCGACCGCCTGGAAATGCTGGTCGGCCTGGTCGACGGCGAGATCGACGTGCAGCAGATGGAGAAGCGCATCCGCGGCCGCGTGAAGTCGCAGATGGAGAAGAGCCAGCGCGAGTACTACCTCAACGAACAGATGAAGGCCATCCAGAAGGAACTGGGTGACCTGGACGACGCACCAGGCGAGCTGGAAGAACTGGCCCGCAAGATCGCCGAAGCCGGCATGCCGAAGGCCGTTGAAGCCAAGGCGCGCAACGAACTGAACAAGCTCAAGCAGATGTCGCCGATGTCGGCCGAAGCCGCGGTGGTGCGCAACTACCTGGAGTGGCTGCTGGGCGTGCCGTGGAAGAAGCGCAGCAAGGTGCGCAAGGACCTGAAGGCCGCGCAGGACACCCTCGACGCCGACCACTACGGCCTGGAGAAGGTCAAGGAGCGCATCCTTGAATACCTGGCGGTGCAGTCGCGCGTGAAGCAGATGAAGGGCCCGATCCTGTGCCTGGTCGGGCCGCCGGGCGTGGGCAAGACTTCGCTGGGCCAGTCCATCGCCAAGGCCACCAACCGCAAGTTCGTGCGCATGTCGCTGGGCGGCGTGCGCGACGAGGCCGAGATCCGTGGCCACCGCCGTACCTACGTCGGTTCGATGCCGGGCCGCATCGTGCAGAACCTCAACAAGGTCGGCAGCAAGAACCCGCTGTTCGTGCTCGACGAGATCGACAAGATGTCGATGGACTTCCGTGGCGATCCGTCTTCGGCGCTGCTGGAAGTGCTCGATCCGGAGCAGAACAACGCGTTCAACGACCACTACCTGGAAGTGGACCTGGACCTGTCCGAAGTGATGTTCGTGGCCACCTCGAACTCGCTCAACATTCCCGGCCCGCTGCTGGACCGCATGGAAGTGATCCGCATCCCCGGCTACACCGAGGATGAGAAGCTCAACATCGCCACCCGCTACCTGGTGCCCAAGCAGGTCAAGGCCAACGGCCTGCAGCCGGAAGAGCTGGAGATCGGCAGCGATGCCATCCAGGACATCGTGCGCTACTACACGCGCGAATCGGGCGTGCGCAACCTGGAACGCGAGATCGCCAAGATCTGCCGCAAGGTGGTGAAGGAGATCGCGCTGGCCGGCCCGCAGCCGGTGAAGGCGAAGAAGGGCGCGAAGAAGAAGGCGCTGGTGAGCGTGTCCAGCAAGAACCTGGACAAGTACCTGGGCGTGCGTCGCTTCGACTTCGGCCGTGCCGAGGAAGAGAACGAGATCGGCCTGGTCACCGGCCTGGCCTGGACCGAGGTCGGCGGCGATCTGCTGCAGATCGAATCGACGCTGGTGCCGGGCAAGGGCCAGCTGATCCTGACCGGCCAGCTCGGCAACGTGATGAAGGAATCGGCTTCAGCGGCGCTGTCGGTGGTGCGTTCGCGCGCGGTCGGCTTCGGCATCGACAGCGACTTCCTGCAGAAGCACGACGTGCACCTGCACGTGCCCGATGGCGCCACCCCGAAGGACGGCCCGAGCGCCGGTGCGGCAATGGTCACCTCGCTGGTGTCGATGCTGACCAAGGTGCCGGTGCGTGCCGATGTGGCGATGACCGGCGAGATCACCCTGCGTGGTCGCGTCACCGCCATCGGTGGCCTGAAGGAAAAGTTGCTGGCGGCACTGCGTGGCGGCATCCGCACGGTCATCATCCCGGAAGAGAACCGCAAGGACCTGGCCGACATTCCGGCCAACGTCACCCGCGATCTGAAGATCGTCCCGGTGAAGTACATCGAAGAGGTCCTGGACCTGGCGCTGGAGCGTCCGTTGGCACCGAAGAAGGCGCGCAAGAGTGCGCAGCGTGTCACGGTGCGCAGCAAGGCCAAACCGAGTGGAAGCGCGCGCGTCAAGCATTGACGCGCGCTGTCCAATGGCCCGAAACCCGCGTCATTGCTGGCTTTCCAGCTTGCGTGGGGGTAGGGCCACTGGTATAAAAGCAGCACTCGCGAATGAGTGATCGCTGTCAGCGATGACTGAATCGGCGAACCGTTTCCACATGGTGGCCGCATGCAGAAGGCATGCGGTTGCTTCCCTGTCGAATAAGCGGAACCCACCGCCAAAGGAGTTGTAGAGAATGAACAAGACCGAATTGATCGATGCCGTTGCTGAAGCTGCCGACCTGACCAAGGCCGAGTCCAGCCGCGCTGTCGATGCCGTCGTTGCTGCCATCACCAAGGCGCTGAAGGACGGCGATGCGGTCACCCTGGTTGGCTTCGGTACCTTCCAGGTCCGCGACCGTGCTGCACGCACCGGCCGCAACCCGAAGACCGGCGACACCATCAAGATCGCTGCTTCGAAGAATCCGTCGTTCAAGGCTGGCAAGGCCCTGAAGGATGCTGTAAACTAAGCGGCTCGCTGGGGTGCTTAGCTCAGCGGTAGAGCGTCTCCTTTACACGGAGAGGGTCGGGGGTTCGAAACCCTCAGCACCCACCACAGCACCGCGGTAAAAGTTTGAGTGTGGAGCGGTAGTTCAGCTGGTTAGAATGCTGGCCTGTCACGCCGGAGGTCGCGGGTTCGAGTCCCGTCCGCTCCGCCATTCAACGAGGCCTCCGGCCAAAAGCTGGAGGCTTTGTTTTCTTCCCGGTCCAGGCCGGCTGGAAAGCAAAAAAGCAACAATGCGGAGCGGTAGTTCAGCTGGTTAGAATGCTGGCCTGTCACGCCGGAGGTCGCGGGTTCGAGTCCCGTCCGCTCCGCCACTACATCGAGGCCCCCGGCCTGAAGCCGGGGGCCTTGTCTTCTCCCCGGAAGGTTCGGGAAGAAGGCGAAAGGTTTTGCAAGAACGGAGCGGTAGTTCAGCTGGTTAGAATGCTGGCCTGTCACGCCGGAGGTCGCGGGTTCGAGTCCCGTCCGCTCCGCCATTGCAGAATTCTTAAGTCCCTGTGAAAAAACTTTGAAAAAAGTGTTCACCGGGCTGGGTTTCCAGGGAGTCTTCGGATATACTGGGCGCCTGCAAAGTTTCAGCGCGGAGCGGTAGTTCAGCTGGTTAGAATGCTGGCCTGTCACGCCGGAGGTCGCGGGTTCGAGTCCCGTCCGCTCCGCCAACTCTAAAAGCCCTCGGCGCAAGCCGGGGGCTTTTTCTTTGTGCCGTCGGAAGCGGTGCGCAGGCCACGCCGGTGCTGCTTTTGGTCCCTGCGACGAAGCGGGTTACACTGCCGGGCTCGCCAATCAGGCCTTGTGATTCCTCACCATGCTGCAGAAACTCCGCGACAAGACCTCAGGCTGGATCGTCACCGTGATCCTGGGGCTGCTGATGATTCCGTTCCTGTTCGTGATCGACAACAGCTACCTCGGTGGCGTTGGCGCACAGAACGTGGCCAAGGTTTCCGCGCCGCCGACCTGGTGGCGTTCGGCACCGTCGTGGTGGCCGGTGCGCATGCTGTGGCAGCACCATGAGATCAGCGCGCAGGATTTCCGCACCCGCTTCGAGCAGGAGCGCATGCGTGAGCGCCAGCAGCAGGGCGAGAATTTCGACCCGCGCGCGTTTGAAAGCACCGAAAACAAGCTGGCCGTGCTCGATCAGCTGATCGACGAACAGGTCGTGCGCCTGGTCGGCGAGCAGGCCGGTGTCGTGATCGGCGATGGCGCGGTGCGCGAGTACATCGCCACCATCCCGGCCTTCCTCGATTCGAACGGCAAGTTCAACGAGAACAACTACCGGCTGGCGCTTGCCGGTGGCAATCCGCCGCGCACGCCGACCCAGTTCCAGGAACTGGTGCGTGAGAGCCTGCAGCAGTCGGTGATCCCGTCGGGCCTGCAGAACTCGGGCTTCGTTACCCAGTCCGAGACCGAGCGCCTGCTGAAGCTGCTGGGCGAGACCCGCGATGTCGAACTGGCCGCGCTGCCGGAAGTGCCGGCCGATACCGCGCCGGTGACCGACGCGCAGATCAAGCAGTGGTACGACAGCCATGGCAAGGACTTCCGCCAGGCCGAGAGCGTTTCGCTCGAGTACGTCGAGATCAATGGTGCGAACCTGCCGGCACCGACCGCCGCCGACGAAGCCACCCTGCGCAAGCGCTATGAAGACGAGAAGGCGAAGTTCACCACGCCGGAGCAGCGCCAGGCCTCGCATATCCTGATCACCGGCGACGGTGCCGAAGCCAAGGCGAACAAGATTGCCGCCGAAGCCAAGGCCGCCGGCGCCGACTTCGCTGCACTGGCCAAGGCCAACTCGGAAGACCCGGGTTCGAAGGGCCAGGGTGGTGACCTGGGTTGGGTCGAACGCGGCGCGATGGTCAAGCCGTTCGAAGATGCGCTGTTCGCTGCCAAGGCCGGTGACGTGATTGGTCCGGTCAAGACCGAGTTCGGCTATCACATCATCAAGGTTGCTGCGGTCCGTGGCGGCCAGGGCAAGTCCTTCGAGGAAGTGCGTGACACGCTGGCTGCCGAGCAGCTGAAGGCCGACGGCGAGCGCGGCTTCAACGAACTGGCCGGCCGTCTGGTCGACGCCATCAACAAGAGCCCGAGCGATCTGGCTGCCGCGGCCAAGGAAGTGAACCTGCCGCTGCAGACGCTGGGCCCGATCACCCGTGCCACCGCCAGTGGCATCGCCGCTGACCCGGGCGTGCTGCGTGCCGCCTTCTCCGACGTGCTCGTGCAGGACGGGACCGCCAGCGACCCGATCGCGCTGGGCGGCGCGACCAACCACAGTGTGGTCATCCGCGTGGCCGCACACACCCCGGAACAGGCCATGCCGCTGGACAAGGCGCGCGAGCAGGTGATCGCTGCGATCCGTGCCGACCGTCAGCGCCAGGCCAGCGACAAGGCGGCCGATGCCGTGCTGGCCAAGCTGAAGGCGGGCGCCACCCTGCAGTCGCTGGCGGCCAGCGAGAAGCTGCAGCTGAGCCCGATGCCGGGCCTGCCGCGCAGCCAGCCGGTACCGACGCCGGAAATCAACCGCGCGATCTTCAGCGCGCCGGTGCCGGCCGATGGCAAGCCGAGCTACGGCAAGGTCGATGTCAACGGCCATGCGTTGCTGTTCGCGGTGAACAAGGTGAACCCGGGCGACGTGAAGGAAGTGACCGCCGAGCAGCAGAAGCAGCTGAAGGACCAGCTGAGCCAGATCGATGGCATGGCTGCGGCCAAGGCCTATGTCGAGGCGATGCGCAAGAAGTTCGTGATCCAGACCACCGAAGCGAACCTGTAAGCCTCGCGGCGGGCAGGATCGAAGAAGGCCCGGCAATGCCGGGCCTTTTTTTGTCTTCGCGTCGTTTGTGGTGCGCTTGGCCTCTGGTAGTGGTCGAGCTTGCTCGACCGCCTTTTTGTAAGGTCGAGCCGTGCTCGACTGCATCCGCTGGGCGCAGGCATGAAAAAGCCGAGCATGGGCTCGGCTCTATACGGGAGGCGCTTGGCCTGTGCGTCAATCCTCGACGCGCAGCACCGCGCCAGGCTTCAGCACGCTGCTGCCGCTCAGGCCGTTCAGCGACAGCAGGGCCTTGACCGGCATGCCGTAGCGGCGGGCGATGGTCCAGGCCGACTCGCCATCACGCACGGTGTGGCGGCGGCTGCGCGGACGGTCGGCGATCGCGGCGACGGTTCTGGTGACCTGCGGCGTCGGTACAGCGGCCGCCACCGGTGCGGTGGTGGCGACCAGCGCGGTCGCTGCCTCCGCTACCGTCGCATTTGCGGCCGAGACCGGCGCCAGCACGCGGGTGGTACCCGAGGGGCGGCCACCGGAGGCCAGGGCCGGGTTGAGGCGGGCGATCCTGGCAGGGTCCAGGGCGCGCTGTGCGGCCCACTGCTGCACGCTGGTGCCCGCAGGCAGGGTGTGGTCCTTCAGCACCGGCACGGTGCGGTCCAGCGAGGCCATCACGCCAGGCTGGTCTTCCACGTCTTCCAGCACGCAGGCCAGGGCATGCAGCTTCTCGACGTAGGCATGGGTGACCGGCGACAGGCCGGGCAGCGCCGAAGGCTTGGCGTTCTGCGCGTTCATGCCAGCCTTGCGCATGGACTGCAGCACGCGGTATTCGCCGGCGTTGTAGGCCATCGTGGCCAGGCGCCAGTCGCCGCCGAACATGCCGTGCAGGGTCTTCAGGTAGCGCACTGCGGCTTGGGTCGAATCGACCGCCGACAGGCGGCCGTCATAGCCGTTGGTCATCGGCACGCGATGGTTGCGCGCGGTGGTGGCGATGAACTGCCACAGGCCGGTCGGGCCGCTGCCATTGCGGGCATTGGGCCGGTAGCCGCTTTCCACGAAGGGAATCAGCGCGAACTCGGTGGGCAGGTCGGCCTTGCGCAGCTCTTCGACCACGTAGCCGAACAGCACCAGCGCATCGTCATCCTGGTTGGCCAGGCGCGATGGGGCGTGGGCGAACTGCTTCTGCCAGCGCGGGCTGGTGGCCTCGGCGTCGCAGCTGGGTTCGGCCAGTCCGTCGCGGAAGCTGGTGAAGATCTCCTGGCCGTTGCGCACCGAAGCGGCGGGCAGCGCAGCCGGATCCAGCGGCAGGGCCGCAGCGGCGGTCAGGTTCTGGCTGATGCCGGCGCCCAGCGACTGTGCGCCCGCGGTTCCGGCCAGCCCCAGGGCAAGGCCCAGGGCCAGCGGCAGACTTCGGCGCATCATGCGCGGAAGCCGTCTTTCCAGTGCCGGAGACCGGCCATCACGTCGACGTCGTCAACGACGTCACGGCCCAGGTGTGCCGAGACCGACGCACGGATCGGCGCCGCGTGCACACGCAGGAAGGGATTGCAGTCGAATTCGTTGGCCAGGGTTACCGGCAGGGTGGAACGGTCATCGCGGCGCATGGCCAAAGCCTCCTCTTGGCGCTGCCACAGGGCAGCGTTGGCGGGGTCGACATGCCGCGCGAAGACGGCATTTGACACGGTGTACTCGTGGGCGCAACAAAGCAGCAGTTGCGCGGGCAAGGTACCCAGCTTGCGCATCGATGCCAGCAGCTGGGACGGCGTACCTTCGAACAGACGTCCACAGCCCAGGCTGAACAACGAATCTCCGCTGAAAAGATGTTCAGCAGTGTGAAACGCGATGTGGCTGCGGGTATGCCCGGGCACGGATAGTACGTGGAACGTCCGGCCCAGTGCCTGAACGCGTTCACCGTCGCCGACCCGTCCGGTGGCCGTGGGGATGCGCTCTTCGACCGGCGCGATGACCCGTACACCGGGAAAGCGAGCCTGCAGTGCGGGCACGCCACCGATGTGGTCGTCGTGGTGGTGGGTGAGCAGGATCGTGTCCACGCGCAGGCCCTGATCGGCCAGTGCGAGCACTGGCGCGGCATCGCCGGGGTCGACGACCACGGCAGTGCCATCGTCGGCGATCAGCGTCCAGATGTAGTTATCCGCAAATGCGGGCAGGGCAGTCAGTCGCATAGAATTGGACCATGCCCGCGCTGCAGAGCACCCGTCAAGCGAGCCAGACCCCGTGGTTCGACAGTGAGCCGGCGGCGGCGCTGCGCGTTCTGGAACGGCAGTTGCTGCTTCCGCAGCTGTCGGCGCTGCCCGCGCAGCCCTGGCTGTGGATCGCGCCGAGTGCGGCCTGGCTGGAGGATGCGCAGCTGGGTGGGCGCGGCCTGCGCCTGTACCGGCAGGGGTCGGGACCGGGCTATGACGGCGATGCCCGCTGCGGGCTGCCCTTGCCTTTGGCCAACGAGAGCGTCAATGCGATCGTGCTGCAGCATGTCACCACCGGCGATGCCCACCTGCTGCTCGACGAGTGCGAGCGCGTATTGATGCCGGGCGGCCATCTGTGGCTGAGCAGCCTCAATCCGTTCAGCCCCTACCGCACGCACTGGCGGCAGCATGGGCTGGTGGTGCGTACGCCGCAGCGGATCCGCCTGCTGCTCGGCCGCCATGGCCTGGAGTGCGACGATATGCGCTACCTCGGCCCGCTCTGGCGCGGTGCCGGCAGCCGTCGCCCGGGGGGCTGGGCGCCATTGCGCGCGGCCTGCCTGTTCCATGCGGAGAAACGCACGCTGGCCCTGCCCGGGCCGAAACCGCTGCCGGTGCGCTGGCACGGCACCGTTGCTACCTGATTCTGGAGCTGTATTGAAAACCATCGAAATCCACACCGACGGATCCTGCCTCGGCAATCCCGGCCCCGGCGGCTGGGCTGCGTTGCTGCGCTACAAGGGCCACGAGCGCGAGCTCAGTGGCGGTGAAGCGCACACCACCAACAACCGGATGGAGCTGATGGCGGCCATTTCCGGGCTGGAGACGCTGACCGAGCCGTGCAACATCGTGCTCTACACCGACTCGCAGTACGTGCGGCAGGGCCTGACCCAGTGGATGCCCGGCTGGATCCGCAAGAACTGGAAGACCGCTGGCGGTGATCCGGTGAAGAACCGCGAGCTGTGGGAGCGCCTGCACGCGGCCACGCTGCGGCACCAGATCGACTGGCGCTGGGTGAAGGGCCACTCCGGCGACCCGGACAATGAGCGGGTGGATACCCTGGCCCGCAACGCGGCGATCCAGATCCGCGACGCCAGCCCGGTAAACTGAGCCCATGCGTCAGATCATCCTCGATACCGAAACCACCGGCCTGGAGTGGAAGAAGGGCAACCGCATCGTCGAAATCGGCTGCGTGGAGCTGTTCAAGCGCCGCCCGACCGGCAACAACTACCACCAGTACATCAAGCCGGACTGCGAGTTCGAACAGGGAGCCCAGGAAGTCACCGGCCTGACCCTGGAGTTCCTCGATGACAAGCCTGAATTCGCGCAGATCGCCGATGAGTTCCTGGCGTTCATCGATGGCGCCGAGCTGATCATCCACAACGCGGCGTTCGACCTTGGCTTCCTCGACAACGAGTTGTCGCTGCTGGGGCCGCAGTACGGGAAGATCACCGATCGCTGCACGGTCATCGATACCCTGGCGATGGCGCGTGAGCGCTTCCCGGGCCAGCGCAACTCGCTGGATGCGCTGTGCAAGCGGCTGGGCGTGGACAACTCGCACCGTGCGCTGCATGGCGGCCTGCTCGATGCGCAGATCCTGGGCGATGTCTATATCGCACTGACCTCGGGCCAGGAAGAGATCGGCTTCGGCCTGGGCGATGACGACGGCGGCGGTGCCGGCGCGGCGTTGCAGGCTTTCGATACCAGCAAGCTGCTGCCGCGTCCGCGCGTGGTGGCTACGCCGTCGGAACTGGAAGCGCACGCTGCGCGGCTGGAACGGCTGCGCAAGAAGGCCGGCCACGCACTGTGGGATGGCCCGAAGGTGGAAGAGCCCGCCAGCGCGTAATACATCGAGGTAGTGCCGGCCGCTGGCCGGCATCGTCCTGATACGAGGTTCCCCGGGTGAGCCGGCCAGCGGCCGGCACTACCGCCTCCACGCACGGCGTGGCTCTACCGGTTAATGGCAGCGCACCAGGATCACGCTGATGTTGTCACGGCCACCGCCATCGAGTGCGGCGGCGACCAGCGTATCCACGCATTCCTGCGCGCTGGCATCTTCGAATGCCAGGGTGCGGGCGATGCCGCGGTCATCCACTTCCTCGGTGAGACCGTCACTGCACAGCAGCAGCTGCATGCCCGGACGCAGCTCACCACTGGTGGTGGCCACGTTCAGGTGGGCTGGATCGGTCACGCCCAGTGCCTGGGTGACCACGTTGCGATGCGGATGCGCGCGTGCCTGTTCGGCGGTCAGGTTGCCCTGCGCGACCAGTTCCTGCACCACGCTGTGGTCCTGGCTGAGCTGCGCCAGCTGACCGTCGCGCCACAGGTAGGCGCGGCTGTCGCCGACCCAGGCCACTTCATAGCGGTTGCCCTGCACACGCGCGGCGACCACGGTGGTGCCCATCGGCAACGTGTCGTTGCGCCGGCGCGAGGCGCGGATGATCTCTTCGTCGGCAGTGCGGATGGCCTGTGCCAGCGGTGCTCCGCGGCGGATCTCGCGCACGATGGTTTCGCGTGCCAGTGCACTGGCCACTTCGCCGCAGGCATGCCCGCCCATGCCGTCGGCCACCAGCCACAGGGCCAGCTCGCTGTCACCGTAGTAGGTGTCCTCGTTGAGCTCGCGGCGCATGCCGGGGTGGGTGAGGTGTCCGAATTCGATCATGGTAGGCAGGGCGGGGTATTGCCGGGGAGACAGGCATCATCGGGTGGCCGCAGGCATCCGGCAAGGCATGTGCCCAGGAAATTTTCAGTTCGTTGGCCGGAATGACTTGTCGTCGGCCTCACTTCCTCGTATGATGCGCGTCCCCGGTCCGCCGGGGACCACCCGGAGAGGTGGCAGAGTGGTTGAATGTACCTGACTCGAAATCAGGCAGGCGTTTATAGCGCCTCGGGGGTTCGAATCCCCCCCTCTCCGCCAGATAAAAGAAAAGGGCTGCCGAAAGGCAGCCCTTTTCTTTTATCTGGCGCGGGACACGACGCGCGTTTCGCGCGTCGCCCCACACGTTGCGTCGCAACGCGCGGGCCCCTCCCTTTGCCTGCCTCTCCCCGCCCCTGTCGGGGCAGCCCCTCAACAGAGGGGCTTGCTTCTCCAGATGGTTCCGGGCGTGGATGCGGCATTGATGACTTCCTTGTCTCTGCGGGAATAGAAGAGGGCTGCCGAAAGGCACCCTTTTTCTTTCATCTGGCGCGGGACGCGACGCGCGTTTCGCGCGTCGCCCCACACGTTGCGCCGCCCGTTGCCCGCTGGGTGCATCCACGCACGGCGTGGAAGGCAAGGCCATTCGCACAGGGCGGGGATCCATGCCCTGTGCGAATGGCGTGTGCTCAGAACGTGTAGCCCAGCCCCAGCTGTATGCCGTTCTGGGTCTGGCCGTCGCGCCGCTCGCCCACGTAATCAACCATCACCGACAGGCGCTTGCTGGCACGGCTGGTCACGCCCAGGTTCCAGGTCAGGACCTGCTCACCGACGGGCTGGCTGCTGGCACTGAACAGCAGGTCCGGGGCGGCGGCGAAGCCGTTGCTGTAGCGGGCCTGGGTATCGCCCAGCTCCTTCTGCCAGACCACGCGGGCCCGCGGGGTGATGCGCTCGCCGTTGTTGCCGTCGAAGGTCTTGAACAACTGCAGGCCGGCGCCTACGCGGATGCTTTCCAGGCTGCCACTGCGGCCGATGAGTGCGGCTGCGTCCTGGCCTTCGTTGAAGTGCGTGGCCGAGGTGCGCATGTAGTCGAACACCGGCAGCAGCGGCTGTATCACCACGCCGTTGCCGGTGGTGAACGAGAACGCATGCTCCACGCGCGCGGAAATCGCGTCGTTGCTGTACTTCGCGCGCAGCGGTGCCTGCAGGCCCTCGATCCCCTCGATGCTGCGACGGGTGTCGTGGCGAAGATCGGTGTAGCGGACGGCGGCGGACAGGTAGCCACGCGAATAGAGCGCGTCCACGTAGCCGCCGATATCCAGCGCGCGGACATCGCCGCTGAATCCTGCACCTTCGCTGGACCGGGTCGACATGTCGGCCGCGGCAAGGCTCACGCCCAGTGTCACGCGGTCGTCTGCCAGACGGGTATCGGCACCAAGCGCGATGCCGCCGATGGTGTGGTTCAGGCCGGCGACGCCCGCACCACCCTCGATACGGCCATGGCTGCCGAACCCGCGCGCCCAGAAGCTGCGGTTGTGTCCGGCGTCGCCCGCATCACTGCCTGCATCTGCCGGTGCGACCAGGTGCATCGCCAGCTGGTTGAACAGGCGACTGCCGGTCGTTGCCGATTGCGCCGAGGCGGTCTGCGCGGCCTGTGCTGCCAGGCCGTCCGCATCGCCACCGCTGCGCGATGCTGCCTGGTGCTGCTGCACGACGTTGCCGATGCTGCCGACCAGTGCGGTATCGGCCAGGCGCAGGCTGGCATGCGCGTCGCCGCGCAATGCTCCCGCCTGGCGCGCGATGTCATCGCGGTCAGCGAACTGCAGGGCACCCAGCAGTCCGCTCATCGAGGAAGTGCGCTGTGCAGCCGCCTGTTGCAGTGCGATGCCCAGGCCGTCGCCGGACGGGGCATTGCCGAACAAGCGTGTGTCGTCGAAGGAGGGATTGGCGGTCAGCCACAGGCCACTGCCGGTCTGGTTGACGGTGAAGCTGAGCAGTGAATTGTGGCGAGGGCGGAATACGGCGCCGGGAGCGGTGAGGTCCACCGCGCTGCCGGCCTCGCCACTGCGCTCGACGTACTGGAAGCGCCCTTCGATGAAGTCCGACACCGGTGCTGCGCGGGTCAGGGTATCGGGCGTAGCGGTGCGGCACCACAAGCCGGCGTACTCACCGTTCGACGGGCCGCAGGGGGCGACGGGCAGCTGCAGGGCGCTGGCATCCACCTGGGTTCCGACCAGATGGTTCTGCTGGCCTGCCGGGAAGAACGCCTGCTTGATGTCCAGCGTCAGCCTGGCGCTGGGGGCAATGCTCAGCACGGCGCGGTTGATGTTGCCGTACAGGTTGTAGTCACCGGACCGCCGGTCCTCTTCGACCAGGAAGTAGCGGGCTTCTTCCAGCGTCAGTGCCGGTGCGGTGCGCTGGCTGTCGACCTGGAAGGCCAGGTTCGCGCCATCGTTGAGGTTGATGTAGCGCCCCTTGCCGATCCGGAAGCGTTCGCTGGTGAACACGTCGTCGCCACCCGGCGCGAGTGCTTCCAGCGAGTAGGGGCGCATGACGATGCCGGAGGGCGCGAGCGTTCCGCCCTCGTTGATGTCGATCGTGGCATTCAATGAACCGTGTCCGGTCAGCACGCCGCCGCGTTCGACCACGGTCAGGCTGCGCAGTGCGCCCTGCTGCAGCTCGATGCGCCCGCCATTGCGGGCGCCGATGGCTTCGGCGTGGTGGATCCAGCCATTCTGCTGCAGGCGCAGGGTGCCGCCATCGGCCACCACATACTGGGCGGCGGAGGCGGTATCCAGTGACCAGACACCGCCCTTGCCGATGCGGATCACACCGAAGGCGTCGTCCAGCCGGATGTCCGGGGTCGATTGCTGGAAGTAGCGCAGGTTGGCCAGCGCATTGGTGTAGCGCCCGCGCACGGCCAGGTTCGGATTGAGGTCTCCGCTCACGTCCTTGTCGATGGAAAGCACGTCGCCAGGCTGGACGTAACCGGCTTCGGTAACGACGCGATCACTGTAGAAGGTGACACCGGGATACGCGGTGCAGTTGCCTGCCGCGCTCTGGTCGCGGGTCGGGCAGAAGCGCGTGGCCACGGCCGCCACGTTCGGGTCGAAGTAGCGCAGGAAGCCCGACTGCTGGGTCAGTTCATAGTGCGCCTGGACGATGCGCGCTTCGATGACCGCGAAGTCGGTCGGGCCGAACATGTCCCGGTAGTACTTGATGTACTTGTCCTGCCCCGGGTACGGGGTAGGGCCGTTCGGGCCGGATTCGCCATGGATGCCCAGCACCGTCTCCGTGTAGTTGCCGTGCGCTGGCAGCAGGCCGAACTGCGTGACCTTGCGCTTCACGCCGGCAACGAAGGCGTCGGCGCAGGCCGAGTAGCAGCCGCCGTCCAGCACGGTATCCAGCCCATGCTGGCGGATGATGGCGCCCATGCCCACGCCACCGGAGGCGGCCCCGCCCGGCGAGTTGCGGAACACCACCTGGCGCAGCGGCGTACCACGGGCCTGCGCGGCCAGGATGTAGGCCTCCAGCGTCTGCGGATCGGTCGCCAGCACGTTGCCGGTGTAGTAGAGCGTGTCTCCATTCACATGGAAGGCACTGGCATGGGCCTGCGGCGCGGCAGCGATGCCGAGAAGTGCAACAAGGGCACTGCCGAGGACGGTGGCGCGACGGGTGGGGAGGGCGGGATATCGATGCATGCGGAGTTCCACGGAAAGGAGTGAAGTGCGGTTGCCGCCCCTTTTTCGCTGCATGAACACGCTGATGCGGCGTGGTTTCAACACGTTGCAGCCTGGGCAGGGCGGGTCGCGCGCGCTCGGCCGTTGGACTGGCCGGGCGAGGAGGGCGACAGGCCGCCTCTCCAGACCGCTAACGCAGCTGCGGGGGGATCTCCCCCAGTCATCGCGCTCGGCTGACCCTGCAGGCGACGGGGCGCAGCGTTTGCGCCGCGCGGGTTACCATGTATGCATCACCTGCTGGAGCCTTCCCCGATGAGCGCTGAAATCCTTGTCCCCGTGTCCTTCGGCGAGCTGCTGGACAAGATCTCGATCCTGCAGATCAAGTCCGAGCGCATCAGCGACGAGGGCAAGCTGGCCAACGTGCGCAGGGAGCTGTCGGCGCTGGAGCAGACCTGGATGGCGCACCCGGCGGCGGTGAAGGACATCGCCAAGCTGCGTGCCGAGCTGAAGGCGGTCAACGAGCAGCTGTGGGACATCGAGGACGACATCCGCCTGAAGGAAAAGGCGCAGGCGTTCGACCAGGGCTTCGTCGATCTGGCGCGCAGCGTCTACCTGCGCAACGACGAGCGTGCGCGCATCAAGAAGGCGATCAACCTGGCGCTGGGCTCGGCGTACGTGGAAGAGAAGTCCTACCAGGATTACGCGCAGCGCGCGTAATCCCGGCGGCCAAAAGGGGAGGTCCACGCCATGCGTGGATGAAACCGCCGGGCGCAGGCCAACGCCCGGCCGGCCAATCACCCCAGATGATCGGCCACGTAACGCTCGAAAGCCGCGATGCCGTCTTCGACAGTGATCAGTTCCATCACATCGTCGAACTCGATCTTGGTGCCCCATTTCAGATCGGCGGCCTGCTTGGCCAGGTACTTGCGTGCGGCGTCGTCGTAGCGGTCCACGCAGTAGCGGCGGTCCGAGTACGGTCCGCTGCGGTTCGGGTTGCTGGCCGCATGCAGGCCCAGCACCTTGGCGCCCATCGCGTTGGCGATGTGCATCGGGCCCGAGTCCGGAGTCATCACCAGGTTGGCGCGGGCAAGCAGGGCAGGCAGCTGCTTCAAGGTGTCCTTCCCGACCAGGTCCAGCGCCGGCGTGAGCAGTTGTGCCTGGATGGCATCGGCCATGCTGCGCTCCAGTTCGCTGCGGCCACCGCACAGCACCACCTGCCAACCACGCTGCGCGGCGTGGTTGGCCACGGCTGCATAGCGGTCTGCATACCAGTTGCGGCGCACGTGGCTGGAACAGGGCGAGATCATCAGCACCGGGCGCCCATCGTCCTGCCATTGCGCAGCGGCCCAGTCATATGCGGACTGGGGCACGGCCAGGTCCCAGCTGACCTCGGTCTGGCGCAGGCCCAGCGGCTCGCAGAAGCTGCCGATGGCATCCAGCACATGGACGCCGGGGCGGTCGGGAATGCGCTCGTTGATGAAGAGCCCGTGCAGGTCCTTGGAACGGCTGCGGTCGTAGCCGATGCGTCGCTCGGCGGGAATGAACGCCGACAGCAGGTTGGCGCGGAACGCCACCTGCATCTGCAGCAGCGCTTCAAAACGCCCCGGTGGCAGCTGTTTGCGCAGCTCCTTGACCCCTGCCATGCCGCTCTTCTTGTCGTAGGCGTGGAAGGTGACGCCGGGCAGGCCATCGAGCAGTTTGTGGCCGACCTTGTCGATGATCCAGTGGATCGGCGTGTCCGGACGCGCAGCCTGCAGGGTGCGCACCAGGGGCACCACGTGGGTGACATCGCCGAGTGCGGACAGGCGCAGGAGGCACAAGGAGGAGGACGCTGATGCCATGTGTTGTTAGACTCAATGAAATGGTCGCATTCGACGCCAATGAAGCGCTGACGCCATGCCGCGAGGGTCGCGGCATCGGGGCCATTCTGTTCGACCGCGAGCGGCTGCGGCAAGCCGAGGTTGGCCTGTTCTCCCCCCAGCACTGGGGCAGCAAGGCCCGGCCGGTCGGCGAGGGCGGCCGCGGCAGCGCCTGGTTCATCGATGCGCCGTTCGGCGCCAGCGTGCTGCGCCACTACCTGCGCGGCGGCCTGGCAGCGAAGATCAGCCATGACCAGTACCTCTGGCGTGGCTCGGACCGGACCCGGAGCTTTGCCGAATTCCGCCTGATGCGCACCCTGCGCGAGAAGAAGCTGCCGGTGCCCCGGCCGATCGCCGCGTACTACATGCGCGAAGGCCTGCGCTACCGGGCGGCAATCCTGATGGAGCGGATCGAGGGCGTGCGCTCGCTGGCCGACCGTGCGCTGGTCGCCGGACGGGGCGCGCCCTGGGAAGAGACCGGGCGGCTGATCGCCCGCTTCCACCGTGCCGGCCTGGACCATGCCGACCTCAACGCGCACAACATCCTGTTCGATGGCAACGGCCATGGCTGGCTGATCGACTTCGACCGCGGGGTGATCCGCATTCCGGCCACCGCCTGGCGCGAACGCAACCTCAAGCGCCTGCTGCGCTCGCTGATCAAGCTGCGCGGCGAGCGCAGCGTGGAGGACGTGCAGAAGGACTACGCGCGGCTGAGGCGCGCCTATGACATGGCCTGGAACCGGGGCACCTGATGGGCTGGTCGTTGCGTTTCCTCGGCGTCGGCAACGCGTCGGCGGTCGAGCTGGGGTCGCCGATGTCGGTGATCGAGCGGGACGGGCGGCCATGGCTGACGATCGACTGCGGCGGCGAAGGCCTGACCGCGTTCAAGGCGCACTACGGGCACATGCCGCAGGCACTGTTCGTCACCCATGTGCACCTGGATCACGTGGCCGGTTTCGAGCGGCTGTTCGTCGATACCTTCTTCAGCACGCAGCGCCGCGGCAAGGTGCGCCTGTATGTGCCTGCCACCGTGGTGCCGCTGCTGCACAAGCGCATCGGCGACTACCCGAACGTGCTGGCCGAGGGCGGTGCCAACTTCTGGGATGCCTTCCAGCTGATCGTGGTGGGCGAGGCGTTCTGGCATGAGGGCGTGCGCCTGGAAGTATTCCCGGTACGCCACCACTGGCCGGAGACGGCTTACGGCCTGCGCCTGCAGGGCGCGCTGACCTGGAGCGGTGACACCCGGCCGATTCCGGAGATGCTGGCCCGCTTCGCCAACGACAACGAGCTGATCGCCCACGACTGCGGCCTGCACGGCAACCCTTCGCATACCGGCGTGGACGACCTGGAGCGTGAGTACAGCGCCGAGCTGCAGTCCCGGATGATGCTCTATCACTACGCCAGTGCGGCTGATGGCCAGGCGCTGGCCGCGCGCGGGCACCGAGTGGCGCAGCCGGGGCAGTGTGTGCCGCTGGCTTTCCCGACCGCACCGAACGTGCTGGCACAGGATCCGCCGTGAGCGGAACCGGCGGGCCCGCCGATGCGGCGCTGGCCGCCGAACTGGAGATGCTGGAGCGCGCGCTGCATGCGCCTGCGGTGCGGGCTGATCGTGAGCGCCTTGCCGCACTGCTGGACGAGGATTTCAGCGAAATCGGCAGTTCCGGCCGCTGTTACGGCCGTGAAGCGGCGTTGGCGGAGATTCCGCTGGAGCGCGCGCAGGTGCAGATCGAATCGGAGCAGTACGCGGTCTCGCTGCTGGCGCAGGACCTGGCTCAGGTGCGTTACCGCAGCCGCTATCACCTTGATGGCCAGCCGCAGGGCTGGGTGCTGCGCAGTTCGCTGTGGCGCAGGCACGCACAGGGGTGGCGGGTGGTGTTCCACCAGGGAACGCCGCAGGCACGCTAGCGCTGGGCCATGCCGGGCGAAGCATGTGAAGCCGGGGTCAGATCCCTTTGCCATGCAAAGGGATCTGACCCCAGTGCAGAAAAGGCGGTGGCCCCGCCGGCTGACCTCGGCGCCCGCGTCGATCGATACCGTTGCTGCCTTCCGGCCCTGGCGGGGTTTTCGACCTAGCGTCGCGAGGGGCCGACGGGGCCACCATAGAGACGTTGGCCGCCCGGTGGGCGGCCAGTTCACGGATCAGGGGAAGCAGCGCGCGATGCGCCAGAGACCACAGCCGGACTGCGCATCGGCTGGCCGATGGCAGACGCGTAGTCTAGCGCAGGCAGGTGCATCGACGCCAGCTTCACGCGCTGAATCTGCTGTAACCCGTTCCCGCCCACGGCGGCCCGGGCCAGCCCCCGTTGCTAGAATGCCGGCCTGGAGGAACGACCTCCCCCACATCGGGAATCAATGACCAGGACGGCCTGGCCCTACCAAGAGGAGGGCCGTCATGGCCTGGATCTATCTGTTGTTCGCCGGCCTGCTGGAAATCGTCTGGGCCGTGTCCATGAAGCAGTCCGAAGGCTTCACCAAGCTCACCCCCACCGTGGTCACGATCGTTGGCATGATCGCCAGCTTCTGGCTGCTGGCCGTGGCCATGCGCAGCCTGCCGCTGGGCACCGCCTACACGATCTGGACCGGCATCGGCGCGGTCGGCGCGTTCGTGGTCGGCATCGTGTTCCTGGGCGAGCAGGTCAGCCCGATGCGGATCGGTGCAGCGGTGCTGATCGTTTCCGGCCTGGTGCTGATGAAACTCTCGAGCAGCTGAATGTATTTACTTATGGCGGGGAAAGGAATCTCCGCTTCCAGTAGGTATATGCATTTTCGGCAAGACCATTTTGTCCGCCCGTTTTATTTGACGTACGTCATGAAAATAACGAGCGTGATTCACATGCCGCTGGCACCGACGGTCGCACAGTGCCGCCATTCGTCGGGCGAAACCGGGGAGTTTTCGCCTTGATGAACATGCTTTCGTACCTGTAACCGGGTGCGATCGCGTGAAGATGTGAAGATTTTCAGGAGTTAATGCCTTCAAACCTTGTTTCCGCATCGGGAGCCGAGGTGGGCCGCATTGTCTCCAAAAAACCTGCCAGCTGTGCCATCCGGTCTTTTCATGGAGATTTACCGATGAACCGCATTTACCGTCTGGTTTTCAATCGTGCCCTTGGGGTAATGCAGGTTGCTTCGGAGGTCGCCCGGAACCCCGGCGGAAGCGCGGTCAGCGCAGGGCGGGTGCCGCGATTGCGGGCGCACCAGCTGGCGGCGGCTTTGGCCGCCACACTGGCCAGCGGATCGGCATTCGCAGCGTGCACCGGCACCACAACCGTAAACTGCGACAGCACCACCAACATCAACAACTACTCCAACGCGACCAACGGCCTCACGCTGAACATCGCCGCGGGTGCATTGCTGCGTACGCCGCCGGTCGTAGGTGGCGGCAACGCAGCAACGCTGACCGGCGACAACGTGACGGTCAACAACAATGGCACGATCGATCCGAGCTCGATCATCCTCGCCTCGCCCGGCCTGGTCATCGGCAATGGTTCTGCCAACAACAGCGCGATCGTCGTCAACAACAACGCCAGCGGACAGATCAAGGGTGTCGTCAACATCGCAACGCTGCTGGGCTTCGGTGGACAGGCGCTGGTGGCACAGAATGTCAACGGCACCACCACCATCAACAACGCCGGCCTGATCAGCACGTCGCTGATCGGTGCAGGCAGCGTTTCCGACGCGACCACGGTGGTGACCTATGGTGGTGCAGCCGCCAATGTGACCAACACAGGCACCATCGACGGACGCGTCGGCCTGGGTGCTTCTGGCGGTAACACGTTCCTCAATGCGGGGGCGGTCAGTGGCAGCGTTCACCTGGGTGATTCAACCGGCGGCAACACCTTCACCGCAGTGTCGGGTTCCAGCGTTGTGAGCGGCGGCGGCAGCGCTCTTGCCGGCGTGATTACCGGTGTCACCGGGGTAAAGGTTGCGGCAGCGGGATCGGTCGACGCCGGTACCGGCAGTGGTGCGGCCAACAACACGCTGGTGTTGCAGAACGTCGTCAGCGGTCCGGGGTCCGGCATCGGCGGAGCGGTGACCACGCTGGGCTGGAACCAGTACCTCAACTTCCAGAAGCTCACCGTCAACAGCGGCACCTGGAACCTGCAGGGTGCGTGGGCGGGTGCGGGTACGACCACGCTCAATGATGGCCTGGTCAATTTCAACAATGCCGGTTCCTTCGGCACAGGGCTGTTCACCGCCAACGGCGGTGCCATCGCCTCCGCCACGGCCGGTCTGAACCTGGCCAACCCTTTCAGCCTTGGTGGCAATCTGTCCCTGGCAGGGACCAATGCGTTCAGCCTGGGGGGCTTGCTGTCCGGTACTGGCGGGCTGACGGTCAACAACACCGGCATCGTTACTCTCGGCGGCGCAAACCTGTTCTCCGGCGGCGTCAACCTCAATGCCGGCGGCCTGGTGCTGGGCAATGCCGGTGCACTGGGCAGCGGCAACCTGACCGTGGGTGGCAGCGCTTCACTGGATACGACGGCGGGCTTCACCCTGGGCAACAATCTGGTGATCAATGGCGGGGGCTCGCTGAACCTGCTGGGCAGCAATGCGTTGTCATTGAACGGTTCGATCTCCGGTGCCGGCAACCTGACCAAGAGCGGCGCCGGCACCCTCACCTTGAACGGCGCCAATGCGCTGACCGGCAGTTTCAACCTGGCCGGAGGCGCGTTGGCGCTGGGCGCGGGCGGCAGCCTGTCACCCACCGGCGCGATCACGGTCGGCGTCGGTACCACCCTGGACCTGTCGGCGGCTGCCAACCAGACCATCGGTTCGCTGGCGGGCCTCGGCGGTTCGGTCAACCTGGGCAGCCACACGCTCACCCTCGCGGGGCTGGGCGATACCAGCTACAGCGGTACGTTCGCCGCAGGCACGGGTGGCCTGGTCAAGCTGGGCACCGGCGTGCAGACCTTGTCGGGCGTGAACAACCTCAGTGGCGGCGTGGCACTCAACGCCGGTGGCCTGCTGCTGGGCAATGCTGCTGCGCTGGGCAGCGGTGCGCTCAGTGTCGGTGGCAACGTGACGCTCGATGGAACCACGGGGGCGCTTGCACTGGCCAACGCGGTCAACCTCGGGTCGGGCGCCAGCCTGAATCTGCTTGGCGGACAGGCGCTCACGTTCAACGGCGTGATCGGTGGCGGGGGTGGCCTGGTCAAGAGCGGTGCGTCGTCGCTGACGCTCAATGGCGCCAATACCTTCGACGGCGGCGTGGTGTTCAATGCCGGCAGCCTGGTGCTGGGCAACGGCGGTGCACTGGGAACCGGGGCGCTGAACGTCGGCGGTGCGGTATCGCTCGACGCCAGCGCCGGCCTCACCGTGGGCAATGGCATCACGCTTGGCGCCGGTGGTTCGCTCGATGTGCTGGGCTCGAATGCGCTGACGCTGGGCGGTGTCATCGGCGGGAGCGGCAGCCTGGTCAAGAACGGCGCCTCCACGCTGACGCTGGGCGGCGCGAACACGTTCACCGGTGGGCTGGCGGTGAATGCCGGAACGGTGTCATTGGCCAGTGGTGGCAGCCTGGCGGCGACCGGCGCGGTCAGCCTGGCCGGCGCTGGCAGCGCACTGGATATCTCGCTGGGTGGCAACCAGACCATCGGTGCGTTGTCCGGCGTGGCTGGCAGCACCCTGTCGCTGGGCAGCAGCACGCTGACCTTTGGTGATGCCACCAACCAGACCTTCGCCGGAGTGATCGGCGGCACCGGTGGCCTGATCAAGCAGGGCACCGGCGTGCAGACGCTGACCAGCGCCAGCACCTTCAGCGGTGGGGTGAATCTTGCCGCCGGTGGCCTGGTGCTGGGCAACGCCGGTGCGCTGGGAGGCGGTGCGCTGACGGTCAGCGGCAACGGTTCGCTGGATACCACGGCAGCGTTGAACCTGGGCAATGCGATCAACCTCGGCGCGGCGTTGACCCTGCCGGGCAGCCAGAACCTGGCCCTGGCCGGCAACATCACCGGCACCGGCAGCCTGGTCAAGAACGGCGCGGCGACACTGACCTTGAACGGTACCAACACCTTCAGTGGTGGACTGAACGCAAACGCTGGCGCCCTGCTGCTGGGCAACAGCGGCGCACTCGGCACGGGGACGCTGGGCATCGGTGGGAACGTCTCGCTCGACGGCGGTGCGCCGCTGAACCTGGGCAACAACGTGGCACTGGGTGCAGGCGCCGCGTTGTCGCTGCCGGGTTCGCAGTCGATCACGCTGGGTGGGGTGGTGTCCGGTGCGGGCAGGCTGGTGAAGAACGGTCCCACCACCTTGACCCTCAATGGCGCCAACAGCTTCGGTGGCGGGCTGACCGTCAACGGCGGCGGCCTGCTGCTGGGCAATGCCGGCGCGCTGGGCACCGGTGCATTGTCGGTGGGGGCCAACACCACGCTGGACAGTTCGGTGGCGCTGGACCTGGCCAACAGCGTCAACCTCGGCGCCGGTGCGGTGCTGGATCTGCTGGGCAGCCAGAACGTGTCGCTGGAGGGTGTCATCAGCGGCACCGGCGGGCTGGTCAAGAACGGTGCGGCGACACTGGCGTTGAACGGCGCCAATACGTTCAGCGGGGGCGTCGGGCTCAACGCGGGCGTACTGCAGCTTGGCAACGCACAGGCGCTGGGTACCGGCCAGCTGGACGTGGGCGGCAACGCTTCGCTGGATGCCACTGCGGCGCTTTCGGTGGGCAACACCCTCGGCCTCGCCGCCGGCGCCAACCTCACCGTGCTGGGCAGCAATGACCTGACGCTGACCGGTCCGGTGTTCGGCGCCGGCGGGCTGATCAAGGATGGCGCGGCGCGCCTCACGCTGTCTGGCGCCAACACGTTCGGGGGTGGCACCACCGTCAACGCCGGTACGCTGGCGCTGGGGGCCGGTGGCAACCTTGCCGCGGCCGGTGCGGTGGATCTTGCCGGTGCCGGTGCGACGCTGGACATCTCCGCAGCCGGTGCCGCGCAGACCATTGGCGCACTCAACGGCGTCGCAGGCAGCCAGCTGGCGCTGGGCGCGCAGTCGCTGACCTTTGGCGGCGCCGGCAACGGCAGCTTTGCCGGCGTGATCGGTGGCACTGGCGGCCTGGTCAAGACGGGTACCGGCGTGCAGACGCTGTCCGGTGCAAACACGTTCAGTGGTGGCCTTGCGCTCAATGCGGGTGGGTTGGTACTGGGCGATGCAGGTGCGCTTGGTACCGGTGCGCTGGGTATTGGCGGCACCACCACGCTGGACAGCACGGTGGCATTGAATCTGGCCAACGCGGTGAACTTCGGTGCCGGCACCCAGCTCACCCTGGGCGGAACCAGTGACGTTGCATTCGGAGGCGTGCTGAGCGGCAACGGCAGCCTGGTCAAGAATGGTGCGGGCCTGCTGACCCTCAACAACACCAACACCTTCGGTGGCGGCCTGACCTTGAACGGTGGTGGCCTGGTGGTCGGCGCGAATGGTGCGCTCGGTACCGGTGCGCTGGCGGTCAATGCCAGCACCACGCTGGATGCGGGCACTGCAGTGACGCTCGGCAATGCGGTCACGCTGGGCTCGGGCGTCGCACTCACGCTGCCCGGCAGCAATGCGCTGACGCTGTCGGGCGTGGTAGGCGGCAATGGCAGCCTGATCAAGAATGGCGGCACCACGTTGACGCTGTCCGGTGCCAACACCTACACCGGCGGTACCACCATCAACGCCGGCACGCTGGCGTTGGGCACGGGTGGCAGTCTCGCCGCAGTCGGTGATGTCACGTTGGGCGCGGGCGCAGGCTTCGATATCTCCGGTGCCGGCGGCAACCAGACCATCGGCGCGCTCAACGGCGCGGGCGGCAGCACGCTGACGCTGGGCGGCAACTCGTTGACCTTCGGTACCGCCGGCAACGCCGCGTTCGATGGCGTGATCAGCGGCGGTGGTGGCCTGGTCAAGGTGGGCGCGGGCGTACAGACCTTGTCCGGCGCCAATACCTTCGGTGGCGGCGTGACGCTCAATGCAGGCGGACTGGTGCTCGGCAATGATGCGGCGCTGGGCACGGGCGCATTGACCGTCGGTGGTGCTGCCACGCTGGATACCGCCGGCCTGGCAACGCTGGCCAACAACATCGCGCTCAATGCCGGGCTGACCGTAATCGGGACCAATGCACTGACGCTCAACGGCGTCCTTTCCGGGGCCGGCAGCCTGACCAAGAATGGCAGCGCGACGCTGACGTTGAATGGCGCCAACACCTACACCGGTGGCACCAACATCAACGCCGGCACGCTGGCGCTGGGGGCCGGTGCCAGCCTGGCCGCGAGCGGTACCGTCAATCTTGCCACCGGCGCCACGCTGGACCTGTCGGCCGGCAGTGGCACGCAGCAGTTCGGCACGCTGGTCGGCAACGGTACGGTGAACCTCGGTGCCAACTCGATCGAAGTGGGCGGCGCCACCGATGGCACCTTCAGTGGCTCGATCGCAGGCACCGGTGGCCTGACCAAGGTCGGTGCCGGCATCGAGACGCTGACCGGTGCCAACACCTACACCGGCGGCACTTTGATCAACGCCGGTACCCTGGCGATCGGTCCCGGCGGCAGTCTGGCCGCGACCGGTGCGGTGACGCTCACTGCGGCAGGCACAGGCTTCGATATCTCCACTGCCGGCGCCAACCAGACCATCGGGGCGTTGAACGGCGTGGCGGGTTCGACGGTGAGCCTGGGGGCACAGACACTGACCCTGGGCGGCGTTGGCAACAGCATCTTCGATGGCGCGATCTCCGGCACCGGCGGCCTGGTCAAGAACGGCGCCGGCAGCCTCACGCTGGGCGGTGCCAACCTGTTCAGCGGTGGCGTCGCGCTCAATGGCGGCGCATTGGTGGTCGGCAACAACGCTGCGCTCGGCAGCGGTGCGCTGACGGTGGGAAGCAACGCGACGCTGGATGCATCCACCGGCGTCAGCCTGGCCAACAACATCAACCTCGCATCGGGTGCCAACCTCGATCTGCTCGGCAGCCAGGCGCTGACCCTGGGCGGCGTGATCTCCGGCACGGGCGGGCTGATCAAGGACGGTGCGGCCACGGTGACCCTGAGCGGCGCCAACACCTACACCGGTGGCACCACCATCAACAGCGGCACGCTGGCGATCGGCGCTGGTGGCAGCCTCGCCGCGGCCGGCGCAGTGAACCTGGCCGGTGCTGGCACGTTCGACATTTCGGCGGGCAACCAGGCCATCGGTTCGCTGGCCGGCGTCGCCGGCAGTACGGTGGCGCTGGGCGGCAGCACGCTGACCCTGGGCGGCACCGTGGACAGCACCTTCAGCGGTGCGATCAGTGGCAACGGCGGCCTGGTCAAGAACGGCGCAGGCGTGCAGACGCTCAACGGCGCCAGCACCTTCAGCGGCGGCGTAGCGCTCAACGCCGGTGGCCTGGTGGTCGGCAACAATGCTGCGTTGGGCACCGGTGCGGTGACGGTCGGAGGCGCTGCGACGCTCGATTCGAACACGGCGGTCACCCTCGCCAACAACTTCACCCTCAACAACGCGTTGACCGTCCTCGGCAGCAACAACCTCACCCTCAACGGCATCCTCAGTGGTACCGGCTCACTGACCAAGGAGGGTGCCGCGACGCTGACCTTGAATGGTGCCAACACCTATACCGGCGGTACTTTCATCAACGCCGGCACTCTGGCACTGGGTGCTGGCGCCAGCCTGGCCTCCTCAGGCACCGTCAACCTGGCCACGGGGGCGACCTTCGATCTGTCAGCAGGCAGCGGCACGCAGCAGTTCGGTACCCTGATCGGCAGCGGTACAGTGAATCTGGGCGCCAACACGCTGACGATCGGAGGCCCTGCCAATGGCACCTTCAGTGGTTCGGTGGCCGGCTCCGGTGGCCTGATCAAGGAAGGTTCGGGCACCCAGACGTTGACCGGCACCAACACCTTCACCGGTGGCACCACCATCAACGCCGGCACGCTGGCGATCGGTGCCGGCGGCAGCCTTGCAGCGACCGGTGCGGTCACCCTGGCCAACGCCGGTACCACCTTCGACATCAGCGCGGGTGGTGCGCAGGCGATCGGTTCGCTGGCAGGCGTGGCAGGTTCGACCGTGGCGCTGGGCGGCAGCACGCTGACCCTCAATGGCGTGGGCAATACCACGTTCGCCGGCACCATCGGAGGGGCCGGTGGCCTGGTAAAGAACGGCGCAGGCATCCAGGGCTTGACGGGCGTCAACGTCTTCACGGGCGGCGTGACCCTCAATGCCGGTGGCCTGCTGCTGGGCAACGGCGGTTCGCTGGGCATCGGCGCGCTGACCGTAGGCGGCAACGCCAGCCTGGATGGCACCAGTGCGCTGACTCTGGCCAACACCGTGCAGCTGGCCAGCGGCACGCTGACTCTGGCCGGCAGCAACGCGCTGACCTTGAACGGACCGATCAGCGGTGCCGGTGGCCTGCTGAAGGATGGCGCGGCGACGGTCACCCTGGGCGGTGCCAGCAGCTATACCGGCACCACCACCATCAACAGCGGCACGCTGGCGGTAGCAGCCGGCGGCAGCCTGTCCGGTGCCAGCACGGTCAACCTGGCCGGTGCTGGCACACTGGATATCAGCGCCGGTGGCAACCAGACCATCGGCGGCCTGGCCGGTGTGGCCGGCAGCACGGTGGCGCTGGGAGGCGCAACGCTGACTACCGGCGGCAACAACGCCAGCACCGTGTTCGCTGGCGTCCTCAGTGGCACCGGCGGCCTGGTGCAGGGAGGTACCGGTACGCTGACCCTGAGCGGCGACAACACCTATACCGGCGGTACCACCATCAACGGTGGCAGCACCCTGCAGATCGGCAACGGTGGCAGCACCGGTTCGGTGCTGGGCGACATCACCAACAATGGCAGCCTGGTCTACAACCTCGGCACCACGGCAACCGTGGGTGCGGTGGTCAGTGGCAATGGCGGTCTGACCCAGGCCGGCAGCGGCACGCTGGTGCTGACCGGCAACAACACCTACACCGGAGGGACCACCATCAATGCCGGCGGCACGCTGCAGATCGGCAACGGTGGTGCGACCGGTGCGATCGTCGGCGACATCACCAACAACGGCGCGCTGGTGTCCAACGTGGCCGGCAACACCACGCTCGGTGGCACCATCAGCGGCAGTGGCGGCCTGACCCAGTCCGGCAGCGGCACGCTGGTGCTGACCGGCAACAACACCTATACCGGCGGCACCACCGTCAATGCCGGTGGCACCCTGCAGGTGGGCAATGGCGGTGCGACCGGTGCGATCACCGGCAACGTTGCCAACAACGGCAGCCTGGTATTCAACGTGGGCGGCAACACCACGGTCGGTGGCGCGATCAGCGGCAGCGGTGGCCTGACCCAGGCCGGCAGCGGCGTGCTGACCCTGGTCGGCAACAACACCTATACCGGTGGCACCACGATCAATACCGGCGGTACGCTGCAGGTCGGCAACGGCGGGGCAACCGGCGCCATCGCTGGAGACATCACCAACAATGGCGCGTTGATCTCCAACGTGGCCGGCAACACGCAGCTGGGCGGCACCATCAGCGGTACGGGTGGCCTGACCCAGGCGGGCAGTGGGTCGCTGGTGCTGACCGGCACCAACACCTACACCGGGGGTACCACCATCAACGCCGGCGGCACGCTGCAGCTGGGCAATGGCGGCGCGACCGGCTCGATCATTGGCGATGTCACCAACAACGGCACGCTGCTGTCCAACGTGGCCGGCAACACCACGCTGGGTGGCACCATCAGCGGCAGCGGCGGCCTGATCCAGGCCGGCAGCGGCACTCTGACCGTGACCGGCAACAACACCTACACCGGGCCGACCACGATCAATGCAGGCGGCACGCTGCAGGTCGGCAACGGCGGTGCGACCGGCGCGATCGGTGGCAACGTCACCAACAACGGCAACCTGGTGTTCAACGTGGCCGGCAATACCACGGTCGGTGGCGCCATCAGCGGCAGCGGTGGCCTGACCCAGGCCGGCAGCGGCACGTTGATCCTGGGCGGCAACAACACCTATACCGGTGGCACCACCATCAATACCGGCGGCACGTTGCAGGTTGGCAATGGCGGCGCCAGCGGTGCGATCGCCGGCAACGTCAGCAACAACGGCAGCCTGGTGTTCAACGTGGGCGGCAACACCACCGTCGGAGGCACCATCAGCGGCAGTGGTGGCCTGACCCAGGCCGGCACCGGAACGGTCACCCTGACCGGCAACAACACCTACACCGGCGGCACCACCATCAATGCCGGCGGCACCGTGCAGGTCGGCAATGGCGGCGCCAGCGGCTCGATCACCGGCAATATCACCAACAACGGTGGCCTGGTCATCAACACCGGCGGCACCACCACGCTGGGCGGCACCATCAGCGGTGGTGGCAGCATCGTGCAGGCAGGCCCGGGCGGCCTGAACCTGGGCGGCAACAGCGGCGGCTTCAGCGGCACCGGCCAGGTCACCGGTGGTGGCCTGAATGTCACCGGCAACATCGGTGGCCAGTGGACCATCGGCAGCGGTACCACGCTGTCCGGTACCGGGACCATCGGTGGCACGGGTGGCGGCGTGACGGTGTCCAGCGGCGGCGTGCTGTCGCCGGGCAATGGCCCGGGCAACGGCAGTGGTGCAGGCAATGGCACCGGCACGATCACGGTGGGCGGCAACCTGACGTTGTCGCCGGGCAGCACGCTGGGCGTCGATCTGGGTGCCAGCGGCAGTGACACGGTGCAGGTGGGCGGCAGCGCCAACGTGGGTGGCAGTACCGTGCAGGTGAACACGATTTCGCCGAGTACCAGCTACCAGCAGGGCCAGCAGTACACGGTGGTCAATGCGGGCGGTGGCGTGAGTGGGCAGTTCGCTTCGGCGACCTCGCCGTCGGCCTTCCTGACCATCACCCCGGTCTATACCGCCAACACGGCCAACCTGCAGATCGACGTGGCGCAGACCGCGGCATTCACCACGGCGGCGAAGACGCGCAACCAGTACAACACCGCTGCAGCGCTGGACAGCCTGCCGCAGAGTGGTCCGGCACTGGGCCTGTACAACACGCTGCTGATGTATGACGCGGGTACCGCGCGTGCGGCGTTCGACCAGTTGTCCGGCGAGGTGCATGCGGCCAGCCGTGCGGTGCTGCTGTACGACAACTACCTGGAAGAGGGCATCCGCCAGCGTCTCGGCAGCGAACTGCCGACCGTGCGTGGCGAGCGTGCCTCGGCCTGGCTGGCCGGCAGCGGCAAGGTGTTCCGCCAGGACGGTGACGGCAACGGCGATGACATCCGCTCCAACCGCAATGCACTGATGGCGGGCGTGGACTGGCAGCTGGGCGAACACGTGGTGCTGGGTGCGGCCGCAGGCAACGAGCGGCTGGATACGCGCCTGTACGATCGCAGCTCGCGGGCCCGCCTGCGCGGCAACACGTTCGGCCTGTATGCGCAGGGCCAGTGGAACAACGGCTTTGCGGTCGGTGGCAGCGTATCGCGCGGTGACTACCGCACGCGTACCACGCGTGAGGTGCCGCTGCTGGGCCAGACCCTGTACAGCCGCCAGGACTCGGATGTGACCATCGCGCAGGTGGAGGGCAGCTGGACCTGGACCCATGGCAGGACCCAACTGCAGCCGTATGTGCAGTTCACCAGGCACTGGGTCGACAGTGATCGTGCGGTGGAGCAGGGCGGCACGGCTGCGCTGGTGCTGGAAGGCGGCAAGGACACGCTCAATGTCAGCACCGTGGGCGTGCGCGGCCGTTGGGATGTGGGCAGCGGCGAGCGCTTCCCGGCGCAGCTGACGGTTGGCCTGGGCTGGCAGCATGCATCGGGTGATACCGATGTGGCCAGCCGCAACCGCTTCGCGGTGGGCGGCAATGCCTTCGACGTCTACAGCGCGGTGATGGCACGCAATGCGCTGGTCAGTCAGGTGGGCGTGGCGGTGGGCCTCGGCCGCAACAGCCAGCTGTCGATGTTCGTGCAGGGCCAGCACGGCGATGGCCGCCGCGACGTGGGCGGGCAGATCAACCTGCGTGTGGGCTTCTGAGGAGAGTGGGGCGACGTTGGATCCACGCCTGCGTGGATCCAGGGCGGTGCGGAGGGCTAGACCCTCCGCTCCATCTCCACGGCATCGATCCCGGCGCCGTGGCCATTGGAAACGATCCGCGTCACCTGGAAGCCCAGGCCGGCATAGAAGCCCTGGGTGTGCTGGCTGGTACTGAGCGTGATGCGCTTGATCGAGGGATCCGCTTCGGCCTGGCGCAGGCGTGCCAGCGCCAGTTCCCGGCCCAGTCCATGCCGGTGCAGCGCGCGCTGTACCATGCCCCAGCAGAAACCGGCACTGCCGTCGCCGCGTCGCGACAGGCCGCCGCACGCCACGATGCTGCCATCTCGTTCGATGACCTGGAATGCACAGTCCATGGCCTGTTCTTGCAGGAAGCGCCCAAAGTCGCTGCGCTCTTCGGGCGCGAAGTAGGTGGGCACGTTGCTGTCGAAAATCGACAGGCAGGCGCTGGCATCGGCGGGGCGGTAGAGGCGGAGGTTCATGGAAAATGCCTTGGCGTTGCCCGGGCGCATTTCAACCGTCCAGACGTTGTCCTTCTCAAGGGGGTATCGCGCGACGAGGCCGCAGGAGCCGCCGAAGTGCTCCAAGGTACATGGAGCGGAGTCGATCTTCTCACGGATGATTTCGCCCACCTCGAATGACTGTGCGGAACACAGGCGCCTGCACCAGGCGGGTGCGTCAGTGGCGAGGCGCATGCGGCCGCGATGGCATGCAGCGGGGCGCGGCGGCTCTTGGGCTATGCTTTCGACACGTGGGACTGACCGCGCGGCAGGATCCGCCGGCCCCATTCGTCTTCCTGCCTGCAACGGAGCTGCCCAGCGATGCCCGACCCTTCTCTTTCCCGGACTGCCCAGGTCATGCGCGGTCTGCTGTTTGGCGCGGTGGGGCTGTTGATCCTTGCCGTGGCCGCCTTCGAAGTGACGCATCGCCTTGAGTTCCTGCAGATCGCGCAGGCCGTCGATGGCCAGGTCGAGCGCCTGAACGCGGGCGGATCACATCCGCAGATTGCGTTCACCACCGCGACCGGCCAACACGTCTCTTACCCGCAGGGTGGCATGATCTTCGGCTATGAGCCTGGACAGCCGGTACGCGTGCTGTACGATCCGGCGCAACCGCGCCTGGAGCCGGTCCTGGATACGTTCGGTGCGCTGTGGGGAATGACGGTCGTGTGGATGCTGCTGGGGCTGGCGTTCGTCGGCGTCTGCGTGCGGGGACTGCTCCGGCGCAGGTGACTCGCAGCGGATCGCGCGCTGTCGGCGGGCGAACCGTTGGACCTGCCCCTGGCGGCAGGGCCTGTTCAGTTCGGTAGTACCTACCGCGCTTCCCGCCATCCAAATAAAAAAGCCGCCCAGTGGGCGGCTTCTTCATTATCTGGCGAAGAGAGGGGGATTGTCGGGTGCATCCCTGCACCCGATCCCGATGCGCGTTGCGCCCCGGGACCAGCCTGCGGCTGTCCGGTTCTGCTCCTGCAGAACCGTCGAACCCCGGCGGGGCTTCTCACCATCCATCCCATCCGCCAGACAAACGCAAAAGGGCCACCCTGTGGGCGGCCCTTTTGCGTTTGTCTGGCGGAGAGAGGGGGATCGGATCGACTCGAACCTAACCCCTTGACCCTGCAACAGATCGCAAACCAGGAGTGTGTCCTGTGTTGTGTCCTGTCCATCATAGCTTCCGAGGGGGGCGGGAAACAGTGGGAGAGTGCCTTGACCTTGTCCCCTTCAGGAGGGACGGGTAGAGCGGGCGGCCCAGGAGGCTCTGAGCCGTCGTCGGTCCAGATGTTACAATCGGTTCCGCTGTCCGGCCCTTGACTGCACGGAAGATTCCGTTAGTTTGGAATCCTTGGCTGTTCAGTCTGTTAGAGCACTTTGTGGGCCCTTAGGAGAGCTTCAGTGACCTTGCGATACATCGGTTCGAAGACTCGCCTCGTGGATGGCTTGGCACCCTTCATCGGGCAATATTCCGGGAAAGGTCGCTTCGTTGACGCCTTCTGTGGCATGGGCTCTGTGGCAGCCCAGGCATCCCAGCTAGGCTGGCCCGTGTTGCTGAACGACCACCTGTCTTACGCTGCTGTCATGAGCTCGGCTCGGCTGACGGGCCGCAATCAGGTGCCCTTCGCTGAGCTGGGAGGCTACACCTCAGCGATAGAGCGGCTGAACGAACTAGACGGCCGGCGGGGGTTCATCTGGAGCGAGTACAGCCCGGCTTCCTTGCAGCATTCCCGCGCAGGTATAGAACGTCGCTACTTCACCGAGGCCAACGCCGCGCGTATCGACAGCTGCCGTTCGCAGATTTTCGACTGGAGCAAGGCGGGGCTGCTGAATTCTTCAGAAGAACGAGTGCTGTTAGCAGATCTGCTTTCAGCCGCCAATCGTGTGGCCAATATTGCGGGCACCTACGGATGCTTCTTGTCGCGCTGGACGGCGCAGAGCCAAGGAAGCCTTTTGCTTCGTCCGCGTGATTTGGTCGACGAAGGGATGCCAGTCGACATTTCGGTGGGGGACGTGATGGATGTCAGCATTACCCCTGATGACACCGTCTACTTGGATCCCCCTTACACGAAGCGCCAATACGCGTCCTATTACCACCTCCTGGAAACGATCGTTCATGGCGATGCTCCCGTGGTGGAGGGTGTTTCGGGACTTCGCCCTTGGCAGCATCTGGCATCCGACTTTTGCTACAAGCGAAAGGCGCTCGCGGCATTGGTTGGCCTGATTCAAGGTGTTGACGCACGGCGAGTCCTCTTGTCCTACAGCAGCGAAGGTCACGTTGATCTGGACGAGCTGACCGAACGTTTGGTTGACACTGGCGTTGTCAATGTTGAACCACTGGCAAGTATTGGTCGCTACAGGCCAAATCAGAAGGCGAGTGACAACGCTTCTGAGGTCAGTGAATACCTCGTCGTCATCGAGCCGAAGTCAGCGGCCTCGCTGCCAAGAATGAGTGCGACGGCACGGAAATGAGTTCACCTGGAACATTGGAACAAGCGCGGCTGCGAGCTGCGGCGTCTCAGATTCGCGATTTCTCAAGCCAGTTCAAGTCTAAGCAGGAAGAAGCTCGATTCCAGTTGCTGGAGGCTGTGGCAGCACGCCTTGGCTCACACGACGTTGCAGAGTTCCAAGGAGCTTTTGGCCGGGCTTTGATTGCTCCAGCTGCTCAGCTGGACGAAGTCGCCGGCGCAGTGCTTGCACGGATTCGTGTGGCTGGCATTGAACCGGCCCTTGCTCTGAGTGCACTCTCTCGGGAGGCACTTACGGCGTCCCAGCAGAAAAGCACTGGGGCGTATCACACAGACTTTCGACTCGCTCAGCGTCTGGCGAAGGTCTTGGCTCCGAACCTAACCGCCAAGAGTAAGGTCATCGATCCGGCATCGGGTTCGGGGATTTTGCTTGTAGCGCTGACCTTGGCTGTATGCGGGGATGATCGTCGGATGACGGCTCGTTGGCTTCGGAATGGCGTCCATGCAATGGACCTTTCTGAAGCTGCGCTTCGCGGGGCAACATTGTCTCTAGCGGCGCTCACCGATGACCTTAGTGCGGTTATCGAGATGCGTAGCCGTTGGAGAGCAGGCGACAGCCTTGCGCTCGAGGCGGCAGAGTGGGAAAGGATGGCTCCGCGCGGCTTTGACGCGATCATTGCTAATCCCCCGTGGGAAAAAGTTCGTCTAACTAAGCACGAGTTCCTCTTGGGGAAGGGCACCGCTCGTCACTACGGCTCTGATCTCGAACACATGGACCGCGCGGCGTTCGAAGCATCGTCGGGCGAGGTGAAGTCTTACGCAGAGTTCCTGGCGAGGCGTTTTCCTCTCCTGGTGCGAGGCGAGCCAGACTTGTATGCGGCTTTCATGGCGCTTTACTTGAATCTGCTGAAGCCGGGAGGTCAGGCATCAGTCTTGGTCCCGGGGGGGCTGATACGCTCTCAAGGTACTCAAGCCCTCCGGGAAGCACTTTTCGACCGCGCTGAACGGCTTGAGATTGGGCTGTTCGACAATCGCGCCCGCTTCTTTGGAATAGATACCCGCTTTAAGTTCTTGGCGCTCAGCTTTACTCAGCACGCTAACACCCATACAAAGGAGCCTATCCAACTGACCCGTGAGGGTGGGACGGAAACAGAGACGGAGGTGTTGAGCCGAGTTCGCATTGGAAGGAAGACCCTGCGCGCAGTGCGGCCGGACCTTAGTGTGCCGGAGGTCCATAGCAATGCGAGCTGGGCATTGTTCCAGCGTTTGGTTGAGCGTGGAGAGCGTATGGACGACCCTCTTTCGCCTTGGTTTGCAGAGTTCTGCCGCGAGGTCGACATGACAGGCCAGCGCTCATATTTCACACGGTGTCCGGGGAAGGGAAGGATCGGAGTTATTGAAGGCCGTCATGTTCAGCAACACCGCTTTGGTGCGAAGGCCTACGTCGCTGGATCGGGCCGTTCAGCCGTCTGGGAAAGCCTTCCGTTGGGAGGGGCTGAGGTTGTCCCTCAGTTCTACATCGCTGCGAAGGACTGTCCTGCCAAGGCCCAAGAGCGCATCCAGCGCCGTAGGGTCGGCTTCTGTGATATCGCAGGTCAGACTAACGAGCGCTCCATGATGGCAGCCCTGGTGGAGCCGGGCTATGTGTGCGGTAACAAGGTCCCAACAGTCTGCTTCCCCAATGACCCCGATGAGGATCGCCTCTTCGTGTGGCTGGCCGTCGTCAATAGTTTGACCTTTGACTGGATGCTCCGCAGGGTCCTTACGACCAGCATCAACTACTTTGTGCTCTTAAGTATCCCCATGCCCTCGATAAAGCCCAACGGGTTGCCTTGGAGGCGTCTGGCCACCGCTGCCCGGGAGCTTCATGAGCTTAACTTGGCTGCCAGGACCCCTGAAACCGACCGTGAGGCCGCAGGACTGCGCACAAGGATTGATGTCGAAGTGGCCCGTGCCTATAGCGTCACCCTTGCAGAACTTGATCTAATGGCCGCTGATTTCCCGTTGTTGGATCGGGGACAGCCTTCCTTGGAACAGGACAGCCGGTCAACGATCACTTGGGACTCTGTGCTCGCCGGCATGTCCGGCGGCAAGGACCCTTGGCAACGGCGAATGGTTGCTGCGCAGGACGCAGGGGCGATCGCCTTTGTTCCAGCTCAGCATTCAGGTTTCGAGCCGGAGGAAGGGGGCACTTATGGAGCAGAGCGGGTCGAGTCAACGTAAAGGGGCAGCAGGTATCGCCCGAGTTCTTTGGAAGGAAATCCTCCCAGGAGACCGCAGGAAGTTTGTTGCGCAGTCTCACGACTCTGACACAGGGGGCGGGGCACGAGACCTTCGCTTCCGCGGAGACGAAGAGCTTAAGGCCATCGTTTTGGCGATGTTCCCAGTCCAGGAGAAGGCGAATCGGAGGCGAAACAAAGTCTCGACGACCATTATCCGTCACCGGGGGCAGTTCTGCTGGAAGTCTGGTGCAGGCGTCAAGCAGGAAACTCACTCTGAAGCTGCCTACATCGAGCCTCCTACCAGCGCTCGGGAGGGTGAGTGGCGGATTACACGCGTTCACACCTACGGTGTTTTCCAAGGGGTCATCCCGCCGATAACTGCGGGAGACCGTGTGCTGCTTCTGCTCATTCAGACAGATGATGGCAACATCTGGCCCCGGTTTACAACTGAGGCTTCGCTTCGCAAAGACAAATGGAGCGCGGCGGTGAAGCAGCACATTCTCGGCTGCCTAGACAGCAAAAAATCTACACGCCGGGCATCTTACGGATTCTTCGATTTGCAAACTGGACGGATGCATTGCCATGTCTGATTCCGCATCTGTCGCCGTGCGCGAAGTTCTAAATCTCCTGGCTTCATCGAAGAATGTCTTGCTTTCGGGCCCTCCCGGCGTTGGCAAGACGCGACTGCTTTCGGAGATTGCCGCAGCGTTTCAGGCGGGCAGTCTAGGTTCACAGGGCACGCCGACGCTAAGTCATGGCGATGATGTGGCCATCCAAGATGCAGAGGAGGCGAAGGTCTTCCGAACGGTTTTCCATCAAAACTCGAAATACCGGGACTTTGTAACTGGGCTTGCTCCAGCTGTCGGTGAGGGCAAGGCCGGTCAGTTCACTATTGTAGAAGGCACGCTATTCCGAGCAGCGCAACATGCGCGCCAAGAAGGGTGCGCCTCTCTTTTGGTCATCGATGAAATCAACCGAGGCCCCGCCGTGCAGGTCTTTGGTGGCTCCATGGTGGCGATCGAGGCGGACAAGCGCCTCAGTCCTGATGGAAGTCCTCACGGGCTCACGCAGTTCTTTGAAGTGATGATGCCTCCGACGGGTCTCATTGAGGAGTATGCACTGCCAGACCGTCTCTTCATTCTGGCGGTTCAGAACCAGGCAGACAGCTCAGTGGAGCCCATTGATGTTGCTTTCCTCCGTCGGTTTGAGCCGTACCGGCTCAATCCGGATGAAGCGGTCTTAAGAAGCCACTTTCAGATTGAAGGGGGCCATAAGCGGGAGCTTCCCGAGGAGCCCAGCGTCGTGGCCGACCTTGCCGAGGCAAGTGCCCGGGCATGGGCGGCGGTCAACGAGAGGATAGCCATAGGGCGTGGAAGGGACTTTCAGGTGGGGCATGGCGTATTGATGCAGGATTGGTCAGCATCCCTTTTACTCGAAGAGGCGACAATGCTGCTGGCTAAGGGGTGGGACAAGGTGGTGGCCCATGTCACAGAGGTCTTCTATGGGGACCTCCGTAGCGTGGCTATTGCCTTGAACGCCACCGAGTTCGCCAACGAGGAGTCACCATTGAAGCTTGTTGAGCACACGTTCGGCACCGAGCTTCGATACGCTTTGGAAGGGGAGAGCCAGTGGACACGCAAGGCTTTGTATAAGGGCCTCCGAAGCATTGCTGGAAAGTAGCTCTAGATGGCCCGCTTCTCCGTCGTAGAGTATGGGCAGCCGGTAAACCTTCTTCCGTCCCTCGCAGCGTCAATGGGGAAGGGGACGGCTGAGGCTGCCCGGCACATCGCCGATGCCGGCGCACGAATTGCGCGTCAGGTTGGGCTCAAGAAGTCGCCGATTGAGGTGAGCGGGCCGTTGGTATCTTCCAGTAAGGTCGCGGGCCTTCTTCATTTGGGGCGATCCTGCGAGCTCGAGATCGCGCCCAAGTTTCTGGGGGAACACGCTGACGGTGCTGGATGGCAGGAGGATTTTTTCTTTCTTGCCATGCTCTCCAAGCATGGACACGTGCTCGCCTCTGATCGCATACGGGCCGACACCGATGTGGACAGCGATCTTGACTCGTTGTTGGCTCGGGCGATCACTGAGATGTATTGGGAGCATCACCACCGCCCAATCAGATCCTACAAAAGATCCATCGATCACGATTTCTTTCTCGACGGTGACGTAGACCCATTTGATTTACGCATTCCAGGAGCGGCTGGATATCCGCAGGAGGTCATCCGATACAGCAGGGCCAACCGCCACAATGCCATCATTTCTGCTGCTGCCGGGGTTGCACGTAGGCACGTCCGAAACCCGGCCGCGAGCGCTGATCTGTCCAGAGTGAGATCACATTTGGGAGTTCAGCCTCGCCTCCCTCGTGGACATTTGCTTCACCAGGTGGTCCCCGGTCGGTCGCGGCGTTGGCAGGCATTGATGGATCTTTCGGTGGATGTGGTGAACGGCTTTGGCATGGGGTTCAATGAAGGCGAGGCTAGGGCTCCTGGGTTCGTCATGGGGACGTGGCAGCTATGGCAGGATCTCGTCACCATTGCCCTTCGCCTTGGCTTTGGCGCAGGCAACGTGCTGGCGGAACCGCCTCTGGAACTGGGGATGAGACATTATCCCTACGGCAAAATGGGCAAGCTTAATGTCAGGCCGGATACATCCATTTTTTCAGATGGACGCCGGTTCCATGTGGATGCGAAATACAAAGGCCGAGTTGACCGTGGTCGTGAGCGCGCCGCCGAGTCAGACATCTATGAGTCCATGGCCTTTTCTATGGCGAGCAAAGGGCTCCCTGTGATACTTGCTTACCCGCGGCTCGCGTCATCGCCCGTTGTTCCTCTGGGAAGGATTGAAGTGCTGGAGCAGGTTCAGATATCCGGCTGCGGGCCAATCTTGGCGGTGTCTATTGAGGTCCGTGGCATATCGGGCCGCCGAGCGTTAGCCAGCTTTGTCCAAGAAATTAGGCAGGGTCTGGAAAAGTTGCCTGAGCTCTTGAAATAGGGATCGAATGTCAGCTATGGATGTCCTGTAGGAAGTTCAATCCAGACCATCAGGAGGGTCTCATGGCAGCAGTGACAGCGGCAGGTATCTACGGAAATCCGGAGCGCATTCTCTTTAAAACGGTGCCGGACGGTGACTGGAGAAAGTTTGTGGGCCAGTCTAACGATGATCCAAGTGCTGGAGGCGGGGCTCGGGATCTTCGATTTAACGGATTTAAGGATTTTGAAGCGATAGCGAGAGCATTTTTCCCTCTTCCGAACCCGGTCCTACGGAACAGAAATGGGGTTGCAACGACCGTTAATGCGTATTCAGGGAAGTTGATGCACGGCTTTGGAGTGCCGCAGTTTGATGACGCATCGTTCGAGCCTCCTACCACCGCGCGAGACCTGGAATGGAGATTTGTGCGCGTCGCAAGTCAAGCCTCACTCACTAATGCTCAGCCATCGGCGGTGAACGGAGACAAGGACATCATTGTTCTCGTTCAAGAAAAAGTCGGAGAAATCGTAGCCGTTTTCACCACGGTCAATACGCTGCCAGCACACAGCATTTCTACGTTTATCTCGGCAGCCTGCGCGGCTCCGAGGCACCCTAACTATTCAGCTGCCGGCTTCTGGGACTTGGTGACGGGCCATCAGGAGCACAACTGACGGTTTCTCGACGTTGCCCGCAGAGGAGGCATCAAAAGTGTCTCCTCTGCCGCCTTCCGGTTTTCGCGTCGGGCCATCAGCGGCCCGACGACGAACACGCAAGGTCCGATGGGAAGCTGGAGCAGCCCGAAGCAAGGCTATGCCGATGCCGTTGACCGGACCATGCTGTAAACAACCCCGCCCAACACCGGAACCACCACGTGCGCTGGCACAAGCGCTAGGACGAGCATGCTGAAGAACGCTCTGCTTTGCTCAGGATGTGGAAGCAGGTCAGCAAAACCCATCCCCAAGAAAGCTGCCACGTGGGTGGCCGTCACGATCGCCCAGGTCACGAAGAAGCCTTTCCAGAACAAGCTTCGCTTCGGCGAGGGTGAGGAGTACGGTTGCCGTTGGGCCTCTTCCTGACGCCGGTAGGCCCGGGCGTTGATCCAGTAGAGAAAACCCAAGACGGCCCAGATTGCCAAGCCGCCCGCGATAGCGAGCCAGCCCAGCGGGGCGCCCTGCTGCTGGGCCTCAAGGCCGCCGGCTACAAAGAGCAGGCCGGCGCCTCCCAGCAGGACCGTCGCGCAACCGACATGGGCGTAAGAACGCGTGGTCATGGTGGCCTCAGAGCTTGTGAGCGGTCCATTCGCCGGATGCTTTCGAAAAGCGAACCGGCTGGACGAACGGCCGCGCCTGGGCGACGCCACCGATGTCGAGGACGACCGAGCCGCCCACGTCGCAAATCACTCCCTCGGCCGTTTCCGATTTCTTGCAGCCGCTCAGGCTGAAGTCCCGATACTCCTTCACCCAAACTTGGCTGCCGAGCACGCGCTCAAACTCGGCGGTGATAGCTTTCTTGGCCTGATCATCGGAGGGTTTGCTGCCGCAGGCCGTCAGCGCCAAAGCGGCGGTCAAGCTGAAAGCGATGTTCCTGATCGTGTTCATGAGGGTCTCTTCCTGGTTGAGGATTGGGGTCTTACTTGTCGCGGTTGCCGGCCGGATCAAACCCGGCGATCCACATGCGGGTGTCGCGGAAGGGCGTGAGCATTCCCGAGGGGCCGGGATACAGGTCGTCCGCCCGCAGGAAACCGGAAACCCAAGCGGCGCTGAGGGCCACCTTTCGGGCCTGCCAAGCGACCCCCTCGCGGGTCGTTCGCACGTTGAAGGGCTCGCGGGGCGGGGTAGGACCAGTGGTCCGGTCGTCCCCCGTGTTCGGCTTCCCGGGCCGAACCCTCAGGCCCACCATCAGGTCCGTGGTGGCCTTGGCTCGAGCGTTGCTGTTGAGCTCCGCTTCTTCCCCCAGGTCGTCCCGGATGGTCAGCGGGGCATCCGCACATGCCCGGAAGATCTCAGTGGTGGAGGCGGTAGCGCTGGTCCAGATCCGGGCTTCCACGGTCCAACAGGGCAAGCTTGCGCCCCATTCCTTGAAGGTCAGCGCGACCCGCGGCCAATCCAGACGGCCCTGCTGGGCACTCTGGTGGTTCTCGTTCTTGAACAGACCGTTGATGCGGCCAGCACCACTGATCGGCGTGTAAAGGGGACCCGCGGCCATGGCGGCCCCGGCTGCCGGCTTGGCCCCAAGTGCTTGCTGGCCAGCGTCTTTCAGGCTCTTCCCCAACTGCCGGAAAAAGCCGGACTTCGGTTCATCGGGTTGTTGGGCCAGGGCGGGGAAGCTGGCGATGGCCAGTGCGAGGAGCGCGACGGCTCCCTGTCGTGCGTGCTGCATGGGTAAGCCCCTGTAGACCACCGACGCGGTGGCATTTACGATAATCGCAGATGTGCAATCCGGTTCCAACCGTCAGACTTGGAGGGAGTTCAGCTGTGGTGCAAGATTCCGGATGCCCCAACCCAAGACGCCCGCAACGATCTATGGCAAGCGCCTGCGCGGTGCGCGGATCGCCATGGGCTGGACCCAGGCAGAACTTGCCGAGCGCATTGGAATGGTTGACTCGGTGTCAGGAGCAACTCGCGTGAGCCGCTATGAGACGGGGCAGCATGACCCGGATCCTGCAACTGCCGAGGCCCTTGCTAAAGCTCTTGACCTACCGGTTGCTTATTTCCACGCAACTTCAGATCTAATGGCAGAAATCATTTTGGTGGTGAGTAGGATGCCCGCCAATAGACAAAAGAAAGCTCTCAGGCTTTTAAAGAATCTACCTCCTGATCCGTAGTTCGATATTGGGTTCAATCGCTAGGTTTTTTATGAGTAAGTGGTAATCTGAATGGCGTAAAAAATTAATGGAGATTGTCTCGATATGGAAGCTTTAGAGGTGTGGTGGAGGTGGATCAAGAATGTTGTAATCAATCACTGGGTGTGGATTGCTTCAATCGTTGCGACCACTGGTCTTGCTCTTTCGCCACTGATCGCTGATCAGGATATTCGAAAAGTCATTGTCACAATTGGCTCTGTTGTCTTGGCTTCTGGCATAGCTGGTGCTGTTATCCGGTCCAGCACATTTACTGATATGTTCATTGCGAGAATTGTCGATGTTTTTTATGAAGGAAAGCACCTTCGTTCTCGAAAGGATATGAAGGAAATATGCACCAGAACTCTTAATGCTTTGCTTGAGTCAGAGTCTCCTGCTCTCCGAGGGGCCGTCGGAAGCGAATTGCTGAATGGATATCTTGACTTTAAATTGGGATATATCTATCGAGATTTCTCAGTCCAAATTGAGGTCAAAGGACTGGACCGAGATACTGGAGTCATGGAGATTCTGGAGACTACTACAGCGATAATTGTTCCGAACCCAGGCGTCGCCCAGATTACTTTGCATTGGGCTTGGTTCTCATTGGGCCATACTTCGGCTAAAGCTGATCTTCTGACAATATCTATTGATGGCGATAAGATAGATCTTGCTAAGCTCCATGAAAATGAACAGGCGATTGACAATAGAGGTTTTTCGTATCGGCACGCGCTTAAAAATACTTCAACCGAAAGCGAGGATAATGGGATTGTCTACGTTAAGCGCGCAAAAAAGTTTATTGACTTGCGCCAAGACCCTGTAACAATCTACAAGTTCCGTGCTCCTTGTCTTGGCATGTCCGTGACGTTGCTGGATTTCCCAGAAAGCGACCTTGAGTGTGATGTTCAGGCCTTTGGGCTTCCAGAAGAGTTCCGTCCTGACCGTAGCAAGGAAGACCTCCAGGGGCACTGGAGAAATCAAAAATACTCGCGGTTGATTTTTCCTAAGCAGGGTGTTATGCTCCAGTGGAACGTCCTCAGAAAGGAGTGAGTCCAATGAAAGCGATTGATCTGAACTGAGACCTCAGAATTTGGTTGTTTCAATGCCAATGCCCCCCAAAAAGGGGGCATTGGTCTTATCGTTTCTAGAATAATCGTGGATCTAGGGGTAAAACCTGTTCGGATCCGTCAAGCAATTGACAAACTTCCCCCCCCCCTCTGGTAGCGCGGCAATTCTACGTTGGGCTGATGTGACTCCAGAGCGCTGATCTGCTTGCTCCGGGTCACCTGCGGCTTTTGCAGGTAGTGCTTGCGCAACACTTGGGCCTGATCCCTCGGATCAGTGCTATGGCTGGTGAGCAGTGCAATCTCCTTCGCTGGAACGTTGCTGACATTCGGTTCGTTGGCCAGCGCGTGGCGGAAGGCATGGAGCCCAATTCCTTTGGCGAACCCTAGGGTCTTCAATTAGCGGCCAAAGTCCACCACGAACCATTGACTCGCGGCCATTAGGCAAGTGTTAGCCCAGCGCACCGTCAGCGCCCGAAGAGCGCTGGCATGGTTCACGATCCCTATTGTTAGCTAGATCAGAAAATCGGTGGGTGACTTCCCGGCTTGGACCAGCGCCGCCATCCACTTAGGCTGCCTTCCACGCCCAGTCCAGGTCTCTTCGGGATTCGCCGGATTGCGATACTTCGGAGCCACCTTGCCCAGTTTGCGAGCCGAAGGGCTTTTCCGGACCTTTGTCTTCTTGGACTTGCTGGGCACTGCCGCACTAGGAACTCCATAGAGCTCCTCGATTGTGTAGCCATGATCCTTGACGTATTTGTTGATCTTGGCACGCATAGCAGCAGCCTTAGGGCGTGTCAGGATCTTGGTCTGCTGCTTCTCTGCGGTGCTGATCAAAGAGCGCAGCTCCTTGACCGACAATCCCGTCAAATCGATAGGCACTAGAGAGTTCCTCAAATTGGACAGCCGTTAGCCTAGTGTGGAACGAGCATGATTGCCACACGCGGGGTGGCCGGGTGCCTATTATGGGTAGAACTTTCTGGGGTCGGAAAGCTGTGCTGCGAACTGACCTCGTTCATACTTGGGCAGTTCAACGCTAGGTTGATAACGCTTGATGGTGCGAACCTTCTTCTTTTGAGCCAACGCTGGTTTTTTGTGGAAGTAGGCCTCGTGCAAGACGGCGACACGCTTGTTGGGCGAGTGCCCGGTGATCAGTGCGATGACCTCTTCCGGGATATCCTGGTGATGAAGTTCAGTGGCGATGGTGTGCCGGAATGCATGGAACCCAACCCCCTTTCTGAAGCCCAGACGTTTCATGTAGGTGCTGAACTGGTTGAGGGCCGCTTGGCTGTAGCGTGCGTTTGAGTCGCCCGTTTTGCGGTTGACGCCTGCCGAGAGGTGAGGGAAAAGCCGAGGGTGGCCGCATTGTCGAATGTCTTCCACGAAGTCCAGGAAGCCAGCGTCAATGAGTTGCTGTGCGATGGGCACGTCCCGGATGGCGGATCTGCCTTTCAAGCGTTGCCGGCTTCTGCCTCGGCTTTTATGCGCCAAGTCCGGATCGATCGTGACTCGAATACGGAGCCACCACATGCCCGCCTCCTGAACGATGTCCGCAACCTTCAACTGCGCGACTTCGTTGATGCGTGCTCCCGTGTAGAGTCCGATCATGGGCATCCACCAGCGGTGGGGATGGCTCTTTGCCCATGGAACAAAGGTCTCCGGTGCGAAGATTTTCTGCAGGTCTGATTCGTCGAACAGGCGCTCTGCCTTGTCTGCGTCTTCGGCCAAGTCTTCCTTGAACTTCTTGAAGGGCGCCATGGGGGAGGCGGGAATCGCATTGGCCTCGACTAGCCCTTTGAAAAAGGTGGAAAGAAAGCGGCGATGCTTCTCAAGCGTCTTGGGTGCCAGCGGAGGAACGGCCAGTTCCTTGCCCAGCGCGACTGCCTGGTCATACGTGTAGCCGCGATACTTCGGGTCTGAGAGAAGCAATGGCGGAGCCCACCGCAGCAGCTCCCATAGGCGATAGATATGGGCATGGTCGATGCGAGAGACGGGGATGTCGCCACACGCCATCTTGAGCAAGGTAAGTGTGCGGAACGTGGAGCCTGTCGTGTCCTTCGCCAAGCCTCGGTCATCGCGGGACCTAACGTAATCGGCAATCTCGACTGAAAGAAGGCGAGGGGCGGATGCGACAGGCAGCGGGACAGGATATTGGGTGCAGCCATTGGCCCGGCGGCTGCGGCGTTGGCGGTCATCGGCCCGGTCAAGCATTTCTTGAGCGTGAATGGCAGCCTCTCGGCCGGTGATGTTCAATTCCTCGATGCGAAGATTGCCTACCTGGATGCCCTTGAGTTGGAGCGTGCCTATGGGGTGGAGCAGGTATTGGTGGAGGTGTTCTAAAGCGGGGAGGGGCATTGCTTGGCTTCCATCGGAACGATGGAAGTACCAATAAAACAGGTCCCAAAATGGTCAATACAAAATCGGGATAAATCTGAACGCCGTAAGTGTTGTGCAATGCGACGACCAACTCAAGGAAGTGTCACGTTTGTACTGGGCTGGTTTGCGCTGCCATAATGAGTAAAAACAATGAGTTGGCGATTGATTCACCCGAAAGCTCAAGAGTCATTTTGGTACTGTTTAATTCATTTAAGCTAACCAGTTGCATCTCGATAAATGAATTGTAGTTAAATGATGCATGTTTGTTGTTAGTTTGGTTGTGAGTTTTTCAAGGGCTCTGCCTGCCACAACATGGTGATGAGGAGAGACGGCATGGCGTAGAGCGAGCAGATGGGCTCGAAAGCAGCGAAGCCCTCTAGTGACGTTTTGCGTGAGGGTCGAACTGGAAGTAAGTCGAAGACGGGGGCGGGCTCCGCCCTCAGCCAAGCCCCCGATAAAGGCAAGAAGGGCAAGAGGTGAGTTCTAGGGAAGCCAGCGTCGCAGGGGGCTGGCTTCCCTAGAACTATAGCCCCTACGTGAGGCCATTGAGCTAAGCTCTGGCAAGGCAAGGCAAGGCAAGGCAAGGCAAGGCAAGGCAAGGCAAGGCAAGGCAAGGCAAGGCAAGGCAAGGCAAGGCAAGGCAAGGCAAGGCAAGGCAAGGCAAGGCAAGGCAATGGAGAGCAAGTGACCATCTTCCGGGTATACGACATCGTATGGGACGTGGATGGGGCGTCGTTGGCGCTTCCCTCCTAAGTCGAGATCGCTTACGCAGACAGAGACTTCTTGCTGGACGCTCTATCCGACGCCTACGGGGTGGCTGGTCAAGGCCTTTAAAATGGCTCGGCCTACAGGTGGCGGGAGACCGGCTGAACACTGCGCTCAAATACCAGGGCTCACCTGTGCGCAGGGCAGGACAACTACATGGATGAAACAGGGGCTTGTTATGAGTATTACGGCGTATCGCGGCGGCAAGCCGATTACGGAAGAGCTTGAGCTGCAGGCGTATCTCGCATCTCTTTTACGACTGGAGAACGTGGGTCTGCTGCTGGGTGCAGGGGCGTCCTGCTCAGCGGGGGGCCAGACGATGAGGATGCTGTGGAGCAGATTCCTGGTAGGCAGTTCGGTTGAGGCAGACTGGCTTTTGTCCCAGGGGTTCATCACGGATGACGAAAAGAGATTGCCATTACCGCCGCTTCCGCCCCCGGCGCCAGGAGTTCCGGTTGTTCCGACCAATCCATTTATCCAGACCCCTGTAGCCAGCTTGCCCAACTTCGAAGTCCTTCTGGACAGGCTTGAGATCGCCATCCTGGAATGGGAGCGGCAAGGCAGTTCGGAACTCGTTCAGGCACATAAGGTAAGGTCGGCCCTGTTTAGAGCCGTCGTCAATGCAGCGACGCTGAAGGACGATTGGTGGAAATCTCCTTTGGGTGCGGACTTGGCTGACGAGCTGTCGGCCCACCGCTCAATCCTCCAAAAGCTCACTGCCGCCCGACAGCCTGGCCAGCCAGCGCCCTGGGTCTTTACGACCAACTATGACTTGGCCATCGAATGGGCGGCGGAGTCGGTGGATCTTCAGGTCATCAATGGCTTCTTGGGCGTGCACAGCCGCCGTTTCTCACCCCAGAGCTTCGACCTCGGGTTCCGCAATGCCCATGCTAAGGGGGAAGCTCGTTTCGGCGTCTACAACATCTACTTGGCTAAGCTGCATGGATCGCTGACCTGGAAAGAGGTTGACCACGGCTTGTATGAGGTGCCGGCATCTGAGGCTTGGCGCGATATCGATGAGTTCTTGACCGGGTTCGCAGACAAGCTCAGCTACTTGGTCCTTCCGCGCGCAGCCAAGTATCTTCAGACCGTCGGCTATGTAATGGGCGAACTGCTGCGACGATTCGCGGAGTTCATGTCTCGACCGCAGACTGCTCTCATCATCAGTGGCTATGGCTTCGGCGATGAACACATCAACCGACTTATCCGGTCCGCTTTGCTCAATCCCACGCTCCAAGTGGTCGTGTATCTGCCGGAGTTCAAGGGAGACCCCGCAGCGACGGACCTTCCGAAAACCGTGCGAAGACTCCTTGCTCTTCAGACGCCGCGCCTGACCATCGTTGGTGGGGGAAGTAGGGCCTTCACCAGCGCATTGGCAAATGATCTTCCGGACCCAGGGGTCTACGATCAGGAGCTGGCAGATCTGCGCAGGCGACTGATGCCTGAGAAGCCGGACGAAACCGAGGAAGCCGCGCCATGAGGAGCCGCCAAGCCATAGGTTATGTTGTCCAAATCGACGGCGTGGATATCACGCTGAACCTGATGGACGTCCATAGGGGGCAGTTGGCTGCTCACGTGCATGGCGTCTCGGTCGTCACTGAAGTCGGCAGCCTTCTAGGGATTGAATCCGGTGGGCGCCTGCTGGTGATGAAGGTTCAATCCCTGTCGTTCGCCGAGCCTAAAGAGGTTCACCGGTTCGGACTTTCAGGAACTTCGGTTTCCTCCGAGCCCCTGCGACATCTAACGGGGCTGGTGATTGGTCGGCTGCGCCGTGAGGCCGGACGGTTGGTGTTCGTTTCGGATTCGCTTTCCTCGCCGGCGTTGGGGGCTGAGGCCTTTCCGCTCACCCATGACGAGCTCTCATCGATTCTTGGCGGTTCGGTTGCTACACCGGCAGACATCCACTTGGGTGATGACCTCCGAGGCGGTGGTCGTCTGACCGTCGACCTACAGAGCCTAGTCTCTAGGCATGTGGCGGTCCTTGGCAGCTCAGGGCAAGGCAAGAGCTGCTTCACTGCTGCGGTGCTCCAGCAGGTCGCGAAGATGCCTAAGGCACGTGTCGTCATCTTCGATATCAACGGTGAATACGAAGACGCCTTCCCTGCGGATAACTATCCTCCGAACGCCATCAAGGTGACTCGTATCGGTGGGTCGGATTCGGACAGCTACCGCATCCCTTACTACGCACTGGGGCGTCTTGGCCTGCAACGTCTATTGTTGCCAAGTGACAAGACGCAACGGCCCGCACTGACCTTTGCCTTGGATCACCTCAACCAAGTGAAATGGTTCCCGGGAGCCGGTGGCGTGGGCCTAGCGGTAGACACGCAAGCGTCGCTGTTCGACGACTGTAGAAGTGATCGCGTCTTTGAGGCCCAAGCCATCATCAACAGCTTGCGGGCGGGAACAGCGCCATTGGCCACGTCATGGCCTCCCATGCTGGCACTCGGTCCTTTGATTGCGGATAGCCACGCCATTGCCCCAGCAAGGGGCTCGTTCGAACGAAATGCCTGGAACTACGGCAACATTGCACCTCTCATTACACGAATTGCCCGCTTCACTGACGATGAAATGTTCAAAGACGTCGTTAACGTGGACGGCGGTTTGGGCAGGGGGGGACCGCTCAGTTGGCGAGATGAGTCTAGGGCCGTCGTGGAACGGCTGTTTGGCGGGGACGAAGTGGAGTGGCGGGTGCACATCGTTGACCTCCGTCGGGTATCGCACGATCTCACTCCGTTTGTATTGGGGGCTGTCTTGGAGCTCTATGCATTTGAGCTCTTTAGTCGTGGCCAAGAGAACAAACGAGAGACCCTGTTGGTGCTGGAGGAGGCGCATCACTACCTACGCCAGATGGGGGTCGGCGATGAAGCCGTGAACAATGCCTTGGCCTACGAGCGCTTAGCCAAAGAGGGGCGTAAGTTCGGACTGGCGCTCTGGTTGAGCACCCAACGGCCATCGGAAATCTCCCCCACTGTTCTTTCGCAATGCAACACCTGGGTGTCGTTCCGGCTGTCGTCGGAGAAGGACCTTTCGGCCATTCAGTCTGCCAGTGAGTGGGCCGACAAACGGGAAGTCCGGCGCATTGCTGGTCTAGCCCGTCAGAACGCCTTGGCCTTTGGTGGCAGCCTACAGATGGCCACCCTGATCAAGGCTCCGACTGCGGACCCGCTGCCTCGATCGGAAGACGGGCGCTTCAACCAGTGGGCTTGTAGGGTTGACGAATGATGCAACCGCGATCTGGGCGGCTTAAGTTGCCGAGTGGCTTGGAGATAGCGCCTTATGAGGGCATAAAGGATTGCTAAAGCGGGCCGATAGATATGCTATCTGCTACCTTTGTGCGGGCCTGTCCTGCCTTTCTCAAGTTTACGTAGAAGGATTGCATGAGCTTTTGATTGCCCGAAACACCATGGAGAAGAAGAATGGAAGTGATGAGCAGGGACGATTGGGATGTGTTGTGTGCGCAAGTAACTGAGGAGATGACTTCACACGTCAAGCGCTTTGCAGTTCCGCTGACTATGAGTGAGGAACACGGGTCAGGAGTTGCGTGGGGATCGGGCACCTACATCTCGCTGGGCCGGGATACTTGGATCCTGACCGCTGAGCATGTCTTAAGCAATGTTCCAGAAGGGGGGCGTCTTGCCCATCTCCCTAAAGATGGGGGGGACTACAATGCAGCGTTCGGAAGGCCAGAAGTCGCCGGATGGCCTGTAGATGCGGCAGCCCTTCCGATCTACCCAGATCCGCAATTTTTGCCTGAAGCGGCTAGGGTCACGTCATCCATTGCTGAAAGCTACTCGCCGGTCGATGAGGAGCTCCTGTTCTTCTATGGTTTTCCTGGGTATACGGTAGAGCGAAACGATCCACGTCAGAAAGACAAGCTGATTGTGTCTCGATTCAACCATCTGACGGTTTCGGGCAAACCGATGCTCTCGCAAGCTATCGGTCCAGAGGTGAGTCTGGCTGCATCCAACTTTGATCCCAACGCCCACGTTGCTGTTCACTATCCATTCGCTGCACAGCGCGCTAAGGACGGGGTCGTAGTGCCGGTACCGAATGCTGCTGGCATGAGTGGAAGCGCTCTTTGGGATACCAAGTTTGTTGACTGTGTTAACAAGGGAATTTCTTGGACTCCAGAGTATGCTGAGATCTGTGGAGTCGTTTGGGCCGTGCTCGACAATCCGGAGGTCATCTTTGCCACTAAGATCGAAAACGTCCGTGCGGGGTTGCCAGAGGTCTTCTAGGCTCTGATGACCCGGGTGCGTGTGGTTCTAGACTCTGATTTCAGTGCGCTGTTATCACGGTCGCGTGTCTCGCTGTTTCAATGATTAGAATGTTTCTTTCGTTCGAAGGAATATGGGTGATATAGATGGAAGAAGTTGCTAATGGAGTAGGTTTCAAGGATCGTCCGATTGTGCCTTTAGACGTCACTATGGTGGTGTTGGACACTTCTGCGGTGCGACAACTAATTCATGAGCCGGGCGTTACCTGGGATGCATGTTTCAAAAGAATGTCGGAAGACGGATACTCGTTTAGCTTGGCTGAAGTAGCGGCATTCGAGCTCACTTCTCAGGTTCAACGAGGATCCATTTCTATCGAGGATCATTTGACCCTGATGGAAAGGCTGACCTCGTTCCTCAATCCCGAAGCGCCCGTGCTTCCTTCATACTGCGATGTGATGGGAATGATCGGGGCTGGGGAGTTCAATGAGCTCGAAACACGCATCTTGATTGCGACGGCGTGGAGCATGTTGAATGCAGACTTCTCCTCTCAGGACTACGCCCCCGTCCTGACGGACGAGATGCGAGAAGAAGAGGTGGACGAATGGGCTGGCTTCCTTAAAGACGTGATGGAGCATGTATGGTGCTCGGGACTTGATGTTTCCCAGGCAACTCCGGAAGTAGCAGCAGAGGCTCTTGCTGTTGCCGCTGCGGATTCGCTGGACAGGACGGGCCCCGTAGTTCCGGGGATGAGTGTTCGGCAGCACCTTGAGGTCAGGTATCGCTTCAGGCAGGCGGCTCGCAGTAGGTTGGACGAGAGGCCCTACAACCCCGCTTCTGCCAAGAAAAAGAACGACGCCATGGACCTGAGTATGTATTCGTATTTAACCCTTCCAGCGTTCGTCGTCACCAGGGATAATGGGTTTATGTCTAAGCTCGCTAGCATTGAGAGCTTTCAGCGTGACTGGTTTAAGTTGCCGGAGGAGTTGGCTGACAGTTGGAGGCGAGGTGAGCGTCCCACGCCGCAATGGCCAGCCACAGAGTGGATTGAGAAAGAGAAGGAACGGACTTTGCTGGATTTTTTGGTCCCAAGGTAATCGTGCACTGAGGAGCAAGAGCGCACTTAGGCGTTCCTGCGGAACGCGTGCGCCAAGGGCTTCGCCCCTGGGACCCCAAGCCTCTGCGAGGCTTGCCAAAAGCAAAAGCTGGTTCATAAAGACTCCTGTTTTCAGGAGTTTTTATGGCTATCTTCCACACCTCAATCAAGACCTTCAGCCGCGGCCGCGGGCAGTCGGCCGTCGCTGCGGCGGCCTACCGGGGCGGGCTGCTGCTCATGGACTTGCTCACCGGGCAGCAGCATGACTACCGCCGCCGCAGCGGCGTCGTTGAAAGCTTCTGCCTCGCCCCGCCTGACGCTCCCGCGTGGGCCTTGGACCCCCGCGAGCTCTGGGCGGTCGCAGAAGCCGCCGAGCGACGAAAGGACTCGACCGTAGCGAGGGAATTTGAAGTGTCCTTGCCTCACGAGTTGTCGGAAGAACAGCGGGCGCACTTGGCGTTTGTCATCGCCGACGCGCTGGTCGATCGTTATGGGTTCGCTGTGCAGGCCAGCATCCATTCGCCTGGGACGCCTGATGGGCTCAACCACCATGTCCATATCCTGGCCACCACGCGCCGCCTCGGACCTGAGGGCTTTGGGGACAAAACCCGGGAGCTGGACGTGGGGCCGTCTGGCAAGGTGCAGGTGCAGTGGATTCGGGAGATGGTCGCGGCGACCACAAATGCCCATTTGGAAGCGGCCGGCCATACCAGCACCATCGACCACCGAAGTCTGGCCGAACAGGCACGGTCTGCGATGGAGCGAGGCGACGACTTGGCGGCAGCGGCGCTCTCGCGTGAACCGACTCAGCACCTTGGCAAGCATGCCGCTGCCCTAGCTGGGAAGGGTGTGGCGACCGACAAGGCAAGCACGAACGACCGGATCGCCGAAGACAATCGGGAGCACTATGACTTCCTCGTGCGCAAAGCCGGGCTGGAAGGAAAGCCCGCCCCAGTGCCTGGCCAAGAGGCCGCAAAGCGAAGTGGGCGAGTGCTCAATGCGGAAACCGCAGGGCTACCTGGGGGGCTGGAGATGCGAGGCGTATCCGGGGTCAGGCTGCACAACCTGCTCCTTTCATCTCACGGGCATACGCCGGAACCGACGCCCATCAGCCTTGCCGAAAAGATTCTCAATGCTCTGCGCGACGTGGAAGAGATTTCCCGGGCTAGGGCAGACTTGGCCATGGAAAAGATTCGCGATGCCTTGAGGTGGGCTCAGCGGCAGCTTTCCTCTCAAGGAGAAACCAGCGAGCTTCGGCAGTGGGTCACCAGAGCTTCGCTCCAGGTTCGTGCCCTTAAGTCCCTCATCATCAGCCGGGCTCGCAGGCTGCTTAACGTGAAGAGTGCAACCAGGCTGCGTCACATGGCCGAGCAGGAGTGGGAACGGTTCAACGCCGATTGTCCGCCGGGGTCGACCAGATACTCGAGGTCGGAGTGGACCCTGCGCCGAGGGCGGCGGCTTTCGGTTCTCGAGAAACATACAGCCGAGCTGAAGGCGGCTCAGGAGCGGGCATCGGAGGGAGAGCTGAATGCCATCGATGCTGAGATCCTTACCAAGGCTGAACTGCTCGCAGCGTTGCCCCATCCCTCACAGGCTGTCGCTCCTACGCTCGCTGAGCCGAAGCAGGTGGCCTCGAGCGTCTTGGGTTCCGTCCCGTCGGTCCCCCGAGGGCCAACGTTCCACTGACCCTGTAAAAAACAAGCCCCGCGAATGCGGGGCTACTGTTCAATGGGGGCCGGTGCCCACCGATGGTTTTCGAGCCGGCAGTGGTTTCGCTGGCGGAAGGCCGCGAGACGCACGCCAAGCATCGGGTGAAGGGAAGCTCATCGGCACTTGGCTGCGGTCCACGCTCGCCGCTTGCGATACAGTGCTTCTCGTAGGAGCGTAGGCAAGGGGCTGACCTCCATGGCCTCCCTGCGATTCGGCGAATCGACGCAACAGTAATCTTGCGACATCCAGCGCATGTTGAACATCCAACTCACGCTCAGCAGCGTTGCGGGTGTTGTTTTCAGGCAACAAGGCTTGAAGAACCTGGCTGGCGATACGAAGTTCGACGTTTGCTGGCATTTGTAATTCATCTGGTGAAGGTTCTTCACATCGAACCACCCAGACGGAAATGCGCAAGCGGATGATGACGCACCGCGTCACACATTTGCTGTTTGTATGCCTTGCCTTAAGCGTCGAGAGTTGCTGCGTTTCAGTCTTGTCTTGCTGGGCTGCTTTCCGGCGCGAGACTGACGGTCCACTGGCCTCCTTCCTGCCGACGTAGGGTCAGCAGGTCATAGGTCTTCAGCATGCTGAGTAGGCCCGAATGCCCATAGGCATTGGGAGAGAAGGACGGGTCTGTTCGTTTGAGATATTGGCCCAACGGGCCTAGTCCCACCTCGCCCTCTGAGGTATCTCCAGCCAGCAGCGTGACCGCCTCCACCACGAACTTGGGACGGCGCTTGGGAAGGGGCTTAGTGTCGACTGCCGCGGGCTCAACTTTGTTGCCCTCCGCTTTGGCCGGTGATGCATTGGGTCGGTCTTCGCAGGTCTCGGCGACTGCTTTGCGCTCCCATTCGAAGAACTGATCGCAAGCGTTTCGCAGGGCCGCTGGCGTCTTGGGCTCGCCGACGATACAGACAGTCGCTCCGCGCTCCCGCAGCTTTCGACAGAGGTAAGCGAAATCGGAGTCACTGGTCACCAGGCAGAAGGTGTCGGCGCGGTGATCGAACAACGCCTCTTGAGCATCGAGAGCCAGGGCGATGTCGGAAGTGTTTTTTCCAGAGGCGTATTGGTATTGGAGGCAAGGGGTAAACGCCTGTTGGACGAGCACTTCCTGCCAGCGGTTGGCCAACGTGGCGTGGTTTCCATACCCGCGCCGCAGCACCACGCGCCCGAACTGGGCCACCATCAGCAGGGCGTGCTCCACGATCTCGGGACTGACGTTGTCGCAATCGACCAAAACGGCCACTTTGGTGTCGTGAGGGACTGATCCGTTAGCCATGTTCTTGTCCTTAAGCTGCGATGCGTGCATCCAAGCCGGCGTGTTCCCTCAGCAAATAGAGCAGACCACCCCCGTCGATCAGCTCAATGGGCTTGTCTTTGGCAAAGTTGAAGGCTTCGGTGCCGTAGCCGCTGGTGCAAACCAAGATGCCCTTGCTGGCACCTTCGTTGAGCATGGTCCCGTAAAGATCGCGAACCGCGCTGACCCCTACGGTGTCCCGATAGCGCTTGGCCTGTATGACGACCTTCCCGCCCAAGACGGGCCGGGTGTCAAAGGCCACCGCATCGACTCCGCCATCGCGGGAGCTCCGGGTCAGTTTCGTGTCCAGCCCCATCCGGCTGAACAGGTTGGAGACGAGTGCTTCGAACTCGCTGGGGGTCAGATCCAGAAGGTTGGGGCGCGATTCAAGTCCTGAGAGCACGTCCGATTGCGCGATGAAGCGCTTGTCGACCATGTTGAATTCGACGATTGGTTTGATGGCCTGCAATTCATCGGGCCTGTTTGACACTTGAGCACCCAGGCTGCGCAGGCATGCGACTTTCTCCACGCGTTCGAGCCGCAGCTGAAGGAAGGCGGCCTTCATTGCGCGGACGGACACCACCGGCACCCGAACCTCTTGGCCGGTGGTGGGATCGTGGGTGTCCACCACGCCATTGAAGGTCACCAGCGCCAAGGCGTTTGCTTGATCGGCCTCAAAGGCTTCGTGCAAAGTCCTCAGCGCGATTGAGGCAATGATGTCTTGGTAGAGCGATTTGATGTCGCTGGCCTTGCGCGCCTTGGAGTCGATCGCATCGCGTGTTTTGACGTAGCGATAATCGGCTTCGGTGGGAACGACGCCCACCTCGGGGAGGTCATACTCAATGACCAGTTCTTTGGATGCCTCGGCATAGGCCAGCTTGAACGCCTGAGGGAAGCCCTCGGAGGGGTATTCGGAGCGCGTGAGCACCATGTCGTTGTAGGCCACGACGGCATCAGGCTCGTGAGCCAGGTAGGCGCTCTGAAACTCATCTACTTCAGCGTTTCGGCGACCAACGTCAGCCTCATAGAGCGTGCGTTCGGTCTCGTGTTGGGCCCGTAGATCGGCCAGCCGTTGCTTCTTTTGCGCTTCCGCTCGATGGAACTGTTCGAGAACCTGCTGGTGGGCTTGATGGGCCGCCGCCTGGGCTGCCAAGTGCCGCTTTGCAGCCCCGGGCCAAAAGCGCGCGAAGCCGGTGGGACCCGGAACCTCGACCTCGACCGGCGCCAACCCCGGAACCAAGTCCTTGGGCACCTTGAAGCCGGGATAGGGATCGGTGTGACGCAGGCTGTCGAAGCTGATGGTGTCGTTCACCGACAGGGTGTGAAGGAGCAGGCCCTCCAGTTCCTCCAGCCGGTCTTTGAGCTCGGCGTTGAGGTCGTCTGCTTCCGCCTGGCGATCTTGGAGGTATTCGGCTTTGGCCAAGCGCGCAGCTTCCTTCTCCTGCTTCTCCAGGGCGCGCAGCTCCCGCATCTGTTGCGCAGCAGCCATGCGCTCATGGCGCTCCAACTGCCTCAGTTGCGTCGCTTGCATTCGCTGCTGGCGCTTGTTTTCGCGCTGCGCTGCCGCCGCTGCCCGGCCGGCCGCCCGCAGAAACCCTTCTAGGCCGCTCCGTCGTCCCATATATCCCCCTGATGTCGAATATCTAAAGACTAACCTGTCGACGTCCTTCTAACGCGCTTTCTGGGCGTTTGGTCGTTTAAAAGGGCGCGCAGCGCAGGCAGGTTCAAGCCAAAATCCAGCACCGCCAATCCCGGGGTGTTCTTTCCAGGCCCATGCAGCTTCTCGTGGGCGGTGAATTCGCGGCTATACGTCGCGTGGTGCTCGTCGTCCAACTCGTGTCCCACCACCTGGGCTCGGAGCTCGGACGGTACGCCCGCTCCTTGAAGCGACTGAATGACGGTTTTCCGGAGCGAATGGAAGCCGCGCTTGCCGGGCGTCCAGTTCTTGCCCACGGCTTCCAGGTGGCGGCCGAACGCTTTGGTGATCCAATTTCCGGCACCGTTCTTGGCATCCGGTTTGGCGGCCGGGAACAGCCGCTTTGCCTCTGCCGCCCTTAACCCCTCAACCCATTCCTTAAACCCGAGGGTCAGCAGATCAGGGTGAACAGGGACGGTTCGGATGCTGGCATCGGATTTGAGCTTCTGATGCTCCCCTTCGTCGGACATGTGGATGCAGAGCAATCCCGCCTGCTCGGTGACATCGCTGGGAAGCAGTTGGCCCACCTCGGCGGCGCGAGCGCCGGTGTAAAGACCGATGACCGCGGCCCATCGGGCGGAAAGCGCCAGTCGCTCGAAGGCGGCTGGCGCAAAGAGGGCTTGGACTTGGTGGGTGTCGTAAGGCTTGAAGCCGAACTTTCGCCGAGCTCGCTTCTCTCGGATGGAGTAGCTGACATGCCCAGCGGCAACATTGTCGCCCCTCGGGTAGTAGCCCGAGGCCATGGCCCACTCGAAGAAGCCGCCCTTGCCGCCAATGTAAGACTGCTTGTTGGTCAGGGTGGGGGTTGAGGCGCCCTCTTCGCGCATGTGCTGATACCAACGGGCCAAGTCCGTGCGCGTCAGCGTGTGGAGCTTGGTCTTGCTCCCGAGAAAGCCGACCAGAGACACGATGGCCGTGCGCTTGATCGTCCAGGTCTTGGGCAGCGTGTTGCCCTTGAGCGTGGCCAGCCAAGCATCGCAGGCGTCTTCGAGGGTGATGGGGGTCAGTTTGGACTTCGGGACTGGCGCCGGGGCGGGGGAGGGGGCGCCGTTGACGGCGTCCAGCAACGGGTCTGCGCCCTGGCGTTGCATCTTCTGGAAAAGCCGCAGGTCTTCCTCGTTGTCGATCTGCCAGCGCTCGGTGACCGTGCCATCGGCGGCGCGGGACCGGTGAAGGATCAATTCCTTCAGATTGTCGGATTGGGTCAGGCGGGCGATCAGTTCATCCGCCTCGCGCTTGCTCAGCTTGTCCACGCGTTGCTCCCTCAACACATCGAAGGCCTGAGCATAGCCCGCAGCCAGGGCCAGCGCGCGCAGCCTGGCCGTGGGCAGGTCGCGGGTGCGCAGCGTGCGCTTCAAGACGCGTCGGCCAACCACGCCTTGAAGGTCGGTAGGGACGCGTTGCCGGAAAGCCCAGAGGCCGGTGGGAGAGCGGGTGAGGTGATGGGGGATGCGCATCGAGAGATGTGTCCCGATTTGTGTCCCGCCGAAGGTCACCCCAGAAAAGCGAAAACCCCTGCGTAAACAGGGGTTTGCGTAATCTGGCGGAGAGAGGGGGATTCGAACCCCCGAAGCGCGGTTTAGACGCTTACACACTTTCCAGGCGTGCTCCTTCAACCACTCGGACACCTCTCCGGATCCCTGCCATCGGCAAACGCCTCAGCAGGGGCGCAGATTCTAGCGGGCTGCGCGGCACTTCACAAGCACCCCGGCCAGGAACCCGCGAAAGATGTGCCGGAGGCGAGGGGGGCTGGACAGGCATGGCACAATGGAACATCCGATGGAAAACGGTGGCCTGATGTCCTATCTCGTCCTTGCCCGCAAGTGGCGTCCAAAGCGTTTTGCCGAGCTGGTGGGCCAGGAACACGTGGTCCGTGCGCTCAGCAACGCGCTCGACAGCGGCCGGGTCCACCATGCGTTCCTGTTCACCGGCACCCGCGGCGTGGGCAAGACCACCATCGCGCGCATCTTCGCCAAGTCGCTGAACTGCGAACAGGGCACCAGTGCCGATCCATGCGGCCAGTGTGCAGCCTGCCTGGATATCGACGCCGGCCGCTACATCGACCTGCTGGAAATCGACGCCGCGTCCAACACCGGCGTGGACGACGTGCGCGAGGTGATCGAGAACGCGCAGTACATGCCTTCGCGTGGCAAGTACAAGGTCTACCTGATCGACGAAGTGCACATGCTGTCCAAGGCGGCGTTCAACGCGCTGCTGAAGACGCTGGAAGAGCCGCCGGAGCACGTGAAGTTCCTGCTGGCCACCACCGATCCGCAGAAGCTGCCGGTCACCGTGCTCAGCCGCTGCCTGCAGTTCAACCTCAAGCGCCTGGACGAGGACCAGATCCAGGGCCAGATGACCCGCATCCTGGCGGCCGAGGAGATCGAGGCCGACGGCAGTGCCATCGTGCAGCTGGCCAAGGCCGCTGATGGCAGCCTGCGGGATGGCCTGTCGCTGCTGGACCAGGCGATTGCCTATGCCGGCGGCGCGCTGCGCGAGGACGTGGTGCGTACCATGCTGGGCACGGTCGACCGCACCCAGGTGGCGGCGATGCTCGATGCGCTGGCTGACGGCGATGGCCCGCGCCTGCTGCAGGTGGTGGCCGCGCTGGCCGAATTCTCGCCGGACTGGAGTGGCGTGCTGGAAGCGCTGGCCGAAGGCCTGCACCGCATCCAGGTGCAGCAGCTGGTACCGGGTGCGGCCGTTGCCGAAGGCCTGGATGCCGCCGCATTCGCCGAGCGCCTGCGCCCGGAAGTGGTGCAGCTCTGGTACCAGATGGCCTTGAACGGCCGTCGTGACCTGCCGATGGCGCCGAGCCCGCGCGCGGGCTTCGAGATGGCCGTGCTGCGCATGCTGGCGTTCCGCCCGGCCGCGGCGGTCCCGCCGGTGCCGAAGTCGGTGGAGGGGGCAGGCAATGCGCCGGGTGGCAATGCTGCCGGTGGTGGCACCGGTGCGGGTACCCACGAAGCGACGCCGGCGACTGCCGCCGCTTCGGCAAGCCCGGCCTTGGTGGCGCAGGTGGCCGCTCCGGTGCAGGCCGCGCCGCGCGAACCTGAACCCGAACCGGACCCGGCCCCGCAACCCGAACCGGACCCGACGCCGGAGCCCGAGCCGGTTCCGGTGGAAGAGCCGGTGTCACCGCCGCCGGTGAAGGCCGAAGCAGCGGCGCCGCCGTCCGTTGAAACAGAAGCGGGCGACGACCTGCCGCCGTGGGCCACCGACGAAGCCGAGGCACGTGACGAGGCGCTGGCGGCCGAGATGGCTGGGCCGGAAGTTGCCATGGTGGCGCCCTGGCATGAGCCGCCGGCTCCCGTCGCGGCTCCCAGCGAGCCTGCACCGCCCGAGCGCCCGTTCCGCACGGAAGGCATTGCCATCGCGCCGGTCGAGCCGGCGCCAGTGCAGGAGAACGCGCCGCTGGAAGGTGTCAGCGACCTGGCCAGCGCCGAGGACTGGCTGGATCTGGTCGCCAACAGTGGCCTGAGCGGCCCGTCGCGGCAGCTGGCCGCCAACGCTGCCTTCATCAGTTGCCAGCACGGGACCTTGAAACTGGGCCTTTCGCCCGGATTTGAATACCTGCGCTCGGAGCGCGCGCTGGCCGCCCTGGGCGAGATGCTGGAGAAGGCCCTCGGCCAGGCGCCGAAGATCGTGGTCGAGACCGTGGAAACCGAACACGTTCCGGCCGAGACCCTGCACCAGCGTGCCGACCGCCAGCGTAGTGAGCGGCAGCAGGTGGCAGAGGCCGTTTTCATGGACGACCCGGAAGTGCAGGTGCTGATCCAACAGCACGGTGCCCGGGTTGTTTCCGATTCCATCCGTTCTTTTGACGAGTAAGACACCATGCGCGGAAACATCGCACAACTGATGCAGCAGGCCCAGAAAATGCAGGAAAACCTGCAGAAGGCCCAGGAAGAAATCGCCAAGATCGAAGTGACCGGCAGCGCCGGCGGCGGCATGGTCAGCGTGACCCTGACCGGTGCCAAGGAATGCCGCAAGGTGCGCATCGACCCGTCGCTGACCAGCGACCCGGAGATGCTGGAAGACCTGATCGCCGCCGCCTTCAATGATGCCTCGAACAAGATCGATGCCGAGTCGAAGTCGAAGATGGGGTCGGCCACCGCCGGCATGCAGCTGCCGCCGGGCATGAAGCTGCCGTTCTGATTTCCCAGGGGGCGCCTGCCGCTGCAGGTGCCCGCTCCAACCCTCGGTCGAGCATGGCTCGACTCTACAGACAGCTGTCGAGCGTGCTCGACGCCATGAAAGCATGCCGCCGTGTCCGCACCCCTGCTTGAACAATTGATCGACGCATTGCGGGTGCTGCCTGGCGTCGGCCAGAAGACTGCACAGCGCATGGCCTATCACCTGCTCGAGCGCGAGCGCGAAGGTGGCCAGCGTCTGGCCGAGACACTGGCATTGGCGGTGGAGCGAATCGGCCACTGCGTGCAGTGCCGCGATTTCAGCGAAACTGAGCTGTGCCCGACCTGTGCCAACGGCAGCCGCGAGCGCAGCCAGCTGTGCGTGGTCGAATCGCCGGCCGACCGCCTGGCCATCGAGAACGCCACCGGCTTCCGCGGTGTCTACTTCGTGCTGCAGGGGCGGCTGTCGCCGCTCGATGGCATCGGCCCGCGCGAGCTGGGCCTGGAGCAATTGGAGCGACGGTTGGCCGAAGGCGAGGTGCAGGAGCTGATCATCGCCACCAGCGCCACTGTCGAGGGCGAGGCCACCGCGCACTACCTGGCGCAGCTGGCGCGCGCACGCAAGGTGCAGCCGAGCCGTTTGGCGCAGGGCCTGCCACTTGGCGGTGAACTCGAATACGTCGATCGCGGCACGCTCTCGCACGCGTTCGGAACGCGCAGCGAATTCCGCGATTGAATGCCGGCCGGGCATCCCCCGGCGCGGCCGGCCTACAATGCGGATGACATCCCCGCCGAGGCCGACCATGAGCAACGAAACCCTCTTCAGCAAGATCATCCGTCGCGAGATCCCGGCCACCATCGTCTACGAGGATGACGAGGTGCTGGGCTTCAAGGACATCGCACCGCAGGCACCGGTGCACGTGCTGTTCATTCCGAAGAACGAGATCATTCCGACCCTGGATGACCTGCAGCCGTCGCAGGCGCACCTGATCGGCAAGCTGGCGCTGGCTGCCGCCGAGTACGCGCGCCGCGAGGGCTTCGCACAGGACGGCTACCGCATCGTGATGAACTGCCGCGAGCATGCCGGGCAGACCGTGTTCCATATCCACATGCACCTGCTGGCCGGTGCGCCGCTGGGGCATTTCGGTGCGCCTGGGCGTTGAAGCCCCTGTCCACGCCATGCGCGGATGAAAAAGGCCGCCCGAGGGCGGCCTTTTCCGTCATGCCTGTGCGGTGACGATCACCACCAGCCCCAGCGACCATAGCCGCCCCAGTACGGACCATACGGGCCCGGGCCCCACGGGCCATAGGGGTAGGGCACCACGTCGACCTGGCGCTGTTCCGGCCACAGGTAGATCACATCGGCCGACAGCTTGGGCAGGCGGTAGTCGTACTCGCCGATGCGGGTGTTCTGGTAGCCGTCGATCTTGCCGATGAAAGTCACGTCACGACCGGCTTCGAACACGGCCGGGTCGTAGAAGCCGGCACGGCAGGCGATGAAGCGGCCGTCGCTGGCGTCGGACGAGGTGGTGTTCGGACGGCCACTGCCATTGAGCGGGCGCGAGATGATCTGGAAGCAGGTCTCGCCCTGGCCGGGCTTGGTTTCGATGATGCGACCGCCCCAACGGACCGGCGTGCCGACCTGCTGGGTAGCGACCGAGTCGCGCGGGGAGACCAGGCTGAACTGTCCCTGCAGCGGCTTGGGGGCCGTGGCGCAGGCCGACAGGGCCAGCGTGGCCACAGCGGTGAGAAGGAACTTGGTGTTCATGGGGAGGCTCCGGAAGTCGGGCGATGCCTGCGCAGGTCCCGCAATAATGAAGCGAGGTCGGTGCAAGTTCCAGCGTAGCGCGCGTCGGCGAAACGCTGGCTGAGTGCGAGCAGGGCCGGGTCAGGGCGCTGCCGGTGCACCCGCTGGGCCCAGTCCTGTGCGGTTTCGTGCGGTTCACGGGCCAGGCCGAGGCGGGCGTAGCGCCGTCCGAGCCGGTGCCAGGCGCGCAGCAGCGGGTCGCGTTCGCGCTCGCCACGGGCCAGCAGCCAGGCCATCCACGCCAAGGCCAGCATCGTTGCCACCACGAAGCCAGCGACAAGTTGCGTGGGGCCCAGATCATCCAGCCCGAACGGCGTGAGCAGTTGCTGCTGGCGGCGTGCATCGAACGAGAGCACCAGGTCGTTCCAGCCGCGGCGCAGCCAGTCGCCCATCTGCCCCAGCTGCTGCCAGCGTTGCTGCAGTGGCGTGTCCGTACCGGCCTGCAGGCGGTCGTCCAGTGTGTCCAGGATGCGTTCCGGTGCCACGGCTGCGGTCGGGTCAACCCGTACCCAGCCGCGCTGCGGCAGCCATACCTCGGCCCAGGCATGGGCGTCCATCCGCCGCACGATCCAGTAGTCGCCAAGGCGGTTGTAGGTGCCACCGGCAAAGCCGGTCACCACCCGTGCCGGGACGCCGGCATTGCGCATCAACACCACGAAGGCCGAGCTGAAGTGTTCACAGAAGCCGGCCTTGTAGCCGAACAGGAACTCGTCGATCGGGTCGCGCCCTGCCGCAGGGGTGTCCAGCGTGTACGAGAAGTCGGTGGTGATCCACTGCAGCGCGCGGCGCACGATGGCCTCGTCATCGCTGCCAGCCTGCTGCCGCCATTGCTGCGCCAACGTGGCGGTGCGCGGGTTGAAGCCACTGGGCAACTGCAGCGCGGCCCGTCGCAGATAGGGTGACAGCGTGCTGTCGAAGCGTTGTGGTGGCGCCGAATGCAACCGCCAGCGGCTCAGCGACGCCAGTGACCGCTCGCTGCTCAGGCTCATGTCCGCATCCAGCGTGCTGCCTGCAGGCGCGCGGCTGGGCAGGTCCAGTGCCACCAGCTGGCGGCGGTCGGTGGGTTCGTAGTCGATCTGGTAGTCCCAGCCCTGCGTGCCGGCCTCGACCACGGCCGCCGGCCGTCGCTCGCTGGCGCGGTCACGTGTCCAGCGCCGGCCATCGAAGGCGGTCAGTACCGGTCCTCGCCAGTAGCGTTGCATCGGCTCGGGTACCGCGCCGAAGAACTGCACGCGCAGCGCCGGGGCATCGTCGGCCATCAGGTCCAGCCACTGGCCGGGCTCCATGCTGTCGGACAACCCCGGCGTACCCACGGCGCGCTCGGGAACACCCCACAGTGGCGTGGCCAGGCGCGGGAACAGCCAGAAGCAGGCCAATGCCAGCGGCAGGCCGATCGCCAGCAGGCGGCCAACGCCGCGCAGCTGCCCTCGCAAGGGCAGCGGCGCGGCGTGGCCTTCATCCCCGGCCAGCCGTTGCAGGGCGAGCAGCGCGCTGATCCCCGCCAGTGCGGCCAACACCGTGGTCAGTGGTCCTTGGTCGAGCAGGAACGCCGCAAACGGGGAAAACAGCGCGAACCCGAGCAGGCTGCGGGCATCGCGCCGGCTGCGCAGTTCGCTGGACTTGATCGCCAGCATCGCTGCCAGCAGGGCGCAACCGGTATCGCGCCCAGGTCGGACCATCCCCATCTGCCAGGCGATGGCACCGAGCATGGCCAGCACCAGCAGCAGGCGCACCGGCATGGGCAGCACCTTCCGCCACGACAGGACCGCAGTCACGAGCGCTGCGGCCGCGATCACGCCCGCCAGCAGGGGCGGCAACTGCAGCAGCAACGGCAACAGCGCCAACGCCGCGCTGGCCAGGGTCCAGTTGCGGGCATTGCGGTCGAGCGCGGGCGTGGTCTCAGTCATGCGGCATCAATGCCAGTGCACGCAGGCACAGGTGGTGGTGGCTGGCGCCCTGGCCTGGCCCGAACGGCGGGTGTGCAGGCAGCAGCAGGGTGTAGCGGCGGCCTTCGCGCTCGGCCATGTCGACCCATCGCGCCAAACGCGCGATGCGTGCTTCATGGCCCAGCGGGGACAGCGTGCGCCAATCGAGGATGACTTCGATGCCAACCGGCTTTTCGTACTCGCGCACCAGCAGGCTGTCGCGGCGTGCCGAGTGCTTCCACGAAATGCTGCGTGGCGCATCGCCCGCACGATAGGGCCGTAGCTGATGCAGTTCCTCGCCACTGGCATGGGCGCGCGTGTGCAGCGGATCGTTGCCGCTTTCCGGCAGTGCAGGGGCCAGCGCCTCGGGTTGCGGATAGACCAGCAGCGGTTGTTCCGGCCACACCCACGACCATGCCCGCACCAGGCCCAGTGGCTGGGTGGTGGAGAGGCGGATGCGCGGGAGCTCCAGCCAGCCGCGGCGTTCGCTGGGAACGTGCAGCTCCACTTCACCGCGGCCGTGTGCAGGCAGCGAGGTCCAGGCTTCGCTGTCACCCAGCTGCAGGTGCAGGCCGTGGCGTGCGCGCGGATCACGCAGTGACAGGTCCACGCGCAGGCGCAGTGGTTGCCCGGCAGGAACCGGCTCGGCGGAGATCGCGTCGATCTGTACGCCGGACAGCTGCAGGTGCGCGGCGATGGCGCTGGCGATCGCCGCTGCCGCCAGCAGCAGGGCCAGCAGCAACGCCGGGTTGTTGTTGTAGTTCAGTGCGCCCAGCAGCATTGCCGCCAGCAGCGCGGCGACGAACAGGCCGAAACGGGTGGGCAGCACGTAGATGCGATGGCGGTCCAGGCGCTGCGGCAGTGCTTCAGGCCTGCGCGGGCGTGCCAGCAGTTGCAGTCGTGCCCAGCGCGTGGCCACCCTCAATCCACCGCAACGGTCTGCAGGATGGCCCGTGCCAGTGCCGGCCCCGAGCTGGACTCGGCTTCGGCCACGAGGCGATGACCGGCCACCGCCACGAACAGGGTCTGCACGTCCTCGGGCACCACGTGGCCGCGGCCCAGCAGAAGTGCATGCGCCCTGGCCGCGCGCAGCAGCGCAAGGCCGGCACGCGGTGACAGGCCCACGCGCACGCCGGCGTGCTGGCGGCTGCGGGTCAGCAGGGCCTGCACGTAGTCGACCAGTGCATCGCTGGCATGGACCTGGCTGACGGCTTCACGCAGCGCGCGTACCTGGGTGTCATCCAGCTTCGGTACGGCACGTGCGATCAGGTCGCGGCGGTCTGTACCACGCAGCAGTTCGCGTTCGGCCTGCGCACTGGGGTAGCCCATCGCCAGGCGCAGCAGGAAACGATCCAGCTGCGAATCCGGCAGCGGGAAGGTACCGGACAGGTCCACCGGGTTCTGCGTGGCGATCACGAAGAACGGATCGGGCAGGGGATGGGTCTGCCCATCCAGGGTGACCTGCTGTTCGGCCATCGCCTCCAGCAGCGCGCTCTGCGTGCGCGGCGGCGCACGGTTGATCTCATCGGCCAGCAGCACGTGGGTGAACACCGGCCCCGGGTGGAACTGGAACTGGCGGCTGCCGGCCTCGTATACCGAAACGCCCAGTACATCGGCGGGCAGCAGGTCGGAGGTGAACTGCACGCGCTGGAAACTGAGGCCCAGGCTGCTGGCCAACGCATGCGCCAGCGTGGTCTTGCCCAGGCCGGGCAGATCCTCGATCAGCAGATGGCCACCGGAAAGCAGGGCGACGAAAGCCAGCCTGACTTCCGGCACCTTGCCCAGCACCAGTGCGTTTACCTGATCCTGTGCCTCCCGCAGGGCCTGGCGCAGTTGATCGGTTAGCATGCTGGGATTGGGGGACGAGGCTGGCATGATCGTCTCAGGTCTGGAATCCATTCGATTATCCATAGAGCAATGCAGGGCGAACAGCGCGCGCGGACAATATTTCTCTGGTTATGGACGCTGGTCACAGCGGCCAAGCTGGTAGTGGCTGCGCGGCTACCACTGTTTGTTGACGAGGCGTTCTATTGGCAGGAAGGCCAGCATCTGGCCGCTGCGTATTCGGACCTTCCCGGACTGACCGCGTGGTTGGCGCGCCTGGGTGTGGAGATCGGTGGCCACCATGTGCTCGCGTTGCGCCTGCCGTTCCTGGCCATCGGCGCGCTGCTGCCGTTGCTGGTGGTGCGCACGGCCACGCGCTGGTTCGGCAATGTGGCCGGTTGGCAAGCGGGCAGCCTCACGCTGTTGATGCCGTTGTCGGCGACGCTGGGCCTGCTGGCGGTGCCGGATGTGCCCATGGCACTGGCCGCGGTGATCTGCCTGCACGCCGGTGCGCGGCTGCTGCACAACGTTGATGCATCGTCGGCGATGAAGCTTGCGCTGGGCCTGTCGATCGGTGCGCTCAGTCACTACCGTTTCATCGGTGTCATCGGCGTTGGCTTCATCGCGTTGCTGGCGCTGCCGCAGGGGCGGCGCATGCTGGCCGATCCGCGCGTATGGGTCGCGCTGGCGGTGGGCGTGCTGGCGTGGCTGCCGTTGCTGGCATGGAACGCGGACAACCACGACGCCGGCCTGAAGTTCCAGGTGGTCGAGCGCCATCCCTGGACGTTCGAATGGAACGGGCTGTGGTTCCTGGTGATCCAGCCCATGCTGGTCACCCCGATCCTGTGCATGGCGATGTGGAAGGTGGCGCTGGCCGGTACCCGCAGGGGCGGCGGCACGCGCGTGCAGTGGCGCTACTTCGGCCTGGTCGGGGGCGTATCCACGCTGGGCATCTTCCTGCTGGGCTTCTTCACCGACGTCGAGCGGATCAGTTTCCATTGGCCGCTGCCGGGCTACCTGGCCCTGCTGGTGGCGGTGCCGGTGGTGCTCAACGGCTGGCCACGCTGGCTGCGGCGCACCGGCTGGTGGCTGGCGGGCGCAGGCATGGTGCTGGCGTTCGGCTATTACCTGATGGCCTCCACGCCTGCGTTGCGCGAGCAGCTGGCAGGCAGCAAGTACTACCCGCGCAATTTCGCTGGCTGGCAGCCGTTGGCGATGGCGGTGCGCGAAGAGTTGCAGCAGATGCCGGCGGGCACGCGGGTGCTGGCGGGGAACTTCAAGGTGGGGGCCGAGCTGGGCTTCCAGCTCGGCAATGGCGATATCGAAGTGCTGCCGCATCCGCTCAACGACAAGCATGGGCGCACCGCGCAGCTGGCGCAGTGGGAACTGCTGCATGAGGGCAAGCGCTCGACGCCGATGCTGCTGGTGCTTTCACCCAGCGACCAGCGTTACCGCGATCTGCTGGCGCGCTATCACGCCATCTGCGGACAGGTGGGGCCGTTGCCGGCGCCGCGGGTGGTCAGCAGTGACCATGGCTTCCAGCGTTTCCTGCTGTTCCGGCTGCCGGCGCAGCGCGCGTCCGGGGCGTGCGTGACTCCGGCAATGGCGTGGCTGGATACGCCTTCCAACGGCGAAAAGGTGTCTGGCACGCTGGCGATCAAGGGATGGGCGTTCAAGGATGGTGTCGGCCTGGCACGGGTTGAGGTGCTGGTCGATGGCCGCTCGATGGGGGATGCGCGCTATGGCCGCGCATTCGACGTGCGCCAGACCTGGCCGGACAGCACCGATCCGCAGCATCCTGCGGTGGGCTTCGATGCTTCATTGGACACGAGCACGCTGGCGCCGGGACGGCATTGGCTGGGCCTGCGCCTGCACGGTCGCGATGGCAGCGTAGAGGAATGGCAGGAGCAGCCGTTCGAGGTTCGCGGGCGCTGAGGCGGAGCGCGGTCCAGGTGGTCGCGCGCCAGGTTGGTTGCGTGCTCCAGGTTGGTCGGGTGCTCCACGTTGGTAGAGTCGACTGTTAGTCGACTGCTCTTCCAGCCGCCGGCAAAACCCCGCGCTGCGCGCGATGGTCGACTGACAGTCGACGCTACCCGGCTCAGGTCCTACCCGGCCCGTGTCCGGCCTGTTTCCGCGATCGGTGCCGGCAGTCAGTGTGTCGCCTTCAGGGCACCGCGAACCCTGCCTGGCGCAGCAACCCGCACAGCGCGATCAGCGGCAGGCCGATCAGCGCGGTCGGGTCGCGGTTGTCGATCGCTTCGAACAGGCTGATGCCCAGACCCTCGCACTTGAAGCTGCCGGCACAGTCCAGGGGCTGTTCGGTGGCCACGTAGCGTGCGATCTCCTCCTGGCCCAGCGCGCGGAAACGGACCTCGGTCAGATCCACGGCACTGAATGATTCTCCGTCTCGCGTGAGACTGATGGCGGTATGGAAGCGTACTGTCTGCCCGGACATCGCCGCCAGCTGCGCGCAGGCCGCCCCGGCCGTGCCCGGTTTACCCAGCGGCCGCCCGTTCAGGTCCGCCACCTGGTCCGAGCCGATCACCCAGGCGCCGGGGTGGCGGGCGGCGACTTCGGTTGCCTTGGCCGTGGCAAGGCGCATTGCAAGGGCCAGCGGCGTCTCACCGTTCAACGGGGTTTCATCCACCTCCGGGCGCGCGCAGTCGAAGGGCAGGCCCAGCCGCTGCAGCAACTCGCGGCGGTAGCGGGAGGTGGAGGCCAGGACCAGTGACATGCGAGAATACCGGGGCAGGGTGCGGCAGTCTGGCCTGTGCGCAGCGCCAGCAGCAAGTGCTGTATGGCGGGCATTTGACAGCAGCCCCCCCGATCCTTAGTATTCAGCGGCTTATGTCCGCGAACGTGCCCGAATCGCTGGATGCTTGGCGGATGGTCGTAGCGCGAAGGCGCTTCGACGGCCAGGTCTCCCTGGCTGAATTGACCCGCCTGCAGGGGCTGGTCGCAGATACCGACGGCGAGTGTTCCTACTCGCTTGAATTCGGTCGCGACGAAGTCCTGCGGGTATCCTATGTGGAACTGACCATCGACACCGCGTTGCCGCTGACCTGTCAGCGCAGCATGCAGCGATTCCTGTTGCCGGTGAAGGTGACCCAGAGGCTTGGCCTGATCCGCGACGAGGACGAGGAATCGTCCCTGCCGGAGGAGTACGAGGCGTTGCTGGTGCCGGAAGACGGCCAGCTGCGTCCGCTGGACCTGGTCGAAGACGAGTTGGTGCTGGCGGTGCCGGTGGTTCCACTGTCGCCCGACGGTGAAGCAGTCGACAAGGACTGGGCGCCGAGCGAAGAAGAAACAAAGAAGGCCAATCCGTTCGCGGCATTGGCGGCATTGAAGAAACAATAGCAGCCGGATTGTCGTCGGCGGCTGCGGCGAAAGCGAAAGTGTGCTGGGCGCTGGCGTCCTGCGCGACGATACGACGAAGCAAAACGAACCGAGTTTGGAGCAATCCCATGGCTGTGCAGAAATCCCGTGTTACCCCGTCCCGCCGCGGCCAGCGCCGTTCGCATGACGCCCTGAGCGCCAAGCAGCTGTCGACCGACCCGACCACCGGCGAAGTGCACCTGCGTCACCACATCACTGCCGACGGTTTCTACCGCGGCAAGAAGGTCATCCAGACCAAGACCTCGGCCGTCGAAGAAGATTGATGTGCCGGGAAGGCCGCTGCCCCCGGGCAGCGGCCTTTGCCTTCTTTCCCGGGCGTGCCGGTGATCGGCGGCCCGCGCAACAGGAAACATGATGAGCAAGCGGATCTATTCGAGGATCGCGGGCACCGGTAGCTATTTGCCGGAAAAAGTCCTGACCAACGCCGACCTGGAAAAAATGGTCGAAACCTCGGATGAGTGGATCCAGTCGCGCACCGGAATTCGTGAACGGCACATCGCGGCCGAAGGCGAAACCACCAGCGACCTCGGCTACCAGGCCGCGTTGCGCGCACTTGAAGCGGCCGGTATCGACGCTTCGCAGCTCGACATGATCGTGGTCGGTACGACCACGCCTGACCTCATTTTCCCCTCCACCGCGTGCCTGATCCAGGCCAAGCTCGGTGTTGCGGGGTGCCCTGCCTTTGACGTCAACGCCGCCTGCTCGGGCTTCGTGTTCGCGCTGGGCGTGGCCGACAAGTTCATCCGTTCCGGCGACTGCAGGCATGTGCTGGTGATCGGCACCGAAACGCTGACCCGCATGGTCGACTGGAACGATCGCACCACCTGCGTGCTGTTCGGCGATGGCGCCGGCGCCGTCGTGCTCAAGGCCGACGAGGAAACCGGCATCCTCAGTACCCACCTGCATGCCGACGGCAGCAAGAAGGAGCTGCTGTGGAACCCGGTGGGCGTCTCGACCGGCTTCAAGGACGGTGCCAACGGTGGCGGCACCATCAACATGAAGGGCAACGACGTGTTCAAGTACGCCGTCAAGGCGCTGGACTCGGTCGTGGACGAGACCCTGGCTGCCAATGGCCTGGACAAGTCCGACCTGGATTGGCTGATTCCGCACCAGGCCAACCTGCGCATCATCGAAGCCACCGCCAAGCGCCTGGACATGTCGATGGACCAGGTGGTGGTGACTGTCGACAAGCACGGCAACACCTCGTCCGGCTCGGTGCCGCTGGCGCTGGACGCCGCGGTGCGTTCGGGCCGCGTCGAGCGCGGCCAGCTGCTGCTGCTGGAAGCCTTCGGCGGCGGCTTCACGTGGGGTTCGGCCCTGCTGCGCTATTGATAGCGCAAGTTACGACAATGTGAAGTTTTGTCGTTACGGCCCCTCTGGGGCCGTAACGCGTTTAAAGGAGTACACGTCATGGTTGAGCCCATCGTCATCGAAGGGCAGCGCGCCTGGCTGAAGCAGTACGGCAAGGGAAGCCGCGCAGTGGCCCTGGGCCTGCTCAATTTCGTTGCCCGCCGTTTCCATCTGGACGCCCTGCGACCACCGCCGCACCGTGGTGGTGATGCCGCGCGAGAAACCGAAGCCCGTCGCCTGGGAGAACTGCAGGCGCAGGGCGTGAACGTGCCCGACGTGCTGGGCAGCGGCCACGCCGCGCTGGTGATCGGTGACAACGGCAGCTCGTTCAATACCTGCCTGCGCCAGGCCGACGAGGCCGGCCGCGACCGGCTGGTGATGGCGGCCATGCAGGCCATCGCCGAAGCGCATGCGCGCGGCGCCTATTTCGGCCAGCCGCTGCCGCGCAACCTCACCTGGGATGGGCAGAAGGTGGGCTTCATCGACTTCGAGGAAGATCCGCTGGAAGTGATGGATCTGTCCGAAGCGCAGGCCCGCGACTGGCTGATGTTCGGTTACGGCGTGGCCAAGTACTACGCCGACCGCCCCGAGCAGCTGCAGGCGATGATGGCCGAGGCGATGGGCGAGGCCCAAGCGCCTGTGCGCGAACACGTGCACGCGGTCAGCGGCCGCCTGCGCAGCCTGGCCCGGGTCTGCATGAAGCTGGGCCGTTCAGCGCGCGCGCTGGCACATTCGATCTTCATCGCCCATGGCGCCAGCACGGCGGGCGTACTGATGCTGGTGGGCCTGTGCGTGGACTTCCTCGCCGACGGCGACCTGGACGTGCTGCAGCTGTTCTGCTGATGGCAGGTTCGCGCTGCTGGCAGGTTGGCGCTGCGGTAGAGTCGACTGTCAGTCGACTTCCGCGCGCAGCGCGGGTTTTCAGCGGCTGATCGAAGGGCAGTCGACTGACAGTCGACTCTACCTGGGCGGGGCACCGCACCGGATGCCGGGTTGTCCCGCGGCGGCGCTCCATACGCCTGCATACGCGCACGTACAGACGACACAGCGGATTCGCCCTTATCATGGCCCGCTTCGATTGCAACAAGCGGATGACCGCGTGACCGTATCCACCCTCGCTTTTGTCTTCCCCGGCCAGGGCTCGCAGTCTGTGGGCATGGTGGCCGAGCTGGCCGAACTGCACCCGCAGGTGCGTGAAGCCTTCACCGAAGCATCCGATGGTGCCGGCGTCGACCTGTGGGCGCTGTCCCAGGGTGGCCCGGAGGAAATGCTCAACCGTACCGAATACACCCAGCCGGCCCTGCTGGCCGCGAGCATCGGCGTGTGGCGCGCCTGGAACGCCGTGGGCGGTCCGCGCCCGTCGGTGCTGGCCGGCCACAGCCTGGGCGAGTACACCGCCCTGGTCGCCGCTGGCGCGCTGAGCCTGCATGACGGTGCGCACCTGGTGCGCCTGCGCGGCCAGCTGATGCAGGAAGCCGCACCGGCCGGTGTCGGCGCCATGGCCGCCGTGCTCGGCGCTGAAGACCAGCTGGTGCTGGACGTCTGCGCCGAAGCCGCGGGCAGCCAGGTGGTGGTGCCGGCCAACTTCAATTCGCCGGGCCAGATCGTGATCGGCGGCGACGCAGATGCGGTTGACCGCGCGCTGGCGCTGCTGGCCGGGAAGGGCGTGCGCAAGGCCGTCAAGCTGGCCGTGAGCGTGCCCTCGCACACCCCGCTGATGCGCGAAGCCGCCAACCGCCTCGCCGAAGTGATGGCCGGCCTGTCCTGGCAGGCGCCGCAGCTGCCGGTGGTGCAGAACGTGGATGCCCAGGTGTATGACGGTATCGACGCGATCCGTACCGCGCTGGTCCAGCAGCTGTACCAGCCGGTGCAGTGGACCGGATGCGTGCAGGCGCTGGCCGGCCGTGGCATCACCCGGATCGCCGAGTGCGGCCCGGGCAAGGTGCTGACCGGCCTGGTCAAACGCATCGACAAGGCCATCGACGGCCGTTCACTGGCCACCCCGGGCGACTTCGAAGCCGCCCGCGAGGCATGGTCGGCCTGACTCCCCCTGTTCCTGCCGACCGTACCGGTGGCCGCTGCACGCGGTACGGGTACGGCGGCCGCCCCAGCCTGAGGAAAACACCATGAGCAAGCCCCTGCAGGGTGAAATCGCACTGGTCACCGGCGCCAGCCGTGGCATTGGTGCCGCCATCGCCGATCTGCTGGCCGCCCAGGGCGCCACCGTCATCGGCACCGCCACCACCGAATCCGGCGCTGCCGCGATCGGTGAGCGCCTGGCCGCCCACGGCGGCCACGGCCGTGCACTGAACGTGACCGACGCTGCCGCGCTGGACAGCGTGCTGGACGGCATCGCCAAGGAGTTCGGCCCGATCTCGATCCTGGTCAACAATGCCGGCATCACCCGCGACAACCTGCTGATGCGCATGAAGGACGAGGATTGGGCGTCGATCATCGACACCAACCTGACCAGCGTGTTCCGCACCAGCAAGGCGGTGATGCGCGGCATGATGAAGGCACGCAAGGGCCGCATCATCAACATCGCATCGGTGGTGGGCGTGACCGGCAATGCCGGCCAGGCCAACTACGCGGCCGCCAAGGCCGGCATCATCGGCTTCAGCAAGTCGCTGGCCAAGGAAATCGGTTCGCGCGGTGTCACCGTCAATGTGGTTGCTCCCGGCTTCATCGACACCGACATGACCAAGGCGTTGCCGGAAGAAGCGCGCGCCGCGCTGATCAACGACATCGCCCTCGAACGCCTGGGTTCGCCGGAGGACATCGCCCATGCGGTGGCCTTCCTGGCCAGCCCGGCTGCCGGTTACATCACCGGCGAAACCCTCCATGTGAACGGTGGCATGTACATGCCGTAAGCAAGGGGCGCAGGGATTGCGCCGCAAGTGGTTGATCTGCTGAGGTTTTTGCTGCGATGCAAGGCCGCGCCGGTTTCCACTACACTATCCCACGGCCATCGCCTTTGATGGCGACCACTTTTGAACCACAACTCCATCTGGAGCGAGATCCCATGAGCACCATCGAAGAACGCGTCAAGAAAATCGTCGTCGAACAGCTTGGCGTCAAGGAAGAAGAAGTCACCAACAGCGCATCGTTCGTCGATGACCTGGGCGCTGACTCGCTGGACACCGTCGAGCTGGTGATGGCCCTGGAAGAAGAATTCGAGTGCGAGATCCCGGACGAAGAAGCCGAGAAGATCAGCACCGTGCAGGCCGCCATCGACTACGTCAAGGCCCACGTCAAGGCCTGATGTCAGACGGCAGTGCGCGTGCAGGTATTTCCTTGCCGCGCACCGCACCCCATGGGGCCGCTGTTGCGGCCCCGTGTGTTTGGGCATCACATCGAAGCAAACCGAGTTACCCGTAGAAATCATCCGGGTCAGGAGAAACAGCAATGAAGCGTCGCGTCGTCGTAACCGGCCTGGGTATCGTCTCGCCGTTGGGCAATGATCTGGCCAGCAGCTGGGAAGGCATCACCCACGGTCGTTCGGGCATCGGTCCGCTGACCAACGTTGCTGATGCCTACGTGGATCGGTTCACCACCAAGATTGCAGGTGAGGTCAAGGGATTCGACATCACCGCCGACAATGAACTGTTCGGCAAGTTCCGGGTCAGCGGCAAGGATGCCAAGAAGATGGACCCGTTCATCCATTACGGCCTCGGTGCCTCGTTCATGGCCCTGCATGATTCGGGCCTGGAGATCACCGACGCCAATGCCGAGCGCATCGGCGCCATCGTCGGCGCCGGCATCGGCGGCCTGCTCGGCATCGAAGAGCAGACCATCGAGTTCCACGAGGGCAAGAAGATCTCGCCCTTCTACGTACCGAAGACCATCATCAACATGCTGCCGGGCCAGCTGAGCATCATCACCGGCCTGAAGGGTCCGTCGTTCTCGGCGGTCTCGGCGTGCGCGACCTCGAACCACTCGATCGGTACCGCGATGCGCATGATCCAGTACGGCGATGCTGACGTGATGGTGGTCGGCGGTGCCGAGCGTGGCTCGTCGCCGACCGCGCTGGGCGGCTTCTGCGCGATGAAGGCCATGAGCACCCGCAACGATGCCCCGGAACAGGCTTCGCGCCCGTGGGACAAGGACCGTGACGGCTTCGTGCTGGGCGACGGCGCCGGCATCCTGATCCTGGAAGAGTACGAGCACGCCAAGGCCCGTGGTGCGAAGATCTATTGCGAACTGGCTGGCTTCGGCGCCAGCTCCGACGCGTACCACATGACCGCACCGAGCGAGAACGGCGAAGGCGCCGCGCGCTGCATGGTCATGGCCATGAAGGACGCCGGCGTGACCCCGGAGCAGGTGGGTTACCTCAACGCGCACGGCACCTCCACGCCGCTGGGCGACCTGGGCGAGACCATGGCGATGAAGACCGCCTTCGGCGACCACGCCTACAAGATGATGGTCAGTTCCACCAAGTCGATGACCGGCCACCTGCTGGGTGCAGCGGGCGGCGTGGAAGCGATCTTCTCGGTGATGGCGCTGCAGGACAACGTCATCCCGCCGACCATCAACCTGGAACAGCCGGGCGAAGGCTGCGACCTGGACTACGTGCCCAACGAGGCACGCCAGGCCAAGGTGGACGTGGTGATGTCCAATGGCTTCGGCTTCGGCGGCACCAACGGCACGCTGATCTTCAAGCGCGTCTGAGTGGTGTTGCGACGTCGCGCCACGCTCGACGTCGCATTGGTAGAGTCGACTGTTAGTCGACTGCCTTTCGATCCGCCGCGGTGATCGTTGATGGGAAAGCAGTCGACTGACAGTCGACTCTACCCATCGGCAATCCGACAAACGGATCAACGCCGTGCACCACGGAGCCGCCGCAAGGCGGCTTCCGTGCATCTGAATTCCCGAACTGGCTGCCATGACCCACGCACCGCTGATCCACCCGCTGCCGCACCCGATCGATCTGCTGGCCCTGCAGCAGCACGACCCGGCGCGCTTCCCGCTGCTGATGGAATCCACCGCCTCGGGCACCGCCCAGGGCCGCTGGAGCCTGCTGCTGGTCGCGCAGGGCGATGGCCTGCGGCTGGATGCCGACGGCCAGGTGCGCGACCAGCACGACGTGGTGCAGCCCGGCACGTTCCTGCAGGCACTGGATCGCGCCTGGCAGCTTGAGCGCCTGCCGCATGACGGCAGCCACAGCCTGCCGTTCCGCGGCGGTTGGGCGTTGATGCTCGATTACGAAGTGGCCAGCCAGATCGAACCAGTGCTGCTGGCGCGTGCTCGCGGGGATGGTCGCCCGACCGCGCTGGCGCTGCGCTGCCCGGCCGCGGTGCTGCATGACCATCACAACGATGCCAGCTTCGTCATCGCCGAAGCCGGCGAGCAGGCGTTGCTGGATGCGCTGGTGGCACTGGCCTCGGCCGCGCTGCCCGAAGCCGGGCAGGGCTGGCAGCCACCGCAGGCGGTCGACGAGGACGCGCCGCAGCGTTTCACCGATGGCGTGCGCCGGGTGATCGAGTATCTGCGCGCCGGCGACGTGTTCCAGGTGAACCTGTCGCGGCGCTGGAACGCGCAGTTCGCTGCGCCGGTCAGCCCGCAGGCGCTGTACGCACAGCTGCGTCGTGCCAACCCGGCGCCGTTTGCCGGCCTGTTCAGCGCGCACGGCCGCCATGTGGTCAGTTCCTCGCCGGAGCGGCTGGTGTCGGTGCACGCCGGCCATGCGCAGACCCGTCCGATTGCCGGTACCCGTCCACGCTTCGAAGGCGACGACGATGCCGCGCGCATCCAGGAACTGGTCGGTCACCCCAAGGAACGCGCCGAGCACGTGATGCTGATCGACCTGGAGCGCAACGACCTGGGCCGCATCTGCCTGCCGGGCACCGTGGTGGTCGATGAGCTGATGACCGTGGAGAGCTACGCGCACGTGCACCACATCGTCAGCAACGTCAGCGGCCATCTGCGCCCGGAGGTCACGCCCGGCGAGGTGATCGCCGCCACGTTCCCGGGTGGCACCATCACCGGCTGCCCAAAGGTGCGCTGCATGCAGATCATCAGCGAGCTGGAGCAGGTGCCGCGCGGCGCCTATACCGGCGCGTTCGGCTGGCTGAACCGCGATGGCGACCTGGACCTGAACATCCTGATCCGTACCGCCGAAGTGGATGGCCACGAGGTGAGCTTCCGCACCGGCGCCGGCATCGTGGTCGATTCGGACCCGGACAAGGAGCTGGACGAGACCCGCGCCAAGGCCCGCGGCCTGCTGCGCGCACTGGGCGAGCAGGGGTAGTGCCGGCCGCTGGCCGGCAACCTCATTCATCCGCGATCCACGCGATTGCCGGCCTGCGGCCGGCACTACCGGTACCGGCGGGTGCCGTTGTTCCGGTGGGTGCCGACCGTTGGTCGGCACGGCTGCGTGGCCCCGGTCATGACCCCAATCCACCGGCACGGTATCCTGCACGACGGAATCGAGTTCAGAGGTAGTCCATGGCGGGAGCCAAGCGCGGGTGTCTGTTCGTGGTAACGCTGGTGGTGGTGCTGGGCGCCGTCGTGGCCGGCGTGGGCACGTGGTTCTTCTACCAGCAGACGCGTTTCGCCGATGCCCCGATCACCCCGACTGCCGAGAGCATGGTCATCGTCAGCGGCGATGGCATGAACAGCGTGCTGCGCAAGCTGCGCGATGCCGGCGTGGACGAGGGCCAGGACACCCAGTGGCAGCTGCTGGCGCGCCAGCTTGATGCCGCCGGCAAGCTGAAGGTTGGCGAGTACGCGCTCAGCGCCGACCTGACCCCGCGCGAACTGCTGCTGCGCATGCGCGCGGGCAAGGTGCTGCAGCACCGCGTCACGATCGTCGAGGGCTGGAACATCCGCCAGCTGCGTGCTGCGCTCAAGCGCGCCGAGCCGCTGCTGCACACCACCGACAATCTTGATGATGCCGCGCTGATGCAGCGCCTCGGCTTCGGTGGCCAGCATCCGGAAGGCCGCTTCCTGCCGGAGACCTATGTCTACCAGCGTGGCGACAGCGATCTGGACGTGCTCAAGCGCGCCCATGCCGCAATGGAAAAGGCGCTGGATGAGGCCTGGGAAAGCCGTGCGCCGGACCTGCCGATCAACACGCCCTACGAGCTGTTGACGATGGCCTCGATCATCGAGAAGGAAACCGCGCTGGCCAGCGAACGCCCGCAGATTGCCGGCGTGTTCATGCGCCGCCTGAAGATCGGCATGCGCCTGCAGACCGACCCGACCGTGATCTACGGCCTCGGTGCCGCGTATGACGGCAACATCCGCCGTCGCGACCTGACCACCGATACGCCCTACAACACCTACACCCGTGCCGGCCTGACCCCGACCCCGATCGCGATGCCCAGCCGCGACGCGCTGATGGCGGCCGCGCAACCCGCGGCGGGCGACGCGCTGTACTTCGTCGCGGTGGGCGATGGCAGCGGCGCGCACGTGTTCTCGCCCAGCCTGGACCAGCACAACGCCGCAGTCGCCCGCTACCTGCAGCAGCTGCGCCAGCAACGTACCCAGGAGACCCCGGCGCAATGAGTCCCGCGCTGCTTCGCCACCCGCGTTTCGTCAGCCTGGAAGGCGGCGAGGGCGCGGGCAAGACCACTGCCATCAATGCCATCCGTGACTGCCTGCGCAGCCACGGTCATGAGGTGGTACTGACCCGCGAGCCGGGCGGTACGCCGCTGGCCGAGCGCATCCGTGGCCTGGTGCTGAAGCCCGATGCCGAGATCGCCGCCGAACCGCTCAGCGCCGAAGCCGAGCTGCTGCTGGTGTTCGCCGCGCGCGCGCAGCATGTGCGCCAGGTGATCCAGCCGGCGCTGCAGCGCGGTGCCTATGTGCTGAGCGATCGTTTCACCGATTCCAGCTATGCCTACCAGGGCGGTGGCCGTGGCCTCGACCCGCAGTGGATTGCCGATCTGGAGCGCCGCGCGGTGGGCCTGCTGCCGGGCCTGACCCTGCTGCTGGACGTGGACGTGGCCGTCGGCCGGGCACGCGCCAATGGCCGTGACCTGTGGCCGGACCGCATCGAGAGCGAACAGGATGATTTCTTCCAGCGCGTGCGCGAAGTGTTCCGCAGCCGCGCACAGCAGGACCCGCAGCGCTTCGCGTTGATCGACGCCGGCCAGGAGCAGGCGCGCGTGGCCGCCGATGTGGTCGCGCGTGTCGAGCGCTGGCTGCAGGACGGGGAGGGCGCATGAGCACGTTTTCGCCCTGGCAGCAGCGCGCGTTCGACCAGACCGTGGCCGCGCTCGATGCCGGTCGCCTCGGCCATGGCCTGCTGATCTGCGGGCCGGCCGGGCTGGGCAAGCGTGAGGTGGCGCTGGCATTGGCCGACCACGTGCTGGCGCGCGGTGATGCCGCGCATGCCACGCGCACGCGCCAGCTGATCACCGCCGGTACCCATCCGGACCTGCAGCTGGTCAGCTTCATTCCAAACAAGAGCGGCGACAAGCTGCGCACCGAGATCGTCATCGAGCAGGTGCGCGAGATCACCGACAAGCTGGCGCTGACCCCGCAGTACGGCGTGGCGCAGGTGGTGATCGTGGACCCGGCCGATGCGATCAACCGCTCGGCGGCCAACGCGCTGCTGAAGACGCTGGAAGAGCCGCAGCCCGGCCGCTACCTGTGGCTGATCAGCAGCGACCCGGCGCGCCTGCCGCAGACCATCCGCAGCCGTTGCCAGCGCCTGGAATTCAAGCTGCCGCCGCAGCACGAAGCGCTGGCTTGGCTGCAGCAGCAGGGCCACAGCGAAGCATCGGCGCGCGAAGCGCTGGAGGCCGCCCGCGGCCATCCCGGCCAGGCCGACAACTGGCTGCGCGAAGACGGCCTGAGCCTGCGCCGCGAAGTCGGTCGAGATCTGGAACAGCTGGCCGCCGGCAAGACCGGCGCGGTGGAGCTGGCGCAGAAGTGGTGTGGTGACGACAACGCGGCGCTGCGCCTGCGCTTTGCCGCCGACCTGGCGCTGGCCCAGGCCAGTACCGATGCCTTGACCACGCCGGAGCGATTGCACAAGCTTGCAGCCTGGTTCGATGCGGCCAACCGCACCCGCGACCTGCTGCGCACCACGGTGCGTGCAGACCTTGCGGTGGTCGAGTTGCTGCTGGCCTGGAACAAGGTGAACGAGCGGCCTGCCGCAAGGGGAAATCGATGAGTGCCAGCAACGCCCGCCAGGGCATCCTGTCCCTGGCCGTGAAGGACAAAGCCGCGCTGTACAGCGCGTACATGCCGTTCGTGAAGAACGGCGGCATCTTCGTGCCCACGCCCAAGCGTTACTTCCTCGGTGACGAGGTGTTCCTGCTGCTGACGCTGCCCGATTCCAGCGAGCGCCTGCCGGTGGCCGGCAAGGTGATCTGGGTGACCCCGGCCGGCGCGCAGGGCAACCGTACCGCCGGCATCGGCGTGCAGCTGGCCGACGGTGCAGAAGGCGAGGGCGTACGCCACAAGATCGAGACCCTGCTGGCCGGCCTGACCGGTTCGGACAAGCCGACCCACACGATGTGAGGTAGCGCCGGGCCATGCGGCTGCATGCCTCGAAACGCCCGTGAACACCAATGTGAAAAAGTGTTGACGGCCTCTGAAAAGCCCCTATAATGAGCGGCTCAGCAACACACCGGGCGGTTAGCTCAGCGGTAGAGCATTGCCTTCACACGGCAAGGGTCACAGGTTCGATCCCTGTACCGCCCACCATGTTGCAGAACGAAAGAAGCCTCCAGAAATGGGGGCTTTTTTGTTGCCTGGCCATCAGCGCGGCCTTCCGGCATCGTTGGAAGCGCGACTCACCGGCTCCCTCAACCGCGCGAAGCGCTCGGGGGACGCACTTCACCGATGCGGGCACAGGATTCCATCCATGCGCTGTTCCGTGGTTCACGGCCGGCGTACTCTCGAGGCAGTGCCGTGCCCCCATTCCCTGGAGTGCCACCATGCCGCTCGCCCGCATCGATCTTCGCAAAGGTAAATCCGCCGACTACCTGCAACGTGTCGGCGAAGCCATCTACCAGGCCATGCGCGCGGTGGGCGTGCCGGAGAACGACCGCTTCCAGATCTTCCAGCAGCACGACGCCGGCACGCTGATCTACGACCCCGGCTATCTGGGCGTGGACCGCACCGACGATTTCATCTGCATCCAGATCACCTGGAACGAAGGGCGTACGCTGGAGCAGAAGAAGGCGTTGTACGCCGGCATCGCCGATGGACTGCACGCGGCGGTGGGCATCCGCCGCGAGGATGTGTTCATCAATCTTGTTGAAGTAAAGAAGGAGAACTGGTCGTTCGGCAATGGCGTGGCGCAGTACGTGAGTTGATGCGCGGAAAGCACCACGCATGGCGTGAATCTACACTTCGCTGCCGACCTGTTCGCCTTCGCTGGCCGGGGCATTGCTGGCCGCTTTCACTGCGTCGGCGCTGTTGGGTTGTTCGCATTCGATGCGGGTGATAAAGCCCTCGCTGCCGATGCTGTGCTCGGCACGCTTGACCAGCCACTGGCCATCCACGCCCTCGCGGAACCCCTGCATCACCACGGTGGCTTCGGCCATCAGTGTTTCGCGGCCGGGCAGGGTGTAGCTGAGCGTCCGCGTCTGCCGTGCCTGTTCGCGATGCTTGGCGCGCGCCGCCGCTTCTGCGCTCTCCCGGTCGGCATAGGCCATGCGCAGGCGCATGATCGGTTCACCGCTGCCGACCTTCACTTCCTGGCGCTTGGCACTGCGCACGTCGCGGTAGTACGCAATGGTGGTACCGGCATCTTCGCGTGCGGCAAGGGTTACCCGGTAGTCGCTGCCATCGGCCGGGGTGAGGGTGACATCGGGAATGCGCTCGCCGCTGGCGCTGGTGGATTCGCCCCGCTTCACGAACACCAGGCGCCCGCCTCCGGGCTTGGCGATGGCATCGTGCTGTTTGGCCAGGCGCAGCAGCAGGTTCATGTCCGACTCCTGCGACTGCACCGTCAGCGGCAGCACGATGGACGCCAGCGATGCGCTCACCGCTGCGTTCAGCCCATGCTCGCCGGCCATGCGTCGCACCATGTCGCCGATCGTGGTGCCCTTCTTCCAGGTGCGTGTCTTCTGCGTCTGCAGGTCGCTCTTGCCCCCCTTGCTGGTCTCGAACGGTGCCGCCCGGGCGCGCAGCGTCATGCTGCCGGGAAAGCCGGAGATCTCCACCTCGTCGCAGATGTACAGGCCTACGCGCCGCACTTCGCCGTCATAGCCGATGAAGGCCTCCAGTTCCGCGCCAACCGGTGGCAGCTGGATCGGATCGGACGGATCGTGGTCGGCCAGCTGCAGTTCCAGCGTGTCGGACGTGTTGCCGGTCTCGTCGGTGATGCGCAGCGACTTGAAGCGCGCCATGATCTTGTCGGTGATGTCCTGGCTGTTGGCCACCACGCGGAAGGCCGGTGTGATGTTCAATCCCACAGGGCGACTCCCTTGCGCTCGCTGGCCGGGCGCTGCACCTCCGGCAGGGTGATCGCTACGCCGGCAGGCAGTACCGGGCCGCGTGCGGCCAGGCCCGGGTTGGCATCGAACACCGCGCGCAGGATGGCCGGTGACTGCTCGCCATAATGCGCGTACGCGATACGGTCTACGACGTCGCCGTCGCGGGTGCTATACGTTCGTGCCATTGCTGTGCTTCCGCAGTGAAAGGGTGAATTCCTGTTTCAGGATCGCGCTGTCGGCGGTGAACTCGCTGGCGGTGGCATCGATCTTCTCGATGACCCACAGGCCCAGGTTGCCGCCCTTGCCGGTCAGCAGTCGATGAGGCGTGCCCTGCGCGGCCAGCTTGCGCAGCTGTGAGAGCTCATTGCCGGCGCCGCGGAACTGGTAGTAGATGACGCCCGGCAGGGTCATGCTGGCTGAGCCCGGTCCGGTGTACTGCAGGGCCGCCATCTGGCCGATGCGGTCCTGCGCCTGCCAGCGATACTCGTTGGATTGCTGGATCTCCCGGAAGACCGCGGTGTTGAGGCTGAACTTGAAGCCGCCCAGCATCAGCAGGACCGGGGCGTTGCCGGAGTCATTGGCTTTGAACTGCGACAGCAGCTTGTCCACAGTGCCGGTTACGAATTCGCGTTTCATGCTCAGTTCCTGTCTGCCAGACCACCACGGGCGGCAACCGCGTTGCGACGCTGCAGCTCGTCTGCAGTGCGGCGTGCCACCGATTCGCTGGATTCACCGGGTTGCTGGTGGATGGTGATGTTGTTGGTCTGTTGCTGCTGCACGGTGGTCGGTGCGCGCATCGTGGGCGAGGGCATGTCCGGCGCACGGCGTCCCTGCGCGCCGCTCAGCTCGGCCATGCGGCGGTTCAGGCCATCGTTGTCGTTGGTGCCGACCGCGTACGCCACGCGCGCCAAGTCGCCGATGCCACCACCGCCGCGCGCCTTCATGCCGCTGTAGATGTTGGCGGCGCCCACTGCGGTCTGCAGCCCGCCCTCGGCGACCTCCAGCGCTTTGTCGTTGGCAGCCCCTACGCCACCACCAAGCTTGTCCATGAACCAGCCGACGCCTTCGATGACTGGCTTGAGCTTTTCCAGGATGCGGTCGAACGCTGCGGTCGCCTTCTGGCTGATCGACTCCCAGATGTTGCCAAGGGTCTCGCTGATGAAGCCGGCGACGGTGCCGAGCATCTCGCCCAGCCACACCACCGCCCCCACCACGCCGCCGATGACCTGGATCACCAGCCGGAAGTTGGTCAGCAGTGCCTCACCCACCAGCGAGCCGATCTGGGCGACGCGTGACAATTCATTGCCGGTGTACTGCGCCGGTTCCAGCATCTTCGACAGCCAGTCCCAGGCCTGGCCGATCAGCCCGCTCATGACTTCCCAAGCGGGGCGCAGTGGTTCAAACGCGCGCATCAGTTCACCCATCGCTGCGGTGCCTGCACCGCTCAGGCCTTCCCAGACGCCGCCCAGGAATGCCTTGATCGGTTCCCAGTACTTGCGCACCAGCAGGGCGCCGGCGGTGATGGCGGCGACGGCAACGGCGATGGGGCCACCGCCGATGGCACCAATGGCAGTTGCGACGATGCGGAAACCCGATGCCAGGCGCATGGCCATCGGCCCGAAGCGCCCCAGCTGTGCCAGCAGGCTGCCGCCACGGAACAGCTGGAAGGCCTTCTGCACGCCCAGGATCGGGCCCTGCAGGAAAGTCCAGGCATAGCGAGCGCCGAGTACCGCCGCGCGCATGCCCAGCATGCCGACCACGATCTGCGTGGTGTTGGCGATCAGCTTCGGGTTTTCCTGTACGAACGAGGTAACCCCGTTCAACAGCTCGGTCAGCTTGACCGCGGCCTCGCCCACCGCGGGCAGCAGCGCCGCACCGAACGCCTTGGACAGGTTGTCCACGGCGATCTTGGCGCCTTCGATCTTCTGCGGATCGGTCTGCATCGCGTCGGCATAGGCCGCATCGGTGGTACCCGCCGATCCATTCAAGGCCTTGTCGCGGACACGGATGTAGGTGTCCCAGTTCTCGATCATGGGCTGGACGAAGTTCTTCGCCTGTGCATCGCTGAACAGGGTGCCGATCTTCTTCTGGTCGCCCGCGGTCGCCTGGATGATTCCCTGCATCGCAGCATCGAAGGGATTGCCGCCGCTGGTCTGTGCATCGCCGATGATCTTGCGCAGATCCAGGTTCAGGCTCTTCTTGGCCTTCTCCTGAATGTCCGGCGAGAGCACCTCGGACATGAAACTCTTCATGTTGCTGGCGGCCTTGTCGGCGCCACCTGCCGAGTCCAGCGTGGCTTCCAGTGCCGCACCCAGCGTAGCCGCCGCCGATGTGCCCTGCAGCTTCATCGCCTCGAACGAGGAACCCAGCACCGGCAGCACCTGGGCCATGTCCTTCAGGCCCAGGCTGCCCTGCTGGCTGTTCACCACCAGCACGTCCAGCGCGTTCTGCATGCGCGAGGGATCGATATCGAACGACTGCTGCAGGGCGGCCGCAGCTTGGGCCACATCATCGATGCTGGCACCGGTGACAGTGGTGGTCCGCCCGACAGCACCGAGGCTGGCCTGGGCCGACTGTGCATCCATGCCGGCGTCGATCATTAGCCTGATCGAGCGCTGCAGCGCGTCGGCGCCTTGGTTGGTTGCGCGCGATTGTTCCAGGATCGCTTGGCCAAGTGCGCTGACCTGGGCGCGGCTGAGGTTGGCCGCTACGCCGATCTGCTGGTTCTGGCGGGCGAAGCCGGAGGCGTTCTCGACCGGCTTGGCCAGTGCGGTGACGGCGGTGCCGAGTGTGCCGCGCGCTGCCTTGAACGAGGCGCCGATTTTCTCGCGCTTCTCCAGGTTGGCGGTGCGCTTGGCTTCGACACGCTCCAGCGCTTCCTGTGAGGCGCGCAGCGCATCGGCCTGCGCGCGCATGCGGGTGTATGCGGTGCCCGACTTCTTCATCGCGGCGAGCTTGAGCTCCAGCTTGCCGGCTTCATCACCGAGGCGCTTCACGCCATCATTGGCGAAGGACAATGCGTCCTTCAGCGACTTGGACACCTCACCGCCGATCGTGATCGTTGTCGTTTGAACGTTACTGGCCATGTACCGGCAATCCCTGAATCCACCAGATGAACTTCGACACCCGCAGTGTCATGATTTCGCGCAGGCCCCAGCCGGTATGACCGGCCAGGGCGAGCACTCCCTGCCTGATCTGTGGCAGGGTCAGGTGGTAAAAAGCGCGACGCCTGCCTGCAGTCGTGCGTAGTCGCGCAACGGCATCTTGCGCACGTCGTCCGGCGAGATCTCGCACAGGTTGGCGATCATCCGCACCTCACGCTGGGCGTCGCTGCCCTTGTCGTCCTGGTAGCGCTCCATGTCTTCCACGGTCGGCTCGCGCATGCGCAGCACGGCGGTTTCCATGCCATTGACCTGGCGCGGACGGGTGAGGGTGATCTCGGCGAAGCCATCGCGCTCGATGACGGTGTCGGTGGGGGTCTTGGTCTTGCTGGACATGGATGCGTTCCTGGAATGCGATGCGGTGCGATGGATGCGGGGGCGCGAGGCGCCCCCGGGTTCTTCGGTGCGGCGTGGGCTCAGATGCCCAACGCGCCGCGGATGCCGGCCAGGACGTCGACGCCACCCTGGCGGGCGATCATGTTGACCACGTCGATCTCCTGCACGACCTGAGCACCATGGGTCAGCTTGTAGTAGCTCAGCGCCAGGCTGACCTTGATCGTGCCCTTCTCGCCGACCTTGGTTTCGCCACGGTCCAGCAGCTTCACCTTGCCACGCATGTTGTGCACGACCTGGGTCACTTCGCCGTCGTCGCCTTCCAGTGCCTCGCGGGCGGTGAAGCCGTATTCCTTGCTTTCGATGACGTGGAACTTGCTCATGATCTCCGCGTCGTCGGAGGCGAACTCCACATCGGCGGTCAGCTTTTCATGGCCGAGCACGATCTCGGTCGGGGCCAGCATGCCGCCGGCCTGGAAGTCCTCGGTCTTCAGCGACAGCTTGGGGGCGGTGAAGGACATCACGCTGCCGGCATAACCCTTGCCGTCGACGTAGAAGTTGAAGTTTTTGCGGATCTTGCGCGCCATGCTTAGAAGATCTCCGAGACGTAGTTGTTGTTCATGTGCATGCGGAAGGTCAGCTGCTCACCCGGGTAGGTCGGAGTGAAGTCGAAGTCCCAGTAGAAGCGGCCCTGGGCCACGCTGTCCGCTGCGTTCAGTTCCGGGTCGATCCAGCAGTTGCCGCCGAGGATCGCGCCCTGGGTCTTCAGGCCGCGCAGGAAGGCATTGACGCCCTCGCGCACGTCATCGACGTAGGTCTTGCTGATGCCGCGGTCGACGGCCCACAGGTGGGCGGCTTCCAGGCTGTCGGCGATGATGTCGGCGGTGCGCACCACGCACAGGAACTGCCACTTCGGATCGATGCTGGTGGTGCGGTTGCCCCACAGGCGGAAGCCCCCTTCGCGGATGACCGTGGCCACGTTGGCCTGGTTCAGCAGGTTGGCGCGGCTGGTGGCATCGGACAGGCCGAAGTCGATCGCACGCGCGGTACCGACCACGCCGTTGAGTTCCAGGTTCGACGGCGACGTCCACCAGCCGCGCTCGTTGTCGCTGCGGGCGATGGCACCGGCCACGGCACCGGAGGCATGGCGGGTGACGATGGCATCACCGGACTGCACCAGCAGCGCGGGGTCGACCACGTAGACGCGCTTGGAGCCGGTCAGGGCGGCGGTGGACTTGGCAGCGTCGTCGTTGCTGTTCGGGCCATCCTTGATGATCACTGCGCGCAGCTTGTCGGCAATGCCGAGCAGCTCCGCGACGACCGGGTTGGCCAGCACGGCCTCCGGCTTGGCCGGGTCGGCCGGGTGCACATGGGTGAAGCCGGGTGCTACCAGGATGCGCGGCTTGACGCCGACGATGGACTTGGCGGCCAGCAGTGCATGCACGCCTTCGTAGGCGCCGGTCTGGGCGTTCACGCCGCCCAGCACGTTGGCCAGGGTGGCGCTTTCATTGGCGCCCTTCTCGACGCGGACGACGACGACCACGGCACTGGACTGGTCGAAGATCGCGTCGAGCGCACCGGGCAGGGTGCCCGCATCGGCGCCGGTGGTGGCCGACAGCTTGGCGGCCTGCGACGGCGAGGTCACCAGTACGGGCGTGTTGATGGGGAACGCTTCGGTGTCGGCCAGCGGTGCGGTGCCGACGATGCCGATCACGCTGCTGGAGGCGATGGCAATCGATCGGGCACCGGTATCGATGTTGACGACCTGTACGCCATGGAGAAATTCGGTCATTCGGGGTTCTTCCTCGGTGTGGGTGTGTGCCGGCTTGTGCAGGCGACGGGGTAATGTTCGGAGAATGTGGCGGTCGCGATAATTGCAGCGGTGGCCCGCTGATCGATCAGACCCAGCCGGAGGCGCTGACGCTGGCGCTGAAGGTGGAAACCTGGGCGATACCTCCGGCACGGCGCAGCGCGACGGAAATGCTGACGCTGTCCGATTCGTAGCTGGCGGACCTGGCAGGGACGCTGATCGACACGCCTGCCGACGGTCCAGCCGATGCCGGCACGAACGAGGGAGCACTGGTGCTGAAAGAGGCTTTGGCGGGCGAGGAGCCGGTGATCTGCACTTCGTACTCGGAAACGCTTGCACCTGCCGGAAGCCACTGGCCTGACGCTGCTACCGAGCTGCCTCCATTGCCGCCACCGGCGACGCCCGTGCGGATGGCATAGGTGCCGTCGGCATACATCAGGATCGAGACGGTTGCCGACACGGAGCCGGTGGAGTTGGTCTTGGCGCCATTGCTTGCCGAGTAGCCCTTGCCATGGAATGGCAGCCTGTAGGTGGCGCTGCCGCGGGCCGCCCACAGGTTGGACACGTCCATGCCGTTGATGCGATGGCCTACGTCGGCACGCTTGCTGCCGTACTGGATGTGGGCATAGCGGCGGCTCAGGTCGGTGCCGCCGATACGGCGGCCCGAATCCTGCGCCAGTGGACCTTCAACGTACGGATCGAACAGGTCGTCAAAGTCGACACCGGAAGAGCGATATCCGCTGGGCATGTCAGCGCTCCGCTTTCAGTGCGCGCACTTCGGCGGCCAGTTCCTGGATGGCCTTGGCCATGACCGGCAGCAGCTGGTCGAGCTTGACCGATGCCACGCGCTCACCCTGGAACTCGACGCCTTCCAGGTCGACCGCTTCCGGCACCAGTTCGGCCAGCTGCTCGGCGACGAAGAACAGGCGGCGACGACCGTCGTCGTTGTACTCGGGCTTGTAGTGGCCGGCTGCCAGTTCCATCTGTTCGACAGCTGCCAGGCCATAGGGAAGTGCGCCTTCGATGTTTTTCAGCTTGCGTGAAGAGCCAGTATCGAAGCCGCCGGCCGTCCAGAGAGCCCCCGCGGCATTCAGTTGCAGTCGATCCACTTGCGCAGTGGACGACCAGATCCGGAACACGTTGTCCGTGTTGTAGATGTGGAACTCTTGATTCGCGTTCCCACGGTCCTTGATGATGAATGCGGCATTGCCACCTGCGGAAGTGACGCCGCCGACGAATGTGTTCTCCCGGTACTGGACATTGCTGAAGCTCGCGCGCTGCGTCGGAGTTCCTCCATTGAAGTCGTAGGAGTAAAGCGAAAGTGTGGCGTCGCTCTCCATGGCTGTCGCCCATCGGGTCACGTTGTTGCCCCAGCCGAACCGTTGGTGCACGACCTGGGTGCTGCCTTGACCCACATACATGTTCAGCGTGCCGTTCATGATGTCGCCGGCTTTGTTGATCTTCCCGCCGGGATCGAAGTTGCCGCTGGTCCAGATGTTCCCGCCTGCGCTGAGCGTTGCGCTATAGGCACCCTCCACATTGCGGAAGGTGAAGGAGGAACCTGACTTGAAAATGTAGCTGTCACCGGTGCCGAAGTAGATGACACCATCGGTCAGCGTGCTGCCCCAGCCGGACAGGCGCAGCGAGTTGTTGGAGATGGAAACCGCGCCGGTGAACGTCCCGCCACTCTTGTCCATCTTCGCTTCAGGCGCGAAGTTCCCGGCATGCCACATCGGCGAGCCGTTCCAGCGCGGCGTGTCGCCATGCTTGATGGTGATTTCGCTGCTGGCACTGCGGTCCGCGCTCCATACGCGCCACAGGCTGGAATTTCCCCAGCCGCCAATGAAGGACTGTTCGGCACCGGCGGCACCGAAGCCCAGCAACGGATACGTGCCGTTGATGAACTGCTGGTCGGTGAACGTGTTGCCGCCCCTGGACGCCTTGCCATCCAGTGCCGACTGCAGCCCGGTCACATCGGCAATCACATGCTTGTGGCCCACGGTGGCGAAGTCACCGGCCAGGGCGAACTCGGAGGCGTGCTTGCCATCCAGTGTGTCGGCGTCCAGGCCGTTGCCATGCCCGGTGTCCTTCAGTGCGGCGCTCTTCAGTTCCAGCGCAGTGCGCGCCGCCGCGGTGTTCGCCGCAGACAGCAGTGTCTTCGCCAGCGCGGTCGGGGCGCTGGCGCCGAAGCGCTTGTCGGTGTAAGCACGCATGCCACGCGGAGTCACCACGCGCTGGGTGTCGGTCGCATCTTCGGCTTCGGTGCTGGTGGCCAGCTCGACCACGCCGACGACCTCGGTGGTGGCCGGTGGATAGAGAAAGCCGGCATCGCCGAACTGAATCTGCGTCGTGTCGATCCCGCTGAAGCGGGTATCGGTGGCCAGTAGCAGCATCGATGCGGCCGACTTCTCCATGATCGGATCGGCCTGGCCGTAGCTGGCAAACAGGGTGCCGTCAGCCAGGTACAGGCCGAACCCGCGCAGCGTGTAGGACGTGGCGCTGTCGTCGCGGATGGTGACGTGCACGGTGTCATCGCCCACGGCCTGGCCGCCGAAGGTGGCGACGCGCTTGATCTCGCCGGGCAGTGCGGTGAGCCCCGCGGAAGGCACGAAGGCCGTCGAGGTCAGGCCGATCTGGGTGATCAGCACGGCGTTGGTGCCGGTGTTCGGCGGATTGACCAGCTTGGCGAAGCCGGCATCGGTGATTTTCAAGCGCATGCGGGGGTTACTCTCCGATCAGTTGAAGGCGGCGGAAGGCCGTGGCGTGGGCGGCTGCAAGTGCGCCGATGGCGGCGTCGGCCTGCATGCCCTGGGTAAAGGTGAAATGCGAGCGCACCGGCTTGGTCCGGGTGATTTCGCCGATGACGTCCTCGACGAACATCGCCGTGGCGGACTGGCCATCCTGGTTGGCGATGGTCATCACCGCTTCGAAGGTGTGCGGCGCGCCCTTGGGCTGCAGCTGCCACCACTCGCGGATCAGCACCGATCCACCGAAGGCGGCCACCACGTCGCGCACGCTGCCGGCGGTGCCCTTGCGTCGCTGGATGGCGATGGCCGTACGCACCCGGGCGCGCTTCACGGCCTCGGGCCAGTAGGCCTTCCATTCGTCCACCGACAGCGCCCAGGCCAGCCAGGGCAGCAGTGCGGTCGGACAGCGATCGGCATCCCACAGCGCGGTGATGTCCACCGGCAACGGACGTGCGACGATGGCGCGGGCAAGCGCGCGCTCGGCGTGGGTGGCGTTGGCGGGAAGCAGGTTCGCCGCCGAGGGCACCACCACCTGGGCGTCACCATCGATGACCTCGCCGGGCGCCGGTGCAGCGGCCAGGGTGACCCTGCTGCCCTCGATGACGCTGCCCTGCAACGGCTGCCGCCCCCGTGCATCGGTGCGGTACACCGCCTGCAGGCTCGCCAGCGCGCCGCCGGGGTGGCGGAAGGTGCGGTTGCGGCCATCGATCGCGCCGCGCAGGCGCGCGTTGATCAGGCGCGTGCTCGGCTCATTCATCGGTGCCGCCGTGGGTCAGGGTCACGCCGGTGCAGTGCGTGGCCTGGGTTCGGTCCACCACCACATCTGCAGCCGGATGGACGATCTCCACGCGCTGCACGCCCTCGGCATGCAATGCGGCGAACAACCCCGAACGGGTGACATCGCGGCCGAGACGATGTGACTCGCTGATGTAGCGGTCCAGGCGGGTGCGCGCTTCGGCAAGCACGACCTGCGAATCCGGGCCGGCAAAGGTGAACAGCGTGGCGTCGACCGAGTAGGTGACGATCGTGGCCGGCTTCACCAGCACGTGGTCGGTCAGCGGTCGCACGTCATCGGCGCTCAGCTTCGCCTCGACGATGTCCAGCAGCCCCTGGGTGGCGGTTCCATCCGCTTCGCGCGACAGCACCGAGACCACCACTTCGCCGGGGGCGGGACTGGTCGCACTGGCGTCGAGCACGCGCGGGTCCGCGCTCAGCGCATGGAATACATAGGCACCTTCCGGCCCCGCCACGCTGAACCCTTCCGGGCCCAGCTGGATGCGGCGGCGGAAGTCCTCATCGCTCTCATATCGCGGTGGAATGCCTTCCTGCGGCCTGCCCGGGTCGAGCACCTGGCGGGCGACGCCGAAGATCGCGGCGAGGTGGTCGAGGTCGCTGCCACCGGCATAGGCCAGCATCACGCCACGCGCGGCGTCGTTGACACGCTGGCGATCAAGCAGGCGCAGGTAGGTGCAGACCTCCAGGATCTTGAAGGCCGGGTCCGACGGCAGCAGCGCGTCGAAGGTGGGATCCAGGGCCTGCAGTGCGGTCAGCGATTCATCGAACATGGCTTCGAAATCGAGCACTTCGATGACCGCCGGTGCAGGCAGCTGGGACAGATTGACACTGGTGAACGAGCCGGATGCCACGGTTAGCGAACCTCGATTCCTTCGATGGTGATGGCCTCGCCGTCCGGCAGGTGGATCCCGGTCACTGCCAGGATCATCACGCCGGGGGCGGGGAGGGAGACGTCGACGTTCTCGACGTGGAGACGCGGTTCCCATCGCGCCAGCGCGTCGACGGTGGCCGCGATCAGGTCCATGCGCAGCGAGCGGTTGGTCGGCGCATCGATCAGTTCAAACACGCGTGAACCGTATTCGCGGCGCAGTACGCGGGAGCCAAGAGGCGTGGTGAGAATGTCACGCACGGACTGGTGGAGATGGGCGAGCCCATCCAGTGATTTGCCGGTGTTGGCGTCGATTCCTCGCATGGCCTCTATCGTCGTGGAGTGCGGGTTTTCAGGGCATTGCAGGCGTGGCCGCTCAGGGCTGCGCGGGCGTGGTGGGTGCGGTCGGACCCTGTGCGGTGTGCTTGTGTGCCTTCAGGCCGATGGCACCGGCCTTGACTTCGCCCGGTGTGCTGATGTCCTTGCCGGCGCTGATCGCGCCGCTGACATCCAGATCGCCGGTCGCCTTGATCGAGGGTGTATCGAGCACGATCGATTCGCTGGCGATCACCTGTGCATTCGCGCAGGTGACGATGACCTTGCCGCTGCCGACATGGACGTTGAGCGTGGTGGTTTCCTGGTCGTACTCGACGCTGCTGCCGTCGGCGAACTCGGTGCGCTGCCGCAGGCGCGAGTCGGCCGGCGGCGGAAAGCGGTCCTGGTACAGGCTGCCGAGTACCAGCGCCTGGCCCGGGTCGCCATAGGGGCACGCCAGTACGACCTGCTCGCCGGGTTCGGGTGCGCACCAGGTGCGTACGCCCGGTCCCGCGCCGCGTTCCAGCCAGGGAATCCAGTCGGTAAGCATGCCGTCGGCATCGACGCGAACGCGCCCGTTCGCCTCGTCCAGTTCGCGCACCACGCCGATCATCAGCAGGTTGCCGATCAGCCGCGCGTGTTCGGCGCTCATCGTGCGCGCTCCGGCAACGGCTGGTAGCGGGACTCATGGGCGCGGCCGATCTCCGGCGCGAAGCTGTAGGACGCCTGCGGCACCACGCCACCGGCGTCGTCCCACGGGTTGTCGCCCAGCGCGACCGGCAGTGACCACTCGACGATCCAAGTGCGCAGGCCCGGCTGTGCCGCCGCGGGGTCTTCCGGCAATGCTGCAATCACATCGATCGCACCGCTGGCAACGCCGGGGAAGCGGCCGAGCTGGTGCAGCCAGGTCGCCAGGGCGAGGGCCGCGTTGCGCAGCTGCAGCGTTGTGGTTGCATCGGTTGCCGGCAGCGCAATGCGCGCTTCGAAGCGCAGCGTGGCCTGCAGCAGGCCACTGCCATCATTGTTGTCCCTGCTGCGGTCACAGCGGGTCATCGCCAGCAGGCAGGCCGGCAGGGGCATCCCCTCAGCGTTGGCGTCGCGATGGAACTCGACGCTTGCAAACCCCGGAAAGCGTGCGCGGATAGCGGCTTCGATCGCGGCAATCAGCGGATCGAGCGTGGGAGGGAAGGAATCGTTCGCCATGTCAGCTCATGCAGGGAAGGGAAGAAGGGCGTGGCCCGTGCGGCGCGCGCGGTCTGCAGCCAGTGTTGCCATCACCGCAGTGGGGTGGCATTGCAGGCGTGGCCGTATCCGGCAGGCTTAGTGCGTGGGAGTGGCACTGCTGCCGCAGTCGGCGGGTGCTGCCGGCACGGCGCCATTGATGGTGATGCCGCGCTGGCTGCCGAGGCTGCACAGCAGCGCACTCAGCTGGTCGGCCAGCGCGTGGTACTGCTGTGCGACCGCAACGTGATTGCGCAGCAGCGCGTCATCGCTGGCTGCGTGCAGGTCCGGCAGGCGGGGTGGGGGAAGCAGCTGGGCAGGTGCGATGCTGAGGTCAGCGCGGCAGGGCGTGGCCGGCGTTGGCCTCGCGCCAGATGCGCACGAACTCAGCGTCAGCGTCGCCGCGATCACGACCAGGAGTCTTGGCATGGGTCTCGATGTCCCGTTGCAGGGTGTTGAACTGTTCGGTGTGCCGGGCCTGGTGGGCCAGGCGCTGTGATTCGGCCTGCGCGCCTGCGGCGCTGTTGGCGAGGGCCTGCTGGTTCGCGCGCTGGACTGCATCGGTGCGGGCCTCCTGCTGCGCTGCCCGGGTGGTGGCAACGGCAAGGTCCGCAGTGCGGTCGCGCAGGGTCCATCCCAGCCAGGCGCAGCTCGCGTGGCTGCCGGCAAGGACCAGCAACCCGATGCCCAACCTCAGTGCCGCGGGCGTCACTGCAGGGCTCCGCCGGCGGCACGGTACGCCGCGCGCAGTGTTTCCAGCGCGTGCTCCTTCTGGCCGTAGCCGGCGCCCGGCAGCGATGCCCAGATGCGCCGAGCCGCAGTGACGGCGGCATCGAAGCGGCCCAGCCGGATCAGCTCGTAGGCACCGCATTGCTTGAGCAGCGCCACGGCCGCGCGGTCCTGCGAAACCGGGCCGAAGTCAGGCAGGCCCAGTCGCGCGCGCAGGTCATCCCAGGTGCTGCGCAGGAACTGGTAGCGGCCGGCGGCGCTGGATTTGATGCCGTAGCGCGGCAGCGACACCAGCACGCGGGGATGGTCGCGGTAGTCGGTGAACAGCTGGCCACCGACGATGACGTCGTAGCCGCGGTCACGCGAACGCTGGCTGGGTATATCGGTGCCTTCGGACACCGCCAGCATGTCCAGGAACGCAGCAACGTTGGTGCCACCGAGGGCGCTGGCTGCAGCGGCGGTCATGCGGCGGCCCCCGGCTGCTTGCGCACCAGGGCCAGCAGGGCGTCTATCTGTACGCTCTGCTGGGCGATCTGTGCACGCAGGGCGCTGACTTCACCGCGCAGCTGCCCGATCTCCTGGGCCATTGCCTCGCGCTCGTGCATCAGCCCATCAGCGCGTGTACGTTCGGCCGCGAGCTGTTCCTGCAGGGTGCGCAGGGTGTTGCTGGTGGCTTCATCGGCGGTGCGGTCGACCTTGGCCGACGACAACCACTGGCGCAGCCACAGCGACACCGCGATCAGCACGCCCGAGGTCCCGCCCAGGTACTTGGCCCAATCCGGCACGCCGGCCAGCAGGTCGCTCTCGTTCATGCGCGTGCGTATCCCTTGAGCAGGGCCGGGTGGACAGCCGGTGGCAACGCGGTGCGCGCACCGCGCAGGGCGCGCTTGATGGTGGTCTGTGAGACGCCGAACTCACGCGCAACATGGTCGCGTGGCATGCCGCTGGCGACCGCGCGGGCAATCTGCTCGCGGCGTTCGTGCGCGCCGGCAGCGAAGCAGGATGCCAGGAACAACAGTTCGCCGCCGAAGTGCGCGACCAGCCGCTGGGCGACGTCGTGGCCAAGGATGTCGATCAGCCGGTGCTGGTCGGGCAGGGTGGAGGGGACGTAGACAATGACGCGGTGACGGCCGGTGGTGCTGGAGGTGGTCGGCGGCCAGGCACGCACCAGCGTGAGGGCTGCGGATTCGCCGATGACCTCGGCCAGGGTCTGGATGCTGTCGGGCAGGGCGTTCATGGAGGATGTCTTCAGTGGCATTGATCTCCACTGTTGCCATCCCGCCTGTCCAGTCAACACCTTTCATCTACTTTTATATCGGTGCGCTGAAGACGTTCAGTCGTGCGTGAGGAGGGGGGAGGAGCACGACACGCCTGCTTGCAGTGAGCCGAATCCGCTTGCTCTGGCCGCTGGTGTTTTCCTGCACATCCGTACTCGTTGTCCTCACCTGGCAGGAACAGAGGCAGATCAAGGGGATGGGGCAGGTACAGGGTGAGGACGGCCACCTGCCACACAGCCTCATGCGCCGTGTACTGGCCGGAAACGAAAAAGCCCCGGACGATGCCGGGGCTTCAGGACTGCAGGGGGCGCTGGATCAAAGATCGAACACCAGGTTGCCGCCGGTCTTGCGGGGGATGTACCCGGCGTCGCGCAGCCAGCGTGCCGCGTTGACCTGGTCCATGCGCTTGACCGGGAAGCGGTTGGCGAACATCAGGAAGCGCGCCACGGTGATCGACTCGCCCTTGCCCTTCAGGGCCGCAAGGGTTTCGACGAACCATGGCGCGGGCGGCTGCTGGCTGCCCGGGCGGGCCACGGTACGCGCCTGCTGGGCGCTGCCTGCGCCCGCCCGGGCAGTGGCCAGCGTGCACAGCGAGATGAAGATCGCATCCAGGCTCACGATGTCCTTGCTGCCCTTGGGCTGGGACTTGAACAACTCGATGGCCTTCAGGCGCGTCGACGTGAACTGTTCGACCTCCATGGCGTTTCCTCTTTGCGAAATGGGTTGGGGATGCAGGGTGACGACAGGTGTCGTCGGTGATGGGGGATGACCTTACATCATTTTCGCCGATGATGGGTCGGGGCCTGCGCTGGGTTCGGGGGATGGACCGGATGGCGGGCCGGCATTCCGGATCAGATCACACCGCGCGAACGCAGCTGGTCCAGCGATCTGCGGACCAGATCGGCCGGGGTGCTGTCATTGTCGACTTCGATGTCGACCAGCTCATGCGGCAGCGGCTGCTCGCTGGCATGAGGGTCGCTGCTGCGATGGCCTGGGCGATTGACGCGGATCACGACACCACCACGACGCCGGATCGCGCGGGCCTCATTGGCGAAGCGGACGTCGGGTACCAGCCCGCCCTCGGGCAGGCGTGCGAACAGCGAGCGTACCCACAGCTCGGGATGGACGCGGTCACGCCCCCACTCGGTACCGGCGGTCTGCATCAGGTGGCGCGGGGTGAGTTCGGCCAGCCAGTCGATGGCGTCCTCCTTGCGGCTGTCCAGTTCGTGCAGGGAGAGCCCGAGGAGGGTGGCGACCAATTGCCGCAGCGGGCCCGCGAAGCTGTCGCATGGCAGTGACAACGCCGACGCCAGTCCATTGGCGAGTGTGTCCTTGCCCGAGCGCTTGCTGCCGGCGACGCCGATGTAGAGCGGCACACGAGAGCGTGGCGCCGGCCGCAGGGCAACGCTGCCCAGTCCAGGGCCGGCACGGAACGCGGCCAGTGTGTCGGCAATCAGGCGATGACCGCTGTCGAGGGAGGCGGGAATCATGCGGAATCTACTCCTGGAGAAATGCGGCAGGTGCCGGAGGATCAGGAATCGCGACCGACGACGCTGCGGGCGCGGAGGATGCGCTGGGTGATGCGCCCTCCCCGGGCCGCTGCGGCGATCGGGTCAAAGCACAACATGGCGGTGCGGGTACGCCGGCCGGCAGCAAGGTGGTCGCGGATGGTCCGCTCGGACAGCACCGGTACCCGCTGGTGGATCTGCTGCACGGTCAGCTGCTCACCTTCGAAGGCATGCAGTCGGGGACGGGACATGGCGGAAGCGCTCCTGGAAGGTGGCGGGCCGATACCTGCATCTTGCCCCTGTAGATGCTCCCAGTCAACACCTTTCATCTACTTGCATCATGGTGCGGTTGGGCGGGCTGGCGATCCACAGCCGCAATGCCGCTGCTGCCAGACGCTCACGCTCAACCGGCCCGCGTGCGGCCAGGACACCCTCGAGATACTGTTGGCGGTGCCGGCGCGGACTGACCGTCGTCCAGCGCCCGTCGGTGCCCACGCGCCGGTAGCCGTCCAGTTGCAGCAGGCGACGTGCTTCGCAGTGCAGGCGCCAGTCGCCGCTGCTGCTGTCAACGTCGCGACCATCATGGAGGCGCGGCATCTAGAACGGCCCTGCCGCGTGCTCGGCCAGACTGCGTCTGCGCTGTGGCATCAGCCAGACCTTGGCCCGCTCCTTGCCCACCACGCGGGTGCGCACGCCATGCCGCTTCACCACGTAGGCGGCGGCCTCGTTCACCTCGCGACGGTTGGGCCTGTCGATGCCCACCGCGATGACGATCTCGGTGGCGCGGTAGTGCGCGCTCCAGTGCTCGGCAGGGAGCGACCAGTCGAAATGACGATCGATCAGTTCGGCGATCGGCGAGATGGGCTCGTGTTCGCTGTTGGTGGCATTGAGCGCATCCAGTTCCTCGGCACTCAAGTGCCAGGTCTCGCCACTGCAGTACAACGCATGGGCCTCAGCCCAGACCTGCTGCATGTCGATCCGCGCCGGTTCGCCCAGCGCCACGGCGTGCACGGTCCACCAGCGGGTGTTGCCGGTGGCATCGCGGAGGAAGCGTTCGTCGTTGACACTGGCAAACAGGATGGTGCGCCGCGCATAGCGGGATTCGGTGCGCGCGTAGGGGCGACGGATCTCGTCATGGCTGCGCGAGATGAATGATTTCAGCGCCGCGATATCGGTACGGCGGAAGGTGGCATCGACTTCGCCCAGCTCGACGATCCATCTGGAGATGACCTGCTTGACGCTGTCCTTGTTGGCCGGATCGAGCACCACACCGTCGGCGATCAGTTGCAGCTCTACCGGCGCCAGCTGCCGCGCCCAGCGTGTCTTGCCCAGGTTCTGTTTCGAAACGAACGTCAGCACGCCGCGCGCGACCACGCCATCGGGCTCAAACGCCGCAGCCACGCCGGAGATCAGCCAGCGCCGCATCAGGACTTCCTTCAGCACGCGGCCGTCGGCCATGTGCGTGGGCTTGGCTTCCTGCACGGTATCGAAGAACGCCTGCAGGCGGGACTGGCCATCCCACGGCCGTGAGGTGATCCAGCTGGCGACCGGGTTGTAGGGATTGGCTTCGGCCACCTGGCACAGGTTGGTCTCGAAGCTGGCGGTGGCCATGCCGGCGCGGTGCATGCAATCCATCACTTCGCCCGCCGCGACCTCCTTGGCGTTGTCCACGGTCGTCTGCAGCCCAGGGACCAGAATCTCCAGATCCTTGCGGATGACGTTGTAGCGCACGGTCACACCGGTACGACGGCACAGTTCGGCCAGGTTGCGGGCGGTTGGCAACGGCCGCCCGCGCGCGTTGGTATCGGGAAACGGGGTGAAGGCATCGAATGCGGACAGGTTGCCAGGCACCTGGTAGCGCGCGCTGGCCGATGACGGCGCATCGTCCAGTGCCACGTCGTCGCCCCCTGCCGGCGGCATGGGGGGCAACAACTGGGCACGCACGGTGTCCAGCCCCTCGCGCAGATGCAGGTCGTTGAAGTCGGTAGGGCGGTCATCGTCGCCATGCAGCGTGGCGAACTCGGGCCAGACCACGCGGGCATCGATGTCCGCGGCAGCCTGCGTGGCCAGGGTGACGCCAGGGTTGTCCAGCGGCTGCCGCGTCCACTGATCGTTGTCGGCACACAGCACGAATGACGCGTCCGGCATGGCGCCGCGCCAGGCTCGGGCGACCGCGCCAAGGTTGCCTGCATCCCAGGCCACCACCACGCACCAGCCCGTGGCCTGGTGGATGGATCCGGCGGTGGCATAGCCCTCTGCAATGGCGATCGGCTGGCCGGTAACCGGCTTGCCGATGACATGGAAGCAGCCCTGCTTGCGGCCACCGGAAAGGAAGTCCTTGTCGCGGCCAAGTGCTGGATCCACGCGGGGAAAGATCGCCTGCAACGAGACGATACGGCCCGCGCTGTTCATCACCGGTACCAGCAGGGCGCTGTCGATGTGGCGGAAGACAAGGCCATCGCTGTTGCGCACCGGCCATGGCGCCACACGCAGGCCATGTGCATGGATGCCCTTGCGTACGAGATAGGGGTGGTGGGCATCGGCAGGAATGGCTCGGTTCCACAGCACGTTGGCCGCCCTGGCGGCGGCGTCCTCGCGTTCGCGCTGATGCCGTTCGCGCTCGCTGCGGGCCGCCTCCTGGCGTTGCCTGATGGCACGCTGCTCGGCGGCGCTCAACGCGGTCGGCGATTTCGCGCACCAGGCATGGCGGGTGCCGGTCCGCCAGCTGCCGAACTCGCCGGCCGGCACGTGGTCTCCAAACAACACCGCCCAACCATTGCGCGTGCCACGACGGTCGCCTTCCACATGGAAGCGCACCAGCGTGCCATCGGCGTTGAGCGCGTCGCGGCCGCGCGCGTCCGGCACGATGCCGTGCGCGTGCATGGCCTGCAGGAACGCGGGAACGATGTCCTGCGTGGGATGCGGTGTGTGCATTCGACAAGGCCCCTGGGAACGTGGATCGGTCCACGGCGGCCGATGGCGGCCAACGTGCTGTGCAGTGTCCGGCGTGCGCAGGTCACGCAGCGGCCGACCGACGCAGTGTGGTCAGGATGTGATGGAAGTGGTGATACGGTCATGGTGTCGGAACGGGGCTTCATTTGCAACACCTTCCAGCACCTTGCATCCCTGACCGCGATGGCGCCACCCAGTACGCGTTGGATCTGCGATGGCGTTCGCAGATCACTGTGATCGTGCCGATGCGTCGCAGTTGGCGAGAACCGGTTTTCGGATGATGCGATCGCCGTCAACGACGGCCCATCGTTTCTCTCCATCGCGCCTTCGGGCGCCCGTGCACAAGGAGCCTGCATGCCTGAAATCCACTGCAACCACGAACGCCGATCCGCCGCGGAATCCGCGTCGTTGACCGTCGTTGCGACGTTCTCAATCGGTGCGACCACCCCTCGATAAAATACAACCCGCATGACGGACACCATCGACGAAGCGCAGGAAATGGAAGCGCGCCACCTGCAACGCGCCCTGGCCCAGCACGCAACGCGGGCCAGCAACGTTGCCCCTCTCACTCCCATGGGGGAATGCCACAACCCGGACTGTAGCGAGGACTTCGACAACGATCCGGCAAGACTGTTCTGCGGGCCTGCCTGTGCCGAGCGTTTCGAAGCCATCCATCAACACCGCAACGCATAGGAACAGGGGACATGTCTCTGAACAGCAACGACGCTGGCTTCACCGAACGCATCGCCGGTTTATCGGCCGAGCTCGCCGTGCTGGTGAGCCTGGTGGAGAACCACATCCATCTGCAGCTGGCTGATCTGGCCGACTCGGGTGATGTGGATGCACAGGAGCGATTTGCGGTAGCCGATCCGGAGCGCTGGTTGGAGAACGCCCGCAACAGCCTGCAGGCGGGTTTCATGTTCCTGGAGCGCGCGGTGCAGCAACCGGCGCGGTTCTAGTCATCCGGTGCGGGGGCGGAAGGGGCCGGCCAGGCTGCCTTCCGTCCCCCTCGGGCAGTGGACGATCCCCTGCGCTGGAGGCTGCGTCATAACGTCGCACTGGCCGCCGGGCAACCCTGAACGTGGTCCAAGGTTGACCGCAGGCCCGTAGAATGGCCGGGTGCGTCGTTCTGTCCTCCACCGCCGGTTCCAGGCCCTGGCATGGCTAGCCATGCTGCTGGTGCTGCTTGCCCCGCTGGTGAGCCGCTGGCTGGCGCATGGTCACGTTGCAGCGGCTGTGCCGGTAGCGGCGATGGACCATTCCCAGCATGCGCAGCATGCGATGGAGGGCCATCACGACCACCACGCGATGGCGATGCAGCAGGGCGAGGTCTCAAAGAAGCCGCCCGCCGATCCACACGCCGCGCATGAGATGGGCGTGGACTGCGACTACTGCCTGATCGCCGCGCGGCTGATCACCCTGCTGGTGGCGGCATTGCTGCTGTTGGCACCGATGGTATCGATATGCCGTGCGCTGCGTGGTGCAGTGCAGGCGTTGCCGCAGCGGGTCAGCGGCACATTGGGAGCGCGCGGGCCACCGGTCTTCATGGCTGTCTGAGCCCTGCGCGCACGCCTTTGGATTGATTTTCCCAAGCTGCCAGGCCTGGCCTGGCGCGACTGCGTGCGCGTTCGCCGAACTCCCTGAGCTGCCCTGCCACTGCAGGGTGGCCTTGCATGCCGTGAACAGATGAAAACGAACCCCAACTCCGCGCGCCTGCGCCGGGCGACGCTGCCTGCCATGTGCGCGTTGCTCCTGCACACCGCCTCTGTACTTGCCGCCGATGCGGCACCACCGACCACGCTGGATACCGTGCGCGTGGTCGATACCCGCAGCGGCGAGCTGTCTTCCACCTCCAGCGCAGGCTCTGCGTTGGGCCTGAGCGTGCTGCAGACACCGGCCAGCCTGACGGTGATTTCGCGCGAGCAGCTGGAACAGCGCGGCGACACCAACCTCAATGATGCGATCAGCCGCGCCGGTGCGATCAGTGCGATGCCGCACCCGGGCAACGGCCTGAGTGCGCTGTCCAGCCGTGGCTTCACCGATGGCGCTTCCGTGATGCGCCTGTATGACGGGCTGCGCCAGTATGGCGGCGTGGGCATCACCTTTCCGTTCGATACCTGGTCCATCGAGCGCATCGAAGTGCTGCGCGGTCCGGCCTCGGTCATCCATGGCGATGGTGCCATTGGCGGGGTCATCAACATCGTGCCGAAGAAGCCGACGCGCGGTGCCATCGAGAACGAGATCAGCGTGACCGTGGGCAGCGAGGACACCGCACGTCTGGGCTTCGGCAGTGGCGGCGCGCTGACGCCCGAGCTGGCCTACCGGCTGGATGTAAGTGGCAACTACAGCGGTGGCTGGGTTGATCGCGGGCGCAGTAGTGATGCCACCTTCTCCGGCGCACTGCTGTGGCAACCGCGTGCGGATCTGCAGCTGTCGCTCACCCATGCGGAAGGCTATCAGCAACCGATGCGCTACTTCGGCACGCCACTGGTGGATGGCCGCCAGCTGGAGGCGCTGCGCCACCGCAACTACAACGTGGAAGACAGCGACATCCGCTACCGCGACCGCTGGACCCAGCTCGATGCGCTGTGGACGCCGAACGCAAGCGTCGAATGGCGCACGCGCCTCTACCAGATCGACAGCCAGCGCGATTGGCGCAATGCCGAAGCCTACGTCTACAACCGCGCTACCGGCTTGATCGATCGATCTGGCAATACCGAGATCACCCACGACCAGGACCAGACCGGGTTGACCTCGACGCTGAGGGTACAGGGGAACATTGCGGGCCTGGCCAACAGCTTCGCCGTGGGCCTCGATGCCAACCGCGCGCACTTCAAGCACACCAACAACACCTATGCCGGCAGCTCGGGCCCGGTCGATCCGTTCGATCCGGTGCCGGGCCAGTTCACCAGCGACGCGCCGAACCTGCCGCGCTACCGTAATCGTGCCGAGCAGTACGCGCTGTTCGTGGAAGACCGCTTGGCGCTGAGCGAGCGCTGGTCGGTGCTGGGTGGGCTGCGCCACGACCGCGCGCGCATTGATCGTACCGATCTGATCAGCGGCCAGAACGCGTTCTCGAAGACCTACCGCAGCACCGGCTGGCGTGCAGGCACGGTGTTCGCGTTGCGGCCGACGCTGAGCCTGTATGCGCAGTACTCGCAGGCGGCGGACCCGGTCAGTGGCCTGTTGATGATCAGCCCCGCCAACGGTGCCTTCGACCTGGCCAAGGGCCGGCAGATCGAGGTGGGCCTGAAGCAGGCCTTCGATGGCGGCGAGTGGACGCTGGCGGCGTACCGCATCCGCAAGACCGGGCTGCTCAGCCGCGATCCGCTGGTGCCGGATCGCCGCGTGCAGGTGGGCGCACAGACCTCGCGTGGCATTGAGGCGTCCTTGAACTGGAACTTCGCGCCGCGCTGGTCGCTCGATGCCAATGCCACGGTGCTGAAGGCCGAGTTCGAGGACTTCCTGGAAACCACCGGTTCGCCGGCGGTGCTGGTGTCGCGTGATGGCAACGTGCCACCGAACGTGGCCGAGCGCCTGGCCAATGTGTGGCTGAGCTGGCAGTTTGCACCGGACTGGAGTGCGGCGGGCGGCGTGCGTTACGTCGGCAAGCGCTACGCCGACAACGCCAACACCTTGGAGCTGCCCGGCTACAGCACCACCGACCTGGCACTGACCTGGCAGGCGGCACCGCGCACGCGGCTGTCGGCGCGGCTGTTCAACGTGTTCGACAAGGCGTACTACGCCACCGCGTACTACACCAGCACGCAGTGGCTGCTGGGTGCGGACCGGCGCGTCGAATTCACCGTCGATCATCGCTTCTGAGGAGGCTGGCGATGACGTTGCGATCCACCGCCAAGCGCTGGACCTATCTGGTGCACCGCTGGCTGGGCATCGGCGGATGCCTGCTGATGTTGCTGTGGTTTGTCAGCGGCATGGTGATGCTGTTCATTGGTTACCCGAAGCTGACACCCGGTGAGCGGCTGGCGGCGTTGCCGGTGCTGGGGGATGCTCGCGATCTGCAGGGGCTGTCGGTACTGCCTGCCGTGGTGCAGGCCGAGCCGGAGGTTGTGGCGCTGACGACGCTGCGTGGCGAGCCTGCGTACGTGGTGCGCAATGGCAGCAACGTGGGCGCCTGGTCTGCCGTGACCGGCCAGGCGCTGCTGCCGGTGTCGGCACAGCGAGCCGAAGCATCCGCCGCACAGTTCGCGGGCGGCCAAGCCTTCGTCGGCGCGACACGCGTGGATGAAGACCGCTGGACGCATTCGCGTGCGCTGGATGCGCATCGGCCGCTGTACCGGGTTGAAGTGGGCGGCGCGCAGCCAGGGGATGTGTATGTGTCCTCACACACCGGCGAAGTGGTGCAGGACGCACCGCATATGCAGCAGCGCTGGAACTATGTGGGCGCCTGGCTGCACTGGTTGTACTTCCTGCGCATGCAGTCGGTGGACCCGGTCTGGACGTGGGTGGTGATCGTGCTGTCCGCGCTGTGCACGGTGGCGGCGATCAGCGGCATCGTGGTGGGTGTGTGGCGCTGGCGCTTCCGCGGGCACTACCGCACTGGCGCGAAGACGCCGTATGTCGAGCCCTGGATGCGCTGGCACCACCTGATCGGGTTGGTGGCAGCGGCATTCGTGTTCACCTGGATCTTCAGCGGCCTGATGTCGATGAATCCATTGGGCGTCTTCAGCAGCACGCGCGAGGCGATCGACAGCGGACGCTATCGTGGCGGCGCGGTAGCGGTGGATGGAATGCTGGGTGAACCTGCAGTGCTGCTGGCGACGGCGGGCGCCCGGAACTTCAGGCCGGTGGAGATCCAGTGGCGGCGCATCGGTGGTGAGCTGTTCGCGGTGTTGCTGGACGGGCAGGGCGAGACCCGCATTGTGTCCGGCAGTGATGGTCATCTGCAGGTTGCGCGGTTGCTGCTGGCCGCATGGCTGCAGCAGAAGGTGCGGGCGTTGTCGGATGCGCCCATGCAGGGGTACTGGGTCCAGCTCGCAGCGGATGCGTACTTCTACCCGCGTGCACCGGAAGCCATGAACGGCGCAGCGGTACGCCGCTTCCCGGTGGCGGTGGCTGATTTCGGCGATGCCGAGGCGACGCGGGTCTACCTCGATCTGGCCACTGGCGACCCGTTGCTGACGATGGGGCGTCGCGAGCGCGTGGGTCGCTGGCTGTTCTACTTCCTGCACAGCTGGGACCTGCCGGCGATGCTGCGTCAGGACACCGCCCGGCTGGCGGTGTTGCTGCTGCTGAGCCTGGCTGGCGCTGCGTTGTGTGCAACGGCCACGGTGATCGGCTACCGCCGGTTGCGGATGAAGCTGCGGCGCAGGCGGCGCTGATGCCTTGGACTAAACCCGCAGCCAACGTGTGGACGCGGCCACCAGCAACAAGGCCGTGGCCACACCGATGAACGCAGCAATCAGACCGAAATGATTCGCGGCAAAGCCGATCAACGCCGGTCCGGCAAGGATGCCGGCAAAGCCCAGCGTGGAAACGGCGGTGATGGCCAGCGCGCCGGGCATGCGGGTCTGGTGGCCGGCCAGCGAGAACAGCGCGGGCGCGATGTTGGCGCAACCGAGGCCGACCAGCACATAGCCCGCCAATGATGCCTGCCACGGCGTGACCAGGGTCAGCACCAGCACGCCGGCAGCGGCGAGCAGCGCGCCGAACACGATCGCGCGCTGGCGGCCCACGCGTGCCACCAGTGCATCGCCGAACAGGCGCGCGACCGTCATGGTCAGGGTGAAGGTCACATAGCCGACGCCGGCGAGGCTGGCATCGACGCGACGTACATCGCTGAGGAACACCGCGCTCCAGTCGAGCATCGCACCTTCGCCGAGGAAGGCGACGAACGCCAGCACGCCGATGAACAGCACGATGCCATGCGGCAGGGCCAGCATCGGTGTGTCGTGCGGCATGCGTTCGCTGTGCCAGTACGTCGCCGACAGCAGCGTCACCAGCAGCATGGTGACGGCACCGATCAGCACCGATGCCAAGGGCGGCAACTGTGCGGACAGCAGCACGGTCATGGTGGCCGCGCCGAGGAATCCGCCGATGCTGAAGAAGGCATGGAAGCCAGACATCATCACCCGCCGTGCTTCGCGCTCGACGATGACGGCCTGCACGTTCATCGTGCAGTCCATCGCGCCCACGGCCGCACCGAACACGAACAGCACCAGGCCCAGCGCCCACGCCGAGCTGGCCAATGCCAGGCCGGGAACGGTCAGGCAGATCAGCAGGCTGCTGGCCACCATCACCCGGCGGCAGCCCAGGCGCGCGGCCAGCACGCCGGACAAGGGCATTGCCAGCAGCGAACCCGCTCCGAGGCAGAGCAGCACCAGCCCCAGCGTGGCGTCATTGATTCCGGTGCGCGCTTTGGCGAATGGCACCAGGGTGGCCCACAACGCGGTGGCGAAGCCGGGAATGAAGAACGCAGCGCGGGTCGCGTGCTGTTCGGCACGCGCGCGGTTGGCAAGGGACATGAGCAGTACGGTCAGGGAGGCGTGGGGTGCACCGCGATACCGGCGGCGTGGAAGCGAGCCGCCAAGGCGGGCGGTGCGGTGGTGGTCAGCACCAGGTCGTCGATCTCGTCCAGGCTGGCGATCTGCCAGTTGCCGCGGGCACCGAGCTTTTCCGTGGTGGCGGCGACGATGACGCGGCTGCTGCAGGCCACCATCGCGCGCTTGAGCGTGGCTTCTTCGGCATCCATCGCCCACACGCCAGTGTCGCCGTCCACCGCGCAGGGGCCGGGCAGGTACACGTCGGCACGCAGGCGCTGCACCTGGGCCAACGCCTCGGCACCGACCGCACCGCCACCGCTGGCCAGGCGCCCGCCGATCAGCTGCACTGGAGTGCCTTCGAGCATGCTGGCGGCGGTGGCGATCTGCGGGGCATTGGTGATCACCGTCAGGCAGAGAGCGGCCGGCAGCTGCTGGGCGATCGCCAGATTGGTCGAACCGGCATCGAGCAGTACCACCTGGCCGGGTTGCAGCAGCGCGCAGACGCGGGCGGCCAGCTCGGCCTTGTCGCCGCGGTCGCGGGTCAGGCGCTCGCGCAGCGGCCGTTCCTTGGGCGGCGGCAGCACGGCGCCGCCGTAGACGCGCTGGCACAGGCCCTGGGCGGCGAGCTCGCGCAGGTCGCGGCGGATCGAATCTTCGGAGACGGCATAACGGCGCGCCAGTTCGGCGGCGACCACGCGGCCCTGCTGGCGCAGCTCCTCGAGGATCTGCCGGGTGCGCTGGGCGGGTAGGGGGCTGGGGTCGGCGCTCATGCCGCAAGTCTGCACGTTCGTGCATAATCATGCAACAACATGCATTGGTCGGGAGGGCACAGGGCGGCTGGACTGCCGGTGAACCCGCCCGCCCCGGGGTCTATGGATCGGCCTCGCGGCCCGGCATCATGGCGGGGCACTTGGCATGGAATCCCTGATGTCTCCCACCGTTCACCGCAAGCTGCGCATCGGCGCGGACCAGTACACCGGCCAGAAAGTGGTCGACCAGCAGTTCCACGAGTGCGATTTCTCCGGTGCGGACCTGACCGGCACCGAGTTCATCAACTGCAGTTTCTACGATGCCGACAGCCGCGCCGGCTGCCGCTTCAATGGCGCCACGCTGAAGGAAGCCAGTTTCCGCAGCTGCGATATCAGCATGTGCCATTTCAATTTCATCAAGGCGCTGGGCCTGGAGATCAGCGAGTGCCGCGCGCAGGGCGCGGATTTCAGCAACGCCAGCTTCATGAACCAGATCACCACGCGCAGCTGGTTCTGCAGCGCGTTCATCAAGAAGTCGAACCTGCGCTATGCCAATTTCTCGCGGGTAGCGCTGGAAAAGTGCGAGCTGTGGGAAAACCGATGGGATGGCGCGAATGTGAGTGGCGCCAGCTTCGCCGGCTCGGACCTGTCCGGCGGCCAGTTCGAGGGCATCGACTGGAACAGCGCCAACTTCACCGACTGCGACCTGACCAACTCGGAGCTGGGTGAGCTGGACCTGCGCAGCACCAACCTGCGTGGTGCCACGCTGGACGTGCAGCAGGTGGCGCTGTTGATGCAGCGCATCGGCATCACCGTGGTGCCGTAGGCATCACCCGGCGTACGCCACCCAGCCCTTGAAGCTGAAGCCTGCGTAGAACAGCTCCACGCCGTCGAAGCCGGCCTCCTGCAGCAGCGCCACTTCCTGTTCGGGGGCCAGCAGCGGCAGCCGCTCGGCGATGGCCTCGATCGCGCGCTGTGCATCGGCGTGGGCAACGCCCGAGGCTTCGGCGAACGCTGCGTAGCGCTGCAACCAGCGCAGCTTGCCGGCCGGTTCCTGCGGCACGCTGTGGTGGGCCACAACCAGCGGCGCGCCGGGCTGCAGGCGCCGGTGCAGCTCGCGCAACGTGTGCAGGCGCTGCCCGGCATCGAGGAAGTGCAGAGTCAGCAGGCAGCTGGCCCCATCGAAGCGCAGATCGGGCGCATCGTCGATGTAGCCTTCCAGCAGCTGCACGCGCGGCATCAGCGGACCCAGTGTCTGCTCGGCCAGGGCCAGCATCGGCGCGGCCGGATCCACGCCCAGCAGCTGCCAGCCCGGCTGCGCCTCGGCAAAAGCCTTCAGCTCCAGCCCGCCACCGGCGCCCAGCACCAGCACACGGCCCTGCGCGGGAACGCGTTCGGCCAGCAGCAGGCGGCTCATCTGCTGCAGGGCGAGGAAGCCGGGCACCTGGCGCAGCGGCGCTTCGGCATAGCGGGCCACCGCCTGCGGGTCGGAGAACGTGGACATGCGCGGATTCCTGCGGCGGGGGACATACCACTGTAGCGCGGCGCGCAAGAGGCATTGCGCGCCGCTGCCACACGGGCAGGACAGGGCTCAGGCCGCTGCTGCCTCAAGCACGTCTTCCAGCCGCACCTCGCCGAGGAAGCCACCGCTGCTGGTTGCCGGCTGCTGCGCTTCGATGGCGTGGGCGAACTGCACGCCGGCGTCGTCCTGCAGGCGCTCGAACAGCTGCTGCACCCTGGGGAACTCGCGACGATCGACCACCTGGTGATAGTCGTTCCAGCGCGCGATGCCGGCGAAGTAGGCATCGGCAAAGCTGCGCTGTTCGCCCAGCAGCCACGGGCCCGTGCCGATCATCTGCTCCAGCGCCTGGTGGGCGTGGCGCACCTTGGTGGTGCCATAGGCACGCAGCGCCTCGCCGTCATCGCCTTGCGCATGCTCCAGTGCGTGCCAGAGCGGCGCGTAGGCACCGAAGAAACTGCTGTTGAGATAGGCCAGCCGGTGGTTGAGGCGATCGAAGCCGGGCGTGCCCTGTGCGAAGCCCAGCCCCTGCGCGATGTCCTTCGCGGCCAGATGGTTGAGGATGGCCAGGCTCTCGCTGAGCAGCTCGCCCTGCGCGGTGCGCAGGGTCGGGGTTTCACCCAGCGGATTGAGGCGGCGGTAGTCTTCGCTCTGCACCTGGCTGGGCATGTCGATGCGGCACAGGTGATACGGCTGGCGCAGCCATTCCAGGGCGACGATGGAGCCGAACGAGCAGCCCGAGGGCACGCCGTAGAAGAGGATCGGGGTCATGGCAGGTTTCCGGTTCAAGCCGCGATGCGGCGGGTGAGGAAAGCGTGCCTGCGTGGACATTGCCCCGGAAGCCGCTTGAATGGCATCCTGAAGTCCACATCTGTGGACGTTGCGCATGCTCAACCTCAACGATCTAGCCCTGTTCGTGACCGCGGTGGAGCAGCGCGGGTTCGCTGCAGGCGGGCGCCATCTGGGCCTGCCGCGCTCGACCCTGAGCAAGCGCGTGGCGCTGCTGGAAGAACAGCTCCAGGTGCGGCTGCTGCAGCGCAGTTCGCGCCGCTTCGCATTGACCGAGGTCGGCCAGGAGTTCTTCGAGCGCGCACGCGCAGCGTTGTCTGAGGTCGAGGCCGCCGAGGCCATCGTCCGCGACCGCCAGGCCGAACCCAGCGGCACCGTGCGGATCAGCGCTTCGATTCCGGTGGTGCAGGGGGAGCTCGCCGCGTGCCTGCCTGCGTTGGCCCGCCGCTATCCACGGCTGCGTATCGAAGTTGAAGTGAGTGATCGTTTCATCGACCTGGCGCAGGAAGGCATCGACATCGCCCTGCGCAGCCACTTCGGTCCGCTGCCGGATTCCGGGTTGGTGCAGCGCATGCTCGGTAGCGAACGCATCGTGCTGGTGGCGTCCCCTGGTTATCTGGCAGCCGCGCCGGCACTGGACACGCCCGAACAGCTACGCGCGCATGCCGGCCTGCTGACCGCGCGCCATGCAACGCGCTGGACGCTGCACGGCGCCGACGCCCGCACCGTGCAGGTGGAGCCGCAGGTGGCGCTGGTCGGCAATGAATCGCAGCTGCTGATCGCGGCGGCAGAAGCGGGTCTTGGCATCACCGTACTGCCACACAGCCTGTGTGCTGCGGCCATTACCGCCGGCCGCCTGCAGCAGGTGCTGCCGGCGTGGCATGCCGGCGAAGTCACCACCAGCGTGCTGCTGCCGCATCGCCGCGGCCAGCTGCCGGGCGTGCGCGTGGTGGTGGATGCGCTGGTCGCGCATTACCAGCTCAACGCAGCGCGCGCGCCAGTACCTGCCAGATCCTCGGGTCCTGGCACTGCGAAACGTTGAAACGTACATAGTCGGCCGCGCGCTGCGATTGGCTGAACGCGTTGCCCGGCGCCAGCACGATGCCCTCGCGCAGGCATTGCCGCGCCAGTGCAGCGGCATCGCGGCCATCGGGTAGCTGGCACCACAGGAACAGGCCGGCTTCCGGCTGCAGCCACGGCGTGATGCCCAGCATCTGCAGCTTCCGCAGTGTGTGCCGGCGTGCATCGGCCAGCCGCGAACGTATCGACTGCATGTGGCGGCGGTAACCGCTGTCGGTCAGCGCGATGTGCATCAACTGCGCGGCCAGATGACCACCGCCGAAGCTGGTCGCCAGCTTCAGGTCGGTCAATGCCTCTATCCAGTCGTGGCGCGCGGCGATGTAGCCGCAGCGCGACGCTGCCGACAGCGTCTTGGAGAAGCTACCGACGTGGATCACCCGTGACAGCCCATCGAGCGCGGCCAGCCGCGGTGCCGGCTGCAGTTCGAAGTCGGCGAAGATGTCATCCTCGATGATGATCAGTTCGCTGCGTTCGGCCAGGCCCAGCAGGCGGTGTGCGGTGCTCGCGGAAAGCACCGCGCCGGTCGGGTTGTGCAGGCCGGAGTTGGTGATGTACAGCCGTGGCGAATGCGCTTGCAGGGCCTGGGCGAATGCGTCCAGGTCGGGACCGCTGTGCGTGTACGGCACGCCGATGGCCTGCACCTGGTGCGCCTTCAGCAGCGCGTGGTAGTTGAAGTAGCTCGGATCATCCACCAGCACGCAGTCGCCGGGCTTGAGCAGGAAACGGCAGAGCAGATCGACCGCGTGCGTACCGGATTCGGTCAGCAGGATCTGCTCCATCGGTGCATCGATGCCGAGCGTGGCGTTGCGCCTCTGCAGCAGCTGGCGCAACGCGGGCAGCCCGAGCGGGCCGGCGTAGTCGACCAGCTGCATGGCATCGGCACGCGCCAGCCGGCGCAGGCCGCGGCGCACGCCATCGTGATACAGCCAGTCACTGGGCATCCAGCCGCACCCTGGCTTGAGGTGGCCCGCGGGCGTTTCCAGCGATTGCCGTGATACCCACAGCGGATCCACCGCGCGGTCCAGCCGCGGCTCCATCTCGGCCAGCGCCAGCGGTGCGGCCGGGCCACTGACGTAGAAGCCCGAGCCTGCGCGCGCACTGATCAGGCCTTCGGCCGCCAGGCGCTCGTAGGCTTCGACCACGGTGGAGACCGAAACCCCCATCGCCGCCGCCTGCGCACGTACCGAGGGCAGGCGTGAGCCAGGGCCATCCAGCCGCGCACTGATGCGGGTGCGGACGGTCTGGATGACCGATTCGATGCGGGTGAGCGGACGCAGCATGGCGGAACCGTAGTGGAAGTGTGGGCAGTACAGTTACTTGCGACTGTACTGGATTGTAGCTGGGGTCGTCCCGCGCTGGATGCTTCCATACAGGTCCAGCCGGGCATCGTCCGGCACCTCAGGAGTACAGGCGTGGAACGGTCGGCGAGTGGTTGGATCAATGGCTTCATCGGTGTGGTGATCTTCGCTGGCTCCCTGCCGGCCACCCGCCTGGCGGTGCTGCAGCTGGACGCTGGATTCGTCACTGCTGCACGCGCCACCATTGCCGCCGTGCTCGGCTTTGTTCTGCTCCTTCTGCTGCGCCAGCCGTGGCCGCGGCGCAATGACCTGCCCGGGCTGATAGTGGTCAGCCTGGGGGTGGTGGTCGGCTTTCCGCTGTTGACCGCGCTCGCCCTGCGGCATGCGTCGTCGGCACACACCATCGTGTTCCTCGGGCTGTTGCCACTGAGCACTGCGGTGTTCGGCGTGCTGCGCGGCGGCGATCGACCGCGCCCGGCGTTCTGGCTGTTTTCGTTGCTGGGCAGTGCCTGCGTGGTCGGCTATGCGGTGCGCAACGGCATCGAGGCGTCCTTGCAGGCAGACCTGCTGATGCTGGCGGCCATCGTGGTGTGCGGGCTGGGCTATGCCGAAGGCGGCCGGCTGGCCCGTCATCTGGGCGGCTGGCAGGTGATCAGCTGGGCACTGCTGCTGGCCTTGCCGGTGATGCTGCCGCTGACAGTGCTGATGCGCCCGGCCTCGTTCACCGCGGTCGATGCCTCGGCATGGTGGGCACTGGGCTACGTGGCAGTGTTCAGCATGCTGCTCGGCTTCCTGTTCTGGTATCGCGGGCTGGCCCAGGGCGGTATCGCCGCCGTCGGCCAGCTGCAGCTGCTGCAGCCCTTCTTCGGCCTGGCCCTGGCCGCGCTGCTGCTGCATGAATCGGTCAGCCTCAGCATGGTGCTGGTGACCGTGGTCGCGGTGATCTGCGTGGCCGGCGCACGCCGCTTCAGCCGCTGAACGAAAAAGGGGACGGAGGGGATTAAGTCGTAATCGGTCCTACTGTGCCTGAAACGACTTAATCCCCTCCGTCCCCTTTTCCGGGGCGCGCTGGAACAGATGCGCAACGGCATAGTCGATGAATACCCGCAGGCGTGCACTGGGATGGCGCCCACCGGGCCATAGCAACGAGAACTGCCCCTGGTGCGTGGGCAGCGCAGGCAGTACCCGTTGCAGGCGGCCATCGGACAGCGCGTCGGCTGCGAGGAAGTCAGGCATCCAGGCCAGGCCCATGCAACCGATCGCAGCGGCCAGCACGGCCTCCATGTTGTTGCAGGTCATCGCCGTGGGAAGGCGTGCCCCCGCATCGCCTTCGATGCCCGGCAGCTGCCACGGATGCAGCTTTCCGGTGGTGGGGTAACGGAAACGCAGCGCGGTATGCATGCGCAGCTCGCTCACATCACCGGGCGTGCCATGCGCCTGCAGGTAGCCCGGCGCCGCACAGAGGATGAAACGAAAGCCGCCCAGTCGCCGTGCGGTCAGGCTGGAATCGGCCAGTTCACCACTGCGTATCACCGCGTCCAGGCCTTCGCTGACCACATCGACGATGCGGTCGTTGAAGTCCAGTTCCAGCTGCACCTGCGGATAGCGTTGCTGGAAGCCGGGCAGCACCGGCAGCAGGAAGCGGTACCCGATGGTGGGCAGGCCGATGCGCAGCAGCCCGCTGGGGGCATGCTGTCGCTGCGCCAGGTCCGCCTGTGCTTCGGAAAGCTCGTCCAGTGCACGCCGACAGCGCTGTAGCAGCAGTTCGCCTTCGTCTGTGAGATGCACGCGGCGGGTGGTGCGTTGGAACAGCCGGGTGCCGAGCTCCTGTTCAAGGCGGGCGATGCGCTTGCCGACCGCCGACGCGGACAGGCCAAGTGCACGCGCAGCACCCACGATGCTGCCGGCCTCCGCGGTGCGGACGAAGGCGAGCAGGGCAGAAATGGAGTCCATGCGGGGCATGATTACGGAACATTGAGACGCAATCAATGTCCATCGAGCCTGTTTTTCAGGAATAGCGGCCTGTTCATCATCAATGCCCCTGATGGATGGAGGCCCCCATGGCCCCGGTTTCGATGCTCCCTGTACCTGTCCAGACGCAGCAGCGCTGGACCCTGCTTGCCGTCTGCCTGGCCGCACTGGCGTTGCCGTTGTCCTTCTCGGCCGGTGCCGTCGCGGTGCCCGCGCTGGCCCGTTCCGTGGCGTCGTCGCCGAGCGTGCTGGCCTGGGTGACCAACGCCTTCATGCTCACCTTCGGCAGCCTGCTGCTCGCTGCCGGTGGCCTGGCCGACCGCTATGGCCGGCGGCGGTTGTTCCTGCTGGGCACAGCAGGCTTCACCGTCGCCACGATCGTCGTCTGCCTCGCGCCCACGCTGCTGTGGCTGGATCTGGCGCGTGGGTTGCAGGGCGTTGCCGCCGCAGCGGCGTTGGCGTCCGGCACGGCTGCGCTCGCGCATGCCTGGCAGGGGCCGATGCGTGGCCGTGTGTTCGCCCTGCTGGGCGCCACATTCGGTGCGGGGTTGGCGCTGGGGCCGCTGCTTGCGGGTCTGCTGCTGCAGGCATTGGGATGGCGCAGTGTGTTCGCCGTCGGCGGCGTGCTGACATTCGCCGCCTTCGTACTGGGCGCGCGTGTGTTGCCCGAGAGCCACGGTGAACGCGGGCGGCTGGATGTCGGCGGCATGCTGGGCTTCAGCCTGATGCTGGCAGCGTTGACCCTGGCCCTGCTGTGGCTGGGCGAGTTCGGCCTGCATACCGTGCGCGTGCAACTGGCGCTGTTGGCGACGCTGCTGCTGGGCGCAGCGTTCATCTGCATCGAACGACTGCACCGCTCACCCCTGCTGGACCTCTCGTTGTTCTCGCAACCGGCGTTCCTCGGTGTCCAGCTGCTGCCGGTCGCAACCTGCTTCGGCTACGTGGTGCTGCTGGTGGTATTGCCGCTTCAGTTGATGGGCGTGCACGGCCAGAGCGCGACCCTGGTGGGGTTGCAGATGCTGGCCCTGTCCGCGCCGATGCTGGTGCTGCCGATGCTGGCCGCGCGCTGGGCGGAGCGCGTGGGAAGTGCGCGGCTGTGCACGCTGGGACTGCTGGTCTGTGCCTCTGGCCTGTACCTGCTGTCGCGCCATGCATCGCAGCCGTCGCCTTCGCAGTGGGTGCCGTGGCTGATGCTGGTCGGTGCAGGGACGGCCTTGCCATGGGGGCTGATGGATGGGCTGTCAGTGAGCGTGGTGCCGGTACAGCGTGCGGGCATGGCCGCCGGCATCTTCGGGACCGTGCGTGTAGCCGGTGAGGGCATCGCATTGGCCGCAGTCACTGCCTTGCTTGCGCTGCTGATCGGCCATCAGCTGCAGGGCGCGTCGCCGGCATCGCTGGCGCGTGCCGGTGCCTATCTGGCCACGGGGGCGCGGGAACAGGCGCAGGCACTGCTACCGGCGATGAGTCGCATGCAGCTGCAGCATGCCAGTAGTGAGGCGCTGGCAACACTGCTGCGTGTACTGGCGCTGCTGACCGCCGCATGTGCTGCGTTGTTGCACCTGTTGCTGCGGAAACGTAAAGACGCGTTGGTCGGGCGTACTGCGTAGCAGGCTCATCGCCCGCCTTCGCCGTCATCCCGTTGTCGTGTCCCGCTCACGCTGCCTATGCCCACCCGGGCCTAGGCTTGGTCGTCCCCGTCCCCCACGGAGACCTGCCATGTGGCTGCTCGATCATCTCTGGCCTGGCCGTCGACCGCTTCCTCCCCCGGCCGCGGATGCGCCACCGGCACCGCCGCGCCGGCCCTGGCTGAAACGCCCGGCGCGGGCCGGGCGCAGCGGCATGGCGCCCTGGCAGAAGGTGGCCACGCCGCCGCGGCGCACGCGCCACTAGCCGGTGCGGTCTGATGGGTGGTTGACCCCATCGCTGACCGGGATCACCCCCAACGCGAACGGGTCGATGCCCTCCAGGCAGGCCACGTTGTAGCCGTACTGGTCGGGGTTGGAGCGGCGCCGGTGATGGGTGTAGATGCCGCACACGCCACAGAAGTAGTGCTCGGCCACATGGGTGTTGAACTGGTACATCTGCAGGTGGTTCTGCCCGCGCAGCACCTGCAGGCCCTGGCGGGGGACGCTGGCGGCGATGGCGCCCCGGCGCCGGCACATCGAGCAGTCGCAGCGGCGGGGATCGACGATGCCGTCCGGCAGGTCCAGCAGCAGCTCGACGGTGCCGCAGTGGCAGGTTGCGCGGTGCTGGGGTTGGACCGGAACGCCGGCCACGGAAGTGATGCCCATCATTGCTCCTGTGTGATCCGTCTGGCCGCGGGGGCCGCCGCAGACGGTGCGCCGATGTGCCTGAACGGGCCGTAGATGCCACGGTGAACCCGCTTGTGGCTAACTATGCGGCTTCAGGACCGCGACAGGATGCCAGTGAAAGCCGCAGGACGATGGATGACAGGAAGTGCCATGGCGCTGCTGGCGCTGTGGGTGACCGGGCTGCTGGCCTATCAGTTGCCGGGGCCGGGCTGGCTGGCTACCGGCGTCGCCGGGCTGTGGCTGCTGGTAGCGCTGTGGGTGTCGTGGCGGGTCGCGCGGGGCCGTGCCTCGCGCCGCCTGGGCCTGGCGTTCGGGGCATCGCTGGCGCTGGCCGGCCTGTGGTGGCTGCTGCTGACCCCGCGCCAGGACCGCGTGTGGGCCGATGACGTGGCCCAGCGCCTGCACGTGGTGTCTTTCGATGGCCGCCACGTCGTGCTGGACAACGTGCGTGATTTCAGCTGGCGCAGCGAAAACGACTACGACGCCCGCTGGGTGCGCCGCGAGTACGACCTGGACCAGTTGCGCTCGGCCGATCTGGTGCTGTCGTACTGGATGGGCCCGGCCATCGCCCACACCCTGATCTCGTTTGGTTTCGAGGACGGCCGCCACGTGGTGTTCTCGCTGGAGATCCGCAAGGAGCGCGGTGAATCGTTCTCTGCGCTGGGCGGCTTCTTCCGCAAGTTCGAGATGACCCTGGTAGCTTCGGAGGAGACCGACATCATCCGCACCCGCACCAACGCGCGCGGCGAGGATGTCTACCTGTACCGGCTGCATGGCATGAACCGCGCACAGCTGAAGGAACTGTTCGCTGCGTACATCGCGCAGGCCCGCGAACTGGATGCCAAGCCCGGCTTCTACAACACGCTGACCAGCAACTGCACCACCATCGTCTTCGACCTGGCCCGGCACATCGCACCGCGCCTGCCGCTGGATTACCGCCTGCTGCTGTCCGGTTACCTGGCCGAGTACGCGCAGGAGGTCGGCGCGCTCGCTCCAGGTGTGCCGTACGCCGAGCTGCATGACAAGGGCCGCATCACCCAGCGTGCGCTGGACCTGGGCAGCGGCGACCACTTCTCCACCGTAATCCGCCAGGGCGTGCCCGGCACCGAGCAGGACCCGCAGCAATGACCCGATTCCTCCCACGCCGCTGGCAGCGCCTGCTGCCGGTGTTGTTCGCTGCCTCCCTGCTGCTGGGTAGCAGCGGTTGCGCGATGGTTACCGTCAAGCAGGTCAAGTCCAGCGATTCGCTGGTCAACAAGCGTGCCGACGTGCTCAACACGGGCAAGCTCAGCCCGGCCGCGCGCGAGACGCTCAGCGCGGCAGGCCTGGACGAGTCGCAGTGCGAAAAGGACTTCCTGGTCTGCCGCAGCACGCTGCTGATGACCGACGACCTCAATGTCGAGCAGCGGTTGTCGGCGCTGTCCGAACTGTGGGTGAAGGCCGCGCTGGCGATGACGCCGAAGAAGACGGCTGCCGGCGATCCGCCGATGAGCGATGCGGCGTTGGATGCCTGGCTGGAAGCGGCGCGCTATGCCTATGCCTACCTGTTCTACAGCGGCCGCTCACCGTCCGACCGTGCCTTCGAGGACCGCCAGACGCAGGTGCGCGACTATTACAACTACGCGGCCGAGAAGGCGGCAGTGGTGCTGTTCGTGCGCGCACGCGCCGCTGCGCTGGCCGGCGAGGACTACACGAAGCCGCTCACGGTCGGCAGCTGGTCGCTGGCCTCCAACTACCAGCAGCTGAACCTGAAGAGCATTCCCGCGCAGCTGGTGCCGGCCGGCACGGTCAGCTTCGTCGGCCTGCGCAGTACCTATCGCCGCGATGGCTTCGGTGCCGAGCTGGTGATGGTGATGGACCCGCCGAAGCTGGTTGCACCGGTGATCGCACCCGAGGGCCCCAAGGCCGAGACACCGCAGGAGGATGAGGACGACGCACGCCGTGGCCGCCGTCATCGCCATGACGATTCGGTGCCCGAGTTCAGCGAGATGTCTTCGATCAACGTCACCGCACTGCTGCGCTTCGAGGGCAGCAACCTGGACGATGTGATGCGCACGCGCCGGGTCGAGCTGGACGCTTATTCGCCCGAAGCCACCGAGCGCATCACCCTGCATGGCGAGCAGGTGCCGCTGGCCGGCAACTTCACCGCCGCCTATGGCCTGTGGCTGGCGCAGAGCGGTTTCGCCCGGCAATCGCTGCGCACCCTGTTCGGCATGAGCGAGGGCATCGGCGAACCGCACATCTACCTGATGCAGCCGTGGGACCCGAATCGTCGCATCATCTTCATGCTGCACGGCCTGGCCAGCAGCCCGGAAGCCTGGGTGAACCTGGCCAACGAGATCATGGGCGACCCCGAGCTGCGCCAGCAGTTCCAGGTGTGGCAGGTCTACTACCCGACCAATGCGCCGATCGCGTTGAACCGCTACGAGATCGCCAATGCATTCAACGACACGCTGAAGCACTTCGATCCCAACGGCAGCACGCGTGCATCGAAGGACATGGTCTACATCGGCCACAGCATGGGCGGCGTGTTGGCGCGCCTGCTGGTCAGTGACTCGGGCGACGTACTGTGGAATGACCTGCTGGCCAACTACGACCTGAAGGGCGAGCGCCTGAAGCGGGTGCAGAACAAGCTGGGGCCGTTGCTGCATTTCAAGGCGCAGCCGAACGTGGAACGCGCGATCTTCATCGCCGCGCCGCACCAGGGCACCGACATTGCCGGCAACAAGGTCGGGCGCCTGATCGGTCGCCTGGTACGCCTGCCGCTGACCATCCTCGGCAAATTCGAGGATGTGTTCCTGGCACTGGCGCAGGCCGAACAGCAGGTCGATGGCACGGCCAAGCCGAAGATTCCGAACAGCATCGACAACCTCAAGGCCAGCGATCCGTTCGTGAAGGCCGCCGCACAGCTGCCGATCGAAGCGGGCCTGAAGTACCACTCGATCATCGCCCAGCGCAAACCGGAACTGCCGGTGGACAAATCCGATGACGGGCTGGTGCCGTACTGGAGTGCGCACCTGCCGGGTGCATTGTCCGAGAAGGTGATCATCTCCGGCCACAGCGTGCAGGAGACCCCGCAGGCGGTGCTGGAAGTGCGGCGCATCCTGCATCGGGACATCGATGATGTGGGGGCCGGTACGCGGTAATGCCGGCCCCTGGCCGTCATCATCTGGACATTCCAGCGTTCGTGAGGTTGCCGGCCAGCGGCCGGCACTACCGCGATGCGCGGCGGCGCTACACCCGTCGCGCGATCACCGTGGCCAACAGCGCAAGGCCGAAGGTGATGGCCAGGCACAGCAGGTAGCCGGTGTGCGGGGTGCTTTCCACGAACAACGCGAACAATGCGCCGGAGACCGCCAGCGCGGTGGTCACCGACAGGGCCTCGCTCAGCTGCAGTGCCGAGGTGTTGGCACCTTGCTCCCGCGGCGCCGACAACGACAGCGTCAACACCGACAGGCTGGCGTAGATCATGCCCATACCGAAGCCGGTCACGGCCCAGCCGAGCAGCGACACCGGCAGTGGCACTACGTTGAACAGCACGGCCAGCGTGGCGGCGATGCCGACCGTCATCATCATCGTGCCGGCGCGCAGCAGCTGCTGGCGTGACCAGCCACGCTGCTGGTGGCCCTGCAGCCACGAGCCGGCGAACCAGCCCAGCGCACCGAGGCTGAGCACTGCGCCGGCCCAGCTGGGCGAGAGCCCGCGTTCGCGCTGTAGCAGCAGGGGCAGATAGGCCTCGCAGGCGAAGAACGCCGCCGCAGCGATGCCGCGCAGTGCGATCACGCTGGGCAGGCCACGGCGCAGGATCAGGGTTCCGGCCGGCAGCAGCCGATGCACACAGAGCAACAGCGCCAGCATCGCCACACCGATGCAGAGCAGGGCAGGCAGGCCCTGTTGCTGACCGCCGAAGTACAGCAGCAACGCGGCCAGCGAGGCACCACTGGCCCAGCGCACCACGTTGCCACGCCCATCGTCGGCGGTGCTGGCGGGACTGGGCTGCATGCGTGCCAGCGCGGGGCGCAGCAGCAGTGCCGCCGGTATCGCCAGCAGTGGTACCGCCAGGAACACCCAGCGCCAGCCGAGATGCTGCACGATCAGCCCGCTCAACGCCGGGCCGACCATCGAAGGCACCACCCAACCGGCCGAGAACGCGGCGAACACCTTCGGTCGCAGGTGTTCGGGGTAGCTGCGGCCAACCATCACGTACAGCGAGACCGAAATCGCGCCCGCGCCCAGGCCCTGCATCAGGCGCCCGGCCACCAGCATGCCCATGCGCGTCGCAAAGCCGGCCAGCAGCAGGCCCAGCACGAAGCAGCCGAGGCCGTGCCAGAGTGGCCGCGCAGGGCCGTGGCGATCGGCCCAGCGACCGGCCAGGGTCATGCCGATCACACTGGTGGCCAGGGTGCCGCCAAAAGCCAGCGCGTACAGGCGCAGGCCATCGAGTGCTTCGGCCACGGTGGGCATCGCGGCCGCGACGGCCAGTGCTTCGAAGGCGTGCAGCGCGACCAGCGCGACCATGCCGATGGTCGTGGCGCGGTAACGCGCGGACAGGATCGACGTTTCAGCCGGCAGGCCGGTGTCAGTGGGAGAGAGGGTCGGGGTCATACAGGTCAGATACGGGCCGCGCTTGTCAACTGGCGGCGAAGATAGCAGCATGCCACCTCAACTGTAGTTGAGGTCAAGCAATGGCATCCCAGGAACTCAGCGTTGGCGAGGTCTCCCAGCGCAGTGGCGTGGCCGTTTCCGCGCTGCATTTCTACGAGCGCAAGGGGCTGATCAGCAGTCTGCGCACCTCGGGCAACCAACGCCGTTACAGCCGCGACGTGCTCCGCCGGCTGGCGGTGATCCGCGTGGCGCAGCGGGTGGGCATGCCACTGGAAGCGGTCGGCCGCGCCTTCGAGAGCCTGCCTGAAGGCCGCGCGCCGACCAAGGCCGACTGGGCCAAGCTGTCCGCGCGCTGGCGCACCGAGCTGGAAGAGCGCATCCACATGCTGCAGCTGCTGCGCGATGAACTGACCGGCTGCATCGGCTGTGGCTGCCTGTCGCTGCAGCATTGCCGCCTGGCCAACCCCGGCGATGTGCTTGGCGAACGCGGCGACGGCCCGATGCGCTGGGAATGACCCGCGAAAAGGGGACGGAGGGGATTATGTCGTTTGTGCATTGACGACTTGATCCCCTCCGTCCCTTTTTTCTTACCAGACCGTGATCGTCTCGCCGCTCTGGATGCCTTCCACTGCACGCTTGAAGGCCAGCGCCGCGCGCTGCGCGCTCACCGCTTCAAAGCCCGGGAAGTAGGGTCCGTAGGCCGCCATCGATTCGATCAGCACGTTCGGGCTGACCACGTTGATGCGCAGGCCACGCGGCAGCAGTTCCAACGCGGCGGCACGCACGAAGCCTTCCAGCGCGGCATTCACCGAGGTGGCGTTGACGCCATCGCGGATCGGCTGTGCACTGACGATGCCGCTGGTCAGGGTGATCGAGCCGCCGGCGTTGAGATGGTGCTGCGCCGCCAGTGCCAGCCGCACCTGGCCCAGCAGCTTGTCCTGCAGGCCGAGGTTGAACTGCGCCGGCGTCATGTCCTGCAGCGGACCGAAGTGCAGCTTGCCGGCGGTGGAAATCACCGCATCAACCGGGCCGGTACGCGAGAACAGTTCGGCGACGCTGGCGTCGTCGGTCAGGTCCACGCGCAGTTCGCCACTGTTGCGGCCGGCGGCGAGAATCTGATGCTGTTGGCCGAGCTGGCGGGCGACTGCCTGGCCGAGGGTGCCGCTGGCACCAACGAGGAGGATCTTCATGGCCGTTCCTTGTGTGAGGGAGTGAACGCAGTCTGCGCCGTCACAGCGGGGTTAGGTAAGCGGCGTATGCTTTGCAGATTCCTAACTCCGGATTAGCAATGGATACCCTTCGCTGCATGCAGGCTTTCGTCGCGGTAGCCGAGTGCGGCAGCTTTGCAGGGGCCGCTGAACAGCTGCAGGTCTCGGCGGTGATGGTCGGCAAGTACATCCAGCAGCTGGAGGCGCACCTGGGCACCGGGTTGCTGCAACGGAACACCCGCCGCCAGCGCCTGACCGAAGCCGGCAGCGCCTACCTGGCCGGGTGCCGGCAGGTGCTGGAGCAGGTGCAGCAGGCCGAGGCCGACGTGGCTGGACTGCAGGTGCAACCGCGCGGGCTGCTGCGGGTCAGCGCACCCACCACCTGGGGCAGCTGCGTGCTGGCGCCACAGCTCGCCGGCCTGCTGCGCGCGCAGCCGCAGCTGAACGTCGAACTGGATCTGAGCAACCGCCGTGTGGATCTGATCGAGGACGGCTTCGACGTGGCGATCCGGGTCGGGCCGCTGCCGTCGCAGGAGGTGGTGGCGCGGCCGCTGCCACCGTATGCGATGAGCCTGTGCGCGGCGCCGTCCTACCTGCGCCGGCGCGGCACGCCGCGTACGCCCGCCGATCTGGAAGGGCATGACTGCCTGAGCCATCTGGCCTGGCGCGGTGGCCACGGCTGGCAGCTGGCCAACGGTGAACAGGTGGACTGGGAAGCGCGCCTGACCTGCAATGATGGTGTTGCACTGCGCGAAGCCGCCGTGGCCGGAGCCGGGCTGGTGCTGCAGCCGACCGCACTGCTGGCCGGGGAGATTGCAGCCGGGCGGTTGAAGCCGCTGCTGCGCGACTACCTGCCCGAACCGCGGCCGATGCACCTGATCTACCTGCCCGACCGCAGACCGCGCCCGCGGTTGCAGTGCTTCGTCGATTTCGTCATGACGACGTTGGGGCAATGAGCATCCACGCCATGCGTGGATGATGGTGGGTGCCGACCGTTGGTCGGCACACATCGGGGGCAATCATTCACCGCAGACAGCAGAGCACCGTGCATTCCAGCGGCGACAGGTATCAATAGATCCACGCCATGCGTGGATGATGGTAGGTGCCGACCATTGGTCGGCACACATCGGGGTCAATCATTCACCGCAGACAGTTCCTGCCCACGCACCTGCGCAGCGCGCAGTGCCGTATCCACCAGAGCCTCGAAGCCACCGGCCTGGAAGCTCTCGATCGCGGCCTGGGTGGTGCCGTTGGGCGAGGTCACGCGGCGGCGCAGTTCTGCCGGGCTTTCACCAGCCTCATCCAGCATGCGCGAGGCACCCAGCAGGGTCTGCACCACCAGCGTGCGCGCGGCGTCGGCCGGCAGGCCCTGGGCAATACCCGCCGCTTCCATCGCTTCGGCCAGCAGGAACACATAGGCCGGGCCGCTGCCGGAAACGGCAGTCACTGAATCCATCAGCCCCTCGCTGTCGATCCACACCGTGCGCCCGGCACTGGCCAGCACCTGCTCGGCCCGCGCGTGCTGCTGCGTGTCCACCGACGGTGTGGCGAACAGGCCGGTCACACCTGCGCCGAGCAGGGCAGGGGTGTTCGGCATCGCGCGCACCACTGCCAGGTCGCCCCCCAGCCAACGCTGCAGCTGCGCACTGGTGATGCCGGCGGCAATCGACACCACCAGCGGTCGGCTCGCCTGTGCCAGCGCCTGCAGAGACTGGCAGACCTCGCGCAGCACCTGCGGCTTCACCGCCAGCAGCCAGGTGCCACCCTGCGCGGCGGCATCGCTCGCGTTGTCATGCACCTGCACGCCGAAGTCGGCGGCCAGCGCCTGGCGCAGTTCGGCCACCGGTTCGGCGACGTGGATGTGCGCGGCCGGCACGCCCTGGCGGATCAGGCCGGCGATCAGGCTGCGCGCCATGTTGCCGCCGCCGATGAAGGTGATGGAATCAGCTGCCATGGAAGTCTCCTTGAAAAATCAGGCCGGGCGCGGGCGCGCGCCGAACAGGGCGGTGCCGATGCGCACCAGGGTGGCGCCCTCGGCGATGGCTTCGGCGTAGTCGCTGCTCATGCCCATCGACAGCGTGTCGATCTGCGCGTGCTGGGCAGCCAGCGACTGGAAAAGTGTGCGCATGCGCACGAATGCATCCCGACGCCGCTCGGCTTCGGGCCATGGCGCGGGAATCGCCATCAGTCCGCGCAGGCGCAGGGTGGGTTCGGCGGCAATCGCTGCGGCCAGTGCATCCACTTCCTCCGGTGCACAGCCATGCTTGCTGGATTCGTCGTCGATGTTGACCTGGATCAGCACGTTCAGCGGGCCTCGCGCGGCCGGGCGATGGCGTGCCAGCGCGGTCACCAGCTTGGGGCGGTCCACGCTCTGCACCCAGTCGAAATGGCTGGCCACGGCCTCGGCCTTGTTCGACTGCAGGTGGCCGATCAGGTGCCATTCCAGCGCCAGGTGCTGCAGCGCCTGCATCTTGGCCAGTGCTTCCTGCACGTAGTTCTCGCCGAAGGCGTGCTGGCCCTGCGCGGCCAGCGCGGCCACGGACTCGGCCGGCTGGGTCTTGGACACCGCCAGCAGGCGTGGGTCGGGCCTGCCAGCGGCCTCGGCGGCGGCATGCAGGTTGCTCAGGATCTGGGGCAGGGGAGTGGCCACGTAACGCGTTCCGTTGAATCAGGAGGCTATACTGCCGCCCGGGGAAAGATCCTTCCAGTCGAAGCCGTTATTGGGGAGTAGCCGCTCATGGATATCGCCGAACTGCTGGCGTTTTCCGTAAAGAACAAAGCGTCCGACCTGCACCTGTCCGCAGGCCTGCCGCCGATGATCCGCGTCGACGGCGACGTTCGCCGGATCAACATCCCAGCCCTGGACCACAAGCAGGTCCATGCGCTGGTGTACGACATCATGTCCGACAAGCAGCGCCGCGATTACGAGGAATTCCTCGAAGTGGACTTCTCCTTCGAGATTCCATCGCTGGCGCGCTTCCGAGTTAACGCGTTCAACCAGAATCGTGGCGCTGGTGCGGTGTTCCGTACCATTCCGTCGGAGGTGCTCACCCTCGAGGACCTGGCCTGCCCGCCGCTGTTCCGCGAAGTGATCCAGCAGCCGCAGGGCCTGATCCTGGTAACCGGCCCGACCGGTTCGGGCAAGTCGACCACGCTGGCGGCGATGATCGACTACATCAACAAGAACGAGTACGGCCACATCCTCACCGTCGAGGATCCGATCGAATTCGTGCATACCTCGCAGAAGTGCCTGATCAACCAGCGCGAAGTGCACCGCGACACGCATGGCTTCAATGAAGCACTGCGCTCGGCGCTGCGTGAGGACCCGGACATCATTCTGGTGGGCGAACTTCGTGACCTGGAAACCATCCGCCTGGCACTGACCGCAGCGGAAACCGGCCACCTGGTGTTCGGCACCCTGCACACCAGTTCGGCGGCCAAGACCATCGACCGCATCATCGACGTGTTCCCGGCCGGCGAAAAGCCGATGGTGCGCTCGATGTTGTCCGAGTCGTTGCGTGCGGTCATTTCGCAGGCGCTGCTGAAGAAGGTTGGCGGCGGTCGTACCGCAGCGTGGGAAATCATGGTCGGCACCCCGGCCATCCGCAACCTGATCCGCGAGGACAAGGTGGCGCAGATGTACTCGGCCATCCAGACTGGCCAGCAGTACGGCATGATGACCCTGGACCAGCACCTGCAGGACCTGGTCAAGCGCAGCCTGATCACCCGAAACCAGGCCCGTGAGTACGCCAAGGACAAGCGCCTGTTCGAGTAAGGCGGGGCAGTAACGGGGCAGCGTGCGCCAGTGCGCTGCTGTTCCCGTGTTGTTTCCTCCACCGACCGTTACCTGGTAAACCGCTTTCCGGGAGCCTGCCGTGAACACCACCGCGACCACCATCGATTTCACTTCGTTCCTCAAGCTGATGGCGCACCAGCGCGCCTCGGACCTGTTCATCACTGCGGGCATGCCGCCGGCGATGAAGGTCAACGGCAAGATCTCGCCGATCACGCAGACCCCGCTCACGCCGCAGCAGAGCCGCGACCTGGTCCTCAACGTGATGACCCCGGCGCAGCGCGAGGAATTCGAGAAGACCCACGAATGCAACTTCGCCATCGGCCTGTCCGGTGTCGGCCGCTTCCGCGTCAGCTGCTTCTACCAGCGCAACCAGGTCGGCATGGTGCTGCGTCGCATCGAGACGCGCATCCCGACGGTGGAAGAACTGAGCTTGCCGCCGATTATCAAGACGCTGGCGATGACCAAGCGCGGCATCATCCTGTTCGTCGGTGCCACCGGTACCGGTAAATCGACCTCGCTGGCAGCGATGATCGGTTACCGCAACCAGAACTCGACCGGCCACATCATCACCATCGAAGATCCGATCGAGTTCGTGCACAAGCACGAGGGCTGCATCATCACCCAGCGCGAAGTCGGCATCGATACCGACAGCTGGGAAGCCGCGCTGAAGAACACCCTGCGCCAGGCGCCGGACGTGATCATGATCGGTGAGGTGCGTACCCGCGAAGGCATGGACCACGCCATCGCGTTCGCCGAAACCGGCCACCTGGTGCTGTGCACCCTGCATGCCAACAACGCCAACCAGGCGATGGACCGCATCGTCAATTTCTTCCCGGAAGACCGCCGCAACCAGCTGCTGATGGACCTGTCGCTGAATCTCAAGGGCGTGGTCGCGCAGCAGCTGGTGCCGTCGCCCGATGGCCGCTCGCGCAAGGTGGCGATGGAGATCCTGCTGGGCACGCCGCTGGTGCAGGACTACATCCGCGACGGCGAGATCCACAAGCTGAAGGAAGTGATGAAGGACTCGGTCCAGCTGGGCATGAAGACCTTCGACCAGAGCCTGTTCGAGCTGTACCAGGCCGGCGAGATCAGCTACGAGGACGCGCTGCGTTACGCCGATTCGCAGAACGAAGTGCGCCTGCGCATCAAGCTCAGCCAGGGCGGCGACGCACGCACGCTGTCACAGGGCCTGGATGGCGTGGAGATCTCCGAGATCCGGTGACCTGCGACTCTGTAGAGTCGACTGTCAGTCGACTCTCGCGCGCAGCGCGGGATTTTCCCGGCCGGTGAAAGAGCAGTCGACTAACAGTCGACTCTACCGGGCGCGTTGGCGATTGATGAATTCCAGTCATGACCAACTGCAATGCTGCCCATTCAATCGGCGGCCCCTGCAGGCGTATCGTCAGCGTTCCCCCTCTGGAGCACCACGATGCAGACACGTGAACTCGGCCGCAGCGGCCTGAAGGTTTCCGCCTTGGGCCTGGGTTGCATGGGCCTGACCCATGCCTATGGCCAGCCGGTCGAGCGCAGCCAGGGCATCGCCCTGCTGCACGCTGCCGTTGAACGCGGCGTGACCTTCTTCGACACCGCCGAAGTGTACGGCCCGTACACCAATGAAGACTTGCTCGGTGAGGCTCTGGCGCCTTACCGCGACAAGCTGGTGATCGCCACCAAGTTCGGCTTCAGGGATGCGCGGACCGATACCGGCCTGGACAGCCGCCCCGAGAACATCCGCGCCGTGGCCGAAGCCAGTCTCAAGCGCCTGCGCACCGACCATATCGACCTGTTCTACCAGCACCGTGTCGACCCGAACGTGCCGATCGAGGACGTGGCCGGCACCGTGCGCGACCTGATCGCCGAGGGCAAGGTCGGCCACTTCGGCCTGTCCGAGGCCAGCGCCACCACCGTGCGCCGTGCGCACGCGGTGCAGCCGGTCACCGCCGTGCAGAGCGAGTACTCGCTGTGGTGGCGCGAACCGGAGCGCGAACTGCTGCCGACCCTGCAGGAGCTGGGCATCGGCTTCGTGCCATTCAGCCCGCTTGGCCGCGGCTTCCTCACCGGCACGATCAACGCCGACACCACCTTCGACGCCAACGATTTCCGCAACAGCGTGCCGCGTTTCGAAGTGGACGCCCGCCGCGCCAACCAGGCGCTGGTGGATCGCATCAGTACGATTGCTGCATCACGCGGCGCGACCCCGGCGCAGGTGGCGCTGGCCTGGCTGCTGGCGCAGGCGCCGTGGATCGTGCCGATTCCGGGCACCACCAAGATCCACCGCCTGGAAGAGAACCTGGGCGCGGCTGACCTGCAGCTGGCGCCGGAAGAGCTGCAGCGCATCGCGCAGGCGCTGGATGAAGTGTCGATCGTCGGTGAGCGCTACAACGCCCAGCGTGCGGCGCAAGCCAAGGGCTGATCACCGGGTGCGGACCGAGGTGGGTGCGGACCGTTGGTCCGCACACCTCATCCAGCCATCGGCCCGCGCAGCGCATCCAGCACCGTGCGCATCGCCACCGTGACGTGGCGGCGCGACGGGTAGTACGCGTAGTAGCCATCGAAGTGCGGGCACCAGTCGTCCAGTACCGACTGCAGGCGGCCATCGTCCAGCATCGGCTGCACCTGGTCTTCCGGCAGCCAGGCCAGTCCGCTGCCGGCCAGCGCAGCGGCGCGGGTCATGCCCATGGTGTTGAAGGTCCACTGGCCGCTCACACGCACGCTCAGTTCGTTGCCGTCCTGGCCGAAATCCCACGGCATCAGCCCGCCATGCGTGGGCAGGCGCAGGGTCACGCAGTTGTGGTCTGCCAGCTCGTCCGGATGGCGTGGGACCACGTGCTGGCGGAAGTAGCCGGGTGCACCGACCACGCGCATGCGCAGCGGCGGGCTGATCGGCACGGCGACCATGTCGCGGGCCAGGCGTTCGCCGAGGCGGATGCCGATGTCGTAGCGCTCGGCCACGATGTCGGCCAGCCCATAGTCGGCGGCCAGTTCCACCTTCAAATCCGGATACTGCTGCAGCAGCGGCGCCAGCCGTGGCCACGCGATGTACTCGGCGGCATGGCCGGTGGCATTGATGCGGATGGTGCCGGCCGGGCGTTCACGGTATTCGGCCAGCGCGGCCAGTCCGTCCTCGATCTCGGCCAGGCGCGGGCCCAGGGTGTCGAGCAGGCGGGCACCGGCTTCGGTGGTGGACACGCTGCGGGTGGTGCGGGTCAGCAGGCGCACGCCCAGGCGCTGTTCCAGGCCGCGCATGGCATGGCTGAGCGCGGACTGGGACACGCCCAGCTGGGCGGCGGCCTTGGTGAAGCTGCCCTCGCGGGCAACGTGGACGAAGGCCTGCAGGTCGTTGAGGTTTTCGCGGGGCATGACGGGATGATACGGCTCCCGGATTGAACGGACCTGTCGATTTCCGGCTCCCCTGTTCGTCGTACCGGTACATCCAACGCAAGGAGCTTCCGCATGAGCACTGAAAAGCCCAAGGGCCCGGCCTCGTATTTCCCCTCCATCGAGAAGACCTACGGGCAGCCGGTGGCGCACTGGTTCGGGCTGCTGGCCGGGAAGAAGGGCCTGAAACACATGGAACTGGTCAGCTTCCTGAAAAGTGAGCATGGGCTGGGCCATGGCCATGCCAACGCGCTGGTGGCGCACCATCTGGCCGGCAAGGGCTGAGCAGCGGCGGGCCGGAGATCGGGCGGGGCGCATTCAGCTGAACCATTTCATCTGCAACTGTCATGCAGATCGTGTCTAATACCGCTCCCCACCTGCTGTTCCCCACCCGTATGTCCCTTCCCTCCCATGGCCCCGCGCCGTGCGACGACGCTGACGGCCACCTGGTCACCGCCGGTCCGCTGACCCCGCCGCCCGACAGCGCCGGCACCACCGCCGACGAAAAAGCCCTGCGCCACTCGATCGCCGAGGACGTGCAAGGCATGGTGCTGGCCACGATGGTGGCTTCGCTGGGCCTGGCCATCTTCGCCAAGGGCGGGCTGATGATCGGCGGCATGGCGGGCATGGCCTTCCTGCTGCACTACGCGATGGGCTGGAACTTCGGCCTGGTGTTCGTGCTGGTCAACCTGCCGTTCTACTGGGTGGCGCTGCGGCGCATGGGCTGGGAATTCACCCTGAAGACCTTCGCCGCGGTCACCGCCTGTGGCGTGCTGACCGACCTGCTGCCGCGCTGGATCGACTTCTCGCACATCAACCCGCTGTATTCGGCGATCGTTGGCGGTGCGTTGTCCGGCCTGGGCATCCTGTTCTTCATCCGCCATCGTGCCAGTCTCGGCGGCATCGGCATCCTGGCGGTGTACCTGCAGCGCACCCGCGGCTGGAGCGCGGGCAAGGTGCAGATGTCCTACGACGCCTGCCTGATGGTGGCCGCGTTCTTCGTGTTGTCGCCGTCGAAGGTGCTGTACTCGGCCATCGGCGCGGTGGTGCTCAGCCTAGTGCTGATGTTCAACCACCGCCCCGGCCGCTACATGGGCGTGTGACCGTTCAACGGGGTTGCCGGCCAGCGGCCGGCACTACCGGAACCCACGCGTGATGACGCCGGGCCATGCCCGGCGGATATCCATCAGCGGGCGGCGGCCTGCAACCACGGCGGCGACAGCGTCAGCAGCCGCGCATGCACCGGGCAGTCCTCGGCATGCGCACCGGGCAGGTAGCCCAGGCTCATCAGGAACTCGCCGGTGATCTCGCCGCCGGTGAAGCGGAAGGTCTTCTTGAACAGCTTCACCCAGTCGGCCTTGCTGCGCGGGTGGTGCGCGTCCAGCCACGCCGCGAAGCTGCCATGGCTGGCCCGCAGCTGCTGGATCACCTGCGCGTTGTGGATGGCCGCCAGCACCTTCAGCCGGTTGCGGATGATGCCTGCGTCCGACAGCAGGCGCTCGATGTCCTGCTCGGCGTATGCAGCCACGCGGTCCACATCGAAGCCGTCATAGGCCGTGCGGAAGCCCTCGCGCTTCTTCAGGATCGTTTCCCAGCTCAGGCCGGCCTGGTTGATCTCCAGCACCAGCCGTTCGAACAGCTCGCGCTCGTCACGCTGCGGAAAGCCGTATTCGTTGGCGTGGTAGTAGTCGTGCACCGGATGGCCCGGGGCGATGAGGCAGTAGCCGCTCATGGGGATGGCTCGTTGGATTCGGGTTCGGGATCGATGGCCAGCGCAGGGTGCCCGCCAATGGACAGCATCGGCCAGCGCGGTGGCACGAGCGTGAGTTTGCCGTCACGCAGGGCCTGGTTGATCGTCTCGGCTTGGCCGCTGACGGTGCCGAACAGCGAACCGGCCCGGCGCCAGTGGGCATCCCTGCCACGTGCGTACAGCACGCAGTCCGGCCCACGGTGGGTGTACAGCTCGCACAGCAGCACTTCGCCAGTGCCATCGCCGTCCAGGTCGCGATGCACGATCAGGCAGTCGCGCTCGCTCTGGGCGCAGGATTCGCCATCGATCGCGCGCGTGGCCAGTGCCTGCCACCAATCGTCCGGTGGCGAGCTGGATCCCTTGGCCAGCTTCAACGCGCGCTGCAGGGCGACGACGTCCTGCGGCCCCTTGTCGAGGCGGTGGCCGTCATCCCAGCGCGAGGTACGTGCCAGCGCGGCAGCGATCACCTGTGGCGCGTTGGCATCGGCGGTGATGGCTGGATCACGCTGCAGCTCGCGCAGCGCCCGCACGCCGCGGTGGCCAAGATCGAAGCGCAGCACGTTGACGTCACTGCTGGTGATTGCAGGCGGGTCCGCACGCAGGCGCGCCAACTGGCTGGACAGGGCCAGCCGCACCGGGTCCAGCAGCGGCGAGTTGCCCAGCAATGCCAGTGCCAGCACCGCCCAGCACATCCAGCGGTTGACCGGCTCCAGCATCTGCAACCAGCGGCGCTGCCGGCGCAGCACCGCCAGCGCGTAGCCCGCGGCATAGCCGGCCACGGCCACTGCGACGAGTACCGCCCAGAACCGGTCCACGGTCCAGCCGTACTGCACCACGCGCAGGCCCAGTGCATACAGGGCCAACGCCGCGTAGACCGGCAGTGCCAGCAGGCTGGCCTCAACCAGCCGGCGCAGCAGCAGCGGGTAGGGGGCGCTGTCTTCCCCCTGCTGGTAGACCGCATTGGTGAACGTCACCAGCAGCAGCGACAGCACCAGCAGCAGGCCGGCGGCCGAGCGGGTCTTCCACAATGGTTCCAGCCCGGTAAGCGGCAGGCTCAGCACGAACAATACGGCGATGAACGAGAGCAGTGGCAACAGCCCACGGCAGATCGCGAACAGCACCTGGCGGGTGATCTGGATGGCGCGGTGCTGGGTGCGCCCGATCAGTACGCCGAACCCGGCCAGGCTGCCGGTGGCCAGTGCGATGAACGCGTCCTGCCGGAACAGGTCGCGGAAGACGGTCACGTCGAGCAGCTGGAACAGCGCCGACCACAGCCACAACAGCAGCCAGGTCAGCCCGGTGAACAGTGCCGCCAGGGCCAGGGTCAGACCATTCTGCCAGGCGCGCTCGAACAGCTCGGGGTAACTGGCACGCCAGTGCCCGTGCTGCAGCTGGAACTGCCACCAGGGCAGGACCACGAACACCGCAACGGCCATGCCCAGGGTCAACGGAAGCTGCAACGCGCCCGATTCCAGTGCGGTCTCGCCATTGAGGTTCCAGCCGATCCAGGCGGCCAGCGCCAGCACCACCGTCGAGCCGAGCACGGCCTGCAGCCACAGGCGGCGCTGGCCCAGCTCCACCAGGCTCAGCGCCACCGCGCTGGGAATGGCCAGCACCCAGGCGTACCAGCAGTAGCGCCAGCCGATATCGCGGAACGGCCACGCGTCGGACAGTTCCTGCGCGGCATACAGCATCAGGCCCTGCAGCAGGGCAAGCAGGACGATGGCGCTGCGTGCCGGCAGGGTCAGGGGCGTTGAAGACTGCATCGATGGCCTTCCATGGCAAAGCACCATCCTAGCCCATCGCAGTTCGACGCCATCGCGCGACCATCCCGCCCCCAGCAGGTAGAATAGGACCATGCCTGTAACGCCGACCTCCCTTGCCGATCACCTGCTCGTCGCGCTGCCGTCGCTGCTCGACGCGACCTTCGCCCGCAGCGTCGCGCTGATCTGCCAGCACGACGAGAACGGGGCGATGGGCGTGCTGGTCAACCAGCCTTCCGAGTACACGCTGGGTGAAGTGCTTGCACAGATGGACATCACCACCGGTGATGGCGACCTGCAGGCGCGCATGGTGCTCAACGGCGGCCCGGTGCATCCCGAGCGCGGCTTCGTCATCCATGACGACGCGCGGGCGTGGGATTCCAGCCTGACCGTGGGCGACGGCCTGTACCTGACCACCTCGCGCGACATCCTCGAAGCGATGGCGCGCGGCGAAGGCCCGGCCAATGCCGTGGTCACCCTCGGCTGTGCCGGTTGGGGCGCAGGGCAGCTGGAAAGCGAGCTGTCCGAGAACAGCTGGCTGACCGTGCCGGCCGATGCCGAGCTGGTGTTCCAGATGCCGCTGGAGCAGCGCTGGCAGGGTGCGGCCTCGCGCATCGGCGTGGACCTGTTCCGGCTGACCGACTACAGTGGCCATGTCTGAGCCCATCACGCCCGCGCCGGATTCTGCTGCCCCGGCGATCCGCCGTGATGGCACCGTTCTGGGTTTCGATGTCGGCTCGCGACGGATCGGCGTGGCCATCGGCAGTGCCTTCGCCGCGCATGCGCGCGCGGTGGCCGTGGTCGATGTGCACGGCAACGGCCCGGACTGGACCGCGATCGAACGCCTGCTCAAGGAATGGAAGCCCGACGGCCTGGTGGTCGGCGACCCGCTGACCCTGGACGGCCAGGACCAGCCCAACCGCAAGCGCGCGCAGGGCTTCGCCCGCCAGCTGCGGGAGCGCTTCAAGCTGCCGGTGGTGATGATCGACGAGCGTTCCAGCTCGGTCGAGGCCGCACGCCGCTTCGCCGTCGAGCGCGCCGAAGGGCGCAAGCGCCGCCGTGATGCGGCTGCCCTCGATGCCGTCGCCGCAGCGGTGATCATCGATCGCTGGCTGTCGTCGCCGGACGACGCCACCCCCATTCCCTGACTGCCCGACACCGCCATGACCGCCCAGCAAATCGATGCCTCCGGACGCCTGCGCCACCTGCTGACCCTGGAGGGCCTGCCGCGCGAAACGCTGCTTCAGCTGCTCGACCGCGCAGGGCAGATCCGCGATGCCGCAGTCGGCCGCGTCGGCAACAAGCGCCAGGTGCTGGCCGGTTCGGCGGTGTGCACGCTGTTCTTCGAACCGTCCACGCGCACCCGCAGTTCGTTCCAGCTGGCCGCGCAGCGGCTGGGGGCGGACGTGCTGAATTTCGACGCCTCGACCTCCTCTACCCGCAAGGGTGAGACCGCCTGCGACACGCTGCGCAACCTGGAAGCGATGGGCGTGCGCGGCTTCGTGGTGCGCCACCCCGATGACGGCGCCGTGGCCGCACTGGCCGATGCGGCAGGCGAGGGCACCGCGCTGATCAATGCCGGTGACGGCCGCAGTTCGCACCCGACCCAGGGCCTGCTGGACATGCTGACCCTGCGCCAGGCCAAGGGCCCGGATTTCTCGAAGCTGAAAGTCGTGATCGTCGGCGACGTGAAGCACTCGCGCGTGGCCCGTACCGACCTGCATGCGCTGCGCACGCTGGGCGTGGGCGAGATCCGCGTGTGTGGCCCGCAGTCGCTGCTGCCGGACGACGAGACCCTGAAGGGCTGCGTGGTCGGCGATGATTTCGACGCGATGCTGGAAGGCGTCGATGCGCTGATGATGCTGCGCCTGCAGCGCGAGCGCATGGAAGAAGGCCTGGTGCCGTCGCTGGAGCAGTACCACGCGCAGTACGGCCTGACCAACGAACGCCTGGCGCGCGCGGGCAAGGATGCCGCGGTGCTGCACCCGGGCCCGATCAACCGCGGCGTGGAAGTGACCGACGAGGTGGCCGACGGCCCGCAGTCGTGGGTGCTGCGCCAGGTCGCCAACGGCGTCGCCGTGCGCATGGCCGTGCTGGAAACCCTGCTGGGCTGACCTGCCCTGGTGGGTGCCGACCGTTGGTCGGCACGGTTGATCTGTCCTCATCCGATCCGGTGGGTGCCGACCGTTGGTCGGCACGGTTGATCTGTCCTCATCCGATCCGGTGGGTGCCGACCGTTGGTCGGCATGGTTGATCTGTCCTTATCCGATCCGGTGGGTGCCGACCGTTGGTCGGCACTGAACCGTCAGTGCGGTGAAGTGCGGGCCTAGCCATTGAATGGTTCCGGGCCTACCTGTACTGACGTGATTGCCCGATAGAACCGGAGTAGCGGCAGGCGCACGCTTGGGCCCATGAGCCGCGCACGCCTACGCCTTGGCCGCCATTCCCGGATCGGACAATCCTACATCCTGACCACCGTCATCCAGGAGCGTCGACGCTACTTCGATGATGCCACTGCGGCACAGGAGGTGATGGATGTGTTCCGTCGCATTGATGCTGAGGGCCTGACGCACTCACTTGCCTATGTGGTCATGCCGGACCACATCCATTGGCTTGTGGAGATCCGTGCGTTCTCGCTGGACTACATCATGCAACGCTTCAAATCGAGCAGTGCATTGCGGATCAACCGCATGCTGGGTAGGACAGGACCATTCTAGCAATCGAGCTATCACGATCACGCCATTCGTTCTGAAGAATCACTGTTTCGCCATGCGATGTACATCGTCGCCAACCCGGTCAGGGCGAACTTGGCGAGCTGCGTGGGAGAGTATCCGTATGCCTGGTGCCGATGGGAGATCGATGAGAGGTACCAGGCAATGGATTACCCCGAAGCGGAGAGGTAGTGCCGACCAACGGTCGGCACCCACCCATACCCAAGCCGACCAACGGTCGGCACCCACCCATACCCAAGCCGACCAACGGTCGGCACCCACCAATACCCAAGCCGACCAACGGTCGGCACCCACCCATACCCAAGCCGACCAACGGTCGGCACCCACCCATACCCAAGCCGACCAACGGTCGGCACCCACCAATACCCAAGCCGACCAACGGTAGGCATCCACCAACAGGTGTTTCCCAGCAGAAGCTGTGGTTCAGCGCTTCTGCGCGAACAGCCATTCCCACATTGCCGGGTCGGCGTAGGTGGCGTCCCAGGCATTGTGGTTGCCTTCCGGGTATTCGGTGTAGCGCACGTCGCGTGCGGCGGCGCGCTGGAATGCGGCATGCAGTCTGCGGTCGTCGTCCGGCGGCACCACGTCATCCAGTGCGCCGTGGAAGATCCAGATCGGCGTGTGCTGCAGGCGCTGGGCAATCACCGCGTACGGGTCCGCTTCGTGCGCGACCTGCTCGACGAACAGGGTCGGGCGTACCGCACGCGGGGCGAGCACCGCGCCGCACACGGGGACGATCGCGGCAAAGCGGCGTGGGTCATCCAATGCGATGTTCCAGCTGCCATAGCCGCCCATCGACATGCCGGTCAGGTATTGCCGCGCCGGGTCGGCGCCGAATTCGGCGATCGTCGCGTCCAGCGCGGCCACTGCCGCACGGTTGTTGCGGCCGCTCCATTCCTCGTGGCCCGGTACCTGCGGGAACACCACCAGGGCGGGGAAATCGGGATGCGCGCGCAGGTAAGGCCCCAGCCCGGCGTGGATCTGCTTGACGCCATCGGCGCCGCGCTCGCCCGAGCCGTGCAGGAACAGGACGACCGGAAGGTGGGTGGGAGCGGCGGCCTGCACGCCGGCCGGAATGAACACCTGGTAGTAAGCCGTTTGCCCGTCCACCTTCACCGCACGTGCTTCGAAGCGGCCACGCGCGCTGTCCGGCAGCGAAGTGCAACCGCTCATCATCAGAAGGGCCAGCAGTGGCAGCCAGCGCGACAGCAAACGGACCATGGGATTTTCCGAAGCGGCGAGATCGCCTGCATCGTAGTCCGCCGACGTCGGCCCGGCATCGTGCGCCGCGTCACTGCGGGCGCGGGAAGCTGGCGATGATCTCCAACTGCTCCTGTGCCTCGGCATTGCCTTCGGCGGCGGCGGCCTGCACCTGCGCAATGTCCGGGTGCAGGACCACCAGCAGTGGGTTCTCGCAGACCGGGCAGTCGTACTCGGTGGCGTCCTCGTCCAGTTCCATTTCCATGGCGCGCGAGCTGCCCTTCCATTCACAGGCCGGGCAGGTGTGCTGCTGGTCGCGCCAGCCGGGCTGGAAGTAGTTTTCGATTGTCGTTGCCATGGAGGGATCCAGTTGGGATCGGGTCAGAGCGCCGCGCAGCGGGGATCCGACCGTCGAGATGGTCAGTGCAGGAGCACCAGGGTGGCCAGGCCGAGGAAGGTGAAGAAGCCCATCGAATCGGTCACGGCGGTCAGGAAGATGCCGCTGGCCAGCGCCGGGTCGAAGCCGAAGCGTTTCAGCGTCAACGGCACCAGCACGCCGGCCAACGCAGCAAACAACAGGTTGCAGGTCAACGCGATGGCGATCACTGCCGACAACCCGGGCGAGTGGAACCAGGCGAGCACGATCAGGCCCAGCACCGAACCCAGCATCACGCCGTTCAACAGCGCGACCCGAACTTCCTTCCACAGCAGGGTGCGGGCGTTGGAGGCGCCCACCTGGCCCAGCGCCAGGCCGCGCACCATCAGTGCCAGCACCTGGGTACCGGCGTTGCCGCCGAGGCCGGCGACGATCGGCATCAGCACCGCCAGCGCCACCAGTTTGTCGATGGTGCCTTCGAAGTGGCCGACCACGCTGGAGGCCAGGAAGGCCGTGCACAGGTTCACCGACAGCCACATCAGGCGGCGGCGCATCGCGCGCCAGACCGGGCTGAACAGATCTTCGTCCTCGTCCAGACCGGCGGCGCCCAGCGCCTGGTGCTCGGCCTGGCCGCGGATGATGTCGACCACGTCATCGATGGTGATGCGACCAATCAGGATGTTGTTGTCATCCACCACTGGCGCGGAGATCCAGTCATGGTCGGAGAACTGGCGGGCGACTTCCTGGTCGCTCTCGCCGACGTCGATGGCTGGCTGCTCGTCGTCGATCAGGCGATTGATCGGGGTGGTGTCCTCGTGGGTCACCAGTGCCGCCAGCGACACGCGGCCGAGGTACTGATGGCGGCGGCTGACCACGAACAGGTGGTCGGTGTGGTCGGGCAGTTCACCGCGCAGGCGCAGGTAGCGCAGCACGACGTCGACATTGACGTCGGCGCGCACGGTCACCACGTCCGGATTCATCAGGCGACCGGCGCTGTCCTCGGGATAGGACAGGACCTGTTCCAGGCGCTCGCGGTTCTCGCGGTCCATCGACTTGAGGACTTCGTCGATGACCGTGTCCGGCAGGTCTTCGACCAGGTCGGCCAGATCGTCGATGTCCAGGTCTTCGACCGCGGCGATGATCTCGTCCGGGTCCATGTCCGCGAGCAGGCTTTCGCGCACGTCGTCGCCGACGTGGACCAGCACCTCGCCGTCGTCTTCCGGATCAACCAGTCCCCACACCACCTCGCGCTTGCCCGGCGGCAACGATTCGAGCAGGTTGCCGATCTCGGCCGGGGCCAGGGTGTTGACCAGGCGACGCACCGGGCCCAGCCGGCCGCTGTCCAGTGCATCGGACAGCATCCGCAGTTGGCGCGCAGTCTTGTCGTGGCGTACAGCTTCAGCCATCGCAGCTCCCGCGGGGATAAGAAAAGCCGCGATCCCGGCAAGGATGCGGCAACAGGGGTGTTCAGCGCGTCATTATCGCAAGGCGATGTTTCAACGCATAGCCGCCGGGTGGCGGGAGTGCCGGCCGCTGGCCGGCAACGTCTTGGCCTTCAACGAGACGGGGTCAGATCCCTTTTCCCGCGGAAAAGGGATCTGACCCCAGGCGTGCATGCCCGGCGAGCCGGGGTATCAAGCCGTTTCGGCCACCAGTGCCAGCCAGCGTTCGATCGCGCGGCGGTCGCGCGCGGCCAGCAGCTTCGGTGCGCGCGCGCGCAGCATGGCCAGGTCGGCCTCGCGGACCGCGCGGCGTACTTCCAGCAGCGTGCCCGGGTGCAGGCTGAACTCGGTCAGGCCCAGTGCCAGCAGCAGTGGGGTCATCCGCGCATCGCCGGCCATCTCGCCACAGACCGCCACCGGGATGCGGTGGCGCGCGCCGGTCTCGATCACCATCTGCAGCAGCCGCAGCACCGCCGGGTGCAACGGCGAATACAGCTCGCCCAGTGCTTCATTGTTGCGGTCGGCCGCCAGCAGGTACTGCACCAGGTCATTGGTGCCGATCGACAGGAAATCGACCAGGTCGATGAAGCTCTCCAGCGCCAGCGCCGCAGCAGGGACTTCGATCATCGCGCCCAGTGGCACGTGGTCGGACACCATGTGGCCTTCGCCGCGCAGCTGTTCGGTCAGCTTGAGCATGCGGCGGCGCACTGCCAGCAGTTCCTCCCGGGTGCTGACCATCGGCACCAGCACCCGCAGCTTGCCGTAGGCCGAGGCGCGCAGGATCGCGCGCAGCTGGGTGTCGGCTACCTTCGGCCGTGCCAGCGACAGGCGTACGCCGCGAAGGCCGAGCGCCGGATTTTCTTCGTTGCTCAGGGTCAGGCCGGTGCGGTCGGCCTTGTCCGCGCCCAGATCGAGGGTGCGGATGGTCACCGGTCGCCCGCTCATGCCCAGTGCCGCATCGCGGTAGGTCTGGAACTGTTCTTCTTCATCCGGCAGCTCGTTGCGCTGCAGGAACAGGAATTCGGTGCGGTACAGGCCCAGGCCGTGGGCGCCCAGCGCATGCGCCTGGGTCACGTCCTCCAGCGACTCGGCATTGGCCAGCAGGGCGATGTCGACCTGGTCGCGGGTGCGGCTGGGCTTGCTGCGCAGGCGGCCGAGCTCGCGCTGTTCGCGCGCGTGTTCCTTCAGTCGTGCGCGGTAGTCGCGCAGATTGTCGGCCTGTGGATTGGCGGTGATGCTGCCGTCGGCGCCGTCGATGATCAGCACGTCGCCATCGGCGATGCGGCTGAGCAGCTGCGGCACGTTGACGATCAAGGGCAGGTGCAGGCTGCGCGCAAGGATCGCGCTGTGCGAGAGCGCGCTGCCGGCGGCGGTGACGATGCCGACCACGCCTTGCGCCTGCAGCTGTGCCAGTTCGGAGGGCGCGATGTTGTCGCAGACCAGGATCTCGCCGGCCAGGCCTTTCACCGCTGGCGGGCGTTCGGGCTGCAGGAAGGCATGGATGCGGCCGATCACATGGTCGAGGTCGTCCATGCGGCTCTTCAGGTAAGCATCGTCCATGCCGTCGAAGACCTTGGCCAGGCGGTCGCGCTGCAGGCGCAACGCATAGCCGGCGCTGTACGGTCCGCTGCGGATCAGTTCGTCCAGCCCATACAGCAGCTCGGGATCGTCCAGCAGCAGCGCATGCAGGTCGAGGAACTCACCCACTTCCTGGTTCAGCGCTCCATGCAGGCGCTGGCGCAGCTCGTGCATCTCCGACCGCGCGGCGTCCACCGCGCGATGCAGGCACGCCAGCTCGGCCTCGACCTGGTGGGCGGCAACGCGCTGCTCGGCCACTTCCAGTGCATGCGGCAGGCGCACGCGGGCGCGGCCCATTGCCGTGCCGCGGGCGGCACCATGCCCGGCCAGCAGCAGTACCGGCCGCTGGCCGGAAGGGGGTTGGCCGGCGCGTGCGCGTGGCACGCTCAGCTGTCCTCGTCGAAACGGCGTTCGAACAGGCCGACCACCGCCTCCATCGCGGCGGCTTCGTCCTCGCCGTTGATCCGCACGGTGACCGGGGTGCCCTGGCCGGCGGCCAGCAGCATCACGCCCATGATGCTCTTGGCGTTGATCTCACGGCCTTTGGCGGCCATGGTCACGTTGCAGCGGAACGGCGCCAGGGTCTGCACCAGCTTGGCGGTGGCCCGGGCATGCAGGCCCAGGCGGTTGCTCACGGTGAGTTCTCGTTCAAGCATCGTCGACTATCGCTCCATTACGGGTACCCGCCGCGGCTGTGGCGGGCAGTTGATCCAGTCCCTGTTCCGGATAATTCATCACCCGCAGCAACATCGGCAGGCTCAGCGCCGACACCCGGCGGACCGGGGTCCCCAGCCGGGCCAGCTGCCCGGCAAGGTTGGCAGGGCTGGCGCCGTACAGGTCGGTCAGGATCAGCACACCATCACCCCCGTCAACCCGCCGCAGGGCGGCCGAGGCGAGCGGGAGCAGGGCGTCCAGGTCTGCGTCGAACGGTACTTCGAAAGCTTCGGTTTTCAGCGGCAACTGCCGCAGGAGCCGGGTCGCCACGTCAAGCAGGGCGGTCCCGACCCCGGGATGTGTTACGAGGAGAATGCCACAGGTCATTACTGCACGTTAACAGGTCAAGGTGAATTGGCGATAGCAGCAGGAGAGGGGCACTGTGTCCCGTATTCAGCGTTGCTACCAGGGGAGGCCTTTTCCGTTGAGAAAGAGATCCGACCCCATCCGTTTTTCGATGCCTGACAGCGATTCATCCACGCATGGCGTGGATCCATCGTGTCGACCAGGGTCGACACCCACCCGCAGCAGAAATCTGTCAGAGGTGGGGCGGTGTGGGTCTGCAGGACCGTTGGCGCCATGGATGGCGCCATCGAGCCCCCAGGGGTGAGGGCGCTTTGCTTGCGAAGCACTGCTTCGCAAGCGCCCGAACGCCCAGCCGCCAGCGGCTGGGCCGGACCGCGGAGCGGGGTTCACGGCGTGTCCTGCAGACCCACACCGCCCCGCCATCCCACGGAATGCCGCTTCTGCTGTTGCTGTTGCTGTTGCCGGCCAGCGGCCGGCACTACCGGCGGGTGCCGGGCGCAGCCCGGCCGCCCCCCCCTCAATCCTGTTCGCGGTGGTACGTCGCCACGTCTTCCCAGCCCATCTCGCGGGCATGCCGGGCCAGGCGCTCGGCCAGGAACACCGACCGGTGCTTGCCGCCGGTGCAGCCGAACGCCACGGTCACATAGCTGCGGGTGCCATCACCCAGCTTCGGCAGCCAGGTATCGAGGAAGTCCATCAGCTGGGCCAGGTAGCGCTGCACGTCCGGCTGCGCTTCCAGGTAGTCGCGTACACCCGGTTCGCGACCGCTGAGCGCGCGCAGGTCCGGGTCCCAGTGCGGATTGGGCAGCACCCGCGCATCGAACACGAAATCCGCCTCGGCCGGCACGCCGCGCTTGTAGGCGAACGATTCGAACAGCAGCGACAGGCCGGTGGCATGGTCCATCGTGAACTCGGTGATGATCCGCCGCCGCAGCTGATGCACGTTGAGGCTGCTGGTGTCGATCACCGCATCGGCCTCGCGGCGCAGCGGTGCGGTCAACTCGCGTTCGCGGGCGATGGCTTCAGGCAGCGACAGGCCCAGCTGGCTCAGCGGATGGCGGCGGCGGGTGTCGGCGTAGCGCTTGAGCACGGCCTCGTCGCTGGCCTCGAAGAACAGCACCTTCACGTCCACGCCGGCGTCGGCCGCCAGCTGCCGCCAGTCGCCCAGCTGGCTCAGGTCGGCCTGGCCGCGAACGTCGATGCCTACGGCCAGACGCCGTGGTGCGCTGCCGTCGTGGTTGGCCAGCAGGCTGCGCACGAAGTCGGGCAGCAGATTGATCGGCAGGTTGTCCGAGCAGTAGTAGTCCTGGTCCTCGAAGGTCTTCAGGGCGACGGATTTACCCGAGCCGGACAGGCCGCTGACGATGATCAGGGTCGGGGCGGAGGGGGTGACGGTGCTCATGGACAGGCTCTTCGAAGGGCAGGGAAATCAGGGTGTTCGCCGTTCCAGCAGGTTGCTGTGGCGGGCGATGAACATGGCTGCCGGGTCGATGCCCTTGGTGCGCAGAATGTGCAGGCGGGTGGCCGCCTCGGTCAGCACGGCCAGGTTGCGGCCGGGCATCACCGGCAGGGTGATCAGCGGTACGTCCAGGTCCAGCACATGGCGGGTGCCCGAATCGCCGGTCAGGCGCTCGTAGCCATGCGGGGTGGGTTCGGTCATCGGCTTGGTCAGGTGGACGATCAGCCGAAGGTACTTGTTCTTCTTTACAGCCGTGTCGCCGAACATCTCGCGCACGTTCAACACGCCCAGGCCGCGCACTTCCAGCAGGTCCTGCAGCAGCTCCGGGCAGGTGCCATCGAGTACATCGGGTGCGATCTGGGTGAATTCGGGGGCATCGTCGGCCACCAGGCGATGGCCACGGCTGAGCAGTTCCAGCGCCAGTTCGCTCTTGCCGGATCCCGCTTCGCCGGTGATCAGCACGCCGATGGAGTAGATCTCCATGAACACGCCATGCAGGATCACCCGCGGCGCCAGCGTACGCGCCAGGTGGTAGGACAGGTGGTTGAGCAGTTCGTGGCCGCGCTTGGGCGACAGCCACAGCGGCGTGCCGGATTCGTCCGCGGCAGCGCGCAGGTCTTCCGGGCAGGCCTGGTTGCGGGTCAGCACCAGCGCCAGCGGGTGCGACTGCATGATCTTTTCGATGGTCTCCCAACGCTGGCGCGGTTCCAGCGCATCCAGCCAGGACAGTTCCTCGGTGCCCAGGATCTGCACCTTGTTGGGGTAGATCGCATTGAGATAGCCGGCCAGCGACGGACGCCGCGAGACCGTGTTGCCGGCCTCCAGCTCGCGCTTCTCGCCGGACTTGCCGGCAGCCCAGCGCAGCCCCAGCCGCTCGCGCTGCTGTTCGAACAGTTCACGGGCGGTGATGCTGGTATTCATGCGGCACTCGCAGGTGGGGTCATGTCCAGCGCCTCGCGCAGCGCCCGGGCATCGCCCGCTTCGCGCAGGGCCTGGCGGATGTCCGGCGCCGAGAACAGCTCGGCCAGCTCGGACAGCAGCATCAGGTGCTGGTGGGTGTAGTGGGCGGGGACGGCCATCGCGAACACCAGGTCCACCGGCTCCTCGCCACCGAAATCGACCGGGGTGGCCAACCGCAGCAGGGCGCCGCGGGGGCGGTCCAGGGTTGGCGCGCGGCCGTGGGGAATGGCGATGCCGTGGCCGATGGCTGTGCTGCCCAGCGCTTCGCGCTGGCACAGGTTCAGATAGATCTGTTCGGCGTTGGCCTGGCGGCAGGCCAGCAACCCGGCGGCGGCCTGCAGGACGCTGTCACGGTCGGTGGCCGTGCAGAGCTGGGTCTGCACGGCCGCCAGGAGGTCAGTCAGGGGCATGTCTGCGGGGAACGGTGGCGATCAGCCACCATTGTCGCCCACCGGCAGCGGTGCGTGCTGCTGTTTTTTCTCCTTGTGCTTGATCACCAGACGGTCAAGCTTGTCCGCAAGCAGGTCGATCGCGGCATACATGGTCTGGGCATTGGCCTCGGCGTGCAGGGTCTGGCCGGGAATGTTGAGGCTGGCGTCGACGTGGTGTTCGGTCTTCTGCAGCTTGAGGGTCACCCGCGCTTCGCAGTGCTGGTCGAAGTGCTTTCCGATCCGGGCCAGCTTCTCCTCAACATAGGACTGCAGGGCCGGGGTGACTTCGACATCTTTGCCAAACGTTTCGATGCGCATCGGGTTTCTCCTGTGTTCGGATGTGCCAATGAACCTCTCCGCCGGGCGCGGCGGCGCGTCAAGCGATTCTGACCCTTTCGTGCGAGGCGGAAATGTTCATGGCTTCACGATACTTCGCCACGGTGCGTCGCGCTACTGGAATTCCCGACGATTTGAGCAGGTCAGCCAGCTTGGCGTCAGAAAGCGGCTTGCGCGGGTTCTCGTCGTCGATCAGGCGCCGGATCATCGCCTGGATGGCGGTGCTGGACGCCTCGCCACCGCTCTCGGTATCGATGCCCGAGGCGAAGAAGGCGCGCAGCGGCAGGGTGCCTCGCGGGGTACGCACGTGCTTGCGGGCGATCGCGCGCGAGACCGTGGATTCGTGCAGGCCGAGCTCGGCGGCGATCTCGCGCAGGGTCAGTGGACGCAGCGCCTGCTCGCCGAATTCGAGGAAGCCGGCCTGCTGCAGGATCAGGCTGCGCACGACGCGCAGCAGGGTGTCACCACGCTGCTGCAGCCCTTTCAGCAGCCAGCGCGCTTCCTGCAGCTGGGCACGCAGGTAGCCGGCATCGGCGTCGCCACAACGTCGTATCAGCTGTTCGTAGCCGCGGTGGATCACCACCTTCGGCCCGGCATGCGCGGCCAGTGCAGCCCGCCACACGCCGTTCTGCCGCCACACCACCACGTCCGGCACCACATAGGTGTCCTGCGACAGCGGCGCGATCTGCGTGCCCGGGCGCGGGTCCAGCGAACGCAGCAGCGCCACGGCAGTCTCGACCTCGTCCAGCGGCAGCTTCAACTCATGGGCGAGCCCGGCGACGCCGCTGCGCGGCAAACGTTCCAAGGGGCCTGCGGCAATCTGTCGCGCCAGCAGCAGGCCGGGCGTGTCGCCGGCCTGCACATCCAGCTGCAGCAGCAGGCATTCGCCCAGCGTGCGTGCAGCCACACCCACCGGATCGAAGCGCTGGATGCGATGCAGCACGGCGAGGATCTCGTCCTCGTCGGCGTGGATCGCCGGCAACAGGGTTTCAGCGATGGTGGCCAGCGGCTCGCGCAGGTAACCATCGTCGTCCAGTGCATCGATCAGCGCGGCACCGATGCTGCGATCACGCGAGGACAGATGCGACAGATGCAGCTGCCACAGCAGATGGTCGGCCAGTGTTTCGGTTTCGGCTACGCGCTCGGCAGCGCTGCCGTTGTCGTCGTCATCATCGAAGCTGCCACCGCTGCCGGTCGTCGTCCAGTCCAGTTCGGTCGGCGCCCAGTCGTCGCCCTCATCGCTGCGCTCTGCAGGCGCTTCGTTGTCGTTGCCATCGCTGCCTTCGTTGGCGGCGCTGCTGTCGTTGCTGTCGGCCCAGTCCAGCAGTGGGTTGCTTTCCACTGCCTGCGCGATCTCCAGCTCCAGTTCGGTGGCCGACATCTGCAGCAGCTTGATCGCCTGCTGCAACTGGGGCGTGAGCACCAGTTGCTGTCCCAACGATGTCTGCAGCCGAGTCTTCATGCCTGTGCCGAAAGGAAGGAAAGGGACCCGGCGACTGCTTCACAGCTTGAAGGAATCCCCGAGGTAGACGCGACGTACATCGGCGTTGTCCAGGATCGCCTCCGGCGAACCCTGGGCCAGCACGCTGCCCTCGGCGAGGATATACGCGCGGTCGCAGATACCCAAGGTCTCGCGCACGTTGTGGTCGGTGATCAGCACGCCGATGCCACGCTGCTTGAGGTGGGTGACGATGCGCTGGATCTCGCCGACCGAAATCGGGTCGACACCGGCGAACGGTTCGTCGAGCAGGATCAGGCGCGGTTGTGCGGCCAGTGCGCGGGCGATCTCGCAGCGGCGGCGTTCGCCACCGGACAGGCTGGCGCCGAGCTGGTCGGCGACATGGCCCAGCTGCAGTTCGTCGAGCAGGCCGTTCAATTCGCGCTCGCGGCCGGCCGAGTCCAGGTCCTCGCGCAGTTCCAGCACCAGGCGGATGTTGTCGGCCACGGTAAGCTTGCGGAACACCGACGGTTCCTGCGGCAGGTAGCCCACCCCCTGCTTGGCGCGGGTGTACATCGGGTCGCCGGTGATGTCCTTGCCGTCGAGCACGATGCTGCCGGCATCGGCGGCCACCAGACCGACGATCATGTAGAAACAGGTGGTCTTGCCGGCACCGTTGGGGCCGAGCAGGCCGACCACTTCACCCGCATCGAGGGTCAGCCCGAAGTCCTTGACCACTTCGCGCTGCTTGTACTTTTTGCGCAGGCCCTTGGCGACGAGCATTACTTCCTGCTCCCGGCCGGCTGTGCCGGCGTGGTGGCCTTGGGCTGTGCCGCAGGCGCGGCCGGGGTCTTGTTCTTCGGCGGGATGACGGTACGCACGCGGCTGCCGTCACCACCGGAGTTCATCTCGCCGGTGCGGGTGTTGTAGACCATGCGCTGGCCGGCATTGGTGCCGCGCGCGCTGGTGACCTTGTAGTTGCCGGTCAGGGTGATGATCTCGGTCTTGATGTCGTAGTCGATGCGATCAGCCAGCGCATCCATCCAGGTGCCGTCATCAAGCTGCTGCTTCATCTTGGCCTGCTTGCCGGTGAACACCACGCGCACGGCCTCGCCGTCCTTGAGGTAGATCTCGGCCTCGGACGAACGCAGGTCCAGCGTGCCCTGGGTGATGATCACACCCTGCGACAGTACGGTCTTGCCGTCGCCGGTGAGCATGCCGGACTGGGCGCCGGAATCGATGTGCATGTCTTCGTTGCGGTCGGTGGACTTGGCGAAGGCGGCGCTGGGGACAAGAAGACCGAGCGCGAGTACGGCGGCAAAGGGAATCTTCATCGGGGTCCGTTCTACCGGTGGGGGCCTGCCGGGCGGGCCGGGGGCGGAGGGTGGGGCTGCCGGCCCTGCGCCTGTCCGGAGACGTCGCGGGCTGGCGGCGGAATCAGCGTTTGGGCGTGTAACGGCCCTTGGACTGGCTGAGGAAATGATACGTGTTGTTCTTCGAATCCACTTCGAAGCCGACGCCGGACTGTTCCATGCCCGGGCGGGTCATGGTCACCAGGGCGTCGGTACGGGCGCGGTTCTCCTTCGGGAACACATCCAGGTGGTCGGTGCGGAAGGTGGTCGGCACCACGCCCGGGCCCGCCGGGCTGTCGCCGGCAACCTTGCCGCGCAGCTTCATCTCGTCGCCCTTGGCGCTGAGCCAGCCGGTCTCGGCACGCAGCGTCCAGTGCTTGCCATCCTTGTCCGGCATCTCGAACAGCGGGGTGGCGATGTTGATGGTCTGGTCGCCGCGCTGGCGTTCCAGCCGCGGTGCGCGCAGGGTGGTCGATTCCTTGCCGTGCTCATCCAGGGCAACGATCTGGAAGTCATGCAGGATGTAATCCACGCCGATTTCCTGGCCCCCCGTGGCTGGACCCTTGTCGCGGTTGCGCAGCGCCGCCCAGCTGCTCAGCAGGGCGGCCAGCAGCAGGCTGATGCCGAGCACGGTGCGCCAGTTCAAGGTGGGCAGGTTCATGCGCCAAACCTCGCCAGCACCGCATCCGTGCGGCCCTGGGCGGCCAGCAGGATGTCGCACAGCTCGCGCGCGGCGCCACGGCCACCCTCGGCGCGGGTCTGCCAATGCACGCGTTCGGCGATCCACGGATGGGCATTGGCCGGGGCCACCGCAAGGCCGACCGCACCCAGCGGCGCCAGATCGGGCAGGTCATCGCCCATGAACGCCACCTGTTCCAGGCCGATCCCGTGCTGCGCACACAGCGCCTGCACGCTGGCCAGCTTGTCGCCCACGGCGATCTGGGTGTCGATGCCGAGGTCGGCGCCGCGCTTGAGCGCGGACTGGCTGTTGCGCGCGGTGATCAGCACGGGGTGGATACCGTGCTGCTGCAGCAGTTTCAGGCCCAGGCCATCCTGCACGAAGTACGCCTTGCTCTCGTTGCCGTCCTTGTCGTAGTACAGCCGACCGTCGGTGAGGGTGCCGTCCACGTCGAAGCAGGCCAGGCGGATCTGGGCCGCAGCGGCATGCAGGTGGGCGGGGAAGGCGGGCAGGGGGGACCAGGGCATCAGGGCGGCAGGCTCGTTATGGGCGGGTGCAGCGTTACAGACTGAATGGGGTCTACGGACTGTCGGTTAAACCACCCGGGCCCGCAACAGGTCATGAATGTTCAGCGCGCCAACCGCGCGGCCCTGGTCATCAACCACGATCAGGCCGGTGATCTTGTGGGTCTCCATCAGGCGGGCGGCCTCGACCGCCAGCTGGTCGGCGCCGATGGTGCGCGGGTTGCGGGTCATCACGTCGGCGATCTTCGCCGTGCGCACGTCCAGCGCGCTGTCCAGCGCACGGCGCAGGTCGCCGTCGGTGAACAGCCCGATCAGCACGCCGTCGGTGTCAACCACGGCGGTCATGCCCAGCCGCTTGCGGCTCATTTCCACCAGCGCCTCGCTGAGGCTGGCGTCGGCGCCCACGCTGGGCAGGTCGTCGCCGGTGTGCATGACGTCGGTGATGTGCAGCAGCAGGCGACGGCCGAGGCTGCCGGCCGGGTGCGAGCGGGCGAAGTCATCGGCGGTGAAGCCACGTGCATCGAGCAGGGCCACGGCCAGTGCATCGCCCATCGCCAGCGAGGCGGTGGTGCTGGAAGTGGGTGCCAGCGCCAGCGGGCAGGCCTCGGCCGGCACGCTCACGTCCAGATGGATGTCGGCGGCGGCGGCCAGGCTGGACTGCGGGCGGCCGGTCATGGAGATCAGCAGGTTGCCCTGGCGCTTGAGCACCGGCAGCAGCATCAGTACCTCGTCCGATTCGCCCGAGTAGGACAGGGCCAGCACGACGTCGTCCTCGGTGATCATGCCCAGGTCGCCGTGGCCGGCTTCACCGGGGTGCACGTAGAACGCCGGCGTGCCGGTAGAGGCCAGGGTGGCGGCGATCTTGCGCGCGATATGCCCGGACTTGCCCATGCCGGTGGCGACCACCCGCCCGCGACTGGCCAGAATCGCCTGGCAGGCCTGCTGGAAGGCCTCGCCGAGGCGGTCGGCCACGGCATCCAGGGCCTGCCGCTCGATCTCGAACACGCGGCGGCCACTGGCAACCAGGCCGGCAGGGTCGACGGAACGGGGGGGCAACAGGGATTCGGCCATGCGGACGCCACGCAGCGGAAGTAGAATGGACCCACATTTTATTAGGAAAGCCCGTTGGACGCCGACACCATCCGCAATCTGATCGAAACCGGCCTGCCTGGCGCCCGCGCCGACGTGCAGGGCGACGATGGCGTGCATTTCGAAGCGACCGTGGTCTGCGAGGCCTTCGCCGGCAAGATGCCGCTGGCCCGCCACCGCATGGTGTATGCCACCCTGGGCGACCTGATGGGCGGCGCGATCCACGCGCTGGCGCTGAAAACCGTGACCCCGGCCGAAGCCGGCTGAACCGCAGAAGATCCCGAATACATGGCCAAGATCGTTGTGACCGGCGGCGCTGCGCTGCACGGTGAAGTGAGCATCTCCGGCGCCAAGAACGCCGTCCTCCCCATTCTCTGCGCGACCCTGCTGGCCGATGCGCCGGTGGAGATCACCAACGTGCCGCACCTGCACGACGTGGTCACCACGGTGAAGCTGCTCGGCGAGCTGGGCGCCAAGGTCACCATCGACCAGGGCACGCTGTCGCGCGGCAGCGCGATCGTGGTCGACCCGCGTCCGGTCAACCAGCACGTCGCACCGTATGAGCTGGTCAAGACCATGCGCGCCTCGATCCTGGTGCTGGGCCCGCTGCTGGCCCGCTTCGGCGCCGCCGAAGTGTCGCTGCCGGGCGGCTGCGCGATCGGCTCGCGACCGGTCGACCAGCACATCAAGGGCCTGCAGGCGCTGGGCGCCGAGATTGTGGTCGAGAACGGCTTCATCAAGGCCAGCGCCAAGCGCCTGAAGGGTGGCCACTTCACCTTCGACATGGTCAGCGTCACCGGCACCGAGAACGTGCTGATGGGCGCGGTGCTGGCTGAAGGGACCACCGTCCTCGACAACTGCGCGATGGAACCGGAAGTGACCGACCTGGCGCACTGCCTGATCGCGCTGGGCGCGAAGATCGAAGGCCTGGGCACCGCCCGCCTGGTGATCGAGGGCGTCGAGCGCCTGTCCGGTGGCCGCCACGAAGTGCTGCCCGACCGCATCGAGACCGGCACCTTCCTGGTGGCCGCGGCGATGACCGGTGGCAAGGTCACGGTCAACCGTGCGCGCCCGAACACCATGGACGCGGTGCTGTCCAAGCTGGTCGAGGCCGGTGCGAAGATCGAGACCACCGACGACAGCATCACCCTGGACATGCAGGGCAGGCGGCCGAAGGCGGTCAACCTGACCACCGCGCCGTACCCGGCATTCCCGACCGACATGCAGGCGCAGTTCATGGCACTCAACTGCGTGGCCGATGGCGTGGGCGTGATCAACGAAACGATCTTCGAGAACCGTTTCATGCACGTCAACGAACTGCTGCGCCTGGGCGCGGACATCCAGGTTGAAGGCCACACTGCCATCGTGCGTGGCAGCGAGCACCTGAGCGGCGCACCGGTGATGGCGACCGACCTGCGTGCGTCGGCCTCGCTGATCTTGGCCGGCCTGATGGCCAGCGGCGATACCACCATCGACCGCATCTACCACCTTGATCGCGGCTACGAGAACATCGAAGAGAAGCTGTCTTCGCTCGGCGCCACCATCCGGCGCGTGCCATGATCCTGCGCGGCAAGTTCAGCCCGCGTCGCAAGGCGCTGCTGGCCCTGGTGCTGATCGTGCTGGCGTGGCTGGGCTATGCCTGGTACGCCAACATCGCCATCACCCAGGGCATCGAGCAGAAGGACATGGACTGGAACGGCGACGGCACGGTCACGCGTGACGAGATCATCGAGTCGTTCTATGCGGTCGCGGTGAACGACAGCCAGGACGGCAACCGTCATTGCCGCACCTTTGTCTGGCGCAGCACCGGCGAGCAGATCCGCGTGGACTGCCGCACCGAGTTCAAGGCGGCGGCGGCCGAGGAAAAGAAGTAAGAAAAACGCCCGCGAAAGCGGGCGTTTTCTTTTCGCGGGGTCCGGGGTCGGAGCCCTTTCCATCGGAAAGGGCTCCGACCCCAGCCACACAACCGGGGTCAGAGCCCATCCCCGAGGGGATGGGATCCGACCCCGGCACTCAGTTCATCGCCTTGATGGTCAGGTCCAGCGCATCGCGGCCGCTCTCACGCTGCAGCATGCGCGCCGGCACCGGGAAGTCCGGCACGATCCAGGCGATCAGCTCCTTGTTGCCATCGGCGCGCGAGACCTTGGTCGCCTCATAACTCTTGCCGGCCACGGTGATCGATTCCTTGCCGATCACGCGGTAGGTCATGTTCTTGATCCGGCCTTCGTCCACCATGCGATAGGTCAGCGGCTTGCCGGCGGCCAGGTCACGGGCGATCGCCAGGTTGATCAGCAGCGCGTCCATGTCGCCTGCTTTCAGCGCGATGGGGCCCGCACGGTCCGGCTTGATGTCGCCGGTCCAGGTGGCCTGGTTGCTGGTCCAGTTGTAGTTGGCCTGCACGTTGCGCTTCTTCACCAGCAGTGCCGAACGATCCTGGCTGCTGAGCGGGCGCAGCTGGCCACGCACTTCCTCGAACACCGTGCTCTGGCTGAGGTCGGCCAGCTGGTTCTTCACCTGCAGGCTGTAGCGCCATTTGTTGCTGCCTTCGCTGGCCAGGGTCATGGTGCCGTTGGCCTGCATGCCCATGTAGCTGGCCAGGTAATCCGCCTTGAACGGTTCCAGGGCCATGGCCGGCAGGCTGGCCACGGTCAGGGCAGCGGCTGCGATCCAGGTGAGGGGGCGGGTCAGGGTATTCATGCTCAGACTCCTTGGTATTCGATCAGGCGCAGGTCGACGCGGTCTTCGCCGTCTTCGCGTTGCAGGATGCGCACCGGGGTGGGGACACCGTTGGCGATCCAGAGAATGGTTTCGTTTCTGCCACCGTTGGTCCGGTAGACCCGCAGCGCGTTGTAGGACAGGTCGCCGACCTCGACGTTCTCGGTCTGCGGCGCGGCCTGGTAGTCGTGTTCGCGGACCTTGCCCATGTCCACGTAGCGGTAATGCATGGTGGCGCCCGGACGCGCATCGCGCATGATCGCCAGGTTGATCAGCAGCGCGCTCTGGTCGCCGGCCCGCAGCGGGATCGGCTGCGCGCGCTCCTTCTTGACGTCGCCGGTCCATTGCGCGGTGCCGGCCTGCCAGTTGTAAGTGCCCACGGCCTTCTTGCCCAGGAACAGGCCCTTGCGCACCGTGCTCTGGCTGAGCGGTGCGTAGACGCCACTGCGCTCCTCGAACACCGTGCTCTGCTCGATGTTCAGGCCGAGCACGCTGGCAAAGCCGCGGCGGCCGACCACCTGCATGTCCACGCGCCACTGGCTGCCGCCGGTGTGGGTGACCTGCATGCTGGCATCACCCGCTTCCTTGCCCTTGTAGAAGGCCTGGTAGGTGGCGGTGAACGGCTGCAGCGGCGGCGGCTCCCAGGCCAGTGCCGGCAACAGCGGCACACTGGGCTCGTTCGGTGGCAGCGCAGCGGGTGTGGGCGGCGGTGAAGCCGCAGGCGGCTGCGCCTGGCCCCAGCCCACAGCGGGAAGCACGGCAAGCGACAACAGCAGTGAAGTGGACAGCAGCGTCGTGGTCTTCATGGAGGACAGGAACCGCAGGAGGGGGCAGGATGCCAGCCCCGCAGTCAGCGGGGCGTGTGCAAGAGCGTTACCGGTTCAGGTTTCCGGCGGAATCTAGGGCCAAGGGGCTAAACAGGGGGTGACCGTCCAGCCAGGGCTGACCCTCCCGTTCAGCCAGGCGGCCCTCGCACAGCAGCTGCAGTGTGGCGATCAGCAGCGGATGCTCCACCGCAAGCACGCGTGCGGCCAGCGCCTGCGCGTCATCGCCGGGCCGCACCGGCACGCGGGCCTGCGCCAGCACCGCGCCGGCATCCAGTTCGGGGACCACCAGGTGCACGCTGGCGCCATGCTCGGCGTCACCGGCCTGCAGCGCCCGCGCGTGGGTGTCCAGGCCCTTGTGCAGCGGCAGCAGCGACGGGTGGATGTTGACCAGGCGGCCATCGAAACGCTGCACGAAGGCCGGACCAAGGATGCGCATGTAGCCGGCACAGACGATCCAGTCCGGCTGTACCGCGGCAAGCGCATCGCCGAGCGCCTGCTCGTAGCTGGCGCGGTCGCTGAATTCCTTCGGTGCATGCGCCCAGCGCAGGCCGGCATCGACACGCAGCAGGGCCTCTGCGGCGGGGCGGTCGGAGAACACGCCGACCACCTCGGCCGGCAGGCGGCCGCTGCCGATCGCGTCGAGGATGGCCTGCAGGTTGCTGCCGCGGCCCGAGGCGAGCACAGCGATGCGGGTTGGGGCGGTCATTGCAGGCAACTCCGGCGGATCAGAGGCCAGGTCAGCAGGCTGCCGACGGTCGCCATCAGCATGTCGGCATGCGCATCCCACATGTCACCCTGCTGGCCGTTGTAGGCTTCGGCGGCATCCGGCGACAGCGCCAGCGCGATGGCCCATTCGAACCATTCGTAGACCAGGCTGGCACACATCACCGTCATCACCGCCAGGGTGAAGGCCTGGCCCAGGCGCAGCGCCGGCCACGCATGACGGGCCAGCTGCAGCAGTGCGGGGGTGAAGCAGACGCCGAACAGGAAGTGGATGAGGCGGTCGAAATGGTTGCGCTGCCAGCCGAAGGCCGCATTCGGCGACCAGCCGGTCAGCATCTGCGCCCAGGCGTCGTAGGGCACGTTGGAATACAGCCAGCGCGCCGCCACGCAGTGCAGGGCGATGAAGCCGCAGATGGCGATGAAGGCGCCGTTGCCCAGCCAGCCGCCGCGGCGGTCAACCCACAGCAGGGCGGCCAGACCGACCACGGTCAGCGTGCTGTGCAGGGCCTGCTCGATGGGCCACAGCGGGTGGATCCAGCTGATCGCGAAGACCGCCAGTACGGCGGCGAAAGCCCACTTCTTCGGGACCGGGAAGCGGCGGGTGGTGGGCGAATCAGACGTCGGGAGGGCAGGCGCGGACATGGGAAATCGATCAGATGAGGACGGGGCGTCTGCCGGCAGGTTCAGGCACTGAGGTGATCACCGCGGTCGAACAGCGCAGCCATTTCCGGCTTGGACAGGAACACCCAGGCATAGGCGGCCAACGCCATGCCCAGTGGTCCAGCCAGCACGCCCAGCCACGCCGCGCGCTGGCACCAGGCCAGCCCGGTGCGATGTGACAGCTGGCGCGCGGTGTGCAGCTGCACGAACCCCAGCACGGCGGCCAGCACGGCGATGGACGCATAGACCGTGGTCAGCATCCAGGCATCCTCCAACCCGCGCGACTGGGCCACCCAGCCGCTGAGGCCGAGGAACGCCACCGCGGCGACCCAGTGGAAACCGGCCAGGGCGTAGAACAGCACTCTCAGTGTCTGCAGATGGCTGGTCAGCTGCAGCTGCGCCAGGGTCTGATGCGGCAGCGGCGGTGGATTGCCGGAGGCGGTCATGCGGTCGCGGCGGGAAGGTCGAAGGCGGCCTTGACCTGCGGGCGCAGCAGGGTGATCAGGCTGAACACCCCCAGCACCGTGCCGACCGGCGTGAACAGGCAAGCCAGGCCAGCCGCGATCAGGCACAGCAGATGGCGACGGCGGCGGGACAGGCAGCGGCCGGCATAGGCCACGAACGCGCCCAGCGTGATGCCACCGAACACGACGACGCAGCCGAGAACGGTGAACACCCAGCCCATCAGGCGCTGTTCCTCCAGCGAGGAGGGCTCGCCGCCGGACTTCATCGGCAGGCTGCCGGTCAACGCGGCGATGCCGATCACGATGTGCAGGATGAAGATCAGCGAGAACAGCACGATCAGGCCACCGACCACGTAGTGTGCGATGGCCAGCATGCGCAGGTGGTCGGCATCCTGCGCGCTGAACGGCGGTACCGTCGCCAGCGGCGGCGGCACGGGGGCGGGCGACAAAGGGGGCGTTGCGTCCATGCGGGGCTCCTGGGTTGCCGGCGTCAGCCGATGTGGACGCGTTCGGCGCCTTCGGCGGTGACCACCTGGCCGATGGTCCAGTGCTCCAGGCCCTGCGCCTTGACTGCATCGGAAACGGCAGCCACCTGGTCCGCTGCGACGATCAGCACGAAGCCGATGCCGCAGTTGAAGGTGCGCCACATCTCGCTGTCGGCCACCGCGCCTTCCTTCTGCAGCCACCGGAACACCGGCGGCAGGGCCCATGACGACGCCTGGATGTCCAGGCCGAGGCCGTCGGGCACTACGCGGATGATGTTCTCGGTCAGGCCGCCGCCGGTGATGTGGGCCATGCCATGGATGGCCTCGCCGTGCGACTTCAGCAGCGACAGGATCGGCTTCACATAGAGGCGGGTCGGTGCCATCAGCGCATCGACCAGCTTCACGCCGCCTTCCAGCTCCAGATCGGCCGGGCGACCGGCGCGGTCGTAGATGCGGCGCACCAGCGAGTAGCCGTTGGAGTGCGGGCCGGAGGAGGCGATGCCGATCAGCACGTCGCCGGCGGCCACGCTGGCGCCGTCCTTCAGCTCGCTCTTCTCCACCGCGGCGACCGTGAAGCCGGCCAGGTCGTATTCGCCGGGGGCGTACATGTCGGGCATTTCAGCGGTTTCGCCGCCGATCAGCGCACAGCCGGCCTCGGTGCAGCCGTTGGCGATGCCGCCCACGACCGCTGCGGCGGTGTCGATGTCCAGCTTGCCGGTGGCGAAGTAGTCCAGGAAGAACAGCGGTTCGGCGCCCTGCACCAGCACGTCGTTCACGCACATGGCGACCAGGTCGATGCCGATCGTATCGTGGCGGTTCAGCTGGTGGGCCAGCTTCAGCTTGGTGCCCACGCCGTCGGTACCCGACACCAGCACCGGCTCGCGGTACTTGTTGGACAGGTCGAACAGGGCACCGAAGCCACCCAGGCCGCCCATCACTTCCGGGCGGAAGCTGCGCTTGACCAGGGGCTTGATCCGCTCGACCAGCGCATTGCCGGCGTCGATATCGACCCCCGCGTCACGATAGGTGAGGGGGGAGGGGGCGGAAGACGGGGTGTTGGTCACGGGCGTCGGCGCTGGCAGGGGTTGAACGGGCGATTTTAACAGGCCGCATTGGCGCAAAGGCCGTATTCGGGCAACAATTCCCCCGGATACGTCGAGCCAATGGATGTCCTGATGCGCCGCAGCCTGATTCTGACCCTGCTCCTTGCGCTGAGCCTGCCGGTGGCCACGATGGCCCAGAGCGGCCTTCGCACCGAGGGTGATGTCGCCACCGCCAGTGGCGCGTACGAGGCCGAAGTGCCCGTCAACAGCCAAGCCGAGGCCGATCGCAACGGCGCCCTGGCCCGCGCCCTGAGCGTGGTACTGGGCAAGCTGTCCGGCGACCGCAGCGTGATGTCCCGCCCCGGCGTGGTGCAGGCGCTGCGCAACGCCAAGGACTACGTGGCCAGCTACGACTACAAGCAGGACCAGAGCGTGGGCGCCAGTGGCGCCCCCAGCTTCCGTACCCTGCTGGTGGCCCGCTTCCGCGAGGATGATGTCGACTCGCTGGTGTCGGCGCTGGGCCTGCCGCTGTGGCCGCAGCCGCGACCGAAGCCGGTGCTGTGGCTGGCTGTCGACGATGGCAGTGGCCCGCGCCTGGTCAGCGTGCAGCAGGCCAACGCCGCCCGGCCGTTGCTGAACCGCGCCATCGAGCGGGGCTACAAGCTGGGCCTGCCCAGTGGTGGCGCCGCCGAACAGGCGCTGGCGGGTGCGATCTGGCGCCAGGACAGTGCCGCCGTGGCCCGTGCCTCCTCGCGCTACTCGCCGCCGATGCAGCTGATCGGCAAGTTGTACCGCGCCAATGGCGGCTGGCAGGCGGACTGGGTGTTCGTCGACAACGGCCGTGAACTGAACAAGTGGACCAGCAAGGACGCCAACGCCATGCGCGCGATGGCGGCCGGTGCCGACGGCGCCGCCGATGCGCTGGTCAAACGCTATGCCAAGGCCGGCGCCGCCGTCGGTCAGGCCGGGACCTACCGTGTGGTGGTCACCGGCATCAACAGCGCCGACGACTACCTGCGTCTGGCCGCCGGCCTGCGCGAGGTGCCGGTGGTGCGCAATGTCACCCCCCTGCATGCCTCGGCTGGCCAGCTGGAGCTGAACCTGGAGATGACCACCGGCCTGGCCGGCTTCAACCGCATGCTGGGCGACAACGGCGTGCTGGCGCCGAGCGCTCCGCTGCCGGCCCTGCCCGCTCCGATCGACGACACCACCGGTACTCCGGTGGCCGCCCCGGTCAGCAACGAGTACCGCCTGCGATGACTCTGACCCCGGAAGCGGAAATCGCGCAGTTCCTGCGCCGCCTGAAATACATCCTGTTCGCCGGCCTGATCGGCTGGGTGGTGTGGCTGCTGGCGCCGATCCTGACCCCGTTCGTGCTGGCGCTGGCGCTGGCCTGGCTGGGTGACCCGCTGGTGGACCGCATCGAGGCCACCGGCCGCTCGCGCATGACAGGCGTAGTGCTGGTGTTTGCGGCGATGGTGCTGGTGATCGTGGCGCTGCTGCTGGTGCTGGTACCGATGATCGAGCGCCAGATCACCACCCTGATCGCGGTTGCCCCGCAGGCACAGGCGTGGCTGATGGAGAAGGGGATTCCCTGGTTCGAGCAGAAGACCGGCCTGGAAGTGATGCAGTGGCTGGACCCGGACCGCCTGATCGAATGGGTGCGCAGCCACTGGCAGCAGGCCGGCGGCTTCGCCACCACGTTCATGGGCTACGTCTCGCGCTCCGGCTTCGCGATGGTGACCTGGGTGGTCAACATCCTGTTGCTGCCGATCCTGGCGTTCTACTTCCTGCGTGATTGGGACAAGCTGGTCGAGCGCGTGGCGTCGGTGATTCCGCGCAACCACATTGGCACCATCAGCGCGTTGGCGCGTGAGTCCAACGAGGTGCTGGGTGCGTTCATCCGCGGCCAGTTCCTGGTGATGCTGGCACTGGGCGTGATCTATGCCGGCGGCCTGTCGCTGGTCGGCCTCAAGCTGGGCCTGCTGATCGGCCTGATTGCCGGTCTGATCAGTTTCATCCCGTACCTGGGCGCGACCACCGGCGTGCTGATGGCGGTGATCGCCGCGCTGGTGCAGGCACAGGGCTTCGACCTGAAGCTGCTGATCCTGGTCGGCGTGGTGTTCACCGTGGGCCAGCTGCTGGAGAGCTACGTACTGACCCCACGCATCGTCGGTGACAAGATCGGCCTGCACCCGGTGGCGGTGATCTTCGCGGTGATGGCCGGCGGCCAGCTGTTCGGCTTCCTCGGCATGCTGCTGGCGCTGCCGGTGGCGGCGGTGACCAACGTGCTGCTGCGCTACGCGCACCAGCGTTACCGCCAGAGCGAGCTGTACGTGGGCGAGAAGCCGGCGATCGTGCTTGACGGCGTGGTCGATGCGCCCCATATCATCGTTCCGAACGAAAAAGGCCCCGACCTGAAGTGATGGGTGTGCCGCAACTGCCGCTGGCCCTGCATTACCCGCAGGACCAGCGCCTGGAGACCTTCATCGGCGCGCCGGATGGCGCGCTGGCGCAGCTGCGCGCGATCGCGGTGGGTGCCAGCCACGATTGGGTCTACCTGGAAGGTGCGGCGGGCACGGGCAAGACCCACCAGGCGCTGGCGATGTGTTCCAGCGCCGAGCAGGCAGGGCGCCTGCCGACCTATGTGCCGCTGGCCAGTGCCGCCGGCCGCGTGCGTGCGGCGCTGGATGGGCTGGAGGCGCGTGAGCTGGTGGCGCTGGACGGCCTGGACGAGGTTGCAGGCAACCGCGACGACGAGATCGCGCTGTTCGATTTCCACAACCGCGCGCGCGCCGCGGGCGTGACCGTGCTGTACACGGCGCAGAAGGCGCCGGAAGCGCTGGGCCTGGTGCTGCCGGACCTGCGTTCACGGCTGGGCCAGTGCGTGCGCGTGCTGCTGCAGCCGCTGGATGAGGAGGGGCGGGCAGCGGTGCTGCGCGAACGCGCGCTGCGACGCGGTCTGGCGATCGACGAGGCATCCATCGAGTGGCTGCTGTCGCACACCGGGCGCGAGCTGGGTGGGTTGATCACGCTGCTGGACTGGCTGGACCGCGAGTCGCTGGCGGCGAAGCGGCGGATCACCGTGCCGTTCCTGCGCCAGGTGCTGGAAGAAGGCCGGCCCCGCTACTGAGGGTGGGGTTTGTTTGCAGGGCTACGCCCTGCACCCGCAGAAGCAACGTCAACGTCAAAAGCGGGCTATCCGTGGGGATGGCGGGGTGGATCCGGTTGCGGGGGGGCGCTGCAAGTACGTCCATGTAAGCTCGGTCGCCGCATCCATGCGGCTCACGCCCCCGCAACCGGACCCACCCCGCCTTCGACAGCTTCCCGCGGTCTGCCGGGACTGCGTACTGCACTGCTGTTGGTGGGTGTCGACCTTGGTCGACACGTGTCTTGCTTGTGGTGGGTGACGACCGTTGGTCGTCACCGGAGCAAGCGCAGCGAAGCGACCCGCTTTTGCCTTTCTTTCCTTTCTTCCGTGGCTGGACGCCCACGGAAACTGTCAGAGGCCGGGCGGGGTGGGTTCGCGGGGGTGTCCGCGGCATGGATGCCGCGGCCAAGCCCCCAGGGACGGGTTCATGGCGTCCCCCGCGAATCCACCCCGCCCGGCCAAGCAAGGCTTCTGCTCTCAAAACATCCAGCCACGAGGGGCTCAGCCGTTCGCTGCCAACTCCACATCCAGCGCGCGCAGGCGATCCACCGTCCCGACATCGGTCCAACGCCCGCGATGGTGCTGCCCCGTCATCAACCCCTGCGCCATGAAATGCTTCTGCAGCGGCACCACCGAGAACTTCGGCGGAACACGCTCGCTACCCGGCGCATCGCCGATCACCGTGCGCCAGTCGGCCACGATGGAGGGGCGATACACGCCGATGCCGGCATAGGTCAGGCACGGCCCTGCGCGGTCGTGGTGCAGCAGGCCCTGCGCATCGAGTCGGTAGTCACCGTCGGGGTGTTGCGCCGGATTGTCGACCAGCACCAGGTGTGCCTGGCCCTGCGGCTCGCGCGGCAGCGTGGCGAAATCGAAATCGGTCCAGATGTCGCCGTTCACCACAAGGAACGGGGCATCGCCCAGCACTGGCAGGGCGTTGAGGATGCCACCGCCGGTTTCCAGCGGGATCTGCCCTTCGTACATGAAATGCAGGCGCAGGCCCCATTGGCTGCCATCGCCCAGCGTCGCCGGGAACTGTTCGGCCAGCCATGCGGTGTTGACCACCACCTCGCGCACGCCGAGTGCGGCCAGGCGTTCCAGGTGCCAGACGATCAACGGCTTGCCAGCCACTTCCAGCAGCGGCTTGGGCGTGTGCAGGGTCAGCGGGCGCATGCGCTCGCCGAGGCCGGCGGCAAAGACCAGCGCCTTCATCGGGCCACGCGCATCGGTGCACCCAGCTCGGCCAGCGCCGGCTTGATGCGCTCGTCCAGCAGCTGCTGCAGCGGTGCCAGTTCCCGATAGCGCGGCAGCACTTCATCCAGATAGGTGATGAAGCGCGGTGCGTCGTCGAGGTAATGGCCCTTGTTGTCGCGGTAACGCAGCCGGCAGAACAGGCCCAGGATCTTCACGTGGCGCTGGATGCCCATCCAGTCGGCATCGCGCAGGAAGGTGGCGCGGTCGGGCACCGGCAGGCCGGCGTCACGGGCACGCTCGTGGTACTGCGCCAGCCACTCGTCCACACGCTCCAGCGGCCAGCTAAGGAACGCGTCCTTGAACAGGCTCATCGCGTCGTAGGCGATCGGGCCGCGCACCAGGTCCTGGAAATCCAGCACTGCGGGACCATTTTCGACCGGCATCAGATTGCGCGGCATGTAATCGCGGTGGGTCATCAGCTGGGCCTGGCCCAGCGCGTTGTCCATCAAGCGGCGGTGTACCAGCTGCAGCCCTTCGATCTCGCCGCAGTCCAGCTCCAGGTTCAGGTGGCGCTGCAGGAACCATTCGTCGAACAGGCCGGCATCGCGCTGCAGCAGTGCTTCGCCAAACTGGCCGAAGTCGGTCGGCACCGGGATCGCCTGCAGATGCAGCAGCTGTTCGATCGAACGGCCGAACCATTCATCGGCATTGCGCTCGTCGAGGATCCTGGCCAGGGTCGGGCCGCCGAGATCTTCCAGCAGCAGGAAGCCGGCATCCAGATCCTGCGCCAGCAGCGCGGGCACGCGCAGGCCGTTGTCGTGCAGCAGGCCGCGCATGCGCAGCCACGGCCTCGGATCTTCCAGCCCCGGCGGGGCATCCATCACGATGTGGCTGCCGCGCGTGCTGGTGGCGCGCCAGTAGCTGCGCATGCCGGCATCGACCGAGGCGCGTTCGACCACCGCGTTGGCATCATCGAGCTGGGTACGGGCCCACTGCAGGCGCTGCGCGCTGCGCTGGGGATCGGAGGCGGGTTCGGTCATGCAGGCATATCCGGGCGCGCCGGGCGCGCCAACGTCGGGAACAGGAAGGGAAGGAGGGACGGGGTCAGCGACGGCCGCTGAACAGGCGCAGCACGGCCAGCACGGCCACCGCACCCACTACCGCACCGAGGAAACCGGCCGGCTCACCGGGGGCGTACCAGCCCATGTACTGGCCGAACCAGCCGGCCACCAGGGCGCCAAGGATGCCCAGCACGATGGTCAGCAGGCAGCCCATGCGGTTGTTGCCGGGCATGAAGAAACGCCCGAGCAGGCCGACGAAGAAGCCGACCAGGATGATGTAGAGCCAGCTGCTGCTGCCGAACAGACCATTCATGCGCGCGATTTCCGCCAAGGGTGGACGCAGCCTAGCAAGGCCAGGCTGCGTCCGTCACGGGTGCCGGATCAGCAGCAGCCGTGGTCGCCGTGGCGGGTGCCGCTGTCGGCAGCCACCGGCGAACCGCTGGTCTCGCCGCGCAGGCTGGCCGCGTAGTGCTCGCTGATCACCTTGGACACGCAGGCGGTGACCTTCTTGCCCATCGGGATGTGCAGGAACTCGTTCGGGCCGTGCGCATTGGAGTGCGGGCCGAGCACACCGGTGATCATGAACTGCGCGCCCGGGAACTTCTCGCCCAGCATGCCCATGAACGGGATCGAGCCGCCTTCGCCCATGTACATCGCCGGCTTGCCGAAGAAGGCCTGGCTGGCGTCGTCGATGGCCTGGGTCAGCCACGGCGCCATGGCCGGGGCGTTCCAGCCGGTGGAGGCCTTTTCCAGGTCCAGGGTGACCTGCGCGCCGTTCGGCGGGTCGCGCAGCAGCGCTTCCTTCAGCAGCTCGCCGCAGGTCTTGCCATCGGCCGTCGGCGGCAGGCGCAGCGACAGCTTCACCGAGGTCTGTGGGCGCAGCACGTTGCCGGCCGATTCCAGCGGCGGCATGCCACCGACGCCGGTGACCGACAGCGCCGGGCGCCAGGTGCGGTTGAGCACCAGCTCGGTGAGGTCCTCGTTCATCGGGCGCAGGCCGTCGACCATCGGGAACTTCTCGAAGATCTCGGTATCCACCACTTCGGCGGCGCGCTTGGCCTGTTCCAGGCGTTCGGCCGGGATCTCGACGTTCATGCCGTCGATCAGGATGCGGCCGGTCTCCTGGTCCTCGATGCGCGAAAGGATCTGGCGCAGCAGGCGGAAGCTGGACGGGATCACGCCGGAGGCATCGCCGGAATGCACGCCTTCGTTGAGCACCTTCACGGTGAAATTGCCGCCGGTCAGGCCGCGCAGCGAGGTGGTGCACCACAACTGGTCGTAGTTGGCGCAGCCCGAATCCAGGCAGACCACCAGCGACGGCTTGCCGATGCGGTCGGCGAGGTGGTCGACGTAGGCTGGCAGGTCGTAGCTGCCCGACTCTTCACAGGCTTCGATCAGCACCACGCAGCGCGCGTGCGGCAGGCCCTGGGCCTGCAACGCCAGCACGGCGGCCAGCGAGCCGAAGATGGCGTAGCCGTCATCGGCGCCGCCGCGGCCATACAGCTTGTCGCCGCGCAGGACCGGGGTCCACGGGCCGAGGTCGTCGTCCCAGCCGGTCATTTCCGGCTGCTTGTCCAGGTGGCCGTAGAGCAGGATGGTGTCGTCGCCGGTCTCGGCGCCGGTGGCCGGAATTTCCAGGAAGATCAGCGGCGTACGGCCTTCCAGGCGCACCACTTCAACCTTCAGGCCGGGCAGCTGCTGGGCCCTGGCCCAGTTCTCCATCAGCGTGACCGCCTGTTCCATGTAGCCGTTCTGCACCCAATTGGCGTCGAACATCGGCGACTTGTTGGGAATGCGGATGTAGTCGACCAACTGCGGGACGATCTCGCTGTCCCACTTGTCATTGACGAATTGGCCGAGCTTGGCGCTGTCCATCTGAAACTCCGGTTGCATGGGCTGATGCGGCCATTCTACGCCTGTGCCACGGGTAGGGTTTTTCCTACATCACGTCGGGTATTTGGCTGGCTTACGGAAATCCGGGAAACCGATAGGCTGTGTGCATGTGGTGACGGACACTGTTCCTACCGACGGGATTGCCGGTCGGGGCGGCCAGAATCACAGGGAGATACACGTTGTGCCTTGGTTTGTCGTGTTGAGGGCACTGGTGCTGGTCATGGGGATCGCTGGGGCGCATGCCGCCGAACCGATCGACATCAACCGCGCCGATGCCCAGGCGCTGCAGCAGGGATTGACGATGGTCGGAGCCGCCAAGGCCGAGGCGATCGTCGAGCACCGGCGCAGACACGGCCCGTTTCATCGCGTCGAGGACCTGACGCAGGTGAAGGGGATAGGGAAAGCAATCGTCGAACGGAATCGACAGCGGATCACCGTAGGCAACAGGTTGTTGCCGGCGGATCCGGTACCCGGATCGGTACCGGTGCGGACCGTACCGAGGCGCTGACAGCAGGAATCGTCGGAACCGGCAGGAAGCTGGTTCAGCGGTCACGGACAGGACGGCCGTGACCACCGACCGCCGCAGGACGCGGCACCAATCACCAGGATGGTGGCATCACAGACCTGTGGAAGGGGCTGAGATACAAACAGGACAGACGCGGCCGCGTGCAGGATGCAACGCTACCCCCACAGCGCAGGATGCGAGGGGGCGGCAGCAGGCCGACAAGGACGTAACGATTGCCCGGTACGACACATGGCTGTGTCGCCGGGCAGTTTCATTTCCGGCGCCTGGTTTTGCCGCGGCCACCACGGGCCGATGGTGTACGGTGGCCGCACCGCATGGAAAGGACCCCCGCTGGATGCTCCCGCTCCGCCCCACCACCCTGATGCTCGCCCTTGCACTGGCCCTGCCGCTGCTGGCCCATGCCGCTGCGCCGACAGCGGCTGGCAAGCCCACGGCTGCCGCAGCCAGCAGCGCTGAAGTGCGCGGGCCGACCGACCTCAAGCCGGGCGAATACCTCTGGCATCCGGAAATCTCGCCGACCGGCCCGATCGTGCTGGTGGTCAGCCTCGATGAGCAGCGCGCCTACGTCTACCGCAACGGAATTGCCATCGGCCTGACCACGATCAGCTCGGGCAAGGCCGGGCACGAGACGCCAACCGGCGTGTTCACCATCCTGCAGAAGGACAAGGACCACAGGTCCAACCTCTACAACAGCGCGCCGATGCCGTACATGCAGCGGCTGACCTGGGACGGCATCGCCCTGCATGGCGGCAGCCTGCCCGGGCATCCCGCCTCGCACGGCTGCGTGCGCCTGCCGCAGGCCTTCGCGCAGAAGCTGTTCAGCGAAACCCAGCGCGGCGATACCGTGGTCGTGGCCGATGCCAAGAGCTCACCGATGACCCTGGCCTATCCGTCGGTGCTGGCGCCGGTGAACGCGCGCGGTCAGGCGCTGCCGGAGGCCGAGGGCGGAGCCCCGGCACAGGCTTGGTGGGACGACAGCGCGGCGCCGGCCGGGCAGGTCGGCATCCTGGTCAGCCTGCACGACCAGCGCCTGTACGTGCTGCGCGATGGCGTGATGATCGGCGAGTCGCCGCTGAAGGCTGACGCCCTGCCGGCGTTCCAGGGCACCACGCTGTTCGTGATGGGGCAGGGTTACAGCGACACCCCCAGCCCGCTGGACGTGAACCAGCGTCTGCACCAGTGGACGGCCTACCCGTTGCTGGGCCAGGACCGTGCCCAGGCCACGCCGGACCTGCTGGCCACGCCCTCGCTGCCGATGGCGCTGCCGGCCGATTTCGCCCGCCAGCTGTACCAGGTGCTGGTGCCGGGCACGACCCTGCTGGTGACCTCGCTGCCGGCGGTCCGCCCAAGCCCGGCTGAATCCGGAATGCAGCCGGTCTTGGAATCCGAGCCGCCAGGGTCCACCCTCAAGGGCAACTGAGTGCCCTCGTTGTGCCCATGACTGCATCCCGCCTGTGCCGGCTGGCCGCGTTCGGCCTGCTGGCGACCTCGGCCAGCGCCCCGGCGCTGGCACAGACGCCCGCCCTTGCCACCAGCGCCGATGATCTGGCTGCCCTGCTGTCGCGCAGTGCGCCCAAGGCCGACCGCCACGTGTTGCAGTTGGCGGCGCACGCCATGCGCTGTGCGCTGCAGCGGCCGGAACTGGGCATCAATGGTGATCGCCTCAGCGTGATCGACTATTCGCGCCCGTCCACCGAGCCGCGCCTGTGGGTGTTCGACCTGGCCCACCAGCGCCTGCTGTTCGAGGAGTGGGTGGCGCATGGCCGCAACAGTGGCGAGAACCGCACCGAGCACTTCTCCAACCGCGATGGCAGTTTCATGTCCAGCCTCGGCGCGTTCACCGCGCAGGAGACCTACATGGGGGGCAATGGATATTCGCTGCGCCTGGCCGGGCTGGAACCGGGCTTCAACGACCGCGCGCGTGACCGAGCCATCGTCATCCATGGTGCGCCATACGTGAATCCGGCTGCCGCGCAGCTGCAGGGGCGGCTGGGCCGCAGCCTGGGTTGCCCGGCGGTGCGCCTGTCGGTGGCCAGGCCGCTGATCGATGCGTTGCGTGGCGGCACGATGGTGTTCGCTTACTACCCCGACCAGGATTGGCTGAAGCACTCGCAGCTGCTGGCCGGCGGGTGCGGTGGCCAGGGCACGCTCGCCACGCGGTGATGCACGACGGCGCGCGGCATGATGCAATGCGCCGATGAACATCGACTCCCTGCTGCACACTCCGAGCCAGGTGATCTCCAGCCTGGACTACCGCCGCGAACGTTGGCGCAACGGCCTGGGCTGGACCCGCGAGATCCTGCGCCTGCCCGCGCAGGGCGATGACTGGGCGCTGCGCCTGTCGGTGGCCGAAATCGAACAGGATGCCGCGTTCTCTGCCTTCCCCGGCGTGGAGCGCGAACTGGTGTTGCTGCAGGGCAATGGCGTGCGCCTGCGCTTCGACGATGGACGCGTGGCGGAAGTGCTGCCGCCACACGGACGAGTGCGGTTTGCTGGTGAGGAGACACTGCACGGGGAACTGGTCGATGGCACCACCCACGACTTCAACCTCATGTGGAAGCGCGAGCTGCTGCAGGCCGAACTGCTGCACCGGCCGCTGGTGGGCGCGATGTTCTTCTTCTGCGAACCGGGCGTGGCCTGGGCGCTGCATCTGCTGGCCGGTCAGGCGGAGTTTGGTGCCGACAGCGGGCTGCCGGCGTTGCAGGCGGGCGATACCGCATGGTTGGCGGCCGGCGAACGTCAGCGGCACGCGTTGCAGGGCGGTGGCGAGTTGCTGGCGATACGGGTCAGTGCAGCAGCGGGATGATTGCTGGGCGCCGGTGGGCGCCATCCACGCATGGCGTGGATCTACAGCTGTGAGGTTGTCACCATGCCTGGGCACGCCGTCATGGTGCGGCTGTGGTTGGGGTCAGAGCCCTTTCCTGCGGAAAGGGATCCGACCCCGATGGTTCGTTCAATACACATCGCGCCGGTAACGACCGGCCAGCAACAGCGCTTCCTTGCCCGCAGTACCCAACACCTGCTCGATCACCGCATCCACCGCCGGGGCCATGCCCTGCAGGCTGCCGCAGACCAGGATCGTCGTGCCTTCATCCACCCACTGCCGCAGCGTTGCCGCTTCGGCCAGCAGCCGGTCCTGCACATAGCGATGCGCGCCGCCATCTCGGCTGAACACAGCATCCAGCCGCGCCAGCGTTCCGCTGGCCAGCATCGCCTGCAGTTCTTCACCGAAATGGAAGTCGTGCGCGGCGGTGCGCTCACCGAACAGCAGCCAGGTGCGGCGCGCGCCACTCCGGGCACGTTCGTGCAGATGCGCGCGCAGGCCGGCGATGCCGGTGCCGTTGCCGATCAGCAGCAGCGGCACATCGGCGGGCACGCCATGGAAATTGTCGTTGCGGCGCAGACGCAGCTGCACCGGTTCGTCGATGGCCGCGTGGTCGCACAGCCAGCCACTGCCGATGCCCGGTGTTCCATCGGCGCGCAGTTGGCGGCGCAGCAGCAGCTCCACCGCACCGTCGGCCATCACCGAGGCGATCGAGTACTCGCGATGCGGCAGCGGCTGCAGGGTCGCCAGCAATGCAGGCAGATCACCCGGGGGAACCAATGAGGGCAGGTGCGAGCGCGCGACGCGTGCCAGCAACGTCTGTCCGTCATCCAGCACGATGTCCGCGTCAAAGCGTTGTGTGTCCAGCCAGGCACGCACGGTGTGCGATGCGTGCTGTGGGCCGATCTCGGCGATGTCACCGGCCTGCCATTGCGCATCTGCATCGGCTGGGGGCTGCAGGCGCAACCAATACACGGGGCCGCCGGGGCTGCCCGGGTTCAGATGCTCGCGCTGCAGCAGCGTCCACGGCTGGTACTCGGCCGGACTCCAGTCGGGCAGTTCGCTGGCGTTACCGCCGAGTTGTCCCAGCAACTGCTGCCAATGGCGCAGCGCCGCCGGATCGGCGTTGTCGACTTCGATTGCATCGAACAGTGGATGCGCGCCGTGCTGGCGCAGCCATTGGTCGAGCTGGTGACCGAATCCGCAGAAGTGGCCATAGCTGCGGTCGCCCAGTGCGAGCACGCCGTAGTGCAGATGCTGCAGCGAGGGCGGCGTGGACATCACCCCGCGCAGGAACGGCAGGGCGTGGTCGGGCGGATCACCTTCGCCGGTGGTGCTGGCGATGAACAGCGCGCGCTGGCTGCCGGCCAGCAACACGGCGTCGACCTCGTGCAGTCCGCGCACGCGCACGGGCACGCCGGCACCGCGCAGGGCCTCGGCACTGCGTTCGGCCAGTTCGCGGGCGAAGCCGGTCTGGCTGGACCAGACCAGCAGGATGGGCGCGGTGTCTCCGCTTGCGGCATCGTCGCGCGGGCGCCCACGCCACCACAATGCAGCGCAGGCCAGCGCGTACAGCACCGTGGAGAGCACCGCGATCTGCGACTGCCGCGCAGGTGGCGCGCCCTGCCACCAGGCCTCACCGAGGTGCAGGCGCAGCAGCGCCCAGCCGATCAGCGCCAGCAGAAGCAGGACCAGCGCGTTGCCGAGCCACGCGCGCGACGGCCGGGTACTCATGGGCTCTGCTCGTCGAGCAGGCGCTGGAAGGCGCTGCTGAGGAATTCCTGCGGGCCGTCTGCTGCACGCTGCAGGTAGCGTGCAGCCAGGCCTTCGCGCTCGGCCAGCGCCATGCCCTGTTCGCGGCCCAGCACGGTCAGTGCGGTGGCCCAGGCATCGGCGTGCATGGCGTCGTCGGCCACCACGGTGACTGCCGCGGCAACCTGGCGCACCGGTCTGCCCGAACGCGGGTCCAGGCTGTGACTGTAGGCCTCGCCATCGACCTGGTACTGGTGCCAGCGATCGCCGGAGGTGGCCACCGCCTTGCCCTCCAGCGCCAGCACCCGCAGCGGGGTATTGGTGTGCGCATCTTCTTCCGGCGCGGACTCCACCAGCACGCGCCACGGCTGGCCGTCCGGTTTGCGGCCGTAGCCGGCCAGTTCGCCGCCGACTTCGACCAGCGCGGCAGTGATGCCCTGTGTGCGCAGCCACGCAGCGACATGGTCGACGCCAAAGCCCTTGGCGATCGCGGAGAGATCCAGTTCCAGCCCACCCGGTTGCAGCAGCGCATCGTCCTGCCACTGCAGGCGCTGCCAACCGCAGCGATCGCGCGTGGCCTGCAGGGTAGCGTCGTCGGGCTGGCGGCGTTCACCGGCATGTGCACCGAAGCCCCACAGGGCAACCAGCGGACCGACGGTGGGATCGAAGGCGCCGCCACTGGTGGACGCGATCGCCTGTGCGCAGGTCAGAACGTGGCGGGTCTCGGCCGGCAGCACGCACCATTGGCCCGCGTCGGCGCGGTTGTAGCGGCTCAGGTCCGAACCGGGCTCCCAGGTACTCATCTGCGCGACCACTTCGTCCAGCCGCGCCTGGATGCCGGCGTGCAGCGGGTGCAGGTCGCGCTGGCGCGGCGCGACCAGCGACACGCTCCAGGTGGTGCCCATGGTGGTGCCGCCGAGGCGGGCGATGTCGAGCAGGGAATCGGTCATGGTGATGCGTTGCGGGTGCGATGCCGGGGTTGCCCGGCATCGCGGTTCGCGTCATTACTGCGGCAGCACTTCCAGCGTGGCGACGTAGCTCAGGCGGCGCTTGGCGGCCTGCTTCACCGACGTCTTGTTGTCCTCGGTGCCGGTTTCCAGCCAGTACATGCCGGCTTCCGGCCAGGTCACCTTGATCTCGCCCTTGGCATCGCTGGTCAGCTTCAGTTCGTCCTGCGCGTTGCGGTAGCGGGTGGCGCCACGCACGATCTCGAATTCCAGGCCGGCGGTCGGCTTGCCGTCAACCAGCACGCGGAAGGTGGCTTCCTCGCCGGCGAACAGGTCGTTCGGGTGACCGACCGCAACCAGCTCGATGCCACGGTTGGTCGGCTTCAGCGCAGTGTCGTTCGGCGCGCCGTTGGTGACGAAGGTTTCCACGCGACCGATTGACTGGCTCACTTCCAGCTTCTTCGCGTCCTTCGGCAGTTCGTCAAGGGTCGCGACGCTGCCGCGCCAGCGCTTGCGCTCGCCGTTCTGCTCGTAGGTGGCGAACAGGCCATCGTTGACCGACGCGATGCGGTAGGTGCCCGGCTGCTTCAGTTCGATGTCGAACACGCTGCGGTACTTGCCGGTCGACGCGTTCTGCGGCTGCACGGTGCTGCCGTCCGGTGCGGTGATCACCAGCGATTCCAGGCGCAGCGGCACGTGGTTGAAGTAGAACAGATCGTTGGAGACCGCACCGTCGACGGTGATCCACGGCGCGTTGCCGGCGATCACGGTCTGCGAGGGCAGCAGCCAGGCCTTGTGGGCCAGGGCGGAGAAGGGAAGGGCAGCGGCCAGGGCGGCGGCGAGGACGAGCGTGCGCTTCATGCGGAAGACTCCAGTTGGAAGGGGTCGGATCCCTTTCCATCGGAAAGAGCTCTGACCCCGGGGGATAGGGCGATGGGGTCAGAGCCCTTCCTGCGGAAGGGACTCGACCCCGGCTCAGGCGATTACGGTTTGACGGCGAGGGTGACCTGGCCCAGTTCGGTGGCGCCCTGCGCCTTGCCGTTCTGCGCGGCGGTGGCCGGCCAGGTGAAGGGGATCTTCAACAGCTCGCGGCCGCCGACTTCGCGCACCGCTTCCACCACCAGGGTGTAGTTGCCCGGGGCCAGCTGCTTCAGTGCCGGCTGCCTGTCGTTGAACGACAGCGCGTGCTTGCCGGCCGGGCGGGTCGGGCCGGTCACGCCGTCCACCGGCACCTGCAGGGTGCGGCCACTCTTGCGCCACCACTGGCGCAGGTCGGGCAGCCACTTGGTGCCGTGGCCTTCGCTGTTGCTGGTCTGCTGGTACCAGACCGAGAGGTTGGCCGCGACCTTCTGGTCGGCGCCTTCCAGCCACACGGCCACATACGGCCGGTGGTATTCGGCCACGTTGAGCTTGGGCACTTCGACGTTGATGTCGAGGGTGGTGGCATAGGCCGGCGAGGTGGCCAGCAGGCCGCTGAGGGCGATGGTCAGGGTGACGCGCATGGGGCGGCTCCGGAAACGGGGAAAAGTCAGTGGATCAGCAACAGGGCGATCAGCAGCGGGATCATCAGGCCGAGGCCGACCAGCGGCCAGGTCATGCGCCGCTGCCGCGCATGCAGGTGCAGCAGGAACAGGCCGGTGATGCAGAACACCAGGCAGGCCACGGCGAACAGGTCCAGGAACCAGCCCCACGCCGGGCCCGCGTTGCGGCCCTTGTGCAGGTCGTTGAGGTAGGACACCGCGCCGCGCGAGGTCGATTCGTATTCCACCGCGCCGGTCTCGCGATCGATGCTCAGCCAGGCGTCGCCACCGGGGCGCGGCAGCGACAGGTAGATCTCTTCGGGCGACCACTCGGCCGGTCGCCCGCCGATGGCGATGCCCAGCTGCGTGTCCAGCCATTGCCGGGCAGGGCGCGGAATCGGTGCGTTGCCGTCTTCGCGCGTGCCGAGCTGTCCAAGCAGCGCGGCCGGCAGTTCCAGATGCTGGTTCTGCACCTCGGGCTTGGCCTCGATCTTCGCGGCATGGTTGAGGGTCAGGCCGGTCACCGCGAACAGCAGCATGCCGATCAGGCACACCGCCGAGCTGATCCAGTGCCACTGGTGCAGCGTCCGCAGCCAGAAGCCACGGTTCTGTTGCTGCTGCACGGTGGAAGAGGCAGGACGGCTCACGGCACGGTTCGAGGCGGACGGGGACTGCCCATTACATCATTGATGAGAATAGCTCGCAATTGCGTGTCGTTCTGTATCCCTGGAGCAGATCTGGCGGGTTGCCGGCCAGCGGCCGGCACTACCGATCGGTAGATCCAGGCCATGCGTGGATGAAGCGATGCCGACCAAGGTCGGCACCCACCGGGGAAGGGCACGGCGATCAGAACTTCGCGTTCAACGAAATCCAGTAGCTGCGGCGCTGGTCCTTGGTCGCGTAGTCATCCACGCAACTGAACTCGCTGGGATTGAGCAGCAGGCACGACTGCGAAACGAAGTCCTTGTCGAACAGGTTGTTGACCCGTGCATTGACCGTCAGCCACGGCGTAGCCTTCCAGCTGCCCCCCAGGTGGAAGATCGTGTAGTCCTCGTAATAGCGCACGTGGCGGGTGCCGGCACTGTCGATGAGGGTGTCGCGATAGCGGTCGTAGCGGCCTTCGCCGATCAGCGACAGGCTGATCGCTTCGTTGATCTGCCAGTTGAGGCTGGCGTTGGCCATGTGCTTTGCCGGCGTGGTGCCTGAGATCGGGCGTCCCTTGTCGGGGCCGCTGGTCTGCTCGCTCCTGGTCCAGGTGTAGTTGCCGCGCAGCTGCAGGGTGTCGAGCAGGTCGACATGACCGGCCAGTTCCGCGCCGCGGGTCTCGGCCTTGTCGATGTTCACGCTCTGGGTGAAGGTGCTGTAGCCCAGTGCTGCCCAGCCTGGGCCGATGTCCACGCAGTAGCCGCTGCCGGCGCGCGCCACTTCGCAGTTCGGGAACGTTCCGCCGCTGGCGATCTTGTCTTCGAACGTGTTGAAGAAGCCGGTGACGTTGAAGCCCCAGCGCTGGCCTTCGTAGTAGGCGGCCAGCTCGTAGTTGGTGCTGGTTTCAGGCTTGAGGTTCGGGGAACCGACCAGCGGCAGCACGCCCTGGCCACCGAAGCCGGTGATGCCCGGGAACAACTGGTCCGGTCGCGGGGTCTTGTAGCCGGTGCTGACGCCACCCTTGAAGGTCCACGCATCGCTGGCGTTCCACACCAGGTAGCCACGCGGACTGACGTGGCTGCCGAACACGTTGTGGTCGTCGTAGCGCAGGCCGAAGGTAGCGGTGAGGGTATCGGTCAGCGCCCAGTTGTCCTCGGCGAACAGCGCCCACATGCGGTGCTTCTGCCTGGTGTTGCTGCGATAACCGGCGCCATCCATGCCGAACACGCCGTCGATCATGTCGGTGTCGTTGTACTGGCCGCCGACGGTCAGCTTGTGCGCGCCGAAGTCGAGGTCGAGCATCGTGTCGAGCACGTAGCCTTCCAGTTCCATGGTGCGCAGCGGACGCGGCAGGAACGCCTGCAGGCGCGCCATCTCGCTCGGGTTGAGCGCGGCCAGGGCATTGCCACGGCCGGCCGCACAGTTGTTGGCGGCGCCGGTGCGGCGGCAGACGTCATTCCACAGCGTCTGCAGGTTGGCGCGCTCGTCCAGGGTCAGCGGCAGCGAACGGCCCAGGTTGCTGCTCTTGCTGTGGGTCAGTGAGGTCTGCCAGGTGCCGAAGCTGTAGCGGCCCTGGTGGGTCAGCGACAGCTGATCGCGCTCGTAGCGCTGGTAGGCGGTGTAGCCCACGCGCGGCTGCACCACGCGGCGGGTGACGGTGCCGCTGCCGTTCGGGTTGGGGATGACCGCATTGCCGATGCGCCACAGGCTGGCCAGGCTGTCCAGCGTGCCGGTCTGGCCTTCGCTGTTGTCGTACTTCTGCCGCGACAGGTCGTAGTCCAGCCACAGTTCGTGGTCATCGTTGACCCGGAAGTCCAGGCGCACGCCGGTATTCCAGTTGGTGTTGGCCACCGACTTGCCACCGCCGCCGAAGCCGATGCTGCGCTCCCACAGGCTGCCGTCGGGCAGGGTCAGTGCGTCCCACTCCGGATTGGAGGCCTTGGCGTCGTAGTAGCTGCCGCGGACCGCCAGGCTGAGGCGGTCCTTCAGCAGCGGGCCGTTGAGGTACAGGTCGGTGGTGCGCGCATCACCGAACTGGTCATCCTGCTGCACGGTGAAGCCCTGGGTCACGGCGCCGTGCCAGCGGTCCTGGTTGCGTCGGGTGATGATGTTGATGACGCCACCCATCGCGTCCGAGCCATACAGCGTGGACATCGGGCCGCGCACGACTTCGATGCGCTCGATCGCGTCCAGCGGCGGCAGGTAGGCGAACTGGCCGCCACCGAAGTTGTTCGGATAGATCTGGCCGACATTGCTCTGGCGGCGGCCGTCGATCAGCACCAGGGTGTACTCGGACGGCAGGCCGCGCATCGACACGGTGGCGCGGCCGTTCTTGTCGGTCGCTTCCAGGCCGACGTCGATGCCTTCGACGTCGCGCAGCGCGTCGACCAGGCTGGTATACGGGCGCTTGCTCAGTTCCTCGCGGCTGACCACGCTGATGCTGGCGGGGGCATCGATCACCTTCTGCTCGAAGCCGGAGGCGGTGACCACCACCTTGTCCAGCGTCTGTGGCGCGCCGGTAGCGTCACCGTGGGCGAAGGCAGGGGCGGTCATGGCTGCCAGCACGGCGCTGGTCAGCAGGGTACGGGACAGGGACGAACGGACACGATGGCGCTGGGCCATGGCAGTAACCTCGAAGGTTGCAGGGTGGTGCGATGCCAGGCGCGAACGGCGCGGCATGCACGGGGAGGCCCGGTCAGGGGCGGCAGGGATGAAGCAGGCAGCGGCGCGCGGGTGCGACCGCGCAGGCGGTCACGCGGGGCCGTGAATCAGGCGAGCGGCGGCGCCTGGCCGCGTTGCTGGCGGCGCCCGGGCGCATCGGCCCAGGGCGTGTCCGGAGCAGCCAGCGGCCAGTCCGGGCGCACGCCGGGCATGGCCGGCGTGGCAGGTACGAGTTCAAGCTCGGTGCGCAGCCATTGGCTGGCCAGCAGCAACGGCGGGCGTGCCTTCTCGGCTGATTTCACCGGAGCGGCAGCACAGCGGCGCAGCTTGGCCGGTGCCTCTTCCTGCAAGGCGCCTTCGCCGCCGCGCTCTTCCAGCGGCATCTGCACGGCCATTCCGGCCTGGCCGAGTGGCAGCAGCGGCAGGGTGCCCAGCAGCAGGGCCAGCATCGCCACCCACGCCAGCAGGCTGGCCAGCGCAGGACGCTGGCCGCGCATGGCGGTGCCCATCTTGCGATGGATGAGTGGACGAGGGCGAAGCGGGCGCAGCAAGCAGGGGTCCCCAGGGGTCTGCCGGCAGCGGCCGGCATCAACGGGGCGTGATTGTAATGAGAGCTGTTAGCCGTTGCAAATGAGAATGATTGCCAAAATGTCGCGGGCCAGCCGGACGGGGCTCAGACCTCGCTCCAGCGCCGCAGCAGGTTGTGGTACACGCCGGTCAGCTGCAGCACCGCCCCGGCGTCGCCGCCGGTCTGCCGCAGGCGCTCGATCGAGCCGTCCATTTCCCATAGCAGGCGGCGCTGCACATCGTCGCGGACCATGCTCTGCACCCAGAAGAACGAGGCCACGCGCGCGCCGGCAGTGACGGGGCGCACCTGGTGCAGGCTGCTGGACGGGTACACGATCAGGTCGCCGGCCGGCAGCTTCACTTCGTGCTCGCCGTAGGTGTCGCTGATGATCAGTTCGCCGCCCTCGTACTCGTCCGGCGCCGACAGGAACAGGGTGCAGGAAATGTCCGAACGCAGCTGTTCGCCGTTGGCCAGGTTCATCACCGCGCCATCAACATGGAAGCCATAGGTGCCGCCACCGCTGTAGCGGTTGAAGCGCGGCGGCAGGTATTTCAGCGGCAGCGCGGCGCTGAAGAACAGCGGGTGCCGGGCCAGCGCGACGAGGATGATCTCGCCCAGTTCGCGGCGCAGCGGTGAGGCCTCGGGCAGCTGCTGGTTGTGCTTGGCCTGCGCGCCCAGATGGCCGACGGTTTCGCGGCCATCGGTCCAGTCGGCGGCATCCAGTCGGCGGCGAAAGTCGGCCACCTGGTCGGCGCTGAGAATGTCGGGGATGTGCAGCAGCATGCGGGACTCCTCAGAGGGACGGCGGCGCGACCAGGGCGCGGACCTGTGGATGCGGCGACGCGGCCAGTTCGGGCACGATGTGCGCCATGAACGCCGGGCTGCCGTGGGCCAGTGCGAGCCGCAGCCAGTGCACGGCCTGCTCGACCTGGCCGGCCTGCAGCAGGATCGAGGCGTAGTTCGCCTGGCCGCGGAAATCACCGGCTTCGGCCGCGCGCTGGTACCAGGCCAGCGCTGCCTGCGGATCGGGTGCGGTATCCAGCCCGTCTTCGAGGTGGCGGGCCAGCAGGTTCATCGATTTGGCATGGCCCAGGTGTGCGGCACGGGTGTACAGGGCCAGTGCCTGCGCGCGGTCCTCGGGCACGCCGCGGCCGGTGGCCAGCAGGTTGGCCAGGTTGTACAGGCCCCAGTCCAGCCCGGTGTCGGCCGCGCGCCGGTACCACACCGCGGCGAGTGTCGGGTCGGGGGCGGTGCCCTGGCCCAGTTCGTGGCAGCGGCCCAGCATGTTCATCGCCATCGGCGCGCCGTTGTTGGCGGCGGTTTCGTACCAGAGCCGCGCCGCCGAGGCGTCCTGTGTGGTGCCTTTGCCTTCCATGTGCATCTGCGCGAGCAGCAGTTGTGCCTCGACCTGCCCGGCCTGCGCGGCGTCGCGCACGCGTGCGAAGGCAGCCTGCGGATCGTGCTGCAGCAGCTCGGCCAGAGCATCGCTGTCGATGGGGGTACGGGTTGCCATGGGGTGAGTATCGCCGGAAACAAAAACGGCGGCAGGAGAGCCTGCCGCCGTGGTGGAGCGCAGTTACATCAGAACTTCACGTTCAGTGCCAGGGTGGCCGAGCGACCCGGGGCGATGCTCGCGTAGTGCGAGGCATAGGCCTTGGTGAAGTAGGTCTTGTCGGTCAGGTTCTGCACGTTGAGCTGCAGGCTGATGTTGTCCTGGATCGCGTAGCTGGCCATCGCGTCGAAGCGGGTGTAGCTGGCAATCCACTTGGTGTTGGCGACGTCACCGTACTGCTTGTCCGAGTAGAACGCACCGGCGCCGATGGTCAGGCCGATCGGGAAGCGGTAGGTGGTCCACAGGTTGGCGCTGTGCTTGGCGGTGTTCGGGAACTCGTTGCCGTTGTTCGGCGACGGCACGTAGACGTTGGACGGGCAGGTGCGGCCCACCGGTGCGCCACAGACGAAACCGTTGTCCTTCAGTTCCGAGTCCAGGTAGGTGTAGCCGCCGTACAGGCTCCAGGCATCGGTCAGCTGGCCGGTGAAGCCCAGCTCGAAGCCGTTGATTTCCTTCTTGCCGGCGTTCTGGCTGGTGCCGTTGTCGATGGTCACACGTGCGTTGTTCATCACGGTGTGGAAGATCGCGGCAGTCAGGTTCAGGCGCTTGTCGAACAGGTCCCACTTGGTGCCCAGCTCGAGGTTCCTGGTGTCCTGCGGCTTGAGGTCGGCCACGGCGGCGCTCAGGCCGTCCGAACCGTCACCACCGTCCATGCCCGGCGGGGTCGAGGAGGTGCCCCAGGACAGGTAGATGCTGCCGTTGGCGGCCGGCTTGAACACCACGCCGGCCTGGTAGTTCAGGAAGTCGTTGCTGTTGCGCACGCGGGTCGGTGCCTTGCCGGCCACCGGAGTGGTCAGGGTGGTACGGAAGTCGTCGTAGCGCAGGCCGAGGTTGATCATCCACTGCTCATTGAGCTCGATGGTGTCGAACACGTAGGCCGAGGTGGTCTTGGTGCGCTGCTCGACGTCCAGTGCCTTGTCGCTGCGATAGACGATCTGACCGGCCGCCCACGGATCGTTCGGGTTCGGATTGTTGAAGTCGGTGCAGTTGTAGCCGGTGGCCGCGCCGGACACCTGGCAGCGAGTGCTGTTGGCGCTGTTTTCAAGGGGATTGGCGGTGCCCGGCGACATCAGGTAGCTGCCACGGGTCATCTTCTCGTCGCTGTACTCCACGCCCGCGCTGTAGCTGTGCTTGAGCGCGCCGGTCTGGAACGCACCGGTCAGGCCCAGCTGGTCGGCGAAGCTCTTGACGTCGACCGCACGGGTGTTGGTGCGACGCCACAAGGTGCCGTACAGGTTGGGGTTGCCCTTGCTGTCGTCCGGCTGGGTCCACAGGTAGTCGTTGCTGGTGTTGCCCAGGCGCGCGATGTTGCGCAGCTTGTGGCCGCCGAAGTCGTAGCTGGCATCCAGGGTGCTGATGTCGGCGCGGGTGCGCTGGAAATCACGGTCGACCAGGCCGTAGTAGTTGTTGCGGTCCGGCACCATCGGCCGGCCATCACCGTTCTTGGCCACGTTCGGGCCGCTGGAGAACGGATTGCTGTAGGGGAAGCCACCCGCGTCCGGCAGGTCATCGCTCTGCATGTGGTAGTGGCTGGCGATCAGCTGCGCCGGTCCGTTCAGGCCGAACGCGATCGACGGCGCGATGCCCCAGCGGCTGACGTTGGCGGCGTCGCGGCCGGCGATGTCCGATTCGTGCTTCATCAGGTTCAGGCGGGCGGCGATGCCATCGCCCAGCACGTAGTTGGCGTCCACCGTGCCGCGCGCGTAGCTGTCGGTGCCGATGCCCATGCTGGCGCTGGTCTCGTTCTTCAGCTTCGGCGTCTTGCTCACCAGGTTCAGGCTGCCACCACCGGAGTCACGGCCGCCGTAGGCCGAGCTCGGGCCCTTGACCACTTCCACCTGCTCCAGGTCGAAGATCTCGCGGGTCTGCGAGCCGACGTCGCGCAGTCCGTCGACGAACACGTTGCTCTGCGAATCGAAGCCACGGATGAAGGGGCGGTCACCGGTCGGATTGCCGCCTTCGCCGGCACCGAAGGTGATGCCCGGCACCATGCGCAGCGCATCCTGCAGGTTGGTCGCACCGGTTTCGGCGATCAGCTTCTCCGACACGATCGACACCGACTTCGGGGTGTCCAGCAGCTCGGCGGTGAACTTCGGCGAGGACGGGTTGAACCAGCTGCCGCGCACCTGCACCTTGTCCAGCTCGGTGGCGTTGCGGGAACCGGCGTCGGCGCCGTCGGCAGCCTGCGCAGCCAGCGGAGCAAAGCCCGCGGCCAGGGTGGCGGTGGCGAGCAGGGAAACGCGCGGGGCGTGCTTGCGGGACGTGATGTGGGTCATGGCGGTGGGTAGTGGCTTGGATCGGGAAAGGGCGAGCGCGAGCCGGCGCAGATGGGCATGCGGCGACAGGCGGGAGGTGGGTGCTGTAGAGCCGAGCCAGGCTCGGCTGGCGGGAAACGCAATCAGGCGCACGGCAACGGCCGCAGGGCGCCTCAGCTGGCGTGCGGTGCGGGCGGTGCGTGGCCGGGGTTCAACCGCAGCGCGGGATCATGCAACTGCCAGCGCAGGGCATCGGAGCGCCACAGCGGGATACGCGCGACCAGAGCGGCGCGTGCAGGGACCAGACCGGTGCAGGGCGAGGTGCCCTCGCCATCAAACGGAGGCTCCGGTGCTGGTGCGGCGTGCTGCGGGCATTCGTCGGCTGGCGGTTGCGGCAGCGGCATCGCCTGCAGCAGATCTTCAGCGTGTGCCTGCCAGCCGTGCGCAGCCGGATCGCCGCCACGCCCCTCGTGCAAGGCCGACCAGCCCAGCAGCAACGTCAGCAGCACGGCCACGAGCAGTGGCCACCCTTGGCGGGCGAGCTGGCACAGCGTGGCGGTGGGCGCGGGCGAAGCCATGGCGCAGGGGCGATGTCGTTACGAAGATGTTACGTAGAATAACATCAACGATAATGATTCGCATATGCGCAATCGGGTTGCCGATCTGGATGGCCTGGAAGGGCCTTGGAGGGCCCCTCAGTGCACTTCAGTGGATCCGCCCCATGGGTGGATGCTCTCCCGCGAGGCGCCCTCTGGGGGCTCTCCGGGCCGAGCGCCGCCTCAATCCCGGTCGTCGCGGGTCCAGACCGCGTCGTGCTCGCGCTTCACCGGAAACTTGGGCACCGGGGTATAGGCCGGGGCACACAGGGCGCGGCCGTCACGAACGTCGAAACGCGCGCCGTGCAGCACGCACTCCACGCTGCCTTCGGTCGTGTTGAACTCGCCCGAGGACAGTTCGAACTCTTCATGCGTGCACTGGTCTTCCAGTGCGTACAGCTCGCCGTCGAGGTTGAATACCACGATCGGCGTGCCGGTCACTTCGTCGAACACGCTCTTCATTTCACCCGGCAGCAGCTCGTTGCCGGCACAGACAAAGGTCCAGGCCTCGCTCACGCGGCGGCTCCGTTCAGCGGCTTTTCCAGGATCTCGAAGCGCAGGTCGTCGCGCTTGGGGATGCCGAAGCGTTCGTCGCCATACGGGAACGGCTTCTTGATGCCGGTACGGCTGTAGCCGCGGCGCTCGTAGAAGGCGATCAGCTCGTCGCGCACGTCGATGACGGTCATCTGCATCACCGGTACGTTCCATTCGCGCGCGGCGTGTGCTTCGGCGGCGTCCATCAGCTGCTTGCCGACGCCGCCGCCCTGCTGGGCCGGATCGACCGAGAACATGCCGAAGTAGCCCTTGCCGTCGACATCGGCGACGTGGGCGCAGGCCACCAGCTGGTCCCCGCGCTCGGCCAGCAGGATGGTCGAGCGCGGGCGGTCGAGGTCGGCCTGGATGCCTTCGGCGTCGATGCGGGCGCCATCCAGCAGGTCGGCTTCGGTGGTCCAGCCGACGCGGCTGGCGTCGCCACGGTAGGCCGAGGTGACGAGGGCGATCAGGGCGGGGATGTCGGCCGGCGTGGCGGCGCGGAAGGTCAGGGTGCTCATGGCCCCATTCTAGGTGGGGTGTGGGCGGGCGCAAATGGGGGAGGGGGCAGATCCCTTTCGCAACGCGGAAGGGATCTGACCCCGGCGTCTACTGACCCAACGGCAGGCCATGGACCGACTGGCACGGGCGCGGAATCGGCAGATGCTCGGGGTCGGATCCCTTTGCGCAGCGAAGGGCTCTGACCCCCTGTTACCAGGAGCTGCCCATGCCGAGGCCACGACGGGTCGATGCACCCGGATATCCGCAACATGTCGTCCAGCGCGGCAACAACCGCCAGCCCGTGTTCTTCACCGATGGCGACCACGTCGCCTACCTTCGCCTGCTGTGTCATCACGCGCACCAGCAGCATTGCCGGGTTCACGCCTATGTGTTGATGGGCAACCACATCCATCTTCTGGCAACGCCTGATGTCTGCGGCGGGCTGTCACGGATGATGCAGGCCGTGAGCCGGACCTACGTACGTCGGGTGAATGAACGGCAGGGCCGCACCGGCACGTTATGGGAAGGGCGCTTCCACTCCACGGTGGTGGATTCGGATCGCTATCTGCTGGCCTGCCAGCGCTACATAGAGCTCAACCCGGTTCGGGCGGGGAAGGTGGCGCATCCCGGCGACTATCGTTGGTCCAGCTATCGCGCCAATGCGCGTGGCAGGCCCAATGCGCTGCTCGAGCCGCATTCGGCATTCGAGCTGATGGGTTCTGATGCGGATGAACGGCGCAGGCGCTATGTGGAGTTCATCGAGGCGGGCATTCCGGCGGGGGATCTGCTGGCGATCCGGCGGGCATTGCAGTCGCAACGGCGGCTGTCGGGAATGCTGGTGGGGTCAGAGCCCTTTCGCATCGCGAAAGGGCTCTGACCCCGGTGTGCCGGCTCAGCCCAGCAGCTTGCGCACCTTGGTAAGCGCGGTCATGAAGCGCTCGATCTCGGCGTGGGTGTTGTAGAACGCCAGCGAGGCACGGCAGGTGGCCGCCACACCGAAGTACTGCAGCAGCGGGTGCGCGCAGTGCTGGCCTGACCGCACGGCCACACCCTCCAGGTCGAGCAGGGTTGCCAGGTCGTGGGCATGCGCGCCGTCGATCAGGAACGAGACCACGGCGGCCTTCTCCGGTGCTTCGCCGATGATGCGCAGACCGTCGACGCGGCGCAGCTCTTCGGTGAAATGCGCCAGCAGTTCAGCCTCGCGTGCTTCCACGTTCTCCTGGCCAAGCTGCTGCAGGTAGTCGGCGGCCACGCCCAGGCCGATGAAGCCGGCGATGTTCGGGGTGCCGGCTTCGAACTTGTGCGGGGCATCGTTGAACACGGTGCCGTCGAAGCTGACTTCCTTGATCATCTCGCCGCCGCCAAGGAACGGCGGCATCGCATCCAGGTGCTCGCGGCGCGCCCACAGCGCACCGGTGCCGGTCGGACCACACATTTTGTGGCCGGTGATGGCGTAGAAGTCACAGCCGATCGCGGCCACGTCGACCTTGCGGTGCGGCACGGCCTGCGAGCCATCAACCACGGTGATGATGCCGCGCTTGCGCGCTTCACGGCAGATCTCGCGCACCGGGTTGACCGTGCCCAGCACGTTGGACACGTGGGTGACCGCCAGCAGCTTGACATTCGGGGTCATTGCCGCGCGCAGCGCATCCAGATCGAGTGCGCCGTCAGGCGTGATCTCGGCCACGCGGATGGTGGCGCCGGTACGCTGTGCGACCAGCTGCCACGGCACGATGTTGGCGTGGTGTTCCATGCGCGTGATCAGGATCACGTCGCCGGCCTTCAATCGCGGCAGGGCCCACGAATACGCCACCAGGTTGATGGCGAAGGTAGTGCCGCTGCACAGCACCAGGTCGCTGGGGCGCACGTTGAGGAAGCGTGCCAGCGTGTTGCGCGCGCCTTCGTAGGCGTCGGTGGCTTCGCTGCCCAGTGCATGCACCGCGCGGCTGACGTTGGCGTTGTAACGGCGGTAGAACTCGTCCACCGCGCCGATCACCTGCACCGGCTTCTGGCCGGTGTTGGCATTGTCGAAATAGACCAGCGGCTTGCCGTGCACTTCACGCATCAGCAGCGGGAAGTCGAGGCGGACGCGATCCCAATCGGGCGCGCCGGTGCGTTCTTCGATCGGGCGCGGGGTGGACAGGTTCATGCCACACCCGCTTCGGCCAGGGCCTTGTCCAAACGGCGTGCCAGCTGCTCGCGCAGGGCTTCCGGCAGGATCTTCAGCGGCTCGTGGCAGAACGCGGCGCTCAGCAGTGCCTGCGCCTGTGCCTGCGGCAGGCCGCGCGAGCGCAGGTAGAACAGCGCGTTGGCATCGAGCTGGCCGACGGTGGCGCCATGCGCGGCCTTCACTTCATCGGCGTCGATGACCAGCGTCGGCTGGGTATCGATCTCGGCGTCGGCCGACAGCAGCAGGTTCTTGTTGGACAGGTTCGCATCGGTGCCGTCGGCGCCTTCGCGGATCTGGATGCCACCATGGAACACCACGCGGCTGCGGTTGGCGGCAACGCCACGCCACAGCAGCTCGCAACTCGTATCGCGCGCGATGTGGTCGATGCCCAGGCGGGTCTCGACGTGGCGTCGGCCATTGCCGAGCAGTACGCCGTTGGCGGTCAGCTGGGCGTTGTCGCCTTCCAGGCGCACGTTCAGTTCGTGGCGGCTGAGTGCTGCGCCCAGTTCCAGGTCGACGCGGTGGTACTGCGCGTCGCGGGCCAGCACCGCGTCGGTACGCAGGAAGCTGGTCTGGCGCGCGCTGCCGGCCTGCACGCGGGCGTGCTTGAGCACGGCATCGCGGGCGACATGGGCGTGCAGCACGGTGTTGTCCAGGTGCGCCGAATCGCCGACGCTGAGGCGGTGCTCGACCACGCCCAGGCTGGCGCCGGCACGCAGTTCGATCAGGTGGCGGTGGTGCCAGGCCAGGTCGGTATCGCCGGCGACGCTGGCGAACACCAGCTGCAGCGGCGCTTCGACCTGCACGCCTTCGTCCACGCGCAGCACCACGCCTTCATCGGCCAGCGCGGCATTCAGGCGAGCGAAGATCTCTTCGCTGCGCTCGTAGCGGCGCCCAAGGAAACGCACGGCGTCTTCGCCGGAGGCCAGTGCGGCCGACAGCGGCTGCAGCTGCACGCCGTCCGGCAGGACCTGCACGTCGCTCAGCGCGGCATCCAGGCGGCCGTTGACGAACACCAGGCGCGGTGCCGGGATGTCCTCCAGCAGCGCGGCGTCCAGCGCCGGGCCCTGCAGCGGTGCAGCCGCGAACGCACGGCGTTCCAGCTGGCGCAGCGAGGTGTACTTCCAGGCTTCGTTGCGCGCGGCCGGCAGGCCGTCACGCAGGGCCGCGTCCAGCACTTCGCGGCGCGCGTCGCTGCCGCAGAAGGCCTGGGCCATGGAGTCGAGCAGGGCGCTCATCAGACCGCCGCCTCGCGCACCACGCGATCCTTGAGGAAATCGTAGCCGTGCGCTTCCAGTTCCAGCGCCAGTTCCGGGCCACCGGTCTTGACGATGCGGCCATCGGCCAGCACGTGCACCACGTCCGGCTTGATGTAGTCCAGCAGGCGCTGGTAGTGGGTGATGACCAGGAACGAACGGTCGGCGGCACGCAGCGCGTTGACGCCGTCGGCCACGCTCTTCAGCGCGTCGATGTCCAGGCCCGAATCGGTTTCGTCCAGGATCGCCAGCTTCGGCTCGAGCACGGCCAGCTGGAAGATCTCGTTGCGCTTCTTTTCGCCACCGGAGAAGCCTTCGTTGACGCCACGGTGCAGCAGCTCGTCCTTCAGGTGCAGCACGGCCAGCTTCTGGCGCACCAGCTTGAGGAACTGCATGGAGTCCAGTTCGTCCTCGCCACGCGCCTTGCGCTGCGCGTTCAGCGCGGCGCGCAGGAAGTAGGTGTTGTTCACACCCGGGATTTCCACCGGGTACTGGAACGCCAGGAACAGGCCGGCGGCGGCGCGGGCTTCCGGGTCCTGGTCGAGCAGGTCGCTGCCGTCGAACTGCACGCTGCCTTCGGTCACTTCATAGCCGTCACGGCCGGCCAGGACATTGCCCAGGGTGGACTTGCCGGCGCCGTTGGGGCCCATGATGGCGTGCACCTGGCCGGGCTTAACATCCAGCGACAGGCCCTTGAGGATTTCCTTGTCGCCGATGCGGGCGTGGAGGTTTTCGATCTTCAGCATGGTCATGGCTTGGTAGGTTTCGGGGCTGCGGGGTCGATGCGGACGATCTGCACCGTGCCGTTGCCGGGCTGCCCAGGTTGAGCGGGGAGGGCGGAGAAAACCACGATGATCTCTTCACCGGGTTCTTGCAGGCAGGAGACTGCGAGGGAGGCCTGTCGGATGGATTCGGCAGCGGCGCGATCCAGCTCACGGTTGCCCGAGCTCAGGCGAGCCCGGATCGCGCCGAAGCTGCCGTCCTGCTGCGTTGTCAGCACTATCGAAAATTCTTTCGGCGCGGAGATGACCGTGCTGGCGGGCAATTTGACCGGGGTGGCACCCACCAGGTCTTCGGGGGTGCAGGACGCGTTGGCGAAGGCCCAGGGCGAAAGGCCCAGCAGCAACAGTGCGGGCAAAGACGTACGCATCATCCGACGCTTCCTTCCAGCGAGACTTCCAGCAGCTTCTTGGCCTCCACCGCGAACTCCATCGGCAGTTCGCGGAACACCTGCTTGCAGAAGCCGTCGACGATCATCGACACCGCGTCTTCCTGGCTGATGCCACGGGCGCGGCAGTAGAACAGCTGGTCGTCGGAAATCTTCGAGGTGGTGGCCTCGTGTTCGACGGTGGCGCCCGGGTTCTTCACCTCGATGTAGGGGAAGGTGTGCGCGCCGCACTGCTTGCCGATCAGCAGCGAATCGCACTGGGTGTAGTTGCGCGCGCCATCGGCGTTGCGGTCCACCCGCACCAGGCCGCGGTAGGTGTTCTGGCCACGGCCGGCACTGATGCCCTTGCTGACGATCTTGCTCTTGGTGCGCTTGCCGACGTGGATCATCTTGGTGCCGGTGTCGGCCTGCTGGCGGTGATGGGTCAGCGCCACGGAGTGGAACTCACCGACCGAGTCGTCGCCGAGCAGCACGCAGGACGGGTACTTCCAGGTGATCGCCGAACCGGTTTCGACCTGGGTCCAGGTGACCTTGCTGCGCGCGCCACGGCATTCGGCACGCTTGGTGACGAAGTTGTAGATGCCGCCGACGCCGTTCTCGTCGCCCGGGTACCAGTTCTGCACGGTGGAGTACTTGATCTCCGCGTCTTCCAGCGCGACCAGCTCGACCACCGCCGCGTGCAGCTGGTTCTCGTCGCGCATCGGCGCGGTGCAGCCTTCCAGGTAGGACACGTAGGCCTTGTCCTCGCACACGATCAGGGTGCGCTCGAACTGGCCGGTGTGGCCGGCATTGATGCGGAAGTAGGTGCTCAGTTCCATCGGGCAACGCACGCCCTTGGGAATGAACACGAAGCTGCCGTCGGAGAACACCGCCGAATTGAGCGCGGCGAAGTAGTTGTCGCCTACCGGGACCACGGTGCCCAGGTACTGGCGGACCAGTTCCGGATGTTCCTTGATGGCCTCGGACATCGAGCAGAAGATGATGCCCTTCTCGGCCAGTTCCTTGCGGAACGTGGTACCGACGGACACCGAGTCGAACACCGCGTCCACCGCCACGCCTGCCAGCTTGGCACGCTCGTGCAGCGGCACGCCCAGCTTGTCGTAGGTGTCGAGCAGTTCCTTTGGCACGTCATCCAGCGAGGCGTACTTCGGGCCCTTGGGCGCGGAGTAGTAGCTGAGCGCCTGCAGGTCGATCGGCGCGATCTCCAGCTTGGCCCAGTCCGGCATCGGCATGGTCAGGAAGTGGCGGTAGGCGTCCAGGCGCCACTGCGTCATCCACTCCGGCTCGTCCTTCTTGGCCGACAGGGCACGGATGGTGTCCTCGTCCAGGCCCGGCGGCAGGGAGTCCGATTCGATCTCGGTGATGAAGCCGGCCGAATACTTGCGGCCGAGCTGCTCGTGGATCTCGCGGTTGGGGGTGTCGTCGTGGGCGACGTTTTCGATGGTTTCGGTGGCCATGGGGGGCTGCCTGTGGATCAGGAGACGACGTCGACAGCGATGGTGCGGCGCTGTTCGTCATCGGCAAGGGGAAGAGGGGGCAGGATCTGGGCGAGGGTGACATCGCGCAGGGCCTCGGAGACCACGTCGTTGATCAGCCGCCAGCTGCTGCGCGCGCCGCACTTGGGCGCCATGCCGCACTGGTGGTGGTCGTGGCTGCATTCGGTCAGGGCCAATGGCCCTTCCATCGCTTCGACCACTTCGAACAGCGAGATCTCGATGGCCGGGCGGGTCAGGCGGTAGCCGCCACGGACACCGCGCAGGCCTTCGACCAGGCCGGCCTGCGCCAGCGGCTTGAGCACCTTGCTGACGGTGGGCGGCTCCAGGCCGGTGAATTCGGCCAGCTCAGTGGCACTGAGCACCTCGCCCGGACGGGCGGCAAGCACGGTCAGCACCACGGTGGCGTAATCGGTGAGCTTGGTGACACGCAACATGGGAATGCGAGCGGTTCTTAAAGCGGACTGAAATTGTACGCTTTTATTCGCCGGCATCCAACCCGGGCATTCAGCCGGCGCTGGGACGGACCGGGACGACGCACCGGGGCCACCGCCGGGGCGCCATGCTGCGCCAACGGGGTGATTTTCGCAATCACCCGGAATGGGCGAGAATCCCGGTTCCATCCGCTGCAAACAGCCCGTGCCGATGCCGAAGAAGATCCAAGCCCGCAAGTCCGCCATCCATGGCAACGGCGTGTTCGCCGTGGCCCCGATCAAGCAGGGCGAGCGCGTGATCCAGTACAAGGGCCTGCTGCGCAGCCACGGCGACGTTGATGCCGATGATAGCGGCGACGTTGAAAGCGGCCATACCTTCCTGTTCACCCTCAACGATGACTGGGTGATCGATGCCAACTACAAGGGCAACGATGCGCGCTGGATCAACCACAGCTGCGACCCGAACTGCGAGGCGGTGATCGAGGAAGACGAGGACGGTGACAGCCGTGGCGACAAGGTGTTCATCGAGGCGCTGCGTGACATCAAGGCCGGCGAAGAGCTGACCTACAACTACGGCATCACCCTGGCCGAGCGTCACACCGCCAAGCTGAAGAAGATCTGGGAGTGCCGCTGCGGCTCGCCCAAGTGCACCGGCACCATGCTGCAGCCCAAGCGCTGACCGGTACCGGGTAGTGCCGGCCGCTGGCCGGCAAGGCGCAATCCAGGTGCCGGCCAGCGGCCGGCACCACCCGGAGGCTCTCCACCTGCCGTGCACGGCAGGGTCACCGCCGTGCAAGGGCCGTTCTTCCATTCTGTCGGCACCCCCAACCGGAGTGCACCCATGGCAGAACGATTGAAGGGCAAGCAGATTGCCATCCTTGCCACCCACGGCTTTGAACAGTCCGAACTGACCGAACCCAAGCGTCTGCTGGAAGCCGAAGGCGCGCGCGTCAGCGTCGTGTCGCCTGCAAAGGAGGCGACGATCAAGGGCTGGAAAGAGAAGAACTGGGGCGACGCCGTTGCAGTGGATATTCCGCTGGATGAGGCCGATCCGGCCAGCTTCGATGCCCTGGTGCTGCCGGGAGGGGTCATCAATCCGGACACGCTGCGTACCGACGAGGCTGTACTCGGCTTCGTCCGCGCAGTAGACGAAGCCGGCAAGCCTGTGGCGGCGATCTGCCATGGCCCGTGGCTGCTGATCAACAGTGGCCTCGCCGATGGCCGCGAGCTGACGTCCTGGCCGTCCCTGCAGCAGGATCTGACCAATGCGGGGGCGAACTGGCGCGATGCCGAGGTCGTGGTCGACGGCAACGTGATCACCAGCCGCAAGCCGGACGACATCCCAGCCTTCAGTGAGGCGGTGGTCAAGGCACTCGCCGCCTGATGCGCTGCCGGTAGTGCCGGCCGCTGGCCGGCACCACCTTACTTGCCCAGCACGCCTGCCGGCACCAGGTTGCCCAGGTTCTGGTTGAAGGTGACCACCAGCTTGCCGTTCTTCACCTGTGCCGATTGCACCTGCAGCGCGCCAAGCACGCCGGCCACGGCCGGGTCCAGCTTGTAGATCGGCTCCCGCTGGGCGTAGTCGCTCAGCCAGGCGTTGAGCAGGCCACGGGTACGGGAGTCGAGACGACCGCCCTGGTTGGCCGGGGTGAAGTCATCCACGCTCGGCTGCTGCAGATGGAATCCCTGGGTCTGCGCGTCGTAGCGCAGGCCGCTGCTGAGCTTCACCGTACCCAGTTTGGCCGGATTGCCACCGGCAGTGGCCAGTGCCACGTCCATGCCAAGGTTCAAGCGCTCGCCGGCCGGGAGGCTCAGCTGGGGGTGGCTCATGGTGAGGGCGATCAGTCCGCCCAACGCGTCCTGGGTGCGCGGGAAGCTGCCATCGAGATACTGCTGCACATCGCTGGCGCCGACCGACAGTTCGCGGCCGGAAATGGATGGGGCGGCCTGCGCGCCGATCGCGGCGGCGATCAGCACGGTGGAGGCGGCGAGGCGGGTCATCAGGGAACGCAGGCGCATGGCGGTGACCGCTGGACTGGGAAAGGATGGAGGAAAGAGTAGCCGGGGCGGCTGAATCGCGCGTGCATGCCGCTGCAACGGTTCAGTCCAGCGTTGGCCGCAGTTGCGCCGACTGGATCTGCCAGCCGCGGCCATCAGCACTGGGCTGCACGCGGTACCAGCCGCCGAAGCGGAAGGTGCCTTGGGTGGTGACCGCGCGGATCCGCACCGGCACCTCCAGCAGCTTGGGAGGGTGCTGGCCGTCGCGTGCCACCGGGGGCTCGCTGTCCAGCCGCAGCGTACGCACGCCCTGCAGCTGGCGTATGGCAGCGTCATCTGCGCGGTGCGGGTCGGCCGGTGGAATCGCCCATGCCGCGTCGCTGGCGCTGCGGTTGCGGTTGAGCAGCGCGATCACGTAGCGGTTGAGCATCACCGATGGTGGTTGGGCGTCGGCAGCGACCGCAGCGAACAGCGGATCGATCGCCGGTGTCTGCAGGGACGCCGCTTCGGTGCCGGCGAAGCCCTGCGTTCCGGCGCTGGCGACAGCCGGCGCTGGCGCAACATCGGGCGCTGCCGCAGGCCTGGAGCAGCCGAGCAGCGCCAGGGGCGCGATCAGGAAAAGCGTCCTGCGCATGCCTCCTCCCCGAGGCGATGTGGGGGAGACAGTGTATCGGCTGCGCGGGAATCAGCGGGAGGAGGGCAACTGCTCCAGCGCATCCAGTGCCGGCAGCACCTGCCCGGCGATGGCGGCCAACGCATGTCCATCGGTCTCCGCGTGGCGCTGCACGATGTCGCGCAGCAGCTGGGTGGCGATCACCAGGGTCGCGCGTTCATCACCGCTGATGCCAGCGGTGCGTGGCGCCGCTTCCAGCAGGCGCATCAGGTCGCGGCTGGCGCGATGTTCCAGTTCGATGGTGCAGCGCCCGGTGCACTGCAACCCGTCCTTTTCGATGGGGGTCACCGAGATCCGGTAGCGGGTGGAGGGGCTGGCCATGAGGGGATGCTCGCCGTAGCTGTGGAGGATGTGCCCACCTTAGGCAAGGCCGTGCCCGGCGGCGATGGCCGGGGCTGCACGCAGTGTTCCACCCGGTACGTTCCAGGGCCTGCCCAGGCCGCGCCTGGCTAATGGCGACGGGCTTGAACGGGGATTTTCCAGTATGCGGCAACGCTGTGTTGCGGATGCCCCGGGGCGGCGCATCCACGCGTGGCGTGGACCTGCTGCCGGGAACGTGCAAAAGAAAACGGGACGGCCAGAGCCGTCCCGTCGGAATCCGCGTTGGGGCGCGCGCTTACAGCGCGGCGTCCTTCAGCTTCTTCAGCGGACGCACCTTCAGCTTGGTGGTGGCCGGCTTGGCAGCGAACCACTGCTCTTCCTTGGTGAACGGGTTGATGCCCTTGCGCTTCGGCTTGGCCGGCACATTGACGGTGGTGATCTTCAGCAGGCCCGGCAGGGTGAAGGAGCCAGCGCCCTTCTTGTGCACCGAGGAGGCAACGGCGCTTTCCAGCGAGGCCAGCACAGCGCGGACGTCCTTGGCGACGACGCCGGAGGCTTCAGCGATGTGTGCAACCAGGCCGGACTTGGTCAGCACTTCCTTGATCGGCTTCGGAGCGGCCGGCTTGGCGGCTGCCTTCGTCGCGACTTTCTTCACTGCCTTCTTCGGGGCAGCCTTCTTAGCGGTCTTTGCCATGGTTTCCTGTTCCGTGAACGGTTGGTTGTTTGGTCGGCGCCGAACCCCGTCGGCAAGCGCAATGTAGGGCAACTCTTGGGCGCCGCCAATAGCCCGAAGCGCGGAAAGTGCATGTTTTTTCATATCTAGGCCGATTCAGTACATGGCGCGCCGTGGGGGACGGGGGTGTGGCAACGCGCGCGACGGCCCACGCCCGCCCATCGGCGGAATGCGCGAAACCACTGAAAACAAGAGAAAAATGCGTTTCCGGCTGGTGAGAAAGTGTCCACGCGCCGGGTTCGGAGGGCGACCTGCGGCGTGCGGCGGAGCGACGCAGGGCTAACGCCTCCCGTGCGAGGGTGACCGTTCATCACCGTCACGCAGGAGCAGCACATGGGAATCTCGCGACACGCCACCGCGCACTGGGAAGGCGATCTGAAGTCGGGCAAGGGGCAGCTGAGCACGCCGCAGAGCGGGCTGCTGGACAAGACACGCTACGGCTTCAACAGCCGTTTCGGCGACGAAAAGGGCACCAATCCGGAAGAGCTCATCGCTGCTGCGCACGCCGGTTGCTTCACCATGGCGCTGTCGGCCAAGCTCGGCGAAGCCGGCTTTACCCCGACCTCGCTGGACACCGAAGCCAAGGTCGATCTGTCATTGGAGGGCGGCCCGCAGCTGTCGCAGATCCGGCTGAAGGTGAAGGCAGTGGTGCCGGGTATCGACGCGACGCAGTTCCGTGCGATTGCCGATGACGCCAAGCAGAACTGCCCGGTGTCCAAGGCGCTGAGCGCGGTGCCGATCAGCCTGGAAGCCGAGCTGGGCTGAGGGTAGTGCCGGCCGCTGGCCGGCAACCGCATGATGTCGAGGTCCAGGTGACAGCCGGCCAGCGTTATGGCGGCCTTCCCGGCCGCCACCCTCCGGGCCGTCGCGTCCGACGTTGGCAGCGGCTCCTGCCGCTGCCTTCGGCTCTACCTCGATGGTGTTTACCAATCGATGGTGCCGCTGATCACCGTCTGCACCTGCCCGCCAGACCAGACCTCGCCGTCCTGGTCGACCAGCAGGGTCAGGCGCGCGTCATGGCCGACTTCGCGGCCCTGGCTGACTTCAAACGGCGTCCGTCCACGCGGCAGCGCGTCACGCAGGTCCAGCCACGCGGCCAGCACCGCATTGGCCGCACCCGAGGCGGCGTCCTCGAAGCGGCGTCCATTGCCGACGAAGGCACGTACGGCCAGGTCGAAACCCTCGCTGCCATCGCTGAAGGCATAGGCGAACACGCCCATGCTGTCGGTGGATTCAGCCAGTGCGGCCACTGCATCCCAGTCTGGCTGCAGCGCGCGCAATGCGGCCTCGTCGGCCACCTGCACCACCCACCAGCTGCGGCCGCCCTGCATGCGTGCCGGCGGCAGTGTGCCCAGCGGCCAGTCCTTCAGCGCGGCCTGCAGGCGCGGATCGGTCGCCTCGGCAGTCTCGGCCAGCTGCGCGCGCGGGGTGCGGATGGCGATGCGCTGCTGCGTACCCTCACCGCTGACGCGCAGCGGCAGCGCGCCGGCAATGCCATCCTGCACCAGCACGCCGTCGACCGCTGCGGCCAGGCCCGCCTGCAGCACCGCGTGCGCGGTGCCGACGCTGGGGTGGCCGGCGAACGGAACTTCCTTCTGCGGGCTGAACATGCGCAATCGATAGCTGGCGCCCGGCACCTGCGGCGGGAACACGAAGGTGGTTTCGGGCAGGCGCGTCCAGCGCGCGATGGCCTGCATGCTGGCGTCGTCCAGGCCCTCGGCATCGAGTACCACGGCCAGCGGATTGCCAGCGCCAGCGCGCGGGGAGAACACGTCCAGCTGCAGGAAACGGCGGGTGGACATCAGGCGGCACTCCAGTAAACAGGCCGCATAGCGTAGCGCGGAGCACCAAAAAGGGGACGGAGGGAATTAAGTCGCTTTTGCCTCATGTGCCATAAGCGACTTAATTCCCTCCGTCCCCTTTTTTCCGTGGGCTACCAGCGGATGCTGCCGTCGATCACGCACTGCACCTGGCCGCCGATCCACACCGTGCCCTGCGCATCAACCTCGACCTGTACGCGACCATCGCGGCCGACTTCGCGGCCCTGGCTGGCGACGTAGCGGCCCTCGCGGCCGGGCAGGGCATTGCGCTGGCGCAGCCAGGCACCGATCAGCGCATTGGCGCTGCCTGTCACTGGATCCTCGGGCACGGCGGCTGCATCAGCGGGGCAGAAGGCGCGCACCACCCGGGTGTGGTCGTCGCCGGCCTCGTCGGCGAACACGGCCACACCGGTCGCGTCGGTGGCGAGGCTCCAGTCGGCCAGCGTGGCCATGTCCGGCACAAGGTTGCGTACGGCGGCGGCGTCGCGCAGCGGCAACAGCCACCAGCGTGCGCCGTTGTCCCACAGTTCGGGCACGTGCCCGCTGTCGGCCAGCGCCAGCAGCGCTTCGGGCGCTCCGTCGGCCGCTGTGTCCAGTTGCCGCGCCGGTGGGCTGGCCAGCTGGATCTGCAGTGCCTCGGCCGGGCCGCTCACCCGTACAGGCAGCAACCCCGCCGCGCATTGCTGCAGGAGGGAACCGTCGTGCGGTTGCGCCAGGCCGCAGGTCACCGCCGCCCAGGCGGCGCCGACGCTGGGGTGGCCGGCGAAGGCCAGCTCGCGGGTCGGGGTGAAGATGCGGATGTGGTAGTCGGCGCCCGGCGTGCTGGGGCGCAGGAAGAACACCGTCTCGGACAGGTTCAGCCAGGCGGCCAGGGCCTGCATCTGGCTGCTGGGGAGCCCGTCGGCGTCCAGAATGACGCCCAACGGGTTGCCGGTGCCGGGGCGGGGGGCGAAGACATCGAGCTGCAGGTAACGGAGGACGGCCATCTACGGGGATATTGCGCTTAGAATCAAAGGTTCCGCCCCCGAGGGCGGCTTCCCCACATTCTACATAGCCAATCCATGTCAGCTTCCCCCCTTGTCGATCGTTGGATCGTACTGAAGTTCGGCGGCACCTCGGTGTCGCGTCGTCACCGCTGGGACACGATCGGGAAGCTGGCGAAAAAACGCGCGGAAGAGACCGGCTCGCGCGTGCTGGTGGTGGTGTCGGCGCTGTCCGGGGTCACCAACGAACTGACCGCGATCGCCGATGGCGCGCCCGACAGCCGGGACCGCGTGGCGGCGCTGGTCGAACGCCACGAGGCCTTCCTGGTTGAACTCGGCCTGGGCCGCGAGGTGCTGACCGATCGCCTCGCCGCGCTGCAGGGCCTGCTCGACGACGTGCGTGCAGCCACCCGTCCGCTCGACTGGCAGGCCGAAGTGCTGGGCCAGGGCGAGCTGCTGTCCTCCACTCTGGGTGCGGCCTACCTGCGCGCGTCGGGCCTGGACATGGGCTGGATGGATGCCCGCCAGTGGCTGGACGCGATGCCGCCGCAGCCGAACCAGAGCGACTGGTCGCAGCGCCTGTCGGTGAACTGCCAGTGGCGTGCCGACGCGGAATGGATGCAGCGCTTCCGCGCGCAGCCGACCCGCCTGCTGATCACCCAGGGCTTCATCTCGCGGCATGCCGATGGCGGTACCGCCATCCTCGGCCGCGGCGGCTCGGATACCTCGGCGGCGTACTTCGGCGCGTTGCTGGGTGCCAGCCGCGTGGAGATCTGGACCGATGTGCCGGGCATGTTCAGCGCCAATCCGAAGGATGTGCCGGACGCGCGCCTGCTGACCCGCCTGGACTATTACGAGGCGCAGGAAATCGCCACCACCGGCGCCAAGGTGCTGCACCCGCGCTCGATCAAGCCGTGCCGCGATGCCGGCGTACCGATGGCCATCCTCGATACCGAGCGCCCGGAACTGCCCGGCACCAGCATCGACGGCAGCGCCGCGCCGGTACCAGGGGTGAAGGCGATCAGCCGCCGCAACGGCATCGTGCTGGTGTCGATGGAAGGCATCGGCATGTGGCAGCAGGTCGGCTTCCTGGCCGATGTGTTCAATCTGTTCAAGAAGCACGGCCTGTCGGTGGACCTGATCGGTTCGGCCGAAACCAACGTCACCGTGTCGCTGGATCCGTCCGAGAACCTGGTCAACACCGATGTGCTGGCCGCGCTGTCGGCCGACCTGTCGCAGATCTGCAAGGTGAAGGTGATCGTGCCGTGTGCGGCGATCACTCTGGTGGGCCGTGGCATGCGTTCGCTGCTGCACAAGCTGTCGGACGTGTGGGCGACCTTCGGCCGCGAGCGCGTGCACATGATCTCGCAGTCGTCCAACGACCTGAACCTGACCTTCGTCATCGACGAGGCCGATGCCGATGGCCTGCTGCCGGTGTTGCACGCCGAGCTGATCGACAGCGGCGCGATGCCGGTGGAAGAGACCGAAGTGTTCGGCCCGCGCTGGCGCGAGATCGCCGGCACCGTGCGCCCGCGCGGCACGCCGTGGTGGCGGGGCCAGCGTGCGCACCTGCTGCAGCTGGCCGATGCCGGTACGCCGCGCTACGTCTACCATCTGCCGACCGTGCGCGCCCGCGCCCGTGCGCTGGCCGCGATCAAGCCGATCGACCAGCGCTACTACGCGATCAAGGCCAACAGCCACCCGGCCATCCTGCAGCTGCTGGAAGCCGAAGGCTTCGGCCTGGAGTGCGTGTCGCATGGCGAACTGAAGCATGTGTTCCAGCACCTGCCGGAACTGTCGCCCAAGCGCGTGCTGTTCACCCCCAGCTTCTGCCCGCGCAGCGAATACGAAGCCGCATTCGCGCTGGGCGTGACCGTGACGGTCGACAACGTCGAAGCACTGCAGCGCTGGCCGGACCTGTTCCGCAACCGCGAGCTGTGGCTGCGCGTCGACCTGGGCCGTGGCGAAGGCCACCACGCCAAGGTCCGTACCGGTGGCAAGGAGTCCAAGTTCGGCCTGCCGATCGCCCGTGTCGATGAGTTCGTGCGCGCAGCCACCGATCTGGGCAGCCGCGTGGTCGGCCTGCACGCGCACCTCGGCAGCGGCGTGGAGACCGCGCAGCACTGGCGCCTGATGTGCGATGAGCTGGCCGGTTTCGCCCGCCGCATCGGCAGCGTGCAGACCATCGACATCGGCGGCGGCCTGCCGATTCCGTATTCCGCCGAGGACGAGCCGTTCGACCTGGATGCCTGGGCCGAGGGCCTGGCCGAGGTCAAGGCGCTGCATCCGGCGTTCCGCCTGGCGATCGAGCCGGGCCGCTACCTGGTGGCCGAATCCGGCGTGCTGCTGACCCACGCCACCCAGGTGGTGGAAAAGGACGGCGTGCGCCGCGTCGGCCTGGATGCCGGCATGAATGCATTGATGCGCCCGGCCCTGTACGACGCCTGGCACGACATCGAGAACCTCAGCCGCCAGGGTGGCTACGCTGAGGCCGCATTCGATGTGGTCGGCCCGATCTGCGAGTCCAGCGACGTGTTCGGCAAGCGCCGCAAGCTGCCGGTGTCGACCGCGCCGGACGACGTGATGCTGATCGCCGATGCCGGCGCCTACGGCTATTCGATGGCCAACACCTACAACCAGCGGATGCTGCCGCGCGAAGACGTGATCGAATGATCGCCGCGCGCGCCCTGCACCCGCCCACCGACACGCCCCGCGCCATCGCGCGGGCCCGTGCCTGACCGGATACACCATGACTGCTTTCGACAAACACCAGGTTTCCCGCTTCCGCTTCGTCCGCTGCGAATTCGCCGCGGAGACCGGCGTGGCCAGGCTGGTCTATGCCTTTGATGACGGCCCGGAGATGGTGGAAACCATCACCGTGCCGGGCGCCCCGTTCGTGCTGGACGAGGCGCGTGCCGCCGCCGTGCAGCGTGCGCTGCAGCTGCTGCACCTGATCGCGGGTGTCAGCTACTACAAGGCGGGCGTGCCGGAGACGGTCAGCATCGACAGCTACAGCATCGATGCCGATACCGCCGCACTGGTGGAGACCATTTACCTCAACGGCCTGGGCGAATTCGCCTACCGCAATGGCCTGAACCTGCGCGGCCGCTTCCGGTTGCCGGTGCAGGGCGAGGCCGTGCAGGCGCCGTCGCTGGGCCTGCAGCCGCACGCGCTGGTGGCTATCGGCGGCGGCAAGGATTCGCTGGTCAGCATCGAAGCGCTGCGCCGTGCGGGCGTGGACGAGACCGTGACCTGGATCGGTGGCTCGCAGCTGATCCGTGCGTGCGCCGAGCGCACCGGCCTGCCGACATTGAACCTGGGCCGCACGCTGGCACCTGAACTGTTCGAGTTGAATCGCCAGGGCGCATGGAACGGCCATATCCCGGTGACGGTGGTGAACTCGGCGATCATGGTGCTGGCCGCGTTGCTGCACGGCGTGGACCAGGTGGTGTTCTCCAACGAGCGCTCGGCCAGCTACGGCAGCCAGATTCCGGGCACCGGCGAAGTGAATCATCAGTGGTCCAAGGGCTGGGCCTGCGAGCAGGCGTTCGGCAGCCATGTGCAGAAGTACGTGGCGGCGGACCTGCAGTACTACTCGCTGCTGCGCCCGATGTCCGAGCTGGCGGTGGCCCGCCAGTTCGCCAAGAGTGACTTCTACGACGCGCATTTCTCCAGCTGCAACCGCAACTTCCACATCCTCGGCGAGCGCCCGGTGAACCGCTGGTGCGGCGTCTGCCCGAAGTGCCACTTCGTGTTCCTGGCGCTGGCCCCGTTCATGCCCAAGACGCGCCTGGTGCGCATCTTCGGCCGCAACCTGCTGGACGATGCCGAGCAGGCCGGTGGCTTCGATGCGCTGCTGGAATTCCAGGACCACAAGCCGTTCGAGTGCGTGGGCGAAGGCCGCGAATCGCGTGCGGCGATGGCGACCCTGGCGCAACGCCCGGAGTGGAAGGAAGACGTGCTGGTGAAGCGCTTCTGCAACGAGATCCAGCCGCAGCTGGATGCCGCCGAACTGGAACTGGCGCCGCTGCTGCAGCTGCAGGGCGAGCATCGCGTTCCGCCTGCGCTGTGGGAACGGGTGCGTGAAGATTTCGAAGCTTGAAGGAAAGCGCGTTGCGCTGTGGGGCTGGGGCCGTGAGGGCCGCGCCGCGTTTGCGGTGCTGCGTGAGCGCCTGCCCACGCTGCCGCTGAGCCTGTTCTGCCCGGCGGCTGAAGTCGAGGCCGCGCGTGCGGAAACGCAGGGCGTGCTGGACGTGCGTGGCGAGCCTTCTGCTGAAGCGCTGGCCGCGTTTGACGTGGTGATCAAGTCTCCCGGCATCAGCCCCTACCAGCCAATCGCGTTGGCGGCGGAAGGGCAGGGCACCCGCTTCATTGGTGGCACCGCGCTGTGGTTCGCCGAACACGCGGCCGACGATGGCATCGTGCACGACACCGTGTGCGTGACCGGTACCAAGGGCAAGAGCACCACCACCGCGCTGGTCGCGCACCTGCTGCGTGCCGCCGGCCACCGTACCGGCCTGGTAGGCAACATCGGCCTGCCGCTGCTGGAAGTGCTGGACCCGCAGCCCGCGCCTGAGTACTGGGCGGTGGAACTGTCCAGCTACCAGACCGGCGAAGTGGCACGCAGTGGCGCCCGCCCGCAGGTGGCGGTGGTGCTGAACCTGTTCCCGGAACACCTGGACTGGCACGGCAGCGAACAGCGTTACATCGAAGACAAGTTGCGGCTGGTGACTGAAGCTGCGCCGCGCATCGCCGTGCTCAACGCCGCCGATCCGCATCTTGCCGCGCTGTCGCTGCCCGAAAGCGAGGTGGTCTGGTTCAACCAACCGCAGGGCTGGCACATGCGCGGTGACATCGTGCACCGTGGCGAACAGCCGGTGTTCGATACCCGCAACACGCCGCTGCCGGGCCGCCACAACCGTGGCAACCTGTGCGCGGTGCTGGCCGCGCTGGAAGCGCTGGGGCTGGACGCGGTGGTGCTGGCGCCGGCGGTGCAGGACTTCCGTCCGCTGCCGAACCGCCTGCAGCGCATCGGCGTGGCCGATGGCCTGACCTACGTCAACGATTCGATCAGCACCACGCCGCATGCCAGCTTGGCTGCGCTGGAGTGCTTCGCCGGCCAGCGCATCGCGCTGCTGGTGGGCGGGCACGACCGTGGCCTGGACTGGACCGATTTCATGCAGCACATGGCGCACGACGTGCCGCCGGTGGAGATCGTGACCATGGGCAGCAACGGCCCGCGCATCCACGCCATGCTGCAGCCGCTGGCCGATACCGGTCGCTTCGGTCTGCATGCGGCCGGTGACCTGCCCGAAGCGATGGCGTTGGCACGCGCCGCGCTGGGTGAGCAGGGTGGGGTGGTGCTGCTGTCGCCGGGCGCACCGAGCTTTGGTGCGTACCGCGATTACGTGGCGCGTGGCCGTCATTTCGCCGAGCTGGCCGGATTCGACCCGGACAGCATCAGCGCGATTCCGGGCCTGGGCATCGGGTAGTGCCGGCCGCTGGCCGGCAACCCTCCGGAGAAATTCATCCACGCATGGCGTGGATCTACTGATCCTCGTCGATGAATGCGTAGCCGCCGTCGATCAATTGCTGCAGATACGCATCGAAGCTGGGGGCGATCACCGCATAGCTGTCCGGGTCGTGCAGGTAGCGCACCACCTGGCCGACCGTGCCGCCCGGTGCGGGGTTGAAATCCAGGTAAAGCATCGACGTGCCGCCGTTGTTCATGCAGTGCGAGAAGCACAGGCGGCGGTTCATCGGCAGATCCGCGTCGATGCCTTCACCCAGAATCTCCGGCTCGTCATCCAGCCACTCTTCGTAGATGGAACGGATGCTGTCGTCCCATTGCTGCTGGTCCTCGAAGATCTGCGCGACCGAGCGCAGGTAGTACGGGTAGCCGCCGTCTTCCACGTCCGACCCGAGCATCAGCACGCAGACCCCGCCGCCGGGGTACTCGCGGAAGTGGGTGCCATCGACGCGCGACAACAGTTCCACCAGGCTGTCAGGCACCTGCGGCCATTGCATGCGCAGGCGCTGCAGGTCTTCTGCGCCGGCGCCCTGGACGTGAGCCCATTGCGGCGCATCGTCGGCGGGCAGGCGTGGGATCAGGCCAGACAGAAAGCGATCAACAAGGTTCATGCGAAAAAGGGGACGGAGGGGATTAAGTCGTATCCAACCACACCTGCGTCACGTCGCCAATGCAGAATGCGACGCGGGAGGGGCGAATACGGCTTAATCCCCTCCGTCCCCTTCTTCTTGCGGAGCAGGCGCATGATTCGTTGGCGATGCGGTGTGGCGGTGATGCTGGGGCTGGCGGCGATGCCGGCGTGGGCGGCGATGAAGACGCAGCCGGTGGAGTGGAAACACCAGGGCACGACCTTCAGTGGCGTGCTGGTCTATGACGACGGCGACAACGACAAGCGCCCGGGCCTGGTGATGGTGCCGAACTGGAAGGGTGTGAACGAATCGGCCATCGAGAAGGCCAAGCAGCTGGCCGGCGATGACTACGTGGTGCTGGTGGCCGATGTGTACGGCAAGGGCGTGCGGCCGAAGACCGATGCCGAGGCCGGGCCGGTGGCGACCAAGCTGCGCAACGACCGGCCGTTGCTGCGGGCACGTGCGCTGGAAGCGGTGAACGTGCTCAAGGCGCAGGCCGGCAGGGTGCCGCTCGATGCCAGCCGGATCGGTGCGGTGGGCTTCTGCTTTGGCGGCACCACGGTGCTGGAGCTGGCCCGTGCAGGTGCGCCGTTGGCCGGTGTGGTCAGCCTGCACGGCGGGCTGGGTTCGCCGCTGCCGGCGCAGGCCGGTGGCAGTCACCCGTCGGTGCTGGTGCTCAATGGTGCCGACGACAAGAGCGTGACCGCCGAGGATATCGCCGGTTTCCAGAGGGAAATGAACGCCGCCAAGGTCGACTGGGAGTTCACCAACTACAGCGGGGCGGTGCACTGCTTTGCCGAGCGCGATGCCAACAGCCCGCCGGGGTGCCAGTACAACGAACGGGCGGCCAAGCGCGCGTGGAAGGCGCTGGATGAGTTCTTCGAGGAGCGCTTCGAGAAACGTTGATCCGCGCAGCGGTAGTGCCGGCCGTTGGCCGGCGTTCCCGTGACATCCGCAGCATCATGAGGTTGCCGGCCAGCGGCCGGCACTACCGATGCTTCAGTGCCGACCAACGGTCGGCACCCACCGGAATGCCGGTGGGTGGGTGCCGACCGTTGGTCGGCATACCTCAACCCATCAATGCGAACGCTGCACCGCGTAACGCGCCAGGCCACGCAGGGCCGCCACGGCATCGTTGTCGCCCAGGCCATCGAGCGCGCGCTCGGCGGCTTCGGCATATTCCTCGGCACGCGCGCGGCTGTACTCCAGGCCGCCGGTAGCACGGATCGCGGCCAGCACTTCCGGCATCGCCGAAGCGTCGCCGTCCTGCACGATGGTGCGCAGGCGCTCGCGGGTGGCGTCGTCGGAGTGGGCCATCGCGTGGATCAGCGGCAGCGTGGCCTTGCCCTCGGCGAGGTCGTCGCCCAGGTTCTTGCCCAGTTCCTCGGCATTGGCCGAGTAGTCCAGCACGTCGTCGGCGATCTGGAACGCGTAGCCCAGATGCATGCCGTAGTCGAACAGGGCCTGCTGGGTGGCTTCGTCCACGCCGCTGGCCAGCGCACCCAGGCGGGTGCCGGCGGCGAACAGAACCGCGGTCTTGCGCTCGATCACACGCAGGTAGGCGGCTTCGTCGGTGTCCGGGTTGTGCACGTGCAGCAGCTGCAGCACTTCACCCTCGGCGATGCGGTTGGTGGCGTCGGCCAGGATCTGCATCACCGGCATGCGCTCCAGCTCGACCATCAGCTGGAAGCTGCGCGAGTACAGGAAGTCGCCGACCAGCACGCTGGGCGCGTTGCCCCACAGCGCGTTGGCGGTGCTGCGGCCACGGCGCAGGCTGGATTCGTCCACCACGTCATCGTGCAGCAGGGTCGAGGTATGGATGAACTCGATGATCGCCGCCAACTGGTGGTGCTCCGGACCGGCCTGGCCGACCGCGTGGCCGGCCAGCATCACCAGCATCGGGCGCAGGCGCTTGCCGCCGGCGGAAATGATGTGGTCGGCGATCTGGTTGATCAGCACGACGTCCGAGGACAGCCGGCGCCGGATCAGGGCGTCGACGGCGGCCATGTCGGCCGCGGCAAGCGACTGGATCTGGGGCAGGCCCAGGGCGGGACGGGTGTCTTCGGTGATGGTCATGCGATCAGGCTTTCAGGCTCACCACCGATTATAGGCGCTGGCCGTGAATTCGGGCGCAAACGGGGCTGGCCGGCGTTCCCGGCCCCGCAAACGCTGCCGCCTGCGTGAATACGTATGCAGGTTGCGCCATGCCCGCGAGGCCGCCGCTAAGCTTGCCGGATCAGGATTTCGGCCCGCTGCCGGCGGGTCCCGCATGCCCGGAGGGGGGCTGTCGATGTCGCACTATCCATGGTGGCGCGGAGCCGTCATCTACCAGATCTACCCGCGCAGCTACCTCGATGCCAACGGCGATGGCGTGGGCGACCTGCCGGGCATCATCCAGCGCCTGGACCATATTGCCGCGCTGGGCGTGGACGCGATCTGGATCTCGCCGTTCTTCAAGTCGCCGATGGCCGACTTCGGCTACGACATCGCCGACTATCGCGACGTCGACCCGCTGTTCGGCAGCCTGGACGACTTCGACCGTCTACTGGCCAAGGCGCACGACCTGGGCCTGAAGGTGATGATCGACCAGGTGTTGAGCCATACCTCGATCGAGCACGCCTGGTTCCGCGAGAGCCGCCAGGACCGCAGTAATCCGAAGGCCGACTGGTACGTCTGGGCCGACCCGCGCGAGGACGGCACCCCGCCCAACAACTGGCTGTCGCTGTTCGGCGGCGGCGCCTGGCAGTGGGAACCGCGCCGTGAGCAGTACTACCTGCACAACTTCCTGGTCGACCAGCCGGACCTGAACTTCCACAACCCGGACGTGCAGCAGGCCACCCTGGACAATGTGCGGTTCTGGCTGGACCGCGGCGTGGACGGCTTCCGCCTGGATGCGATCAACTTCTGCTTCCACGACGCGCAGCTGCGCGATAACCCGCCCAAGCCGGCGGACAAGCGCGTGGGCCGCGGCTTCAGTCCGGACAACCCGTACGCCTACCAGTACCACTTCTACAACAACACCCAACCGGAGAACCTGCCATTCCTGGAGCAGCTGCGCGCGCTGCTGGATGAGTATCCGGGCGCGGTGAGCCTGGGCGAGATCTCGTCGGAAGACTCGCTGGCCACCACCGCCGAGTACACCCAGGACGGCCGCCTGCACATGGGCTACAGCTTCGAGCTGCTGGTGGACGACTACAGCGCGGCCTACATCCGCGACACGGTCTCGCGGTTGGAAGCGGCGATGACCGAAGGCTGGCCGTGCTGGGCGGTTTCGAATCACGATGTGGAACGCGCGGTCAGCCGCTGGGGCGGCTATCCGGCCGATCCGCGCCTGGCGCGGATGCTGGTGGCGATGCTGTGCTCGCTGCGCGGCTCGGTGTGCCTGTACCAGGGCGAGGAGCTGGGCCTGGCCGAGGCCGAGGTGCCGTTCGAGGCGCTGCAGGACCCGTATGGCATCACCTTCTGGCCGAATTTCAAGGGCCGCGACGGTTGCCGTACCCCGCTGCCGTGGACCGACGCTCCGCTGGCTGGCTTTACCTCCGGCACGCCCTGGCTGCCGATCCCGGCCGAGCACCGGGCGGCGGCGGTGGCCGTGCAGGAGCGCGACCCGCACTCGGTCCTGGCGGCGTTCCGCGCCTTCCTGGCCTGGCGGCGTAGCCAGCCGGCGCTCCTGCATGGCAGCATCCGGTTCATCGAAAGCGCCGAGCCAGTGCTGCTGTTCGAGCGTATGCTTGCAGATGAAACCCTCCTGCTGGCCTTCAACCTGTCGGCCGAAGCGGTGAGCCATCCGCTGCCGCCGGGCAACTGGCAGCAGGTGGCGGTGCCGGGCCCGGATGCGGGCACGGTGCAGGGCAATGAACTCCAGCTGCCGCCGCGCGCGGTGTATTGCGCCCGACGCAGCTGACCGTTTTCTCCGGTGGCGGTACTTGCGGGGACGGGGCCGAAGCGCCCCGTCCCTTTTTTGTGGGTGGGATTGCGGTGAAGGGCATCCACGCAAAAGAAAACCCGCTGCCTGCGCAGCGGGTTTCCGGTCCTGCTCCCCTTGTGTTGCCGGCCAGCGGCCGGCACTACCCGGTCGTGGTCAGAACTTGTAGTTCACGCCCAGCATGTAGGTGCGGCCCCATTCGATGTACTCCAGCGGGCGGTCCTTGCTGCCGGCGTAGGTGCGGTACGGCTCGTTGGTCAGGTTGCTGCCCTGCAGCAGCAGGGTCAGCCCCCGCAGGGCGCTGCTGTCGCTGAAGGTGTAGCTGACCTGCGCATCGGTCACGTTTTCGCCCACCACGTAGCGCAGGCTGCGATTGCCGTTGAAATTGCCGATCTCACCGATGAAGTCCGAACGTCGGCGCTGGCTCACGCGTGCCTCAAAGCCGCTGCGCTCGTAATAGGCGGTGAAGTTGTACACGCGCTTGGACAGACCCGGCAGGCTGATCGGGTCACTGCCCACGCTGGACGCGCTTTCCGGATCCAGGATGGTGATGTCGCTCTTGTTGAAGGTCGCGCTGGCCTGCACGCCGAAGCCACGCAGGCTGTCGGTCAGCATGTCCAGCGGGAACGATGCGGTCAGCTCCAGGCCCTTCAGCGTGCCGCCCTTGCCGTTCTGCGGCGCGGAGAAGGTGCCGGTGGTCAGCACCGGTGCGGTCATGCCCGGCGGCGGTACGTAGCTGCCCAGCAGCGCGGTGAAGTCGTAGTTGTCCACCGACTGGGTGTAGACGTAGCTCTTCAGGTCCTTGTAGAAGATCGCGGCGGCCACGTAAGCCTTCTCGCCGAAGTACTTCTCATAGGACAGGTCCAGTGCGGTGGCGCGCCACGGGTCCAGCAAAGGGTTGCCGCCACTGCCGCCGGGGCGGCCGGTGCCGGTGTCCACGCCGAACTCCAGGCCGGCACGCATCTGGTCCACGCGCGGCCGCGCAACCTGCTTGGCGGCGGCAAAGCGCAGCGTCTGCTGGTGCGGGAACATGAAGGCCAGGTTCAAGCTTGGCAGCCAGTCGTTGTACTTGCGGCCTGCGGAGTAGGGCTGGATGTTGCTGCCAGCCGGCTGCGAGCTGTCCCAGTAGCGCGAATCCGAGCTCTGGTCGGTGTGCTGCATCTGCACGCCGATGTTGCCGCGCACGCCGACCACGCCGATGTCGGTGTTGATGTTCAGGCGCGCCCACGCGGTGGTGATCTTTTCCTGCACCGTCCACGACTTGGGAATCAGGTAGTCCAGGTTGTCGACCGGGTTGAAGATCATGTAGCGACCGACCGCGGCCGGCACGTTCCAGGCCGGGATGGTGCCGAGGCCGGCGAAGCTCAGGTCGACCGGGCGGTACTGCAGGTCCGAGGCGATGTTGGCATCACCCTGTGCACCGAGCAGGATGTTGCCTTCGGACTGGGTCTTCACCTTGCGGCGGTCGGCATAGTTCACGCCGATGTCGAGGTCTGGCGCCCACGAGGCAATGGCCTCGGGCAGCGCAATCGTGGCGGCCAGCTTGCCGCCCTTCAGGCGGTCTTCCACCTGCGGCACCTTGCCGTAGCCGGAACCGTAGATGGTGTTGGTCAGGAACAGCGCGTCGGGATTGGAGTAGTTCAGGCCCGGGTTGATCTGCGAGAAGCCGTTCTGGCGGATCGACACGCCGACCGTGTCCAGCTGCGGCATCGGGGTCAGCTGCAGGTTGTTTTCCAGGTTCAGCTCAGCGCGCGTGGCCTTGGAGTAGTTCAGGTCGGCGACCAGCTTGACGCCGCCGAAGTTGAACTCGTTGTTCCAGCCGAACGCATCGATCTTGTCCTTGCGCTTGTTGTACATGCCGCGCACCAGCGGATACACGCCGCTGGCGGTGCCGCCGGTGAACGAGCCGTTGGCGTTGATCTGCGGGTTGCTGACCAGCAGGCCCGGGGTGTAGTTGCCGTTGTAGTTGCTGAGGTTCAGCTCGAACTGGTTGGCGGTGTCGATCTGCTCGGCTTCGGTGTGGAACGCATCGAAGGTGCTGGTCCAGCTGTTGTTCGGCCGGAACTGGATCGTGGCCATCACGCCGTCGCGCTTGTTGTTGCCGGTGCGGCGCAGCGCCTTGATGCCATCGGAGAAGTAGGTGCCGGCGCCCACGCCCGGGCGCTCGCCCTTGTCGGTGTGTTCGGTGGTCCACGGTTCGTACAGGCCGACCTGGTTCTCCTGGATCGGCATGTCGCTGTGCGCGTAGCCGATGGCAATGCCCAGGGTCTTGTCCAGGAACTGGTCGATGTAGCTGGCGCTGAAGCGGTTGCCATATGGATCGACGTTGGCGGCGCGGCCCAGCGAACTCTTCTGGTAGCGGCCGCTGACCGCGATCACGCGCTCGCCAAAGCTGAGCGGGCGTGCAGTCTGCATGTCGATGGTGCCCGACAGGCCCTGGCCGACCAGCGCCGCGTCCGGGGTCTTGTAGACGGTCACGCCGTTGACCAGTTCGGATGGGTACTGGTCGAACTCGACGCCGCGGTTGTCACCGGTGCTGACCACTTCGCGGCCGTTGAGCAGGGTGGTGGCGAAGTCCGGCGACAGGCCGCGCACGCTGATCACCTGCGCACGGCCGGCCACGCGCTGTGCGGCCAGGCCGGGCAGGCGCGAGATCGATTCGGCGATGCTGACGTCGGGCAGCTTGCCGATGTCTTCGGCGGAAATCGCCTCGACCACCGAGGTGGCGTCCTGCTTGATCGCGATCGCGTTCTCGATGCCGCGACGGATGCCGGTGACCTGCACCGTATCCAGGTTGGTGGCGGCGGTGGTGGCCGGCGTGGTGGTGCTCTGCGTGGACTGTGCCGACGCCAGCGTCGGCGCCAGGACAACGGCCAGCGCGATGCTCAGCGCGCTGCGCTTGTGGTTCAACATTTTCCCCTCCCAGGCAATGTTGCAGATCGATTCGTGAACGTCCCGGAGTGACCGTGGACGTGCGACGCGGTGGCCGCTGTCGTCGCCGCTATGGTAGGCAGCGCGTTCTTCGCGGGAATCACCCTGCATACGTATTCAATGGCGCTTGCAGGGATGTAATCGCTTTCAGGTACCTCGTGCGGTAGTGCCGGCCGCTGGCCGGCAATCACGATCACCGGGTTGCCGGCCAGCGGCCGGCACTACCGGGGCATTCACAGCGGCGTGAAGCGAATGGCCTGCCCACCGCCCGGTGCCAGCACCAGCGTCAGTGCATCGGCGCTGGTCACCTCGCGGGTTTCGCGCGCGAACGCGAACGGATTGCTGCGGAAATCGGCGCCTTGGCCATCGCGGTAGATCTCGGCGCGATAGCGCACGCTTGGCTCCAGGAAGCCCAGCGATACCGGCAGCACGCGGCCGTGTTCGTCGGTGATGCTGCCGAGGAACCAGTCGCGGCTGTTGCGGTCACGGCGCACGATCGTCACGTAGTCGCCCACTTCGCCATCGAGCACGCGGCTCTGCTCCCAGTCCACCGCCACATCCTCGATGAAGCGGAATGCCTCGCGGTGCTGCAGGTAGTGCTCGGGCAGGTCGGCGGCCATCTGGATCGGGCTGTACAGCACCACGTACAGCGCCAGCTGGCGGGCCAGCGTGCTGGGGATGGCCTGGCCGTGGCGGCCCTTCAGGCTGAGGATGCCGGGGGTGTAATCCATCGGCCCGGCCAGCATGCGGGTGAACACCAGGTTGACCTCGTGCTCGGGCGGGTTCGGCGGCTGGCCCCAGGCGTTGTACTCCATGCCGCGCGCGCCTTCGCGCGAGATCCAGTTGGGGTAGGTGCGGCGCAGGCCGGTGTCCTTGATCGGCTCATGCGGGTTCACCGACAGGTGCCGGCGCGCAGCCTCCTGCACCACCTTCAGGTGATGGCGGGCCATGAACTGCCCGTCGTGCCACTCGCGCCACAGTGGGCCCCCCGTGGGATTGCGGCGGTCGACCTGGCCATCGTCGCAGACGTAGCCGGTCTTGAACTGGTCCACGCCCAGCCGTGCGTACAGGTCCAGCGCGGCGCCCAGCTGGCCCTCGTAGTGCTCGATGGCGCAGCCGGTTTCATGGTGGCCGATCAGGTGCACACCCTTTTTCAGGCCATATGCCGACAGCGCTTCAATGTCGAAATCGGGCGTGGCCCGGGTGAAATCGAAGTCGTAGCCGTTGCCCACCCACATGCCGTCCCACCCCGGGTTCCAGCCCTCCACCAGCACGCCGCGGAAGCCATGCGCGGCGGCGAAGTCGATCACCTTCTTCGTCTTGGCGGTGGTGGCCGCGTGCTTCGGCCCCGTGGCCCAGCTCTCGTTGTCCAGGTGCATCGACCACCACACGCCCACGTACTTGGCCGGCTTCACCCAGCTTACATCGCCCAGCGCATTGGGCTCGTTGAGGTTGAGGATCAGGTCCGATTCGACCAGGCCACCGGCGCGGTCTGCGATCTGCAGCGTGCGCCACGGCGTGGCGAAGGGCAGGGCACGACGCACCTTCCAGCCTTCGGCCGAGGGTGACAGCTGCGCGCGCAGGCGTTGCCCCTCGGTGCGCCGCAGCCACATGCCGGCGTAGTCCACCAGAGCGGCCTCGTGAATGGCCACATGCAGGCCATCGCGGCTGCGCACGGTCATCGGCGTATGCACCAGCGGCACCTCTCGCAGCGGCGTGCGCTGGTACAGATATTCGTAGTGGATCGGCTCGCCGGCGGGGATCCACCAAGCGGTGGATTCAGGCGCGATGGCGAACTCGGTCAGTTCGTCATCGATGATCGCCTCGTGCAGGTTCGGCTGTTCGGGGAATACATAGCGGAAGCCCAGGCCATCGTCGTAGGCGCGGAACACCACATCCAGCCGACGCTTGCTGCCGGTGGTTTCGGCCAGCTGCACGGTCAGCTCGTTGAAGTGGTTGCGGGTGAGCCGGCGCTCGCCCCACGGCTGCTCCCAGCTGTCGTCGACGCTGCGCCGCTGCTGGCCAAGCAGGGCGAAATCGCGGTCCAGGCGGCCGTCGCGCAGGGCGAAGCCGAGCTTCGAATCCTCCACCACGGGTTCGCCGAAACGCTCGACGCGGTAGCGGGCGGTGCCGCCGTCCAGCACGAGGCTGACCTTGAGCACCTTGCCGGGTGATTCGACGCTGGCGACCTGTGGCGCGGCCTGCGCCAGCGTGGCCACGCCCAACAGGGCCAGGCCGAACATGTGCGCGAACAGCGCGCGTACAACCGTGTGTGGCATCGGCATTTCCCCTCCCAAGGCGCCGTTGGCAGACCCGGACCATAAGCCAGCGCAGCAGGCGCGCTACCGCGTGGCGCCATGAATACGTATGCAGCTGGACGCAGCCGACAGCCCCGCGTCTACCATGGGGCCAAGGCACCTTGAGGGAGGGGCCGCGCCCGCCCGCCGGCAACGACGGTGCGGACCTACAACGCGTGCAGAGAGGGAGGGAGGCCGACGGGCGCAAGCCGGTCCGCCGCTTCGATGCTGAAGATCATTTGCCTGACCGCTGCCCTGGGGGCAGCGCTGGGATCGACCGCGCAGGCGGCCGACCTGCAATTCGACGGCCGCCATGCGCGCGCCGAAGCCGCTGCCAACGGCAGCTTCGTGATGCATACGCCGAAGGGCGCAGTGCAGATCGCAGCCGCACCGATGCGCAGCCAGACCGGCAGCGTGATGTTCGACGCGTTGTTCGCGCTGGCCCAGCAGGAGATGGACCAGGACCGCGTGGACGCGATTCGCGATCCCGCGTTCGACGAAGGCCGAGCGGTGCCGTGCGAGTGCTTCCAGACCGGCGCGCGCTGGCCCTATGTGTGGACCCGCGATGTCAGCTTCGCCGCCGATCTGGCGCTGGCGCGGCTGGACCCGGAGCGCACCCGGCAGTCGCTGCAGTTCAAGCTGTCGGTGGCGCGCGACGGGCACACGCCCGGCCTGTTCGTGGCGCAGGACACCGGTTCCGGTGGCAGCTGGCCGATCAGCAGCGATCGCGTGGTGTGGTTCCTGGCGGCACGTCATCTGCTGGAGGATCGCGCGTTTGCCGACCAGGTCTGGCAGGCGCTGCAGGGCACGCTGGCGCAGGACCGCGCGATGGTGTTCGACGCGCAGGTGGGCCTGTACCGTGGCGAGACCTCGTTCCTGGACTGGCGCGAGCAGACCTATCCGGACTGGACCCGCGAGGACGTGCGCTTCATCGGTGATTCCTACGCATTGTCCACCAACGTGCTGCACTACCAGGCACTGCGCCTGGCCGAACGCCTGGCCGGCCAGCACGGCGACGCCCGCGCGGCCGACTACAAGGCGTGGGCCGATGCGTTGGCGCAGCAGATCGATGCGCGCTTCTGGCGCGAGGATATCGGCCAGTACATGAGCTACATCGGCGAAGCCGCGCACCCGGTGCCGTACGCCAAGGTCGATCTGCTGGGCCTGTCGCTGGGCATCCTCGCCGGGGTGCTGCCGCCCGAGCGCGCACGCCGTGCACTGGCTGCTTACCCGATGGGGCCAGCCGGCAGCCCCGTGGTCTGGCCGCAGGAAGCGCAGCAGCCGATCTACCACAACCGTGCGATCTGGCCGTTTGTCAGCGCCTACTCGCTGCGTGCGGCGCGGCAGCTGGACGATGCGCCGCGCATCGCCGCCGAGATCCGTTCGCTGATGCGGGGCGCCGCGCTGGCCGGTTCCAACATGGAGAACTACGAGCTGGTCAGCCAGGCCGTGCATGTCGAGGAAGGCGCGCTGAGCGGCCCGGTGGTCAACTCCGAACGCCAGCTGTGGTCGGTGGCCGGGTATCTGTCGATGGTGGTCGAAGGCGTGATCGGCGTGCAGGACGATGGCCGCGTGCAGCCCAAGCTGCCGGCGGTGCTGGTGCCGGAACTGTTCGGCACGCAGCGCAGCATCAGCCTGGAAGTCACTGGCAAGCGCTATGTGCTGGAGCGTCCGCAGAGCGTGGGCGATGGCTTGCTGGTGGCGGGCAGGACCACCACGCGCGGCACGACCACCACGGTGCAGCTGGTGACTGCCCCGGCAGCAACAGGCTTCGCTGCCACGACTGCGGATGCCAACGCGCGTGCGCCCGCAACACCCGCGGCACCGCAGGCCCTGCGCAGGGGCACGGGTTGGAACGTTCCGGTGCAAGCCGGGCAGGTTCTGTGGAAGGACGGCAGGGCCGTCGTCGCCAGCAACGGCCAGGTGCAGATCAACGACGATGGGCTGCAGCATTGCCTCAGCCTGACCCGACGCGAAGGCGCGTTGGAATCGCTGCACAGCCCAATGGTCTGCGTCGGTCCGCAGCAGGTGCTGAAGGGTGCGCAGCGCTGGCAGTTCACCTCGGCCAAGGCCGGGCAGGTTCGCCTGCGCCTGCAATATCGAAACCCGAACGGGCCGATCAACACCGGCGTCACGGCTGCGGTCAAGCAGCTGGTGCTGCAGTGCCCGGGCCAGCCGTTGCAGCGGCATACGGTCACGCTGCCGCACAGCGTGGCCGTGCAGGACTCGACCTCGGCAACATTCACGGTGCCAAAGGGGCAATGCACGGTTGCGCTTGAAGAGGGCTTCAACATGAGCGCGCTTGAACATTTCGCGCACTACACCGGTGGCAAGGGCGGCCGCGAGGGCGTGCTCAACCAGGCCCAGGTGCAGGCGCTGACGGTGGCGCCGGTGGCGATGGAAGAGGGGGCACGATGAATCGTCCCGCCAAACCGCAGCTGTCGTTCTGGCAGATCTGGAACATGTGTTTCGGCTTCCTCGGCATCCAGTTCGGGTTCGCCCTGCAGAACGCCAACGCCAGCCGCATCTTCGAGACGCTGGGTGCGGACATCGACGCGGTACCCGGGCTGTGGATTGCCGCGCCGCTGACCGGCCTGCTGGTGCAACCGGTGATCGGTTACCTGTCCGACCGCACCTGGACCCGCTGGGGTCGTCGTCGTCCGTACTTCATGATCGGTGCGGTGTTGACCACGCTGGCGCTGCTGGTGATGCCGAACTCGCCGACGCTGTGGATCGCGGCCGGCACGCTGTGGGTGCTGGATGCCTCGATCAACGTATCGATGGAGCCGTTCCGTGCCTTTGTCGGCGACCAGCTGGCGCCACGCCAGCGTCCGGCCGGCTACGCGATGCAGAGCTTCTTCATCGGCGTGGGCGCCATCGTCGCCAGCTTCCTGCCATTCATCCTGGCCCACTTCGGCGTTGCCAACACCGCGGCCGCCGGGGAAGTGCCCGACACTGTGCGCTATGCGTTCTACTTCGGCGCGGTGGTGCTGCTCGCGGCGATCACCTGGACGGTGGTCAGCACCCGCGAATATTCACCGGCGGAGCTGGCCGGGTTCGATGATGCCGAGCCACCGGAACATCACGCGGCGGCCGCGATCAACGGCCCGGCTTCATGGACGCGGGTGACCCTGTGGCTTGGGTTGGGTGTGTTGCTGGCGCTGCTGATCACCTGGCGGCAAGGCGACAGGATGCTGTACGTGCTGGCCGGCCTGTGCGCCGGCTACGGCCTGCTGCTGGCGGCGGCGCGCGCGCTGCCGGCCACGCATATGCTGGCCGCCATCGTCGGCGACCTGCGCGCGATGCCGGTCACCATGCGCCGCCTGGCGTGGGTGCAGTTCTTCTCGTGGTTCGCGCTGTTCGCCATGTGGATCTACACCACCGCTGCGGTGGCCGGTACCCACTTCGGTTCGACCGATCCACAGTCGGCCGCCTACAACGAAGGTGCCAACTGGGTGGGCGTGCTGTTTGGCGCCTACAACGGCTTCGCTGCGCTGGCGGCGGTGCTGATTCCGCCGATGGTGCGTGCGATCGGCCTGCGCTGGAGCCACCTGGTCAACCTGTGGCTGGGCGGCGCTGGCCTGGTCTCGCTGATGTTCATCCGCGACCCGCACTGGCTGCTGCTGTCGATGGTGGGTGTGGGCTTTGCCTGGGCCTCGATCCTGTCGTTGCCGTATGCACTGCTGTCCGACAGCGTGCCGGCGTCGAAGATGGGTGTGTACATGGGCATCTTCAATTTCTTCATCGTGATTCCGCAGCTGGTGGCGGCCAGTGCGCTTGGCTTTGCCCTGCGCGCATGGCTGGGTGGCCAGCCGATGCATGTGCTGGTGCTGGGCGGCTGCAGCCTGTTCCTGGCCGGCCTGTGCGTGCTGCGGGTTCCGTCCCGTCCGGAGGTGGTGTGATGCGTGGTGTCCTGGCTGTTGCTGTTTCCCTTGCCCTGTTCGCCGGCCAGGCCGCGGCCGCGCCGCGCCCGGACTACGTCGGCACCACCGAGCCGTTCGCCAGCGATGCGGTGTATTTCGTGGTCACCGACCGCTTTGTCAACGGTGATCCGTCCAACGACCATCGTGACCAGGGTGGCGCGCACCGCACCTTCGATATCCCGGTGCCGTGCCCGGACAAGGTGGACGGCAACATCGGCTATCTCGGCGGCGACTTCCGTGGCGTGCTCGACAATGCGCAGTACATCCGCAACCTGGGCTTCGGTGCGGTGTGGATCACGCCCATCGTCGACAACCCGGACGAGGCCTTTACCGGCAGCAAGCCGATCAGCTGCACCAGCACGCTGACCGACCGCGGCAAGACCGGTTACCACGGCTACTGGGGCATCAATTTCTACAAGCTCGACGAGCACCTGCCGAGCAGAGACCTGGACTTCGCCGGGCTGACCAAGGGCCTGCACGGTGCTGGCTTGAAGGTGGTGCTGGATATCGTAGGCAACCACGGTTCGCCGGCCTGGACCATGCCGACACGGCAGCCGCAGTTCGGGCAGATCTTCGACAAGGACGGAAAACTGATTGCCGACCACCAGAACCTGCCGCCGCAGAAACTGGATCCGAAGCACAACCCGTTGCACGCGTTCTACAACAACATCGGTCCGGTCGACAGCAAGGACGGCTCGATCTTCGACGGCAACCTGGCCGAGCTGTCGGACTTCAACCAGGACAATCCGGCGGTGATGGACTACCTGGTCGGCGCCTACCTGCAGTGGACCGCGCAGGGCGTGGACGCGTTGCGCATCGACACCATCGGCTGGCTGCCGCACCCGTGGTGGCATGAATTCGTCAAGCGCATCCGCGCCGAGCATCCGGGCATGTTCATGTTCGGCGAAGCGTTCGACTACGATGCCGCGCGCATCGCCGAGCACACCTGGCCCGCCAACGCGAACGTGAGCGTGCTGGATTTCCCGTTGCGCGGCGCACTGGAGCAGAGCTTCGGCACCGCCAACAAGGGCTTCGAGACCCTGGCTGAGCCACTGCACCTGAGCGGTGGCCCGTATGCCAATCCGTACGAGCTGATGAGCTTCTACGACAACCACGACATGCCGCGCCTTCAGGCCAGTGACAACGGCTTCATCGATGCGCACAACTGGCTGTTCACCGCGCGCGGCATTCCGGTGGTCTATTACGGTTCGGAGACGGGCTTCATGCGTGGCCGTGCCGAGCATGCCGGCAATCGTGCGTACTTCGGCCAGCCGCGTGTGGATGCGGCGCCGAAGAGCCCGATCTTCGCGCCGCTGCAGCGTATCGCCAGGCTGCGCGAAGCCACCCCGGCGCTGCAGCGCGGCCTGCAGGTGAACGAGCGCCTGCAGGGCGATGAGGCGGTGTTCTTGCGCGTGCTGCAGCATGGCGAGGTGGCGCAGACCGCGCTGGTGCTGCTGAACAAGGGCGACAGGGCAAAGAGCTTCACTGTGTCGCGTTACGTCCAGGCGGGCCGCTGGCGCGATGCGCTGGACGGCGGTTCGTTGCAGGTGAACGGTCCGCTGAAGGCCGACGTGCCCGCGCACGGCGTGAAGGTCTATGTGCTGGACGCTGCCGTGCAGCAGCCGGCGCTGCAGGCCGAGCTGGACAAGGCGATGGCCGACCAGAAGGCGCGGGACCAGCGTCTGGGGCGGTAGTGCCGGCCGCTGGCCGGCAGCCCCGGATTCCGGGTACCTGCAGGTGCCGGCCAGTGGCCGGCACTACCGGGTTTGGCCGCATCCGGCACAATAGGCACCCCTCACGCCCCGCCGTATCGCCATGACCGACCTCGCCCCGCAGACCCCGATCGAAACCCTGCTGAAGGCGGCGATGGACGGGTCGGTGCCGATCCGCGCCTTCATGGAGGCCTTCGTCGCCTCCGAGGTGGTACTGCTGACCGGCAGCCTGGTGACCCCCGATGGCAGCGGCTTCGACCCGCTGCTGTTCGACAAGCAGGGCACCCTGCACGTGGCCGTGTTCACCGATCCGTCGCGGGTGGGCATCTACAGCCAGCAGGCCGAACACCAGATCCGCTGGCGGATGCTGGACGTGCTGCGCCGGGTGCCGGGTGGCTACGGCGTGGTGATCAACCCCGGTACCCCGCTGGGCTTCGAGATCTCGCCCAGCGGCGTTGGCGAGATCCTGAAGGACTTCGCCCAGGGCTGAGTTGCCGTCGCGCCATTTGTAGCGTCGAGCCATGCTCGACTGCCTTTCGCGCATGGCCTGATGTGTCGAGCATGGCTCGACGCTACAGAAGGCTTCCCTTCGGGCGCCGTCCATGATCCCCTTGGGTGACATCGGGATCGAGGCATTGCCATGGAATTCAGGGGACTACCCGCCGACGCACCGGAACGGCAGCAATTGGCCCAGTGGTACCACGCGGAATGGGGCCAGGACGCCGGCCTGACACTGGAACAGGAACTGCAGCGGCTCAATCCGCCACAGGATGCCGAAGGTTTCCCGCACCTGATCGCCGCATTCGATGACGGTCAGGTGGTTGGCGCAGTCCAGCTCAAGCGGCGGGAAATGCAGGCGTTCCCACAGTACGAACATTGGCTGGGCAGCGTGTTCGTGGCCGACAGCCATCGCGGGCGTGGGCTGGCTGGCGCGCTGGTGGAGCAAGCAGCGGCGCAGGCGGTGCGGATGGGGGTTTCCGATCTCTACCTGCAGACCGAGGCCCTGGACGGTGGGCTGTATGCGCGGCTGGGCTGGAAGCCGCTGCAGGAAGCCGACAACCGCAGCTATCGCGTGCTGGTGATGGTGCGCAGGTTGGCCGCATGAGCGTACCCACGGCACGCCATTCCCGCTCGGCCCTGATCTTCCTGATCGCGGCGATCGCTGCCGCGCTGGTGTCCATGCCCCTGCTGCGCGCGGTGGGCATGGTGCTATGGCCGGTGTTCGTCATTGCCTGGCTGATCAACCTGGGCGCGGCCTGGCATCTGGCCCAGTGGGCGCGCCAGCAGCGCCGTTCGGCATGGGCGTTCGGGTTGCCGGCGGCGCTCGGTACCGTCGCCTCGGTCGTGGTCTTCGTGCTGCTGGCGTTGCTGGGGCCGAAGGCCAGGCCTCAGCCGGAAATCACCGGCTGAGTGCTTCGTTCCACTCGTTCCACAGGACACCGTCCACGGCGGTGAGCAGTGTCTGCTGGACCTCGATCAGCGTGTTCATCTCATCCAAAACCGCCTCCAGGTCGGTGATTGAGATCTCGAATCTGGCCGTGCACTGGCTCATGGCATGTACGTGTCCAGTGCCATGCGCTAGCTCGATGGCTTCCTGGAGGACATGGGGCGCGTCGTTGAGAGAGAGCCGCAGGCGAACGTCTTCATCGCCCGTAATGAGAACACTGTTCCCACCCAGCTCCAATTCGAGCTCAAGACCACAGTCGGCCAATACCTCGGCTGCCCAGTTCAGTGATGCGGAGATTCCGTGTGCGGCGAAGTAGATATGGCTGGATGTCATCGCGGCCTCTCGAAGGTTCACGGAGAGTATCGCTTGCCTTGAAATGGAATCTGGTGGTGTCCCTGCATCTCTGGCCAATCAGGACTTTAAATGACGCAATTGGGCGTGGCATGTCGTTTCTGTCTGCAGCAGTGATGCCAGCCATTTGACTGGCACCACCACATACCTCACATCGTTACCTTGCGCCGGTTGTCATCGCTCACACGGTCGATCAGCTTGTTGTAGGGGTCGAAGCCCGCTTCATCCGGCTTTTCATCCACGGTCACCGTGATCTTCGGATCGGCGCTGGTGATGTGGTGGCGCTGCAGGTACAGCACCTTCTGGTCGCGCTCCTTGCCCGACGGCCCATTGGCGAACACGCCGACCTCGACCCAGTCATCCATCTTTCCGTCGCTCTCCTTGCCCTTGCCGTCGGCGTACTGCTTGGCGGCGTGCAGGTCCAGGGTCACGTCGTAGCGGCCGTCATCGCGCTTGCGGGCGCTGGCGGCCATTACGCGGTTGTCGTAGAAGCTGATCTTCTCGAACAGGTCGGTGACCAGCTGCTGGCGGTCGGCCGGGGTCTCGGCGCGGATGTAGTCCAGCAGCTCGCGTGAGGTGGTGTACGGCGGTTGCTGGTACCCCTTGTCCTGCAGGAAGCGCTTCAATGCGCGGTTAAGCGCCTGCTCGCCGATCTCCTCGCGCAGCCGGTAGAACACCAGCGAACCCTTCTGGTAGTGGATGTACTGCTGGTTCTCCACACGTTCCAGCGGCTGTTCCTCGATGGCCTCGCCGCCGCGGCCGGACAGGTAGCCGTCCAGCTCGCGCTTGAGGAACTGGCGCATGTGCTGGCGGCCGTACTCCTGCTCCATCACCATCAGTGCCGAATACTGCGACAGCGATTCGGACAGCACCGTCGCGCCCTGCACGTTGGCACCGATCACCTGGTGCGCCCACCACTGGTGCGCGATCTCGTGCGCGGTTACGTAGAAAACGTAGTCCACCTTGTCCGGGTCACGCAGGTCGGCGATGAAACCGATGGCCTCGGAGTAGGGGATGGTGTTGGCGAACGACTGCGCGAAGCGGGCATAACCCGGGAACTCGATGATGCGCACCTGGCGATGCTGGTACGGGGTGAAGTTCGCCTCGTAGTAGGCCAGCGATTTCTGCACCGCTTCGATCATCCGGTCCACGTTGTAGCCGTGCGCCGGGTCGAAGTAGACCTCCACCGGGATGTCCTTGTACTTCGCCTTGCGCACCTCCCAGCGAGCCGACAGATAGGCGTAGAAGTTCAGCATCGGCCGGTCCATGGCATAGCTGAAGCAGCGTCGGCCGTTGACCGTGGTCTCATGCTGCAGGTAGCCCGGGGCCAGCGCCACCTGGTCCGGTGCGGTGCAGACCGTGGTGCGGAAGTCGAGCCAGTCGGCATCGTTGGAGATGTAGGTGTTGGCACGTGCGGCTTCGTCTTCCAGCTTGGGCATGCGCCGCGGCTCACCCAAGTCGCGCTTGCGCCGCTCGTTGCGGTCGCTGATCTCGGCGCCTTCGTTGTAGCCGAACGACGGCAGTACGCGGCTGTTGAAGAAGGTGCCGTTGTCGACGATGTTGCTTGGTGCCTGGCCCGCGGTGATGCCGTTGGGCTTCTGCACCACCCGGAAATGCACGCTGCGGGTTTCACCCGGTTGCAGCGGTTTCTGCAGGCGGTAGATGCGATAGCCGAGATCGGCGTCATGCATCGAAAGTGTCTGCCCACCCAGGTCGACCGCGACCAGCTGCTTGTCATCGCCCATCGAGACGTGCACGTCCTGGATCGGCGTGGCGTGGGTATTGCGCACCGTCCAGTTCGCATCGATCACCATCGACTGCGATTCCGGGAACAGGTCCACGCGGTTGTCCACCGCCACGATGCGGGGCTGCGGCAGCGTGCGGTACTTCGACAGCTCGCGCTCGTAGCGGGCTTGCAGGTCCAGCTGTTGATCCGGGGAAAGGAACTCGTTGCGGATGTTGGTGCTCCAGTACAGCCAGCCGCCCACGGCGACAAAGGCAAGGGCGGCCACTGCGGCGAAGACCCCGGTCGGGCCGCGCAGGCGGCGGCCGGCCAGGGTCATGCGCTGGCGCAGACCCTGGCTGACACCTCGTACCCAGAATGCCGACGCCAGGCACATCAAGGTCAGCAGGAACAGGGCCCAATAGCCCTGGAACGCCAGCTGCCCGGTCAGGAAGTGGCCGTAGCCGTTCATGTCCGAATAGGGCGCGTTGGGCCAGCTGCCGAAGTTGTACAGGTTCTGCGTGTAGTCGAGCAGGCCGAGCACGCCCTGGCCGATCATCACCACGATCAGCAATGCGTAACCGACGAACTTGTTGTTGGTGAGCACCTGCAGCACCAGCGCCAGGCCCCCCATCAGGATGTAGACCACCGAATCCAGCGCCAGGCTGCGCAGGTACAGCAACGGCTCCAGATGCGTGTAGCCCTTGGCCAGCTGCACGCCCATCGCGGCCAGCGCGCCGGCGGCCTGGAAGCAGACGATCACGGCCAGCAGTGCGGTGAACTTGGCCAGCAGCGGCACCCAGTTCGGCACTGGCATGGCATCGGTCACTTCATTGATGCGCGCACTGCGTTCCTTCCAGACCAGCTCACCGGCGAAGAACAGCACGATGATCACCAGCAGCCAGCTGAAGGCCCCCTGCAGGCCCATGATCATCTGCGAGGTGACCGGCCAGATCGAGGTGCCGTACAGGGTCTGCCGGAACAGCGCGCTGGGCAGGAAGTTGGCCAGGCCCAATACCAGCAGCACGATGAACGGCACGCTGCGCAGCACGCCGCGTGTATCGAAGCGGACTTGGCGCAGGAACTGCTGCCACGCCGTGCTGGCAGTGAACGCCGGTATCACGCGCGGCAGTGTCGCGCGGGTGGGGCGGACCACGCTGGCATCGGCAGCCGGTTGCGCCTGCCTGCGGCCCCAGCGCCGACGGCCACTGCCGCTGCGTTCGGTGCGGAACAGCGCGAAGGTGGCGGCGAACAGCGCGGCAGCCACGCCCAACCACAGGGCGCGGTTGGCCAGCAGGTAACCGGCCAGCTCGGGAATCCCGTCGTTGCGTTCGGCAGTGGACCAGTAGCGGATGGTACGGCCGAGTGCGCGCATGCCCAGCGGTTCGCTCAGCACCGCGATCCACGTATTGTCGATGTCGCGCAGCAGGGCCGCGCTGGCGCCGTACAGGACCAGGTAGGCCACCAGGCCGATGTAGACCCACAGGATCGAGCGGGTCAGCGCTGCCAGCAGCGACAGCAGCGCGGTGGTGAACAACAGGTTCGGAATGACGATGACCGCGAACGTCCAGGCATAGCCCTGCCAGCTGATCGGGCCCATGCGCTCGGGATCGACCCAGGGCATGAACGGCGCCAGCCACAGGCCGAATGCGATCAGGATGTAGACCAGCAGCCCGGCCGCCAGCGCGGCGGCGATGCGCCCGGCCAGGTAATCGCGGCGCTTCACCGGGCTGGCGAAGATCAGTTCGGCAGTGCCGAGTTCGAAGTCACGCAACAGCGCGTTGCTGACGAACAGCGCGGTGACCAGCATGCCGAGCAGGGTGAAGATGCCCAGCATCTGCGCGATCACGGTGGGCGCGTTGCTGTGCACGTTGCCGGTGCCGCCACCGATCTGCACGGCGTCGCTGGACGCGGCGGCAAAGGCAAGCAGGGCGAACAGCCCGGCCAGCAGCCACAGCAGCGGGGAGCGCAGCTGCTCGCGCAGCTCGAAGCGGAAGAAGTTGAAGATCATGGCGTGCTCCGCTCAGGCTGCCGCGCGGGCACGGGCCTGCAGGCGCAGGCGCTGGAAGTACACATCCTCGAGGTCGGGAGCCACGGCCGCGAAGCCGTCGCCAGGGTCGTTGGCGCTGTGCACGTGGATCACCGGGCGACCACCGACCAGGCGGGTGGACAGCACCACGTAGCGTGCCTCGTGGTCGGCCAGTTCCGAAGGATCAACCTGCTTGCGCCAGACCTGGTGCTGCAGGGCGTCGATGGCATCGGCCGGGCGCCCGGTCAGCAGCACCTGGCCTTTGTTCATGATCGCCATCGTCGGGCACAGATCGGTCACGTCCTCGACGATGTGGGTGGAGAGGATCACCGCCACGTTCTCGCCGATCGCCGCCAACAGGTTGAGGAAGCGGTTGCGCTCTTCCGGGTCGAGGCCGGCGGTGGGTTCATCGACGATCACCAGCCGCGGGTCACCCAGCAGCGCCTGGGCAATGCCGAAGCGCTGGCGCATGCCGCCGGAGTAGGTGCCCAGCTTGCGCTTGCGCGCGTCCCACAGGTTAACCTGCTGCAGCAGCCCATCGACCACCTCGCGGCGCTGCGCGCGCTGGGTCAGGCCCTTGAGCACCGCGAAATGCTCCAGCAGGTCCAGCGCGCTGACTTTCGGATACACGCCGAAATCCTGCGGCAGGTAGCCCAGCCGGCGGCGCACCGCGTCCTTGTCGCGCAGCACGTCGATCGGCGCCTCGCCTGGAATGCTGAGCGTCGCCGTCCCGCTGTCGGCCTCCTGCAGGGTGGACAGCGTGCGCATCAGCGACGACTTGCCGGCGCCGTTGGGGCCGAGCAGGCCGAACATGCCGCGCGGGATGTCCAGGCTGACGTTGTTGAGGGCGTGCACGCCATTAGCGTACGTCTTCGACAGCGAATCGATCTTCAGCATGTGACGTACACCTTTCCATGGGCGATGTCTGCGCGTTATCCGCGCATCAGCCTCCGTGCGCATCCGCCGTTGGTCATGGGGGGAGAATTCCGCCGTCGCACGTTGGGGCGTGGCGGGAGGCCTGGAGGCGCTTACCGGCGCAGTGACGATTCCCGCACCACCAGCTTCACCGGGATGCTCTGGCTTTCCACCGGCTGCCGCCCGATCAGGGCCAACAGGCGTTCCACCAGCAGTTGCCCGGCCTGCTTGGTGTCCTGCTGCACGGTGGTCAGCGCCGGGGACACCGAAGCCGCCAGCGGGATGTCGTCAAAGCCGGTCACCGCCACGTCCTGTGGCACCCGCAGCCCGGCCTCGCGCAGGGCGCGCATCGCACCGATGGCGATCAGGTCGCTGGCGGCACAGATCGCATCGATCGGTTCACCGCGTGCCAGCAGCGCCTGGCAGGCTTCCTGGCCCGACGCCTCGGTGGTGATCGCATCGTGCTGCAGTGCCGGTTCGGCGGCCAGGCCGTGGTCCTGCAGGGCCGCGACGTGGCCGCGGTAGCGCTCCTGGAATTCGGGGTAATGGCTGGAGGCATGGCCGAGGAAGGCGATGCGGCGGCAGCCCTGCTGCAGCAGGTGGGTGGTGATGTCATGCCCGCCCTGGAAGTTGTCGCTGCCGATCGACACGCCGGGCTGGCCGGGCAGGGCGGCGCCCCAGCGCACGAAGTGCGTGCCCTGTTCAACCAGCCGCTGCAGGCGATCGCGCGATTCGTGGTAGTCGCCGTAGCCGAGCAGGATGATGCCGTCGGCTTTGTTGCTGTCCTCGTAATCGGCCTGCCAGTCGGTGGACAGCTGCTGGAACGAGACCAGCAGGTCCTGCCCGTGCAGGGCGCAGGCGCGGGTGATCGAGCCGAGCATCGAATGGAAGAACGGGTTGATCAGCGAGTCGTCGTTGGTCGGGTCCTCGAAGAACAGCAGGGCCAGGGTGCCGGCATTGCGCAGGCGCAGGCTGGAGGCGTTCTTGTCGACCTTGTAGTTCAGCTCGCGGGCGATGCGCAGGATGCGCTCGCGGGTCTCGGCGTTGACCATCGGGCTGCCACGCAGGGCCCGCGACACGGTCGGCTGGGAGACCCCGGCCAGGTGGGCGATGTCCAGGGAGGTGGCTTTGCCTTTGATCGTCATGGGAACGCGGGAGGGGGCAGGGGGAGGAGCTTGGGCATGATGCCATGGGCAGACGCCAATGCCCCTCCGGATGTCCACCGAAGCGAGGGTAAGTCATTGCCGGACAAGGAAATCAGTTCAATCCTCCTGCGCGGCCGGGGTCTTCTGACCGGGCGGATGGCGGCGGCAATGCTAAGATGCATCGTTCTCGCATTCCCCCAAATTTCAACAGGGGCGGCCTCGCCTACTGCACCCCCGCCCGGGGCTGTGCTATCACTGGCGGTCTGCCCCTGGACAACGGACGAAGGTACCTATGGCGCGCGGCATCAACAAAGTCATCCTGGTCGGCAATCTCGGCAACGACCCGGACGTGAAGTACACCCAGGGCGGCATGGCGATCACCCGCATCAGCCTGGCCACCACCAGCGTCCGCAAGGACAAGGATGGCAACCAGCAGGAGCGCACCGAGTGGCACCGCGTGGTGTTCTTCGGCAAGCTCGGCGAGATCGCCGGCGAGTACCTGCGCAAGGGTAGCTCGGTCTACGTCGAAGGCAGCCTGCGCTACGACAAGTACACCGGCCAGGACGGCGTGGAGAAGTACTCCACCGACATCATTGCCGATGAAATGCAGATGCTGGGCGGCCGCGGTGAAGGCGGCGGCGGCGGTGGTGGCAACTACGGCGGCGATCGTCCGCAGCGCCAGCAGGCTCCGCGCCAGGAGTATGGCGGCGGTGGCGGCCAGCGTGGTGGCCAGGGCGGTGGCTATGGCAACCAGGGCGGCAACCAGGGCGGCGGTTACGGCAACCAGGGTGGCAACCAGCGTCCGCAGCCGCAGCAGGCGCCGCCGATGGATGACTTCGCTGACGACGATATTCCGTTCTGATTTCGCAGCGACACTGCTCTATCTCTGGTTGGTAGGTCTGTCCGTCCATTAAGGGGTAACAGGATTTGAGAGTCGGGTCCATCTTTTTAGTGGCGTTCCTAGTTGATTTCTGAGCAGATTTGGAAAGGGTTCACCATGAAAGAAGATGGATCTCCGATCGTCGATGTTTACTCTCCCGACTCTGTTGCGAAAGCAGCTGGCGGAAATAATGTCCCGGTGGAGCTGGTTGAGGGCAATCGGCTGGCGGTCAAGGATAGATATGTCGCCTCGAATGTCGCGGACTCAAAAGAGTTCGCGTTCAAGATATATGTTCGGCTGAATGCGAAGAAAATTAGCTTTAAAAATGTGTCATTTCAACACTGCGTGTTCGATAGTTGCTATCTGAACAACTGTGTTTTTGATTCATGTGATTTTACCGGCTCAAGGTTCGTTGCGTGCAACTTGCACCAGTCATCGTTTTCCGGTTGCAAGTTTGAGTACGTTACTTTTGAGCGTTCTCAAATTGATGATGATATTCTGGAAAGTGAGGCGCCTAGTCGGGAAAATTTGAAGATGCGATTCGCTCGCTCTCTTCGAATGAATTTTCAGCAAGTGGGCGACGCAAAGGCTGTGAACCGAGCTATTCGTTTGGAGCTAGAGGCTACTTCGGTATATTTAAAGAAGTCTTGGTCCTCCAGTGAGACTTATTTTTCAAAAAAATACCCTGGTTGGAAAAAGTTGCCGCAGTTCCTGAAATGGGTCGAGTTTAAAGCTCTTGATGTCATTTGGGGCAATGGCGAAAGCACCTTCAAGCTCGTGCGTGCAATCGTTGCAACGCACGTGGCTATAGCAATCTACAGTACTGTTGCTTTTTCTGATCCATGGGATATCCGCAGCTATCTGTCCAATCTTGCTTTGGCCCCTGGTGTATTTTTTGGTATATCCAACGCATACGATTATCCCGTGTGGGTTTCCGGGATGGTCTCAGCGTGTCGATTGTTGAGTTTCGCCTTTTTGACGGCAATACTAGTCAAACGATTTGGTCGGAGGTGATTTGAATGCATATATATGCGTTCGGGTCAGTTTGTCGTGGAGAAATGGATCGCGGGTCCGACGTGGACTTGCTCCTCTGCACCGACTCCAGAGATGACAGGATCGATTCCGAGAAGTTTTCGGTCTACACGTATGACGGTATAAGAGCAGTTTGGGCCCAGGGTAACCCATTCGCATGGCATCTCCATCTTGAATCAAAATTAGTCTATTCGTCAGATGGCAATGATTTTGTATCTGAATTGGGTCAGCCCTCCAGTTACTCGAATTTTGAGGTGGATTCACAGAGGTTTAAGAAGCTTTTTCATGCGTCTTTAACGTCGTTGTCGTTTGCAGGGAATAGCCACGTTTTTCATCTTTCTTGCATCTTCTTGGCCCTCAGGAACATTGCAACGTGCTATTCGGTAGCAACGGGTAGGCCGGTGTTCTCAAGGTATTCACCGTTTAGAGTTTTGCCCTCGCTTGAGATAGATCCCGAAGCGTTCACGGTATTGATGAGGTCTCGCCTCCTTTCGACTCGAGGTTATGGGGAGGGGGTTTCAGAAAAGGAAATTCAACTTTGCGTTGAATCTTTGGGCAATGTTTCTGCGTGGATGGAGAGGCTAACCATGGGCGGTCTCAAGTGAGTGAGTTTAATAACCGGATTGATGCTCAGCGAAAGATCCTTGGGATCGTCAACTCTCACGCGTGGGCTGAAGAACTATTTGGTTTGTCGAGCGGCGCACTTAAGCGATGGTCCGATACAAATGGAGTCTCTAGTTCATCGCCGTTGAGGACTGCTTTGGATGAGGTTGCTGACAAGCTCTTTTTCCTTGCCAACAAGAGTCAGGAGCAGGTTACTGAAGAGTACAAGCTGCTTGAGGCTGAGGTTAATGGGATGACAGCAGCTATCCGAGGACTTCTCGATTCCTTGGGGGCGAACGAATTTAAGTCGCCGAAGAGCTGATCTAGCGTCTCAGTGCGTTTGGAAAGACTACATCTGAACCGGAATATGGTCCTTGCCCTTGAGGTTAGGGTTGGCGTCTCCTGCGCCAGCCGGTAGGCCGGTCGTTTTCACCAACTCCAAGCCGTTACTGGTCAGCTTCCTGAGGACGCAAGGATGCCCAATGGACGGAATAGAATTGCCGTCAACGAGGGCTGTCAAATGCGAGAAGAGACTTTCGCCTAACGGTTTTCCGCCCTTCTGCGCTTCATCATGACAGGCCTGTGCTGCGGCTTCTTGACTTGGAACTCCGATGGTAACGACTTTGCCTGGCTGTATCCTCTTCATTCTCACGTCAGGGAAGTAGTTGGGGGCTGGAAATAGAGGGAAAAGGCTCATGAGGTGGAAGGTGCCAGTACTTGGGCATTGAATGCCTATGACAAGCTGAGCGAATAGATGCTTGATCTCGTCTTCGTTGAATTTGTAGCGTCGGCCGGATTGAACCGCCAAGTTGAAGGCGTGTCGAGCAACATCAGCGATGAAATCTGCTGTCAGGAGACTTGTCGATGCATGGTAGTTGGGATACTGGTGGGGATCAAAGTGCGTACGTCGCGCCCTGCTCGAGTCAAAGCTGCATGCCATGCTTAGTGTGGGTTTGCCCTCATCATCTTGATAAGCAATTAGACTGCCAAGATGGTCTGTAATCTGATTGAGGATGTGATGCGCAGTGGTCAGGTCCCCAGCGAATGCAACAGCAATAGAATGCTCAAGGATGACATTGTCGAATGCATGTATTTGATGTGCGCGAAACCGTGGAGCGTTTACGCGCACAACCACGTTATAGATTTTCCTGTACTCGCAAAGTACCGGCCGATCCCGCGAGATCATGCTGTCGGCGGCGAACCATAGTCCCGCGGGTTCATTGGGCAAACTGTGTGCTGCAATTACCAGGGTCATGGTTATCTAGTCCATTCATGGCGCGATCATCACGGGAATAGGCGGCGAGCCTTGCGGCAGATGTTGAAGCCAGCGCCAACAATCTTCGATTCACCGTAAAGCGATGGTTGTACTCTAGCTCTGTCTCTCCGATCAGTATGCCTCCGAGCGCCGTGGGGACACCTGTCCCAAGCGAAGTTGACTTAGCCTGAGATCGGTAATAGGCATGGTACTGTGGATCACACACGCCAGTTGTTCCAATGGTGCACTAGCTTGAGCTTGCGCTCCGACGCTTCTTTGAGCTCGATCGATCTTGTAGCGCGAAAACCCATTTTCCCGCCGAATGTTGGTCCCAGTCATGATCCACCTGACAGCGTCCCCCCGCCTCTTGCGGTGATTCACCTTGGTCACCCAGCCGTGGTGCCACAGTCGAGGTGACGCACGACATCAATCTTCGTGCACTGCGTCTTGCAAAAATGCGATTTCCTCCCGTATGGTGCAATCGATTGCATTGCAGTGAATCGTTTGCGTTTGCTACCGGTTGGGAGGCCGGGAAGTAGATGGCCATTCATTCAAGCGGACCGGCACCGGCGCCGGGGTTCACACGCCGGGACGCATTGCGCGTCGCACTTGCCGGGGGCGTGGGACTGGGCATCCCCGCTGCGGGTGCTTTGTCTGCCGCCGCCGATGCGCCGCTCAAAGGCAACCTGAAGCACTCCGTCGCCCGCTGGACCTTCCCCAAGCTGACGGTCGCCCAGCTCTGCGCGACGGTGAAGGACATCGGTTTTGCCGCGATCGACCTGGTCGGCCCGGAAGACTGGCCCACGTTGAAGGCGAATGGCGTGTACAGCTCGATGTGCAATGGCGCGGAGCTGGGCCTGACCAAGGGCTTTGCCGGCCGTGAGTTCCACGACCAATTGGTGGAGCACTACACGCGGCACATTGATCTGGTCGCCGATGCCGGCTACCGAAATCTCATCTGCTTCTCCGGCAACCGCAACGGCATGGACCCGCAGGACGGCATGGCCAATGCCGAGGCCGGCCTCAAGCGCATCCTCGGGCACGCCGAGAAGCGCGGCGTGGTGCTGGTGATGGAGCTGCTGAACTCCAGGGTCGATCACCACGACTACCTGTGCGATCACTCCGCCTGGGGCGTGGAGCTGTGCCAGCGGCTCGGCTCGGACAACTTCGGCCTGCTCTACGACATCTACCACATGCAGATCATGGAGGGCGACATCATCGCCACCATCGGCAAGCATCACGCCTGCTTCAAGCATTACCACACTGCAGGCGTGCCGGGCCGGAACGAGATTGGAGACCAGCAGGAGCTCCACTATCCGGCCATCTGTCGCGCGATCCGCGACACCGGTTTCAAGGGGTATCTGGCGCAGGAATTCACGCCTGCAGCGCCCGATCCCGTTGCCTCATTGCGCGAGGCGATCCGCCTCTGCGACGTCTGAAACGATATCCACCCAGGTGAGAGACCATGGCAGATAATCACTACGACGCCATTGTTGTTGGCTCGGGAATCAGTGGCGGTTGGGCAGCGAAGGAGCTGACCGAGAAGGGCCTGAAGGTCCTGATGCTGGAACGCGGGCGCAACATCGAGCACGTCAAGGACTACGTCAACGCGATGAAGGAAGCGTGGGACTTCCCGCATCGCAATCGGCCAACGCAGGCGATGAAAGCCGACTTCCCGGTGCTGATGCGCGACTATGGCCTGGCCGAGAACCTGGAAGGAATGTGGGCCAACGAACAGGACTCGCCCTACATCGAGACCAAGCGCTTCGACTGGTTCCGTGGCTACCACGTCGGCGGCCGCTCGTTGCTGTGGGGGCGGCAGAGTTATCGCTTCTCTGATCTGGATTTCGAGGCGAACCTCAAGGACGGCCTCGCGACCGACTGGCCGATCCGCTACGCCGACGTCGCGCCGTGGTACGACCATGTGGAGAAGTTCGCCGGCATCGCCGGCACGCGCGAAGGACTGGACGTGCTGCCTGACGGCGAGTTCCTTCCGCCGATTCCCTTGAACATCGTCGAGAAGGATGTGGCCGCGCGGATCAAGAAGGCCTTCGGTGGGACGCGCCATATGATCCACTCGCGCACCGCCAACATCACCAAGCCGATGCCCGAGCAGGGGCGCGTCAACTGCCAGTACCGCAATAAATGCATCCTGGGTTGCCCCTTCGGAGCCTATTTCTCGACCCAGGCGGCGACATTGCCGGCGGCGATGAAGACCGGCAACCTGACCCTGCGGCCGTTCTCGATCGTCAAGGAAGTGCTCTACGACAAGGACCGCAAGCGTGCGCGCGGGGTGGAGGTGATCGACGCCGAGACCGGGCAGACCTACCAGTACACCGCCAAGGTCATCTTCCTCAACGCATCGTCGTTCAACTCGACCTGGCTGCTGATGAACTCGGCCACCGAGGTGTGGGAAGGCGGGCTGGGCTCCTCGTCGGGCGAGCTCGGGCACAACGTGATGGACCATCACTTCGGTGCGGGCGCCTCGGGCCGGGTCGAGGGCTACGAAGACAAGTACTACTTCGGCCGCCGTCCCTGCGGTTTCTACATTCCGCGTTTCCGCAACGTCGCGGCTGACAAGCGCGGCTACCTGCGCGGGTTCGGCTACCAGGGCGGCGCCAGCCGCACCGGCTGGTCGCGCGAGATCGCCGAGCTGAACATCGGTGCCGACCTGAAGGAGGCGCTGACCGTGCCGGGTGACTGGCGCATCGGCATGACCGGATTCGGTGAAATGCTGCCGCACCACGACAATACGATCCGCCTGGACCGGGAGCGCAAGGACAAATGGGGGCTGCCGGTGCTGGCGATGGACGTGTCCATGCGTGCCAACGAGCTGGCGATGCGCAAGGACATGGCCGCCGACGCCGCCGAGATGCTGGAGGCAGCTGGCGTCAAGGACGTGAAGATGCACGACCACGACTATGCCCCGGGCAAGGGCATCCACGAGATGGGGACCGCGCGCATGGGACGTGACCGGAAGAGCTCGGTACTGAACGCGCACAACCAGGTCTGGGATGCCCCCAACGTCTATGTGACCGACGGTGCCTGCATGACCTCCAGCGCCTGCGTGAATCCGTCACTGACCTACATGGCGCTCACCGCGCGCGCGGCCGACCATGCCGTACGCGAACTGAAAGCGGGGAACCTCTGATGGATCGCCGCGAACTGCTGAAGATGATCGTTGCCGCCACCGGTGCGGCCATGGTCGGCCTGCCTGCGCTTGTCCAAGGGCAGGTGCCCGCTGGCGGTACGAAGATCCTGTTCTCCGAGGCCGATGTCGGCACGCTGGACGAGATCGCCGAGACCATCCTACCGCGCACCCGGACGCCTGGGGCGAAGGATGCCGGCGCCGGCCTGTTCATGGCGACCTTCGTCAGCGACTGCTACACCGCCCGCCAGCAGGCGGCGTTCCGGGCAGGCCTGGCCGATATCAACAAACGCGCCGGCGGCCACTTCGTGTCGCTCACGCCGGAAGCCCGCACCGAACTGCTGCGTGGCCTGGATGCGGAGGCGAGGGCACGCCCTGCCGACGTGACCGAGACCGGCACTCCCGAAGAAGGCGAGGCGATGCCGCACTACTTCACGATGATCAAGCAGTTGGCCATCTTCGGCTTCTTCACCTCCAAGGTCGGCGCGACCGGAGTGCTGCAGTACGTCGCCGTGCCGGGTCGCTACGACGGCGAACTGGCCTATGTTCCCGGCACGCCTGCGTGGGGGACCAGTTGATGGACACCCCCCTGATGATCCGCCCTGCGTTGATCTCCGCCGGCCTGCTGGCCGCTGCATCTGCGTTCGCGCAGGATGGTGCCGACGCTGCGCGCGACCCGAAGAAGACCGAAGTGTGGACCCCCGTGCCCGCAGTCGTGGCCACGCCGCCAGGCAAGGCTCCCTCCGACGCGATCGTGCTGTTCGATGGCAGGGATGTCTCCGCGTGGGAGGCGGAGCGGGGTGGCCGCGTGCCCTGGAAGGTGGCCGATGGCGCCATGACCGTCGTTCCGGGCAGCAAGGGCATCCGCACGCGGCAACGCTTCTGCGATGTCCAGCTGCATGTCGAGTGGCGCACGCCCACCGAAACCAAGGGCTTCGACGGCCAGAACCGGGGCAACAGCGGTATCTTCCTGCAGGAACTGTATGAGCTGCAGGTGCTCGACAGCTACAACAACCCGACCTATGCCAATGGCCAGGCGGGTTCCATCTACAAGCAGGCGATGCCGTTGGTGAACGCCTCGCGCGCACCGGGGCAGTGGCAGGCCTACGACATCCTCTGGAAGGCGCCGCGCTTCTCAGCGGGCGGTGGGCTTGTGTCGCCCGCGCGCATCACGGTGCTGCACAACGGCGTGCTCGTGCAGGACGACACGGTGCTGGCGGGCAGGACCGAGTACATCGGCGCACCGTCGTACTCGCCGCATGGGTGCGCGCCGCTGTATCTGCAGGAACATGACTCCAAGGTCAGCTACCGCAACATCTGGGTGCGCGAACTGTAGTGGCACGCGGCCGGCGTGATCATCGGCCGCTTACTTCGCCAGGTAGCTGGCGATGTCATCGATCTCCTGCTGTGACAGCTGCGGGAAGGGCGGCATCAATCCGCCGCCCTTGCTGATCTTTTCCTTGATCTGCGCGGGTGGCATGCGCTTGCCGATGTCGGTGAGCGCCGGGAACGCGCCCGGCATGCCTGCGCGGTCGGCGCCGTGGCAGGCCACACAGTTCGCGGTGTAGAGCTTTGCACCGGCAGCCGGGTCGTCCTTGCACCAGGCAGCTGTCGCAACGCTCATGCCGCCCAGGGCCACCGCCGTTGCCAGGATCATTTTCATGTGGGGCTCCTTGATGCGTCAGCGCCGCGCACGGGCAGGCGCATTCGTGGTCAGGTGTTCACGCAGATAGTCCGCGCCGGTCTGGATGACCTTGGCCGGATCGCGTGGCTGGTCGTGCTCGATGATGTACCAGTGCACGCCGGCGGCTGCCGCAGCAGGCAGGATCGCGTTCCAGTCCAGCACGCCCTGGCCCACGGCAGCGAATCCGTCTTCGTCCTGGGCCTGCCCCTTGGGCGCATTGTCCTTGGCGTGTACCGCGAATACGTGGCCGCGGAATTTTCCCAGCATCACCGCCGGGTCCAGGCCTGCACGCGCGACCCAGGCCAGGTCCAGTTCGGTCTGCAGGTCTGGACCGGCGGCGGCGAACAGCAGCTCCAGTCCAGTCCTGCCGTCGAAGTCGGCCAGTTCGAAGTCGTGGTTGTGGTAGGCCAGGCGCATCCCCTTGCCGCGCACCTGCTTTGCAATCCGGCCCAGTTCCTGGCCCAGGGCGGTCCAGCCGGCGGCACCGCTCGGGCGATCCTTCTTGTCCAGGTATGGCACCACCAGCGTCGTGTTGCCGATCGACCGGTTGAAGGTCACCACGCCATCCAGGTTGCTGCGCAGCTCGGCCAGCGGCACATGCGATGAAATCGCCTTGATCGAATAGCGGTCCAGCAGCTGCTTGAGCTCGGCCGCGCTGGTGTTCTGCGTGCCGACCGTTTCCACCGCATGCACGCCTGCGTCGTGGACGATCTTCAACTGCTGCTCGAGCGAGCCGGCATCACGCAAGGTGTACATCTGCACCGCGATCGGCTTCTGCGTGCTGGCGGCTTCGACTGCGAAAGCGGGCAGGGCAGCGAGCAGCAGGACGAGGCTTGCAGTTCCATGGACAAGGGCTTTCATCAACAGGTCCTCCCGGGATTCAACCGATGGTGGTCCAGGCGCGTGACCTGGCCGATGAAATGACACGATCGACGATCCGCGCCGAGCGCAGGCCGTCTTCGAAGGTAGGCAGGCCCTGCGGTCGCTCGTCGTCGATGGCGCGATAGGTGTCGGCGACAAACGCCTTGAAGCATTGGCCGTAGCCCTGCGCGTGCCCGGCCGGCAGTACTGACAGCCGGCGTTGCTCGGCACTGCCGGCGCCCGGACCGCGCACGAAGATCTCCTCGCGCTGGTCGGGCAGGCCAATCCACAGCCGCTCGGCATCCTCCTGGTTGAAGGCCACGCTGGCCTTGGCGCCATCGATCTCGAACCAGAGGCGGTTGTGGCGTCCGGCCGAGACCTGGCTGACCGTCAATGACGCCAGCGTGCCGGCGCCGGTCCTGAACATCGCTGCGGCCACGTCCTCGCTGGTGACAGCCTGCATCGCGCTGGCGGCCGTTGGCGTGCTGAAGCTCTGCCCGCTGACGGCGCCACGCTCGGCGATCACCGTGGAGAACGCCGCGTTCACTTCGGCGAAGCCCTCGCCACTGACCCATTCGACCAGGTCGCACCAGTGCGAACCGATGTCGGCGAACACGCGCGACGTGCCTCCCAGCGCGGGGTCCACGCGCCAGTTGTTGCTGGCCGGATCCAGCAGCCAGTCCTGCAGGTAGCTGCCGTGGATCAGGTGTAACGGCCCCAGATCGCCCTGGGCGATGCGTGCGCGTGCCTCGCGCACCACTGGGTGGTAGCGGTAGACGAAGGGCACCGTGGCAACCAATCCGGTCGATGCGGCCAGCGCCGCCAACGCCTGTGCATCATCCAGCGTCGTCGCCAGCGGTTTCTCGCAGATCACGTGCTTGCCGGCTTCCAGCGCAGCCTGCGCCATGGCGCGGTGCAGATGGTTGGGCGTGCACACGTGCACGACCTGTACCTGCGGATCGGCGATCACCTCCTCGATATCGCGGTAGGCGCGTGGGACATTCCAGGACTGCGCGGCCTCATGCGCGCGCTGCGGTGACGAGGCGGCTACGCCGCGCACGTCGGCACCGGCCAGCAGTGCCGCACGACGATGCACTGCACCGATCATGCCGGCGCCGACGATGGCGATTCCAAGCTTGGGCATCGACGGGGATCCTCAGGGTGTGGAGGGCGCGGCCGTGACCGTCGGCCGGTCGCGGAACAGCAGCAGGAAGGCGATCAACACCACCAGTGCAACGCCGGCCGGGAACAGCCAGATCTGCTGCCAGTCGGGGCCGGCCTCGGTGGTGAAGTGCTCCACCACCGCGCCGGACAGGAAGGTGCCGATCAGCATTCCCACGCCGTAGGTAGCCAGGGTGATGAAGCCCTGCGCGCTGCTGCGCGCGGCGGGGCCGGCATGCGCATCGGTGTAGATCTGGCCGGTGACGAAGAAGAAGTCGTAGCAGATGCCGTGCAGCACGATGCCGATCACCAGCAGCGAGAAGCCGCTGCCCGCATCGCCGAAGGCGAACATGGCGTAGCGCACCACCCAGGCGGCCATGCCGACCGCCAGCATGGTCTTCACTCCCAGCCGCACGAACAGGAACGGCATGGCCAGCATCAGCAGCACTTCGGAGACCTGGCCCAGCGACTGCAGGCCTGCTGCACCCCGCACGCCCAGGTCGTTGAGATACGGATTGGTGAAGTTGTAGTAGAACGACAGCGGGATGCAGATGGCGATGGACGCCAGGAAAAACACCAGATAGGCACGCGATTTCAGCAGACGCAACGAATCCAGCCCCAGGATCTGCCCCAGCCCGGCATCGCGCTGCTGTGCCAGTGGCGGCGTGTGCGGCAGGGTGAATGCATACAGGCCCAGCACCAGCGATGCCAGCGCGGCCATGCGGAAGGTGAGTTCAAGCCGATGGGCCTGTTCCCAGCCCAGCCAGCCGATCAGCACACCGGCGACGATCCAGCCGATGCTGCCCGCCACCCGCACCAGCGGGAACTGTTTCTCGGGCGACTGCATGTGCCGCATCGCCACGCTGTTGGCCAGTGCCAATGTCGGCATGAACAGCAGCATGTAGCCCATCACGCAGGCCGAGAACACGCTGAAGCTGGTGGCGGTGGACGCCAGCCACATCAGCACCGCGCCGGCCAGGTGCAGCACCGCGAGGATGCGCTGCGCCGCGAAGTAGCGGTCGGCGATCAGGCCGACCAGGAACGGCGCAACGATCGCGCCGATGGACTGGCTGAGGAAGGCGGTGGCCACCTGGCTGGCGCTGGCCTGCAGCGGGCCCTGCACCAGGTAGGTTCCGAGGGTGACGAACCACGCCCCCCAGATGAAGAACTGCAGAAACATCATCGCGCCCAGGCGCGACATGGCGTGCGTCATGGCTTGCCCTCCCGGGGCGGTCTTGGCTCAGATTCCCAGCATGCGGTGCAGTGATGCGGCGTCCGTGCCACTGTCGGCAAAGTCGTCGAAGGCGCGTTCGGTCACGCGGATGATGTGGTCGCGGATGAAGGCGGCACCTTCGCGTGCGCCGTCCTCGGGGTGCTTCAGGCAGCACTCCCATTCCAGTACCGCCCAGCCGGGGAAGTCGTACTGGGCGAACTTCGAGAAGATCGGCTTGAAGTCGATCTGGCCATCACCGAGCGAACGGAAGCGGCCCGGACGCTCGATCCAGTCCTGGTAGCCGCCATACACGCCGCTGCTTGCGCTGGGGCGATACTCCGCGTCCTTGACGTGGAAGATGCCGATGCGCGCGTGGTAGCGGTCGATGAAACCCAGGTAGTCCATCTGCTGCAGCAGCAGGTGGCTGGGGTCGTACAGGATCTTGGCGCGGGGGTGATGATCCACCACATCGAGGAAGCGTTCGAAAGTCGCGCCATCGTGCAGGTCCTCACCCGGGTGGATCTCGAAGCAGAGATCCACGCCGCAGGCATCGAAGGCATCGAGGATCGGGCGCCAGCGGCGGCCGAGTTCGGCGAAGGCTTCTTCCACCAGTCCCGGTGGGCGCTGCGGCCAGGGATAGAAATAGGGCCAGGCCAATGCGCCGGAGAACGTGGCATGCGCGGTCAGCCCCAGCCGCTGGCTGGCTTTGGCGGCCAACAGAAGCTGCTCCACCGCCCAGGCCTGGCGGGCGGCGGGATCGCCACGCTTGTCCGCGGGTGCGAATCCGTCGAACAAGCTGTCGTAGGCCGGATGGACCGCGACCAGCTGCCCCTGCAGATGGGTGGACAGCTCGGTGATCTGCACGCCATGACCGGCCAGCATGCCGGCGACGTCGTCGCAGTACGCCTGGCTGCGTGCCGCCTCGGCCAGATCGAACAGGTGGGGCGCCGTGGTGGGGACTTGTACGCCAGAATAGCCCAGACCCGCGGCCCATCCGGCCAGCGTGTCCAGCCGATCAAAAGGAGCCGTGTCGCCGATGAACTGCGCCAGGAACAGCGCTGGACCCTTGAGCGTCTTCAACGTGATTCGCCCTCGATGCAATCGATTGCATTATCCTAGCAGGGGCTTACGCAGGACCTGTTGTGCAGTGCACAGCGGGCGGGAGAACTAACGCCATGGCCACCATCTACGACATCGCAAAGCACGTCGGCGTCTCCGCCGGCACCGTGTCGCGTGCACTTTCGCGGCCGGACAAAGTGCTGCCGGCCACGCGCACGCGCATCGAGCAGGCCGCCGCGGCGTTGGGCTACGTGCCCAACACGGTCGCCCGCACGCTCAAGACCCAGCGCAGCGGCAAGATCCTGGTCACGGTGCCGGATATCGCCAACCCGTTCTTCGCGCAGATCCTGCAGGGCGCGGAAGACGCCGCGCAGGCTGTCGGCTATGCGGTGCTGCTGGGCGATACGCAGGACCAACCCGACCGCGAGGAGCGCTACGCGCAGATGCTCCGGCGCAACGAGGCCGACGGCATGATCGTGCTTGGCCATCGCCTGCCACCGACGGCGTGCGAGATTGTCCAGCAGAGGGGGGCTGCCGCGCCGGTGGTCAACGGCTGCGAGTTCGATCCCGCGCTGGGCCTGCCCAGTGTTCACATCGACAATGCCGCCGCCGCACGCGCCGTCATGGAGCACTTGTACGCACTGGGCCATGAACGGATCGCCGTGGTCGGTGGGCCGCCGGACAATCCCCTGCACCAGCAGCGCCTGGAAGGGGTACGGGCGGCCGGCAAGGTGCGTGGCCGCCTGCGCCAGCTGAGCATCGTGCCCGGGGATTTTTCAGTGGAATCCGGCCATGCGGCTGCCATGGCGCTGCTGGACGGCACGTCCGCACCAACGGCGATCTTCTGCTTCAGCGACCAGATGGCGCTGGGCACCCTGGCGGCCTGCCGGGAGCTGGGCATCCGCGTGCCGGAAGACCTGTCCATCGTCGGCTTTGATGATCTGGCGTCTTCCCGCTACCTCACGCCGCCGCTGACGACCATCCGGCAGCCGATGCGGGAAATCGGCGCGCGCGCGGTCAACCTGCTGCTCGCCATCATCGAACAGGTGGATGTCCCGCTTCAACAGACGCTGGATTTCAGCCTGATGGTGCGGGGATCGACGGCTGCGCCCCGACGCGGGTGACCACGGGGTGGGGCCGCGGGAGCGTGGCAGCCGGCCCGCGCGATATCGTGCAACCTTGATCCCGAATTGACGCAAAGCTGTCAGACTCATCGCAGGCAGCCCGGCAAGGGCCGTAGCAGCAGGTGCGATCGCGCAAGGGGGGCGGCAATGCCATTCTTCACCGATTCGGCGGAAGGCGCGGTCGAAGGCATTGGCGCGGCACGTCGCATCGGCTGGATGCGTTTCGTCGGCAATGGACTGGGAGCGATCCCCATCGCCTCGATCATGCTTGAACGCCAGGATGGCGGGCTGGCGTGGGTCCTGCTGCTGCTCAACGCGCTGGCGTGGCCGGCACTGGCATTGCTGCTGACCCATCGCTCCCGCCAGCCGGCGGTCGTCCAGTTCCGCTGCATGGTGGCCGACTCCTTCTTCGGCGGTGGCTGGATCGCCTTCATGGCGTTGAGCGCGGTGCCCAGCGCACTGTTCGCCGCGCTGCTGGTGGCCGACAAGATCGCTGCCGGTGGCGTGCGCCTGGCGATGCGCGCCACGCTGGCCCTGCTGCTGGGCTTCGCACTCACCTGGTGGCTGCTCGGCTTCCCTTACCAGCCGGTCACCTCGCAGCGCACGATCGTGCTGAGTGTCCCGTTCCTGTTCGTGTATGGCATCGGCCTCAGCATTCTCAGCTGGCAGCTGGCGCGCCGGGTCAAATCGCAGAACCGTCAGCTGCAGCGGCTCAGCCGGATGGACCCGCTGGTCGAGCTGGCCAACCGTGGCTTCCTGATCCTGCGTGCGCAGCAGGCGCTGGACAAGGCACAAGGGCAGGGCAGCTTTGCCTGCCTGCTGATGCTCGATGTGGATGATTTCAAGCGCATCAATGACTCGCATGGCCACCGCGCCGGCGATGAGGTGCTGCGGCATATCGCGGCGACATTGCGCACCTTTGCCCGGCCCGGTGATACGCCCGCGCGGCTGGGGGGCGATGAGTTCGTGGTGCTGCTGCGCGACTGCGCGCCCGTCGATGCGATGCGCTTGGCCGAGCGGGTGCGCCTGCACCTGCTGGAGGCCGCGCGGCAGGCCGCGCCGGGCGTGGAGTTCAGCGTGAGTATCGGCATTGCCGCGACGCCGCGTGGCGGTAGTGTCGAGGACTGGTTGGCACTGGCCGACCGCGCGCTCTACCACGCCAAGCGGCAGGGCAAGAACACAGCCAGCTACGGCGAGTGAGTGCGGCACGGCTGCCGCCGAACGAGGCCGAAACGCCCGTTCATCCTGCACGCGGAATCGGCACGCCAATCCTCTACCATGGGCCACCCCGCCCGGACGCGCCGCCCATGCAAGACGCCCTCGTTGCCCAGCCCAAGCCCCCCGTTGCGAGGATCGCGGCCTGGCTGATGATGCTGTTGGGCATGTGGCTGGCGCTGAAGCTCGGCCTGGTGGTGACGCTGCTGTCGGGCCTGCTGGTGTTCCAGCTGACCCATGTGCTGGCGTCCACCGTGGAAGGCAAGCTGCCGCCGGGACGGGCGCGGGCGATCGCGGTGATCGTGCTGTCGGCGATCATCATCAGCGCGCTGGTGCTGGCCGGGATCGGTGTGGCGTCGTTCTTCCGCAACGAGACCGGTGGGCCGGACGCGCTGCTGGCACGGCTGATGGATATCCTCAATTCGTCGCGCCACCAGGTACCGGCGCTGCTGCAGCCGTATATCCCCGAGGACATGCCGGCGCTGCGTGCGGCGCTGAATGACTGGGCCGCCGAGCACCAGCGCCAGCTGGGCGTGGCCGGTACCTCGGTGGTGCAGGTGGGTGTACGCGTACTGATCGGCATGGTGCTGGGCGCGATGATCGCGCTGTATGACGAACTGCCGCTGCCGACGATGGGGCCGCTGGCGCAGGAGCTGATCGGGCGCACCAGCCGCCTGGCCACCGCGTTCCGCCAAGTGGTGTTCGCGCAGGTGAAGATCTCCCTGCTCAACATCCTTTTCACCGCCATCTTCCTGCTGGGCGTGCTGCCGTTGTTCGGCGTGCACCTGCCCCTTTCCAAGACGCTGGTGCTGATCACCTTCATCGCCGGCCTGCTGCCGGTGGTGGGCAACATCATCTCCAACACCATCATCAGCATCGTCGCGTTGTCGGTCTCGTTCTATGTGGCCGTGGCCGCGCTGTTGTACCTGATCGTGATCCACAAGCTGGAGTACTTCCTCAATGCGCGCATCGTCGGTGGCGAGATCCAGGCGCGTGCCTGGGAGCTGCTGCTGGCCATGCTGGTGATGGAGGCGGCGTTCGGCCTGCCGGGCCTGGTCGCCGCGCCGGTGTTCTATGCCTACGTGAAGCGCGAACTGGTCGACCAGCGCTGGATCTGACGCGGCTGGGCATGACGTATTTGTCCCGGTTCGAATGTCCGCGCGGCCTTGTCGGTGCGTTCGCGGTCGGCAGGGTATACCCACCGCCACGGTTGGCCCGCGAGTGGCTTGGCGCCTGTGTAGCCGGCCGTTACAGTGTTCGGTACTACAGGGGAAATGTGCATGGCCCGCAAGGCGTCGCCCATCGGACTGCGAACCTGGGTCTGGATCCTGGCTGGGCTGTTCGTAGTCTGTACGCTGCCGCTGATGGCCATCGCACTGGTGCAGGGCACGCTGCGCTTCACGGCCGCCGAGGACAACCTGGCCAGCCTGCGCCAGCTGCGGCAGACCTTCGACCTGGCCAACCTGGTGTCGGCCGAACGCGGCCCCGCCAACAGCCTGCTGGGGGCCGACCCGGCCGATGCGGCCGAGCAGGCACGGCTGGCCGCGCAGCTGGCGGCCGCGCGCAAGCGGGTCGACGCTGCCCTGCTGCAGCTGGACACCGTGTTCAAGGCTGATCCGGGAGTGGTCAACGAGCATGGGCTGCTGGCCGACGCGCAACGTCGCCTGCAATCGGCGCGGGCTGCGGTCGACCGGGTCGTGGCGCAACCCCATGACGCACGCCGCGTGGAGGAGGTGGAGCGTGCGATCAGTGGCATGTTCGCCGTGGTCGATCGCCTGCACCTGCTGACCTCGGCACAGATCAACGTGCTGGTCAGCGCCGACCGTGAAGCAGCGATTCCGGCGATGCAGGGCCAGGTGCTGATCGATCTTCGCGAGCATGGTGGCCGCCTGGCCTCGAATGTGATGGCGCCGGTGGCGGTGCCAGGGGCATGGCGGGAGGAACAGGTACGCGCTGCACTGCAGACCGAGGGTCGCCTGTTGGAGCTGTGGCGGTTGGCGGGCAGCCACGAGTCGGTGTTCCGCAGTGACCCGGAATTGTCATGGCACTGGGACATGGCGCGTCGGCAGTTCTTCGGCGAATCGCTGCCGATGATCGAGCAGTTGATCGAAGATGGCCGCCGAGGCCTGCCGCCGCCATGGACCGCCGCCGAATTCACCACGCGCTACGTGCCGACCCTGCAGTCGCTTGAGGCGCTGCGTGATGGCTACCTGAGCGTGTCCATCGCCCGCTTTGAACGCACCCGCAATCGCGAGGCCATGCGCCTGGCCGTGCTGGTGGCGACCGCGCTGGGCACACTGGTGGTGCTGGGCGTGGCATTGCGCATTGCCCACCGGCAGATCCTGCAGCCGTTGCTGCAGGCGCAGGCGCAGGTGATCCAGCTTGCCTCGGATGCACCTGGTCCGGAGCAGCATGTCACCCACCCGCTGGCCGAGATGCAGCGCTTGTTCGACGCCATCGAAGTACTGCGTGAGAAATCGCGCGAGCGCTCGGCACTGACCAGCGAGCTGCGCCAGCTCGCTGGCACCGACGAGCTGACCGGATTGTTGAACCGGCGCGCGCTGGATGAGGTGGTGCAGCAGAGACACGCGGGGGGCGATGCAAGCGCCGTGGTGATCCTGCTGGACGTGGATCGCTTCAAGGCGATCAACGATGGCCATGGCCATGATGCCGGCGACGAAGTGCTGGTGCGGGTGGCGCAGTTGTTGCGGCATCAGCTGCGCCGCAGCGACAGCATCGCCCGTTATGGCGGCGAGGAATTCCTGGTGCTGCTGGCCGACGGTGATCTGGCCGGTGGCCGCCAGCTGGCCGAGTCATTGCGATTGGCCCTGCAGCAGATGGACATCGCGCTGGCCGGCGGCACCGTGCTGCGGGTGACCGCCAGTTTCGGCGTGGCCGAGGGCGGCACCGACGCGCTGGGCTGGCGCACCCTGCTACGAGCCGCCGATGCGGCCATGTACCGGGCCAAGGCGCAGGGGCGTGATCGGGTACGGGTGGCGGGTGGCGGTCGCATCACGCGTTGAGGGCATGCGTCAGCCGATGCGTGCATGCACCCGCCGCAGCGTCCGCGCGATCATCCGGCGCGCGATCGGACGTGGTACCGATAATCCACGCCAGCGCAGCGCACCCACCCGGAAGGTGGCGGTGGCGGTGGCCAGTACGTTGCCTGCCGGGTCAGTCAGCCAGCCACGCGTGAAGGCGATGCTCCCCTTGCTGTGCTCGACTTCGCCCCAACCGATGATGCGCCCGGGTCGTGCCGGACTGACGAAACTGGTCTTGGATTCCACCGTGACCGCGATACGGTTGGCGGGCAGTGTGGCGTAGATCGCCGGCCCCATGCAGTCATCCAGCATCGCCGACAGGAAGCCTCCCTGCACGTTGCCCATCGGGTTGGTCAGCATCGGCCCGGCGTCGAACTCGACATGGATGCGGCGCAGTGCGTCGTCGTAGTCGACGAATCGCCAGCCGAGCAGGGTGCCCGCCTGGGAGGGCGGCAGATCACCGTTGACCACGCTGTAGAAGATCGATTCGGGATTCATGGGAGCCTCGATGGAGGGATAGGAGGGAGCACGCATCAGGACAGTGCCAACAGGGCCAGCACGAATCCGATGACCGACAGCAGCACCACCGCGGCGCCGGCGGGCACCGGTGTACGCGCACCGGTGCGTCGCCGCACGCCGGAAGCGACCAGTACCGGCGGCACGGTGGCGACCAGGCAGAACAACTGGAAGGCCAGCAGTTGCGGCAGCGCGAAGTGTCCGCCGAAGAAGATCAGCCAGGCCAGCATCACGCCGGCGCCGGCCAGTGCGATCCAACCGGCGCCGACCACGCGGATGAGTGCCATCAGCAGCAACTGCATGCGCGGTTCGACCTCCTTCCATGGCAGGCCCACGGCCTGGCCGTGGTAGGGCATGAAGTCCGAGCGTTTCAGGTAGGCCGCAGCAAACAGCGAGACAATGAAGAACGTCAACAGGTAGCAGCCGAACGCGAGCCAGGCGAACAGGTCCATGTGGGGGCCATGCGGTTGCGGAGGGGAGCCCCGGTGATGCCGGCGGCCATGCCGGATGCATCGCGAGGTTGCGCGATTCTCGGGCAATGCCCTGTTAGAGGCGTGTCGCGGCGTGGAGGACCGTTCCTCCATCCGCTGTTAACGCGGATGTGGTGGTGAGGAATGCGTCACACACGTGCCATGAGCCCTATCGCGTTTTCTGTGAAGAGGTCGCAACTGCCCATCCACGCTTCGGTCACCGCTCTGCGCAGACGCTGGGACTCCATCCGACGAGGGACGACGACATGACCCAGCTCACCCTGCCTGAACTGTCCAGGAAAATGGCCGGCATCGATTTCACGATGCTGCAGACCCGCGCCGGCGGAGAGATTGCCGGTCGTCCGATGAGCAACAACGGCGACGTGGACTATGACGGTGACAGCTGGTTTTTCACCACCGAAGACACCGACATGGTGCGCGAGATTGAAGCTGACCCCGCCGTCGCGTTGGGTTTTTCCGGCAGCAAGTCGCTGCTGGGCAAGCCACCGTTGTTCGTGCACGTGCAGGGAAGGGCAGCGCTGGTGCGCGACCGGGCCACGATGAGCCAGCACTGGGTGAAGGACCTGGAGCGATGGTTCGAACAGGGCGTGGATACACCGGGACTGGTGCTGATTCACGTGCGCGCCAGCCGCATCCACTACTGGGATGGCGAGGACGAGGGCGAAATCGTTATCTGAGCGGAACCGTGCAGGGCCCGGCGCATCGTGTTCCAGGGTCAGCAGTTCGCAGGGTGTGCTGCCGGATCCCCAACATTGGCCAGCTCCGGTGCCAAGGCGTGTTCCACCGCACGCCGCAGCAGTGCCGGCGCGACATAGTGCCGGTGCCCGGCGTCGATCAGTGCCATGTACATGCCGCCGAACGCATTGAAGGTCTGCACGCGAGAGCCCAGGCTGATCTCGACATGTCCATCGCTACGCCGCTGCACGCGCACGCTGCTGCGGAAACGCAGGTGCCGATCGTCGGCGCCGAGCAGGACCTCGGCGTCGTTGTCCTGCGTATCGATGTGCGAATCCAGCACCGGAAATCGACCAGCGAACAACCGGCTGCGATCGGTGGACAGCAGTGACGACACCGGGCATCCCAGCGGCGACGTGCGCAACCGCAACGGCGCCACCAGTCGGTTTCGCAGCGCCATCAGATGGCCTACGCCGCTGGGCGGATTGCGCAGGAAGCCGTCCAGTACATCGGCCAGCAGTGCCGACGCGGAGCGGTGGACCACCTGCGAGGGTTCCAGGCACAGGGTGGTCAGGTCCTGGTAGTGGCTGTGCGGCAGCGCTGTGGGCAGCAGGCCATCGGTGGCGGCGGGCCGCGAACGGATGGGATAGGCCGGTGTGGCACGTTCGACGAACCCGTGCAGCGGCCGCATGGGGATGCGGCGCAGCGGGCCGAGCAGGGCACGGGTACGCGCGCAGAGGTGTGCGCACAGGCTGGGAGGCGCCGCCTGCAGCGACAGTTGCAACAGCGGTGCCGCCGCAAGCGAAGTGCCCGAAGGCCAGTGCGATTCCGGAAGCACCTCGGTCAGGCTGGGGATATCGGCGGCATTGCGTTGCACCTGTGCACGCGCCTGCTCGCTCATCGCGCCGGCAAGTTCATTGCTGTGGCAGGACAACGCGAACAGCGCGGGATGTGCAGGATGGTTCGACGCGAACTGGTGCCAGGTGCCGCCGCCGAAGCGCACGGTAAACAGGCAGTCCGGTGGGATGCGGATGCGCCGAAGCGTGCGCGCGAAGGCACCGGGATCTGCTGCCAGCTGCGTGTCGGAGGCGGTGGCGAAACGCAGCTCGGCTCCCGCGCTGCCGGCGATGGCGGTGAACATGCGCGGGCCTGCATGGCGATGAAACGGATGGCCACCGGCACCGACGGTGAAGCTGTACAGCGAGGAGGCATCCCCGTGCTGCAGGTGCATGCCACCCAGTCGCGCCGAAGGTTCATCCAACGCATCGATGAACGCCGGGTGGTGGCGCTGACGCTGGCCGGCGTCACTCACCAGCGCGTCACCGGCACCGATGCCGAGCTGCGCGATCAGGGTGACTTCGGTCGGACTGCCGCCGTCCTGTGCCGGAAGCTGCACTGCTGGAAACGAACGGCGATCGCGGGTCGAACCAGGCATCGTCATGCTCCTTGGCGGGGCGGATCAGCGGGCGGGGGCCTTGCGACGGGCGCGGGCTTCACGCTTGAGCGGGCCGCCGACCGGGCAGACTTCGGCCGCCCACGAGAACAACGTGTTGGCCAAACGGTCGGGTACCTGCCTGAAGTACACGAACTGGCCGCGTTTCTCGCGTTCGATCAGTCCGGCTTCCTCCAGGATGCGCAGGTGGCTGGACAACGCCGGCTTGCTGAAGTCGAAGCGCTCGGCCAGCTCGCCCGCGCTGAGTTCGCCGGCACTGAGATAGGCCAGGATCTGCCGGCGGGCGGTGGAGGCAAGGGCTTCGAAGATGCGGTCCATGGCGAGCTAATTAACTAATTCGTTAACTGATACTCCTCCCGCCGGTGGCGGCTGTCAAGCCATGACCCATTGCGCGGCACGCCCGGGCTTTGCCATCCTCCCTGCTGTTTTCCGTAGCGTGGAATCCCGATGCGTCCTGCGTTCTGGCTGGCTTTGGCCCTGCTGCCCACCCTGGCGGCGGCGCAACCCGCGCGCACGCCCAAGGCCAAGGCTCCGGCGCAGGATCCCTTCAGCGAGTTGTTCGATACCGCCTGCATGCAGCACATCGGGGCCCCGGCGCGGTTGCAGTCGCTGATGGAATCGAATGGGCTGTCGCCGCTGCAGCCCGCCGAAGCCGCCACGCTGTTGCAGGGGCAATCGGGTGTGGCCTGGATGGTGCCCCTGGCCAGTGGCCGTTATGCGGTGAGCTGGGCTGACGATGGCACGTGCACGGTCTACGCCGAGAAGGCCGACGCGGCGGTCGTGCAGAAGGGATTCGCCCGGTTGGTGCAGGCCGCGCCGATGCCGTTGCAGGTGCGCTCGCTGCCGGGACGTGGGCCGCTGTCGGCCGATCAGGTGGCCATCCAGTACGGCTGGGCCACCCCGGGGCAGGGCAAGCTGCAGGTGCGCTTCCGCCTGGTCACGCGGCAGGCCGCCGATGCCGGCGTGCAGGCGATGGCCTCTGCGACGCCGGGTGAGGCAATGCTGGAGCGGGGCGCGCCCGGGCCCTGACAGGAGCCACGCCTGCGGTTCAGCCTTTCACGCAGCGTGTGATATATCGTTTATCGATAAATCCATCCCGGGGCGGCGCGTCCACCCCAACACCGGAGGCCGCTTGACCGCTCGTCCCGCCCGCGCCAGACCCGCGCGAGGCCTGTTTGCCCTGGCCCAGGCCGCCGTACAGGCCGTCCGGGCGATGTGCTGGCTGGGCATCCTGGCCGCACTGCTGGCGGTGCCGCTGGTCGCCCACGACCGTCGCTGGCTGCTCGACAGCGTGCATGACGCCGAGGCCGCTGCCGCGCACGGCAATGATCTGTTCCTGCACTTCTGCCTGGGCCTGGGCGCGATCATCGCGCTGCTGGTGCTGTGCCTGCTGTTCCTGCGCCATCTGCTGAGGCTGCTGAAGTCGGCGGCGCGCGAGCGGCCGTTCACCCACGCCAATGCACGGCGGCTGCAGCGCATGGCCTGGCTGATGCTGGCAATGGAACTGCTGTCGATCCTGATCGGTGCCTATTCGGCCTGGATGGGCCCGGATTTCACCTGGATGGAGGTCGGCGGTGGTATGTCGATCACTGGCCTGGTGGCCGTGCTGATGCTGTTCGTGCTGGCGCGCGTCTTCGCCGTGGGCGCAGCGATGCGCGACGACCTCGACGGTGTCATCTGATGGCGATCGTCATCACCCTGGACCGCATGCTGCAGGAACGCGGCATGACCCTGTCCGAGCTGGCCGGGCGCATCGACATCACCCTGGCCAATCTGTCGATCCTGAAGACCGGCAAGGCGCGCGCCATCCGCTTTTCCACCCTTGATGCGATCTGCCGCGAGCTGCAGTGCACGCCCGGCGACCTGCTCGGGCACGACCCGGCGCAGGCACAGGACGCTGACTGAGCGGTCGCTCTTTTCCCTTACCTACTGACGAAACGGACCTGAAATGGAATGGTTGGCTGACCCCTCGATCTGGATGGGCCTTGCAACCCTGGTCGTGCTGGAGATCGTTCTCGGCATCGACAACCTGGTGTTCATCGCGATCCTTGCCGACAAGCTACCGCCGCACCAGCGTGACCGCGCGCGGGTAATCGGCCTGGCGCTGGCCTTGCTGATGCGGCTGGTGCTGCTGGCGGCGTTGGCGTGGATCATGAAACTGACCGAGCCGCTGCTGACGCTGTTCGACCACAGCTTCTCCGGGCGTGACCTGATCCTGTTGGGCGGTGGCCTGTTCCTGCTGTTCAAGGGCACCATGGAGCTGCACGAACGGCTGGAAGGCCGCGAACACCACGAGGATGGCAAGAAGGTCTACGCCAGCTTCGCAATGGTGGTGGCACAGATCGTGGTGCTCGACGCGGTGTTCTCGCTGGACTCGGTGATCACCGCGGTGGGCATGGTCGACAACCTGGGCGTGATGTATGCCGCCGTGACCATCGCGATGGCGCTGATGCTGTTGGCCAGCAAGCCGCTGACGCGCTTCGTCAACAAGCATCCCACGGTGGTGGTGCTGTGCCTGGGCTTCCTGCTGATGATCGGTTTCAGCCTGGTGGCCGAGGGCCTGGGCTACAAGATTCCGAAGGGTTACCTGTACGCGGCGATTGCCTTCTCGATCCTGGTCGAGGCGTTCAACCAGTGGGTGCGTTTCAACCGTGAGCGCAACGAGCGCCGCCAGCCGTTCCGCCAGCGCACCGCCGACGCCGTGCTGCGCATGCTGGGCGCGCGCCCGGCCAATGGCCACGACGACGAAAACGCGGACGAACACGTCGATGCCGAAGAGCGCCTGCAGCCGGCGGAGCACGAGATGATCCGCAGCGTGCTGGGGCTGGCCGATCGCCCGGTGTCGAGCGTGATGACGGTGCGTGCCGACGTGCAGTGGATCGACCTGGCCCGTGGGCAGGAGGATGTGGTGGCACGCCTGGTGGCGTCGCCGCACACCCGCTTGCTGGTGGGTGATGGCGACCTGGACAGCCTGCGTGGCGTGGTGCAGAGCCGCGACCTGCTGGCCGACCTGCTGCAGGGCAGGCCGCTGCAGCTGGAAGGCAACCTGCGCGAGCCGCAGTACGTGCTGTCCAGTGCCAGCGCGCTGCAGGCGCTGGAACTGATCCGCCAGCACCCGGTGCCGTTGGCGGTGGCGGTGGACGAGTACGGCAGCGTGGAAGGCCTGGTGACCGCCAACGACCTGCTGGCGGCCATTGCCGGTGACCTGGTCGATACCCAGGACGAGCGCTATGGCGTGGTCGCGCAGGGCGAGGACCAATGGGAGGCCGACGGTGCCCTGACCCTGGACGACCTGCAGCGGCTGGCCGGCGTATCGCTGCCGCGCAGTGCCGACTACATGACCATCTCCGGCCTGGTGCTGGAGCGTCTGGGGCGCCTGCCGGACATCGGTGACGCGGTGGAGATTGCGGATGTTCGCATCACCGTACTGGCGATGGAGAAGCGTCGCATCGCCCGCCTGCGGGTGGAGCGCCTGGGGCATCCGTAGCGTCGAGCCATGCGCGATCGGGGTTCTGTAGCGTCGAGCCATGCTCGACGGCTTCCTGGGCAGCCGAGCATGGGCCCGGCTCTACACAACACGACCCGCAGCCGTCACCATGGCGGGCCCGATTTCTGTCATGGATGGTTGCAGTGCTGAGTACGATCGGTTTGTTGATGGGCCTGTATGTGGCCTGGCGCCTGTTCTGGCCACTGCGCATGCCCATCTGGATGAAGGTCGTGCTGTCGTTGCTGCTGGTGGGCGTGGCCGTGCAGCTGCGCATCGTCGCCACCTTCTGGGGCACGATGGCCTCGCCAGAGATCCCGAAGCTGGCCATCGCCACGCTGGCCACTGGTTCCACGGCGGTGTTGCTGTTGGCGTTGCTGATGCTGGCGCTGGATGTGGGCCTGCTCGCTTCCCGCCTGCTGCGCAGGCCCCGTGCTGTTTCGGCGCTGCGTACGCCGCTGCTGCGCCCGGCGGCGGCGCTGCTTGCGTTGTTGATCAGTGGCTATGGCATCAGCCAGGGCATGGCCGTGCCCCAGCCTCGGCAGATCGACGTGGCGATCAAGGATCTGCCTGCTGCGTTCGACGGCTATCGCGTGCTGCAGCTGACCGACATCCATGCCAGCCGCCTGCTGACCGGCGACTGGGTGCGCAGGGTTGTGGACGAGAGCAATGCGTTGAAGCCGGACCTGATCGTGATCACTGGTGATCTGATCGATGGCAGTGTCGAGGCCCGCCGTGACGACGCGCGTCCACTCGCGGACCTGCGGGCGCCGGACGGCGTCGTCGCCATCACCGGCAACCACGAGTACTACGCGCAGTACCAGGCGTGGATGCAGGCGTTCCGCGCGCTGCACATGCAGGTGCTGGAGAACAGCCACCTGCAGGTGCGGCGCGGCGATGCTGCGCTGACCATCGCCGGCGTCACCGATCCGGTGGCGGCACGCTATGGCCTGCCGCTGCCGGATCTGGAAACCGCGCTGGCCGGCGCCGATCCCTCTGCACCGGTGATCCTGCTCGATCACCGCCCGCGCAATGCGCGTGAAGCTGCCGCGCGCGGTGTGAAGCTGCAATTGTCCGGGCATACCCACGGCGGGCAGATCTTTGGTATGGACCAGCTGGTGAAACGAGCCAACGGCGGCTATGTCTCCGGCCGCTACGACGTGGACGGGATGACACTGTACGTGAGCAACGGTGCGGGCCTCTGGGCAGGTTTCCCGGCGCGCATCGGTGTGCCGTCGGAGATCACCCTGATCACGCTGCGCCGCGCGCCTTGACCTGAAGTGGGGGTCAGATCCCATTCCCGCAGGTAAAGGCATCTGGCCCCAGCCCCTCAGGCCGCCCGCAGCGGCGGCCGCACATGCGCACTTCGGCGCAGCGCCTGCGCCCGCTTGGCAATCCAGCGCACCACGAAGGCGGTGAACAGCAGCGCCGACGGCACCGCATACCAGAAGTTGCCCGGAACGCGCTTGAAGTACGAGTAGGTAAACACCGCCGCGATGATCCACATGCCGGTGACGTGCAGGCGACGCCAGGCGGTGGGTCCCATGCGCCGGGCGAGCCCCCGGTGCGAGGTGATGGCCAGCGCCAGGATGGCAATGTAGCCCACCGTGCCCGGGAGGTTGGCCAGCGCGGATCGTGCTGGCCAGAACGCCGGGTTGAGGACGCCGAAACTGGTGATCGCGACTGCATGCAACAGGTGCGAGAACGCGAAGGACAGGCCGATGATGCGCCGTTCGCGCAGCAGGAAGCGGGTGAACGGGCCTGGCAGAAGGCTGGCGAACGACGATGCCGTGAACGCTGCCAGGAACAGCAGGAACGATGTGCGCGCAGTGACCCGGATCGCGGCTCGGCTGCCTTCGGCTGCATCGGGATACAGGGCGAAGGCCGCCAGCGCGAAGGCGATCAGGACCACCGCTACGGCCACGAACAGGCGCCAGCCATGCAGGAAGGACGTGTTGGAAGGAGCCATGATGAGACCTCGAAGTAGGGGGACGGTAGTGCCGGCCGCTGGCCGGCCAAGGAACGGGTAGTGCCGGCCGCTGGCCGGCACCCTCAGAAAGCAGGCAATGCAACCAGCACGCCCGCCGCGCACAGCTCGCCCAGAACAGGCAAGCAGGCCATGCGCAATGCGTCCGCTGCCACGCCATGTGTTTCGGACAGCAGCTGCAGTGCTTCATCCACCGACGCGCTGTCGTCACCGAACACCGACAGCAGCGCGTAGGCCAGCGGTGACAGTTCCTCGGTCTGCAGGCTGAAATCGGCGAGGCGCTGGATCACCAGCAGCGTGGGAGCCGTGCTCAACACCGGCTCCAGCGCCCCGTCCTCATGTACTGGCCACTGGTAGCCAAGCACCCGCACCAATGGCGAAACCGCCAGCACATCATTGCCTACGGGAGCGCGCTGCAGCGGCCGCCCGCCGTCACGCGCTTCAATGTGCAGCGACTGCTGCGTGCTCTCGTAGTGCGCCAGTTCCGCTGCCCAGCCCGGCAGCGCCAGCGTGTCCTGCACCGCCAGCCAGGCCGCGAACTCGCCGGCGATCCGTGGGAACAACGGGGTGTGACAGATGTGGCTGGCATAGTAGTGCTCCACGATGTCGCGCCAGCGCGACGTGCCCAACTGTTGCTGCAGTCGCGGCAGGCTGCCCGCCAGCAGGGTGTCCAAGCTGTCGATGCACAGGCGGCGGTAGACCGCCATCCGCCGCGCCTCGATGCCATCGGGTGCGGTCTTTGCAGGGGCGCGCACATGATCGGCCCAGCGCCGTTGCAGGGTAGCCAGCGACTCAGCCATGGGCCACCTCGGGCCAACGTGCCTCGGCCTGCGCCTGGCGGATCTGACCGACCTCGGCCAGCAATTCGGCAAGCGGGGGGAAGTTGAAGTCGCGTTCGAGCAGCGTGGGGCGCACGCCCACCCGCGCATAGGCCTCGCGCAACAGTGCCCAGACCACGCCTTTCACCGGCGCACCATGGGTATCGATCTTGAAGCCATCGTCTTCATCGAAGTGGCCCGCTACGTGCAGCGAGGCGACGCGGTGGGCCGGCACGCGGGCCAGGAATTCGAAGGCGTCGTAGCCGTTGTTGCAGGCGTTGACGAAAACGTTGTTGACGTCCAGAAGCAGGTCGCAGTCGGCTTCGGCGAGCACGGCGTTGATGAAGTCGATCTCGCTCATGTCCGCGCCGGCAACGGCGTAGTAGGAGATGTTCTCCACGGCGATGCGTCGGCCCAGCATGTCCTGCACCTGGGCGATGCGACCGGCGACATGGTGAACGGCCTCGGCGGTGAACGGCAGCGGCAGCAGGTCGTAGACATGGCCGCCGGCGGCGCAGTAGCTCAGGTGTTCGCTGTACAGCTGCACCTGGTGCAGGTCGAGGAAGGCACGGGTCTGTGCCAGCAGGGTGCGGTCCAGCGGATCAGGACCTCCCAGCGACAGCGACAGGCCGTGGCAGGTCAGGGGATGGCGCTCGCTGAGCTGGCGCAGCGCGGCGCCGTGTGCACCGCCGACGCCGATCCAGTTGTCAGGGGAGACTTCGAGGAAGTCGATGGCACCGGCCGGCATGGCCAGCAGTTCGTCGATCAGCCCACGGCGCAGGCCAAGACCGGCGGCATGGGCGGGCAGGGGCAGGGACATGGTGGATGCTCCAGGGAGAGGGCGCCGCCTTGAAGGCGGCGCCGGGTGAACGTCGATCAATCGGCAACGCGGGAGAACAGGCCCTTCGGCATCGGCTTGCCGTTGGCGGTGTAGACGCTGCGCAGGTAGTCGTGCGCTTCCTGCTCGCTGATGTAACCGTCGTGGTCGGTGTCGATGCGGTCGAACTCGGCGGCGCGCTTGGCGGCCACAGCGTTGAACTCGGCACGCGAGACCTTGCCGTCGTGGTCGCGGTCAGTGCGGGCAAACGAGGCGTCGCCGCACTTGCCTTCGCCACACTGGCCCTCGGCCACCTTGGCCTTGCCGGCGGGCTTGCCGGTGGTGGCCTTGTTGGCCCCGCACTTGCCTTCACCGCACTTGCCTTCGGCGGTGGCGCTCATGGCCACCGCGCTGATCGCCAGCGGTTGGATCGCGGCGGCCTGGCCGGCCAGCAGCAGGCCACCGGCCAGGGCAATGCCGATGGCACCGATGCGCGGCAGGCGGGAGGAGGGGGTGTTCCTGGTCGAGATGGACATGGTGATGACTCCTTGGGAAAGCACGCGGGGCGTGCGGGATGGACGCCGCCGAGGAGGCGACGGAAAGCGAAAGGCGCGGGAACAGGGGATTCAGCTCAGGCGGCGTGGCGACGGCGCAGCAGATAGCCCAGCAGCAGCACGCCGCCGAGCAGGGCACCGCCGAAGCCGATGCCGGGCAGCAGCGCGGCAACCGGCAGCAGCAGGGCGATCAGGCTGACGCCCCAGCCCAGGCCGTCATTGCCGACAGCGGCATGCTGTGAGCCGGCCAACAGCCGGTCCACGCTGAGCGCGCCACCGCCGTTGAGGATCAGCGGCAGCAGCATGGCCAGGAACAGCAGCGGCAGCTTGAAGTTGCCGTAGCCCTGGTCGGTGATCGCATAGCCCTGCCAGAGCTCACCCAGGCCGTTCCATTGGTCGGGCCAGTGCACGGTGGCGATGGCAACGATGGTGAGGACCCAGAAGACGTAGGCCACCGAGCGCGTGGCCAGGCCGAGCAGCAGCATCACCGCGCCCACCAGTTCCAGCCAGGTCGCCAGCTGCCAGTTCAGCGATGCGGGCAGGGCGGACAACGGGAACGGGAAGCGGCCTTCCAGGTCGGCGAACCAGTTCTGGCCGCCCAGCTTCTCGCGGCCGGATTCAAAGAACTCCCAGGCCAGCAGGGTGCGCAGCGCCAATGGCGAGAGCCAGCGGCCGACGGCGTCCAAGCGGGGGGTATACACGGAAGAGGCGGTGCTGATCATGGTGGTGTCCTGCGGGCCAGTGGTCGATGGAGGCCATTCCAGGCGGCGCAGGTATCGGCAACGTGTGCCGTTGCCCGGGGTTTTGTCAGCGACTGTGGTCGCGGCCGGGGTTTCGTACAGTCAGATACAAAGACGATGCGTTGACGCACATCGGGGCGTTGCGCGCCCGCGTGCGGGGAGCGATATTCACCCGAAAGCGCCCAGCCAGGACCGGCGCGCGAATGTATCCCACTGTAGAAACCCGCCTGCGCCCTACAGTCCGGTACAACTCCGCGCAGCGGAGAAACAGCGGTGATACACCGGCAGGCGGAAATGGCCACTCCCAACACCGGAGTGCCACCCATGATCCGTACCTCGTTGCTTGCCGCTGCTCTCGCCCTTGCCGGCGCAGCCGCCCCCGCCTTCGCCAGCCAGGTCGATACCGCTGCACCGCCCACCGTCATCCTGGTGCACGGCGCCTTCGCCGATGGCTCCAGCTGGAGCAAGGTCATCAGTACCCTGCATGACTGGAAGCTGCCGGCGGTGGCCGTACAGAATCCGCTCACCTCGTTGGCCGACGACGTCGCCGCCACCCGTCGTGCGATTGCCGCTGCGCCTGGCAAGGTGGTGCTGGTCGGCCACAGCTGGGGTGGCACGGTCATCACCGAAGCGGGCAATGACCCGAAGGTGCAGGCGCTGGTGTACGTGGCGGCGTTCGCACCGGATGCAGGGCAATCTTCGGCGCAACAGGGCGAAGGTTTCCCGGTCGGTCCGGGTCTGGCCCGACTGCAGGAAAGGGACGGCTACCTGACCTTGCCGGCTGATGCCATCGCCCAGGACTTCGCGCCGGACGTGATGAAAAAATCGGCCGCACTGCTGTACAGCACGCAGGTCCCGTTGAAGGCCAGCGCGCTGGGCGAAGTAGTGAACATTGCGGCGTGGCGCAGCAAGCCGAGCTGGTACGTGCTCAGCCGTGACGATCGCATGCTGTCGCCGCAGCTGCAGGCCGCCACCGCAAAGCGCATTGGCGCGCAGCTGCAATCGATCGGCAGCAGCCATGTGTCGCTGCTTTCGCATCCGGCGCAGGTGGCCGACAGCATCCTGGAAGCGGCGGGGGTGAAGCCGGCGGAACTGCCGCTGGCCGAGCAGGGGGGCTGAGCGATGGCCGCACTGCGAGGGTACGCATTGCCGCTGTTGCTGGCCCTGCTGGGCGGAGCGGCGTTGTTGCTGGCATGGCCCGGCGCGGATGCCGGCGCGCAACCGCTCGATGCAGAACCGATGGCGGGGTTCGACGGTGGCGGGCCCTGGCACAACAGCCCACCGCTCACACTGAAGCAGTTGCGGGGGCAGGTGGTGCTGGTCGAGTTCTGGACCTACACCTGCCGCAACTGCCTCAACGTGGCGCCGCATGTCCACCAGTGGCATGCACGCTACGCGTCGCAGGGCCTGAGGGTGATCGGCGTGCATACGCCGGAGTTCGCCTATGAAGGGTTGCCCGGCAACGTGCGCAAGGCCATCGCACGGTTGGACATCACCTGGCCGGTGGTGCAGGACAACCAGTACCGGATCTGGAACGCCTGGCGCAACCGCTTCTGGCCCGCGCTGTACCTGCTCGACCGTCAGGGGCGGGTGGTCTACCGCCATTACGGCGAGGGCGACTACGCACGTACCGAAAGCGAGATCCAGCGCCTGCTGGCCAACCCCTGAGCCGCGCTACCATGGCCGCGCAGCGCGGCCCTGACCTCCGTCTTCATCGAGAACGCAATGAACCACGTACCGCATATTCTGGTCGTCGACGATGACAGCGAGATCCGCCAGATGCTGGCCGATTACCTGCAGCGCAACGGCCTGCGCGTGAGCCAGGCCGACGGTGGCCGGGCCATGCGCGCGCTGATGGATACCCATGCCGTGGATCTGGTGGTGCTGGACGTGATGATGCCGGGCGAGGACGGCCTGAGCCTGTGCCGCAACCTGCGCGCCGGCAAGCATCGTGCGGTGCCGGTGGTGCTGCTGACCGCCCGCGACGACGAGACCGACCGCATCATCGGCCTGGAAATGGGCGCTGATGACTATGTGACCAAGCCCTTCTCTTCGCGCGAACTGCTGGCACGCATCAATGCGGTGATCCGCCGCACGCAGATGCTGCCGCCGAATCTGCAGGTGAGCGAAGCAGGTCGCCAGCTGGCCTTCGGCGAGTGGCGCCTGGACACCACCGCACGCCATCTGCTGGATGCGCAGGACACCGCGCATCCGCTCAGTGGCGCCGAGTTCCGCCTGTTGCGCGTATTCCTCGATCACGCCAATCGGGTGCTCAGCCGTGACCAGCTGCTCAGCCTCACCCAGGGCCGCGATGCCGAACTGTTCGACCGCTCGATCGATCTGCTGGTCAGCCGCGTGCGGCAGCGCCTGGGTGACGACGCACGCGAGCCGACCTACATCAAGACCGTGCGCAGCGAAGGCTATGTGTTCAGCGTGCCGGTGCAGTTGCTGGGGCCGGACGAATGAACACCACCGCACACCGCCCACGCTGGCCGCGCACGCTGTCGGCGCGGCTGCTGCTGGTGCTGCTGGGCGGACTGACCCTGGCCCACGCACTGTCCTTCGGCCTGCTGTTCTTCGAACGCTACCAGTCCACCCGCAGCATGATGCTGCGCAACCTGGACGAAGACGTGGCCGTGAGTGTCGCGCTGCTGGAACACCTGCCCGCAGGCCAGCGCGCGGCCTGGGTGCCGCGGCTGGAGCGGCGCACCTACCGTTACCTGCTGCGCCCGGCTGCGGCTGGGCCGGGACTGCAGACCGATCGTGCACGCCAGGTCACCGCGATCATCGACGACAGCCTGCAGCGCCGCTATCCGTTGCAGGCGCGCCAGGTGGCTCGCCTGCCGGAGCGGTTCGAGGTGGAACTGCGCCTGCACGACGGCACCCCCTTGACCATCGAAGTCACCCCGTCGGGCCTGCCGCTGGCGCGCTGGCTGCCCGCCGTGTTGCTGGTGCAGCTGGCGCTGCTGCTGGTGTGCGCGTGGCTGGCGGTGCGCCTGGCCATGCGCCCGCTGCAGCAGCTGTCGCATGCGGTGGAGCATCTGCAGCCGGGCAAGGACGGGCCCGAACTGCCTGAAGATGGCCCGGCGGAAGTGGGCGGCGCGGCGGCCGCGCTCAACGCACTGCAGGCACGCATTCGTGGCCATGTCACTGAGCGTCTGCAGATCCTGGCCGCGATCTCGCATGACCTGCAGACCCCCATCACGCGCATGAAGCTTCGGGTGGAGACCCTGCCTGAAGACAGCACCCAGCAGCGGTTGCTGGACGACCTCGACCACCTGGGTCAACTGGTGCGTGAGGGCGTGGCCTATGCGCGCAGCAGCCACGTCGCCAGTGGCGCACCGGTGTCGATGGACCTGGGCGCGTTCCTGGCCAGTGTGGTCGGCGATTACGAGGACATGGGCAAGCCGGTCAGCGGTGGTGCGCCCGCTGGACTGGTCGTGCAGACCTGGCCGCAGCCGCTGCGCCGGGTGGTCGGCAATCTGGTCGACAACGCGTTGCGTTACGCGGGTGCCGCCGAGGTCGAGGCGGGCCGTGATGACGCCGGCAGAGTGTGGATCAGCATTTCCGACCGTGGCCCTGGCATTCCCGAGGACCAGCTGCAGGCAGTGCTGGCGCCGTTCCATCGGCTGGAAAGCTCGCGCAACCGCGATACCGGCGGCACTGGCCTGGGCCTGGCCATCGCGGTGCAGCTGGCACAGTCGCTGGGCGGCTCGCTGACGTTGCACAACCGCGAGGGCGGCGGCCTGCGGGCGGAACTGCAGCTGCCGGGGTAACGGGCGGGGTCGGATCCCTTTGCGGGAGCGAAGGGCGCTGACCCCGATGTGGGATCTGCGACGTTCCTGCACGGCTTCGGGATCGGCGATCATCTGCAGGGAGTGTGGAAACCAGGAAACACGCAATGCAGGGAACGCAGCATTCAATCCGGCGCCCGCGCCACGTCGCGCTGCTGGTCGGTCTACTCGCGCTGGCGGCCTGCCAGCGCACAACGGATGCGCCGACCGGGGCACCCGCAGCGGGCGCACCACTTGCCGCCCCGGCCACCGCAACAGAGCTCTCTCCGCTGCTCGATGCCCTGCCGACCTGCGCGCTGGACGGCTGGTACATCGATCAGCAGACCGCCCGCCCGGCCCACCCCTGGCTGGCCACGAATGCACCGAAGCCCTGCAAGGTGGACGAAGAGAACGAGATCGCCACGTTCTGCGTGCAGGGACAATGGAAGGGGCTGCCGGTGGAGGAAGTGATCCTGCCGACGATGACCTTCGTCTCGTTCCGTGGGGCCAGGATCGGCCTGCCGCTGGAGAAGGCACGTCCCATCGTCCGCCAGCGTTTCGGCCAGGAATTCCCGGGTGGTGTGGCTTACGAGGAGGGCCGCGAGCCGAAGCTGCTGGCCGACCCGGAGGATGCGCAGCGTTCGTGGCTGCTGTGCAGCATTCCGGAACCGGGAGACGACCTGGGCAGCCAGGCAGGCGTCAGCTACTCGGGCATGAACCTGCCCTACGACCACGACGGTTGCAGCTACCGCTACAGCCCGGTGGACTTCTGCGATGCGCGGCACCGCGGAGCCATCGAAGATGCGCTCCAGACCCGGAAACCCGATTTCAACAAGCACTACCTGCTGGTGCAGGTCGATGATCGACCCGAGTACTTCCAGCGCACGCTGGTGCTGGTCGATACCCGCACGGGCAGGGCGACGCCACTGCCGTTCGATGCCTTCACCGGGCCGGCGGGGAAGGGCGGTGATGCTACCGGCTACGGGACACTGGAAACGGGCGTGGACCAGCCGCAGTTCTGCCTCGATGGCGCGTTGCTGGTCTACCGCGTGTTCGAGGAGGGGCGCTTCTGCTTCGGCTTTGACGGCGAGCGTTTCACCGGCCATGAAACCCAGTACATGCAGGCAGCAGACAGCCGATGACCGGTATTTCACCCCGTCCATGCCACGCTGCGCGGAACCTGCGCAACCGGGATCGAGGCTGTTGAAGGCGAATACGCAATGACCGCGGCGCGGCAGCGCTCGATGTGGGTGGCGGGCCTGTCCACGGTGGTGGAGTGGTACGACTTCACCCTGTACCTGTACTTCGCCACGGTGTTGTCGCGGGTGTTCTTCGGCGGCGGCGAACAGGCGCTGCTGGCCACCCTGGCAGGCTTCGCGGTGTCCTACCTGATGCGCCCGCTGGGCGCGCTGTGCTTCGGCCACCTTGGCGACCGCCTGGGCCGGCGCTGGATGCTGCTGGCTTCGATGGCGTTGATGGCGGCGGCAATGCTGGCCACCGCGCTGCTGCCAACCGCGGCCACCGCAGGCACCACGGCGGGCGTGCTGCTGCTGGTACTGCGCTGCGTGATGGCGTTTTCGGTGGGCGGTGAGTACACCGGGGTGGTGGCGTACCTGCTGGAAAGCGCACCGGCGCAGCGACGTGGCCTGGTGACCTCGCTGGCGTCCGCAGCCAGCGAGGTGGGTGCGTTGCTGGCGGTGGCGATCTCCGCGGTTACCGTGGCGCTGCTCGCGCCCGCGCAGCTGGACAGCTGGGGCTGGCGTATTCCGTTCTTCGTTGGCGCGGCGCTGGCACTGGTGATCCTGGTCGCGCGCTCGGGCATGCACGAGTCGCCGGAGTTCGAGCGGCAGCGCCGCGAGGGCAGCATTCCCGCGACGCCGCTGAAGCATGTGCTGCGCAACCATCCGCTGGCGGTGGCGCGCACGTTCGCGATCTCGGCGCTGGGCTCGATTACTTACTACGTCGGCATCACCTATGTGCCCGCATTCCTGCATGCGCGGGGCCACGATGAGGGCGATGCGCTGTGGCTGTCGACGATTGCGGCCGTGGCGGTGATCGCGATCACGCCCCTGTGCGGCGCATTGTCCGACCGTGTCGGAAGACGGCCGGTGCTGTTGGGCCTGACCGTGCTGGCAGCGCTGCTGCCGCTGTCCTTGTTCGCGTGGATGGCGCAGGCGACGCCGCTGGGCATCGCGCTGGCCGCGGTGTTGCTGGCCTGCGTGGCCGGTGGCGTGAGCGCGGTGGCGGCCCCGGCCACGGCCGAGCAGTTCCCCGGCGAAGGGCGGGTCAGCGGGCTGGCACTGGGGGTGACCATGGCCACGGCCGTGTTCGGCGGTGCAACGCCATGGCTGGCGCAATGGTGGGTGGAACGCAGCGGCTGGGCAGCAGCGCCAGGCGCGATGATCGAGCTGGTGGCGGTGCTGGTGCTGCCGGTGCTGTGGACCCTGCCCGAGACGGTCCCGGGCAGGGCCAAGCGCTAGCGGGTCAGACCTTCAGGGTCTGCTCGATGTCGGCCAGCACGGCGGCCGCATCCACGCCGATGGCAATCGACTGCACCACGTGGCCGTCCCACACGCTGGGGCCGAACGCCAGGCCTTCCGGCTTGGGAATGGTCATGCCGCGGGCGACGCCGTCGGTGGCCACGCGCACGCTGGCGCGCTCGAACTGGAACAGCTCCGGACGGGTCAGCGCGATGCAGGCGCAGCAGTCGTGCACGACCATGCCCTTGTGGCCGGCCTGCAGGTAGAAGTCCACGTAATCCTGCGACAGCGCACGCACCAGTTCGGCATCGGCACCGCCGATGGCGGCCAGCTTGTCCAGGCCGTCACGGTCCATTTCCACGCGGGTGGTCACGTCCAGGCCGATGGCGGTGACCGGCCAGCTGGCGGTGAACACCACGTCGGCCGCTTCGGCGTCGCCCCAGATGTTGGCCTCGGCGGCCGGGGTGATGTTGCCGTTGACGTGGAAGGCGCCGCCCATGATCACCACGCCGCGCACCAGGCCGGCGATGTCCGGCGCCTGCTGCAGGGCCAGGGCCAGGTTGGTCATGCGGCCGACCGCGACCAGGGTCACCTCGCCCGGATGGGCGCGGACCAGGTCGATGATCAGCTGGTGGGCCGGGCGCGCATCGGCCGCCACGTCCAGGCTGGCCGGCACCGGGTGGTTGCCCAGGCCGTTGTGGCCATGGATGTGCACCGGCCAGGCTTCCGGGGTGGCTTCCGGCTGCAGCGGGCCGCCGGCACCGCGTGCGACCGGGGCGGCAAAGCCCCAGGCCTGCTTCAGGTACAGCGCATTGTGCGTGGTCGACTCCACCGAGGCATTGCCGAAGGTGGTGGTGACGCCGATCAGGTCGATCTGGGCGTGCTTGTGCAGGTACAGCAGGGCCAGGGCGTCGTCGACGCCCGGGTCGGTATCGAAAATGACTTTCAGCATGTTGTTGTTCTTCTTCTTCCGTGTGGTGCGGGGGGCGCCGGCGGCCCGGAAGCAGGCCGGCGCGCCCTACATTGTCCCATCTTCATGACAGGCAGGGCCATTGCCGGGGAGGCAGGCCATAATGCCCCCAGTCCAGGCACGGAACCGCCGAATGCTGATCGTTGCCCTTCTGCTGGTCCTGCTGGTGCTGGGCCTGAACGTGGTGGCTACCGTGGTGATCGTCAGGCGCGATGGCCTCTCGGCAGGCGGCCGGACGGTGCAGTTGCTGCTGGTCTGGCTGCTGCCGCTGGTCGGCGCCATCCTGTGCATGGCGGTGGCCACGGCCGATGGCTCGGGCAGCCGGGGGGATGGCGGCGGAAGCCATGACACCTCCGTTGGCTATTCCAGTGACAACCACAGCCATCACAGCTACAGCAGCTCCGACTGCGGAAGCGGCGACAGCGGTGGGGGTGGTGACGGCGGCAGCTGCGGTGGTGGCGATTGACGAGATGTTCCAGGATGCCGGCCAAGGTCACGTCCTGGTAGTGCCGGCCGCTGGCCGGCAACCTCATCCGCTCAACCGCCGCCTTCGGTCGGCAACGGCGCCGGCACGTTCAACAGCCCGCCTGCCGCCACATAGGCGGCCAGCGCCTGGCCCTGGCTGAGCAGATGGCGCTCCATGGTGCGTTCGGCAGCCTGCGCGTCGCGGCGGCGGAAGCACTCCATCAGCTCGCGATGTTCGGCCAGCGACTGCGCGGTGCGCCCCGGTGTCAGCAGCTGGCGGCCGCGATGCATCTTCAGGATGCGATGCAGATCGTGGGTGATGCGGATCAGCCACGGGTTGCCGGCGTAGTGCTGCACGGTTTCGTGGATCAGGTAGTTGTTGCGGTAGTACTCGGCGATGTTGCCCTCGGCTGCCGCGGTTTCCATCGCGGCATGCAGGTCTTCCAGCTGCTGCACGCCGGCATCGTCGATGTGCCTGACCGCCTCGTGCGCGCAGCGGCCTTCCAGCATCGCCATTACCGGAAACAGCTGGTTGAGGTCTTCCAGCGTCAGTCGGGTGACCCTGCTGCCACGACCCGCGTCAATCTGCACCAGACCTTCGGCGGCCAGCAGCTTCAGCGCTTCGCGCAGCGGTGTGCGGCTGATGCCCAGTTCTTCGCACAGCGCGGGCTCGTCGATCCACTCACCCGGCGGCAGGCGGTAATCGTAGATGCGTTCGCGCACGTGTTCGGCAACCTCTTCATACAGAGGCGCGCGCTTCTTCGGTGACCGCGGGGCAGGGGCAATAGCCATGGAGGAAGTGTACCGCCAGGTAGTGCCGGCCGCTGGCCGGCAACCCATGATCGCTGGATGACTTCATGGGATTGCCGGCCAGCGGCCGGCCCTACCGTTGGGTGGTTACATCCAGCCCGGTACCACGAATACCAGCCAGGCCAGCAGCGGCCCCAGGGCCACCACCAGGCCGCTGTAGACCAGGAAGCGGCGGAACAGGGTTTCGCGCTCTTCCTTCGCGGCCGAAGCCACCACCAGCGCGCCATTGGTTGAGAACGGGCTGACATCGACGATGGTGGACGACACCGCCAGCGCGCAGATCACGCCGGCGGCGCTGAGGTGACCCTGCATCAGGAACGGCACCGCCAGCGGAATCGTGGCGCCCAGCACCGCAGCCGACGAGGCGAATGCGGAGACAATGCCGCCGACGTAGCAGACCAGCAGCGCGCCGAGCAGCGGAATGCCGATGTCGGACACGCCATTGCCGATGAAGTCCACCGCGCCGGCATGTTCCAGCACGCCGATGTAGGTCACCACACCGCAGATCAGCAGCACGGTGGACCAGCTGATGCCATCCACCGCGCCCTTCTGGCTTTGTGGCGACAGCAGTGCCAGCGCGACAGCCACGGTGATCGAGACCAGGCCGACGTTGAGGTTGTAGATCAGCGCGGCCACGCCCAGGCCGAGCAGGCCGATCAGGGTGAACAACCGCTCGCGGGTCAGGCTCACCGCATCCAGTGCCGCCGGATCATTGCTGAGCGTGCCGCCGCCAGCTGCGACCAGCGCGCCATGGCCTTCGATGGCGAATTGCCGCGACGATGCCTGCGGGCCACCGGCCATCGCCAGCTCGGCATTGCCGATCGTTCCGGCCGCGGTGATCGAGCCACGCCGCAGCAGGGCGATGCCGCCGAACGCGAAGAAGCAGATCGTCGCCATCATGAAGTTGAAGCCCAGGCTGGTCAGGAATACCGCCATCTCGGTCACTTCCAGCCCGGCTTTCTGCACCACGCCGTTGGTGATGCTGCCGTACACGCTGATCGGCGAGAAGCCGCCGGCCTGCGCACCATGGATGACCAGCAGGCCCATCATCAGTGGATTGATGTTGTACTGCTTGGCAAAGCGCAGCGCGACCGGACCGATGATCGCGACCGCCGCCGGGCCCAGCGCACCGAACGCGGTGAGGACTGCGGTGATCACGAACATCACCCACGGAATGGCCACGATATGGCCGCGCACGGCTTTTACTGCCCAGTGCACCAGCAGGTCGATGGTGCCGTTCTTCTGCGCGATGGCGAACAGGTAGGTGATGCCGACCAGGGTCAGGAACAGATCGCCGGGAAAGCCGGCCAGGACCTCCTTGCCGCCCATGTCGACCCACAGCCCGCCGATGATGAAGGCCAGCGCAAAGGCGACGGCACCCATGTTGATCGGCATCGCCGTGGCGACGATGAACATGATCACCAGACCGATGATCGTTGCGATTTGTGGACTCATGCGCCCTCCCAGACACGTGACTCACGTACAGCGCGGATGGAGACCCGCCATCCCGGGGTAAGGCGACGTACGGCGTGTTGCGTGATACGTACTGCTCGAACCCGTTACTGCAGCCGCTCCAGCGCGCTGCGGACCCAGGCCGCCGCGCCTTCAAGGCTCTGGAACTCTTCCACCGCGCGCACCTCGCAGCACGGATAGGCCGGCGCGACCATGCGCGCCAGCGCGTTGCCCGGGCCCAGCTGCAGGAACACGCGCGCGCCGCGCTCGAAGGCCTGGCGCATCACCTGCGCCCATTCGATGGTCTGCGCCAGTTGCAACGACAGCGTGCTGACTGCCGTTGCGCGGTCCCGCACCGGTCGCGCATCGATGCCGGCCAGCAGCGGCAGGCATGGGGCCTGCAGTGGCGATGCATCGAGTGCGGCAGCGAACGGTGCGACCGCCGCCGCCAGCAATGGTGTGTGTGCGGGCACGCGCACCGGCAGCAGACGGATGTCCGCGCCCTGCGCCCGCGCTGCATCGGCCAGCCGCTGCAACGAGGCGTGCGTGCCGCCCACGATGAAATGGTCCTGCCCGTTGGCGATGGCCACGTAGGTGCCCTGCGCATCGCACAGCGACTGCAGGCTGCGGCGATCCAGCCCGAGCACCGCCTGCAGGCCTGCATCGGCGGGGCTGGCGCCGTCCATCAACTGCGCACGTTGCGCAGCCAGCGCCAGGCAGGTGGTGGCATCGAAGCTGCCGGCGATGGCGTGCGCGGCGAGCTCGCCGATGCTGTAGCCGGCCGCCAGCACCGGTGCAGGCACCGCTTCGCGAAGGCCCTGCCAATGCGCGAGGCTGGCTGCACACAGCAAGGGCTGCGCCAGAGCATTGTCGAAGCGCGATTCGTCAGCAGCTGCCGCGAACACGTCGCGTCCAAGCACTGCGCTGGCGGTCTCCAGTACGTCGCGCACGGCGGGCAGATCGCGTACGCGGTCGAACATCGCCGCATGCTGCGCACCTTGGCCGGGGCAGAGCAGGGCAAGGCTCATGCGACCTCCTGCTGCAGCAGGAACCAGGCACAGGCCAGCAGGTCGGCACTGCCGCCGGGGCTCAGCCGGCGTGCGACGAATCCATTGCCGATGCTGTGCAGGCGTGCCTGCCAGCCGGGTACGAAGGCGCCGCCGGCATCGAGGAAGCCTCGCGCCTGTTGCTGGGCCCAGCGCAGGCCGTTGGCGCCGCCACGGTGCAGCAGGTTGAGGTCATCCACGCACGCGATCAGCTGCACCAGGGTCTGGCACATCGCGGCCTCGCGTGGCAGGTCGCTGGCCAACGCGTGGCGCAGGGTAGGCAGTGCCACCTCGCGCAGCAGCGGGTAGCCGGCGGTCGCTTGTTCGCGCACACCCTGCACGCCGTGCCGCGCGCGCGCGCGCTGGCCAGGGCTGTTCGCATCCAGAGGTGCGTCGGCGAGCTCGGCAGCCCAGCGGCGCACTTCCTGGCAGACCTGATCGGCTGCGATGGCACCGCCCGCGCGGCCCCAACAGGCAGCGGAAGCCGCCACCAGCAGGCCAAGGCTGAAGATCGCGCCGCGATGAGTGTTGATGCCCGCAGTGGCGTGCAGCATCGATATCTCCGCAGCGATGCCGTGCCGGCGCAACGTCTGGAACGGTGCCGCGCTGGCACCGGCGTCGGCCACGGCGATGAAGTAGTGGCGCAGCGTGAACAGGCTGCGCAGGAACGTGCCGGCGTCCATGTCGTGATGGCTGCCGCTGTCGAATGGCGTGACCAACCCAGGCTTGGGTGCAAGGGCCAGTTCGGCGTGCAGGCTGGCGATGGCGAGGCGCCCCAGACGCGCGCTGTCGACGGCAGCTGGCCTGACCGCCGGTTGCACGAGGGCGTTCACGCGCTCACCCCGGTGGAGGCGAACAACGCATCACGTAGTTCCAGTGCGGCACCATCAAGGCGCTTGACCAGTACCTCGCGGCTGCGCCCGGCGTATTCGCGCCAGTTCACCGCGCCACCATCCACCAGGCACAGTTCGCCATCGACCCGCCGGCCGTGTTCGGTCTCCCATGCCTGCAGCCGTGCGACCAGGGCATCGGCCTGTGCGGCGGTGTCGATCCGCCACAGCAGATCGATGTCCGAGCGCGCGTGCACATAGTGCAGGCCCGTGAGGTGCTGCCATGCGAAGGCACCGAATACACGCGCTGCGGCGATGTCCTGCAATGCCTGCAGCGGGCGCTGCCAGTCCTGCACAAGGTCGCCTTCCAGCACCGCCTGAAGTGTCGGTGGCGCTGCGGTGCGCAGCACATCGTGTGCCGGCATGCGCAGGGCCAAGCGCAGTTTGCCCTCGGCGGGTGGCAGCGGCACGCCGAGACGCAGGCGTGGATCGGCATCGTCGGCGGCACGCCGCGCGACGATGGCCGGCCGGCCCTGCGCAAACCAGTCGGCCAGGCGCGACTCATGCGCGGCGATGTCCGCCTGCCAGCCGGCGTGCGCTGACAGCCAGACCAGCGTATGGCGGGGCAGCCGCTCAGGCATCGCCCTGACTCACCGCTTCAGCCACGCGTGCGGCCAGCATGCGACCGCCGCGCTGTGCGCCGCGTGCGGCACGCAGGTCGCCTTCGGCGGGTGTGCGCAGGGCCTGCAGCAGGTGCTGGGAAAGATCGCCTTCCCACAACGAGTCCACCGCACCCATCGCCACGTAGTTGGCGACGCCCGGCGCGAATACCGGCGAGCTCTGGCTCAGCGCCTGCAGCTTCTCCAGCGGTTGCTTGGTCACCCGCGCCATTGCGCGCAGGTCCATCACCCGCACCTGTGCATCGGGCAGGGCGTGGATGTGGTCGGCCATCAGGCCGAATGAGAGGAAGCCGCCACTGACGGATTCGCCGTAGACCAGGGTGATCAGGCGCGCACCACGGCGGCGTGCCAGATCGAGCGTCTGCGCGAGATGCGCAAAGTAACCATTGATGCCCAACAGTTCGTCGCGCCGCGCCAGGCGCTGTCCGGCGGTATCCACCAGCATCACGATCGGTTGCTGCGGATGCGCGGCGGTGCTGGCCAGCACCGTTTCGGCCAGTACCAGTACGTGGTCCACGCCCACCTCGAGCCTGTCGGCGGTGCCGATCAAGGTCACGTCGCCGTCGTCGGTGGTGGCGCTGCCGGTCAGCACCGAATCGTTCACCGCAACGGCATGCCCATGCGGGAACAACGCATCGAGCAGGGTCTGCAACGGCATGCTCATGGCAGGCTCCGGTCGGCGGTGGCGATGAGGAATTCATCGGTGTCGAGCAGTGGCAGGCGTTCGGGGTGGGCAATGCCCAGCCGCGCCCAGATCTCCAGGCCATCGCGGCAATCGCCCCAGGCCTTCACGCGCGCCTTCAATGCCGCATGGCGTTCCTGCAGCGCAGCCAGTGCAGTATCCGGATCGGTGCTGCTGGTATCAGGCTGCAGCGCGTTGCTGGCCGCCTGCGCGAAGGCCTCGATGGCATCGGGCACCAGCACCTGTGCCTGGTCGATCAGGTAGCGGTGCTTGCCTCCCGTTACGCGCCAGACCAGCGCGCGATCGCGGGAATCGAACTCTTCCACGCCGCGCACGGTTTCGATCACTTCCGGGCCGGACAGCGACAGGCGCCCCTCTTCGGACATGATGACCGTGCTGCAGCAGCGGGCGACGATGCCCATGCCGCCGAAGGCGCCGTTGCCGCTGCCGATCAGCGCGATCACCGGCACACCCGCTGCACGCGCGTCCAGGGTGGCGCGCATGATCTCGGAAATGGCGATGAGCCCTGCATTGGCTTCGTGCAGGCGCACACCACCGGTGTCCAGCAGCAGAAGCACACCTTCGGGATGTGTTTCGGCTGCGCGGCGCAGCAGCCCGGTCAGCTTGGCGCCGTGCACCTCGCCCACGCCGCCGCCCATGAATTCACCCTGCTGCGCGGCCAGCAGCACGCGTCGGCCACGCAGCGTGGCTTCGCCGACAACGATGCCGTCGTCGAACGCCGCGGGCTGGTCGAGCTGTGCCAGGTGCGGGCTCATCATCCGCCGCGCCGGGCCGAGGAATTCCCTGAAGGAACCGGCGTCGACCAGGCTGGCGATACGCTCGCGCGCATCGGCTTCGTAGTAGCTGTAGCGCTGCGTCCGGTTCATCGTGGATCTCCAGCACGCAGGGTTTCCACGGCCTGGTCCAGACGCAGGCTGACTACCGCCGGGGTCGCGCCGGCATCGTTGATCGAGATGCGTACATCGCGCAGCGGATGACGCTGTGCGAAGTCGCTGATCACCGCTTGCCACACGCTGCCGAAGCCCTTCGCGGCTGTGATGATGCGCACCGTCATTGCGCCGTCCAGTGCGGCCGGCTCCAGCAGGATTTCCAGGTTGCCCGAGGCCAGCACGCCGACCAGCACCGCATCGCGCGGAAACTGCACCGCAGCGTGTCCTTCGAATCGATAGTCGAGGGTTTCCATGCTCAGCCCCTTACCAGTTGCGGAAGCGCTTGGGCGGGTCGTACAGGCCGCCGGACCAGCGCACCAGGTCTTTCACCGAACGCGCCGCCAGCAGGTCACGGCTGGCATCGCGCACGGAGATGCCGAGGTCATCGGGACGGCGGATCACGCCGCGGTCGCGCAGGTTCTCCACCATCGCGCGGTCGCGCCCCATGCCCACGGCGGTATAGCCGGCCACGCCACGGATCGCCTGTTCGCGCTCCTCAGGGGTGCGGCACAGCAGCAGGTTGGCAATGCCTTCCTCGGTCAGCACATGGCTGACGTCGTCGCCGTAGATCATCACCGGCGGCAGCGGCATGTTCGCGCGTTCGGCCAGGTCCCAGGCATCGAGGCGCTCGACGAAGGCCGGCGCCATGTGCTCGCGGAAGGTTTCCACCATCTGCACCACCAGCTTGCGCCCACGCGGCATCTCACCCGGGCGCGCGGCCTGCTGGCCGGCCTTGATCCAGGCCTCGCTGGCATGGCGCCGGCCGCGTGCGTCCGAGCCCATGTTCGGTGCGCCACCGAAGCCGGCAATGCGGTCGCGGGTGGCGGTGGAGCTGTTGCCCTGCAGGTCGATCTGCAATGTGGAACCGATGAACATGTCGCAGGCATACAGGCCGGCGGTCTGCGAGAAGGCGCGGTTGGAACGCATCGAGCCATCGGCGCCGGTGAAGAACACATCGCCTCGCGCGGCGATGTACTTCTCCATGCCCAGTTCCGAACCGAACGAATGCACCGATCTGACGAAGCCCGATTCGATTGCCGGAATCAGTGCCGGGTGGGGGTTCAACGCCCAGTGCTGGCAGATCTTTCCCTTCAGGCCGAGCGATTCGGCGTAGGTGGGGAGCAGCAGTTCGATGGCCGCCGTATCGAAGCCGATGCCATGGTTGAGGCGGTTCACGCCGTACTCGGCGTAGATGCCATTGATCGCCATCATCGCCATCAACACCTGGATCTCGGAGATCTGCGCCGGGTCGCGGGTGAACAGCGGTTCGATATGGTTCGGCTTCGGCGCCTGCACCACGAAGTTGACCCAGTCAGCGGGAATGTCGACGCGGGGGAGGGCGTCGACGATCTCGTTGACCTGGGCGATGACGATGCCGCCACCGAAGGCGGTGGCTTCGACGATCACCGGCGTGTCTTCGGTGTTCGGCCCGGTGTACAGGTTGCCGTGCCGATCTGCGGCCTGCGCGGCGACCAGGGCCACGCGCGGGGTCAGGTCGATGAAGTAGCGGCCGAACAGTTCCAGGTAGGTGTGGATGGCACCGATCTGGATGCGCCCTTCAGCCACCAGGTTGGCCAACCGCACTGACTGCGGGCCGGAGAACGAGAAGTCCAGCTTCGACGCGATGCCACGCTCGAATACATCCAGGTGCGACGGCAGCGACAGCACCGACTGCACCATGTGCAGGTCGTGCACGCGGGCCGGGTCAAGATCGGCCAGGGCCTGGGCGAGGAAATCGGCCTGTTTCTGGTTGTTGCCCTCCAGGCAGACCTTGTCGCCTGGCTCCAGCAGTGCGTGCAGCAGCTCGCCTACGTCGCCGGCGGCGACCTCGCGTCCCCGGGCCCACGGCGCGGCACGTTCCAGGCGGGCCTGGCGGCTGCGTTCCAACGTATCCCAGCTCGGGTTCATCGACCGGCTTCCGATTGGTGTCGATGTAATTACGACATAATTACGAAGGACGCCGCAACCTGCAGTGCAGCAAAAGGAAGGGCCCGCGCGGAGGCGGGCCCATTCAGGTAGGCCACGACCGTGGGTCGTGGCGGAGGGCGTGCCGACCAACGGTCGGCACCCAGCAGGCACCCACCGGTTCGCGGCTTGCTCAGAACTTCCAGCGCAGGCTGGCCGACACGAAGCGCGGTTCGCCGTAGTTGTTGTAGTCCAGATTCGCCCAGTAGGTCTTGTCCAGTGCGTTGCGCACGCTCAGCGTTGCGGTCCAGCTGTCGCTGATGCGGTAGTTGGCATTGAACTGCACCAGCATGTAGGCCGGCTGGTTCACCGTCACCGTGCCGCCCAGCGGATAGGCGATGTTGTAGCCCTGCACCTTGCTCTGCCACTGCACGCCACCGCCAACGCTCAGGCGTTCCAGCGCACCGCGCAGCTGCAGCTGCGTGTTGAGCTGCAACAGATCCTTCGGCGGGTTGGCGTACAGCAGGTCGGTAGCCGCGCGGGTGACCTTGACGTGGGTGTAGCCGGCATTGACCGTCCAGCCCGGCAGGATCTCGCCGTTGACGTCCACTTCCCAGCCGCGTGCCTTGGTGCCGTTGACGCCGATGTAGGCGGAGGTGCCATCGCTCAGCGAACCTTCCGGCACGCCCATGTCGCGCACGGCGTAGTTGTCCTGCTTGGCCTCGAACACGGCGGCGTTGGCGGTCAGGCGGCCGTCCAGCCACTGGGTCTTGATGCCCGCTTCCAGGTTCGAACCCTGCACCGGTGCCAGCAGGTTCTCGTTGCGGTCCTTGAAGTTCTGCGGGTTGAAGATCTCGGTGTAACTGGCATAGGCCGACACGTTCGGGGTGATGTCGTAGACCAGGCCCACGTAGGGAGTGACTTCATCGCTCACCTTGTACGCGCCGCTGGTGCCGGTGTAGGCGCCAGCGGCGTTGTAGGAGCGGGTGAGGGTTTCCCAGCGGCTCAGGCGTGCGCCGGCAATCAGCGACAGCGGATCGGCCAGGCGCAGGCGGGTGGCCAGGTAGACGCCACTCTGCGTGGTCTTGGCCACGCGGCGCGCGCCGGTGCGGCGGTAGGTCACCTCGGAGATGTCGCCGTTCCAGTTGTACACGTTGGGAATGTAGTAGCAGCGCTCGCCGCCGCAGCGCGCCCAGTCGCTCGGGAAGTTCAGTGCCAGGGTATTCGTCGTGCCTTCCAGGTCCGACCACTGTGCGCCGAGGGTCACGTCGTGGTCGCGGCCGAACAGATCGAAACTGCCGGTCAGGTAGGCATCGACATTGCGGCGGGTGTCCTTCGAATCACCGGCGGCCGCGCGCAGGTAGATGCCCGCGCCGGTCACCGGGTCCGGGTTGCCGGTGCCGTACAGGCGCACGTTCTGCACGTTGCCACGGGTATAGGCGGTGTTGATCTTCAACAGCCAGTTGTCGCCGAAACGCTGTTCCAGGTTGGCGAAGGCGGTGTTGCTCTCGCGCTTCCAGTAGCTCCATTTCGGCGACAGGTTGGTCGAGCGCGGCAAGTGCGCGAAATGGCCCTGGTTGTCGAAGAACGGCACGGTGCCCCAGGTCGAGCCGGTGGGGTTGTTGTCCTGGCTCTGGTAACCGAGGGTGATCGTGGTGCTGTCGGTGACGTCGCCTTCCAGCACCGCCATGCCGGCCATCTTGTTCTCGTCGTAGCGGTCGTAATACAGGCCACGATCGGTGTAGGCGGCGACCACGCGGCTGCGGAAGCGGCCGTCGGCGGTCAGTGGCGCGGTCACGTCGGCCTCCATGCGACGGTAGTCCCAGCTGCCGGCGCTGACCGCGAACGACGCATCGAATTCCTTGCCCGGGCGCTTGCGCAGCAGGTTGACCGTGGCCGACGGCACGCCGGCGCCGCTGAGCAGGCCGTTGGCGCCGCGGATCACTTCGATACGGTCGTAGAAGGCGGTGTCGTACTCCTGGTTGGTGGAGCCGCTGTAGGTGGGAATGCCATCGACCTGGAAGTCGGTGATGGCGAAGCCGCGCGCGTAGTACAGCGGGCGCTGCGTGTCATAGAAGGACACGCTCACGCCGGTTACATTGCGCATCACATCGTTGATGCTGAACAGTGATTCGTCCTGCAGGCGCTGCAGGCTGATGGCGGTGGCGGACTGCGGGGTCTCCTGCAGGGTGATCGGCAGGCGCGTGGTGCTCGACGGTGGTGCGGACTGTTCGGCGCGGACGCTGACCCTGTCCAGGGTCTTGGCATCGGCAGTGCCATCGGCGGCGGCGAACGCGCTGGGCGCGGCCAGCAGGGTCAGCGACGAAAGCAGGGCAGCCGGCAGCAACGCGCGGCGGGGCAGGCGGTTACGGAGGATCAGGGACATGGTGGGCTCGAGGCTCGGAAGCGGGGAAGGGCGGCAACAGTCGTCCAGCACCCGGGGCGGCGGCTTCGGGCACGGTCAGGTCCATCTGGGGAGGTGCGATCACTGCACAGGACGCAAATGTAAATAATTCTTAACAACATTACAATTCGCGTCATTCGCAGGGACTTTCCGGCGCAGAGCAGTGGCGGGCCGGGGTCGGATCCCGTCGCCGCAGGCAATGGGCTCTGACCCCATCATCGGCGGCCAGGTGCAGGTCAGAGCCCTCCCGTGCGGGAGGAATCCGACCCATTTCGCACAAAAACAAACGGCCACCCGAAGGTGGCCGTCCGTCTCCATCGAAAGCAAACTGCGGGCTTACAGCGCCTGCAGTTCCTCGTTGGCGTTGCGCTTTTCCTTGGCCGCTGCCGGCACTGCAGCCGCAGCAGGCGATGCCGCGTTCGCATCCACCGGCACCTCCAGATACGGCAGATGCAGGGTCTGGCTGGTCAGCGTACGGATCTCGTTGACCAGCGCGGCGCTGTCGTTGAGCTTGCGCCCGTACGACGGCACGATCTCGCGCAGGCGGGCTTCCCAGCCGGCCTTCATCTGGTCCGGGAAGGCCTTGGCCATCAGGTCCAGCATGATCGGCGGCGAGGTCGACGCACCCGGCGAAGCGCCGAGCAGGGCGGCGATGGTGTGGTCCTTGTCGGTCACGATCTCGGTACCGAACTGCAGCACCGGGCCCTTCAGCGGATCACGCTTGATGATCTGCACGCGCTGGCCGGCGGTGACCAGCTTCCAGTCACCCGGCTTGGCAGTGGGGAAGTACTTGACCAGCTCGGCCTGGCGGTCGGCATCGTTCAGGCGCGCCTGGCCCATCAGGTACTGCACCAGGTCCAGGTTGTCCTTGCCCACTTCCAGCATCGGGCCGACGTTGTTGTGGTTCACCGACGAGTACAGGTCCCACCACGAACCGTGCTTGAGGAACTTGGTGCTGTACAGCGCGAACGGCCCGAACAGGACCACCGGCTTGCCGTCCAGCTTGCGCGCATCCAGGTGCGGCACCGACATCGGCGGCGAGCCGGTCTCGGCCATGCCGTAGGCCTTCACGCCGTGGCGCGAGGTCACGTCCTGGCCCTGGAAGGCGAGGAACTGGCCACCGACCGGGAAGCCGGCGTAGTCCTTCGATTCCGGAATGCCGGACATCTGCAGCAGCTTCAGTGCAGCGCCACCGGCACCGATGAACACGAAGCGGGCGTGGGTGGTGGACTCGGTGCCGGCCTTGAGGTCCTTCACCGTCACGTTCCAGCTCTTGTCGGCGTTCTGCCGCAGCGCGCTCACTTCGTGGTTGAGGTGCAGGCTGAAGTTCGGGCTGCGCTGCAGGCCGGCGGTCAGCTGGCGGGTGATCACGCCGAAATTGACGTCGGTGCCCAGCGGCATCCAGGTCGCGGCAACCTTCTGCTTCGGGTCACGGCCTTCCATCAGCAGCGGGGCCCACTGCTTGATCTGGGCCGGATCCTCGGAGTACTGCATGCCGTAGAACAGCGGATTCTTCACCAGGGCCTGCTGGCGCTTGTGCAGGTAGGCGATGTTGTCATCGCCCCAGACGAAGCTCATGTGCGGGGTCGGGTTGATGAAGTCGCTGGGCTGGCTCAGCCGGCCTTCCTTCACCTGGTGCGACCAGAACTGGCGCGAGACCTCGAACGATTCGGCGATGCCGACCGCGCGCTTGGTCTCGATGCTGCCGTCGGGCAGTTCCGGGGTGTAGTTCAGTTCGGCGAAGGCCGAGTGGCCGGTGCCGGCGTTGTTCCAGCCGTCGGAGCTTTCACCGGCGACGCCGTCGAGGCGTTCGTAGACCTGGATGTTCCAGTCCGGCTGCAGTTCCTGCAGGTAGGTGGCCAGGGTGATGCTCATGATGCCGGCGCCGACCAGCACAACGTCGACGGGCTTGTCGTTGCTGGCGGCGGGCACCGAGCGCTGGGTCAGCGGCCAGTACAGGAACAGCGCGGCGGCCAGCAACAGCAGCACGAGCAGGGCGAGAAGAGCCTTGCCAAATTTCTTCATGGGGGCGGGATCGTTGGCGGAGGGGAAGGGGTCAGGATGCGCGTGGGACAGGGAAAGGGCGTGAAGAAACAACGCCTTGCAGCATCCATATGCGATTCTAACCGGATCCGGTCTGTTTTTGATGCAACGCAGCATCCGGCGTTTCGCGCCATCCTCACCCGCTAGCGCCGGGTGATACCCGGCGAACGAAGCCTTGCCAGCGTCAGGCCATCCCTGGCGACAGCTTCACTCAGACCAGCTCAAGAATCTCGTCACCGGCCTCGTCGACCTGCCCGGTCGGGCGCCAGCCCAGGCGCCGGTAGAAGCCATGCGAGCGCGAGCGTGGGTCGGCCGAACAGGCCAGGAACAGGCGTTGGTGGCCGGCATCGCGGGTCAGGCTGACCACGTCCTGCAGCAGCTGCCGACCGAGGCCGCGGCCTTCATACTCGGGCAGCAGGGCCAGCACCAGCACCTCGCCGCTGTCGCGGTCGGCGAAGCAGTATCCGGCCATGCGCTCGCCCTCCCAGGCGACGCGGCCGATCGAATCGCCCTGGGCGATGCCGGCCGCCCAGCTGTCCTCGGTGATGCCCAGCTCTGCCAACTGCGCGGCGCTGAAGGCGTTTTCGCGGGTGCGCCCGCGCAGGTCGATGCAGGCGGCGGCATCTTCGGGGCGCGCATCGCGCACGGCTATCGGCATACAGGACACCCTTGTAGTGATTGGCCCGCCAGTATCCGCATCACGCATGGACCCGGTGTGGAGGGTTGATGGAGATTGGATGGAGCAAAAAGGGGACGGAGGGGATTAAGTCGTCTTTGCCCGATGTGTCGCTTGGGCCTTATACGACTTAATCCCCTCCGTCCCCTTTTCAGCGCTTGCGCCGGATCAGCGCGGAGGAGGCATCCAGCACCGCGCGGGTCAGCAGGGCCATGGTCTGCACGTCTCCCTTCCAATGCTGCCAGTACAGCGGCACGTCTTCCCACGCGCGCTGGCGCACGTAGACCAGGCGGCCCGCGTCCAGGTGCCGCTTGACCAGCGGCAACGGATTCATCGTCCAGCCCATGCCGCCAAGGTTGGCCTGCACGAAGGCGCGCGTGGACGGAATCCACCAGGTCGGCGCGGTGCTGGGCAGGTCGTCGCCGGCCATGCGCCGGGCGAAGCGCGACTGCATGTCGTCCTTGCGGTTGAACACCAGCACCGGGGCCTGCGCCAGCGCCTGCGCGGTCACACCTTTGGCGAAATGACGCTCGCGGAATTCGGGTGTACAGGTGGCCGCGTAGCGGATGCTGCCCAGTGCATGGATCTGGCAGCCCTGCACCGGCTCGTCCAGGGTGGTCACCGCACCCAGCACCGTGCCCTGGCGCAGCAGTTCGACGGTGTGGTCCTGGTCTTCCACGCGCAGGTCCAGCGTAGTGCCGGTGGTCTGCGCGAACTGGTAGGCCGCCTGCGGGAACCAGGTTTCCAGGCTGTCGTGGTTCACCGCCACCGGGATGCTGGCCTGTGGCAGGTCCTCGTCGGCCAGGCCCATCCGGTGCAGCGCATCGTGCTCGAGCAGGGCGGTCTGCTCGGCCAGCTGCACCAGCAACTGCCCCTCGGCGGTGGCGGTGGCCGGGGTGCCGCGCTTGACCAGCAGCCGGCCGATCCGGTCCTCCAGCGCCTTGACCCGCTGCGAGATGGCGGACGGGGTGACATTCAGCGACTGCGCGGCGCGGTCGAAGCTGCCTTCGCGGATCACTGCGGCCAGGGCACGCAGCTGGGCATGGTCGATACGCATCGAATTAAGTTTCGCTAATGTTGGTTTAGGAAGTTTAGCTCGTCTTTTTCATGTTGCGGCGCGACAATGGCGCCCGTTCCGGTGCTGTCCGCCTTCGCGAGGCACCGTCCCCCCAAGCAAGTAAAGGCAGTGAATCCCATGTTCTCGGTCATCTCCGCCAGCACCGGCCTCGGTGCCTGGTTCTCTGGTGCAGCTACCGGCATCGGCCTGTTCGCCGTGGTCGGCGCCCAGAGCGCCTTCATCCTGCGCCAGGGCATCCTGCGCAAGCACATTGTGCCGGTGGTCGCCACCTGTGCGGCCATCGATGCGATCTTCATCTTTGCCAGCGTGGCCGGCCTGCGCACGCTCACTTCGGCGCTGCCGTGGCTGACCACCGCCGTGCTGTGGACGGGCGTGGCGTTCCTGGCCTGGTACGCGATGAAGTCGGCGCGCCGCGCGATCGCCGGTGGCGGCGGCATGGGCGAGGCTGACAGCGACGACGGCAGCCGCCGCGCAGTGCTGATGGCGGCGGTCGGTTTCTCGCTGATCAACCCGCACTTCTGGCTGGACATGATGGTGATCGGTTCGATCGCCGAGAACTTCGGCAACGCCCGCATGGCCTTCGCTGCCGGTGTGGTCACCGCCAGTTGCCTGTGGCTGACCGCGCAGGGCCTGGGCGCGCGCCTGCTGGCGCCGCTGTTCACCAAGCCCAGCACCTGGCGCGTGCTCGACGGCACCATCGCGGTGATCCTCAGCATCCTGGCCCTCACGTTGGCGGTGCGCGGGGTCCACTGACCCGGCGCACGCCCCCCGAACCCACGTCCTGACTCTCTCTCCAAGGTAGTGGTAACGACGGCACCGGCAACGGTGCCGTCGTTTTTTGTACGCCACTGGCGGGCCGGGCACTGGCCTGCCTAGAATCGGCCAGCCGGGACAAGGGGTCCAGGCAGGGGGAGAGAAGGATGCACAAGCGCTGGCTGGCCGCCATCGTCGTGGCGGGATTGTGGTGTGGAACCGCTGCTGCGATCGATCTGGGCGCCTATGTGCGAGCGGACAAGTTCGGCGATGTCATGCTGTCTCCCGGGGGCGATTATCTGGCCGCGACCGTGCCTGCGGACGGCTTCACCGCTGTGATCATCCTTCGTACGGACGACAACACGCCGGTGGGCAACCTGCGCCCACCACTCAATTCGCATGTCTTCGGCCTGCACTGGGTCAACAACGATCAGGTGATGTTCGGTCTGGCGCAGAAGTTCGGTACCCGCGATGCGCCGTGGGCCACCGGCGAGCTGCTGACACTGGATGCACGCACCGGACGACCGGAACTACTGGTGGGCTACCGCGACCTTGGCCTGCGCGTGCGGCCCAAGTACCGGACGTCGGCCGCGGCGTTCCTCAGTGACGCCCTGCCTGGCGACGATGCGCACGTGGTCATCGCAGTAGGCGGATCGCGGCTGGATGCCAACGGTTATGCGGCCCAGCTGGAACTGGCAAGCGGCAAGCAGCGGCTGCTGGCCCGCGCGCCGATGCCGGGTGCCTCCTATGTGGTGGATGCCCGCGGCGACGTACGTTTCGTACAGGGCGCCGGTACTGACAACGTCCATCGGCTCTACCACCGCAACGGTGGCGACTGGGCGCTGGTCAACGATGAGAAACGGAGTGGTCGCAGCGAGGCGGCGCTGGGCTTTTCCGCCGACGGCCAGCTGGCCTACCTGCTCAGCGAGCAGCCCAGCGGCCCCGATGCCATCGTCAGCTGGAACCCGGCCACGCAGGAGCGCAAGGTCGTGCTGCGCGATGAGGTTGTCGATCCGGCACGACTGATCCGCAGCCCGGGCAGCACCGTGCCGGTCGGTGCGCTGTTCCTGGGAAACACGCCGCATACCCGGTTCTTCGACGAAAGCTCGGACGAGGCACGGTTGTACCGCAGCCTGGAGGCGGCCTTCCCCGGGCGTGCAGTATTCATCACCTCCAGTACCCGCGACGGTCGCCGGCTGCTGGTGGAAACCGGGTCCGGTTCAAATCCGGGCGAGTTCTACCTCTACGACCGCGACCGCAACCAGGCACGCTTCCTGATGGCGCGCAGCGAATGGATTGATCCGGAGACCACTGCGTCGGTGCGGCCGGTCCTGCTGAAGGCGCGTGACGGGCTGGAGCTCCATGGATTCCTGACAGTCCCGCATGGCAGCACTGGCCGTGACCTGCCGATGGTGGTGGTGCCGCATGGTGGGCCGATCGGGATATTCGACAACGGCGGTTTCGACCACGAGAACCAGTTGCTGGCCGCTGCCGGCTACGCCGTGCTGCAGATCAATTTCCGCGGCTCGGGCAACTACGGCCGTGCGCACAGCCGGGCAGCACTGAAACAGTGGGGGCGCGCGATGCAGGACGACGTGACCGACGCGACGCGCTGGGCGATCAGCGAAGGCATCGCCGATGCCCGGCGCATCTGCATCTACGGTGCCAGCTACGGCGCCTACTCGGCGATGATGGGCGCCGCGCGCGAACCGGGGCTGTACCAGTGCGCGGCCGGCTATGTGGGCGTCTACGACCTGCCGCTGATGTTTACTGGCGGCGATATCCAGGACCGCGATTCCGGAATGAGCTACCTGCGCGAGTGGCTGGGTGATCCGGCCACGCTGGGTGCGGTCTCGCCGGTCAACCTGGCCGAGCGGATCAGGGTGCCGGTGTTCCTGGCGGCCGGTGGTCAGGACAAGCGCGCCCCGATCCAGCACACCGAGCGCATGGAAGCGGCGCTCAAGCGTGCCGGTACGCCGGTGGAAAGCCTGTACTACAAGACCGAAGGGCACGGCTTCTATACCCAGGCCCATCGCAGCGAGTACTACGGCAAGCTGCTGGCGTTCCTGTCGCGCAGCCTGGGTGGCAAGACCGCCACGACTGCGGCTGCGGACGGCAAGGGCAGGGCGCCGTAACGCAACGGCGGCGGATGATCCAACCGGCGCCCCGGTTCCTGCCTGTGCGTGGGCTTACTTCACCCCGTGCATCATCTTCTTCAACAGTGGCGCGGCAATGAAAGCGGCCAGCGCACAGCCCAGGCCGATCCACATCAGCAGCCAGAACAGGTGCGCATAGGCACCGGCGGCGGCCACCATGTCCAGCGATTCGCCTTCCGGCACCTCGATCGCGGCCAGCTTGCCGAACAGCGCGGCCAGCGTCTCCGAGAAGGCGGTGGCCAGGAACCAGGTGCCCATCATCAGGCTCATCACCCGCGGCACGGCCAACTGGGTCACCGCCGACAGGCCGACCGGCGACAGGCACATCTCGCCGCTGGCCAGCAGGAAGTAGGCCAGCACCAGCCACCACACGCTGGCCATCTCGCCGGTAGCGCCGACCTGCTGCGCGGCCAGTGCCAGCGGCACGAACGACAGTGCGCCGATCACCAGGCCCCAGGCCGACTTCACCGGCTTGCCTGGTTCCCAACCGCGGCGGTCCATCCACGTCCACAGCGCGGCGAAGGCCGGTGCCAGCAGCACCAGGAACAGGCCGCCGAGATAGGTGAGCGAGCCAGCGGTCTGCGGAATCACCAGGCAGTCGCGCACCAGCAGCACCAGCATCAGCACGACGATGGCGGCGAAGAACGTGCGCGGCGCAGCCGAACCCGGACGACGCTCGGACAACCGCGCGCTGACCACGAAGCCCAGCGGTGCCAGCAGCAGTGAGAGGATCGACCACGGCAGCGGCGTACCGCCGGTGATCACCAGCGAGGGCACGATGTCCTTGGTCAGCAGCCGGTCGGTGAAGGTCACCCACGAGCCGTAGGACTGCTCGTACATGGTGAAGAACACCAGCGCCATGAAGATCAGCACCATCAGCGCGATCATCTGCTGGCGCTGTACCGGCGTGCACTTGCTGCCGGTGAACCAGGCGAACCAGACCAGCACGCCGCCCAGCACCACCACCATCAACATCAGTGCCAGGCTGATTTCACCGCCCAGCGCGAACGCGCCGTTGCCGGCCGCCCACATCAGCCACGCCACCGGCAACACACCGAGCACCGCGCACAGATAGATGAGCCATTCGCGCGGCAGGCCCAGCACCTTCTGCTTCAACGCCGCCGGTTGCGGCGGCTCGGCGTGGCCCTGCAGGTACTTCTGGCCCCACAGGAACATTGCCAGGCCGGCCAGCATGCCGATGCCGGCCGCACCGAAACCGTACTTCCAGCCGTAGGCCTCGCCGAGGAAGCCGCACACCAGCGATGAGAACAGCGCGCCCAGGTTGATGCCGGCGTAGAACAGCGAGAAACCCGAATCGCGGCGCGGATCGTCCTTGGCGTACAGCTTGCCGACAATGGTGGAGATGTTCGGCTTGAGGAAGCCGACGCCCATGATGATCAGCGCCAGCGACAGGTAGGTCACCGCCAGTGCCGAGGTGTCGCGCACCACGTCGCCGTTCACCCGGTACGCAGCGTGGCCTTCGAAGGCCATGCCGAGGTGGCCGAGTACCAGCAGGATGCCGCCGAACAGCACGGCCCGGCGCATGCCCAGCCAGCGGTCGGCCAGCATGCCGCCGAATACAGGGATGCAGTACACCAGGCCACCGTAGGCGCCGAGCAGGTCCAGGCCGGCCTTGTCGCCGAACAGGTGGTACTTGGTCAGGTACAGCAGCAACAGCGCCTTCATGCCGTAGAAGGAGAAGCGCTCCCACATTTCGGTGAAGAAGCAGACGTAGACGCCTTTGGGGTGGCCCAGGAAGTCGTCGGAAGCGATAGCGGTGGAATTCATCGCGGAATTATAGGCCTGTGGCCTGATCCGCTTTCAGTAGATCCACGCCATGCGTGGATTGCCGGACTGGCCTGGGCGATCACAGGTACCGCAACCACGCCAGGTCACGCCTTCGCGCCTTGAACCGCGCGAATGCCCGGGTCGGCGGGTACAGCACCACCGCCAGCGCACAGGCCACCAGCAGCAGGCCGCTGACCGAATCCAGGGCATACAACTCGCCATGGGTCGGCCCCCAGGCCGCGAGCGCGCCCAGGTACAGCGCCTTCAGCACATACAGGTGCAGCAGGTAGAAGAACATCGGCGCGGCGCCGATATCGGCCAGCGGGCGCAGCGCACGCGCCAGTGGCGGCCATTCGTATAGGCGCAGCAGCAACAGCCCTACGCCCAGGGTCAACAGCAGGAACTGCAGCGACGGCGGGTACTTGGTGATGTTGAGGATGCTCAGCCAGGTGCGCAGTGCTGTGGTCTGGTACTGCCAAGGGGCATCCCCGTACTCGTTGGCGAACCGCAGTAAGGCGAACATGGCCAGCGCACCGACGCCTGCCCACAGCAGCCAGTGCTGGCGCTGCGTCGGGTCGCGCTCGCGGGCGAACCATGGCCCCATCAGATAACCCAGGGCGATCACCCCGATCCACGGCAGCACCGGATAGGAGGTGCGCAGGCGCAGCGCGCCGGCCTCGATCCAGTCGCGCTGGTGCAGCACTTTCCACAGCACCGCCAGCAGGCCATCGCCTTGCACCCGCAAGCCGTCGAACAGGTTGTGCCCGGCCACCACCGCGATTGCCAGCACCAGCAGGGCCGGGCATGGCAGCCAAAGCAGCCCGGCCAGCGCGATCATGCTCAGCCCGATGGCCCAGATCACCTGCAGGTACAGGGTTTCCGGCGGCAGCTGGAAGGTCCAGGCGAAATTCACCAGGGTCAGTTCCAGCACGACCAGGAACAGCCCGCGCTTGAGCAGGAACGCGGCCGTGGCCCGGCGCGGATCCGCCTGGCGCTGGCCGTACAGCCAGGCCGACAGGCCGGTCAACAGGACGAACACGGGTGCGCACAGGTGGGCCAGCAGACGGCAGGCGAACAGCGCGGGGGAGACCGTCGCCGCGTCCATCGGGTCGCTCACCTGGTGCTGCAGGAAGAAGGTCTCGCGCACGTGGTCGAGCAACATCAACAGCATCACGGTGCCGCGCAGCTGGTCGATGGAGGCCAGGCGGGTAGCGGGGGAAGGGGCCACGTGCGAGGTTCGGTCGGCGTGACAGGATATAACATTACAATTGCGTCTTTCCAGCGTGTGCTGGGCGGTTCCGACGAGCGCGCGCGTCGGCTCAGGGCAGGCAAACCGAGGGGCTCCAGCCCAGCGCCTCGTCGTAGTGGACCTGGATCGCTCGCAGGCTCCCGTCGGGGTTGGCCTTCAAGCAGAATCGGGCGCTGTGGTGTTGCGTGGCGCCGGTCCTGGTGGCCGACAGCGAAACATCGTACAGGCGTCCGGGCTGCAGCGGCATCGCCGTCTGCCTTGAAATGGCGTTGGCTGGCACTTCTCCGTAGACCACGCAGGCTCCGGGTGGAAGTGGGATTGATGCGGGATGGGCAAAGTAGAACGACCATTGCCGCCGCAGCGGTGGAGTAATTGCGTCATGCACCTCCACACCAAACACCTCCGGAGTTTTACCGATACGCTTGCGCTCTTTCCTGGGTAGTCCGAAACAAGGTTTACCGGCGTGGTCGGTGATCTCGACTGCGCCAATGCGGCTCCAGGCAGATGCGTAATCGCAAAGCGGCATCAGGCAGATCAGGGCCACGACAGCCACGACCGGTGATTTGATCGGGCGGATCCGCAGTGGGGTGTTCATCGGGCGGCTCAGCGTCATCGGTTCAGATCATGAACACGATGCAAGGGGCGTTGAGGCACTTCAAACGATGATGGCTGGGATGCTGCAGTACTGGTTGGCCGGGCCCCTGCAGGACAAAGAGACCGCGAGGCCCGGCAGCCGTCCGGGATGTGCCCCATGCGCTTGATGCGTTGGCCGAGTTTGGCCAGAAGCGACTATCTCACTGCCGACCTGGCCGCAACCCTCCCGAACCGCACTGGACTTGCTGCCTCCTGAACGCTAGCGTGCAAGGGATTTTTTGCCAGCAGGGGCTTCCATGAACCACGACGCTGCGCCCAAGCAGCTCACCTTCCGCGCAGTGGCCCTGGCCATCGTGCTGGCGGTGGTGCTGTCGGCCGCAAACGCCTACCTCGGTCTGTTCGCAGGCCTGACCATCGCCACCGCCATTCCCGCCGCGGTGATTTCCATGGGCGTGCTGCGCCTGCTGGGCGGTGGCTCCATCCTTGAAAACAACATCGTGCAGACCGGCGCTTCGGCCGGTTCGTCGATCGCCGCCGGTGTGATCTTCACCATCCCGGCGCTGGTGATCATGGGCTACTGGCCGGACTTCAAGTACTGGTGGGTGCTGGGCATCGCCGGCCTCGGCGGCCTGCTGGGCGTGTTGTTCTCGGTGCCGCTGCGTCGTTCGATGATCGTCGAAGACCCGCTTCCGTTCCCGGAAGGCAAGGCTGCGGCCGAAGTGCTCAAGGCCGGTGAGAATCCGGGCCCGGGCCTGAAGATCCTCGGCCTGTCGGCGGTGATCGGTGCCTTCGTCAAGCTGGCCGCGGAAAGCGGCATGCGCCTGATCCCGGACGCCTGGGCCACCTCGGCCTACGTCGGCAGCTCCAAGGTCACCGCCTTCATCGGTACCAACCTGTCGCCGGCACTGCTGGGCGTGGGCTACATCGTCGGCCTCAACGTCGGCATCGTGGTGGTGTCCGGTTCGATCCTGACCTGGCACATCGCCATTCCGATCTACCAGGCGTTCTTCATGAACACCGATCCGGCACTGGCCGCGTCGGTTGCCGCGGCTTCGTCCACCGAGGCGGCGTTCGCCATCTGGGGCGCGAAGATGCGCTACCTGGGTGTCGGCGCGATGCTGATCGGTGGCATCTGGACCCTGATCTCGCTGCGCAAGTCGCTGCTCAACGGCGTCAAGAGCGGCTTTGCCGCCGCCCGCAAGAGCGGTGGCCCGGTGCTGGCGCACACCGAGCGCGACCTGCCGATGAAGTGGATGCTGGTGGCCTTGGTGGTCTTCGTGCTGCCGCTGCTGGCCCTGTACCAGGCCATCGTCGGCCAGTGGCACGTGTCGATCCCGATGACCCTCATCATGATCGTCGCCGGCTTCCTGTTCGTTTCGGTCTCGGCCTACCTGGCCGGCCTGATCGGTTCGTCCAACAACCCGGTGTCGGGCATCACCATCTCCACCATCCTGTTCGCCTCGGCCGTGCTGGTCGTGCTGCTGGGCGCCGACGGCCTGAAGCCGGTCGGTGCCGGCGGCGCGCCGCTGGGCGCCGTGGCCGCCATCATGATCGGCGCGGTGGTGTGCTGCGCCGCTGCGGTTGGTGGTGACAACCTGCAGGACCTCAAGGCCGGCTACATCGTCGGCGCCACCCCGTGGAAGCAGCAGCTGATGCTGGGCATCGGTGCCTTCTCGTGTGCGCTGATCATGGCCCCGGTGCTGAACCTGCTGGCCACCGCCTACGGCATCGGCGTGAAGTCCGAGCTGCACCCGAACGCGCTGGCCGCACCGCAGGCCAACCTGATGGCCTCGGTGGCCAAGGGCCTGTTCGGTGGTGAACTGCCGTGGACCTTCATCGGCATCGGTGCCGTGGTCGGTGCCGCCATCATCGCCTTCGACAGCTGGCTGAAGGCGCGCAACGCCCGCTTCCGCGTGCCGGTGCTGGCCGCCGCCATCGGCATCTACCTGCCGCTGGAACTGATGGTGCCGATCTTCCTCGGCGGCCTGATCGCCCACCTGGTCGAGCGCTTCCACAAGGTGCGCGCCGATGACGAAGAAGGCCGCGACCGCGTGCACAAGCCGGGCGTGCTGTTCGCCGCCGGCCTGATCACCGGCGAAGCGCTGATGGGCATCGCCATCGCGATTCCGATCGTGGTCAGCAGCCGCGCCGACGTGCTGGCCGTGCCGTTCCACCTGCCGGGCGCGCAGTGGATCGGCCTGGCCGTGCTGTTCCTGGTCGGCTGGCTGATCTACCGCACCGGCAAGTACGCCAAGGCGTAAGGGGGCTCTGCCCCTGGGTTCAACGGGTAGTGCCGGCCGCTGGCCGGCAATCCCGGAATCCCGTGATACCCCTGGTTGCCGGCCAGCGGCCGGCACTACCGCAGACCCCGCTTCGGCGGGGTTTGCTGTTTCTGGCGATTGTCCGTCTGCAGCCATGACCGATGGCCTTGGCAGCCCCGGCCGCACGGGCCTACCATCGGGTTTTTGCCGTCCTGCGGAGACCCCGATGAAACTGCGTCATGCCCTGCTGCCACTGAGCCTGCTGGCCGCCCTGCCCAGCGTCGCCGCTGCCCGTGGCCTGGAAGTCCGCGACATGGTGGCCATGGACCGCGTCTCCGCGCCGGTGCTGACCGCTGACGGTGGCACCGTGGTGTTCGCCAAGCGCAGCGTCGATGCCAACCTGAAGGCCTCCACCGCGCTGTTCGCGCGCAACCTGCGCACCCGCGATGCAGCGCCGCCGAAGCAGATCACCCCGGCCGGCTGGAACGTCAATTCCGCTTCGCTGTCGGCCGATGGCCAGACCGTGTATTTCCTCAGTGCCAGGAACGGCAGCCAGCAGCTGTACGCGCAGCCGATCAGCGGCGGTGCTCCGCGCCAGCTGACCGATTTCCCGGTCGACGTGGACAGCTACCACGTGTCGCCGCAGGACGACCGCGTGCTGTTCAGCGCCGGCGTGTTCCAGGACTGTGCCTCGGACCTGGCCTGCACCGAGAAGAAACTGAAGGAAAAGAAGGACGCCAAGGCCAGCGGCCAGGTGTGGGATTCGCTGTTCGTGCGCCACTGGGACACCTGGAACGACGGTCGCCGCAACACCCTGTTCGTCGCTCCGCTGCCGACGGCCAAGGCCGGTGCGGTCAAGGGCGCGTCGGCGCTGAGCGCGACCATCGATGGTGATGCGCCGTCCAAGCCGTTCGGCGGCAATGATGACTTCGCGTGGTCGCCGGACGGCGCCAGCGTGGTGGCCAGCATCCGCGTGGCCGGCAAGCAGGAGCCGTGGTCGACCAACTTCGACCTGTACCGCTTCGACGCCGCCGGCAAGCAGGCACCGGTCAACCTGACCGCCTCCAACCCGGCCTGGGATGCCGGCCCTGTGTTCAGTGCGGACGGCAAGACCCTGTTCTACCGTGCGATGAAGCGCCCGGGCTTCGAGGCCGACCGCTTCGGCCTGATGGCGATGGACCTGGCCAGCGGCAAGACCCGCGAAATTGCGCCGCAGTGGGATCGCTCGGCGGGCGGCATCACCCTGTCCGCCGATGGTGCCAGCATCTACACCACGGCCGATGACCTTGGCGAACACCCGCTGTTCCAGATCGACGTGGCCAGCGGCAAGGCCACCAAGCTGATCGGCGACGGCAGCGTGACCTCGGTGGATGTGGCCGGCAACAGCGTGGCGATCACCCGCAACAGCCTGAAGAGCAACGACCAGGTGCTGGTCGGCCTGCTGCCGGCTGCGGGCGAGGCCATCGGCGAACTGCGCGCGCTGACCCCGGCCGCTGGTGAGGTGCTGAAGGACGTCAGCTTCGGCGACTACGAGCAGTTCGAGTTCAAGGGCTGGAACAACGACACCGTGCATGGCTATGTGGTCAAGCCGCACAACTACCAGGAAGGCAAGTCCTACCCGGTCGCGTTCCTGATCCACGGTGGCCCGCAGGGCAGCTTCGGCAATGGCTGGAGCTACCGTTGGAATCCGCAGACCTACGCGGGCCAGGGCTACGCCGTGGTGATGATCGACTTCCACGGTTCCACAGGCTACGGACAGGCCTTCACCGATGCGATCAGCCAGCACTGGGGCGACCGCCCGCTGGAAGACCTGCAGAAGGGCTGGGACGCGGCGCTGAAGAAGTACTCCTTCCTCAACGGTGACAAGGCCTGTGCGCTGGGCGCCAGCTACGGCGGCTTCATGGTCAACTGGATCGCCGGCAACTGGAACAGCCCGTTCAAGTGCCTGGTCAACCACGACGGCGTGTTCGACCAGCGCATGATGGGCTACGCCACCGAAGAGCTGTGGTTCACCGAGTGGGAGCAGGGCGGCACGCCGTACCAGAAGGCCGCGAACTACGAGAAGTTCAACCCGGTCAACCACGTGGCGGACTGGAAGAAGCCGATCCTGGTCATCCACGGCCAGCAGGACTTCCGCATTCCGGTCGAGCAGGGCCTGGCCGCGTTCACCGCTGCCCAGCGTCAGGGCATCGAATCGAAGTTCCTGTACTTCCCGGATGAAAACCACTGGGTGCTGAAGCCGAACAACAGCATCCTGTGGCATGACACCGTCAATGCCTGGCTGAAGCAGCACATCGGCAACTGATGACTGCAGCGCCGCCCTTCGGGGCGGCGCTTTTGTTTCGCCATCTGCTTTACCGGTGGGGGCCGACCGTTGGTCGGCACACCCTCATGATCCGCCGCCAACAGCAGCCGGCCAGCGGCCGGCTCTACCCAGAGCACCTGCATGATCCAGAACGACATCGTCGTCTTCGGTTTGATCGCCGCCACCCTTGGCGCCGTGTTCTGGACCGCCTCGCGCGAGCAGGGCCTGTGGAAGCGCTTCTACACGTTCGTGCCGGCGCTGCTGCTGTGCTACCTGATTCCCGGCATCTACAACACCGTCGGCCTGATCGATGGGCAGAACACCAAGCTCTACAACCCGATCGCACGCGACATCCTGCTGCCGGCAGCGCTGATCCTGCTGACCCTGGCGGTGGACATCAAGGGCATCCTGCGGCTGGGCCCGAAGCTGGTGCTGATGTACCTGGGCGCCTCGGCCAGCATCATGCTCGGTGCGGTGGTGGCGTTCCTGGCGATGCGCGCGCTGCATCCGGAAACCGTGGCCGGTGACACCTGGGCCGGCATGGCCGCATTGGCAGGCAGCTGGATCGGTGGCGGTGCCAACATGCTGGCAATGCGCGAAGTATTCGACGTCAATGCGACCACGTTCGGCCAGTTCGCGGTGGTCGATGTCGGTGTCGGCTACGTGTGGATGGCGGCACTGATCTTCCTGGCGGGGCGGGCAGCGAAGATCGACGCGCGCAGTGGCGCCGATACTTCGGCCATCGATGAACTGAAGGAGCGCATCGCGCGCTTCCAGGCCGAACACGAGCGCATTCCCAGCCTCACCGACCTGATGCTGATCGTGGCGGTGGCCTTCGGCGGCGTGGGCCTCTCGCACGCCATCGGCGCGCCGCTCGCAGCATGGTTCAAGGCCAACGTCAGCTGGGCCTCGCAGTTCAGCCTGGACGCGCCGTTCGTGTGGGTGGTGGTGCTGTCGACCACGCTGGGCCTGAGCCTGAGCTTCACCCGTGCGCGCACGCTGGAAGGCGCGGGCGCATCGCGCCTGGGCTCGCTGCTGCTGTACTTCCTGATCGCCTGCATCGGCATGCAGATGGATCTGGTGGCGCTGCTGGACCGCCCGTGGCTGTTCCTGCTCGGCCTGATCTGGATTGCCGTGCACATCGTGCTGCTGTGGTGCCTGGGCAAGCTGCTGAAGGTGCCGTTCTTCTATTTCGCCATCGGTTCGCAGTCGAACATCGGTGGACCGGCCTCGGCGCCGGTGGTGGCCGCGGCGTTCCATCCGGCACTGGCGCCGGTGGGCGTGCTGCTGGGCACGATGGGCTACGCCACCGGCACCTACCTGGCTTACATCGTCGGCATCACCCTGCGCGCGCTGGCCGGGCAGGGCTGATACGGCGATGGGGTGATGGGGTCAGATCCCTTTTGCGACGCAAAAGGGATCTGACCCCGGTTCCCGGTGAATCACGCCACCGGCAACCCGCGTTCGATCAACCACGCCTTCGCGTCTTCGGCGTCCTGCTCGAACCACGCCTGTGTCGACCCCAGCCGATACGTGTACCCCCAGGCATCCATGTCGGCCATCAACCGCGCACTGCCAACACCGGGCAGCTGCCCGGCCAGCACGATCTGCAGGTAGCAGGTGGCATCTTCCTCGGCCACCGAATCGGTGGCGTCGGTGTGCACCTGCGCGCGCCGCTCCGGCGGCAATACGATCAGGTGGCAGGCTTCATGCAGCATCGAATGCACCGGGGTGTCATCGCGCACATAGACATTGCTGGCGATGATGCCCGCCTCGGGCTCGCCCCAGTAGCTGCCGGGAATCGGTTCGCCTGCGGCCACGTGGTGCAGGCGAAGGCCATGCGCGGCGAGCAGGCACTGCGCGTCGGCGAAGGCGATGTCGCCCACGCAGGTGATGTCCACGGCGGTTGTCGTATCGGTCATGCAGGTCACGCGGCCCCGCCCATGCAGGCACGGGCGGGGCGGGGCATCAGGGTTTGTCCGGGCCTTCAGGCAGCGCCACGGAGATGTCCAGCACATCGTGCTGGCCATCCTTCACCAGGTCGACCTTCACCGCATCGACGTCGATGTTCACGTACTTCTTGATCACTTCCAGCAGCTCGCGCTGCAGCAGCGGCAGGTAGTCCGGGCCACCGCGGTGGCTGCGTTCCTGCGCGATGATGATCTGCAGGCGGTTCTTTGCGGTTTCGGCGGTGGTCTTCTTCGCTTTGAGGAAATCGAACAGGCCCATGCTTACCCTCCGAACAGCTTGCTGAAGAAGCCCTTCTTCTCGACGCTGGTGAAGCGCATCGGGCGATCTTCGCCGAGGATGCGCGCGACGGCGTCGTCATACGCCTGGCCGGCAGCGGATTCGACATCCAGGATCACCGGTTCGCCCTTGTTGGAGGCATTGAGCACGTCGCCCGATTCGGGGATCACGCCGATGGCCTTCAGCCCCAGCACTTCCTCGACGTCGGCGATGCTGAGCATCTCGCCGGTTTCCACACGCAGCGGGGTGTAGCGGGTCAGCAGCAGGAAGGCAGGCACGTTCTGGCCGGATTCGGCCTTGTGGGTCTTCGAGTCCAGCAGGCCGATGATGCGGTCGGAGTCGCGCACCGAGGACACTTCCGGGTTCACCACCACCACGGCGCGGTCGGCGAAGTACATCGCCAGGAATGCTCCCTTCTCGATGCCGGCCGGCGAGTCGCAGATGATGTAATCGAAGCCATCGGCGGCCAGGTCCTTCAGGACCTTGCCCACGCCTTCCTGGGTCAGTGCGTCCTTGTCGCGGGTCTGCGAGGCGGCCAACACATACAGGTTGTCGAAGCGCTTGTCCTTGATCAGGGCCTGCTTGAGGGTGGCTTCGCCATGCACGACGTTGACGAAGTCGTACACCACGCGGCGTTCGCACCCCATGATCAGGTCGAGGTTGCGCAGGCCGACGTCGAAGTCGATCACCGCCACCTTCTTGCCGCGCCGCGCCAGGCCACAGGCCAGGCTCGCGCTGGAAGTGGTCTTGCCCACGCCGCCCTTGCCGGAGGTGACTACGATGATTTCAGCCAAAGGACTTCTCCTGGTTCTGCATTAGTTTGGGGCTGCGTCAGTCCAGCGCAGCGATCTTGATCTGGTCCTGTTCCAGCCACACCTGCACGGCCTTGCCGCGCAGGTTGTCCGGAACATCGTCCAGTACCTTGTAGTGGCCTGCAATGGCCACCAGTTCCGCATGGAAATCACGGCAGAAGATGCGTGCCGCAGTGTTGCCCTGGGCCCCTGCCAGCGCGCGGCCGCGCAGGGTGCCGTAGATATGGATGCTGCCATCGGCGATGACCTCGGCGCCGGCGCCGACGGTGGCCATCACGGTCAGGTCGCAGTTCTCCGCGTACAGCTGCTGGCCCGAACGCACGTTGCCCAGCTGCATGCGGCCCGGCTGCGGCGCGGCTGCATCTGCGATCTTGGCTACCGGTGCGGCCGGGGCTGGCTTCGGTTCGGCGCGCGCGGCGCGGCGCGGTTCCGGCGCGGGCGGCGGCGGAGCCGCTTCGGCCTCGGCACGTTCGTACTGGGCGCGGAACTTGGCCAGCAGCGGCAGGCCGAGCTGCTGCGAGAGCAGGTCGACCGCGCTGGTGCCATAGGCCAGCGCCACCGGCAGCACGCCAGCGCTGCGCAGGCCATCGACCAGCGCCTGTGCGGTGGCCACGTCCGGAACCTGGCTCAGGCCGCCGAAATCGAGGATCACCGCCGCGCGGCCGAACAGCTTCGGCGCACGGGTCACGCGCTCGCGCATTTCCTGCACGAGGCGTTCGACATCAAGGGTACGGATGCGAAGGTTGGCGATGCCCACCTGGCCGATCTTCAGTTCACCGGCCTGTTCGTAATCGAAATTCACCGCCACGCTCAGGTCCCCGTCGGCCGCTGTGCCTGCGCCGGCAGCTGCCGGGCGCGTGTCCATGCCACATCCGGCAGCTTGCCGCCGTAGGTCTCCTGGACCCACGGGTAGCTGCACAGTTCCTTGGCCAGCATGCTGGCACGCACATCGACCTGGGCCATGGTGTTCTGGCCCAGCTCGCGGAAGCCGAAGCTGCCGTGGAAGAGCAGGGCGGCATCGGCGCCGTGGTCGAGGAAGACTTCGCAGGTCATCTGCGGGTAGCGCAGCTCGGCAAAGCTCTGCGCGTCGGCATAGAACGCACGGCCGACGCCACCGCCGCGGCGGCGGCTGGCGACCACAATGCGGTCGATGTAGAAGAAGGGGGTGTCCAGCTGCTGCTTGAACCAGGCGAAGTTGCTGCTGTCGTGCTGGCTGTCGCTGCCGAAGCCGATCAGGAAGCCGGCCAGGTTGCCGTCGCGCTCGGCGACGCGGAAATACTCAGCGGTTTCATAGAACAGGCGCAGGCGGGCCGCATCCAGGGGAAGGATGGCCAGGCCAGCGTTGTTGTTCAAAGCCAGGACGGAATCGAGCTCGTGCTCGCGCACGTCGCGGATGACAATCGACATTGTGACTCCGTGGGGTAACGCGGTTGGTCCATCAAGGGACCCTGCGCACGATTATTGCATGCCCGGGGTGGGCTGCGGCATGAACAGGCGACCGGGCAGGCATGACTTCCGTGGGGTGCGGTGTGCAGGCCGGGCCCGTAGAGTGCTGGCATGTTGGGAGTCCTCAGCCATACCCGCGTCCTTCGCCTGGCCGGCCTGTTCACCTGGGTCATGGTCGGTCTGCCCCTGGCGTACTCGCAGTTCGAGAACCTGCACAGCCGCGGTGACATGGGCGGCTGGGCGGTCCTGCTGTTCGTCGCCTACCTGTCCTTCGGCACCTCCTATTACTGGCTGACCCGCATCCTGCGCAGCGACAGCCCCACCAGCTGGCTGGACCGCGGCCTGCTGCTGTTGCTGACGATTTCGGCGCTGGGCGTCAGCTTCCTCAGCGGCTCGGGCCTGGGCAGCATCCTGATGATGGTGGCCGCCGGGGTCATCCCGTGGATGCTGTCGGTGCGGCTGGGCGTGCTGTGGCTGCTGGTCAGCCAACTGGCGGTGGCCCCGGTCTACTACTTGCTGCTGCGCTTCCCGTTGTTCGAAGCGGTGATGCAGTCGCTGCTGTACGGCGGCTTTTCCATGTTCATCTTCGTGACCAGCCTGGTTGCCCGGCAGCAGACCGAGGCGCGCGACGAACAGCGCCGGCTCAATTCAGAGCTGCGTGCCACCCGCGCCTTGCTTGCCGAGAGTGCCCGCGTCAATGAGCGCACCCGCATCTCGCGCGAGCTGCATGACCTGCTGGGCCACCAGCTGACCGCGCTGACCCTGAACCTGGAAGTGGCCGGGCACCTGGCCGAAGGGCAGGCGCTGGAGCACGTGAAGCGCTCCCACACCTTGGCCAAACTGCTGCTGGGCAACGTGCGCGAGGTGGTCAGCCAGCTGCGCGAGACCGGCGCGATCGACCTGGCCGCGGCGCTGCGCCCGCTGACCGAGAACGTGCCCTCGCTGGACATCCAGCTGGAGATCGAGGATCCGCTGAACGTGGAAGATCCCCAGCGGGCCCACGTCCTGCTGCGCTGCACGCAGGAGATCATCACCAACGCCGTGCGCCACGCCGGTGCGCGCCACCTGTGGATCAAGGTGTACCGTGAAGCCCCGGACCGGGTGGTGGTGGAGGCCCGCGACGACGGTGTCGGCGCGGACATGGTCAATGTGGGCAATGGCTTGCGCGGCATGCGCGAGCGCCTGCAACAATGTGGTGGCCAGCTGCAGATCGAGACCCGTCCCGGTGAAGGCTTCCGCCTGCGGGCAACGGTGCCGGCAACGGTGCTGGTGGCCGCCCTTACCAAGGTTCCTGAAGGAGTACGTTGATGATTCGCGTCTGCCTGGTCGATGACCAAACCCTGGTGCGGCAGGGAATCCGCTCCCTGCTGGCGCTCGACGATGGCATCGAGGTGGTGGCCGAGGCCGGCGATGGCCGGCAGGCGGTCGAGCTGATCCCGCAGGTGCGCCCCGACGTGGTCCTGATGGACATGCGCATGCCGGTGATGTCCGGACTGGAAGCGCTGCAGGTGCTGTCGCGGCAGGAACAGCTGCCGCCGACCATCATCCTCACCACCTTCGATGACGATCAGCTGGTGCTGGCTGGCCTCAAGGCCGGTGCCAAGGGTTACCTGCTCAAGGATGTGACCCTGGCACAGCTGGTCGGTGCCATCCGTACCGTGGCCGAGGGTGGTTCGCTGGTACAGCCGGCGGTGACCCAGCGCCTGTTGTCGGGCCTGGAGCACATGCGCAACGAGTTCGTCAGCCTGGACCGCCCGGACCCGCTGACCGACCGCGAGACCGAGATCCTGCGGCTGATGGCCAGCGGCTTCTCCAACAAGGAGATCGCCAACTCGCTGGGCGTGGCCGAGGGCACCATCAAGAACCACGTGTCCAACATCCTCTCCAAGCTGGGTGTGCGCGACCGTACGCGCGCGGTACTGAAGGCGTTCGAACTCCAGCTGGTCTGAGGAAAATCGTTTCGGTACAAAGACTTGGGTGGTGGCAGGGGGTTCCGGCCAAGGTGCCCCCCTACTTGCCGGGCAGCGGTATGCGTTACCCTTCGAATTCTTTGTCCATACAAATACGCAGCCGGCAGGGAAACCGGTGCGCCAATCCCGATAAACAATGCCCGCGAAGCCTGCTAGGATTGGCGCTTCGCTTCAATCAACCCGGCCGTGGGATCGGCCCCGGAGACTCTCTGAATGACCCGTATTATCGAGTTCCTGATCGCCTTGGGGATCGTGGCTGGCCTGTTCGTCATCATTGGCGTATGTCTGCCGGGCGAGCGTCACATCACCGAAAGCATCGAGACCAACCGCAAGATGACGATCGTGTACGACACGGTCAGCAGCCTGCGCCGCTTCAAGGACTGGAACCCGCTGGTACTGCGCGATCCCGCCGTTGAACTGAAGCTGTCCGGCCCGGCCTCCGGCAAGGGTGCCACCCTGGACTTCACCTCCAAGGACCTGGGCACCGGCTCCTGGAAGATCACCGACGCCGAAGAGAACAAGCGCGTTGCGATCGCCATCGAAGACGCCACCAAGGGTCACGACAAGGTCACCACCTTCACCCTGGAGCCGACCGGCAAGGGTGGCCGCAACGTGAAGATCACCCAGGACTACTCGGTGAAGTACGGCTTCGACCTGTTCGGCCGTTATGCAGGCCTGTATGTCAGCCGCCAGATCGGCGACGACATCAAGATGGGCCTGTCGCGCATGGCCAACATGCTGGCCACCGTCCCGAACGTCGACTACCGCACGCCGGAAGCCCCGCTGACCGATCTGGCCATCGTCGATGTGCCGGCTGAGGATCTGCTGGTCGTCAACGCCGGTAACGTGGACCGCGGTCAGGACACGATCACCAAGTCCATCAAGGACAACCAGGAGTGGATCAAGCGCGTGATGGAGGCCAATGGCCTTGAAGCCGCCGGTCCGTTCCGCATCATCACCACCGACTTCGGCCAGGAGAAGTACGCCTTCGACATCGCCCAGCCGGTGAAGAAGAAGGGTGCTGAAGGTGCCACCGCTGAAGCCCTGACCGTCAAGATCGACGGTGGCGCTCCGGTGAAGTATGTGCACGTGGCTCCGCACCGCTCGGCACATGCGGCCTACACCGGCCACATGGCGGGTCTGGACGTTGCCCGCAACGGCCTGCGCGCCTGGGCTGTGACCTCCGGCAACGAAGTGATCGACCGTCCGTACGAAACCTGGAAGGATGGCATCGACAAGTCGTTCACCCCGGAAGGTACCTACGACATTTACTGGGCCGTCAAGTAAGCCTCGGCTGACCCATGTAGTGTTGGACACGAAAACGCGCCGCTCATTGCGGCGCGTTTTTTTTTCATCTGGCGCCCGGAAAGGGCGCTGTGCAAGGAGCCCCCATGTTCAACCTGGAACGTCGCGCACGTAAGCCTTCCCTGCTGGCCTGTCTTGGTGCGCTGCTGGCGGCGGCCTCGATCGGCCTGTCCGCCTACGCATCGCACGCTGTGGCCGACCCGCTGGCACAGCAGCACCTGAACATGGCGGCACTGTATGCGTTCGCGCATGGCGCGGTGCTGGTGGCGCTTGGCCCGCGTGCGCAGGGGGCGATCGCGCACCTGGCGCTGTACGTGCTGCTGCTGGGCGTGTTGCTGTTTTCTGGCAGCCTGGTGGGTGGTGCGTTGTGGCAGTGGCCGACGCGGATGGCGCCGATCGGGGGCACCAGCATGATGGCCGGATGGGTGTTGCTGGCGATCAATGCGTTGAGGCGGTGACTGAGTCGAGGTTGTTTCTTCGATCCATGCTGATGCGATCTGCACCGTCCATGGGCGTTACTTTTCTTTTCGCGCGAAAAGAAAAGTAACCAAAAGAAACGCGCCGCCGGCCGCGAGCCGGTGCTGTGCACCGGTCCCCTGCGCTCCTCGGCCCGTCGAGGGGCGGTGCGGGAACTCGCTGCGCTCAGACACCCGCACCTCTTCGCCCTCGCCGGACCTGCGGTGCTCGGCTCGCTTGAAGGCGGACCCAACAGCCGCGCGCTGATCCCTTATAGAGGCTTCGAGCGAAGCGACCGGCTTCTGTCTTTGCCTTCTTGTTCCATCTCGTGGAGGGCGCGCGCGGAATCCGCCCGGACAGCTCCATGAATTTCGCCCTGCGGCCGCCACGAGGGGCTCAGCCGTTGGCCGGTCTCCAGCACCAATGCCACGGTTCGTAGACGATGCCGTGCGGGTTGTCGCGCGGGTAGCTCAGATGGAAGCCGTGCCCGCCGGCATGCGCCTGCAGCCACGCGAACGCGTCAGTGGTTTCGAATGATTCTTCGGCCGGGGCGTCGCCCGGTGTGCCGATGTCCAGCGCGTGGCCGCTGTGGTGTTCGCTGAAACCCGGTGCGGCATTCACCTTCAGGATCTCGGCCACGCTCAAGCCGCGCGCCAGCTTCCGTTCGAAGATGCCCAACTGGTAGGCATGGCTGCGGAAGCCGGAGATGGCGTCCAGCGCAATTCCATCCTGTGCCGCGTGCAGTCGCATCCGCCGCCAGCCCTGCGCGGCGCCACGGCGCAGCCACAATGGGCGTGCAAAGCGGTCGCGACCGGCGAAGTGCAGCAGGCACGGCTCGGATTCCAGCGGCAGGCCGCTGTCGTCGGCATAGCGCTGTGCATCCAGGCCAAGCTGCTGCAGGCGCTGCTGCAACCCGGCCAGCGGCAGCCACTGATCTTCCAGTCCGGCGCCGAAGGGCCGTGCAGCTGCGGCATCCAGCAGTGCCAATGCTTCCTCGACCCCGGGTTCGCGCGGCAGGCGCGGCACCATGGCGTGCACACCCTGCGCCAGTACCACCGCCAGATAGCGGCCATCACGCTTGCGCCGCAGCACCCACTGCGCCTGTGACAGCAGGCGTGAGTCTAGGTTGCTGCGCGCGCGCAGCAAGTCGGCGGGCCACAATTCGATGGCCTCGGTATTGATCAGCAGGGGGGCGCGTCGTTGCATCGCCGCAGCTTACTGCCGTGGCGCCGACGCGGCCACCTTGCGCAGCGCATCGAGCAGCGCCTGCGGCCGGTCCACACTGAGCAGCAGCGTGCTGCCATCACTGACCGGCAGGGCGAGCACACGCGCACGGTCGGTGACCAGGGCGAAGCCCTTGCCGCCTCCCTGCAGGCGAAAGTGGCCCGAGTAGAAGCCCGGCATTGAATAGCCATTGGTTTTGACACGGATGCCGTAGCGGCGGTCACGCTGCAGGTCGACCACCTCGGCCTGGTCCAGCCGCAACTGCGCCACCGGCACCCGCCGCCGGTACATCGTTGAACGCACGTCCAGCACATCGCCGGCCAGTTCCACCCGGCGGCGGAAGAAGGCCGTGCCCAGTCCAATGCCCAGCAGGGCAATCACCAGCAGGCTCCATGCCGCACTGCCGCCCATCCGGAACCAGGGCGGCGACAGCGTTACTTCGATCCAGGGTGCGCTCGCCGGTGCCTTGTACAGCTGCGCATACAGGCAGGCCACGAAGGCAGCCAGCAGCGGCAGCACGATCCAGAGCACGCGCAGCGGCGAGCTCTCGGCCACGTCAAAGGGTTTCGGGTCGCTGCCGCCCATGGTTCAGGCCTCCTTCTTGAACACCAGCATCGCCGGGCGCATCGGCGCCGGGATGATGATGTTGACCAGTTCCCAGCCCAGTTGGCCCTGGCGGCTGAGTTCGGCCTGCACGTCCTCGGGCTTGAGTACACCCATCATGGACGTCTTGACCTCGATGGTCTGGTAGCTCCAGCGCTTGCTCATTCCTTGTCCTCCGGCGATGGCGTGGGTTTCGGCAGGCGTCCTGCCTTGCGCAGGGCGTCGCGCAGTACGTATTCGATCTGCGCGTTGAGGCTGCGCAGCTCGTCGTCAGCCCAGCGCTGTGCCGCGGCCAGGACCTCGGCATTGATGCGCAGCGGATAGGCTTTCTTCTCACTCATGAAAACTCCTGGCGGGGCGGTGGGGCACCCCGTTGCGAGGATGGCTCAGTAAAGCGAACCGGCGTTGACGATCGGTTGGGTGCCGCGGTCCGAGCACAGCACGGTCAGCAGGTTGCTGACCATGTGCGCCTTGCGTTCCTCGTCCAGTTCAACCACGCCGTTCTTCTGCAGTTCGGCCAGGGCCATTTCGACCATGCCGACTGCACCGGCCACGATGCGCGTGCGAGCGGCGATCACCGCGTTGGCCTGCTGACGCTGCAGCATGGCCTGGGCAATTTCAGCGGCGTAGGCCAGGTGGCTGATGCGTGCGTCGATCACCTGCACGCCGGCGTCGGCCAGACGCTCGGCCAGCTCGTTCTTCAGGTGCTGGGAGATCTCGCTGGCGTGGCTGCGCAGGGCCAGCTGGCCATCCTCGTGCTGGTCGTAGGGATAGCTGGTGGCCATCGCGCGCAGCGCGGATTCGGACTGGATGTGCACGAAGCTCTCGTAGTCGTCCACGTTGTAGACCGCTTCGGAGGCGTCGACCACCTGCCAGACGATCACTGCGGCGATCTCGATGGGGCTGCCGTCCAGCTCGTTGACCTTCAGCTTGCCGCTCTCGAAGTTGCGCACGCGCTGGCTGACCCGGCGCTTGGCATAGAAGGGGTTGTTCCAGCGCAGGCCGTTGTCCTTGACCGTGCCCACGTACTTGCCGAACAGGCTCAGCACGGCCGCCTGGTTGGGCTGGATGGTGTACAGGCCTGCCAGGATGAACACGCCCAGCGCCACCAGCAGGGCGCCCAGCAGCATCAGCAACAGGTTGGGCGAGCCGGCACTGGCCTTGGCTGCCACTCCCAGTACGAACAGGGCGGCGCCAGCGAGGGCGACGAGCAGGGCGCCGGCCAGCGTGCCGAGGCCGTTGAGGGAAGACAGCGACTTCTCTTTCATGGCGGTACGTCCTTGAGGGTTCGGAATTAAGATATCAAAGTGATATCACTTGTCGGCTACCGTTCGTCGGATGCCGTGGCCGGGGCGGTCGGCCAGCTAGAATGCCCACCCGCCTTCACATCGCTGCTGGAACCGCCATGGCCAAGCTTGGAACTCCGTTGTCCCCCTCCGCCACCCGCGTGCTGCTGCTGGGCTCGGGCGAACTCGGCAAGGAGGTGGCCATCGAGCTGCAGCGGCTGGGCGTGGAGGTGATCGCCGCCGATCGCTATGCCGATGCGCCGGCCATGCAGGTCGCGCACCGTTCGCACGTGATCGACATGCTCGACGCGATGGCCCTGCGTGCGCTGATCGCCCAGGAGCAGCCGCACCTGGTGGTGCCGGAGATCGAGGCCATCCACACCGAAACCCTGGTCCAGCTGGAACAGGAACAGGGCCTGCGGGTGATCCCGACCGCGCGCGCTGCGCGCCTGACCATGGACCGCGAAGGCATCCGCCGCCTGGCCGCCGAGACCCTGGGCCTGCCGACCTCGCCGTACCGCTTCGTCGATACCGAGGCCGAATACCGTGCTGCCGTGGCCGCCATCGGCCTGCCGTGCGTGGTCAAGCCGGTGATGTCGTCCTCGGGCAAGGGCCAGAGCACCCTGCGCAGCGAGGCGGACATCGCCCCGGCGTGGGAGTACGCGCAGACCGGTGGCCGTGCCGGTGCCGGCCGCTGCATCGTCGAAGGCTTCATCGATTTCGATTACGAGATCACCCTGCTGACCGTGCGCCATGCCGGCGGCACCTCGTTCTGCGCGCCGATCGGCCATCTGCAGAAAGATGGTGATTACCGCGAAAGCTGGCAGCCGCAGCCGATGTCGAGCGCGGCACTGGCGCGTGCCGAAGAGATTTCGCGCGCGATCACCGACGACCTCGGCGGCTGGGGCCTGTTCGGTGTGGAGCTGTTCGTGAAGGGCGACGAGGTGTGGTTCAGCGAAGTGTCGCCGCGCCCGCACGACACCGGCCTGGTGACGCTGGTATCGCAGGAACTGAGCGAGTTCGCGCTGCACGCGCGCGCCATCCTCGGCCTGCCGATCCCGGTGATCCGCCAGAGCGGCCCGTCGGCATCGTGCGCGCTGCTGGCGCATGGCGAAGGCGTGCCGTACTTCAACAACGTCGCCGCCGCACTGCAGGTGCCGGACACCGCCGTGCGCCTGTTCGGCAAGCCGAGTGTGCACGGCCATCGCCGCGTGGGTGTGACCCTGGCGCGCGCGGAAAGCATCGACGAAGCGCGAGCCATCGCGCGTGATGCCGCCGACGCCATCGGCGTCGAGCTGCGCCCGTAAAAAAGGAGCGACGACCAACGGTCGTCGCCTACCGAAACCCGGTGGGTACCGACCGTTGGTCGGTACGCTGCTCTACCGCACGTCCACCCACACCAGGTGGTGGTCGCTGCCGTCGGCGATCTTCGCTTCCGGGCTTTCATTGGCCGGCCAGAAGATACCGCTGCCCACGTATTCGAAACCGGTCGAGGGCAGCACATAGTCCAGGCGCATGGTGCCGGACTTCGGGCCGAAGTCGCCGGTGGCGTGGAACGGTGCGCCCTTGCGCTCGATGCCCTTGGCCGCATAGGCCAGGCTGGTCTGCTCGCCGCCGACGCTGCGCGGGGTCGGGTAGCGCAGCACGCGGGCGTTCTCGATCAGTTCGACGATCGCCTCATGGCGGCCATCGCCATCGACCGGGTCATTGTTGAGGTCGCCGAGGATCACGAAGCGCGCGTCCTGCGCCAGGCCGCCGCACTGGCCCTTGTCGTCGCACAGCCACGGCTTGTCACCCTTGGACAGGTATCCCTGCCACAGGCGCAGTTCGTCGTGGTTGCGCGCCGCGTTGCGCTTCTCCGGACCGTCGAACACCGGCGGGGTCGGATGCGAGACCAGCGCATGCACCACGCCGGCCGGGGTCTTCACCGGCACGTCCCAATGCGACTTCGACGACAGGCGCAGCTGCGACCACACGTGGTCGTTGTAGAAGCTCTGGCCGGTACGCGGATCGACCGGGCGGATCGCACCGGGCATCGCGCTCCACTTCAGCAGCTGGAAGCTGCGCACCTTGGCTTCATCGATCGGGTAGCGCGACAGTAACAGCATGCCGTACTGGCCCGGGTGCAGGCCGTAGCCCCACGCGTCATTGCCACGGCTGCGGCCTTCGCCGCCGACCACGCCGTTGTTGTCCAGGTCCAGGCCGCTGGGCACGCCGGTGTTGACCGGCGCCAGGTAACGGTAGGCGAAGTGCAGCGGCTTGCCGCCGCCAGGCTGGGCCACTTCCAGGTAGCGCTTCTGGAACAGGTCGGCGGCGCGATGGGCGTCGTCGAAATCGAATTCGTTCAGCAGCACCAGGTCCGGGCGCACCTGCTGCAGCACTGCGGCGATCTTGCGCGCGTGCTCGCTGTCGCCTTCCAGTTCCTTGATCAGGCCACCGGCGTCGTCGGAGTACAGCGAAGTGTTGTAGGTGGCCAGGCGCAGCGCTGCGGACGGCTTTTCGGTCATCGCGGGGGACGTGGCGAAGGCAGGGGCGGTGGCGCCGCAGAGCAGGGCCAGGGCGAGGATCAGGGGATGGCGGCGGGTCATGTTCATGGGCCGTATTGTGCACCCGGCCCGGTGTCAGCGGTTTGTCAGCGCCCGTCCAGATCATTGTCGAAATCGTGCCAGCGGCGGCCATCGTAGGCTTCCAGCGGATGGAAGCGACGCTTGTAGTCCATCTTCTGGTGGCCGCGGATCCAGTAGCCCAGATACACGTGCGGCAGCCCCTCGCGGCGCGCCCATTCGATCTGTTGCAGGATCGCGAAGGTGCCCAGCCCGCGCGCGGCATGGTCCGGGTCGAAGAAGGTGTAGACCGCCGACAGCCCGTGCTCGGTGACGTCGGTCACCGCCACCCCCAGCAGCTGGCTGGGCTGGCCGTCGTGGCCGGGCAGGCGCATTTCCATGAAGCGGGTGTGCGACCAGCTGCCGATCAGGAACTGCTCGAACTCGTGCGGTCCATGGTCGTCCATGCCGCCGTTGGCGTGGCGGTGGGTGAGGTAGCGGTGATACAGCGCGAACAGGTCGTCGCGGGCGGTGGCGGCGGTGATCCGCACCTCCAGGTCGGCATTGCGGGCGGCGCAGCGGCGTTGGCTGCGGTCCGGAGCGAAGCGTGCCACCGGGATCCGCACTGCGACGCAGGCCTGGCAGTGCGCGCAATGCGGCCGGTAGACCAGGTCGCCGCTGCGGCGGAAGCCCCAGCTCAGTGCCAGCGGATAGAGCGCACCGAGGCGGCGGTCGTTCGGGTCCAGCACCAGGTCGCGTGCCACCCGGTCCGACCAGTACCCGCAGGGGTGCTCGCCGGTCTGGAAAAGTCGCAGTTCGTCGTCTCTGTCGCCATGTATCGCCATGGGCACAGCATAGCCCCAGGTTGTCGCAGTGGCGGCGACTGTCCGGCGGATGAATGGAATCGGCAGTAGCGTCAACCGACGTCGCGCCCGGGCGTTGTTGTCCCCCGAGGGTGAAGTGATCACCCCGACGCTGTTCCCATCCCCAGGAGTGACCTCATGATCCGTACCCCCCTGCTGCTGGCCCTGCTGCTGGGCACCTCCGCTTCCGGTATCGCGCTGGCCGCTGACACCCCGACCACGCCCGCGCCGCGCCCGGCCAGGCTGGACACCAACGGCGACGGCGTCATCGACCGCAGCGAGGCGGCCGCCAACCCGCGCCTGGCCGCGAAGTTCGACGAGCTGGACAAGAACAAGGACGGCAAGCTCTCGCGCGATGAGCTGCCGCGCTGGCAGCATGGGCGACGTGGCCACGGCGGTGAGCGCTGGGCCAAGCTGGACGTCAACAAGGACGGCCGCATCAGCCGCGAGGAAGCCAAGGCCGATCCGCGCCTGGCCGCGCGCTTCGACCAGCTTGATCTGAACAAGGACGGCTACCTGGACAAGGCCGACCGCGAGCTGCGCATGAAGCAGCATCGTGATGCCTGGTTCGCTGCCGCCGACACCAACAAGGATGGCCAGCTGAGCAAGGCCGAGTTCGACGCTGCCAAGGGCCCGATGCACGGTGGCCCGCGCCATGGCGGTCCGCGTGATGGCGCTGCGCCGAAGCCGCAGCGCTGAGGTTCAATGCAGTGATTGATGACAACGCCGGCGTACTGCCGGCGTTGTCCGTTACACGTTTCCGTTGCGCATCAGCGCATATACCACCAGGCCGATCACGAATACGTTCGCCCCGATGATGCCGGTGCGCCCGTACACGGATTCATATTTCCAGTTGGTTCCGCTGCGGCCGCGCCGCGCTGAATCGCGCGCGATCATGGGTGCCATCACGCGCTGCAGCGGCACCAGGCACTGGTAGTTCACCGTACCCAGGCCGATGACGAGAATCGCAAGTTGCAGCCAGATTGGCACCTGCAGCATCTGCGAGATCAGCAGGCTGGTGCAGACGACCATCGCGGTGAACGTATTGAGGTGCACGAAGCGCCGCACTGCTGTTCGTTCCTGCTGGGTGTCTGCGAAGCGCAGCAGGAAGCGGCCACCCAGATAGCTGCCGATGATGCCGCCGACGACGCCACCGGCAACGGTGGCCCAGTCGCTGGCGGGAATCAGGTGCAGCTGGCTGGCGGCGGCCGTCAGTGAACCCATGGCAGCCCCGCCTGCGGCACTGACGCCGCCCAGGCCCAGCTTGCTGCCGCCCACGCCGACGCCGGTGCCGAGCAGGATCGCGGCGCTGGCGGTGCCGGGCGCGGCCACCAGTACCATCGAAGCCACCGCCGTGGCGAATGCGGCGCTCGGCGCGCTGCTGCGCGCGAACTCACCGAAGCGCTGCAGCAGGCCGTCGCGCACCAGGGCACGTGCACGTGACAGGCGCTTGCGCACGGCCGCATCGCTGAGCCCGAGCAGATCGGCGACCTGTTGCGAGCGCTGCCCTTCGCGGTAGTACAGCAGCAGGACTTCGCGGCTGTCGGCCGGCAACGCTGAAATGATGTCCTCGGCGGCGATCTCTTCTTCCACCCGCTGCAGGCGGTCGGCCGCGCCCGGTGAAGGGTCGGCGGCCATGCCCATCGCCACCTCGGCGGCCTCGCCGGTCAGCGGCCGGCCACGTTGTGCACGCAGCCAATCGCGGGCCAGGTTGCGGGTGATCTGCCGAAGCCAGGGCAGGAAGCTGGTCGAACTGCGCAGCTGGTGCAGCTGCTGCCAGCCCTTGACGAAGGCTTCCTGGGCGATGTCCTCGCTGGCCTGGCGGTCGCGGGTGATGGCCAGCGCGATGGCGGTGACCGTGTTCTGGCAAGCCAGCACGATGCGGCCATAGGCGTGCTGGCAACCGCTGGCGGCGGCCGGCAGTTCGCGTTCCAGGGTCTGGTCGATCGATGCGGCGAACGTCGTCATGGCGGCGGCTCTCCTGCTGGGATTGTGTCCCATGACGGAGCCGCGCGCCCAATGTGACCGACTTTCTGTGCGGTAGTGCCGGCCGCTGGCCGCCATCCTCATGACAAAAAAGGGGACGGAGGGGATTAAGTCGTTTGTGCCTCAAACGACTTAATCCCCTCCGTCCCCTTTTTGTGGCTGCCGGACGGCGGCCGGCACTACCCGTGCGTCATTTTGAGGGCTGGATGCGGACCCGGACTTCTTCTTCCTCTTCCGGCGCGGCCTGCGGTGCCGGCTGTACCTGCTGCGGCTGGGCCTGCGGCGCAGGGGCCGGTGCGACCGGTGCCGGGGCACCGCGATGGCGCAGGCCGATCACCAACGCCACGCCGGCGATCACCACCAGCAGGGCGATGCGGATGCGCCAGGCCCAGCTGCGGCCGCCGCTGCCCGGTTCCGGCGCGTCGCGGAAGGCGAACTCGGCGGTCGGGTGGTCGCGACGGGTGGTGTCGAGCAGGCGCGCCTCGCGCAGGATTTCACGCGCGCGCGGCTGGTCGTCGGCGCGTACGATCCACACCGCCGGATAGGCGTTGGCGTTGCCCAGGTCGGTATAGCTGAACTGACCGCGGCGGCGGGTCTTGTACGAGCGCCCGTTGGTCACCTTGACGTCGATGCCATGCTCGCGCAGGAGCTCGGCCACGCCTTCGACGGTTTCCACGCGCTGGCTGCTGAAGATCTGGCGCATGGGGTTACTCCTTGGCTGGCACGGCAGCGGCCGCGGCCTGGTCGGGAACGACGCGGATCAGGCCTTCCTGCGCGGTGCTGGCCACCAGCACGCCATTGCGGGTGAAGAACTGGCCGCGGGCCAGGCCGCGCGAATCCTGCGCGCTGGGGCTGTCCAGCGAATACAGCAGCCAGTCGTCGGCGCGGAACGGGCGGTGGAACCAGATCGCGTGGTCGAGCGAGGCCATCTGCACGTGCGGGTGGTAGTAGCTGATACCGTGCGGGAAGGTCGCCGTGCCCAGCAGGTGGAAGTCGGAGGCGTAAGCCAGCAGCGCCTGGTGCAGCTCCGGCGCATCGCCCACCGGTTCGCTCAGGCGCAGCCACACCTGGTGGTAGGGCGGGCGCTTGGGTGGGTTCAGTTCGTCGCGCGGGTACACGTGGCGGAACTCGAACGGGCCACCGCGCGACAGCCAGCGCTGCACCTTGATCGGCAGGCGTTCGAGCACTTCCGCCGGCAGCGGACGATTCGGCTCGATGTCTTCCGGCTGTGGCACTTCGGGCATCTTGTGCTGGTGCTCGGCGCCGGTCTCGGCCTGCTGGAACGAGGCCGCGCAGAAGAAGATCACCTTGCCGTGCTGGATCGCGGTGACCCGGCGCACCGAGAAGCTGCCGCCGTCGCGGGTACGGTCCACGTCGTAGACGATCGGGTGGTCGATGTTGCCGGCGCGCAGGAAATAGGCGTGCAGTGAGTGCACGTGGCGGCCATTGTCGACCGTGGCCTGCGCTGCGGCCAGCGCCTGGCCCAGCACTTGCCCGCCGAACACGTACTTGGTGCCGATGTCGCGGCTCTGCCCGCGGAACAGGTTGTCCTCCAGACGCTCCAGCGTGAGCAGGTCGATCAGCTCGGAGACGACGGGTTCGGGCGTGTCGTTCAAGGGGGGGCGGCCACAGCAGTGAAGAGGCCCCGATTATACCGGTGCAGGCCAGCCCATCATCGGTAGTGCCGGCCGCTGGCCGGCAGCCACAGGCGTCCCGGAAGGATTGCCTGGTTGCCGGCCAGCGGCCGGCACTACCGTTTACTTGCCCAGCCGGGCTACCAGTGCCTGCAGGGCGTTCTGTGCGTCCGGGGCGAACCAGGCCTCGACGAAGCGGTCCAGCTGGATCAGGTCCGGGTGCAGCGCCTCATGCAGGTCGGCACGGGCAATCGCGCGGGTCAGCAGCATCGGCTGGCGCGGCTGCTTGAGCAGGTTCTGCAGCCAAGCGATGGCGCGTGCCACCACCAGGTCTCCCTCGGCCAGCTCATCCACCAGGCCGATCTGCAGCGCCTGTTCGGCCGGCACCAGCGAACCGGTGGTCAGCAGCACACCGGCGCGGTGCACGCCCACCGCACGGCGCAGCAGGCGCTGGATGCCCTCCGGCGCAATCAGGCCGACCTGCACCTCGTTCAGGCCGATGGCATACGGCCGCGACGGATCGGCGCTGCGCGCCATCACCCGGTAGTCGCAGCACAGGGCCAGCACGCAGCCACCCGCCGGGGCGTGGCCGGTGATCGCCGCGACCACCGGAATGCGGCTCTCGGCCAACGTGCGCACGGCGCCAAAGAAGGCGTTCCAGGTGTCCAACAACTTGTGCTTGTCATCGCCATGCGAGAGCAGGTGCGGCACGTCCATGCCGCCGGTGAAGACGCGCTCGCTGCCCGACAGCACGATGCCATGCGCGTCTTCGGCCATGGCCAGCTCGATGGCATGGATCAACTGCCGGCACAGTTCGGTGTCCAGTGCGTTGACCGGCGGCCGTGCCAGGCGCAGTTCGCGGATGGGGCCATGGTTGATCACCTCGATGAGCGTCGTCATGCTGCGGTCTCGTTGCGAAGAAGGAACCTGGGCGATGATAACCAAACCATTCGTTGGCGTACTGTGGGTCCTGTGTGCGACCGCAGCATCGGCCTCGGCCGCCGAACCGGCGTGCGTCACGGTGGAGCAGGGCTGGGCGCGGTTGCCTCCGAATCCGGCAATGCCGATGACCGCCGGCTACGGCGTCATCCACAATCGCTGCAGTATGGCGGTGGCGATCACCGGCGCGACCAGCAGCAGCTTCGGTGATGTGTCGCTGCACGAGACCACGATTGTCGACGGGGTCAGCCGGATGCGCGCGATCGAGCGCCTGCCGCTGGCAGCCGGCGCGCGTGCCGAGCTCAAGCCCGGCGGCCTGCACCTGATGCTGATGCAGGGCAAGGGCGCGCTGAAGGAAGGGCAGGTGCTGCCGCTGCGGCTGCAGCTGGAAGGGGGGGGTGAAGCGAGCGCGACGCTGACCGTGCGCAAGGCTGCGAAATGACGGTCGGGTAGTGCCGGCCGCTGGCCGGCAGCACGGGCAATGCCGGCCAGCGGCCGGCACTACCAAACAGGCTTACGACCAGTCGTAAGAGAACAGCACCGTGCGGCTGACCGGCTCGTACAGCATCACGATCGCGTCGGCACCGGTGGCGCACCAGTTGTAGCCGGCTACGTCGGCCACGGCGAAGAATTTGTTGCCATCGCGGGTGATGATCACCGTTTCGGCATCGTCCGCAGCATTGGGGTCATCGGCCGCCTCGGTGAAGCCCAGTTCGAAGGCTGCGGGAATCTCCGCGGTCTCGGTCCAGTTGCCGAAACCAATGGGGCCACCCAGCGTATCCAGATAATCGCGCTCGCTGGCCTCACCCTTGCCGTAGCGCGAGTAGCAGGCGAGACGGCCGTGCGTGGCATGGTAGTCGCGGGCCTTGGCGTAGCTCTCGCGCATCTGCGCGATGTGTTCCTGTGCGTCCTTGTCCTGTACCGCATCGCCGATGAAATAGCCCTCGTTGCCGAGGAAGCGCATCTGGTTGCCGGCGGTCAGTTCGAAGGCGATCCAGTTGGTGCCGGTGAAATCGTTGTGGTGTTCTTCGGTGGTCTCGCCGATGCAGCCGTCGTACGGCTCGATCGGGCACAGCATCGTTGCCACCTGGCCAGCCAGTTCCGGGCGCAGCACGCCCAGGTCGATCTTCAGCAGCGGCAGCAGGTGCTGGCCGAGCCAGGCCTGGTCGGCGGGAAAGACGTCGGTGGGGAAGGGGACCATGCCGGGCAGCAGGTCGCGCAGTTCGGTCTTGTGGATCATGTCAGTCCTTTGATCAGTGTCGGTCGTGCCGGCCGCTGGCCGGCAACCTCATTGCAGCCAATGCGTGCCGACCAAGGTCGGCACCCACCAGGGCGCGTCAGGTAGAGGCGCTGCGGATCGCCTCCGGCAGCGGTGCGCTCTTGCCGGTCTGGGTATCCATCCAGACCACCACCACGTTGCCATCGGAATACAGCTTCGAATCGTCCTGCTGATCGACGATGCGGTGGCCGATGGTCACGCTGCTGTTGCCCAGGCGCTCGACGAACAGCTCGACCAGGATGTCGTTGGGCCACACGATCGGCAGCCGATAGTTGACGTTGGTCGCGGCCACCACCGGGGCGATGCGGTCGGTCATCGACACGCCGTCCACGCCCAGCATCCAGCGCACGCGCGCTTCCTCCAGGTAGGAAATGTACTTGGCGTTGTTGACGTGGCCCATGCTGTCCATGTCACGCCAGCGCACGCTGATCGGGATGCGGGCCAGGATCTTGTGTTCGCTGCTCATCAGGCGTCCTTCTTCTTGGTCGTGCTCTTGCTGGCCTTGCCGGTGCTCTTGGCAGCCACCGCCTTCTTCGCCACCTTGGCCGGCTTCTCAGGCTTCACCTTGCGCGGCGGGCGGGCATCGGGCTTGTTGGCCACGGCGGCCGGCTGTTCCGGGCGCGCGCTGGTGGACGGCAGCATGCGGGCCAGGAACTGGCCGGTGTACGACTGCGGGCAGGCCGCCACGTCTTCCGGCGTGCCGGTGACCAGGATGGTGCCACCGCGATGCCCGCCTTCCGGGCCCAGATCGACGATCCAGTCGGCGGTCTTGATCACGTCCAGGTTGTGCTCGATCACCACCACCGTGTTGCCCTCGTCGCGCAGCTTGTGCAGCACGCCCAGCAGCGCTTCGATGTCGTGGAAGTGCAGGCCGGTGGTCGGCTCGTCGAGGATGTACAGGGTGCGGCCGGTATCGCGGCGCGACAGTTCCTTGGACAGCTTCACGCGCTGCGCTTCACCACCAGACAGCGTGGTCGCGCTCTGGCCCAGCTTGATGTAGCTCAGGCCGACGTCGACCAGCGTTTCCAGCTTGCGCGCGATCGACGGCACCGGCTCGAACAGCTTCAGCGCATCCTCGACGGTCATTTCCAGCACGTCGTTGATGTTGAAGCCCTTGTACAGGATCTCCAGCGTTTCGCGGTTGTAGCGCTTGCCATGGCAGACATCGCACGGCACGTACACATCCGGCAGGAAGTGCATCTCGACCTTGATCAGGCCGTCGCCCTGGCAGGCTTCGCAGCGGCCGCCGCGCACGTTGAAGCTGAAGCGGCCCGGCGAATAGCCACGCGCGCGCGCTTCAGGCACCTGTGCGAACAGTTCGCGCAGTGGAGTGAACAGGCCGGTGTAAGTGGCCGGGTTGGAACGCGGGGTGCGGCCGATCGGCGACTGGTCGATGTCCACCACCTTGTCGAACAGGTCCAGGCCATCGATCTCCTTGTACGGGGCGATCGGGTGCGAGGAACCGTTGATCTCGTTGGCGGCCAGCGAGAACAGGGTGTCGTTGATCAGGGTCGACTTGCCCGAGCCGGACACGCCGGTCACGCAGGTCAGCAGGCCCGACGGAATCGCCAGGTCCACGCCCTTCAGGTTGTTGCCGCTGGCCCCGCGCAGGTGCAGGGTCATCTTCGGGTTCGGTTTGTGCCGGCGCGCCGGAATCTCGATCGCGCGCTTGCCGGACAGGTACTGGCCGGTCAGCGAGCGCGGGGCTTCCAGGATGTCCTGCAGGGTGCCCTGGCCGACGATCTCGCCGCCATGAACGCCCGCGCCCGGGCCGATGTCCAGCACATAGTCGGCCAGACGGATCGCATCCTCGTCATGCTCCACCACGATCACCGTGTTGCCCAGGTCGCGCAGGCGGGTGAGGGTGCCGAGCAGGCGTTCGTTGTCGCGCTGGTGCAGGCCGATGGACGGCTCGTCGAGCACGTACATCACGCCGACCAGGCCGGCGCCGATCTGGCTGGCCAGGCGGATGCGCTGTGCCTCACCACCGGACAGGGTGTCGGCCTTGCGCTCCAGGGTCAGGTAATCCAGGCCCACATCGACCAGGAAGCCGAGGCGTTCGCCGATTTCCTTGACGATCTTCGCAGCGATTTCGCCACGCCAGCCCGGCAGGCTCAGCTCGCTGAAGAACTTCAGCGCCTCGTCGATCGGCAGCACTACCAGGTCCGGCAGCGGGCGGTCGGCCACGAACACGTTGCGAGCCGCCTTGTTCAGGCGGGCGCCATGGCATTCCGGGCACGGCTGCTCGCTGATGTACTTGGACAGTTCTTCGCGCACCGCCGGCGACTCGGTTTCCTTGTAGCGGCGTTCGAGGTTGGGAATGATGCCCTCGAAGCGGTGCTTGCGCTGGGTGCGGCCACCGGCTTCGGTGAAGTAGGTGAAGGTGATCGCTTCGTCGCCGCTGCCGTACAGCACGGCCTGCTGCACCTTGGCCGGCAGCGAGTTCCACGCCGCGTCGACGTCGAACCGGTAGTGCTTGGCCAGCGAAGCGATCAGCTGGAAGTAGTAGGCATTGCGGCGATCCCAGCCGCGCACCGCACCGGCGGCCAGCGACAGTTCGGGATGCACCACCACGCGCGAGGGGTCGAAGAACTCGGCCATGCCCAGGCCATCGCAGCCGGGGCAGGCGCCCATCGGTGCGTTGAACGAGAACAGGCGCGGTTCCAGCTCCGGCAGCGAGTAATCGCAGACCGGGCAGGAATACTTGGAGGAGAACAGCGTCGGCGCGGTTTCGGTGTTGTCCAGGCTCTGCACCGAGGCCATGCCGTCGCCCAGCTTCAGCGCGGTCTCGAAGCTCTCGGCCAGGCGCTGCTTGATGTCCTCGCGCGGGCGGAAGCGGTCGATCACCGCCTCGATGGTGTGCTTCTGGCGCAGTGCCAGCGGCGGCACCGCGTCGATTTCATGCAGCTCGCCGTCCACGCGCACACGGACGAAGCCCTGCGCACGCAGCTGGTCGAACACCTGCGCATGCTCGCCCTTGCGGTCGCGGATGACCGGCGCCAGCAGCATGTAGCGCTGCTCCGGGTCCAGCGTCAGCACCTGGTCGACCATCTGGCTGACCGTCTGCGCTTCCAGTGGGTAGCCATGGTCCGGGCAGCGCGGGGTGCCGACGCGGGCGTACAGCAGGCGCAGGTAGTCGTAGATCTCGGTGATCGTGCCGACGGTCGAACGCGGGTTGTGCGAGGTCGACTTCTGCTCGATCGAGATGGCCGGGGACAGGCCTTCGATGTGGTCCAGGTCCGGCTTTTCCATCACGCTCAGGAACTGGCGCGCATAGGCCGACAACGACTCGACATAGCGGCGCTGGCCTTCTGCATAGATGGTGTCGAACGCCAGCGAGGACTTGCCCGAGCCGGACAGGCCGGTGATCACGATCAGCTTGTCGCGGGGCAGGTCGAGGTCGAGGTTCTTCAGGTTGTGCGTCCGCGCGCCGCGGATGCGGATGAAATCCATCGCCATGGGGGATCCGGTTGTGGGGGCGTTGGCTGGGTGCCGGGCCAGCAGGGAACGGCAATCGGTCAGCCTACCGAGGTGACCAGATGGGGGCAATGGGCGACAATGCCAGCCCGGTGTCTCACCTTGTGAGACAGGCCGTCAGCCAGGGGTCAGATCCCTTTTCACGGCGTGAAAATGCTTCTGACCCCTTTCCGGTGCCGTCTCCTTCGACGTTCAGGGGTTGACTTGACCCGCGCCCGCTGATCTGCGTACAATTCCGCTCCTGTCCGCCCTCGATGGCGGCAGCTCAGACCACAATAACTACAGAGGAAGGCCTGGTCATGTACGCAGTACTGGTCACCGGCGGTAAGCAATACCGCGTGGCGCAGGGCGAAAAGCTCCGCATTGAAAAGCTCGAAGTCGAAGTCGGCAGCGAGATCAAGTTTGACAACATCCTGATGCTGGGTGACAGCGACGGCGTGAAGCTGGGCGATGCGCTGAAGGGCGCTGCCGTCACCGCCAAGGTCCTGTCCCAGGGTCGTGCTGACAAGGTCCGGATCATCAAGTTCCGTCGCCGCAAGCACCACATGAAGCGTCAGGGTCACCGTCAGTACTACACCGAAATCGAGATCACCGGCATCGCCGGCTAAGCATCAGGAGAAGCAGTCATGGCACATAAAAAGGGCGTAGGCTCCTCGCGCAACGGTCGCGACTCCAACCCGAAGTACCTGGGCGTCAAGATCTTCGGCGGCCAGGCCATCGAAGCCGGCAACATCATCGTGCGTCAGCGCGGCACCCAGTTCCACCCGGGCACCGGCGTTGGCCTGGGCCGTGACCACACCCTGTTCGCCCTCGTGGACGGCAAGGTGGAGTTCTCGGTCAAGGGCGCCAAGAAGCGTCGCACCGTCAGCATCGTCTCGGCCGACGCCTGATCCAGGCATCGCCGGCGCCCGTGCCTCGGCATGGGGGTGCTGCATGAAGAGCCCCGCTTCGGCGGGGCTTTTCGTTAGAGTTGAAGCAAGACCGGCCAGGCCGGGCTGCCGGCCATCGGCAGGCATAACATTCAAGGTGACGGCCGGCAGGCCGCGCCCATCGCAGGCATCGAAACAATGAAACTGGTAGACGAAGCAGAAATCGAAGTGTTCGCCGGCAACGGCGGCAACGGCTGCATTGGCTTCCGTCGCGAGAAGTTCATTCCGCTCGGCGGCCCGGACGGCGGCGACGGCGGTGCGGGCGGCAGCGTGTACATCCGCGCCGACGAAAACCTGAACACCCTGGTCGACTTCCGCCATGACCGCATCTTCAAGGCGCAGCGGGGCGAGAACGGCATGGGCCGCCAGGCCTACGGCAAGGGCGGCGAAGACCTGACCATCACCGTGCCGGTCGGCACCGTGGTGATCAACGTTTCCACCGATGAAGTCATCGGCGACCTGACCCAGCACGGCGACCGCCTGCTGGTGGCCAAGGGCGGCCGCGGTGGCCTGGGCAACATGCACTTCAAGAGCTCGACCAACCGCTCGCCGCGCCAGGCGCTGCCGGGCGAGCCGGGTGAGGAGCGCACGCTGAAGCTGGAGCTGAAGCTGCTGGCCGACGTCGGCCTGCTGGGCTTCCCCAACGCCGGCAAGAGCACCCTGATCCGTGCCGTTTCGGCGGCGACGCCGAAGGTGGCCGATTACCCGTTCACCACGCTGTACCCGAACCTGGGTGTGGTGAAGGTGGAAAACTACCGCAGCTTCGTGATTGCCGACATCCCGGGCCTGATCGAAGGCGCGGCCGACGGTGCCGGCCTGGGTGCGCAGTTCCTGCGCCACCTGCAGCGCACCCGCCTGCTGCTGCACCTGGTGGACATCTCGCCGATGGAGGGTGGGGTGGAAGGCATTTCTCCGGTCGAGCAGGTGCGCGCCATCGAGCGCGAGCTGGAAAAGCACGATCCGGAACTGCTGCAGAAGCCGCGCTGGCTGGTGCTGAACAAGGCTGACCTGATGTTCGAGGACGAAGCGAAGGCTGCGGCCGAGCAGATCGTCGCCGAGCTGGGCTGGAAGGAGCCGTGGTTCCTGGTCTCCGCGCTGGGCCGCGAAGGCACCTTCCCGATCATGAGCCGGATCATGGCCTTCTTCGATCGCCAGAAGGAAGAAGAGCAGGAAGCCCGTAACGCGCAGTAGAGTCGACTGTCAGTCGACTGACGTTGGCAAAAACCCGGCTTCGGCCGGGTTTTTCATTTTCCGGTAGTGCCGGCCGCTGGCCGGCATTCCTCGGGGTTGCCGGCCAGCGGCCGGCACTACCGGATCGCTGGCAACAAAAAACCCGGCCGGGGCCGGGTTCTTGTCTGCAGCCCGGCCCCGGAGGGCAGGGCGGCAACGCCGGATCAGGCGGCCTTGAGGGCCTTGATGCGGTCGTTCAGGCGGCTCTTGTGGCGAGCAGCCTTGTTCTTGTGGATCAGGCCACGCGCGCTGAAGCGATCCAGGATCGGCTGGGCAACGGCGAAGGCGGCTTCGGCGCCGGCGGCATCGTTGGCGTCCAGCGCCTTGATCACTTTCTTGACAGCGGTGCGCAGCATCGAGCGCTGAGCCACGTTGCGCGCGTTGCGCACGACGGTCTGCTTGGCGCGCTTCTTGGCGGACTTGATATTGGCCACGGTGGTGGTTTCCTGAAAAAATCGGTGTTATGGGAACAGCAAGCTAGCTAGTATGATGGCGTAAGAAATGCACGTCAAGTCGATTGTCAAGAGGGACGCTGAGTGAGTTCACCCAAGTTGTTGCGGGGCCTGCTGTCGTTCAGCAGCATGACCATGGTCTCGCGCGTTCTCGGACTTGTCCGGGACTTCGTGGTGACCACCACGTTCGGCACCAACGCCATCACTGATGCTTTCTGGGTCGCCTTCAGGGTACCCAATTTCCTGCGGCGTTTGTTCGCCGAAGGCTCTTTCGCCACCGCTTTCGTGCCCGTGTTCACGGAAGTGAAGGAGACCCGCAGCCACGCCGAGCTGCGTGAACTGATGGCCCGCACCGCCGGCACCCTGGGCGGGGTGCTGATGCTGGTCACTGCGCTGGCGCTGATCTTCGCGCCGCAGCTGGCCTCGGTCTTCTCCAGTGGCGTTGATACCGATCCGGTCAAGCAGGGCCTGCTGGTCGACCTGTTCCGCCTGACCTTCCCGTTCCTGTTGTTCGTGTCGCTGACCGCCCTGGCCGGCGGCGCGCTGAACAGCTTCCAGCGCTTCGCCATGCCGGCGCTGACCCCGGTCATCCTCAACCTGTGCATGATCGCCGGCGCGCTGTGGCTGGCCCCGCGGCTGGGCGGTACCCCGGAAAAGCAGATCCTGGCGCTGGGCTGGGCGGTACTGGCTGCCGGCATCCTGCAGCTGCTGTTCCAGCTGCCCTCGCTGAAGGGCATCAACCTGCTGACCCTGCCGCGCTGGGGCTGGAGCCATCCGGGCGTGCGCAAGGTGATGACGCTGATGGTGCCGACCCTGTTCGGTTCCTCGGTGGCGCAGATCAACCTGCTGCTGGACACCGTCATCGCGGCCAAGCTGACCGATGGCTCGCAGTCCTGGCTGTCGCTGGCCGACCGCTTCCTGGAGCTGCCGCTGGGCGTGTTCGGCGTGGCGCTGGGCACGGTGATCCTGCCGGCGCTGGCCCGTCACCACGTCAGCACCGACCGCGAGGGCTTCTCGCGCTCGCTGGACTGGGGCCTGCGCATGACCCTGCTGATCTCGGTGCCGGCCATGCTGGGCCTGCTGCTGCTGGCCGAACCGCTGATTGCGACCATCTTCCAGCACGGCCAGTTCAGTGCCTTCGATACCCGCATGACCGCGCTGTCGGTGTACGGCCTGAGCTTCGGCCTGCCGGCGTTCGCCCTGCTGAAAGTGGTGTTGCCCGCGTTCTACGCACGCCAGGACACCAAGACCCCGGTGCGCGCGGGTGTGGCCGCGCTGGTGGCCAACATGGTGTTCAACTTCGCCCTGCTGGCGGTGCTGTACCAGGTCATGGTGCCGGACGAGCTGAAGGCGCAGGGCGTGATGGCGGCCATCGGCAAGCAGCCGGGCCTGCATCTGGCACTGGGCATTGCCAGCGCGCTGTCCAGTTACCTGAACCTGGGCCTGCTGTGGTACTGGCTGGGCAAGACCGACGTTTACCAGCGCCGGCCGGGCTGGGGCGGCTATCTGCTGCGACTGCTGCTGGCCTGTGCGGCCATGGTTGGTGTGCTGCTGGCCCTGCTGCACTGGCTGCCAGGCTTCTCGGCGATGAGCGTGTGGGAGCGGATCGGCAGCCTGTCGCTGCTGGTCGGCGGTGGCGGTGTCACCTACGCGGTAGCCATGCTGGCGATGGGCTTCCGCCCGCGCGATCTGCGTGGGCATTGATCGCGGCTTGTGGCGGCTATACTTCAGGGTTACACCATTGAAGCGGCGGCCCCGGTCGGGCCGGAACGAGAGTTGATGAGCAGGCTGTTCAGAAGCGTCGAGGGCGGGGAGCTGTTCCCCAACGGAAGCGTGGTCTGTATCGGTGCATTCGACGGCCTCCACCTGGGCCATCGTGCGCTGGTCCGCCACGCGGTTGCCCGCGCGCGCGCCTTGGGCGTCGCCGCCGTGGCCGTGGCGTTCGAGCCGCTGCCGCGTGAGTTCTTCGCCCAGGGCACACCGCCGCCGCGGCTGACCCTGGCGCGCAGCAAGGTCGAGATCCTGCGCGAGCTCGGTGTCGATGCGGTCGGCCTGCTGCGATTCGACGCGGCGATGGCGGCGATGCCGGCCGAGACCTTCGTGCGCCAGTTGCTGGTCAAGCGCCTGAGTGCGCGTGAGGTCTGGATCGGCCCGGAGTTCTGCTTCGGCAACCGCCGCCGTGGCGACCTGGCTCTGCTGCAGAAAATGGGTGCCGAACTGGGTTTCACTGCGGGCGAAATTGAAGCGGTTGACCTGCATGGCGAACGCATTTCCAGCACCCGCATCCGCCAGCTGCTGCAGCAGGGCGACTTCGCCCGTGCCAACGACCTGCTGGGCCGTCCGTACGCGATCAGCGGCCGGGTGGTGCGCGGGCGCCAGCTCGGCCGTACGCTGGGCTTCCCCACCGCCAACCTGCGGTTCCCGAAGACCCCAGCGCTGTCGGGCATCTACGCGACCTGGGTGCATGGCGTGTTCGACCAACCGTGGCCGTCGGTGTCCAGCTTCGGCACCCGCCCGACGGTGGAGGGCGTGGAGCCGCTGCTGGAAGCCCACCTGTTCGATTTCCAGGGCGACCTGTACGGGCGCCACATCGATGTGGAGTTCGTCGCCAAGCTGCGCGACGAAGAGAAATTCAATGATCTGGCGGCGCTGACCGACCAGATGCACCGCGACGCCGAACAGGCGCGCGCCATCCTTTCCGAACATAGATTGCGAGCCACTGCGTGAGCCAGGACTACAAGACCACCCTGAACCTGCCAGCCACCGAATTCCCGATGCGCGGCGACCTGCCCAAGCGCGAGCCGGGCATTCTGGCGCGGTGGGAAGAGCAGGGGCTCTACCAGCAGCTGCGCGACAACGCCGCCGGCCGCCCGCTGTTCGTGCTGCACGACGGCCCGCCGTACGCCAACGGCCGCATCCATCTGGGCCACGCGGTCAACAAGATCCTGAAGGACATCATCGTCAAGTCGCGCTACCTGGCCGGCTTCGATGCGCCCTACGTGCCGGGCTGGGACTGCCATGGCCTGCCGATCGAGATCGCGGTGGAAAAGAAGTGGGGCAAGGTCGGCACCAAGCTCGACGCCGTTGAATTCCGCCAGAAGTGCCGCGAGTTCGCCGAAGAGCAGATCAACATCCAGCGCGTGGACTTCAAGCGGCTGGGCGTGACCGGTGACTGGGACAACCCGTACAAGACCCTGAGCTTCGACTTCGAAGCCAACGAGATCCGTGCACTGTCCAAGGTCGTGGCCAACGGCCACCTGGTGCGTGGCGCCAAGCCGGTGTACTGGTGCTTCGACTGTGGCTCGGCGCTGGCCGAGGCCGAGATCGAGTACCAGGAAAAGGAATCGCCGGCGATCGACGTGGCCTACGCCGCACGCGATGCGCAGGCCATCGGCCAGGCGTTCGGCGTGAGCGTGCCGGCCGACGTGGAAGTGGCCGTACCGATCTGGACCACCACCCCGTGGACGCTGCCGGCCTCGCTGGCGGTGTCGCTGGGCGCGGAGATCACCTACGTGCTGGCCGAAGGCCCGGCGCACAACGGCAAGCGCCGTTGGCTGGTGCTGGCTGCGGCGCTGGCCGAGCGCGCGCTGCAGCGCTATGGCGTCGAAAACGTGGTGCTGCACGGTGAAACCACCGGTGCGGCGCTGGAGAACCAGCTGCTGGCGCACCCGTTCTACCCGGAGCGCGAGATCCTGGTGCTCAACGGCGACCACGTCTCCGACGAGGACGGTACCGGTGCGGTGCACACCGCCCCCGGCCACGGCCAGGAAGACTTCGTGGTCAGCCAGAAGTACGGCCTGCTGGACAAGTACAACGCCGGCCAGGTGACCCCGATCGACGGCCGTGGCGTGTACCTGGAATCGACCCCGCCGGCCGGTGACGTGGTGCTGGCTGGCCAGCACCTGTGGAAGGCACAGGAAGCCATCGTCGGCGTGCTGCGCGACAACGGTTCGCTGCTGGCGTTCCATCCGATCCGCCACAGCTACCCGCACTGCTGGCGCCACAAGACGCCGGTGGTGTTCCGGGCCACCCCGCAGTGGTTCATTTCGATGGACAAGGCCAACCTGCGCAACGATGCGCTGGCCGCCATCGACACCGTCGGCTGGTTCCCGACCTGGGGCAAGGCGCGCATCCAGAGCATGGTCGACGGTCGCCCGGACTGGACCATCTCGCGCCAGCGCACCTGGGGCGTGCCGATCGCACTGTTCACCCACCGGCAGACCGGCGAGATCCATCCACGTTCGGTGGAGCTGATGCAGCAGGTCGCCGACCGCGTCGAAGCCGAGGGCATCGACGTGTGGTACTCGCTGGATGCCGCCGAACTGCTGGGCGCTGAAGCCGCCGACTACGAGAAGGTCACCGACATCCTCGACGTCTGGTTCGACTCGGGCGTGACCCATGAAGGCGTGCTTGCGGCGCGAGGCTTCGGCAAGCCGGCCGACCTGTACCTGGAAGGTTCCGACCAGCACCGCGGCTGGTTCCAGTCCTCGCTGCTGACCGGCGTGGCGATCGACAAGCGCGCCCCGTACAAGCAGTGCCTGACCCACGGCTTCACCGTGGATGAGCACGGCCGCAAGATGTCCAAGTCGCTGGGCAACGGCATCGAGCCGCAGGACATCATGAACAAGCTGGGCGCGGACATCCTGCGCCTGTGGATCGCCTCGGCCGACTACAGCAACGAGATGTCGCTGTCGCAGGAGATCCTGAAGCGTAACGCCGATGCCTACCGCCGCCTGCGCAACACCGCACGCTTCCTGCTCGGCAACCTGGACGGTTTCGATCCGGCCCAGCACCTGCGTCCGCTCGACCAGATGGTCGCGCTGGACCGCTGGATCGTGCATCGCGCGTGGGAGCTGCAGGAGAAGATCAAGGCGGCCTACGACGGCTACAACATGGCCGAGATCGTGCAGCTGCTGCTGAACTTCTGCAGCGTGGACCTGGGCTCGCTGTACCTGGACGTGACCAAGGACCGCCTGTACACGATGCCGACCGATTCGCACGGTCGCCGTTCGGCACAGAGCGCGATGTACCACATCGCCGAAGCGTTCACCCGCTGGGTGGCGCCGATCCTGACCTTCACCGCCGACGAGCTGTGGGGCTACCTGCCGGGCGAGCATGCTGGCCATGTGCTGTTCACCACCTGGTACGACGGCCTGGCGCCGCTGCCGGCCGATGCCCAGCTCAACGCCACCGACTTCGACCAGTTGCTGGCTGTGCGCGAGCAGGTGGCCAAGGTGCTCGAGCCGATGCGTGCCAACGGCGCCATCGGTGCCGCGCTGGAAGCGGAGATCACCATTGCCGCCAACGAGGAGCAGGCCGCGAAGTGGCAGCCGCTGGCCGATGAACTGCGCTTCCTGTTCATCAGTGGCGACGTGCAGGTGCGCCCGGCGACCACCGACGAGGTGTTCGTCAGCGCCCAGCCGACCACCAAGGCCAAGTGCGTGCGCTGCTGGCACCACCGCGCCGACGTCGGCCGCAACGCCGACCATCCGGAACTGTGCGGCCGTTGCGTGAGCAACGTGACCGGCGCCGGCGAAGTGCGGAGCTGGTTCTGATGGCCGCGCCCCGTCCGCATCCGAACGCCCTGGTCTGGCTGCTGCTGTCGGCCGCCATCATCGGCCTGGACCAGTGGTCCAAGGCCTGGGTGCTGTCGAGCCTGCCGGAGTTCCAGCCGGTGGTGGTCATCGACGGCTTCTGGAACTGGTACCGCACCTACAACACCGGCGCGGCATTCAGTTTCCTGAGCGACGCCGGTGGCTGGCAGAAGTACTTCTTCACCGCACTGGCGATCGCCATCAGCGGCCTGATGGCGTGGTGGCTGCGCGGCACCGCGCGCGGCAACTGGAAGGCCGCGGTGCCGTATGCGCTCATCATCGGCGGCGCCATCGGCAACGTGATCGACCGCCAGGTGCACGGCCACGTGGTCGATTTCATCCAGTGGTACGTGGGCAGCTACACCTGGCCCTCGTTCAACATCGCCGACTCGGCCATCGTGGTGGGTGCCATCGGCATCGCCCTGTTTGGCCTGTTCGACGGCAAGTCCGCCAAAAAGGCGGATAATGCCAATCCGAAACCGTAAGCCGGCCGCTGCCGGGAGATTGAACTGATGGATGTGCTGCTCGCCAACCCGCGTGGTTTCTGTGCCGGTGTCGATCGTGCGATCGAGATCGTCAAGCGCGCGATCGAAACGCTGGGCGCGCCCATCTATGTTCGCCATGAAGTGGTGCACAACCGCTTCGTGGTCGACGACCTGAAGCAGCGCGGGGCGATCTTCGTCGAGGAACTCGACGAAGTGCCGGACAACAACACGGTGATCTTCAGCGCCCATGGCGTGTCCCAGGCCGTGCGCCAGGAAGCCGAGCGCCGTGGCCTGAAGGTGTTCGACGCCACCTGCCCGCTGGTGACCAAGGTCCACTTCGAAGTCGCCCGCCACTGCCGTGCCGGCCGTGACGTGGTGCTGATCGGCCACGCCGGTCACCCGGAAGTGGAAGGCACCATGGGCCAGTGGAACCGCGAAGCCGGCACCGGCCAGATCTACCTGGTGGAAGACGTGGAGCAGGTTGCCACGCTGCAGATCAACCAGCCGGAAAACTTCGCCTACACCACCCAGACCACGCTGTCGGTGGATGACACGCGCGGGATCATCGATGCGCTGCGCGAGCGTTTCCCGGCGATGCAGGGCCCGAAGAACGACGACATCTGCTACGCCACGCAGAACCGCCAGGATGCCGTGCGCGATCTGGCCAAGCGCTGCGACCTGGTGCTGGTGGTCGGTTCGCCGAACAGCTCCAACTCCAACCGCTTGAGCGAGCTGGCCCGCCGTGAGGGCGTGGAGTCGTACCTGATCGACGGCGCGCACGAGATCGACCCGGCATGGGTGGCAGGCAAGCAGCACATCGGCGTGACCGCCGGCGCCTCTGCACCGCAGGTGCTGGTCGATGGCGTGCTGGCGCGCCTGGCCGAACTGGGCGCCACCGGCGTGGGCGAGCTGGACGGCGAACCGGAATCGATGGTGTTCGCGCTGCCGAAGGAACTGCGCCTGCGCCTGGTCGACTGACCGGGAAGCGCCTCATCCACGCATGGCGTGGATCTACTGGAACTGCTCTGGTGGGTGCGAACTGGCACACGGTGGGTGCAAACCAGCACAAGGTGGGGCGAACCAGCACAAGGTGGGTGCGAACCTTGGTTCGCACGCTTTTTCGCACGCAAGGATGGGCGGCCCGCCCATGACCTTTGGCCATGGGGCAGGGCACGTTACAGGCCTAGCATCGGAAGATTCTCCGCTGTTGGAACCTGCCCGATGAAGACCCGAGCCTTGGCGATGTCGTTGCTGTTCGCGCTGGCGGCCACGCCTGCACTGGCGCAGACCTCGCCACCGGCGAACGCGGTGGCCCCCGGCCTGCTGCGCATCGACGTCGACGCGCGCGATCTGGCCCGGCGCATCTTCAAGGTGACCGCTACGGTGCCGGCCAAGCCCGGCCCGATGACCCTGCTGTACCCGCAGTGGATTCCCGGCAACCATTCGCCCACCGGCCCGATCGACAAGTTGGCCGGCCTGCGCGTGACCGCCAACGGCAAGCCGCTGGCCTGGCAGCGTGACCAGTTCAACGTCTATGCGTTCAAGGTGAACGTGCCCGAGGGCGTGAGCGAGATCGTCGCCCACTTCGACTTCCTGTCCTCGCAGGGCGGCAGCCAGGGCCGGGTGGTGATGACCCCGGAAATGCTCAACCTGCAGTGGAACGCCAATTCGCTGTATCCGGCCGGCGTCGATGCGCGCGACCTGCAGGCGCAGGCCAGCGTGACCCTGCCCAAGGGCTGGTCGTTCGCAACCGCGCTGGAAACCGCGCGGCGCGACGGTGACACCGTGGTGTTCAAGCCGATCTCGTATGACCATCTGGTCGATTCGCCCTTGTTCGCCGGCGAGCACTACCAGCGCATCGATCTCGACCCGGGCGCGAAGGTGCCGGTGCACCTCAATGTGTTTGCCGACGACGCCAAATCGCTGAAGCCGAGCGAGGCACAGATCACCATGCATCGCGCGCTGGTGCAGCAGGCCGACAAGCTTTACGGTGCGCGCCACTACAACCACTATGAGTTCCTGCTGGCATTGACCGACCGCCTCGGTGGCATCGGCCTGGAGCATCACCGTTCCAGCGAGAATAGCGCCGATCCGGGCTACTTCACCGAGTGGGACAGCAACGCGTGGATGCGCGATCTGTTGCCGCACGAGTACACCCATTCCTGGAACGGCAAGTACCGTCGCGGCGCCGACCTGGCCACCACCAACTTCAACGTGCCGATGGGCGACAGCCTGCTGTGGGTGTACGAGGGCCAGACCCAGTTCTGGGGCCAGGTGCTGGCGGCGCGTTCGGGGCTGTGGTCGGCCGCGCAGGCGCGCGACATGCTGGCCAATGTGGCCGCGACCTACGACCGTGGCCGACCGGGCCTGGCCTGGCGGCCGCTGCAGGACACTACCAACGATCCGACCATCGCCCAGCGCCGCACGCTGCCCTACCGCAACTACCAGATGAGCGAGGACTACTACTCCGGCGGCCAGATGCTGTGGCTGGAAGTGGAGGGCAAGCTGCGCGAACTGAGCGGCAACCGCCGCAGCCTGGACGACTTCGCGCGTGCGTTCTTCGGCGTCGGCAATGGCGACTGGGACGTCAACCCGTACACCTTCGATGATGTGGTCGCGACCTTGAACGGCATCGCGCCGTACGACTGGGCGACGTTCCTGCGCGGGCGCCTGGACGGCCACGGTTCGTTGACCGGCGGCCTGGAGCTGGCGGGCTGGAAGCTGGTCTACCGCGATACGCCGAACGACGCCTACAAGGCACAGGAAAAACGCGCCAAGGCGGCATTGCTGGCCTATTCGCTGGGCGCGACCGTACTCGACAGCGGTACGGTCGGCGATGTGATCTGGGACAGCCCGGCGTTCAACGCCGGTCTTGCACCGGGCATGAAGGTGATCGCGGTTGGCGGCCGTGAGTACAGCAGCCAGCGCTTGAAGGACGCGGTGGCTGCGGCAGCGAAGGACAAGGCGCCGATCGTGCTGCTGGTGAAGCAGTTCGACCGCATCGAAACGATGAGCATCGCCTACCACGGTGGCCTGCAGTACCCGGTGCTGGAGCGTATCGCCGGCAAGCCTGACCGCCTCGCAGAATTGTGGAAGGCGCGATGAAGCCACGCGCCCGCGATGGCGTGATCCTGCTGATGGCGATCCTGGCCATCGTCGGCACGTTCCTGCACGGTGACGGGCGCTGGCTGCACTGGCTGGCCAAGCCGACCACCACGCTGCTGATCGCTGCCATCGTCTGGCGCGTGCATGATCCCGCGCAGCCGTTCTATCGACGCGCGGTGCTGGCCGGGATGCTGCTGTCGTGCGTGGGTGACATCGCGTTGATGCTGCCGATGGATGCGTTCGTGCCGGGCCTGGTCGCGTTCCTGCTGGCCCACCTCTGCTACATCGTGGCCTTCCGCGACGGCCTGCGTGCGGGGCGTGGGCTGTTGGCGGCCAGCGTCCTGCTGGCGACGTTTGCCGTGCTCAACGTACTTGGCCTGTGGCCGCACCTGCCCGCACCGATGCGCATTCCGGTGCTGGCGTATGTGGTGGTGCTGGCCTCGATGGCGGTGCTGGCACTGGCACGCCAGTGGCGCCGGCCACAGCCCGCTGCCGTGGAAGCCGGCAGCGCGCGCTGGGCGGCCGCCGGCGCGCTGCTGTTCGTCGCCAGCGATTCACTGCTGGCCTGGGACCGCTTCGCCGGCGGCCTGCCGCTGGCCAGCGTGCTGGTGCTGTCCACGTACTACGGCGCGCAGTACGCCATAGCCCGCTCGGTGAAATAGAAAAAGGGGACGGAGGGGATTAAGTCGCAATCCGCACCAAGGCACATGCGACTTAATCCCCTCCGTCCCCTTTTTTTGTGGCCTATCGGCGGTTCACGCCGCGCAGGGTGCCCTGCGCATCGAACTGCAGGCGCACGGATTCGCGGTCACCGGCGACGTCATCCGGCAGCCACACCAGCTTGCCGCCTTTGCGCACGATCACGTAGACGTGGCCGACTTCGGATGCGGGGTTCTGCAGCGCGTCGCGTTGTTCCTGCAGTGCCTGCGCCACGCGCGGCACGGCCTCGAAATCGATGCTGGCCAGGGGTGTGCTGCTGCGCTGCAGGCTGATGGTCGGCGCGAACTGCTGCGGGTTCACCGGATTGCCCTTGCGCCACTGGCCACGTTCGAAGTGGTAGCTGTCGACGTGACCCGGCTGTTGCGGGTCGACCAGATCGAGGTTGATGCGGCCATCGTCGTAGAAGTGGATGCTATGGAAGACCGTCAGCCTCTGGCCAGCCAGTGCCGGCAGCTGCTCCAGTGCCTGGCGCGCAGCCTGCAGGTAGTCCGCATCGAACAGGCGATTGTTGCGTTCGGGCGCCGCAGCGGTACTCGCCGCGGGGAAGGCGGCCGGGGACGGCACAAGCGATGCGGGTTGCTCGCGCGGCGACTGAGACGAGACGGAGGGTGGCAACCGGTCCGGCTGTACCGAATGCCCCAGCGTTTCGCTGATGGTCTGCACCGCGCCGCCGGCAACGGCCACGCCCGCCAGAACCAGCAGCAATACCAGGAACACGGCGCGGGTGGAGGGCGGCTGTTTCATACGCCCTCCAGGCGCACGTTGCCACGGTCATCGGGGTCGTACAGCAGGGTCACGGTTTCGCGCGGGATGTTGGCTAGATCGATCAGCGGGATGAAGCGGCGCACGCTCACCTGCTGTACGCGGCCGTCACGATCGGTGTACTCCAGCTGGAACTCCACCTGCGGCTGTTCGTTGAGGTAGGTGCCGGTCTGACGCACCTTCAGCACCCTGGCCTCCACGCCGATGCCGCGGTACTTCAACGCGTCGCCGCGCGCATCAGCCTGCAGCAGGCGGCCAAGCAGGCGCAGCCCCAAGATGTACCCACACAGCACCAGCGGGCACACCAGCAGCGGGTGGCCGAAGGACAGGAAGGTCCAGCCAAGACCCTCGCTCTGCAGCCGGTAGGCCGCCACATAGGCAGCGGCTACCAGGAAGATGCAGAGCGCTGCGCCGATGCTTCGCCGCCACAGGCTGGCGACATCCAGTTCGGGCTGGGCACCGTCCAGTACCACGTTCGGGAACGCGCCCGGCACCTGGCTCAGGCGTGCATCGACGTGCCTGCCGACGCCGAAGCGCTGCAGTTGCGGCTTGCTGTCGACCACCAGCAGCTGTTCGCGGATCGGCGTGCCGGACAGGTTCTTGAAGGACAGCTGCAGTTTCCATTGCGCGAAGCCACGCACCTGTACGCCGGTCTGTTCAGCGTGTTCGATCAGCGCATCGCGCGGCTCGCCATCGGCGAGGATCGAGCGGACGCGATGCAAGGCGCGCGGTGGGCCGAGCAGCAGGAAATGCAGGAACGCGAACAGCAGAGAGAGCCATGCAGCCAGCGACAGCACAAGCAGCAGCAGGGACAGCCATGGCGCGCTGCGATCAGCCAGCGCCACCGGCCAGGAGGTTCCGAAATAGAGGATGCAGGGGAAGGGCAACGCGAAGAACAGCAGGAACGCGCCCCAGAACCAGAGATAGGCTTTCATGGGGAAGGTGGCAGACCGGTGGAACAGGCCGCGTAGCGTACTACGCTCAGCGGAACTGCAGGGTAAGCAGGTAGTAGCGACCCAGTGGATCGTCCAGCCCCGGCATCTGCCCACCATTGCCGACCAGGTAGTTCACCGGTTGCGCATCAAGCACGTTGTGCACGTCCAGCGCCGCGATGACGCGTGTGCCCAGACGGCGCGCCAGGTGCAGGTTCCAGCGCAGCTGGCGCGGATTCATGCAGTGGTTCTGTTCGATCTGCCGCTGCGGGCACTCGGCGCCGGGCAGCCATGCGCGGGTGCGGCCCACCTGGTTGCCGCGCAGGGCGATGTCCCAGTTGCTGTTCTGCCATTGCACGTTGAGGACCGCCGCCATCTCGGGCGTGACATGCCCGCGCAGGTCGATCGCCGGCTCATGGTCCCGACGGCGGCGCAGCTCCTGCTGCTTCAGCGCGTCCAGCGAGAACAACCACTGGCCGGTGCTGCCGGTGTCGACCCGGTATTCGCCACGCAGCACCCAGTTGCGGGAAGTGGTGCGGCCGATATTGTCGAACGACAGGCGGAGGCTGCTCAGGTTGCCATCCTCATCCAATTGCCAGGTGTCACGGTTCCACACGGCATCGGCCGGTTGCAGCGCGAGGATCTCGTTGCGCAGCTCGACGATGTTGTGGGTCAGCGAAAGCGAGAACGCATCGCTGGGTGACCAGGTCGCCGCCAGCGAATGGCTGCGTGAGCTCTCGGCCTTGAGCGCGTTGTTCTCCTCCACATCCGCAGTGACCACGCAGCGGCCGTCCGGCTCGCTCTGTGCACAAGGTGGCAGTGCGCTTGAGACGGGCAGGGTAAGGGTGCCGAACTGTCCTGGCGGGCGGCGCTGTTCGAACAGGCTGGGCGCGCGATAGCCGCGGCCGCTGGCCAGCAGGAACGACCAGTGCGGTGTTGGCGTCCAGCGCAGGCCGGCACGGGGCGAGAATGCCGTGTAGTCGCCGTCGTAGTCCCAGCGCGCGGCCAGGTCCATGCGCAGTTCCGACGTGAGTGGCAGGCCCAGTTCCGCATACGCGCCGCCACTCTGCCGCGACAGGCGCCGCTGCTGCTGCGGCAGCCCCAGTGCCAGATCGCCCTGGCTCAGCAGGGTGTCCGGGTGCGACGTCCAGCGTTCATGGCGCAGATCGATGCCGGTAGCCAGCTGCGCATTGCCGCCCCGCATCGGCATCAATGCGCGCTGTATGCCCCACCAGCCCTGCCACTGCTCGGTAAGTCCACGGTTGCGGATCGATGGGAACAGCGAGGTGGCTTCATCGGCGGGCAATGCATCGAAGCCTGGCAGGAACCTGAGCGACTGCGCCGCCTCGATGAACGGTTCGGCGCGCACGGTGCCCGGCGTGGCCAGGGTGACGTCGCTGCGCTGCGCGCTGATGCCGGCGTCCCAGCTGTGGCTGCCCTGGTCCCGGCCGATGCCCAGGGTGAGATCGGCGTCGGTGGCACGTACCTGGGGACGCACATTGCCGGCTTCGCGCAGGACGCTGTTGAAGGTGTAGCCGTACAGGCCGAGGGCGACGGCGGTCGGGCCCAGATCGAAACGCTGCCGGTTGTGGCTGGCGCGGGCTTCGGCATAGACGTAGCGTCCCTGGCCACGCTCATGCCGGTAGCGCAGATAGGCCGAGGCGGTATCGGAGGCCGGTTGAAGCGAACGAGGGCGCGAACTGTCGAACCAGCAGGCGCCATTGCGTCGTTTCAATGGTCCGTCGCAGCGCGTAGCGGGCCAGTAGTCGCTATCGCGGAAGGCGCCGATCAGGTACTGCGACGTCTCTGCGTGCCAGTCACGCTGGTCCCCCGCCAGGTGATCGACGCGATGCAGGTCGATGCCTGCGAACCAGCGGTCGCCGCTCCCGCGCAGGCCTCCGGTGGCGGCCTGCACGCGGTACTGGCCAGCGTCGCCACGACTGCTCAGACCGGTCTGCAGCGTTGCCTCCGGGCCGTCGGCCTGGTCGCGGAGGATGATGTTGACCACGCCGGACATGGCATCGGCACCGTAGATGGCCGAAGCACCGCCGCGCACCAGTTCGATGCGTTCGACAAAGCTGAGTGGAATGCCGCCCAGGTCGGTGAGCCCGCCCTGTTCCAGGGACACCATTGGATAACGGGGCAGGCGCCGGCCATTGACCAGGAACAGGGTGGCGCGCGGTCCCATGCCATCCAGGCTGGTGGTGGCGGCCGCACCGACAGGCAGGTACTGCGAATCGCCACTGCGTGCGCTGCTCATCGCTGGCAGCCCGTTCATGCCGGGCAGGTGTCGCAGCAGGTCGAACAGGCTGCCGTAGCCACTGCGCAGGATATCTGCGCGATCGATCGTGGTCACCGGCAGGGTGGTCTGCACGGAGGTGCGCGGCAACCGGCTGCCGGTGACATGGATCGGCGCCAGGTCCACCTGGGGGGGCGACTGCGGGGGCATGCGCGGGCGCGGCGCCACCGTTGCCGGAACCGGCGGCGCGACGGCGGGCGCGACGCGGATGCGGCGGACCACGAAGCCACCGGACGGTGTTCGAAGGATGGTCACCGGCATGCCGGCGACCAGTTGTTTCAGGGCCGATGCTGGATCGGCCTGGCCATGGGTGCCGTTGGCATGGAGCCCCGCCAGTTCCCGGGCATCGAACACCAGAGCGATGCCGCTTTGCCGTGCCCATTGCTGCAATGCCGAGGGCAACGGGCCAGCGTTGATGCGGTAGTCGTGGGTGGCAGCCGGATCGCCTGCGAGGGCGGCAGGCGGCGCGGCGACCAGCAGCGCCAGGCACAGCAGGGGGCGGAGCAGCCCCCACCGCAGCGCGCCTGGTCCTGCCATCACCGCAGGCCTCCTCAGTACGTGCGGCGCAGTTCCAGCGCGCCATCCGGGCGCGTCTGGCCAGCAATGGACCAGCCAAGTTCCAGCGCGGACAGCAACTCCTGTGCGTCGCCTGCGCGGAACGTGCCGCTGACTGCCAGATCGGTGATCTCCGGGTCGGCGATCACCAGCGGTGCATGGCCATAGCGGTTCATGCGTTCGACCACGATCGACAGCGGGGTGGCATCGAAGACCAGCTGCCCATGCAGCCAGCCCTCGGCGGCTGCCGTGGAGGACAGCGCTGGACCGGGCTGGATGCGCCCGGAGGGGAGTACCTGCAGTTGCTGGCCAGGGGCCAGGGTGTGCTGGGCGGCGCCGTTGCTGACTTCCACCGCACCCTCCAGCAGCGCGACCTCGACCAGGCCATCGTGCAGGCGCTCGACCTGGAAGGTGGTGCCGATATCGCGGATGGTGCTGGTGCCGGCGCGCAGCTGCAGTGCTTTGTTCGATGGCGCGACCTGCAACTGCAGGCGGCCGCGTTCGAGGTCCAGCTCGCGGTGGCGCCAGCCAAAGCGTGCGTGCAGCGTCGTGCCGGCATCGAGCATGGCTACGCTGCCATCGGGCAGGGTCAGCCGCTGCGCCTGATGCGTGTCATTGGCAAAGCGCTGCGGGGCTGGGTTGCCATCCACCGCTACCATCCAGCCCACGCCGATGGCCAGGCAGATACCAGCGGCCGCGGCCGCGGCAGGCAGCCAGCGGCGTCGGGCAGGCCGTGCCGCACGCGCCGCAGCCGTCCGCAGCCATGGGTCCGCAGCCAGGCCCTGGCCTTGCTGGAAAAGATCTTCGGCCTGCGCCCAGGCTTTGACATGGGCAGGGTCTTCAGCCAGCCAGTCTTCGAACGACTCGCGTTCGGCAGGGGTGCAGTCCGGGGCCTCCAACCGCGCTACCCAGGCGCTGGCGCGTGCGAACAGCGAGGCGTCTTCCGTGTGCCGGTGGCTGCTCATTCGGTATCCCCGTCGTTGTGCAGCGGATCCGGTCCCAACTCCTGGCGCAGGCCCTGCAGGGCGCGGGCGATGTGTTTTTCCACGGTCTTGGCTGTAATTCCACAGTGCCGCGCGATCTGCGTATAGCTCATGCCGGTGATCCGGTTGAGCAGGTACACCTCGCGCGCACGCTCGGGCAATTTGAAAAGGGCCTGCCGCAGCAGGGACAACATCTGCCCGGACTCTGCCTGGCGCAAGGGGTCCGGCGACGGGCTGGTGGGCTCGTCGTGACCATCATGCTCGGCCAGTGACAGGTGCGGTCGCGACTGCGGCGATCGGCCGCGATCGGCCAGGCGATTGCGCGCGATACGATACAGCAGCAGGCGCAGTTCGTCGGTGCCGTGCGCGCGATAGCGGATCAGCCGCTCCATGCAGTCCTGCGCGATGTCCTCTGCATCCTCCGGCCCGACGCCCCGTGTGCGCAGGAACGCGCACAGTGGCGCGCGTTCCTCGCGTACGAACGCGATGAAGGCGTCCGCAGGCGCGGGTGGCTCCGGCGCGTGGTGGATCAGGGGGGACGGAACGGACAGGGCTGGCCTCGGCTGACGTTGACGGGTGCGCCTTCGAGTTTTACGCGACGATGACCGGATGGGGAAGAGTGTGTGGTGCCCCCTCTCTCATTGTGAATGCATTCATTTTTTCCGGCCGACCGGGCTGGGGGAGATTCCGGCGCTTTGCCGTTTGACTCCTTACCCGCGTGTTGCGGGTGGAGAGAGAGAACGTATGAAGCATTCGAAGTTGAGCCTGGCCCTGGCCGGGCTGATCGCCGTTGGCGCCATCGCGGCGGCTGATGACGTCATGGCAATGAGTTATCACGTGCAGGGGGATCGCATCTTCCTGAGCGGCGGGGTGACCTACGCCGATGTGGTGTCGTTGCCCGCGTTGCTGGCCAAGGCACAGGCCGAGGGCCGGCCGATCCGCGAAGTGGTGCTGCGCACCTCCAATGGTGGCGCGCTGATCGCCGGCGAGTGGCTGCAGGGCGTGATCCGCACGTCCGGCCTGAACACCATCGTGTCCGGCCACTGCATTTCGTCCTGCTCGATCATGCAGTCCGGTGGCGTCGAACGCTATCTGGCCGGTGATCTGCCGATCGTCGATTCGGTACAGATCCACGCGGCCAGCAACAGCGGCAAAGTGATCTACACGCCGTCGCCGCGGATGACCCAGATCTACACCGGCAACTACGGCGGTGGCATCGATGCCGGGCTGCTGCACAAGGCCATGTATGAAGTCGTGCAGCCCAACGGCCTGCTGGTGTTCCGCGATCCGGCGCGCACCACGGGTGCCTCGGTCACTTTCGATCCTGATGGCAGCGGCAGCAAGCTGGAGTCGTTCCCGGGGCAGGACATCTACAGCAACAGGGTCATCACCGCCAAGGGCTACCGCGATCCGGGCGATACGTTGAATGTCACCGCCAACGTGAGCGGCGACATCAACCCGGGCTACCTGCGCACCGGTCGCCAGCTGCAGACCTTCGTCGATGATGACTTCGCGCGCTGGAACACCAACTGGCAGTCCAGCTACATCAACCTGGCGCAGAGCATCTACAACGCGTCCAGCAATGGTCCGCAGGGCATCGGCGCGAACTCGGTACAGGACTACCAGAACGATCCCACATACAAGGCCCTGCTGCTGTCCAAGCTGCGCCTGGGCGACCTGGATGCGTCCACGCTGGACAACTCCATGGGCGTGATCCGCGTGACCAGCGGCGCGACATGGCGGACCTCCGCGACCACCGGTGCCGACTTCATGCTGGTCGACAACGGCACCATCGCACTGGAAGGCGGCGCCCTGCGCGCTTCGGAGGTGCGGGTAATGGGCGCAGGCATGCTGGTCGGCAATGGTGACGTGGCCGGCACCGCTATGGATCTCAGTGCGCTGGCCAGCGGTACCCGCCCGTCCTGGCGCGAGGACGGCTTCAACCGCCTGCGTGTGTACGGGACCCTGATGCCGCGCGGCGGCGATCTGGTCACCCATGGCTACGTCAACATCATGCCGGGCGGGAAGGTGCTGTTCGATGTGACCGAGAACGGCGGGGCGGGCAGTGGCCGCCTGCGCGTAGGCAGTTTCTTCGACAGCAAGCAGACCGACGGCGCGCTGGTGATCTCCAAAGGGGCCTTCCTCGAACTGAACGTGGCGCAGGGTTACTACGGCCAGGACTTCCGCCGTGACCTGGTGCAGGGCCCGATATACCAGGGCGGCTTCGAAGAGGTCGTGCGTCTGGGTGACACCGGCTACAGCGCCAGCATTACCGGCGGCGAAGTGTTCCGCCCGCGCCACAACTCGCTGCTGAGCTTCAACGTGAAGCAGGCCGCTGACGGCCTGTGGCTGACCGCCAACCCGGGTTTCGACCAGCTGGGCCTGTTCACCAACGGCACTTCCGGCGATGGCTTGGGCCGCGCGCTGGCGGCCGCTTCCGATCGCAGGGATGGTGGCCTGAAGTCGCTGCTTGGCGCCCTGCAGTTCGCCGACCGTGACGTGATCGCACAGCAGGCCGGTGCCCTGCGCGGTGACGCGCACGCGACCCTGCGCCTGGCCGACAACGCATTGGTGGGCAGCATCGGCAACGTGGTGCAGCAGCACCAGGCCGCGATGCGCAGTGGTGGTGATGCCGACGGCCTGGCCTCGCAGGCCGCGCAATCGGTGTCGGCGCAGCCGGGCATGCGCCACGGCAGCCTGTTCAACCAACTGGCCATGCATCTGGTCGAGCCGGCGGCGGGTGGCGGTGAAGGCAGTGGCTCTGGTCGCAACCATGGCCTGTGGGCGCGCGGTTTCGCCAGCCACGGCCGCATCGATGCCGACGGTGGCGTGGCAGGCTTGAGCCATAACATCGGCGGCATCGTCGTCGGCGCCGATACCCGCGTTGCCGATGACCGCGTCACCCTGGGCGTCAGCGTGGCAGCGGCGGATATGTCGACCAAGGGCCGCGACGGCTCCGACTTCAGTGGTGACGTGCGCGCGCTGGACGTGGGCGGCTACCTGGACGCGACCTATTCGCGCGGCTATCTGTCGGCGGCGGTGCGCTACACAGACCTGCGTCACGACACCCGCCGCAGCGTCAGCGGTATCGATGGCCTGCAGCAGCCGCTGCGTGCCAAGTACAGCAACGATGCGATCTCCGCGCGGGTGGAGCACGCGTTCTCATTCACCACGGGCAAGGGCCTGGTGATCCAGCCGCTGTTGCCGGTGGTGGACTACGCGCGTACCTCGGCCACGCGCTTCAATGAAGGGCAGGGTGCGGGTGCACTGGTCGGTCGCAGCGGCAGCCTGGAGAGCATCCGCGTGGGCGCCGGCCTGCAGCTGTTCAGGACCTTCGAAGGCAACAACGGCGAGCGCATTACCCCGCGTGCCCGCGTGGTCTGGCAGAAGGAACTGGGCGACTCGCAGGCGCGCTACAGCACCGGCTTCGCCGCAGCACCGGATCTGGTGTTCGGGGCAAGCAGCCAGGCCGTGGGCGAGCAGGTGCTGGCCTGGAACCTGGGTGTGACCAGCCGCGCCAGCGAACGCCTGTCGATCATGGCCGACTACGTGGGCGAGCGTCGTGACGGGCAGATCCAGAACGGCGTGATGCTGGGGCTGGGTTACAAGTTCTGAGTGGCACAGGGCACCGGCGATGTTCGCATCGCCGGTGCCATCCCCACGGACGCGTGGCTGCGGTATGGTCGGCATGGCATTCCATCCAGGTTCTTCCATGCAGATCGCCGTCTTCAGCGCCCGACCCTACGACCGCCGCTTCCTGGACGAAGCCAACCAGCGCGATGCGGCGGGGCAGGGTTATACGTTCGTCTACTTCGACGCCGCGCTGGATGTGCATACCGCAGCGCTGGCACAGGATTGCGCCGCGGTCTGCGTGTTCGTCAACGACCGGCTGGATGCGGCGGTGCTGCGTGCGCTGCACGCGTTGGGCGTGCGTGCGGTGCTGCTGCGCTGTGCGGGCTTCAACAATGTGGACCTGGCCGCTGCAAAAGCGCTGGGCCTGTTCGTCGCCCGGGTGCCGGCGTATTCGCCCGAGGCCGTGGCCGAGCATGCGCTGGCGCTGGTGATGACCCTCAACCGGCAGACCCATCGCGCCTACAACCGCGTGCGGGAAAGCAACTTCATGCTCGATGGCCTGCTCGGGCGCACCCTGCATGGACGCACGGTCGGCATCGTCGGCACCGGCAAGATTGGCCTGGCCACCGCGCGCATCTTCAAGGGTATGGGCTGCACGGTGCTGGGGCACGACCCGTACCCGTTGCCGGCCTTCGCGGGTATCGGCGAGATGGTGGCGCTGGATGAACTGCTGGCGCGCGCTGACATCGTCTCGCTGCACTGCCCGCTGACGCCCGATACCCAGCACCTGATCAATGACGCCTCGCTGGCGCGGATGAAGCCGGGCGCGATGCTGGTCAACACCTCGCGCGGCGGATTGGTGGATACCCATGCAGTGATCCGCGGGCTGAAGTCGCGCCGGCTCGGCCACCTGGCCATCGACGTGTACGAGCAGGAAAGCGCGCTGTTCTTCCAGGACCTGTCCGGCGAGATCATCGACGACGAGGCCTTCCAGCGCCTGATGACCTTCCCCAACGTGCTGGTGACCGGCCACCAGGGCTTCTTCACCGTGGAGGCGCTGCAGGAGATCTCGGCGATCACGCTGGGGAACCTGCAGGATTTCGCGGCTGGGCGGGTGTGTGCCAACCGGGTAGAGGCGGACTGAGCCGGGTGGATTGACCGCCGGGGCGCCCAGCCCGTAAAATCGCGGGCTCCGCCGGAATAGCTCAGTTGGTAGAGCGGCGCATTCGTAATGCGTAGGTCGCAGGTTCGACTCCTGTTTCCGGCACCAGTTGTAATGAAAAGCCCCGGCCTTGGTCGGGGCTTTTTTTATGCTCTGGTAGTGCCGGCCGCTGGCCGGCAACCCCAGGAGTGCCAGCCCATGGCTGGCAGGTCGCGATTTCTGAGTCTCGCGATCTACCCGCCCCTCCGGCTTCCCAGGCGCTTGGCTCCTTGCACAGTTCCTGACCTGGCAACTGCAGCCGGTCATTCCTGTGCTATGAATACCCAGCCTTGCTTCAAGGCTCTTTTAGAGATTGGAAGGATGCGCAGGTTCGGGGGAACTGCAGGCGGCGTGTTTACCCGCTTCAGGAGATGTGGAGATCGAATTCGCAAGCTGGGGGCATCAGGCGCCTGGCTGTGTTGTGTGCTGCTGATCGGCCTTGGCCTGTCGCCAACCGCAGTCGCCCAGACCACTGTGACGTACATCCACACTGACGCCCTGGGCTCGGTCGTGGCTGAGAGCGATGCCAACGGCAATGTGATCAAGCGCTATGACTACGAGCCGTACGGGGCCGTGGTGGGAGGTCAGGTCACGGACGGGCCGGGGTATACCGGGCACGTGAGCGACTCGGCAACGGGCCTGATCTACATGCAGCAGCGCTACATGGATCCGCAGTTGGGGGTGTTCCTGTCGGTTGATCCGGTCACGGCGTATGAGCAGCCGGTGGGGCAGTTCAACCGGTATAAGTATGCGAACGGGAATCCTTACAGGTTCACGGATCCAGATGGGCGAATCGTCAAGTACGCATTTGAAGGCGGAGCGACGCTGCGTGATGGTGCTGCCGTGCTCAACCATTGGATGAAGTCAGAAACCATCAGCTCTGAACTGAAGCAGATTCTCCTATCCGATGAGACCTACACCATACAGTTCAATCGCAATGGTGATTTTGGATATGACGAGAACAAAAGAATCATCAGCATTGATGTCACCTCTGGACTTCGCGTCAAATCCTCCGGGGAGATCCAGTCTCCTGCTCTGGGGGGCGGTCACGAGGTGAGCCATGCTGCCCAGCATGATCGGGTTGGATTGTCCGCTTTCCAGGCTTCGCTTGTTGCGCCACAGTCCAACTCGGAGAGCAACGGCGTGATGCAGATCCGAGTCGGCGTATCTTCGGAGGAGGCGCGGGCTACGGGGGTGGAGACCCGGGCCGCGCGTGAGCTGGGGGAGCCTGCCCGGAAGAGCTACAGCGACACGAACGGCACGGTTAATGTCTGCTCCCCCACCAGCAATCGGGAGTGTTGAATGAACCGCGTTCTGATGCTTGCGTTGGCCTTGTCCAGTGCCTCATGTCGCGCCGGTGAGGAGCTCCCTGGGCCTTGCCAGGCGGCAAGCAGTCCGGTGGAGTCCATTGCGCCGGTCGTTTCCGCCGCGACTGAGATGCAGGTGCGTGGCTCTGTCGTGGCGACCGTCGTCGTTGAAGAGGATGGGCGGGTGACAAATCCCGTCATCACGCGGTCACAGTTTGAAGCGCTGGACCGGGGGAGGGTCGACAATGCTGCTTATGAGCGCGCAGCCTTGGTTGCCGTGGCGAAGTGGCGTTTCCCTCCGGTCCCATCCCGCTGCACCAGGAAGGTCACATTCGATTTCCAACGTCTGGATTGAATGAGCCCGGTCAACCTGCTGAAACAGCAACGGCAGCGAGCAGGTGTTGAAGACCCTCATCGAGGACGACAAGAGGAAATGATCATGCGGATTGCTTCTTCAGTCGTCATTCTGGCCGCCTCGCTGCCGGCTGCAGCATCCGCTGCGCCACCTGTCTCTGTGCCGCAGGCCTGCGCGCCGACCTACTGCATTGAGGTCGGAGCCACGTTGCCCGACCGGCCGGTGACGATCCGGGTTGAATCGACGGTTCCCGCAGACGCCTCGACGACAACGGTGGACATGGGGCGTGGATTTTCAATTGGCTTCCATTCCCGGTATGTCGAATGGAAAGCCGGGCGAATGGGCCTTCCGCCCGCGCGATGGACACCAGGCAAAGCCAAGGCGAGCGCGGCAGCTTGCCTGAAGTGTGGCGCGCCGGGCTGGAATGAAGTCATGGGCATTGCCATGACCGGCATCCCCGAAGACTATGGCAATGACCTTTCCGGTATCAGTGTCTGCTTTTGGCCGCTTGATCGTTCATCGGCAGGGCACGGGGACGGCAAGTCCCTGCGCCTTGGGGAGAAGGTCTGCATCGCAGATCCGGCCCCGAGGCGCTGAGCAGCACGTCTGCGCGGAGTGCTGTCTCAATAGGCAAGGTCGAAATAGTAGATCTTCTTTGCTCCGAACACGCCGCAACCTTCGCTGGTGAGTGCGTGGAAGCCGATCGGTGTCCGCGATGACGCCGCCGACAGGATGGCCGCGTACTTTTCCCGTCCGGATTTGTCGCTGGCAAGATCGATTGTCCAGCGCCCGTCGGAAGCACACTCGTTGTTGGTGGGCTGGCCTTCCAGCCACACGGAAACGAACGTGGATTCGACAACCAGTTTGGTGATTTTTCCGGTCTGGTGTGTATCGGCCCATGCGCTGCCGGACAGCAGCAGTGCACCGAGTGTGATAGCGAGCTGTTTCATGTCTTCCCTGCAGGCCCGGGGCATCAAGCCCTATATATAGCGCAGCAGGTGCCGGATCTGATGAGCACGAGCATCACCAGTTGCCGCAGATAGCCGCCGATCACCCCGGCCAGCACCCCGGCCGCGATCCGCATGGCCAGCCGGAACCATCGCCCGGCGCGTTCCCGCAGCCAGGGCAGTACCACCGTTACCTGTGCAGCCAGCAGCAACATCACCACATCCATCCCCAGTGCATCGATCAGCGACAGCAGCGGCAGCAGGTCGGGATTGCAGGCCAGTACAAGCAACAACACGCTGCACAGCAGCGCGAAGGCGCGGCGCCCGGTGGGCAGGGTGGTCCAGCGCAGTAAACGATCAATCAGGGGCATGAATCTTCTGCTCCTTGTCAGAGCGGTGCTCGCAGGCGGTCATTCCGCGCGGACGGGCTGCCGCAGCACGGTCTTCAACCGCGCCGCGTCGGTCCTGCGCGGGTCGCTCAGGTAGATCTCATGATGGGGGCCGGCAAAGGTGTAACCCAGTGCGGGCATCAGTTCGTCGTGCAGATGGGCCAGGGCCGGACCCTCGTCATCGTAGGCGCCTACATGCAGCGTCTGCAGGCAGAGGCCTTCTTCGAGAATTTCGTGGCGAAGGCTGGCTGGAACGTCGCCCAGTTTCTTCGCCGCCTTGGCAATGGCAGCCTCCAACTGCGCTGGACTGATCCCATCCGGCGTGCGGATCATCGCCGTCCACCTCCACTCATCCTTGCGGCGTGCCACAAAGCTCGACGGATCCTCGGCGGTCCAAAGCGCTTCCAGCGGTGGCACCACGTAGTCCTGGCCTCCGGCCTTCAGGGCGAACTTCAGTGCATAGCTCACCGAGTACAGCCATTGCACCGCCTGCAGGTAGGCCGGGGCAGTGTTCGGGTCGCCGCGACCATCGACCATCAGGTAGGGCAGGGGCGGTACATCGACCGGTACGAACTGGCCGGCGGGCGGGTGATAGAGTGCCCGGTCGCGCTTCTTGAAGTCGATCTTGTCCATCGGGGCCTTCCTCCTGTGCCGAGCATCCCATGCCAGGCACCCGTCAGCACGCCTGAACCGATTCAGGTGACTTTGCCGAACGAGGGCGAACGGCCCGCGAACGTCCAGGGCCGGAATGCCGCCCTGGGTCATGCGCCCCGTCATGCCCGCGCGGTGCGACAACGTGTCGCAGCCAGAATCGGGCCTTTCCTGCGCTCGATCAATGTCAATGCCTTTCTTAAATGGTGGGTGACGGCCTAAAATTGAAAGGCTGACTCGACCCACCTCCCTACCTGTCTTCCGGACCGGTGGGACCGGCTTTGGCCGGAACAGGCAGGACGGGGAACGGCATTCCCTCGCAATTGGATCGACCGATGATTCCGTTGAAAACCCTTGGGCGCTGGTTGCGCCCGGGCCTGCTGCTGTCGTTGCTGGTGATGCTCACCGGCTGCGATGCCGTGGCCATCCTCAGTCCGAAGGGCCAGATCGGCCAGGATGAGAAGACCCTGCTGATCACGGCCACCGTGCTCATGCTGCTGGTCGTCATCCCGGTCATCATCATGACCCTGACCTTCGCGTGGAAGTATCGCGCCTCCAACACCAAGGCCCGTTACGAGCCGAAGTGGTCCCACTCGACGGCGATCGAGGTGGTGGTGTGGTCCATTCCCTGCATGATCGTGCTGGTGCTGGCGGTCCTGACCTGGCGTTCGTCGCACGCGCTGGACCCGTATCGTCCGCTGGAATCGGACGTCAAGCCGGTCACCATCGAGGCGATCTCGCTGGACTGGAAGTGGCTGTTCATCTATCCGGAAGAGAAGGTGGCGGTCGTCAACGAAATCAAGTTCCCGGTCAACACGCCGCTGAACTTCAAGATCACGTCCGATTCGGTGATGAATGCCTTCTTCATCCCGCACCTGGGCAGCATGATCTACTCGATGGCTGCGATGGAGACCAAGCTCCACCTGATCGCCAACGAGACCGGTGAATTCCCGGGCATGTCCTCGCACTACAGTGGCGCAGGCTTCGCCAAGATGCACTTCACCGCCTACTCGGTCACCGATGCCGAATACCGCCAGTGGCTGGACCAGGTCCGTGCCGGTGAGCAGACCCTGGACAAGGCCTCGTTCAAGGCCCTGGGTGAAGCACGCAACGCCGAGTGGTATCCGGTCACCTACTTCGGCAAGACCGAAGAAGGCCTGTTCGACTGGGTCATCGCCAAGCACATGGGCGACAACAAGCATTACGGCATGAAGCACTCGCACGCCGGTGCCGCCGCTGCCGATGCCGCCAGCCATGAAGCGCACGAGGGGCATGCCCCCAGTGACGCGCATGATTCCAAGGAATCGGGTGAAAACCTGGATGCCACCGAACACGAACACGCTGGCCATGCTGGCCACGCGGGTTCGGGAGAATGAACATGTTGGGAAAACTCTCTCTTGAGTCGATCCCCCACGATCCGATCGTGCTGACCACCCTGGTCGGCGCGGTGCTGGGTGGCCTGGGCGTCATGGCCCTGATCACCAAGTTCAAGCTGTGGGGCTATCTGTGGAAGGAGTGGTTCACCTCGGTGGATCACAAGAAGATCGGCGTGATGTACCTCATCGTCGCCTTCGTCATGCTGCTGCGCGGCTTCTCCGACGCCATCATGATGCGTACCCAGCAGGCGCTCGCCGTCGGCGGGTCCGAGGGTTACCTGCCGCCGCACCACTACGACCAGATCTTCACCGCCCACGGCGTGATCATGATCTTCTTCGTGGCGATGCCGCTGATCACCGGCCTGATGAACCTGGCCGTGCCGCTGCAGATCGGTGCGCGCGACGTCGCGTTCCCGTTCGTCAACTCGCTCAGCTTCTGGCTGTTCGTGTCGGGCGCTGTGCTGATCATGCTGTCGCTGTGGATCGGTGAGTTCGCTGCCACCGGCTGGCTGGCGTTCCCACCGTTGTCGGGCATCGAATACAGTCCAAGCGTCGGCATGGACTACTACATCTGGGGTCTACAGGTCGCAGGCCTGGGTACCACGCTGAGCGGTATCAACTTCTTCATCACCATCCTGAAGATGCGTACCCCCAGCATGAAGCTGATGCAGATGCCGGTGTTCACCTGGACCGCCCTGGTGACCAACGTGCTGATCGTCGCTGCCTTCCCGGTGCTGACCATCACCCTGGTGCTGCTGACCCTGGACCGTTACCTGGGTACGCACTTCTTCACCAATGACGGTGGCGGCAACGCCATGCTGTACATCAACCTGATCTGGATCTGGGGCCACCCGGAGGTGTACATCCTGGTCCTGCCGGCGTTCGGTGTGTTCTCCGAAGTCATCGCGACCTTCTCGCGCAAGGCGCTGTTCGGCTACAAGGGCATGGTCTACGCCACCGCCTGCATCGGCGTGCTGTCGTTCATCGTGTGGCTGCACCACTTCTTCACCATGGGCTCGGGTGCCAACGTCAATGCCTTCTTCGGCATCACGACGATGATCATCTCGATCCCGACCGGCGTGAAGATCTTCAACTGGCTGTTCACCATGTTCCGCGGCCGCGTGCACTTCACCACCCCGGTGCTGTGGACCATCGGCTTCATGGTCACCTTCGTCATCGGCGGCATGACCGGCGTGATGCTGGCGATCCCGGCCATCGACTTCGTGCTGCACAACAGCCTGTTCCTGATCGCCCACTTCCACAACGTCATCATCGGCGGCGTGGTGTTCGGCATGTTCGCCGGCATCACCTACTGGTGGCCGAAGATGTTCGGCTTCCGCCTCAATGAGTTCTGGGGCAAGTGCGCGTTCTGGTGCTGGTTCATCGGCTTCTACGTGACCTTCATGCCGATGTACGTGCTGGGCTTCATGGGCATGACCCGTCGCCTGCAGAGCACCGTCAACCCGGCCTACGAGCCGCTGCTGCTGATCGCCGCCGCAGGTGCCTTCATCGTGGGTGCCGGCATCCTGTGCCAGATCATCCAGGTGGCCGTGTCGATCCGCGACCGCAAGAAGACCGTCGACCTGACCGGCGACCCGTGGGATGCCCGTACGCTGGAGTGGGAAACCTCTTCGCCGCCGGCCTTCTACAACTTCGGCACCCTGCCGGAAGTCACCGAACTGGACGATTTCTGGGAGCGCAAGCAGCGTGGTGAAGCCTGGCCGAAGCCGGCCAAGTACACCGACATCCACATGCCGCGCAACACCGGCACAGGCGTTGTCATCGGTGCCTTCAGCCTGGTGTTCGGCTTCGCGATGATCTGGCACATCTGGTGGCTGGCCATCGTCGGCTTCGTCGGCATGATCGCCACGTTCATCTACCGCACCTTCGACCAGGACGTGGACTACTGGGTCCCGGCCGCCGAGGTGGAACGCATCGAGAACGAACACCGCAAGCACCTGGAAGCCCAGGGCCTGGTGAAGTCGGAGCTGAAGGCATGAGCACCAATACCTCGACCCTGAGCCACGGGCACGCCGCGCATGCGGCGGCCCATGGCCATGACGACCACGAGCACCACGACACCGGCGGCAACACCGTCTTCGGTTTCTGGGTGTACCTGATGAGCGACTGCCTCATCTTCGCCTCGCTGTTCGCCACCTACGTGGTGCTGGCAGGCGGCACCGATGGTGGCCCCACCGCGAAGGACCTGTTCGAACTGCCGTTCGTGGCATGGGAAACCGCGCTGCTGCTGACCTCCTCGCTGACCTTCGGCCTGGGCATGATCGCCATGCACCGCAAGCAGATGGGCCAGATGTACCTGTGGCTGGGCATCACCTGGCTGCTGGGCTTCGGCTTCATGTGCATGGAAGTGTGGGAGTTCCAGCACCTGATCCACCAGGGCTACGGTCCGGACCGCAGTGCCTTCCTGTCGGCGTTCTTCGCCCTGGTCGGTACCCACGGCCTGCACGTCAGCGCCGGCCTGCTGTGGCTGCTGGTGATGTTCGTGCAGCTGAAGAAGTACGGCCTGACCCCGACCAACAAGACCCGCATGGCGTGCCTGAGCCTGTTCTGGCACTTCCTGGACCTGATCTGGATCGGCGTGTTCTCCGTCGTCTATCTCAATGGAGCCCTGTAATGGCACATGACAACCATGCACACGACCACGGCACCGGCGGCGAAAGCCATGGCACCGTGAAGTCGTACCTGATCGGCTTCGTGCTGGCGGTGGTGCTGACCGTCATCCCGTTCTGGATGGTGATGTCGGGTGATTTCTCGCGCACCGTCAACGGTGTGGTCATCGCCATCACCGCGGTGCTGCAGATGCTGGTCCACCTGGTGTTCTTCCTGCACCTGGACCGTTCTTCGGAAAGCCGCTGGAACGTCAACGCTGCGGCCTTCACCGTGGTGGTGATCGGCATCATCGTGGTCGGTACCCTGTGGGTCATGCACAACATGAACGTGCACATGATGCACTGACGTCCGCGCGACGTTGCCACGCAGAAAGGCCGCCCTCGGGCGGCCTTTTTGTTTGTCGCGCCCACCGGGAATGGCACGCGCGGTGGTAGTGCCGGCCGCTGGCCGGCAATTGCGGGAAGCCGGCCAGCGGCCGGCCCTACCAGGAGATCCACGCTGTACGGGGATGGGGTCAGAGTCCTTGCCTGCAGCAAGGGATCCGACCCCAAAGCCATCGGCCTCATCCCAACTGGCATGGCCGGCACAGGGTGGTAGTGCCGGCCGCTGGCCGGCAATTGCGGGAAGCCGGCCAGCGGCCGGCTCTACCAGGATCCACGCCATGCGTGGATGGGGTCAGAGCCCTTGCCTGCGGCCAGGGATCCGACCCCAAGGCCATCGGCCTTATCCCACCTGGCATGGCCGGCACGGGGGGGAGTGCCGGCCGCTGGCCGGCAATTGCGGGAAGCCGGCCAGCGGCCGGCCCTACCAGGAGATCCACGCTGTACGGGGATGGGGTCAGAGTCCTTGCCTGCAGCAAGGGATCCGACCCCAAAGCCATCGGCCTTATCCCACCTGGCATGGCCGGCACAGGGTGGTAGTGCCGGCCGCTGGCCGGCAATTGCGGGAAGGCGGCCAGCGGCCGGCTCTACCAGGAGATCCACGCCATGCGTGGATGGGGTCTCACCCCACCCGGCGCAGGAATTCCTCGGCGTCCATCGGTCGGCCCAGGTGGTAACCCTGCAATTGATCACACCCCAGTTCGCTCAGGTACTCGCGCTGTGCCTGCGTCTCCACACCCTCTGCCACCACCTGCAACTGCAGGGTGCGCCCCAGCGCGATGATCGACGAGACGATGGCGGCATCCTCTTCATTGCATTCCAGATCGTGCACGAACGCGCGGTCGATCTTCAGTTCGGTGGCAGGCATGCGCTTCAGGTAGAGCAGGCTGGAATAGCCCGTGCCGAAGTCGTCGATGGCAATGTGCACGCCCATCGCGGTCAGGTCGTTGAGAATCGCCAGGCTGGCGTCCACGTCCTTCATCGCCGTGGTCTCGGTGATCTCCAGGGTCAGGCACGCCGGCTCGATGCGGTGCCGTTGCAGCACTTCGCGCACACTGTCCAGCAGCGCCGGCGAGGCGAACTGCAACGGTGACAGGTTCACCGCCATCGACCATTCGGAATGTCCGGCATCGTGCCACGCGCGCAGCTGTGCACAGGCACGGTCCAGTACCCAGTCACCGATCGGCAGGATCAGACCGCTGCGTTCGGCGATGGGAATGAACACATCCGGCGCCAGCAGGCCCAGCTCGGGATGCTGCCAGCGCAGCAGCGCTTCGGCGCCGGTGGCCGGTGCGCCGGCGGCAGGGAACTTGGGCTGGTAGTGCAGCACCAGCTCGTCGCGGGCGATGGCCTTGCGCAGGTCCTGCAGCAGGCGCAGCTGGCGGTTGGCACTGAGCTGCATCGAGGGGGTGAAGAACGTATAGCCGTTCCGGCCGGTCTCCTTGGTGTGGTACATCGCCGCATCGGCGTGTGCCATCAGCTCGCGCTCGTTGCCGGCATCAGCCGGATACAGGGCGATGCCCAGGCTGGCGCTGACCTGCAGCTCGGCTGCATCCAGCAGGAACGGTTCGCCCGCCGCCGCGATGATCCGCTCGGCGACCACCACTGCATCGTCGGGAACATCGATGGCCAGCACGATCACGAACTCGTCGCCGCCGAGGCGGGCGAAGGTGTCCTGTGGCCGCAGCAGGCCGCCGATACGCTGCGCCACCGCCACCAGCAGGCGATCTCCCAGCTGGTGTCCGTACGCATCATTGACCGCCTTGAAGCCGTCCAGGTCGCAGAACATCACCGCCACCGCTTGGTTGCGCCGCCGCGCCTTCTCGATGGCCTGCTCGATGCGGTCCTGCAGCAGCATGCGGTTGGGCAGCTGGGTCAGCGGGTCGTGCAGGGCGGCCTGGATCAGCCTGTCGTTGGCGTGTGCCAGTGAATCGGCCAGCAGCCCGGTGCGCACGCGCATCTGCCGGTCGAACAGCGAGGCCACCAGGGCGATGCCCAGGGTCGCCACCGTGGTGACGATCACCAGCACCGCCAGCCAACGCGTGTCGATGCCGCCGCTGCCGACCGCGCCGCAGATGCTGCCCTCCGGGAAGCGCGCCGCGGCCATGCCGGTGTAGTGCATGCCGACGATGGCCAGGCCCATCACCAGTGAGGCGAGCAGGCGCAGGCGCGTGGTGTTGCGCTGCTCGGCACGCAGGCGGAAGGCAATCCACAGCGCCGCACCGGCGGCGCCGATGGCAACCGCGATGGAGGCAGCGAACCAGCCCGGGTGATAGTCGATGCCCGGCTGCATGCGCATCGCGGCCATGCCCAGGTAGTGCATGGTGGCAATGCCCAGGCCCATCAGCACGGCGCCGGCCAGCAGACGTCGCCAGGGCAGGCTGGACCGCGACACCAGCCACAGCGCATAGGCCGAGGCGCCGATCGACACGGCCAGCGAGTACAGGGTGATGCCGAGGTCGTAGCCGACCGGAATCGGCAGGTCGAAGGCCAGCATGCCGATGAAATGCATCGACCAGATACCCAGGCCCATCGCCGCCGCGCCGCCGGCCAGCCACCAGCGGGCCACGCGGCCCTCGGCGGTGGCCAGGCGGCCGGCCATGTCCAGCGCCGTGTACGAAGCAAGAATGGCCACCAGCAGGGAGATGGCGACCAGGCTCTGACTGTAACTGCCAGTCATGTTGAATCCAGAGGGGGAGGGAGGGGGCGCCCGCAAGGCGCACGCCCGCGACAGCTATCGGCGCGGGCAGGCGGGACTTGAGCGGTCGCAGCACCTGCGACCCGGCTCGGCTATCCTGCCACGCCTGTTCCCGTTGCTGGAAATCATCCGATGGCCAAAGCCCGCACCGCCTACGTCTGCAATGAATGCGGCGCCGAATTCAGCAAGTGGCAGGGCCAGTGCACCGAGTGCAACGCCTGGAACTCGCTGTCGGAAATCGTGCTGGAGAGCGCGGCGGCGGCCAAGGCGCCGGCGTCGCGCCGGGCGGGTTGGGCGGGCAAGATCGATCCGCCGAAGATCACCGCGCTGAAGGACGTGGAGCAGACCGAGCACCGCCGGGTCAGCACCGGCATCGGCGAGTTCGACCGCGTGCTCGGCGGTGGCCTGGTCGAGGGCGCGGTGGTGCTGGTCGGCGGTGACCCGGGCATCGGCAAGTCGACCCTGCTGCTGCAGGCAGTGGCAAAGATGGCGGCCGAACTGCCGGTGCTGTACGTCACCGGCGAGGAGTCGCTGGCGCAGGTGGCCGGTCGTGCGCACCGGCTGGAACTGCCACTGGATGGGGTCAACGCGCTGGCCGAGACCGGCGTCGAGTCGATCCTGCAGCATGCCTCCAGGGCGGGCCCGCGGCTGATCGTGGCCGATTCGGTGCAGACCCTGTGGACCGAGAGCCTGACCGCCGCGCCGGGTTCGGTCAGCCAGGTGCGCGAGAGCGCGGCGCGGCTGGTGCGTTTCGCCAAGGAGACCGGCACCGCCGTGTTCCTGGTCGGCCACGTGACCAAGGAGGGCGGCATCGCCGGCCCGCGCGTGCTCGAACACATGGTCGATGCGGTGCTGTACTTCGAAGGCGAGAGCGGCAGCCGCTTCCGTTTGCTGCGCGCGTTCAAGAACCGCTTCGGTGCGGTCAACGAACTGGGCGTGTTCGCGATGGGGGACAAGGGCCTGAAGGAAGTCTCCAATCCATCGGCCATCTTCCTGTCCGGCGGCAGCACCCATCAGCCGGGCAGCTGCGTGATGGTCACCCGCGAGGGCACGAGGCCCCTGCTGGTGGAGGTGCAGGCACTGGTCGATGCATCGCCGCTGTCGAACCCGCGCCGTGTCGCGGTCGGCCTGGAGCAGAACCGCCTGGCCATGTTGCTGGCCGTGCTGCACCGTCACGGCGGCGTGCTGGTCGGCGACCAGGACGTGTTCGTCAATGTGGTCGGGGGTATCCGCGTACAGGAGACCGCGGCCGACCTGCCGGTGCTGCTGGCGGTGCTGTCCTCGCTGCAGGACCGGCCGCTGGCGGAAAAGACGATTGCCTTTGGCGAGGTTGGCCTGTCCGGCGAGATCCGCCCGGTGCCCAACGGCGAGGACCGCCTGCGCGAGGCGGCCACCCATGGTTTCAAGCGCGCCATCGTGCCCAAGGCCAACGCGCCCAAGGGCGGTTCGGTGAAGGGCATGGAAGTGATCGCGGTGGAGCGCCTGTCCGAGGCCATCGACGCGGCGTGATGCGCGGGGCTCTGCCTCTACAAGCGTCGTATACGGCAACGGTCAGCCTGCCTGTGCTAGTTTTTCCCGCTCGACGAAGGCGCCCTCTGGCGTCTTTCCGTGCCCAGGAGTAAACGATTACATGCAGGACACCACGCTCACCGCCCCCAACGCCGAAATCCGTCGCGCAGGGGTCGATCTCAATGGATTGATGACGGTGCTGGGCAAGCACCTGTATTCCACCCCGGTGGTGGCGCTGCGTGAGCTGGTGCAGAACGCGCATGACTCGATCATCCGTCGCCGCATCGAGCAGCCTGGCATCGAAGTGCCGTCGCGCATCTCGGTGCAGGTCGATGCCGCTGCCGGCGTGCTGCGCATCACCGATACCGGTGCCGGCCTGACCCGCCAGGAAATCCATGACTACCTGGCTACCGTGGGCGTCGGCTACACCCGGGGCCTGCGCCAGGGCGGGGAGGACGATGAAGGCCTGATCGGCATGTTCGGCCTCGGGTTCCTGTCGGCCTTCGTGCTGGCGCGCAGGGTCAGCGTGCGTACCACCTCGTACCAGACGCCGGAACTGGGTCATCTGTACGTGTCCAGCAATGCCGAGCAGTACACCGTCAGCGAAATGCCGGCGCGCGCGGTTGGCACCGAGGTGGAACTGGAGCTGCATTCGGATTTCCTGCCGCTGGCCAACGAGGCGCGCCTGCACGAGGTGCTGGGCCGCTATTGCGCGCTGCTGTCCGAGCCGATCTTCATTGGTGCTGCGGCCGAGGCGCTCAACCCCGAGCCGCCGCCGTGGCGCAGCCAGGGTGACGTCGTCGTGCATCCGGTACAGGCGCGTCGCCAGGCGCTGCAGTTCGCTGCGCGCTTCGAGCACGATTTCGAGCCGATCGTCACCGTGCCACTGCGCGCGGATGGCGACAGCGATGCCACCGGCCTGTTGTGGGTCCAGGATGGCGCTACCTACGGCACCAGTGACAACCGCAATCTTTCGGTGTTCGTGCGCGGCATGCTGCTGGACGACGATGCGCGCGACCTGCTGCCGCCGTGGGCCGGTTTCATCGGCGGGGTGATCGAATCCTCGCGGCTGACGCCCACCGCCAGCCGCGAAGACCTGCAGCGCGATGACCAGTACCGGGCCGTGCAGCACGCGCTGCTGGAGGCGCTGATTGATGGCCTGGCCGACGTCGCACGGCAGCAGCCGGAAGCCTGGCGACGCGTTCTCACGCGCCATAATGAGGCCTTGCTGGGCGCGGCGCTGTGCGATGACCGCCTGTTCGACCTGCTGTTGGAGCACGTGCGCGTGCCGACTTCGCAGGGCGACCTGCCGGCCAGTGCGCTGCCGGCGCGTGGTGCCGTGCATGTGATTCTCGACAATGGCGGTGGCTTCGAGGAGATGCTGTTCCGCGCGATGGGGGTACCGGTCGCGCATGGCCACCGCTATGCAGTCGTGCCGTTCCTGCGTCGCTGGGCCCAGGCCAAGGGCCTGCGCCTGGTTGAACTGGGGACCGAGCAGGGTAACCGTGCACTGTTCCGAAGCGATGACAGCCTCGACGAGGCGCAGCTGGCATGGCTGCGCGAGCAGCTGGGCGACGGCGAACAGTTGCTGCCGGCACGCTTCAGCCCCGAGTCGCTGCCGGTGGTGGTGGTGCCCGACCGCGAAGCCGAGCTGAAGCAGCGCCTGGAAGACGACGAGAACGACAAGCGCGTGTCGATGGCCGCGCTGCGCCTGGCCCGGCAGTTCACCGCACGCATCGAGTCGCGCGCGCCGTCGCGGCTGTACCTCAATCTCGACAACCCGGCAGTGCAGGCGCTGCTGCGCGCCCAGCGCGAGGGGCATCCACAGGCCGAAGCCGCAGCCCGTCTGCTGCGCTCACTGAAGATCATCGTCGCCGCGCAGGGCCGCCCGCTGGCACGCGCGAACGCTACGCCCGGCCCGGATCTCAACGGCGCCTTTACCGATATTGCCGGTGCCCTGCAGCAGATGCTGCGCTGAGCACCGTACCTTCTCATCCAGCCTTTGCTAGACAGGAGCACTTACCCCATGGACATCTGGAACTGGGTCGAAAAACTGCAGGGTGACCTGCGCCAGGCCGGCCAGGCGCAGAACGCGCACCTGCTGAACCGTCTCGCCGACGAGGTGAGTGAACTGCAGATCGACCGCGTCGATGCATTGCTGCCCGAAGCGCGTGCGCTGGGCAAGGCGCTGGACAACCCGTGGGTCGACGTCTATGTCGGCCACTGGGCGCTGCGCAACCGCGTCGGCAACCGCGTCGAAGGCGAGAGCGCGCTGGGCGAAGCGGTGGCGCTGTTCGAACGTGCGCACCGTGAGGACACGCTGGAATGCCCGCAGTCGATCTGCGTGACCCAGGATCTGGCTGCCTGCTATGGCAACATCGATGGCCCGGGCTGGGTGCCCGAGCGCATCGAGGTCTGCGATGAAACACTGGGTCGCATCGACCCGAGCTGGGCCTGTTTCCAGTGCCTGAGCTGCGAGAAGGCCGATGCGCTGCTCGATGATGGTCGTGGCCAGGCGGCGCTGGATTACCTGCAGGCGCAGGCCGATGCCGTGGAGGCCTGTGGCAAGGAAGTGTTCGACAGCTTCCCGGAGATGCAGATCAAGATCCTGCTGGGAATGGGCCGTGCCGATGAGGCACTGGCACTGATCGAAAAGCGGGAGGCCGAAGTTGCTGCGTCCGGAGAATACGAGCCGGCCAACTGCACGGTGCCGCGCCGCCTGTCCAAGGCCTGGGCGCTGGCCCAGCTGGGCCGCGACGAAGAGGCGCTGCAGCAGCTGGTGCCGTGGAGCGAGCTGACTCCGAACTACTGGCGCCTGTGGGCCAACACCGCCGCCGCGCTCTGCCAGCGGGATCCTGCGCGCAATACCTGGGATCTGGGCACGCGCTTCAACACGATCATCGAGCACTTTGCCCGGGTCGGATCGCATCGCCTGCTGATCGAAGTGGCAGCGCTGAGCCTGGAGCTGGCGCTGCAGCGTGGTGCGCGCTGGGTGGCACTGCGGCAGCTGGAACTGGCCCGCACGCATCTGGCGCAGCTGCGCCAGGATCGTGGTGCTGCGGCGCTGGTGGCCGGCCTGGCCGCGCGCATCGACGCGTTGCCGGATGTCGCACCGCTGCCGGTGCCGGCGGGCGAGCTGCTGGCATGGCTGGACGCGCAGGGCGAACAGAACCAGTCGCGCGATCCCGAGCGCGAAGCGCAGTGGTTGCTGCAGGCGCATGCCGAGTTGCCCGATGACGAGGCGCTGGCCGAGATGGCGGCCAGCGCACTCAATGCCTGCGGCGCGCAGCCCGAGGCGCGCGCGCTGCTGTGGCGGTTCGTACGCAGCCATGCGCAGAACGATGGTCCCGCGGCCTACACGTTGATGCGCTGGCTGGCCGAACAGGGCGACGACGATGGCCTGCGCCAGCTGGCCGATCTCTATCGCGGCAGCGTGCCGGTGTTCGCGCACTGGTGCGAGGTGCAGCGTGCACGCCGCGTGTCCGACTGGCCGGCGCTGGAGCAGGCGGCCCGATCCCTGCTGGAGCTGTCTCCGGGCTCGCACGGCGCGCGCGGCACGCTGGCGCGCATGTACATGGAAACCGGCCGCTTCAGCGAAGCACAGGCCTGCTATGCGCAGCTGGTTGAATTGCTGGAAGATCCGAATGCCGCGCATTGGGACCACATGAGTGCCGCCAGCGCGGCGCGGGATTGGGACGCCGTGCGTCGCTCGGCGAAGGCGATCGGCATGGAGCTGTCCAGCCTGGAAGGCGTGGTCGAAGAGCCGTGGGGCTGGGTGATCATCCGCAGCGAAGAGAACGGTGAGCCGATGGAGTACTACGCCCGTCGCAGCGGGCCGGTGACCGCGCGCATCGTCGAGAACGCGCCTTCCAACCGCGCCCAGCAGGTGGGCGACTGGGTGGTGTTCGATGCCGCGCTGGTGCATCCGGCACCCGAGGAGGAGGAAGCACGCGAGCATTTCATCCCGACCTATGCGCAGGTGCATGTGCTGGAACGCGGCGGCTACGCCCGCAGCTGGATGATCGATGGCGCGCACCCGGGCGAAGAGGCCTGGAACGTCTTCGTCGAGGCGGCCGAAGCACAGGGTTGGAAGGTGTGGTCGCACAGCCGCCCGGACTACACCGTCACCGACCCCGATGTGGAAGACGGCACGCTGCCCGGCCTGCTGTTCACCGTGGCCCAGCCGCAGGACCATGCACCGCTGGCGCTGCACCGCTTCCTCCAGCAGCAGACCGCGACGTGGCCGCATCCGCATTGCTGGCTGCGCCTGGCCGAAGCCTGCAACCAGGATCGCCAGCCGCACCTGGACGTGATCGAGCGTTACGGGTTGTAAGCCGGGTATCGGGTAGTGCCGGCCGCTGGCCGGCAGCACCGGGATATCCTGTAGTGCCGGCCAGCGGCCGGCACTCCCTCAAGGAGAAATACATGCGAAAGACAGGGATGCTCGTGATCACCGGGCTGCTGCTGGCCCCCACCGTGCAGGCTGCTCCCGCCTGCCGGGAGCCTGCGGCTGTGGCCCGCGCCTTCTACGAGGCGACGACTGGCAACGGTGATCTGCTGGATCCGCCGGCCGCGCTGGTCAGCGCGGCCTTCGGCAAGGCGCTGCGTGATGAGCGTGCCTGCCAGCAGCGCGAGGAGGGCATCTGCACGATCGATTCCGATCCGTGGCTGGATGCGCAGGATGGCGACATCGACAGCCCCGTGCGTTACAGCTGGAAAGAGGCCTCGGCGACCACCGGCCAGGTAGAAATGCGCTATTTGGTCTGGAAGAAGGCCTACGTGACCCGGTTGCCGATGGTGCGCCAGGGCCAGGGCTGCTGGCAGGTCGATGACATCCTCACCAACAGCGGCCGTTCGGTGCGGAAGATCCTGGCGCAGCCGGTGCCCTGATCGGCGGCAGCATCCACGCAGGGTGCGGTCCAGTTGCCGGCCAGCGGCCGGCACTACCGGGTGATGTTGGGGTGGATGCCGACCGTTGGTCGGCACGCCGCTATCGGGAATGCCCGAACACCAGTTCGATCACGAACTGGCTGCCGAAGAACGCCAGCAGCAGCAACAGCATTGCCGCCAGCGTCCAGTGCACCGCCTTCATGCCCCGCCAGCCGTAGCGGCGGCGGCCGATCAGCAGCACGCCGAACACGATCCAGGACAGCACGCTCAGCACGGTCTTGTGCACCAGCTTCTGTGCCAGCAGGTCGTCGACGAACAGCACGCCGGTGACCAGGGTCAGGGTCAGCAGCGCGAAGCCGACGGTGATCACCCGGAACAGCAGTGATTCCAGGTCGGCCAGCGGCGGCAGCGCCCGCAGCCAAGGCCGGAACTCGCGGCGACGCAGTGCGCGTTCCTGCAGCCACAGCATGATTGCCAGCAGCGCGGCGATGCTCAGCGTGGCGTAGGCCAGCAGCGCCAGCCAGGCGTGGCTGGCCAGGCGCCAGCCCAGTACTTTGCTCGGTTCGTGGCCGTAGCCGTGGTAGGCCAGCAGCAGCACGGCAGCCAGCGGGAACACCACCACGCCCAGCGCCGACATCCGCCCGCGCGCGCCGACCAGCGAGGTCAGCCAGGCCATGCCCAGGCCGACCAGCGACAGCGCGGCGAAAAAGTGCATGTCCGGCCCGCCGTTGGTGCGCATCGCCACCATCACGTGGTAGCTGCCATGCAGCAGCATCGCCGGCAGGGCCGGCCACAGCCAGGTGGGCGAGCCGGTGGTTTCATCGCGACCGAGCGCGCGCACCAGCAGGGCACTGGCAGCCAGGTAGAGCAGGACGGCGATGAGAACGATTGTCATCGTTGCAGTTTCGCATACCCCTGCGGTGGTGGCGACGGCCCCGTGGCCGCAGTCCGGGGAGACAGCCGGACCCGTTATACTGTCTGCCTTATTGTCCCCCGCTTTCAGACAGGTTGCGCCGCATGTTCGAGTCCCTGACCCAGCGCCTTTCCGGCACCATCGAGCGCCTGCGTGGCCGTGGCCGCCTGACCGAGGAGAACATCCGCGAGGCGACCCGCGAAGTGCGCATCGCGCTGCTCGAAGCCGACGTTGCGCTGCCGGTGGTGCAGGCCCTGATCGAGCGCATCAAGGTACGAGCGGTCGGCCAGGAAGTGCTGAAGTCGCTGACCCCGGGCCAGGCCCTGATCAAGGTCGTGCGCGACGAGCTGACCGCGGTGATGGGCGCCGAAGCCAGCGACCTGAACCTCAATGTGCCCGCGCCGGCCATCATCCTGATGGCGGGCCTGCAGGGCGCCGGCAAGACCACCACGGTGGGCAAGCTGGCCAAGCACCTGAAGGAAAAGCGCAAGAAGAAGGTGATGGTGGTCTCGGCCGACGTCTACCGTCCGGCCGCGATCGAACAGCTGAAGACCCTGGCCGAGCAGGTCGGCGTGCTGTTCTTCCCGTCCAGTGCCGACCAGAAGCCGGAAGCCATCGTCCGTGCCGCCATCGACGACGCGCGCAAGTCGTTCGTCGACGTGCTGCTGGTCGATACCGCCGGCCGCCTGGCCATCGACGAAGCGATGATGGCCGAGATCAAGGCCCTGCACGCTGCGGTGAACCCGGCCGAAACCCTGTTCGTGGTCGACGCCATGACCGGCCAGGACGCGGCCAACACCGCCAAGGCCTTCGGCGACGCCCTGCCGCTGACCGGCGTGGTGCTGACCAAGACCGACGGTGACGCCCGTGGCGGTGCCGCGCTGAGCGTGCGCTACATCACCGGCAAGCCGATCAAGTTCGTCGGCGTCAGCGAAAAGCCGGAAGGCCTGGACGTGTTCCACCCGGACCGTATCGCCAGCCGCATCCTCGACATGGGCGACGTGCTGTCGCTGGTCGAGCAGGTCGAGCAGCAGGTCGACAAGGACAAGGCGGCCAAGCTGGCCGAGAAGGTCGCCAAGGGCAAGAAGTTCGACCTGAACGACATGCGTGACCAGCTCGAGCAGATGCAGAACATGGGCGGCATCGGCGGCCTGATGGACAAGCTGCCGGGCCTGGGCAACATCCCCGACCATCTGAAGCAGCAGGTCAGCCAGGGCAAGGAAGTGCCGCGCATGATCGCCATCATCAGCTCGATGACCAAGAAGGAACGGCGCAACCCGAACCTGCTGAACGGCTCGCGCCGCGCGCGCATCGCCAAGGGCTCGGGCGTGACGCCGGCTGACGTCAACAAGCTGATGAAGCAGTACATGCAGATGGAAAAGATGATGAGCAAGATGGCCGGCGGCGGCATGAAGGGCATGTTGCGCAGCATGAAGGGCATGATGGGCGCCATGGGCGGCCGCGGCATGCCGTTCCGTTGATGCAGCGACGGGGCCGGCGCGCATTGCGACGCGGGCCCGGTCACAATGACTGGCGTATGCTGGATGGCGACTTCTCCAACAGGTATGTCGCGTGAATGCATCGCCGATTCTTGAACGCGCCGACACCTTCTGTCGGCGTTTTTCATTGCAGCTTCCGATCCTGCTGGCACCGATGGCCGGTGCCTGCCCGGTGCCGCTGTCGGCCGCGCTGGCCAATGCCGGCAGCATGGGCGCGATGGGCGCGGTGTTGTCCTCTTCGGCCGATATCGGTCGCTGGATGGACGATTTCCGCGCCGCTTCGACCGGCCCGGCGCAGGTGAACCTGTGGGTGCCGGATCCGGTGCCGACCCGTGACGTTGCCGCCGAGGCTGCCAGCCGCGCCTTCCTGGCGCAGTGGGGCCCGGACGTGCCGGCCAGCGCCGCCGATGCCACGCCCGCCGACTTCGAAGAACAGTTCGCCGCACTGCTGGCCGCACGCCCGGCGGTGGCCTCGACCATCATGGGTGTGTTGCTGCCGCGCTACGTGCAGCAGTTGAAGGATGCCGGCATTGCCTGGATCGCCTGCGCGACCACCTTGTCCGAAGCGCGTGCAGCACAGGACGCCGGTGCCGATGCGGTGGTGGCGCAGGGCATGGAAGCGGGCGGCCATCGCGGTGCGTTCGATCCGGCGATGGCCGAGCGCCAGCTGGTCGGCCTGTTCGCGCTGCTGCCGCGCCTGGCCGATCACCTGCAGATCCCGGTGATTGCCGCCGGCGGTATCGCCGATGGCCGCGGTATCGCGGCCGCGCTCACGCTGGGGGCCAGCGCGGTGCAGATCGGCACCGCGTTCCTGCGCACGCCCGAAGCCGCGATCGCCTCGGCGTGGGCCGATGGGCTGGCCGCCAGCGAACCGGAAGACACTTGGCCGACCCGCGCTTTCAGCGGCCGCCTGGGCCGCGGCCTGGCGACCGCCTATGTGCGCGCCGCTGCCGCAGAAGGCGCCCCGCCGCCACGCCCGTACCCGGTGCAGCGCGGGCTGACCGCGCCGATGCGCAAGCAGGCCGCGCAGGAAAACCGCCTGGCGGCGATGCAGGCCTGGGCCGGGCAGTCGGCGTGGATGGCGCCGGCACAGCCGGCCGCCGACGTGCTGCGCGGCATGTGGAGCCAGGCGCAGGCGCTGCTGCGATGACGGTGACCTGCAACGGCCTGCCGGCACAGGTCGAGGATCTGCTGCCGGCGCTGGTCAACTACGGCCATTTCACCTCGCTGCAGGTGCGCGACCACGCGGTGCAGGGACTGGACCTGCATCTGGCGCGGCTGTCACAGGCGACGCGTGCACTGTTCGGCAGCGAGCTGGATACGGTGCAGGTACAGACCTGGATGGCACAGGCCCTGCAACTGGCCGGCCTGGCCGATGCCTCGCTGCGGGTGACGGTGTACTCGCGCCGGTTCGATTTCCGCAACCCGCTGGCGGCGGTGCCGGTGGACGTGCTGGTGGCAGTATCAGCGCCGGTGGCCCTGGTCGCGCCCAAGCGCGTGCGCAGCGTGGTCTGGCAGCGCGAAATGCCGCAGATCAAGCACGTGGGCACGTTTGGCCTGTTCGCCGAGCGCCGAGCGGCGATGGCCGAAGGATTCGACGATGTGCTGTTCGTGACCGCTGATGGCGACGTGAGTGAAGGCAGCACCTGGAATCTGGCCGTGCACGATGGTGAACGGCTGCTCTGGCCGCAGGCGCCGGCCCTGCGCGGTACGGCCGAAGCGCTGCTGAAGCGGCATTGGCCCGATGCGCAGTTGACGCGGCCGTTGGCGCTGGCTGAACTGGGCAGTGTGAAGGCCGCTTTTGCCTGCAACGCCAGCGGCCTGTGGGCGCTGGAGGCCATCGACGGGCATCTCCTGCCAAGCTCGCAGGCGCTGGCTGAACAGGGCAGGGCGGTGCTGGCGGCGGTGGCTTGGCAGGGGCTGGGGCCAGATCCCTTTTGCGCCGCAAAAGGGATCTGACCCCAAGCGAACCCCCCGGGGTTGGCTCGGCCGGACTCTGCCGCTATAATCGCCCGCTTACCTCGCCATCCTGGCGACTGGGCAATAGGAAAAACACCATGGTCAAGATTCGACTGACCCGCGGCGGCGCCAAGAAGCGTCCGTTCTACCACATCATCGTCACCGACGTGCGCAGTGCGCGCGACGGCCGCAACATCGAGCGCGTTGGTTTCTACAACCCGGTCGCCCAGGGCGGCGAGAAGCGCATCGAGCTGGACCTGGCCCGCGTTGACCATTGGGTCAAGAACGGCGCCCAGCCGACCGACAAGGTCCGCAACCTGATCAAGGAAGCGACCAAGTCCCAGGCCGCTGCGGCCTGATCCTGACGGGCCACGCTTCGGCGTGGCCCTCTTGGTTGAAGCAGATGAAAGATATCGAGCGCCGCATCCTGCTGGGCAGGGTTGTCGGCGCTTTTGGTGTGCGCGGCGAGATCAAGCTCGAGTCCTGGACCGAGCCACGTTCCGCCATTTTCCGTTACCAGCCGTGGATCGTGCGCAGCCCGTCCGGCGTGGAAACCACGATTGAAGGTGTGCGTGGCCGCGACAGTGGCAAGCACCTGGTCGCCCGGTTCCCCGGCGTCGAGGACCGCGATACCGTCGAAGCGATGCGCGGCACCGAGATCTACGTGGCCCGCAGTGCCCTGCCACCGCCGAAGCCCGATGAGTATTACTGGGTGGACCTGGAAGGCCTGGACGTGAAGACCACCGAGGGCGTTGCCCTGGGCCAGGTCTCGCACCTGTTCAGCACCGGCGCCAACGACGTGGTGGTGGTCCGAGGTGACCGCGAGCGGATGATCCCGTTCGTGCAGCCGGACTTCGTCAAGTCGGTCGATTTTGAGGCCAACCTGGTCGTGGTCGACTGGGATCCCGAGTTCTGAGTGTGAGCATGCGTTTCGACGTCATCACCCTGTTCCCCGAGTTCCTCGCCCAGTCCGCTGGACTGGGCGTGGTCGGGCGCGCGCAGGAGAAGGGGTTGTTCAGCCTGCATGGCTGGAATCCCCGTGATTACGCCGAAGGCAACTACCGCCGGGTGGACGACCGTCCATTCGGTGGCGGCCCGGGCATGGTGATGCTGATCGAGCCGTTGCAGGCCTGCCTGCAGGCGATCCGCGATGCTGATCCGACCCCGGCGCGGGTGATCCATCTCAGCCCGCAGGGGGCGCCGTTGACCCAGGCCAAGGTGCGGGAACTGGCGGCATTGCCGCGCATGGTCCTGCTCTGTGGCCGCTACGAGGGCATCGACGAGCGTTTCCTGGAAGCCAATGTCGACGAGGAAATCTCCCTCGGCGACTACGTGCTGTCGGGTGGCGAGCTGGGTGCGGCGGTCATCATCGACGCCGTGGCCCGCCTGCAGGACGGGGCCCTGAATGACGCTGAATCAGCGGCCCAGGACAGCTTCGAAGGTGATCTGGGCCTGCTCGACTGTCCGCACTACAGCCAGCCGGCCCAGCACCCTCTGGGCGACGTGCCGGACGTGCTGCGCTCAGGCAACCATGCGGCCATCGCCGCGTGGCGCCGCCAGCAGTCGCTGGTCCGTACCGCCCAGCGGCGCCCGGACCTGCTGGATGAACAGGCGCTGGGCAAGGCCGACCGCACGCTGCTGGAACAGGGCCGTCAGGTCCAGAAACAGAAGGCCGACCCCTAGCGCAGGGCCGGCTTTATCGGCTATCATGGCCAATTACCGCCAGCCCAGGCCGGCGCGCGCAGTATCCACAACAAACGTGCAGCACAGTCCGGTGACTGCATGAGCCCACGTTGTCTACATGACACGCCCACCCGAACAAGAATCGGTGTAACCCATGAGCAAGCTGAACAAGTCCATCGTCGCGGAATTCGAATCCGCCCAGATCACCCGTGAACTGCCGAAGTTCAGCCAGGGCGACACCGTTGTCGTCAACGTGAAGGTGAAGGAAGGCAGCCGCGAGCGCGTGCAGGCCTACGAAGGCGTCGTCATCGCCACCAAGAACGCCGGCCTGAACTCCTCGTTCACCGTGCGCAAGATCTCGCACGGCTACGGCGTCGAGCGCGTGTTCCAGACCCACAGCGCCATCATCGACTCGGTCGAAGTGAAGCGTCGTGGTAAGGTCCGCGCCGGCAAGCTGTACTACCTGCGTGGCCTGGAAGGCAAGGCTGCCCGCATCAAGGAAGACCTGGCTGCCGCTGCTGCCGCCAAGGCTGCCCGTCTGGCCGAAAAGGCCTGATAAACAACTTCGGTTGTTGCCGCGACGGCCACCTTCGGGTGGCCGTTTGCGTTTCCGGCATCGCATCGGCCACGATCAGGTGATGAACGACATCAACCCGCGCTATCCCGCCGTGATCCAGTCGGCGTTGCGCTTCCTCGACGGCAAGGGGCTGGCGCGTGTGCAGTCGGCGCCGTTGCTGCATCGCCTGCTGTGGCGCATGGGCATCGCACTGCCACCGCCAATCCTGGCCGGCTTCGGTACCAATGCGCTGGTGCAGGGCCTGTTGTTCGGGCTGTTCTGGACCGCACTGATGTGGCTGATGCTGTGGCAGGGCAGTGAGCGTCCGCTGGCCTTGCTGCTGGCGGCCGGCCTGTTGGCTGGTGCGCTGTTCGGCGTGGTGATGGCCGGCTTGATGCGCTCGCTGCGCCGTCACCGCAAATTACCGGAGTGGCGCCAGTTCCGCGCGGGGCAGGCGGACTGAGCCGATGGCGCACTGCGCCGTGACCGCCCGGCACAGGCCGCGGTAGGCTGCCGGCATCATCCCGATGGACGTGCCGTGCGATGCCTGCCAAGCGAACCGCACCTTCCGCTGCGCCCAAGCTGTTGTCAGGCGGTAATCCGCAGATCGCCAAGGGCGAGGGCGATGCCACGGTACAGGCCTATATCGCGGCGATGCCGGACTGGAAGCGGCCGATCGGCGCACGGCTGGATGCGCTGGTCGAACAGGCCGTACCCGGGGTGCACAAGGCGGTGAAGTGGAACTCGCCGATGTATGCGGTGGCCGCGGGCGAAGGCTGGTTTCTCAGCTTCCATTGCTTCACCCGCTATATCAAGGTGGCGTTCTTCCGCGGCGCTGCGCTGAAACCGGTGCCGCCGGAGCCGTCCAGGAGTGCCGATACGCGCTACCTGCACATTGCACAGGATGGCGTACTGGATGAAGCCCGGTTTCTTGACTGGGTGCGCCAGGCCGCGGCATTGCCCGGCGAACACATGTAAGCCCACCGTTCTGATCTCCTTGCCGACGAGAGCCGCTGATGGCCACGCATGCACCCAACCCGGCCGATGCCGGAACCCCGGCCGCCGAGCTGATCGATGCGCGCATCGCCGAACTGGGCGACTGGCGTGGCGAAGCGCTGGCACGCGTGCGTGCGTTGATCCATGAGGCGCTGCCCGACGTGCAGGAAACCTGGAAATGGCGGGGTACACCGGTGTGGGAGCACAACGGCATCCTGTGCACCGGCGAGACCTACAAGCAGGCGGTGAAGCTGACGTTTGCCAATGGCGCGGCGCTGGCCGATCCGAAGGGACTGTTCAACGCCAGCCTTGAGGGCAACACGCGGCGCGCGATCGATATCCATGAAGGCGCGATGCCGGATGCCGCCGCGTTCAAGGCGCTGATGCGCGCGGCGGCCATGTTCAACGCGGCGAAGAAGAAGAAGCGGTAGAGCCGGCCGCTGGCCGGCTGTGCCGCGATGCTGCTGGAGAGGTGTGAGGTTGCCGGCCAGCGGCCGGCACTACCGTGGCGTTCACTGGCCCATGAGGTTGCCGGCCAGCGGCCGGCACTACCGCAGCGGTGCGGCATCCGGGTCGGCCACCGGCGACGGCGGGCAGGCCGGAATTTCCGACGGCGTGGCCAGTTCCTCGGCGTGCGAGGGCTTGCCCATCATCTTCGCCTTGCGCCAGCCGCCCCAGCGGTAATACGCCAACGACAGCAGCATCGACACCAGCGAGCTGACCGGGAAACTCCACCAGATCGCATCGGCGCCCCAATGCGGCTGCAGCAGCTCGGCGAACGGCACGCGCACGCCCCACAGCGAACCCGCCAGGATCAGCAGCGGCGGGATCACCGCGCCGGTGGAGCGCACCACGCCGGAGATCACGAAGCTGACGCCGAAGAACAGGAACGAGCCGATCACCACGTGGTTGAGGTGACGGGCAATGTCCAGCGCCTGGCTGGCCGGCGGCAGGAACAGCGCCAGCAGCTGGCGATCGAACAGCACCAGCGGCAGGATCAGCGCGCCGGTCAGCAGGAAATTGAACAGCACGCCCTGGCGTGCGGTGCCGCGTACGCGGTCCCAGCGCTGTGCACCGACGTTCTGCGCCGCCATCGAAGAGCACGCCGCGCCGATCGCCATCGCCGGCATCTGCAGGTAGTTCCACAGCTGCAGGGAAGCGCCGTAACCGGCGGCGGTGTCGGTGCCGTACTGGTTGACCATGGTCATCAGCAGGATCACCGACAGCGAGATCAGCACCATCTGCAGGCCCATCGGCACGCCCTTGAGCACCAGCGCTTTCAGGATGGTCAGGTCGAGCTTGAACAGGCGCATGTCGGCGCGGCCCAGCCACAACGTGTGGCGCTTGTGCCGCATGTACAGCAGCAGGCCGGCCAGCGACAGCGTCTGCGCGACGAGCGTGGCCCAGGCCGAGCCGGCGATGCCCAGCGCGGGGAACGGCCCCATGCCGAAGATCAGCACCGGGTTCAGCACGATGTCCAGTGCCACCGACACCATCAGGAAACGGAACGGCGTGCGCGAGTCACCGGCACCGCGCAGCGCGGCGGTGAGGAAGGCGAACGCATACAGCGTCGGCATCGCCAGGAAGATGATCTGCAGGTAGGCCTCGGCCAATGGCAGCGAGGCGGCCGGCGTGCCCATCGCCGCCAGCAGCGGATGGGCCATGAACCAGCCGGCGATGGCGATGATCACTGACAGGCCGATGAAGAAGGTGGCGCTGGTACCCACCACGCGCCGCGCCTGCGCGATGTCGCGCGCGCCGATCGCCTGGCCGATCAGGATGGTCGAGGCCATGCCGAAGCCGAACACCGAGCCGATCAGGAAGAACATGATGTTGTTGGCGTTCGCGGTGGCGGTCAGTGCCGCCTCGCCGAGGAAGCGCCCGACCCAGACCGCATTCACCGAACCGTTCAGCGACTGCGCGATGTTGCCGGCCAGGATCGGCAGGGAAAACAACAGGAGATTGCGGCCGATCGGGCCGGAGGTCAGGTCAAGCGGCGCTTTGGCCATGGAGTGGTGATCGAATCCCGGGAGGCGCACACTAGCACCAAGCCGGTTTGCGGGATGTGGCAATGCGTCAACGACTGCAGGTGAAGCGAAGGCTGGCGCTGGCCTTGATCGGCGCCGCGCTGGCCGCATGTTCGACAGGTGACCGGCTGGGCGATACCCAGGTGCGGCCAACCGACCGCCCCGAGTGCCTGGTCGGCAGCCAGCGCCAGGATCTTTCCGCCAGCGTTCCCACCCTGATCGGGGGCAGCGGCTGCCGCACCGACCCCGACAACCCGCGTCCCCTGAACAAGCGAACGGAGTAGTCCCTGCCGATGACCGAGCTTTCCGCGCTGTCGCCCAGTGTCCGCCTGGACATCTGGCTGTGGGCGGCCCGTTTCTTCAAGACCCGCAGCCTGGCCAAGCAGGCCATCGAAACCGGCAAGGTCAGCGTCGCCGGGCAGCGCCCGAAATCCTCACGCGCAGTGCGCGTCGGTGAGCAGCTGCAGGTCGACCGCGGCGAAGAGCATTTCGAGATCCAGGTGCTGGGCCTGAGCGACCAGCGCGGGCCGGCGCCGACGGCGCAGCAGTTGTATGCCGAGAGTGAGGCCTCCAAGGCGCGCCGTGCCGAACAGCGCGCGTTGCGCATCGCGGCGCGCGATGGTTTCCAGCCGCCGGAGCACAAGCCGGACAAGCGCGCACGGCGGTTGATCCGCGCGCTCGGCGATATCGACGCGTTGTAAGCAGCAGGGCGCCAGACCGGATCCGGCGCCCCCTTGGCTCAGCGCTTGCCGCCCAGCAGGCTGCCGCCGATCTTCAGCAGATCGCCCACGCCGAGCTGGCCGTCACCGTCCTGGTCCAGCAGGCTGCCGAGCAGGCCACCGGCAAGACCGCCCTGCTGCTGCACCTGCTGCTTTTCCTGGCCGAGGGCCTGGCTGAGCGAGCCGGCGTCGGCCTGGCCGCCACCGAGGCGCTGGGCGAGGAAAGCCATCACGATCGGTGCGAGGATCTGCAGCAGCTGGCTGGTGCGGCCACTGTCGAGCTGGGTGGCCTGGGCCAGGCCGGTTTCCACCTTCTGCTGGTTGCCGCCGAAGATGTGGCCGAGGATGCCGGCGCCATCGCTGGCGGCACCACCGCCACCGCCGCCCAGTACCGAACCGAGCACGCTGCCCAGGTCCAGCCCACTGTGGTTGTTCTGCAGCGCGCCGAGCAGCGCCTGCGCGCCCTGCGGCTGCGAGGCGTTGTTGCCCAGCGCGCCCATCAGCACCGGCAGCGCGGCACTGATCGCGCCGGAAGCCTGGGTGTCGCTGATGCCGAGCTGCTGCGACACCTGCTGCAGCGGTGCGCCCTGCAGTTTGGCGAGAAGTTCGTCGGTGAGGCTCATCTGCGGAATCCTTGATTGGGGTGGGGCGTGCAGAAGGTACGACGCGGACCGTTAAAACGGCGACGCCGCCTCACGGGGAGGCGGCGTGCTGTTCACGGGGCAGGGCGATCAGAGCTCGATGTCTTCGGCGCCCGGGGTCGCGGTGGGGAAGTCCGCTTCCGGCTGCGCCGGCTTGAACGGATCCGAAGGCTGGCTGGCCAGCGCCTTCAGCGCTGCGGCAACGCCAGCGCCATAGGCCGGGTCGGCCTTGCTGCAGTTGTCGATGTGGCGCTGCTTGATGAAGTCCGGCGCATCGCCCAGGGCGCGGGCGGTGTTGGCGAACAGGCGGTCCTTCTGTGCCTGGTTGTAGCTGCGGAACAGCGCACCGGGCTGGCTGAAGTAGTCGGCGTCGTCCTCACGGAAATTCCAGAAGTCGGCGTCACCGCGGATCTTCATCGGCGGCTCGCGGTACTGCGGCTGTTCCTGCCACTGGCCGTAGCTGTTCGGCTCGTAGTGCGGCAGGCCGCCGTAGTTGCCGTCCACGCGCATCGCACCGTCGCGGTGGTTGCTGTGCACCGGGCAGCGTGCGGCGTTCACCGGAATCTGGTGGTGGTTCACGCCCAGGCGGTAGCGCTGCGCATCGGAATAGGCGAACAGGCGTGCCTGCAGCATCTTGTCCGGCGACGGGCCGATGCCGGGCACCAGATTGCTCGGTGCGAACGCGGACTGCTCGACGTCCTGGTACCAGTTGACCGGGTTGCGGTTCAGTTCGAACTGGCCCACTTCGATCAGCGGGTAGTCGCTCTTCGGCCACACCTTGGTCAGGTCGAACGGATGGATGCGGTAGGTTTCCGCCTCCAGCTCGGGCATGACCTGGATGAACAGCTTCCACTTCGGGAAGTCGCCCTTCTCGATTGCGGCGAACAGGTCGCGGCCGTGGCTTTCGCGGTCATGGCCGACCAGGATCTGCGCCTGCGCGTCGGTCAGCGATTCGATGCCCTGCTGGCTGACGAAGTGGAACTTCACCCAGAAGCGCTCGCTGTCGGCGTTGGTGAAGCTGTAGGTGTGCGAGCCGAAGCCGTGCATGTGGCGGAAGCTGCGCGGGATGCCGCGGTCGCTCATCACCACGGTCACCTGCAGCAGGGCTTCGGGCAGCAACGTCCAGAAGTCCCAGTTGTTGCGCGCGCTGCGCAGGTTGGTATGCGGGTCGCGTTTCACGGCCTTGTTGAGGTCGGCGAACTTGCGCGGGTCGCGCAGGAAGAACACCGGCGTGTTGTTGCCGACCAGGTCCCAGTTGCCTTCTTCGGTGTAAAACTTCAGCGCGAAGCCGCGGATGTCACGCTCGGCGTCGGCGGCGCCACGCTCGCCGGCCACCGTGGTGAAGCGCGCGAACATCTCGGTCTGCTTGCCGACCTTCTCGAACAGCTTGGCACGGGTGTACTTGCTGATGTCGTGGGTGACGGTGAAAGTACCGAACGCGCCCGAGCCCTTGGCGTGCATGCGGCGCTCGGGAATGATCTCGCGGTTGAGGTTGGCCAGCTTCTCCAGCAGCCAGACGTCTTCCATCAGCAGCGGGCCACGTGGGCCGGCGGTCTTGCTGTTCTGGTTGTCCACCACCGGTGCGCCGAAGGCCGTGGTCATCGGCGTGACCGGATCATCGCCGTGCTTCTGCTTGGGCGTGGTGCTCAGTTCACGCTGCTGCTGGGCGCCTTCCGCAGGCGACGGCGCGGTGTGATACGGGCACTTGGGGCTGTTGTTATCGGACTGGCTCATGGCTGGCTCCTGCGGGTGAAGACGGGGTGGAACATCTTCACTCGACTTTAGCTAGGGCCAGATGAAATGAATAATCGAATGAATCATTCACTTCTATAGCTTTTGCCTATCGATTGTCGGGAATTCATTGCCGGGGCCTTGTTCCGGTCGCCCGGCGGCTCGCGTCCCGACACGCTCCGATCATGGGCCAGCAGTGCTCGATTCGACGATGCGCACCGGGCGCGCTAGGCCGTCGAATGCATCCACATAACGACGATGAAGCATCCCGTCCCGGCGCAGCTGGGTGTCCTGCATCGGCCGGATCTGGGTGGTCAGCGGATTCCCGCGTGGCGCCAGTTGCGTTCCATAGCGTGCGGGGTAGGGCCCCGATGCGGCTGCCTTCACATACCGGGTTTCCTGTACCACCAGGCCGGCACGGCGAAGGCGCTCGATCTGCAGGTCGCCGATGTTGGCGGTGTAGTCGTTGCCGAAGACATACTCGGCCTGCACGCCGTCGGGCCGGTTTTCCCAGGTTGTTGAAACGCAGTTGGAGGTGCAGCCACCGGTGAATGACCAGTGTGGTGAGTATGTGTACGTCCAGGAGGCGGGCTGGATGCCGGGCCCGGACAGGGTCTTGGATACCAGCGACTTGGCCATGTAGGCATTGGGAATGCCGAATGAGCCAAACCCGAAGTTGGAGGAACTAGTGCCGATGATGCCGCAGCTGCCAGGCGTGTTGTCCGATCCGTGGATCAACTGGCGAAGCGAGAACACCCCTTGTGCGCCGCTGGGATGGCGCATGGTGATCACATCGTTGAAGGCCGGGTCGCCGGCATCTTCCGAGCGGAATCCCGTTGCATTCTGCGCGCAGGAATTCATGTAGAAGCCTGGATTCAGGACGGGGGGCACCATCGTCCACGGCATGGCGCCCACATGGCGGTCGGTGGAGAAGGTCCAGCGCGACTGGTCGGGAAGTACGACTTCGTTGAGCGTGCGCCCCCAGTAGCTGTCGACGTAGTTGTAACGCCAGGTGCGATCCCCGGCCCGGACGGCGCCGATCTTGCCCTGCGCGTCATAGTCGATATCGATCCGGGCTCCGTCATTGGAAATGATCGCCAGCAGGCGGGTCGGGTTGGCACCGTCGTAGCTGTAACTGACCCAGTTGCCGTGGCGGTCCTCGACACGTGTCGCGTAGAGGAAGACATCGACGACCGGAACCAGCAGGTAGGGCTGCGATGTGCCATTGCCATTGCCATCACGATAGTACTCGTTGGCCAGCACGTCGTGCTGGTCGCGGACCGCCATCCAATCGAAGAAGTAACGGGTGCCATCGGTGGTCCGCACCACAAAACCTTCGCCGGTTCCATTCCTGATGGCTGGCAGGCAGCTGACGCGCCACTGGCTGGCCGAGGTGCCAATGTAGGTTGCCCCATCCTGGGGCAGGCTTGCCCCTGCTTCCTTCAGCAAAAGGGATTCATAACCGACCGCAGGGAGGTTGATGAAGATGCCGCTCCAATAGGTGTGCTTCGGGATGACCCGGGTGTTGAAGTCCGGTGACGGGCCCACCCACTCGGTCGGGGACAGGTTGCTGCCGCTGCAGCGGCCGCCGCCCGCCGCATTCCAGCCCCGGCGTTGATCGTAGGAGCCCATCATGTAGGGGGCATCGATCTCCCAGGACGCCCCCAGCGGGGCGGCAGCGCGATCCAGTCCCTGTTTCTGCTTCGGCGTTGTGCGGGTGAATGCGACCCGCATTCCACTGCTGGTCGGCACCACGACATCGGTCTGCGAGAACTGCAGCGTGCCATCCTTCCTGTTTAGGGAATCACCAAACAGATCATCGCCGAGCGCCGCGACCCGCGCACCCCGCAGGCGTTCGTCGTAGGTACGCTCGCTGCTTACGAATTCCTGTGCATCGGCCACGCCACACACCAGCAACAACGCTAGAACCGTACGCCGCATGTTCGTTCCCTCGTGATCGAATCCCCTCGCTTCGATGCCGCGGCATGTTGCCCGGCCCCATTGCATGCCGCTGGGATCGCAGTTTCAGTGACTGTGCGGAACGGCGCCCCAGCTCCCCTGTGGCGGTCTGCGTGGCCGAGTATGCAGGATTCTCCGCGGTGGCTTCCAGGGGGGCATGGTGCCCCCTGGCCAGGCGCACTTACAGCAGCGTTTTCAGCCGGTACAGCGCTTCCAGCGCCTGCTTCGGCGTCAGTTCGTCCGGATCGATCGCCGCCAGCGCTTCCTGCGCCTTGCTGGACGGCGCCGCGAACAGCCCGAACTGCTGCGGGGCATCCAGCGCCTGCGGCGCCAGCTCGGCGGCGTGGCTTTCAGCGCCGCGCTGTTCCAGCTCGGCCAGGCGACGCCGTGCCTGCGCCACGGTGGCGCGCGGCAGGCCGGCCAGTGCGGCCACCTGCAGGCCAAAGCTGCGGTTGGCCGGGCCGTCCTTCACTGCGTGCATGAACACCAGCGCTTCGCCGTGCTCGACCGCGTCCAGGTGCACGTTGGCGATGCCGCTGCGGCCGCCCTCGTGCTGTTCGTCGGCCAGCGCGGTCAGCTCGAAGTAGTGGGTGGCGAACAGCGTGTAGCAGCGGTTCTGGTAGGCCAGGTGGCGGGCCACCGCGTCGGCCAGCGCCAGGCCATCGTAGGTGGACGTGCCACGGCCGATCTCGTCCATCAGCACCAGCGAATGGGCGGTGGCGTGGTGCAGGATGTAGCTGGTCTCGGCCATCTCGACCATGAAGGTCGACTGCCCGCGGGCAAGGTCGTCGCCGGCGCCGATGCGGGTCAGGATGCGGTCGATCGGGCCGATCACCGCCCGGCTGGCCGGCACGAAGCTGCCGATGTGGGCCAGCAGCACGATCAGCGCGTTCTGCCGCATGTAGGTCGATTTACCGCCCATGTTCGGGCCGGTGATGACCAGCATGCGACGGTCCGGATGCAGGTCCAGGTCATTGGGTTCGAACGGCTGTTCGCGTACCGCTTCGACCACTGGATGGCGGCCGCGTTCGATCTTCAGGCACGGCTCGGCCTGCAGCTCCGGGCGCGCCCAGTCCAGCGCCTGCGCGCGTTCGGCGAAGGCGGCCAGCACGTCCAGTTCGCTCAGCGCAGCGGCACACTGCTTCAGCGGTTCCAGCTGGTCGCCAAGGGTGTCCAGCAGCTGCTCGTACAGGTACTTCTCGCGCGACAGCGAACGGTCGCGCGCGGACAGCACCTTGTCCTCGAATGCCTTCAGTTCTTCGGTGATGTAGCGCTCGGCATTGGTCAGCGTCTGGCGGCGGGTGTAGTGCACCGGCGCACGATCGGACTGGCCCTTGCTGATTTCGATGTAGTAGCCGTGAACGCGGTTGTAGCCCACCTTCAGGGTGGGAATACCGCTGCTCTCGCGCTCGCGCAGTTCCAGGTCGACCAGGAACTGGTCGGCATGGGTGGACAGCCGGCGCAGCTCGTCCAGTTCTTCATCGAAGCCATCGGCCAGCACGCCGCCGTCGCTCAGCTTCAGCGGCGGCATCTCGGCGATGGCGCTGGCCAGCAGCTGCGCGCACGCGTCGTGTTCGCCCAGCGCCGCATGCAGGGCCTGCAGGCGCGGCGAGTCCAGCGGGGCCAGCACTTCGCGCACCGCCGGCAGCAGGCCCAGGCCGTCACGCAGGGTTGAGAAATCGCGCGGGCGCGCCGAGCGCAGCGCGACGCGGGTGAGGATGCGTTCCAGATCGCCGAGGCGGCGGAACTGCTCGCGGATGTCGGCGTCCGCACCGCGATCGATCAGGGTTTCCACCGCGTGGTGGCGCTGCACCAGCACCTCGCGCAGGCGCAGCGGGCGGTGCAGCCAGCGGCGCAGCAGGCGCCCACCCATGGGTGTCACCGTGCTGTCGAGCACGCCCAGTAGGGTATTGCGGGTATCACCGTCGACACGCGTGTCCAATTCCAGGTGGCGGCGGGTGGCGGCGTTCATCGCGATCGCCTCGCCGGCGGTTTCCATCGCGATCGAAGTCAGGTGCGGCAGGCGCTGCTTCTGGGTTTCCTCGACATAGCCGAGCAGGGCGCCGGCGGCGGCGGTGGCACGGGACTTGTCATCGATACCGAAGCCGCTCAGATCGTGCAGCTTGAAGAAGTTCAGCAGCTGGCGGCGGCCGCTGTCCGCGTCGAACAGCCACGGCGCACGGCGGCGCACGCCGGTGCGCTGGCGCAGGAACTCCGGCCAGTTCTCCTCGTCGGGCACCAGCAGCTCGGCCGGCTCCAGCCGTGCCAGCTCGGCTTCCAGGGCGTCGTCGGTCTCCACTTCGTTGACCAGGAAGCGGCCACCGGCCAGGTCGGCCCAGGCCAGGCCGTAGCCCTGCTTGCTGCGCGACAACGCCATCAGCAGGGTGTCGCGGCGCTCGTCCAGCAGCGCTTCGTCGGTGACCGTGCCGGGGGTGACGATGCGCACCACCTTGCGTTCGACCAGGCCCTTGGCGAGCGCCGGGTCGCCGATCTGCTCGCAGATCGCCACCGACTCGCCCAGCGCCACCAGCCGTGCCAGGTAGCCTTCGTAGGCATGCACCGGCACGCCGGCCATCGGGATCGGTGCGCCGCCGGAGCTGCCACGCTGGGTCAGGGTGATGTCGAGCAGCCGCGCGGCCTTGCGCGCGTCGTCGTAGAACAGCTCGTAGAAGTCGCCCATGCGGAAGAACAGCAGCAGGTCCGGGTAGTCGGACTTGGCTGCGAAGAACTGCTTCATCAGCGGGGTGTGTTCGGCGGACTTGTCTTTTGACATGGGACTCGTGGATCAGGGCGTCCGGCCACGCCGGGCGGCAGCGGCAGCGGAGCGGGTACAGGGCCGTCCATGGTAACTGCTGGGGCCGGTGGGCGCCGCTGCGGTTGGTGGGCATTGCCCGTGCGGAGCACACAGTCAGGCCGGAACCAGGGTGATCTGCCGGTGGCTTGCGAAGATCTCCATTACGATCTCGAAGTAGGTCTGGCCCTGGCCTCGTTGCAGGGCGTCCAGCTGGAGCGCAATGGTCCGCCTATTGAAGGTGCCCGGGGCTTCCAGCTTGGACTGCAGCCACTGACATGTGGTAGTTCGTCCCAGTGCGGCGCGGCTGTGCTCGATATCACCCCAGATCACCGTGGCCCGGTCGTGGCCGGCCAACACCCCATAGCCGCCATGCAGCAGGTCATCCAGGGCGTCCAGGCTTGGCCCGAGCTGCCAGTTCTCGCCGGCCATGAACACGCGGTTGATCTCCGCGTACAGGCTGGGGATGTCATTGATGGCGGCGCCTTCAATCTGTAGGACGATGGTCATGCGGCGACTGTAGCGTCAGCAGGCGGAAGCTGGCGTGCTGTAGTACCAGGGTTCGCGCCATGGCCCGAACGCGCAGCGTCCCGGGCGTTTGCGGCGTGTTGCCCCGCAGTCGACTGAATTTGCAATCTTTCCTATAGAAGTTCCTGAGGCGGCCGATACCCTTTGCGCCTTTCTGCGCTTCGCGTAGCGGCGTGCTGTCGCCTGTGCGTCGGCAGACCCGAATCAAGCCGGCACGTCGATGCCTTGTCCTTTTCCGGACAGAGCGCCTGACGGCCTGCATCAATATCAGGAAAACACTGTGCGGTCAGGGAAGAAGCGGGCACGACAGGCGTGCCGTGGTGGTGGGTGGGTGGTGTTGCTTGGCATGACCTTCGGTGTTGCCGCCCAGCAGACCGGTGATCCAGCCGCGCAGGAACTGCTGAGGCAACAGGAACGCGAACGCGTGCTGCGCGAGCAGCAGGAACAACGCCCCGACGTCCGCCTGGAGCGGAACGCGCAGAAGGAGGGCGACCGCCTGCCGGCGCAGGAGCGCCCCTGCGTGCGCATCGATCGCATCGTGCTGGAAGTCGAGGACAGCCAGCGCTTCGGCTGGGCACTGGCGGCTGCCGACCCGGTCGACGATCCGGCCACAGGCCGTTGCCTGGGGACCGAAGGCATCAACGTGGTGATGAAGCGCGTGCAGAACGCGATCATCGCCCGCGGCTATGTCACCACGCGGGTGCTGTCGGCACCGCAGGACCTCAACCAGGGCACGCTGACGTTGTCGGTGGTGCCAGGCCGATTCCGCGAGGCCGTGTTCTCCGACCCGCAGGGACGGCATCCGGCCCTCGCCAATGCACTGCCGATCCGCAGCGGCGGCCTGCTCAACCTGCGCGACATCGAGCAGGGGCTGGAGAACCTGCAGCGCGTGCCCACCGTGAGCGCCGACATCAAGATCGCACCGGCCGACGGCGAGGGCGCGGCGCCAGGCCAGAGCGACCTGCAGATCGACTGGACGCAGCGCTCACCGGTGCGCGCCAGCGTCACCCTGGACGATGCCGGCAGCCGCGGCACCGGCAAGCTGCAGGCCAATGCCACGCTGTCATTGGACAATCCGCTGGGCCTGAACGAGCTGTTCTACATCAGCGCCGGCCGTGGCGTGTTCAACGGCCGAGGCAAGGACACCAACAGCTGGACCGCGCACTACGACGTGCCCTACGGGTATTGGCTGTTCGGTGCCACCGCCAGCGCTTACGACTACAGCCAGAACGTGGTTGGTGCCTTTGAAAGCTATGACTACAGCGGCCGCAGCCAAAACGCCGAAGCGCGGGTAGACCGGCTGTTGCTGCGCAATGCCAAGGTCAAGTTCAGCGCCTACGCGCGCGGCTGGCAGCGAGAGTCGAAGAACTACATCGACGATACCGAGATCGAAGTACAGCGCCGCCGCACCGCGGGCTGGGAACTGGGCCTGACCCACAAGCAGTTCATCGGCAACGCCACGCTCGATGCCAGCGTGGCCTACCGGCGTGGCACGGGGGCCTTCCACGCCTTGCGCTCGCCAGAAGAGATGGCGCAGCAGTGGGATCCGACGCTGCCGCTGGAAGGGACCTCGCGGATGAAGCTGATCACCGCCGACGCGCAGTTCAGCGTGCCGTTCCAGCTGGGCAGGCAGCGCCTTCGCTACACCGCCGCATGGCGGGCGCAGTGGAACCGCACGCCGCTCTCGCCACAGGACCGCTTCGCCATCGGCGGCCGCTATACCGTGCGCGGTTTCGATGGTGAAAGCTCGCTCAGCGGTGAGCGCGGCTGGTCGCTGCGCAACGATCTTTCGCTGGGCATTGGCGGTGGCCAGGAGTTCTACGTCGCCGCCGACTACGGCCGCATCGGCGGCCCATCCGCGCAGTGGCAGTCCGGCCGTGACCTGGCGGGCATGGCGCTGGGCCTGCGCGGCGGCTGGCAGCAGCTTTCCTGGGATGGCTTCGTCGGTTCGGAACTGCACAAGCCCGCCCATTTCCCCACCGACTACACCACATTCGGCTTCAGCCTGGCCTGGCGCTACTGATCTGCCACAAGGACACGTGACATGAACACTATCTATCGTCTGGTTTTCAACCGCGCGCTGCGCGTCTGGCAGGTGGCGTCGGAGCTGGTGAAGGGTGGCGGTGGCCTGGTCGGCCATGTGCCGCGCCGGCAGAGCGCCGCGCTGTCGCCGCTGGGCTTCGCACTGATGTGCTCACTGGGCTGGGTCAGCATGGTAACCCCTGCACTGGCGCAGTCCGATGCGCGCATCATTTCCGACCCCAATGCGCCGGGCCGTGAACGGCCGACGATGGTGACGGCCCCCAACGGTGTGCCGATGGTGAACATCACCACGCCGTCGGCGGCGGGTGTGTCGCGCAACCGCTATTCGCAGTTCGATGTCGGACGCGAGGGCGTCATCCTCAACAACGCCCGCGGCCAGATGCAGACGCAGCTGGGTGGCTGGGTGCAGGGCAATCCGTGGCTTGCCACCGGCAGTGCGCGGGTCATCCTCAATGAAGTGAACGGTCCGGCCAGCCGCCTCAACGGCTACGTGGAAGTGGCCGGGCAGCGCGCCGAGGTGATCATCGCCAACCCGGCCGGCATCCAGGTCAACGGCGGCGGCTTCCTCAACGCCAGCCGCGTGACCCTGACCACCGGCACGCCGATGTTCACGGGTGCTGGGGCACTGGAGGGCTACCGCGTCACCGGTGGTGCGATCCAGATCGATGGAGAGGGTCTGGACACCAGCCGCGCTGACTACACCGACCTGATCACCCGGTCACTGAAGGTCAACGCCAGCATCTGGGCCAACCAGTTGCAGGCCACGCTGGGCAACAACGTGGTCAATGCCGACCACAGCCAGGCCAGCCTGATCCCGGCCAACGGCGAGGCACCGACCTTCGCGCTGGACGTGGGCGCTCTCGGCGGCATGTTCGCCAACAAGATCTGGCTGGTCGGCAACGAGCACGGCGTGGGCGTGCGCAATGCCGGCAGCATCGGCGCGCAGGCCGGTGAGCTGGTGGTGACGGTGGACGGCCGCCTGGAAAACACCGGCGCACTGCAGTCACTGCAGAACGTGCACTTGCAGGCGCGCGGTGATCTTGCAAATGCCGGCACCATCGCCGCCACGCGCGAGGTTGCGATCACCACCGGCGGCACGCTGGACAACAGCGGCGGCAAGCTCAACGCACAGCGCCTGCAGGTCGAGGCGCAGGGCCTGCGCAACCATGGCGGCACCATTGAACAGACTGGTGTGCAGGCGCTGGCGCTCAAGGCCGAAGCGGCCCGCAACCGCAGCAACGGTCTGCTGGGTGCGCTGGATGCCGTCGCGTCCGGTGGTAACGGCGGTGGCCCAGGGGGCGGCACGTCGCCGGGCAGCGGCGGAGGAACGCCGGGAACCGGTGCCCCGGGTACGGGGACGCCGGGTACCGGCGGCGGCTCGACCGGCACGCCGACCTCGCCAGTGGTACCGATGGCCGAGGGCCTGATCGCCATCGCCGGCATGCTGGACAATGACGGCGGCAGCATCGCCAATGGTGGTGCGGTATCGCTCGCCGCACGTGCCGGACTCGACAACAGCGGCGGTCGCCTGGGAGTGAGCGCGCTGCAGGCTGGGGGCGAGCTGCGCAATGATGGCGGCACGCTGCAGGTGCATGGCGATGCCGCGTTGCATGTGGGCCTGTTGTCGAACCAGAAGGGTGCGCTGAGCGTAGCCGGCGGCCTGCGGCTGGATGCGCAGTCGCTCGACAACCGCGGGGGTGAACTGCGGCACGCCGGCAAGGCGGCATCGTCGTGGACGGTGCAGGGTCTGTTCAACAATGACGGCGGCCTGCTGGCCACCAACGCCGCGCAGTTGGCGCTGCAAGCAGGCCAGGTCGGCAATGCCGGTGGCCGCATTGAACATGCCGGTGAGGGTGGCCTCACGCTGGACACGGGTGACTGGGCTGGTCCCGGTGGACGGCTGAGCACGGTGGGGCGCCTGCACTGGACGACTGGCAACGCCGACCTGCGCAACGGTGCGCTCAGTGCGGCGGGATTCGACATCGTGGCTGGCATGCTGGACAACCGCGGCGGCAGCCTGCTGTCGCTCGGAACCGGTGCCAGTTCGGTGAAGGCGTCGAACCTGGACAACGGCGCAGGTGGCACGTTGGCCGGCAACGGCGACCTGATAGTGACCGCGACCACGCTCGACAACAGCAAGGGCCTGGTGCAGCAGGCTGGCACCGGGAGCTTGAGCGTGCAGGCCGATACGCTGCGTGGCAGCGAAGGGCGCCTGCTCAGCAACGGTGCACTGGTGCTGTCCGGCGGCGAGCTGGATGTGAGCGGCGGTACGACGTCGGCGCAGAGTGTGCAGATCCACGCCAGGGCACTGCGCAACCGCCAGGGCCAGATCGTCTCGCAGGGTGTCTCGGAGCTGGCACTGGACGTACGCGATGCGCTCGACAACCAGGGCGGCAAGATCGTCGGCAACGGCGGCCTGCGCATCGACACCGGTCGCATCGACAACCAGAAGGGCACGCTGCAGTCGGCCGGTACGCACGGCGTGGCGCTGACGGTGCGCGACACGCTGGATAACAGCGGCGGCGGCATCTCCGGCAATGGCCAGGTGCAGCTGCAGGTTGGCAGCCTGGTCAACCAGGGCGGCAAGGTGCTGGCGGCAGGCAGCAGCGCGTTGCAGGTGCAGGCCCGAGTGCGCTTGGACAACAGCAACGGCGGCCGCCTGGCCGGTACCGGTGATCTGCGGCTGCAGGCGGCAAGCCTGGACAACCGCAGCGGTGCAATCGAACACGCCGGCGGCGGTACGTTGCAGATCCGCGCCGACAGCCTGCAGGGTGCGGGCGGCCGCATCCTCAGCCAGTCGGCGCTGGAACTTGAGGGCGGCGACCTGCTGCTGGGGGCCGGCAGCACTACCCAGGCAGAGCGCATTGCCATCGATGCGCAGCGCTTGGACAACACCGGCGGCAACCTCAGCGCGACCGGCAACGACGCGCTGCGGCTGCACGTGGCGCAGGGCGTGGACAACAGTGGCGGCACGATCGCCGGCAACGGGGCACTGGATGTGCAGGCCGGTGAACTGATCAACCGCACGGGCACGCTCAGCGGCGCCGGAACGGCCGACAGCACGTTGCAGATCGTCGGTGCGCTGGACAATCACGAAGGCACGATCGCCAGCAACGCCAACCGCCTGACGATCGCCGCCGCACGGCTGGACAACAGTGGCGGCAGTATCCGCCAGGCCGGCAACCAGGGCCTGGACATCACCACCGGCCGCCTGGACGGCAGCAAGGGCACGCTGGTCTCCTCGGCCACACTGACCTTGCGCGCCGACGACGTGGATCATCGTGACGCGACGCTGGGCGCCGATCGCTTCGACCTTGAGGCCACCACGCTCGACAACGCCGGTGGCCGCATCATCGCCAGCGGCGAAGGCGCCAGTCGCGTCAAGGCGACGGCGCTGGGCAATGCCGGTGGCACGCTGGCCAGCAATGGCGACCTGACCCTGCTGGCCCGGACGCTGGACAACAGTGCAGGCAGGATCCAGCACGCCGGCAGTGGCCAGCTGCAGGTCTCGGCGCAGGCCCTGCTGGGCAAGGGCGGCAGCGTGCTCAGCAACGGCAGCTTCGTGCTGGATGGCGCCTCGCTCGATCTGAGTGGAGCGACCACCTCGGCGCGTCGCGTCGCCATCAGCGCCGACACCCTGACCACCGCCGGTGGCACGCTCACCGCAACCGGTGACAATGCGCTGCGCCTGCGCGTACAGGGTATGCTGGACAATCGCGGCGGTTCACTCGCCAGCAATGGCGCGCTGGATGTCATCGCGCAGCAGCTGAACAATGCGCAGGGCACGCTGCAGGGCGCAGGCACCGGGCACTCCACGCTGGCGATCGGCCAGGCGCTGGACAACCAGAAGGGCCGGATCCTGCTCGGCGGTGCCGGCACAGTCACCGCGGCCAGCCTTGGTAACCAGGGCGGCACCGTGCACGCGGGCGGCAGCGCGCTGGTGCTGGGCGTTGACGGTCGTCTCGACAATGGCGAGCAGGGCCTGCTGTCCAGCACCGGCATGGTGACCCTGGACGCCGGCAGTCTCGACAACCGCCACGGCACCCTGGTCGCTGGCAAGGACCTGACGGTGACCACGGCGGCAGGCGTGGACAACAGCGACGGCGCGATGCAGGCCGGCGAACGGCTGCAGCTGCAGGGTAACGGCCTGGACAACCAGCGGGGCACGCTGCTGGGTGGCCAGCTGGACATCGAGACCCGCGGCCAGCGGCTGGACAACCGCGCCGGCACGCTGGGTACGCAGAAGGGCGCGCTGAGTGTGCACAGTGGCGTTCTGGACAACCAGGGCGGTCGCGTGCAGTCGGCGGCCGACCTGACCATCAACACGGCCGGGCAGGACATCGACAACCGTTTCACGGCCGGCAGCGGTGGGCTGCTGGCGGCCGGGAAGCTGCAGCTGGAAGGCGGTGTGCTGGACAACCGTGGCGGCGCAGTCAATGCACAAGGCGATGCGCGTCTGCTGCTGGCCCGCGTTGACAACAGTGCCGGTGGAACACTTGCCAGCGCTGCGGATCTTTCGCTGCGGGCGGCGAGCCTGGTCAATGCCGGTGGTCGCGTGCAGGCCGGACGCAACCTCGACCTGACCCTCGACGGGCACGTGGACAACGCCGCCGGCGCGATCGCGGCCGGCCAGCGGTTGACCCTCACGGCCGCCAGCGTGGACAACCGCAACACCCGTGGCGGTGACGGCACGCGTGGGCTGCAGGCGGGCCAGCTGCAGTTCGGTGCACAGTGGCTGGACAACAGCCAGGGCCAGGTCGTCATCGACGGCAGTGCGCGGCTGCAGATCAACGGCCAGCTGCAGAACACCGGTGGCGTGATCAGCACCGGCGGCAACCTGGACAGCCAGGCGGACAACGTCGCCAACAGCGGTGGCCTGCTGCGCGCTGATGGCAGCCAGAGCCTGGTGGCACGTGCGCTCAGCGAAGATGGCCAGGTACATGCGCAGCGTGACCTCGGCCTCACCCTGCAGCAGGGCATGCGCCACCGTGGCGAATGGATCGCCAACGGCACGCTGTCGCTGAACCTGTCCGGCGACCTCGACAACCAGGGTGTCGTGCGCGGTGGCAACCTCGACCTCAACGCCCAGAACATCACCAACGCAGCCTCGGGTGAGATCTCCAGCCAGGGTACGACCCACCTCAATGCCCGTGGCCAGCTGACCAACCGCGGCCTGATCGATGGCGCGCTGACGCACCTGGAGGCCGGCGAGATCGACAATCTCGGCACCGGGCGCATCTACGGTGACCACGTGGCGATCTCCACCGGCGTGCTGAAGAACCGCGCCGAAGAGACCGGTGGTGCCACCCGGGTCGGCACCGTGGCCGCACGCGAGCGGCTGGACCTGAGCGTGCGCGAACTGCAGAACACCGGCAAGGGCCTGATCTACAGCGGCGGTGATGCGGCCATCGGTGGCGCGCTCGGCGCCGACCGGATCGCCAGCGGCATTGCAGGGCGGATCGACAACATCAGCTCGGTCATCGATGTGGGCAGCAATCTGTCCATCGATGCGCAGGTGGTCAACAACATCCGCGAGAACGTGGCGATCGCCCCGACCCAGGTCAAGACCATCGACACTACCGTCAACATGATGGTGGCGGCATGGCAGAAGAACTCGAAGAACACCGCAGGCACGGTCAGCGATACCAGCAATTACAAGGCCTGGGAGTTCTACTACATCGCGCCGGAAGACGTGCTGCAGGACGAGCCCTACATTGCGCCGGACGGCACCCGCCTGGGCAAGGCGGTGGTTCGCCTGACCGCGAGCACCTCGCGCTTCTTCTTCGGCTCTGGTGGATTGGGCTATGACGTGCGCGGTGAGCGCTGGCGCATGGATCCGGTCAACGGCACCGTCACGATCTACTACGTGAGCAAGGGCACTGCCGCCAATCCGGACCAGGTGCCGGGCGGCGATCCGTTCGACGTGCTCAAGTCGAAGGAGAAGTTCACCTACCAGAACGACCGCCTGACGTTCTCCAGCGCCTACGGCACCTGCAGCACTACCTGCATCCAGTTCATCACCCCGGCGTCGTTGAGCAATCCCGATGCGACCATCGTCGGTCGCCGCCAGCACACGCAGGAACACGGCCTCAATGAAGAAAAGCGCGTTGCTCACCACGTGGCCCATGAGGACCAGCTGCAGCCCGGTGCCGGTGCCGATGCGGTGATCCGTTCCGGCGGCAACATGCGCCTGTCGGTGGACGAGCTGAACAACCGCTACGCGCAGATTGCTGCGGGCGGCAATCTGCAGATCGTCGGTCACGGCGCCGACAGCCGTGTCAGTAACGTCGGTCTCGAATTGTTCCGCACGCATACCTTCAACAACACCTCCATCGCCTACGACGGCACCCGAACGCAATGGACCGCCGAGCCCATCTCCGAAAAGATCGGCCAGCTGGGGGGCCAGATTACCGCCAACGGCACGTTGAGCATCGATGTCGGTGACCTGAGCAACCTCAACCAGGGGCGCAAGGCACCGAACGTGCAGAACGGTTCGGCCATGGCCAACCTCAACGTGCAGGGGCCCAAGGCGCTGCCGGATGGGCCGGGCCATGGCGGTGCGCAGGGGCCCGGCCAGTCCACCGGCACCGGTGCCAAACGCGCGCTGGCGCAGGCGGCCGATGCCGCCGGCACCCAGCAGGGCGGCAGCGTCGGCGGTGTGACCGGCAACAGCGGCACGTCCGGGCCGCGCGTGGTTGCGGCCAGCGGCGGATCGCCGGACCGCATCGCGATGGGCGCACCGGACACGCGCGCGCCGAGCGCCAGCCTGTTCAACGTCAATCCCAACGGTGGCCACTACCTGGTCGAGACCGATCCGCGCTTCACCGACCACAAGACCTGGCTGAGCTCGGACCACCTGCTGGGCCAGATGGGCTACTCGCCCGATACCGTGCAGAAGCGGCTGGGTGATGGGTACTACGAGCAGAAGCTGGTGCGTGAGCAGATCGGCCAGTTGACCGGTCGCCGCTTCCTCGACGGCTACGCCAGTGACGAGGCGCAATACCGCGCGCTGCTGGAGGCTGGTGCCACGGTGGCCAGCGAATGGGGCCTGCGCCCCGGCGTGGCGCTGACCGAAGCTCAGATGGCACAGCTGACCAGTGACATCGTCTGGCTGGTCGAACAGACTGTCACCCTGGCCGATGGCAGCACCACCACCGCGCTGGTGCCGCAGGTCTACCTGCGCCTGCGCCCGGGCGATCTGGACGGGCAGGGTGCACTGCTGGCCGGCGCCAATGTCGATATCAAACTGGGCAATGGCCTGGTCAACACCGGCAACATCGCCGGCCGCAAGCTGGTAACCATCGATGCAGGCAACATCGAGCATCTGGGTGGCAGCATTTCCGGCCAGTACGTCGGGCTGTCGTCGGACAAGGACATCCGCGTTGCCGGTGCCACCGTGACGGCCACCGATGCGCTGTCGGTCAAGGCCGCGGGCAATGTCACGGTGGCCTCCACGGTGGAGACACAGCGGGGCGGTGGCACCTACCAGTACGAGACCAACCGCATTGATCGGGTTGCTGGTCTGTATGTGACCAACCCCAGTGGCGACGGCATGCTGTCGGTGGTGGCTGGCGGTGACATCAGCCTGCAGGCCGCACAGATCCGCAACGCCGGCGCCGACGGCCTTACCCAGCTGGCCGCAGGCGGCACTCTGGATGTTGGCGCGATTGCGCTGGAGGAACGCCGCGACGCCACCTTCGATGAGCGCAACCACCAGCGCAGCAGCAGGACAACACATGCTGCCAGCTCGGTGCAGGGCGCTGGCGATGTGGTGCTGGCCGCTGGCAAGGACATCAACCTGGCCGCCGCGCAGATCAAAGCGGCGGGAGGTCTGGCATTGCAGGCCGGTGGGGACATCAACAGCCAGGCGCTGGTGGACAGCGAAAGCCGCGATTTCTCCAGTGCGGGCAAGCGCAGCTCGCTGCAGGTCAGCCAGCGTGATGAGATGGTGCGCGGCAGTCAGTTGTCTGCTGACGGCGGAATCGCACTCAGTGCAGGGCGCGATGTGAACCTGGTAGCCGCAGAGGTACGAAGCGAACAGGACGCGATCAGCATTGGTGCCGGCCGTGATGTGAATCTGAAATCCACGCAGGAAGAGCACACCTGGGAGCAGGATACGCAGCGCAAGAAGCGAGGACTCACTTCCACTACGCGTACCGCAACGCACGATGCAACCCAGGACGTACTAGCCGTTGGCACGGTTCTGTCGGGTGAGCGGGTCAGCATCGGCGCAGGTCGTGACATCACAGCTGAGGGCGCCAAGATTGCGGCCACCGGCGACGTAGTGATGGCTGCCAAGGGCAATCTCAGTATTGTTGCTGCGGAGTCCACTCATTCCGAACAGCACAGCAGCGATCGCAAGAAGTCCGGGCTGCTTGGAGGGATGAATGGCAGCTTCGGGGTTACGTTCGGTAGCCGAAGCAGCGGCAACAGCAGTTCCCTCACCGAAACGATCGCAGAAGGAAGCATCGTCGGCAGCGCGCTGGGCAGCGTGACGCTGACTGCGGGCGAAACGCTGCACATCGGGGGCTCCGATGTGCTCTCCAGGAACGGAATGACGTTGCTTGGCAAGGATGTGCGTATCGATTCGGCAGAACAGTACTCGGAGTACAACGACAGGAATTACTTCAGGCAGTCCGGTCTGAATGTTGCCGTGGGCGGCGCGACCGTTGATACGATTCAAAGTGCACGCGCTGTGTATGCCTATGCCAAGCGTGCAGGCGAGGTCGAAGATGATCGCCTCAAGGCGCTATATGCGTACAAGGCGGCCCAGGGTGCAGTTGCGGTAGCCCAGGCTGCGGGGCAGCAGTCGGGCGACGGCGGTGGCGGCGCCGGATTGAACGTCCGCGTGACGGCAGGAACCCAGCGATCCCAGTCGGAAACGACGATGGAGCAGACAACCCATCGTGGCAGCACATTGCACAGTGATGGCGATGTGGTCATCGCAGCCACAGGCGGTGATCTGACGGTGGTGGGCAGCAACGTGTCCGGTCGCAATGTGGACCTCGTGGCTGCCAGGGATCTGGTTGTCAGAAGCAGCGAGGATCGCTACGCCCAGGACAGCAGAAACCAGTCCCAGGGTGGAGAGATCGGTGTTGCGATCAGTGGAAGCAGCGGCGGCGGTGCTGCGATCGGTGTCTATGTTGGTGCCAATGCCGCGCGTGGCAAGGCCGACGGGAACGGCACCATCCATAACGAAAGCACCATCAAGGCCGGGGATCGCCTTACGTTTGCGAGTGGTGGAGACACGACTCTGCAGGGTGCACAGCTGGTTGCCAACCAGGTTATCGGTCAGGTGGCGGGCAATCTGACGTTGCGCACAGAACAGGACACGGATAGATACAAGAGCCAGCAGCTTGCGGCGAAAGGTGAAGCCACGATTGGCTATGGCTTCGAGGGTAGTGCTAGCGGCAGTGCCGCCATGATCGACAGTGACTACCGTAGCGTCCGAGAGCAGACGGGAATCGCCGCCGGCGACGGGGGCTTCCAGTTGCAGGTGGGGGGCAACACGCATCTGGTCGGGGCCGTCATCGCAAGCACCGCGGATCCCTCGAAGAATCTGCTGTCGACGGGCAGCTTGACGGTTGAGGATCTCAAGAACCGGGCGGAGTTCCTTTCCGCCTCGATCAGTGGCGGTACCAGTGGCGGCGGGAGCCCTTCAGACGGGTTCAATTTCAACCCCTCGGTGATGCCGGGCCTGCCAACGGGTGACAGCAAGAGCTCCACCACGCGAAGCGGCGTGGCCGACGGCTCGATCGACATCCGAAATGGAGACAACAGCACGCTGGCAGACCTGCAGCGCGGCGTAACCGGTTTGGACAACGCCAATGGATTTGCGCCCATCTTCGACGAGAAGATGGTTCAGGAGCGGCAGGAGCTCACGCAGATCCTGGGGGAGATCGGCTTCAAGGCCGTCGGCAATCTGGCTTCCAGGAAGAGTGCGCAGGCCAAGGTGGACCTGGAAGTTGCGCGCGCCAATGGCGATGCCGAGGCCGAGGCCGATGCCCTGCGGCGGATCAGTGAGTGGGGTGAAAGCGGGCGCAACAAGGTCCTGCTGCACGGCCTGACAGGCGCTGCCGTTGCAGCATTGAGTGGCGGCGATATTGGCGGCGCCGCTGCGGGTGCCACCGGTGCCGCGCTGGCCAAGGAGGCGATGACACGCTTCCTTACCGGTCAGGGCATGGATCCGCGAAGTGGTGAGTTCAACAGCTTGATCGAACTGGCCAGTGCTGCGTTGGGCGGGGTCGTGGGTGGTACCGATGGTGCGGGCACGGCGTTGCTGGGTGATCAGTTCAATCGACAGTTGCACCCTGATGAAATCAATTTCCTGGCCGCAAAGGCAAAGGACTTCGCCAATCTGCTGTTCGGATGCGGGGAAAGCTGTAGTGCCGATCAGGTCAAGGTGGCGCGGGGGCGTCTCTTGCGCGAAGCCTACGCACGCGTAGATGACATATATGGCTCCTACAAGTCAGACGCTGCTGCGTCAAGCTTCATCGGCTCAAACCCAATGGCGTTCGTTGGTCCCGATGGTCAGCAGCACGAAGGATTCATTGAACTGGACAATGGCCGCCGCAATGACCACAGCCTGTACAAGGATATGCTTGGCACCCGACGAGCGGAATTCAGTCTGCTGACGGAAGCACTGCTGGACGGTGGGAAAACCGAAGCGGCGTTGAGGCTGGACTACAATCGGCAGCTCGCTGAGCTCGCCACGAGTGCTCGTGGCCGCGATGGAGTGATGATCCTCGAAACTTTCAGTGGAGAAATCGGGGGGTGGGGCTCAGTAGTAAAAAATGTACTGAAGGGGGATGGCGAGTCTGCAAGCCTTGCAGCTGCGCCTCTTCTTATTTTCACCAAGGTGCCGGGGGCCAAGGTTGCAGCGGAAATTGCGGAGACTCTCGCTGCGCAGGCTGTGAAGGCTTCTGCTACGCAATCCGACGCCGTGATAGCCCGAGCTGGTCGTCCACTTTGGAGCTCGACGAATTCAAAAACACCTGTTCAAAACGCTTACAGTCATTGGGTCAAGCACAAGAATGAATTCCCAGAATTCAACAGTGCGATCGACTACTACGTTGGGGCGAGAAAGTTCTTTGACTCTCCACCGCCTGGAACGCTGCAGAAAATTCGTCAAAATGGTGACACGATTCTTTATAATCCGACGACTGGTGTATTTGGTGTGAGGGCTGCCGACGGTACGCCAAAGACAATGTTCAAGCCGGACCCTGCAACCCACAACTACCCATCAAATCTGGACTACTTCAATGCACAATGAGTTAAGTTGTCGAATCTGTGGTTACATTTCCGATGCGCCCCATTGGGGTGAGGACGGGAAGACCCCCGATTTTGAGCTGTGCGCTTGCTGTGGGGTCGAGCATGGCTATCAAGATTGCAACAGAGTGTCGTGCCTAAAATACAGGGAAAAGTGGATCGCCGAAGGGGCCCGGTGGGAGGAGCCGAAGATGCGCCCAGATCAATGGAACTGGGAGGAGCAGCTTAAGAATGTTTCGGATGAATATTTGTAAGTATTCGTAATTCGAAGTTCGAAGTGAAAATAGGATTCGCTGTCAGACCTGCGGTGCGGCATCGACAGGTTGGCAATAGTGGCCTTGTTTGGAGGTCTAAAAGCATTCATCGTAATGGCGGGGCTATTTTGCATGGTCAAGGGAATAATTTCTGCGTGTACAGTGTGAAGATGTATGGTCTGCCCGCGTTGTGAGCAGGGTGATGTGTTTGAGGCTCGTGTCAAGGAGAGTGGGGTTCAGATTTTTGTCTGCGACGAATGTGATGCTGTATGGTTTTCTTTGAGTGACATCGGCGTTTCTCCGTTCCGGGATCTTGAAACCTATCTTGAGGAGAATTCAATTGCTCCATCTTGGGAGTCAATTTCCGTGGAGGCGCCTGTGATGCCTTGATGCACGCGACGGTTTTTATCTGGTGAAACAGCAGGAGCATGGGTCGGCACTGATACAGGGTGGGCCATTTGACAGTGGCTGGATGCAGCAAGCCGCAAGCCGCGTATGAGCAAGAAGTAGGTACGACCTCAGATGGAGTCCTGTGTGCTTCATCAAGTGCTACGCCGTGACGTGCGGGTTCCGCTTTGTGCTCTCCTTCCAGTTCGAGAGTACCTATGCAGCAAGGCTCGGGAAGAATCTGGTCTTCCCGGGGCCGGCTGCCCGTAACGCCCGACAACCCGGTCGCAGCTCCTAGCCTGATTTCACCTCGCTTCACGTGGCGATATACCTTATGAATATATGGCGCAGCCTCCGGCCTGCGCGCGGCCACCACTTCGACTGTGGTGACTGCCAGCAGCCAGCGCACCAACAGCGAACAGAGCCATTCGACCAGTGATGCCCGCGTCAGCCAGTTGGCTGCAGGCGGCGATCTCACGTTGATTGCCAACGGCGGCTCGATCCTCAGCCAGGGCACGCAGATGTCGGCCGAGGGCAACGCTGTGCTGCTGGCCACCAAGGACATCGTGTTCGACGTGGCCCACAACACCGAGCGCAGCGACAGCAGCAGCCGCGGCAAGGGCTGGGGCTTTGCCAACAACACCAGCGGCCTACCGTTCGGTACCAACAACTCGCAGAGCCAGGGCAGCGGTAGCAGTGACACCATCACTGGCACGCAGCTGTCGGTCGGCGGCGGCGTGCGCATGGCCACCACCGAGGGCAACATCAGCCTGACCGCAGCCAACATCGCCGCCGAGAAGGACGTGAACATCCGTGCGGCCGGTGATCTGCGGGTCCGCAGCGGGCAGGATACGGTCAGCAACGCCAATACGTCGGACAGCAAGGCGATCGGCACGGTACAGATATCGGATACCGAGAAGTTCTCCGGCTGGCACCGCGAGCAGCACCAGGACGACAGCGCGCAGGTGTCACAGGTGGCCAGCAGCATCGGCAGCCTGGGCGGCAGCGTCAACCTGACGGCTGGCGGCAAGTACACGCAGACCGCCAGCAACGTGGTGGCGGCCAAGGACGTGAACATCACCGCCGCCGAGATCGAGCTTTTGACCGCCGACGAGAGCGGCCACTACTCGCAGAGCGACAAGGACCTGAAGATCGGCGTGTTCGCGCGGGTGAAGTCGCCGTTGATCGACCTGATCAACAACGTGGACGCGGCCCGTCAGTCCGATGATCGCCTGCAGAAGATGCAGGGCATGGCAGCGGGCGCCAACGCGTATCAGGCAGCCAGTGCGATCTCGGCACTGTCCGGCCGTGGCGGCAGTGGCGAACTGTTCCGTGCTGAAGCAGGCATCGGCTTCAAGACCGCCAACAGCAGTGCAGATGGCAGCAGCATGGTTTCGCGTGGCTCCACCATCCAGGGCGGCGGCAACGTCAACCTCACCAGCACCCAGGGCGACATCCATGTGGTGCAGGGCAACCTGAGTGCAGGCAACACCCTCAGCCTGGATTCGGCCGGCGACATTCTGCTGGAAGCAGGCAAGGCGCACGTGGCAGACCGCAGCAAGAGCAGCAATGCCGGCGCCGAAGTGGGTGTTGGCGTTGTGGTGGGGGCGCAGACGGGCGTGTATGTGTATGCCGAAGCCAGCGTGGGCAGCAGCAAGGCGAACTCGGACAGCAATACCTGGCAGAACACCACGCTGACCGGCCAGAACATCTCGCTGAAGGCCGAGGGTGACACCATGTTGCGCGGCGCGACCGCCACGGCTGACCGCATCGACGTCAAGACCGGCGGCACGCTGACCATCGAATCGCTGCAGGACATTGCCGAGAGCATGTCCAGGAACAGCCAGGTGGGCGGCCGCGTGCAGGTGGCCTTCGGCAACGCGTGGAACGCCGATGGCTACGCCAGCGCAGGCAAGGCCGAGGGCAACTACCAGGGCGTCGGCCAGCAGAGCGGCTTGTTTGCAGGAAACGGTGGCTATCACGTGGATGCCGGTCACGTGAATCTGGTGGGCGGGGCGATTGCCAGCACCCATGCGGGCAACAGTGAACTGACTGCGGGCTCGCTGACATTCACCGACCTGCAGAACCACATGGACTATACGGCCAGCTCCGGCAGCATCAGTGGTGGTGCGGGCGGGCAGATGGATGGCTGGGCGCCCAAGCCGGGAACTGCCCGATTTGTCTCTCAAACAACCTGAATCCGTTCTTCAGGCGTACTCGCAAAAGCGAATTGATGACCTCGCACACCAATACAATAGCAAGTCATTGGATCCTAAGGATTTTCAGCTTAATCTTGGTTCAAAGGTCTTGAAGGCCGATGCTCAAGTCAGTACGGGTGCTCCGGTTTATATTGGTGCAAGCACATCCGATGTCATGCTGTATTTCAGACAGCTGACTGGAACTGATCGCATGCCTGTCGCGAAGGTCGTACCTGGAAAGGGTCTTCTTTATACGGCAACCACGAGCTCTGGTGCAAAGATAACTCTTAGAGATTTTTCAACGAGCGCGCAGAAGACTGGTGCTAGTTGGACAATTGATGTGCAGGATAAATCCATAAATAATGGAAAGCGAGTAGAGGTGAAGTTCAAATGAAAGACGGGATTCATTGTGCAGTGGTGACTTCTTCGTTTGGGTTATCAATGGGTGCCGTCTGGCAGCACATGACGATGGAAATGGGAGGTGTTGGGATCTCCGAAAGAAAAGACGCGTTCTTCGAGTTGATGGGTCGTTTGTTGAGGGAAGGGAAAGTGAGGCTTGCAACGGACGGGGTGTTCTTGCAAGGCGACTGGAGGGAGCAGCTGACGCTAATCTCAAACGCTTGGCCCGAAAATCCTGGTGAAGATGATATCGATGGATTCGGCCTCTGGTTCTTGACCGATGCTCCGGCGGGTCTGGTTTGGATCGGCGCAGATGGCCGTGAACAGTGGACGTAGTAGTCCGATTCATGTCGGTGGCGCCCGATGATCCTGACGAATGGGTCAGGGCTTGTAACGACACCGAGCTTTGATGAAGCTTGCTTGAGTCGAAGCCGGTGCCGATCTGGGTTTCGGGCTGCGCGCTCTGGACTCGATCCAGGCCGTACTCCGACGGTGCCGACGGCCTGCGTGGATATCTTCCAGCATCCAACACCGGCTTCGGATTCAGCATCGTCGACCCGCCGGAAGCTGTCGTTGCGGAAGGGATTGAAGCCAAGTGGCAGGTCGGCCTGCTCGGCTCGTTTCATTTCCGCGCGAGCGGGTTTGAAAGTGCCTGGGAGGAAATCTGCCGCTTCATCAATCGTTACGCTGCGGCGTGCGAGTTCCGGTTTGTGCTCTCCTTCCAGTTCGAGAGCATCTATGCGGCAAGGCTCGGGAAGGATCTGGTCTTCCCGGGGCCTGCTGCTCCGTAATGCTGGATGCCGGGGCGGCAGGCCCGGGCCTGATCCCATTCTCGGTACACATGGCGATATGCCTTATGGATATAACGCGTTCGTGGGTTTTCTGATTTCACACCTGTCTGCACAGTTCCAGAGTTTTAGATCGATATAATAATATCGACCCATAAAGTTTCCCCTGCCTGCGCCGCCATCGATCATACGGCCATGATCAAGGGAATTGAGATGCTCGCCTTACGCAACCTTCGAGTGGGATCCCGGCTGGGTGCCGGGTTCGGTTTGCTGCTGCTGTTCATCGTGGCCATCGTTGGCCTCGTGCTGTACGGAAACCACCTGAAGTCCGCCCAGTTCGAGAAAGTGGTGGACGTCAACATGGTGAAGATGCGGCTGTTGAACGACATGCTGGATACCAACAACGCGGTGCTGATGCATCGCCGGCTGATGGTGATCAAGCGCGGTGAGGATTTCGACAAGGATTATCAGAAGGCGCAGGAGCTGTCGCAGACCTACGACGGTATCTGGGCCAAGTACATCAAGATTCCACGCGACGCCACTGGTGATGCCCTGGTGGCGAAAATCGACGCGGCACGCAAGGCCACCGACGCCTCCACCCAGCATCTGCACGAGCGCATGAAGGCCGGTGATTTCAACGGCGCGGCCAAGGAACTGCTCGCCGAGCACGGCTTGGCCACCGCATGGAATGAGGCGATCTCGACCCTGCTGCGGCATCAGGAGACACTGACCGAGCGCAGTCGCGAGGAATACCGTTCAACCGAATCCTGGACCGGCACGTTGTCGATCGTGTTCGGCGCGTTGAGCCTGCTACTGGGCTCGCTGGCCGCGTGGGCCATCACCCGCAGCCTGACCCGCCCGCTGGAAGGTGCGGTGAAGCTGGCCGACGGCATCGCCAACGGGCGGCTGGACAACAGCATCGACGCGTCCGGCAACGATGAGGTGACGCAGCTGCTCAGGTCGATGCAGCGCATGCAGGCGCAGTTGCAGTCGGTGATGGCGGCGCAGGGCGAGCTGGCCCGCCAGCACGACGCGGGCAGCCTCAGCTATCGCATGGACGAGAGTGCTTTTCCTGGCGACTACGGGCGCATGGTGCACGAGACCAATGCGCTGGTCGGCTCGCATGTGCAGGTGCAGAACCGGCTGATCGAAGTAATGAAGCATTACGCCCGCGGTGATCTGTCAGTGGACATGGATCCGTTGCCGGGCGAGAAGGCCGCAATCACCCAGGCCATGGACGAAACCAAGACCAGCCTGTCGGCGATCAACGGTGAGATCCGCCGCCTGGCGACGGCCGCAGCCGCCGGCGACTTCAGCCTGCGCGGCGATGAAGATCGCTTCGCCTATGATTTCCGCGACATGGTGGCCGGGCTCAATCGCCTGATGCAGACCACCGACGAGAACCTGGTGCAGGTGTCGACCCTGCTGCAGGCGATCTCGCGCGGTGACCTCACTGTACGCATGCAGGGCGACTTCCACGGCGTGTTCGCCCGCATGCGTGATGACTGCAACGCCACCGTCGATCAGCTCAAGCAGATTGTCGGCCGTATCCAGTCCAGCGCGTCCAGCATCAACCTGGCGGCAGGCGAGATCGCTTCGGGCAACAACGATCTGTCGCGGCGCACCGAGCAGCAGGCGGCGAACCTGGAAGAGACGGCTGCGTCGATGGAGGAACTGACCTCCACCGTGAAACAGAACGCCGAGCACGCACGCCAGGCCAACCAGCTTGCCATCGGTGCGCATGGCGTCGCCTCACAGGGCGGCGAGGTGGTCGGCCAGGTGGTCACCACCATGTCGGCCATCGAAGCCTCGTCGAAGAAGATCGCCGAGATCATCAGCGTCATCGACGGCATCGCGTTCCAGACCAACATCCTGGCCTTGAACGCGGCGGTGGAAGCTGCTCGTGCCGGCGAGCAGGGCAGGGGCTTTGCGGTGGTGGCCAGTGAGGTGCGCACGCTGGCGCAGCGCTCGGCCGGTGCGGCCAAGGAGATCAAGGGCCTGATCGAGGATTCGGTCGGCAAGGTCGCCGATGGATCGGCGCTGGTTCGTCAGGCCGGCACCACGATGGGCGAGATCGTGGCCTCGGTGCAGCGCGTGACCGACATCATGGCCGATATCTCTGCCGCCTCGCAGGAGCAGAGCTCGGGTATCGAACAGGTGAACTAGGCGGTGGTGCAGATGGACGAGACCACGCAGCAGAATGCGGCGCTGGTGGAAGAAGCCAGCGCGGCGGCACGCTCCATGGAGGAGCAGGCCAACCTGCTGGCCGAAGCGGTGTCGGTGTTCCGCACCGGTGCAGCCGCGGCAGCCGTATCGGTCCCGCGCGCGCTTGCGGCGGTAGCGGCCTCGGTCACGCCGGTGAGACGCCCGGCGGTGCTGTCACCGCGCATCGAGCCGACGTTGGCTGCCAATGCGGGTGGCTGGGAAGAGTTCTAGCAAGGCAGCACGCCGGTAGGGAGACGGCGCCCATCACGATGGCTGATCGTGATGGGCGCGGATTCTCTTCCTGAACGCGCGATGGCCGATGAGGCGGTGGACACGCGCATTTCACTTCCGGTTGCCAACCGCAGGAGGACACTTGCGCCATACCGGAACTCAGGAGATGGCCATGAAGACCTCGACCCGATTGCTTGTGCTGGGCACGCTGCTGGCGGCTTCGCCGGTGGCCGGTGCGCAGACGTATGGGCCGCGCGATGAGGGACGCAAGTTCAATGACGGCAGCCGCGTGGTCTGCAAGAACGTGGAAGTGCAGCGCAACTCGCGCGATCCGAACCGCATCACGGGTACCGCTACCGGCGCAGTGATCGGCGGCCTGCTGGGCAACCAGGTGGGCGGCGGTAACGGCAAGAAGCTTGCAACCGTGGCCGGCGCCGTGGCCGGTGGCGCGGCCGGCCGCCAGATCCAAGGCAACCAGCAGCAGAAGAACGGTGACCGCGTGGTTGAACGTCGCTGCGAACGCGTCTACCGCTGATCGGTCACAGCCAGACCTCGTTTCCCCTTCCACACCGCAGTACCCGAACGCCGGCCCCACGCCGGCGTTCTTCGTTGCAGGAAAAAGGGGACGGAGGGAATTAAGTCGCAATCCCCCAAACCGGCCGTTTACGACTTAATCCCCTCCGTCCCCTTTTTTGCAAGGAGGCGCCAGGTGGCGAGGCTGCCGTAGAGCAGCAGCAGGACGGTGAGGGTGATCAGTTCGTGGCTGACGTCGGCCAGGCTGGCGTCCATCTGGTTCAGCCGCACCATCAGGTTGATGCCGGAGGTGGTAGGCAGCAGCTGCGCCAGCCAGACCAGCGGTTGCGGCGTCATCACTGCCGGCCACGACAGGTTGGCCAGGAAGAACAGCGGGATCGAGGTGGCGATGATGTACTGGAAGGCGCGTTCGCGGGTGCGGAAGAAGCTGCCGACGAACAGGCCGAAAACCACTGTAGCGGCGATGAACAGGGTGCCGCCCAGCAGCTGGCCCAGTGGGTTCCCGCCGCGCGGATAGTCCTGCACCCAGGCGGTGAACCCGGCGTACCAGAACAGGCCGAACAGGCCGATCAGGCCGAAGCCCATCGCCATGCCGGCCAGGGTCGGCAGGTCGAAGCGCAGGCGCCGGCCGAGTGCCAGACGACGACCACCGAGCAGCACGCCGATGCCCATCAGCAGGGTCTGGTGCACGATCAGCTCGGCCACGCCGGGCACGATGGCGCTGCCATAGCCTTCCTGGGTGTTGTACAGCGGGCGCTGCACCAGGGTGACCGGCGGCGCCTGTGGCGCGCCCATGAAGGCGGCCTGGCCGACCACGGCGTCACGCCCGAACGCGCCCAGTGCGTCGGCCACGCTGCCCAGCACCCAGCTGGCACGGCCCAGGTAGGCGCCGTTGCCGAGCAGCACCAGCTTGGCCGGGTGGCCGCGCAGGATGTCGCGCTCCAGGTTGGCCGGGATCAGCACGATGCCTTCGGCGTGGCCGGCTTCCAGTTGCTGGCGCGCACTGTCGATGTCCGCCGGTTGCCCGACCACGCGTGCAACGCGGAGTGCATCGAGCTTGCGCAGCAGCTCGCGGCTGGTCGCGCTGTGGTCCTGGTCCACTACCAGCACCGGCAGGTTGCCGGCCACCTGGTGACGGTACGCGGCCGGGTAGAAGAAGGAATACAGGATCACCGCGCCGACCATCACCACGATCGCGTAGCGGTCGCAGAGCACCGCCATCAGGGTCTGCCGCAGGCTGCGCCAGAGTGCGCTCATGCGTCGGCTCCCGCAGGCTGCGCGGCTTCCGGCCTGCGCGCGAAGGCGATCAGGCGCAGGCCGCCAATGCCTCCTGCCACCACCGCCATCAGCAGCAATGTGGCCAACGGCCACACCGAAACCTGCAGCGGCGAACCGATGATCTGCTGCTGGGTCTGCAGCTTGATGTAGGCGCTGAGTGGCAGCAGCTGATGCCAGATGCGGGTGAACAGGGGGCCATCCAGGACCGGGAAGGTAGCGCTGGAGAACGCCAGTGCGGTGCCGATGCTGAGGCCGACCGCGGACAGCGCGGTACCCATGTCGCGGGTGACGCCGACGAAGAACAACGCGTAGGCGGCCGTGGCCAGGTAGAACAGTGGCTGTGCGAGCAGCAGCAGGAGCACGCTGCCGGCCACACCATCGCCGCGCAGCCAGGCCAGGTGACCGATGCCGAGCGCGCCATACAGCGAAAACAGCAGGATGTACGGCGCGACCTTGCCGGCAATCGCCGACCACGGCGTTCGACCCAGCCAAGCGGGCAGGGTGCCGTCGCGGATCTCGCGGCCGAGGCTGCCGGCGACCGCAAGTGCCAGTACCAGCGACAGCACGGCAGGGAAGATCAGCGGCAGCAGGAACAACTCGTAGCTGCGCGCAGGGTTGTACAGGATGTCCGACTGCACCGCGATCGGTGCCGCACGCAGCTTGCCGGGGCCGACCTGCAGGCCGATGCGTTCGCGCAGCAGGCGTGCGTTCCAGGCCGAGACTGCGTCGCCGATATCGCGCGACGCAGATTGGCCGGTGGTCATGTAGGTGGCGTTGTAATAGGCGAACACCGTGCCCTGGCGTCCACGCAGCGCCTGCCGGGTGACATCGCGCGGCACCAGTACGATGGCAAACACGTCCAGCCTGCGCAGCTGCGAACGCGCGTCCTCCAGGTCCGCCGGCTGGCTGGCGATGCGTACGCCGGGGCTGGCATCGAGCATGCGCAGCAGCAGGCGGCTGTCACTGCTGTGGTCGAGGTCGACCACGGCAATGGGGATGTCGCGCATCACCGACGGCGAGAACATCCACGCCATCACCGCCAGCATCAGCAGGGGCAGCACGGTGACCAGCAGCAGGTCGGCACGGTTGCCGCGCAGCGACTGCAGCTCGCGCCGCCAGGAAGCAGCGAAGCCGTTGCGGTCCGGGCTCAGTGCTGGGGCCATGCGAACAGCACGCTCATGCCGGGGCGGAAGCCCTCGATGCGGCGTACCGGGCGCACCCGCACCTCGAAACTGCGGACGTCGTAGCCGGACGACTGGCGGGTGGTACGCCAGGTCGCATAGTCGCCGGCAGGGTTGATGAAGTAGACCTCGAACTCGCCGTCCAGGCCGAGTGCCGGCACGTTGCCCTGCAGCTTGCTGCCGACCTTCAGGCCCTGCATCTGTGATTCGCGCAGGTTCATCGCCACCCACATGCGATCAATGTCGACCAGGGTGAATACCGGGTAGCCGGCCGGCACCAGCTCGCCCGGGTCGGCCATGCGCTTGTTGATCTCGCCCGCCACCGGCGCGCGTCCTTCGACTTCGGCACGGGCGGCGTTGACTTCGGCCACCGCGCCCTGCGCCTGCTGCACCTGGCCCTGCGCGGCACGCTTGTCCTGCTCGCGTGCGCCGGCCAACGCCATGTCGTACTGCGCGCGCGCGGCACGGGCCAGTTCGCGCGAACTGGTGGCCTGGGCATGCGCTTCATCGCGCTTCTGCCGGGTCATCACCCCTTCGTTGAACAGGTTCTGCACGCGCTGGTACGTGGCTTCGGCCAGCGTCGCACCGGCTTCGGCGCGCTTCCAGTTCGCTTCGGCGGCGCGGATGTCTTCGCTGCGCGCGCCTTCGTCGGCCTTGTCGGCCACCGCCTGTGCGGCGGCCAATGCGCCGTGCGCCTGCTGTTCCTTGGCGGCCACTTCGGGGCTGTCGAGCAGGAACAGCACCTGCCCGGGCTGCACGCGGTCGCCCTCGCGCACCTTCAACTCCGCCACGCGCGCGGTGATCTTGGCGGCCACGTTGATGGTGTCCGCGTCGGCCATGCCCTGGATCTGGTCGGCCGGGCTGCGCCAGGCCAGCCACAGGCCGAGCACCACCGCGACCAGCAGCACCACTACCAGGATCGGGCCCAGGCGGCGCTTGGCCGGGGGTGTTGTCGCATCGTCGTGCAGCACATCACTCATGGTCGATCACCTCGTCCGCACGGCGCCGGAATTCTTCAAAACGGTCCATCTGTCCACTGACCTCCAGCAACTGTGCCAGCGCAATATCGTATTGGTAGGCGGCCTGTGCGCGCTCTACACGGGCACCGCCCAGGCCGAGCCGCGCGTCGATCACATCCAGCGAGGTGGCCTGGCCCTCGCGGAACGCCAGCTCCTGCAGGCGCAGGTTTTCCTGTGCCTGGGCAATGCTGCTGTCGAGCAGCACGTACTGCTGGCGCGCGGTTTCCAGTTCGTTCCAGGCCTTGCGCACGCCCAGCGCGACCTGGTTCTCGGCCTCGCGCAGGCCCGCTTCGGCCTGGTCCTGCTGCGCGCGCGCGGCGCTGATCTGCGCCGGCCGCGAGTTCGGCGACAGGAAGGTGTACTTCAGGCCGATGCCAAACGCCCAGTCCGGATCGGTCAGCATTTCGTCGCGGCGGCGGAAGTCGTACTGGCCGAAGGCAAAGATCTGCGGTTTCAGCTTGGCCTGCTGCACGCGCACGCCCTGTTCGGCCTGCGCCACCATGGCCCGCAGGCGTGCGATCTGCGGCTGGCGCGCCTGCGCAGTACGCTCGAAGCTGGCCACCGGTTCCAGCGGCACGCGCTGCACGAACAGCGGCGAAACCGGCTGCACCTCGCCACCACTGCGCAGCAGCGTGGCCAGTGCGGCCTTCAGCGTGGCCAGGTCGTTCACTGTCTTCTGGTATTCGCGCTCGGCCTTGTCGCGGGCCACGGTGGCCTGCAGGCGCTGGGCGCGGGTGGCGAAACCCTCGCGTTCCAGCTTCTCTGCATCGGACAGGTGGCGGTTGAGGCCATCGCGCACGTCACGGCGCACGTCCACCGCCTGCTCGGCCAGGCGCTGCCCGAAGTAGGCCTGGGCCAGCTGCACGGTCAGCGATTGACGTTGTGCTTCGCGCTCGGCGCTGGCCTGTTCGTGGGCGGCACTGGCCGCACGCTGCGCGGCCGGAATCACGCCGCCGGTGTACAGCGGCAGCACCGCAGTGACCACTGGACGGGTGCGCCAGTCGCGCTCGGTGAACGACAGCGGCGAATCGATGCCGAAGGCTTCAGCCACCGGCGCCAGTGAGCCCAGCGGCAGAGTGAGCGTCTTCTGGAACTGCAGGCGGCGCACTTCGCCGGTGATCTCCGGCAGGCGCAGCAGCCGGGTGGCGTCCTGCAGGTCCTGCTTGTTGCGAACGGCTGCATCGGCAGCGGCCAGCGCATCGGAGACCTGCTCCAGGCGTTGCCGCGCCTGTTCCCAGTCCAGTGCGGGTGCATCGGCACTGCTCTGCGCTGCCGCCGCAAGCGGCAGGCAGGCTGCCAGGGTCAACGCGACTTTCGCGCGGTGCATCCTTGTACGTCGGCCGATCACGCCCATGCCGTCCCAGTGGTAAAGAAGTGCGCAAACGGTAGTGCGCATGGTGTGAAGCCCGGGTCTGCGGTCATCGGTCTTTCCTCAACGAAGGGTGCCGCTGGCCGCAGTACGCAGCGCCTGGGTGATGTGCTGCAGCGTGCTTGAGCGCACGGCGGCATGCTGCCAGTACAACGGCACATCGAGCCAGCGGCGGGGTTCCAGTACCACCACGCGGCCGGCGCGCACAGCGGGCGCGGCCAGGGTTTCCGGGGCCAGGCCCCAGCCGAGTCCGCACGCGGCGGCTTCGACGAAACCGGTGGAGGAGGGCAGGTAGTGTAGCGGCGGCTGCAGCCGCGCGCGGGTCAGACGACGCACGAAGCGCCACTGCAGTTCATCTTTGCGGTTGAACACCAGCATCGGCGCGCGTGCCAGTGCTGTGGCGTCCATGCCATCGCTGAAGTACTGGCGGGCGAAGCCGGGCGAAGCAATCGCTTGGTAGCGCATGGCGCCGAGCGGGTGCACGTTGCAGCCCTTCACCGGCTGGCTTTCGGCGGTGACCGCACCCAGCACGCTGCCGTCGCGCAGCAACCGCAGGGTGTGGTCCTGGTCGTCCATGCGCAGGTCGAACAGGTAGCCATGGCGCTGGTGCAGGTCGGCGATGGCCGGCACGAACCACGTATCGAGCGAATCATCATTGACCGCCAGCGGGATCGGGGTGCGCGCAGCGTCGCTGCTGCCACGCTCGGGTAGCAGCTCGGCCAATGCCTCGGCCTCCAGCGCCTGCATCGGTCGCACCCGGCGCAGCAGCGCCTCACCGGCGGCGGTGGGGCGGCACGGCGCCTGGCGCACCACCAGCACCTGCCCGAGCCGGTCTTCCAGAGCCTTGATCCGCTGCGACAGTGCTGATGGGCTGATCGACAGGCGGCGTGCCGCAGCCTCGAAGCTGCCTTCCTCCAGCACCGCGGCAAACGCGGCCAGTTGCGGGTGTACCAGGTCCATGCCGGTGCCTCTTCAGTTTTCCTGCGCAGGATAAAGAAAAATCAGTTTGTCTAAACAAGGCTGTTGGCCGCACCCTGCGCGTCCCCTCGCTGCCTGGCCTGTCCCGATGTGGATTGCCGCTACCGTCGCCGGCCTCTTCGCGGGCGCCGGCCTGATCATCGCCATCGGCGCACAGAATGCCTTCGTGCTGCGCCAGGGCCTGCAACAACGTCATGTGGGCAGGGTGGTGCTGGCCTGCGCCGGCGCGGATATCGCGTTGATCCTGGCCGGCGTGGGCGGCATGGGCGCGCTGGTGCTGCAGTGGCCGTTGCTGCTGCAGGTGCTGCGCTTCGGTGGTGCGGCCTTCCTGCTCTGGTATGGCCTGCAGGCGGGCCTGCGCGCGTGGCGAGGTGGCAGCGCGCTGGCCGCCGCCGAGGCGCAGGGCGGCAGTGGGCGCCAGGTACTGCTGACCTGCCTGGCCTTCACCTTGCTCAACCCGCATGTCTACCTGGACACGGTGGTGTTGCTCGGCAGCCTGTCGACGCGCTATCCGGGCGATCTGCGCTGGGCCTTTGCCGCCGGTGCGTGCGTGGCCAGTGTGGCCTGGTTCTGTGCACTGGGCTATGGCGCGCGGCTGCTGCAGCCGGTGTTCCGCAGGCCGTCTGCGTGGCGGGTGCTGGATGCAGGCGTGGCGATGTTCATGCTCTGCCTTGCCATGCTGTTGCTGTTGCGCCCGCTCTAGGCGGCATCCACCGCGCACAACGGTGTTTCGCCCGGGCGCAGGGTCAGCACGCGCACGCCGCTGCCGGTGACCGCGACGGTATGCTCGAACTGCGCCGACAGCTTGCCGTCGCGGGTGTAGACCGGCCATTCGTCCGGCTGCTGGCGGATGGCCGGCTTGCCCTGGTTGAGCATCGGCTCGATGGTGAACACCATCCCTTCTTCCAGCACCACGCCGGTGTTGGGATGCCCGTAGTGCAGGATCTGCGGTTCCTCATGCATCTCCTGGCCGATGCCGTGGCCGCAGTACTCCTTCACCACGCTGTAGCCGTGGCTGCGTGCGTGGCGGGCGATGGCGTGGCCGATATCGCCCAGGCGTGCGCCGGGGCGCACCGCGGCGATGCCTTTCCACATCGCCTGGTAGGCGGTCTGCACCAGCCGGCGCGCGGCGTAGTCGACCTCACCGACCAGGTAGGTGGTGCTGGAGTCGGCGATGTAGCCGTTCTTTTCCAGGGTGATGTCGAGGTTGACGATCTGGCCGTTGCGCAGCACGTCGGTGGTGCTGGGCACGCCGTGGCAGATGACGTTGTCGATCGAGGTATTGAGCACGTACGGGAAACCGTACTGGCCCTTGCTGGCCGGCCGCGCCTGCAGCTCATCGACGATCATGCGCTCGACGAATTCGTTGATCTCCATCGTGCTGCGGCCCTGCAGCGGCAGCTGGTCGAGTGCGGCGAACACCTGCGCCAGCAGGCGACCCGATTCGGCCATCAGCGCGATCTCGTCGGGGCGCTTGATGATGCCCATCGGCTCAGACCTGGCCCGGAGGCAACAACGGCGGCTGCACGCCGGCCGCGCGCAGCTCGCTGGCGACGATGTCCTGGAAACTCAGCGTCGGGTTCATCTCGCACAGCATGCCGACCCGGATCCAGAAGTTGGCCTGGGCGTTGATCGAACGGCTGGAGACGGTGCAGGCACGGCGCAGCTGGTCGTGCAGGGTGTCATCGATGTTGACGATGCCCATGGGTGGCCCTCGAGTATGAATATACGAATCGTATATGTTCCGTATATCCATCTCAAGCCGACGTCATTCAGTCCGTGTGGGTGGCGAAGCGCAGCCGGTTGCCATCCGGGTCGCGCAGCAGCATTTCGCGGCTGCCCCATTCGGTGTCATGCGGGGGCTGCTCGATTGGGACGTTGGCGGCACCGAAGGCGCGGTGCAGGCTGTCGACGTCGTCAACGATGAAGTACACCGCGCCGCCGACCTCGCAGTCGCCGCTGTGTTCGGTAAGGAAGATCGTCTGGCCGTCGCGGGTGAGCTGGGCAAACAGTGGGAAGCCGGGTTCGAAGCGATGTTCCCAGTCGACCACGAAGCCCAGCCCCTGCACGTAGAACGGCAGGGTGGTGTCGGCGTGGCGCATGCGCAGTTGCGGGATGACGGTCTGGGGCATGGCGAGGGCTCCTGGGGTAGGCGCCCAGTGTAGTGCCGGCCGCTGGCCGGCATTGGTCTGGTAGATGCCAACCTTGGTTGGCATTGCCGGCCAGCGGCCGGCACTACCGAAGCCATGCCGGCCAGCGGCCGGCACTACCGAAGCCACGCTGGCCCGCGGCCGGCATTACCGGCGCGGTCAGCAGGCCGTCGGTACGGCGGCGATTGCCGCCAGCAGTTCGCGGTTCACCTGCTGGTGACGCGCCTGCCAGGCGGGAAGATCATCGGCGCTGATGTCCGGCTGGCCATCCAGCGACGACAGCCAGCGCTTGAAGCGGCTCTGGTAGGTGGCCAGCGACACCTCGCCGGTGATGTCACTGCCGACCAGGCCGCCGGCACGCAGCGCTTCGATCACCACCAGCGCGTCTTCCAGCTGGAATCGGCCCTGGTCCCAGTTGCTGCGCGCGACGTCCTCGGCGAACACGTCCTTGTCGATCGACAGGTAGGCCGGCTGCGGCGACTTGGCCTGTTCGGCAGCGAACGCGGCCACCAGCGCTTCGGGGTGCTCGAAGCGGCGGAACGCGTGGCCCATGCCGAGGCGATGGCCCCAGCTGACATCCACGTCCATGCACCAGTACGTCAAGCGACCGCCCAGCAGCGGGCGCCAGTGGTTCTCCCAGGCATGGCCGAGGCCGATGTCGCTGGAGGTAATGCCGAGCACATGGATGTGCGAGATCTGCGGCAGCTTGCTGGCGGCATTCACCCATGAGCCACAATGCATGCCGAACGGAAAACGCATGTTGTCCGGATGGTTGTCCAGCACTACCAACTGAAACGGCGCCTGTGTGCGCATGCGGCGCAACAGCGGCAGGCTGAGGTGGTGGAAGTCGCCACTGCCGAGCATGACCGTGCCGAGCTGCGCGGGCAGCGGCGCCAGCACTTCAGTGGCGAAACGGTCCAGGGTGGCATTGCTGCAGGCAAAGCGCAGTGGATCGTGCCACTGCGGCAGGGCCAGGGTCTGCGCCTGGGGCAGCGGCAGCACGCCACCGTCCAGGTCCAGGATCAACGGAGAACGCAACGTCATCGTTCAACCGCCTCCATCAGCTTCGCCCTGCAGGTACGGGGCCAGCCGGCGCAGGGCGGCGCGCAGCAGCGGGGAACGGGCGTGGATCGCGTGCCGGGTGGAGGTGAAGCGGGCGCCCAGTTCGGCCTTGATCCGCGAGTCGGTCCAGCCGGCCACGTAGTGGCTCAGGCCGTGCTGCAGGGCATACTCGAGGTTGTGCATCCAGCTGACCGCGTACAGGTTGTGCTCGCGTGACTGCGGGTAGGCCAGACCGATGTACTTGTCCACCAGCTTTCCGGCGTGGATGTAGCACAGGTTCCAGCCGATCAGCTGCCCTTGGTGGCGGTACAGGAACATCCGTCCCTGGCCCTGGCTGTCGGCCAGCAGGTACTGGAAATAGGTCAGGTCGAGCTGGTCGAAATGCACCGCGCTCTGCGCATACACGCCCAGGTACAGCGCATACAACTCGGCCTGCAGCCGTGGGTCGGCCAAGGCGGGATCACCGGTGGCGATGCAGTCGACCTGCAGGTCATCACGCGAACGGAGCTTGCGCCGGATGTTCTTGCGGCGCGAGGACGACAGGCGGCCGAGGTAGCCATCGAGCGAATCGAAATCGATCGCCACCCAGGCAAGCGGCATGCCTTCCAGTTCAACGAAGCCGCGCGTCAGCAAGGCCTGCAGGAACGCCGCGCTGTGCGCATTGGCCGCGTCGTCCAGCAGCGGTGAATCGATGGCCAGGTCCTTGACCACCAGCAGCCGGGTATCGCCGATCGCGTGACGCGTCACGTCCTCGGCCAGCGCCTCCGGCGCCACGTGCGCCGGCAGTGGGGTGTACTCGGTGCTGGTGGCACCGACGAAGCGGGTCTTCCAGGTGATCCAAGGCCGCCACAGGCGCGACAGCGGCAGGCCGAGCAGCTTGCTGCGCAGCGCGTCGTCCATCGTGGTGGTCAGGTCCAGCGGCGCACGGAAAGTCGGCAGGCCGCTGGGAAGGCGGCCTGCCTCGAATCCGAGCGGCGGATGGGCCAGGAAGCCCTCCAGCAGCGCGGCCGGTTCCAGCGCGGTGCTGGATGCGCGTGACGTCATCTCCATCGGCACGGGAACCGGCAGCCCATCCAGCCTCAGCCCTTGGCCTTGGTCAGCGCCTGGTCGAGCAGGGTGATCGCCAGGTCGATCTCTTCGTAGCTGATGTCCAGCGACGGCGCGAAGGTGATCACGTTCTTGTACCAGCCACCTACGTCGAGCACGAGGCCCATGCGCTTGCCGTCGTGCAGGAGGTCACCGGCCAGGCCGATGTCGACCATGCGGTCCAGCAGTTCCTTGTTCGGGGTGTAGCCGTCGGCCTGGCAGATTTCGGCGCGCAGGGCCAGGCCCAGGCCGTCGACGTCGCCGATTTCCGGGTGGCGCTTCTGCAGGCCACGCAGGCCGTCGAGGAAGTACGCGCCCTTTTCCGGCACGGTGCGCTCGTAGTCCATTTCCTTTCCCAGCTTCAACACTTCCAGGCCCAGGCGGGTGCCCAGCGGGTTGGAGTTGAAGGTGGAGTGGGTGGAACCCGGCGGGAACACGGTCGGGTTGATCAGCTCTTCGCGTGCCCACAGGCCGGACAGCGGGTTCAGGCCGTTGGTCAGCGCCTTGCCGAACACCAGCACGTCCGGGGTCACGCCGAAGTGCTCGATCGACCACAGCTTGCCGGTACGCCAGAAGCCCATCTGGATCTCATCGACCACCATCAGGATGCCGTACTTGTCCAGCACGCGCTTGAGGCCGGTGAAGAAGTTGCGCGGCGGAATGACGTAGCCGCCGGTGCCCTGGATCGGCTCGACGTAGAACGCGGCGTACTCGGCCTGGCCGACCTTGGGGTCCCACACGCCGTTGTACTCGCTTTCGAACAGGCGCTCGAACTGCCACACGCAGTGGTCGGAATACTCGTCCGGGGTCATGCCCTTCGGGCGACGGAAGGGGTACGGGAACGGGATGAACATCGCGCGCTCGCCGAAGTGGCCGTAGCGGCGGCGGTAGCGGTAGCTGGAGGTGATCGACGAGGCACCCAGGGTGCGGCCGTGGTAGCCGCCTTCGAAGGCGAACATCAGGCTCTTGCCGCCGCGCGCGTTGCGCACGATCTTCAGCGAGTCTTCAATGGCCTGCGCGCCGCCGACATTGAAATGCACGCGACCGTCGAGGCCGAATTTCTCGTGCATGTCCACGGCAATGGTCTTGGCCAGCTGCACGCGGGTCGGATGCAGGTACTGGCTGGCGACCTGCGGCAGGGTGTCGATCTGGTCCTTCAGCGCGTCATTCAGGCGCTTGTTGCTGTAGCCGAAGTTGCAGGCCGAGTACCACATCTGCAGATCGAGGTAGGGCACGCCCGCACCGTCGAACATGTAGCTGCCTTCGCCGCGCTGGAAGATCTTCGGCGGGTCGACGTAGTGGACGGTATCGCCGAAGGAGCTGTAGCGGGCTTCGTCGGCCAGCAGCTGCGCGTCGGAGGCAGCGGCGTCGGCGTTCTTGTCAAAAATGTTCATGCAGTTCGGTTCCGTGAAGGACGTTCGAAAGGGGCGACGGGGGAGCGTGCTTGGAGGGAGTGCTCAGGCGGTGGCCAGCAGCGGGGGCAGTGCGGCGGGCTGCGGGCGGGCGTCGATGCGACGTGGCTGCAGCAGGCTGCCATCGAGCAGGCGCGGCAACAGTGCGACTGCATCGTGGAAGGTGTCGATGGCGGCATGCTCGATGCCGGCATTCGTGCAATGGGTAATCAGGCGGCGCTTGGCGAACACGAAGTCGGCGTCTTCGGACACACAGAAATCCGAGCTGCCGTCACCGATCATCAGCACGCGCGGTGCTTCGTTGGCGCGCGCCTGCGCGGCGCAGGTGCACTTGCAGGTGCCACTGCGGCAGCCTTCGGCCTGGTAGGGCGACTCCAGTTCCCAATGGTCTTCGCACCAGCGCAGGTGGTTGGCCACCACCGGCAGCTGCGACAGGCCGTGGTTGGCCAGGATGCGGTGGATCGCATAGTCCAGGCCGTCACTGACGATGCGCAGCGGCAGGCCCAGCTGTTCGGCACGGCTGACAAAGGCGGCGAAGCCCGGATCGATCTGTACCTGGTCCAGATGGGCGTCGAGCGTGGCCGGGTCCAGTTTCAGCAGCCGCACCTGGCCCTGCATGCATTCACGCGAGCCGATCTTTCCCGCTTTCCACTGGTCTTCCAGTTCCTGCCAGCCCGGCTGGCCGTACTTTTCCAGCAGCGAGTCGATGACATCTTCGAGGCTGATGGTGCCGTCGAAGTCACACAGGATGCTCCAGTGCATGGGCAGGTCCGTCGATGAAAGAAACGCCCGGCCCGATGCCGGGGCAGGCTCAATGTAGGCAGGCCGCCTTTCTCGTTCCTTTCCTGTTGAAAGGCTCTTCTGACAGGCTGGGAAAACGTTCAGGAAGGTGCACGGATGAATGCGCGGAGGGCAGGCCACGCGTGCACGTTCGGGTCAGGCGCGGGCCAGGACCTGCAGTATTTCGGCAGTCTCTTCGCGGGTCTGCCAGGCGCTGTTGCCAAGGGTCAGCATGCGTGCGGCGAAGTCGCGTGCATTGGGCATGTCGTCCTGCGGCACGATGCCGCGCAGGTACGCGTAGCCGGGCAGGGCATGGATGAACATGCGGCTGGCGCCGAGACCACGTGGCCACAGGTCCTTCAGTACGGCATCGCGGGCGCGCTGGCTGGGCAGCAGCAGCATCAGCAGTGGCCAGGTGCCACCGCTGCCGGCGAGGCCGTCGACCACCTCAACGGCTGGCAGCTGTGCCAGCTGCACGCGCAGCTGCAACGCACGCAGGCGACCGGCCTGCAGGAACGCCGGCAAGCGCCGCGCGGCATGCGCGCCGATGTTCTGCCGCCAGTGGCTGACCCGGTGCTGCGGTATATCAAGCGGGAAAATGTCACCGACCGCTTCTTCCAGATCGTCGCGTTGAAGCGCACTGCGCAATGGATTGCCATACACCAGCGACAGCAGCGAAGGGCGATAGCAGGCAGCAAGGCCGATCAACTGCACGCTGCGCAGCAGCTCCCAGCGCAGGCTGGAGCGAACGTGCTGGACGGCATGTTCGGCCAGCGCGGCACGCAGTTCGTCATCGCGGCTGACCAGCAGGCCGCCTTCGTGCAGGCTCAGGCCCTTGCCGGCGGCCAGGCTGAAGAATCCGATATCGCCGCGCAGGCCGACACTGGTGTTGCCAACGCGTGCGCCGAGCGCCTGCGCGGCATCCTCGATCACCCAGGCGCCGGCGCCGCGCGCAACCTCGCAGGCCAGCTCGACATCGGCGATGCGCCCGCCCAGGTGGGTCGGCAGGATCGCCAGCGTGCGCGCATCGGCCAGACGCCTGAGCTGGCCGGGATCAAAGTCGAAGTGGCCACGACGGGTATCGCACAGTTGCACGCGCAGGCCCAGGCTGTGCACCGCGATCGGCACCAGCGGGCAGGTATAGGCCGGCATGATCACGGTGTCGCGCCTTGGCGCGCGCTTGCGCAGCGTACGCAGCGCGATCAGCAGTGCGTGCGTGCCGGAACAGGTCAGCTGCAGTGGCGGTGTGCCGAGCTGGCTGGCCAGGACTTCGCGCAGGTCGCCGCCACCGGGCAGGAAATCGCTGGCCTGAATCGGCAGGCCAGCGGTAGGTGGCAGTTCGCGCGCGAACAGGCTCATCGCAGCCCGCTCACGACGCGCTTTCGGCGGGACTGTGCGGGTCGTCCGCTTCAGCGCGGCCGAGGCAGACGATGCCGGCCACGATCAGTACCGCACCTAACAGATGGTGCAGGGTCAGCGGCTCGTTCAACAGCCACGCCGACAGCAGCAGAACGCTGATCACTTCCAGGTGCGATGCGGCAAATGCAGGGCCGATTGGCGCATGGCGCAGCAGGCTCATCCAGGTGAAGAACGCACCCACGTAGCCGAGGATGGCGCCATACACCCACGGCTGCGACAGCACGCGCAGCAGCCAGGCGGTGTTGGCCTCGACCGGCAGCGCGGCGTCACCGGCGTACTTGAAGCACAGCTGGGCCAGCGTGTCGAAGGCCATCAGCAGCGGGAAACCGATCACATACAGGCGCCTCATGAGCCGGCCCCCACCACCGCCACGCCCGCGGTGACCAGCAGCATGCCGGCCACCCGCAGCGGCGTGAGCTTCTCGCGGAACAGGAAACGACCGGCGATCATCAACGCAACGATGTTGATCGAGCCCAGCAGCACGCCCTTGGACAGCGGCACCAGCGACAGGAACGCAATCCAGGCCACGAACTCGAGCACGTAGCAGGCGATGCCGATCCACAGCCAGGGGCGGCTGAGCATGTGTTTCCAGCGTTGCAGTCCTTCGCCTTCCTGCGGATCGCTGGCGGCGGCCTTGAAGGCGAGCTGGCCACCGGTATCGAGTACCACATTGGCCAGCCACAGCAGGGTGGCGAGTGCCCCCATCTCAGGCCACCGCCTTGAGCACGCCCGTGCGTTCACCGATCTCGGTGAAAAAGCGCGCGCTGCGACGGATCACATCGCGGCGTTCGCGATCGATGGTGATCATGTGGTAGCTGTCTTCCAGCACCACCAGTTCCTTCGGGCCGCTGACCCGCGACATCACCAGCTCAGCGTTGCCCATGCTGGCCACATCGTCTTCGCGGGCGTGCATCACCAGGCACGGTGCGGTGACCTGGTGCAGGTGGCGGCGGGTCCAGTTGCTCAGCGCACGCATCTCGGCCAGCGCATGCCAGGGATTGCCCGGCAGGCCGGCGGCGGCGCTGTCGCCGGACAGCATGGCGGCGCTGACCTGCGCGCGCAGGCGCTCGTCGCGCAGGCCGTACGGCGGTTCTTCCATGAACATGCGGTCGCGGCCGATGTTGAAGCGCTTGAACCACGGCAGGAGGAACGAGAAGCGGGCCACGGCGGGAATGTTCCAGCCGTCGTAACGGAAAGTGGCGCCGTACACGCCCACGCCGGACACCCACTCCGGGCGACGTGCCGCCAACGCCAGCGAAAGTACCGCGCCCATCGACAGTCCACCCACGAACAGCTGGTCGACCTTGCCGCGCAGGGCGGCCGCCGCATCTTCCACGCCCTGGTACCACTGTTCCCAGGTGGTCGCCAGCAGGTCATCCACGGTGCCGCAATGGCCGGGCAGCTGCACGCCGTGGACGGTGAAGCCGGCATTGTTCAGCCCCTTGCCCAGCATGCGCATTTCCGCCGGGGTGCCGGTCAGGCCATGGACCAGCAGCACGCCCTGGGGGCCACCGGGGAGGAAGAAGTCGTGCGATTCGGTCACCTGGCGGCTCCGGGACGGCAGTGGGGATGGCAGGATCGCAAGCGCGATTTTCACCAGCCTTTCAGCGCGCCGGGCCGGGTCAGGGGGCCTTCAGCAGCGGCAGCATGATGGCGACCTTGAGGCCCCCGCCCGGGCGGTTCAGAAAGCTCAGGCGGCCGCCGAAGTGCTCTACCGCCTCGTGCGCGATGGCCAGGCCGAGGCCGGTGCCGCTGGCAGCAGTGCCCGGCGCCCGGAAGAAGCGCTCGCCCAGCCGTGGCATCACGTCGTCGGGCACGCCGGGGCCGTTGTCTTCCACATAGAGTTCGACATCATTGTCGTCCAGCGCGTGCATGCCCACCGTGACGGTGGCATTGCGGCCGGCATAACGCAGGGCGTTGTCGATCAGGTTGTCCAGCGCCTCCTGCAGCATGGCGCCGTTGCCGAGCACACGCAGCGGATGGGGGCTGCCGCGGTAGCCGAGGTCGATGCCATCGCGGATCGCCTCCGGCACGCGCATGCCAACCCACTGCGGCACCAGCTCGCACAGGTCCAGTGCTTCCACGGTATCGGGCACGGTCTGCGCCCGGCTCAGCGCCAGCAGCTGGGTGCTGACCCGGGCAGTGCGCTGATTGAGCCGGCGGATGTGCTGCAGCGCCTCGCGCACCGTATCGGGGTCACCGTGTGCCAGCGCCTGGTCCACGTGCAGGGCCATGCCCGCCAGCGGCGAACGCAGCTGGTGCGCGGCATCGGCGATGAAGCGGTTCTGCAGGGTGATCATTTCCGCCTGGCGGGCAAACAGATCGTCGATGGTGCTGATCAGTGGCTGGATCTCCTCCGGTACGTCGGCGTCGGAGATCGGTGCCAGTTCGCCACGGCGCTGCGCCAGGCGGGTCCTCAGCGGCGTGAGGATGCGCAGGCCGTAGGTCACGCCGAACCAGACCAGTGCAGCGGTGCCCAGCGCCAGCATGGTCATCAGCGGGATGATGATCATCAGGATCTCGCGCGCCCGCTGTCGGCGGTCGGCCATGCTCTCGGCCACGGTCACCGCCAGCTGGTCCTGCGGATCGTTCATCGCCTGCGTGCAGACCGTGGCCATGCGCACCTGCTGGCCATTGAGGTTGCCGTCGTACAGCGCCGGATGCACGCCGGTGCAGTCCTGCGAAGGGGCATACGGGCTGAAGTCGGCATTGCCGCTGAGCGTACCCATGCGGCTGCTGTCGACGTTGAAGTAGCGATGGCCGTCGGGGTCGTACTCGATCAGGAAGCGCGCCTGCGGCGACAGGTCGCTGGTCACCGGCATGGTGCTCAGCATCTGCGCGAACGAATGCGTGTCGTCGATCAGGTTGCGGTCGTGGATGCGGTTGGAATAGTCCAGCGCAACGTAGTAGGCTAGGATCGTGTTGAAGGTGAGCAGGCCCAGCATCGGCAGCGCCAGGAAGGCGAGCAGGCGCCGGCGCAGGCTGGGCGGTCCACTGATCACGGGGTGCTGTCGTCCTGCGCGTCTTCCAGCATGTAGCCCAGCCCGCGCACGGTGCGGATGCCCATGCCGCCGGGCTGCAGCTTGCGGCGCAGGCGGTGCAGGGCGATGTCCAGGCCGTTGTCGGTCAGGTCCTGGCCCCAGTCGCACAGCGCTTCCACCAACTGCGCGCGTGACACGATGCGCTCGGCGCGCACTGCCAGTGCCGACAGCAGGCCGAACTCGCGTGCGGTCAGTTCCAGCGACTGGTCGTCGATCCACACCCGATGCCCGGCCAGGTCGATGCGAAGGCGGCCGATGCGCAGGTCCGGGTTGCCATTGCTGGTGACCCGGCGCAGCTGGGCGCGCACGCGCGCTTCGAACTCGTCCAGCGCGAACGGCTTGACCAGGTAGTCATCGGCACCCAGGTCGAGCACACGCACGCGCTCGGCCAGGCCGTCACGGGCGGTCACCACCAGCACTGCGAGGCCATCACCGCGCTGGCGCAGGCGCTGCAGCACGTCGCGGCCATCCAGCTGCGGCAGCCCCAGGTCCAGTACCAGCAGCGCGTACTGCGTCGAGCCCAGTGCAGCATCGGCGTGCGCACCGTTGTCGACGTGGTCGACCACGTGCCCCTGCCGGCGCAGCGAGGCGCACAGGCCGGAGGCGATATCCGGGTCGTCTTCAGCAATCAGAACGCGCATGCGCGGGGCTCCTGTAACGGTCAGGCCCACCGGATGGACGGGGTGGGCCTCTCGGCTGCCGAGGGTAGCCGCAAACCGGCTGCAGGTGGAGCGCGCCGGCACCTCCCGGCACCGTCGCGCTGTCCCTCCATTCAGTCCTGCAGGCCCGGCTCACCGAGCGCCAGCGGCACCCGCGAACCATCCAGCAGGCCACGGCTGAGCTTGCCACCCTCGATGAACAGCAGTTCGCCGTTCTCGCCGTTCTTGATGCTGCTGTCGATGGCGATCACGCGGTCGCCGTGGAAGCTGCTGACGTGCGGCATCGAGGTATGGCCAACCACGATGCGCTTGAGCTGCAGGCGGTCGAGCACAGCCTGCACACCCGCGGTGTCGAGGCGGCCATCGAAATAGCCGCGGTACCAGATCGGGCTGGTCTTGCCGTCATACAGCGGTGCGGTGGCCGGGTCGGCCTTCACTTCGGCCTTGGGCAGGCCCAGCGAGGCCTGGTAGGCCGCGTTGGTGCGTGCCGGGTCCAGCGCCAGCTGCACTGCCTCGGGCGAAATGCCGCCGTGCAGGAACAGGGTGTCGCCGATCTTCAGCAGCACCGGGCGGGTGCGCAGCCACTGCCCAATCACCGAATCGGCACCGTACAGCTGCGGGTAGCTGCGGCCGAGCAGCTGGGCGCTGCGCAGGTACTTCGGGTTGACGTAGCGCAGGTCGTCGTACAGCACCATGGTTTCGTGGTTGCCGAGCACGAAGTGCACTGCGCCACCGGCGGCGGCCGCCTGCTGCTGCAGGCCGTACAGCAGCCAGAAGGCTTCGGTCACCTGCGGGCCGCGGTCGAATACATCGCCGGCGATGACCAGGGTGTCCTTGCCCAGCGCCCAGCGGTCCTGTGCGTCGATGACCTGGTGGGCGCGCAGCAGGCGCACCAGCAGCCCGTACTGGCCGTGGATGTCGGACAGCGCCACGATGCGCGGCACGGCCGGCAGCACGGAGACCGACGGAGCATTCGGGGCGGCCACGTGCACGCTGTGTTCGTAGCCGCAACGCGGGGGGATGTCGGTGCCTGCGGCCTGCGTGGCAAGTGTGTGCGACTCGACCTTGTCGTCGCAGATCCATCTGGCCTGCAGCTGGTTGCCCTGGCGGAACACATAGGGTCCATCGGCCTGTACGTGGTCGGCGGGAGCGGCAACCTCGCGGGCCTGCGTGGTTGCTGTGGCGCAGGCCAGCAGCGGCAACAGCAGGGCGGTCAGCAGGGAAGGGCGACAGCGCGACATCGGCGGCATCCAGCGGCGGAAAGATCCGATGCTAACCGGCGCGGGCGTCCGTCGGTGTGCGCGAATGGGCGGATCAGGTGTCGCGCCCGTCGTCCTTGAGCTTGCGCACGCGGGTGGCAGTGGGCTGAAGCGGCTGGCCATCGCGCCCGCGCGGCTGCATGTAGGGCAGCGGCCGCCGCGTCGCCAATTCGATCAGCTGCGAATGGGCTTCGCCTGCACCGAAGCGATGGCGCTCCCCCCACTGGCGCAGTGCGACCAGCAGCGGGAACAGTTCCAGGCCTGCGGCGGTGAGCACGTACTCCTGGTAGGCCGATCCATCGGAGGCTGGCTGCAGCTGCAGGATGCCGGCCTCGACCAGCCGGCGCAGGCGGTCGCTGAGGATGTTGCGCGCCGCGCCGAGGCTGCGCTGGAAATCACCGAAGCGGGTGATGCCGTCGAACGCGTCGCGGATCACCAGCAATGCCCAGCGGTCACCGAGCAGGTCGGCACTGCGGGCTACAGGGCAGGGGCTGTCAGCGTGCATGCTGGGTATCTCCGAATGTGGTTGCAGTTTAAAACCAATAGCGATAGCCTGCATCTGGTTTCAAATTGCAACTACAAAATGAGTGCCGCATCGTTTTCCCGTCCACTGCTGGTCCTGCTTGCGGTTGCCGCTGGCGCCAGTGTTGCCAACGTCTACTACGCGCAGCCGCTGCTGGATCAGCTTGCACGCGCCTTTGCGCTGGACCGGGCCGTGGCGGGCGCGGTGCTGGCTGCCACCCAGGCCGGCAGCGTGCTGGCGTTGCTTGGCCTGCTGCCGCTGGCGGACCGCGGCGACCGGCGACGCCTGCTGCGGCTGCAGTTGATCGCGCTGGTGCTGGCCCTGTTGTGGCTGGCGGCGTCACGCACGGCGAGCTGGCTGTTGTCGGGCATGCTGCTGGCAGGCTTGCTGGGCACCGCGCTGACCCAGGGCCTGATTGCCTATACCGCCATGCTGGCACCGCCCGAGCAGCGCGGTCGCGTGGTCGGTGTGGTGCAGGGCGGCGTGTTCATCGGCCTGCTGCTGGCGCGCGTGGTGTCCGGTACGGTGGCGGCGGCCTTTGGCTGGCAGAGGGTCTACCTGCTGTCAGCGGTGGTGATGGCAGCGTTGGCGGCGCTGCTGTGGCGGCGCCTGCCCGCAGTACCGGTGCCGTCGGTCCCTCCACGCTGGCGCGAGCTGCTGGGCTCGATGCAGGGCATGCTGCGCCGCGATCGAACGCTGCGCGAGCGCGGGCCGCTGGCATTGCTGCTGTTTGCCGGCCTCAATGTGTTCTGGGCGGCGGCACCCCTGCCGCTGTCGGCACCGCCGCTGCACTGGTCGATCGCAGCCATCGGCGCGCTCGGCCTGGCCGGCGTGGTCGGTGCGCTGATGGCGGCGCGGGTCGGACACTGGATGGACCGTGGTTTCGCGCATCGGGTCAGCCTCGGCGCGCTGTTGTTGATGCTGGTCGCGTGGTGGCCGCTGCTGGGCCTGCCGCATTCGCTGTCCTTGCTGTTGCTGGGTGTGGTCGTGCTCGACCTGGGCGGCCAGGCACTGCATGTCTCGAACCAGGCATCGTTGCTGCGTGCACCGGCAGAACAGCATGGGCGCCTGATGGCGTTGTACATGCTGTTCTATGCGGTGGGCAGTGGTGCAGGCGCGGCGGCGGGGCCCTGGATGCAGGTGCGGCATGGCTGGCCCGCTGTGTGCCTGCTGGGGGCAGGCATCGCGTTGCTGGCGCTGCTGTGGTGGGCAGCATGGCGGGTGGGGGCGGTGAAAGCAGCGGCTGGCGCGCGAACCGGTAGAGTCGACTGTTAGTCGACTGCTCTTCGTTCCGACGGCGAAAAATCCCGCGCTGCGCGCGATAGTCGACCAGCGGTCGACTCTACCTGTCCTGCCGTCATCGCTGCAGTGCACGCCGCCCCGGGGCTTCCTGCAGGTCCGCGCTGGCGACCACCACGCGGTTGCGGCCGCTGCGCTTGGCCTCGTACATCGCGGCGTCGGCACGTGCCATCAACCGCTCGTAGTCCGGATGACCATCGTGACCGGCCACGCCGATGCTGGCGGTCAGCTCCAGCACCTGGCCATTGGCCAGTGCTACCGGTGATTGTGCGATCTGCCGGCGCAGGCTCTCGGCGATCACGGTCGCCTGCGACGCGCTGGCGGCCACCAGCACCACCACGAATTCTTCGCCGCCATAGCGGAACAGGTAGTCGCTGCCACGCGTGAGCTGGCCGAGCAGGCCGGCCACGTGCTGCAACGCACGGTCGCCGGCATCGTGGCCATGGCCGTCGTTGATTGCCTTGAAATGATCCAGGTCGAGCAGCAGCAGCGAGAACGGTGTGCGGTTGCGCGTGGCCAGCTCGATTTCCCGGCGCAGCACGGTGGGCAGGAAGCGACGGTTGAGCGGGTTGGTCAGCGCGTCGCTGCCGGCATCCAGTTCGCCGATGCGCTCGAACAGCAGCGTCATCAGGGTGCGGATGGCGGCCAGGTCCTCGCGGATGGCCGGCAGCACCGCCAGTCGCTGCGCCGGAGCATCGCCACTCGCGCGCTGCAGGTGGCCGTCAATGCGGGCCATCAACTGACCCACCTGCTGCGTTTCGCTGCTTTCGCCGAAGCTGGGGATGCCCTTGTGGGTGAACCACAGGCCGAACTCCGAGGTGGCCAGGCTGGCGTTGTCGCTGGCCTGCACGTGGCCGGCGAGGGCGTAGAGCAGGGCGTTCTCCCAGTCCAGCAGCAATGCGCGCTGGCGCTCGCGTTCGGTACCGACGTTCTGTACCAGCGAGAACAGCCGGTAGGCGGCGTCGGCACGGGTGGAGCGCTCGCGCGCATGGGTGTAGGCCAGGGTCATGCCTTCCATGGCGATGTCCATGATCGCGCTGAGGCAGGCGATGGCGGCGAACGCGGTCGCGCTGTCGGGCGCGTCGTCGCGCAGGCGCACGAACAGCTCGTGCTTGAGCACGCGCGCACCGCGGGTGACCAGGTCGACCGGGATGCCGACCCGTGCGTGTACGTCGCCGATCACCCGCTGCGAGGCGACCGTGGTGGCGATGCCAGCGGCGTCGGTGGTCAGCAGCTGTACCAGCCAGCGCTGCATGGCCGGCTGCAGGCGCTGCTTGACCTGGTCGTGGGACAGGAAGCGGCGTGCGCGCCCGTCCTGCAGCAGCACTTCGTAAAAGCGCTGGGCCAGCGCGGGTGGGGCATCGGTGGCAGCGGCCTTGAGCAGCGCGGTGGCGGCAGGGCCGGCCTGTAGCAGGCATTGCTGCCAGGCCTCGGCCAGCGGCTGGCTGGCATCGTCCAGTTGGGGTGGTTCCACGTCGATCTCTGACTGCGTACGGCAAACCACGGGTATCGGCCGCGGTGGCATACGGTTGATGGCGGGGTAGCCGGCCAGTTTACGCGCGGTGCAGGCTTGCACGGTGCGCAAAGCACATCGACGCCGCTGCGGCAATGAGTGAACGCATTTGAGAAGCACTCGCATTGATGGGAGAATGCGCGCACGGAGCGGGCTGCAGGTGCCTGCAGGACGGCTCCGCCTCCCCCCCCTCGTCGTTGCCTCAAGCCCTTTGCCAGAGGCCCCGCAGCCCTGCCAGAAGGTCCTGATCATGTCTCCTGCCGTTGTCCATTCGCCGCGCCCGCTGGCGCTTGCCGTTGCCGCCCTGCTGGCGGGCAGCGCCCTGACCGCCCAGGCCGAAACCGACGCCACCGATATCGACACGGTGCACGTCACCGCCTCGCAGATCGCGCGCCAGGCACTGGGCACCTCGACCATCACCGCCGAGGATATCGCCCGGCGCCCGCCAGCCAACGACATCGCCGAGCTGTTGCGGACCATGCCGGGCGTCAACCTGACCGGCAACAGCGCCTCGGGCCAGTACGGCAACAACCGCCAGATCGACCTGCGTGGCATGGGCCCGGAAAACACCCTGATCCTGGTCGATGGCAAGCGCATCGGCGCACGCGATGCCGTGCGCATGGGGCGCAGCGGCGAGCGCAATACCCGCGGTGACACCAACTGGGTGCCGGCGGAAATGATCGAGCGCATCGAAGTGCTGCGCGGCCCGGCGGCGGCACGCTATGGCTCCGGTGCCTCCGGCGGCGTGGTCAACATCATCACCAAGCGCCCGACCGGTGACCTGACCGGTGCGGTGGACCTGTATGGGCTGGTGCCCGAACACAGCGCCGAAGGTGGCAGCGAACGCGTCGGCCTGCAGCTGAGTGGGCCGATGACCGACACCCTGTCGTTCCGCCTGTACGGCAATCTCAACAAGACCGACGCGGACTCGCTGGAGCTCAACCGCCAGTACGCTACCAACCCCAACGCGGTGCCGCCGGCCGGCCGCGAGGGCGTCAAGAACCGCGATGTCAACGCGCTGCTGCGCTGGGACGTGACCGCCAACCAGGTGGTGGAGTTCGAAGCCGGCACCAGCCGCCAGGGCAACATCTACGCTGGTGATCGCGCGGTCAGCACCACCGGTACATCGACCGGTGTTGACCTGGCGGCACTGGCCGAGGGCGAAGCGGAGACCAACCGCATGTACCGCAACACCGGCGCGATCACCCATCGTGGCCGCTGGGGCGACGTGACCTCGCGGGTGACGGCCGCGGTGGAGGCGGTGAACAACTCACGCATCAACGAAGGCCTGGCCGGTGGCCCGGAAGGCAGCTTCAACGGCAGCGACTGGTCGACCTCGCGACTGCGCAACTACCAGCTGGACGGCGAAGTGAGCTTCCCGGCCACGCTGGGTGGTGCCGAGAACATCTGGACGCTTGGCTTTGAATACCTGGACAGCCGCCTGACCGACCCGTACTCGATGAGCCAGTCCAGCAGCAGCGGCGGCGGCATCCCGGGGCTGTCGGCCGATCGTGCGCGGGGCAAGGCCGATGCGCAGACCACCGCCGTGTTCGTCGAAGACAACATCTACCTGGGTGAGCGCTGGATCGTTACCCCGGGCCTGCGCTTCGACCACCACAGCCAGTTCGGCAACAACACCAGCCCCAGCCTCAACGCGCAGTTCCGCATCAACGGCGACTGGGTGGTGAAGGGCGGCATCGCCCGGGCGTTCAAGGCGCCGAACCTGTACCAGTCGAATCCGGACTATCTGTATTACACCCGTGGCAATGGCTGCCCGAATGCACTGCCGAGCCTGGGCTCCGGCTGCTACATGCGCGGCAATGCGGACCTGAAGGCGGAAACCAGCCTGAACAAGGAACTCGGCATCGAGTGGGCACCGCGGAGCGGCTGGCAGGCCTCGTTGACGTACTTCCATAACGACTACAAGGACAAGATCCAGGCCGGCTACACCCAGATCGCCCTGACTGCCGACACCAGGGGCCGCATCTTCCGCTGGGAGAACGCGCCGAAGGCGATCGTGCAGGGGCTGGAAGGCAACCTGGTAATCCCGCTGCTGGGCGAGCAGGGCAACCGCCTGAAGTGGAGCAACAACTTCACCTACATGGTGGAGAACGAGAACAAGCGCACCGGCCAGCCGCTGTCGGTGATTCCGAAGTACACCGTCAACACGATGCTGGACTGGCAGGCCACCGACAAGCTGTCGCTGCTGCTGACCGGCACGTTCTACGGCAAGCAGAAGCCGGCCACCACCAACATCAACAATGATCCGCGCTGCACCGGCACCTGCGACCCATCGATCGCACTGCAGGATCGCGGTGCGTACAACATCTGGGGCGTGAGCGCGCGCTACAGGGTGACCGAGACGGTCAGCTTCGGCTTCGGCGTGAACAACCTGGCCGACAAGCGCCTGTTCCGCGAGGCCAACAGCAGCGATGCCGGCGCGGCGACCTACAACGAGCCGGGCCGCGCGTACTGGGCCAGCCTGCGCTTCGGGTTCTGACCCGATGAGGCCTGCGCCGGGGCGTTCCCCGGCGCAGCCTGAAGGCTACTTCACCTGCCGGCAATCGCGCAGGTGGACGCCACCGGTGTCCATCTTGTCGACCACGCCTTCCAGTTTCACCCAGTCGTTCTCGCGCAGGGTGGCGCCCAGCGCCATCTGATCCGGCGCCAGCGCACAGTGCACGGTGAAGTTGGCATTGTTGTCGTCGTTCGACTGGCGTCCGCCGATGCCACCGATGCCCTTCATCTTGGTGACCAGATAGCCCACCTCGAAGGTCTTGGCAAAGCGGTTGGGCTGGGCGGTGTAGACCTGGCCATCGATGATGAAACGACGGCCGAAATACTTGACGAGCAACGGCTGGTACATCGCGTCGGTATCCGGCGGGGTGCTGGTGCCGGAGAACAGTGCCCTGAGCGGTGCGGTGTTGATTTCCCGCTGCAGCCGCTTGGCGTCCTTGCCCATTTCGGTGGACATGCCGACCGCAGTGGCCTGGATCGGCTTGTCGAAACCGCTGGAGACACGCACGGCTTCTGCGATCGCCTCGCCTTCGGGGCCGGTCTTGAGCTTGTCCAGCCAGCCACACAGCGCGCTGCGTGCGTCCTCTTCCTTGGCGGTCTGCCCGCGTGACAGCTTGGTGCCGACCACCACGTTGCCGCCATTGGAGGCGGTGATGATGCTGACCAGCGGCATCTTGGTGTCGGTCTGCAGCACGTACATCTGGCCTTCGGTCTCGGTGATGACATCACCGCTGACGAAGTTGTTGCCTTCGTCGAGTGCCGCCTTGCGCAGCTGGCCCAGCGCACTGCGGGGCTTCAGGCCGGGGAGGGTGACTTCGGAGGTGAAGAACTGGCCATTGCGGGGATCGCCTACCGCCTGGAAATTCTGCTGGCAGGTCTTGGCCGAGGCGCTTGCGGCCGTGCCCAGCGCGCAGGCCACGGCGACGGCGACCCAGGGGGTCTTGGTAGTCCACATGTTCCGGATTCCTTGTGCTTGAGTGTCCATTGCGGGCCGCAACGCCGAAGCGGTCTGGCTGCCCGTTCCCCATCCAGAGGGGATGGGGTCATCATAGTGTGGCCCGGCACGGGCGCAAGCTGCGGCGAGCCGCGGCGTGCAGTCTGCAATGTTATAAACACCGTGATAGTTTCCCCACGGCCGCCGGCGTAGCCTGCCTCCATCGCAAAGGAGCTGTTGCCATGGGCCACGACCACGATCACCTGCCGTCCGAGATCCGCCATGAGAGGCCCTTGTGGTGGGCGCTCGGCCTGACCTCCACCTTCCTCCTCGTCGAAGTGGTGGGCGCGTTCTGGACCAACAGCCTGGCGCTGTTGTCCGACGCGGCACACATGGCCACCGACGCGCTGGCCCTGATGATCGCGCTGGTCGCGGTGCGGCTGAGCCGGCGCCCGCCGGATGCGCGCCGCACCTACGGCTATGCGCGCCTGGAAGCGCTGGGCGCAATGATCAACGGCGCGATGCTGTTCGTGGTTGCCGGCTACATCCTGTGGGAAGCCGTCGGGCGCTTCAGCAAGCCGCAGGAGATCGCCTCCACCGGCATGCTGGTGATCGCCTCGGCCGGCCTGGTCATCAACCTGATCTCGATGCGCCTGCTGCAGGCCGGCAGCGGCGAGAGTCTCAACGTGAAGGGCGCCTACCTGGAAGTGTGGGCGGACATGCTCGGCTCGGTGGCGGTGATTGCGGGTGCGGTGCTGATCCAGTTCACCGGCTGGAAGCCGATCGATCCGATCCTGGCGGTGCTGATCGGCCTGTGGGTGTTGCCGCGCACCTGGGTGCTGATGCGCGAGGCGATCAACGTGCTGCTGGAAGGCGTGCCCAAGGGCATGGACGTGGCCAAGGTGCGCGACAGCCTGTCCAGCCATGCCGCGGTAATGGACGTGCATGACCTGCACGTGTGGGCGCTGGCCTCCAGCACGCCGGCGCTGACCGCGCATGTCGTTATGCGCGACGGCACCGAAGCCGATGCGCTGCGCCGTGAGCTGAGCGGGCGCCTGCACGATGACTTCGGCATCGAGCACGTGACACTGCAGCTTGAAGCGGACCACTGCGGTGAAGCCTGTGGTGAGCCGGCGCCGGCCAAGGGCGGTGAGCACGAGGCCCATGAAGGCCATGACCACGGCGAGGACGCGCAGGGCCATCGCGGTCACGTGCATCGCTGAATGGGATATGCCGTCACGCGGATCGGGTGAAACCGGTCGGGCGAAACCGCATGGATGAAACCGCTTGGACGAAACCGACCGGGCGAAACCGCCTTGGTAGAGTCGACTGTCAGTCGACTGCTCTCCGGCGAGGCTGCGACGAAGCCCGCGCTGCGCGCGTTAGTCGACTGACAGTCGACTCTACCCTGTCGTCCCGACGCGACCGTGCAGGCTGCATCCGTCGAGAACAGCGAAGGTCATTCGTCCCGTCGCGAGGCCAGCCGATCCGCCAGCCGGGTCGGTTCCGGCAGCCGGTAACCGCGCAGCGTGCGCTGCACCCAGTCCAGCGCGGTATCGGCACTGACCCGATGGCCGCCGGCCACGAACAGCGGCTTGCAGCGCACCTTGCTGCGCAGCACCCAGCCGAGCTGCTCGTCACCGTCCATCAATGGCGTATGCGCGCCTGCTTCGGCACCTGGTTCGACGAACCGGCCCACCAGTTTCGACTTGGCCACGCCGATGCTCGGCAGGTCGGTGACCACGCCCAGATGCGCGGCCACGCCCAGTCTGCGCGGATGGCTGATGCCGTGGCCATCGACGAACACCAGATCCGGCGCCCGCGGCAGCAGTGCCAGCGCGGCCAACAACGCTGGCAGCTCGCGGAAGCTGAGCAGGCCGGGAATGTACGGCATCACCGTGGGAATGCGCGCTATTTCCTGCGCCACGGGCTGCAATGTCTTCGCATCCAGCAGGACCGCTGCGGCGCGGGTGGTGGCACCGTTGTCCTCAAAGCCCACATCCAGCCCGGCCAGCCAGCGCACGTCGTTGGGCAGGCGGTCCTGGCGCTCCACGCGGCCGGCCAGCTGGAGCTGCTGCGCGCGGGCCGCGGCGACGCTTCCTTCCCAGCGCCCGGGGTCGATCACCGTATTCATTGGCCACAGCATCGCATGGGTGGCGCCACGGCCCGGTGAGTGGCGGCCGGGGCTACAATGGCGGCCTGCCTTTCCTCGCGTTGGAGACCCTGCAGTGACCCGTAAACTCGTACTGTTGCGCCATGGCCAGAGCCAGTGGAACCTGGACAACCGCTTCACCGGCTGGGTCGATGTCGACCTGACCGAGCAGGGGTGCCGGGAAGCGGCCGCCGCCGGTCGTCTGATGCGTGAGGAAGGCCTGCAGTTCGACGTCGCCCACACCTCCGTTCTCAAGCGCGCCATCCACACCCTGCAGGGTGCACTGGCCGAGCTGGAGCAGGACTGGCTGCCGGTGAACAAGTCCTGGCGCCTCAACGAGCGTCATTACGGCGGCCTGCAGGGCCTGGACAAGGCCGAGACCGCCGCCAAGCACGGCGAGGAGCAGGTCAAGGTGTGGCGCCGTTCGTACGACATCCCGCCGCCGCCGATGGAGCTGGAAGATCCGGGCCACCCGATCCATGACCGCCGCTACGCCGGCCTGGACCGCAACGCGCTGCCGGGCACCGAATCGCTGGCCACCACCCTGGATCGCGTGCTGCCGTACTGGCACGACGCGATCGCGCCGCAGCTGAAGGACGGCAAGACCGTGCTGGTCACCGCCCACGGCAACTCGCTGCGCGCGCTGTACAAGTACCTCAACAATGTTTCGCGCGAGGAGATCCTCGAGCTGAACATCCCGACCGGCATCCCGCTGCTGTTCGAACTGAACGATGACCTGACCGTGCAGTCGTTCCGCTACCTGGGCGACCCGGAAGCGGCGCGCAAGGCCGCCGAAGCCGTGGCCAACCAGGGCAAGGCGAAATAAGTAGATACCCACCGTTGGTGGGTATTCTTCTGCTGGGTGTGTGCGGACCAACGGTCCGCACACACCCGCTTGCGACCACGGGCGTTCCCCCTGTGACCTTTGGCCGGTCCCTGTCGTGGGCCTCCCCGGCTACCCTGTGAAATTACCCGCAGGAGAGCCTCATGAACGTCCGCAACCTGGTCCCGCTGGGCCTGACCATCGCCATCGCTGCCTCGCTGGCGGCCTGTGGCAAGAACGAAACCGCACCGGCGGCCGGTGCCGACGCCAAGCCGGCCTTCGACCTGTCGCAGATCAAGACGCCGCTGATCTCGCTCAACAGCGCCGACCTCGATCCGGCCATCTCGGCCTGTACCGACCTCAATGGCTTCGTCAACAGCAAGTGGCTGAAGGCCAACCCGGTGCCGGGTGACCAGACCACCTGGGGCAGCTTCGAGATCCTGCGCGAGCGCTCGCTGGAAGTGCAGCACGCGCTGGTGCAGCAGGCCGCCGCCAGCCAGGCCAAGGCCGGCTCGGTGGAAGCCAAGATCGGTGACATCTGGAAGACCGGCAACGATGAAGCCAAGATCGAAGCCGCCGGCCTCGCGCCGCTGCAGCCGCAGCTGGACAAGATCACCGCGCTGAACGATACCGCCGCCATCACCCAGTACCTGCGCGACAGCCAGGCCGAGGGCAAGGGCGTGCTGTTCTCGCTGTTTGCCAATGCTGATTACAAGGATTCGGCCAACGTCATCGCCTACGTCGGCCAGGGCGGCCTGGGCTTGCCGGAGAAGGGCTACTACTTCGACGATGCGCAGGCCAAGATCCGCGACGCCTACGTGGCCTACATCGCGCAGGTGCTGACCCTGTCCGGCGTGGACGCCGCGCAGGCCGCCGAGCAGGCCAAGGCCGTGATGGCCTTTGAAACCCGCCTGGCCAAGGCCTCGATGTCGCGCATCGAAATGCGTGACCCGGCCAAGCGCTACAACCCGCTCAGCGCCGCAGACGCCGACAAGCTGACCCCGAACTTCAGCTGGACCGCGCTGTTCGACACCCTGAAGGTGCCGGCCGCACAGAAGTTCTCGCTGGCCCAGCCGGGCTTCTTCGGTGAAATGGACAAGATGCTGGCCGATGTGCCGGCCAGCACCTGGCAGGCCTACCTGCGCTTCCACACCATCGACGACGCCTCGCCGTACCTGAGCAGCCAGTTCGAGAAGGCCAACTTCGAGTTCTATGGCAAGACCCTGCGCGGCCAGCAGGAAATGCAGCCGCGCTGGAAGCGCGTGCTGGAGTCGGTCAACGGTGGCATGGGCGAAGCCTTGGGCCAGCTGTACGTCGACGCCGTGTTCCCGGCCGAGTCGAAGGTGGCCATGCAGCACCTGGTGGAGAACCTGTCGCAGGCATTGAAGGCGCGTCTGGAGCAGCTGCCGTGGATGGGCGAGGAAACGAAGAAGAAGGCACTGGAAAAGTGGGCCAGCTTCACCCCGAAGATCGGCTACCCGGACAAGTGGCGTGACTGGGCGGGGCTGCAGACCAACGGCGACAGCTACCTCGGCAACATGCAGGCAGCGCGTGCGTTCAACTACCGCTACATGCTGGACAAGATCGGCAAGCCGGTGGACAAGACCGAGTGGGGCATGACCCCGCAGACGGTCAACGCCTACTACAACGCCACCAAGAACGAGATCGTGTTCCCGGCGGCGATCCTGCAGGCGCCGTTCTTCGACGCCAAGGCCGATCCGGCGCTGAACTACGGCGGCATCGGTGCGGTCATCGGCCACGAAATGATGCACGGCTACGACGACTCGGGCAGCCAGTTCGCCGCCAACGGCAATTTCGACAACTGGTGGACCGACGCCGACCGCAAGGCCTTCACCGAGCGTACCGACCAGCTGGTTGCACAGTTCGATGGCTACGAGTCGGTGCCGGGCGTGTTCGTGAAGGGCAAGCTGACCCTGGGCGAGAACATCGGCGATCTGGGTGGCCTGACCGTGGCCTACGACGCACTGCAGATGGCGCTGAAGGAAGACCCGAAGGCGAATGTGGAAGTGGATGGCCACAGCCAGGACCAGCGCTTCTTCATGAACTGGGCCACCGTGTGGCGCCGCAACTTCACCGACGGTGAGCTGCGCGTACGCCTGAACACCGACCCGCATGCGCCGGCCAACTTCCGAGCCAACGGTGCACCGTCGAACATGCCGTCCTTCGCTGCGGCGTTCCAGTGCAAGGCCGGCGACGCGATGGTGCGTGCCGACGACAAGCGCGTGGTGATCTGGTAACCGATCACCCGTGATGCGTGATGCGAAAGGCCCGGCGAACGCCGGGCCTTTTGTTTGCCGGCACGATGACACCGGATCGGTAGAGTCGACTGTTAGTCGACTATCGCGCGCAGCGCGGGATTTCTCGATCTGGACGAAGAGCAGTCGACTAACAGTCGACTCTACCGCCGGGTCGTTTCACGTGCCGGGAGTCGACCAACCGGTTCGACGGAATCCGCTTGGTAGAGTCGACCGTTGGTCGACTATCGCGCGTAGCGCGGGATTTTCTCGATCTGGACGAAGGGCAGTCGACTAACAGTCGACTCTACCGGCGGGTCGTTTCACGTGCCGGGAGTCGACCAACCGGTTCGACGGAATCCGCTTGGTAGAGTCGACCGTTGGTCGACTATCGCGCGCAGCGCAGGATTTTCTCGATCTGGACGAAGAGCAGTCGACTAACAGTCGACTCTACCGGCGGGTCGTTTGACGTGCCGGGAGTCGACCAACCGGTTCGACGGAGTCCGCTTGGTAGAGTCGACCGTTGGTCGACTATCGCGCGCAGCGCGGGATTTTTTCGATCCGAGGAGCAGTCGACTAACAGTCGACTCTACCGCCGGGTCGTTTCACGTGCGGGGAGATCTCAGGCCAGCTCAGGTTCCTGCGCCAGCAGGCGATGGAAGCGTTGCAGAACGTAAGGGTCGATCAGACCACCGGATTGCTCGTCGATGATGCGCAGTGCCGTCTCGTGTTCCATCGCGGCACGGTAGGGACGCACGCTGGTCATCGCGTCATAGGCATCCGCAACGGTGACGATGCGTGAGCCCAACGGAATGCTCTCGCCGCGCAGCCCATCGGGATAGCCACTGCCATCGAACGCCTCGTGATGGGCGCGGATCAGCCGCGCAACCGGTGCCGCGTCGCTGCGGCCAGTGGCCAGGAAGATGTGTTCACCGCGCACCGGATGCTCGCGCATGATCGCGCGCTCCTCGTCGGTATGCCGGCGCGGGGCCAGCAGCACCTCATCGGGAATGCCGATCTTGCCGATGTCATGGAAGCGTGCGGCCAGGCCGATCTGCGCACTGGCCTCGTCATCCAGATCGCAGTGCGTGGCCAGGCGCTGCGCGAGCAGGCCAACGCGGTCGCAATGGTGGCGGGTGTAAGCGTCGCGCATCTGCAGCGACATCGAGAGGGCATCGATCAGGCAGGCCTGTGCATGCAGCAGGTCGGGGGCGGGTACGGCGTCAGGAAACATGGTCATCCGCCCGCACCGGGTGGGGACCGGTGCGGGGTGTTCGGGGGCGATCAACCCGGGGCGAGGGTGGTCAGAAGGGCGCGGGCCGCGTTGAAGCGGTCCTCCGGCAACGGCAGCGGATGCTTGATGCGAAGCTTGTCGGGCCCTTCCATGGCATAGAGGTTTGGCTGTTTCTGGATCAGCTGGATCACCGCCATCGGATCGATGTTCGGCTTGGACTCAAACACGATGCGGCCACCGTTCTCACCCAGGTCCAGCTTGCGGATGCCCAGCGCGTTGGCTTTCAGCTTCAGCTCGGCGATGGCGAACAGGTGCTTGGCCGCATCCGGCAGCAGGCCGAAGCGATCGATCATCTCCACCTGCAGTTCGCGCAGCGCATCGCTGTCGCGCGCGCTGGAAATACGCTTGTACAGGGTCAGGCGGGTATGCACGTCCGGCAGGTAGTCTTCCGGGATCAATGCCGGCACATGCAGCTCGACCTCGGCACCACGCACTTCCTCGCCGGCATCCAGGTCGGGCAGCTTGCCCTGCTTGATGCTGCGTACCGCGCGCTCCAGAAGCTCGGTGTACAGGCTGAAGCCGACCTCGGCCATCTGCCCGCTCTGGTCCTCGCCGAGCAGTTCGCCGGCACCGCGGATCTCCAGATCGTGCGTGGCCAGGGTGAAGCCGGCGCCCAACTCGTCCATCGAGGCGATCGCTTCCAGGCGCTTCTCAGCGTCGGGGGTGATCGCGCGGCGGTCGGGGGTGATCAGGTAGGCGTAGGCACGGTGGTGCGAACGGCCCACGCGCCCACGCAGCTGGTGCAGCTGGGCCAGGCCGAAGCGGTCGGCGCGGTTGATGATGATGGTGTTGGCGTTGGGGATGTCGATGCCCGATTCGATGATCGTGGTCGACAGCAGCACGTTGAAGCGCTGCTTCTGGAAGTCCAGCATCACCTTTTCCAGCTCGCGCTCGGGCATCTGCCCGTGGGCGATGCCGATGCGCGCTTCCGGCACCAGCTCGGACAGCTCGCGCTGCATGCGGCCGATGCTTTCCACGTCGTTGTGCAGGAAGTACAGCTGGCCGCCACGTGCCAGCTCGCGCTGGAAGGCTTCGCGCAGCAGCGCGTTGTCCCACTGGGTGATGAAGGTCTGCACCGCCAGCCGGTTCGGCGGCGGCGTGGCGATGATCGACAGGTCACGCAGGCCGGCCATGGCCATGTTCAAGGTGCGCGGGATCGGCGTGGCGGTCAGGGTCAGCAGGTGCACGTTGGCGCGCAGCGCCTTCAGGGCTTCCTTCTGGCGCACGCCGAAACGCTGCTCTTCGTCGACGATGACCATGCCCAGGTCCTTGAACTTCACGTCGGGCTGCAGCAGGCGATGGGTGCCGACGATGACGTCGATGGTGCCGGCGGCGACCTTTTCCAGCTCGGCCTTGATCTCCTTGGTGCTCTTGAAGCGCGACAGCACCTCGACCTTCAGCGGGTAATCGGCGAAGCGGTCGCGGAAGTTGCGGTAATGCTGTTCGGCCAGCAGCGTGGTCGGCACCAGCACGGCCACCTGCTTGCCGGCACTGGCGGCGGCGAATGCCGCACGCACCGCCACCTCGGTCTTGCCGAAGCCGACGTCGCCGCAGACCACACGGTCCATCGGCTGGCTGCTGGCGAGGTCGCGCAGGGTGGCGTCGATGGCGGCCAGCTGATCGGGGGTTTCCTCGAACGGGAATCCGGCTGCGAACGGCTCGTACATCGCACGGTCCACCTGCAGTGCCAGGCCGGCACGCGCCTGGCGACGGGCCTGGATCTCCAGCAGTTCGGCAGCGACGTCGCGAACCTTTTCGGCGGCCTTGCGCTTGGCCTTGCTCCACTGCTCGCCACCGAGCGAATGCAGCGGCGCGGTTTCCGCTGAAGCGCCGGAGTAGCGGCTGATCAGGTGCAGCTGGGCGACCGGCACATACAGGCGGTCGCCCTTGGCGTATTCGATTTCGAGGAACTCGCCGGGCATGCCGCCGACGTCCATCGCGATCAGGCCACGGTAGCGGCCGACGCCATGGTCCTCGTGCACGATCGGTGCACCCTCGGTCAGTTCGCCGAGGTCGCGGATGATCGCTTCCGGCTCGCGGCCGGCACGGCGCGTGCGGCGGGTGCTGCCGGCGCGCTCGGGGAACAGCTGGCGCTCGGTCAGCACCGCGATGCGCGGATCGTCCAGTGCGAAGCCATCTTCCAGCGGTGCCACCGCGATCGCGAAGCGCGCATCGTCGGCGAGGAAGCTGGGCAGGTCGGCCACCACCGGCGGCTTCAGCTCGGCGGCCTGCAGCACTTCCAGCAGGGCCTCGCGACGCCCGGGCGAATCGGCGGCGATCAGTACCCGGCCCGGATAGTGGCCGAGGAAGGATTTCAGCGCGTCGCCAGCGGGGGCCTCGCGCGCGGCCACCGGCAGCGGCGGCAGCGGCTGGTCACCCAGCGCGTGGGCATCGGCGATGCGCGCGTGGTCAGCCGACCACACCTCGATGCGCGGGGCATCGTTCAGGCGCTCGCGCAGCAGCTCCGGCGACAGGTACAACGCCGAAGGCGGCAGCAGCGGGCGCTCCACATCATGGCGGCGCTGCTCATAGCGGTCCGCGGTCTGCGCCCAGAACGCGACGGACGCTTCATACGCACCGGTACAGACCACCGGCAGGCTGCCGTCGGGCAGGTAGTCGAACAGGGTTGCGGTGCGTTCGAAGAACAGCGGCAGGTAGTACTCGACGCCGGCCGGGGCCAGCCCGGACTTCAGATCCTGGTACAGCGAACTGCGCCGGGTATCCACATCGAAACGCTCGCGCAGCGTGGCCAGCACGCGTGCGATGCTGGCCTCGTCCATCGGCACTTCGCGGCCGGGCAGCATGTGCACCGCCTCGACCTTGTCCAGCGAACGCTGGCTTTCCGGATCGAAGGCACGGATCGAGTCGATGTCCTCGTCCAGTAGTTCTACCCGCAGCGGCTCGTCGGCGCCCATCGGGAACACGTCGAGCAGGCCGCCGCGCACCGCGAAGTCACCCGGGTCCATCACCTGCGGCACGTTGCGGTAGCCGGCGCTTTCCAGGCGACGCTTCTCGGCTTCCAGGTCCAGGCGCTGGCCGACTTTCAGGTCAAAGCTGCCACCGATCACATAGCTGCGCGGGGCCAGCTGCTGCAGCAGGGTCTGCACCGGCACGATCACCAGGCCGCGCTTCAGCGCCGGCAGGCGGTGCAGGGCGGACAAGCGCTGCGAGATGATGTCCGGATGCGGGCTGAAGCGGTCGTACGGCAGGGTTTCCCAGTCCGGGAAGGCGACCACCGGCAGGGCCGGGTCACCGCCAAGCAGGGTCTGCAGGTCGGCTTCGAGCTGGTTGGCACCGTGGTTGTCACGGGCGATCACCAGCAGCGGGGCGTCATGCGCACGCGCGGCCTGGGCCAGGTACCAGGCCAGGGCGGTCGGCGAGGCGGGGGCGCGCCACCAGGCGCGGAGCTGGCCGGCGCGCGGCAGCGGCGGGGCGGGGTATGAGGTACGCGACATGGACCCCGGATTTTAGCAGAAGCCCGATCGAAGCCCGGTGGGTCGTGCCGGCCGTTTGCCGACGGCCTCACGTGCCGTTGGGGGAACACAATGCCGGCCAGCGGCCGGCACTACCGGGAGGCATGGCCGGGCAGGGCCCGGCGCATCCGTCAGTTGTCCAGCTCCAGCACCATCCGCACCAGGCCTTCGGCACCGGTCGGGTGCGGCACCGGCTTGAAGCCCAGCGAGGCGGCCAGCTGCTTCATCGGCTCGTTCTCGGCGGCAACGTCGCCGTACAGGCGGTCGAGGTACTTGCCGCGGCCCCACTTCACCAGCTTGCGCATCAGCTGCCGGCCCAGGCCCTGGCCAATGAGGAAGCGGCTGATCAGGATCGCGTACTCGGCTTCACGGGTACCGGGGATGATCGAGGCCCGGGCGACCGCGCCGACCACCGCTTCGCCAGCGGGCAGGGACTCGGCTGCGACCAGGGTGATCTCGGTCTTGGGATTGGGGTGCGTCAGGCGCTGGGTGGTTTCCGGTGACAGCTCGGTCACCGCCTGCAGGAAACGATCACGGATTTCTTCCGGCCCGAACAGGCTGAACGCCGCTTGCAGCGGTGCGCCGTCTTCCGGGCGGATGGGGCGGATCAGCAGCTCGTGGCCGCTGGGAGCCTTGAAGATCTCATGCCAGGGCGGCATGCGGTTGCGAGTGGCCATACCGGGTGATTCCTTGGTGGTCCATCGATTGTGGCATCACCGGGGCTGCATTCCGTGAACGAAAGGCTCACGGCGGTACAGCCTCGTGAAGGCCGTTATTCGGGGGCTTTGAGCCAATCCAGGCGGGTGCTGGCCCCCGGTTCGCCCAGGTGCTGGCGCAGCGCCGGCAGGGCCGGGCCGACCACCCGGTCGAACTGCCACGGCGGGTTGAGCAGCAGCATGCCGCTGCCGTTGAGGCGCAGCGGCGAGTCGTCCGGGCGCACCAGGAACTCGATCGTCATCGCCGACTTGACCGGCAGGGCAGTGGCCTTGCGGAGGAAATGCAGGATGGTGCGGCGCTGCTTGATCGGGAACCAGACCGCACAGGTGGCCTGCGGCCAGCGTGCCAGGGTCTCGGCCAGGGCAGCCAGGATGTTCTGGTATTCGGCGTCCTGCGCCTCGTACGGCGGATCGATCAGCACCAGGCCACGACCGATCTTGCTGCCGTTGAACTTCGGCGGCAGCAGCGAGCGCAGCAGGGCATAGCCATCGCCAGCGCGCACATCGACGCGGCTGTCATGGGCAAACAGGGCCTTCAGCGTGGCCGTTTCGGCTTCCTGCAGCTCGCAGACCGCCATGCGGTCCTGCGCGCGCATCGCCTGTGCGCTCAGCAGCGGCGAGCCCGGGTAGTTGGTCAGCGCGCCCACCGGGTTGTCGGCCTGGACCGCCTTCAGGTAGCGCTCGACCACCTCCGGCAGCTTGGGCTGGGCCATCAGCCGCATGATCCCGGATTCGGCCTCCAGGGTCTTGCGGCTCTCTTCGCTGGCCAGCAGGTAGCGGCCGGCACCGCCGTGGGTGTCGAGCACGAAGAACGGGCTGTCCTTGCGCTTGAAGCTGTCGATCAGGGCCAGCTGCACGATGTGCTTGAGCACATCGGCGTGGTTGCCGGCATGGAAGGCGTGGCGATAGTTCATGGGCGGCAGTGTACGGGGCGGCGGCCGCAGCGGCTATGCTGCGCGCCATGACAGCTCCCGTTGCCCATGTCCTGGTAGTCGAGGACGAAGCCGCCATCGCCGAAACCGTGCTCTATGCGCTGCGCAGCGAGGGCTATGCCGCCAGCCACTGCCTGTTGGGCGGGGAGGCGCTGCAGCGGCTGCAGGCCGGGGATATCGACGTGGTGGTGCTGGACGTGGGCCTGCCCGACCTGGGCGGCTTCGAGGTCTGCCGACGGCTGCGCGCGCAGCCCGGGCCGGTGGCGCAGCTGCCGGTGATCTTCCTGACCGCCCGCAATGATGAAGTGGACCGCGTGCTCGGCCTGGAGCTGGGCGCCGACGACTACATGACCAAGCCGTTCTCGCCGCGCGAGCTGGTGGCGCGGGTGCGTGCACGCCTGCGCCGTGCGGCGCCGGTCATCGCAGCGCCCAGCGCCGATGCAGGCTGGCAGGAACATGGCGCGTTCGCCATCGACCGCGAAGGCCGGCGCATCCGCTTCCGTGGCCAGGCACTGGATCTGACCCGCTACGAGTACGCGCTGCTGGAGGCGCTGCTGCAGCGACCCGGTGCCATCCTCAGCCGTGCCCAGCTGATGGACCGTGGCTGGGACAGCAGCGCCGACAGTGCCGACCGCACCGTCGATACCCATGTAAAGACGCTGCGTGCCAAGCTGCGCGCGGCCGGTGCCAGCGACGACCCGATCCGCACCCACCGTGGCCTTGGCTACGCGCTGGAGGTCTAGCCGATGCGCCTGGTGCTGAAGCTGTTCCTGGGCTTCTTCCTGATCACCGGCATCGCGGCCTTCTTTGTGATGCGCGTGTTCGTCAACGAAGTGAAGCCGGGTGTGCGCCAGGCGATGGAATCGACCCTGGTCGATGCGGCCAACGTGCTGGCCGAGATGGCCGCCGCCGACGTCAAGGACGGCACCATCCGCAGCGGCAGTTTCACCCGCAACCTGGCCAAGGCACGGCAGCGCGACCTGAAGGCAATGGTCTGGCGTTTCCCGAAGCGCTCGCTGGATTACCGGGTGACCATCACCGATGCCAAGGGCATCGTCATCTACGACTCGCTGGGCCGTGACCTTGGGCGCGACAATTCGCGCTGGAATGATGTCTACCGCACCCTGCGTGGCGAGTACGGTGCCCGTTCCAGCCCCGAGATTCCGGGCGAGGAAGGCGATACGGTGATGCATGTGGCGGCGCCGGTATACGACCCGGCCGATGGCCGCACCCTGATCGGCGTGCTCAGCCTGGCCCAGCCCAACCGCAGCATTGATCCGTTCATCGCTGCCAGCCAGCGCGCCATCATCGAGCGCGGTGCCTGGCTCATCGGATTGTCGGCGCTGGTCGGCGTGCTGGTGACGATGTGGCTGACCACTGGCCTCGGCCAGCTCAGCCGCTATGCACGCGCGGTCAGCGCGGGCGAACCGGTGCCACCACCACGGCGCCGTCGCGACGAGATCGGCGATCTCGGCCAGGCGCTGGAAACGATGCGCCGCAAGCTCGAAGGCAAGGCCTACGTCGAGCAGTACGTGCAGTCGCTGACGCACGAGATGAAGAGCCCGCTGGCGGCGATCCGCGGTGCCGCCGAACTGCTGCAGGAGCCGCTGCCCGAAGCGGACCGCGTGCATTTCGCGCGCAGCATTGTCGACCAGCAGGAGCGGCTGACCGAGACCATCGACAAGCTGCTGGCGCTGGCCGAAGTGGAACAGCACGGTTGGCTGCAGACCCGCGACCCGATTGCATTGCCGGCATTGCTGGCCGATGCGGCCGCGGCCGCGCAGGTGCGTGCACAGGCGGCCGGCGTGCAGGTCCGCATCGGCAACGTGCCCGACCTGCCGGTGCAGGGCGACGCCTACCTGCTGCGGCAGGCGCTGCACAACCTGATCGACAACGCGATTGCCTTCTCCCCGTCCGGCGCGGAGATCGCGCTGCAGGCCGAGGTGGACGGGCAGGGCGTGCGCCTGCAGGTGGCCGATCGCGGTGCCGGCATCCCGGACTATGCGCGCGAACGGGTGTTCGAGCGCTTCTATTCGCTGGCGCGGCCCGGCAGCGGGCGGCGCAGTTCCGGCCTGGGCCTGCCATTCGTGCAGGAAGTCGCGCGCCTGCACGATGGACGCGCCAGTGTCGACGTCCGCGAGGGCGGCGGCACCGTGGCCAGCCTGTGGCTGCCATCGGGTGCGCCGGGCCAGCGCCCGCGCCGCTGACTTCACACTCGCTTCAAATTCGCCACAAACCCTGCTCACCCCAGCGGTCCATCCTGCAGCCCTCTCCAACGAGGATGGACCATGAAATCCCTGAAGATGCTGCTGAGGTTCGCCATTGTCGGCGGGCTGATCCTGCTGCTGCTGGTGCCGCTGACGATGATCCGCGGGGTCATCAACGAACGCAGTGCGTACCGCGACGAGGCGTTCTCGCGGGTGGCCGACAGCCGCGCCGGTGCACAGCAGCTGGTGGGCCCGGTGCGGGTGGTGCCGTGGGTGGAACGCAAGCAGGTTGAACTGGTTGATCCGCTGGGCGTCAAGAAGACCGAGGTGCAGGTCACCGAGGGGCACTGGCTGCAGATGCCGGCGTCGCTGGAGGTGGGCGGCGAGATGCTGCCGAGCCAGCGCGAAGTCGGCCTGTTCAAGGTGCCGGTGTACAGCTGGAACGGCCAGATGAAGGCGACCTTCGCCGCAGACGACTACCCGGTGAAGGCCGGCCGCAGTTACGGCCAGCCGTATGTCGCGGTTGGTGTATCCGATGTGCGTGGCCTGGTCGGTACGCCGAACCTGCGCGTGGATGGCAAGCAGCTGCGGTTGCTGCCGGGCGTTGGCGCGGCCAGCGAGGTGGGGCGAGGCCTGCACGCACCGGTGGCCGGTTTCGCTGCGGATCAGGGCGGCACGCTGGCTGCCAGCACGGTTGAACTGGAGCTGCGCCTGGATGGCAGCCGCATGCTGTCGGTGGTGCCGGTGGGCGATGACACCCACATCGCGCTGCGTTCGAGCTGGCCGCATCCGTCGTTCAGCGGCGCGTTCCTGCCCAACGAACGCCGCGTTGATGCGCAGGGCTTCGATGCACGCTGGGCGGTGTCCTCGCTGGCCTCCGATGCCCAGCGCCAGCTGCGCAATGATGGTGCGGTCGAATCGCAGGCGGTGACGGTGTCGCTGGTCGATCCGGTCGATACCTACACCCAGGCCGACCGTGCCTCGAAATACGGCGTGCTGTTCGTGCTGCTCACCTTCGTCGGCTTCATCCTGTTCGAGCTGATCAAGTCGCTGCGCATCCACCCGTTGCAGTACCTGATGGTGGGCCTGGCGCTGGCGATCTTCTTCCTGCTGCTGATCAGCCTGTCCGAGCACATCGCGTTCTGGAAGGCCTACCTGGTATCGGCCGTGGCCTGTATCGGCCTGCAGGCGGTGTACCTGGCCAATGTGCTGGGCCACTGGAAGCGCGGCCTTGGCTTCGCTGCGCTGCTGACCGTGCTGTACGGCGCGCTGTATGGCCTGCTGGTGTCGGAGAACAACGCGCTGTTGATGGGTTCGCTGCTGCTGTTCGTGATCCTGGCGCTGGCGATGTGGGTGACCCGCCGGGTCGACTGGTACGCGCTCGGCGCGGAACTGAAGTAAGGAGCAGGCCATGGGCTGGCGCCAGGGATTGCGGCAACGGGCACGGCAGGGCATTCCGGCCCTGCTGGAAGTGGATGCACTGCTGCAGGCACATGGCGTGCTGGCGGCCCTGCCGGGGGCGCGGATCGCCCCCGGCCTGGTCCGCTTCCAGCTGGCGGCGGTGACCTGCGAAGGATTGCAGGGGCAGGGATTGCGCTGGCTGCAGGGCGCGCGGCAGGGACGCGGCGCGGTGGCTGGCCGGGTGCCGCGCTACCGGCCATGGAAGGCCGGGGCGGAGGCGCTGGCCGAGATCGGTATCGGTGGCCTTCCGGATGACTGGCCGGCACACGCGGCGGTGTACGGCTGCAGCAGCATCGACCGGCGGCACTGGTTGCTGCTGCTGCCGGAACGGGCACAGTTGTGGTTGGGATGGAGCGGGTGATTGGGCTGTTCATCCACGCATGGCGTGGATCTACTGTTGTGGGTGCGAACCTTGGTTCGCACGCTCCCGCCCATGACCGATGGGACGGTATCCCCGCGCCCCCGCTGGCTAGACTCGACGAGTTGATGATCGAGCCGAAGGGCAGGGGTGCGATGTGTTGAAGTGGGGCATGCTGGCCGCAGCGCTGGCGATGGGTGGCAATGCAGGAGCGCAGCAGCGCGAGACGGTGGACCTGGACATGGTCAGCCGCATCCGCCAGGAGGCCTTCCACCGTTCGCAGGTGATGGACACCTTCAGCTATCTCACCGAGCGCATCGGCCCGCGCCTGACCAACTCGCCGGCCATGGGGCGCGCCAACGCCTGGACCCGCGGCAAGTTCAACGAATGGAAGCTGGACAACGTCCACGACGAGGCCTTCGACGACTTCGGGCGCGGCTGGGAGTTCACTTCGGCGAGCGTGGAGATGCTGGGCGACCGCGTGCAGCCGCTGCATGCACTGCCCAAGGCCTGGACGCCGGGTACCAAGGGGCCGGTTGAAGGCGAGCTGGTCCAGGTCGAGATCAAGAAGCCCGAAGACATCGAGAAGTACCGCGGCAAGCTGCGCGGCAAGATCCTGCTGCTGGGCGAGGCGCGCGAGTACAAGCGCGGCACCGAGGCGGATTCGCATCGCCACGACGCCACCTCGCTGGAAGGCCTGCAGGAGTTCACCCTGCCCAAGGACAAGGACGCCACCGCCGAGCGTGCCAAGCGGGTCAAGGAGTACCAGGAACGCCAGCAGCTGGCGACCAAGGTCAATGCGTTCTTCGTGGAAGAGGGCGCGCTGGCCTCGATCAGCATCAGCAGCTGGGACAACGGCATCATCCGGGTTGCCGGTGGCGGTTCGCGCAAGGCCGGCGAATCGGTGGGCATCCCCGAGCTGGCGATGATCAGCGAGCACTTCAATCCGCTGGTGCGCGCGCTGGAGGCCAAGCAGACCGTGCGCCTGCGCGTGGATGTGGCAGCACGCTTCACCGATGAGGCCGACCAGCCCGGTTACAACACGCTGGCCGAGATCCGTGGCAGCAGCAAGCCCGATGAAGTGGTGATGATCGGCGCGCACCTGGATTCCTGGCACAGCGGTACCGGTGCGGCCGACAACGCGGCTGGCGTGGCGGTGATGATGGAGGCGATGCGCATCCTCAAGGCCACCGGCGCCAAGCCCAGGCGCACCATCCGCGTGGCGCTGTGGAGCGGCGAGGAACAGGGCCTGATCGGCTCGCAGGCCTATGTGGCCAAGCACTTCGGTCGTTTCCCGGAACCCACCGACCCGGCGCAGAAGGCGCTGCCGGCCTCGCTGCGCGAGCCCACCGGCGCGCTGCAGAAGACCCGCGATTACGGCAAGTTCCAGGTCTACTTCAACATGGACAACGGCTCGGGCCGCTTCCGCGGCATCTATGCGCAGGAAAACCTGGCGGCGATGCCGATCTTCGAAGCCTGGCTGGCCCCGTTCCATGACGTGGGCGCCACCACCGTGGCCACCCGCAACACCGGCAGCACCGACCACATCAGCTTCGACCGCATCGGCCTGCCGGGCTTCCAGTTCATCCAGGACCGGCTGGACTACTTCACCAACGTCCACCACAGCCACCTGGACACCTGGGACCACGCCGAACCGGAAGACCTGAAGCAGGCCGCAGCCATCGTCGCCTCGTTCGCCTACAACGCCGCGATGCGCGAGCAGCCGTTCCCGCGCAAGGTGGAACCGTAAAAGGGGACGGAGGGGATTAAGTCGTTTCTCCCCTCCGTTTCCCGGTTGCAGCGCCCCAGGCTGGGCAATCGCGACTTAATCCCCTCCGTCCCCTTTTTCCGTCGGGGGCGGAGGGCTGGTAAAATCGGGGGATTCCCGTTCCTCGAGCCGTCCATGACCTGCCGCACCCGCTTCGCCCCCAGTCCCACCGGCTACCTGCACATCGGTGGTGCCCGCACTGCGCTGTACTGCTGGCTGGAGGCCCGCCACCGTGGCGGCGAGTTCGTGCTGCGCATCGAGGACACCGACCGTGAACGCAGTACCCAGGGCGCGATCGACGCGATCCTGGAGGCGATGGAGTGGCTGGGCCTGGACTATGACGAAGGCCCGATCTACCAGACCGACCGCGTCGCCCGTTACCTGGAAGTGGCCGAACAGCTGGTGGCCGACGGCAAGGCGTATTACGCATACGAGACCCGCGAAGAGCTTGACGCGATGCGCGAGGCCGCCATGGCCAGGCAGGAGAAGCCGCGCTACAACGGTGCCGCGCGTGACCTGGGCCTGCCGCGCAGGGATGATCCGAACCGCGTCATCCGCTTCAAGAACCCGCTGGAAGGCACGGTGGTGTTCGACGACCTGATCAAGGGCCGTATCGAGATCGCCAACAGCGAGCTGGATGACATGGTCATCTTCCGCCCGGACGGCTACCCCACCTACAACTTCGCGGTGGTGGTGGACGACTGGGACATGGGCATCACCGAGGTCATCCGCGGCGACGACCACATCAACAACACCCCGCGCCAGATCAACCTGTACGAAGGCATCGGGGCCCCGGTGCCGAAGTTCGGCCACATGCCGATGATCCTGGACGAGCAGGGCGCCAAGCTGTCCAAGCGCACCGGCGCGGCCGACGTGATGCAGTACAAGGACGCCGGCTACCTGCCGGACGCGCTGCTGAGCTACCTGGCCCGCCTGGGCTGGTCGCACGGTGACCAGGAGCTGTTCAGCCGCCAGGAACTGATCAACCTGTTCGACGTGAAGGACTGCAATTCCAAGGCCTCGCGCCTGGACATGGCCAAGCTGGGCTGGGTCAACCAGCATTTCCTGAAGACCGAGGACGTGGCCGCGATCGTGCCGCACCTGGTCTACCAGCTGCAGAAGCTGGGCCTGGACGTGGCCGCTGGCCCGGCCCCGGAGGACGTGGTGATCGCCCTGCGTGAACGCGTGCAGACCCTGAAGGAAATGGCCGAGAAGGCCGTGGTCTGGTACCAGCCGCTGACCGAGTACGACGAAGCAGCGGTGGCCAAGCACTTCAAGGCCGGTGCCGAGGTGGCGCTGGGCAAGGCCCGCGAGCTGCTGGCCGCCCTGCCGGAATGGACCGCCGAGTCGGTGGGCGTCGCCCTGCACGACGCGGCCGCAGCGCTGGAAATCGGCATGGGCAAGGTTGCCCAGCCGCTGCGCGTGGCCATCACCGGCACCCAGGTCAGTCCTGACATTTCCCATACCGTTTACCTGGCCGGCCGCGAGCAGGCCTTGAAACGCATTGATGTGGCCATCACCAAGGTAGCAACGGCCTGAGGCATCCTTGCCAGGCCCGAACCGGAGAACACGCATGCCCGCCAAGACCGCCACCGCCTGTACCGCCCCGCACCACCACGTCCACGACGCATCGGACTTCGTGGCGGTGGTCGAGCGCGTCTCGCGCGAACGCGGGCTGCGCCTGACCCCGATCCGCGCCAACGTACTGAAGCTGATCGCCGAGGCCGGCAAGCCGGTCAAGGCCTACGAGCTGCTGGAGTGGGTGCGCAACGGCAAGGGCGTGGGTGCTGACGCCCCGCCCACCGTGTACCGCGCCCTCGACTTCCTGATGGCCAATGGCTTCGTGCACAAGCTGGAATCGGTGAATGCCTTCGTGGCCTGCCACCATCCCAGCAGCGCCGCGCATTCGGTGCCGTTCCTGATCTGCAACAGCTGCCACAGCGCGGTGGAGCTGGAAGACCGCGAGATCGTCACCCAGCTGGAGAAGCGTGCCAAGGAGCTGGGTTTCCAGCCGCAGGCGCAGACCCTGGAAGTGCATGGCCTCTGCGCGCGCTGCGCCGGCTAACGCAACGGTAGTGCCGGCCGCTGGCCGGCATTTTGGAAGCGGTGCGACAGGGCCTGCGTCCTAGTCCATCGGCTTGGACCGGGTATCCACCCGCACGATCACCGACATGCCGGGGCGCAGCTGCGCGGCCAGCTTCTGATCCCTGTTGATCGAAATCCGCACCGGCAGCCGCTGCACCACCTTGGTGAAGTTGCCGCTGGCATTGTCCGGGCGCAGCACGCTGAATTCCGACCCGGTGGCCGGCGCGATCTCCTGCACGCGGCCCCGCAGCACCTGGCCCTGGAACGCGTCCACCGAGAACGTGGCCGGCTGGCCGATCGCCATCCCCCAGGTCTGGCCTTCCTTGTAGTTGGCCACCACCCACAGCGTGTCAGGTACCAGGAACAGCAGCTGCGAACCGGCGGCGACGTACTGGCCCACGCGTACGCTGGCTTCGCTGATCTGGCCGTCGCGCGGCGCGTGGATCACCGTGTTGGCCAGATCGATGCGCGCCAGTTCCAGCTGCGCCTGCGCGCTCTCCACCTGGGCCTCCAGGCTCTTGCGCGCTACCTGGGTCGATACCAGGGTCTCCTCGGCGATGCGGATCTGCGCCTGCGACTGCTGCACGCTGGCCTGCGCCGAGGCCTGCGCGGTGCGGAACTTGTCGCGATCGTTGATCGACACCAGCTGCTGCGCAGCCAGTTCCTCGTAGCGCTTGGTCTCGTTGCGTGAGCGTTGCAGCTCCGCCTGCCCGGCCGACAACGTGGCGCGGGCGGAGGCAATCTGCGCACGGTTCTGCGCCTGCGACTGGTCCGAGTTGGCCAGGGCCGCGCGTGCGCTGTCCAGCGTCGCCTGCGCCTGGGCGACCCGCTGCGCATAGATGCGGTCATCGATGCGCAGCAGCGGCTCGCCTTCCTTCACGTGCTGGAAGTCCTTCACCAGCACCTCGGTTACATAGCCGTTGACCTGTGGCGCCATCACCGTGATCTGTCCGCGTACATACGCGTTGTCGGTCACCATCACGCTGCTGGTGAACGGCCACAGGTGCCAGGCGCGCAGGATCAGCGCAATGCCCAGCAGGGCCACCACCACCATCACCACCACGCTGCGCGCGCTGGGCTTGAGGTACTTCGGCGCGACAGCGGGTTCTACCGGCGTAGGGGCAGGCGCCGCGTCGGTCGGCGGCGGTGGGGTTACGTTGTCGGCGTCGTCGGGTCGGGGCGGGACGGGAGGCATGGTCGAGAACTCAGCGGGGCGCGGCCGGCGTGGCCACAGCGGGGGAAGTGGGGTGGCGCTTACGCCATTGCTTGAGCACGGCGGTGCGCAGCGACAGCAGCAGCAACCAGCACAGGAAGCCGATGGCCAACCAACCGCTCAGTGTGAACACATCATTGAAGCCGCGTACGTTGGCTTCACGGCGCGTCGTCTGCGCCAACTGCGCGCTGCCCTGCGCGCTGCGCAGCACCGGATCGGTGATCTGGGCGCTGTACAGCTGCTGTTGGATGCGCAGGCGCTGTGCCACCACCGGATCGGCCGGGTCGAGCTGGCTGGTCAGCGCGCTGGAATACAGCTGCTCGCGATGCAGCTGGAAGGTCCCCAGCACGGCCGAGCCGGCCAGGCCGCCCAGCGTCTGCGTGATCGACAGCGTCACCAGGAAGGTGATCATGTGGTCCACGCCCTGTTTCAGCGCGGCGGAAATGCCGAGCATGATCAACGGGCCCATGAACATGCCGGCACCGACCGAGGCCAGGAACTGGCTGGCGTAGAAGTCGTGCGGCCGATCCATGCTGGTGCGGTGCTGGTCGAAGAACGCGGCAGCGCCCAGCAGCAGGATCGCCATCAGCAGCTGCGGGATCAGCCGTTTGGGCCCGAAAGTCAGTGCAGTGCCGGCGATACCGGTGACCACGCCGGCGAGAATCACCACGAACAGCGGCCGCAACTGATCAGGGCCCATGCCGAGCGTGCGCATCAGGTTGACCACGCCGTAGGACTGCTCGGTGGTCAGAAAGCGGATCAGGAAGGCGCCGACGATGAAATGCAGTACGGGCAGGCTGGCCAGCCAGCGTGTCTGCAGCAGCGGATTGCGCCGGTAGTGCTCGATGACGAAGGCGGTGGTGGACAGCACGATCGAGGCGACCAGGGCCCAGCCCAGCCACGGCGTGTTGAGCCACCAGCGGGTGTAGCCCTGCGCCAGCACGATCACCAGCAGCGCGACGGCCGGTGCAAGCAGGGCGAACGTGAGGAAGTCCAGCGGTTCGAACGCTTTCACCTGGATGCCGGGCGGCAGCTTCAGCACCACCACTGCCGCAAACGCGCACAGCGCCAGGCCGGCTTCGAAGGAATACAACTGGTGCCACTGGCCGGTATCGACCAGGCCTGGCGAAACGATCCAAGCGATCGGCACCGCCAGCTGCGAAAGGCCGACGCCGACCACCAGCAGGTTGCCGGTAAAGCGGCGCGGCAGCGCCTGCAGCATGTACAGCGTGCCCAGTGTCGAACAGGCCGCACCCGCGAAGCCGCTGGCGGCGCGGGTCAGCATCGTGGTCTCGAAGCTGCCGACGAACAGGTGCAGCACCGCCAGCGCCGCGTACAGGCCCAGCCCGATCTCGGCGAACAGGCGGATGCCGTACTGCTGGCGGAACTTGAAGGCCAACAGGTTGGCGGTGACATTCACCATGGCATAGGCCGCCACCAGCCAGCTGCCCTGGGTCGGGGTCAGTGCCAGCTGGCCCTGCAGGAACGGCAGGTTGGCGGTGACCAGCGCATTGCCGAGGCCGCCGGTGATCGCCACCAGCAGTGATACCAGCGCATAGGCCGCGCGCCGATACGGCGGGTGCCAGGGCATCGATGCCGAACCGGGCATGGTCGGCTTTTCGTGCTCCTCCCAATCCGGAACCGGCTTCAGATACGGCTGGACCATCAACGGGCCTCGCTGGCAGCTCCCTGGAGACCCCCACGCAGCAGCTGCAGGGCGCGCCCGGCCAACTGGGCGCGCTCGTCGCGGGTCTTGCCGCGCAGGGCCGCACCCAGCATGCCCGAGATCAGTGAAATATCCGTCTTTTCCAGGTCGGCACGGCACAGCCCGGCGGCCTTGGCGCGCGCGATCGGTTCCTCCAGCAGGTCGCGCACGGTCTCGCGCGCGGCGCGCATGGACGGCACGTCCGAATCGACCGCACGCCAGTAATCGGCCAATGCCGGCGAATCAATGATGCGCTGGGCCATGCCCTCGAACACCTCGAACAGGGCGTCGTCGCGGTCGCCGAGCTGCTCGACCTGGCGCCGGATGCGGTCGACCGTGCGCTGCAGCAGCGCCTGGATCAGCGCGGTGCGGTCGGGGAAGTTGCGGTACAGGGTGGCGCGGCCTACCTGGGCGCGTTCGACCACCAGGTCCAGCGGGGCGGTGACACCGTGTTGGCCGAACACATGATCGGCGGCGTCGAGGATGAGGGCACGGCGGGCGGCGGCATCGGCACGTTGGGCAGTCATGGAATTATTTTCGGACAAAAATGTCCGATTGGCGAGACATTGGGTGACGGGATTGTCCGCTTGTTGTGGTACGCACATCTTTGTGACGAATGTGTGATGGCTTGGGTCGAAATGAAAACGGGGGCCCGAAGGCCCCCGTGGAATGGCGTGGGGGTCAGAGCCCTTTCCTTCGAAAAGGGCTCCGACCCCGCCGTGCGCGATCAGAAGAACGCGCGGATGCCGAATGCGACACCACGGCCTGGCAGCGGCGAGTAGTCGCGCAGCAGCGAGGTATGCGGGCGCACTTCGCGGTTGGTCAGGTTGCTGCCATCCAGGAACACCTCGTAGCTGTTGCTGGCGTTGCGATCCCAGCGGTAGGCCAGGTGCGCGTCGACCAGGGTGTAGCCGTCGCTCGGGGCTTCGTTCTGGGCGACGTCCTTCTGGCGGCTGTAGCGCACCGCACCGACCGAGGCGCGCCAGCCGTCCTTCGACCAGCGCAGGTCGGCGCCGACGCGGGCCGGGGCGATACGCGGCAGATAGCCGGTGTTGGCCAGTTCCACCGTGTAGTTGTGGTTGTGGTCGCCATGCGGCACGGCGATGTCCAGGTTGCGGCTGCCGCTGCCATCCAGCTTGGCCTTCACGTAGTCGCCGAACAGGCGCAGATCCCAGTCACCGGCGCCGCCCTCGAACAGGTGCACCAGCGCTTCGGCCTCGGCACCGCGGAACACCGCGTCCTGCTGCGTCCAGGTGCGCACCGGCAGGCCCTCGGTGATGCCGGTGTCGGCCAGGTAGATGAAGTCCTTGAACCTGGTCTGGTAGACCGACGCGGAGAAGTCCAGGCGCTCGCTGTGGGTGTGGATACCCAGTTCCACGCGCTGGCCGCGCTCGGTCTTCAGGTTGGCGTCGCCGATTTCCAGCGAACGGGTGGCGATGTGCGCGCCGGCGGCATACAGCTCTTCGTTGGTCGGTGCACGCTCGGAGCTGTCCACGCCGATGCGCAGGTCAACGGCATCGTTGAGCTTCCAGATACCAGCGGCAGACAGGTTGGTGGCACCGAAGGTGCGGCGGCGGTAGTCACCGCTCGGGTCCAGCTTGACCTGGTCGTGGCGGCCGCCCAGTTCCAGCTTGAACGGGCCGAACTGCTTTTCCTGCAGCACGAACAGGCCGATGTTCTTCGTGCCGGTATCCGGAACGAACGCCTCTTCGCCCTTGGCACCGAAATCACTGTTGCCGAACTGCAGGCCGAAGGCGCCGTCCCAGCCGCCGATCTGCTGCTGCACCGCTTCCAGGCGCGCTTCGATGCCGCGGTTGGTGAAGCGGGTCGACGGCGTACCGGCTTCCAGCTCCACGTGTTCGTAGTCGGTGTAGGCCACGCGTGCGTTGACGTTCTTCAGGAACGAGACCGGGTTGTAGATGCCGGCCTTGGTCTCGAAGCGGTTCTGCACCATGTCGATGCGCACGTCGTGCTCGTCGCCGCCTTCCTCTTCGTCGCCATGGTCGTGACCGTGGTCATGGCCATGATCGTCACCATCGGCGTGCACGTGCGCGCCATTGGGAATGCCGTAGTTGGTGCGGTAGGTACTGGCCGATACGCCGAAGTAGCCGCCGTCGCCCAGCCACGTTGCGCCGACGCCACCGGCGCGGGTGCGGATCGAGCTGTTGTCGAGGCGGCCGCGGCGCGGTTCTTCGCCTTCCTCGCCCGCGTGGTCATGGTCGTGGTCGTCGTGGTGGTCTTCAAGGCTGTCGATTACCGCGTAACCGGGAATGCGGTAGTCGTCGCCGTTGCGGACCAGGCCATCCACATGGAGCACGACGTTGCCGCTGACGCCGTCGAGGCGGAACATGCCGCTGCGCTCGTTGTTCACCGAATTGCCGCGCAGTTCGGCACGACCGCTGAGCGGCCGCTCCGGCAGCTCGCGCGCGATGCGCCCGTCGACCACATTGACCGCACCACCAATGGCGCCGCTGCCGAACAGCAGCGTGGCCGGGCCCTTCAGTACTTCGATCTGGTCGGCCAGGAACGGTTCGATGCTGGTGGCGTGGTCGGCGCTGACCGTGGACGCATCCATGTTGCCCATGCCGTTGGACAGCACGGCCACGCGCGGGCCTTCCTGGCCACGGATGATCGGGCGGCCGACGCCGGGGCCGAAGAAGGTGCTCTGCACGCCGGGCAGCTTGGCCACGGTATCGCCGAGGGTGCCGGCCTTCTGCTCGTCCAGGCGTTCACCGGCCAGAACCTCCACCGGGCGTGCCAGAGATTCGGCGTCACCCTGCAGCGGCGACGCGGTGACCTGCACCGACGACAGCTCGGTCAGGTGGCGGTCACGATGGGCGGTGTCCTGGCCGGCTGCAAAGGCGACGGACGGCAGCAGGGCGGCGAGGGCCAGGGCCAGGGAATGCGGCTTGAGCCGTGGGGTATGGGCGGGCATGGACGGGTCCTTTGTTACAATGTATCAATAGCGGGGCGCACGAATCCCGTCGATGGGACAGGGGGAGGGAAACCGTGCGGGTCGGAGAGGGATGTTATATTATTCCATAACGATTCGCCGACCCTGCTGGAAGTCATGTCCCTGTCCTCACGCCTGCGCCACCTGCTCGACCGTTTCGGCGCCACTGGTTCGATGCTGTGCGCGGTGCACTGCGCGGTGATCCCGGTGCTGCTGGCCGCAGCGCCTTCATTGGGGCTGTCGTTCTGGCTGAGCGACGGCGTGGAACAGGCGCTGGTGGTGTTCGTGACCCTGCTGGGGTTGTTCAGCCTGGTCTGGGGCTACCGCCGGCACGGTGCGCTGCGTGCGCTGGGCTTCCTGATTCCCGGCCTGGTCGCATTGTGGGCCGGCGTGCTGTATGACCCGCTGCACCACAATGCGGTGCCGCACGCGGTGGTGATGACCATCGGTGGCCTGCTGGTGGGTGTGGCCCATCTGGTCAACCTGCGCCTCAACCACGGTCACGTGCACGACGCCAGCTGCGCGCACTAGGCGCTCCGTGATAGGATTTTCGATCGTGCGCGGGGGCGCCCAGCAAGGCGGCCCCGCCGAACCCGTGTCAGTACGGGGTAACCAGATTTCACATTTGAGGAGTTGAAGACATGGGTAAGGGTGACCGCAAGACCGCCAAGGGCAAGCGCTACAACGCCAGCTATGGCAACGCCCGTTCGCACACCGCCAGCAAGGTCGCCGTAGGCGCCGCCGCTCCGGTTGCCAAGAAGACCGTGGCCAAGGCTCCGGCGAAGAAGGCTGTGGCGAAGAAGGCCGTCGCCAAGGCCTGATCCGGTCGAACGACCGGTTCAATGAAAAACGCGGCGCCTGGCGCCGCGTTTTTTTTTTATGCCTGTCCGGTGAGCCGAGCGTGGGTTCGGCTCTACAACCGCATCAGCGCAGTGTCTTCTTCAGCGTTTCCGGATTGCCATCGTTCGGCGCGGCCGGTACCTGCAGCAGGTGGGCCAGCAGCGGATAGACATCGATGTTGTCGAAGCCATCGATCACCAGGCCCTGGCGGAACGACGGACCGCCGGCCACGAACACTGCGCGCATGGAAGGCAGTGCGTTGTCGTAGCCATGCGAACCACGGTCCTGCTTTGAGCGCTTGGCGATCTTCTCGCGATGCAGCGCGTCCCAGCCTTCATCCATCGCACAGACGATGGCCGGAACCCGCGGATGCGTGCCGTAGTGCCAGCGTGCCGGCAGGTTCTCCTTCTTCCAGCATTCGTAGTGCGCGTGGCGTCCGAGCAGGGCGCGTTCGGCTTCCGCTTCGCGGCCGGCGACCGGCGCAAAACCCACCGACTGGCCCTGGCTGATATTGCGTGCAATGGCCGGGTCGGCCATCGACTCGGTGGCGATCACGTTGCCGTCGGCGACGCTGGCCATGCCGTGGTCGGACACGACGATCACGTTGGTGGTCTTGGCCAGATCGCGCTGCTGCAGCCCGTCGAGCACCTGGCCGACGATCTGGTCGGCGCGCACGATGGCGTCGGCGTACTGCTTCGACCCGGGGCCGTAGTTGTGGCCGGCCTTGTCCACGTGTTCCATGTACAGCGTGGTGAGGCGCGGTGCATCTGCATCGGTCCGCGCCAGCCAGTCGAGCACGATGCCGGCCCGCTGCTCCAGCGGTTCCTTGCCGTCGTATACGCGCCACTTGCTGGGGCGCACGCCGCGGATTTCAGACTCACTGCCCGGCCACGCCGTGGTGGCCGAACGTACGCCAGCGTTCTCGGCACTGACCCAGATCGGTTCGCCACCCCACCAGCCGCTGGTGGTGACCGCGTCGCGGTTGCTCAGTTCGAAACGGCCCAGGGTTGCATCGTCCATGCTGTTGTTGACGATGCCGTGGTGGTCCGGCCGCAGGCCGGTGACGATGGTGTAGTGGTTGGGGAAGGTCAGCGACGGATAGGACGGCGTCATCCAGCGTGCACGCACGCCGCCGTCGATCAGTCGCTGCAGGTTCGGAGTGAGCCCACGGTCCAGCGCATCGGCGCGCAGGCCGTCGATGGAGATCAGCAGCAGCTTCGGAGGCGAAGCCGCAGCGGCGGAACCGGGAACGGAGGCGGAAGGGGCGGGCGCGGTGGTGCAGGCGGCCAATGGCAGCAGCAGCGCCAGCGCGCAGGTCAGGCGTACGGAAGTCATCCACGCATGATAAGCCCGCGCAATGACGCGCCCAAGACACGGCGCGCTATCGCGCCCCGTGTCCGCGCATTTTTCCTTATCGCCGCGCCTGTCGGCGCGCCCCCTTCAACAAGAAGGGGGCTTTCTCCAGACATGTCCCTGATGATTCCATCCACGCATGGCGTGGATCTACCGTGTCGACCAAGGTCGACACCTACCAACAGTTGCGCACAATGACGTCCGGACAGATCGCCGGAACCTGTCGAAGGCTGGGTGGGTCCGGTTGCAGGGGCGTGAGCGCCATGGATGGCGCGACCGAGCTTACAGGGACGTACTTGCAGCGTCCCCTGCAACTGGACCCACCCTGCCTCCCCGCAGGAAGCCCGCTGTTGCTGTTGCTCTAGCCTCTGCGGGTGCCGGGCGCAGCCCGGCCAGCCCTCTCAGGCGAACAGCGGGGCCTGGCGTTGTTCCAGCCGCAGCAGTGCCGCCTTGGTTTCCAGCCCGCCGCCGAAACCGGTCAATGCGCCGTTGCTGCCGATCACGCGATGGCAGGGCAGGATGATCGGCAGCGGATTGCGCCCGTTGGCCGCGCCGACCGCGCGGGTCGCACTGGGCTGGCCAAGGTGCTGCGCCAGCTGCAGGTAACTCCAGGTCTGGCCGAACGGAATCAGTGCCAGCGCCTGCCATACGCGCAGCTGGAACGGCGTGCCACGTGGCGCCAGCACAAGGTCGAAGCTGTTGCGCTCGCCGTGCAGGAACTGCAGCAGCTGTTCGCGTGCTTCCGGCAGGGCATCCGGTGCGTAGTGCCAGTCATCGCGTCCGCGTGCCGGATGGCGGTTTTCCGGGAACAGCACATGTGACAGGCCACGCTCATCACCGGCGATGGTCAGCACGCCGATGGGGCTGTCGAAGCGATCAAACAACAGGGTCATGTCGGTTCTCCAACGAACGTGCCGGACAGGTGCCACAGGTGCAGCACGGCGTAGGCGCGCCACGGGCGCCACGGTTGCGAGCGCGCTTCAGTTGCACGTTCGCTCAGGCGCTGGCCCTGTGCGTGGCCGAGCACCTGCTGCAGCACCAGGTCGCCGGCGGGGAAGGCATCGGGCTGGCCGAGCCCGCGCAGGGCGATGTACTGCGCGGTCCACGGGCCGATGCCGGGCAATGCCACGCAGCGCGCAACAAATTCTTCCAGGGCCTGCCCGGGTCCGAAGTCGAGCTGGCCGCTGGCACATGCAGCGGCCAGCGCACGCACCGTGGCGGCGCGGCTGCGCGGCAGGCCGATCGATTCCAGCGGCGCCTCGGCCAGCACCTCGGGCGCTGGGAACTGGCGATTGAACTCGGACGGCATGCCCGGCAGATGCGCCCCATACGCATCCACCAGACGCCGCGCAAAGGTGGTGGCGGCGGCGACGCTGACCTGCTGGCCGAGCACGGCGCGTACGCCGACCTCGAAGCCATCCCAGCCGCCCGGAACGCGCAGCCCCGGGCGTTCGGCGATGCGCGTGCCAGCAGCGGTTCCTCGCCCAGGGCGGCATGGACCTGCTGCAGGTCGGCGTCCAGATCGAACACACGACGCACACGGCGCACGATGTCGGGGATCAGGCGCGGGTCGACCGCGCCCAGCTGCAGACGCAGTTCCGGGCGCTTCGGGTCGGCGGTGACGCGCAGCAGGGTGGGGCGCTCGGGTGTGCCGAGCAGGCGCTGGTAGCTGTCTTCGCCGATCAGTTCGATGCCAGGCAGGCTGCGCTTGCGCAGGAAGGCCAGCATTCGCGGGAAGTCCAACGGTGGGCGGTACACGAGCCGCAGTACCAGGCCGCCGTCATCGGCGGCCAGCGGCTGGTGCTGGCGACGCAGCGCCGTCGGTGCCATGCCGCAGCCCTGCAGGAAGGCGGTATTGAAGCGGCGCAGACTGTTGTAGCCGGCGGCCAGCGCAACATCGGTCACCGGCAGCGTGGTTTCGGTCAGCAGTTGCTTGGCCAGCAGCAGGCGGTGGGTGGCATGGATCTGTCCGGGTGTTGCGCCGAGATGTTCGACGAACAGGCGCTGCAGCTGGCGCGCGCTGAGGCCGATCTTCTGCGCGAGGTCTGCAACGGGCTGCTCCTGCAGGAAGCCGCCGTGGATGATGGCGAGGGCGCGCTGCACGGTTTGCCCGGCCAGTGCCTGCTGGGCCTGCGGTGCCAGTTCGGGGCGGCAGCGCAGGCACGGCCTGTAGCCGGCAGCAGCGGCCGCGGCAGCGGTCGGATAGTAGGTGATGTTGCGTGGCTTCGGCGGCGGCGCCGGGCAGACGGGGCGGCAATAGATGCCGGTGCTGCGCACGGCGGTGAAGAAAACGCCGTCGAAGCGTGCGTCACGGGCCAGGCGGGCGCGGTCGCAGGCGGCGGTGTCGAGGGCGAGGGCGGTGTCCATGGCGCCAGTCTAGGCCTCTGGCGACGGCGATACTCGCCACATTCGGACATGGATGCTGAAGGGGGATCTGGCAGGGCTGCGCCCGGCACCCGCGGTAGTGCAGGCCGCTGGCCGGCAACGGCAACGGCAGAAGCTGGTTTCCTGTGGGGAGGCGGGGTGGGTCCGGTTGCAGGGGACGCTGCAAGTACCCCTCCGGGGCCCGGCCGCCGCTGGCGGCTGTGCGTTCGGGCGCTTGCGAAGCAGTGCTTCGCAAGCAAAGCGCCCTCACCCATGTAAGCTCGGTCGCGCCATCCATGGCGCTCACGCCCCTGCAACCGGACCCACCCCGCCTTCGACAGGTTCCTGCGACCTGTCGGGACGGCGTTCTGCGCGGCTGTTGGTAGGTGTCGACCTTGGTCGACACGCTTTTCCCAAGGGTCAGAAGGGGTTCAGTGCCACGCGCTGAATGCGCGTCCCGGACGGGTAGACTGTGGCTCTTGCTCACGTGAAGACTGGTTGCCCGATGTCCGCCAAACTCCGCTGGTTGCCCCTGTTGTGCCTGGCCCTGGCGGGCTGCAGCCAGCTGGAGAATCCGGGCAATGTCACCGCCGCCGACAAGGCCGCGCGCGCGCCGGCCAGCGATGGCGAGAACATGGTGTCGATCAATGCGGCTGACGCACCGCCACCGCCGGCGCCGCCGCGCAGCCGGGCGGATCGGCCGTGGCCGCAGGCGCAGTTGGAGAATGGCCGCGCCTGGGTCAGCTGCAGTACCGAGTACGCCGGTGAGGCGGGCGATGGCGTCGAGCTGGAGGGCCTGCAGCGCGAACAGATCACCCAGGCGCTGACGCCGTGCGCCGAACGTGGCCTGATGCGCGTGCGTTACGCCGGCAAGATCAATCCGGGCTTTGCCGAGATGATGTGGCGACTGGCCGTGGTCGCTGACGAACAGAAGATCCACAAGCGCATCCTCGACCTGGATTCCAGCGGAGGCCAGGTGGAATCGGCGATTGTCGCCGGCGACAGCATCGGTGAATCGGGCTGGACGATCTGGGTGCGCGAGGGCTCGATCTGCCACAGTGCCTGCGTGTTCGTGCTGGCTGCCGGTGACAACCGCCTGCTGTCGGGCAAGGTCGGCATCCACCGCATGATGCGGATCAGCTCGAAGGCCACCTCGCGCGCGGAACTCAATCGCGAGCTGCACGAGGTCTACGACAACGTGAAGGACTACCTGCAGCGCAACGGCGTGGCGGTGGGTGTGGCCGATCTGATGATGACCGTGCCCAACCGCAGCCTGCGCCTGCTGACGCAGGATGAGCTGCGCCAGTACGGCCTGGACGGCACCAACGCGGTGCAGGACGATCTGGAACGGATCAAGCAGATGCGGGCCTGTGGTGACGACTTCGTGCAACGCAAGGACGCGTTCCTGATTGCCTTCGACCAGCAGTGCAAGCGCGAAGGCGCCGACATGGAATCGATCAACAGCTGCGGCCAGGCACTGAAGCAGCGCTTCGGTTTCCCGGATGCGGTGTGCCCGGAAGAAAGCCCACTGTCGGAGATCGATGTGGCAACGCTGCCACCGGCACCGTCGGAGCCGCCACCGGTGGCCGAACAGGCGCCAGTGAACACCGCCGCGCCCGCCGCGCAGGCTGATGCGGCAGCGGTGGAGGGCAACGCCCCGGCACGCTGACGGCATAGTCACCGCGCTGGCGTAGACTGCGGTTCTCTCCAGAAAACCGGCGGTGTCCATGAAGCGCGTGCTCCTGCTGCTGTCCCTGCTGCCCCTGACCGCATTGGCGCAGGCACCTGCGCCGGCCACGCCGGCACCGGCTCCGGCACGCCCGGCCCCGGCCTCGCCAGCGGCTGCGAAGCCAGCCACCGCCGGTGCCCCGGCGTTGACCGCTGCACAGCAGGCCCAGGTGCAGAAACAGGATGCCGAGATGGGCGCTGCTGCACTGAAAGCCGCACAGCTGGTCGATGCCAACCGCGCCGGCGAACTGTGGGATGGCGCCTCCGCCGTCGCGCGTCGTGCGGTGCCGAAGGCCGCATTCGTCAGCCAGTTGACCACCGAGCGCACGCGCCTGGGTGCGCTGGCCGGGCGTGGCCAGCCCACCATCACCCGGGTCAAGTACAGCGCAGGTGCCGCAGTGCCGGAAGGGCTGTACATCAACGTCAGTTTCCCGACCCGTTTCGCCAACAGCGCGCAGCCGGTGCGCGAGCTGGTCTCGTTCCGTTTCGACGAGGACCAGGTGTGGCGCCTGGCCGGTTACAGCCTGCGTGCGTCGGCACCCTGAGGAGATGAATGATGGCAACTGAATTGACGATGCTGGCCTGGTCGGTCCTGCTCGGCTTCGTTTACATCTTCGCCACCTCCACCGTGGTCACCCGCGAGCGCGGGATGAAGTGGAATGCCTCGGCACGCGATGGCGACGCAAAGCCGGTCAGCGCGCTGGCCGGGCGCCTGCAGCGTGCGCAGGCCAATTTCCTGGAGACGTTCCCGTTCTTCGCCGCCGCCGCCATCGCGGTGGTCGTGGCCGATCGCGGCAACGACACCACTGCACTGGCGGCGCAGGCCTACTTCTGGGCGCGTGTGGTCTATCTGCCCCTGTACGCCGCAGGCGTGCCCTACGTGCGCAGCCTGGTGTGGCTGGTGTCGCTGCTGTCGATCCTGGCGCTGGTGTTCGCACTTCTGTAAGTCGGCCTGATCCAGATCAAGGCCGCTCAGGTGCGCGGCGCTATGCTGGCGCGGACTGAATCAACGGCAGGAGGCGCGCATGCGCAGGATGGACGTGGTGGTGGTCGGCGCCGGACCGGCAGGTCTGTGCTTCGCGCGCGCGCTGGCCGGCAGCGGGCTGCAGGTCGGGCTGGTCGAAGTGCAGCCGCGCCAGGCCCTGGCCGAGGCCGCCTTCGATGGCAGGGAGATCGCGTTGACCCATGCCTCGCGGCAGAGCATGGAGCAACTGGGTCTGTGGCAGCGCCTGCCGCAGGCCGAAGTCGCTGAACTGCGCGATGCCAAGGTGATGAACGGCGGCTCGCCGTTCGCGCTGACCTTCGCCAGCAGCCAGGTCGACGGCCAGCCGCTGGGCTGGCTGGTACCCAACCATCTGATCCGCCGTGCCGCATGGGATGCGGTGCAGGGCCAGGACGGCGTGGAACTGTTCGACGGGCGCAAGGTGCAAGGCGTGCAAGCCGATGCACAGGGCCATGTGGTCAAACTCGATGACGGCAGCCAACTGCATGCGCGGCTGCTGGCGGCCGCTGACAGCCGCTTCTCCGCCACCCGCCGCATGCTCGGCATCGGTGCGCAGATGCGCGACTTCGGCAAGTCGATGCTGGTGTGCCGCATGCAGGTCGAGCGCGACCATCGCCACACTGCCTGGGAATGGTTCGGCTACGGCCGCACGATGGCGCTGCTGCCGCTCAACGAGGGCCAGGCCTCGGCGGTGATCACGCTGCCGCCGCGGCAGATCGACGCGCTGCTGGCGATGGACGAGGTGGCCTTCGGCGAGGCCATCAGTGCTTGCTTCGAACATCGGCTGGGTCGGATGCAGCCGGTGACCACGCCGCAGGCGTATCCGCTGGTAGGTGTGTACGCGCACCGTTTTGTTGGCGAGCGTTCGGCGCTGATCGGCGATGCCGCCGTCGGCATGCACCCGGTCACCGCGCATGGCTTCAACCTGGGCCTGGCCAGCGCACAGCGGCTGGCGCAGGGCATCGTCGCGCAGCAGCGTCGCGGTGCCGACATTGCCGCCGCCGGCATGCTGGCCAGCTACCAACGGGGTCACCGGCTGGCGTCGCGGCCGCTGTACGAGGCCACCAATGCGATCGCCAGCCTGTACACCGACGATCGCCGCCCGGCGCGACTGCTGCGGGCGGCCGGCCTGCGCCTGGCGCAGGGCGTGGCACCGTTCAGGCAGCTGATTGCCTCGCACCTGACCCAGCGCGTAGCCTGAACAGCCTCACATCAGCCGGCGGCCAGCACCCGGATCTGGCTGTCGGCGAACTCGACCACCTGGCCTGCGCGGATCTTGCAGGCCTTGCGCAGTTCGACTTCGCCATCGACCCGCACCTGGCCGTCACTGATGACCATCTTGGCCTCGCCGCCACTGGTGACCAGGTCGGCCAGCTTGAGCAGCTGCTTGAGTTCGACGTAGTCACCGTCGAGGTCGAATTCGAGAATCTGCATGGAGCGGGGTTCCTGGGAAGAGGGGCGCAGGCCAGCGGCCGGGCCGGGAAGAGGGCGCGTATTGTGCGCCAGCACGGGGCATGACGGCACGCGCACGGAAAGCTGTACGCCTCGTTCAGCATCAATGCGGTATCATCCCGCTCTGAGCGAGTGAAATCTCCTCCGACCGAGCAGCGCCAGGGCACGCGATAAGAAGGGCGCCCAAAGCGCGGACCATCCCTTTTTTATCGCACTGCCAGGAAGACGGCAGTGCCTTCGGAGTTCCCCATGTCCCAAGATTCCCAAGCGCCGCTGCAGTTCGCGCAGCTCGGCCTGTCCGAGCCCGTGATGCAGGCGGTCACCGCCATCGGCTACGAAACCCCGTCGCCGATCCAGGCCGCCACCATCCCGGCGATGCTGGAAGGCCGCGACGTGCTGGGCCAGGCCCAGACCGGTACCGGCAAGACCGCCGCGTTCGCGCTGCCGGTACTGTCCAACATCGACCTGCAGCAGATCAAGCCGCAGGCCCTGATCCTGGCGCCGACCCGCGAACTGGCCATCCAGGTCGCCGAGGCGTTCCAGTCCTACTCGTCCAAGATCCCGGGCTTCCGCGTGCTGCCGGTGTACGGCGGCCAGCCTTACGGGCAGCAGCTGTCGGCGCTGCGCCGTGGCGTGCATATCGTGGTCGGTACCCCCGGTCGCGTGATCGACCACCTCGACCGCAGCACTCTGGACCTGTCCGAGCTGAAGACCCTGGTGCTGGACGAAGCCGATGAAATGCTGCGCATGGGCTTCATCGACGACGTCGAAGCGGTGCTGAAGAAGCTGCCGGAGCAGCGCCAGGTGGCCCTGTTCTCGGCCACCATGCCGCCGCAGATCCGCCGCATCGCGCAGACCTACCTGCAGGACCCGGTGGAAGTGACCATCGCGGCCAAGACCACCACCTCGGCCAACATCCGCCAGCGTTACTGGTGGGTGAGCGGCATGCACAAGCTGGATGCGCTGACCCGCATCCTGGAAGTCGAGCCGTTCGACGCGATGATCATCTTCGCGCGCACCAAGGCCGGCACCGAAGAACTGGCCAGCAAGCTGCAGGCCCGTGGCCTGGCCGCTGCCGCCATCAACGGCGACATGCAGCAGGCCCAGCGTGAGCGCACCATCGCCATGCTGAAGGAAGGCAAGCTGGACATCCTGGTTGCCACCGACGTGGCTGCGCGCGGCCTGGACGTGGAGCGCATCAGCCACGTGCTGAACTACGACATTCCGTACGACACCGAAAGCTACGTGCACCGCATCGGCCGTACCGGCCGTGCCGGCCGCAGCGGCGAGGCGATCCTGTTCGCCACCCCGCGCGAGAAGGGCATGCTGCGCCAGATCGAGCGCGCCACCCGCCAGCCGATCGAAGAGATGCAGCTGCCGAGCGTGGAAGCGGTCAACGACACCCGCATCAACAAGTTCACCTCGCGCATCAGCGAAACCCTCGGTGCCGGCGGCCTGGACTTCTACCGCCAGCTGCTGGAGCGCTTCGAGAACGAGCAGAACGTGCCGGCCATCGAGATCGCCGCCGCGCTGGCCAAGATGCTGCAGGGTGACACCCCGTTCCTGCTGCAGCCGCCGGTGCGTGCCCCGCGTGAAGAGCGCGCCCCGCGCGAGCGTTTCGACCGTGGCGACCGTCCGGAGCGTGGCGATCGCTTCGACCGCAACGAGCGTGGTCCGCGCTTCGAGCGTGGCCCGCGTCGCGACGACGCCGAAGGTGGTTTCGAGCAGCGTCCGCGCCGTGAGGTTCCGCCGCGTGGAGCACCGGAGCAGGGTATGGAGACCTACCGCATTTCGGTGGGCCACCAGCATGGCGTGAAGCCGGCCAACATCGTCGGCGCCATCGCCAACGAAGCGGGCCTGGAAAGCCGCTTCATCGGCCGCATCGACATCCACGACGACTTCTCGCTGCTGGACCTGCCGGCACAGATGCCGCCGGACGTGCTGTCGCACCTGCAGAAGGTGTGGGTGTCCGGCCAGCAGCTGCAGATGCGTGCGCTGGCTCCGGGTGAAGACACCAGCCCGGCCCCGCGTCCGTTCAAGCCGCGCTTCGACAAGCGTGGCCCGGGCGGCCCGGGTGGTCCGCGTCGTGGTGGCCCGGGTGGCCCGGGTGGCCATGGTGGCGACCGCGGCGGTGACCGCGACAGCCGGCCGCCGCGTCGTGACGGCTTCAAGCCGCGCGGCCCGCGCAGCTTCTAAGCCTCACCCGCAGCCGTCCATAACAACGCCAGCCCCCGGGCTGGCGTACAGGAAAGGGGACGGAGGGGATTAAGTCGTAAATGGCAGGCCATGCGCTTATGCCGAAAACGACTTAATCCCCTCCGTCCCCTTTTTCGCATGGCCCACACATTGCCGGTCATAGGCTGGGCCGGTTCCAAGGCAGGTTGTCACCGCAGCACATTCGGGGGGATCCGGGATGGGTAGAAGTGGCACGGACCAGCAGAGCCGGCGGGTGCCGATGACCCGTGGGCTGGGATTGCGCTTTGCGTTGTTGACGGGCATGGCGATCGGGTTGGTCGCGTTGTCCGCGTTGATCCAGGAACTGCAGGCAGCCTCGACGGCCTGGATTGCCGGCCAGGGGTACTGGTCACGAGGGCAGCAGGATGCAACCGCTGCGCTGAGCCGCTACCTGGCGCGTGGCCATGCCCAGGACCTGGATGACGCGCGCCAGGCGCTGCGGATTCCATTGGGCGATTTGCAGGCCCGGCTGGCGCTGGAACAGGCGGTACCGGACGAGGAAAAGGCCAGGCAGGGCTTCCTGCAGGGTGGCAACGCGCGCGCCGATATCCCGCGCCTGGTGTTCTCGTTCCGCTATGCACGCGACATCGGTGCATTCCGGGAAGCAACCACGCTGTGGCGACAGACCGACGATGATCTGTTGGCCGTGCAGCGGCTGGTTGCCGAGCTGCAGTCGGGGCACGCCCAAGGCGTGCTGCCAGCGGCGGACCGCGATCGGTACCTGCAACAACTGCGTGATCTGGACCGGCGGCTGCAGGTGCAGGCGCAGGCATTTTCGCAAGCGTTGCTGCGCATGGCCACGATGGTACGGATCGCCACGCTTGTGGTCGGCGGGTTGTCGGTGCTGGCGATCAGCCTGATGGCGGTGGCCCTCGCGCGCCGCGTCGGCAAGGACCTGACCGAGCATGAAAGCCGCTTCCGTGCGGCCTTCTACCAGGCCAATGTCGGCATGCTCAAGCTCGACACCGACGGCAAGGTGATCGAAGCCAACCAGGCGATGGCCGACATCCTCGACTACCGACGCGACGTGCTGCTGCAGATGTCGCTCGGCGATCTGTTGATGGAAGGCGAACTGGTCATCGATGGCGTCGGCCGCATCGACTGGGACCGGCAGCTGCGGCCGAGTGAACTGCGCTTCTGCCGCCGCGATGGCAGCCTGGTGTGGGGGCGCTGGAGTGGCACCGGCGTGCGCAGCGCGGGAGGCGGCCTGTCGGTGTTTGCGATCATCGAGGATGTCAGCCAGAACCATGCATTGGCACGTGAGATCGAGCATCACGCCAGCCACGATCCGCTGACCGGCCTGATCAACCGCCGCGAGATCGAGCGGCTGCTGGAGCGTGCGCTGCTGCAGGTACGCAGTGATGGCGGTACGCATGCGCTGTGCTACATCAACCTGGACCACTTCAAGCTGGTCAACGACAGCTTCGGCCATGCCGCCGGTGACCAGATGCTGCGCAGTTTCGCCGACTATCTGGTGGCGGCCGTGCGTGACGGTGACTGGGTCGGCCGCCTGGGCGCCGACGAGTTCGCCGTGTTCCTCGCCCATGCCGGGCAGGACGAAGCCAAGCGGGTGCTGCAGCGGGTGATCCGCAACCTGGGCCAGGCCACGTTCCCGATCAGCGAGGGCAGCCCGCAGCTGAGCTGCAGCATCGGCGTGGTCGAGGTCAGTGCAGATGCGCCGGACGTGAACTGGTTGATGAGTGCTGCCGACAGCGCCTGCTATGCCGCCAAGCAGGCCGGGCGCAACCGCGTGCACTGCTTCAATGAGAACCGCATGGCGCTGGAGGAGCGCCGGCAGGAGGCCGAGCGCCTGCAGGGCGTCAGCCTGGCGATGGCCGAGAATCGCATGCTGCTGTATGCACAGCGCATCGCCCGTGTGGGCGATCCGTCCTACCTGCACTACGAGGTGCTGGTGCGCATGCGTGGTACCGATGGCAGCCTGCATCTGCCCGGCCAGTTCATGCCTGCGGTGGAGCGCTATGGCATGGCGGTGGCGCTGGACCGGCACGTGCTCGGGCTGCTGTTCCGCCACCTGCAGGTGTGCCCGGCGCACGTGCGACAGCTGGGCCTGTGCAACGTCAACGTGTCCGCGCAGTCGATCGCCGAGCCGGGATTCCTCGCCTTCGTCTGCGACCTGCTCGAGCGCAACCGCGCGCTGGCCTCCAAGTTGTGCTTCGAGATCACCGAGACCGCGGCGATCAGCAACCTCAGCCAGGCCCGCGCCTTCATCGATGCGGTGAAGGCACGGGGGTGCCGGATGGCGCTGGATGACTTCGGCTCCGGCCTGTCTTCCTTCGGCTACCTGCGCCAGTTGCCGGCGGACATCCTGAAGATCGACGGCGCCTTCGTGCGCGACATGGATACCGACCCGGTCAGCCACGCCACGGTGCGCGCGATCAGCGAGCTCGGGCGCGAGCTGCAGATGGAAGTGGTGGCCGAGTGGGTGGAGACCGCCGAGGTTGCCGGTGCGCTGACCCGGCTTGGCGTGCAAGGGCTGCAGGGCTATGCCATCGAACGGCCGCAGCCGCTGGAGCGGCTGACCCTGGTCGATCTGCGCCCGGTACGGCTGGTCGCGGTGAAGGGGCCGCCGGCGGCTGGCTGAACCGCGGGCGCCGACTTTGGTCTACACATGCGTGGCGTGCCCGGCTGCGATAATGCGCGCCAGGGGCGGCGCGCAGTGGGCGCGGACGTAAGCAGGAACAGGACGTGGCGTGGGCGGCAGGCAGTGGCGGTATGGAACAGGAGCGGTGCTGGCCGTCCTGATGGTGTGGTTGGCGTTGCCGTGGCCGCTTCAGGCTGCAGAGGCCGTGTCGGGCCATGATTATCTCCTGGTCGGCGGCGCTACCGACGAGCCGACGCCGCACCGCGCATGCACGCCGCAGATGCTGTCCGGCGCCCGCCAGCAGGTGCTGGTACCGGCTCCGCCGCAGGGCTGGTCAGGGCAACCGCAGGCGCTGGACGTGTTCAACGTCTTTGCCGGTGAAGTGCGCGTCCAGCATGGCGACCGCGAGATCTGCGGCAACATGCACGACGCGCGCACCCGCGATTCACGTTTCCGGGCTGGCATCGGCCTGGTAGCGGTACCGCCGGCCGGCAGCCATGAGCCGTTCCTGGTCTCCTGGCAGACACCGCTGAAGGCACGTTGGGTACCGACCCTGCGGCTGGGCGCGCCCAGCCCGGTGCAGCAGAACGACACCGCCCGCCTGCTGGTGCGCGCGGCCTGCATCGCGGTGGCGATCGCGCTGGCGCTGTCGGCGTTGATGGCCTTCCTGACCACCCGGGACCGCAGTTTCCTGGTCTACATCGCCGGCACCACCGTGATGGTGCTGTGGCAGGCCATCCTCGGCGGGCTGAGCGGCTATCCGGAACCCTGGCTGCCGGTGGGCGAGCACGGCGCCTGGTGGCTGCTGGCGCTGACCGCTGCGACCCAGGCACTGGTGCTGCCGGCGCTGTGGCGGCTGAACGGAGGCGACCGCGTGCTGCCTCGATCGCGCCCGGCCCAACTGGCGGTGTTGTGGACCCTGATGGCGCTGGCCGTGCTGGTGCCGTGGCTGCGCTGGGAGCATCTGGCCTGGGTCGCGAAGGGCTTGCAGGTGTCCTATCTGTCCGGATGTGGCCTGGCACTGATGGTCGGCGTCTGGGCACGCTGGCGCGGCGACCGTTGGGCACAGGCGGGTCTGGCCGCGCTGGCACCGATGCTGGTACTGATCATCGCCGATGCCTGTGGTGCGGCGTGGCTGCTGGAATACCGGGTGGAGGCGCTGCAGCTGGCGGTGACCTGGCTGTTGATGATGGCCGCGTATGCGTTGAACCAGCGGCTGGGCCGGCTGCGCCAGCAGCGTGATGAACTTCGCCAGCTGGCCGAGACCGATGGCCTGACCGGGCTGCCCAACCGTCGCGCCGGACTGCAGCAGCTGGCCCGCCATCTGGAACGGGTGGACCGTGAGCGCGGCCCGTTGGTGATCGGCTTCCTCGACATCGACCTGTTCAAGGACATCAACGACCGCCACGGCCACGCAGTGGGCGACCAGGTGCTGGTGGCGGTGGCGCGTGCCCTGCGCGCGGCGGTACGCAGCCAGGACGAAGTGGTGCGGATGGGCGGCGAAGAGTTCCTGCTGCTGATGCCCGGCATGCCGCGCGAGGCGGCGTCGGCGCGGCTGGACCGCCTGCGCCAGCGCATCACCGAGGCTGGCCAGGCCCTGCAGGTGCCGGGGCTGGAGGTAACCGCCAGCATCGGCCTGGCGCAGTGGCGACCGGGCGAAGACGATCTGGCCGGGCTGCTGCGGCGCGCCGACCATGCCATGTACGTGGCAAAGCGGGCGGGCCGCAACCGGCTCTTCGACGGCGAGGAGCTCGATCCGCCCGCCCTGGCATGAAGCGCAGCGGGCGGCGATGCCGGATAATGGGCCGATGACCACCCGACTCAACAAACATATCGCCGACACCGGCTTCTGCTCCCGCCGCGAGGCCGATCGCCTGATCGCCGCGCGCCGCGTTACCGTCAACGGCCATCCGGCCGGTACCGGCGCGGTGGTGGGCGAGGAAGACCAGGTGCTGGTCGACGGCCAGCCGCTGCGCGCCCGCGTGGCACGCAAGCCCGGCGCCCGCCGCCACGTCTACATCGCATTGAACAAGCCGGTAGGCGTCACCTGCACGACCGAAACTTCGGTCAAGGGCAACATCGTCGACTTCGTCGGCCACGAACAGCGCATCTTCCCGATCGGCCGCCTGGACAAGGAATCCGAGGGGTTGATCCTGATGACCAGCAACGGCGACATCGTCAACCAGATCCTGCGCGCCGAAAATGGCCACCAGAAGGAATACCTGGTGGCGGTGAACAAGCCGGTCACCGATGAGTTCCTGCGCGGCATGGCGCGCGGCGTGCGCATCCACGACCAGATGACGCTGCCGTGCAAGACCTCGCGCATCGCCAAGTTCGGCTTCCGTATCACCCTGCAGCAGGGCCTGAACCGGCAGATCCGCCTGATGGCCGCCGAATTCGGCTATCGCGTGACCCAGCTGCGCCGCGTGCGCATCGACAACATCAAGATCGGCGCGCTGAAGCCGGGCCAGTGGCGCAACCTGACCGAGCAGGAACTGCAGGGCCTGCTGCCGAAGCAGCTGGACTGGTAACGCGCGGTAGTGCCGGCCGCTGGCCGGCTGCTCCAGGCATCGAATGAGTGCGGGATGCCGGCCAGCGGCCGGCACTACCCGTCGTGCGGTTTACGCGCCGGCATCAGCTAGACTTTGCAGTGACCTGCCGGAACGTGACGCTGCATGATCAAGCCCGACAAGCCTGCCAACGAAGCCCTTCGGCTCCAGGCGCTGTACCGCTACCGGATCCTTGATTCGCAGCGCGAGAAGTCATTCGACGACCTGGTGGCGATCGCCAAGGCGGTCTGCGGTACCTCGATGGCAGCGGTGACCCTGATTGACGTCGAACGGCAATGGTTCAAGTCGATCCAGGGCATCGACGCGGCGGAAAACCTGCGCAGCGAATCGATGTGTGGCCACGCCATCCTGCAGCCGCACCAAATCATGGTGGTCGAGGATGCGTTGCAGGACATCCGCTTCCACGACAACCCGGTGGTGACCGGCGACCCGCACATCCGCTTCTACGCCGGTGCGCCGCTGATCAGTTCCGATGGCCTGCCGCTGGGTACGCTGTGCGTGTTCGATGCACAGCCGCAGCACCTGCCCAGCGACAAGGCCGAGGCGCTGGCCGCGCTGTCACGGCAGGTGATGCTGGTGATGGAGCTGCGTCGTTTCGCGCTCGACATCCAGAAGCACATGCTGGAACGCGATGACTACGAGCGCCTGCTGTCGGAGTACCAGGACGTGCTGCTGGCGCAGAATGCCGACCTGGCCGAACAGAGCCGCACCGATGCGCTGACCGGCCTGCCCAACCGCCGCGCGATGGCAGCGGCACTGGAAGAGGCGGTGGCGGAGATCGATGGGCAACCGGGAGTAGCCTGCGTGGCCCTGCTGGACATCGATCATTTCAAGCACATCAATGACTTCCAGGGCCACGCCACCGGCGACCGGGTACTGGCTGAGCTGGGCGTGCTGCTGCGTTCGCATTTTGCCGGCCGTGGCATGGCCGCGCGCTATGGCGGGGAGGAGTTCGTGGCGGTGATGCCGGGCACTGATCTGCGCACGGCCGAACTGCAATGCGAGTTCCTGCGCCTGGCCGTGGCGGATCTGCCGCTGGGATTCCCGGTCACGATCAGCATTGGTGTGGCCCAGCACCAGCCCGGTGAAAGCGTGGATGAGATGCTGGCGCGCGCCGACAAGGCGCTGTACCGGGCCAAGGGCAACGGTCGCAACCGGGTGGAGCTGGCGGGCTGAAACACGGCGGTTCGCGCGCTGAACGCATGCGACGCGTGGATGATTCGATGCCGCTCCAGTAGATCCACGCCATGCGTGGATGCTCTTCCCGTTTCACTTGGCGTCGCAGCTCCTGCGATCAGAACCGGCCAGCATGACGTCCCTGTTTCCACGGACACCAGCCATGCTGCAGACCCTGGCCATCGCTCACTATCGCTCGCTGCACGGGCTGGTACTGCCGCTGCAGCCGTTGAACGTGGTCACCGGTGACAACGGCAGTGGCAAATCCAGCCTGTACCGCGCGCTGCGCCTGCTGGCGGAAACCGCCCAGGGCGGCGTCGCGGCGGTGCTGGCCCGCGAAGGGGGACTTGGTTCGGCGCTGTGGGCCGGCCCCGAATCCATCGATCGCCGGGTCGCGGCCGGCGAGATCCCGCTGCAGGGCGGGCCCCGGCAGGCGTCAGTGGGGCTGAAGCTGGGATTCACCACCGACGAGTTCGGCTATGCCATCGACCTGGGCTACCCGCCACCCAGCCGTTCCGCGTTTGCGCTGGATCCGCAGATCAAGGCGGAGGCGATCTGGGCCGGGCCGTTCCTGCGCAGCGCCAACCTGCTGGTCGATCGCCGTGGGGCAATGGTGCGCCAACGCCATGCGCACGGCTGGGATCTCGTGGATGACCGGTTGTCGCTGTTCGACAGCCTGTTCACCCAGGTCGGCGATCCGCAGCGCATGCCGGAAACCATCGCCCTGCGTGAGTACATCCGTCGCTGGCGCTTCTACGATCATTTCCGCAGCGACGCCGATGCCCCGGCGCGACAACCGGCGATGGCAACGCGCACGCCGGTGCTGCATCACGACGGGCGGGATCTGGCGGCGGCCTGGGTGACCATTCTCGAGATCGGAGATCCGGTCGCGTTGGCACGCAGTGTCGATGATGCCTTCTCCGGCGCCACGGTCGGCTTCGAAGAGCTGGACGGTCGACTGGCCCTGCGATTCCACCAGCCCGGGCTGCTGCGGCCGTTGTCGATGGCCGAATTGTCTGACGGTACCCTGCGATTCCTGCTGCTGGCCGCGGCACTGCACACGCCGCGGCCACCGCCGCTGCTGGTGCTGAACGAGTCGGAGACCAGCCTGCATCCGGACCTGCTGCCGGCGCTGGCGCGGCTGATCATCGCCGCCAGTGCGCGCAGCCAGGTGTGGGTGGTGTCACACGCCAGCCGGCTGATCGCGGCGTTGGAGCAGGCGCCGGGCTGCCACTCGCTGCATCTGCACAAGGAACAGGGCCGCACGCTGCTGAGCGGGCAGGGCCTGTTGGATGCGCCGGCCTGGCATTGGCCGCAGCGTTGAGTCATCGATCCGGATCCGGTAGATCCACGCCATGCGCGGATGCATTCAATCGGCGATGTTGCGTGCTTCGGCCGTGCCAAGGATTTCCGGGTGCTGCACCGGCTTGCGGCGGTTCAGCAGCGGATGCAGGAACACCGCGCCGACAATGATGGCCACGCCCAGGTAGAACCACGGCGTGACCTCGTGCTGCTCGCGCAGCAGCACCACCGCCAGCACCACCGCATAGACCGGTTCCAGGTTGGTCACCAACTGCACCGTATAGGCGCTCAGGTGGCGCAGTGCGACCAGGGCCAGGGCGAACGGCAGCAGCGTGCAGAACCCGGCCAGCACCAGCAGCAGGATGCCGTCGTGCAGATTCGGGACCACCCACAGCGGGCTGGCCAGTGCTGGCAGCAGGTAGGGCATCAGCGGTGCCAGCAGGGTCAGGGTGAGGGTGCCGGCACCCAGCTCCAGGGCGGTGACCGTGAGCGGATCGGCGTGGCTGACCATGCGCTTGTTGAGCGAGCCGAACACCGCCACCAGCAGCGCCGATATCGCGCCGATCAAGACACCCAGGCGCATGCCATCGGGCACGCCACCGACCACCAGCGCAACACCCGGCAGCACCGCCAGGCCGAACGCCAGTTCACGTAGCTGGAACGGCCGCTTGGCGACCCAGGGTTCGATGATCGAGGTGAACACCGGGGCCAGTGCAATGCAGGTGGCGGCCACCGAGGCATTGGCCAGTTTCACCGCGCCGTAGAAGGTCAGCCAGTGCAGGGCGACCAGCGCACCGATACCGGCGTAACCGGCCACCAGCCGCAGGGGCAGGGTGCGCAGCCCGCGCCAGACCCGCGGCAGCAGGGCCAGCATCGCCGTCACCAGCAGCATGCGCCACCACACCAGCGGCAATGCGGGCAGGGTGATCAGCTTGCCGAGGATGGCGGTGACGCCCCACAGCAGGACACAGAAGTGGATCTGCCACAGCGCTTTGCGGGTGTCGGGTGTGCTCATCCGCCTATTGTGAGGCAAGGCGAACGTCGCAGCGCTACCCGCGTGCGGGATCGCTGCCCTGGCCAACCCGCCGCTGCAGGGCCATCGCCGCCGCCGGGTTGCGTGCCTTGCCCGCGCCGATGCACAGCAGGTAGACCTCGCGCGGGGTTTCCGGAGCTGGCGCGGCCAGGCAGGGCAGGTCATCCACTGGTTCACCGCATGACCAGCGGCGTGCGCGTTCGGCCCAGCGCTGCTGCACGGGCGCCGGCAGGCCCTCGTTCAAGCGGGCCTGGCTGCGCTTGATCCGCGCATAGACGAAGCCGGCACTGACATCGCCGTGCAATGGCGCCTCGTCGCTGTCCTCGATCACCAGCGCCACGCCGTGGCGGCGGGCGGCGTCGACCAGTGCCGGGCCATGTGCCTCGGCGTTGCGGACCTCCAGCGCATGCTGCAGCGGCACCCCGTCCAGATGCTTCGGCAGCTGTGCCATCAGCCGTTCCAGTGCTTCGGCGTCGGCCGGATGCCGTGGATCGAACTGCCACAGCAGCGGGCCCAGCCGGTCACCGAGCGCGGTCGCCGCCTGCAGGAAGGGCGCGGCCGCCTCGACCGTGCTGGACAGGTCGCGGCGCTGCACCAGGTAGCGTGGCGCCTTCATCGAAAACCGGAAGCCTTCCGGCGTTTGTGCGGCCCACTGCGCGCACTGCGCGGCGGTGGGCGTGCGGTAGAAGGTGCCGTTGATTTCGATGCAACGCAGGGCACGGCTGGCGTGGGCCAGTTCTTCACGCTGCGGCAGGCCTACGGGGTAGAAAACGCCGCCGCGCCATTCGGGAAACACCCAGCCACCGATGCCGCAGCGGATCGCTCCGGCGGTCACTGGCCGTGGTCCGCGCGCCACGGGTCGTAGCTGCCGAACCACCACAGGTAGCCTTCCGGGTCGGCGCAGGCATAGCCACGGCCGCCGTAGTCCTGGTCGGCGATGTCGATGACGATTCGGGCACCGGCGGCCTTGGCCCGGGCGTAGTGCGCGTCGGCATCGGTGACGATCACGCAGGCACTCTGCGTCTGGCGGCCGCCGACCTCATCAGGCATCGCCGCATGCTCGCTCCACGCGCTCTGGTTGCTGGCCGAGCCCAGCATGATCATGCCGGTGCCGAAGGTCAGCTGCGCATGGAACACCGTATCGCCATCGGCGTAGACGGCCTGGGCATGGAAGCCGAAGGCGCGCTGCAGCCAGTCGATGGCAGCCTGCGCATCGCGGTAGCGCAGGCACGGAATGATGGTGGAGCCGCTGCTCGGTTGGCCGTTCTCGCCCATGACACCCCTCCTATGGCACAGGGCAGGGTGCAACGCAGAACGTTACCATCCCGCGAAACCCCGGTGACGGCCTGCACATGGCCGCCACCCCTGTTCGGAGATCGTGCTGGATGAAACCCTGGATTGGAGGAGCCGTGCTGCTGGCGTGCACGACCATGGCGAGCGCTGCCACCCCGGCGCAGCTGCAGGAGCTGGATGCAACCGTCGAGCGCGTGCGCGCGCAGTTCGACGTGCCCGGTATTGCGGTGGCGGTGGTCAAGGATGGCGAGGTGGTGCTGGAGCGCGGCTGGGGCGTGCGCGAGCAGGGCAAGCCGGAACCGGTGCAGGCCGATACGCTGTTTGCCATTGCGTCCAACACCAAGGCGTTCACCGCCACCTCGCTGAACCTGCTGGCCGAGGACGGCAAGCTGAAGATGGACGACAAGGTGATCGACCACCTGCCGTCGTTCCGCATGTCCGATCCGTTCGTGACCGGCCAGATGACGATCCGCGACCTGCTGTCGCATCGCAGCGGACTGAGCCTGGGTGCCGGTGACCTGCTGTTCTGGCCGACCACCTCCTACAGCAATGCCGAAGTGGTGGAACGGCTCGGGAAGGTGCCGCTGAAGGGTGGATTCCGCGAGGGCTATGCGTACGACAACATCCTGTACGCGGTCGCCCAGCAGGTGATCGAGCATGTTTCCGGCATGAGTTACCAGCAGTTCCTGCAGACCCGCATCTTCGACAAGGTGGGCATGGCCGGCACGCGCTACAACGCCGATCACCTGAAGCCAGGCGACAAGGCCGCGGTCGGCCACGCCAAGTACGATTTCAAGGACCTGCGCACCGTCGCGCCGCTGACCTGGTCGAACAATGCCGGCGCCGGCGGCATCTATTCCAGCGCGCACGACATGGCGCGCTGGATGCAGGTGCAGCTGGCCGAAGGCAAACTGGCCGACGGCACGCCGTTGTTCACCGAGAAGAGCCAGCAGCAGATGTGGCGGATGATCACGCCGCAGTCGATCCCGGCGCCGAGCGTGCCGGAGCTGGCACCGGCGCGGGCCAACTTCGCCGGCTATGGCGAAGGCTGGAGCCTGAGCGACTACCGCGGGCAGAAGCTGGTCTGGCACACCGGTGGCTGGCCGGGCATGGTTTCGCGGCTGACCCTGGTACCGGGCGAGAAACTGGGCGTGGTGGTGCTGACCAATCAGGAAGTGGGCGCGGCGTTCAATGCGATCACCCTGAGTGTGCTCGATGCCTACCTGGGCGGTGAAAAGCATGACTGGGTGGACGCCTATGCCAAGGCCGTGGCCAAGGGACAGGACAAGGCCGACGAGGCGTGGGCCAAGCACCGGAGCGCGCGCGACAAGGGCAGCAGGCCGTCGCTGGCGCTGGCCGGCTACACAGGCACGTTCCGCGACCGCTGGTATGGCGACATGCAGGTCAGTGCCGAGGGCAAGGGACTGCGCCTGCGCTTTGCCAAGACCGCGCAGCTGAGCGGACGCCTGGAGCACTGGCAGCACGACACCTTCATCGTGCGCTGGGACGACCGTTCGCTCAACGCCGACGCGTTCGTGAACTTCAGCCTGGACCCGGATGGCAAGGTGCGCGAGGTGCGTATGCAGCCGATTTCCGACCTGACCGATTTCAGTTTCGATTTCCAGGACCTGCTGTTCACCCCAGTGAAATGACGCCGCCGGGCGTGGCCCGGCGCTGACGTTCGACGAATCCGATGGGTAGTGCCGGCCGCTGGCCGGCAACCTCATGATCCCCGGATGCGTCGCAAGGGTGCCGGCCAGCGGCCGGCACGACCGCAGCCGCAGCGATCGTCGGCCGGCGTACACATGCGGCATGGGATACTCCGCCAGCTAAAGATGGCGAGGGAATGCGATGTTCCGTTGGTTTGAATCCCTGATTCCGGTGTTCCCACCCGTGGACGGGCGGATGCCTCCGCGCAAGGTGCTGCCGTTCTACCTGCACTACCTGCGCCCGGTGTGGCCGGTGCTGCTGGCCACGCTCATCGCCGGCCTGCTGCTGGCGCTGGTGGAAGTGGCGATGTTCGATTACCTGGGCCGCATCGTCGACATGGTCGCCGAGCAGCCCGGTGCCGACTTCTTCAAGCGCCATGCCAACGACCTGGGCTGGATGCTGTTCATCACGGTCATCGCGCGTCCGATCCTGGTCGGCCTGCACAACCTGCTGGTCAACCAGGCCATCGTGCCCGGCCTGAGCAACCGCTCGCGCTGGTTGATGCACAACTATGTGGTGCGGCAGAGCCTGAGCTTCTTCCAGAACGACTTCGCCGGCAGCGTCGCCAACCGGGTGATGCAGACCGGTACCTCGCTGCGCGAGTCGGCGGTGCAGATGGTCGATTCGCTCTGGTACATCGTGGTCTATACCGGCACCGCGCTGTACCTGTTCGCGCAGGCCGACTGGCGGCTGATGGTGCCGCTGATCCTGTGGCTGCTGGCCTATGCGGTGATCATGGTCTACTTCGTGCCGCGCGCGAAGGAACGGGCCTGGATTGCGTCCGAAGCGCGTTCCAAGGCGATGGGCCGCATCGTCGATGGCTACACCAACATTCCCACGCTGAAGCTGTTCGCCCATGGCGGGCGCGAGCAGGCCTACGTGGCCGAGTCGATCCAGGAACTGGCGGTCAAGCACCGCGCGCAGACCCGGGTGACCACCGGCATGGACCTGACCATCGCCATCGTCAACGGTTTCCTGATCGCCGGTACCTGTGGGCTGGCGCTGTGGCTTTGGAATGGCGGCCACATCACCGTCGGTGCGATCACGCTGGCGACCGGCCTGGTGATCCGCATCCACAACATGTCCGGCTGGATCATGTGGACCATCAACGGCATCTTCGAGGACATCGGCACGGTGCAGGATGGCATCACCACCATCGCCCAGCCGCTGACCGTGCAGGACCGCGAGGATGCAGTGCCGTTGCAGGTGACCCGTGGCGGCGTGCATTTCCAGGACATCCACTTCCACTACGGCAAGAAGGGTGGCGTGATCGCAGGCCTGGACCTGGTGGTGAAGCCGGGCGAGAAGATCGGCCTGGTCGGTCCTTCGGGGGCCGGCAAGTCGACCCTGGTCAATGTGCTGCTGCGCCTGTACGACCTGGAAAGCGGCCGCATCCTGATCGACGGCCAGGACATTGCCTACGTCACCCAGGAAAGCCTGCGCCAGCAGATCGGTGTGGTCACCCAGGACACCTCGCTGCTGCACCGCTCGATCCGCGACAACCTGCTGTACGGCCGTCCAGACGCGACCGATGAGCAGCTGCGCGCTGCGGTGGCCAAGGCACGTGCCGAAGCCTTCATCGATACGCTGGTGGACGGGCAGGGGCGTCGTGGCTACGACGCACATGTCGGCGAGCGCGGCGTGAAGCTGTCCGGCGGCCAGCGCCAACGCATCGCCATTGCCCGCGTGCTGCTGAAGGACGCCCCGATCCTGGTGCTGGACGAAGCAACCTCGGCACTGGACTCGGAAGTGGAAGCGGCGATCCAGGACAGCCTGGATGAGCTGATGGGCGGCAAGACGGTGATCGCGATCGCGCACCGGCTGTCGACCATCGCGCGCATGGACCGGTTGGTGGTGATGGACCAGGGACGCATCGTGGAGACCGGCACCCATGCCGAGCTGATTGCGGCCGGTGGCCTGTACGCACGGTTGTGGGCGCGGCAGACCGGTGGATTTGTTGCTGCCGATCAATGATCGCTTCGGGGTCGGATCCCTTTCTGCAGGAAAGGGCTCTGACCCCAGCGTGTTTCCGGAGACCTGCATGATCCGCCCCCTGCGCTCCCTGTTGCTGGCACTCAGCCTGGTTGCCACGGTTGCCACGGTTGCCACGGCTGCGCCGGCACCCATGGACGGCGACCAGCTCAAGCAGGTCGTCCTGCTCAGCCGTCACAACCTGCGCGCGCCGGTGGTGGCCTCCGGCGCGCTGGCCAATGCGACGCCCGAGACCTGGCCGCGCTGGGAGGTGGCACCGGGCGAGCTGACCACCAAGGGAGGCGTGCTGGAGGTCTACATGGGCCGCTACATCGCCCAGTGGCTGCGCCAGGCGCAGCTGTTGCCGGTGACGGGTTGCCCGCAGGAGGATGACTTCCACGCGTACGCCAACAGCCTGCAGCGCACCCAGGCCACCGCGCAGTTCTTCGTTGCCGGTGCTTTCCCGGGCTGCCATGTTGCGGTCGAACAGCGCATGCCGCTGGGCTCGATGGATCCGTTGTTCGATCCGGTGATCCACAACGGTGACACGACCTTCCGCACGCGCGCGCTGGAATCAATGCAGCGAGCGCTGGCCGCAGCGGACCTGGCACCGGCTCTGTCCGTGGTGGAAGAGATCACCCGCTATCCGCAGTCGGCGGCATGCAAGGGGCACAGCGACTGCCATCTGGCGCTGGCCGATACCACCTTCAGTACGGAACCGGGCAAGGAGCCTCGCGCGTCCGGATCACTGGCGCTGGCCAGCGGGCTGGTCGATGCCTTGTTGATGGAGCACTACCAGGGCAGTGGCATCCCCCGCGAAGGCTGGGGCCGGTTGACCACCGAGGCGCAATGGCAGGCGCTGGCGCAGATCCGCAACCGCTACCAGGACATCCTGTTCGGAACGCCCGAGGTGGCGCGGGATGTGGCCGCTCCGCTGCTGACAAGAGTGAATGCGTTGTTCGACGACCCGGCGTCGCCGAAGGTGACCCTGCTGGTCGGTCACGATTCCAATATCGGTTCCGTGCTGGCGGCGTTGGGAATCAGCGACTACAGCCTGCCGGGGCAGTACGAGAAGACACCGATCGGTGGCCTGCTGCAGTTCGAACGCTGGCGTGATCGCCACAGCGGGGTGGAACGGATCCGCCTGGCCTACGTCTACCCGACCACCGCGCAGCTGCGCGATGCGCTGCCGCTGGCCAACGCGCAGCCGCCGGGCCGCGTCGTGCTGCGTGTGCCGGGGTGCGCGGCTCAGGGGTGCACCGTCGCCGAGTTCCAGCGCCTGCTGCATCCGAAAGCCCGCTGAGGCGCGCTGCTAACGCAGCGGCGTGCGCACGATGCCCTGCGTGGCCATCAGCGTAAGGTCGCCGCCCAGCCGTGGCGAGTGGAACGGGCCGCGTGCATGCGCGGCGTCGAACACGCCGCCGTCAGGTGAGCGCAGGCGGTAGAACTCGACCCAGCCGCTGGCCTGCAGGGGCAACTGGGCAACGCCGGTGTGCTGGTTGAACCATGCAGGGTCCTTGCTGCCTTCGATGACGCGGCGGGCAAGGCGGTCAATTGCATGGTCCTTGCTGGCATACCAGTCCTGGCCGCGCAGCCGCGCCAGCTCGGCCATCATCACCAGTGGCGCCAATGCGTAGTCGTGATAGTGCAGGGCCCGTTGCTCGCGGGCCATCTCCAGCGGCAGGCTGCCATCGTCCTGGATGTCATCGATGCCCTTCTGGAACGCGGCGTGGCCGGCCTGCCACAGGGCGTCGTCGTCGGTGGCCAGTCCGGTGGCCAGCACGCCCAGCCCGCCCCAGTAGTAGTGGTTGTTGCGGCGCCGTTTCGGATTGTCCCAGTACGCCAGATTGGCCCGTGCCAGCTTCTGCAGCCACGGATCGATACGCGCACGCTGCTGCGGGTTGGCCTGGTCATGCACTTTCAGGTAGGCCATGGCTACCGCATCGAGCATCCACTGCCGCATGTAGAACGACTGATCGTTATTGACCCGGATCATCTGCCCGAGCATGGCGCCGTCGTCGGCCCAAGCACCCAACCAGCTCAGCGTGCACTGCGCCGTTGCCGGGTCACTGGTCCGCAGGTAGTCATCGCTCATGCGCGCCACGTCGGCGGCATAGCGGTCCAGCGGCGCAGTGGCATCCTCGTTCTGCTGGTGCAGTGCCGGGTCGATCACCGAGCCGACCTTGTCGGTGTAGTAGCCAAGCGCGCGGATGTCCGGCTGGCCGGGCGGCGGCGCGGGGCAGGTGGCGAAGGCACCCGCACTGGCCAGCAGCGTGGGCAGCAGGGCGAGGCGCAAGGGGAGAGACATTGGAAACCGGCGGAAGGGGGAATCCGGCGAACGATGCGCCTGGCCATGTTGCCGACATGTGATGCGGAGATGGCCTGGCGATCCCCCACAAACAGATCGGCCCGGGTTTGCCCGGGCCGTTCCGTTTCTAACTTACACCACCCCGATCACTCGATCGGCTGGTCCAGCATCAGCTGGCGTGCGAAACGCACCGGCGGGGCGCCGTAGGACAGCATCTGGTCGTGGTACGCCTTCAGGTTGAACTTGTCGCCCAGCTTGTCCTGCACCGCCTTGCGGGTGTCGAAGTGTTCCTGCGCACCGACGAAGTAGGTCGGTAGCTGTGCCGAGGTCAGCTGTGCACGCACCCACTTGCCCGCCGCTTCGCTTTCCTGCTGGAACGCGTCGTGGGTCATCAGGTGCATCGCCTTCTCGCGATCCCAGTTGTCCACGTGCACGCCCTGGTCGAGGATCGCGTTGGAGATCGTGCGCAGGTAGAACTTCAGCTGCACCAGGTGGAACAGCGGGTCGTTGTTGAGGTAGCCCTGCTCCTGCATCATGCGCTCGGTGTAGACCGCCCAGCCTTCGGCGAACAGGCCCGAACGCAGCACCGCACGCAGGGTGGAGGGGAACTTGGCCGAATGCCAGCCTTCCAGGTAGTGGCCCGGGGTGCCTTCGTGGATGCTCAGCAGGTGGATCATGCGCGAGTTGTACTCACGCAGGAACGAGTCGACCTGCTTGTCGTTCCAGTCGTCCGGAATCGGCGACACGGCGTAGAAGGTCTTCAGGTTCTTGTCCAGCGGACCCGGTGAATCACAGTAGGCCACGGCCACGCCACGCTGGAATTCCGGCATCAGGATGATGTCCACCGGCGCGTCGGGCAGCGTCATCAGATCGTGCTCGCGCACGAACGCGGTGGACTGCTCCAGTGCGGCCTTGGCATCGTCGACGACCTTGTCGCGTGCCGGCTTGTCGGCGTAGGCCAGCTCCAGTGCAGCTTCAATGGCCTTCTGCTGCTGCTCGTCGGTCGGCTGGGCCGGCATCTCCGGCGCACCCGGCTTGTCCTTCAGCACGGTCTGCGCGATGCCGTACATGTCTTCGCGCACGCGCTTGAGTTCAGCGCGTGCACGCTCACCGATCTCCTGGCGCGACAGCGAGGAGCTCAGCGCGAACTTCAGCTTCTGGTCGTACTTTTCCGCACCGATGCGGAAGTCGCCCTTGGCATTCGGCACCAGGGTCTTGTCCAGCCAGGTCTGCTGCTCGTCCACCGCCTTCTTCAGGCCGTCGATGGCGGCCTGCAGGCGCTGCTGGTCGGCCTGCGGCAGTTCACCGATGTGCGGGGTGATGAAGGTATCGACGATGCTGAGGATGCCCTTGTTCTGCTTGGCCACCGTCTCGGCATGGATCTTCGGCACGCGCGCCGGATCCAGGTTCTCGCGGGCCTGGGCGAAGATCGCCGGCAGCTTTTCCATGCGCGCGGTGGCCGACTTCAGGCGCTCCGGCAGCGGCGCGAACTCGCGCGCCATCAGGCCGTAGATCGCGCTGCCGGCGATGCCGTTGTACAGCTGCGGGTCCCACTTGCCGGACTGCAGCACTTCGGCGTTCCATATTTCCGACTGCAGCTGGTTGCGCAGGATCGCCGCGTCTACCTGGTTCTCGCGGCCCAGCTTGGCCACCTCGATCTTGTCCAGCTCGCCCAGCAGCGCCTTGTAGGCTGCCAGGGTCTTCTGCTGGCCGGCGGCACTGAGGTCGTCAAGCTCGCTGTCGTAGCGGTGGTCACCGATCTGGGTAGCGCTGACCGGCGACAGCTGCATCCAGGTGTCCAGGGCGCGCTTGGACAGGTCGGCGAAGGCGGCATCGACCGCCGCGTCACCGGCCTGCTGGCTGGTGGCCGGGGTGGAAGCGTTGGTCGGGGCGTCGGCCGGCTGGCAACCGGCCAGCGCGGCGACCAGGGCGAGGGCAAGAAGATGCGGGCGCATCGGCGTTCCTGTACGGGGTCAAACCCTGAGCATAGGGCCGCGTGGCTGCTTTGTCCCCGTGCCATAGGATTACCATGGGCGCAGACAAGGACCCTCCAAAGGAGCGCAGAACATGGAATACCAGGGAAGCTGCCATTGCGGCAGGATCGCATTCACCGTACAGGCCGGGGCGCCGATCAGCGACGTCATCGACTGCAACTGCTCGATGTGCCGCCGCCGTGGCAGCCTGCTGTGGTTCGCCCCGCGCGAAGCGTTCCAGCTGAGCACCGATCCGGCGGACGTGGCCACCTACCGCTTCAACAAGGCCCACATCGACCATCACCATTGCCGCGAATGCGGCATTGCCCCCTACAGCGAGGCGGTGGATCCGCGCAGCGGTATGCCGATGGTGGCGGTGAACGTGCGCTGCGTGCCTGCAGTGGATCTGGCCACGCTGGCGGTGACCTCCTACGACGGGGCCGCACTGTGAGGCCGGTGCGCGCGTGGACGTGCATGGCAGCAATGCCGGTGCTGCTGCTGGCGCTGGGCGCCTGCGCCAAGCAGGGCGACATGGCGGCGGATGCGGGCGCCACGGCGGCCGAGGCTGCCATCGCTTCACCGGAAGGCGCATTCCTCGCCTACGAACACGACGTGCAGGTGCAACTGGAAGCGGCGCAGATCGCACCGCGCATCCAGCAGGTGGCACAGGCCTGCCAGAGCGCGAAGTTCGGTGACTGCGCGGTGCTGCAGGTAGACCAGCGCAGCGGCGAGCAGCCCAGCGGCGAGGTCAAGGTGCGGATTGCACCGAAGGGCACCGAGCCGTTGATCGCGTTGGCCGGTGAGGGCGGCACGCTGCAGTCGCGCGACACGCGTGCCGAGGACCTCGCGCAGGCCGTGGCCGACACCGCGCTGACCAAGGCGCGGCTGGAGAAGGAACACGCGCGGCTGCTGGCCTACCAGGACCGCAAGGACCTGAAGATCGAGGACCTGATGGCGATCACCACGCGGCTGTCCGAGATCGAGGCGGGTGTCGAGCAGGCCAGCAAGGATGCCGCGCAGCAGCGCCGGCGCATCGATACCCAGCTGGTGACGATCCATTTCGATACCACGTCCGGCCAGCGCAGCCGCAGCGAGATCGGCGAGGCGCTGAGCGAGTCGGGCAGCATCCTCAGCACCAGCGTTGCGTTCCTGATCCGCGCCGTCGCCGCGCTGCTGCCGGTGGCGGTGCTGGCCTTGATCGCGGCCTGGGGTGTGCGGGCATGGTGGCGCCGCCGCCGTCGCAAGCTGCCGCCCAACCTCTGAGGTGGAGGCTGATGCCGGCAGCCCGCCGGCATCAGCCCTCGTCGGTCTCGTACTCGACGAACACATCCAGCTCCAGCGCCAGTTCCTGCACTGCGTCGCGCACCTTCTGCGCGGTGCTTTCATTGCCGACTTCCACTTCCAGCTCATGGATGCCCGGGCCGATGTCGTCGGACAGCCCGGCCGAGCTGGAATCGTCGTCGTCCATGTGCGGCATCAGATCGTCGGTTTCCTCGACATGCTCGATGCCCTCCAGGCCGAGCAGCAGGTCGCTGATGGCACGGGCGTCGTCTTCAGTTCCGGTGATGCGCAGTCGCAGCATGGCCATGGCGTAGGTACGTTGTGGAGTTGCCTGCAGCCTAGCCAGCGCCGGGCAAAGAACGGGTGAGGGTGCAGTCAGGCGCGTGTGGCCGGACGCCCGAGCAGGCTGTCCGGCAATGCGGGAATCGGTGTGCGTTCGTCCTGCGCCTGCTCCAGCAGCCAGTCGATGAACAGGCGTGCGGCCGGGCTGGGCGGTTGTCCTTCGGCATGCACTACGTGATACGCATAGCGCGCCTTCAGCGCCGGGCCGGGCAGGCGCACCACCTCGTAGCGCTGCAGATAGGGCTGGGCGATGTGGGTGCGCGCCAGCACCGCGCCCATGCCATACACCGCTGCACGCATCGCATCGGTGCTGTCGGCGAAGGTGTGCATGGGTGGCAGCGGCGACGGCGTGCGCACGCCGGCGTGGCGGAACCAGTCGCGCCAGCCCTGCGGCGACAGGTCGGTGAGCAGCGGCAGGTCGGCGATGCGCGCCGGATCGACCAGCGTTTCGACCCCGGCCAGTGCCGGTGAGGCGACCGGGAACAGGTAGTCATCCATCAGGTGCTGCGCACGCAGGCCGGGCCATTGGCCCAGGCCGTAGCGGATGCCCACTTCCGGGCCGTTGTCGTCATAGCGATCCAGCCCGCTGCCGGTATGCAGTTCGATGCGGATGTGCGGGTAGGCCTGGGTGAAGCGCGGCAGCCGTGGCAGCAGCCAGCAGTAGGACAGCGAGCGCAGCGTGGTGATCCGCAGCGGCACGCTGTCGGCATCCGGCTGCAGGTGATGGGCGACGGCCGCGACATCGGTGAAGGCGGCGCTGGCGGCGTCGGCCAGTTGCCGGCCCTCGGCGGTCAGGCGCACGCCGCGGGCGTGGCGCAGGAACAGCCGTACTTCCAGCACTTCTTCCAGGCGGCGGACGTGGTGGCTGACCGCGCTGGCGGTCAGGTGCAGCTCCTGCGCGGCCTGGGCGAAGTTCTGGTGGCGCGCGGCGACCGCGAACACGGCCAGTGCGGGTAGCAGGGAAGGGCGTAGCAGCATGTCGAGCCTCAAGCCATATTTGTGGCTGGCAGCGATACTACGCGCTTGTGCGGCGGGCGTCTGCGCCTGATCCTGTCCGCCTTGGCGAGGAATTGACGATGTACGGAGGCAAGGCATGAATGCGGTCCCACAGGCGGCCGAGCGCGATTGGCGCACGCCGCTGGAATTGACCCTGCTGGGCGCCATCTGGGGCTGCTCGTTCCTGTTCATGCGGGTGGCGGTGCCGTCGTTCGGCCCGTTCGCGCTGGTCGAAGTGCGGCTGGTGCTGGGTGCGCTGGTGCTGCTGCCGTTCCTGTGGCGCGCCCGCGCGCAGTTCCCGCCGCGGCGCTGGCTGTGGCTGGCGCCGATCGGCCTGATCAACTCGGCGTTGCCGTTCGTGCTGTTCGCCTATGCAGCGGAACAGGCGCCGGCGGCGATCGGCGCGATCTGCAATGCGATGACCGTGCTGTTCGCCGCGCTGATCGCCTTCCTGTTCTTCGGCGAGAAGATCGGCATGCGCCGCGCCGGTGCCTTGCTGGTTGGCTTCGCTGGCGTGGTGGTGCTGGCCACCGCCAAGGTTTCCGGCCTGAGTATCGGCACCGCGGTGCTGGCCGGTGCGGCGGCTTCGCTGCTGTACGGCCTGGGCGTGAACCTGGTGAAGCGGCACATGACCGGCCTGCCGTCGGCGGCAGCGGCGGCGGCAACGCTGTCGTGTGCCTCGCTGTGGATGCTGCCGATGGCGGTGAGCCACTGGCCGCAGGCGGCGATTCCGCTGAAGGCCTGGGGCGCGGCGATCGCCTTGGGCGTAGCCTGCACCGGGCTGGCGTTCCTGATGTTCTACCGCCTGATCGGCCGTATCGGCCCGTCACGGGCGTCGACGGTGACCTACCTGATTCCGCTGTTCGGCGCGGCGTTTGCGTGGTTGTTCCTGGGGGAGGCGGTGACGGTGCAGATGTTGATTGCGGGTGTGTTGATTCTGGGTAGCGTGGCGGTGAGCCAGAAGGGCTGAGGAATTGGCGTTTTGCGCGTTGCGCGTGCTGAAGGTGCTTCACTGTTCATGGGCGTTACTTTTCTTTGTACGCAAAGAAAAGTAACCAAAAGAAACGTTCCGCCGGCCGCGAGCCGGTGCTGCGCACCGGTGCCCTGCGCTCCTCGGCCCGTCGAGGGACGGCGCGGGAACTCGCTGCGCTCAGACACCCGCGCCTCTTCGCCCTCGCCGGACCTGCGGTGCTCGGCTCGCTCAAGGCGGATCCAAGATCAAAGGCAGAAGCGGTCGCTTCGCTCGCCGGGCCCGGCCCGGCACTACCATGCATCGTCGTGCAGCTGTGGCTCTTGACCTTGGGTCCGCCTTGAGTGAGCCGAGCATCGCAGGGGAATCAGGGGCGAAGAGGTGCCGATGTCTGAGCGCAGCGAGTTCGGCACCGTCCCCTGATTCACCGAGAAGCGCAGGGGACCGACGTGCGAAGCACGGCGGCTCGCGACCTGGCGGCGCGTTTCTTTTGGTTACTTTTCTTTTCGCGCGAAAAGAAAAGTGACGCCCATGAACAGTGAAGCACCTTCAGCACGCGTCACGCGCAGGAAACCATCAGCGCACCGGCACCGGAATATTGCAGAGATCGATATGCCCCGCCGGGCGCTTGTAGAAATCATCCACGCGATTACGCCGTGCCTCCACCGTATCGGCAAAGGTCTTCGAGTCGGTACGCAGTACCTGGATCGGCGTGCGCTCTGCCGCCGGTACGTCGCTGGCGCGGCGGATCGACACGATTGGCGTACGCAGCTTCGGGTCGGTGTAGAAGCCCATCGGTGCCGGTCCGCGCGGCGTCGCGCTGAGCAGTTCCATGCCCTTCAGTACGCGGCCGACGAGGGTGATGTTGCGGTCCAGCTGACGCGGCGACTGGCCGGTCACCACGTACAGTTCGGCACCGATGCTGCTGTCTTCCTCGTTGCTGCGGCCGGCGCCGAGCATGCCGTAGCAGTGCGCCAGCCAGGCCTTGCCGGCCTGCGGGTCATGGCCGACCGGGAAGCCGTCGACGAAACCGGTCTGCGCGGCCCACCCATCGCGATCCGGCAGCACGCTGACCTTCAGGCCGGCGCTGGCGCGCTCGAACTCGGCCGGCAGCTTGCGTGCGGCACTGCCGAACGGCCTGGCCTTGGCTGCGTCATCGGCGTCGGCATCGCCGAACTGCACCACGAAATTGTCCTGCGAGCGGTAGATGCTGGTGCCGTCCCAGAAGTGCTCATGGGCGAAGGTCTGGATGTTGGCGACATGGCGCGGGGCGAACTGCGGCGCCAGCTCGATGATCACCCGCCCCGCCGGCAGGTCCATGTACAGCAGGTTGGCCGGGTCCGGGGTGCGCCAGTCGCTGGCCGCCGATGCGTCGAGGATCTGCTGCGGGCTGCGGTAGGGCGTGGCCGAACTGGCCATGGCGGGCAGCAGGCAGGACAGGGCGAGGGCGGTCAGGGCAAGGCGACGAAGGTGCGGCATGGGATCCCCGGAACATGAACGAGGCTTCGATTCTGCGCGAGCGGCCCGGCCACGCCAACCGGCACGATGACTAACGACACATTCGCTATACCGAACTTCGCACTACTGTGGACTTCAACGTAGTGGAGGGCCGGTCATGTCCGATGACGATGTCCAGCTGAAGAAGTTCCAGAAGGAGCTCAGCGCCGGAACGGTGTCGCTGGCCCTGCTGGCGGTGCTGGCCCGGGCCGGGGAGCCGCTGTACGGCTACCTCATTGCCAAGGAGCTGGAGCGGGTGGGCGAGGGCGTGCTGAGCGGCAAGCAGAGCGCTCTGTACCCGGTGCTGCGCAACCTGGAGGCTGCCGGTCTGCTGGAAAGCCACGTGGAGCCGTCCAGCAGCGGTCCGCCGCGGCGCTACTACCGCATCAATGAACGTGGCCGCGAGGTGCTGGCGCAGTGGCGCCAGGCCTGGCAGGCCACCCGCGATTCCGTCGATTCCGTGTTGGAGGGGGTACCGCAATGAACGACCCGAGCCTGGCAGGCCGAGCCCTGCCCACGACCATCCCGCAGTACCTGGCGCAGCTGCGCGCGGCGCTGGAAGGCGCCGACCCGGCGATGGTGCAGGACGCCCTGTACGACGCCGAGGAATACCTGCGCTCGGAACTGTCCGCGCAGCCCGGCCGCAGCGAGGCCGAGGTGATCGCCGACGTCGCTGGCAGCTATGGCGCCCCGGACGAAGTGGCCGAGATCTACCGCGAGACCGAAGTGACGGTGAACCGCGCGCTGCGCACGCCGCGTGCGGATACCGCACCGGTGCTGCGCGCAGCGGCCGAAGCCAGTGGCGTCGAGCCGGCCGCACCGCCGCCGGCGCCGGTGCAGCGCTCGCTGCTGGCGCGCTTCTTCGGTGTGGTGACCGATCCGCACACCTACGGTGCGCTGTTCTACATGCTGCTGTCGCTGGCCACCGGCATCTTCTTCTTCACCTGGGTGGTGACCGGCCTGTCGCTGTCGCTGGGCCTGCTGATCCTGATCGTGGGCATTCCGCTGACCGTGCTGTTCTTCGGCTCGGTGCGCGGGCTGGCGCTGCTGGAAGGGCGGCTGGTGGAAGCGCTGCTGGGCGAGCGCATGCCGCGCCGTCCGCGTTACACCGATCGCAGCCGCACCTGGCTGCAGCGCATCGGCGACATGTTCACCGATGGCCGCACCTGGCTGACCCTGCTGTACTTCGTGCTGATGCTGCCGCTGGGCGTCATCTACTTCACCCTCGCGGTGACGCTGCTGTCGCTGTCGCTGAGCCTGATCTGGGCGCCGGTCGCGGCGATCTTCAGTGGCGACATTCCGGGCGTGTACGTCGATGGCGTGAACGTACTGCCGATGGCTGCATCGCCGCTGGTGGCGATCACGGTTGCTGCGGCGGGCGCGCTGCTGCTGCTGCTGACGATGCATCTGGCACGCGGCATCGGCAAGCTGCACGGGCTGATCGCCAAGAACCTGCTGGTGCGGTTGTAACAGGCCAGGGGTCGGATCCCTGTTCGCAGAACAGGGCTCTGACCCCGGATCCCATCATGCTGGGGTCAGAGCCCTTTCCGTTGGAAAGGGATCCGACCCCTGCCGGGAATCAGCCCGCCTTTCGCCGCAACGGGGTGACGTTGCTCTTCTTCTTCGTGGCCTTCGCCGCCGGTGCTTCGGCATGCGCGGCGAAGAAGTCGCGCACCTTCGGGTACACCACTTCGCGCCAGCGACGGCCGCTGAAGATGCCGTAGTGGCCGGCACCTTCGACGATGAAATGCTCACGGCGGTCCGCAGTGATGCCGGTGCACAGCGCCTGTGCGGCTTCGGTCTGGCCGAGGCCGGCGATATCGTCCAGCTCGCCCTCGATGCTCAGCAGCGCGGTATCGCGGATCGCCGACGGATCGACCTTCTCGCCGTTGACCACCCACTCACCACGCGGCAGCAGGAAGTCCTGGAACACCACGCGGATCGTATCCAGGTAGTACCTGGCCGGCATGTCCAGCACCGCGTTGTACTCGTCGTAGAAACGACGGTGCGCGTCGGCGTCTTCCAGGTCGCCCTTGACCAGGTCGGTATAGAAATCCCAGTGCGAACTGAAGTGGCGGCTCGGGTTCATCGACAGGAAGCCGGCGTGCTGCAGGAAGCCCGGGTACACGCGGCGACCGGCGCCGGGATAGCTGGCCGGCACGGTGTGGATGACGTTGTTCTCGAACCACGACAGCGGGTTCTGCGTGGCCAGGTTGTTCACTGCGGTCGGGCTGCATCGCGCATCGATCGGGCCACCCATCATCACCAGCGTGCGCGGCGTCGGTTCGCCACGGCTGGCCATCAGCGAAACCGCGGCCAGCACCGGTACGGTCGGCTGGCACACGCTCACCACGTGCAGGCGCTCCACGCCGAGGTGGCGGATGAATTCCTGGATGTAGGCGATGTAGTCGTCCAGGCCGAATTCGCCTTCGCTGGCCGGCACCATGCGCGCATCCACCCAGTCGGTGACGTACACGCGGTGGTCGCGCAGCAGCGTGCGCACAGTATCGCGCAGCAGCGTGGCATGGTGGCCGGACAGCGGCGCAACGACCAGCACGAACGGCTGGTTGAGCATCGTGTGCAGCTGGTCGGCTTCATTGCTGTGGCGCTTGAAGCGCAGCAGCTTGCAGAACGGCTTGCTTACTTCCTCGTGCACGACGATCGGCACGCGTTCGCCATCGACGTCGATTTCGTTGATGCCCCACTCGGGCTTCTCGTAATCCTTGCCGATGCGGTGGAAGAGTTCATTGACCGCCGCCAGGCGATCAGCGCCGGGCATCTGCGACCACCAGTGGCCCTGGTTGGCGAAGAACCTGGCATTGGCCTGGGCCTGGTGCACCCAGGGGGCGAGCAGGTTGCGGGTCAGTTCGTGCAGTTGATAGAGCATGACGACCGAATATGTATGGTCATATGTTGCCGCGCAGCATATCCCATCCGGGTGTCCCGCAGGTTAAGTCGGCTGAAAATAATGAATCTGGATTCACATCCGTTCCAGCGCCGCCGCATCGCCTGCCAGGGCGGGGCCGAGCCAGCAGTGCGACCCCACCGGCTGCAGGCCATGCTGGGCCAGCGTGCGGCGGTACCAACGCGCTGGGCGCGCCTGGAAGCCGTCGTGGTCGCCTTCGAACGCGTCCTCGGCGGCGAAGGTCTCCAGGAAGGCCACGCCGCCCGTCAGCTCTGCCACGCCGGCCAGTCCGGCGCGCAGCTCGCGGTCGGGCACGTAGTGCATCACGTCCGAGCAGACCAGCAGGTCGACCGGGGCACAGGGCCGCAGCCAGGCGAAATCGCCGAAGCGGGCCATGTGCAGGTTGCGGGTCCTGCCGTAGCGGCGCACAGCGTACTCGCTGCTGTCGAAGCCGAGGTATTCGACCTTCGGACGCAGCTTCAGCAGCGGTGCGCGCCAGGCGCCTTCGCCGCAGCCGATGTCCAGCACGCTGCGGATCGGTCGTTCCAGGTAGTACTCGGCACTGGCCACGGCCAGGGCGACCTTTCGCGCCAGGCGGGCGCTGCCGCCGATGTCGGCACGGCGGTACCAGCGTTGGAAATAGGCGGCGTCGTAGGTCTTGTCCATGGGGCGGTGCGCGATCGGGGAAAAGGCGCCTATCGTACGGTGTTGCGCCCCCGGGTGTGGCGGACCTGCAGTAGAGCCACGCCATGGGTGGCTGCCATGCTGCGGCGATTGGACGCGGCAGCCACCCATGGGGTGGCTCTACTGCGACAATGGGTACCCATCTACGCCAGCCGCCGGAGCGAGCGCATGCAGAGCTACTACTGGGTCAAGACTTTCCACATCGTGTTCGTGGTGGCGTGGATGGCCACGGTGTTCTACCTGCCGCGCATCCTGGTGAACCTGGCCGAGACTGCGGGCCAGCCGGCGGTGACCGAGCGCCTGCAGCTGATGGGCCTGCGCCTGTACCGCTTCGGCCACTCGATGTTCGGCCTGGCATTCCTGCTGGGCCTGGTGCTGTGGCTGGGCTACAAGGTCATCCCTGATTTCCCGACCATGGTCGCGCCTGGCGGCGCCGGCTGGCTGCATGCCAAGCTGGGGCTGGTGGTGCTGCTGCTGGTGTACTTCGGCTGGATCGGCCGCCTGCTCAAGGGCGTGGCCAAGGGCAGGGCGCTGCCGTCGTCGCGCGCGCTGCGCTGGATCAACGAGATCCCGCTGCTGGCCTTCATTCCGATCGTATGGCTGGTGCTGGCCAAGCCGTTCTGAGGCGGGGTCATCTGCACCCGGTAGATCCACGCCATGCGTGGATGCCGTCAGGGCGCAAACGAAAGCGCCGGGCAAACGCCCGGCGCTTTCGTTTCTGCAATCACCTGCGTGTTGCCGGCCAGCGGCCGGCACTACCAGGCCTACCTGCATGCTGGCCAGCGGCCGGCACTACTTCAGGCTGCTTCGTACGTGCCGTAGCTGCGCAGGCGCGCGTAGCGCTGTTCCAGCAGCTGTTCGGTGGACAGCTTGTCCAGCGCATCCAGCTCGTTCAGCAGCACCGCCTTCAGGCGCTTGGCCATCTGCGTCGGGTTGCGGTGGGCGCCGCCGGTGGGCTCGCGCACGACCTTGTCGACCAGGCCCAGGCTCTTCAGGCGCGGGGCGGTCAGGCCCAGCTGTTCGGCCGCGTCCTTGGCCTTGCCGGCGTCCTTCCACAGGATCGAGGCGCAGCCTTCCGGGGTGATGGTCGAGTACACCGCGTATTCCAGCATCACGGTGCGGTCGCCCACGCCCAGCGCCAGCGCGCCGCCGGAGCCGCCTTCGCCGATCACGGTGCAGATGATCGGCACCTTCAGTTCGGCCATCTCGATCAGGTTGCGCGCGATCGCTTCGGACTGGCCGCGCGATTCGGCGTCGATGCCCGGCCAGGCGCCAGCGGTGTCGATCAGGGTCAGCACCGGCAGGCCGAAGCGCTCGGCCATCTTCATCAGGCGCAGGGCCTTGCGGTAGCCCTCCGGCTTGGGCATGCCGAAGTTGCGCTTGATCTTCTCCTTGGTGTCACGGCCCTTCTGGTGGCCGATCACCATCACTGCACGGCCGTTGATGCGGGCCAGGCCACCCATGATCGCCTTGTCGTCGGCGAAGGCACGGTCGCCGGCCAGCTCCTGGAACTCATCGAACATGACGCGGAGGTAGTCGGCGGTGTAAGGGCGCGACGGATGACGTGCCAGCTGCAGCACCTGCCACGAGGTCAGGTTGCGGAAGATCTGCGCGGTGCGCATGCGCAGCTTGTCCTGCAGCGCGTGCACTTCCGCCTCGACATTGACCGCCGGCCCGGCACTGGCGTTGCGCAGTTCCTGGATCTTGGCTTCCAGGTCGGCGATGGGTTGCTCGAAGTCGAGGTAGTTCGGATTCATCGGAAGCCGTCGTGTAAAGAAGAGGGGAATTCTAGCCGAATGCGCGCAAACCACCCGTACGCCTTCGTCTGGAAGGCGACGGTAGCGCAGCCGGGCGGGGCGCGCCAGTCAGCTCAGGGCACCACCAGGGCGCTGCGGCCCATCAGCTGGCTGCGCTGGGAAACGAAGTCGTTGTAGGCCTCGTTGGCGTCACGGCCCAGCCCGCTGCCCAGCGTGGCGGTGGCCGAGGTGAAGGCCATCTGCGCGGCGAAGTCCTGCTTGCGCAGCGCCTTCTGTTCATCGGCGGTGGTAGCCTTCAGCCAGCGCGCATAGACCTCGCGCAGCGGCGCGGCGTGGGCCTCGAAGGCCGGCACCAGCGCCGGCAGGCTGGCCGGGGCCGGTTCCAGGCTGAACGCCGGGGCCACGTAGCCGGCCGGCTGCTCGCGCTTGAACGCGCCGGGCTCGCCCATGCCTTCTTCCACGTAAGCGATGAAGTCTGGCGCGGTGAACACCTTGGCCACGATCTGGCCACCGCTGGCGTCGACGTGGGCCACCACCTTTTCCTTCGGGAAGGGCTCGCGCACGCCGTAGGTCCAGGTTTTGTCGATGAACAGGTCGTGGCTCTTCTCGAACGGGCCTTCGAAGTCGACCCCGCCAAGTTCGATGCCCTTGTTGCCGACGCCGAAGTTCTTCAGCTTGCTCTCGTCGGTGACATAGACCTCGCGGGCGATCACGTACTCGCTCAGGGTCGGGTTGATCAGGCCGCCACGGCCATCGACGTAGACGATGAAGCGCACGTCGCCCAGTTTGTCGGTGTGCAGGCGGTGCTCACCGACAGCGAGCGAGATCGGGCGCGAGCCCTGTGCGGCCACCGGCAGGTCCTTGCCATCGATGCTCAGGGCCAGCGGCGCATCGGTCGGGTTGTCGATCTGGAACTCGACCTTCGATGGCGAGCAGGCGGCCAGGGCCAGCGCGGCGGCGAACGGGAACAGCAGGGTCTTCATTGGCAATCGTCCTTGATGACTGGAACGGGAAAAACAGGAATACGGAGGAGCCGACCTCAGCTGGCCCACGGTGGGCTGTAGCGCACTTTCAGCGTGCGCACGGCGGGGTCGGCGCGCAGCGCCTCCATCAACTTGGAATCGATGCGCACCGCGCTCTGCCCGGACACATCGAGCATGCCGGCGACGCCGCCGTGCGGGCCCTTCAGCAGCAGGTCCAGGCGCAGCGGTGTGCGCCCCGGGCGATGGCGGTCGAGCAGCGCATCGATGCGCTCCCAGACCGGACGCTGCTGGCGCAGGTCCAGGCGCAGCGACAGTCGCGTGGCGTAGTTGGCGCAGACTTCGTCGAAGTCCCAGCACTGGCGGATGCGCAGTGCGTAGCCGCCGTTGAACTCGTCCTCGCGCAAGCCGCCCTTGACCACCAGGATGCGGTCCTTGGTCATCAGGTGCCCGAACTCGGCCATCGCGTCGGAGAACGCGCTGCACTCGACGCGGCCGCGGCCATCTTCCAGCTGGATGAAGATCTGGCTCTCGCCCTTGCGACGCACACCGACCACCTGGCCGGCCAGCACGGTCTGTACTTCCGGGCGCCAGCGCTTTTCGCCGCCGCCGCCGCCACCGCTGTTGGCGCTCCAGATCTTCTCCACCGAACCCAGGTCGTTGCCGACCAGATCGCGTACATCGTCGCGCCATGGATCGAACGGGTGGCCACTGAGATAGAAGCCCAGCGTGTCGCGCTCGCCGTTGAGGCGCTGCAGCAGCGGCCATTCTTCGGCTTCGGGCAGGTCCAGCTGGATCGTGGTCGCGCTCGGGTCCGGGCCACCGAACAGCGAGTTCTGTCCCGAAGCGCGCTCGCGGGCCATCTGGTCGGTAGCCTTGATCACCTCCGGCAGCTGCAGCATCAGCGAGGCACGGTTGCGGCCGAGCTCGTCCAACGCACCACAGTTGATCATCGCTTCCAGCGTGCGCCGGTTGAGCTTGGCCGAGCCGACGCGGGTGCAGAAGTCGAGCAGGTCCTTGAACGGGCCGCCCTTCAGTCGCTCCTCGACCACCGCCTCGCAGGCACCCTGGCCGACGCCCTTGATCGCACCGAGGCCGTACTGGATGGTGTCCGGGGTCACCGCTTCGAACATGAAGGCCGACTGGTTCACCTTGGGCGGCAGCACGGTCAGGCCGAGGTTGCGCACCTCGTCGAGGAAGCCGACCACCTTGTCGGTGTTGTCCAGATCGGACGACAGCGTGGCCGCCATGAACTCGGCCGGGTAATGGCGTTTCAGCCATGCGGTCTGGTAACTGACCAGCGCGTAGGCGGCGGCGTGCGACTTGTTGAAGCCGTAGCCGGCGAACTTCTCCATCAGGTCGAAGATCGCGTCGGCCTTGGCTTCGTCCACGCCGTCCTTGGCCGCGCCTTCGCGGAAGATCTCGCGGTGCTTGGCCATTTCGGCCGGCACCTTCTTGCCCATCGCACGGCGCAGCAGGTCGGCGCCGCCCAGCGAGTAGCCGCCGACGATCTGCGCCATCTGCATCACCTGCTCCTGGTACACCATGATGCCGTAGGTGTCTTTCAGGATCGCTTCGGTGCGCGGATCGGGATAGATGATTTCTTCCTGGCCGTGCTTACGCGCATTGAAGGAGGGAATCAGGTCCATCGGGCCGGGGCGGTACAGCGACACCAGCGCGATCAGGTCTTCGAAACGGTCGGGGCGCGCGTCCTTCAGCAGGCGGCGCATGCCCGAGGATTCGAACTGGAACACTGCGCCCGTATTGCCGTTGGCGAAGATGTCCTTGTAGGTGGGCGTGTCGTCCAGCGGAATCGCGGCGATGTCCACCGGCGGAATGCCGGCGCGCTCATGGCGCTTGTTGATCGCCTTCACCGCCCAGTCGATGATGGTCAGCGTGCGCAGGCCGAGGAAGTCGAACTTCACCAGGCCCACTTCTTCCACGTCGTTCTTGTCGAACTGGGTGACCGGGTTCTTGCCGAGACCGTTCTCGTCGTGTTCGGCGTACAGCGGGCAGAACTCGCTCAGCGGTTCGGGCCCGATCACCACGCCACCGGCGTGCTTGCCGGCGTTGCGGGTCAGGTCTTCCAGCTGCAGCGCCAGGTCGATCAGGTCGCGGACATCGTCCTCGGTCTCGTAGCGCTGGATCAGTTCCGGCGACGCCATTTCCGAGCTGGGGCCTTCCTTGCCCTTGCCCAGTGCATCCTTCAGGTGGATGCCGAGGATGTTCGGGATCAGCTTGGAAACACCGTCGACCAGGCCGTACGGGAAGCCGAGCACGCGGCCGGAGTCGCGCACCACCGCCTTGGCGGCCATGGTGCCGTAGGTGATGATCTGGCTGACGCGCTCGCGCCCGTACTTGCGCGCGACGTAGTCGATCACCTCGTCGCGGCGGTCCATGCAGAAGTCGATGTCGAAGTCGGGCATCGACACGCGTTCCGGGTTCAGGAAGCGCTCGAACAGCAGGTTGTACGGCAGTGGGTCCAGATCGGTGATCTTCAGCGCCCACGCCACCAGCGAACCGGCACCCGAACCACGGCCAGGGCCGATCGGGATGCCCTGGTTCTTGCCCCACTGGATGAAGTCGGCCACGATCAGGAAGTAGCCGGGGAAACCCATCTTGATGATGGTGTTGAGCTCGAACTCCAGGCGCTCGAAATAATCTTCGCGGGTCTTGCCCGGCGCCAGCGGATTCTTCTCCAGGCGCTCTTCCAGGCCGTCGCGCGACATCTTCTGGATCCAGGTGTCCAGGGTCTCGTCGTCGGGCACCGGGTAATTGGGCAGGAAGTAGGTGCCCAGCCGCATCTCGATGTTGCAGCGCTCGGCCAGCGCCAGCGTGTTGTCGATGGCATCGGGAATGTCGGCGAACAGCGCACACATCTCTTCGGCCGATTTCAGGTACTGCTGGTCGCTGTACTCGCGCGGGCGCTTGGGGTCGTCCAGTACGCGGCCGGTGGAAATGCACACGCGCGCTTCGTGCGCGCTGAAATCGGTGGGCGCCAGGAAGCGCACATCATTGCTGGCCACCACCGGCAGGCCACGCTGGCCGGCGGCCATCAGCGCGAACTGGTTGAAGGTTTCCTCGCCCTCGCGGCCGGTGCGGGTCAGCTCCAGGTGCAGGCCATCGCCGAACACGCGCTGCCAATCGGCCAGCTGCTGCTCGGCCAGTTCATGCTTGCCGTCCAGCGCCAGGCGCCCGGCCAGGCTCTGCCGGCCGGCCAGCGCGAACAGGTTGGCGTTGCCGGCCTTCAGCCAGTCCGGATGAATGGCCACGCCGCCTTCGGGGCGATGGCCTTCCATCCACGCGCGGGTCAGCAGCCGCGACAGGCTCAGGTAGCCCTCGCGGTCGCGGCACAGCAGGGTCATCCGCCACGGATCCTGCCCTTCCTCGGCGATCAGCACGTCGGCGCCGGCGATAGGCTTGATGCCCACGCCTTCGGCCGCCTTGTAGAACTTGACCAGGGCGAACAGGTTGTTGAGGTCGGTCACCGCCAGCGCGGGCAGGCCGAGTTCGACCGAGCGTGACAGCAGGTTGGCCTGCTTGGCCTTCTTCGGGTCCGCCTGGTCCGGCTTGGCCGGCACACGGATGGTGGAGTCCGCCAGCGAGAACTCGGTGTGGACGTGGAGATGTACGAAGCGGGAGTTGGACATGCCGGACCAGGTTGGAGCGCGCGGGCCCCGGGTGCTGACGGGGGAATCGTCGCCGGGGTCGGGAAGCGCTGGAGTGCCCGGTCAGGGTAGCGAGGGCTGGAGGGCGCGACAAGCTCTTGACGGCATGCGATATCGCATCCGCGCTATCGCTCCCCACGGTTCGCAGGCGAACCGCGGGCCCCGCCTGACCCTGCTTTCGCAGCCGGGTGCAGCGACCGTTCAGGCGATTCAGGCGATTGCGACGTCTGCGGTCACAGCTGCCGGGTTTTCCAGGCACTCGCGCACCGGGGCGAAGCTGCGCCGGTGCTCCATGCAGGGGCCGTGCTCGCGCAGGGCGGCCAGATGGGCCGGGGTGCCGTAGCCCTTGTGCTGCTCGAAGCCGTATTGCGGGTGGCGGGCATGCACGTCCTGCATGTAGCGGTCGCGCGAGACCTTGGCCAGGATCGAGGCGGCCATGATCGCGCGGTCGATGCCATCACCGCCGACCAGTGCCTGCGCCGGCAGTACCAGGCCCTTGGGCACCACGTTGCCGTCGATGCGGGCGAAGCCGGCCACGTGGGCGACCGCTGCAACGACGTCACGCATGCCCTGCAGGGTGGCCTGGTAGATGTTCAGGCGGTCGATGGTGTCCACGTCCACCAGCACCACGTGCCAGGCCAGGGCACGTTCGATGATGCGGTCATGCAGTTGCTCGCGGCGGGCTGCGGTGAGTTGCTTGGAATCGTCCAGGCCGTTGATGCGTGGCCGTGCCGGGTCGAACACCACCGCCGCCACCGCGACCGGTCCGGCCAGCGGACCGCGGCCGGCTTCGTCGACGCCGGCGACCAGACGCTCCGGCTCGACCACGGCAGCACCGTCGAACAGGGCCAGGCTGGCCGCTGCGGCGTGGCGGCGGCTCATGCCTGGGCCTGGTCGCGCATCAACAGCTCGCCCACAGCGTCGGCCGCGCGGGCCGAGGCATTGCGGCGCAGTCGTTGATGCAGGCGGGCATAGGTGTCCTGCAGGTCGGTCACCCGCTGCGGGTGGTCGAACCATTGCTGGATGGCCGCCGCCAGCTTGTCCGGCGTGCAGTCGTGCTGCATCAGTTCCGGTGCCAGGTCCTGGCCCGCCAGGATGTTGGGCAGGGCAAAGCGGTCGACCTTGATCAGGCCCAGCGCCTTGACCAGGCGGTAGGTCAGCTCGTTGACGCGGTAACCGACCACCATCGGCCGCTTGACCAGCATCGCCTCCAGCGTCGCGGTACCCGAGGCCAGCACCACCACATCGGCGGCGATCATCGCGTTTCGCGCCTCACCGTCGAGTACATGCGAGAAGGCTACCGGCAGCGCCGAGCGTGACAGCTGTTCTTCGATCAGGCGCTTGCAGGCCGGGTTGGCGGCAGGCACTACCACGTGCAGGCCGGGGATGCGCTCGGAGACCTGCCAGGCGGCCTCGAAGAACGGTTCACCGAGGCGCGAGATTTCGCCCAGGCGGCTGCCTGGCAGCACTGCCAGCACCTTGGCCGAGGTCGGCAGGCCAAGCGCGGCGCGCGCTTCCTCGCGGTTGCCCTGCAGGGGGATGTCATCGGCCATCGGATGGCCAACGAAGCGCGCGTCGATGCCGTGCCTGGCATAGATCGGGGGTTCCATCGGGAACAGGCACAGCACCAGGTCGGCACTGCTGCCGATCTTCTCGGCGCGCTTCTCGCGCCAGGCCCAGACCGAGGGGCTGACGTAGTGCACGGTGCGCACGCCGCGCTGCTTCAGCCAGCGTTCGATGCCCAGGTTGAAGTCGGGCGCGTCGATGCCGATGAACACGTCCGGCTGCCATTCCAGTGCACGCTGGCGGAACGCGGAACGCAGTTTCAGCAGGCGTGGCAGGTGGCGCAGCACTTCGGTCAGTCCCATCACCGCCAGCTCGCTGGCATCGTGCCAGGTCAGGCAGCCGGCGCTGCGCATGGCATCGCCACCGATGCCGGCGAATTCGGCATTCGGAAAGCGTGCCTTCAGCTCGCGCACCAGGCCCGCACCCAGCAGATCACCGGAGGCCTCACCGGCCACCAGAGCGATCCGCAACGGGCGCTCGCTGAGCACCCGCTGCGCGGGAACGCTGCCGGCCATCGAGGCCAGCGGAATCACGGCGGCGCCGGCCGGCGCCTGGCCGGTCGTGCTGCTCATCGCAGCAAGGGCCTCTCAGCGTGTTCGATGAAGTCCAGCATGGCCTTCACGTCATCGCTGTCGCGTGCCTGTTCGGTCAGCTGCACCTTGGCTTCGGCCAGCGGCAGGCCCGCCACGTACAGGGTGCGGTAGGCGCGCTTGATGGCGGAGATGCGCTCGGCGTCGAAGCCACGACGCTTCAGCCCTTCGCTGTTGATGCCGCGCGGGCGGCCCAGCGAATCGGTGCCGACCATGGTGAACGGCGGTACGTCGCCATTGGTCAGCGCGCCCATGCCGAGGAAGGCGTGCGCACCGATGCGGCAGAACTGGTGGGCACCGGCGAAGCCGCTGATGATCACGTAGTCGCCCACGGTCACGTGCCCGGCCAGCGTGGTGTTGTTGGAGAACACGCAGAAGTTGCCGACATGGCAGTCGTGCGCCACGTGCGTGTAGGCCAGCATCCAGTTGTCGTTGCCGATGGTGGTGATGCCGCCGCCGCCGCCGGTGCCACGGTTCAGGGTGACGAACTCGCGGAACACGTTGCGGTCGCCGATCACCAGTTCGGTGCGTTCGCCAGCGAACTTCTTGTCCTGCGGCTCGCCACCGATCGCGGCGTGGCCGATGAAGCGGTTGTCACGGCCGATCCTGGTCGGGCCGTGGATGCTGCAATGGGGGCCGACCACTGTGCCGGCGCCGATTTCCACATCGGCACCGATCAGGGTGAACGCGCCGACCTGGACGTCGTCGGCCAGGCGCGCGGCCGGATCGATGACGGCAGTCGGGTGGATCCGTGGTGCGTTGTCAGTCATTGCTGCCTCCCGTGGATCAGCCCTTGGCACCGGCGCACATGACCTCGGCCGAGGCAACGACTTCACCGTTCACCTTGGCCTCGCCGTAGTACCAGCCCATGTTGCGGATCAGGCGCTTCATCTGCACATCCAGCATCAGCACGTCGCCGGGCACGACCTGCTTGTTGAAGCGGGCGTTTTCCACCTTGACCATGTAGAACAGCTTGGACTGCGCATCGCGGCCAAGCGTCAGCTGGGTCATCACGCCACCGGCCTGGGCCAGCGCTTCGATGATCAGCACGCCGGGCATGATCGGGCGGCCCGGGAAGTGACCCTGGAAGAACGGCTCGTTGATGCTGACGTTCTTCTGCGCCAGGATGCGCTTGGCCTCGATGTCGAGCTCAAGCACCCGGTCCACCAGCAGGAACGGGTAGCGGTGCGGGAGCAGTTCCTGGATCTGGCAGACGTCGATCGGAAGCTGCAGCGTGTCGTTCATTCTTTCTCCTTGCCAGCAGCCAGGACGCGGCGAGCCAATGCGTCCAGCTGCTTGAAGCGCGCGGCGTTCTTGCGCCACGTGCGGTTGTCGGTCAACGGGGTGCCGGACGAGTACTCGCCCGGCTCATGGATGGAATTGCGGACCACCGACTTGCCGGTGATCACGACCTTGTCGCAGATCTCGAGGTGGCCGACCACGCCGACGTGGCCGCCGAGCAGGCAGTAGCGGCCGATCCTGGCGCTGCCGGCGATGCCGGTGCAGCCGGCGATGGCCGAGTGCGCGCCGATCTGCACGTTGTGCGCGATCTGTACCAGGTTGTCCAGGCGCACGTCTTCGTCCAGCACGGTGTCTTCCAGTGCACCACGGTCGACGCAGGTGTTGGCGCCGATTTCGCAATCGTCGCCGATGCGCACGCCGCCGAGCTGCGGCACCTTGATCCACTTGCCGGCGTCCATCGCCAGGCCGAAGCCATCGGCACCGAGCACGGCACCGGGGTGCACGCGCACGCGCTTGCCGAGCTTGACCCGGGTGACCAGGGTGACCCGGGCGATCAGTTCGCAGCCGCTGTCCAGGCTGCAGTCTTCGCCGATCACGCTGCCGGCGCCGATGATGCAGTTCTCGCCGACCACGCTGCGCGCGCCGATGGAGACGAAGGGGCCGATGTGGGCGCTGGCGGCGACCTGGGCGCTGGAATCGATGACGGCGCTGGGGTGGATGCCCGGTGGGCGCGTGGGCGCGATGTCGAACAGCGCGGCGATCTTGGCGAAGGTGGTGTACGGGTCCTTGACCACGAGCGCGGCGCCGGGGGCGGCTTCGGCGTCGTCGGCGCGCAGCACGACCAGCGAGGCCTGGCTGTCGGCCAGCTGGGCGCGGTAGCGTGGATTGGCGAGGAAGGTCAGCTGGCCAGGACCGGCGTGGGCGAGGGTGGCCACGCCGTGGATGGCGGTGGCGGGGTCGCCATGGACCTGCAGGCCGAACTGCTCGGCGAGTTGCTGGGCGGTGTAGGTGGGAGTATTCACGGCGGGAGTTTAACGTGTGACGCCATTGCGGTCATGCGGGGGGCATATGCAGCCAACGGCAGGGCCCCTCGCGGCCGGCAGAGCCAGTGTCATGGGCTGGGTCGGACGGGGCGGGACTGCGGGGGGCGGCGCAAGTACGTCCATGTAGCCTTGGTCGCCGCATCCATGCGGCTCACACCCCCGCAGCCCCACCCCGTCCGACCTCCGACGGCCTGGCGCGAGTGCCAGCCACGGAAAAACAGAAAAAATCAAAAGCGGGGTGCGCGCTTCCCGCATCCGGACTAAACGAAAACGCCGGGCAATGCCCGGCGCTTCGCGCCCCGTCTGGTGGAGAGCCCCCCTTCTGTTAAGGGGGGCGCGCCAATGGCGCGGGGGATAGGAGGTAGGTCGGGACCCGCTGCTTGCACAGCAAGCCGCGGCGCACCTTCGGTGGTCAGTTCTTAGAACTGACCGCCGAAGGTAAATTGCAGGCGTTCGATCTTGTCGCCGTCTTCCTTCTTCAGCGGGAACGCGTAGCTGATCGAGATCGGGCCGACCGGGGCGCGCCACAGCAGGGCCACACCGGTGGAGACGCGCAGTTCGTTGGCCTTGAAGTTCTTGGTGCCGTTGTAGACGTTACCGAAGTCGACAAAGGCCGACACGCGGGCCGATGGGCTGTCGAACAGGCGCGGGAAGTAGGCTTCGACCGAACCGACGGTCTTCAGCGAACCACCCAGCGGCTGGCCTTCCGGATAACCCTGGGTTACTTCGCGCGGACCGAGGGTGTTGTCCTCGAAGCCACGTACCGAGTTGGTACCACCGGCGTAGAAGTTCTCGAAGAACGGCAGGCCGCTGGCGGTGACGGTACGGGTTTTGCCGTCGGCGTCGGTGATCGTACGGGTGTAGTCCTTGCCGTAGGCATCGCCGTAGCCCACTTCGGCGCGGGTGTTGATCACCAGCGACGGCATGATCGGCCAGTACTTGCTGATCTGGTAGTTCAGCTTGTAGTACTCGATGGTCGAGCCCGGCAGCGTGGTTTCCAGACCGACGCGCTGGTAGGTACCGCGGGTCGGCATGAAGTAATCGTTGCGCGAGTCGCGCGCCCAGCCCAGCTCGGTACGCCAGGCATGGAAGGTGCGCGAACCGACCGCATCGATGTAATCGATGATCGAGGCCGGGGTCGAGCCACGGTAGGTCGTGATCTGGTTGCTGTCGATGCCGAACATCAGCGAGACGGTGTCGGTCTCGGTCAGCGGCACGCCGAATACCACCTGCGCAGAACCATTGGTGCTGTTGTACTGCGCGGTGTTGAAGTCGGAGTAGTCCAGTTCACGCCAGGACAGGTTGTAGCCCAGCGAAACGCCGTCGTCGGTGAAGTACGGGTTGGTGTAGCTGAAGCCGTAGCGCTGCAGGTAGCTGCTGCGCGAGGCTTCGACCGACACGCGGTTGCCGCCGCCGAGGAAGTTGTTCTGCGACAGCTGCACCGAGGTGGTCATGCCGTAGGACTGCGAATAGCCCAGGCCGAACACGAAGCTGCCGGAGGTGGTTTCCTTGACGTTGTAGACGACGTCGACCTGGTCGTTGCTGCCGCTTACGGCCGGGGTCTCGACGTCCACTGACTCGAAGTAGCCCAGGCGCTGCAGGCGGATCTTGGAGCGGTCGATCGCGGCCTGCGAGTACCAGCTGTTCTCGAACTGGCGCATTTCGCGACGCATCACTTCGTCGGAGGTGCGGGTGTTGCCACGGAACAGGATGCGACGCACCGACACGCGCGGGCCGGGCACGACCTGCATGTTGATCCCTACCGTCTGTTCGGCACGGTTGGTGGTCGGGATCGGGTTCACCTTGGCGAACGCGTAGCCGATGTTGGACAGCGAGTTGGTGATGGTGTCCGAGCTGAATTCCAGCAGGGCACGCGAGAACGTGTCGCCCGGCTTCTGGATCACCATGCGCTCGACGTCCTCCTGCGGAAGGATGGTGTCGCCGCTGACCTTGATCTCGGAGATCTTGTACTGCGCACCCTCGGTCACGCCCGCGGTGAGGAACATGTCGCGCTTGTCGGGGCTGATCGAGACCTGGGTGGAATCGATGCTGAAGTCGACGTAGCCGCGGTCCAGGTACCACGAGTTGAGCTTTTCCAGGTCGCCGGACAGCTTTTCCTTGGAGTACTGGTCGTCACGGCGGTACCACGACGCCCAGTTGTGCTCCTTGGACTCCCAGGTCTCCAGGATGTCCTTGCTCTCGAACTTCTCGGTGCCGACCAGGTTGACGTGGCGGATCTTGGCCGCCTTGCCTTCCTTGATGGCGATCGCGATGTCCACGCGGTTGCGGTCCAGCGGGCTCACGGTCGGGGTGATCTCGACGGTGTACTTGCCGCGGTCGTTGTACTGGCGGCGCAGTTCCTGGGTCACGCGGTCCAGGCTCAGGCGGTCGAAGGTGCCGCCCTCGGTCAGGCCGATATCGGACAGGCCCTTGAGCAGCTGCTCGGACTTGATGTCCTTGTTGCCGGTCACGGTCAGCTTGTTGATCGCCGGGCGTTCCTTGACGGTCACCACCAGGATGCTGCCCTGGCGGTCCAGCTGCACGTCTTCGAAGAAGCCGGTCTTGTACAGCGCGCGGATGGTCTCGCCGACCTTGTTGTCGGTGATCGTCTCGCCCCGTTCCACCGGCAGGTAGGTGAACACCGTGCCCGAGCTGATGCGCTGCAGGCCATCGACGCGGATGTCGCTGACAGTGAAGGGCTCGGCTGCCTGGGCCAGGGCGGGAGCGCCGGTGACGGCGGCGAGGGCGAGGGCCAGCAGGCGGCGATTGGGGAGTCGCGTCATGTCACGTCCGGTAGGAAGGTCGATTTCATTGGTGCGGGATGCCGACGCTGTAGACGGCAACAACGTGGAAAAGTTCATCGCGGGACCAGGCCGAGGATGTCGTTGTAGAACGCCAACCCCATCAGCCCGGCCAGCAACGCCAGGCCGATGTATTGGCCGGCGGCGATGGCACGCTCGCTCAGCGGGCTGCCCTTGACCAACTCGATAAGGTAATACAGCAGGTGCCCGCCGTCCAAGATCGGGATCGGCAACAGGTTGATGATGCACAGGCTGAGTGACAGCAGGGCAAGGAACTGCAGGAACCAGTCGAGGCCGCGTTTGGCCGAGACATTGGCCACGCGGGCGATGGTGACCGGCCCGGAAACGTTCTGCAGCGAGGCTTTGCCGGTGACGATGCGGGCCATCATGCCCAGCGAATCGGCGGCAAGCCGGCCGGTTTCACGTACGGCGACGGTCACTGCATCCAGCGGCCCATAGCGCAGCAGGGTGTCGTAGGAGGGGCTGTAGGTGGTGGGGAAGCCGACGCCGATCTGCCAGACCGGGTTGCCCTTGCCATCCTTGCCCTGGCGGGGCGTGACTTCCAGTGCAAGGCGTTCACCGCCTCGCAGGACCTCGATCATGCCGGGGCCTCCGGCACGGCCGAGGGCCTGGATCTCGCCGATCACCTGGTCGACGCTGTCGATGCGCTGGCCGTCGATCGCCACGATCAGGTCGCCCGGCTGCAGCAGCCCGGTGACCACCGAATCGGCGGTGAGCGAGTCGACCAGTGCCGGCTGCAGCCACGATTGCCAATACAGGCCGGCCAGGATCGGTACCCGTCGTTCATCGAAGCCGGCGGGCAGCTGCGACAGCGGCAGGGTGCGCACGCGCACCTGGTCCGCAGGGTCGAGTACCTCAAGCGTGACGTCGCGGCGATCCATCGCGGCGGCGGTCAGCGCCATGCTGGCCTCGCCCAGGGTGGCGACCTGGCGCTCATCCACCCGCAGAAGGCGGTCACCGCTGAGCAGTCCGGCGCTGGCGGCGATGCCGTCAACCCGGCCGATCGTCGGCGAGTAGTCCTGCTTGCCGATCACGAACATCGCCCACAGCAGCAGGATGCACAGCAGCAGATTGGCGATCGGCCCTGCAGCAACAATGGCGATGCGCTGCCACACGGTCTTGTGGTTGAAGGCCTGGCCGCGCTCGTGGGGATGGACCTCGACCTCACGTTCGTCGAGGAACTTCACGTAGCCACCCAGCGGGATGGCGGCAATGGCGAACTCGGTGCCGTGCCTGTCGCGGCGCGACCACAGCGGACGGCCGAAGCCGACCGAGAAGCGCAGGATCTTGACCCCGCAGAGGCGGCCGACCCAGTAATGCCCGAACTCGTGGAACGTGACCAGCAGCCCGAGGCTGACAATCATCCACCAGACCGATCCGAGGAAGTCAGTCATGCAGGCTCACAGTGGCGGGCAGGGGCGGCGGCGTCATGCTGGGCGAGGCGGTCGTTCAGGCGGCGTCGATGGCGTTCAGGGTGAGCTGGCGTGCCCGCTGGTCGGCGGACAACAGGACCTCCAGTGTATCGGCTGGCTGGGTCGGCAGTGTTGAAAGAGCGTTAGCAACCAGCTCCGGGATGGTCAGGAAACCGATCCGGCCCTGAAGAAATGCTGAAACCGCCTCTTCATTGGCGGCGTTCAGCACCGCCGGGGCAGTACCGCCGGCCTGCATGGCCTGCCAGGCCAGCGCCAGGCAGGGGAAGGCGTCGGTGTCAGGCGCCTCGAAATCCAGCCGGCCCTGCGCCAGCAGGTCCAGCCCGGCCACGCCCGATTCGATGCGCTGCGGCCAGCCCAGGCCGACCGCCAGGGTGGTGCGCATGTCCGGCAGGCCCATCTGGGCCAGGGTCGAGCCGTCGACGAATTCGACCAGCGAATGGACCAGGCTCTGCGGGTGCACCAGCACCTCGATGCGCTCGCCGGGCACCGAGAACAGATGGTGCGCCTCGATGACTTCCAGGCCCTTGTTCATCAACGTCGCCGAATCGACCGAGATCTTCGGGCCCATCGACCACTTCGGGTGAGCCACGGCCTGGGCCGGGGTGACCTCGGCCAGCTCGGCGCGGCTGCGGCCGCGGAACGGGCCGCCCGACGCGGTCAGCAGGATCCGGCGCACGCCGGCGCCGTCGATGCTGGCGTCGCGCGAACGCAGGCACTGGAAGATCGCGCTGTGCTCGCTGTCGATCGGAATGATCTCGGCGCCGGCGCGCTCGGCGGTGCGGGTCAGCAGCTCGCCGGCCAGTACCAGCGATTCCTTGTTGGCCAGCAGGATGCGCTTGCCGGCCGCAGCGGCGGCGAGGGTCGAGGACAGCCCTGCAGCACCGACAATGGCCGCGACGACCGTGTCGCAGGCATCGCTTGCTGCCAGCTGGTCCAGTGCGGCATGACCGGCGTGGGCCTCGGTCGACAGCCCCGCATCGCGCAGGCCGTCGCGCAGTTCGGTGAACAGCGCTTCGTCGGCGATGACCGCGTGCGCGGGCTTGTGCTGGCGGCACAGGGCCAGCAGTGCCTGCACCTGGCGGCCGGCGGCCAGCACCGTGGCCTGGTAGCGCTGCGGGTGGCGGGCGATCACGTCCAGCGTGGAGGCACCGATCGAGCCGGTGGCGCCGTATACGGCGACCCGGCGCAGGTCTGCGACAGCATTCATGGTCAGAACCCGAAGATTTCCTTGCCCAGCGCGAACACCGGCACGGCGGCGAGGACGCCGTCGACGCGGTCGAGCACGCCACCATGGCCCGGAATCAGGTTGCCCGAGTCCTTGGCACCGGCGTGGCGCTTGATCAGGCTTTCGAACAGGTCACCCAGCACCGACGCGAATACGGCCACCACCGAGGTGATCAGCAGGCCCGGCAGGTGCGCGATGTCGATGCCGGCCAGCCAGCCCAGTCCGAGGGCCACGGCGACACCGGCCAGCAGGCCGCCGAACAGGCCTTCCCAGGTCTTGTTGGGGCTGATCCGCGGCGCCAGCTTGTGCTTGCCGAAGTGACGGCCGGCGAAATAGGCGCCCGAATCAGCTGCCCAGACCAGTGCCAGTGCCGCCAGCAGCCACAGGTGGCCCTGCTTGCCTGGCGGGTCACCGCCAGCGTGGATCAGTACCAGCGCTGCCCAGGCAGGAACGATGGCCAGGGTGCCGGCCAGCATCTTCACGATCCGGGAGGGGGCCGTCGGCTGGGCGCCAAAGTTGAAGAAGCGCAGCCAGGCCAGCGCCGCCAGCCACCAGGCAACACCTGCCAGTGTGGTGATCTGGAACAGCACCAGCGTGCTGCCATCGGCCCACACCAGCAGCACCATCAGCAGCAGGTTCAGCACCAGCAGCACGGTGCGCGCGAGGGTGTCTTCGATGCCGGCCAGCTTCAGCCATTCCCACAGGCCGATCAGCAGCACGGCGGCGGCGGCGGCGGCCAGCCATTGCGTCGGCAGCAGCAGGATCGCGGCAATGGCGAGCGGCGCCATGATCAGCGCGGCGAGGACTCGGGTCTTGGTCATGGGCTGGAGGTCTCGGTGGCCAGTGCGGCGATCTGGGCGCTGGTCAGGCCGAAACGACGCTCGCGGCTGCCATAGGCATCCAGCGCCTGCTGCAGCAGGGCGGCATCGAAGTCCGGCCACAGCGCCTCGGTGAACCACAGCTCGGTGTAGGCCAGTTGCCACAGCAGGAAGTTGCTGATGCGGGTGTCGCCACCGGTGCGGATGAACAGATCCGGCGGCGGCAGGTCGGCCAGGGCGACCTGGCTGCCCAGCAGCGATTCGTCGATCTGTTCGGGCAGCAGGCGTCCTGCGGCGACTTCAGCGGCCAGTGCGCGCGCGGCACGGGCGATGTCCTGGCGACCGCCGTAGCTGGCGGCGATCGACAGGGTCAGGGTGGTGTTGTCGGCGGTCCGCTGCTCGGCCAGCTGCATGCGGCTGACCAGTCCGGCACCAAAGCGCTCGCGTTCGCCGATGAAGCGTACGCGCACGCCGCGTCGGTGCAGTTCGTCCACTTCGCGGTCGAGCGCGCCGAGGAACAGCTTCATCAGGGCGTCGACTTCTTCCTGCGGCCGGCCCCAGTTCTCGCTGGAAAACGCGAACAGGGTCAGCGCCGGAATGCCCAGTTCAAGGCAGCGCTCGATGGTGCGGTTGACCGCGCGCGCGCCGGCACGATGGCCGATCACGCGCGGGCGGCGGCGCTGCTGTGCCCAGCGCCCGTTGCCATCCATGATGATGGCGACGTGGCGGGGCAGGGTGGCCGGCAACGGAGGCGGGACTGAAGGCATCGACTTCAGACCGACAGCAGTTCTTTTTCCTTGTCGGCAACGACCTTGTCGACGTCCTTGATGTTGGTGTCGGTCAACTTCTGGATGTCGTCCTCACCGCGCTTCTTCTCGTCCTCGCTGATCGCCTTGTCCTTGACCAGCTTGGCGATTTCCTTGTTCGCGTCCTGACGGATGTTGCGGATCGCGATCTTGGCGCCTTCGCCTTCCTTCTGCACCTGCTTGACCAGCTCCTTGCGGCGCTCTTCGGTCGGCGGCGGCATGTTGATGCGGATCGCGGTGCCCAGCGTGTTCGGGGTGAACTCGGCGTTGTAGAGACCCTTCTCGATCTCCTTGATCATGCCCTTGTCGAACGGGGTGACCAGCAGCGAGTGCGCATCGGCGTTGGAGATCGAGGCAACCTGGTTCAGCGGGGTGCTGGCGTTGCCGTAGGCATTGACCGTCACGCGGTCCAGCAGGGCCGGCGTGGCACGCCCGGTCCGGATGGAGGTGAGGGTGTGCTTCAGAGCGTCGATGCTCTTGGCCATGCGCGTCTGCGCGTTGTTCTTGATGTCGTTGAGCATCGCCCGGTCCTGGATGTATCTGGAATCGGGCGATTATAGGCGAATACGGGACGCTGCCGGGCCTGAATCGGCCCGGTTGTCGCCGCGCGCTCAGGCTCAGGCCGGATCGCGGCCCTGGACCAGGGTGCCGATGTTCTCGCCGTTGAGGATCTTCAGCAGCTCGCCCGGCTGGCCCATGTCGAACACGCGCATCGGCAGGTCGCTGTCGCGGGCCAGGGCGAAGGCGGCGGTATCCATCACTTCCAGGCCGCGGCGGATCACTTCGTCATAGCTCAGGCTGTCGAAGCGGACCGCATCGCTGTGCTTGTTCGGGTCCTTGTCGTACACGCCATCGACCTTGGTGGCCTTCAGCAGCAGGTCGGCACCGATCTCGATCGCGCGCAGGGCGGCGCCGGAGTCGGTGGTGAAGAACGGGCTGCCGACGCCGGCGGCGAAGATCACCAGGCGGCCCTTTTCCAGGTGGCGGATGGCGCGGCGGCGGATGTAGTCCTCGCACACGTCGTTGATCTTGATCGCGCTCATCACGCGCGCCTTGGCGCCCAGCTTCTCCAGGGCGTCCTGCATGGCCAGGGCATTGATGACCGTGGCCAGCATGCCCATCTGGTCGCCGGTGACCCGGTCCATGCCGCCGGCGGCAAGGCCGGCGCCGCGGAAGATGTTGCCGCCGCCGATCACCAGGGCCACTTCGGCACCGGCCTGCTGGGCTTCGATGACCTCACGGGCCAGGCGGTTGATGATCTTCGGGTCGATGCCGTAGTCCTCATCTCCCATCAGCGCCTCCCCGGACAGTTTCAGAAGGATGCGGCGATAGGCGAGCTTGGACATGGGGACCTCGGGTGCGTGGAAATCGCGGGCGATTCTACGCGCATGCGGCGTCGGGCCATAGTGTTTTGTGCACTGCGGCGTAAAATCCTGGCGTTCGCCCCGGTCATCCGGGGCTTCCGGTTCAGCCCAGCTCGGCGCCCGCGGTCGCTGACAGCTCGTCGTGGCCGAGAGCGCCGGGGGAGCGCGCGATCACCCGGTTGCGGCCGAGGTTCTTGGAGCGGTACAGCACGTCGTCGGCGGCGCGCAGCAGGTCCTGCACGTCGGCGAAGCGTTCGTAGCCGCCCTGGGTGGCCACGCCGGCGGAGAAGGTGACGAACAGCGGGCCGCCTTCCAGTTCGGCCATCGGCGTGGCAACGATGTTGGCCAGTACCCGGCGGATCACGTCCAGTGCTACCGTTTCGCTGGTGTTGGGCAGCAGCGCGACGAACTCCTCGCCGCCGAAGCGGGCCACGGTGTCGCTGTGGCGCAGCTGGCCCTGCAGTTTGCCGGCAAAGGCCCGCAGCACCTCGTCGCCGGTCAGGTGGCCATGGGCGTCGTTGATCTTCTTGAAGTCGTCCAGGTCGATGAAGGCCACCGACAGCGGCCAGCCCTGCCGACCGGCGCGCAGGAATTCCTGCTCCAGCACGGCTTCCAGCTGGCGCCGGTTGAGCACGCCGGTGAGGGCATCTCGATGGGCCTGGTCGGCCAGGCGCTTGGCCCGGGCTTCGAATTCGTCGGCGCGGCGACGGGCCTGGTCGGCATCCTGCAGTTCGCGCAGGTTGCGCAGGGTGGCCAGCTCCTGCGCGTGGTCGATCAGTTCGCGCACCCGCGAGGGGGAATTCAGGCCGGCCTCGAACAGGCTGGCGATGTCCGGCAGGGCCTCGCTGATGCGGGTCAGGACCTGGTCGAAACGGGCGCTGTCCAGTTCAAGGCGGTCATGCACCTGCTGCAGGGCGCGCTCGCGGGCGGCATCGGCGTCATCGTCCAACCAGATGTCGGCCACGGCACCGGACAGCTGCACGCAGGCCTGGAACGGCGATTCCGCGGCGTCCAGGTCTTCGCTGTGGCTGATGCTCTCCACCAGGTAGCGCGGCAGGCCCCACTGCTCGGCCACCCAGGCGCCGACCTCGGCGTGGCTGCAGCCCAGTTCGTCGCGCTCGCGCGCGACCAGGTCGATGTTGTCGCGTGCTTCGCGCAGCAGCGGCAGGTAGCGCTCCGATTCGGCCTGGGCCAGGCACAGTACGCCCAGGTCCTGCAGCAGGCCGGCCAGCATCAGTTCTTCCAGCCGGCGCAGGCCGCGGGCCTGGCCCAGCTGGCTGGCAGCCAGCGCGCTGAGGATGCTGCGCTTCCAGGCGCGTTGGCGCAGGTCGTGGTCGGCGCCGGTGCCGCCGGTCAGTCCCTGGGTGACGGTGAAGCCGAGGGCCAGGCTGATCGTGGCATTCAGGCCGAGCATGGTCAGTGCCTGGCCGAGGTTCTCGATCCGACGGCGGCTGGCGTACAGCGGCGAATTGGCGATGCGCAGCATGCGAGCGCTCAGCGCCATGTCGATGGCGATGATGTCGGCGGCGGTGGCGATATCCGCTTCCGGGTCCTGTGCCAGTTCGATGATGCGCAGGGCAATACCGGGTGGCGAGGGCAGGTTGCGGCAGAGCGCCAGGGCAGCTGTCAGCTCGGGAGGCATGTCGGGTCGTTCAATTCCATTGGGACAAGAATACCTAGGAATGCATCACAGTCCGCGATTTTCGTTCCTGCTAAATGACTGTTGATTCCCTGTGCCGAGTATCGGCTTGATTCGCGCGCAACGCAAAGGTGCCGCTGTGCGCACCCCACAGGGCCGCCGGCATAAAAAAAGAGCCGCGGTCTCCCGCGGCTCCTTCTGGTTGCTTCACGGCCGGAAGGCTGGAATCAGACCTGCATCGCCTTGGCAACTTCGGCGGCGTAGTCTTCCACCACCTTCTCGATGCCTTCGCCGACGATCAGCAGCTTGAAGCCAGCAACATCGGCGCCAGCGGCCTTGACCACCTGCTCGACGGTGGTGTCGCCCAGCACGTAGGTCTGGCCGTACAGGGTCACGTCGCTGACGATCTTGTTGATCTTGCCGCTGATGATCTTTTCCAGGATGTCGGCCGGCTTGGCCTTGTCCTTTTCGGACATCTTGGCCAGCTCGATTTCCTTTTCCTTCTCGACGAAGTCGGCCGGAACGTCCGCAGCCTTGTTGTGCGGCGGCTTCAGCGCAGCCACGTGCATGGCCAGGCCACGGGCCAGCTCGACGTCGCCGCCGATCAGATCGACCAGCACGCCGACCTTGCCGTTGGTGTGGACATACGCACCGATGTTGCCGGTGGTGTCGACATTCACCATGCGACGGATCTGGATGTTCTCACCCAGGGTCTGCACGGCGGTGGCGCGGGCTTCTTCAACGGTGCGGCCATCGGCCAGCTTGGCAGCCTTCACGGCTTCAACGTCGGTGGCGCCCGATGCCAGGGCGGCAGCGGCAACGGCATTGACGAAGGACTTGAAGTTGTCATCGTTGGCGACGAAGTCGGTTTCCGAGTTGACTTCGACCAGCACGGCCTTGCCGCCATCCTGGGCCAGGCCCAGACGGCCTTCGGCGGCCACGCGGTCAGCCTTCTTGTCGGCCTTGGCAGCGCCGGACTTGCGCATGGCTTCAGCAGCAGCGTCGATGTCGCCGTTGGCTTCGGTGAGCGCCTTCTTGCATTCCATCATGCCGGCGCCGGTGCGCTCGCGCAGTTCCTTGACCAGGGAAGCAGTGATTTCCACGGGATTACCTCACGAAAGAAAGGGGTTGGGCCGGCATGGTGGCCGGCCCGTGTGACACGGTCCTGTCACGCGCCAAAGGCTGCGCGCAGGGAGGGTGGACGCCGGGCGTCCACCCCGGGCCTGGATCAGGCCTGGGCGTCGTCGCCCTTCTTGGCAGCCTTCTTGGCCGGAGCGCGGCGGGCCGGCTTCTCTTCGCCTTCAGCAGCGGCTTCAGCGAACTCTTCCTCACGCACCGAAGCAGCGTGCGGAGCAGCAGCCTTGCCTTCCAGCACGGCGTCGGCAGCGGCGCGGGCGTACAGCTGCACAGCGCGGATGGCGTCGTCGTTGCCCGGGATGGCGTAGTCCACCAGTTCCGGGTTGTAGTTGGTGTCGACCACGGCGATGACCGGGATGCCCAGCTTCTTGGCTTCCTTGATCGCGATGTCTTCGTGGCCGATGTCGATCACGAAGATGGCGTCCGGCAGGCGGTTCATGTCCTTGATGCCGCCCAGCGAGGCTTCCAGCTTGTCGCGCTCGCGACGCAGGCCCAGCACTTCGTGCTTGACCAGCTTCTCGAAGGTGCCGTCGGTTTCACCGGCTTCCAGTTCCTTCAGGCGGGCAACCGACTGCTTGACAGTGCGGAAGTTGGTCAGGGTGCCGCCCAGCCAGCGCTGGTTCATGAACGGCATGCCGCAACGCTCGGCTTCTTCCTTGATGGTTTCGCGGGCGCTGCGCTTGGTGCCCAGGAACAGGACGGTGCCGCGCTTCTGGGCAACCGACGAGATGAAGTTCATCGCGTCGTTGAACAGCGGGACGGTCTTTTCCAGGTTGATGATGTGGATCTTGCCGCGGGCGCCGAAGATGTACGGAGCCATCTTGGGGTTCCAGTAGCGGGTCTGGTGGCCGAAGTGGACGCCGGCTTCCAGCATCTGACGCATGGTGACCTGGGGCATTGCAATACTCCTGATATGGAACCAGCGATTCCGCCCGCGGGGATAGGTATGCGGGACGCGTGGAAGCGCGATCGGTTCCGGGGTTGGGCTTCCCTGTTGCCTCCGTGGCCGAACTCCTTGCGGAGCACCCCGGCACGGATGGGGGCAGCAGGTGTGGATTCACCGGTGACGTCCGGTGTGGACGGGTTCCCGCGCACGCAGGCGGCAGGAATCCGGTCGATTATAGCCCGCTCGGTGCGCTGGCTGCAATTGCCGGGCCTGGAGCGACCAGATCGACCACGCGGCCATCCTGCAGCCGGGCCTGGAAATGACCGCCGGCGTAGCCATCAGCGCGGGCGGGCAGGGCCCAGCGGCGCTCATGGCCGGCCAGCAGATACCCGGCCAGGCCGGGCAGCAGCAGGGTGCGCTGACCGCCGCTGGTGATGTAGGCGAGATCGTTCAGGCGTGCGTGCAGGGTACCGGTGTTGCTCAGTCGCAGGAAGGTATGTGACTGGCCGGGTTCGATCCCTGCATGCAGCCGCGATTGGGCCATTGGCGTGGCGTGCCCGCGGAACAACGGCAGCGAATAGCGCTGCAGCCCTGGCGTAGTGGGGGCCAGGACGACCCGATAGGCCTGTTCGCCGACAGCGGATGCCGGCTGGCGTGGCAGCAGCCATATGCGCTGTCGGACGCCGGGCGGGATGTCGAGCAGGGTGGGGCTGGCGAGCACCTGGTCGGTGGGACGCAGCACGTCGGCGTCGGTCTGCTGGTCCCACGACAGGATCTGTACCCGGCCCTGCCAGCGGCCGGGGCCGGGGTTGAAGAGCCAAAGTTCGCCCTGGCCACCTTCGGCGGGCAGCTGCAGTGTGGTCGGCAACAGGTCCAATGCCGCGGCAGGCAACGCCAGCAGCATCGCCAGCAGGGTCAGAAGTGCCCGCATCAGTAGATGACGGTCACGGCGGACGTCGTGTCTTCGTCGTCGGCGGGAGGCGCGAGCTCGCGGACCTGGGGCGGAAGTTGCGGTGTGTCGCTGCGCTGGTGGGGTGCGGGACAGTGGGTGCTGCCTGGGTCATCGCGGCAGGCTTCGACCACGGTCAGGCGGATCTGCAGGTTGCTGGGGCCGGGTTCGGCCCACGCCGATGTGCTGGCGAACAGTATCGCCCCGATCAGAAATGCGCGAGCCACCTGGCAACCACCGTGCTGAAAGATCTCGCTGCGCGGTATCGGCTGGATCGGCCGAATCTGTAGCGTCGACTGTCAGTCGACTGCTCCTGGCACAGGAATGATGCGCGCATCCACGCATGACGTGGATCTGCCGAAACCGCCCCGGTGGGCGTCGATCGTCCGAAACCTGCCTGGTGGGTGCCGACCGTTGGTCGGCACACAGGTCAATAAGTGATCGTCACCTGCACCACATCGTTGTAGATGCCGGCCGGGGGCTGGCCGGTGACCTGCGGCACCCGGCCATGGATCGTGAGCTGCTGCGCGCTGCCACTTCCGGTGCCGCCAACGGTATCGACGTTGAGGGTATTGCCCCAGCGCAGGCTGCGCGCGGCATCGCGGTACAGCTCGTAGGTGAGGTAGTAGGTGCTGCCGCCGATGGTGGTGGCCATGCGCCGCGTGCTGGTGGCGGAGGGGTTGTTCTGGCCGTTGTTGAGGCTGACCTGGTAGGCCGTGTTCTTCAGGCAGGTCAGGGTCAGGGTGGCGGTCCGGTCGATGTTGGCGGGAATGCCGCCGGTGACGTTGCCGAAGTCCATGTTGGTGGTGACGTAGCTGCCGCACTGCGGCAACACGTTGGCGGTGGCGGTGAAGCTGAAGGCGTTGCTGATGCTGTTGGTGCCGGTGGCGCCGCCGTTGCAGTTGGCGGGCACCGTGGCATTGCCGAGCAGGACCTCGTTCCAGGCCCAGGTCAGCACCACGTTGGCGCCGTTGAAGGTGCTGCTGTAGGCGCCTGACGCCAGGATCTGATTGGCGGGGATCTGTGCGGACACCTGCGTGGTCTGCGTGCCGCTGCCGCCGGTCAGGGGCACGTTGTAGGTCAAGGTCAGCTCCTGCGCCGGCGGCGAGCCGCGCGGGGTCAACCCGGTCACCTGGCTGAAGTTGGAGGTGTTGTAGAGCTGGAAGTTCATGCTGTCGCTGGTGCTGGTCTTCATCGTCCGCCAGCTGGAGCTGCTGCCGCCGCCGCTGCCGGCGCCGATGCCCACGCAGACCCGCACGCCGGTAGTGGCCAGCACGCTCAGCGCGGCAGTGGTGCAGGTCACGGTGATGTTGAGCGTGCCTGTGGTTGCACCGGGGGCATTGCTGTTGACGTTGCCAAACGGCAGCGTCGGGTCGGCGACGGCGGCGCACACCGCGACGGCGCGGGCCGGTGCCGCCGCCAGCAGGCCGGCGACCAGCAGCAGGCCGAGCAGCAACGTCCTCATGGCGCTACCTCCGGGATGCACGCCAGCGGTGCCGGCTTCGGCCGCGCGCCGGAAGCCACCACCTTGGGCACGTCCGGTACCTTCACCCTGCATTGCCCGCGGCTGGTGGTGATGTACAGCACGCTGCCGGCGGACACGTCTTCCAGGTACAGCAGCCCGTCATAGCCCACCAGCGCCTGTCGCCCGTCCGGCAGCTGCACCTCGCTGCCGACCTCCAGCGGTTGCCCGTCCATGCCGTGCAGGGTCAGGTTCAACGACGGCCGCGAACGCAGCGCGAAGGTCACGCGGGTACCGGCGCGTTGGCGGGGTGTCACCCAGTCTTCGATGCGATCGGCGCGCATGTCCTCGGGCAGGTCCAGGGTGTCGATGGAGACGCGATTGCGCTGCCAGGACAGCAGTGGGCTGACCAGCAGCAGGCCGCGACCATCGGTCACGCCGATCAGCCGGTTTTCCAGCCGCACCGGCACGCCGCCCACGCCGTTGGTGCTGATGACTGCGAACGCGTCGGAGACTTCGCGGGGGGCGAAGGCATGCCCGCCCATCCACACCAGGCTGCCACTGGCGCTGGCGTAGGCATAGTTCAGGCCGCCCTGGCGCGAGGCGCCGAATGAGTAGCGACCGACGTCATTGAGGATGCCGACTTCGGCCAGGCCGCCATTGCCGTCCTCGCCATGGCGCACCTGCGCGCGCCAACCGACGCCGCCGGCGCTGCCGTCGCCGGGCACCGGCTGGGTCACGTCCGCTACCCAGCTCTGGCTGTCGCCGTTGCGCTGGCTGGAGAGGCTGGCCTGGCGGTTGTTGCCCAGGCTGGCGGTGACCGACAGGTAGATGCTGCGGTCATCGCTCTTGTCCAGGTTCTGGTTCACCGACAGGTAGGCCGACCACCGCTGGCTCCAGGTGCGTGACCAGAACAGACTGGCGTAGCGGTTGTCGTCTCCGTCGGGATAGCGCAGGCGCAGGTAGCTGGCGCTGAGCGTGCCCAGCCGCAGCAGATCGGCGCCGACCGTGGCCTGTTCACTGATGCTCGGCGGCAGGTTGCCCTGCAGTGCGCCCAGGTCGCGGTAATCGCCATGGCTGCGCACGCTGCGCAGATTGAAGTTGAGTCGGCGGTTGTTCCAGCTGTAGCCCAGTGCCCATTGCCCGCCCCGCAGGCCGTGATAGTCACTGTGCGCATAGGCGGCGTTGAACACGCCCGCGCCGCCAAGCAGCCACCAGCCGCCGATGCCGGCCTGGGCCAGGCCGCCGCCGCCTTCGGCATGTGCTTCGCCGGTAAAGGTGTCGCTGATACCGCCTCGCCAGCTGGCACTGGCCACGGTGCGATCGTCGTAGGCGAAGGAACGCTGGCCGAAATCCTCACGCAGGCGGCCAACGCCGGCCGACCAGTCCGACAGGCCCTTGGCCAGCAGCTGCTGGGTGCCATAGAAACTGAAATCCAGCGTCTGCATGCGCCCGAATGCATCGGTCACCACCACCTGTGCGCTGCCGGTGCCGCTGATGCCGGGTTGCGCGGCCAGCTGGAACGGACCGACCGGCACCTGCCCGCTGTACTGGCGCAGGCCATCGACGTACAGCTCGACCGTGGACGGCACCACCGCCTGGCCGAGGAAGCTGGGCGTGGGGGTGAGTACGCGATACGGCTGCAGGCCGTAGTTGCGGCCGATCTGCAGGCCGCCCAGGCGCACCGGACGGGTCCAGTCGACGAAGCCGCTGTAGAAATCGCCGACCTCCAGCGTCATCGCCTTGCCGGGGAAATCCAGGCTCCAGCGCGTATCCAGGCGCACGCTCTCACCGCGCCAGCGACGGTCGCGGGGCTGCTGGTAGCGCCGGCTGATCGCTGTGTTCTCGACGGTGCCGTTGCCGATCCCGAACAGGCGCAGCTCCGAGCTGAGGCTGAGGTTGCCGAGCATGTCGACCCGGCTGCCATACAGGTCGTAGTTCAGCAGCAGGCCGGGCGAGGCGGTGCTGGCCGGTGCCCGGGTCTGCGGCTGGCTGAGCACGGTGGTCGGCAGGGTCAGCTGGTCCAGCGGCACGTCCAGGGCCAGGGTCTGCATATGCGCGTCGTAGCGCACAACGGCCCCGCTGATCTGGTCCAGATAGACCGGCGCATCGCCGCGGGCGCTGAAGCCGAGCTGGCGCAGCACTTCCGGACTGGCCTGCAGCCGGCCACGGGTTTCAGTGAATGGCAGCAGGCCGCGGGGCGTGCTGTTGAGCGAGACGTCCAGGTACAGGGTCTGGCTGGCGGTCAGGGGCGTGGGGGCGGGCAGGATCGCGTCGGCCGACACCCCGGAGACGTCCGCAGCCCCGGCGGCAGCCACGCCGGACACATCGGCGGCTTCGGTCGCCGCAGGAGCCAGGGCAGCAAACAGCGCGCCCATCAACGCCTCAGCGAGCCGGTGGCGGCGACAGCGGCGTCTGTTCCGACTCGCCATTGAGCTTGGCCGTGATCTGGTCGTTGTCGCGGTCGATGGCCGTGCGCTCGATCGGCCAGCGCATCACCTGCCCGGGCAGTACATAGCCCAGCAGGCCGGGGTGCACGATGCGCGGGCGCTGGACGCTGCCCAGCGCCAGGTCGGCGATCTGTGCATAGCTGTTGCCGGTGTTGGCCACCTCCACGCCGTTGCGTCCGTCCTGCAGCTGCACCAGGCTGGCCTGCAGGCGCGGCGCCAGCTTGCCGCCAGACGGTTGCACGAACACCGGAATCGAATAGCGCAGCACGAACTGCATGCCGTTGGCGCGGGTCGCCAGATCAGGCACCTCGTCGACGATCAGCCGGTAGTACTGCTGTGCCGCAGGCGGTTCGTGGTTCGGGCGCATGACCCGTACCAGCTGCTGCTGGCCCGCGCCCAGTTCCTGCATCGGAGGGGTGGCCAGCAGTTCCTCGGTGGGCAGCAGTTGTTCCTGGCCATCCTGCTGTACCCAGCGGAAGACCCGCACCTGCAGCCTGACCGGCGAGGTGCCACTGTTGGTCAGCCACAGTTCGCCAGCGCGCTGGCGGGCCTCAAGCTGCAGGCTGGTGGGGGCGACCTGGAGGCTGGTGGCACCGGCAGGGGCTGCGGCCAGCAGGGAGAGCGCGAGCAGCGCCACGCCGGTGGCGCGCCACGGGCGGGGTCCGGCCATGCGGGCGTGCTCCATCAATAGGTGATCGTGGCGGTGACCGTATCCAGGTAGTTGCCGGTGGCCGGGTTGTTGGTGCTCAGGTTCAGGATCTGGCCGTAGACGATGTAGGGCACGGCCAGGCCAGTGCCGATGCCGGCCTGGGTGTTGGTGCCCGAGGTTGCACCCCAGACCAGGGTATGAGCGGCGTCCTGGTAGAGCTGGTAGCCAACGAAGTTGTTGGCGGTCACCGCGGCGTTGGTGTTCTTCATCCGGCGGGTGGTGACGTCGTTGGCGGTGCTGGCATTGGCGCCCGCGTTCAGCGAAATCGTGTACGGGGTCAGGGCCGAGCACTGGGCGGTCACCGTGCCCTGGCCCAGGGTGGGGGTCGCCGTGGTCGAGGCCGCCGTGCCGAAGTCAACGTTGGTGGCCGCCGCCGCCGTGATGGTGCAGGCCTTGGTGACCACCAGGGTCACGTTGAAGGTCGTGGTGTCGGCGGCCAGTGCGGGGCCGGCCAGCAACAGTCCGGTCAGGACCCAGGCGAGCGGTGAGCGGAGCGTGGATCGCATGGACAACCTCCCTGACCCGAAGGTCTGTTGAACAAGGCGAAGGCGGCAGGTTCGGGGCCGCTTTGACAACGGTCGTAGCCAGCTTCTGCGGGTAAGTGTCTGTAATCCGTGATAAACAGGCGTGCGAAAGGGTGGAGATCGTCACGCTTTCACTTTCCTTGCCGGAACCGTGCATGCCCCGGATCGCCAGTTGGGTGGCGTTCGTTCAGATTGCAGCGGGATCGGCGATAATGGGCGCCATGAGCGTGAATCTGAAAACCCCGCAGGAAATCGAGATGATGCGCATCGCCGGCCGCCTGGCCAGCGAAGTGCTCGACATCGTCACCCCCCACGTCAAGCCCGGTGTCACCACCGAGGAGCTGGACCGCATCTGCCACGACCACATCGTGAACGTGCAGGGCGCGATTCCGGCCAACGTCGGCTACCGCGGCTTCCCGAAGACCGTGTGCACCTCGGTCAACAACGTCATCTGCCACGGTATTCCCAGCGAAGGGAAGGTGCTCAAGGATGGCGACATCATCAATATCGACGTTACCGTCATCAAGGACGGCTGGCACGGCGACACCAGCCGCATGTACTTCGTCGGCACGCCGTCGGTGATGGCCCGCCGCCTGGTGGAAACCACCTACGAAGCGATGTGGCGCGGCATCCGTGCGGTGCGTCCGGGCGCAACCCTGGGCGACATCGGCCATGCCATCCAGAGCTATGCCGAAGGCGAGCGTTTCAGCGTGGTGCGCGAGTACTGCGGCCACGGCATCGGCAAGGTCTACCACGACGAGCCGCAGGTGGTGCATTACGGCCGCCCGGGCCAGGGCCTGGTGCTGCAGCCGGGCATGACCTTCACCATCGAACCGATGATCAACGAGGGCACCCGTTACAACAAGGTGCTGCCGGATGGCTGGACCGTGGTGACCAAGGACCGCAAGCTGTCGGCGCAGTGGGAGCACATGATCGCGGTCACCGAGACCGGCGTCGACGTGCTGACGCTGTCGCCGGGCGAGTCGCAGGTCTCCTGAGGATGCTGCCGGCGAGTTCGCTGCTGGACACGCCGGCCGCGTCGCTCAACGACCCGGACTGGGCTGCTGCCGCGCGCCAGGCGCTGCAGCAGGCCGACGCGCGCCTGTACCGCCGCTTCGACCAGGGCGACAACATCGAGCGCCTGCTGGCGCTGCGCGCGCGTGCCGCCGACCATCTGATCCGCCTGGCCTGGCAGCGCTGCCTGCCGGTCGACAGCGGCCTGTCGCTGTTCGCAGTGGGTGGTTATGGGCGCGGTGAACTGTTCCCGCGCTCGGACATCGACCTGCTGGTGTTCGGCGATCCACCGGCACAATTGGCGCACGAATCCGCACTGGCGCGCCTGTTCGCGCTGCTGTGGGATTGCGGGCTGGCAGTCAGCCATGCGGTGCGCAGTGCCGCGCAGTGCCGCGAGGCTGCTGCCGACCAGACCGTGTTGACCGCGCTGATCGAGGCGCGTCCGATCCTGGCTGAGGACGCTGCCCGACGCGCGCTGCGCGAGGCCATCGACGACCGGGAGCTGTGGCCTGCACGTGCCTTCTTCCTGGCCAAGCTGGAAGAGCTGCGCAACCGCCACCAGCGTTTCGGCGATACCGCCGACAACCTGGAGCCGGATCTCAAGGATGGCCCCGGCGGCCTGCGCGATCTCAACACGCTGGGCTGGATGGCGCTGCGCGCCTTCGGCGTGCGCGACCTGGAAGCGCTGGTCGGCCTGGGCCACCTGGGTGCCGACGAAGCGGCCGCGCTGAAGCGCGAGCGTGCGGTGCTGGCGCGTCTACGCTTTGGCCTGCACCTGGTGGCGCGGCGCCCGGAAGAACGGTTGCGCTTCGATTACCAGAAGACCCTGGCCGCGCGCCTGGGCTTCGAAGACGATGCCGAGAATCTCGGTGTCGAAAAGATGATGCAGGGCTTCTACCGCGCCGCTCTGGTGGTGCGCCGGATCAGTGACCGCCTGCTGCAGCGCTTCGAGGAACAGTTCGATGGCGAGGCGCAGCCGGAACCGCTGACCGTGGGTTTTTCCCTGCGACGCGGCTACCTGGCGGCCAATGATGCCGACTGGCCGCGTGGCGATATCGGCCAGGTGTTCGCGCTGTTCTCCAGCTGGGCCAACAACCCGCAGGTGCGCGGCCTGCATTCGCTGACCGCGCGCGCGCTGGCCGAATCGCTGCCGCTGCTGCCGGCCTACGACCAGGCCGACGCCGACGCGCGCGAGCAGTTCATGACCCTGCTGCGTGGTCAACGCCCGGTCGATACGCTTTCGCGCATGGCGCGGCTGGGCGTGCTCGGCCAGTGGATTCCCGCGTTCGCCCAGGTCAGCGGGCGCATGCAGTTCGACCTGTTCCATGTCTATACCGTCGACCAGCACACGCTGATGGTCCTGCGCAACATCGGCCTGTTCGCCAGCAGCCGTGCCGACGAACGCTTCTCGATCGCCCATGAAGTCTGGCCGCGCCTGCGCAAGCCGGAGCTGCTGCTGCTGGCCGGCCTGTTCCATGACATTGCCAAGGGCCGCGGCGGCGACCATTCCGAACTGGGCGCGGTCGATGCGCGCGCGTTCTGCCAGGCGCATGCGCTGAGCACGTCCGATACCGAACTGGTGGCGTGGCTGGTCGAACAGCACCTGCGCATGTCGGTGACCGCGCAGAAGCAGGACATCGCCGACCCGGTGGTGATCCATCGCTTCGCCACCCTGGTGGGCAGCCGCGACCGCCTCGACTATCTGTACCTGCTGACCTGCGCTGATATCGCCGGCACCAGCCCGAAACTGTGGAACGCGTGGAAGGACCGCCTGCTGGCCGATCTGTATTTCGCCACCCGGCGCGCGCTGCGCGAAGGGCTCGAGCATCCGGTACCGGCCGCCGAGCGCGTGGCCGAGGCGCGTGACAGCGTGCGCGCACTGGTGCGCGAGCAGGGTTACGACGACGCCACCATCGACCGCCAGTTCGCCGTGATGCCGGATGAGGGCTTCATTCGCCTGCGCCCCGAGCAGCTGGCCTGGCAGGCCGCGGCGCTGGTACCGGTGAAACAGGGCCAGACGCTGGTGAAGGTGCGCCGCATCAGTGTCGACGACCCGGCACTGGAAGTGTTCGTGCATTCGCCGGACCGCGACGGACTGTTTGCCGCCATCGTGATGACCCTGGACCGCAAGGGCTACGGGATCCATCGCGCGCGCGTGCTGGATGGCCCGGCCGACACCATTTTCGATACCTTCGAAGTGAATCCGGCCGACAGCTTCGCCGATGGCAGCAGCGCCAACCTGGAGGCCGCGCTGCGCGAGGCACTCAGTGGTGACCTGTCGCGCCTGCGCCCGTCGCGTCGGGTGGTGCCACGCCAGCTGCGCCATTTCCGCTTCGCGCCGCGCATCGAGTTCCGCGATGAACCGGGCGCAACCCGTTTTGCCCTGGTCGCACCCGACCGCCCCGGCCTGCTGGCCGACGTGGCGTTCGTGCTGCGCAACCAGGGCCTGCGCGTGCATGATGCACGCATTGCCACGTTCGGCGAACGCGCCGAAGACACCTTCGTGATCAGTGACGAACACGACCTACCCCTGACTGAACCTGCCCGGCAGCAGCTGCATGACGCGATGCTGGCCTGCCTGGACCCTGATCGAAACGCCGGAGACCCCGCCTGATGGCCACCAAGCCTGTTAAGAAGACTGCTGCCACCGCCAAGAGCGCAGCGGCCAAGAAAACTGCCGCCGTGCCGGCCGCGAAGAAGGCTGCCGCGCCGAAGAAAGCCGCGGTGGTGAAGGCGCCGGCGAAGAAGGTGGCAGCACCGAAGAAGGCCCCGGCCAAGAGCGCAGAAGCCGCACGCGCCGAAACCATCGCCCGCAAGTCGCTGCGCAAGCCGGCCGCGCCGGGCGTGGAAGAACTGAAGTTCGGCATCGAAAGTGCCTTCGAACGCCGCGCCACGCTGACCCTTCACGAACTGGAAGGCTCGACCAGGCCGCTGGTCAACCGTGTGATCGACGGCCTGGAAAGCGGCGAATTCCGCGTTGCCGAACCGGACGGCCACGGTGGCTGGAAGGTCAACGAGTGGCTGAAGAAGGCCGTGCTGCTGTATTTCCGCGTCAACGACATGGCCGTGGTCGACGCACGTCCGGCGCCGTTCTGGGACAAGGTCGAATCGCGTTTTGCCGGTTATGACGAAGCGAAGTTCCGCCGTGGTGGCGTGCGCGTGGTGCCGGGCGCCATTGCCCGCCGCGGTACGTACTTCGGCAAGGACGTGGTGCTGATGCCGAGCTTCACCAACATCGGTGCCTATGTCGGTGAGGGCACCATGGTCGATACCTGGGCCACCGTGGGTTCGTGCGCGCAGATCGGCCAGCACTGCCACCTGTCCGGCGGTGCCGGCATTGGCGGCGTGCTGGAACCCCTGCAGGCCAGCCCGACCATCATTGAAGACCACTGCTTCATCGGTGCGCGTTCGGAAGTGGTGGAAGGCGTGGTGGTCGGACACCACAGCGTGATCGGCATGGGCGTGTTCCTCAGCCAGAGCACCCGCATCTACAACCGTGCCACCGGCGAGATCACCTACGGCTACATCCCGCCGTACAGCGTGGTGGTGTCCGGCTCGCTGCCGAGCAAGGACGGTACGCATTCGCTGTACTGCGCGGTGATCGTCAAGCAGGTTGATGCCAGGACCCGCAGCAAGACCAGCGTCAACGACCTGCTGCGCGGCCTGGCCGACTGAAGGTGGCTGCGCCGGAGGATCTGGCGCAGTCCGCGATCTACCGGCATCCGTCCGACACCCTGTTGGGGCGGATGCTGCCGCGCCTGCTGCACGCCTGCGCTGGACCCGACTGCGCCGCGCACTGTCGCGGCGCTGGCCGATGCCGGCGCCGCCTTCGGTGGCCATCAGGCCCTCCTGCGTTTCCTCACCTGCCAGGACGAGGCCATCGCCCGCACCTGCGACTGTCGCTGGGCCAGCACCCGCGTCGCGCTGCCGGTAGACCTCGACAACCTGCAGCCGCTGCGCCTGGAACGCGAGCTGCAGTGCCCGCGCCTGCAGGCGATGGGCGTGGCGCTTGCATCGGGCCTGGCCTTCCGCTTGCCGAGAGTGCCGTTCCGGGTCGTGTCCGAGCGCCTGTTGTGAGATTCTGGCCCTCTGTTTTCCAGCATCACAGATGGCCATGAGCACCACTGTCTACGGTTTGAAGAACTGCGATACCTGCAAGAAGGCGACCAAGTGGCTGGACCGCTTCGGCGTGCCGTACACCTTCGTCGACTACCGCGAGAACAAACCCAGCCCGGAAATGCTGCTGGAATGGGCCGCGCAGCTGGGGGGGCTGGCGGCGATGGTCAACAAGTCCTCCACCACCTGGCGGCAGCTGCCGGACAACCGCAAGGCTGCGGACTCCGAGGCCGAATGGAAGCTGCTGCTGCGCGAGTATCCGCAGCTGATCAAGCGCCCGCTGGTGGTCACCGCCGATGGCAAAGCCAGCCAGGGTTTCAGTGACAATGGTTTCAAGGCACGCTTCGGCGTGGGCGACGCATGAGCGCGGTCCTCGACCTGACCTGCGAGCTGATTGCGCGACCTTCGGTAACGCCGGACGATGCTGGTTGCCAGGCGCTGTTGGCGGCGCGGCTGAAGCAGGCCGGATTCCAGTGCGATCATCTGCGCCTGGGCGACGTTGACAATCTGTGGGCGACCCATGGCCAGGGCGCGCCGGTGCTGGTTCTGCTGGGCCACACTGACGTGGTGCCCACCGGCCCGCGCGAGTCCTGGACCAGCGACCCGTTCACCCCACATATCCGCGATGGCGTGCTGTATGGGCGCGGTGCCGCCGACATGAAAGGCAGCGTGGCGGCGTTCGTGGTGGCCGCCGAGCAGTTCGTCGCCGACCATCCCGACCATCCCGGCACGCTGGCGGTACTGCTGACCAGCGACGAGGAGGGCGATGCCATCGATGGCGTGCGCCACGTTGCACGCCTGTTCGCCGCACGCGGGCAGCGCATCGACTGGTGCATCACCGGTGAGCCGTCGTCGACCGCGACGCTGGGCGATCTGCTGCGCGTGGGACGTCGCGGCAGCCTGTCGGCCAAACTGCGCGTCCAAGGCGTGCAGGGCCACGTGGCGTATCCGGAAAAGGCACGCAACCCGATTCACCAGGCGGCGCCGGCCCTGGCAGAACTATGCGCGCGGCGCTGGGACGAAGGCTACGAGAGTTTCCCGCCGACCAGCCTGCAGATCTCCAACATCCACGCCGGCACCGGTGCCAACAACGTGATTCCCGGTGAGCTCGACGTGGATTTCAACATCCGCTACAACCCGCACTGGGATGCGCCGAAGCTGGAGGCGGAGATCACCGCACTGCTGGAACGGCATGGCCTGCAGTACACGCTGAAGTGGCATCGCAGCGGCGAGCCGTTCTACACCCCGGAAGGCACGCTGCGCGCCATCGCCCGTGCGGTGCTGGCCGAGCACATCGGCCGCGCGCCAGAAGAAAGCACCGGCGGCGGCACCTCCGATGCACGCTTCATCGCGCCATTGGGCGCGCAATGCATCGAAGTAGGCCCGGTCAATGCCAGCATCCACCAGGTGGACGAGAATGTGCGCGTGGACGATCTGGAAGCGTTGCCGGGGCTGTACCAGCGGCTGGTGGAACGGCTGCTGGTGTGAGGAGGGCGAGTGCCGACCGTGGGTCGGCACACCTTCCGCAGGACTGCAGCCGGGCCCTGGTCCGAAAAGATGAATAACGGCGGCATGATCGCCTTTTCCCAGTAGCTTGGCGCGCCATGTAGAAGCGCTGCGCCTGGGGCCTGGCGAACAAGCCGGCCGCCGCTGGCAGGGCCGAAGGCGGGTGAGGGTCTGGTAGGCCGCCAGGCCCAGGCAGGGCAGGGCAACCAGTGCCCCGGTGCCTCGGTTGCCGACGCAACTGTTGCGCCGCGCTGGAAACCGGGGTAGGGTCGATGCCATGTCGATCCGCCTGGCCACCGCCGTCAACAACAACAACCGCAATAATCTGCGCGCGAATAATCGTGCGCGGCCGATGCGGGACTGCGCCCTGGGTAGATAGACAGCAACACACGCCCGGACACCAGAAAACCCGCATCAGCCGATGCGGGTTTTTTTGTGCCCGGGCGCAGCCTACCCGGGCCTGGATGGCCGGTCGAACACCTTCCCACCCGTGAAATTCCCCAACAGGAGCTCCCTCATGTGTTCGATCTTCGGAATCTTCGGCCTGCAGGCCGGTGACGATCTTCCCACCCTGCGCCGCCACGCGCTGGAACTGTCGCAACGCCAGCGCCACCGTGGCCCGGACTGGAGCGGCGTGTACCTCGACGAAGGTGCGCTGCTGGTCCATGAACGGCTGGCCATCGTCGATCCGGCCGGTGGTTCGCAGCCGCTGCTGTCGGCCGATGGCCAGCTGGCGCTGGCGGTGAACGGCGAGATCTACAACCACCAGGCGTTGAAGGCAGCGCTGACCACCACCTACGACTTCCAGACCGGCTCGGACTGCGAGGTGATCAACGCGCTCTACCGCCAGGGCGGCGCGCCGGCGCAGTGGCTGGAACAGCTCAACGGCATCTTCGCCTTCGCGCTGTGGGACCGTGACAGTGGACGCGTGCTGGTGGCGCGCGACCCGGTCGGTGTGGTGCCGCTGTACTGGGGCCACGACGCCCAGGGGCGCTTGCGCGTGGCCTCGGAAATGAAGGCGCTGGTCGATACCTGTGCCGATGTCGCGCAGTTCCCGCCGGGCCACTATTTCGACAGTGCCAGCGGTAAACTGGTGCGCTACTACCAGCAACCGTGGCGTGACTATGCCGACGTGCAGGGTCGCCAGGCCGATCTGGCCGAACTGCGCCAAGCCTTCGAGCATGCAGTGGAACGCCAGTTGATGAGTGACGTGCCGTACGGCGTGCTGCTGTCCGGTGGCCTGGACTCGTCGCTGGTGGCGGCGGTAGCCGCGCGCTATGCACGTCGCCGCATCGAGGATGGCGGGCAGACCGAAGCCTGGTGGCCGCGCCTGCATTCGTTCGCGATCGGCTTGAAGGGCTCGCCCGATCTGGCTGCCGCTGCCATTGCTGCCGAAGCGCTGGGCACCGTGCATCACGGTTTCGAGTACACCTTCGAGGAAGGCCTCGATGCGCTGCCGGAAGTGATCCGCCACATCGAAACCTACGACGTCACCACCATCCGCGCCTCCACGCCGATGTTCCTGCTGGCGCGGCGGATCAAGGCGATGGGGGTGAAGATGGTGCTCTCCGGCGAGGGCAGCGACGAGATCTTTGGTGGCTACCTGTATTTCCACAAGGCACCGGATGCGCGTGAATTCCACGAGGAGCTGGTGCGCAAGCTCGACGCGCTGCACAACTACGACTGCCTGCGTGCCAACAAGTCGATGATGGCCTGGGGCGTGGAGCCGCGCGTGCCGTTCCTGGATCGTGAATTCCTCGACGTGGCGATGCGCTTCGATGCCGCGCACAAGATGGTGGGCGCCGGGTTCGGTGGCCGTCGCATCGAGAAGGCGGTGCTGCGCGAGGCGTTCGACGGCTACCTGCCGGACAGCATCCTGTGGCGTCAGAAGGAGCAGTTCAGCGATGGCGTCGGCTATGGATGGATCGACGGCCTGAAGGCGCATGCCGAGGCGCAGGTGAGTGACCGCGTGCTGGCGGCGGCCGACAAGCGCTTCCCGCACAACCCGCCGCAGACCAAGGAGGCGTATTACTACCGCCACCTGTTCGAGCAGTTCTTCCCAAGCCGTGCGGCAGCGGAGACCGTGCCGGGCGGCAAGTCGATCGCCTGCTCGTCGCCGGCGGCCATTGCCTGGGACGCCAGCTTCGCCGCAGCTGCCGACCCTTCGGGACGCGCGATCGCCGGCGTGCACGAGCAGGCACTGGCCTAAGCCCCAAAAAGGGGACGGAGGGGATTAAGTCGTAAGTGGCATAAACGACTTAATCCCCTCCGTCCCCTTTTTGTATGATCGCCCCCTGCGCATTGGGGAATGTTCATGGACGTACAGGCAGGCGGCAACGCGCCGCCCACGAAATGGGGATGGCGTTATCTGGCGTGGGCCGGGGTGCCGTTGCTGGCCGGGGTGCTGCTGGCGCGGTATGCCGGGCCGGCGGCCCCCGAGATGGTCGCCCGTGCCACGGTTGCTGCCGAAGGCAGCTGGGCGCAGCATCTGGCGTCTCCGCTGGGCCTGTTCCTGCTGCAGCTGCTGGTGCTGCTGCTGGTAGCCAAGGGCGCCGGTGCGCTGCTCAAGCGCTTTGGACAACCGGCGGTGATTGGCGAGATGGCGGCCGGCCTGATGATGGGCCCGCTGGTGCTCGGCAGCCTGCTGCCGCAGTTGCATGGTGCGTTGTTCCCGGCCAGCTCGTTGGGGCCGCTGGGCATGCTCAGCCAGCTGGGCGTGCTGATGTTCCTGCTGGTGGCCGGTGCCGAGCTGGACCTGGCAGCACTGCGCGGCCGCCGGCGTTTCGCCTTCACGGTCAGCCATGCCGGCATCGCGGTGCCGTTCGTGCTCGGCGTCGCGTTGGCGATCTGGCTGTATCCGCAGCACGGCCCGCAGGGCGTGGGCTTCACTGCCTTCGCACTTTTCGTCGGCATCTCGATGAGCATCACCGCGTTCCCGGTGCTGCTGCGCATCCTTGCCGACCGCGGCATCGCGCAGACGTCGCTGGGGCAGACCGCCATCGCCTGCGCGGCATTGGGCGATGCCACCGCATGGTGCCTGCTGGCACTGATCGTGGCGGCTGCACAGGCCAGTGGATGGCTGCCGGCCAGCCTCAACCTGCTGTGCGTGGTCGCCTTCGTGGCGCTGATGCTGGGGCTGGTGAAGCCGTGGTTTGCCCGCCAGCAGATCGCGCCGGGCCGTGAGGGGCGCTGGCTGCTCGGCATCCTGCTGCTGTCGCTGGGTAGTGCCCTGATCACCGAAATGCTGGGCATCCACGCGCTGTTCGGTGCCTTCGCGGCGGGCGTCGCGGTATCGTCCAACGCGCAGCTGCGCGACCTGTTGATGGCCCGCGTCGAACCGTTTGCGGTGACCCTGCTGCTGCCGTTGTTCTTCGCCATGACCGGCCTGCGCATGCGTGCCGATGCGCTGCAGGCCAGCGACATCGTGTTGTGCGGGGTGGTGATCGTGGTGGCCACGGCCGGCAAGCTGCTGGGCACCTTCAGTGCTGCACGCAGTGCCGGCATGCCCACGCGCGAGGCGTGGCGGTTGGGCGCGTTGATGAACACCCGTGGCCTGATGGAGCTGATCGTGCTCAACCTGGGTTACGAGCTGGGCCTGCTCGGCGACCGCCTGTTCGCGGTGCTGGTGGTCATGGCGCTGGTGACCACGGCGATGATCGGGCCGCTGCTGAACCTGATCGAGCGTCGCAGGGCTTGAGCGTTGAACGGTGGTGCCGGCCGCTGGCCGGCAACCTCATGATGCTGGACACACCTGCATCGATGCCGGCCAATGGCCGGCACTACCGCGCCGGCACCAGTGTCATCACGTGCTGTGCCTTGCCGGGCAGGAAGGGCGTCGGCCGTCCATGCACCCAGTCCTCGTGGCCGGCGCCCCAGTAGGGTGACAGTGGATGGCCGCTCTGGCCGCCCGGCATGTGCACGATGCCGTCGGCCTCGTGGCCGGGCGAGACCACCATGCGCTCGGAAGCACCGAAGTTCGGCGTCTGCACGCGTGGCATGTCACGGTCGCCGGGCAGCTGGTCGGCGGGCATGCACAGCCAGCGCTTGGCGATGCCCGGCAGCGCCCGTGCGATGGGGTGGCAGATCGCCGCAGTGTTGCGTTCGCCCCAGGTGCGCTTGGACAGCGGTCCCTGCTTGGCCAGCTCGCTCTCGGTACGGCGTGCCGCGTCGATCAGCAGCGCATCCCAGCTGTCGAAGGCCGGTGGCAGCAGATGGGCCGGACGCTGTTGCAGCATCGGCCAGGCCACGCCTTCCAGCTGCGCCAGTCGCGGGTCGAGGTAGTCATCACCCAGCTGCGCATGGGCCGGTGCCAGCAGTGCATCGGACAACGTCTCCATCACCTGGGTGCGGAATTCACGTACTACCCGGTAGCTGACCGAACTGGCCGCGGCACGACCGCCCCATTGATGGCTGACTTCCTTCAAACGCTTCAGTGCAGGGTCGTCACTGCGCTCGATGACGTCGTGCAGCAGGGCCCACCAGCGCTGCAGGAACACCGCGCGATCGTCGAGCTGGATCGCCAGCAGATCGTGCTCGTCGAAACGGTCCTGGATGGCGAGCAGATCGCGGATCTGCCGCGCGCGGGCGCCAAGGTCATAACCACCGTTGCCGACATTGGCCAGTGCCTCGCCGTCGAGGACGCGGCCGTTGGCGGTCCACAGGCGATGGTTCGGTGGGTCGATCAATGCCGGCGAGGCGTCGCTGCGGATCGGCCAGGGGGCGCAGTCCTGGTTGTTGGCGGCGGTGAAGCCGGCCGGTGCACAGCCCGGACCGCGGTCGGGGCGGGCGCCGATCAGGCGCCAGGCGATGCGTCCGCTGCGGTCGCCGACCACCAGGTTCTGTGCGGGGATGCCGGCGTGGTCGGCGAACTGCAGGGCACTGTCCAGGTCACCGGCGCGGGCCAGGTCACCGAAGTCCAGGCGCACCGCGCCGGGCAGGTGGGCGACCCAGCGCAGCGCGTCGCCGCTGCCATCGGCATGCGTGTGCAGGATCGGCCCCCAGGCGGATTCGCGCACCGGGAACAGCACGTCGGCCTGGCCGGCCACCGCAATCCGCTCTTCATGCACGGTCACTGCGGCGTTGGCTGGTTCAGTGCGGTAATCGGCGGTGTCTATGTAACTGTTGGTGAAGCCCCAGGCGACGTGCCCGTTGCTGCCGACGATCACCGCCGGCAGGCCCGGCAGGGAGAATCCGGTGACGTCGACCTGGCCGCCAGCGGCCTGTGGATCGGGGTAGCGCAGGCGCACGCGGAACCACAGGCCCGGCGCGCGCAGGCCCAGGTGCATGTCGTCGGCGACGATCGCGCGACCGTCGGCGGTAAGCGCACCGGCCACCGCGAAGTTGTTGCTGCCGACGGCGTCGACCTCTTCCTGCGCGGTGCCGGATTTTCCCTTCAATGTGCGCAGGTCGAGCTGGCTGGCATCGGGCAGGGCAGCGTTGCCGGTGGGTTCGCCGAACAGCGGTGCATCCCATTCGGTGCCGTCGTGGGCGATCAATGCGTACAGCGCCGGCGGCACCACTGCGCGGATGCGGCTCAGTGCAAGCTCGGTCTGGTTGCCGGGGTCCTGCAGGTCGGCGTACATGGCCAGCCCGGTCAGCACGCTGTCGCTGGCCTGCCACGGTTGCGGCGACTGCCGCAGCAGCAGGTAGGCCCATGGCCGCACGGAGAGGCCGGCCAGGCCCTCATTGACCCCACCGACATAGGCGCTCACGGCTTCGACGTTGTCGCCCAGCGCAGCCTGCATGTTCGCCTCGGTGCGCGCGCGCAGCCGATGCACGCGCATGCGCTTGTCGGCATCGATCGCTTTTGGGCCAAACAGTGCGGACAGTTCGCCGGCGGCGCTGCGGCGCATCAGGTCCATCTCGAAATAGCGTTCCTGCGCATGCACGCGGCCCAATGCGCGCATCGCGTCAGCCTGGCTGGTGGCGGTGATGGTGACCACGCCCAGCGCATCGCGCTCGATGGTGACCGGCCTGGCCAGGCCGGGCAGCGCATGCTCGCCGTCCAGGTCGGCCAGGCTGCCGCGCAGCAGCAGCCACAGGACCAGTGCGGTGACCAGCACGATGGCGACCAACACGCCCAGCACCCAACGCCATATACGTCGCATCGCACGTCCTTTCCGAACTCGTGGGCCGATTGTAGCCGCAGGCGCAACTGCGACTGATTCCGATTAGATCACCGTATTTTGAAATGCGGCACCCTATGCCGCATCGATTCACAGGAGCCCCCCCATGAAAGGCAACCCGGACGTCATCGCCTGCCTGAAGGAACTGCTGCGCGGCGAGCTTGCTGCCCGCGACCAGTACTTCATCCATTCCCGCCGCTACGAGGACCAGGGCCTGTTCGCGCTGTACGAACGCCTGAACCACGAGATGGAAGAGGAAACCCAGCACGCCGATGCGCTGCTGCGCCGGATCCTGTTCCTGGGCGGCGACCCGGACATGCGCCCGCATGCCACCGAGCCGGGTAAGACCGTGGAAGAGATGCTGCAGAAGGATCTCGACACTGAATACGCGGTTCGGAACAATCTCGCCGCCGGCATGAAGCTGTGCGAGGAGAAGGGTGACTACGTGAGCCGCGACATCCTGTTGGCCCAGCTGAAGGACACCGAGGAAGACCACGCCTGGTGGCTGGAGCAGCAGCTGGGCCTGATCAAGCGCATCGGCCTGGAGCTGTACCAGCTGAGCAAGATCGACGGCAACGGCGCCCCGGCGCACTGAGCCGGAGGTGGCGCCGGGCAATTCCCGGCGACCACCCGGTAGAGCCGACCGCTGGTCGGCTGCTTTTCGGTAGAGCAGCCGACTGACAGTCGGCTCTACCAGGAGCAAAAGAGCAGCCGACCAGCGGTCGGCTCTACCAGCAGCACAGCGTTCTGTCGCCCGCCAGCACCGGAGCATCGCACAGCCAGCCTTCGCCAGCCAGCTGCTCCACCGCCCGCCAGCCGACAACGAAAAAGCCGGGGAATTCCCCGGCTTTTTCGTGTCCGGGGTCGGATCCGTTTTCAGCGAAAACGGCTCTGACCCCATTGGGATCGAAAACGCCAACCGAGGTTGGCGTTTGCCGGGGGTAATGCGTGTCAACCAAGGTTGACACCCACCTCAACCAAGGTTGACACCCACCAGGGGCAGGGCCCAAGCCCTTATTCCACCGACAACCCTTCCACCTTCTGCCAGCCGCGCGGCAGCAGGTGGCCGCGGGTGGCGCGGGCGCCGAGGTAGGCGTCGAGCTCGTTGAACTTCAGCCCCATCGTGCGCTGACCGCTGCGCACCTGCAGGGTCTGCCCCGGGCTGATCGCCACGATGGCGACCACGCGTTCAGTGGCGAGCTTGGCCTTCGGGATCTCGATGATCTTGTTGCCCTTGCCCTTGTCCAGTTCCGGCAGGTCGTTGGCGGCGATCGCCAGCAGGTTGCCGGAACTGGTCACCGCCACGATGCGGTCGGTGGCCACGTTGGCGACCATCGACGGGGTGAGCACCGACGAGCCGGACGACAGGTTCAGCATCGCCTTGCCGGCCTTGTTGCGACCGATCAGGTTCTCGAAGCGGGTGACGAAGCCGTAGCCATGGCTGGAGGCCAGCACGAAGCGGGCATCCGGCTCGGCACTGGCCAGGGTCACGAAGCTGGTGCCCGGTGCCGGCGAGAAGCGGCCGGTCAGCGGTTCACCGTTGCCACGCGCGGAGGGCAGGGTGTGCACCGGCGTCGAGTAGGCGCGGCCCTCGCTGTCGAGGAACGCGACCTGCTGGGTGCTGCGCGCACGCACCGCGCCCTGCAGGGCATCACCGTCGCGGTAGGAGAGGGCGGACGCATCGACGTCGTGGCCCTTGGCGGCACGGATCCAGCCCTTTTCCGACAGCACCACGGTCATCGGCTCGCTCGGCACCAGCTCGGTCTCGTCGATGGCCTGCGCGGCCTGGCGCTGCACCAGCGGCGAACGGCGCGCGTCGCCGAACTTCTTGGCGTCGGCCGTCAGTTCGTCGCGGATCAGCTTCTTCAGCTTGGCCTTGCTGTCGAGGATGCCGAGGATCTTCTCGCGTTCCTTGGCCAGCTCGTCCTGCTCGCCGCGGATCTTCATCTCTTCCAGGCGGGCCAGCTGCTTCAGCTTGGTTTCCAGGATGTACTCGGCCTGTTCCTCGGACAGGCCGAAGCGCGCGATCAGCGCCGCCTTCGGTTCGTCCTCGGTACGGATGATGTGGATCACCTCGTCCAGGTTGAGGAAGGCGACCAGCAGGCCTTCCAGCAGGTGCAGGCGGCGCTCGACCTTCTGCAGGCGGTGCTGCAGGCGGCGGGTGACGGTGTTGCTGCGGAAGGTCAGCCATTCGCTGAGCAGCATCTTCAGGTTCTTCACCTGCGGTCGGCCGTCCAGCCCGATCACGTTGAGGTTGACGCGGTAACTGCGCTCCAGGTCCGTTGTCGCGAACAGGTGGCCCATCAGCTGGTCGGCGTCGACGCGGTTGGAACGTGGCACCAGCACCACGCGCACCGGGTTGGCGTGGTCGGATTCGTCGCGGATGTCTTCCAGCCACGGCAGCTTCTTGGCGCGCATCTGCGCGGCGATCTGCTCGATCACCTTCGACGGCGACACCTGGAACGGCAGCGCCGTCACCACGATGTTGTTGGCTTCCTTGTTGAAGGTCGCACGCGCACGCACGCTGCCGTTGCCGGTCTCGTAGATGTTCCGCAGATCGTTGGCGGCGGTGATGATCTCGGCGCTGGACGGGTAGTCCGGGCCCTGCACGTGCTCGCACAGGTCGCGCACAGTCGCATCGGGGTTGTCCAGCAGGTGCAGCAGTGCGCTGACGATCTCGTTGAGATTGTGCGGCGGCACGTCGGTGGCCATGCCCACGGCGATGCCGGTGGTGCCGTTCAGCAGCAGGTGCGGCAGCCGCGCTGGCATCCAGGTCGGTTCCTGCAGGGTGCCGTCGAAGTTCGGTGCCCAGTCGGTGGTGCCCTGGCCCAGTTCGCCCAGCAGTACTTCGGCGATCGGGGTCAGCTTGGATTCGGTGTAACGCATGGCCGCGAACGACTTCGGGTCATCGCTGGAGCCGAAGTTGCCCTGGCCCTCGATCAGCGGGTAGCGGTACGAGAACGGCTGCGCCATCAGCACCAGCGCCTCGTAGCACGCGCTGTCGCCGTGCGGGTGGTACTTACCGATGACGTCACCGACGGTGCGCGCGGACTTCTTCGGCTTGGACGCGGCATTCAGGCCCAGCTCGCTCATCGAATAGATGATGCGGCGCTGCACCGGCTTCAGGCCGTCGCCGATGAACGGCAGGGCGCGGTCCAGGACCACGTACATCGAGTAGTCGAGGTAGGCGCGTTCGGCGTACTCGCGCAGCGGCAGTTGTTCGAATCCGTGGAACACGGGGCGGGCAAGTTCGGTCATGCGGCGTTGTTACCTATGTCGGGAGGCGGCGACGGCGGTCGCCGCTCGCAATCCTGTGATTATCCGGATGCGGCGGGGGATGCCAAGCCACGTGCAGGGTCCAGCCCGGTTTCGAGGCCATGCCCGGCCCGCGCCAGATAGCGCCCCGGTGGCAGCCCGAAGTGGCGGCGGAACACGGTGACGAAGGCACTGGCGCTGCTGAAGCCCAGTGCATGGGCGATGTCGGCCACGCTGCGGCCATCGGTCAGCTGGCGCAGGGCTTCGGACAGGCGGGCCTGTTGCCGCCACTGGGCGAAGCTGAGCGTGGTCTCGTCGCGGAAGTGACGGGTCAGGCTGCGCGGCGACAGGCCGGCCCAATGCGCCCATTCGGCCAGGCTGCGCTCGTCGGACGGGTCGGCCAGCAGCTGCGAGGCGATCTTCAGCAGGCGCCGGTCGTGCGGCATCGGCAGGTGCATGCGCTGGCGCGGCGCGGTGCGGATCTCGTCCAGCAGCACCTCGATGATGTGCTGGCGCTCGGGCGTGGTGTCATAGCCCAGCGGCCATTCGCAGATGCGGTCGGCCAGCGCCTGCGCCAGCTTGGACAGGCCCAGTACGCAGGGATCGGCGGGCAGGGTGGCGCAGGCCGGCGCGGCCAGTGCCATGCCCCAACCGCGCAGCGGACCGTCCAGGGTCACCGTATGCGGCTCCAGCGGCGGCATCCAGCCGGCCGAACCCGGCGCCAGCGACCACGTCCCGTGCGAGGTGCGGGTGGTCAGCAGGCCACGCTCGACACAGATCAGCTGGGCGCGCTGGTGGTGGTGCCAGTCCACTTCCCGGACCAGCCCCTGCGGGCTGTCGAAGCGGAAAGCGACCACCGGTGGGCCATCGTTGCGCTCGAACCAATCCAGTGCGTCGTCCCTGAGCAGGCGCTTGGGAGCGGGAATTTCTGCCTTGTTCATCATGTCCGCTGGCTGAAATGTGTCATCCATTGGCTGAATTGTACTACCGGGCCACCTGACCAGATCATTAAGGTAGGCGCCTTCATTGATCCAGCCCACTGCTGCAACACAGCATTCGATGCCAGATCGAATATTTCCATTGAGAAATATTTTTTTTGGAAGAGAATGCTCCCCCATGATCTGTCCTGCAACCACTCCCCCCAGTTTCGGCCTGCTGCTGCGCCAGGTGCGCGACGGCCTGGTCCGGCAACTCGACGCGTCCATGGCTGAAGAAGACCTGGGTATCGGCTTCACCCACTACATCGGGTTGAAGGTGCTCTCGCACATGGCCCCGTGCACGGCCAACGAACTGGCCCAGGCCATCGACCAGGTACCCAGCGCAGTCACCCGCCTGCTGGACAAGCTCGAGGCACTGGGCTGCGTCCGCCGCGAACCGCATGCGCAGGACCGGCGTGCGCTGCAGATCGTGCTGACCGATGAAGGCCGCGCATTGTGGGCGCGGTTGAAGCTGCGCGGCGACGCGGTGATGGATTACGCCCTGCGTGATCTTTCCGCCGACGAGCGCACGCTGCTGCTGTCCCTCCTTACCCGAATCCGCGATTCCCTGACGACCCCATGAACCCGATCCCGCATTCCACTCTCCGCCGGTCCGGGCGCGCGCTGCTGGTGTCAGCGCTGGCCCTGGCCCTGGCCGCCTGCGCCAGCAGTCGTGGCCTCAACCCGCAGGGCCACGTGCTTGACGTGGACAGCCTGCACAGCGAACGCACCCTGGCCGACACCGACCTCAGCGCCACCGGCTTCCCGGCGCAGGACTGGTGGAAGGCGCTGGGCGATGCGCAGCTGGACGCGCTGGTCGCCGAGGGCCTGGCCGGCCACCCGAGCCTGGACGCCGCCGACGCGCGCCTGCGCCAGGCCCAGGCCCAGGTCGGCACCGCACGTGCCGATGAGCTGCCCAGCCTGTCGGTGTCCGGTGGCTATACCGGGCTGCGCCTGCCTGAGTCGATGGCAGGCAGCGAGATCGGTGGCCATTACGCCGGCAGCAGCCAGGTCGCCTTCGACTTCAGCTATGGCGTGGACCTGTGGGGCGGCAAGCGCGCCGCCTGGGAAGCGGCCGTGGACGGCGCGCATGCGGCCACCGTCGAGGCCCAGGCCGCACGCCTGAACCTGTCCACCGGCATCACCCAGGCCTATGCCGACCTGGCCTACGCCTGGCAGCTCAACGATGTGGCCGAGGAAGAGCTGGCCCGTTCGCAGAAGTCGCTGGAACTGACCCGCCAGCGCCGCCGCGCCGGCATCGACAGCGATCTGCAGGTGCGCCAGGCCGAGGCCCGCGTACCGGCCGCGCAGCAGCAGGTGCAGGCCGCACAGCAGCGGATCGACGCGGCTCGCACCGCACTGGCCGCGCTGGTCGGCAAGGGCCCGGACCGTGGCCTGTCGATCCAGCGCCCGCAGCCGCTGAACCCGGTGGCGCTGCAGCTGCCGGGCGTGCTGCCCAGCGAACTGCTGGGCCGTCGCCCCGACATCGTTGCCGCACGCTGGCGCGTTGAAGCGGCCGACAAGCAGATCAAGGTTGCCAAGACCAGGTTCTACCCGAGCTTCAACCTGACCGCGCTGGCCGGCGTGGTCGCCCCGAACGTGGGCGACCTGCTGAAGAGCAGCTCCACCTTCGCCTACATCGGCCCGGCGCTGAGCCTGCCGATCTTCGAAGGCGGCAAGCTGCGCGCCAACCTCGCCAACACCGATGCGCAGTACGACCTGGCGGTGGCCAACTACAACCAGGCCGTGCTCGACGCACTGCGCGACGTCGCCGACCAGGTCAACGCGGTGCGCTCGCTGGCGCAGCAGGCGCACTCGCAGCAGCAGGCGGTGGATACCGCACGCTCGGCCTTCGACCTGGCCCAGCAGCGTTACCGCGCCGGCATCGGCAGCTACCTGGACGTGCTGACCGCGCAGTCCACCCTGCTGCAGTCGCAGCAGCAGCTGGCCGGCCTGCAGTCGCAGCAGGTGCAGTCCTCGGTGCGCCTGAGCAAGGCGCTGGGCGGTGGTTTCCAGCCCGCTGACGCCGACCGCGCACCGATCGCCTCCCATTCCGATTCCTCGCATTCCTGAAGACGCCCGCCATGAGCCAGACCCAAGACACCGCGGCCCCGGCCGCCCCCAACCGCCGCGGCAACCTGCTGCGCGGCCTGTTCGTGATCGTCGTGCTGCTGCTTGCCGCACTGGCGCTGTGGTACTTCATGTTCGGCCGTTGGTTCGAAGAGACCGACGATGCCTACGTGCAGGGCAACCAGGTGCAGATCACCCCGCTGGTGGCCGGTACCGTGGTCGCCATCAACGCCGATGACGGCATGCGCGTGGAGCGCGGCCAGCTGCTGGTCCAGCTGGACCCGTCCGACACCGCGGTGGCACTGCAGCAGGCCGAAGCCAACCTGGCCAAGACGGTGCGCCAGACCCGTGGTCTGTACCGCAGCGTGGAAGGCGCCCAGGCGGACTTGAACGCCCGCCAGGTGACCCTGAAGCGCGTGCGCGAAGACTTCGCCCGCCGCAAGGACCTGGCCGCCACCGGCGCCATCTCCAACGAAGAACTGGCCCACGCCCGTGACGAGCTGGCTGCCGCCGAAGCGGCCGTGGCCGGCTCGCGCGAGACCGTCGAGCGCAACCGCGCGCTGGTCGACGACACCGTGATCGCCACCCAGCCGGACGTGCAGGCGGCTGCCGCGCAGCTGCGCCAGGCCTTCCTCAACAACGCCCGCGCCGGCATCGTCGCGCCGGTCACCGGCTACGTCGCCCGTCGTTCGGTGCAGGTCGGCCAGCGCGTGCAGCCGGGCAATGCCCTGATGGCCGTGGTGCCGACCGAGCAGATGTGGGTCGAGGCCAACTTCAAGGAAACCCAGCTGCGCCACATGCGCCTGGGCCAGGAAGTGGAACTGAAGTCGGACCTGTACGCCGGTGACGTGAAGTACAAGGGCCGCATCCAGAGCCTTGGCCTGGGCACCGGCTCCGCGTTCTCGCTGCTGCCGGCGCAGAACGCCAGCGGCAACTGGATCAAGATCGTGCAGCGCGTGCCGGTGCGCATCGCCATCGATGCCAAGCAGCTGGCCGAACACCCGCTGCGCATCGGCCTGTCGATGAAGGCTGAAGTGAGCCTGCGCGACCAGAAGGGCGAAGTGCTGCCGAGCACTCCGGCCAAGGGCACGGTGTTCGACACCGACGTGTATGCCAAGCAGCTGCATGATGCCGACGAGGTGATCCACACGATCATCCAGGGCAACCTGCCGCAGCAGCAGGCGAAGGTGGGCTGAGGTCGCCATGTCCGCACAAGCTCCAGCCGCGCCCGGCGCTCCGGGCGCACCGGCGGCGCCGGGTGCGGCCTCCGGGTTCCTGCCGCCCAGCGTCGCACTGTGCACCGTGGGCCTGGCGATGGCCTCGTTCATGCAGGTGCTCGACACCACCATCGCCAACGTCTCGCTGCCGACCATCGCCGGCAATCTCGGCGCCAGTTCGCAGCAGGCGACCTGGGTCATCACCTCGTTCGCGGTCAGCACGGCCATCGCGCTGCCGCTGACCGGCTGGCTCAGCCGCCGTTTCGGCGAACGCAAGCTGTTCGTCTGGGCCACGCTGGCCTTTGTCATCACCTCGCTGCTGTGCGGCCTGGCGCAGAGCATGGGCATGCTGGTGCTGTCGCGTGCGCTGCAGGGTTTCGTGGCCGGCCCGATGTACCCGATCACGCAGTCGCTGCTGGTCTCGATCTATCCGCGCGAGAAACGCGGGCAGGCATTGGCACTGCTGGCGATGATCACGGTGGTTGCGCCGATCTGTGGCCCGATCCTCGGTGGCTGGATCACCGACAACTACAGCTGGGAGTGGATCTTCCTGATCAACGTGCCGCTGGGCATCTTCGCCGCGCTGGTGGTGGGCAACCAGCTGAAGGGGCGCCCGGAGCAGATCGAGAAGCCGAAGATGGACTACGTCGGCCTGGTCACCCTGGTGATCGGCGTCGGTGCGCTTCAGCTGGTCCTCGACCTGGGCAACGACGAGGACTGGTTCTCGTCGATGAAGATCGTGGTGCTGGCTTGCGTAGCGGTGGTGACGCTGACGGTGTTCCTGATCTGGGAGCTGACCGACAAGGATCCGATCGTTGACCTGAAGCTGTTCCGGCACCGCAACTTCCGCGCCGGTACGCTGGCGATGGTGGTGGCCTACGCGGCGTTCTTCAGCGTGGCGCTGCTGATCCCGCAGTGGCTGCAGCGTGACATGGGCTACACCGCGATCTGGGCGGGCCTGGCGACGGCACCGATCGGCATCCTGCCGGTGATCATGACCCCGTTCGTGGGCAAGTATGCGTCGCGCTTCGATATGCGCATGCTGGCCACGGTCGCGTTCATCGTGTTGTCGATGACCAGCTTCCTGCGATCGAACTTCAACCTGCAGGTGGACTACATGCACGTGGCCGGCGTACAGCTGATCATGGGCATCGGCGTCGCGCTGTTCTTCATGCCGGTGCTGCAGATCCTGCTGTCGGACCTGGATGGACGCGAGATCGCGGCGGGCTCCGGCCTGGCCACGTTCCTGCGTACGCTGGGTGGCAGTTTCGCGGCGTCGCTGACGACGTGGCTGTGGGCGCGGCGCACCCAGGTGCACCATGCCGACCTGACCGAGCATATCTCGGCCTATCAGCCGGGCATGCAGGACCAAGTGGCGGCGATGGGGCAGGGCGACCTGCAGCACGGCGCAGCGGTACTGAACAACATGATCAACCACCAGGCATCGCAGATGGGCTTCAACGACATCTTCTTCCTGCTGGGCTGGATCTTCCTGGCGATCATCACGTTCCTGTGGCTGGCCAAGCCGCCATTCGGCGCAGGTGCGGGTGCAGCCGCCGGTGGTGGGCACTGAAACTCCCTGGAAACACCGTGCTGTATTTTGACCCCGCCGCGAGGCGGGGTTTTTGTTGGGGCGACGCTGGTCGCGCGGGCATTGCCCTCGGGGTGGTGCAACGGCGCAGGTTCAGCGCGTGCGATAGACGCGTTTGAACACCACCCGGTCGGAAGACAATCGGGAAATGGCCCAGATCCCCGCCGCAAGTACGGCGCCGCATGCGAGCCAGCCGGCAGTGGCCTGAAATCGGCTGCCGACAAGTGCGCCGCAGATGATGGCGGCGACAAAGACAAGCATTACGGCCTCCTTTGATGCGCCGTAATGGACCTCGGCCTGGCATCCCACGCATACGCTTACGCCGTGGTTCGAGCCGGTATGGCAGTGTGGGCAGATGATGCTGCGCTGCATTGGTGCGTCCTTTGGGGGAGAGGAGGGGCGCTGGTCAGGTCGTGGCGATACACCCGCAGCCGGCTCCCGCAAATCTGCCTCCCACCGAAAAGGAATCGGGTGGATCTCGACTAGGAAAAGTACGAATTGAACGGGGAACGTGAAATGCGCCCCAAAAGGGGGCCGTTCAAGGTCTGGTGACGACGCGCCCGGAGGAGGTATGCACCCGCAGACGACGCCCGGGCGGTGCGAGATACGACAGTCCGAGTGGCGGTTGCGATGCCAGGATCGCCAAACCCCGGAAACGAAAAAACCCGCTTTCGCGGGTTTGATCATCTTGAGTCGTGGTGCCCAGGAGAGGACTCGAACCTCCACGGTTTTACCCGCTAGTACCTGAAACTAGTGCGTCTACCAATTCCGCCACCTGGGCGACTCAGGAGATGAATTGTGCGGGACGGCAGAGAGTGTGTCAACAACATTTCACACATTTTTCTGCGGCTGCACGCCCAGGTGAAGCAGCAGGCTGCGCATCGCCGGTGACAGCTGCGCCCATTCGGCGAAACAGGCGCACAGGCGGCGCTGTGCCCACGCATCTGCAAGCGGGACCGCAACAGTACGGGTATTGCGTCGATGCTGGCGGGCGATGGTGCGCGGCACGATGCCGAGACCAATGCCGTGGCCGACCATGATGCACACGCCTTCGAACGTCTTCATGCGGATGCGCACGTCCAGGCGTCGCCCGATGTCGCGTGCCTGGTCTTCGATGTAGGCCTGCAGTGCATTGCCGTCGGCCAGCGCGACGAAGGTCTCGCCGGCAACATCGGCGAAGGCCACGCTGCGCCGCGATGCGAAGCGGTGTTCCGCGGGCAGCAGCATCACCAGTGGATCTTCGGCGACCACGTGCTGCTGCAGGCCGGCAGCGTCGACCGCATCACTGATGATGCCGGCTTCGGCCTGGCCAGCGTTGATCGCACGCACGACTTCGGGGCTGGTGCGCTCCAGCAGTTCCACGTGCAGGCGCGGGCGTTCGGCCAGCCACGGTGCCAGCCGCGAAGGCAGGTAGTTGGTCAGTGCTGCGGTGTTGGCATACAGATGCAGTGTGCCGCGCGCGCCGTGCGCGAACGCCTGCAGTTCACCGCGCAGCTGCGCCTGCTGCTGCAGGATCAATCGTGCATGGTGGGCGAGGGCGGCGCCGGCTTCGGTCAGGCTGACGCCGCGGGGGTGCCGGTTCACCAACGCGGTGCCGGCATCGGCTTCGATCGTGCGCAGGCGTTCGCTGGCCGACGCCAGTGCCAGGTTTGCCTGCGCTGCGCCGGCCGTGATGCTGCCCGCCTCGGCAATCGCCAGGAACAGGCGCAGGTCGGCGATATCCATCCGCATGTGATGCCCTCATCGCAACGGCTGCGCCTTCGGATCAGCCGAAGGCAAGGCCGGAAACACCGCATTGTGCGCCGAGCGGCCGGCCGATCCAATGAAGGCATGAATGAATCGATGTACTTCTACGTGCTGCTGGTGGTGGTGTTCGTGCTGGCCGGTGTGGTCAAGGGTGTGACTGGCATGGGGTTGCCGACGGTGGCGATGGGGCTGCTGGGCAGCACGCTGTCGCCGGTGTCGGCAGCGTCGATGCTGTTCATTCCCACTTTCGTCACCAATGCGTGGCAGCTGTTGTCCGGGCCGTCGCTGGGCCACATCGTGCGGCGTTTGTGGCCGATGATGCTGGCCGTGGTGGTGGTGACGCTGGGTTCGGCCGCGCTGCTGGTGCGGGTCGATCGCACTTGGTCGCGCGTTGCGCTGGGCGTGGCATTGGTGGTCTATGCCGCCTATGCGTTGCTTGCGCCGGTGTTCCGCGTGCAGCAGCGGCGCGAGCGTTGGCTGGGGCCGCTGGTGGGGGCGTTGTCGGGCGTGGTGACCGGCGCCACCGGCGTGTTCGTGATGCCGGCGGTGCCATACCTGCAGTCGCTGGGGTTGCAGCGCGAGGAGCTGGTGCAGGCGCTGGGGCTGGCGTTCACGGTGTCAACGATTTCGCTGACCGCCGGCCTGGTGCTGCACGGCGCATTCGGCATCCAGCAGCTGGGGCTGAGTGCGCTGGCGGTGCTGCCGGCATTGCTGGGCATGTGGCTGGGGCAGGTGATCCGGCAGCGCATCAGTGCGCGGGTGTTCCGGGGCTGCTTCCTGGGTTTCCTGCTGTTGCTCGGGCTGGAACTGGTGCTGCGGCCGCTGCTCTGATGCCGGATTCCGGGCATGAAAAAACCCGCTCTCGCGGGTTTTTCTCATTCTCGACGTGGTGCCCAGGAGAGGACTCGAACCTCCACGGTTTTACCCGCTAGTACCTGAAACTAGTGCGTCTACCAATTCCGCCACCTGGGCGTCGAGGAGCGAGATTATGGGGTGTTGTTACGGGGGTGTCAACACTTTTTCTGGATCCGGTGTCGGACCTCGTTTCGCGTGCGGAGCAGGCTCTGACCCCATCTCACTCGCTTGGGGTCGGAGCGCTTTCCTTCGGAAAGGCATTCGGCCCCGTTGCTGGATTGCAGGCAAAAAAAATCCCCGCCGAAGCGAGGAGTTTTTTCGTTGGTGCCCAGGAGAGGACTCGAACCTCCACGGTTTTACCCGCTAGTACCTGAAACTAGTGCGTCTACCAATTCCGCCACCTGGGCGTTCCAGAGGCGCAATTGTGAAGATGAATCCGCAGGCTGTCAACGACTTCCTGAATATTTTTCACGCAAGGCCTTCAAGACGGCCACTGACCCGTTCTGCACGCCGTCAACGGCTACCATGTAGGGCGATGACTACCAAAAAACCAAGCAAGGGCGGGAGCACCTCCCGCAGCCAGGCCCCGAAGAAGGGCGCCAAGGCGGGCACGGCCCGCGCCACCAAGCCGGGCAAGCCGTTGCCGGGCTGGTTCCCTGAATTGAATGAAGGCGGCGCACCGCCGCGTGGCCGCAAAGTCCGCAGCAGCGACGCACCGGGCCCGGCCCCGGGCCGCAAGTTGCCGCCGACCGGCAAGGTGATCGACGATCCCTATGCCGCCCGCGAAGCAGAGAAGTACGAACAGCCCATCGCCAGCCGCGAAGCCATCCTGGCCCTGCTGGAGCGTTGCGAAGGGCCGCAGACGGCAGAGGAACTGGGCGCACGCCTGGGCCTGACCGCCCCGGACCGTGCCGAAGCACTGTCGCGCCGGCTCGGCGCCATGGTCCGCGACGGCCAGCTGGTGCAGAACCGCCGCGGCGGCTTCGCCCCGATCCAGACCCTGAACCTGGTCACCGGCGTGGTGATCGCCAACCCGGAGGGGTTCGGCTTCCTGCGCCCGGTCGAGGGCGGCGACGACCTGTTCCTGCCGCCGTATGAAATGCGCAAGGTCATGCACGGCGACAAGGTGCTGGCCCGCGTGACCGGCATCGACCACCGTGGCCGCCGCGAAGGCAGCATCGCCCGCGTGCTGGAGCGCGGCATGACCCGCCTGATCGGTCGCTTCAGCATCGAGATGGGCATCAACTACGTGGTGCCTGACGACAAGCGCGTGCAGCGCAACGTGCAGGTGCCGCCGGACCAGACCGGTGGTGCGCGCGACGGCCAGCTGGTGGTCTGCGAACTGACCCAGGCGCCGGACAGCCGTCGCCCGCCGATCGGCCGCATCATCGCCGTGCTCGGCGACAAGCTGACCGCCTCGCTGGTGGTGGAGACCGCCATCCACGGCCATGAACTGCCGTTCGAGTTCCCGCAGGAAGTGCTGGACGAAGCCGCCTCAGTGCCGCTGGTGGTCGAGCCGGCGATGATCGGCGACCGCGTGGACCTGCGCAGCATGCCGCTGGTCACCATCGACGGTGAAGATGCCAAGGACTTCGACGACGCGGTGTACTGCGAGCCGAACGCCGATGGCTTCCGGCTGGTGGTGGCGATTGCCGATGTCTCCAACTACGTCCGGCCCGGCACGCCACTGGACGAAGAGGCGCAGAAGCGTGCCACCTCGGTGTACTTCCCGGGCTTCGTGGTGCCGATGCTGCCGGAGACGCTCTCCAACGGCATCTGTTCGCTGATGCCGAAGGTCGACCGCATGTGCTTCGTCTGCGACATGCAGATCGACCGCGACGGTCTGGTCACGCATTCGCGCTTCTACGAAGCGGTGATGAACTCGCATGCGCGCCTGACCTACACCCAGGTGTGGAAGGCGGTGGGTGAGGACGATGCCGATACCAAGGCCTGGATGGGCGACCTGCTGCCGCAGGTGCAGCGCCTGCACCAGCTGTACAAGGTCCTGTCCAAGGCGCGTGCCAAGCGTGGCGCCATCGAGTTCGAAAGCAGCGAAGTGCGCTTCGTGCTGGACAACCGCGGTGAAGTGACCCAGGCCGGCATGCTGGTGCGCAATGACGCGCACAAGCTGATCGAGGAATGCATGATCGCGGCCAATGTGGAGGCGGCGAAGTACCTGCTGTCGCGCCATGTGCCGGCCCCGTACCGCATCCACGAGAAGCCGCCGGAAACCAAGTACGCCGACCTGCTGGAATTCCTCAAGGAGTTCAAGCTGAGCCTGCCGCCGTGGTCGAAGGTGCGCCCGGGCGATTACACCAAGCTGCTGAAGAAGATCCGAGACCGCCCCGATGCCACGCTGCTGGAATCGGTGCTGCTGCGCAGTCAGAGCCTGGCGATCTACAGCCCGGAGAACCACGGTCACTTCGGCCTGGCGCTGGAGGCGTACGCGCACTTCACCTCGCCGATCCGCCGTTACCCCGACCTGCTGGTACACCGCGCGATCAAGCACGCGCTGTCCGGCAAGCCGCTGGACAAGTTCACCTACAACGCGCGCGAAATGGCCGCGCTGGCGCTGCAGTGCTCCGAGCGCGAGCGCCGTGCCGATGAAGCCGAGCGCGAGGTCGACGAACGTTACCGCGCGGCGTGGATGGAAAAGCACGTGGGTGGCCAGTTCGATGGCGTGATCAGCGGCGTGACCAGCTTCGGCCTGTTCGTGGAGCTGGATGAGTCGAAGGTGCAGGGCCTGGTGCACGTGACCCAGCTGCCGCAGGACTATTACAAGTTCGACGCCACGCGCAAGACGCTGACCGGCGAGCGCCGCGGCAGCAGCTACCGGCTGGGTGACCGCGTGCGGATCCTGGTACTGAAGGCCAGCATGGAAGAGCGCAAGATCGACTTCCGCCTGGTCGAACACAAGGGCGAGGACGAAGGCGATGGCCTGCCGCCGCTGCCGGAGCGTGGCAAGCCGGCCAAGCGGAAGAAAGAGAAATACTGATGACCGTGGTAGTGCCGGCCGCTGGCCGGCATCCATGGCACCCTCGGCACCGACGGGTTGCCGGCCAGCGGCCGGCACCACCAGGAGACATCGCATGCAAGGCCAACCCGAATACAGTGGCGGCTGCCAGTGCGGCGCGATCCGCTTCCAGGTGCGTGGCGCGCTGACCGACAGTTCGATCTGTCATTGCCGGATGTGCCAGAAGGCCTTCGGTGCCTACTACGCACCGCTGGTGTCGGTGCGTGGCGTGCAGTTCAGCTGGACCCGTGGCCAGCCGCGCTATTTCCAGTCCTCCAACGTGGTGCGCCGGGGCTTCTGTGCCGACTGCGGTACGCCGCTGAGCTACGAGGCGCCGGACGGCGTGGCGGTGGCGGCCGGCGCCTTTGACGAACCCGAGCGCCTGCCGCCGACGATCCAGTACGGGGTCGAGCGCAAGCTGCCGTTCGTCGATACGCTGGCCAGCCTGCCGGCCCGTCGTACCGAGGAAGACATCGCGGCGCTGGAGTTCCTGGCCACCATCGTGTCCCATCAGCACCCGGACCACGACACGCCGCACTGGCCGCCGCGCAGCCGGTAACGCCCCTGTAGCGCCGAGCCCAGGCTCGGCTGGCAGGTCGCCGCGGCCTCAGCCCGGCAGCGAGCGCAGGCTCGGCTCAACAGGGGCCCCGCCGCAGCGCCCGGCCCGCCGATGCTCTACCATAGCCACCCCCTTTCCGGTCCCCGCCCGCATGAGCAAGAACAGCCAGTGGATCGTCGGCGTCAACGCCGTCGCCTCCTCCATCGAGAACGACGCCGAGAACGTCCGCGAAGTGCTGGTCGAGGCCGGTGCGAAGAACCCGCGCCTGACCGAGATCGAGGAAAACGCCCGCCGCAAGGGCATCGACGTGCGCAAGGTGAACAGCCAGGCGCTGGACGGTGTCGGCGGTTCGGTACGCCACCAGGGCGTGGCCGCGCGCTATGCCGCCGCCCGCACTTACAGCGAGAACGAGCTGGAGGGCCTGGTCACCGCAGCCGAGGGCAAGGCCCTGCTGCTGGTGCTGGACGAAGTGCAGGACCCGCACAACCTTGGCGCTTGCCTGCGCTCGGCGGCTGCCGCAGGCGCCACTGCCGTGATCATCCCCAAGGACAAGTCGGCCACGGTGAACGCGACCGTGCGCAAGACTTCGGCCGGTGCCGCCGATCTGATCCCGGTGGTGGCGGTGACCAACCTGTCGCGTTGCCTGAAGGACCTGCAGAAGCAGGGCGTGTGGATCTACGGCCTGGCCGGCGAAGCCACCGCTTCGCTCTACCAGCTGGACCTGAAGGGCAACATTGCCCTGGTGCTGGGTGGCGAGGCCGATGGCCTGCGCCGCCTGACCCGCGAGAACTGCGATGGCCTGGTCAAGATCCCGATGCCGGGCGAGATCGAGAGCCTGAATGTTTCCGTCGCCGCGGGCGTCAGCCTGTTCGAGGCCGTGCGCCAGCGCGGTTGATTTCGGGGTCGGATCTCTTTTCCATGTGCCGTGTCGACCAAGGTCGACACCTACCGGGCCGTTGCTGTGTCGACCAAGGTCGACACCCACCGGGCAGTCGCCAACCTGGGTTGGCGCCCTTGCCGCCTCACCCCGCGCTGCCGCCCAGTGCCTTGAACAGGGTGACGTCGTTGTTCAGCTGGCCCTGGCGTACGCGCGCCAGCGACAGCTCGGCATCACGCCGGGTCTGCTGGGCCTCCAGCCAGGTGCGCAGGTCGGTGGCACCTACGCGGTAGCGCACTTCCTGCGCGCGCTCCACTTCCACTGCTTCGTCGTACGACGCCTGCGAGGCCGCCACCTGGCGCGCCAGCTGCTCGCGTGCCGACAGCGCGTTGTCCACTTCCGACAGCGCGGTGTACAGCGTCCTGCGGAAATTGGTCGCGGCGATCTGATAGCTGGTGCCGGCGATGTCGGTATCCAGCTGTGCGCGCTGCAGGTTGAGGAACGGCAGCGACAGGCCGGCGCCCAGCGTGGCCACCGGGTTGCGCAGCACGTCACCCAGCGACGTTGCACTGGAGCCGAGGCTGCCGGTCAGGCTCAGCGCCGGGTAGTACTGGGTAGCGGTCACCTTGATGGTCTTCAGGCTGTTGCGCAGGCGAAGTTCGGCCGCGCGCAGGTCGGGACGGCGGCCGAGCAGCTCGGCCGGCAGGCCTTCGTTGATCCCGGGGCTGCGTGCGCCCAGCAGGTCCTGCGGTTCGTCCTGCTGCGGCCAGGGCGTGCCGTCCAGCAGCACGGTCAGTGCATTGCGCACCTCCACCCGCTGCTGTTCCAGCGCGCTCTGCGAGGAGCGCTGCGACTGCAGGTTCTGCAGCGCCTGGCGCACTTCCAGGCGCGATACCGCACCAGCATCGAAGCGGGCCTGCACCAGGTCGCGGGTGCGCTCCAGCCGCTCCAGGTTGGCCTGGCCGGTGGCGATGGACTGGTTGAGATAGGCCAGGTTCCAGTACTGGGTGATGGTGTCGCCGATCACCAGCAGCGCGGTGTTCTGCCGGTCTTCCTCGCTGGCCTCGGCTTCCCAGCGGGCGATGTCGCGCTGGGTGCGCAGACGGCCCCACAGATCGACCTCCCAGCCCAGCGAGACGCCGGTGGAATAGCTGCGGCGCCAGTCGTCGGCCTGATCGGTGGCGCGGCTGGCATTGCCGCTGACGCCGGACGACGAAGGCTGCGGCCACAGCGCATTGCTGGCCAGGCCGGCCTGCAGGCGCGACCGCTGCACGGCCAGGCCAGCGGCGGCCAGATCGCTGTTGGCGGCCAGCGCCTGCGCCACCAGGCGGTTCAGTCGTTCATCGCCGAAGCCCGTCCACCAGCTGTCCTGGCGGATGTCGCGGCCCGGTGTATCCAGGCTGCTGCGCGGGTCGTCGGCCGGTGCGTTGAGGGTGGCATCGCCACGGCCGTAGCTGGCCACCACGTCGGGGGCCTGCACCGGGTAGCGGCCCACCGAGGCACAGCCTGAGAGGGCAAGCAGAACAGCGCCCACCAGCAGCAGGCGCGAGGGAGCAGGGAAGGGCAGTCGGGTCATCATCTTCATTCGCGGGCCAGGGCCTCCACCGGGTCCAGCTGCGCGGCGTTGCGCGCGGGCAGGAAGCCGAATGCCACGCCGATCAGGGTCGAGCAGGCGAACGCGGCAACGATCGAGGCGGTGGAGAACAGCACCTGGAAGTCACTGGCGAAGCGGCCGATCATCGAGCCCAGCAGCAGGGCCAGGCCGATGCCGAGCAGACCACCGAGCAGGCACACCAGCACCGCTTCGATCAGGAACTGCTGGCGGATGTCACTCTGCCGTGCCCCCACCGCCATGCGCACGCCGATTTCGCGGGTGCGCTCGGTCACCGAGACCAGCATGATGTTCATCACGCCGATGCCGCCGACCAGCAGCGCGATGGCGGCGATGGCGCCGATCAGCAGGGTCATCGTGCGCGTGGTCTGCTCGATGGTCTGGCGGATCTCGGCGCTGTTGCTGAGGAAGAAGTCCTCGGTGCCGTGGCGCAGGGTCAGCAGGCGGGTGATCGCTTCCTGCGCCGCATCCATCGGCGTGTCGTCGTCCACGCGCACGGTGATGCTGGAAACGTGGCTCTGGCCGAGCATGCGCGACATCACCGTGGTGTAGGGCACCCACACGCTGAGGCTGGTGCTGCCACCAAAGCCGAAGCTCTGGCGCTTGGCCACGCCGACCACGCGTGCCGGTACGTTGCCGAGCAGGATCACCTGGCCGACCGGATCGACATCGGGGAAGAACTGGGTCTGGGTGTTCTCGTCGATCACCGCCACCTGGCCGAGGCCCTTCACCGCGTCGGTATCGAAGAAGCTGCCGCTGAGCAGGGTCACGCCCTTGACCCGGAAGAACTGCTCACCGACGCCACTGACCTGGGCGGTGGAGGACTGGTTGCGGTAACGCGCGGTGACCGAGGTCGACACGCTGGGGGTGGCGCTGTCCACGTAGCTCTGCTTTGCCAGTGCATCGGCATCGCTGGCCTTGAGCGTCTGCACCCGCGCCGAGCGCATGTCGCCGAAACCACGGCCGGGATAGACGTCGATGGTGTTGGTGCCGAGCGCGCTGATGTTCTGCAGGATCTGCTGCTGCGAGCCATTGCCCAGCGCCACCACCGAGACCACCGAGGCGATGCCGATGATGATGCCGAGCATGGTCAGGAAGGTGCGCAGCCGATGTGCGTTCATCGCCAGCAGGGCCATGCGGAACGCTTCGGTGAAGCGGTCACGGGCCGCCTGCCAGCTGTTGCCGCGGGCCACGCCGGTGCTGGCCTCGCGCTGCGCGCGGTAGGTCGGTGCGTTCGGATTGGTGCGGTCGGCGATGATCTCGCCATCGCGGATTTCGATGATGCGCTGCGCGTGTTCGGCCACGCTCATGTCGTGGGTGACGATGATGATGGTGTGGCCTTCGGCGTGCAGCTCGCCGAGGATCGCCATCACTTCCTCGCCGGATTTCGTGTCGAGCGCGCCGGTCGGTTCGTCGGCCAGGATCACCTCGCCGCCGTTCATCAGCGCACGTGCGATCGACACGCGCTGCTGCTGGCCACCGGACAGCTGGCCCGGCTTGTGGTGCATGCGGTCGCCCAGGCCCAGCCGCTGCAGCAGCTGCTCGGCACGCGCGTTGCGCACTGCGCCCGGGCTGCCGGCATACACGGCCGGTACCTCCACGTTGCCGCGCGCATCCAGGTCGCCCAGCAGGTGGTAGCGCTGGAAGATGAAGCCGAAATGCTCGCGGCGCAGTTCGGCCAGTTCATCCGGCGCCATCCTGCCGGTCTCGCGGCCGGCCACCTGGTAGCTGCCGCGGGTAGGGCGATCGAGGCAGCCGAGGATGTTCATCAGCGTCGACTTGCCCGAGCCGGACTGGCCGACGATCGCCACCATCTCGCCGGCGTGGATATCCAGGTTGACGTCGCGCAGGACGGCGATCACATCATCGCCGGCCGGGAATTCGCGCCGCAGGTCGCGCAGGCGCAGCAGCGGCGCCTTCGTGCTCATCGGCGCGGACCCATGCCCGGGCCGCCGACCCGCATCTGCATGCCGCCGCGGTTGCCGCCGCCGGCGCTGGCACCGGCCGCACCGGCTTCGCCCACCACCACGCGTTCGCCTTCCTTCAGCCCGGACAGGATTTCGGCCGAGGCGCCGTTGTTGATGCCCACGGTGACCTTGCGCGGTTGCGGCTGGCCCTTGTCGTCCAGCACCCTCACCATGCGCTCGTCGCCGCGGCGCTTCGGTCCCAGCGCCACCGCCGGCACCATCAGCACGTCCTTGGCCTGCTTGAGCAGTACCGAGACCTGCGCGGTCATGTCGATGCGCAGCGTGCCGTCCGGGTTCTCCACGTCGAACAGCGCGTTGTAGTAGACCGCGCTGCTGGAGCTGGAACTGGAGGAGCTGCTGGAACTGGACGAGTTTTCATTGGCGATCGAGGCCGGCGCCGGATTGATCTGGCGCAGCGTGGCGTGGTACTTGCGGTCCGGGTCACCCAGGGTGGTGAAGTACACCGGCATGCCGGCCTTGATCTTGACCACGTCGGCCTCGGAGATCTCGGCATTGACCGTGACCACGTCCAGCCGCGCCAGCATGACGATGGTCGGCGCGGTCTGGTTGGCGTTCACCGTGCGGCCTTCCTCGGCCACCACCGCCACCACGGTGCCATCCATCGGCGCGGTGATGCGGGTGTAGGCCAGGTTGGCGCGGGCGGTGCCCAGCTCGGTCTGGCGGCCCTTGATCTGCGCCTCGTAGGACTGCAGCTGGGCACGGGCAGTTTTCAGCTGTGCTTCGGCGGCATCGTATTCCTGGCGCGAGGTGGCCTCGGCCGCCAGCATCTGCTGCTGGCGCGCGAACTCCAGTTCGGCCTGGCGCAGGGTGGCCTGCTGAACGGCGCGCTGGGCGGTGACCTGGTCCAGCGAAGCCTGCGCGTTGAGCACCTGGTTCTGTTGGGTGGTGGCATCGATCTCGGCGATCAGGTCGCCTTCCTTCACGGTATCGCCCAGCTGTACCTTCAGCGACTTGATCTGGCCCGAGGCCTGCGCGCCGACGCTGACCAGCTTGTAGGCGTCGATCACGCCGGTGGCTTCCACGGTCTGCTCGATGCCGCCGCGGCTGACCGGCGTGGTCGCCACCGCCGGGGCGGCGGGTTTGCGCAGCAGCCACCAGGCGGCGACGGCCACGATGAGGGCGAGCAGGGCGATCAGTATCAGGCGACCACGGCGGGTCGCGGGCAACAGGCGGAACGTCACGTCGTGGCTTCACTCTCGGGGCCGCGGCGGCGGCGTTGGTGGGCATTGTGAAGACCGGGCGACAGGCGGCTCAATCCTCGGGGTATGTCTCTATGTAACACTGTCGGTGAATACGCGTAACCACAGGTATCCCGCTCATGGCTGGATACACTGGTACGCATTGCCCCGGATGCGGTTCAGCTGCCGACACGGGATGATCGCGACATGGAGACTGAAAACACGATGCATCGACTGCTGATCGTCGACGACGACAACGACATCCGCACCCTGCTGGCCGAGCAGCTCGGCCGTGCCGGCTACCAGGTGAGCACGGCCGCAGACGGCACCGCCATGCGCCAGCTGCTGGACCGCGAGCACGTGGACCTGATCGTGCTTGACCTCAACCTGCCGCGCGAGGATGGCCTGACCCTGTGCCGCGACCTGCGGGCGCGCTCGAACACGCCGGTGATCATGCTGACCGCGCGTGCCGAGCCGATCGACCGCGTGCTCGGCCTGGAAATGGGCGCCGATGACTACCTGGCCAAGCCGTTCGAACCGCGCGAGCTGCTGGCGCGCATCCGCAACGTGCTGCGCCGGACCGAGGCGCTGCCGGCCAACCTGGAGCCGCTGGCGGTGCGCCGTGCGCGTTTCTCGCGCTGGGTGTTCGACCTGGAGCATCGCCACCTGGTCGATCCGGACGATCGCGTGGTGGTGCTGTCCGGTGCCGAGTTCCGCCTGCTGCGCGTGTTCATCGCCCATGCCAACAAGGTGCTGTCGCGCGAACAGCTGGTCGCGCTCAGCAGCGGCCGCAACTACGAGGCGCAGGATCGCGCGATCGACCTGCAGGTCAGCCGCCTGCGCAACAAGCTGGGCGATGACGGTGGCCCGGATGGCCTGATCAAGACCGTGCGCAACGAAGGCTACGTGCTGGCCTCCTCGGTGAACCTGGAATAAGCCGTCATGAAGCGCCTGCGCCATTTCCTGTCCTCGATGGTCGGGCGGTTGTTCGTCATCCTGCTGCTGGGCATGAGCGTGGCTGCGATCGGCGCGACCATGCTGGCCACCTCCAAACGCCAGCAGGAATTCGAGCGGCAGAACCTGAACCGCATCGCCGACCGCCTGCAGGGCTACGTCAACCTGCTCGATGGCAATCCCGAACTGCGCGAACGACTGCTTGAGATCGGTGGGCCCAGCGTGCGTGCGCTGCAGCCCGGCGCGCGCCTGGGGCGGGCGGATACCGCACTGATGGAAGTCCTGGATGACCGGCCCGGCCCGGTGTCGCGCGCGCATGTGCATTTCACCTCGTTCCGTTCCTGCATTCCCAAGCTGCAGGATCTGCTGCCGCCACCGCCGCCGGGGCACCGACGGCATCCGCGTGAGCGCGATCCGGCCTTCATTCCGCCCAAGTGCCGCGCGGTCGATGTGACGCTCAACGACGGTACGTTGCTGAAGCTGGCGCTGGATTCGCCAGCAGTGGCCCACAACGGCATTCTGGCCGTGGACCCGTGGTTCCTGACCCTGCTGGTGCTGGCCATCGCGGTGCTGGCCTACATCGTTGCGCGCATGGCCAGTGCGCCGCTGCAGGAGCTGGCGGCGGCCGCGGAGGATCTCGGCGACGATCTGCAGCGCGATCCACTGCCGTTGCGCGGGCCGCGCGAGGTGCAGCGCGCCGCCGAGGCCTTCAATGCCATGCAGCACCGCCTGCAGCGGCACCTGGCCGAACGCACGCAGATGCTGGCGGCGATCACCCATGACCTGCAGACCCCGTTGACCCGACTGCGCCTGCGCCTGGAGAACGTCAGCGACGAGGTGCTGCGCGAGCGCCTGATCGGCGATCTGGCGGCGATGCAGGCACTGGTGCGCGAAGGCCTGGAGCTGGCCCGGAGCGCCGAGAGCGCCGAGCAGCGCGCCGCGCTGGATCTGGATTCGCTCCTGGAAAGCATCGTGGAAGACGCCGCAGAGGGTGGTGCCGACGTGGTCTTCGAGGGCGGCACCGGTGCGGTGCTGATGTTGCGCCCGCTGGCCATGCACCGGCTGTTCTCCAACCTGGTGGATAACGCCGTGATGTATGCCCACCGCGTGCGCGTGCGGGTGGAACGCAGCGGCGGCACGATCACGGCGATGGTGTCCGACGATGGCCCGGGCCTGGCGGAAGACCAGCTGGAGGCCGTGTTCGACCCGTTCGTGCGGGTGGAAACCTCGCGTTCGCGGGAAACCGGCGGCGCCGGGCTGGGCCTGACCATCGCGCGCGCCCTGGCCGAGAAGGATGGCGCGCGGCTATGGCTGCGCAACCGTGCCGAGGGCGGTCTGGAGGCGGTGGTGCAGTGGCCGGCCAGTGCGCAGGTGGTGCCGCCTGGCCGGCCCGGCTGAGCCCCGCCGGACGCACGCGATGACGCCGGGGCCAGGGTTTGGCCTATCATCTGCGCATCTCCCCAGTTTCTCCCCGATGAGTCAACCCGTTCCTGACGGCACGCCGTTCCGCGTTGCCCGGTCGTTCCCGCTTGCTGCCATGCCCTGCAGCCGTTACCGGCCACTGCCGCCGAGCTGATGGGCAGGTCAGGGGACAACGGGTGCTGGGTGGAGCGCCGCGTTTCGAAGGCCAGGCAGGCACTGCAGCGCGGTCTGCTGTGGGTGTTGCTGGTGCTGGCGCTGCCGCTGGCCGCGCAGGAGGGCGCGCCGCCGCTGCGCGACTACGCCATCGACGTGTGGACCTCGCGCAATGGCCTGCCGCACAACTCGCTGCGCGATATCGCGCAGACTCCCGAGGGGCACCTGTGGTTTGCCACCTGGGAAGGCCTGGTCCGCTACAACGGCCTGGATTTCACCGTGTTCGACCGCAGCACCCGCCCGGGGCTGCGCGACAACGGCATCGGCGCACTGCTGGTCGATCGGCAGGGAGGGCTGTGGATCAGTGATTCGCGCGGTAACGTCAGCCATCGTGGCAACGACGGCCAGTGGCGGGTCTGGGAGCATCAGGCCGACACCCCGCAGGTGCTGATCCAGTCCATGCAGATGGACAGCCAGGGGCGCCTGTGGCTGCTGTACGAAGGCAAGGGCATCGGCTATCTCACGCCGGACAAGGGCATCGTCTACCAGGCGCCGGCGGCCGACCTGCCGATGGCGATGAGCTTCACCAAGCTGGTGGTCGATGCGCAGGACCGGGTCTGGGTTGGCACGCTTGACGGGCTGGTGCTGCGCGACAACGACGGCGTGCTCAAGCGCGCGCCCGCGGCGTGGGGCCTGGGGGCCGGCACCGGCCTGTCCTGGCCGTACCGGGCTCCTGATGGCGCGCTGTGGATCGTCGCTGGCGAGCGCCTGTACCGCGTGGAGGACGATCAGCTGGTGCTGGTGCACCGGCTGCCGGGACAGCTGCACATGACCTCGATGCTGCAGGACCGGCACGGCGACCTGTGGCTGGGAACCGAGAACCAGGGCCTGCTGCGGATCTCGGCGCATGGCCTGGAACGATTGCCGGCCGGCCTGAACCTGCCGGGCGGGCGCGTGGTCAGCCTGCGCGAGGATGCCGAAGGCAGCATCTGGGTGGGGGCCAACGGTGGCCTGTACCGCCTGCGCGAAACACTGTTCAGCAGCTACACCGAGCGTGATGGCCTCAGTGGCGACTATGTGCGCACGGTGCTGGAGGACCGCGACCGCCAGTTGTGGGTCGGTAGTGCCAGTGGTCTCGACCTGCAGACACCCGATGGCCGCTTCCGCGCGGTTCCCCTGCACAACCGCGGCGGCAAGGCGCCATCGGTATTGAGTCTGGCGCAGGGGCCGGACGGCGACCTGTGGGTCGGTACGTTCGGCGACGGCGTTTACCGGCTGGACCGCGATGGCAGTCTCCGCCACAACTATGCGGCAGCCGACGGCATGCCGGGTGGCAACATCCGCGCGATCAGTGTCGATCCGCAGGGCAGGGTCTGGGCGGGTACGCAGAAGGGCGTGGTACGCATCGACGGCGACCGGGTGCAGGTGTCGACTGCCCCGGGCATGCCCGGTGGCCTCATCACCGCACTCGAGCATGACCACCAGGGCAACCTGTGGATCGGCACCATCGAGGGCATCCGCGTGCTGCGTGGCGACCACGTGCAGTCGATCGACCTGGCACCGATGGGCGGGGGCCGCAGTGTGTTCGGTTTCCACCAGCTGGGCGACGCGATGTGGATCAGCAGCGACCGCGGCCTGTACCGCTGGCGCGGCGGAAAGCTGGCGCGCGTCGGCCTGGAGCAGGGCATGCCGGTGGATGCGGTGTTCCAGCTGGTGCCGGATCGTCTTGGCAACGTGTGGATCAGCAGCAACCGCGGCGTGCTGCGCACCGACATGGCGACCCTCAATGCCGTGGCCGATGGCCGCGCACCACGAGTGGTGGTGGAGCGCTACAACGAGATCGACGGCATGGCCAACGCGCAGGCCAACGGCAGCTCCGGGCCATCGGCCATCCTGCGCCAGGACGGCACCTTCTGGGTGGTCACCGCCGGAGGCCTGAGCACCGTCGACCCGCAACGCCTGCAGCGCTTCCGCGAGCGTCCATCACCGCCGGCAGCGATCGAGAGCGTGCAGGTGGATGGCGCACCCGTGCATTGGGAGGGCCCGGATCGCAACTACATTCCCGGCGGCCGACGTCTGGCGGTGAGCTATGTGGGCCTGAGTTACCTGATGTCGGACCGGATCCGCTATCGCACGCGGCTGGATGGCCTGGACACCGGCTGGGTCGAGCGCGGCCCGCAGCGCAGCGTCGAGTTCGTCGGCCTGCCGCCGGGTGACTACACCCTGCACGTGTCGGCGGCGCATCCAGGCGGGGCCTGGGGCCAGCAGGAAGCCGTGTGGAGCTTCACGGTGGAGCCGTTCTGGTGGCAGCGCCGCAGCGTGCAGCTGCTGGGCGGGTTGTTGCTGCTGGCTGGGCTGGTGGTGCTGTACCGCCTGCTGCTGCAGCAGCTGAAGGCCAGCAACCTGCGCCTGGCACGGCGCGTGGACGAGGCAACCTTCGACCTGCAGGCCAAGACCGTGCACCTGCAGGCGCTGAACCAGGAAAAGACCGAGCTGGCCGAGCGCCTTGCACGGCAGGCCGAGGCCTTTGAGCGGCAGGCGCGCGAGGATGCGCTGACCGGGCTGGCCAATCGCCGTGCCTTCGACGAAACGCTGGCGCGCGACTTCGCCCGTTCACAGCGCAGCGGCCACCCGCTGTGCCTGGTGGTGCTGGACATCGACCACTTCAAGGACGTCAACGACCGCCACAGCCACAGCATCGGCGATGCGGTGCTGGTGCAGGTGGCCAGGCTGATCGCCGCGGCCTGCCGCGACTCGGACCTGCCCGCGCGTACCGGTGGCGAGGAGTTCGCGCTGCTGCTCAACGACACCCGCCTGGAAGAAGCCGCGCAGCTGTGCGCGCGCCTGCGCGGCCTGTTCCATGACCACCCCGACTGGGCCGGTGTAGCGGGCCTGCGCGTGACCTTCAGCGCAGGCCTTGTGGAACTGGATGCCGATGACCGCACCCCGGCGCTGCTGTACCAGCGCGCCGACCGCGCGCTGTACCGCGCCAAGAGCGACGGCCGCGATCGTACGAGTATTGGTTGATCGCATCCACGCATGGCGTGGATCTACTGGTGTTGTCGTACCAACCGGCGGTGCCGACCAACGGTCGGCACCCACCAGAGAAGTGCGGCTAAGCCCCCAGGGGCGGGTTCACGGCGTCCCCCGCGAACCCACCTTGTCCGGCCCGACCGCTGATTTGCTTCACGCCACGAGGGGCTCCGCCGCTGGCTGTCTTACCGCGGCCAGGCGTTGGCGATGGTGCAGAACAATCGTGCGGTCTGTTCGGTGTCATACACCGCACTGTGCGCTTCGTTCGCATCCCAGCCCAACCCGGCGGCCGTGGCTGCACGCGCCAGCACCGTCTGCCCGTAGGCGATGCCGGCCAGGGTGACGGTGTCGAACACGCTGAACGGATGGAACGGATTGCGCTTGTGGCCGGTCCGGGCCACGGCGGCGTTGACGAAGCCCAGGTCGAAATGGGCGTTGTGGCCGACCAGGATCGCGCGCTGGCAGCCGTACTTCTTCATCGCCGCGCGTACCGGGGTGAAGATGTGGTCCAGTGCGGCCTTCTCTTCCTTGGCCAGCCGGAACGGGTGGTCGAGGATGATGCCGGTCACTTCCAGCGACTTCGGGTCGATCTCCAGGCCCTCGGCCGGCACCACATGGGCACTGGCGGTCTGGCCGGGGTAGAGCAGGCCGTTCTCGTCCATCTCGATCGGCACCGCGGCGATTTCCAGCAGGGCGTTGCGCTGGCTGTCGAAGCCGCCGGTTTCCACGTCCACCACCACCGGCAGGAAGCCGCGGAAGCGTTGTGACATCGCGCGCTGCGCCTGGGGGATTGCGGAATCGGAGGCGGCGGCAGGTGCGGGAGTGGGGTCATTCATGCGTGAATTCTAGCAGAGCGGCCTCGAGCGCCCGGCCAGCCTGTGGCGCACGGGCTCCCTGCGCAGGAGCGTGTCGACCAAGGTCGACACCTACCGGTGCACCGCGCGCCCAGGATTCCGGTAGGTGCCAACCTGGGTTGGCACGATGCGCGCCGACCAAGATCGGCATCTACCGGACTGCTGGCCGCGCAGGCGTGCCCGATGGCTGCCACCGTGCCAACCACGCATCCACGCTCAGCCTACCGGCGCCGCTGAAGATCAGTGGCAGCAGCATCGCCATAAAGAGCACCGGCAGCTTGAAGTTGCCGAAGCCCTGGTCAGTGATCGCATAGCCCATCGCGAGGTCGCCCAGCGAGTCCCATTGCATCGGCCAGTGCACGGCGTAGGTGGCCACCACGGTCAATACCAGCAGGCTGGCGGCGGCGAAACGCGTACCGAAACCCAACAGCAGGCAGGCCGCGCCGACCAGTTCGAACCAGGTCGCCAGCTGCCAGTTCAGCGTGCTCGGCAGCTGATCGAACGGGAACGGAAAGGCATCCTGCAGGTCGGCGAACCAGTTCTGGCCGTGCAGTTTCTCGCGGCCGGATTCGAAGTACTCCCAGGCCAGCAGCAGGCGCAGGCCGAGCGGGGCCAACCAGGGGGCGAGACGGTCCAGCTGGCCACGCGCGGTGGCCAGGGTCGGAAGGTTCATCAGGGGGTCTCCGCGAATGAGGTGTGTCAGGGAGGGGCTGTGAGCGGGCCGATCACGCCGGCCTGCAGGAACTGCCGCAGCAGCGCGGCACCGGGTTCGGCCAGCGCATCCTCGGCCAGCCCGTGTCCACTGGCCAGCTGCTGCAGGTAGGTTTGTCCTTCCAGCCCAGGCTGTTCGCCGATGCTGGACAGCAGGAACACCGCCAGAGGGCTGAGCGTGGCGAATCGCACCTCGCCGTCGGCATCGCGGCGCACCAGAAGGCCAGTCGGCTCGGCCGGCGGCTCGGTCGGTGCGTCCTCAGCGCCGAGCCGGTGCACCGGCCACTGATACAGCAGCGGCCATGCCAGCGGCGAGCGCTGCAGCGGCACCCGAACCGGGTCGGTGTCGTCCTGCGCCGGCAGCGGTTCGGCATCCAGCTGGTACAGCGCGGTTTCCACCCATTCGTAGTGGGCCAGTTCGGCCAACGCCGGATGCGGCAGCTGTGGCTGCGCCTGCAGCCACTGCACGAATTCGGCGGCCAGTTCGGTGAACAGCGGTGTCTGGCAGCGATGGGTCGCGAAGTACTGGCGCACCAGTCCGCTCCAGGCCGGTTCGCCGAGCAGGCGCACGCAGACCGGGAAGCCGTTGCTCAACAGGCCGAGCAGGTTGTTGAACAGCAGTCGTTGGTATACCGCGACCCGGCGTGATTCCAGCCCGGCCGGTGGCGGCACGCCCTGTGGATCACGCAGATGGGCAGTGAATGCGTGCTGCTGCGCGCGCAGCGTGTCGGGAGCATCAGCCATGTGCGCCCCCGGCGTGCGTCGCCTGCAGGCGGCGGATGGTCTGCAGCTCGCCCTGCAGTTCGGCGTAGGGCGGGAAGTTGAAATCGCGCTCAAGCAGGGTGGGGCGTGCGCCGATGCGTGCATAGGTGCGTGCCAGCAGCGCCCAGACCGGGTCGATCACCGCACTGCCATGGGTATCGATCTTCAGGTCCGGTGCCTCGTCCAGGTGCCCGGCCACGTGCAGGCAGACGATGCGTTCTGCGGGCAGCCCGGCAATGAAGGTGTCGGCGTCGTAGCCGTGGTTGCAGGCGTTGACGTAGACGTTGTTGACGTCCAGCAGCAGGTCGCAGTCGGCCTCGGCGAGCACGGCGTTGGTGAAGGCCAGCTCGTCCATCGCCGGCTCCGGCGCCACGTAGTAGGACACGTTCTCCACTGCGATGCGGCGACCCAGCAGGTCCTGCACACGGGCGATGCGTGCGGCGGTATGGCGCACCGCTTCGTCGGTAAATGGAATCGGCAGCAGGTCGTACAGGTGGCCGTTGTCGCTGCAGTAGCTCAGGTGCTCGCTGTACAGCGGCACGCGGTGCTTTTCCAGGAACTGGCCGACCTGTTCCAGCAGCCGGGTATCCAGCGGCGCACTGCCGCCCAGCGACAGGGACAGGCCGTGGCAGCTGAGCGGATGGCGCTGTGCCAGCTCGGCCAGTGCATCCCCGGCAGGACCACCGACATGGATCCAGTTCTCCGGCGCGCATTCGAGGAAATCGAAGTCGCCCGCCGGTGCATCGCGCAGCTCCTGCAGCAGCGCCCTGCGCAGCCCCAACCCGGCGGCCGCCGCACGAAGCGGCGACCGCGGGCTGACGACGCTGGCGCGGACGTCAGTGCTTGCCACCGCACTTGCCTTCGCCACACTTGCCTTCGGCCGCCTTCTTGTCGCCGGACGTGGCCTTGGCGCCTGCCGCAGCGCCGGCAGCCTTGCCCTTGTCGGCGCCGCACTTGCCTTCGGCGGTCTTGCCGTCGGCGCCACACTTGCCTTCGGCATGCTTGGTCGCGTCAGCGGCCATCTTGGTGTCGGCGGCCTTGGCATCGGTACTGGCCTTGGCTGCCTGCCCGGCAACCAGGTAGCCCTGGGCGAGGTCGCTCATGCTCAGGGCCGAGGCACTGGCGGTCATGCCCAGGCCGGCGGCCAGGGCGGTAGCAGTCAGCAGGGACAGGGTCTTGTTGGAACTGCTCATCGGTCGTGCTCCTGGGTGGTGTGGGCGGGTGCCCGGATGGCCGGCAGGGATGCCGGTGGAAACGATGGTGCAGCGATCCTACTCAACGAATCCTCGCCAAGACCTCAAATTTTCGTGAGGTTTGTTACAGAAGCATCCGGAAGGTTCGCACCGGGCAAGCCCGGCGCCCACAACGCGGGTGGAACGCCCAGAAACAAGAAGGCCGCTGTCACCAGGACAGCGGCCACCTTGGAGTCAACTCCGGTGTTGCAGTGCAGCGTCAGGGCTGGCCGGTGCTGGAGGTCTCGTCGCGCTTCTCGCGCGGCGGCAGCGGCTGCTCCCCGTGCACCAGGAACCACACGTTCTCGGCGATGTTGGTGGCGTGGTCGCCCACGCGCTCCAGGTTCTTGGCCATGAACAGCAGGTGCGTGCACGGGGTGATGTTGCGCGGGTCTTCCATCATGTAGGTCAGCAGCTCGCGGAACAGCGCGGTGTACTGCGCGTCCAGGCGGGCGTCGTCCTCGCGCAGTTCCAGTGCGGCGTCGGCGTCGTTGTCGCGGTAGGCGGCAATGGCACGACGGACCTGCTGCGCGGCCAGGCGGCCCAGCGCACGCAGGCCCTGGATCTGCGGCAGCGGCGGCACCTTGCCCAGCGCGATCGAACGCTTGGCGACGTTGGCCGCGTAGTCGCCGATACGCTCGATGTCGGCCGGGATGCGCAGGCCGGCGAGGATCTCGCGCAGGTCGCGCGCCATCGGGCCGCGCAGGGCCAGGCGCATCACGTCATGGCTGATCTGCTGCTCCAGCGCATCAATGGCTTCGTCGTTGGCGATGATGCGATGGGCGGCGTTCTCGTCGCGCTTCTCGATCACGTCCATCGACGCTTCGAGCTGGGCGACGGCCATCTCGCCCATGCGCACGATTTCGGCCACCAGGCGCTGCTGCTCTTCGTCGTAGCTCTTGACGATGTGGTCGTTGGGAAGGTTCATGGTCTGCAATCCGGGTAGAGCCAGGCCGTGCCTGGCTGGGACATGTGGCGAAGGATCAGCGTCGATCAGCCGAAGCGACCGGTGATGTAGTCCTCGGTCTGCCGCTGCGACGGCTGCGAGAAGATCACTTCGGTGCGGTCGTGCTCGATCAGGTCGCCCAGGTACATGAAGGCGGTGTAGTCGGAAACGCGCGCGGCCTGCTGCATGTTGTGGGTGACGATGACGATGGTGTACTCGTGCTTGAGTTCTTCCACCAGCTGCTCGATGCGGCTGGTCGAGATCGGATCCAGCGCCGAGGTCGGCTCGTCCAGCAGCAGCACCGACGGGCGCAGCGCCACGGCACGGGCGATGCACAGGCGCTGCTGCTGGCCACCGGACAGGCCCAGCGCGCTCTGCCCCAGCTTGTCCTTCACTTCGTCCCACAGTGCGCCCTGGCGCAGTGCCTGCTCGACGCGGTCGGCCATGTCGGCCTTGCTCAGTTTCTCGTGGTGGCGGATGCCGTAGGCCACGTTCTCGAAGATGGTCATCGGGAACGGCACCGGCTTCTGGAACACCATGCCGACCTTGCTGCGCAGGCGGTTCATCGGGTACTTCGGCGACAGGATGTTCTCGCCGTCCAGCAGCACTTCACCGCACGCTTCCAGCTTCGGGTACAGCGCGTAGATGCGGTTGAAGATGCGCAGCAGGGTCGACTTGCCGCAACCGGAGGGACCGATCAGCGCGGTCACGCGCTTTTCCGGAATCTCCAGGTTGATGCCCTTCAGGGCGTGGAACTTGTCGTAGTAGAAGTCCAGTCCACGCGCAGCCAGCTTCACCGGCGACGGCGTGTGCAGGCTCTCGTGCGAGGACGGCACGGCGATGCGCTGCATCGGCACGGCGTTGGAAAGGTCGTTCATGGCGTTGTCCACGGAAAGGTCAGTCATGGGAGATACGGTTGCGCAGCAGGATGCCGCGGGCGGCAAGGCTGACCAGCAACACGAAGACAGTCAGCACCAGTGCACCGGCCCAGGCCAGCACCTGCCAGGATTCATACGGGCTGCCGGCGAACTGGTTCATCACCACCGGCACCGAGGCCATCGGCTGGAAGATGTTGTTGTTCCAGTACTGGTTGCCGAAAGCGGTGAACAGCAGCGGAGCGGTCTCGCCGGAGATGCGGGCCAGCGCCAGCAGGATGCCGGTGATGATGCCGGCCGACGCGCTGCGGTACAGCACCTGCACGATCACCTTCCACTGCGGGATGCCCAGCGACAGGGCCGCTTCGCGCATCTGCGAGGGCACCAGCCGCAGCATCTCGTCGGTGGTGCGCACCACCACCGGCAGCACGATGAAGGCCAGCGACAGGGCACCGGCGAACGCCGAGAAGTTGCCGCCGGTCTGCATCACGTACAGGGTGTAGACGAACAGGCCCAGCACGATCGACGGTGCCGACAGCAGGATGTCATTGACGAAGCGGACCACGGTGCCGGCCTTGCGGGCGTTGCCGTACTCGGCCAGCCAGGTACCGGCCAGCACGCCCAGCGGCGTGCCGATGCCGATCGCCAGCGCACACATCACGGCACTGCCGAAGAAGGCGTTGGCGAGGCCACCGTCCTGCATCGGCGGCGGCGTCATCTTGGTGAACAGGTCCCAGTTGATGCCGGCCAGGCCTTTCGAGGCCAGGGTGAACAGGATCCAGCCCAGGAAGAACAGGCCGAACAGCGCGGTGGCGCAGGAGGCGGTGATCGCAACGACGTTGCCGATGCGGCGGCGCAGGTACAACGAATCAGCGGTGGTGGACATCAGTTGCCCTCCTTGCGGGACAGGCGCATCAGCATCAGGCGGGCGATGGCCAGCACCACGAAGGTGACGATGAAGAGGACGAAGCCGAGCAGCAGCAGGGCCGAGCGGTAGGTTTCAGTGGCTTCGCCGAAATCGTTGGCGATCAGCGCGGCGATGGTGGTGCCCGGCTCCAGCAGCGACGGCGACAGGCGCACGCTGTTGCCGATCACGAAGGCCACCGCCATCGTCTCGCCCAGGGCGCGGCCGAGGCCGAGGAAGATGCCGCCGATCACTGCCGAGCGGGTGTAGGGCAGGACGATGTCCCAGCTCACTTCCCACTTGGTGGAGCCCAGCGCGTACGCCGACTCCTTCAGGCGGGTCGGCACGGTCAGGAACACTTCGCGCATCACCGAGGAGATGAACGGAATGACCATGATGGCCAGCACGAAACCGGCGGTGAGCATGCCGATGCCGAGCGGCGGGCCCTGGAACATCGGGCCGATGATCGGCCATTCGCCCAGGGTCTCGTTGAGGAACGGGGTGACGTACTCGGTCATCACCGGCACCAGCACGAACAGGCCCCACATGCCGTAGATGATCGAGGGAATGCCGGCCAGCAGTTCGATGGCGGTACCGACCGGGCCACGCAGCCAGCGCGGCGCGACTTCGGTGAGGAAGAAGGCGATACCGAAGCTGACCGGCACGGCGATGACCATCGCGATGACGGCGGTGACCAGGGTGCCGTAGATCGGGGCGAGCGCACCGAACTTGTTTTCGACCGGATTCCAGTCGGCGGAGAAGAAGAAGCTCAGGCCCTGCATCTGCAGGGCATGGCGGCCGCCCCACAGCATCGACAGCGCGGCGCAGGCCAGGGCGATCAGGACGAAGATGACGGTGCCGACCAGCACCCATCGGAACAGTTTGTCGTTGCGGGCATCACGCGCATCACGCGTGGACGGGGCGGCTACAGGCTGGGCGATGGCATTCATGGGGACGGCAGGGCCAGGAAGGGGCGGGGCGGCACGGCGTGGAAGAAGCGGTGCCCGCGTGGGGCGGGCACCGTCGCGTCCATCACTTCAGGTCGGTCGCCCAGTAGGCCTCGATCTGCTTGACCAGTTCGGCCGGCAGCGGCACGTAGTGCAGCTCGTTGGCCTGCGCCTGGCCGTTTTCGAAGGCCCACTTGAAGAAGGCCAGGGTGTCCTGGTTGCGCTTGGCGTCCTTCGGCTTCTTCTGCATCAGCATGAAGTTGGTGGCGGTGATCGGCCACGCCTGCTCGCCCGGAGCGTTGGTGATGACCAGGTTGAAGTCCTTGGCGCTGGCCCAGTCGGCGCTGGCGGCCGCGGCGGCGAAGGTTTCCGCGCTCGGCTCGACCCAGTTGCCGGCCGCGTTCTGCATGGCGGTGTACGGCATGCCGTTCTGCAGCGCGTAAGCCAGTTCGACGTAGCCGATCGAGCCCTTGATCTGCTTCACGTAGGAAGCGACGCCTTCATTGCCCTTGCCACCGACGCCGTCCGGCCACTGCACCGAGGTGCCTTCGCCGACCTTGCTCTTCCACTCCGGGCTGACCTTGGACAGGTAGTTGGAGAAGTTGAAGGTGGTGCCCGAACCGTCCGAACGGTGGACCAGGGTGATCTTGCCGTCCGGCAGCTTCACGCCCGGGTTGGCGGCGACGATGGCCGGGTCGTTCCAGGTCTTGACCTTGCCCAGGAAGATGTCGGCCAGCAGGGCGCCGCTCAGGCGCAGCTTGCCGGCTTCCAGGCCTTCGATGTTGACCACCGGCACCACGCCGCCGATGGCGGACGGGAACTGCGCCAGGCCGGCCTGGGCCAGCTCTTCGCTGCTCAGCGGCTTGTCGGAGGAACCGAAGTCGACGGTGCCGGCCTTGATCTGGGCAATACCGCCGCCGGAGCCGATCGACTGGTAGTTGATCTTGGCGCCGGTGCTGGTGTTGTAGTCAGCCGACCACTTGGAGACCAGCGGGAAGATGAAGGACGCGCCCGCGCCGGACACTTCGGCGGTCACCTTGGCACCGGCAGCGGCCGGGGCGGCGGCGCCGTCGGCAGCCGGCTGCTGCGCGGCCTGCTTGTCGCCACCGCAGGCCGACAGGCCCAGGGCGATGGCCAGGGAAAGGGCGGCGAGGCCGGCCGAGTGCAGTTTCATGGTCACTCCATAGCGGGGAAGAGCCGACGTGGTCGGCGGATGCGGCTATGAAATGATGTTTTTGTTACAGCCGTATTACGACCATGACAGGGGTGTCCTGGATCACGTTCTGACAAGGGTTTCACAGGATTGGCGCCGATCCGGCAGGTGCCCGGAAACCCGCGATCTGCGCACCGATATGACGGTCGGTTGGCCCTTGTAGAGTTGAGCCATGCTCGACTGCTCCCTGTTCTCGGTAGGTGCGGACCGTTGGTCCGCACGCTCCAGCACCCAGCCGAGCGTGGGCTCGTCTCTACAGACGCTCCTGCCTTTGCTCCTGCCTTCCATGACCCCACCGCGCCCCCGATGAACTGTCGAGAGGCGGTGGGCCAGGGCGTGCAGGACCGTCCACGGCATGGATGCCGTGGACGAGCCCCCAAGGGTGAGGGCGGTTTGCCCGCGAGGCACTGCCTCGCAAGCGCCCGAACGCACAGCCGCCAGCGGCTGGGCCGGACCGCGGAGCGGGGTTTACGGCGTGTCCTGCACGCCCTGGCCCACCGACTCCCCCATGGATCAGCGCAGGCGCAACGCTCTTCACGACCAATCCCCCAAAAACAAGAAGAGCGCGAGATCTCGAGGATCTCGCGCCCGGGTGGGAGCGGCGGGGGAGAGAGGACCCGCCGCCCCCGTTCCTGCGGGGGAACGCGCTTGCTTACTTCAGGTTCTGCGACCAGTAGGTCTCGATCTGGCGGACCAGGCTGTCCGGCAGCGGCACGTAGTCCAGCTGGCGGGCCTGGGCGTCGCCATTCTTGTAGACCCAGCGGAAGAACTCCTGGGTCGCCTTGCCATTGGCAGCATTCTTCGGCGTCTTCTGCACCAGGATGAAGTTGGTGGCGGTGATCGGCCAGGACTCGGCGCCCGGCGCGTTGGTCATCACCAGGTAGAAGTCGCGGGCGTTGGCCCAGTCGGCGCTGGCGGCAGCGGCTGCGAACGAGGTGTCGCTCGGCTGCACGAACTTGCCGGCGGCATTCTTCATCGCGGTGTAGGAGAGCTTGTTCTGCAGCGCGTAGGACAGTTCGACATAGCCGATGCCGCCCTTGATCTGCTTCACATAGGCGGCAACACCTTCGTTGCCCTTGCCGCCGATGCCGGCGGGCCACTGCACCGAGGTGCCTTCACCGACCGAGCTCTTCCACTCCGGGCTGACCTTGGACAGGTAATTGACGAAGTTGAAGGTGGTGCCCGAGCCGTCCGAACGATGCACGACGGTGACCTTGGCGTTGGGCAGGGTCACGCCCGGGTTCAGCGCGGCGATGGCCGGGTCGTTCCAGGTCTTGATCTTGCCCAGGAAGATGTTGGCCAGCACCGCGCCGTCCAGCTTCAGCGCGCCCGGCGCGATGCCGGCCACGTTGACCACCGGCACCACGCCGCCGATCACCGACGGGAACTGCGCCAGGCCCGCAGCAGCCAGGTCTTCCGGCTTCAGCGGCGCGTCGGAGGAGCCGAAATCAACGGTCTTGGCCTTGATCTGGGCAATGCCGCCGCCGGAACCGATGGACTGGTAGTTGACCTTGTTGCCGGTTGCGGTGCTGTAGTCGGCCGACCACTTGGACATGACCGGGTAGATGAACGATGCGCCCGCGCCGGTGATATCGGCGGCGTTGGCGGCGAACACGGACGATGCGGCCAGGATGGCGACAGCGGCGCGCGACTTGAAGGCGTGGATCACAGGGAGACTCCTGGGGTGGTGGTCGAAGGGCGGTTGCCCGACGTTTCGGTGCACATTCCATAACGGTTGCGTGACACCCCCGCGTCTGTCATATGACGCGGGCGTGACACGCGTCATGAGCGATGTCACGTCCGCTGCGCCGGCAGGGCAGCGCGGCTATCGATGCAACGACGAAGGCACGGCCGGGGCCGTGCCTTCGCGGGTCAACGCAGGGGGCTGGACTTACCAGAAGAACTGCGCGCGGGCTTCCAGGATGTTGGGATCATCATTGACGAAACCGCGCGCCGTTGAGCTGTACTTCTTGCTGTCGACCATCACGTAGTTGAGCATCAGCTTGAAGTTGGAACGCAGGTACCAGTTGGCGCCAACGGTCCAGATGTCCATCTTGCCACCCAGCACGCCATCGACGATCGGCGGGCGACCGGCAACCGGGTTGGCGGCGAGGTTGCCGTCATTGAGGTCCATGTGGTCGTAGCGCACGCCCAGCTGCCACTGGCCGCCGGCCGGGTTGTTCGGCAGGCCGGTGCCCGGGGTGCCGCCCTTGTAGCTCCAGGTCTCGCCGGTGACGTTCCACACGCCGCTGATGTAATAGCCGTCGCTGGTGTAGTTGTCGTGGTCGTAGCGCTTGGCCTTGCTGGTGTAGTACTCGGCCTGGGCCTTGAACGGGCCCTGGAAGTACATCGCTTCGGCACCGATGGTGCTGACGCGGTCGGTGTCGGTCAGGTTGCCGCTGTCGACCAGGCGGGCCGTGGCGAGGTCGGCATTCGGACGTGCACGCACGCGCAGGGTGTCGGCGTCGGTGTCGTAGTTGACGTAGCTCAGTCCGAAGTGCAGGACCTGGCCCTTTTCATTGATCGGGGCCCAGGTGCCACGCGCGCCGTAGCCGCTGCCGTGGGCCAGGTTGCGGGTCAGCTCGCGGCCGAAGGCGCTGGCAGTCACCGACCAGTTGTCCTGGCCGTAGCTGTACGCGCCGCCCAGGCGGCGGGCGATGGCATAGGTGTTGGTGACCGCTGCCTTGGAAATGAAATCGTTGTTCTTGGTGCTGGACAGTTCTTCCAGGCTGTTGGGCTGCTTGAACTGGCCCAGCTGCAGGAAGTGGTTGGCGTTGCCCAGCAGCTTGTACTTCACGTTGGTGTCGAGGAACTTGTCGGCCTTGGCGTCATAGCCGACCACCCACTCCACGTTGCCCGGGCCCTTGCCCTTCAGCACCAGCTCGGCGCGACGCAGTTCGAATTCGCTGTTCTTGCCGTTGCCGGCGTCGCCACCGTTGAGGTCGACCACATCGTTGTGGAACCAGTTGCCATCGGCCTGGACCAGGCCTTCGAAGGTGATTTCCGAACCGCCGATCACGTCGATGGCGACTTCGGCGTGTGCAGCCGGCACATACAGCGCAGCAGCCACGGCCACCGTCAGGAGTTGGTGATGCAGTTTCATGGAGAGGAGCCTTGCAGGCAGGTGGGAAGATGCGCGCAGGCTAGAAGGTAAAGATTGCGTAAATGTGACAGTTCACGCGCGGCAGACATCCACCGCAGGCCCCGTCACGGCAGGGCCTGCCATTGAACCCGCTTGCGTATGACGCCCGGATTGCGCCTTGGTTGCAGTCGATCCACGCCCTGCATGGATGCGGCCGTCACTCGGCCGGGGTCTTGTCCTTGAACCGGCACAGATCGGCGATCACGCATCCCGGGCAATCCGGCTTGCGCGCCTTGCACACATAACGTCCGTGCAGGATCAGCCAGTGATGCGCGTCGAGCAGGAATTCGGCGGGGATCACCTTCACCAGCTTGTCTTCCACTTCGCGCACATTCTTTCCCGGGGCCAGGCCGGTACGGTTGGAGACGCGGAAGATATGCGTGTCCACCGCCATCACCGGCTCGCCGAAGGCGGTGTTGAGCACCACGTTGGCGGTCTTGCGGCCCACGCCCGGCAGTGCTTCCAGCGCATCGCGATCGCGCGGCACTTCACCACCATGCTTTTCCAGCAGGATCGCGCAGGTCGCGATCACGTTCTTCGCCTTGGCGTTGAACAGGCCGATGGTGGCGATGTACTGCTTCAGTCCTTCTTCGCCAAGCGCGAGGATCTTCGCCGGCGTGTTGGCCACCGGGAACAGGCGGCGCGTGGCCTTGTTGACGCCGACGTCGGTGGCCTGCGCCGACAGCGCCACCGCCACCAGCAGCTCGAACGGCGAGCTGTACTCCAGTTCGGTCTTCGGGTGCGGGTTGAGTTCGCGCAGGCGCGTGAACATCTCCACCACGTCGGCGCGCGGCATCGTGCCGCCACGCCGCGCCGGGGCGCGTGCGGTCTTCTTCGTGGTCGCCATTACTGCTCCTTGCCGCTGGCGCGGGCCTTGGCCCGGGCGAGGATGGCGGCGGCCGCGGCGGGGAGGGCGGGCTTCACGTCCGGCGCCGGGGCGGGCGTGCGCCGCGCGTCGCGTTCGGCTTCGCGGCGGGCCAGTCGCACCGCACGGGCGCGGTAGCGTTCGCGTGCCGCCCAGGCGGCCTGAAGCTGCTGCTGGGCCTGCTGCAACCGCTGCGGGAGTTCCGGGTGGCCGGGCAGCAACTGCGCGTCGTCGGCGCGGGCGACATAGTCCATCAGCCCGGCCTGCAGGGCGCCGTCGAGATCGTCTGCCTGGACCCGGGCAAACAGCTGCGCGGGGTTGGGTCGGGATGCCATGGCGTCAGCGGTTCTGGAAGGCCGGCGGGCGGCGCTGCAGGAAGGCGCTGGTTCCCTCGCGCATGTCCTCGGTGGCGAACAGCAGGCCGAACTGTGCGCTTTCGTATTCCAGCCCGGCTTCCAGGCTGCATTCGCCGCCCACGTGCACCGCATCGAGCAGGCCGCGCAGGGCCAGCGGCGCCGAGCGTGCCAGCTGCCGGGCGATGTCCTGCACGCGGTTGTCCAGCGCGTCGGCCGGTACCACCTCGTTGACGATCCCCAGTTCCAGCGCACGTGCGGCATTGATCGGTGCACCCAGCAGGCATAGCTCCAAGGTGGCGGCGCGGCCGCACAGGCGCAGCAGGCGCTGGCTGCCGCCGAAGCCGGGAATCAGCCCAAGATTGATTTCCGGTTGGCCGACTTTGGCGGTATCGGCGGCAATGCGCAGGTGGCAGGCCATGGCCAGTTCCAGGCCGCCGCCCAGGGCAAAACCGTTCACGCGCGCGATGACCGGTTTGGGCATGCGCTCGATCTGGCGCATCAGGGCCTGGCCCAGCAGCGAGAAATCACGTCCCTGAACCGCGCTGAGTGTGTTCATCTCGGCGATGTCAGCGCCAGCCACGAACGCCTTCGGGCCGGCACCGGTCAGCACCACCACGCGGATCTCCGGGTCTGCGGCGGCGGCGCTGAAGGCCTCGGCCAGGGCCTGCAGGGTCGCGGCGTTCAGGGCGTTGAGCTTGTCCGGGCGCTGGACGGTCACGGTGCGGATGGCGCCGTCGTCGGTGACAGCGATCAGGGCATCGGCCACGGGGAAACTCCTGGAACGTTAAAAAAAAGTGATATTGAACTCCGCGAACGCAGACGGGTCATAGCCTGCATCGTGAGTAGCGGTTACACGTTGCGCCCGTTATCCTAACCCGTCGCCTCAGGGCGGCGCAGAACGTCCCTGAGTTACCACCCCTGGAGAACTGTTTGATGAAGTTGCGTTCTATCGCGGTCGCCGTCGCGGCCCTGGCCCTGACGGGCAATGCCTTCGCCCAGGACGTCTCGTCCGAAAAGGGCAAGCTGAGCTACTACTTCGGTTACGACTACGGCAACAACCTGGCGGAGCTGACCGGTCGTGGTGAGCAGCTGGACATCAACTCGGTGGTGAAGGGCCTGCAGGATGCCTACGCCAAGAAGCAGCCGGCGATCACCGCCGAGCAGCTGAAGCCGGCCGTTGAAGCGTTCCAGAAGCGCGAGCAGGGCCGTGCCCAGGCTGCCAAGGCCGAGTACGAGAAGGCTGCTGCCGAAAACAAGACCAAGAGCGATCAGTTCATCGCGGCGAACAAGGCCAAGGCCGGCGTGCAGTCGCTGCCGAGCGGCGTCCAGTACCGCGTGATCGAAGCCGGCAAGGGTGCCAAGCCGACCCAGGCCAGCACCGTGCAGCTGGAAGTGGCCGGTCCGTTCCCGTACGGCCAGCGCCCGACCGAAGCCCGCCCGGCCCAGCAGATCCCGTCGATCAAGGTCAGCGAAGTCGAAATGAAGGCCATGCGCGAGACCCTGCTGCAGATGCCGGCCGGCTCGAAGTGGGAAGTCACCCTGCCGCCGGACCAGGCCTACGGTGCGGACCCGCGCACCCCGTTCCCGCCGAACGTGGCTGTGCAGTTCGAGATCAAGCTGGTCAGCGTCAAGTAAATCGAAGCAGTAAACCAAACGCGCCGGTGATTCCACCGGCGCGTTTTTGTTTGCGCAGTGCCTGACGGTAGAGTCGACTGTCAGTCGACTGCTCTTGGGTCACATCGGGGAAACGCCCGCTGCGCGCGCGAGTCGACTGACAGTCGACTCTACCGTCCGACCGGCCCACCCGCGCAAATTCAGCCCTTTCGCGCTACTGTTGCCGGGTGCAAACAATGGAAGAAACGGCGCGTGTTGTCGCAAGTCCCTGCATCGGCGTGTGCACGCTGGATCCGCACCGGCAGTGCACCGGCTGCGGACGTCATATCGATGAAATCGCACGGTGGTCGTCGATGAGCAACGACGAACGCAGTCGCATCCTGCATCGCGTGCAGCCGTTGCGGGCGCAGCTCCAGCAATCACTGCGCGGCTCGCTGGCCGACCACGAACGTTTGATGCGCGCGCTGCATCCGTTGGCCGATCCGCCGGCCGGCGATGGCTGGAACCGCAGTGAACTGATCGATCTGCTGCCGCCCGGGCCTCCGGTGGAAGCGGCCGTGCTCGCGGGAATCGTGCCGCGCGCCAGTGGCGCGCAGGTGATCCTCACCCGTCGCACCGAAACCCTGCGCACGCACGGTGGCCAGGTCGGATTCCCCGGCGGCCGCACCGAGCCCGACGACCGCGACGCCCTGGCGGCAGCATTGCGCGAGAGCCAGGAAGAAATCGCCTTGGCTCCGGGCCAGGTGCAGGCGCTGGGCTATCTCGATCCCTTCGTGACGATCACCGGCTATCGGGTCACCCCGGTGGTGGCGGTGGTCGATCCGGACTTCGTGCCGGTGCCGCAGCCCAGCGAAGTGGCCGAGGTGTTCGAGGTGCCGCTGGACTACCTGATGGCGGCGGACAACCTGCGCCAGGTCGAAATCAACCATCGCGGCCGCATCCGTCACGTCCTTGAGTACAGCTGGCCCGGCCAGCGCATCTGGGGCGCCACCGCGGCCATTCTCTACAACCTGCGTCGCCGCCTGGAGCAAGTGCAATGAACCCGATCGATCCGCCGTGGACCACCCTGGTCGATGTCGCCACCCTGGCTGCCGCGTTGGGCGAGGGCATCCGCGTGGTCGACGCACGCGCCACCGCCAGCACCGCGGTGCGCGTGGTTGATGCGCGTTCCTCGCTGGCCGATCCGCAGGCGGGTAGCGGCCAGTACCTGGCAGGTCATATCCCGGGTGCGGTGTATGCCGATCTGAATCGTGACCTGTCCGATCTGTCGCGCGTCGGCCATGGTCGCCATCCGCTGCCGGACAGCGATGCCTTCGCCGCGAAGCTCGGCCAGTGGGGTATCGGTCCTGACACGCAGGTGGTGGTCTACGACGGCAGCGACGGCAGCATGGCCGCCTCGCGCCTGTGGTGGCTGCTGCGCCTGATTGGGCACAGCAAGGTGGCCGTGCTCGATGGTGGTATCGCCGCGTGGCAGGCCGCAGGGCAACCTTTGGCGACGGGGCCGGATGAGGTGACCGCGCTGCCGGCTTACCCGGGCCGTTTCGACACCGCCCAGATCGCCAATGCCGAGGAGATCAGCGCACGCCTGAAGCACGCGCCGGGCTGGCTGGTCGACGCACGCGCGGGCGAACGCTTCCGCGGCGAAGTCGAGCCGCTGGACCCGGTCGCCGGCCACGTACCCGGCGCGGTCAACCGTCCGTTTGCGTTGAACGTCGCCGACGGCCGGCTGCGCGATGCACAGGAACTGCGCGTCGAGCTGCAGGGTGTGATCGGCAACCGTGATCCGCAGCAGGTGGTGCTGATGTGCGGCTCCGGCGTGACCGCCTGCCACCTGCTGCTGGCGATGGAAAGCGCAGGCCTGAGCGGCGCACGCATCTACGCCGACTCCTGGAGCGGTTGGGTGAGCGACAGCAGCCGCCCGGTGGCGACCGGCGCCTGAGAAGCGCGGGGTCGGATCCGTCTTCCAACGGAAAACGGCTCTGACCCTATCGAGCGTAAATCCGGGTCAGAGCCCGTTGCGTGGCCATGGGATCCGCCCCCGTGTCGACCAAGGTCGACACCCACCAACAGCGGCAGAAATCTGTCGAAGGCGGGGCGGGTCCGGTTGCGGGGGTGTCCGCGGCATGGATGCCGCGGCCAAGCCCCCATGGACGGGTTTACGGCGTCCCCCGCAACCGGACCCACTCCGCCATCCCCCGGAATGCCAGCTCTTGACGTTGACGTTGACGTTGACGTTGACGTTGCTTCTGCGGGTGCAGGGCGCAGCCCTGCCGCTTACCCAACCGGCTGCAGTGGCACCTTCGCCAGCACCCGCGCCCACGGGAACAACGGCCCCGGATCACGCTTGCGCGCCACCATCAGCGTCGGATCATCGCTGGCCGGCACCTGCTCCCGATCCAGCTGGTCATGCCCGGCAATCCGCTGCAGCGACGGATAGCGTGCCACCAGCGCCAGCAGCAGCCGCTCCAGCGCTTCCAGCTGCGCCTCGGTGTAGGCCTCGTCCATCGCCTGGTGACGGCTGTCGAACCAGTGCGGGTAGCGCCCGGTATTGACCAGTTCGATACCCAGCGTATGCGCGTTCATGCCGCGCACGTGGTGGGCCACCCGTTCCGGTGCCACGTACTGCACCACGCTGCCATCGCGGTCGATGTAGAAATGCCCGCTGTTGCCGGCACCACTGTCGTACAGCACACGCTCGCCGTACTCGCGGGCCATCGCCAGGTCGGGCAACTCGGTGCAGTGGATCACCACCATCTCCAGCGTGGCCGGGTCGCGCAGTGGCAGGCGGTCTTCGTAGGGCAGGGGCTGCAGCTGCAGGCCGGGCAGGAGCGGGTTGGGCATCCGGCGATGCTAGCATTGCGGCATGAACCTGCCTTCTCTTTCCTGGTTGGCCCGCGCCCACGGAGCGCGCGCATGAGCCGCGGCCACTGCATCCTGTCCCACGGTTTCGAGAGCGGCCCGGAGGCGACCAAGGTCACCGCGCTGGCCGAGGTGGCGCAGCGCCTGGGCTGGACCCACGAGCGCCCCGACTACACCGACCTGGATGCGATGAGCGAGGTCAGCCGGGTAGGCGACGTGCCGACCCGCCTGCGCCGCCTGGTCGAGCGCGCCGCCCTTGCCGCCCGGCAGGGGCCGGTGGTGCTGGCCGGCTCCAGCCTGGGCGCCTACATCTCCGCCATCGCCTCGTTGCAGGTGCCGGTGGCCGGCCTGTTCCTGATGGTGCCGCCCACCACCATGGGCCCAATGCCGGCGCTGGATGCCGCCGCCGTGCCGACCACCGTGGTGCAGGCCTGGCATGACGATGTGGTCCCGGCCGCCGGGGTCATCGCCTGGGCGCAGGCGCGTTCGGCGCAGCTGCTGCTGGTCGACGACGGCCACCGCCTGGAACGCCACGTGGAGGCCTCCGCGCAGGCCTTCGAGCGCCTGTTGCGGCAACTGTGAAGCCCGGGCGCACGGCGCGCCCGCCCGCATTGACTACAATGGCAGCCCCGCCGTCCCCGGCGCGGGCCTGCCGGCCGTGCCTACGGCCCTCCTTTCCGACCGGCCCGGCCCCTGTGCCGCGCCCGACCACCTGCGAACCGACCCCGTGAAATTCTTCGTCTCCTGCGCCAAGGGCCTGGAATACCTGCTTGCCGATGAACTGTCGGCCCTGGGCCTTGGCAAGGCCACTGCCACCATTGCCGGCGTCAACGCCGAGGGCGAACTGGAGCAGGCGCTGCGGATCGTGATGTGGTCGCGCCTGGCCAGCCGCGTGCTGTGGCCGATCGACGAGTTCGACTGCCCGGACGAGCAGGCTCTGTACGACGGCGTGCGTGCGCTGCCGTGGCATGAGCACATCAAGCCGGAGATGACCCTGGCGGTGGACGCACACGTGTCCGGCGACAAGATCACCCATGCCCGCTTCGCCGCGCAGCGAATCAAGGACGCCATCGTCGATCGCATGCGCGATGAAGGCCTGGAGCGTCCCTCGGTCAACACCGACCTGCCTGATGTGCGCGTCAACCTGTCGCTGCGCAAGGGCCGCGCCTCGCTGTCGATCGACCTCGGCGGTGGCCCGCTGCATCGCCGTGGCTGGCGTGGCGCCGCCCACGAGGCACCGCTGAAGGAAAACCTGGCCGCCGCGCTGCTGCTGCGCGCGCAGTGGCCGCGCCTGCATGCCGCCGGTGGCGGCCTGCTGGACCCGATGTGCGGCAGTGGCACGCTGCTGATCGAAGGCGCGCTGATGGCCGCCGACGTCGCTCCCGGACTGATGCGCCATGGCAGCCTGCCGCCGAGCCGCTGGCTGGGCTTCGACAAGGCGGCCTGGAAGACTATCCAGAGCGAAGCGCGCGATCGCGAGGCCGCTGGCCTGGCCGCGCTGAAGCCGGTCATCCACGGCAGCGACATCGACCCGACCGCGATCCAGGCGGCACGCGAGAATGCCGAGGTCGCGGGCGTCGCCCACGCGATCCGTTTCACCCGTGCCGACGTTGCCGACCTGGCCGCGCCCGAACAGGAGATCGGTGCGGTGGTCTGCAACCCGCCGTACGACGAGCGCCTGGCCGCCGATCCGGCGCTGTACCGCGCACTGGGCAACGCCCTGCAGAAGGCGGTGCCGCAGTGGCGTGCCAGCCTGCTGTGCGGCAACGACGAGCTGGCCTTCGCCACCGGCCTGCGCGCCAGCAAGAAGTACCAAATGTTCAACGGTGCGCTGGAATGCGCGCTGATCGTCTGCGATCCGATTGCCGTGCCGGGCCGTGATCCGGCACAACCGCGCGAGCTGAGCGAAGGTGCGCAGATGGTGGCCAACCGCCTGCGCAAGAACCTGAAGAAGTTCAAGAGCTGGCGCGCCCGCGAGCACATCACCTGCTTCCGTGCCTATGACGCCGACCTGCCGGAATACGCGGCCGCCATCGACGTCTACGAGGAAGACGGTGGCAAGCGCCGTACCTTCCTGCACGTGCAGGAATACGCCGCACCGGCCGCGATTCCGGAGAACGACGTGCGCCGCCGCCGCAACGAACTGCTGGCTGCCGCGCGCGAAGTATTCGGCGTGCCGCCGGAGCAGGTCTCGATGAAGTCGCGCGAGCGCGGCAAGGGCGGCAGCAAGTACGGCCGCTTCGAGCAGCGAGATGAGTTCATCGTAGTGCGCGAGAACAACGCACTGCTGCAGGTGAACCTGTTCGACTACCTCGATACCGGCCTGTTCCTCGACCATCGCCCGCTGCGCCGGATGATGGCCGAGCAGGTGCGTGGCAAGCGTTTCCTCAACCTGTTCTGCTACACCGGCGTGGCCAGCGTGCAGGCCGCCGTGGCTGGTGCCGCCAGCACCACCAGCGTCGACCTGTCGGCCACTTACCTGCAGTGGTGCTACGACAACCTGGCGTTGAACGGGCAGGGCGGCAACCAGCACCTTCTGGTGCAGGCCGATGCGATGGCCTGGCTGGAAGGTGACCGTGGCCAGTACGACGTGATCTTCTGTGACCCGCCGACCTTCTCCAACTCCGCACGCGCCGATGACTTCGACGTGCAGCGCGAACAGCTGAAGCTGCTGCGTGCGGCGGTGGCGCGGCTGGCCCCGGGGGGCGTGCTGTACTTCTCGAACAACTTCCGCCGCTTCAAGCTGGAAGAAAACGCCATTGCCGAATTTGCCCAGTGCCGCGAGATCACCGCGCGCACCATCGGCCCGGACTTCGAACGCAACGCGCGCATCCATCGCGCGTGGGAGCTGAAGCGGTTGGGGTAACGCGACGCCCGGGGTCGGATCCCCTGCGCGAAGCGCAGGGGCTCTGACCCCATCCGGATCTACGTACCACGGGTCAGAGCCCTTGCGCTTCGCGAAAGGGATCCGACCCCGGTAGCCCGGTTACAGCAACGCCACCAGCAGCCCGGCCACGGGCAGCGCGATCGCCAGTGGCACGATCCACTTCGGCTGGTACGGATACAACCCGAACGACAGCGCCAGACCGCCCAGTGTCATCGTTCCCAGCCACAGCACCGGGCCGATCGCCCAGCCGTGGTCGGCCACGCACAGTGCGAACGCTACCGCCAGCAGTGCCCAGCCCAGTACCCGCCACTGCGTGCGCCGTGCCGGGGGGGCTGCAGCCTTGCCGTGCAGATCGTGCTGGTGCTTTTCCATCGCCAGCGACAGCGCAGTAAACGCAGAGAACGACAGGGTCAGCGCCAGCAGCATCATGCGCTGGCCTCCGCTTCGGCCGCTTCTGCAGTGTTCACCGATGCCTTCGGCGCAGCCGCAGTGGCTGCACGCTTCTTCTTCTCGGCCGCACTCAGCGGTGGCGTCCAGCGCTGCATGCGCCAACCGCACAGCGCCAGCATCACGCCGAACGCGATCATCGACAGATCGAAGCCAGCCAATACCCAGTCGCCGTTGCGCAGGGTGTTGCCCAGGTGCGCATGCGTGGTCAGCGCATTGACCACCGGTACCAGTGCGAACGCGGCCGCGCCCAGGTAGAGCTGCCACGCCCACATCATCCGCTTCGGCCAGATGAAGGCGGCCAGCAGCGCGCCGGCCCAGGCGTAGAAGAACACGTTGGCCTCCGCACTCGAGCGCTCGGCGATGTCCAGCGGCAGCAGGCGGTTGCCCCAGAAGTAGGCGGCGAAGGCGATCGGCAGGCCGGCCACGGTGCCGATGTTCAGCGCATCGACCAGGCGCAGGCCGAAGCCGGTGCGGCCACTCTTGGCGTGCCTGGGCCGTTCCTTCACCGCCCACAGCACCACGCCGCTGGCCACCATCAGGCAGCCGACCAGGCCGGACAGGAAGAACAGTGCACGCAGGCCCCAGTCGGCGAAGCGGGCCAGGTGCAGGCCATACAGCACGCCACGGGTCGCGGTAGCTCCGCCCGACGGTGGCGTCTCTTCCAGCAGCGCACCGCTGACCATGTCGTAGCGCACGGCCGGGGTGTCGGTGGACAGGCGCTTGCCGTCACGCTGGCGGATGTCGATCACCGCATTGGCCGCGCCCGGGTTGGATACGGTGAAGCCGGCCACTTCCACGCCGTGCCAGTGTGCACGTGCGCTGTCCAACAGCTGTGCGATCGGCAGCGGCGCGGCGCGGCCTTCGGCCGGTGCGGTCACCTCCGGCATGCCACCGAAGGCCTCGAAGAAGAACTGGTCCTCGTCCTGCGGGTAGGCCACCTTCACGCCCCACGGCAGGTACATGATCATCAACGTCACAATGCCGGTGTAGGTGATCATCGCGTGGTAGGGCAGGGCCATCACCGCGCTGACGTTGTGGAAATCAAGCCAGGAACGCAGGCCCTTGTCCTTGCGGAAGGTGAAGAAGTCCTTGAAGATTTTCTTGTGGGTGATGACGCCGGTGATGATCGCCACCAGCATGAACATCGCGCAGAAGCCGACCAGATAGCGTGCCCACAGCACCGGGATGTAGTGCAGGTCGAAGTGCAGGCGGTAGAAGAAGTCGCCGCCGCGGGTCTCGCGCGCCTTCAATGCCTGGCCGGTGTTGGGGTCCAGCGTGGCGTCGCCGAAGCCACCGCGGCGGCCACGGCTGGGATCGGCCAGTTCCGGCGGCAACCGCCAGAACATCTGCATGGCCGGGTTGCGCGGCTGCGGCAAGGTGACGAACCAGTTCTCGGCCTGCGCGGCGTTGGCCTGCAGGTAGTCCACCGCGCGCTGTGCGGCGACGTCGATGCTGACGTTGCTGGACGGCAGTTCCGGACGCATCCAGCGGCTGATTTCCTCGCGGTAGTAGCTGGCCGTGCCAGCCATGAAGATCAGCAGCAGCAACCAGCCAACCAGCAGCCCGGTCCAGGTGTGCAGCCAGGCCATCGACTGGCGGAATCCGTTCTTCATGCCCAGGCCCCCATCAGGCGCGCAATGGCGGCCATCAGCAGCGCGGGCGCGAGGATGCCGACCCAGGCGCGCAGCGCGCTGCGGGTGGCGAATGCCCACAGTGCCGCACAGGCGGCGACCAGGATGGCCAGCAGCATGCCGGTCAGCACGGTCTGGCCACGTGCGCCGGGCAGGGCCACGGCGCAGAACACGCTGGTCATCGAGGCCAGTGCGTAACCGCCGAAGATCGCGGCCAACGAGCGTGACAGCACGCCCCAGCGCGGGTTGGAAAAGAAGGTGCGGGGGCTGGCGGTTGCGGGCGAGCGGTCCACGGCATTCCTGCAGGTAGGAGAGGGGATGGAACGCGTCCGCGGCCCCCTTGCGCCCTGCGCATGTCGCCCAGCGTGTCCCATCGACAAAGCACGGCCCGCGCAGACGGGCAGTTCAGAGGTCGGGGATGTACACGGGCGATGGGTGCGTCTCCGCACCCGATTGGCTAAGCGTACAACCGATCAGTAAATGATAGGCATTCGCATTTTATGAATCAAGCGTGATGACCCGAGGGGCGCGTTGAGGCCTAGAACCTGAACACCACTGTCGCCGCATGCAGCAGCAGGCCGATCAGGCCACCCACCAGGGTGCCGTTGAAGCGGATGAACTGCAGGTCGCGGCCCACGCTCAGTTCCAGCTGTTCCACCAGATGGCGCTCGTCCCAGCCCTTCACGGTCTGCGCGATATGCGTGGTCACGCCTTCGCGCAGGCGGCCGGTCAGGCGTTGCGCGCCTTCCAGCAGGTGCTGGTTGAGGGCCTCGCGCAGCGCCGGGTCGGCCTGCAGGCTGGCACCGAGCGAACCCAGGCTGCGCTGCAGGTGGCCAACCAGCGCCGAGTCCTCGCGCTGCAGGTCCGCGCGCAGGCTGGCGTGGATGCGCGCCCACAACCCCTGCACGTAGTCCTGCAGGGCCGGATGGTCGATCATTTCCTGCTTGAGCTGTTCGATGCGCTCGGCCAGGGCCGGGTCCTCGCGCAGGCGCTGCACGTAATTCTGCAGCCAGCTCTCGTAGTCCTGGCGCAGCGGATGCTGCGGCTCGGCCAGTACCTGCTGCAGCTCTTCCAGTACCGCGCGGGCCAGGCGCTCGGCCAGGCTGTCGCCGATCTCGTCAATCGGCTTGACCCAGTTCACCGTGCTCGACAGCGTCGGCCATTCGCGCTGGATGTAACGCACGATCAGCTGCGAGGCGCGTTCTTTCACCTCGGGCTGCTCGAGCCAGCGGCCCAGCCGCTGCAGGCCTTCGTCCAGCACGCGCTGGTGGCGACCATCGGCGGTCAGCAGGGCCAGCAGTTCACCGGCAGTGGCAGCGGCATTCCACTGCCGCAACTGCTGCACAACGAAGCCGTGCAGCTGCCGGCGCACGGCGGTTTCGTCGAAGAAATCCAGTGCCTGCAGCGCCCAGCCGCGGGCCATGTCGGCCAGCATGCGCGAGCGTGCCGGGTCGGCCAGCCAGCTGCCGAGGCGGCTGGCCGGATCGAACACCTGCAGCTTGGCCAGCAGCACGCCCGGCTCCAGGAACTGGTCGCGCACGAACAGCGCAAGGCTGTCGCCGATGCGCTCCTTGCTGCGCGGGATGATCGCGGTGTGCGGGATCGGCAGGCCCATCGGCCGCCGGAACAGCGCGACCACGGCGAACCAATCGGCCAGTGCGCCCACGGCTGCGGCCTCGCAGAACGCCGAAACCCAGGCCCAGATGCCGCGCTCGCCCTGCCAGTGGCTGACCGCGAAACCGGCCAGCATCAACAGCAGCAGGCCCAGCGCGAGGGCTTTCAGGCGCCGCAGCTGAGCGCGGCGCGGATCGTTGGCAGACGTCATGCCGGAAGTCTAACCGGCACGGCATGAGCATCTGGTAGTGCCGGCCGCTGGCCGGCATCCTCAACGCACCCGATACGTTCATGGCGTTGCCGGCCAGCGGCCGGCACTACCCCTTGGTTCAGAGCGCTTCCAGTTGCTTGCGCAGCGCGGCCAGTTGCGCGCGCAGGGTGTCGTTCTCGCGGGTCAGCGCGACCACCCGACGGCGCAGCGCCGGTGCGTCCTCGCCCAGCTGCTCCAGCGCCGACAGCACCTCGGCATCGCGGCTGGCGATCTCGTCCTCATTTGCCTCCTCGAAATCCATCTCGGCTGCTTCCGGCTTCGGCGCACGCGGCTTGCGCTTGGACTCGCGCACGCGCTTGGCGGCCTGCTTCAGCTCGTCCTTGCCACCGGCGGCGGCGGCGCGCTGCTCTTCTTCCGGCAGGTCAGCTACGGCGGCGGCGGCGCTGATCGAGATCACGCCGGCCTTGACCGCTTCCACCACCTCGGCCGCGGCCTGGGCGTGGATGCGCTCGATCATGCCAACCTGGCTGGTGCTCAGCTTGGCTTCGCGGGCCAGCTCGGCGCGGCTGATCTTCGGCGCCGGTTCCCACGGCGGGCTGTCTTCACCGGCCTCATCGGTGACGTCGGCAGTGCCATCGCTCTCGCGCTGCAGCTGCGCCTGCTCGATCTGCTTGCGGGCGGCCAGGATGTCGCGCTTGCGCAGCGCCAGCACGCCGCGCTGGAAGTCGGACACGCTGCGACGGCCCAGGTGCTGCTCGATCATCCACAGGTGCACGTCTTCCATGCTCTGGAAGCGGGTGTTCTGTACGGTGTTGAAGGGCAGGCCATGCTTCTGGCAGATGCCGAAGCGGTTGTGGCCGTCGACCAGTACGTTGCCCCACAGGACCAGCGCGTCACGACAGCCCTCGGCCAGGATGCTGCGCTCCAGCGCGTCATGTTCGTCCGCAGTCAGCGGGTCGATATAGGCCTTGAGTTCTTCTTTGACGACGATATCCATGGGCACGGCAGCGAGCAGGAGCGGAACCGCCCATTGTACCCGCTCGCCGCCGCCGGCCAGGGCTCAGGCAGTGGCCCGGATCATCTCGCCCAGCGTGCCGGTGATCTGGTCGATCTGCGCCTTGTCCACGATCAGCGGGGGCGACAGCGCGATGATGTCACCGGTACAGCGCACCAGCAGCCCGCCGTCGTGGAAGCAGCGCCGGTAGACCTCGTAGCCCCGGCTGCCCGGCGCATCGCGGCGAGGCGCCAGCTCGACCGCGCCGACCAGGCCGAAGTTGCGGATGTCGATCACGTTGGGGAGGCCCTGCAGCGCATGCAGCCGTTCCTGCCAGTACTCGCCCAGCTCGATGGCGCGCTCGAAAAGGCGCTCCTCGGTGTAGACCTCCAGCGTGGCCAGTGCGGCCGCGCAGGCCAGCGGATGCCCCGAACAGGTATAGCCATGGAACAGCTCGATGGCCTGTGGCGGTGCCTGCATCAGGGTTGCATGCACCGCGTCGCTGGCCAGCACGCCGCCCAGCGGCACTGCGCCGTTGCTGACCGCCTTGGCGAAGGTCAGCAGGTCGGGGGTGACCCCGAAGCGCTGTGCGGCGAATGGCATGCCGACCCTGCCGAAACCGGTGATGACCTCATCGAACACCAGCAGGATGCCGTGGTGGTCGCACAGCTCGCGCAGGCGCTGCAGGTAGCCCGGCGCCGGCAGAATCACCCCGGCGGAACCGGCAATGGGTTCGACGAAGACCGCCGCGATGGTTGAGGCGTCATGCAGTGCGATCAGTCGTTCCAGGTCATCGGCCAGCTCGGCGCCCTGGCGCGGCAGGCCTTTGCTGAACGCATTGCGCTGCAGGTCCAGGGTGTGGCGCAGGTAGTCCACGCCGCCCAGCTGCAGACCGAACGCCCTGCGGTTGTTGGGCAAGCCGCCCAGCGCCATGCCGCCGAAGCCCACGCCGTGGTAGGCCTTCTCGCGGCTGATGAAACGCGTGCGCTGGCCCTCGCCACGCTGGCGGTGGTAGGCCAGCACGATCTTCATCGCGGTATCCACCGCCTCCGAGCCGGAGCTGGTGAAGAACACATGGTTCAGTGGCGTCGGCGCCAATGCGGCCAGTCGCTGCGCCAGCGCGAAGGCCGGCGGTGAGCCCATCTGGAAGGCCGGCGAGTAGTCGAGCGTGCGTGCCTGCTCGACGATGGCCTCGACGATGCGTGGGCGGGCATGGCCCGCGTTGCAGCACCAGAGGCCGGCGGTGCCATCGAGGATCTGGCGGCCGTCGACATCCTCGTAGTGCATGCCCTCGGCACGCACCAGCAAACGCGGCGCGGCCTTGAACTGGCGGTTGGCGGTGAACGGCATCCAGTACGCCTCCAATGACTCCGGGCGTTGGGTAGCCAGATCGTGCAGGTCGCTCGCGGAACGCTTCATGCCAGCTCCATCGGGTCCGATGGGGGAAATGTAGCGCAGCCACGTCACGGCGGAGTCGCGGCCGCGCCGGTATAACCGGGGAAACTGTTCCGAGGAGCCCGACATGGCCGACTTTCCCGACCGCAGCCACTGGCAGGTGCTGGCCCAGCAGCTTTCGATACCCGCACAGGCCTTCATTGATGGTCGTTACACCGACGCTGCCAGCGGCGCGCGCTTCGACTGCATCAGCCCGATTGATGGGCGCGTGCTGGGGGTAGTCGCCAACTGCGATGCAGAGGACGTAGAGCGCGCAGTTCGGTCGGCGCGGCGTGCCTTCGATGCGGGCCACTGGTCAGAGGCCAGCCCGGCCCATCGCAAGCGGGTGTTACTGGCCTTGGCGGCATTGGTGGAAAAGCATGCTGATGAGTTGGCCCTGCTGGAAACCCTGGACATGGGCAAGCCGGTGCGCGACGCACGCCGTATCGACCTGCCCGGCGTGGTGCGCTGCCTGCGCTGGACCGCCGAAGCGGTGGACAAGCTGTACGGCGAAGTCGCGCCGACTGGCCCACACGAGCTGGGCCTGGTCACGCGCGAGCCAGCCGGCGTGGTCGCAGCGATCGTGCCATGGAACTTTCCGTTGCTGATGGCCTGCTGGAAGATCGCGCCTGCGCTGGCCATGGGCAATTCGGTGGTGCTCAAGCCTTCCGAGCGGTCGCCCTTGAGTGCGTTGCGATTGGCCGCGCTGGCCGCTGAGGCGGGCCTGCCGGACGGCGTGCTGAACGTACTGCCAGGCCACGGTACGCGCGTCGGTGAACCGTTGGCGCTGCACATGGATGTGGACGTGCTGGCCTTCACCGGTTCCACCGCCACCGGCGCGAAGCTGCTGGAGCATGCGGGACGGTCCAACCTCAAGCGGGTCTGGCTGGAATGCGGTGGCAAAAGCCCGCACCTGGTGTTCGCCGACGCACCGGACCTGGACGTAGCAGCCAAGGCCGTGGCGCAGGGCATCTTCTTCAACCAGGGCGAAGTCTGCACCGCCGGCTCGCGGCTGCTGGTGCAGCGCTCGATCCGTGAGGACTTCGTGCACCAGGTGATTGCCTACGGCCAGCATATGCAGCCGCAGCATCCACTGGAGGCCGATGCACCGATGGGCGCGTTGGTCGATGCCGCGCACGTGGACAAGGTGCTGGCCGATATCGCACGGGCCGAAGGCGAGGGCGCCCGCCTGCTGCTCGGCGGCCATCGGGCCGAGGTGGAGGCCGGCGGCTGCTATGTGCAGCCCACGGTGTTCGACCAGGTGCGTCCGGACCACGCGTTGGCACGCGAGGAGGTGTTCGGCCCGGTGCTGGCGGTGCTTGGTTTCGAGGATGAAGCGGAGGCAGTGCGCGTGGCCAATGACAGCCGCTATGGGTTGGCGGCGGGCCTGTGGACACGCGACCTCGGCCGCGCCCATCGCGTCGCACGCCAGCTGCGCGCCGGCAGCGTGTGGGTGAACGGCTGGGATGGTGGCGACATGACCGCACCGTTCGGTGGCTACAAGCAGTCCGGCAATGGGCGCGACAAGTCACTGCATGCGTTCGACAAGTACAGCGAGATCAAGGCCACCTGGATCCAGCTGTAACGACGTGGCTGCTTGACCGCTGTTCGTTCTTTGTAGCGTCGAGCCCTGCTCGACTGCTTCTCGCGAAGAGCAGTCGAGCCTTGCTCGACTCTACAGAAGGCAGACAGCCGTCGAGCTACCGGCAGCGGGCACTCACCTGCAGCACTGCCGCACGCAGCATGTCGCGATCGGCTTCTTCGACGGCATTCTGGAAGTAATCCATGTCCTGCCGGCCCAGTTCGCACGGGTCGACGATGTATCCCGGCGGCCAAAGCCCCAGCAGTTGCGCCACGCCATGCACGATCTGCTCGGGGCTCATCTGCCGACGGATCCGGAAGTAATTGCGGCGAGGCCCGAACGCAGGATGGACCTCGCGCCGACCGATCAGGCGCGGCGCCAAGCCAGCTGCGCTGATGCCGTCACCACCGTCGATGCTGCCCGCAGGCAGGCTCAGGATCAGTGGCGCCACTGCAGCCACGTTCCCCGGGGCAGGCAGGGCGCTCTCTGCCTGTGCAACCGGGGCAGGGCGGGGCATCATCGATGCGGCCGGACGCGTCATCTTTGCGGAGGGCAAGGCGGGCTGTTGAGGTACCGGCGCCGGCGGTTCCGGTGGCAGCCAATGCAGCGAGATCCGCGGGCCCTCACCGCTACGCAGTTCGATCCGGCCGCTGTCCAGCAGCCACAGAGCGAGCCCGCCATGCACCAGCAGTACCACCAGCCATGCCGCCATGCGCGGCAGCTTCGGCGAATCGGAGCATGACAACGCAACTGCAGCCATGGGCAAGGCATCCATGCAGGGACCGGTGGCAGCCTAGCCGGCGGCCGGAAAAATTCCGTTGGCATCGGTGTCGGCTGAAACCATCGTCCCGTGCGGCCATCGGCCCGTGGCAGAATCGGGCGATCCGCCGTTACCCGTGTTGCCGATGTCGACGATCACTGCTGCCGCGCCGCCCGTGAATTCCCCCCTTCGTGTCCTGCTGGCCAGCCTGATCGGCACCACCATCGAATTCTTCGATTTCTATATCTACGCCACGGCCGCCGTGCTGGTGTTCCCGCACCTGTTCTTTCCGGACAGCAGTGAGCAGGCGGCCCTGCTGCAGTCACTGGCGACCTTCGCGGTGGCGTTCATCGCGCGTCCGGTCGGCTCGGCGGTGTTCGGCCATTTCGGCGACCGCATCGGCCGCAAGGCCACCCTGGTCGCCGCGCTGCTGACCATGGGCCTGTCCACGGTGCTGATCGGCCTGCTGCCGACCCATGCGCAGATCGGGCTGTGGGCGCCGGCGCTGCTGGCGCTGTGCCGTTTCGGCCAGGGCCTGGGGCTGGGCGGCGAGTGGGGTGGGGCGGTGCTGCTGGCCACCGAGAATGCGCCGCCGGGCAAGCGCGCCTGGTACGGCATGTTCCCGCAGCTGGGCGCACCGCTCGGCTTCCTGCTGTCGGCCGGCATCTTCCTCGTGCTCGGCCGCTGCCTGAGCCAGAACGACTTCCTGCAGTGGGGCTGGCGCATTCCGTTCGTGGCCAGCGCGCTGCTGGTCGGCCTCGGCCTGTGGGTGCGCCTGAACATCCACGAGACGCCGGACTTCAAGAAGGCGCTGGAGCGCAAGGCGCCGGTGCGGTTGCCGATGTGGACGGTACTGCGTGACCACCCGGTACCGATGCTGCTCGGCACGCTGGGTGCGTTCGCCACCTTCGTGCTGTTCTACCTGATGACGGTGTTCAGTCTCGGCCATGGCACCGCGGTGCTGGGCTACAGCCGCGAGCAGTTCCTGCTGATGCAGATGGCCGGCATGCTGTTCTTCGCGCTGGGCATCCCGCTGTCGGCGCGCTATGGCGACCGTTGGGGCACGCGGCGCACGATGATTGTTGCCAGCGTACTGATCGTCGGCTTCGGCGTACTGTTCGCACCGTTGTTCCAGCCGCACAGCCCGTGGCTGGTCACCGCCTTCCTGTGCCTAGGCCTGTTCCTGATGGGGCTGACCTACGGCCCCTGCGGTACCTTCCTGGCCGAGATCTACCCGGTGGAGGTGCGCTACACAGGTGCCTCGCTGTCCTTCAATCTGGCCGGCATCCTCGGTGCGGCACCGGCGCCGTACCTGGCCACCTGGCTGGCCGAACGCTTCGGCCTGGTCGCGGTCGGCTACTACCTGTGCCTGACTGCGGTGGCGACCCTGTGCGCGCTGGTGGCACTGCACCGGCGCGCGCTGCGGCTCAACCAAAGAAGCGCTTGAGCGTGCGACCCAGCCAGCCGCCGCCCTGGTGTTCGCGGGCGAACTGGTTCAGGTGCGCCTTGACCTGTTCGGCATAGGCCTGGTCGTCGCCGCGGATGTGGTTGAACAGCCAGCGCGAGAGCATGGTGCGCAGCTCGTCACTGATGTCCTCGCCGGCCTGGAAGCGCATGCGGTACTCCGAGACACGCTTGATGAAGACCTCATGCACGCGTTTATGCGCGGCACAGAACGGGTAGCCCGCTTCCTCCATCAGCTCTTCCTCGAACGCGAAGTGCGACATGGTGTAGTCCACCACCTCGTCGATCACTTCACCCACTGCGGCACGCTGCATGCTGGCCTGGGCCACGTGCAGGTGGTTGAGCATTTCGATGATGCGGCGGTGTTGTTGGTCGATCACATCGATGCCGATGTTCAGATCGTCCTGCCAGACCAGTAGTGCCATCCCCGGCTCCCCTTCATGCGTATGTCGGGGCCGACTGTAGAGCCGCCCTGCGCGGGCGGCGTTGATCTGGATCAAAGCGTACCGGTCAGGGCAGCGCCGGCTCGCGTGGGCGCAGCGGGCTGGCGACCGTGGTGCAGCTGACCCGGTTGCGGCCACCGGCCTTGGCCAGGTACAGCTGGCGGTCGGCTTCGGAGATCAGCCGGTGCAGTGCATCGCGCTGCGGGCGCAGGCAGCACAGCCCGATGCTGACCGTCATGCGCAGCGTGGCGGTGCCGATGTCCACCTCCAGCGCGGCGATGCGCTGGCGCAGCTCCTCGAAGTACAGCAGCGCCTCGTCCTGCTCCATGTCCGGCACCAGCAGGCAGAATTCCTCGCCGCCGAAGCGCGCGATCAGGTCGTGGCTGCGTGCATGCGTGGCCACCGCGCCGGCCACCGCGCGCAGCGCATCGTCGCCGGCTTCGTGGCCATGGGTGTCATTGATGTGCTTGAAGTGGTCGATGTCGATCATCGCTACCGCCACGCACTGGCCGTGCAGCTGCAGCTGCGGCAGCTGGCGCTGGCTCTGCTCCAGGAAGCAGCGGCGGTTGGGCAGGCCGGTGAGGAAATCGCGGGTGGCCAGGTCCTGCAGGGTGCCGATCAGCTCCAGCTGGTCCACATTCTGCGAGACCCGGCAGAAGAATTCCTCGCGCGAGAACGGCTTGCGCAGGAAATCGTTGGCGCCGTTCTTCAGGAAGCGCGGAATCAACGATGCATCGGTATTGCCGGAGATGCCGATCACCGCCACCTTGTCGCGCGAGCGCAGGGTGCGCAGGCGGCGGGTGAACTCCACGCCCTGCATGCCCGGCATTTCCTGGTCGACCACGGCCAGGCGGATCGCCGGATGCGCCTCGATCGCGGCCAGGCCTTCGTTGCCATCGGCCGCTTCGTGCACCTCATGGCCGTACATGCGCAGCAAGGCTGCGGCATAACCGCGCGCGGACGGTGAGTCGTCCACCACCAGCGCGGCGATGCGCCGGTTGCGCTCCAGCCGCTGCACCAGCCACACCAGGTAATCGATGCTGCCGGGAGTGTTCTTCAGCACGTAGTCGATGATCTGCTGCTGCAGCACGCGCTTGCGCAGGTCCTCGTCGTACACGCCGCTGACCACCACGGTGGGCAGGTCGCGCTTGAGGAAGAACTCGACCACCGCGTCGCGGTCGCCATCGGCCAGGACCAGCCCGGTCAGTACCAGGAACCAGCCGCCACCTTCGCTCAGCAGGCGGTCGGCCTCGGCCAGGGTGGAGGCGATCACCACCGGCAGTTCCAGGCGCTGCTCGATGGCCTCGCGCAGCATGCCGGTGAAGGCGCGGGAGTTTTCGACCAGCAGGATCCGCTGCGGCAGCGGATCGGCCAGGTCGCCATCGACGGCGGCCTGCGGCAGGACGGGCATGATGCGGTGGCTCACGAGGGAGGGGCTCGGCACGGATAACGGCGGTTTCGGGTGTAACTTTAGCGGCGAACGTTGCGCGCCGGGCCAGATTCCGCGTCAGGCCGCCGCTGGCGACGCGTGGGTGATCGGTTCATGCAGGACCAGCCGCAGCCGATTGCCGCGGCAGTGGACCGTTCCGCCGTAGGCAAGCATCCGTCCGGCCAGGCGCTCGACGGCCTGTTGGGTGGTACGCGTGGAAAGCGGGCAACCACGGTCGAGCAGGCTCACCACGGCAACAATGCCGCGATGCTTGCCTGCCCGACCGCTTCGGGCGCGCACGCAGACCTGCCCGGTTTCCAGTTCCAGCAGAAGTGAAACCGCCTCGATCAGCGAGCGATAGATGGCCAGTTGCAGATCCACGGTCAGCAGGCAGGGATTGCCCGCCAGCCTGGGTGGAATGACGCGATGCGTGTTGTTCCAGATTTCGCATGCACCGCCGGCTTGCAGCGCGATGTAGAGCCCGACCTGCTCCAGTCCGGTGGGATAGACCAGGCTGGCCTGTTCGCGAAACAGCCGTGAATGTACCGACGACGCGTGCTGCAGGCTGTTTGCGACCGCATGGTGGCCTTGGGACTTCAGCCAGCTGACCATCTCGCTGAGCGAATTGTCCATGCCCTCGCCCAGGTGCTTCAGGTGGACGGCCCGTTCACGCAGCTCACGCTCGCTGGTCTGAAGTGAGCCGCGTGCCAGGCGCAGCGTGGTTGCCTCGGCCAGGCCGCGGGACCGGGCGCGCTGATGGTGATAGCTGATGCTGGAACCGAGTGCCAGCAGTGCGACACTCATCACCGCCATGTTCTGTTGGGTGGCGAACGTGCCCAGGTCGAACGAGGAAGGCAGGCCAGTGCTGGGCGTTGCGCCGTGCAGGGGGAGGTTCAACAACGGAATCGCGATGGCTGCGCCGCGCCACCCGTGCATGAAGGTCAGGGCGATGGCGGGAAGGGCGGCCAGCAGCACCATGTGTGTCCGCGTCGTGTGGGCGTCGGCGCGTGTCAATTGCATGCACAGGCCCAGCACCAGCATCACCAGGATCGCCGAGGCGGTAGGGGCGACGAAACGGTCTGTCCAACCGGGGTCGGCCTGCCGCCGCGACCAGAGGAATGCCAACGGTACCAGGGTGATGATGGCGGCGAAGTGGCCAAAGATCGTCCGGTCGACCGCGTCCAGCAGGTTGCTGGGCGGTGGGTTGGACCATAGGACATATGAAATGCCCAGGTTGAGACCCGGCACGAACAACGCTGTGCAGAACGACAGCGACAGCAGCCACAGACCGGTGGCTGCTTCGGACGGTATTCTCATCCGATGCAGGTAGACCACCAGCATCGCCATCGGCATCAGCAGCGTCGAAGCCAGGATGACCCAATCCAGGCCGTAGGTGTCGATCATGGGGATGCGCAGCGTTGCAAAGTACGCGTACTCGCCCAGCAGCAGGTAGGGCCACAGGCGGGTCGGGACGATCAGCAGTGCCGCTGCGCGGATGCCCGCCGGCAGGAAGAACTGATCCAGCGAAAACTGACGCGAGCCGAGGCAGCTCAGCGCATAGACGGCCGCGAGTGCGATGCCGGCTGGCCGGATACGGAAGCTCAGTTCAACTGCCTTCTTGAATCGGTCCAAACCCGAGCCTCCCTTGCTCGTGACATGGCAGCGGCCGTGCGGGTTGCTTGAACGCGCCATGACGCGCCATTGGATGACAGTATCGATGGAAGCAGGGGGGCGCAATTGCACGCCGGCGCCAGATCCTGACGGGGTGGGTTCGGCGCCGACCAAAGATCACTTTCGCGCAATGATCTGCAGCTCCTTTCACCGGGATAGTCAGATCGCGGCCCGGGGGGCGCCAGCGTCCATGGAGCGTGTGCTTTCCCTCAAGGCTTCAGCAGCGCCTGCCTGGCGGGGAGCGTCCCGTGCTTCGGTCAACACCATCCTGAGCCTGTTGCCACTCAGGTCCATGTGGCCAGCGTGTGCGAGCACTCGGCCCAGCAGCTGCTCGTTTGCCAGCGCCTTTGCACGGCTTCCCAGTGATGCGTGGCGGTCCAGAAGAGCCACGCAGATGAAGGCACCACGCTTCCGGGTGGAGCTTCCGCAGCGGATACTGACCGAGATCTGTCCACACTCGCACTTCAATAGAAGCGAGACCGCATCGACCACGAGTCGATAGGCAGCAAGCTGCAGGCCGACCCCGAGTGCGCAGGGGTCACCCTTCAACCTCGGCTGGCCGATGCGATGCGTAGCATTCCATGCCTCGCGCACCCCGCCAGCCTGCAACGCCACGTACAGGCCCAGCTGTTCCAGGGCGGCGGGATAGATCATGCTGGCCTGGGCCCGGAACAGGCGCGAATGCACCTCCGAGGTATGCCGCAGGCTGTCGGCCACGGCGTGATGACCCTGCGCATGCAGCCAGTTCACCATTTCGTTCAGCGACAGGTCCATGCCATCGCCCAGCTGGCGCAGATGGGCCGCGCGCTCACGCAGGTCCATCTCGCTGGCCAGGTGTGAGTTCCGCGCAAGCTGCAGGGCCGCTCTGCCATCTTCCTCGCGCAGCCGGTGCTGGTTCTGGAAGTGGGTGATGCGCGCACCCAGCAACAGCAGGGCGATGCTGGCGATGGCCATGGCCTGCTGGGTAGCGAAGGTAGCCGGGTCGAATGCGGTCGGATGGTCGGCGGGGGTGCTGAGGCCAAGAATCATGTTAACGGCGGCGACACCGATGGCCGCACCGCGCCATCCCAGCAGGCAGGTCAGGGCGATCGCGGGAATAGGCAGGATCAACAGCAGCTGCAGCGAGCCGGGGGCCGTGATCGAGGCCGGTACCGGCGTCGCCTGCAGGCCAATGACCAGCATGGCGCCGAGTGCTGCGACCGTGGCCGCGACAGACCCGGTTGTCCATTTTTCCTCGGCGCGGCGGATCCACAGCAATGCCAGGGGTGCCAGGATCAGGATGCCGGTGAAGTCGCCCAGCGCATAGCGCAATACGTTGGTGATGAATGACGCGTTCTGCAACGGCTCCCAGAGCAGGTACGAGATTCCCAGGTTGAGCAGACTGATGACCGTCGCGGCGCATACCGCAATGGAGATCACGCCGACGATCGTGGTGCGTGCCAGCAGTTTCCGGTGCAGGCGCACGATCAGCATCACGGCAGGCATCAGGAACACCGAGGCCAGAATTACCCAGGTCAGGTTGTATTTGCTGATCAGGGGGATGCGCAGATGCGCGAAGTAGGCGTATTCACCCATCAGCAGGTAGGGCCAAAGACGGGGCGGACACAGCAACAGCGCGGCCACCCGCACGCCGGCAGGCAGGAAGAACTGGTCCAGTGACAGCTTGCGCGCACCCCAGCAGGCGAGGGCATAGAGCAGCGCCAGCGCCAGCCCTTCGGGGCTGACCCGTATCCTCACCAGCAGGCCGTCCTTCCACCACTGCATCCACGTGCTCCCCAGCTCCTGCGCCGATTATGTGGCTGGGAAGGGCCCCGCTACCACAACGCATCCCGCAGCTTGTACCACGACATCGCCGCCACCAGCAGGGGCGTGCGCAGCAGCCGGCCGCCGGGGAAGGGCGCATGCCGCAGGCGCTGGAACACGTCCAGACGCTCGCTCTGGCCGGCGATGGCGGCGGCGATCACCTCGCCGGCCAGTCCGGCGGCGGCCACCCCATGGCCGGAGAATCCCTGCGCGAAGTACAGGTTGCCGTCCAGCCGGCCCCAGTGCGGGGCGCGGTTGCGGGTGATGTCCACGTAGCCACCCCAGACCTGGTCCAGCACCACGTCGGCCAGCTGCGGGAAGACGTCGTGCATGCGTCGCTGCATCACCCCGCGCAGGCCGGGCGGGGGCAGTGCCGAGTAGCTGGCGCGGCCGCCGAACAGCAGGCGATGGTCGTGGCTGAGGCGGAAGTAGTCCAGTGCCCAGGCGGTGTCGGCCACGGCCATGTTGTTGCCGATCAGGGCGCGGGCACGTTCGGCGCCCAGTGGCTCACTGGCACCGATATAGGTGCCCACCGGCATGATCCGCCGTTCCAGCTCGGGCAGCAGGCCCTGCAGCCAGGCATTGCCGGCCACCACCAGATGCGTGGCGCACACGCTGCCCTGGGCAGTGTGCAGGCTCGGCCGTGGCCCGCGCTGGATGCGCACGACGGGCGAATCCTCGTGGATGACCACACCTGCCGCGCGCGCTGCATCGGCCAGACCGCGTGCATACGCCAGCGGGTGCAGGTGTGCGCTGAGCGGGTCGAACATCGCGGCGCGGTAGCGCGGGCTGTCCAGCTGCGCGCGCAGAGCGTCACGGCTCCACCACTGCATGGGGTAGTCGTAGTGGCGTTGCAGGTGCTCGCAGTTGGCGTGCAGGTCACGCTCGTGGCGTTCACGGATGGCCACGCTGGCGTGGCCTTCAACCCAATGGCAGTCGATGCGGTGGCGATCGATGCGCGTGCGCATCGCCTGCACCGCGTCGCGCGACCAGTCGAACAGGTGGCGTGCATCATCACGACCCAGCTGACGCTCCAGTTCGTCCACCTCGCAGCCGTAGCCGACCAGCGCCTGGCCACCATTGCGGCCGGACGCGCCCCAACCGATCCGCTGCGCCTCCAGTACCACCACGCGCTGGCCACGCGAGGCCAGTTCCAGGGCCGCGGTCAGGCCGGTGTAGCCCGCACCAAGCACTGCCACATCGGCCTGAACCTCGCCCTGCAGCGGGGGCAGCGCGGGTGGTTCGGGCAGGCTGGCGGCATACCAGCTGGGCGGGAACGCGGCACTCACCGCAGGCCTCGCGGGCGCAGTGCGGGAGAGGAGAGCGGGGGAGGACGATCAGCATTCACCCGAGTAGTTTCGCCGATGCGTGACAGCCATGGTGTGACGGCGACGACTTGCCGCCTTCGCCGGACGGCGGGTAACGTGTCGGCACGCCAAGGAGTTTTCCCATGCGCCGCCTGCCCTGGGTGGGCCTGCCCACCGACAGCACCGTGCTCGGCCATCACCGTTTCGCGGTGGCCGGCGAGAAGTACGTGCGCGCGCTGGTCGAGGCCGCCGAGGTGACCCCGGTACTGTTGCCGAGCGTGCAGCCGCCGCTGCCGGCCGGCGACTGGCTGCAGGGGCTCGATGGCCTGCTGTTGACCGGTGCGGTCAGCAACATCGAACCGCAGCATTACGACGGCGGTCGCAGCTGGCCGGGCAATCCGCATGACCCGGCCCGTGACGCCAACGCGTTCGCGCTGCTGCACGAGGCGCTGGCGCTGGACCTGCCGGTGCTGGCGATCTGCCGCGGCCTGCAGGAGCTGAACGTTGCGCTGGGTGGCACGTTGCATCCGCAGGTGCACGCGGCGCCCGGTCTTTCGGATCATCGTGAAGACCCGAAGGCGCCGGTTGATGTGCAGTACGGGCCGGCCCATGCGGTCGCCCTGGCGGCGGATGGCTGGCTGGCGCAGTGGCAAGGCGGTGACCGCGCACAGGTCAATTCGGTTCACGGGCAGGGCATCGACCGACTGGCACACGGGCTGCAGGTCGAGGCCAGGGCCGATGATGGACTGGTCGAGGCAGCGCGCAGCCCACACCATCGTTTCGTGCTCGGCGTACAGTGGCACCCGGAGTGGCGTGTCATGGACTCGCCGTTCTATCACGCTATTTTCCGTGCGTTCGGCCAAGCTTGCCGGCAGCACCAACAGAACCGACTGGATTCCCGATGAGTTCCCGAACGCGCCCGCGCAAGACGGCTACGCCCCCCGCACCGCAGGAAAGCAGCCTGCTGCGCTGGCTGAAGGAGCGGCGCATCACCGAGGTCGAATGCCTGGTCCCGGACATCACCGGCAACGCGCGCGGCAAGATCATTCCCGCCGACAAGTTCTCGCATGATTACGGTACGCGGCTGCCCGAAGGCATTTTCGCCACCACCGTCACCGGCGAGTTCCCTGATGACTACTACGAGCTGACCTCGCCGTCGGACTCGGACATGATGCTGCGTCCCGATCCGGACACGGTGCGCATGGTGCCGTGGGCGGCCGACGCCACCGCGCAGGTCATCCACGACTGTTACACCAAGAACGGTGAGCCGCACGAGCTGGCGCCACGCAACGTACTGCGCCGCGTGCTGGCGGCCTACGCCGAGCTGGGCCTGCGCCCGGTGGTGGCGCCGGAGCTTGAGTTCTTCCTGGTGCAGAAGAACACCGACCCGGACTTCCCGCTGCTGCCACCGGCCGGCCGCTCCGGGCGCCCGGAAACTGCGCGGCAGTCGTACTCGATCGATGCGGTCAACGAATTCGACCCGATCCTCGACCTGATGTACGACTACGCCGATGCGATGAAGCTGGATGTGGACACGCTGATCCACGAATCCGGTGCGGCGCAGCTGGAGGTCAACTTCACCCATGCCGATGCGATGGACCTGGCCGACCAGGTGTTCCTGTTCAAGCGCACCATGCGCGAGGCGGCGATGCGCCACGGCGTGTATGCCACCTTCCTGGCCAAGCCGATGGAGAACGAGCCGGGCAGTGCCATGCACATCCACCAGAGCCTGGTGCGGGTGAGCGACGGCAGCAATGTGTTCGCTGGCGACACCGATGCCGAAGGCGAGTTCAGCCCGGTGTTCGGCCACTATCTGGGCGGCCTGCAGAAGTACGCGCCGCAGGCGATGGCGTTCTTCGCGCCGAACGTGAATTCCTACCGCCGGCTGGTGTTCGGCGAAGTCTCGCCGAGCAACGTGCACTGGGGCTTCGACAACCGCACCTGTGGCCTGCGCGTGCCGCTGGACACGCCGGAAAACATGCGCGTGGAGAGCCGCTTCGCCGGTTCCGACGCCAACCCCTACCTGGCGATGGCGGCGACCCTGGCCTGCGGCCTGCTGGGCATCCGCGAGCGGTTGGCACCGGATGCGCCGGTGACCGGCAGCGCCAAGGAGCTGGGCTACAACCTGCCGCGCTCGCTGGGCGAAGCGCTGGATGGGCTGGAGCAGTGCCGCGAACTGCAGGCCCTGCTGGGCGAGCGCTTCTGCCGGGCCTACATCTCGGTGAAGCGCAAGGAATACGAGACCTTTTTCCGTGTCATCAGCTCGTGGGAGCGCGAGTTCCTGCTGCTGAACGTCTGAGCATCCGGAATAGAAAAATCCGCCGCCGGGGGGTAGGCTGGCACCCGTCGCCGGCACCGCCGGCCCCCCTTCCCGCATTCTGGAGCACCCGATGAAGCTGCGTATCCTCACGCTCGGCCTGGCCTCCGCCATGCTCGCCGCCTGTGGCGGTGGCAATGGCGGCGCGCAGGACAGCCAGGTCCTGAACGTCTACAACTACAGCGATTACATCGCCGAGGACACCATCCCGACCTTCGAGAAGGAGAGCGGCATCAAGGTGACCTACGATGTGTTCGACAGCGATGAGATGGTCGAGACCAAGCTGCTGGCCGGCAACAGCGGCTACGACGTGGTGGTGCCGACCCTGAACTTCTTCGGTCGCCAGATCCAGGCCGGTGTGTTCCTGCCGCTGGACAAGAGCAAGATCCCGAACCTGGCCAATCTCGATCCGGCGGTGATGAAGCGCATCGCCACCCAGGACCCGGGCAACCAGTACGGCGTGCCGTACATGATCGGCACCACCGGCATCGGCTACAACGTGGAGATGCTGAAGCAGCGTTTCGGTGGCAGCACCGACATCGCCAACAGCTGGGACCTGGTGTTCAAGCCCGAGAACATCAGCAAGATGAAGGACTGCGGCGTGACCATCCTGGACACGCCGGCCGACATGATCCCGATCGCGCTGCATTACCTGGGCCTGGACCCGCACAGCGGTGACCCGGCCGAGCTGCAGAAGGCGGCCGACCTGCTGAAGTCGATCCGACCGTACGTGCAGAATTTCCACTCCTCGCAGTACGTGGGTTCGCTGGCCAATGGCGGCACCTGCCTGGTGGTCGGCTGGTCGGGTGACATCATCCAGGCCCGCGACCGCGCCGAGGAAGCCAGCAATGGCGTGCACGTGGCCTATTCGATCCCGAAGGAAGGCGCCCCGCAGTGGTTCGACATGCTGGCGATCCCGAAGGACGCCAAGCATCCGGAGGCCGCTTACGCCTTCATCAATTACCTGCTGCAGCCGAAGGTTGCCGCGGCCAACACCAACTTCATCCACTACGCCAACCCGGTGCCGACCGCGACCCCGCTGGTGGATGAGGCGATCCGTACCGACCCGACCATCTACCCGCCGGCCGACGTGGCCGCGAAGATGTTCACGTACTCGATCAACACGCCGGAGACCGACAAGCTCTACACCCGGCTGTGGACCGAGGTGAAGACCGGCCGTTGAGCCGGCCTGGTGCCGCCGGGTCATGCCCGGCGGCTGCCTTACCCTGGGTCGATGCCGGTACTCCCGCTTCGGCCCAGGTGCCGCAGGATGGCAGGCAGCAGGTCGCGCGCATCGCGACCGCCGTTGCACAGGAACGATGAACTCATCCGCTGCAGGTTGTGCATGCCGATGAAGAACAGCCCCGGTTGCGGGGAAACACCGAAGTCGCCGAGCGGGTAGCCATGTGAATCCAGCGCGCCCGGTACGTCGAGCCAGGGCCATTCGGCGACGAAGCCGGTGGCCAGCACCACCGAGCGGATGCCTTCCGCCTGCAGATCCAGTTCGCGCGGGGATGCGTCCGGTTCCCAGTGCAGATAGACCTCCTCCGGAATGTAGCGGGCATCGTCGGTGCGTGGCTCGGGACGCGTGGCGTAGTACGCGCTGGCCAGCGAATCAAGATAGGCGTACTCGGCCTGCGTGGCCTCGATCGCGGTACGCAGCTGCGGGCGCACATCGGCGAAGCGGGCGACGTTTCCATCGAAGCCCTGCAACCGGCCCAGCAGCCTGATGCCCGCGCGGTGCATCGCCAGCAGGCTGATCGAGCTGCCCAGGCCACCGTTTCCCTTGCCGGAAATAAGCGGGAACTCTGCGGTGCGGGCCTTGCGCAGTGCATCCGGTTCCCCGGCAAGTACGCCCGCCGCTTCACTCACATGTTGATGGATGCGCCCGGCCATGTCCCACCAGGTCATCGAGTCCTTGCCGCGCAGCCGGCGGGTATGCGAATGCCGCTGGGCCAGTGACCAGTGCACGCTGCGACCGCTGTCGCGCAGGTCCTGGGCGATCTGCGCGCCGGACTGCCCACCCCCGATGACCAGCACGGCGCCATCGGGCAGCTGGCGGGCACTGCGGTAGTCGCCCGAGTGCAGCACGGTCAGGCCTGGCGCGGGCGCGAACGGGACCCGGGGCATCCGTGCGCGGCGGTATTCACCGGTGGCGACCACCACCGCGCGGGCATGGATCAGCCCCTGGCTGCTGTGGATGGCGTAGCCACCGGGCCCAGGCCCAACCCGATGCACCCCGCATCCCTCGTTGATCGGCAGGGAACGCTCGTGGGCATAGTCGCGGAGGTGCCGGATCACCTCCGGGGCGCCCATGAAGCCTTCCGGGTCGTCACCCGCATAGGCATGGCCGTGCAGGGCCATCGTCGCGTTGGCGGTGTTGGTCTGGAACGACTCCCAGCGCCGCTGCCAGCTGGCGCCTACGGTTTCGGCCTCCAGCACGCGATGCTCGACGCCGGCTTCCTGCAGGAGCGCGCTGAGGGACAACCCGGCCTGGCCGGCGCCGATGATGACCAGCGGCAGCCTTGCAGGCAGGGAGCCCGGCAGGCGGGGCGGGAAAGGAGAGGGGCTGTCCGGGGAAATCACCAGTGTGGGTCCATGCAAGGCCTTGATCAGGGCCATTGCGCGGGGAATGCCCCGGGCCTTCAACAGATCCGGTTCTGAAAAACGTTGCAGATCGAGGCGTCGCCTGTGGTGTCTGGCCGGGACGGCCGCAGGGTCGTCCCGGGGAGCCCGGGCCTTTGCGCGGGCAGGCCACCATGGCGGGGGAAAACCGACACTCCTAACGCCCCCGGAGCCGGCCAGCGGCCGCTTCCGCCTGCCGCCGTCATATCCCCTGGGCCCCCCGGCCGTTAGAATGGCGGCCGCTGTCCACCGCCCGCTCCCGGAGCCCCCATGCCCGTTGAAGCCCAGCCGGTAGCCACCGTCGTCGACACGACCGGTGCGCCCGGCTATCTCTCCATTCGTGACCTGCGCAAGGAATTCGACGGTTTCGTCGCCGTCGACGACGTCAACCTGGACGTGCGCAAGGGCGAGATCTTTGCCCTGCTCGGTGGCTCCGGCAGTGGCAAATCGACCCTGCTGCGCTGCCTGGGCGGCTTCGAGACGCCCACCAAGGGCAGCATCACCCTCGATGGCCAGCGCCTGGACGCGCTGCCGCCGTACCAGCGGCCGGTCAACATGATGTTCCAGTCCTATGCGCTGTTCCCGCACATGACGGTCGAGCAGAACATTGCCTTCGGCCTGAAGCAGGATGGCCTGGGCAAGGATGCGATCGGCAAGCGCGTGGGCGAGATGCTCGACCTGGTGCAGATGGGCCACCTGGGCAAGCGCAAGCCACACCAGCTGTCCGGCGGCCAGCAGCAGCGCGTGGCGCTGGCGCGGTCGCTGGCCAAGGGGCCGAAGCTGCTGCTGCTGGACGAGCCGATGGGCGCGCTGGACAAGAAGCTGCGCTCGCAGATGCAGCTGGAACTGGTCAGCATCATCGAATCGTCGGGCGTGACCTGCGTGATGGTCACCCACGACCAGGAAGAAGCGATGACCATGGCCACCCGCATCGCGGTGATGGATGCCGGCTGGATCCAGCAGGTCGGCAAGCCGGACGAGGTCTACGAGCAGCCGGCCAACCGCTTCGTCGCCGAGTTCATCGGTTCGGTCAACCTGTTCGACGGGGTGATCGACGAGGACCTGCCGGAGTACGTGACCGTACGCTCGCCGCTGTTCCCGGCGCCGATCTACATCGCCCATGGCATCACCGGTTATGAAGGGCAGCCGGTCGCGTTCGCGCTGCGCCCGGAGAAGGTGATGATCGGCAAGGACGAACCGGAAGGGCACACCAACAAGGCCCAGGGCGTGATCGAGGACATCGCCTACTTCGGCAGCCATTCGGTCTACCACGTGCGCCTGCCCAGCGGCGCCAAGGTACTGGCCAACTTCGCCAATTCGCAGCGCTGGGCCAGTGATGGCCTCACCTGGGGCGACGAGGTGTGGGTGCACTGGCGCGACAACGACGGCGTGGTGCTCACCTCATGAGCACCGCCGGCCTGAAGCGCTGGCTGCCGGGGCTGCGTGCCACGGTGATCGGCATTCCGTACCTGTGGCTGCTGCTGTTCTTCGCAGTGCCGTTCCTGATCGTGCTGATGATCAGCTTCTCGCTCAGCCGGGTCGGCTCGCCGCCGTACACCTCGCTGCTGCAGTACGCCGACGGCGGTTTCTCGCTGAAGCTGAACCTGGAAAACTACCTGGCGCTGTTCCGCGATTCGATCTATGCGCAGGCGTTCCTGAGCTCGATCAGGATCGCGGCGATCTCGACCTTCCTGACCCTGCTGATCGGCTATCCGATGGCCTATGCCATCGCGCGCCTGTCGCCCGCCGCGCGCAACGTGGCGATGATGCTGGTGGTGCTGCCGTCGTGGACCTCGTTCCTGATCCGCGTGTATGCGTGGAAGGCGATCCTGGACCGCAATGGCCTGCTCGACCAGTTCCTGCAGTTCACCGGCCTGCAGACGCTGATGACGTCGATGGGCCTGCCGAAACTGCAGCTGATCGACACCCCGACCGCCGCCTACATCGGCATCGTCTACTGCTATCTGCCGTTCATGGTGCTCCCGCTGTACGCCAATCTGGTCAAGCATGACCACCGCCTGCTGGAGGCGGCCTACGACCTCGGTGCCAAGCCGTGGCAGGCGTTCCTGCGCATCACCCTGCCGTTGTCCAAAGCGGGCATCATCGCCGGCTGCATGCTGGTGATGATTCCGGCGATCGGTGAATTCGTGATCCCGGAAATGCTGGGTGGCTCGGAAACGCTGATGGTGGGCCGCCAGCTGTGGAACGAGTTCTTCAACAACCGCAACTGGCCGGGCGCCTCGGCGATGGCGGTGGCGATGATCCTGTTGCTGCTGGTGCCGATCCTGCTGTTCAACCGTTCCCAGCAGCGCCTGCTGGAAGGGAAGCAGGCATGAGCCCGCTTAGCGCAAAGGGCCTGGGGCTGGGCGTGCTGCTGCTCGGCTTCGCCTTCCTGTACCTGCCGATCCTGCTGTTGATGTTCTATTCGTTCAACAGCTCGCGGCTGGCGATGGTCTGGGCCGGGTTCTCCACCCGTGCCTACAGCGACCTGTTCGCCGACCGCGCGCTGATGGATGCGATGTGGACCAGCCTGGTGGTGGCGTTCTGGACTGCCTGCACGGCCACCGTGCTGGGCACGCTGGCAGCGATGGTCATGACCCGCTTCAAGCGCTTCCGCGGCAAGCCGCTGTTCGGCGCGCTGGTCACCGCGCCGCTGGTGATGCCGGATGTGATCCTGGGCTTCTCGCTGATGGCGCTGCTGGCCTCGATGGGCGCGATTCCCGGCTTCCCGGCACGCGGCCTGGCCACCATCTGGATCGCCCACGTCACCTTCACCCTGTGCTTCGTCACCGTGGTGGTGTCCTCGCGGCTGCAGGAGATGGATCTGTCGCTGGAAGAAGCGGCGATGGACCTGGGTGCGAGCCGGCTGACCGTGTTCGGCCGTATCACCCTGCCGATCATCGCGCCGGCGCTGGTGGCGGGCTGGCTGCTGGCTTTCACCCTGTCGCTGGATGACGTGGTGGTGGCCAGCTTTGTCGCCACGCCGGGCTCGACCACGCTGCCGATGAAGGTGTTCGCCTCGGTGCGCATGGGCATCAGCCCGAAGATCAACGCGTTGGCCACGCTGCTGGTGTCGGCGGTGTCGATCGCCGCGGTGATCGGCTGGTACATCAACGCCCGCGCCGAGAAGCGGCGCCAGCGCGACCTGCAGCTGGCGCGGCAGGACAACGGCTGAGCACACGGTCTGCCGACAACGCCGGCAACACCCGGCTCACAGCCGGCGGCGCACAATGGGGGTCTTCCAGATGGAGATCCCCCATGACCGTCGAGATCGTCGACCCGGCCACCGGACAGGTGACCTACCGCCATGAACTGATGGGCGCAGCCGACATCGAGCAGCGCCTGCAGGCCGCTGCCGATGCATTTCCGGGCTGGGCAGATCGCTCGCTGCAGGACCGCGGCGCCATCCTTCGCCAGATCGCCGCGCAGCTGCGTACGCGGCGCGACGACCTGCAGCAGGCGATGACCCACGAGATGGGCAAGCTCAAGGCCGAGGCGCTGGCCGAGGTCGACAAGTGCGCTGCCGCCTGCGAGTACTATGCCGATCACGCGGCCGACTATCTCAAGCCGCAGCTGATCGATACCGAAGCCCAGCGCAGCTACGTGCGCTACGAGCCGATCGGCTGCGTGTTCGCGGTGATGCCGTGGAATTTCCCGATCTGGCAGGTGTTCCGTTTCCTCGCCCCGGCGTTCATGGCTGGCAACGTCGCCCTGCTCAAGCACGCCAGCAACGTGCCGCAGTGCGCCGACCTGATCCTGGCGGTGTGCCGTGACGGCGGCCTGCCTGATGGCGTGTTCGACGTGCTGCACATCGACAACGACCAGGCCGCCGACGTGCTGCGCGACGCACGGGTGAAGGCGGTGACGCTGACCGGCAGCGAGCGGGCAGGGCGCTCGATCGCCTCCAATGCCGGCAGCCAGCTGAAGAAGTCGGTGATGGAGCTGGGTGGCAGCGATGCCTTCGTGGTGCTCGACGATGCCGACCTCGACAAGACCGTGGCCGCGGCAGTGAAGTCGCGCTTCGACAACAGCGGGCAGACCTGCATCGCGGCCAAGCGCTTCATCGTGGTCGAGGCGGTGGCCGATGAATTCACCCGTCGCTTTGTACAGGCGGCGGGCGAGCGCCAGTACGGCGATCCCGATGAGCGCGGTACCACGCTGGCGCCGATGGCTCGCGCCGACCTGCGTGACGAACTGCACAAGCAGGTGCAGGCCAGCGTGTCCAAGGGCGCGCGGGTGCTGATCGGTGGTGAGCCGATTGCCGGCACCCATGCCGGCTATCCGGCCACGGTGCTCGACCAGGTCGGCCCGGGCATGCCGGCGTATGACGAGGAGCTGTTCGGGCCGGTGGCCGCAGTGATCCGGGTCAAGGATGAGGCCGAGGCACTGCGCGTGGCCAACGACACCCGCTTCGGCTTGGGCGGCAGCGTGTGGACCGGCGATCCGGTACGCGGCGAGCGCTTCGCGCAGCGCATGGAATGCGGTGCGGCGTTCGTCAACGCCATCGTCAAGAGCGACGCGCGGCTGCCGTTCGGCGGCAGCAAGCAGTCAGGCTTTGGTCGGGAGCTGGCTGACCATGGCATCCATGAGTTCATGAACATCAAGACCGTCTACGTGGCTTGATCCCGAACGGTAGTGCCGGCCGCCGGCCGGCATTGCCGGGTTGCCGGGTTGCCGGGTTGCCGGGTTGCCGGGTTGCCGGCCAGCGGCCGGCACTACCAGAAGCGGGCCATGCGCCGCGACCAACGGTCGTGGCCTACCGTTTTTGGTGGGTATCGACCGTTGGTCGATACGCGCTACAACCACTTCGCGCGCTTGAACAACCGATACAGCCCCACGCACACACCGCCCACGCCAACGATCATCAGCGGGTACGACCAGGGTTCGCTCAGCTCCGGCATGTGACTGAAGTTCATGCCGTACCAGCTGGTGATCAGCGTCGGCGCGGCGAGCAGCGCAGCCCAGGCGCCCAGCCGCTTGACCGTCTCGCCCTGCGCCAGTGTCACCAGCGAAAGGTTCACGCTCAGCGCAGTGCCCAGCATCTCGCGCAGGGTGTCGATCACATCGCTGATGCGCACCGCATGGTCATGCACGTCACGCACGTAGAGCTTCACTTCATCGGGAATCAGTTCGCCCTGGTAGCGGCGCAGCTGCGCCAGCACGTCCTGCAACGGCGCCACCGCCATCCGCATCTTGTTCAGTTCGCGCTTGAGCTCGTACAGCCGCACCACCGTGCTGCGCTTGTAGGTGTCGGCGAAGATGTCCTTTTCCAGCAGGTCCAGGGTGTCGCGGAAGCGGTGCACGATCGGCAGGTAGTTGTCGACCACGAAGTCGGTCACCGCGTACAGGCAGTACGACGGGCCCATCTTCAGCAGCTGCGGCTCGCGCTCGACGCGTGCGCGCACCGGCGCGTAGGAAAGCGAGGCGCCGTGGCGGACCGTCACCAGGAAGCGCGGGCCGAGGAAGGCATGGGTTTCGCCATACTGGATGCGTTCGTCGACCATCTGCGCGGTGGTCACCACCACGAACAACGAGTTGCCATAGGTCTCGACCTTGGGCCGCTGGTGCGCGTTCCGCGCATCCTCGATGGCCAGGTCGTGCAGGCAGAATTCTTCCTGCAGTTTCAGCAGCACGTCTTCGTTGGGGTCGTACAGGCCGACCCAGACGAAGCCGTTGCCGCTGGCAATGACATCGCTGATGGCATCCAGGCTGATGTCGTGGCGCTTGCCCTCGTCATCGTAGTGGACGCAGTTGATGACGCAGGTAGGGTTGGCCGAAGCGGGGGCCGAAGCGGAGGCGGGCAATGACATGCCCGCCATCGTGCGTCAGGGCCGTGTTTCGGACAAGTGAGGACGACGCGCCAGCACCCACGCCAGTGCCATGTGCACCGGCAGCAGCAGCACGATCCACTGCACGTTGTACTGCGCCTGCAGGCTCAGCCAGTGCAGCACCAGCGCGGCCACCGCCTGTACCGCCAGCAGCCACAGCACGATCCTGAACATGCGTCCCGGCACGCGCCGGCGCAGCAGTGCGATCGCGCCCGGCAGCAGCAGCACGGCCAGTGGCGAAAGCAGCAGCAGGTTGCGGTTGGCCCATGCAGCGTAGTGGATGCTGAAGCCCCACAGGAACACCAGCACGCCACCGAACAGGGCGCACAGCAGCCAGAACGGCAGGGCCAGCCCGGCCAGCAGGCGCGGGCGGTTGCGCAGCGCCAGCACGCCAGCGGCGATCACCAGGCCGCACAGCAGCCACGGCCACCAGCGGCGTGCGAACTCCTTCGGCTCCGGATCGATGCGGTGCGGCAACAGTTCCTGTTCGGACTGCACCAGCGGCCGGCCATCGCTGTTGCGTGCCTGGCGCAGGGCATCGGCCAGGCGCATCGGGACGAACGCTTCCTGCCAGCGCGACAGCGGCTGGTCGGCAAACGGTCCGAGGCCCACGTCGAAGCCCAGCCACATCCATGGTGCCGGCGAGGCCAGACGGACCGATTCACTGCGATAGGTGTTGCCACGCGAACGCCCCGACAGCTGCGACTGCAGGCCGCCGCCGAGTGCCTTGTCCAGCGTGTCGCGCACCATCGTCGCGCAGTTGGCAGTGTAGTAATCGTAGTGGTAACGCGCGTTTTCCGGCTTGGCCCGCTCGGCCAGGCCGGCGGCCAGCGAGCGCGCCTGGTCCGGGCGCAGGTCCAGCCATTGCACGCTGGCGCCACGGCCGGTCTCGTCGTAGTACGACAGGTCCTGCTGCAGCGGCAGCGCCACCAGGTAGTACATCATGTCGCCGCGCGCGAAGCGGCTGATGAAATCGTCCTCGGACGGATCGAAGTAGCCGAAGTTGTACGAGGTCGCTTCACCGCTGAGCGGATCGACCACCACGATGGCGTCATGGCCGAAGCGTTCGAAGAACACCGTGCCCGGCTGCATGGTCACCACGCCGATGCGCGGAGCAGGGGCTTCAGCGCTGGCCGCGGGCACGGCAGGTATGGCCGGCGCTGGCTGCGCGAAGGCGGCCAGCGGCAGGGCCAAGGCCAGCACGTAGAGTGCCAGCCACACCATGAGGATCAGGCCGCGGCGCTTCAAGCGTCGTCCTGCGCGTCCGGCGGCAGCACGGTCACGTGGAAGGCCTGTACCCGGCGCGCATCGGCGCGGGCCACGCGGAACATGAAGCGGTCCAGCGCCAGCTCGTCACCGACTTCCGGCAGATGGCCCACGGCCTCGGTGACCAGGCCGCCGATGGTGTCGTAGTCCTCGTCGGAGAACGTCGCGCCGAAACGCTCGTTGAAGTCGCCGATCGGGGTCAGCGCGTCGACCACGTACTGGCCGTCGGACTGGATCGCGATCTGCGCCGAGGGATCCTCGGCCTCGTCATGCTCATCGTCGATCTCGCCGACGATCTGTTCCAGCACGTCCTCGATGGTGACCAGGCCGGCGACACCGCCGTACTCGTCCACCACGATGGCCATGTGGTTGCGCGACAGGCGGAATTCCTTCAGCAGCACGTTGAGTTTCTTCGCTTCCGGGATCAGGACCGCCGGGCGCAGCAGCTCGCGCACGTTGGCCGGACCGTTGTCGGCGACCACGCCGCGCAGCAGGTCCTTGGCCAGCAGGATGCCAAGGATGTCGTCCTTGTTCTCGCCGTGCACCGGGAAGCGTGAATGGCCGGATTCGACCACCTGCTTCATCAGTTCCAGGAAGGGCGCTTCAACCGGCAGCGAGACCATCTGCGAGCGCGAGATCATCACGTCGCCCACGGTCAGCTCGGCCACCGAAATGGCGCCTTCCATCATCTTCAGGGTATCGGCGGCGATCAGACCCTCTTCCTGCGCGGTGTGCAGGACTGCGACCAGCTCGTCGCGGGTATGGGGTTCGCCGGAGAAGGCGGAGGTCAGGCGTTCAAGCCAGCCGCGCTTCTTTTCACTGTGCTCCGCAGGGGAGCTACTACTGTCGTCTTCTGACATCTCTGGAAAAAAGGCACCCGGCAGGCCGGGCGTTGACCCAAGTCTAGCAGGATGTGACGGCCTGTCAGTGACTGCCGGTGGCCGGGGCTGGGGCGGCCGCGGCCGGCGCCTCTTCGGGCAGGTCCAGGCTGTAGGTGCAGCCGGCCAGGGTCTTGCCCGGGTGGGAGGCCACGGTGGAGACGCTGAGGATGATCGACTCGATCTGGGCCTCGCCGGTCTTCGGGTCGGTCACGTCGCGGCTGACCAGCTCGCGGCCGGCCATGAACTTGCCGTCCTGGTCGTAGCCGGTCTCCAATTCCAGCCGTTTGGCCAGCGGGCGTGGGTCGGCCTGGTCGAGGACGGCCATGACGCTGGGGCCGGCCACCGCCACCCGATCGGTCTGTTGGCCGAAGACGGTGATCGGGCTGGCCAGCCGGAACTCGCTCATGAACTGGTTGCCCTGCGGCAGCGGCTGCAGGCCCTGGGCCACGGCCTTCAGCGGATCGGCCAGCAGCGGCGCCAGCGCGGCCTGCTCGGCCACGCCCTGGCGGCATTCGATCAGGGCCGGCAGGTCCAGGCGGGTGGCGAAGGCGGAGGGAGCGGCGAGGGCACAGAGCAGGGGCAGACAGCAGCGCAGTGACACGGTCGGTTTCCGCAGGCGAGGGGCCGCCATCATAGCCCCGGCGAGCGTCGGAACAGCCCGCTTAGAAGGCGCAGGAAACCGGTCATCGCCCGCCGTACGACCATCAGTGAGAGAGTCAGCACGACCGCAAGCATGGCGACCTGCATCGATTGCCCCGCGATGCGCGCCACCGCCGGCCACAGGCCCGGGCTGGTCAGCCAGGGCATCAGTTCCGCCGCGGCTGTCCTGGCCACTTTCATGTAGATCACGGCCAGCACGAACAGCACCAGCAGCGAGGTGCGGCTGGCGTGGAAGAACGGGAGTGCATTGACCGGCCTGCCAAGCCGCTGCTGCAGCAGCGTTCGCCACAGCACTGGCAGGGTCAAGGCACCGACCAGTATCAGCACCATCGACGTTTCCCACAGCCCCGGCAGGTGGGCGGGTTCCGCTCTACCTGTGAAGTGCGGGCCGAACATGCCGATCGCCAGCCCGGCCAGCAGGCACACGGGCGACAGCAGGGCCAGGCTGCGCAGCAGCCAGTGCCTGCCGCCGGGGTCGCGGGCGCTGATGCGGCGCACGGTGTGAGCGCCCAGCACCAGCAGGCCCGCGAGCAGGCCGGCGGCCATCGCAAACGTCGTGAAGCTGTTCCCTGGGTTCATCCTTTTTCCTTCCGCGTCCTGGCCGGTGTTGAACAGTAGCTCAGCGCATGGCTGGCACTCCAGCCGTGGCGCAGTCAGGGCGGACTCCAGCGCGTGGCCGCTGGGTACCAGCGCAGCCTGACCGGGTAGCCCAGTCGCGCCTGCAGGTGGTCACGCACGGCCGCCGCCGTCGCGCGGTTGGCTGGGGTATCCCGCAGCTCCACCTCCAGCTCCCCGGTCCTGACATCCAGGCCATGGCCGAACAGGTCGGGCAGCTGGGCCCGCAGCCAGTCCTGCTGTGCGTGCAGGCGGCGCGTCATCTCCGCTTCGGTCATCGCGGCGCCGGTGATGTAGCGCACACGTTGCGGGCCATCCGCCCCTGGATGTGTCTCATCGGCCTCGGGTGCGGCGCCTGTCAGTCGCACGACAACGTTCCAGCCCCTCGCATTGTCCACCCAGATGCCGGCCAGACGTGCCGCGTGCCGCGCTTCCAGGCGCTCGATCAGTGCCCGTTGCTGGGCAGTGGCGACGATGTTGCGGGTGTCGCGCTCGCTGCTGCCGAAGAACGCCCGTAGTTCGGCGATCTTTGCGGCGATGTCGGCCTCGCTGTCGCTGGCGGGGAACGGTGAGGGACGGTCAGGATCGGGCATCAGGCCTGCCCCGGACTGCAGTAGCGCGGCAAGCACAAGTGCGGGCAGGGTCATGCTGCGCTCCTCTTCCGTGAGTGCGTGGGCTCGGAACAGGGCCCGGTGTCAGCGCTCGCCCGCGTAGGGGTCGTCGATGCCCAGCTCGGCCAGGATCTCCCGTTCCAGCTGTTCCATCGCTTCGGCTTCCTTGTCGTCCTCGTGGTCCCAGCCGAGCAGGTGCAGCACGCCGTGCACGGTCAGGTGCGCGTAGTGGGCGTTGAGCGCCTTGCCCTGTTCGTCGGCCTCCCGCGCTACGACAGGTGCACAGATCACCAGATCGCCGAGCAGCGGGAACTTGACGCCCTTGGGCAGGCCTTCGGGCACTTCGGCCGGGAAGCTGAGCACGTTGGTGGCGTAGTCCTTGCCACGGTAGTGGCGGTTCAACGACTGGCCTTCCTTGGCGTCGACCACGCGGATGGCCAGGTCGGCCTCGCGGATGCGGCCCTTCAGCGCGGCAGCCACCCACCTGCGGAAGCTCACTGCCGCCGGCAGACCGGCACGCGGCAGGGCATAACTGATGGCGACGTCCAGTCGCACGGGACCACGGGTCATGGAGTTGCTCCAGGTTGGATCTGATGCAGGTCGCGGCGGTCGTAGGCGCTGACGATGCGCGCCACCAGCGGGTGGCGGACCACGTCGCGGGATTCGAAGAAGGTGAAGCTCACGCCCTCCACGTCGCGCAGCACATCGATGGCATCGCGCAGGCCCGACTTCAGGTGCTTGGGCAGGTCGGTCTGGGTCAGGTCACCGGTGACCACCGCGGTGGAGCCGTAGCCGAGGCGGGTCAGGAACATCTTCATCTGCTCGATGGTGGTGTTCTGTGCTTCGTCCAGGATCACGAACGCATCGTTGAGCGTGCGGCCGCGCATATAGGCCAGCGGCGCGATCTCGATGACGTTCCTTTCCAGCAGCTTGACCACCTTTTCCACGCCCATCATCTCGTACAGGGCGTCGTACAGCGGTCGCAGATAGGGATCGACCTTCTGGCTCAGGTCGCCGGGCAGGAAGCCCAGCTTCTCGCCGGCTTCCACCGCGGGGCGGACCAGGATCAGCCGCTGCACCCGCGATTCGTTCAGTGCTTCGACCGCGCTGGCCACGGCCAGGAAGGTCTTGCCGGTGCCGGCCGGCCCGATGCCGAAGTTGATGTCGTGGGTAGCGATCTGGTGCAGGTAGCGGGCCTGGTTGGCACCGCGCCCGCGTACCGTGCCGCGCTTGACCTTGATCGCCACCTCCTGCGCTTCGTAGGAGCGCTCGGCGATCTGCTCGACATTGGCCTGCGCCAGGCGCAGGTGGATGGCGTGGTTGTCGAAGGTCGTTTCGCCGGCTTCGGCGTACAGCGCTTCAACCAGCTTCTGCGCCTCGACGATGGCTTCGTTCGGCCCGCTGATGCGGAACACGAAGCCGCGGTTGGCGATTTCCACGCCGAGTTTCAGTTCGATCTGCCGCAGGTGCCCGTCGAACGGGCCACACAGGTTGGCCAGCCGTTCGTTGTCTTCCGGCGACAGGGTGAAGTCTCGATGCTCGATGCTTTTCATTGCTTCGGGTGGGGCGGACGCCTTCCACCGCAGTGTATTCAGGGGAGACAAGGGTAGCGCGCGTGCGGGGCACACGGCCAGCAGACAGCGTTTTCCACACCCGGTGTGGACGGGGGGCGCGAAAACCTGTGGATAGACCTTCGCAATGCTTGTGCCACAAGGCCCATGAGGTCCTGGTGAAAAAAACGTCATGGTCGCTCGTCGCTTCGGCAGCACTGCCGCGGGGGCCTGCACGGGGGCATTCATCGTGACGACAGTGCAGGTTTCGTTGCCGGGTGAGCAACAAAGCCGGGCGCTGGCGGATTTCCACAACGGTTGTGGAATGATGCCGAATCAACCTGTGGATAGGTGGTGCGGAGCCTTGCAGCAAAAGGCGTGCCGGCGCGTGGCGAAAAAACCGCCAGGGCTGATCGGAATCATTGAGGGTGCACGGGGCACATGGCACCGTGTCGCCGTCGCAGGAGGGGATGGCATGGGCATCGGCAACGGGATGCGAGGAATCGGACTGGCGGGCATCGGCCTGCTGGCCGGGTGTGTGCAGTCAACACCGACTGCACTGGGCACGCTGGAGTGGGACCGGATCACGGTGCCGGCGCCGGCGGCCGAAGTGATCGCCACGGTGGAGGTGCGCGAGGGACAGCAGGTCAAGGCCGGCGCCGTGCTGATGCAGCTCGACCCGGCCCGCGGCGACGCGCAGTTCGCCGCAGCGCAGGCTGATACAGCGCGTGCGCAGGCGCAGCTGGAAGAACTGAAGATCGGCCCACGCCAGGAGCAGATCGCGCAGGCCCAGGCGCAACTGGCCGCGCTGCGCGCCCAGGCTGCCGAAGCAAGTGCCTATTACCGGCGGGTCCAGCCGTTGGCACAGCAGCGCTTGATTGCCGCCGCTGAGCTGGATCGTGCACGTGCCGCCGCCGGCAATGCCGAGGCCAGCGTGCGTGCTGCCGAGCAGGCCTGGCTGGAGCGGGTGCACGGCAGCCGTGTGCAGGATATCGCCCAGGGCCAGGCCGCCGCCGATGCCGCGCAGGCGCAACAGGCAGTGCAGGCCGTGAACCTGCAGAAGCTGCAATTGCGTGCGCCGCGCGACGGCGTGGTCGATGCCTTGCCTTACCGGCAGGGCGACCAGGCGCCGGTCGGCGCGCCGCTGGCGGTGATGCTGGTCGGCGAGCGCCCCTATGCGCGCGTCTACCTGCCGCAGCCATTGCGGTTGCAGGTCAAGGTCGGGCAGGTCGCGCAGGTGCACCTGGAAGGGCAAGGCACTGCGTTGAAGGGGCATGTGCGCTCGATCCGCAGCGAGCCTTCATTTACTCCGTACTACGCACTGACCGGTGACGACGTCGCGCGCCTGAGCTACCTCGCCGAGATCGAAGTGGACGCTCCCTCCGACATGCAGAAGCTGCCGGCGGGAATGCCGGTGCAGGTGAGCTTCTGAACACCGGCAACGACATCGCGGTGCATGCCCAGGGCCTGACCCGCCGCTTCGGCGATCTGCTGGCCGTGGACAATGTCGACCTGACCGTGCCGCGTGGCCAGGTCTATGGCTTCCTGGGCCCGAACGGGTCGGGCAAGTCGACCACCATCCGCATGCTGTGCGGCCTGCTGGAACCGAGCGCCGGCCAGATCGAGGTGCTCGGCCTGGCCGTGCCGGAGCAGGCCGAGGCACTGCGCCGGCGCATCGGCTACATGACCCAGCGTTTCTCGTTGTATGAAGACCTTTCGGTGCGCGAGAACCTGGAATTCCTCGCCGCCATCCAGGACCTGCCGCGTACGCAGGCCCGGCAGCGGGTCGACGAACTGCTGCAGCAGTACCGTCTCCTGGACCGGCAGCCGCAGCTGGCCGGCACCCTCAGTGGTGGCCAGAAGCAGCGCCTGGCGCTGGCCGGCGCCGTCGTGCACGCGCCCGAGCTGTTGTTCCTGGACGAGCCGACCAGCGCGGTCGACCCGGAGTCACGCCGCGATTTCTGGGAGGCCCTGTTTGAACTTGCCGACGCCGGTACCACCGTGCTGGTATCGACCCACTACATGGACGAAGCCGAGCGCTGCCACCGGCTGGCGATCCTCGATCGAGGCGCGCTGGTCGCCGATGGCACGCCGGCCGAACTGTGTGCACAGCTGGACGGCCGCACGTTGCAGGTCACGTCGGCGCAGCCGCGGCAGGCCAGCCGCGCGTTGTCTGAGCTGCCCGGCGTGCTGAGCGTGGCACAGATCGGCACGCAGCTGCGGGTGCTGTGCAGCGAGGCGGCCGCCGATACGCCAGCGTTGCGGCGCGCGCTGGCCAGCGCCGATCCGCAGGCCCGCATCGAGGCGGTGGCGCCGAACCTGGAAGACGTCTTCGTCGCCGCCACCCGCGGCCGTGGCCGGGAGCCAGCGGCATGAACCTGCGCCGGCTGTGGGCGATCATGCTCAAGGAATTGCGCCAGCTGCGCCGCGACCGCATCACGCTGGCGATGATCGTCGGCATTCCGGTGATGCAGCTGCTGCTGTTCGGCTACGCGATCAATCTCAACCTGCGCCACCTCGACGCCGGTGTCGCCGACCAGGCCAACAGTGCGGCGTCACGCGCGCTGGTGCAGGACATGGTCGCCACCGGCGTGATCACGCCGCGCAGCGAAGCCTATACGCCCGACCAGTTGATGCAGGCGCTGCGGCGTGGCGAGATCAGTGTCGGCATCGTGGTGCCGGCCGACTTCGAGCGCCGTCGCTTCGATGGACGCGAGGCGGTGCAGGTGCTGGTTGATGGCAGCGACACCGTGGTGCAGAGCGCGGCGATCCAGCTGGCGCAGGTGCCGCTGGAGACGCGACCGACCAGCAACACGCGGCCGCTGCGCGAAGGCAGCATCGCCGGGGGGCCAATCAGCGTGACCAGCTTCTACAATCCGCAGCGGCGTTCGGCGGTGAACATCGTGCCAGGCCTGATCGGGGTGATCCTGACCATGACCCTGGTGATGTTCACGGCGGTGGCGGTGGTGCGCGAGCGCGAGCGCGGCAACATGGAACTGCTGATCGCCACGCCGGTGTCGCGCAGCGAACTGATGGTCGGCAAGGTGCTGCCCTATGCAGCCATCGGCCTGCTGCAGACCACGCTGGTGCTGGTGCTGGGCACCTGGCTGTTCCAGGTGCCGATCCGCGGCAGCCTGCTCGATATCTACCTGGCCGCGGTGCTGCTGGTGCTGGCCAACCTCGCACTGGGGCTGCTGATTTCCACGCGCGCGCGCTCGCAGTTCCAGGCGATGCAGATGACCCTGTTCCTGTTCCTGCCGTCGATCCTGCTGTCGGGCTTCATGTTCCCGTTCGCGGGCATGCCGCGGCCGGTGCAATGGCTGGCCGAAGTACTGCCGCTGACCCATTTCCTGCGCCTGGTGCGCGGCATCATGCTGCGCGGCGCCTCGCTGTGGGAGCTGTGGCACGACGCGCTGGCGCTGCTGGCCTTCATCGCGGTGATGATGACCCTGGCGATCCTGCGTTTCCGCAAGCGTTTGGATTGAGGCATGCCGACCAACGGTCGGCATCCACCCTGGTAGGTGCCGGCCGCCTGCCGGCATCAATTCCGGCAGGTGCCGGCCACTGGCCGGCATCAATTCGGTGGGTGCCGACCGTTGGTCGGCATCAATTCGGTGGGTGCCGACCGTTGGTCGGCATCAACTCCGGTGGGTGCCGACCGTTGGTCGGCGCACCTTATTCCGCCACCACGCGCGCGCGCAGCGAATTGGTCAGCGCCTCGGTGATCACCACATCCACGAACTGGCCGATCAGCCGCGCCGGCGCCGGGAAGTTCACCGAACGCATGTTCTCGGTCTTGCCGGTCAGTTCGTTCGGGTTCTTGCGCGAAGGGCCTTCCACCAGCACGGTCTGCACGGTGCCGACCATCTTCTCGGAGATGCCGGCGGCGTGCGCATTGATGCGCTCCTGCAGGCGCGACAGGCGCGCGTGCTTCTCGGCATCGCTGATCGTGTCCTCCAGGTCGGCCGCCGGGGTCCCCGGGCGGCGCGAATAGATGAAGGAGAAGCTGTGGTCGAAGCCGATGTCCTCGATCAGCTTCATGGTCTTCTCGAAATCGGCATCGGTTTCGCCGGGGAAGCCGACGATGAAGTCCGAGCTGATCGAGATGTCCGGGCGCACCGCGCGCAGCTTGCGGATCTTCGACTTGAATTCCAGCGCGGTATAGCCGCGCTTCATCGCCGACAGTACGCGGTCGCTGCCGGCCTGCACCGGCAGGTGCAGGAAGTTGGCCAGCTGCGGCACGTCGCGGAACGCATCGATCAGCGAGTCGCTGAACTCCAGCGGGTGCGAGGTGGTGAAGCGGATGCGGCCGACGCCGTCGATCTCGGCGATGGTCCGGATCAGCAGGCCGAGATCGGCGAACTCGCCATCTCCATAGGGGCCGCGATAGGCATTGACGTTCTGCCCGAGCAGGTTGATTTCGCGCACGCCCTGCGCGGCCAGCTGCGCCACTTCCACCACCACGTCCTCGAACGGGCGGCTGACTTCGGTGCCGCGGGTGTAGGGCACCACGCAGAACGAGCAGTACTTCGAGCAGCCTTCCATGATCGACACGAACGCCGAAGCGCCTTCGGCACGCGGTTCCGGCAGGCGGTCGAACTTCTCGATCTCGGGGAAGCTGATGTCCACCTGCGGGCGTTTCTGCTCGCGGCGGGCGCGGATCAGCTCCGGCAGCCGGTGCAGGGTCTGCGGGCCGAACACAAGGTCCACGAACGGCGCACGCTTGATGATCGCCTCGCCTTCCTGCGAGGCAACGCAGCCGCCCACGCCGATGATGACCTCGCGGCCCTTGTTCTTCAGGCCCTTCCAGACGCCCAGCTGGCTGAACACCTTCTCCTGCGCCTTCTCGCGGATGGAACAGGTATTGACCAGGATGACGTCGGCGTCTTCCGGGGTATCGGTCAGTTCCAGGCCATCGCTGGCGGCGAGCACGTCGGCCATCTTGGCCGAGTCGTACTCGTTCATCTGGCAACCGTGGGTCTTGATGTACAGCTTGCCTTTCACCTGGTCGGGCTTGCGCGGACCGGCGGGCAGGGCAACGAGCGGGGCACCGCCCGGCGGGGCGGGCGGAAAGACGTCTGGCGTCCCGGTCATGGCGCTTAATCCATTCGGGTGGCGGGAAAGCCGGCAATTCTACCTGCATCCCGGCGCGTACGCCGCGCTGTGCGCTCGCGGGGCACGGCCCCGCGCTACCCGCATCCCGCCGGCCCCGGTAGCGCCGGGCGGTGCCCGGCGGGCGCCCTTACGCCGCCACCAGCTCCGCATCGATCTGCCGCGAACGGTCGAACGCGGTCATCGCGCTCATCCGTGCGATGTAGTCAGCCGTGGCCGGCGCCGGCTGTACCAGGCCAAAGGCCGTGGTCCACGCCAGTGCATTGCCCCACAGCACGTCGGCGGCGCTCATGACCTCGCCCAGCAGGTACGGGCCCTGCGCCAGCTGGGCCTCGACCACCTGCAGCACGGTCTCGGCATCGTTGTACGGCGACATCAGGCGCGGCGGCGGCTCGCGGTGCATCGCCTTGTCGATCATCGCCGGCTCGAAACAGGCGCCATAGAAGGCCATCCAGCGCAGGTAGGGGCCGCGCAGGGCGTCGCCGATCGGCGGTGCCAGCCCGGCTTCCGGATACAGGTCGGCCAGGTACAGGTAGATCGCCACCTGCTCGGTCACCAGTGCGCCGTCGTGGACGATGGCCGGCACCTTGCCCATCGGGTTGATGGCCAGGTAGGCCGGGGCCAGGTTGGCGCCGGCTTTCAGGTCCAGCACCTGCATGCGGTAGTCGGCACCCAGCGCTTCGAGCAGGGCCACGGCGCCGCTCGAGCGGGATCGGGCGGCGTGGTACAGGGTGATCTGGCGTGAATTCATGGCATTGCTCCTTGCGGTGGGTGGTGAACTGGAGGCCATCCTGGGGCACTATTGCGGACGACTTCTGTCCTCGATCCTTCATGCGCCATACCGCCCATCGTCTGCTGCGCCTGATCGCCCTGCTGCAGGCCCGCCGCCAGTGGTCCGGGGCCGAGTTGGCCGAGCGCATGGGTGTGGACCGGCGCAGCATCCGCCGTGATATCGAGCGCCTTCGCGAGCTGGGCTATCCGGTGCAGGCCTCGTCCGGGGTCGGCGGCGGCTACCAGTTGGGGGCCGGGGCCCCGGTGCTGCCGATGCTGCTGGACGAGGAGGAGGCGACCACCCTGGCCATCGCCCTGCGCGCAGCCTCGGCCACCGTTGCCGGGATCGACGACACCGCGCGTGGCCTGTTGTCCAAGCTCGATCCGCTGGTGCCGACCCGTCGTCGCCAGCAGGCCGGCGAGGTGCATGCAGCGACGGCCACCCTGTCCGACCTTCCGTCCACCGACGCACGCCTGCTCGGGCGGCTGGCCCAGCACTGCCGACAGGCGTCACGGCTGGCCTTCGAATACCGCAGCGCGCAGGAAGCCGTCACCCAGCGCGAGGTCGAGGCCCAGCACCTGGTCAACTACGGGCGACGCTGGTATCTGCTTGCCTGGGACCTGGGGCGGCAGGACTGGCGCACCCTGCGCGTGGACCGCATGGGCGCCGTACGTGAGTGCGCCGGGCCGGGCCTGCACCGGCGCACCCCGGCGCCGCCCGATGTGATGGTGCGGCAGGCGGTCAGCCAGGCGCCGTTCGCGCTGCAGGCCATCCTCCGCCTGTCCGGCAGCCATTCCGAGCTGGAAGGCCGCATCCCGCCGTGGTGTGGAGTACTGGAAGCGGATGGCCCCGACCACTGCCTGCTGCGCATGGGCGCCGAGAGCCGCGGCATGATGCTGGCGCAGATTCTCAGCCTGGACCGCCTGCCCGTGGCGCTTTGGACCACCCCGCCGGGCCTGCGCGACGAACTGGCGCAGCGCCTGGCGGGCCTCGGCCAGCTGCTGGCTGTGCCGCCGGTCACAGGCTGAGCCACGTCGCTTGGCAAGCCCCGGCGAAGCTGGGACACTCGCCGCCATGAAGGGGATACTGGGGACAACGGCGATCATCATCGCTGCGCTGACCGCTGCGCCGGCCAGCGCTGGAACCCTGTACAAGTGCCAGGGCGCTGACGGCGTCACCAGTTATGTGAGCAAGCGGGTGGCCGGCGCGCGCTGCAGCACCATCAGCTACACCCGTGACACCCGCCCGGCACCTCGACCGGTGGTGGCCGCGCCCAGGCCGGCACCCACCACGGTGGCCAGCATCGAACGCAATCCGGTGGCCGTTGCTGCGAGTGCCGCAGCGCCGGCAACGGTCGCGCCTGCGTCCGTGCCGGCATCCGGTCCCGCACAGCCGGTCGCCTCGCGCAGCGGGCGCATGGTCAGTGGCCAGGTGTATTCCTTCATGAAGGATGGCGTGCGCCACTACACCAGTGCGCGCCCGACACAGGTGGCCAACCTCGGCCCGGTCCGGACCATCCGCTACAGCTTCATGGAGCGCTGCTATGCCTGCGGGGTCAATCCACGCGTGGACTTCGGCACCGTGCGACTGAACACCTCGGCCTTCCAGGCCGAGATCACCTCGGCCGCGCGCGAGTTCGGCGTGGAGGAGGCGGTGGTGCGCGCCATCATCCATGCCGAGTCGGCCTACAACCCGACCGCGCTCAGCCGTGCTGGCGCGCAGGGCCTGATGCAGCTGATGCCGCCGACCGCCGCGCGCTTCGGCGTAAGCGATTCCTATGACGCCGGGCAGAACATCCGTGGCGGCGTGCAGTATCTTGCGTGGTTGCTGAAACGCTTCAATGGCGACCTGACCCTTGCCGCAGCCGGCTACAACGCTGGCGAAGGCGCGGTCGACCGCCACGGTGGCGTGCCGCCCTACAGCGAGACCCAGTACTACGTGCGCCGGGTCGGGCAACTGGCCGAACGTTACCGCACCGCCCTGAGTCACCAGTAGGTGCCGACCGTTGGCCGGTACTCCTTGAACGGTAGGTGCCGACCGTTGGTCGGCACTCCTTGAGCGGTAGGTGCCGACCGTTGGTCGGCACTCCTTTGAAAGGTAGTGCCGGCCGCTGGCCGGCAACCCCGCAATCAATGTTGTTGCAATGCGTTGTGTGGCGCGCGACGGTTCCGCTACACTCGACCGTGATTCAATGCGGCTCTGGCCCCCACCGGATCCGCTGGCAGCCTTAAAGCTACCTAATCAATATCGGAGTGCCGGATGGCCAACGATGGGGTACACGATCCAGTCAACACCGGACGTCGGCGTTTTCTTTCTGCCACCACAGCCGTGGTGGGCGCCGTCGGCGTCGGATTCACCGCAGTTCCTTTCATCAAATCCTGGAACCCCAGTGCCCGCGCCAAGCTTGCCGGCGCACCGGTGGTGGCCGACATCAGCGCCCTGCAGGAAGGTCAACGCCTGATCGTGGAATGGCGTGGCCAGCCGATCTGGATCGTCAAGCGGTCCAAGGCCATCCTCGATGCGCTGCACGGGCTGGACGGCCGTCTCAAGGACCCCGAGTCCGGCGAGAAGGACCAGCAGCCGGACTACGTGCTGAAGCAGAACCCCGAACTGCGCTCGATCAAGCCGGATATCTCCGTGCTGGTCGGCCTGTGCACGCACCTGGGCTGCTCGCCGGAAATGGTCGCCGAAATCCGGCCTGAGCCCTACGACCCGCAGTGGAAGGGCGGTTACTTCTGCCCGTGCCACAAGTCGCGCTTCGACATGTCCGGACGCGTCTTCAAGGACGTGCCGGCGCCGATCAACCTGAAGGTGCCCGCGCACCATTACCAGGACGACAACACCATCATCATCGGTGTCGATCCGCAGGGGGCTGCCTGATGGCCAATATCCTCAGCCGTACCGCCAGCGGCGTGGCCGACTGGGTCAACGCCCGCGCGCCCGGCCTGATGCCGGTCTACCGGAAGCACGTCAGCGAGTACTACGCGCCGAAGAACTTCAACATCTGGTACTACTTCGGTTCGCTGGCGCTGCTGGTGCTGGTCAACCAGATCGTCACCGGCATCTTCCTGACGATGCACTACAAGACCAGCGCCGCCGAGGCGTTCGGCTCCATCGAATACATCATGCGCGATGTGGAGTGGGGCTGGTTGATCCGCTACATGCACTCCACCGGTGCCTCGCTGTTCTTCATCGTGGTCTACCTGCACATGTTCCGTGGCCTGCTGTACGGCAGTTACCAGAAGCCGCGCGAGCTGGTGTGGATCCTGGGCATGCTGATCTACCTGGTGCTGATGGCCGAAGCCTTCATGGGCTACGTGTTGCCGTGGGGCCAGATGTCGTTCTGGGGCGCCAAGGTGATCATCTCGCTGTTCGGCGCGATACCGGTGATCGGCAACGGCCTGACCGAATGGATCATGGGCGATTACCTGCCCAGTGACGCCACGCTCAACCGTTTCTTCGCGCTGCATGTCATCGCCCTGCCGCTGGTGCTGTTGCTGCTGGTGGTACTGCATCTGGGCGCGCTGCACGAAGTGGGTTCGAACAACCCCGATGGCGTGGAGATCAAGAAGGGGCCGAAGGGCAACCGCTGGTCGCCGAATGCGCCGGCCGATGGCATTCCGTTCCACCCGTACTACACGCTCAAGGATGGTGTCGGCGCCGGTTTCCTGCTGATCATCGCCGCCTTCATCATCTTCTTCGCGCCCGGTTTCGGCGGCCTGTTCCTGGAGCACGACAACTTCACCGAGGCCAACCGCCTGGTGACCCCGGAACACATCAAGCCGGTCTGGTACTACACGCCTTACTACGCGATGTTGCGCGTGGTGCCGAACAAGCTCGGTGGCGTGCTGGTGATGTTCTCGGCCATTGCGATCCTGTTCCTGGTGCCGTGGCTGGACAAGGCCAGGGTGAAGTCGGTGCGCTACCGCGGCTGGATCTCGAAGGTGATGCTGGGCGTGCTGGCGGTGTGCTTCGTGTGGCTGGGCGTGATTGGTTCCGGCCCGGGCACCGACGTGCACGAGACCTACATCGGGCGGGTGCTGACCTTCCTGTACTTCGCGTTCTTCATCACCATGCCGCTATGGACACGGTTGGACAAGACCAAGCCTGTACCGGAGAGGGTGACCACCCATGACTGATCGCTGGATGGTCCGGTTGGCCCTGACGGCCACCCTGATGCTGGGCAGTTTCCTGGCCTCCGCCGCCGAAGGTGGCACCAAGCTGCTGCAGGCCGGCAACGATCTGGGCGACCGCGCTTCGCTGCAGCGTGGCGCGCAGCTGTACATGAACTACTGCTCCGGCTGCCACGCGCTGAAGTACCTGCGCTATTCGCGGATGGCGCAGGACCTGGGCCTGACCGAGGAAGAGGTGATGAACAACCTCAACTTCACCGGCTCGGCGATCGGCGACCCGATCCCGGTGGCGATGCCCAAGGAGAACGCGGAGAAGTGGTTCGGCAAGATGCCGCCGGACCTCAGCCTGATCTCGCGCGTGCGGGGCAGTGACTGGGTCTACACCTACCTCAAGTCGTTCTATCTGGACAGCAGCCGGCCGCTGGGCTGGAACAACGCGCTGTTCGCCAATGCCTCCATGCCCAACCCGCTGTGGGAGATGCAGGGCCTGCAGCATGCGGTCCATGGCAAGGCGGAAGCGCCCGGCATGGACCCGCCGGTGACCGGCCTGAAGATCGAAACGCCGGGTTCGGTTGATGCCGGGCAGTACGACCAGGCGGTGCGGGACATCACCAACTTCCTCGAGTATGCCGGCGAACCGGCCGCGCTCAAGCGCCAGCAGCTGGGCGTGTGGGTGATCCTGTTCCTGGCCCTGCTCACCTTCCTGCTGTACCTGCTGAAGAAGGAATACTGGAAGGACGTTCACTGAATCTGCCGCCGGCCATCGCACGGGCCTATTGGCTTTTGTGATGGTCGGTTGCACACTCGGGGAGGAGTCGACCGCCGGCACGGTGCCGGCGGCGCCGATGCGGCAGGCGGTCTCCTGTCGTGGGAGAGCCTTTGATGGCGGCGAGCGTACGCATGCGCAATACACTGACGCTGTTTTCCTCGAACGACGATGTACTGTGCCACCGTGTACGCCTGGTCCTGGCGGCCAAGGGTGTGACCTTCGACTTCGTTCCGGTTGATCCACAGAACCCGCCTGAAGACCTGATCGACCTCAATCCGTATCACTCGGTGCCGACCCTGGTCGAACGCGAGCTGGTGCTGTACGCCGCATCAGTGGTCAGCGAGTACCTGGACGAACGTTATCCGCATCCGCCGCTGATGCCGGTCGATCCGCTCTCGCGTGCGCGCATCCGCCTGGCGATGCTGCGCATCGAGCACGACTGGGTGCCACAGGTGCAGGCCATCCAGCTCGGCAACAAGACCCAGGCCGAGGCTGGCCGCAAGCGCCTGAAGGAGCTGCTGACCGCCTCGCTGCCGCTGTTCAAGGCCAGCAAGTTCTTCCTCAACCCGGAAATGAGCCTGGCCGACTGCGCGATGGCGCCGATCATCTGGCGCCTGCAGTCGCTGGACGTACCGCTGCCGAAGGACGGCAAGGCGATCGAGGACTACGGCAACCGCATCTTCCGCCACCCGGGCTTCGTCCGCAGCCTGACCGATCAGGAAAAGAAGCTGCGCGATCTGCCGGTCTGATCCGGGCCTGCGTTACCCGTCTGCACGCCGACCGGCGTGCAGGTGATCCGCCCCGGCGGGGCGCCGGGCGCGTACACTTCACGCATGACCGAAGACTTCTTCCACATGACCAGCCACCGCCCGTACCTGCTGCGGGCGCTGGTGGAATGGATCAACGACAACCAGCTGACCCCGCACATCCTGGTCGACGCCGGCGTTCCCGGCGTGCAGGTCCCGCCTTCGGCGGTCAAGGATGGCCGGGTCGTGCTCAACATCGCCGAACGTGCTGTCGTGCGACTGATGATCGACAACGAGATGGTGAGCTTCTCGGCGCGCTTCTCCGGTACCAGCTACCCGGTGCAGGTGCCGATCAGCGCCGTGCTGGCCGTCTACGCCCGCGAGACCGGGCAGGGCATGGCGCTACCGGATGACATCCCGGGCAACGAGACCGCTCCGACCAGCGATGAGCTGCTGCACGAGGAAGGCACGCCGCCGGACGATACGCCGCCAGCCAGCCCGCCGCCGAAGGGGCGCCCGAACCTGCGCGTGGTCAAGTAACCAGGTAACGGTGGGTGCCGACCGTTGGTCGGCACGCCTTCAGCCCTTACACATCCTCGGCATCGTCCACATCCGCGCGGATCTGGCTGATCCGCGCCGCGCCCGGACCAGTGAATGAGATCAGCTGGTCGCCGCGCAGCACCATGCGGCCCACGTGGCGATCGATGCCGTCGTAGGAATACTCGAACTTGAAGGTACGTTCGAAGCCGAGCCGGCCATCTTCGCCGCGCGACAGGCGCAGGCCGGTGGCGTGCACCGCCTGATCCAGCCATTGCACGTCGGCAGCACGGCAGGCATTGCGCCCCAGTTCGACCGCGCGCTCGGCGGCCGAACGCGCCGCGTTCCAGAAGAAATAGATGATTCCGCCGGCAATCAGCAACAGCAGCAGGGTGGGCATGGCGTCAGCCGTCAGGGGTCGATCCCGCAAAGATGGCGGCGAACGCGCGCTGGATCAAGCGCTGCACTCACCGCCGCGGCTGCGGTTCGCTGGACATCGGCTGCGCGGGCACGATGACCGGTTGCGGTGCCGGAGTGGGCTGCATCGGCGTCGCAGTGGGCGAGGGCATCACCAGCGGTGAGGTTGCAGTCAGCTGCAGCAGCGCTGCCCAGTCCTGCCGGTTGAAGCTGCATTCGTCCTCGCGACCTGGTGTGCAGCCGGGGTCGATGCCGGTGCTGTTGCGTTCGCGTGCCGGAGGCAGCTTGATCAGCCCCGTACGATCCAGCTGCAGCAACCGCATCGCTACGGTGTTCATCACGTTGCCACCGACCAGGTACAGGGTCTGGTCGCCGCCGAGGTTGGCCGCCACCACCACTTCGCAATGCGATTTCCAGTGGCCCACCGAGCCATTGCCCAGTGCCTGCACCAGCCCGCTGTAGCTGAGCGTGGTGCTGCGGTCGCGCAGGAAGCACAGCAGGTCGCCCGGTGCGGGTTTGGCCGTGGCCGGGTCGACCAGCCGGTACGGCACGCCCGAGGGGCCGCCCTGGTAGGCGGCACGGATGTAGTCGATGTGGCGTGGCGACGTATTGAAGCCAGGAACGCCGGACTGCACCATCACCCAGGAAATGAACGCGGCCGACCACGGGTTGTCGATCAGGAAGGCGCGGCAGTCGCTGTCGGTGTAGCGCGTGCCCAACGGCGCCAGGCAACTGCTGGCGCCCGCGATGCTGCCCATCGCATTGAGCGTGCCGCTGTTGCGCCAGTAGCCGGCCACGCGCTGCCAGGCGATCAGGCCATTGTCTGCCAGGTGATCGCTTTCGGCCTCGGTGACGCTGAGGCTGGCGGCACGGCCTTCACGATCGATGAAGGGCCGGTACCAGAGCCGGTGCTCATTGCAGGCGGTGTTGCGGATGGCCACCGCCAACGGACTCAGGCCGAAGCGGGGCGGAACATCGCAGGCTTCGGCGGCCGCTGCGGACAACGGTGCCGCGGCCAGCAGCAGGCAGGCAGGCAAGAGCATCCGGCGCATGCGCGGCTCCTGTGGGGGATACCTCAGCGTCGCAGCGCTGTCGTGAACGCCGGGTGTGAGAACGGGGTCGGATCCCTTTTCCCATGGACAACGGATCGACCCCCACGCCAGGCCTCAACCCGGCGGCGGGCCCAGCTTCAGCGACAGATCGATGGCCTGCACGTGCTTGGTCAGTCCACCGATGGAGATGCAGTCAACGCCGTCCTCGGCGATCGAACGCAGGCCGCCCAGGCCCACGCTGCCTGACACTTCCAGCGGAATGCGGCCGGCCGTGATGCGCACTGCCTCGCGGCGCAGGTCGGGGCTGAAGTCATCCAGCAGGATGCGCTCGCAACCGGCTTCCAGCGCCTGGCGCAGCTGGGCCAGGTCCTCGACCTCGACCACCAGCGGCAGCGCGGGCCATTGCCGGCGCGCGGCGGCCACCGCCGCGGCCAGCGAACCGGCGGCACGGATGTGGTTTTCCTTCAGCATCACCGTGTCATAGAGGCCGAAGCGGTGGTTGTCGCCGCCGCCACAGCGCACTGCGTACTTCTGCGCCAGGCGCAGGCCAGGCAGAGTCTTGCGGGTGTCGAGGATGCGCGTGCCGGTACCGGCCACAGCGGCCACGTAGCGGGCAGTGGTGGTGGCGGTGCCAGACAGCGTCTGCAGGAAGTTCAGCGAGGTGCGCTCGGCGCTGACCAGGCTGCGGCTGCGCCCGTGCAGCAGGGCCAGCACGGTGCCTGCGGTGACCGCGTCACCTTCGGAGACACGCCATTCGATGCGCACGTCCGGGTCGAGTGCGCGGTGGGTGGCGTCGAACCACGGACGGCCGGCAATCACCCCGTCCTGCTTGCACAGCAGGTAAGCGCTGTCGGCCTGGTCGGGCAGCAGGGCGGCGGTGACGTCGCCGCTGCCCAGGTCCTCGGCCAGCGCACGCGCGACATCGGCGGCGACAACGGCCGCATCCGGCGTCGGCAGCGCGCTCATGCGGCCGGGAAGTCGGCGATCTGGGCGGTCGGGATGGCTTCCTCGGCCAGCAGCACCGGGATGCCGTCGTCAACGCGGAACACCTGCTTGCGGTCGCGGGTGACCAGCGCTTCGCGCAGCGGCTGCGCCAGCGGGTTGCCATCGGCCTTGTTCACCGCGCCGGCCGAAATGGCCTTGTTGAGGGCTTCCAGGCCCTTGCCATCCAGCAGGGACAGGGGCTGGCGGGTGTCCGGCGACACCAGCAGGTCGAGCAGCTTGCGATCCATGGTTCTTCGTCTTGCGTGGAAGATGGCTAGAATACGTCTTTAAGGCAGGTGACGGCCAATGACCCCCAACCCGATCGCGCCGCTTGTCGGCATCGTCATGGGTTCCCGTTCCGACTGGGAAACCATGCAGCACGCCGCCCAGAAGCTTGAAGCCCTGGGTGTTCCGTTCGAAGTGAAGGTGGTGTCCGCGCATCGGACGCCGGATGTGTTGTTCAGTTACGCCGAGCAGGCGGGCCCGCGTGGCCTGCGCGCGATCATCGCCGGCGCCGGCGGGGCCGCCCACCTGCCGGGCATGATCGCCGCCAAGACCGCCGTGCCGGTGCTGGGCGTGCCGGTGCAGTCCAAGGCCCTCAACGGCATGGATTCGCTGCTGTCGATCGTGCAGATGCCGGCCGGCATTCCGGTTGCCACCTTCGCCATCGGCAATGCCGGCGCGTCCAACGCGGCGCTGTTCGCTGCTGCGATGCTGGCCAGCGACCAGCCGGCGATCGGCCAGGCGCTCGACGCCTTCCGTGCACGCCAGACCGAAGACGTGATGGCCCACGACGATCCGCGCCAATGAGCCTGACCGTCGGCATCCTGGGCGGCGGCCAGCTCGCCCGCATGATGGTCCTGGCCGGTGCGCCGCTGGGACTGCGCTTCCAGCTGTACGACCCGGCGGCCGACGCCTGCAGTGGCCCGCTGGCGCCGCTCACCGTCGGTGCCTTCGATGACCGCCACGCGCTGGCGGACTTCGCCGCCAAGGTCGATGTGGTCACTTTCGATTTCGAGAACGTGCCCGCAGACAGCGCGCAGTTCCTGGCCGACCGCGTGCCGGTCTATCCGCCGCCGGCCGCGCTGGCGGTGGCCCAGGACCGGTTGAGCGAGAAGACCCTGTTCCAGCAGTTGGGCATCCCGCTGCCGGCCTTCGCTGATATCCGCAGCCGTGACGAGCTGGCTGCGAAGGCGGCTGAGTTCGGCCTGCCGTGCATCCTCAAGACCCGCCGCCTTGGTTATGACGGAAAGGGCCAGTTCCGCCTGCGCAGCGAGGCCGACATCGACGCCGCGTGGGATGCACTGGGCGCGCAGGTCGAGCGTACCGGCCTGATCCTGGAAGGCTTCGTAGCGTTCCAGCGCGAGGTCAGCGTGGTCGCCGTGCGTGGCCGCGATGGCAGCTTCGAAGCCTGGCCGGTCACCGGCAACTGGCATGTCGACGGCGTGCTGTCGGCCAGCGTGGCACCGGCTGTGCTGTCCGATGCCGAGCAGCAGGCCGCGATCGGCTATGCCCGCCGTGTCGCCGAGCACCTGCAGTACGTCGGCGTGTTCGCGCTGGAGCTGTTCTGCCGCGATGGCGAGTTGCTGGCCAACGAGATGGCGCCGCGCGTGCACAACTCCGGCCACTGGACCATCGAAGGCAGCGAGACCTCGCAGTTCGAGAACCATCTGCGTGCCGTGCTGGGCCTGCCGCTGGGCAGCACCCGCATGCTCGGCCACGCCTGCATGCTGAACTGGCTGGGCGCGATGCCGGACCCGGCACCGGTGCTGGGCCAGGCCAGCGGCCATTGGCACGACTATGGCAAGGAGCCGCGCGAAGGCCGCAAGGTCGGCCATGCCACGTTGCGCGATGACGATGCTGCCGCGCTGGCCGATGCGCTGGAGCAGGTCGGACTGGAGCTGGATCGCCAGGCCCAGGTGGCGCCGGCGGTGCACGCGCTGCGCAATCGCTGAGTCCGGTAGTGCCGGCCGCTGGCCGGCAGTGCAACGCTGTGAAGCGCCGGTGCAGGCATCGGCGCAACATTCCCGGTGGTAGCGTGGAGCTCCTTTCACAGGAGTCACCCCCATGCTCGACTGGAATGCCTACCGCAAGGAACTGAAGGGCCGTATCGGTGAGATCGGCAAGCTCTCACCGTATACGGTCAAGGGCTACGCCACCCTGGCCAACGCTGGCGCGCAGACCAACCACCTCGATGCGAAGACCCGCGAGCTGATCGCGTTGGCGGTGGCGGTGACCACCCGCTGCGACGGCTGCATCACCGTGCACGTGGATGCCGCGCTGAAGCACGGTGCCAACCGCGAGGAAATCGCCGAGGCGCTGGGTGTGGCGGTGTCGCTCAATGCCGGTGCGGCGCTGGTGTACTCGGCGCGGGTGATGGATGCGGTGGCCGCGCACGAGAACGCGTGAAGCCACGCTCTGCTTTCCGGTAGTGCCGGCCGCTGGCCGGCAGATTCGCCATCTCTTGTACACCGATGGGGATGCCGGCCAACGGCCGGCACTACCCCGGGGCGGAGCCGTTGCCTCAGCGTAGCTGGCTCTCAGCGAATTCCCAGTTGACCATCTGCCAGAACGCATCCAGATAACGCGCGCGGTCATTCTGGTAGTCGGTGTAGTAGGCGTGCTCCCAGACATCGCAGCACAGCAGCGGCGTGCTTTCACCCGTCAGCGGCGTGCCGGCATTGCGGGTCGCCTGGATGCCCAGCTGTCCGCCCGGATGCTGCACCAGCCACACCCAGCCGGAGCCGAACAGGCCCAGCGCGGTGCGGTTGAATTCCTCGCGCAGGCGCTGCACGTCGCCGAACTGGCGCTTCACCAGCTCGCCCAGGCGGCCCTGCGGTTCGCCACCGCCACGGGGCCGCAGGCACTGCCAGTAGAAACCGTGGTTCCACGCCTGGGCGGCCGCATCGAACAGCTTGCCCTGGGCCTGGCGGACGATCTCTTCCAGTGGCGCGTCTTCCCACTCGGTGCCGAGGATGCCGGCATTGACCGCATCCACGTAGGCGCGATGGTGGCGGCCGTGGTGCAGCTCCAGGGTCTGTGCGGACAGGTGCGGCTGCAGGGAGCCGGAAAGGTAGGGCAGGGCAGGCAATTCGACAGGCATGGACAGGTTCGTGGCCAGAGGGGCGGCGGCAGCCGGTTCCATCCGCTTACAATGGCGGCTACCGTGGGCAGTCTAGCCGACCACCGCGGTCGGTTTGTCCGGCGAAGCAAGGAGTGAGGTTGTGGCGGTAATGCAGCAAATCCAGGCCGAGGTCGATCGTTACCCGCTCGTGCTGTTCATGAAGGGCACCCCGCAATACCCGATGTGCGGTTTCTCCAGCCGCGCCGTACAGGCGTTGATGGCTGCCGGCGCGGTCACCCTGCGCACCGTCAACGTGCTGGAAGAACCCGAGATCCGCGCCAACCTGCCGCGGTTCTCCAACCTGCCGACCTTCCCGCAGCTGTTCATCAATGGAGAGCTGATCGGCGGCTGCGACATCGTCCTGGAACTGTTTGAAGCCGGCGAGCTCAAGCGCATCGTCGAAGAGGCGACCCAGGGATGAGTGCCTGGCCATCGACGTCACCGACCAACGGGGCGCTCGATGGCCGCCCGTTGCAGGATCGCGTGGTGCTGGTTGCCGGCGCCGGCGGTGGGCTGGGCAGTGCGGCGGCCGTTGCCGCCGCCGCCGCCGGGGCCACCGTGGTCCTGCTGGGCCGCAAGCCGCGCCGCCTGGACCGTGTCTACGCCCAGGTCCAGGCCGTCGGCCCGGAACCGCTGCTGTATCCGCTGGATCTGGAGGGTGCGGGCCCCGACGACTATGCCGAACTGGCCCAGGCCCTGCAGCGCGAGCTGGGGCGCCTGGATGGAGTGCTGGTCTGTGCCGCCCATTTCCCCGGATTGACCCCGTTCGAACTGGCCGACCCGGCCAGTTTCGCCCGTGCGGTGCATGTCACGCTCACTGCCCCGGCGTGGCTGGCCCAGGCCTGTCTGCCGCTGCTGCGGCAGCGCGAGGACGCGGCCCTGGTGTTTGCGGTCGATGCCTCCGAACGGGTGGGGCAGGCCTATTGGGGGGGATACGGTGTGGCCCAGCATGGCCTGCGCGGGCTGATCACCAGCCTGCATGACGAACTCGGCCGCAGCCCGGTGCGGGTCAGCGGCCTGTATCCGGGCCCCCTGCGCACGGCGCTGCGCGCCAGGGCCTATTCCGTCGACCAGGACCCGGCCGCCCGGGGCCCGGAGGCCGCCGCTGCGGCGGCCGTGACCCTGCTGTCCAGCGCTGGGCTTGCCTGGCGGGGCCGGATTCTCGACGCCAGTGAGGCGCCCCTGCCGGAATGAGGCCGGGGGAAAGGCGGAGTGAAGATCCCGTCACGATTGCGTTGCGATCCGGTGCCGTTTGTCGCACAACCGTCACATTGATGGCGTAGCGTGTTAATCTAGTGTTAACCGTTGTGGCTGCCTTCAGCCAAGCGGTAGGGAACCCCAGATAAATCTCCGACCAGCCACCCGCAGGGCTGTTTGGATGCGCTTTTTTTCCGCCATCGCCAACTCGCATCGAGGCTACCGAAAAATGACCCACCCACTCCGGATGTCCAAGCTCACCCTTGGTCTCGTGGCTGCGCTCGCCGCCGCTCCCGCCTTCGCCCAGAGCACCTCTGCCGGTGTCGGCGGCCAGGTGATGTCCGCCGCAGGCCAGCCTGTCGCCGGCGCTGAAGTCACCATCACCCACACCGAGTCGGGCACCGTTTCGCGTGCCACCACCGATGCGTCGGGTCGATACAACGCGCGCGGCCTGCGCGTGGGTGGTCCGTACACCATCACCATCACCAAGTCCGGTGAAGGCACCAAGACCGAAGAGGGTGTCTACCTGAACCTGAACCAGGTCAACACCGTCAACGCCAACCTGGGCGGTGACCTGGCTGCGACCAACCTGGACGCGGTGAACGTTGTTGCGACCGCCGGCGGCCTGGACCTGTTCAGCGCCAACAAGATGGGCACCGGCAGCAACGTGACGCGCGAAACGATGGACGCGCTGCCGTCGGCCAACCGCAACATCCAGGACTACATCCGCCTGGACCCGCGCATCTCGCAGGTCAGCAAGGCTGACGGCGCGATCTCGGCCGGTGGCCAGAACACCCGCTACAACGCCATCCGCATCGACGGCATCAGCGCCTCCGATCCGTTCGGCCTGGGCTCCAACAACCTGCCGACCGAGCGTCAGCCGGTGTCGATGGATGCCATCCAGGAAATCAACATCGACCTGGCCAACTACGACACCACCATCGCCGGCGGTACCGGTGCGGTGATCAACGCCGTGACCAAGTCGGGTACCAATGAGTTCCACGGCACCGTGTACGGCTCGTACCGCGACAAGGACATGGTCCGTTCGCGCCTGGAAGGTGACAAGTCGGACTTCAATGGTTTCAAGGACGAGAAGACCTACGGCATGACGTTCGGCGGTCCGATCCTCAAGGACAAGCTGTTCTTCTTCACCAACTATGAAAAGTACGAGCGTAGCGGCGGCGGCGTGAGCCTGAGTGACAGCCCGTACAACAAGGATCCGTCCAAGGGCGGCATCAGTGACGCCGACATCTCGGCAGTCCAGAAGCGCATGAGTGATCTGGGCTATCCGGTCGGCGGCGTTGACGGTCTGAACAACAAGACGACGATCGAAGAGTACGCCGTCAAGCTCGACTGGAACATCAACGAGAACCACCGTGCGGCCTTGCGCTACAACAAGATGAAGCAGGACGTCGTCCGCTTCCCGCAGGTCAGCAGCAGCGCGCTGTCGCTGAGTGACTTCTGGTACACCCAGCCGACCCAGTACGAAACCTGGATGGGTGAACTGTTCAGTGACTGGTCCGAGAACTTCTCGACCGAGTTCAAGGTTTCGCACAAGGACTACTCGTCCAATCGTGTCGCGGCTTCGCACCTGCCGCAGATGCGCGTGCGCTTCGGCAACAACTCGCTGTACCTGGGCACCGAGCAGAACACTCACACCAATCTGGTCGAGTCGAAGGAACTTAGCGCCTTCGGTGCCGGTACCTGGTACATCGGTGACCACACCGTCAAGTTCGGTTTCGATTACACCGACAATAACCTGATGAACTTCTACGGCCGTAATCTGTACGGCGCGTACGACTTCCGCGACTTGGCGTCGTTCCTGAAGGGTACCGCCAACGGCTACCAGCTGCGCGTGCCGCGTCCGGGTGGCAGCTTGGATGATATTCCGGCCAAGTTCCATCTGAAGAACACTGGCCTGTTCATCCAGGATACCTGGGCGATCAACTACAACCTGAGCCTGATGTTTGGTGTCCGTCTTGATATCCCGGACTTCACCAGCCAGAACAAGTACAACACCGACATCCAGTCGCGCTACGGCTACGACAACACCAAACTGGTGGACAAGAGCCTGTTCCAGCCGCGTGTTGGCTTCAACTACACCTTCGACAGCGATCGTCCGACCCAGCTGCGCGGTGGCGTTGGCTTGTTCGGCGGTGCAGCACCGAACGTGTGGCTGGCAGGTGCCTACCAGAACACCGGTCTGAACTACGTCGAGTACAACGTCAGTGGCAACCCGGGTGGTTTCAGTGCTGATGCCGACAATCCGTTCATTCCGGATCCGTCGAAGATCATTGCTCGCCAGAACGTGGACATTATCGCTCCGGGCACCCGCCTGCCGTCGGTGTGGAAGGCCAACCTGGCGTTCGACCATGAGCTGCCGTGGTACGGCATCGTGGCGTCGGCTGAAGTGCTGTTCACCAAGGTCAAGGATGGTCTGTACTTCGAACGTCTGGACCTGACGGACGGCAAGGGCAAGGGTGCGACCTTCGTTTCGGCGCAGGACGGTCGTGAGCTGTACTGGAACCCGGCAGGTCTGAATCAGGCCAACAGCAAGATCGACAGCCGTTCCGGCGACAACCTGGGCATGGAGAACGGCACCAACGGCGCGCTGAACCGCGCCAACCGTCCGAACAACATCGGTGACGTGATGTTGCTGCGCAACACCGACAAGGGTCGTGGCAGCCAGGCTACCTTCTCGCTGGCCAAGCCGCTGACCGAGAACTGGGGCTGGTCGCTGGGTTACACCTACACCCAGTCGAAGGAAGTTAGCCCGCTGACCAGCTCGCAGAACACCTCGAACTGGAACAACACCCAGATCCTGAACGCCAACGAGAACATCGCGTACAACTCGCGCTATGCGATCAAGGACCGTATCACCGGCACCCTGGAGTGGAAGCACAACTTCTTCGGTGACAACGCTACCCGTATCGGCCTCTTCTACGAAGGTCGCTCGGGCCGTCCGTACAGCTACGTGTTCTACAACGATGCCAACGGCGACAGCGCCATCGGCAACGATCTGTTCTACGTGCCGAAGGGTGTGGGCGACGTGCTGTTCACTGGCGGCGCAACGATGGAGAAGAAGTTCTTCGATTGGCTGGCGCAGAACCCGGAACTCGAGGCCTACCGTGGCAGCGTGGTCCCGGCCAACTCGCACCGCGCCAAGTGGGTCAACAGCTTCGACGTTCGTATCAGCCAGGAATTCCCAGGCTTCGTGAAGGGTCACAAGGGTGAAGTCGCCCTGGACATCATGAATGTCGGCAACCTGCTGAACAAGAAGTGGGGCCTCATTGACGACTACGGCTTCTATGCAACCCGCCGCGTGGGCAACTTCGCAGGTATCGATCCGGCCACCGGGAAGTATGTGTACTCGTTCACCGGTGCGGATGATTCCTCGATCCAGGAAAACAACAATGACAAGGGCAACACTGCCGTGTCGCGTTGGTCCATGCAGCTGACTGTGAAGTACAAGTTCTGATCCGTCAGAGCTTGATGATGTAAACGGAAACGGCCGGGGAAACCCGGCCGTTTTCCGTTCAGGCGAAAGTCCTTGCAGGCCACTCTGCATCGGCGTAGCATCCAGAAATGTGCGCGGTGCCAACGCCGCCGATGCGGTCCCGGAAAGGCGAACGCGGGGAGCACACATCCAACGGTCGGGCTTCCCGGCCGTTTTGCTTTTTAAGGGGGCGGCAGTACAGTCGGAAACCTTGAAGGAAGCAAAAAATTGGACATGACCACGAACGAAAAATCAGCCCGCGCACTGCCAGTGCAGGACGCGCGGATCTACCCGCGCGGTGGGCTGGATGTGCTGTCGCGGGCCGAAGTGGCCCGCTTGCGCGATGCCTCTGCCGGCGGCATGCACGAGCTGCTGCGCCGCTGCGCGCTGGCCGTGCTGACCAGCGGCAGTGCCTCTGACGATCCTCGCGCGGCGCGCGATCTGTATCCCGATTTCGACATCCAGGTGGCGCAGCAGGATCGCGGCGTGCGCATCGACCTGGTCAACGCACCGGCCATGGCCTTCGTCGATGGCGAGATCATCCGCGGTGTTGCCGAACTGCTGTTCGCCGTGGTGCGTGACCTGGCCTACATGGCCATCGAGATGGGCCCTGCCTACGCGGCCGAGCTGGAGTCGTCCGAGGGCATCACCAACGCGGTGTTCGGCCTGCTGCGCAATGCGCGCATCCTCAACCCGGGTGACCCGAACCTGGTGGTGTGCTGGGGCGGCCACTCGATCTCGCGCGACGAGTATCTGTACACCAAGCAGGTGGGCTATGAACTGGGCCTGCGCGGCCTGGACATCTGCACCGGCTGCGGCCCGGGCGCGATGAAGGGCCCGATGAAGGGGGCCACGATCGCCCATGCCAAGCAGCGCCGTACCGTGACGCGCTACATCGGCCTGACCGAGCCGGGCATCATCGCCGCCGAGTCGCCGAACCCGATCGTCAACCACCTGGTGATCATGCCGGACATCGAGAAGCGCCTGGAGGCCTTCGTCCGCATCGGCCACGGCATCATCGTGTTCGCCGGTGGCGTCGGTACCGCCGAGGAAATCCTGTACCTGCTCGGCATCCTGCTGCGCGAGGAAAACAAGGACCTGCCGTTCCCGCTGATCCTGACCGGACCGACCGTGGCGGCGCCGTACTTCGAGCAGATCGACCGCTTCATCCGCCTGACCCTGGGTGACGCGGCCGCCGAGCGCTACGAGATCATCATCGGCGACCCGGTGGCGGTGGCGAAGAAGATGGCCAACGGCATCAAGCGCGTGCGCGAGCACCGCCTGGCGCAGAAGGACTCGTTCTTCTTCAACTGGTCGATCGAGATTCCGTGGGAGTACCAGCAGCCGTTCGTGCCCACCCACGAGGCGATGGCCGCATTGGACCTGCACCACGGGCGTGCCCCGCACGCGCTGGCGGCCGACCTGCGCCGGGCGTTCTCGGGCATCGTCGCCGGCAACGTGAAGGAAGACGGCATGCGTCGCATCGAACAGTTCGGACCGTTCCAGATCCATGGCGACCCGGACATGATGCAGGCGCTGGACGCGTTGCTGCGCGCTTTCGTCGAGCAGCGCCGGATGAAGATCTCCGGCGAATACCAGCCCTGCTACCAGGTGCTGGCCTGAGCCCGGGCCGGTGCGATGGGGATCGCGCCGGCCGGGGTGGGAAGGTGCGGGTCGTCAAGGCTTTGACGCCCGTCGCCCTGGATTGACCGTTCATCCTGCCGCCGCTTGCCGGTGGCAGGACGATGGCCCATCGTGGCCATCAACACGCTGGGGAGCGTCCAATGTCTTTGCGCCGGCAAAACGGCTTCACGCTGATTGAACTGATGGTCACCATCGCCGTGATGGCGATCGTGGCCGCGATCGCCTTTCCAAGCTTCCAGAGCACGATCCGCTCGAATCGCGTGGCCTCCACCAACAATGAAATCCTTGGTCTGCTCAATCTGGCCCGCAGCGAGGCGATCCGCAGCAATCGTGGTGGCGGAGTCTGCGGCAGCAGCGACGGTGTCAGCTGCGACGGTTACTGGTCCGGCGGCATGCTGGCATATGCTGATGTGAACGGCGATGGCGCATTGTCATCGGGCGAAACCGTCCTGCGCTTCGTTGGTGGAAATCCGAAGCTGAAGATCACCGGGCCGTCGGCAGTTGTTGCCTTCGACGGACGGGGGCGGCGCCGGGCGAGCAGTGACCAGGAAATTCTTCTGCAGCCGGATGTCTGCAGCCAGGGCGCGCCGCACAAGCGCACATTGATGGTGAACGCCTCCGGGCAGATCCGCAGCACCAAGGACGCCTGCCCATGAAGAGCTGCTCCCCTCGCGCACGGCAGTCCGGCGGCTTCACTTTGCTGGAGGTGCTGATTGCCATCATCGTGCTGGCGTTCGGTCTGCTGGGTTTCGCGCTGCTGCAGACGATGAACGTCCGTTTCGTGCAGAGCGCCAATTACCGCACCCAGGCGACGAATCTCGCCTACGACCTGACCGAGCAGATGCGCAGCAATCGCTATCAGGCGGCGTGGTACACCAACGCGTCGTTTGCCGCTGCCAGCAAGACTGCGACAACGGCATGCACCAGTGATACCGGTGACGTTTCCATTGAGAAGAAGATTGCTCGGTGGCAATGCCAGGTGGTGAAGGCGTTGGGCGACGATGCAGGTGCCGAGGTCACCTACAACGGTGGCGTGGTCAGGGTTGCCATCACATGGGGTGACCAGCGCTGGGATCCGGATGATCCGGACAAGGCCACCACCTTTGCACTGGCTACGGAGCTGTGAGCATGCGCAAGAACCGTCGTGCCGCGATGGCCGGTCTATCGCTGGTGGAGCTCATGATCGCGCTGGTGATCAGCCTGGTGCTGATGCTGGGAGTGATCCAGGTATTCATTGCCTCGCAGACGGCCTCTCGGCTGTCTGAAGGAGCATCGCGTGTGCAGGAGAATGCGCGCTTTGCGCTGGACTTCCTGGAGCGTGACATCCGCATGGCCGGTCACATGGGGTGCGTCAATGACCAGGCGCATGTTGTGAAGAACCAAGGGGATCCTGTTTCACATCTGGGGGCCTCCTCTGGCGACGGCAGTCCTCTGGATTTCAGTGTCTCCATCCAGGGCTATGACGCTCCGGGGACAGCGCCGGGGGGCAATCTTGCACTGGGTGCTGCATGGGCGGCGCCTTCAAAGCTGCCCGCGGCGATCACCAAGCTAGTTCCGGCCCCGACGGGTGGGAGTGACGTCCTCGTCCTGCGTTACCTGGCCCCGGAGGGAGTGCCGGTGACAGCCATTTCTGCCGATAGCGGCAACGCGCTGCTGGACGTTGACGGCAAGGGTGTGGGTCGGCTGAGCAGTGGCGGGGCCGGCGCACCCACCTTGTTCGGGATCGCTGACTGCGGTCACGCAGATATCTTCGCAGGAAAGCTCAGCGGCGCACGCATCACCGCTGCATCAGTCGATCTTTCCCGCTATACGGCGCAGCCAACAGGGCAGGCCATGCTCTACAGGGCCGACTCGATGGTGTACTACGTCGGCATCAATCCGGAGACGAAGCAGCCGGGACTGCGGCGCGCACGCGCTGGGAGCGACGGAAGTTACGCCATCAACGAGGAGCTGGTGGAAGGCATCGAAAGCCTACAACTGTTGTATGGCCTGGACAGCACGCTCGACATCGGCCTGTCGACACCGCCGACAGGCAACATTACCCAGCTGGCTGCTGCAGGAGGCGTCAGCGTGGATGCCAATGCGAAGGGGGCCGCGCAATGGCTGCGCGTCGGGCAGGTGCAGGTGGGGCTCCTGGCGCGTAGCCCGACGCCTGCGTCTTCGCCGGGGGCTGCAAATGCGCTGTCGGTGCTCGGCGTGAGCTTCGCCAACAGTGACAAGCCTGATGGTCGCTACCGTTCCAGCTACGAAGTCTCGATTGCCTTGCGCAATCGCCTGTTCGGGAATTGATCATGAAAACCCTTCCTCGGTCCTTCAGGTCGGTCGGTGCCTCATACCGGCAGCGTGGCGCGGTGCTCTATGTCGCGCTCATCATGCTCATCCTGCTGGCATTGCTGGGCATTGCCGGCATGCAGGTGGCCGGCCTCCAGGAAAGGATGGCAGCGAACTACCGTGCGGCCAATCGCGCTTTCCAGAACTCCGAGGGCGTGGTTCGCGCAGCCGAACGCGCCGTGGAAGGGATCGCCAACCGTACAGGCGATGGCAGTGGTGGCCTGGTTCAGGAATCCAGCATTTCCACCAAGTGCGACGACGGATTCGATCCGGCTGCATGGGCTGCTGAACGCGCCAACGACAAGGCTGCAGCAGTGAATGTGCGCCAGATCGATGCTTGCATCATCGGCGAGTCTTCGCTGGACATGGGCAAGCCATTGGAAAAGGCACTTCCGGTCTATCAGATCACCGGTTTCGCCACGGATGATGCCGACGCGGCGTCGTCCGCTGTGGTCATCGACACCGTATTCAAACTTTGAGGACGCAGGCCATGGCTTCGCGCACGTTCCGTTGGATGGTCGCAGGCAGCACCGTCGTGTTGTTTGGCGGCGGCTACTTCATCTACAGCCTGATGGCCGCACAGGGGCAGGGCACGCTGGCCCAAGCGCCGCTCAACATCGAGGTACAGACGCCTCCTGCATTCGTAATGGCGCTGGACGATTCCGGCTCAATGGTGTGGGAAACGCTGAACAATACCCGCGATGGTGTCTATCACTGGATTGACGGGCGGGGCTTCTACAACGGCAGCACGCCGTACGGGTACGATCAGCCGAAAAATGCCACCAGCCTTCGCTACTACTACTTGACTCCGCCCTATGGGCGGGGAAACTCCGCAATTCCACCATTGGATGCCTTCGGGTTCGCCCGCTCGCCGGACATCAACGGCGCATACTTCGACCCACGCGATGACTATCCTGCGTGGAAAACCGGCTCGAGCGACCCGGCTAAGATGGACTACATGACCATCGATCCGACGGCGGCCCCCGTCGATCCGCGGCCAAGCGGCAGCAGCGGAACTACCTCGCTTGTGCGTAATCTGACCACGACCGAGACGCGACTGCAGAATGACTGGAAGTTCTCGCTGCGCAGTGGCATGGTGCTACCCAAAGGGACGGTGATCCAGAGGTACAATTTCGTATGCACCACCAACCCGTCGATCGATGATCGAAACACCACGGTCGACGGTAGTTGGCGGAGACTGGATCGCGATTTCACCGTCACCCGTGAGTGCGACGCGTCCTTCCAGTACTTCGCGCCCACTTTCTTCCTGGTCGACAAGCGCACATTGCCTGCTGCCTACGGCTACACCGCCGATCCGGTTGCGGTGACCGATCCGGTGGGGGGGCGACCGGGCACGTTGTACAAGTATGAGATCCGACCGGAGAACTTCAGCGGTACCAATGAGTACAAGGCGGCGATCAATAATTTCGCCCGCTGGTTCAGCTTCTACAGGACGCGCCGTGAAGCGTTGATCGGTGCGGCCACCAATGCGCTGCAACCGGCAACGAACCTGCGGGTGGGCTGGTTCCGGATCAATGACCGGACCCAGGCAAAGATGTATGACATGTCGGCTGAGTCGGAGAAGATGAGCCTGCTCGCCGACATCACCCTGAAGATGCGTGCTTCCAGCAGCACACCCAATCGTCGTGCGGTGGATTTCCTTGGGCAGCAGTTCCAGCGGACCAAGTCCTCTACCGACCCCAGTCCTCCTGTTCTTCTTTCCTGCCAGAAGAACGCAGGAATGTTGTTCACCGATGGCTACATCAACGACGACTACACCGCCAAGTCGATGACTGCATTGGCGTTGCCGTATTACGAGGAGAGCCTTGTTTCCGGGCTGGAGAAGTACTCGGTACCGGTGCCTTCCGAGTGCAACGGCAGCAATCCGGACCCAAGCCTGGACTGCAAGACCAACCTGCATATGAACTTCTATGGCGTGACCTTGGGGACGTTGGGCAACCTCTATGGTGTCACTTATGTCCCGGATCCCAAGAAGCCCTGGCTGGTGTCCCCTGATCCTTACAAGAACCCGCCAAAGTGGAGCTCGGCGATCGAGAATCTGACCCCGAACGCGGTGGATGAGATGTGGCGGGCCACGCTGGAGACACGTGGCGAGATGATGAATGCCACACGTCCGGGTGAGATCACTGCAGCGATGCGGCGGATCATCGAGAACGTGTCGGCGGGCGCAACCCCGTCGGGCACGCAGTCGCTGACTGGAGCGCGTATTGGTACCGGTTCGCTAACCGTGGAACCCTTCTACGAGGCGACCAACAACAGCACTGACTGGTACAGCCGTCTGACCGCATATTCGCTGAAGGTCGATGCCACGACGCGCAAGGTCGTTTCCACGCGTGCCTGGGAGGCCAGCGAGAAGCTGCCCGCAGCCTCCAGCCGCAACATCCTGTACTGGAAGAATGGCAATGCCGTGGACTTCTCGGATAGCAATGTGAGCCTTGCTGACCTGTGCAGCAAGCCGACCGGGCTGTACGGCAACATGGCCTACTGCGCGACCAGTGAGATCACCGATCTTGCCGGCAGTAGTTCTGCCGCGATCGCTTACCTGCGCGGCGATACCTCGCGCGAGAAGCGCAACGGCGGCAAGCTGCGCGACCGCACGACCGTGCTTGGCGACATCATCAACTCGGGCCCGGTTCTGAGCTCTCCGACCGACGACTACGGGTACCGTACCCTCCCGGGCATACTTGGAACCACGTATACGGCCTATCTGCAGGCCAAGCGCAACCAGCGCCGTTACATGGTCTATGCGGGCGGCAACGACGGCATGCTGCATGGGTTCGATGGGGGCATGACGGCCGATGGCGTGCAGGATTCCGATGGTGGCAAGGAGGTATTCGCCTACATCCCATCCACGGCGATTGGGCACATGGGCAATCTTCTGCTGCCCCATGATCCGTCCAAGCAGAACAACCAGCGTTTCCAGCATCGCTATTACATGGATGGGCCCGTGGTTGTCGGCGATACCTATAACGGCAGTGCGTGGCAGACGTCGCTGGTCGCCACGGCGGGCGCCGGTGGTCGCAGCGTGTTCGCCCTGAACGTGTCCACGCCGGGAGCGTTCGCGGCGGGCAGCCTGATGTGGGAGATCAGTGACCTCAACAGCAACCTCGATGTGAGTGTCCGTGACAACATCGGCCACGTGCTGGGCAAGCCGGTTATCGTACCGCTCAAGGACAGCAGTGGCGCGGTCAGCTGGAAGGCGATCTTTGGCAACGGCTATGACAGCAAGAGCAAGAAGGCAGTCCTGTTCGTGGTTGACATGCAGCGGGCAGTCGGCGCGAGTTCTCCCGGAATCCGGATGATCACAGCGGAGGAAACGGGAACCAGTCTCCCGGCCGGCAGCAATGGCCTGGGCAATGTGGTCGTGGTCGATCGATGGGGTGGAGCGGGCCAGTCCAGTCGCGTCCGGGATGGCTTTGCCGACACGGCGTATGCAGCTGATCAGCGCGGTGCGGTGTGGAAGTTTGACCTGCGCGGTACGGCCAAGCCGGCACGCCCGGTTTTCACCACGGCAACCAGCGTCGATTCTGCCGACAGGTTGACCTACCGCCAGCCGATCACCGGCGGCCTCACGGCGACTGCGGGCCCCTCCGGTGGCGTGATGCTGCTGTTCGGAACGGGCAGCTTCTGGTTTGCCGGCGATCAACTCGACAAGGCGGTGCAGGGGCTGTATGGCGTCAATGACGTATCCGATGCAGATCCAGCGACGACCCTGACTCCGGCCAATCTGCGCCGATATGCGGTGACCAGCACATCAGCGGGCGTACGCCGGCTGGCCGCCGATACGCCACCGGCGAACGCACGAGGCTGGCGGGTCGAGCTGCCTGCGGGTGAGCGTGCGGTGGGTTACCCGACGGTCGCATCCGGTATCGTGTTCATCCCCACGTATGTCCCGGCAGCCAGTGAGCAGAGCTGTTCAGTGGGCGGAGCGAACTGGCTTTACGGCCTGTCCTCCAATAGCGGTGAGCCGGCGTTGTCGCAGGTCCGGCAGGGTGCAACGAAGCCGGTCGCTGGAACCGCGGCGGTATCGCTGGCCACCGGTGGCAGTGCACCCGTGCGTGATGTCAATCTGTCCATCATTCCCAGGCTTGCGCCACCTGGCCCGGGCAAGCCCGGCGATCCACCTCCGACGCCTCCTGGTGACGTGTGCCTGATGCAGATTTCGGTAGCGGGAGCTGAGCCGATGTACCTGCCTTATCCCTGTGGCCGCCAGTCGTGGAGGCAGATCCAGTGAGCAATGTCGTTTCTCCTTCGCCTGCAGGAACCGGAGTAATGCGCAGAGCACTCGCAGCGGGCGGCATGGCCCGCGGTTTCAGCCTGATCGAACTGATGATCGTGGTGGCTGTGGTGGCGATTCTCGCTGCCATTGCCTACCCGAGTTACGGCGAGCACGTGCGCAAGTCCCGGCGGGCCCAGGTCAAGGCCGATCTCGTGGAGTATGCGCAGCTGGCCGAGCGTTATCACACGGTCAACAACACGTATGTCGGCTTCAAGTTCCCCGGCAATGCAGATTCGATCAACTCTCCTCGCGAGGGCGGGGCGGCAGCCTATACCCTGTCGATGAAGACAGCGCAGTCGACGTTTACTTTTACTGCGACGGCCGCCAACTCCCAGGTGAAGGACAAGTGCGGAGACCTGACGCTCAACCAAGCCAATGTGAAGACGTCCAAAGGCACGCTGTCGGAATGCTGGTGATGGTTGAAGGCGCACTCCCCGGAATTTCATGAACAGGAGTGTTGCACTCTCGGACCGAGGTGATTACAATGCGCCTCCCCGCCCGAATAGCTCAGCCGGTTAGAGCACTTGACTGTTAATCAGGGGGTCGTTGGTTCGAGTCCAACTTCGGGCGCCATGCTTTACGCATCAAAGGCTTGCGGTCATCCGCAAGCCTTTTTTGTTGTCAGCAGGGTTGGTCGGTTTGCGACCGAGTTGATCGAACGCGGCCGCTGTTGCTGACAATTACCCGCGAACGCTCACGGCCATCCGCGCAGATACGTAGTGTCAGGTTGGCGCCGGGGCTTCGGCCATCCGGTTGGAAATAGAGTTGTGGCCGGCCGCTGTTGCTGGTGGCATGGATACTGATGTTCGGGTGACCCGCCTGATGCAGGAGAATGGCATTGACGGACGAGGGAGGCTTTCGACCGCCATCTGTCTTGTACACGATCCAGCCCTCGCTCCAGTCGCTGCCGCATTGATGGCCGTCCCTGCTCGCACAGAGGCCGATCAGCGCTCGCCGCGTGATCGCTTGTGAGCGTGCCGTGGCCAGGCCCGATTGCAGGTTGAAACGGGTGGATTCCGATCGCTGCTGCAACAGCATTGACCGCATGGCAGGCCAGCTGACTGTCAGCAGTACCGCGAGCACCGCGATCACCACCAGCATCTCGACCAGATGCATGCCGCGTGGTGCTGAACGACAGTGGGCGGGAGTGCGATGCATGGCATCAAGCCTCGCGCCGCAGCGGGACGGCCGCCATCAGGCACTGCCGCGCCCGTCTGCCCGGAAAGCCCTCAGCCGGCCGTCACCCCTTGCCCCGTATACTTGTCCTTCCCGGGAACTGGCAACACCATGAGCGACCGTTTCGAACTCGTCTCGCCGTATTCGCCGGCGGGCGACCAGCCTGATGCCATCGCGAAGCTGACCAGCAACTTCGAGGCGGGCATCGCCAAGCAGACCCTGCTGGGCGTCACCGGCTCGGGCAAGACCTACACCATCGCCAACGTCATCCAGAACGTGCAGAAACCGACGCTGATCATGGCGCCGAACAAGACGCTGGCGGCGCAGCTGTATGGTGAGTTCAAGGCGTTCTTCCCGCACAACGCGGTCGAGTATTTCGTCAGCTACTACGACTACTACCAGCCGGAGGCCTACGTGCCTTCGTCGGACACCTTCATCGAGAAGGACAGTTCGATCAACGAGCACATCGAGCAGATGCGGCTGGCCGCGACCAAGACCCTGCTGTCGCGCCCGGATGCGATCGTGGTGGCCACGGTGTCGGCGATCTATGGCCTGGGTGCGCCGGAGGACTACCTGTCGCTGCGTCTGATCCTGTCCAAGGGCGAGCGCATCGACCAGCGCGACCTGATCAATCACCTGACCCAGCTGCAGTACACGCGCAACGAGTACGAGCTGCAGCGCGGCACGTTCCGCGTGCGTGGCGAAGTGATCGACGTGTTCCCGGCCGAGTCGGACAGCGAAGCGCTGCGCATCGAGCTGTTCGACGGCGAGGTCGAGAAGATCACCCTGTTCGACCCGCTCACCGGTGAGACGATGCGCAACATGCAGCGTTTCACCGTCTACCCCAAGACCCACTACGCCACTACCCGCGAGCGCGTGCTGGCCGCGGTGGAAACGATCAAGGTGGAGTTGAAGGAGCGGCTTGAGCAGCTGTACGCGGAAAACAAGCTGGTGGAGGCGCAGCGCCTGGCACAGCGCACGCAGTTCGACATCGAGATGATGGCCGAGGTCGGGTTCTGCAACGGTATCGAGAACTACTCGCGGCACCTGACCGGCAAGAACGCCGGCGAGCCGCCACCGACGCTGTTCGACTACCTGCCGCCGGACGCGCTGCTGGTCATCGACGAATCGCACGTGACCATTCCGCAGATCGGCGCCATGTTCAAGGGCGATCGCTCGCGCAAGGAGACCCTGGTCGAGTTCGGATTCCGCCTGCCGTCGGCACTGGACAACCGACCGCTGCGTTTCGAGGAATGGGAGGCGCGTTGCCCGCGCGCGATCTACGTGTCCGCCACGCCGGGCCCGTATGAGTACCGCGAGGCCGGCGACGAGATCACCGAGCTGGTGGTGCGCCCGACAGGCCTGATCGATCCGGTGGTGGAGATCCGCCCGGTGGGCACCCAGGTCGACGACCTGATGAGCGAGGCCAACGCGCGCATCAAGGCCGGTGACCGAGTGCTGGTCACCACGCTGACCAAGCGCATGGCCGAGAACCTCACCGAATACCTGACCGAACACGGTATCCGCGTGCGTTACCTGCACTCGGACGTGGATACGGTCGAGCGCGTGGAGATCATCCGCGACCTGCGCCTGGGCAAGTTCGATGTGCTGGTGGGCATCAACCTGCTGCGCGAAGGCCTGGACATGCCCGAGGTGTCGCTGGTGGCGATCCTCGACGCCGACAAGGAAGGCTTCCTGCGCTCCACCGGTTCGCTGATCCAGACCATCGGCCGCGCCGCCCGCAATGTGCGCGGCAAGGCGATCCTGTATGCGGACAAGGTGACCCGCTCGATGCAGGCAGCGATCGACGAGACCGACCGCCGCCGCGCCAAGCAGGTCGAGTACAACGAAGAACATGGCATCGTGCCGCGCTCGGTGGCGCGCCCGATCGTCGACGTCCTCGAAGGTGCGCGTTCGGATGCGGCGGAGAAGGAAGCCAAGAAGGGCAAGGGCAAGGGCAGGGCGGGTGTTGCCGAGGACGGAGCCGATTACCGTTCGCTCGGTCCGGCCCAGCTGGCGGCGCGTCTCAAGGCGCTGGAACAGCAGATGTACCAGCACGCCAAGGACCTGGAATTCGAGGATGCCGCACGGGTGCGTGACCAGATCCGGCAGCTGAAGGAAGCGAGTCTGGGCTGAACGCGGCGGTGCAGCATCTTCTTCACAAAAGTGTTGCGCTTCACGGCCGGCATCCGTAATATACGCGGCCTGCACCGACGCAATCGCGGACGTTCAGAAGCAAAAACGGGCGGTTAGCTCAGCGGTAGAGCACTACCTTGACATGGTAGGGGTCACAGGTTCGAACCCTGTACCGCCCACCACGAAGTCTCCGGAAGGGGGCTGTCGTGAACTGAAGAGCCCGGCCCTGGCGCCGGGTTTTTACGTAGCAAGGCCAGCTTTCGGGCGGCAGGAACAAGATGGGCGGTTAGCTCAGCGGTAGAGCACTACCTTGACATGGTAGGGGTCACAGGTTCGAACCCTGTACCGCCCACCACCTGGCTCCCGGCATTGCCGGTGCAGCGGTGGATCACGATGAAAGCCGGCCCTTGGCCGGCTTTTTCGTTTACGACGGTTGCCGGTGCCGAGCGTCAGCGCTGGGCAACCCATTCGTCGATGCTGATCATGCGCTGCAGCCGCCAGTGCCCGTCCACGCGTTCCCAGACCTGCGCGAAACGTGCTGAACCGGCCTGATGCTGCTGGCCGCCTGCAGGCAGGCGCTGGTTGCCCACGCGCAGCACGCGGTCCTGGCGCAACCGGTACAACTGCAGGGCCGTCGGCTCCGGTGTCTGGTCATGTGCCGGGGGCACGCCCGCCTGCCCGACGTCGGCCTGCAGGATCTGGCTGCGCAGGGAGGCATCCCCGGCGTCGGCATCGCGGCCGAACAGGCCAGCGCACAACAGCAGCAGGGCAAGCATCGGCATGGCACGGTGCTCCGGAGAAGGGAGTCCAGCGTGGCACTGCCCCCCGCACTGTGAAACCGGTATGCGACGAAAGCCGGAAAAGCGCCCGCCAAGTCGCTGCGGGAAGGATGAATCCGGGCCAGGAAGTGCCGGGCCGCGCTTCAAGGCGGCCCGGCGTGGTGGGCCACTGCGGGGTGGCCCGGTCATGGCCGCGGCGCTGGCTCAGCTCCGCGGCGGGTGTGGCAGGTCAGCGATGCCGACCCCATGCACGGATCCGGTTACAACGGATCGCAGCACAGCAGCTGGCCGTGCTTGCCCGCGTTGCCGAACGGGCACTGCGGGTGTGGTTCGCAGCCCGGTGCATATCCGGTCTTGGGCGAGACGGCGAAGGCCTGGCTGGCGCCGAAGGCCATGGCCGCGACAACGACGATACCGGCGACGGACGAAAGCACTTTCTTTCCGATCATGTGTATCTCCTTGGTTGGCGTTGTGGAGTTGCAGTTGCCGAAGGCACGGGAGTGCCGGTTGTGGCGCGAATGCGGTAACAGGGGGCCGCGACGCAATGCGCGGCACGCGGGATCAGGGCAGCGCCGGCTTCGGTGCGAGCGACGCGACGGCAGCCTGCACGACCTGGGCGTCGAGCTGGCCGACATGCTTGTAGGCAACGCGGCCATCGGCAGCCAGCACCATCAGCATCGGCGTGACGGTGGCGCGATAGCGCGTGGACGCGGCGGCTTCGTTGTCGATGGCGATCGGGAAGCGCAGTGCATGTTTGCCGGCGTAGTCCGCCAGCTGGTCGTATGGCGGCATGCCGACACCGACCAGTTCGCTGTTGCCGCGGGCCGCAGCGATCTGTTGCAGCTGCGGTACCGAGGCCAGGCAGTAGCGGCATGCGGTGGAGAAGAAATAGAGGATCTGCGGAACCTCGCGGGCACCGCCGATATCGACGAAGGTCTGCTGCGTGGTGCGCAGCACCAGCGCATCCGGGCGACTACCCAGTTCGAGGCCATGTGCTGCAAGACGCATGTCCTGCAGCTGCGTGGCCATCTGCTCATTGATCTGCCGCAGCTGGCGGTTCTGCCATCCGAGCGCGATGACCAGCACGGACAGCAGCAGGGCGACAACGGGGAACAGGACGCGCTTGAGCATCGATCATCCTTGAACACAGCGTTGGGTCGAACATACCCGAACTGGCGCGCAGGTTGTTAAGCGGATGTTCCCGGCACATCCTCCGACGGAGCGCATGTACTAGAGTTGTGCCCGCGCAGGCATGCGTGCATGCCCTCCACCCATCCCCAGGATCTTTCAACGATGAGCGATCATGTGCCGGTTTCCAAGCCCAATCCGTTCTTTGAACTGCTGTTCGGCGGCAACATGCTGGAAGGTACGTTCAAGGCAGTGATCTGGGTCGCCCTGTTGTCCGCTGTGCTGGCCTGGACCACGTTCCGCTGAGCGGGGGCGCGGCACTGCCGCCGCGTTGCGGCTGGCCGGTGCTCAGGCGCTGAAGGCCTGGCGCAGGCTGCGCAGGGTGGCCTGCCGGTGCTCTTTCGCGCTGGCCTCGCCCATCTCCAGTTCCTGCAGGCGCAGCCCGACCAGGGTCATCGAAAGCGCGTATCCCCGGGCTGCGTCGGCAACGCGCGACTGGCCGAGCGCTCGACGTGCAAGCGCGCTTACGTGCTCAAGGTCGGGCATCAGGCCAAGGTAGACGCGTTCGGCGCTGTCCAGATCGGGCGCTCGCAGGATCGCGTGTGCTTCGGAGGTGGGGGAGACGGAGGCCATGGGGAGTCCTTGTCCGTAGCGGGTGCTCGTTCAGAACGAGCGCATCAGGGAAATGAAGGCCGATGACTGAGTGCCGCGTCGTGCCATCGGGCTGTCCTTTACTGCATCGCCGAACCACTGGTTGGCGACCACGCCGGTCGCGCGCCACTTCGTGCCCAGGGGCGTGCTGACTGCGATCTGCAGGCTCGGTGATGTCGCGCTACCCGGGTTGTAGGCGGCAAGTCCCGAGCGCAGCGCTTCCTCATCGTTGATGCCGTAGTAGTAGTCGAGCAGGCGCGCACTGGAGTGCACCACGCCGACCTTGGGCACCCAGGTGAAGCGACCAGCCTGGATCGGATAGCTGTAGTGCAGGCGCGACTCCATGCCACCTCCGTGCCCGGTGACCTCGCGCATCACGCTGGCCTCGACGATGCCCCAGTCGGCGCTGTATTCACCATGGATGCCGGCCATGGCGGACATCTGCCGGCTGTGCAGGAGACGCAGCTGAGGATCGTTCACGTCGTCGGTCTTGAAGCGCAGCGTGTAGGGCGTGGCCGCCGCCGACAGGCGCAGGCCCTCGCGCTTGTACAGGTACATGCCCAGCGAGCCCGGGCTGGCGAAGAAGCGCTGGCCCTGCCAGGCAATGGACGGGACCACCAGTGGCTTGACGTCGTAGTGCGCATACGCGCCCGAGGTCGCGCCAGCACTGATGCCGGCCTGTACGCCCGGGTTGCTGTCGGCGGCCTGCGCGAACACCGGCAGGCCAAAGGCAGCGGAGAACAGCAGCGGGCGCAGCAGGGTCGAGGGCAGTGGCGGCATCGGTCAACGACGTTGCGGAGGATGGCTGCGCATGATGGGGGAGCAACATTGTCAGAACATTGCGTCGGCGCATCCGCCAGGCCGAAGCGGAAAAAGTGGGCGCCAGGCACTATGATCGGCACCGTTTCCGGTAGCCGAGCCCCCGATGCGCATCCTCCTGGTCGAAGACGATCCTGACCTGTCCCGTGCCCTGCAATCGGGGCTGGAGCGGCAGGGCGTGGTCGCCGATGTGGTTGGTTGCCTGGCCGAAGCGGCCATCGCGCTGCGCGAACCGGTGCACCAGCTGATGCTGCTCGACCGCCAGTTGCCTGATGGCGATGGCGCTGGCTTCGTTGCCGTTGCGCGGGCCCTGCGTCCGAACCTGGCGGTGATCATGCTGACGGCCAAGGGCACGCTGTCGGACAAGGTCGAGGGCCTGGATGTCGGCGCCGATGACTATCTGGTCAAGCCGGTGGCGATCGAGGAACTGATGGCGCGCATCCGTGCGGTCTCGCGACGGCCCTCGGCAATGGTGACACCACGCTTGCGACTGGGCCGGCTGGAGTTCGATTTCGAATCGCTGCAGGCGCAGGTCGATGGCCAGCTGCTGGCGCTGCCCCGGCGCCAGGTGCTGGTGCTGCAGGCGCTGGCGATGCGGCAGGGGCGTACCGTCACCCGCAGTGCACTGGAGGCGGCGGTGTACGGCTTCGATGACGAGATCCAGTCCAATGCACTGGACGCGCATATCTCCAAGCTGCGCAAGGCGCTGCAACAGGCCGGGGCCGGCGTGGAGATCCATGTGATCCGCGGCGTCGGCTACCTGCTGGCGGAGGCCTGAGATGGCACGCCCGATCCGTTCCATCACCCTGGGCCTGGCCTGGCGCCTGTTCCTTGCGCAGGCGTTCACCGTGCTGTTCGCGGTGGTCGCGCTGATCCTGACCTGGGGTGACAAGGACTCCTGGGGCATGGACATGTTCACGGCCGAGGCGGTGGCCAAAGCCGTGCACAGCGAAGGCGGCCGGCTGGAACTGGACCAGGCGCGCTGGGACAAGCTCAATGCCGGGGCCGGCGGCAACCTCTGGTTCGCGGCGGTTGATGACAGGGGCACGTGGCTGGAGCGCGGCACGATTCCTGCGGTCCACGCGCCATTGCTGGCACGCTTGCCGACAGTGGGCGCCACCGAACTGGGTTCACTGGTGCCACCCTATCTGGACGTGGCGCGGGTGATGATCCGCAACGAGGATGGACGCCGCATCACGGTGATGGTCGGTGGTGCTCCAAAGGGCGGGTTGCTGGATGGCGCGCTGATGGTGCTGCGCCTGATCGGCCTGTGGTTCTTCCTGCCGTTGATCGTGGTCACGCTGCTGGTGATGCCGACGGTGATCCATCGCGCGATGCGCGGCGTGCGCCGCTCCGCGCAGCAGGCCAAGGAACTGGACATCGGCCAGCCGGGCGCGCGCCTGGATGCGCAGCTGGTGTCCACCGAGGTCGCACCACTGGTGGAAGCGTTCAACGATGCGATCGACAAGGTGCAGCAGGGCTATGCAGCGCGCGACAAGTTCCTCGCCGATGCCGCGCATGAGCTGCGCGTACCGATCGCGGTGGTGCAGGCGCGCCTGTCGCAGCTGCCGCAGGGTGAACTGAAATCGCAGTTGCTGACCGACGTCGCCCGCCTCGGCAACGTGGCTGAGCACCTGCTCGACCTGCAGCGTCTCGATCGCAATGTCGGCGCGCTGCAGCGGCTGGACCTGGCGTTGCTGGTGCGCGAGGCGGCCGCCGATCTGGCGCCGCTGGTGGTCGGCGCCGGTTATGGCTTCGAGGTGGATGCGCCGGAGTCGCCCGTGTGGATCCATGGCGACAGCCTGGCGCTGGGGCGGGTGATCGCCAACCTGGTGCACAACGCCATCGTCCATGGCGGCGGGCGCGGCACGATCTGCGTGCGCCTCGATGCACGCGGCCTGCTGGAGGTCAGCGACCAGGGCGCTGGCATTCCGGTCGGCGACCGCGAAGCGATCTTCGAGCCCTTCCACCGTCTGCGTGCAGCCGGCAGCGGCAGTGGCCTGGGCCTGCACCTGGTGAAGGAAATCGTGCAGCACCACGGTGGCTCGGTCAGCGTCGGCGAAGCGGCTGGCGGCGGCGCCAGCTTCAGAGTCAATTTCCACCGCGGTACCGTACGGCGCTGACAGGCGCACGGGGAAAGGCCCGATAGGCAGCCTGCGACCTCCAGCGGCAGGCTGGGGAAATGGTTCCCGATCGATCCGCCCCGGCCCTGTTTGGCTTTGGCTGCGCTGCAGGCCTGGTGCTGGGGGCGCTGGCCTGCGTGCAGATGCCGATGTTGCTGCCGCTGTGGCTGAGTGTGCCGATGGCGATCGCCGGCGCCGGCGGCTGGCTGTTGCCCTGGCGCGGCCGTGCCTGGGCCGCGGCCCTGCTCGGCCTGGCCTGGGCAACGGTGCACGGGCACTGGGTCCTGCATGGCCAGCTGCCACCCGGCGCGCCACCGCAGGATGTGCAGGTGCGGGGCAGGGTTGCTGACCTTCCCCAGCAGGGGCCCGGCTACACGCGTTTCGTGCTGCATGTCGAAGATGCCGGCGCGCTGCCATCGCTGCGTGGCAAGCGCTTGCAGGTGACCTGGAACGACCCGTGGCGCGGATCGCCAGCGCACGAGGCGGAGGGCGGGCGCCATGCGGTTCGCGCAGGATCGCATTGGCAGTTGTCGTTGCGCGTGCGCGCGCCACGCTCGCGGATCAATCCCGGCGGCTTCGATGGCGAGCGCCACGCCGTGCTGCGGGGCATCTCCGGCAATGCCTCGGTGCGTGATCCGGCCCGTGCGCGGGAGTGGCTGCCGGCGCAGGGCCTGCAGGCCTGGCGGGAACGCAGCAGTGCGGCGATCGCCGTGCAGGTGGCACATCCTGCCGCGCGGTTCGTGCAGGCGCTGGCACTGGGCGATACCCGTGGCCTGTCCGATGCCGACTGGGAACACCTGCGCGCGCTGGGCCTGACCCATCTGGTCGCCATCTCCGGTTTCCACGTGGGCGTGGTGGCTGGCTTCGGTGTACTGCTGTGCCGCTTGTGGTGGTGGCTGTGCCCGCTGCTGGGACGGTACTGGCCACGGCCGCAGGCCGCCGCATGGGGAGCGGCGCTGGCCGCAGCCACCTATGCCGTGGCGGCGGGTGGTGCGCTGCCGACGGTGCGCGCGGCGCTGATGATCGGGCTGGTTGCACTGGCCAGGGCCGGGCGTCGCCCGGTGGGCGCAGGGCAGGGGCTGGCGTTGGCCGCGATGGTGATGCTGTTGCCTGCGCCGCTGTCGGTGCTCTCGGCTGGATTCTGGCTGAGCTTCGGTGGCGTGCTGTGGCTGCTCTGGTGCTTGCCGAGGACGGGGCCGGAGGGAATCGGTGGCGGGCTGCGCGGGTTCCTTGCCGCGCAGGGTGTTGCCAGCCTTGGGCTGCTGCCGCTGTGCATCGCCTTGTTCGGCGGGACCGCGCGGCTGGGGCCGCTGGTCAACCTGCCGGTCATCCCGTGGTGGACAATGCTGGTTGTTCCGCTGTCGCTGCTCGGTACCGGCCTGCACGTGCTGCATGACGGCGCGGGGCGTTGGGCCTGGCGTGCCGCGGCCTGGCTGTTCGAGCTCAGCTGGGAGGCCCTGCAGCCGTTGGCACTGCATCCGCAGGCGATGTGGTGGCTGGCCGAGGCGCCGCGCTGGGCGCTACCCGTGGCCTTGCTGGGCGTGTTCTGGTGGCTGCTGCCGCGCGGCGCCGGCGGTGGCCTGGCGGGCCTGCTGCTGTGCCTGCCGCTGCTGTGGCCGGCCCGGCATGCACCGGCTGCGGGGGAACTGGAGCTGCTGGTGCACGATGTCGGCCAGGGCACGGCGGTGCTGGTGCGCACGGCGCGGCACGCGCTCTGGTACGACGTGGGGCCGCCGACTGGCGGCGAGGGCCACGAACGCATCCTGGTCCCGGCCCTGCGCGCGCTCGGCCAGGGGCCGCCCCGACAGGTGATGCTCAGCCATGACCACCTGGATCACACCGGCAGCCTGCCCAGCCTGCGACGGCAGTTGCCCGGGCTGCAGCTGCTGGCGCCACCGGGCAGCGCCATCGGCGGCGCCACGCCCTGCCAGCAGGGGATGCGCTGGGAGTGGGACGGGGTTGATTTCCAGGTCCTGCACCCGGCGCCGGGCAGCCGGCAAGCCGAAAACGAGGACAGCTGCGTGCTGCGCATCGCCAGCCGTCACGGCGTGGTCCTGCTGCCGGGTGACATCGGTCGACCGGCCGAGGGGGCGCTGCTGCAGGCGTGTCCGCACGCGCTGAGGGCGGACGTGGTACTGGTGCCGCACCATGGCAGCGGCGGCAGCTCCAGTGCGCCGTGGGTTGCGGCGGTGTCGCCGCGGCTGGCGGTGGTCTCGGCCGGGCACCGGAACCGCTTCGGCCACCCGCGCCAGGAGGTGGTCCAGCGCTGGCAGGCGCAAGGCGCGGAGGTGCTGGCCACGGCCGACTCCGGGGCGATCCGCGTATGGCTTGGCGCACAAGGCCTGCAGCTGCGTGAACAGCGCATCCATGCATCCCGGTGGTGGGATGCCGCTGGGCGGGCGCGGTCGGCTGCTATCCTATCGCCGATCGAACAAGCGGCCGTTGGGCCGGAGGGTTGAAACGTGTGGGAACTGGTCAAGGCCGGTGGCTGGCCGATGGTGCCGCTGCTGCTGTTGGGCGTACTGGCTTTGGCGATCATCCTGGAGCGTTTCTGGTCCCTTCGGCGGACTGAAGTGCTGCCGCCCGGCCTCGGCCAGGAAGTGCGCAACTGGGCCGCTCGCGGCAAGCTCGACCCGGCCCACCTGCAGACCCTGCGGGCGAACTCGCCGCTGGGCGCGCTGTTGGCTGCCGCACTGGAAGCCCGCAACCGCCCGCGCGACCAGATCCGCGAGCGCATCGAAGACACCGGCCGCCACCTGGTGCACCGCATGGAGCGATTCCTGAACGCACTGGGCACCATTGCCTCGGCCGGCCCGCTGCTGGGCCTGCTCGGCACGGTGATCGGCATGATCCAGATGTTCCTGGGCATCCTCGACCACGGCGTGGGCGACGTGAACCAGCTGGCCGGCGGCATCGGCAAGGCGCTGGTGTGCACCGCCACCGGCATGATCGTGGCGATTCCGGCGCTGATGTTCCATCGCTACTTCAAGGGCCGCATCCACGGCTACGTGGTGGAGATGGAGCAGGAAGCCAGCGCCCTGCTGGATACGCTCGACGGCCGCCCCGGGGTGATGAACCCGGCCCCGGCCGCGCGCCAGTCCGGCGCCGCCACGGCGAAGGCCTGATCGATGCGTATCGGCAACGACCGATCCCAGGATGAGCCGCATATCGACCTGGTGCCGCTGATCGACGTCATCCTGGTGCTGATCATCTTCTTCGTGGTCACCACCACCTTCGACGCGCGTTCGACGCTGCAGGTGCAGTTGCCGACCGCCAGCCAGCAGCAGACCAACGAGCCGCCGCGCTCGCTCAGCGTGCTGATCAACGCCGAAGGCCGTTACTTCATCAACGACCAGGAAGTGCTGCGCAGCGACGTAGAGTCGGTCAAGCAGACCATCGCCGCCGTGGCCGGCAGCGATCGCGAGCAGACCGTGCTGCTGCGTGCCGACGCACGCACTCCCTACCAGGCCGTGGTGACCGCGCAGGACGCGCTGGGTCAGCTCGGCTTCCGCCGTATTGCCATTGCAACAGCACCCGAGGTGCGTCCATGAGTTCCAATCACGCGCCGGTGTGGCCGATCTACAAACGTCTGCTGGGGTACACCCGCGCCTACTGGGTGTTCATGGTGGCCGCGGTCATCGCCATGGTGGTCGAAGCCCTGGCGGGCTACCACTTCACCAAGTTGATGGAGCCGCTGGTCAACCGCGGTTTCGTCAACCCGGAACCGCGCATGGCGGTGATCCTGCCGCTGACCATCCTGGGCCTGTTCCTGATGCGCAGCGTCGCCACCTGGGTGAGCGACTACGCGCTGGCCAAGACCGGCCGCAGCGTGGTGCGCGACCTGCGCGAACAGGTGCTGGCCAAGTACCTGCACCTGCCGTCCTCGCATTTTGATACCGAAGCGACGCCGGTGATGGTCAGCCGCCTGAACTTCGATACCGAACAGGTCACCCAGGCCAGTGCCGACGCACTCAAGACCGTGGTGGCCGACACCCTGACCATCATCGCCATGCTGGCGGTAATGCTGCAGATGAGCGTGAAGGTCACCGTGGCGATGCTGGTGGTGGTACCGCTGATCGGCGTGATCGTGTCCTACGTGGGCAAGCGCTACCGCCGCATCAGCCGTGGCATCCAGGATGGCATGGGTTCGATGGCGCAGACCGCCGAACAGTCGCTGGCGGCGCAGCAGGAAGTGAAGGTGCACGGCACCCAGCAGCATGAGATCTCGCGCTACTCGCGCCTGGCCAACCGCATGCTGTCGCTGAACATGAAGGTGGAAGTCACCCGTGCTGCCGCCTCCAGCGTGGTGCAGTTCCTGGCCGCGCTGGCGCTGGCGGTGATTGTCTGGGTGTCGACGCGTGAAGCGCTGGCCGGTCGCCTCAACGCCGGCCAGTTCATGGGCCTGATGACCTCGATGATGGCCATCATTCCTTCGCTGCGCCGCCTGACCAGCGTGCAGACCTCGATCTCGCGCGGCGTGGCCGCCGCAGAGCGCCTGTTCGGCATCCTCGACATGCAGGTCGAGCGTGACGAGGGCCGCAACAGCGTGCAGCGCGTGCGCGGCGAGCTGGCCTTCGACCACGTCATGCTGCGCTATCGCGAGGACAGCGGCATTGCCCTGGACGACATCAGTTTCGTGGCGAAGCCGGGTACGGTCACCGCCATCGTGGGTCGTTCCGGCAGTGGCAAGACCAGCCTGATCCGGCTGGTGCCGCGCTTCTATGAGCCCAGCGGTGGTGTGATCACCCTCGATGGCGTCGCACTGGATGACTATCCGTTGGCCGACCTGCGTCGGCAGGTGGCGATGGTCGGGCAGAAGGTCATGCTGTTCGATGACACCATCGCGGCCAACATCGCCTATGGCATGGAAGCGAGCGAGGAACAGATCCGTGCGGCGGCCGAAGCGGCCAATGCGTGGGAGTTCATCGCGCGCATGCCGCAGCAGCTGCAGACCCCGGTCGGCGAGAACGGCGCGCTGCTGTCCGGCGGCCAGCGCCAGCGCCTGGCGATCGCCCGCGCGATCCTGCGTGACGCGCCGATCCTGATCCTCGACGAAGCCACCGCCGCGCTGGACAACGAATCCGAGCGACTGGTGCAGGATGCACTGCAGCGTCTGATGCCCGAACGGACCACGCTGGTCATCGCGCACCGCCTGTCGACCATCGAGCATGCCGATCTGGTGCTGGTGATGGACCACGGCCGCATCGTCGAACGGGGCACCCACAAGGAGCTGCTTGCCATGGGTGGCCTGTACCAGCATCTGCACAGCATGCAGTTCCGCGAAAGGCAGGACTGATGGCTGGCAAGGGTACCCAGACCCCGCCGTACTGGTACGACGGCAGCCCGGTTCCGTGGGCGATGCGCCTGCTGGCGCCGCTGTATGCCGGCGTCACCGCGCTGCGCCGCCGTGCCTACCGGCGCGGATGGCGCAAGCGCTACGCGCTGCCGGTGCCGGTCATCGTGGTTGGCAACATCACCGCCGGCGGCACCGGCAAGACGCCGCTGACCATCGCCCTGGTCGAGCGCCTGCGCGCGGCCGGCTGGAAGCCGGGCGTCGCCAGCCGTGGCTATGGCCGTGAAGACGCTGACAAGCCGCTGTGGGTGCAGGCCGACACGCCGACCGCCAAGGGCGGTGACGAACCGGTGCTGATCGCCTGGAAGACCGGCGTACCGGTGCGCGTGGACGCTGACCGCGTGGCCGCAGGCAAGGCACTGATCCAGGCCGGCTGCGACGTGATCGTCTGCGATGACGGCCTGCAGCATTACCGGCTGGCGCGCGACATCGAGATCGAAGTGGTCGATGCCCAGCGGCGCTACGGCAACGGCCGCATGATTCCCGCCGGACCGCTGCGCGAGCCGGTCAGCCGTGCCGGCGAATGCGATTTCCGCGTAGTCAACCTGGGCCAGGCCGATGAGGAAAGCGCGGCACAGGCCTGCGGTTTCGGCCAGTGGCCGATGGCCCTGCACATCGACAGTGCGCAGCCGCTGGCCGGTGGCCGCGCGCGCCCGTTGTCGTACTTCAAGGGCCAGCGTGTTCATGCGGTGGCCGGCATCGCCCATCCGCAGCGCTTCTTCGACATGCTGCGCGCGCGTGGCATCGGCGTGGTGCCGCACGCCTTTGCCGACCACCAGGCCTACCAGCCGCAGGACCTGTCGTTCGGCAGCCAGCTGCCGGTGCTGATGACCGAGAAGGATGCGGTGAAATGCCGCGCGTTCGGCAACGATTGGCATTACGCGGTGCCGTTGCGTGCCGAGCTGCCTGCCGCGTTCTGGGTGGCGCTGACCGACCGCCTGGACAAGCTGCGACCGAACTGAGCGGCGCGGCGGCGCTTGCATTCACGTGCCGCCGGCCGCATCCCCGTTGTAACGAGCCTGCCGAGTATTGCCCCATGACCGAATTCGTCGTCGCCATTCCGGCCCGCTATGCCGCCTCGCGGCTGCCGGGCAAGCCGCTGCGCCTGCTGGGTGGTGAGCCGCTGGTGCTGCACGTGGCGCGCCGCGCGCTGCAGGCCGGCGCTGGCGAGGTCTGGGTCGCTACCGACGATGAACGCATCGCCGACGCGCTGTCCGGGCTGGCCGAGGTGAAGGTGGCCATGACCGCCACCTCGCATGCCTCCGGTACCGACCGCCTGGCCGAGTGCGCGCGCATCGCCGGCTGGGCCGACGACACTGTAGTGGTCAACCTGCAGGGTGATGAACCGTTCGCGCCGGCTGCGGGAATCCGTGCGGTGGCCCAGGCGCTGGTTGAAGGCAATGCGCCGATGTCGACCCTGGCGACCGCCGTGGAGGATGCAGAAACCCTGTTCGATCCGAACGTGGTCAAGCTGGTGCGCAACGTGCGCAACGAGGCGATGTACTTCAGCCGCGCGCCGATTGCCTGGCACCGCGATGGCTTCGCGCGCAGCCGCGAGGTGCTGCCGGAAGGGCATGCCTGGCTGCGCCACATCGGCATCTACGGCTACCGCGCCGGTTTCCTGCAGCAGTTCGCGGCGATGCCCCCGGGCCGGCTGGAGCAGGTCGAATCGCTGGAGCAGCTGCGCGTGCTCGAGTCCGGCTACCCGATCAGCGTGGCGATCTCGCCTGAACCATTCCCGGCGGGCATCGACACGCCCGAGGACCTGGAGCGCGCCGAAGCACTGCTGCAGACGTTGGCCGCGCGATGAAGCTGCTGGTCGTCTGCCTCGGCAACATCTGCCGTTCGCCGATGGCCGAAGGCGCGCTCCGCGCCCGCCTGGACGCTTCGCCACTGGCGGGGCGCGTGCAGGTGGATTCGGCCGGCACCGGTGACTGGCATGTGGGCGAGCCGCCGGACCGGCGTGCGATCGCCTGCGCGGCCGGGCACGGCGTGGACATCGGCGGCCTGCGTGCGCGCCAGCTGCACGCCGCTGATTTCGACCGCTTCGACTGGATCCTGTGCGCCGACGAGGCGAACCTGCGGGACGCGGGACGCTTGGTGGCACCCGCCCAGCGTGAGCGGCTGGCGCTGTACCTGCCCTGGTCGGGCGGGGAGGGGCAGGCGGCCATCCCGGATCCCTACACCGGCGGCAGTGATCACTTCGAACAGGTCTGGACGCTGGTCGACAATGCTGCAAAACGTGCAGTGGCACGACTGTTGCATGACGCCGACTCCGGCATAATCGGGCCATGAACGTCCAGCCCGTCCCGGACCTGCCCGAGTTCGCCACCTGGCTCAATGCCGCCCCCTGTACCCTGACCGAACTGCGCGGTCGGCCGGTGGCCCTGTTGTTCGTCAACGCCGCTTCTGCCTGGAGCGCGCAGCGCCTGGCCGAATTCAGTCAATGGCTGTCGCGTCACCCTGGCATGCTGCAGCCGCTGGTCCTGCAGGTACCCCGCTTCGATTTCGAGCGTGACGCCGGCGCCGCACTCAAACTGCTGCGCCGCCAGGGGCTGTCAATGCCGGTCCTGCTCGATGCCGACTGGGATGGCTGGCGTCGCTTCGGCATCACATCGTGGCCGACCGTGGTACTGCTGGACGCGCAGGGTCGCGAGCAGCAACGGCTGGTCGGGCTGGGGGCTCCGGGAGAGCTTGAGCGTGCGTTGAATGCGCTGTGCCACGGTGCGCCGTCGGCACCGCCGCGCGGCGGTACCGAGCTGCATCCGGAGCCGCGGCAGGCCCTGCGTTTTCCACTGGGCCTGGCGGTCAGCACCGAACGCCTGTACATCGCCGACAGTGGCCATCACCGCATCCTCGAATGCAGCCACGGCGGCCGCATCCTGCGCCAGTTCGGGCTGGGGACGGCCGATTTCATGGACGGCAACCTCGCCGAAGCGGCGTTCCATCGCCCGCAGGCGCTGGTGCTGGAGCGCGACGCGCTGTACGTGGCCGACACCGGCAACCATGCCGTGCGCCGCATCAACCTGCTGACCGGCATCGTCGACACGCTGTGCGGCAATGGCCGCCCCGGTGCGCCGGTGGAGGGCCCGGTAGCACAGGCGCGGCAGGTCTCGCTGGACCACCCGGTCGGCCTCGCCATCGCCGATAACCAGCTGCACATCGCCATGGCCGGCGACAACCGCATCTGGAGCTACCACCTGGGTCAGCGCAGCCTGCAATGGCGTGCCGGCAGCGGTGCCATCGACGAGCGTGACGGCAGCGGCCATCTGGCCGCGTTTGCTCAACCGACTGCACTGGCCGTGGTGCAGCAGGTGCTGTACGTGGCCGATGCGCTGGGCTCCTCGATCCGTGCACTGCAGCTGCGCGGGGATCTGGTGCAGACGCTGGTCGGGCAGGGCCCCTGGCGTTTCGGTGACGAAGATGGCCCGCGCGCGCAGGCTAGCCTGCAGTTCCCACAGTCGATCGCGCTGAGTCCGGATGCGCCGCTGCTATGGATTGCCGATACCGGCAATGGCCGCCTGCGCACGCTGCGCCTGGGCGGTGGCGAACTGACCACCCAGCCGCTGCCGCGCCGCCTGCACGGCCCGGCCGGGTTGGCCGTGGGTGCCGGTGCGGTGTGGATCGCCGAGACCGATGCCCACGCCGTGCTGCGATTCGACCCCGAAAGCGGCGTGCTCAGCGAAGTGCCGATCAGCGAATGACCGACGTTCCCGCCCCGGCCTTCGACGGCAAGGCCTTCGCGGCCCAGCTCAGTACCGCCCCCGGTGTGTACCGCATGTACGCGGCCGACGACACCCTGCTGTATGTCGGCAAGGCGCGTGCGCTGCGCAACCGAGTCGGCAGCTATTTCAACGGCAGTCCGAAGAATGCGCGGATCATGTCGATGATCTCGCAGATCGTGCGCATGGACGTGACGGTGACGCGCTCGGAAGCCGAGGCGCTGCTGCTGGAGAACCAGCTGATCAAGTCGCTGTCGCCGCGTTACAACGTCTCGCTGCGCGACGACAAGACCTATCCGCATGTGCTGCTGACCCGCGAGGACTGGCCGCGCATCGCGCTGCATCGCGGCCCGCGCGCCATTCCCGGCCGCTATTTCGGGCCGTATCCCGGCGTCACTGCGGTGCGCGAAACACTGAACCTGATGCACAAGCTGTTCAAGCTGCGCAGCTGCGAGGACAGCGTGTTCCGCAACCGTTCGCGACCGTGCCTGCAGTACCAGATCGGCCGCTGCAGCGCGCCCTGCGTGGAGCTGGTGGCGCCTGCCGAGTACGCCGAATCGGTGCGTCGCGCTGCATTGTTCCTGGAAGGCAAGAGCGACGAACTGACCCGTGAGCTGGGCGAGCAGATGCAGGCCGCCAGCGAGGCACTGGAATTCGAGCAGGCCGCGCGGCTGCGTGACCTGATCTCCTCGCTGCGCAGCATGCAGACCCGGCAGTACGTGGATGGCCGTGCTGCCGACCTGGACGTGCTGGCGGTGGCCATGCAGGGCTCGCAGGCCTGCGTGCTGCTGCTGGCCTTCCGTGATGGCCGCAACCTCGGCACCCGCCCGTTCTTCCCGCGCACCAATGGTGAAGAAAGCCCGGAGGAAGTGCTGGCCGCGTTCGTCTCGCAGTACTACATCGAATTCGAGCCACCGCGCGAGATCCTGCTGGACCGCGAGATCCCCGATGCGGACCTGCTGGTCGCCGCGCTGTCGGCCTCGGCCGAGCGCAAGGTGCAGCTGAAGTGGAACGTGCGCGGCGAGCGCGCCGGCTACGTGGAACTGGCCAGCCGCAACGCGCAGCTGACCCTGGCCACCGAACTCAACAGCCGCAACGCGCAGCATGCGCGCAGCGACGCACTGCGCGAGATGCTGGGCCTGGCCGAGCCGGTCAAGCGGGTCGAGTGTTTCGATATCAGCCACACCCTGGGCGAGGCTACCGTGGCCTCGTGCGTGGTGTTCGACGCTGCCGGTCCGGTGCGCGCGCAGTATCGCCGCTTCAACATCAGCGGCATCGAGCCAGGCGATGACTACGCCGCCATGCGCCAGGCCATCGACCGCCGTTTCCGCCGTGCGGTGGAAGAGCAGGGCGTGCTGCCGGACGTGCTGCTGATCGACGGCGGCGCCGGGCAGCTGGCGCAGGCGCAGGCCGCACTGGCCGACCTGGGCGTGGAAGGTGTGCTGCTGGTGGGCGTGGCCAAGGGCGTGGAGCGGCGCGCTGGGCATGAAGCGCTGGTGATGCCCGACGGCCGCGAGCTGCGCCCCGGCGCCGCCAACCCGGCGCTGCAGTTCATCCAGCAGGTGCGCGACGAGGCGCACCGCTTCGCCATCACCGGCCACCGCGGCCGCCGGCAGAAGGCGCGGATGACCAGCAAGCTGGAGGACATTCCCGGTATCGGGCCGCGCCGCCGCGCCAGCCTGCTCAAGCATTTCGGCGGCCTGGTGGGCCTGAAAGCCGCTGGCGAAGCGGAAATCGCCAAGGTGGAAGGCATCAATGACGCCCTCGCGGCACGTATCTACGCTAACCTGCACGGGTTGGCCACGCCTGATGCGGCCGAGTAGAGAGAGAAGCACGCAAGCATGAAGTTGACCCTGCCCACCTGGCTGACGTTGTTGCGGATCGTGATGATCCCGGTGCTGGTGCTGGTGTTCTACCTGCCCTACACCTGGACCAACTTCGCTTCGGCGGCGATCTTCGGCCTGGCCGCGATCACCGACTGGCTCGATGGCTGGATCGCACGCCGTTACCAGCTGGAGTCGGCCTTCGGCGCCTTCCTCGACCCGGTCGCGGACAAGCTGATGGTGGCAGTGGCACTGTTCCTGATCGTGCAGGGCCATCCGACGCCGTGGATGGCGTTCTGGGCGGCGGTCATCGTCGGCCGTGAGATCGCGGTATCGGCGCTGCGCGAATGGATGGCCGAGCTGGGCCAGCGTGCGAAGGTGCGCGTGGCGATGATCGGCAAGATCAAGACCACCGCGCAGATGGTCGCGCTGCTGTGCCTGCTGTACTCGGTGGCCCCGAACGTGCCGGTGGAAGACATCTGGATGGGCTGGCCGGTGTTCCACATCGGTGACTGGACTTTGGCGATTGCTGCGGTACTGACCCTGTGGTCGGGCCTGCAGTACCTGCACGCTGCCTGGCCCAGCCTGCGCGATGACGAGCGCGCGGCGCGCGAGCGTGCGCGGCAGAAGAAGCTGGGCAACTGAGCCCGGGGTCGGATCCCTTTCCGCAGGAAAGGGCTCTGACCCCACGGTTGCTGCCATCCACGCATGGCGTGGATCTATTGGAAATGCCGCATCCACGGAGGGGGCGGATCCATCAGTTTGCGGAGACGCTGCAGTAGATCCACGCCATGCGTGGATACGCGGTGCCAGGTGCCTCGGCAGACCCTGAAAAAAGCGCTTGACGCCATCCTTGGAATAGGTAAAATTTCGCCTCCCAAGCGGGAATAGCTCAGTTGGTAGAGCGCAACCTTGCCAAGGTTGAGGTCGCGAGTTCGAGTCTCGTTTCCCGCTCCAGATTCAAGAAAAACGCTCCCGTAAGGGGGCGTTTTTCGTTTGCGTGTTCCACGCTTCATCCTCACTTCACCGCCACTCCTTCGCCTCACCACGCGGCAGTTCGAAGCTGCATCTCCGACGCTCCACGGCGATGCCGCAATGCCTCACACTTCCCCCGCCTACGACCACGACGTGGTCATCGTCGGCGCCAGTTTCGCCGGTGCCGCCTGCGCATTGGCTGCCGCCCAGTACGGTCTGCGCGTCTGCGTGCTTGAACGCAAGGCCGACCCCGGCGAGCGCCTGCACACCACCGGCATCGTGGTGAAAGAAGCGATGGAGCAGACCTGGTTGGGGCGCATGCCCGAGCATCTGGTGCAGCGCGTCGCCAACGTGCGCCTGTATGCGCCGAACCTGCGCAACGTGTTGCTGGCCGCGCCGGGCTATTACTTCCTCACCACCGATACGCCGAACCTGATGCGCTGGCTGGCCAGCGAGCTGCGCGCGAATAGTGTCGACCTGCGCCTGCAACGGTCTTTCACCGATGCCCATCGCAGTGGTGACGGCTGGCAGGTGGATGGGGCAGGTGGATGGGGCAGGGCGATGCGCCTATCTGGTTGGTGCTGATGGCGCACGCTCACGCGTGGCCCAGCGCACCGGCCTTGGCCAGGTGCGCGACACCCTCTACGGCGTCGAGCGCGAGTTCGCCGGCCTGCAGGTGGCGCAAGGCAATGCGCTGCATCGCTTCGTCAGCAAGCGCTACGCGCCGGGCTACATCGGCTGGGTCGCACAGAATCCGACCGGGCTGCAGGTGGGATTGGCGCTGCGTCATGACCCGCAACAGGTGCGGCCGCCGGATATCGATGGCTTCCTCGACCACGTGCGCGATGTCGTCGGCATTCCGCCTTCCGTGCGCCCCTCGGCCACTCGTGCAGGGCTGGTGCCCTGCGGCCGGCCGGATGGGCCGATCACCGGCCAGCGGCTGATCCTGACCGGCGACGCGGCGGGCATCGTCTCGCCGCTGTCCGCCGGGGGCATCCACTCCTCGTGGCGGCACGGCTGGGCGGTCGGCGAGGCGATTGCCCGCCATCTGCGTGGGCAAGGGCCGGAAGCGGAACGGGTGGCGCGGCGGGTGGCGCCAGCATTCCATGGCAAGCGCCTGCTGCGCTGGGCGATGGACCATCTGCAGGCCGACTGGCCGCTCAATGCACTGCTGCACACGGCGGCCACGCGGCGCATGGCCGAGCAGGTCTACTTCCACCGCCGTGGCGTGCGCACGTGAGGAGAGCAGGTGGGGGCGTCTGAACGCCGTCCCTCACTCACGTGAAAATTCCTGTTGACGCCGTGCAGCAATATCGACACAATAACGCTCCTTCGACGCAGGTCGAACGAAATCTGCGGGAATAGCTCAGTTGGTAGAGCGCAACCTTGCCAAGGTTGAGGTCGCGAGTTCGAGTCTCGTTTCCCGCTCCAGATTCAAGAAGAACGCTCCCGAAAGGGGGCGTTTTTCGTTTGTCATGACGTTGGCGGCACGGGGCGCTACATTCGCGCCATGGCATTGTCATGGCGGGCGTGATATCGGCGGCCTGGCGGGACGATTCCAGCGTTAGTGTCGCAATCGGAATGGCGGGGCGTATCGGTCGTGGGCATGACCGCAGGGGCGGGGCTCGGGGAAGTGGGCAACAAGACGCAATGGCCCGGATGTCGCACCAGCGTTCCGTGCGTCGCATGCAGTGAAAGGCTGGCGAAAGGCCAACGCCATCGTTGCCTGAACCGCATGCGTGCTGTGACCTTTTTCAGACCATTTCTCCATGTTCGCTCCACAATCGCACGGTAGCCTTCATGCTCCTTCTACACGTTGGCGGGCTGGTGGTCAGGCGTATCACTTCAGTGGCAGTGCCCAGGACAGGGCGCGGACTCTCCCTGCAGGCAGTGCTGCGCCCCGGTGCGTTGTTGGCAACCCTGGCCCTGGCCGGCTGCATGTCGGTGCCCGTCCCGGACCTGCCTGATCGCACACCCAGCGCCTGGACCCAGGTACCGCAGGGCCAGGGCGTGGCGGTGGACGCCAGGCAGTGGTGGAAGGTGCTGGCCGACCCGGCGCTGGATGGCCTGGTCGATCAGGCGGTCGCCGGCAGTCTCGACCTGCAGCAGGCCACCTTGCGCCTGCAGGCCGTTCGGATCGTCGCTGGCACGTCCGACTCGCGTTTCCTGCCGGAAATCTCCGCCAGCGCCAAGCAGGTGCAGGACGCCGCCGCTGTCGATACCTACTTCCATGCCGGCATTGAAGCGATCTGGGACCTGGGCCTGTTCGGCGCCGCCGAGAGTGCGCAGCTGAGCGCGCAGGCCTCGGCCGGCAATGCCGAGGCGCTGCGCAATGCCGCGCAGGTAGCGGTGATTGCCGACGTGGTGCGCAGCTATCTGGACCTGACCGTGGCGCAGGCCCAGCAGGATCTGCTGATGCGCCAGCAGGCCGTGGACGACCGCGGCGAACAACTGGCGCGGGTCCGCCAGCGCCTGCGTCTGGACGAGCCGGGCGAACTGGATCGCCTGCGTGCACGCCAGGCCGCCACCCGCGCGGCCACGGCACAGGCCCGGGAAAACGCTGACAACGCGGCCCGCGCGCTGGCAGTGTTGCTGGGGCGAGATGGCCCGGATCCGGCCTGGCGCGCCTATCGCACGCCGCCGACGCTGGGCACGTTCTCGCTGCAGCAGGTCCCGGCGGACCTGTTGCGCCATCGTCCGCAGATCCTGCTGGCCGAATCGGAGGTGATGCAGGCCGCCGCCAGCAAGGGCTCGGCGCGCGCCGCGATGTACCCGCGGATCAGCCTCGGCGGCTCCATTCTGTATGCCTACAACCTCACCCAGAACGCGCGCTCCAATTCCGACTCCAGTCCGTCGATCGGTCCATACGTCGATATTCCGCTGTGGGACTGGGGCCAACGCCGTGCGCGTTTCCATGCCGATGAGAAGCAACTGGACGCCGCGCTGCTCGGGTATCGCAAGGCCGTGCTGGAAGGCGTGAGCGAAGTGGAAGGTGCGCTGGGCAGCCTTGCACGCCAGGACAGCAGCATCCAGTCGCTGCGCGCGGCCAACGATGCCGCCAACCAGCAGGTCAAGCGCCAGGCGAGGCAGGTGCAGCTGGGCCTGTCCAGCGAGTTCGATGGGCTGGATACGCAGCGTGCCGCATTGGCCTCGCAGGCCGACCTGATCGGTGCGCAGGGCGCGCGCGTGCTGGCGTTTGCGTCGCTGTACCGCGCCCTTGGTGGCGCACCGCTGCCGGTCGAGGCTGAGGGCGAACCGCAATGATCGCGCTGGCCCGCAAGACCCTGGCCTATGAGTGGCGCCGGTTCCTGCCGGTGGTGCTGGCGATGTGTTTCGCCGGCGTGCTGTTGATCGTGCAGGCCGCACTGGTGCTGGGCATCTTCGGCACCGCCGCGATCTATGTGAAGGCATCCTCGGCCGATATCTGGGCCGGTTTCCCCGGCACCCAGAGCGTCAACTACGGCCACGCGATCAGCGCCGATGTGGAAAGCCACCTGCGCATGGATCCGGATGTCACCCGCGTCGAACCTTACGAGTGGGTGGATGGCGAATGGCGCTCCAGCGCGCAGGGTACCGGCAACGTGTCGGTGTATCTGTCCGGCATCTCCACCCGCGACGATGCAATGATGTTCGCGCGCATCCTGCCTGCCGACCTGCGTGCACAGCTGCGCGAACCGGGTGCGGTGATCGTCGACAGCGCCGACCTGGATACGCTGGGCGTGGACCTGCAGAACAACCGCGCCTGGATCAATGGCAAGGCCGTGCGCGTGGTTGCCGCGCAGCCGGGCCTGCGTGGCCTTGGTGGTGTCAACGTACTGGCTTCGCTGGATACCGCGCGCGCCATCGCCGGTACCGACCCACATGAGGGCAGTACCTACTTCGTGGCGGGCCTGCGCTCGCCGGACCTGGCCGACCGCGTGCGCGATCGCCTGGCCGCGTCAATGGGCCAGGCTACGCCGGTCGAGTTCTGGACCGCGCCGGAGTTCGCCAGCCGCTCGCAGCAGTACTGGTTGTTCGACACCGGTGCCGGCATCGCGGTGTTGTTCATGGCCGTCATCGTCTGCTTCGTCGGCGCGGTGATCACCAACCAGTCGTTCGCGTCGGTGGTGGCTGGCTCGGTTCGCGAGTACGCCACGCTCAATGCACTCGGTGCAGGCCGCTATGCGCTGGCACGGGTGGTGTTCGAGCAGGCGTTGCTGATCGGTGGCGTGGGCATGTTGCTGGCGGCGGCCTTCAGCACCGTGGTGCTGTTGATCGCGCAGACCCAGCGCGTTCCGGTGCAGCTGACACCGATGGTGATCCTCGGCTGCGTCGCGCTGGTTGCGGTGATGGCCATGCTCTCCAGCATCATGGCGGTGCGCAGTGTCGTCCGCTCCGATCCATCGTTGCTGCTGCGTTGAGGACCGGCCGATGACTTCCACACGCGCCGTCGCCCCGACCCTGCGGGCCGATGCACTTGAAAAGGGCTTCATGTCCGGCGACGTGCAGGTGCCGGTGCTGCGCGGCCTGTCGCTGGACATCTATCCTGGCGAGCTGACCCTGGTATCGGGCCCGTCGGGTTGCGGGAAGAGCACGCTGTTGTCGCTGCTGTCCGGCCTGTCCGCGCCCGATGGTGGCCGCGTGCACGCACTTGGCCAGGATGTGGGGCACATGACCCGAAGCGAGGTGGAGCGCTTCCGCCTGCACCATGTCGGTTTCGTGTTCCAGGGCTTCAATCTGTTCCCGGCACTGACTGCGCTGGAGCAGGTGCAGCTGCCGCTGGGCTACCGCGGCATGCGCAATCGCGAAAGCGAACCGCTGGCGCGCAAGGCGCTGGAAGAAGTGGGCCTCAGCCACCGCAGTCACATGCGCCCGGCGCAGCTGTCCGGCGGCGAGAAGCAGCGTGTGGCCGTTGCCCGCGCCTTCGCCAAGTCGCCGACGCTGATCTTCGCAGACGAACCCACCAGCGCGCTGGACGCCGAGAACGGCCAGCGCGTGATCGACATCCTGCATCGCTACGCACGTGCGCATGGCGCCACCGTGCTGTGCGTGAGCCACGATCCGCGCCTGATCCGGCATGCCGATCGGGTGATCGCCATGGAAGACGGCATGGTCCGTGATGACCGCCGCCAGAACGAAACTGTAGAGTCCGCCCCATGACCAAGACGTCGCACCTGCTTCCCCTCAGCCTGGCCCTGTCCGCGGCACTGCTGCTCGGCGCCTGTTCCAGGGACGCGCCTGCGCCTGCACAGTCGCCTTCGGGCAAGGCCGGTGCAACCGCCGTCGGCAAGGTCGCGGTGGCGCGCGGCATCATCGACGTCGAGGGTGGCCTGATCGCGCTGGCACCGCCGGTGGATGGCTCGATCACCGCCGCACCGGTGAAGGAAGGCGCCACGGTGAAGAAGGGGCAGCTGCTGCTGTCGCTGGATGGTGCCTTGCTGCAGCAGGAGGTGGCGATGGCCAGCGCCGATCTCGCCTTGGCCAATGACCGCCTGAAGGGCAGTCAGGCGCAGCTGCGCGAACTGGAGCGCAACGCTACTCGCCTGTCCACGGGGGCCAGCGAAGGCGTGTCGTCCAATCAGCAGGCCGATGCGGCCAAGCAGCAGCTGGCGGGTGTGCGCGCCGATGTCGACGTGGCCAGTGCGCAGGTCGACCTGGCCCAGCACAAGCTGGAACACGCCAGGCTGAAACTGCAGCAGATGTCGCTGAGCGCGCCGGAAGCCGGCACCGTGGTCGGCCAGGTGCCTGGCCTTGGCGCATTCGTGCAGGCCGGCAAGCCGGCAATCTCCCTGCTGCCCGCGCGCCCGCTGCAGGTACGTGCCGAACTCAGCGCCGCCTACGCCGATGCCGTGCAGGTGGGCATGAAGGCTACTGTCGTGCCGGATAGCGATGGCGCCGAGAACACCAGCACGCTGCCGTCTGCACGCGTGGTGCGCATCAGCCCTGTGTTCGCGCAGGCACGCCTGCCTGAAGATGCAGGGCGTGGCGTGGCCAAGGTGGTGGAGTGTGTACTGGAGTTCGATGGCGAGGCCAAGGCGCGCTTCGGCCAGCATGTGCGGGTGGAGTTCCGGAAGTAAGCCTAGTGCTGCGGCGGGGGCGCATCCGCGCGCCCTCGACGCCTGAGCGTCCGCCATGCGCTCACCGCCGACACCATGCACAGCGCCAGCAGCAGTCCCACGTCCAGCAGCAACAACCACAGCAGATGCATGCCGTGTACCGGCGGCTGGTGCATGGCTGACAGCATCCACGGCACCGACCATGCCAGCAGCAGGGCGAAGGCGATCAGCAGGCGCAGCCACAGTCGTTTCAGTCGCCACGGCCTCACGATCAAGGCGGCCACCACCAGTTCGACGGTGCCCAGCAACGCGAACACGATCACAGTGCTGGTCGGGTAGGGCGACTCGGCGCCTTCCAGGTGATGGAGCAGCCAGTAGTCTGGGGTGAAGCCGGCATTGACCAGTGCGGCGATCAGCGCCAGCCAGGTCAACGCAACCAGCAACCAGAACAGGCGGACGTAGCGTCTAGGCATCGGCGGTGTCCGTGGCGGCAGGCAGGCGCTTGCGTGATGCATACCACGCGGAAATGGCGATCGCGGCCAGTGCCAGCAGGCCGGGCCCGAGGGTGAAGTACAGCTGGCGCAGCGGATGGTTGTGCATCAGTGTCCAACTCGCGAACGCCAGGGGAATCGCCAGCACCAGCAGCTTGGCAAACAGTGGCCGCAGCACCGCGATCAGCGGCTGGGCGCCAATGAACATCCAGAACAGATAGAACTGGGCGATGCCCAGGCCGATGTCACGATGTGAAGCAAAGCCGAAATGGTCGCGATACCAGTTCATTCCCAGCGGTATCAGTGCCCAGTACAAGAGGGCTACCAGCAGATGCAGCAGCAGGGCGATCAACAGGGGGGTGCCGCGAAGGAGCATGGGCGAACGGGGCCGGGCGAGGCAGCGTACCCCACTGCGGACGTCCGTGACCGCATGATGTGAAGACTGTTGACGGCGTGAAGGAATTTGGACACAATAGCGCTCCTTCGACGCAGGTCGAACGGAATCTGCGGGAATAGCTCAGTTGGTAGAGCGCAACCTTGCCAAGGTTGAGGTCGCGAGTTCGAGTCTCGTTTCCCGCTCCAGATTCTACAGGGCCCCGGCAGGGGCCTTGTTTTTCTCCCGCCACGGCAAGGCGGGGCACGTTGGGCCACAAGGCTTTGCGCGCAGTCAGAAAGGTGAAATCGCTGGTGTGTTTTCCGGATTTCCGGTAGCATGTCGGCTTACGCGGGAATAGCTCAGTTGGTAGAGCGCAACCTTGCCAAGGTTGAGGTCGCGAGTTCGAGTCTCGTTTCCCGCTCCATGTTCCGACAGGCCCCATCATGGGGTTTTGTCTTGTCAGGGCCCAGTTCCTGGCGCGCAGTACGTTGGCCTCATGGCAGAGTGGCTATGCACCGGATTGCAAATCCGTTTACAGCGGTTCGATTCCGCTTGAGGCCTCCAATTGAAAAGCCCTGACTCCGGTCAGGGCTTTTTGCTTGCCTGGCGTTCGATGCCTTTGTGCAGAATCTCCTGATTCGGCCATGAAATCATCTGTTTGCCACCCGTTGTCGGCAGGTCCTATGAAGCCGAGGAACGAGTATGTACGTCGTCTGGACGTGCTGCTTGATCGCGGCGTGGTGCCGGAGGAGCTAGCCAACACCGAGGCGGCAGCGAAGAATCTGCGACGCGAACACGCCTCTCGATGCCATCAGCGGCTTGGCCGGGGCAAGTGTCGCGGTGGTGTGCAGTCCGACCCGGCGCAGCCGGTGTTGCGGGTTCGGGCCAGCTATCCAGTCAGCCCGTAGCTTTGGCGGGAATCACCTCCTGATCACGTTGTGCAGGAGTACATCGTCCTTGCCGAGAGCCTCCAGATACGTAGCGAACCGCTGCACGATGCGGTGGTGGTCACTGGTGAGCTGCCGGGAAAGGGCGTCACCTGCAAAGTACGCAAGGACGGTGAGGCAGGTCAGCTTTTCGCACAGCAGGTCAGCAGCCCACTGATTCATGTTGCTGCCGTCGGCGCCGAGCGCGGGCGGAACATCCTTGGTGAACGAAGTGAGCAAGCCGCCGTCGACCTCACTATGCCGCTGTTCCCCAAGCCGATTAAGCCAGGTGAGGTCGGCCCAGTCATGCCATTGGACCTGATGGAAGTGGTTGGCGCTGCGGGGAGATGGCATGGGCAGTGCGAGTCGCTGCGCGTTGATGTTGTGATCGATCAACAGGCAGTTGTGATCGAGCACGCCGCAGCCCTCGAAAGGCACTACAACGATGCGAACTGACCTTCGGGATCAATTCGGCGAACTGGTCAGCAGCAATCCTCGATTGCTGGCGACCGTCACCGCGCACAACAGTGATGGCAGCAGCACGCTGACGACGTATGACGGGGTACAGGTGCGGGCTTTCGGCCAGCGGCAGCAAACCATTCCTTACAACGTCTGGGTTCGAGGTGGTCGCCTGATTGAAGCGGCTCCCAACCTTCCAGTGATGGAGGTCACCATCTAAATACTCCTTACAGGAGAAGCGTATGTGCTATTACGCCCGGATCATCGCTGCCTACTGGAATCTGGTCAGGATGACCGGCGCGCGTGGCATTTGTGAGAAAAGCCCTGCTCGTTGAGTGAGCTGGGCTTTGCATCGGTAAATCAAATTTGCTGGACTGGGCCGACATCTATCCTGCCACTGCAGTTGCCGACACATCCACCGCCAAAGTTGGTGCCACCGACGCCAACTCCGCCACCCCCATTCTCGGTGCCGCCTCCGCCAGTCTCCACGCCGCCGCCTTCGTAGATTGGCTCGGGCATAACACCCTCGCGAGGGGTCCGGCCTTCGCCCACCCAATTGGATTCAAAATTCTCGTGATAGACGGTGCAGTGGGTGGGATTGCATATCTGGTACGTTGTTCCAGTCGCCCACGCAAAGAATGGCACATAGTCGATTGGTGCCCGCGAGTCTTTAATGACCTCTAGGGTTCTTGCGTCGGGTACCGGTGATTCGACGTGACAATCGGTGCAGAAGTAGGGGCCGCGTTCGAAAGCGAACGTGCTTGCTGCGAGTGCGATCGCAGCGACGACTATCAGAAGTAGAATGGCCTTGCGGCGGGGGATGCGGAAGAACTTCTTATCTGCAGCATGAGTCATAGAGTTGATTTCCCTTTCGAAGTGCCAAGTTCAGCTGTTCTGCACTTAGCGATTTGTCCAAGGTACTAACTTGTCGAGCTGGCACTATCGACGGATCTGCGAGACGAACTGCTTCAAAGTAAGCTCTGCTTGTAACTCGGTCCTCGTCGACAAGTACACCAGCGTGATAGGCATTCCCAAGCTGTAGGAGTGCGTCCGCACTGCCTTGGTTTGCCATTTCTTGCAGATAGCCGACAGCTGTCTGCTTGTATTCCTTCGTGCGGTCTGGATTGCGAAGCAGCTCCGCTGGTCCTCCAAGGGCGGATTGTGAGTCCGCGGCATAAAGGAGTCGTGCTCCAATGTTCCCCTGCTCTGCTGCAAGCGAGAGCCATCTACTGGAACTCAGTTCATCTTCAGCGGATAGTTCAATGCACGCGGTCGCGACATTCTCGGAAGCGTGAAGTGCGACGCCTCGAGACGCGCGTCGATTGATGTCCTTACACTCATTGAGCTTCTGAAATATTCCGTAGGACGCTGTCGCATCACCAGCTAATGCCAACGGTGAAAGTCTTGAAATGACTTCGTGCACTGTCCCTGGTGGGATTGGTCCATAGTCTTCCACTGCGTACGCGCGTCCGGACAGTTGCCGCACACGAACTAATCTGTTGGCCGCAGACCCTGGTGTGGATCTTGAAGAGACAGGTCGCGAGGCGGAGATCGCGGGCCCTCGAGTGGCGTGCTCCAAAGCGCTGGATGGCTCTGACGATGAGGCGGCTTTGTTTGGCTGTGTACTCGGTGCGGTTGTTCCGTACCAAACTGCCGCTCCTGCCAGCATGGCTAGTACAGCGAGGCTCAGGGCTTTGATCCGTCGACTCATAGCGCTCCTTTGTTGCTGATGAACGTAGTGCGTGTACAGGGGGAGGACATAGATGGCGCTCGATCTGGGGTGTCTCCGAGTGCCAAGTGCTTTACAGACCTCTATTTGTAAACGGCGACGGGCGGAACCACCCCCGGCCAAGGTGCAACTGAAGTTCATTTTTTGTTCACAATAGTGGCTGGCGGGAGCTTTGCGGCATCGGCGACTGGCTCAATTACAGGCCGGGGACTTGGGCGCGCCTTGTCGAATCGTTGACACGATGGCCGGTCGTATCCGTCCGGCCATGCGACCTTCCCTTCCCACGGTTACCAGGGCTTCTGCACTGCGCCCATTCCCTCTGGTTGGGTCCAGACCGGTGAGCGCTGGGCGCTCTGGTAGAACGGTCAGGAGACGGCCGGCGTCACTCCCCTTGGGGTGCGCCTGTGGATGGAAGGCCAGAAGATGGGGCAGGTGAAGGGGGCGCGCGGCCAACGTCCGGCAGGCGAAGCGCTATGCGGAACGCTGGTGCGCGGCCCGGCTGTATCCCGAGCTGCCTCTGCGTGAGGCCGTCGCCCGGCTGACCGACAGCACGCCGATCCAGTTGCCCCCGCCACTGCCCGGTCTGCCGCCGACCCGCGAACAGCAGCAACAGGCCCGACGCCTGGCCGAGGCCAGAGCGAAGGAGGTTGAGCGGATCAAGGCAGCACTCGATCGGTTGGGGCGGTTGGGCGGGTGTCGCCTCCGCTCAGGCTATTGATGAGTAAGGATTTGATTGGGATTACAAATCCGTTTACAGCGGTTCGATTCCGCTTGAGGCCTCCAATTGAAAAGCCCTGACTCCGGGCAGGGCTTTTCGTTTTTCTGCGGTCTGGAATGTGCTGTACGAGCGCTATGATCGGGTCTGGGCCTTAGCGGACTTCATGCGGATGACTCCCCGACACATCGTGGAAACCTGGATCGAGCGCTTCAACGCAGGCGATGCTGCTGGCCTGGCGGAGCTGTATCACCCCGACGCGATCAATCACCAGGTCACCCAGGACCCGATCAAGGGCCGCGATGCGATCCGTGCCACCTTCGAGCGTGAATTCAGCACTGCTGAAATGGTCTGCATTCCCGAAGTCATCCATGAGGCCGGCAATGTCGCTGCGCTGGAATGGCGCGACCCTCTTGGCCTGCGAGGATGCGGTTTCTTCACGGTTGACGGAGGATTGATCACGTTCCAGCGCGGCTACTGGGACAAACTCTCGTTCCTGAAGATGCACGGTCTTCCGATCGAGTGAGCCGCAAGGCCGGGCGGCATCCGTGCCGCCTTGGTCGTGGCCTGATCGGCTACAGCCTGGCCAGCGCCTGCACCGTGGCCTGCGTCAGCGGCTGGGGCAGTGAATCCACGGCGAACCAGCCCAGCCCGGTCTGCACACCCGGCTCCTGGATGGAAGCCTCGGCACCCGCAGGTGCCCGCGCCTCGTAGATCGGCGCGACCCAGTGCTGCGCAAGCGCCGGCTCGAAATGATCGGCCACGCACAGCAGGCGCAGCAGCTGCACTTCCAAGGCGGTCTCCTCGCGGACTTCGCGGACGACGGCAGCCTCCACCGTTTCCATCCAGTCGACTTTGCCGCCAGGCAGGCCCCAATGCCCGCGCTCCGGATCGCGTCCGCGCTGGATCAGCAGGATGCGGCCGCCGGCATCACGGACGACGGCGCCGCATCCAACGCGGGGAATCTGCAGTTCAGTCATGGCGGTGAATGAAGAAGGGACGGTTTTCATTCTTGCATGCACGCCGCATCAGGCGAACCCGCGCTAGGCTGGGCACCTGTGCATCAACAACCTCGCGGGTGTGTCGCATGGTCATCCGGCAACTTGGTGCTGACGACGCCGACATTCTCTGGCAGGCGCGGTTGCAGGCGCTTCGCGAGTCGCCCGCTGCGTTCCTGTCCACGCTGGCCGAGGCGCAGAATGAGACAGCAGACGTGATGCGCGCCCAGCTTGCTGATCCCGGCACGCGTTATTTCGGCGCCTTCATCGACGGTAAGCTTGCGGGCTTCCTGCGCTACGTACGCCCGATGCGGACGGCGCGACGGCATACGGCGGAAGTGCACAGTGTCCATGTGGGCACCGGCCACCGTGGCCAGGGTATCGCCCGCCACCTTCTTCTTGCTGCGTTTGCATCTGCGCGCGCCGAGGGCATTGAATCGCTCACCCTCACGGTGCTGGAGGACAATGCTGCTGCGCGCGGGCTGTATGAATCGCTGGGTTTCAGCGTACTCGGCAGGGAGCCGCGCGCAGTCAAGCGCGAGGGCATCTACACGGATATCGTCTCGTACTGGATCACATTGCGCTGACAGTGAAACGTTACTGCGGGCCCGGTCATGTTTCCGTGGCACGATGGGCCTGGACACACATTCATTGGACGAAGATAGGGCAATGCGCGTTCAGGTATGCCGCTGGCAAAGCGTAGCGCCGGAACACCGTCAGCAGGCGGTGGATCTGCTTCGCCAGGCTTTCCCGGACATGCAGGGCGAGGGCTACGCCATCCCGGGGCCGGTCGCTCTGGTCCTGGCGATGGGAGGTGATCACGTTGTCGCACATCTCGCGCTGTACGAACGCAACGTACTGCTGGACGGCGAGCCGGAACGCATGGGCTTGATTGGCGGCGTGGTGGTGCGTGCCGACGTTCGCCGGCAGGGCGTTGCCTCGCGGTTGATCGAAGCAGCCCATGCAGAGCTGCGCCGGCACGGTATCGATTTCGCCGTGCTGTTCGCCCTGGATCATCGGCACTATGCCTCTGCGGGCTATGTGCCGATGCAGAACGAGACCTGCTTCATTGAAGACGGCCACGTACGCAGGTTCGTCTATCGCGGCGGCATGGTGGCCACGCTGGGAGCGCGCCGCTGGACCACGGCCTTGCTCGATCTGCAGGGCGAAACGGTCTGAACGGCGCCAGCGTGCAGTCACCACCAAACCACCGTATCGTGGCGGTTGTCCAATGAACCAGGGAGCGGTGCAGGATGAAGGGGAAGGTAGTGATGGCGATGATGCTGCTGGGGTGTTTCCCGCTGGCATCGGCCCAGGTCTACAAGTGCAAGGGCGCTTCCGGTGAAACGGTATACAGCCAGAATCCCTGTGCTGCCGGCGCTGAACCCATGAAGCTGCGTTCCAGCCGTTCCTCCACGGAAACGGCGGGGGAGGCATCGAACCGCGCGGCGGTGTACCAGAACACCGAACTGGCCGACGCCGGTATCGCCGAGCGCAACTGCGTGCAGGGCGAGCGCTCGCGCATCTACGGTCCGCTGGAGTCGCGCAGCCAGCAGATCGGTCGGCAGATCGCCGAGTTGAACCGGCAGATGGCCGCGTCGAGCAACAACCTGGCCGGCGCAACCCGTGACTCGGGCATCCGTGCGCAGATTGCCAGCCTGCAGCAATCGTTGAGTGCCGAGCGGATGGCGGCGGATACACAGATGGCGAGTGCGCGCGAACAGTGCGCCTCGACCCGGCGTGAACGCGAGCGCTCGGTGCGCGACAAGTTCAGCAACGTACCCGCGGGTACGCCATGAGTCGTTCCCGCTAGGCGGGAAGGCGCATGGGTGTCTCCGCACGGAAGTTGCGCCCAACCGGCGCGCTCACGCCCAGGTAGTGCCGGAACAGGTAGATCAGCGGTTTCCAGCGCGTCACATCGATGTGCTGGGTGCCGTCCACGGTGATGTCTTCGTGCGCATGCACGCAGCGGATGCGGCCTTCGACGATCACGAAGCCCTGGCCATCATCCTCGCCGGGTGGATGCATCGCCATGACGGTGGCCTCCACCTGCAGCGGGCACTCGGCAATGGCCATCGGAGCAACATGCGTCGACACGACGGCAGTGAATCCGCCCAGTGCGAACTTGTCGCGCACGTGCACGTAGCCCATCGCCTGCTTGGCGGTCGGCACCGGGTTACAGCCGGTTGCCCGCGCGATCGCCTCGACCTGTGCGGCCTGCGCGGATGAGGGGAAGTTCAGCACGCACTCGCTGCGCAGCTGCAGGTTGCGATAGCCCTGGCCCTGCGTACCGAGACCCAGCACTACCCGGTTGCCCAGCGCCCAGAACGAAGAAAGCGGGCTGATGTTGCTGCTGCCATCGTCATTCAACGTGGTCATCAGCAGCACGGGCGTGCCTGGGTACAGGACCGAAGGGGTGATGCGGCGGCGATGGATCGAAGCGGTCTTCACGGCAGGTCTCGCGGTTGCGGGCGAGCACTGTGCCGCGCAGTCGGCTGCTGACGCTTCGGCCTGCATCGAACTGTTGGCAGATGACGGCATGCCACAATGGGGCATGGTCCACACCTCCGGTTCCCTTGTCAGTGTCGGTGCCCTGGTCGGGGACCAGGCGCGTGCCGCCATGCTGCTGCAGTTGATGGATGGACGGGCTTACACCGCGATGGAGCTGGCGCGCGTGGCCGGGGTAACGCCGCAGACGGCGAGCACGCACCTGCGCAGGCTGGTCGAGGGTGACCTGCTGGTGGCGGTGGCGCAGGGGCGTCATCGCTACCACCGGCTGGCATCAAGCGAGGTGGCAGAGATGCTCGAAGGCATGCTGCGCGTGGCCGACCGTACCCCTTCCTGTACCGCTGCGGCCGCGCGCAGCATGCCTGCACTGCGCGAGGCGCGTTCCTGCTATCGGCACCTGGCCGGCGTGCACGCGGTCGCCATCACCGATCGCCTGCTGCAGGCGGGGCATGTACTGCCATGCGAAGGGCATTGGCAGATCAGCGCTGGAGGCGCCGCATTCCTTGCCGGACTGGGCCTGCCGTTGCGCGAGCTCCTGCAGCAGCCGGTGGCGGCCAAGCCGGCGCGCTACTGCCGTGGCTGCCTGGACTGCACCGAACGGCGGCCACACCTGGCAGGGCTGGTCGGTGAGGCGATGCTGGACAGTTTCGTGAACAACGATTGGCTGCGGCGCGTCGAGGGCCGGCGCGAACTGCGGCTGACGCCACCCGGGCGCGAGGCGTTGTGGCGGCTCTTCAACCTGGCGACCTGAGCGGCGCGGCCAGTCTCAGCCACCCGCGACATGGCAAGGCGTTATGGTCGAGTTCCACGTCTCAGGGAGCTGCAATGGCGAGCAAGGACATCACGGGTCGCTTCGGGCACGGAGCGAATCGGAAATGAGCAAAATCATGGCAGATGTGCGTTGGCTGACCTTTCGGTTGAAGAACGGGCAATCCATCGGGCCGGAGCGGCTGAAGGACGGATGGGTGATAGCCTCGGAAACCGCCCGCTGCGAGGTCCGCCGCGAGCATATCGAGGGATCGGGCCTGGTGTACGCCCTGTATGCGCCGGCCAACCTGGCCTCACCGCGGCGCGCGGAAATGCGCATGCGCGAATTCCTGATGAGCTCGGGCTACACCTTCACGATGGGCACGCTGGGCGGCTGATCCCCGCCTGCTGCGGCTACGGGCGCACGGCCAAGACCTGGCCGAGCGCGCCGATCTGACCGCGCGCATCGAACGGCACTGTGCTGGTCGGCCGACACCGGGGTGGCCAAACGGCACCGACATGTCGAAGCCCAGCCACTCGCCTTCGGGCATGCCGAACAGGTGCGCGGTCGGATCGAGGGGAGGCGACACATGCTGCGCGGGTCCCTGCACCGTAAGCGTTGCCAGCCTGGCGGACACGTTTCGCTACGCGATGGACTCAGCGTTGCACTGTCTTCAAGGCATCGACAACCTGTGCTTCAGAGAAGCCACAATGTCCTTCGCCCACCGATGGCAGTACCCGTGGCGCTGGCCGCGCACCGGCGTGTGCGGCCAACTGCGGATACACCGTCTGCATGTGCGGCACGATGGTGGGGTCGTTGTGGTTGAACTGGATCACCAGCGGGCGCTGCAGTGCGCCGGTCAGCGCCAGCGTCGCGCGCACCCTGGCCTGCGCGGCAGGTACAGCATCGATGCGCCGCACCCCGGCGTTGAATGCGGCGTCATCGCCGAAGCCGCTGTAGACCGTGCCCCTGTTGCCGACCGGCATGCCACCGCTGCGTGTGGCCAGCTCGTGCAGCACCAGGGCGTGCAGGCTGATCGTGCCGGCCACTTCATCGGGGGAAACCTGCAGCCGCTGCGCCAGCAACGCGGCATGCGCCGGGTCGCGTTGCAGCGTGGTGGCGATGCCCTGGTAAAGCTCGCTCTGGGGCAGCATGGCTGCTTCGCGCGACGCCAACCCGGTGGCCGGCAACCCCTCAGCCTTGGGGAAGAAATAATCGAACGCGACCAGTGTGGTCAGCAGGTCGGCCGCGATCTGTTCGCCACTGAGATTGGCGCCGCACAGCGACACACCACCGGCATAGTGCTGCGGGAAACGCTCGAGGCTGCCAATGGTTACGGCACCACCCATCGAGAAGCCCAGCATCCAGGTGTGTCGCACGCGCTTGAGTTCACCCAGGGCATGCTGTCGCAGGTGTTCCATGTCGGTGATCGCCTCGGCCACCGCCCAGCCTTGGCTGGAATACGCGCTCTGCGCGACGGCGTAGCCCACGCCCAGCAGTGCTGCGGTGCTGTCACCGGCGGCCATCGGCGTGGTGCGTGGCACGCCCACGGGCTCATAGCCATGGGCCAGCATCACCAGGTCGCCGTTCCAGTCTGCCGGTACATCCAGCCGCCAGGGGGCGCCCTGCAGCTCGCCGCTGAGCGTGCGTGGTGCCGTGGTTGGTGCTGCCAGCGATGCCGTCGAAGCATGCAGCAGGCCAAGGGCGAGGGCACATCGAAGCAAGGGGCGCATCGTGGTCATTCCATGCGGGAATGGCGCAGAGCATAGATGCCAGCGGAATGTTGCGCGCGCTGCACTGCCGCAGGGGATTGCGGGCCGTACAGGCGGCGCTCTACGCTGGTGGCATGGCTCCGCACGTCACCGCGTCGATTATCCGCATTCCCCACGGGAAGGCGGGGTAGCGCGCGGTCGTCACGGCCCTGCAACCCGCCCGGGAAGGCGGATTGCATGCAGCGCTCTCCCGGGAACTGGAATCCACCGAGGAGATCGCAGATGCAACACCCTTCATCCGCCGATGGCGGCGCAACCCTGCACCTGCTGTGCGGCAAGATCGGCGCAGGAAAATCGACGTTGTCGCAACAGCTGGCGGCCAATCCTCGCCACGTATTGATCAGCGAAGATGCCTGGTTGGCCACGCTGCACCCGGGTGAAATCCACTCCGTCGCCGATTATCTGCAGCGCGCAGCCACGCTGCGCAGCGTGCTGACCGATCATCTGCGTACGCTGCTGCGGGCCGGCGTCTCGGTGGTGCTCGATTTTCCATTCAATACGCCCGCCAGCCGCGCGTGGGCACGTGAAGTGTTCTCGCCAGTGGGCGCCGCGCATCAACTGCACTTCCTCGATATCGCCGACGAGGTCTGCAAGGCGCGGCTGCGTGCACGCAATGCATGCGGCGAGCATCCCTTCGAGGCCAGCGATGAGGAATTCGAGCAGATCACCCGCCACTTCGTTGCACCGGCCGCAGAAGAGGGTTTCATGGTGATGCGCTACACCGAGGCAGGCCCGGCATAGCGCGGTCGGCTCAGTCGCCGAATGCCGGCTTGCCTTCGGTGGCGGTGCGCACGAGCGTCCTGCGGAAGGTTTCGACCAGGGGGCGCAGGTTGATGCGGTGCCAGGCCGCCCACAGCGGTGTGCGGTAGCTGAACCACGGCAGCTCGCGCAGCACCACGCCGTCCGGCGCCTGGTGATCCAGGCTCTGCTGGACGGTGGTCAGGCCCAGGCCGGCGGCAACCAGGCCAAGCGCGGCCAGTGGCTCGGTCGCTTCCATGGCGATGGTCGGGGTGAACCCGGCTTTCGCACACGCGGCGATGAAGGTGTCGTGGCGCAGTGCGTTTTCCCTGTGCATCACGCCGATCCACTGCTGGCTGGCCAGATCCTCGGGCGTGATGGTCTCTGCAGTGGCCAATGGGTGGCCGGCCGACAGCGCCAGCAGCATCGGATCGTTCAGCACCTGCGTGGCTTCCAGGTCTGGATCGTCGAACGCGGGTGGTTCGCAGACCAGGGCGATGTCCAGGCTGCGTTGGCGCAGGCCTTCCAGCTGCACGTCCGACTGCTGGTTGTACAGCGCGATGTGTACGGCAGGACGGTCGCCGCGCAGTTCGCGCAGGGCGGTCGGCAATACGCCGGAGTGCATCGCGTACTCCAGATAGCCGATGCACAGGCCACCTTCATCGCCGCGGCCGAGCCGGCGTGCCAGCGATTCCAGCCGATTGGCGTGGGTCAGCAGGGCGCGCGCCTCGGCCAGGAAGGTACGGCCATCGGCGGTCAGCCGGATGCGCTGCTGCGAGCGTTCGAACAGCTGCAGTTCCAGCCGTTCCTCCAGCTGGGCGATCTGCCGGCTGAGCGGGGATTGGGAGATGTGAAGGCGCTCGGCAGCGCGGCCGACGTGTTCATCTTCGGCGACGGCCACGAAGTAGCGCAGTTGGCGGAGGTCGAGCATAAGACCTTGCGGGACTCAAGATAATTAAATTATGTCTTGGACAGTCTTATCGGGCAAGCCTAGCCTGTGCGTCAACTTCAACAACCTCCCCAAGGGGGAACCCATGAGCATCAACACGCTGCTGGCTGGCAAGACCCTCGGCTTCGGTACCGCGCCGCTGGGCAACATGTTCCGTGACATCCCGGAAGCCGAGGCCCAGGCCACGGTGGACGCGGCCTGGGAACAGGGCACCCGCTACTTCGATACCGCCCCGTTCTATGGCGCAGGCCTGGCCGAGATCCGCCTTGGCGACGCGCTGGCCAAGCGCAACCGCGATGACTTCGTGCTCAGCACCAAGGTCGGCCGCCTGATCCTGGACGAAGTGGAAGACACCAGCGCCCGCGACCTTGGCGAGAAGGGCGGCCTGTTCGTCGCCGGCCGCCCCAACAAGCTGGTCAACGACTACTCGGCCGACGCCACCCTGCGTTCGATCGACGACAGCCTCAAGCGCCTGAAGACCGATCGCCTGGATATCGTCTGGGTGCACGACATCGCACAGGACTTCTACGGCGATGAGTGGCTGTCGTACTTCGAGACCGCACGCCGCGGTGCCTTCAAGGTGCTGACCCGCCTGCGCGAGGAGGGCGTGATCAAGGCCTGGGGACTGGGCGTCAACCGTGTCGAGCCGATCGAGCTGACCCTGGACCTGGACGAAGCCCGTCCGGATGGCTTCCTGCTGGCAGGCCGCTACTCGCTGCTCGACCACGAGCGTGCGCTGCAGCGGGTGATGCCCAAGGCGGCCGAGCGCAACACCGGCATCGTGGTCGGCGGTCCGTACAGCTCCGGCGTGCTGGCCGGTGGCAGCCACTTCGAGTACCAGAAGGCGTCGCCGGAGATCCTGGCCAAGGTCGAGCGCATCAAGGCCATCGCGGCCGAGTACGGCATCAGCATCAAGGCGGCCGCGTTGCAGTTCTCGCTGGCCAACCCGGCAGTGGCTGCGGTGATTCCGGGCGCCAGCCGTCCCGAGCGCATCGCCGAAGACTACGCCGCACTGAAGGAAATCATCCCGGCCGGGTTCTGGCAGGCGCTGCGCGCCCAGGGCCTGGTCGCGGCCAACGCTCCGCTGCCGATCGACAACATCTGAGTCCCGAAGGAGACATTCCCATGGCAACTGCTTCTGTATCCATCACCGTGCCGACCCCGGCCGACCAGGTCTGGAACCTCATCGGCGGCTTCGATTCATTGCCCGACTGGCTTCCGTACATTCCCCAGAGCACGCTCAGCGAAGGCGGTCGCGTGCGCCATCTGGCCAATCCCGATGGCGATGCCATCGTCGAGCGCCTGGAAGCCTTCGACCAGGCCGATCGCAGCTACACCTACTCGATCCTGCAGGCCCCGTTCCCGGTCAGCGACTATCGATCCACCCTGCGTGTGGTCGAGCAGGGCGACGGTTCGCGGATCGACTGGTCCGGTGAGTTCACTCCGGTGGGCGTCAGCAACGAAGAAGCGTCCGCGCTGTTCGAGGGCATCTATCGCGATGGCCTGAAGGCCCTGGAAACCACGCTGGCCGGGTGAATGCCCGTGTGGCGTTGACCGCATGCAGGCGCCCCGGCGGGTCCGGGGCGTCTGCGTGTCAGGGTGCGGGCGTCGGTCCACCGCAGGCGACGCGATGCATGGGAAAGTCCATTGCCTGCTTCGGATTGTCCTGCGCGATCTCGATGCGCGCATGTGCGCGCTGGTTGTCGAGCCGCCGGTAGTGGATACGCTGTGGGAAGTCGTTGGCAGGATTCTCGAAGACCGCCTCGTTGGCATCGACCCGGGTCGCGTTGAAGTCCGTGGCGTTCTGGCCAGAGGGCAGGGCAGTCAGCACCAGGCGCCCATCATCGTGTTGGCGCAGTTGCATGAACTCGAAGCCGACGGTTCGCCCGTCACGCAGGCTGCGGCTGCTGCCGAACAGGGTGTTTCCAGCCAGGCTGGTCCATTGCTCGCCGGCACCGGGTGGCTGCCCATCAAGCTGCCAGCAACCGGCCAGCCAGGCCAGGTGCTCGATCTTCGAGGGTGAGGCGGATAGCGCGTGCGGGGCCGCGAGCAGCAGCGGCAACAGGGCCAGGGCGATGCGGAGTGACATCGGTGCCTCCATGCGCGGGAATGTGCGGCCTGTATAGCGCCCGCCAGATCATGCGGCCAGTGCCGTCCTTTCCAGTGCTGATTCCGATACGATCTGTCACATTGAGCTTGTCTCGCTTGACCCGGAGTCCCGTCATGGTCGACCGTCTCGCCATTCTGCTTGAACGCTTCGCGGTCACCGCCTCGGTGTTCCATGCCGGTGCGCTGTGCGGCATCAACACGCTGGAGGGGGAGGATGAAGCCGGGCAGCTGCACCTGGTGCGACGTGGACCGCTGCAGGTCAGTCATGCCCAGCAGACCGTACAGGTGGATGTGCCCAGCCTGCTGCTGTATCCGCGGCCGATGCCGCACCGCTTCAGTACCGACCCGCAGCAGGGCGCCGACATGGCCTGCGCGAACCTGCATTTCGAAGGCGGCCGGCTCAATCCGATCAGCGCCGCGTTGCCGGATTTCATCTGCCTGCCGCTGGCTGGGCTGTATGGCGGCAACGCAGCGCTGGAGTTGTTGTTCGAAGAAGCGTTCGAGCAGCGTTGCGGGCGCGCGGCGATGGTCAACCGCCTGTTCGAGGTGGTGATGATCCAGGTGCTGCGCCAGCTGATGGAAGGTGGCGAAATGCGCGGCGGTCTGTTCGCTGGGCTTGGCCACCCGCGATTGCGGCTGGCGCTGGTGGCGATGCACGAAGCCCCGGCGCAGGGGTGGACGCTGGAGGATCTGGCCGAGGTGGCCGGCATGTCACGCAGCGTGTTCGCCGCCAGCTTCCGCGAAGCGATGGGGACCACCCCGGGCCAGTACCTGCAAGGCTGGCGGGTCGGGCTGGCACAGCAGGCGCTGCGCCAGGGCCGGCCGCTGAAGCGGATTGCCGACGAGGTGGGCTATGGCAGCGAGGCGGCACTCTCGCGCGCGTTCAAGGCGCACACGGGGCAGTCACCACGCGAATGGCGCGGACAGGCGCGTGCTGGAGCGGCCTGAGCCTCAGCCCAGCACCAGCCGGGCCAGCTTCATGCCACCGAACAGGCCGGCCAGGCCCAGCGCCACCGAGCCACCGGCATACAGCGCGGCCAGTCCGTGCTGCCCGCGCTGCAGCAGCAGGCCGATCTCCAGCGCATAGGTAGAGAACGTGGTGTAGCCACCAAGGATGCCGGTGGCGAGCAACAGGCGAAGCTGCGGCGAGGCACCATTGCGCATCGCGAAGACCTCGACCACCACGCCCATCAGCAGGGCGCCGCTGATGTTGATCAGGAAGGTCGACCACGGCCAGGGGCTGCCGACGGCCACTCGGGCGCCGATCAGGTTGCAGGCGTGGCGCAGGCAGGCACCGATGCCGCCGCCGACGAAGACCAGGAAATAGTTGTTCAATGCTTGCATGGCGTGCCTCGAATGCGGGTTCGCAGGGTCAGTGGCGAACGCCGAGGGCAGGCACGACCTGCCGTCGACGAACACCGGGTTCGTCCTGGCAGGAGCCATCAGCCTTCTCAGGCGGTTATCGGGGGAGCCCCATCCCCATCGCGGTCCATGCTACCAGCGGCGGTGCATTCACGTCATCGAGGTCGTCAGCACGCGGGCCACCTTGCTGCGGCTGAAGCCATCCATCAGCAGTTCGAACGCGAGCAGGTCCAGCGCCGCGTGGCGGCGGTGGTCGATTTCCAGGCCATTCTCGGCCACCAGGTGACTGACCAGCTCGTAGGCGTCCTGCCAGACGTCAAGGTGGGCCTGGCTGGGAATGTAGGCGTTACCCGGCTCCCCGACGCCGCGCCCGTTCACTCCATACAGCAGCTCGCGTGCGTCCAGCTTGGCCGCATCGGCGATGCGGAACAGCTGCTCGGCTTTCACATGGGACGCACTGACATGGTCGTTGAGCCAGTTGCTGATGGTTGCCGTGGTGGATTTGGCGGCGCGGGCCAGATCGGCCGGGCGGGGGTGCCCGGCTTTCTTCATGGCGGCGGCGAGTCGTTGGCCGAGAGTATTCATCTATGCAAGCCAGCTTAACGCGTGGAATGCGAAGAATCCTTGCCGCAAGAATAAGTCTGGTTAACAAAAGGGCAGACCATGACCGAATTCTGGAACAAGCGGCAGGTGCGTACGCGGCTGGGGTTCCAGACCGATGCGGAGCTGGCGCGCTTCTTCGGCATCAGCCGTTCCGCGGTATCGCAATGGCCGAAAGACTTCCCGATTCCCGCTCTGCGGCAGTACATCCTGCATCAGCGCTACCCGAACCTGTTCCCCGCAACGGGCGCCGCCGAAGTCGAATCCGCCTGAATTACGCCGCCTTTTGTCGCATTTAGCGTGCTAAGCGCATTTTGTTAAGTACACTTAGCAAAATAGGAAAAACTGATCGTTCTGGCAGTACCTATTGTCGAGGCCTACCAGCTGCCGGACAGGTGGCTGGGTCGCGTTGTCGGCTTCACCCCATCCGGGAGGGGCGGGGTCCCGTATGTGGTTTCGTGAATGATTAATAATTTCAATCGCGAAAGTCGCTGCATGTAATTGACCTGTCGTGAAATCTGTGACTAATTTGGATCAACCGGGCGTGAAGCCTGGGAGTCTTTCAGTAGCACGCAAGTGAGTCGGTAGACCGTCAACGATGCAGAACAAGTCCAACGGAGGTCGTATGGAATACGGCATGCATGGCTTGGCTGAACGGGTACGCCGCGAACTGGAAGCCAGCTATCACAAACACGGATGCGGTCCGGCGTTCTGGGATACCTACCAGCAGGTGCTGGACCGGCTCGTCCCGCAGGGGACCGAGCGTACCGAGTTCACCAACGAAATGGCGCTGATCATCGAGCAGCTGGGCATTGTCCGACGCGCGCAGCTGGTACCACCGCACGCCGACGGGCCGCGTTGATTCAGAGCAGGCGCCAGGCGCCGCAGGCAAGCAGCGCCAGCAGCAAAGACAGCAGGGCCAGGGTCCGGGGTCGCCACCAGCGCTTCGGTTGCCCGGCCATCGCCTGCGGACTGCAGTAGCGCACCAGCCCCGGACCGAACCCGGCCCGGTGCTGTTGCTGTGCGCAGGCTTCCAGACAGGCGCCGCAGGCCAGGCAGTCGGCCTGCGGCCCCTGGCGGATGTCCAACTGCATCGGGCAGGCGCTGATGCAGGCCGCGCAATCGGTGCAATCGCCAAGACGGTCGGCGCTGAAGGTCGGCATCGGTCCGGCCAGCAGCGGATGCGCGGCGCGGAACACGTAGTCCTGTGCAGTGGTCGGGTCGAGCAGGCCGCGGGCACGGCCCAGCACGCCGCCCAGGCCGGATGGGCGAGGCCCGCGTGGCTCGCCGCGGCGGGCGTCGTACAGCATGCGCGGCGTATGTGGATCGGTCAGCAGCGGCTGCATGCGTGCGAACGGGCACAGCGAACGGCAGACCTGCTCGCGCAGGAAGCCGGCGTTTGCCCAGGTGGCGGCGGCATAGAACAGCACCCAGAACGTTTCCCAGCCGCTCCAGCCGGCGCGCGGCGCTGCGATCACCAGCTCGGCGATCGGGCTGAACAGGCCCACGAAGGTGATGCCGGTCCACAGCGAGAGCAGCCCCCAGGCCAGCTGTGTGGCCGCGCGCGCAACGCGTGCCGGAAGCGTGCGGGCCATGCCGTCGGCGATCCAGTCGAAGGCACGGCGCCACAGTGTCTGCGGGCAGGCGTGGCCGCACCAGATGCGCCCGGCGAGGTGGGTGAGCAGTGCCAGCCCCATCGCGAGCACCGCCAGCAGGCCGACCAGCACCCCGACGTCTCCCGGCCACAGCGTCCAGCCGAACAGATCGAAGCGGCGGGCGTTGATATCCAGCAGCAAGGCCTGGCGGCCATCCCAGCGCAGCCATGGCAATGCGTAGAACAGCACCAGCAAGGCGGCGCTGAGCGTGCCGCGCCAGTGCCGTGGTCTCGGTGTGCAGGTCGTACTCATCCCAGCGGCAACTCGTCGTCGTCGCCGCTGGGCATCGGTCGCTGCAGGTACCAGGTGATCGCGCTGGACAGCGCCGTCACCGTCCAGAACATGAAGAAGCCGGCCGTGTAGCCCATTTCACGGCTGATCTGCGTGCCCGGGAAACTGATGGCCTGCAACCGCAGCGGGTCGACGAAGGCGAAGAACACCACGCTGGCCAGGCCGGCAGCGATGAAGCTGGGCCAGAGGATCGCGCCCCATTGCTGGATCAACTGCTGGCGACGGTTGGGAGAGGGTCTGTTCATGCTGTCCCGGATCGAAAAGTGGGCGGCGCGTATACTCGCCTGGGTTGGCGCGGCATCCGCAGGGCATGCTTCCTGCAAGCGTGCCAGCCTAGGTGCAGCGGACTGCGCCGACATTGATCTGGATCAACGGTGGTGCCGGCCGGCTGCGGCACACTGCCGGCACGCTTTGGGTACCCCGATGAACGCAACGCCGCCTGTCCTTCCTGTCGCCTCGCCCGAGCTGTGCACCGAGCAGGAAGTGACCCGCCTGGTCCACGACTTCTACGCCCGCGTGCGCGGGGAGGAGCGATTGGGGCCGGTGTTCGAGGCCCACGTCCACGACTGGCCGGAGCATCTGGCCCAGCTGGTCGACTTCTGGTCGGCGATGCTGCGCGGCACCCGGCGCTTCAAGGGTTCGCCGATGTCCAAGCACATGGCCATCCAGCTGGACAAGGATCTGTTCGACCGCTGGCTGGTGCTGTTCCGGATCACCACCGCCGAATGCAACAACCCGCCGATGCAGGAGCTGGCCAACGACGTGGCTGCGCGCATCGGTGACACCTTCTGGAAGCGCTACCAGATGCTGCGATGGCCGCAGGTCGGCCTGCCGGTGCTGGGGATGCCCGCCAAGGATTGATCTGGGTCAAGGCGGCGCAGGCCGCCCGGCGCGATGCTGGCGCCATGGACACGTTCTCTCCCGCCGCTGGTGGCCTGGCCTGGACTTTCGACCCTGACCTTCTGCGCCGGCACGACCGGCCGGGCCCGCGCTACACCTCGTACCCGACCGCGCCGCATTTCCATGATGGGTTCGACGCGCCGGCGCTGCGCCAGGCGATCGCCGACAGCAACCAGCTGGCCCGCGCGCTGTCGCTGTACGTGCATGTGCCGTTCTGTTCCAGCCCGTGCTTCTACTGCGGCTGCAACCGGGTGATCACCCGCGATCGCGGCCGTGGCCACAGCTATGTGTCGCGCGTGCTGGCCGAGGCCGATCTGCTGGCACCACAGTTCGAGGACGGGCGCGAGGTCATCCAGCTGCATCTGGGCGGTGGTACGCCGAACTTCCTCGATGCCGAGGCGATGACCACACTGGTGGAAGGGTTGCGCAGGCGCTTCGATTTCAGCGATTCACCGCAGCGCGATTTCTCGATCGAACTCGATCCACGCTTCATCGACACCCGTGACGTCGCCATGCTGGCGCGCCTGGGCTTCAACCGGGCCAGCCTGGGCGTGCAGGATTTCGACCCGCAGGTGCAGGAATCGATCAACCGCATACAGGGCGTGCAGCAGACACTGGACATCCTGCGCGCCTGCCGCGACAGCGGCATGCGTTCGGTCAACGTCGATCTGATCTACGGCCTGCCCGGGCAGAGCCTGGAAGGATTCGGCCGCACCCTCGAACGGGTGCTGGCGCTGCGCCCGGACCGCCTGGCGGTGTATGGCTACGCGCACCTGCCGCATCTGTTCCGGGCACAGAAGCAGATCGACGAAAGCCGGTTGCCGTCGCCGGAAGACAAGCTGGCGCTGCTGGGCCTGGCGGTGGACAAGCTCTCCGCGGCTGGCTACCAGTACATCGGCATGGATCATTTCGCATTGCCGGAAGAGGATCTGTCACGCGCGCAGCGTGCCGGCCAGCTGCATCGCAACTTCATGGGTTACACCACCCACGCCGATACCGATCTGCTCGGCCTGGGCGTAAGTGCGATCAGCCATATCGGCGCCACCTACAGCCAGAATCCACGTGACCTGGCGTCCTGGGAGGACGCGGTGGACCAGGGGCAGTTGCCGGTCTGGCGCGGTGTCGCGCTGAGTGCCGACGACCAGCTGCGCGCGGAGCTGATCCAGCAGCTGATGTGCCAGGGCGAGGTGGATGGTGCGGTGCTGGGGCAGCGCCACGGCGTGGATTTCCAGCAGTACTTCGCCGAGGACCTGCGTTCGGTACAGCGGCTGCAGGAAGATGGCCTGGCCGAATACCGCGATGGCGTGGTGCGTGCGAGCGAACCCGGGCGACCGTTGCTGCGGTTGCTGGCAATGTGCTTCGACCCGTATCTGCGTGCCGCACATGAGCAGCCACGCTACTCGCGGGCGATCTGAAAGCGGGATGTGCTGCGTGCGTGTGGTGCCCGGAGCCGGAATCGAACCGGCATGGGGTTGCCCCCGGCGGATTTTAAGTCCGATGCGTCTACCAGTTTCGCCATCCGGGCCTGCAGCGCGGCGCCGATTGTAGCCTACCCGTGTCGCTGCAGCCGGATTGCGCGTGAGCGACGTGCTTAACTGTTATCCCTGTTCATGTCATAGTCCCAGCCACCGTTCCCAGGGGGGGAGCCACCCGATGTCGCTGCACGCGATTGCCTATGCCAGTGAGGCCCGCGCCGATCTGCGGACAACCGATCTTGATCGCCTGCTGGCCGACGCCACGGCATTCAATCGTGTAGCCGGTGTCACCGGTGTCCTGATGTTCGACGGCAGCCGCTTCCTGCAGTATCTGGAAGGCCCCGAAGATGGCATCGATTCGGTGTTCCAGCGCATCTTCAATGCACGCAGCCACGCGCAGATGAGGCTGTTGTGCCGCGCGCCGGTGGTGCAGCGTGCGTTCCCGCGCTGGTCGATGGGGACGCGGCGGATCGATGCGGACCTGCTGACCCAGATCGTTGACGCGGCGTGGCCGGGTTTCCTGCTTGGCAGCGGTGGTTTCGAGCGCCTGCTGCAGGCCTGGACCGGTGCCGACGGCGAGCTGGAACCCGCCGCGGTCGCGCTGGGTTCCTGAGCCCGCCTTGGCGGCGGGGTATCGGGGCCGGTAGGCTGTAGCCTTTCTGGTGCGGGTTTCCCGGAGTGGTACAGCGAATGAGTGGGTTGGCCCAAGCCATGGCGGCACGCATCCGGTTTCACCCGGCGCACGGGACATGCCGATGAGCGTGCCCGTTGCGGCGGCGGTGACGCCGCGTTTCGCCGTGATCGGCCTGGGTTACGTCGGCCTGCCATTGGCGGTGGCGTTTGGCCGGCACTGGCCGACACTGGGCTTTGACATCGATGCCGGCCGCATCGCGGAGCTGCGCGGTGGCCGCGATCACACGCTGGAGATGGAGGCCGACGAGCTGGCCGAAGCCACGCATCTGCAGTACGGCAGCGATCCTTCGCTGCTCGATGCCTGCAACGTCTATATCGTCACCGTGCCGACCCCGATCGATGCATACGAGCAGCCCGACCTGGAGCCCCTGCGTTCGGCGACACGGCTGATTGCCAGTCATCTTCGCGCCGGCGATCTGGTGATCTACGAGTCCACGGTGTACCCCGGCACCACCGAGGAAGTGTGCGTGCCGCTGCTGGAACAGGGTTCGGGCCTGGGCTTCAACGAAGACTTCTATTGCGGCTACAGCCCGGAACGGGTCAGTCCCGGTGACCGCCAGCGGCGCCTGGCCGACATCCGCAAGATCACGTCTGGTTCGACCCCGGAGGTCGCTTCGGTGATCGATGGTCTCTACCAGCGCATCATCGACGCCGGTACGTTCCCGGCGCCGTCGATGCGCGTGGCCGAAGCAGCCAAGGTGGTCGAGAACATCCAGCGCGACGTCAACATCGCGCTGGTCAACGAGCTGGCGCTGATCTTCGACCGGCTCGGCATTGATACCCAGGACGTACTGGACGCCGCTGGCAGCAAGTGGAATTTCCTGCCGTTCCGACCAGGCCTGGTTGGCGGTCACTGCATCGGCGTCGATCCGTACTATCTGCTGCACAAGTCCGAAAGCGTGGGCTACCACCCGGACCTGATCCACACCGCGCGGCAGGTCAACAACCGCGTCGGCGAGCACGTGGCGGCGCGCGTGCTGGCGATGCTGGCCGAGCGTGGCCGTGCACCGGCGGAGGCACGCATCCTGGTGCTGGGCGTGACCTTCAAGGAGGATTGCCCGGACCTGCGCAACAGCCGCGCGCTGGAACTGGCCCAGCGCCTGCGCGATGCGGGTGCGCAGGTGGAGGTGAGCGACCCGTGGGTCGGCCCGGCGGCATTGACCGGCGAGGGCCTGGATTGGCTGGCCGAACCCGGGGCGGGGCGCTATGACGCGGTGGTACTGGCGGTGGCCCACGCCCGTTTCAAGGCAATGGATGAAGACGCAATCCGGGCGCTGCTGGCGCCAGGCGGCCTGGTCTACGACGTCAAATCGGCCTGGCCGCGCAACGTGGTTGACGATCGTTTGTAAGCCTTGGCAGCGAGCGGCGCGGTAGACTCGGGAACAGTTGCAACCGAGGAAAGCCATGCACCGGTACATCGTCTACCTGCTCGCCATCCTGATGTTCCCGATATGCCTGTGGCTGGCCACGATCTGGCCGGCCTGGTACTGGGGCGTCGGCCTGACTGCCGCGATGGTGGCATTGGGGACCTGGGACCTGCTGCAGAAGCGCAGCACGCTGCGCCGCAACTATCCGGTGATGGCGCACTTCCGCTACGGGCTGGAATCGATCGGCCCGGAGATCCGCCAGTACTTCGTGCAGAGTGACCTGGAGGACGTGCCGTTCTCGCGCCAGCAACGTGCACTGATCTACCAGCGCGCCAAGAACGAGATGGACACGGTACCGTTCGGCACCCTGCGCAGCACCTATGCGGTGGACTACGAATGGATCAACCATTCACTGGCGCCGACTGCCATCGCCAAGCATGACTTCCGCGTGCTGATCGGTCCGAACTGTGCCAAGCCCTATTCGGCCAGCGTGTTCAACATCTCGGCGATGAGCTTCGGTTCACTGTCGGCCAATGCCATCCGCGCACTGAACGAAGGCGCACGGCGTGGTGGTTTCTACCACGACACCGGCGAAGGTTCGATCTCGCCCTATCACCGTGAGATGGGCGGCGATCTGGTCTGGGAAATCGGCTCGGGCTACTTCGGTTGCCGCGACGAGAAGGGTGGTTTCAGCGAGGAACGCTTCGTTGCCAATGCCACCCATGACCAGGTCAGGATGATCGAGATCAAGCTGTCGCAGGGTGCCAAGCCGGGTCATGGCGGCGTGCTGCCAGCGCCGAAGGTGACTGCCGAGATCTCGGTGACCCGTGGCGTGCCGATGGGCGTGGACTGCGTGTCGCCGTCGCGTCACTCGGCGTTCTCGACACCGGTCGAGCTGCTGCAGTTCGTCGCCCGCCTGCGCGAGCTGTCCGGTGGCAAGCCGGTCGGTTTCAAGCTGGCGATCGGCCACCCGTGGGAGTGGTTCGGCATTGCCAAGGCGATGCAGGAAACCGGGTTGCTGCCGGATTTCATCGTGGTGGACGGTGCCGAAGGGGGCACCGGCGCGGCGCCGGCCGAGTTCGTCGACCATGTGGGCGTGCCGATGCACGAAGCGCTGCTGCTGGTGCACAACACCCTGGTCGGCCTCGATCTGCGCGAGCGCATCCGCATCGGTGCAGCCGGCAAGATCACCAGTGCGTTCGACATCGCGCGCACCATCGCGCTGGGTGCCGACTGGTGCAATGCCGGCCGCGGCTTCATGTTCGCGCTGGGCTGCATCCAGTCGTTGAGCTGCCATACCGACAAGTGCCCCACCGGCATCGCGACCCAGGACCCGGCGCGCTGGAAGCATCTGGATGCACCGGACAAGGCCACCCGTGTGTACAGCTACCACGAGCACACGCTGCATGCCTTGAAGGAACTGCTGTGTGCCGCGGGCCTGAACGACCCGGCGGAACTGGGTCCGGAGCATATCCTGCGTCGGGTTTCGCCTGTTGAGATCCGTTCGCTGGCCTCGCTGTACCGCTACCTTGAACCGGGCGAGTTGCTGCACAAGGTGCCGGACCACGCCGTGTTCCATGCGTTCTGGGCCGATGCGCGCAGCGATTCCTTCCAGCCGCCGCCGAAGATCCAGGCGCTGCGGGCCAGCAAGTCGCGATAACGTGTTGCTGTAGAACCGAGCCCATGCTCGGCTGCTTCTCTCATCGCGATGTTGGAACGAAGAACCGTCGAGCATGGCTCGACGCTGCAAGGAGATGCCATGCGGTTCCGGACCGGCACCACGGATGATGTCGCCACGCTGTGGGCGTTGCGCACGCGTTGCGTGCGCGAGACCTGCAGCAGCCATTATCCGCCCGAAGTGATTGCGCCCTGGTCGGCCTCGCCGCCGCCGTCGCAGTACGCGCGGTTGCTGGGGCAGGGCGGCTGCGTGGTGGCCGAGGATGGGCAGGGCGGCCTTCTTGGCTTCGGTGTGTTCGATGCCGATGCCAATGAAGTCGACGCGTTGTTCGTTGATCCTGATCGTGGCGGCCAGGGAATTGGCCAGGCGCTGATGCAGCGCCTGCTGGCAATGGCCGATCGTGAGCGTGAGGTGGTGCTGTCGGCCTCGCTCAATGCGGTGCCGTTCTACCAACGGCAGGGATTCATCAGCGTGCGCGAACAGGTCTACCCGCATCCCAGCGGCGTGGCGCTGGCTTCGGTGAGCATGCGCAGGCCATGGTGAGCGCCCGGGGGACTGTAAGGCAGTCGAGGATGGCTCGACTCTACAATGCAGGCGTCACCGCCCGGCCAGCCACCTGATTACGCCCTCGGCGGCACGCAGGCCACTGGCGTAGCACGCGGTCAACAGGTAGCCACCTGTCGGCGCCTCCCAGTCCAGCATCTCGCCGGCGCAGAATACGCCGGGCACGGCCCGCAGCATCAGGCCATCATCCAGCGCATCCAGGCGCACGCCGCCGGCGGTGCTGATCACCTCGGCCATCGGCCGGGGACGCAGCAGGCGCAGCGGCAGGCGCTTGAGCGTAGCCGCCACGGCAGGCAGGTCGTTGCCGGCTTCCTTACCCAGAATCTCGAACACCAGTGCGGCCCTCACCGCATCAAGGCCCGCCTGGCGACGCAGGTGCTCGCCGAAGCTGCGGCCCTTGCGCGGGCGTGACAGATCGGCCAGCAGGCGCGCCTCGTCGCGGCCCGGCACCAGATCCAGCCACAGCATCGCGTGGCCATCGCGGTTGATGGTCTCGCGCAGGTCCGCCGCCAACGCATAGATCAGGCTGCCTTCGATGCCGTACTCGCTGGCCACGCATTCGCCCTGCAGCAACTGTGGCTGTCCGGCCAGGTCGATCCAGTGCGCGACCACCGGCTTCAGCGGTGCACCGGCATTGCGCTGGGCGAAGAACGGGGTCCAGTCCACGTCGAAGCCGCAGTTGGCTGACTGCAGTGGCGTGATGTCCACGCCACGGGCCTGCAGCGGTGCAACCCAGGCGCCGTCGCTGCCCAGCTGCGGCCAGCTGCCGCCGCCCATCGCCAACACGGTGGCATCGGCGTGGACATCGATCTCGCCGGCTTCGGTGGCGAAGCGCAGCGCGCCGTCGTTGCCCCAGCCGATCCAACGGTGGTTGGCATGCAGGCGCACGCCCTGTTCCTTCAGCCGGCGCACCCAGCCACGCAGCAGCGGCGCGGCCTTGCGGTCGACCGGGAACACGCGGCCGGAGCTGCCCACATAGGTCTCCACGCCAAAACCGCCGGCCCAGTCGCGCAATGCCTGCGCATCGAAGCCATCCAGCCAGCGGCCCACGGTCGTGGACTGCTCGCGGTAGCGGCTGTCGAACAGCGGACGCGGATCGGAATGGGTGAGGTTGAGCCCGCCCTTGCCGGCGATCAGGAACTTGCGGCCGGGCGAACCCTTGGCCTCGTACAGGTCCACCTCCAGACCGGCGGCGCGCAGGTGCTCGGCGGCGAACAGGCCGGCCGGGCCGCCGCCGATGACGGCGACCCGCGGAAGCGGTGCGGCATTACGGTTTGACATCGAGCAGCTCGACATCGAACACCAGCGACGAGCCGGCCGGAATCGGGCCAACCCGGCGGTCGCCGTAGCCGTAATCCGGCGGGATCATCAGGGTGCGCTTGCCACCGACCTTCATGCCGGCCACGCCCTCATCCCAGCCGCGGATGACCTGGCCGGCGCCGAGCGCGAAGGTGAACGGTTCGCCGTGCTTGAAGGAGCTGTCGAAGGTCTTGCCGTGCTTGGTTTCGGTGCGGTTGTCGTAGATCCAGCCGGTGTAGTGCACGGTGACCTTGCTGCCGGCAACGGCTTCGGTGCCGGTGCCGGGCACAGTATCGATGCGCTCGAAGGTGGTCAGGGTGCCGCCGGGCGGTGGGCCGGACGGTTCGGTTGTGCAGCCAGCGGCGGCGAGGGACAGCAGCAGGGGAAGCAGCAGGCGGCGCATCGGGCGTCTCCGGAAGGGCGCAGGGCGAGGGCGGCAAGGGTAGCGCATCGGCGCCGGGTATCATGGGGGCATGGCAAAACTCCTGCTCAATCTGCGCAATGTCGGCGACGACGAATATGCCGATGTCTGCACGCTGCTCGACCAGCACGGCATCGCCTGGTATCGCACCGAACCCAGCCCCTGGGGCATCTCCAATGGTGGCCTGTGGCTGCGCGAGGACGCCGATCATCCACGTGCGAAGGCGCTGATGGCGGAATACCAGGCCGAACGCGGGCCGCGCATCCGTGCCGAGCGTGAGCAGGCATTGCGTGATGGCACGGCGGAGACCTTCGGCAGCCTGTTCCGGCGGCGGCCGGTCTACGTGGTGCTGGTGCTGCTGGGGATGGCCGGTGCGGCGGCGCTGGTGCTGCTGCCGTTCGTGCTGTTGCGGGGGTAATGGGGCTTCTGGCCGGGTTGCACCCGGCACCCGCAGACGCAACGGCAACAGCAACGTCAAAAGCCGGGCTTCAGTGGGAGGGCGGGGCGGTGTGGACAGGCGGGGGACGGCAAAAGCTGCTCCTGCGTGCCTCGTAGAGCGCCATCCATGGCGCTCTGCGCCCCCGCCTGCCCACACCGCCCCACCCATGACAGATTCCGGTTGTTTGCCGGGCTTGGGGTCGGGTCCCTCTGCTGCGCAGAGGGCTCTGACCCCTGAATCTGCCCGGAGGGGCGGGAGGCGCTAAAATGCCAGGATGATCGCCAATACTGCTGCCTACCATTTCGCCGTCATCGACGCTCCCCAGGCCCTGTGCGACCAGTTGCTGGCGCGTGCCGAGGCGGCGCAGTTGCGGGGCACGATCCTGGTGGCGGGCGAGGGGCTGAACCTGTTCCTGGCGGGTACGCCGGAGGCGGTCGAGAACTTCTACGAGGCACTGCGTTCTGACGCGCGCTTTGCCGACATGCGGGTCAAGACCAGCTTCAGTGAACATCAGCCGTTCGCGCGGCTGAAGGCCAAGGTGAAGGACGAGATCATCAGCTTCCGCCGTGACGACGGTCAGCCGCTGGACTATCCGCGCGCGCCGGCGGTCGATCCGGCCACGCTGCAGCGCTGGTTGCGGCAGGGGCATGACGACGCCGGCAAGCCGGTGGTGATGCTCGATACCCGCAACCTGCAGGAAGTGGAGTACGGCACCTTCAAGGATGCGCTGGTGCTGCCGATTCACAAGTTCACCGACCTGCCCGAGGCGCTGGCGCCGCACCGCGAGACGCTGAAAGACAGCACCGTGGTCAGTTTCTGCACCGGCGGCATCCGCTGCGAGAAGGCGGCGCTGTGGATGGTCAACGACGGCATGGACAACGTGCTGCAGCTGGACGGTGGCATCCTCGGCTACTTCGAGGAGGTGGGCGGCGAAGGCTACGAAGGCCGCTGCTTCGTGTTCGATGAGCGCGTGGCGCTGGATGCCGAGCTGAAGCCGATGGTCGACCAGCCGCTGCCGGAGCCGCGCCCCAGCGCGTTCTGACGCTTCCGGGGTAGAGCCGGCCGCTGGCCGGCTGCGAAGCCATCTACCTGTATGCCGGCCAGCGGCCGGCACTACCAATCGCGCTTGGCGCGGACCAGGGCACCCCGGATCGGCCCGGTCAGCCCTGAACCCGCCACACGGGAATCAGCATCCCGCCACCGTCACTGGCCGCGGCGCCTGGCCGACCCCATGCATGGGGGATCCTGTGACGGAAAAACGCCTGATGATCCCGTTGTCGATCCTTGACCTGGCCCCGGTCTGCGAGGGCAGTGACACCACCGCCGCTTTCGCCAACATGCTGGAACTGGCCCAGCACGCCGATGCGCTGGGCTACCGCCGCTACTGGCTGGCCGAACACCACAACATGCCGGGCATCGCCAGTGCGGCCACCGCCGTGCTGATCGGCCACGTCGCCGGTGGCACAAAGCGCATCCGCGTCGGTGCCGGCGGCATCATGTTGCCCAACCATGCCCCGCTGCAGGTGGCCGAGCAGTTCGGCACGCTGGCTTCGCTGTATCCGGACCGCATCGACCTCGGCCTGGGCCGTGCACCCGGTACCGACCAGCCGACCGCGCGTGCGCTGCGCCGCTACTTCGACAGCGCCGACCAGTTCCCGCAGGACGTGCGCGAGCTGCTGCATTACTTCGAGCCGGTACAACCCGGGCAGGCGGTGCAGGCGGTTCCGGGTGGCGGCCTGCGGGTGCCGACCTGGATCCTCGGTTCGAGCCTGTTCGGTGCGCGCATGGCCGCCTCGATGGGCCTGCCGTATGCGTTCGCCTCGCACTTCGCACCCGACGCGATGGATGAAGCCGTTGCTGTATACCGGCGCGAGTTCCGCCCCTCGGCCACGCTGAAGCAGCCGCACGCGATGCTGGCCCTGAACGTCGTTGCCAGCGACAGCGAAACCGAATCGCGGCGCCTGTTCACCAGCCAGCAGCAGAGTTTCGTGAACCTGCGTCGCGGCCGACCGGGCAAGATTCCGGCACCGATCGACGACATCGAGTCCTTCTGGGAGCCGCACGAAAAACCGGGCGTGGAGCGGGCGCTGGCCTGCACCGTGCTGGGCGATCCGCAGCAGGTGGCGGAGGGCATCGCCGCGTTCGTCGAACGGCACAAGCCCGACGAGCTGATGCTCACCGCCAACCTGTACGACCACCGCGCGCGCCTGCGCTCGTTCGGACTCACCATGCAGGCCTGGCACGCCCGCCACGCGGGCTGAACAATTGCGTCACGGCCCATTGCGGCCAAACCGCGTCTGATGGGGGCTCATATCGAAGGAGCCCCCACATGGCCGACACCCGTGCCGAACACATCGCCCAGCTGGCCGAACTGATCAAGGACGTGGAGGTGGCGATGTTCACCACCACCGGCGTCGATGGCCGCCTCTACAGCCGGCCGTTGGCCACCCAGCAGGTCGCCTTCGACGGTGACCTGTGGTTCGTGATCACCGGCGACAGCCCCAAGGTGGCCGAGATCGCGCTCGACCCGCGGGTCAACGTGGCGTATGCCTCGCCCTCGAAGAACACCTATGTGTCGGTGGCGGGGCGGGCACGCGTGGTCGACGATCGCGCGAAGATCGAGGAGCTGTGGTCACCGGCGATGAAGCTGTTCTTCCCCGGTGGCAAGGATGACCCCAACCTTCGCCTGATCCATGTGCGCGCCGACAGTGCCGAGTACTGGGACGGTCCGGGCACGCTGCTGGGCAAGGCGTTGACGTTCGTGCTGTCGGCGGTGCAGGACGAACCGGCGGCGCTGGCCGACAACGGTTTCATCGATCTTCGGTGATGACCGATGTCCGGTATGGGTAGTGCCGGCCGCTGGCCGGCAAACCTGGGAAACGTGGCAGCCGGCCAGCGGCCGGCTCTACCGGATTCCGGATCAGAACCAGCGCTGGAACAGCTCCACCGTATGACCCACCAGCTGCCCCGAACTGAAACCGAAGAACGCGATCGCTGCCACGGCGGCGATCCAGTTGAACAGCATCAGCGCGCCATCGCGTTCCAGCAGCGCCAGCGAGAACAGCAGCAGCTGGAAGCCGAACAGGAAATTGGTGAAGGGAATCGGCAACGACAGCAGCAGGCCCAGCAGCACCAGCAGCAGGCCGGTGAAGGCGTGCGCCATCAGCGGTGTCAGCAGTTGCGGCAGGCGGGGTTTCAGCATCTTGTCCAGGCGCCGCAGCGGGCGGTCGATGCGGTCCAGGAAACGATGCATGGTGCCGCGCTTCGGCCCGCGGCGGGCAATGAAGCCGGGCAGCCAGGGCCGGCGCAGGCAGAACAGCATCTGCAGGCCGATCAGGACCACCAGTGGGCCGCTGACCGCGCCGCCCATGCCCGGGATCGGGATGAACGACGGCAGGATCGCCACGAACAGGAACACGCCGAACGAGCTCTGCTGCAGGTTGCCGAGGATCTGGCCCAGCGGCATGTGCTCGGCGGGATCGCCAGAGGCGAACATCTCCAGCAGGGTACGGATGCCCTCGTTGCGGTAGGCCGGGCGCTCGTCGCCCGGACCCTTGCCGGCCTCAGGCGGTGAGCTCATCGGCCTGCTCGTCGGACAACGTGCGCAGCAGCAGCTTGTCCACGCGCGCACCATCCAGGTCAACCACTTCGAAGCGCCAGCCCGCCCAGTCGAAGTACTCGCCTGCGTGCGGAATGCGGCCGAAGTAATGGATGCACATGCCGGCCAGCGTGTAGTAGTCGCCGTCCTCGGCGTCGGGCAGGTCGTTGCTGCCGATCAGTTCGCGCACGTCTTCGATCGGCAGCGAGCCGTCCACCAGCAGCGAGCCGTCTTCGCGGGTCACCACCAGCGCGTCCTCGTCGGCGTTCTCCACCGCCTGCAGGCGGCCGACCACCGCGCCCATCAGGTCGCTGATGGTCACCAGGCCCTGGATCTCGCCGTACTCGTCCACCACCAGTGCCATCGACTGCTGTTCCTCGCGGAAGATTTCCAGCAGCTTCATCGCGTGGGTCGATTCGGAGACGTACAGGGGTTCGCGCAGGGTCTGGAACAGCGCGTTGTCACCGCGCGCCATGCGCGTGGCCAGCGATTTCAGTTCGAGCACGCCGACCACGTCCATGTCGTTGTCGCGGTACACCGGGTACCGGGAGAACTCGTGTTCGGCCATGATTTCCAGGTTGCGCTCCAGCCCGGCCTGGGTATCCAGCCACGCGATGCGGTTGCGCGGGGTCATCAGGCTGTCGGCGGTGCGGTCGCCCAGGCGCATGACGCGGTTCATCATGTCGCGCTCGTGGGCATCGATCACGCCGGCCTCGTGGCTTTCGGCGACCAGCATGCGGATCTCTTCTTCGGTCACCGAGGCGACTTCATCCTTGCCCAGGCCGAACAGGCGCAGCACCAGCTGGGTGGTTCTGGACAGCAGCCAGACGAAGGGCAGGGCGAGCTTGGCCAGCCAGCTCATCGGCATCGCGACCAGGCCGGCAATGGCCTCCGAACGGGTCAGCGCCAGGCGCTTGGGCACCAGTTCGCCGAAGATCAGCGTGATGAAGGTGATCAGGCTGACCGCCAGCGCGGTACCGATGTTGCCGGCATAGGCGAAGCCCGGCATCAGGCCCTGGATCCAGCCGGCGAAGGCTTCGCCCAGCGCTTCACCGCCGAGGTAGCCGGTCAGCACGCCGATCACGGTGATGCCGATCTGCACGGTGGACAGGAAGCTCTCCGGCTTCTCGGACAGCTCCAGCGCCTTGGCCGCGCGCTTGGAGGTGGCGGCCATCTGCTTCAGGCGGCTCTTGCGCGAGGTCATGACCGACATCTCGGACATGGCGAAGAAGCCGTTCAGCAGAACAAGCGCAAAGACAATCAGGATCATTTCAAACACGGGCGTCGTCCCCGGTTGGTGGCAGGGAGGGCGGGTGCTTGCGATGGCGGCAGGCGCTCAGGAACGGGGTCCGGCGCGGCGCTGGGGGATAAGGGTCGTCGTCCATAGGATGCGCCCGAAGGCGCGCTGGCATCTTAGCAAAGGGGCATGGCAGGGTGGCAACCGCCTGTTCAGGTTCAGGGTTCCGAGCCCCGGAAAGGGGGCGGGGATACCCGTGATGGTCATCTAGCCGTCATAATTCCGTCTGGTGCCGTCCTTCCCGCGACGGCTGACAGGTTTCTCAATGTTCTCTCTGCAGACCATTTTCGGTTCCGGCAAACAGTTCTACACCCTGCTCGATGAGGCCGCCGTCGCGGCCTCCGACGCCGCCAAGGCGCTGCATTCCATGCTGCGCGAGGCCGACCGCCAGCCCGCGCTGGACGCCTTCAAGCTGGCCCGCCTGCGCGAGCGCGCGGCCTCGGACAAGATCAGCCAGGCGCTGGTGGACAGCTTCATGACCCCGATCGAGCGCGAAGACATCGAAGCGCTGGGCTCGGCCCTGTACAAGATTCCCAAGCAGATCGAGAAGTTCGCCGATCGCTATTCGCTGGCCACGACCCACCTGGAGCACATCGACTTCGCGCCGCGCGCGGCGATGCTGGAACAGGCCGCCGGCGTGGTGGTGGAGATGGTGGCCGACCTGCGCCACATGAACCTGGACCGGATGACCGCGCTGAACGAGAAGCTGCGCTCGCTGGAAAACGAGGCCGACCGCCTGATGCTCGAGCTGTACCGCGACATCTATTCCGGCCGCCTGGACAACCTGCAGATGTTCCTGCTGAAGGAATTCTTCGAGATCCTGGAAAAGGCCATCGACCGTTGCCGCGAGGCCGGCGTGGTTGCGTACCAGATCGTGTTGAAGAACAGCTGACGGACGCCGCCGCATGTTGACCCTTGTCCTGGTGGTGATCCTGGCCGCACTCGTCTTCGAGTTCATCAACGGCTTCCACGACACCGCCAATTCCATTGCCACCGTGGTCGCGACCAAGGTGCTCTCGCCCGGCTGGGCGGTGATGCTGGCCGCCTTCATGAACCTCATCGGTGCGCTGACCGGCACCGCGGTGGCGCTGACCATCGCTTCGGGCCTGCTCAACACCAACGTGGTCGAGGTCACCCCGCAGGTGATCCTGTGCGCGCTGCTGGGCGGCATCATCTGGAACCTGATCACCTGGTGGAAGGGCCTGCCGTCCTCGTCCTCGCATGCGCTGATCGGTGGCCTCTGCGGCGCCGGCCTGGCGGCGGCCCACAACAACTGGGACGCCCTGATCTGGTCCGAGCGCCTGGGCAGCTGGGCGCAGAACAAGGGCCTGCTGTGGAAGGTGTTCGTGCCGATGATCACCTCGCCGATCGCCGGTTTCCTGCTCGGCATCGTGGTGATGGTGCTGCTGTGGGGCCTGATCGCCGGCCTGGCCAGGATCGGTGGCGCCATCGGTCGCCTGGCCCGCCCGCGCATCGTCAATGCCTTCTTCGGCAAGGCCCAGATCGCCTCGGCGGCCTACATGGGCTTCGCCCACGGCCACAACGATGCGCAGAAGACCATGGGCATCATCGCCATGACCCTGATCGGTGCCGAGGCCACCGGCGCACTGGATGACCTGCCGTCCTGGCTGGCCTTCATGCACCCGGACGCCCACGCCGGTGACGGCATCGCGATGTGGATCGTGCTGACCTGTGCGGTTGTGATGGCCGCCGGTACCGCTTCGGGCGGCTGGAAGATCATCAAGACCCTGGGCCACAAGATGGTCAAGCTGCACCCGATCCACGGCTTCGCCGCGGAGACCAGCTCGGCCACCATCCTGACCCTGGCCGCCCACTTCGGCATGCCGGTCTCGACCACGCACAGCATCTCCACCGCGATCATGGGCGTCGGCTTCGCCAAGAACCCGCGCTCGCTGAAGTTCGGCGTGATCGAACGCATCGTCTGGGCCTGGATCCTGACCATCCCGGCAGCCGGCGGCTGTGCGTACCTGATCCTGAAGCTGTTCGAGCTGTTCGGCTGGACCTGATCGCCACGCCAGGGTTGCAAACGAAAAAGCCCGCCGATATCCGGCGGGCTTTTTCATGGGCAGAGAATTCTTCCGGACACATCGTGTCGACCAAGGTCGACACCTACCAGAGCAGAAGCAGGGATCCGATCCCGTGCCGACCAACGGTCGGCACCCACCAACAGCAGCAGGAACCTGTCAGCGGCGGGGTGGGGGGGGGGTGCAGGACCGTTGGCGCCATGGATGGCGCCATCGAGCCCCCAGGGACGGGTTTACGGCGTGTCCAGCAACCCCACCCCACCTCGCCAGCCCACGGAAACCCTGCTTTTGCCGTTGCCGTTGCCGTTGCCGTTGATCCGGCGGGTGCCGGGCCGCAGGCCCGGCCGAACCCCTCAATTGCGCTGGAACAGCGCCTGCACATCCTTCCGGAACGCCGCCTGGCTGTCCGCCCGGCTGTAGAACATGTGCCCGCCCGGATAGCTCCGCACCTGCACCCGGTCCGGGTTGCTGCCCATCGCCGGCATCTGGTCCACCGTCAGGATCGAGCCCATGAACGGGCACGACAGGTCGTTCCAGCCATGCACGATCAGCACCTGCAGATGCGGATCGATCGCCACCGCCTGGCGCAGCTGGGTCACCGCACCCTGGCGCAGCTCGCCGTTGCGGTCCCACAGACGATTCACGTCGTAGTTCAGCGCCTGGTAGCGCGCATCCACCTTCCAGCCGACCACGCGCGTCACGAAGTCGACCATCGCCGTGGTGGTCGGCGCAATGATGCTGTCCAGCAGCGGATCATTGGCGCGCTGCTCCGGGTCATTCGGGAATGGATCGAACGCGGTCACATTGGAGTCGTAGCGGCTGCCCAGCGTGCCCTTGTCGCGGAATACTTCGCGCAGGTAGGCCTGGGTTTCAAGACGGCCACCGGCACGGCGCACGAACTGCGGGTCAAGCCCGGTCAGCTCGGTCACCCGGCGCAGCATCGCCTCGGTCGCCTGCGGATCGCTGCGGCCCTTCATCAACGCGGTGGCGTAATCGCCACGGGTGTACTCCACCACCTCGCGCATTGCCGCGTCGGTGAGCCTGCCCTGGCGCTCCAGGTGCGCCGCGGCGATCGACGGCAGCGTCTGCATCCATGCCATCGGCGAGACGTCGGCGTTGTCTTCCAGCGTCGGGCTCAGGTACGGCGAGACCAGTACCAGGCCGTTCATCGCCACGCCCAGCCGGGTCTGCAGGAAATGGGTGATGCGCGGGCCGCGATAGCCGCCGTAGCTTTCGCCGGTCAGGTACTTGCGTGACGCCATGCGCTGGTTGCGCAGCAGCCAGTCGTAGATCGAGCGCGACAGGTACTCGATGTCGGCGCCGGGGTTGTACAGCTGCTTCTTCGCCTCGTCATCGCCGATGCGCGCGCGGCTGAAACCGGTGCCGACCGGATCGATGAATACCAGGTCGGTGAAATCCAGCCAGGTGCCCGGGTTGTCATGCAGGGTCGCGGGCGCCGAGGCGCTGTCGCCTTCCGAACCGAAGGTGACCACCTTGGGCCCGATCGCGCCCATGTTGAGGTACACCGACGAGGCACCGGGGCCGCCATTGAGCGCGAACGTCACCGGCCGGTCCTTGCCCGGCATCGTGTACGCAGTGAACACCACATCGGCGATGACCTTGCCCTTCTCATCGCGCACCGGCAGGGTGCCGACGGTGGCGGTGTAGTCCAGGGTGCGGCCGGCCAGGCGCATGCTCTGGCGCGCCGACGCATCGGCAGGCAGCGCAGGCGCGTCGGTCCTGTCGTCTTTCGAATCGGGCTTGGTGTCAGCGGCGGGCGCGGCCAGCACGCTGGTGGGGGCGATGAGCAGGCCGACGCAGAGCGCGGCAGTGTGCAGCAGGGACTTCATGGCACCGGATCGGCAGCGGAAGGGGGGTCCGATGCTAGGCCGGTGGAGTGCCATGCCGTATGTGTCCAAAGGCATGGCCACGTTCTGCAGCGGCTTGCGGCCAGATTGGATCAAACGGGCAGGGTGGCTGCCGCTTCGTCGTTGGCCAGCAGGCCATAGACGGCCGAGTCCGAAAGCTCGCCCTGGATGCGCCAGCGCTGGCGCAGCACCCCCTCGCGGTGGAAGCCGAGGCGGTCAAGCACATGTGCCGAGGGTACGTTGCGTGGATCGATCTCGGCTTCGATGCGGTGCAGGTGCAGGGTGTGGAACAGATAGCCCAGCATCTGCTGCAGGGCCTCATGCATGTAGCCCTGGCCCTGGCGGTCGGGCGCCAGCAGATAGCCGATCTCGGCCCGCATGGCCTCACGATCAATGGCGAATGCGACGCAGACGCCCAGCAGTGGGCCGTTGGGTGATTCGCGCAAGGCCAGCTTCAACTGGGTGCCGATCGCGTGCGCGGCAAGGTCGTCGTCGATCTGTTCGCGGGCTTCGGCCGGTCGTGTCCAGGCCGGATGGTTCCACCAGCGCATCACGTCCGGATTGGATTGCAGCGCGAACAGCGCGGCCGCGTCGTCACGGCGGATCGGGCTCAGCACCAACCGCGCGCTGTGCAGCGGCAGGGCGGGAAACAGCAGCGAGTGGCTGGCCAATACGATGGTCCACACGGGTGGACGCGCATTATGCCGCCGCCGGGTTTGCCGATGGCGGCGTAATGCCAAGGGCGCATGAGCCGGTAATGGCGGCCGCTGGCCGGCAGTCGAGGTTGCCGGCCAGCGGCCGGCACTACCGGGCAACCGGGTCAGAGCCCTTTGCCACAAAGGGATCCGACCCCGTGCCGGGATCAGACTTCCAGCGAGGCCAGGTCGCCCTTGCTCTCCAGCCAGCCCTTGCGGTCGGACGCGCGCTTCTTGGCCAGCAACATGTCCATCAGCGAGCGGGTCTGCTCGCCATCGTCCACGGTCAGCTGTACCAGGCGGCGCGTATCCGGGTGGATGGTCGACTCGCGCAGCTGCGGCGGGTTCATCTCGCCCAGGCCCTTGAAGCGGGTGACGTTGATGGCGCCCTTGATCTTCTCGCGTTCGATCTTGTCCAGCATCGAGCGCTTTTCTTCCTCATCGAGGGCATAGAACACCTGCTTGCCCACATCGATGCGGAACAGCGGCGGCATCGCCACGAACACATGGCCGGCATCGACCAGTGCCGGGAAGTGCTTCAGGAACAGCGCGGTCAGCAGCGTTGCGATGTGCAGGCCGTCGGAGTCCGCGTCGGCCAGGATGATGACCTTGCCGTAGCGCAGGCTGCTGATGTCGTCCTTGCCGGGGTCGCAGCCGATGGCGATGGCCAGGTTGTGTACTTCCTCCGAGGCCAGCACGCTGTTGGACGAGACTTCCCAGGTGTTCAGGATCTTGCCACGCAGCGGCATGATCGCCTGGAAATCCTTGTCGCGGGCCTGCTTGGCGCTGCCGCCTGCCGAGTCACCTTCCACCAGGAACAGCTCGGTGCGCGACAGGTCCTGGCTGATGCAGTCTGCCAGCTTGCCGGGCAGGGCCGGGCCCTGGGTGACCTTCTTGCGGACGACCAGCTTCTCGGTCTTCAGGCGTGCGCTGGCGCGCTCGATGGCGATCTGCGCGATTTTCTCGCCCAGCTCGACGTTCTGGTTCAACAGCAGGCTGAAGGCATCGTGGGCGGCGCCTTCAACGAAGCCGGCGGCCTGGCGCGAGGACAGGCGTTCCTTGGTCTGGCCACTGAACTGCGGATCGGTCATCTTCAGCGACAGCACGAACGACACGCGGTCCCACACGTCTTCCGGGGCCAGCTTGACGCCGCGCGGCAGCAGGTTGCGGAAGTCGCAGAACTCGCGCAGCGCCTCGGTCAGGCCGGTACGCAGGCCGTTGACGTGGGTGCCGTGCTGGGCGGTGGGAATCAGGTTGACGTAGCTTTCCTGCACCAGCTCGCCTTCCGGCAGCCAGGCCACGGCCCAGTCCACCACCTCGGTGTCCTTCTTCAGGTTGCCGACGAACAGGTCGGCCGGCAGCGATTCGCGTTCGCCCAGTTCCAGCTTCAGGTAATCGCGCAGGCCGTCTTCGTAGTACCAGGTGTCGACTTCACCGGTGGCCTCATCGGTCAGCTTGACCGTCAGGCCCGGGCACAGCACGGCCTTGGCACGCAGCAGGTGCTTCAGCGCGCGCACCGCGAACTTGGGCGTGTCGAAGTACTTCGGGTCAGGCCAGAAGCGCACACGGGTGCCGGTGTTCTTCTTGCCGACGCTGCCGACCACTTCCAGCGGCGTGGCGCGGTCGCCGTTGCGGAAGGTGATGCGGTGCTCGGCACCTTCGCGCTTGATGTGCACTTCCACCAGGGTCGACAGCGCATTGACCACGCTGACGCCGACGCCATGCAGACCGCCGGAGAAGGTGTAGTTGTTGTTGCTGAACTTGCCGCCCGCATGCAGGCGGGTGAGGATCAGCTCGACACCCGGGATCTTCTCTTCCGGGTGGATGTCCACCGGCATGCCGCGGCCGTCATCGCTGACCTCCACGCTGCCGTCCTTGTACAGGGTGATCTCGATCGAGCGGGCGTGGCCGGCGAGGGCCTCGTCCACCGAGTTGTCGATCACTTCCTGCGCCAGGTGGTTCGGGCGCGCGGTGTCGGTATACATGCCGGGACGGCGCTTGACCGGGTCAAGGCCGGACAGGACTTCAATATCGGCGGCGTTATAGCGGGCGTTCATCTGTCTTCGAAAGCTTGGAGCGACGGGCAAGTGTGGGGTCTGGCACGGGATTTTGCACGCCTGCGGTTCAGTCTCGGCGACGCAGAGGGGGTAAAATGGCAGCCGCTGGAATCTGAATGCCGGCGACCCCCGTTGGGTCGAAACATCCAAGCCATACCGCGAGGAGGACCTCATGAAGAAGTTGCTGACCATTGCGATCCTGGCCGCTGCCGCCGTTGCAGTGCCGCTGGTGGTGGCGCAGAACGCCGGCCAGCCGGCCCCGCAGCAGGGTGGCCAGGCAGACAAGGCGCAGGCCGAAGCCGATGCCAAGGCCAAGCGCCGCGCCCAGGCCAATGCCGAAATGAAGGCGCAGGGCCAGCCGGCCCCGCAGCAGGAAGAGGAAGAAGAGGCGCGGAAGAAGAAGTAATTCTTCCGCCCTCCGAAGCCCTTGCCGCAAGGGATTCGCCCCCCGACGCCCCGCCCAGCGGGGCGTTTCTTTTGGGTGATGGCCGCAACTGCCCCTTGGGTTGGCGGCCATCAATCTGTAAACTATGGCTTTCCGGGAGTAAGTGCGTGTCCACCCTTTGCGAATGGGCTGGCACGGCCATGCGTGGTCGCCAGCAATGCGGGTCGCAGGTGACGGTCGATTTGACCGGCACGGCCGCCCCGACCTCGCAGGGTGGTCCCCGTCCGGCGCATGCCGCCGCACGGCCTAGCACCTCCCTCGCTGCCCCAGCGAACCGGAAAACCCCCTTCAAGCTCCATGCCCGCCCTCCGGGTGTGCGTGGTGCTGCCGTTTTCCATTTCCAGACAGGATGCTTGCAGCCATGACTCCCTTGATTTTCGTAACCGGCGGCGTGGTGTCCTCGCTCGGCAAAGGCATTGCCGCTGCGTCACTGGCCGCCATTCTCGAAGCCCGTGGCCTGAAGGTCACGATGATGAAGCTCGACCCGTACATCAACGTCGACCCGGGCACCATGAGCCCGTTCCAGCACGGTGAGGTCTACGTCACCGACGACGGCGCCGAGACCGACCTCGACCTGGGCCACTACGAGCGCTTCGTGCGCACCCGCCTGAGCCGCAAGAACTCGGTCACCACCGGCCGCATCTACGAGAACGTGATCCGCAAGGAGCGCCGTGGCGACTATCTGGGCGCGACCGTGCAGGTCATCCCGCACATCACCGACGAGATCCGCCGCTGCATCGATGAAGCCACCGAAGGTTACGACGTGGCGCTGGTCGAGATCGGCGGTACTGTCGGCGACATCGAGTCGCTGCCGTTCCTGGAAGCGATCCGCCAGGTGCGCACCGAGCGTGGCCCGGAGAAGGCGCTGTTCATGCACCTTACCCTGGTGCCGTACATCGGCGCCGCCGGCGAGCTGAAGACCAAGCCGACCCAGCATTCGGTGAAGGAGCTGCGCTCGATCGGCATCCAGCCGGACGTGCTGCTGTGCCGCTCCGAGCAGGCGGTGCCGGATTCGGAGCGCCGCAAGATCGCCCAGTTCACCAACGTCTCCGAGCGCGCGGTGATCAGCGTGCCGGACGTGGACGTGCTGTACCGCATTCCGTCGGGCCTGCACGCGCAGGGCCTGGACGAGATCGTGGTCAACCAGCTGAAGCTGGCCGACAAGGCCGGCCCGGTCGACCTGTCGATGTGGGAAGACGCGGTCGACGCGACCCTGCATCCGCTGGACGAAGTGACCATCGCCGTGGTTGGCAAGTACGTCGATCACCAGGATGCCTACAAGTCGGTCGGCGAAGCCCTCAAGCACGGTGGCCTGCGCCAGCGCACCAAGGTCAACCTGAAGTGGCTGGAAGCACAGGACCTGGAAGGCACCGACATGGCCGCACTGGCCGATGTCGACGGCATCCTGGTGCCGGGTGGTTTCGGTGACCGTGGTTTCGAAGGCAAGGTGCTGACCTCGAAGTTCGCCCGCGAGCAGCAGGTGCCGTACTTCGGCATCTGCTACGGCATGCAGGCGGCCGTGGTCGACTACGCGCGCAACGTGGTCGGCCTGGAAGGTGCCAACAGCACCGAGAACGACCGCCAGTCGCCGAACCCGGTGATCGGCCTGATCACCGAATGGCGCACCGCGACCGGTGACGTGGAAAAGCGCGACGACAAGAGCGACCTCGGCGGCACTATGCGCCTGGGCCTGCAGGAACAGCGCCTGAAGCCGGGCACGCTGGCCCGCGAGCTGTATGGCAAGGACGTCGTCGCCGAGCGTCACCGCCACCGTTACGAGTTCAACAACCGTTACCGCACCCAGCTGGAAGATGCCGGCCTGGTGATCGCCGGCAAGTCGATGGACGACACCCTGGTGGAAGTGGTCGAACTGCCGCGCGACGCGCACCCGTGGTTCCTGGCCTGCCAGGCGCACCCGGAATTCCTGTCCACGCCGCGTGACGGCCATCCGCTGTTCATCGGTTTCATCCGCGCCGCACGCGAGCGCAAGGCCGGCGGCAAGCTGCTTTCCGAAGCGCGCGCCTGACTTGTGAATGGGGGCTTCGGCCCCCATCCTGCATGCTTCAACCCCCAGCGCACCGGCCCGGCCGGTGCTGCGGACAACAAGGAAACGCCATGAAACTGTGTGGATTCGAGGTCGGGCTGGACCAGCCCCTGTTCCTGATCGCCGGCCCCTGCGTGATCGAGTCGATGCAGCTGCAGCTCGATACCGCCGGCAAGTTGAAGGAAGTCACCGACAAGCTCGGCGTCAACTTCATCTTCAAGTCCAGCTTCGACAAGGCCAACCGTACTTCGGGCACCGCGTTCCGTGGCCCGGGCATGGAAGAGGGCCTGAAGGTCCTGGCCGAGGTCAGGAAGCAGATCGGCGTGCCGGTGCTTACCGACGTCCACGAATACACCCCGATGGACGAAGTGGCCTCGGTGGTGGACGTGCTGCAGACCCCGGCGTTCCTGGTCCGCCAGACCGACTTCATCCGCAAGGTGTGCTCGGCCGGCAAGCCGGTCAACATCAAGAAGGGCCAGTTCCTGGCGCCGTGGGACATGAAGCCGGTCGTGGAGAAGGCCAAGGCCACCGGCAACGAGCAGATCATGGTCTGCGAACGTGGTGCCAGCTTCGGCTACAACAACCTGGTCAGCGACATGCGTTCGCTGGCGGTGATGCGCGACACCGGTTGCCCGGTGGTGTTCGACGCCACCCATTCGGTGCAGCTGCCGGGCGGGCAGGGCACCAGTTCCGGTGGCCAGCGCGAGCACGTGCCGGTGCTGGCGCGTGCCGCCGTGGCGGTGGGCATCTCCGGCCTGTTCGCCGAGACCCATCCGGATCCGTCCAAGGCGCTGTCCGATGGCCCCAATGCGTGGCCGCTGGACCAGATGGAAGCACTGCTTGAGACCTTGATGGAACTCGACGCAGTGACCAAGAAGCACGGCTTCTCGCGCTTCGCGTGAGTCGTGACCCGTGGCTGGCGCTGGAAACCCAGCGCCGCCGCCGGCATTGGAAACAGTGGCCATGGGGCCTGATTGCACTGGGCCTGGCCGTGCTGTTCACTGTAGGCATGTTCGGGCTGGTGCTGATCGGTGCCGCGTCCGTGCGGCCGCCGGGTGATGGCAGCAGCGCACTCGATCTGCGGGCGTACTTCATTGCGCTGCTGGTGGCAGAGCTGCTCGGTGCAGTGGGATGCGTCGCTGCTGCTGTGCAGGCCTGGAGGCTGAATCGCGGCAAGGTGGCCGCTGGCCTGGCGATCATCCTGCTCTCGCTCTGGCTCGGCGCCCTGTTCTACGGAGTGCTTTGATGAATGCGACCACATCGGCGCGAGGCTGGCCCTGGGGCCTGATCGCCCTGGGGCTGTCCGTGTTGACCTGGATCGCCCTGGTGGTGGGCGTACTGGCCTTCACCGCCGGTTTCCGGCCGCCGGGGGACGGGAACAACGGCGTGCAGGCCACGCAGTGGTGGTTGCTGGGCGCACTGGTCACGATGGTGCTGTCCTTCCTGGGCAGCCCGGTGGCGATGGTGCTGGCCTGGCGACGGCGGCGTGGCCCCATCCTGGCGGCGGTTGCTGGTGCATTGCTGGTGATGCTGGTGTCGATGGTCCTGATCGTGATCGGGTCCAGCTGGGGCTGAAGCCGCCCACGCCATTTGGCAAGTGGCGGGCAGCCGGGGATAATCACGCGGCATTCGTTTTGTCGCCCCCTCTCCAGACAGGTAACCGGTCCGACCATGAGCACGATCCGCAGCATCCACGCCCGTGAAATCCTCGACAGTCGTGGCAACCCCACGCTGGAAGCCGAAGTCATCCTGGAGGACGGTTCGTTCGGTCGTGCCGCGGTTCCCTCCGGCGCCTCGACCGGCACCAAGGAAGCGGTCGAGCTGCGTGACGGCGACAAGACCCGTTACCTGGGCAAGGGCGTGCGCAAGGCCGTCGACAACGTCAACACCACGATTGCCGCCGCGCTGAAGGGCTTTGAGGCCACCGACCAGGCCGGCCTCGACCGTCGCCTGATCGACCTTGACGGCACCGAGAACAAGGGCCGCCTGGGTGCCAACGCGCTGCTGGGTGTTTCGATGGCCGCTGCGCACGCCGCCGCCGCATCGAACAAGCAGGCGCTGTGGCAGTACCTGGCCGCCAGGACCGGCGTGACCCCGTCGCTGCCGGTGCCGATGATGAACATCATCAACGGCGGCGCGCACGCCGACAACAACGTCGACTTCCAGGAATTCATGGTGTTGCCGGTCGGCTTCACCTCGTTCTCCGAAGCGCTGCGTGCCGGTACCGAAATCTTCCATTCGCTGAAGTCGGTGCTGAAGGGCCACGGCCTGAGCACGGCGGTCGGCGACGAAGGCGGCTTTGCTCCGGACTTCCGCAGCAACGTCGAAGCGCTGGACACCATCCTTGAAGCGATCGGCAAGACCGGCTACACCGCCGGTGAAGACGTGCTGCTGGGCCTGGACGTCGCCTCCAGCGAATTCTTCGAGAACGGCAAGTACAACCTGGTCGGCGAGAACAAGCGCCTGACCTCCGAGCAGTTCGTCGACTTCCTCGCCGACTGGGCCGCGCAGTACCCGATCATCACGATCGAAGACGGCCTGGCCGAGAACGACTGGGCTGGCTGGAAGCTGCTGACCGACCGCATCGGCAAGAAGGTGCAGCTGGTCGGTGACGACCTGTTCGTGACCAACCCGAAGATCTTCCAGGAAGGCATCGACTCGGGCACCGCCAACGCGATCCTGATCAAGGTCAACCAGATCGGCACCCTGAGCGAAACCCTGGAAGCGATCGCCATGGCCGACCGCGCCGGTTATGCCGCGGTGGTCTCGCACCGTTCGGGCGAAACCGAAGACACCACCATCGCCGACATCGCAGTGGCTACCACCGCCACCCAGATCAAGACCGGTTCGCTGTGCCGCAGCGATCGCGTGGCCAAGTACAACCAGCTGCTGCGCATCGAGGAAGCCCTCGGTGCCGGCGCGCGTTACGCCGGTCGTGACGCGTTCGTTTCGCTGAAGCGCTGAGCCGATGCGCGACTGGCGCTGGATGCTGCTGGTGCTGGCCCTGCTGCTGGGCTGGCTGCAGTACCGCTTCTGGTTCGGTCCGGGCAATTCGGGCGAAGTGATGATGCTCGAAGCCCAGGTCGCCAACCAGGAGCGGGACAATGAGGGTCTGCAGCAGCGCAACGACGCGCTCGCTGCCGAAGTGAAGGACCTCAAGGAAGGCCAGTCCGCCATCGAGGAGCGCGCACGCAGCGAGCTGGGCATGATCAAGCCCGGCGAGAAGTTCTATCGTGTGGTCGAGGATGCGCCGGTCCACCCGGCGCAGCCTGCGGCAGGTGTCAGTGCGCAGGTTGGCGACCACCCGGCGGACGTGCCATGAGTGCGGCCATCTGGGTCGTGGTTCCGGCTGCGGGCCGTGGCACCCGCTTCGGCGCGCCGTTGCCCAAGCAATACCTGCAGGCAGGGGGACAGATCCTGCTTGCCCATACCCTGGACGCCCTGCTGGCGCACCCGGCCGTGGCCGGGGCGATGGTGGTGATCGGCCAGGACGACGCCGACTGGCCCGGCTGGAACGAGTGGGCGGGCAAGCCGGTGCTGACCTGCATCGGTGGCGCGACCCGTGCCGCTTCGGTGCTGGCTGGCCTGCAGGCGCTGCCGGAGACGGTGCGCGCTGATGAGTTCGTACTGGTCCACGATGCCGCGCGGCCGAACCTGTCGCCGGCCGATCTCGGCCGCCTGCTTGAAGTCGGTCGTACCGACCCGGTGGGGGCGATCCTGGCCGCACCGGTACGTGACACGCTCAAGCGTGCAGGCGACGACGGTGGCATCGATGGCACCGAGCCGCGTGAGCGCCTCTGGCGTGCACTGACCCCGCAGCTGTTCCGCCGCCATCAGCTCAGCCGCGCGCTGTCCGACGCCGCTGCCGCCGGTGTTGAAGTCACCGACGAGGCGATGGCCATGGAGCGCCAGGGCCAGCGCCCGCTGCTGGTGGAAGGCAGCGAGGACAACTTCAAGGTCACCACCCCGGCCGATCTGGACCGGTTCGAATTCGTACTTTCCCGCCGCGCCGGCTGACCGCCCGCGTGGCCCTGCTGCAAGGGTTGCATCCATGAGCACCGCACCGTTCCCGCCCGTCCGCATCGGCCAGGGCTACGACGTCCATGCCTTCGGCGAAGGCGATCACATCATGCTTGGCGGCGTGAACGTTCCACACAGCTGTGGCGTGCTTGCGCACAGCGATGGCGACGTGATCCTGCACGCCTTGTGCGATGCGATGCTCGGTGCGCTTGCGCTGGGCGACATCGGCCAGCATTTCCCACCCAGTGACGACCGCTGGAAGGGCGCCGACAGCAGCGACTTCGTGCGTCATTGCGACAGCCTGCTGCGCGAGCGCGGCTGGCGCGTCGGCAACACCGACATCACCGTGATCTGCGAGCGGCCGAAGGTTGGCCCGCATGCGCTGGCGATGCGTGAGCGCATCGGCGGCCTGCTGCAGTTGCCGCTGGATGCAGTCAGCGTCAAGGCCACCACCTCGGAAAAGCTGGGCTTCACCGGCCGTGGTGAAGGCATTGCCGCACAGGCGGTCGTGTTGCTGGTGGCGGCATGATTCCGCTGCCGTTGGCATTTGGTGCGCCGTTGTTGACGGCGCGCATCCGCACCACGCCAGACGATTTCCAGGTTGACGAGCTGCCGGCCTTCGAGGCCACCGGCGAAGGCGAGCACCTGTTGCTGCACATCCGAAAGCGCGGTGCCAACACCGTGCATGTGGCCAAGGTGCTGGCCAAGTGGGCGGGCCTGCCGGAAATGGCGGTGAGTTACGCTGGCATGAAAGACCGCCACGCGGTCACCACCCAGCGTTTCAGCGTGCACCTGCCCAAGCGCATTGCGCCGGACCTGGCCGAGCTGGCCAGTGACGAGATCGAAGTGCTCGAAGCGACCTGGCACAACCGCAAGCTGCAGCGTGGCGCACTGGCCGGCAACCGCTTCAAGCTGGTGCTGCGCGAGGTGCAGGGCGATGCCACGGCGATCAGCGAACGCCTGCAGCAGATTGCCGGGCGCGGCCTGCCGAACTGGTTTGGCGAGCAGCGCTTTGGCCGCGATGGCGGCAACGTGCCGGCGGCACTGGCGATGTTCGGTGGCCGCCGCATGCGCAAGGACCAGCGTTCACTGCTGCTGTCTGCCGCCCGATCGGCGCTGTTCAACCGCGTGCTGGCTGCGCGCGTGGAGCAGGGCAACTGGGATCAGCCACTGGACGGCGAGGTGTGGATGCTGGACGGCAGCCGCAGCGTGTTCGGCCCGGAGCCGTACACCGACGTGCTGGCCGAGCGCCTCGCGCGGTTCGACATCCATCCCAGCGCACCGCTGTGGGGTGAAGGCGAGCTGCGCAGCACCGAAGCGGCACGCGAGCTGGAGCTGGCCGCGCTCGACGACGAGGAATCGAAGGCACTGCGGGCCGGGCTGGAAGACGCGCGCCTGAAGCAGGAGCGCCGCGCGCTGCGCCTGCGCCCCGCGTTGTTGCAGCACCAGTGGCTGGGCGATGACGTGCTGGAGCTATCGTTCGCGCTGCCGCCGGGCTGCTACGCCACCGCCGTACTGCACGAGCTCGGCCCGGTCGAAGACGCCTCGCAGGCCTGAGCAGGGCGCGCGGTAGAGTCGACTGTCAGTCGACTTGCGCGCGCAGCGCGGGGTATTCGCTTGCCGCTGGAAGAGCAGTCGACTGACAGTCGACTCTACCTGGACTCATGGCGTCCCCCTTTTTCAGCGCCGTGCCAGCAGCACCAGCACCGCGCCGGTGCCGCCTTGCCCGGTCGGCGCCGAATGGAATGCCAGTACGTCGTTGCGCAGCCGCAGCAGGCGGTCGACCAGGTTCTTCAGTACCGGTGCACCGCCGTCGGACTGCAATCCCTTGCCGTGGATGATGCGCACGCAGCCATACTCGTGTGCATGGGCTTCCAGCAGGAACTGGCGCAGCAGCGTCTCGGCCTGCGCGGCGGTGGCGCCATGCAGGTCCAGTTCGTCCTGCACCGAATACTGGCCACGCTTGAGGCGCTGGAACAGGCGTGGTGGCAGGTTGTCGCGGCGATAGCTGGCCACGTCGCCGGCTTCCAATGGCGTGCTGTCGCGCAGCAGCCGGGCGAACTCGCCGGCGGCTTCGGCCTCGTCACGTTCGGCCATGCGCGCGCGCGGCTTCGGCCGGGGCGCAGCCGGTGCCGGCTCGGCATCCTTGCGCAGCGGCGTCACTTCGCCGATGGCCGCGCGGAACAACGCGGCCGGATCTTCGTCTTCAGGGTGCGACATGCGCACAGGGTAAACCGCTGGCGCAGGTCTGCCTATGACGGTTCGATGTCGGCCGTGACCGCCGGCAGGGTAGGACCGGCGGCTCGCATGCGGCACAATAGACGATGCCCTTGCAGGGTCGACGGCTTCCGCAGGGGAGTACGACGGTCCCGCCCACACTGCACGGTGATGGAATCGAATTCTTGGAAAATCAAGCGGTTAAATCGAAGATGCGAATCCTGGTCAGTAACGACGATGGCGTCGACGCCGCAGGCATCCGGATGCTTGCTTCGGTGCTGCGTGAGGCCGGTCACGAAGTCACGGTGGTCGCGCCCGACCGCGATCGCTCCGGCGCCAGCAATTCGCTGACCCTGGACCTGCCGATCCGCCTCAAGCGCATCGACCATTACACCGTCTCGGTGGCCGGTACCCCGACCGACTGCGTGCACCTGGCGCTGACCGGGCTGCTCGAGTTCGAACCCGACATTGTCGTGTCCGGCATCAACAACGCCGCCAACCTCGGCGATGACGTGATCTATTCCGGCACCGTCTCGGCGGCGATGGAAGGTCGCTTCCTCGGCCTGCCGGCGGTGGCGGTCTCGCTGGTTACCCGCAACCACGATCCGAAACACTTCGAGACCGCCGCGCGCGCTGCGGTGGAGATCGTCGCCCGGCTCAAGGCCGATCCGTTGCCGGCTGACACCATCCTCAACGTCAACGTGCCGGACCTGCCGTGGAACGAGGTCAAGGGCTTCGAGGTCACCCGCCTGGGCAACCGCCATCGTGCAGAAGGCTGCATCGCGCAGAAGGACCCACGCGGCAACGAGGTGTACTGGATCGGCCCGGCCGGTCGTGAGCAGGACTCCGGCCCCGGCACCGACTTCCACGCGGTGCGCACCGGGCATATCTCGATCACCCCGATCCAGGTCGACCTGACCCGCTACCAGGCACTGGAGAAAGTGGCCAGCTGGGTCGGCGGCCTCAGCGCCGCGCTGGACCAGCCGGCATGAGTCCACGCCTGCGCCTGCAACCGGAAGCCGTCGGCATCGGCATGACCTCGCAGCGTGTGCGCGACCGCCTGGTCGATCGCCTGCGCGAGGCTGGCATCGTCGACGAGTCGACCTTGAATGCGATCCGGGTGGTGCCACGTCATCTGTTCATCGACGAAGCGCTTGCGTCACGCGCCTACGAAGACACCGCCCTGCCGATCGGCCACGGCCAGACCATCTCGCAGCCGTGGGTGGTGGCGCGCATGACCGAAGCCGTGCTGCAGGTCTCGCCGAAGAAAGTGCTGGAAGTCGGTACCGGCTCCGGCTACCAGGCCGCCGTGCTCGGCGCGCTGGGCCTGGAGATCTACACCGTCGAACGCATCGGCGACCTGCTGCGACAGGCGCGCAAGCGCTTCCGTGCGCTGGGCATGAATATCCGCACCAAGCATGATGATGGCCGCGCGGGCTGGGCCGAGCACGGCCCGTTCGATGCCATCGTCGTCACCGCCGCGGCGCCTGCACTGGTCGATGAACTGGTCGGGCAGCTGGCCGAGGGCGGCCGCCTGGTGGCGCCGGTCGGCGGGCCGGGTGGGCAGTCGCTGGTGCAGCTGGACCGCAGGGCTGACGGCAGCATCGAACAACGCGTGCTTGCGCCGGTCACCTTTGTGCCGCTGCTGTCCGGCATGCTCGACTAATCCACGGAGCAGGGTTGCATGAAGATTTTCGGGCCGCTGTACGAGCGGGCGATGAAGTGGGCGGCGCACGAACGCGCGCCGACCTACCTGACGGTGTTGAGCTTCTTCGAGGCGATCATCTTTCCGGTGATGCCGGAAGTGATGCTGGCGCCGATGTGCGTGGCCCAGCCGAAACGCGGCTGGTGGTTCGCCACCCTCAGTCTGGCCGGCTCGATGGTCGGCGCGCTGATTGGCTATGCATTGGGTCATTACGCCTTCGAAGCGATCAAGCCGTTGTTCGAAGCACTGGGCATGCTGCCGGCCATCGAGCAGGGCATCACCACCGTGCAGGCCAAGATGGCCGAGTCGCCGTGGGCGGTGTTCACCTTCCTGGTGCTGGGCGGCTTCATGCCCATCCCGATGAAGGTCTTCACGTGGGCATCGGGTATCGTCGGCGTGCCGATGCCGCAGTACCTGTTGAGCATGCTGATCGGTCGCGGCAAGCGCGTGTTCGTGCTGGCTGCGGTCATCCGTATCGGTGGTGCGCGTGCTGAAGCGGCACTGCGTCGCTGGATTGAACCGCTGGGCTGGATCGCCACCGCGTTGGTGGTGGTGCTGATCGCCTGGCTTGTATGGAGGTCGAAGTTCGCATGAATCCTGATCGTCTGAGCAAGGGAGTGCGCATCGGCGCGCTGGCGTTGCTGGTTTCCACCCTGGCCGCCTGCGGCACCGCAACCGTGGTTCGTCCTGGTGGTGGCAGCACCGGTGGCGGTGTGACCACGCCGAAGACCTCGGTGCCCAAGCCCGGGCAGACCGTGGTGGTGCGCAAGGGCGATACCATCTATGCGCTGGCCCGCATCCATGACATCACCCCGGCCGACCTGATTGCCTGGAACAGCCTGGACAACCCCTCGACCATCCATCCGGGGCAGGTGATCCGACTGTATCCGGCCGGTGCCAGCGGCGGCCGCGCGCCGACCACGGTGGTCACCCCGCCACGCTCGGGTGGCAGCAGCGGCGGCAGCACCACATCGACCCCGGCCCCGGCGCCGGTGGGTCCGGTGAAGAGCAACATCGCTTGGCGCTGGCCGGCCGATGGCGCGATCGTCGGTCGCTACGTGGCCGGTGACGCGACCAAGCAGGGCGTGGACATCGCCGGTACCAGCGGCCAGCCGGTCAAGGCCACCGCCAACGGTGTGGTGGTGTACTCCGGCGCCGGCCTGGTTGGCTACGGCGAGCTGATCATCATCAAGCACAGCGACCAGTGGCTGTCGGCCTATGGCCACAACCGCAAGCGCCTGGTGAATGAAGGGCAGAGCGTGAAGGCCGGTGAGCAGATCGCCGAGATGGGCCGCACCGGTGCGAACCGCGACATGGTCCACTTCGAGATCCGTTACAACGGTAAGCCGGTGGACCCGCAGCAATACCTGCCGGCGCGTTGAGACTGTGGGATCGGGTGGCGCCGGGCAATGCTCGGCGTTGCCGACCTGTAGCGTCGAGCCATGCTCGACTCGCTGTACGCTGGCCGCCGTGGGTGGCCATTTGCGACCATGAGTGGCGCATCTCAAGCTTCCCGGCGAGCCAGGGAAGCGGCATGCTTCAACGGCCCCCCCACTCCGGTGCCGCATGTCTCGCCCAACAGCCCTTTTCGTGCTGCTCATCGTCGCGCCATTGGCGGCCGCCGCCAGCAGCGATCCACGTGACGTGGTCACCCGCCTCTACGACGCCATCCAGGCACCGACGTCGAACGAAACGGCCATTTCCCCGCTGCTGGGTGAGGCCCTCCGCTCAGCCATCGCTGGGCAGCGTGCATATGAACAGGCCTGCACCGCACTGGCGGCGCCTGATGAAAAGCCGCACATGCTGGACCAGAGCCCGTATCTGCTGGCGCCGGATCGACCGGAAACGATATCCGTGGGAATGCCCGGATCGAGCGGTGACGCCACCTGGATCCATGTCGACATGGCCGTGGGCGACTATCGCTGGACCGACCGGGTCCTGCTGCAGCGGCAGGACCGGGACTGGAAGGTCATGGATATCCGCTGGGGGCAGGGCGGCAACCTGATTGGCCGGCTCAAGGCGTTCTCGGCATTCCGCTGCACACCTTCGCGCAGCTAGCCGGGAGCCACCCGGCGACTCGAACTCAGCCTTCCAGAATGAAGGCGGCGGCGACCTTGCGGCCTTCGCCGGCCAGGATGTTGAAGGTGCGCGCGGCGGCTGGATTGTTCATCACTTCCAGACCGATGCCGCGTGACAGGCAGGCGGCCATCACCACCGCCGGCGGGAACACCTGACGGTCACCCGTGCCGAGCACGATCAGCGCCGGATTCAGCGCCAGGATCGGCTCCAGGTCAGCCAGCTGCAGCGCAGTGGCGCTCACCACCGGCCATTGCGTGACCAGCTGGTCCGGGGTCAGGAAGAAACTGCTGCCCAGCGCCTGGTCATTCACCTTGGCCGAGCGGCCATCGGCGGCACGGAGGCTATAGGCGTAATCCGGCGGTTCGTGGTTCAGCTGCATGGCAGTAGGGCGATCAGCCGCGCGGCAGCACGATCTGGCGCTGTTCCTTGCTCGGGCGGTACAGCACGGCGACGTGGCCGATGCGCTGCACCAGCGCGCTTTCGGTGGCTTCGACGATCTCGCCGATCATCACGTCACGGGCGTCGCGGTCTTCGGCAGCGACCTTCACCTTGACCAGCTCGTGGCGCTCCAGCACTTCGTTCAGCTCAGCGATGAAGGCCGGGGTCACACCCTTGCCGCCGGTCTGCAGCAGGGCCTTCAGGTCGTGGGCTTGGCCGCGCAGGAAACGGGTCTGGGAGGCGGTCAGGGCGATGGACATGCAGGAAAACACGGTTGAATGGGGCGATCAGGGTATCATGAGGACCCCATCAGCCCCTATTTTCAATGGCTACCCGCAGCAAAAGCAGCCAGCGCTGGCTCAAGGAACACTTCTCCGACCCCTTCGTGAAGAAGGCCCAGGCCGAAGGCATGCGCTCGCGCGCCGCCTACAAGCTCGAAGAGCTGCTGGAACGTGACCGGTTGCTGAAGCCGCATATGGTGGTCGTCGACCTCGGTGCCGCCCCGGGCGGCTGGTCTCAGCAGGTGCGGAGACAGATCGGCGACACCGGTCGCGTGCTGGCGCTGGACATCCTGGACATGCCGCCGCTGGCCGGCGTGGAGTTCCTTCATGGTGACTTCAGGGAAGAAGCCGTCCTATCGCAGTTTGAAGCCATGCTCGGGGATCAGCCAGTAGACCTTGTGCTGTCGGACATGGCCCCCAATAAGAGTGGTGTAGGCGCGGTCGACCAGCCGCGGATGATGCACCTGGCGGAGCTGGCCCTGGATTTTGCCGACAACCACCTGAAGACCGGTGGGGCGTTCCTGATCAAGCTGTTCCAGGGTGAAGGCTTTGACGACTACGTGCGCGACATGCGCCGCCGGTACGACAAGGTCTCCATCCGCAAGCCGGAAGCGTCGCGCAAGCGCTCTCCCGAGGTGTATGCCTTGGGTCAGGGAAAACGCGCCCACATGAAGTAAGCTCGCAACGTACGCAAGTTCGACCCCAACGCAACGCCAGCACTGAGAGGAACACCGGAGCCAATGAGGATGAACGACTTGACCAAGAACCTCCTGCTATGGGTGGTCGTCGCCGTCGTGCTGATGGTGGTCTTCCAGAGCTTCTCGCCGAAGTCCTCCGGGGCCGGGGCGCAGGGCGCGTCCTACTCGCAGTTCCTGGACCAGGTGGACAGCGGCAACGTGCAGAAGGTCGCCTTTGGCGGCGACATGCGTGGCGGCACCAGCCAGCTGACCTACACCACCCGCGGTGGGCAGTCGTCCACCATCACCGCGCCGTTCGATCGTGACCTGATCAACGTGCTGCGTACCAAGAACGTGGAGATCGTGCAGGAGGAGCCGTCCAGCGGCATTTCCCTCGGCGCGATCCTGATGAATTTCCTGCCGGTCATCCTGATCATCGGCTTCTGGTTGTTCATCATGCGCCAGATGCAGGGCGGTGGCGGCGGTGCCAAGGGCGCGATGTCCTTCGGCAAGTCGCGCGCCAAGCTGCAGGGCGAAGACCAGATCAAGGTCACCTTCGCCGACGTCGCCGGCTGCGACGAGGCCAAGGAAGAAGTGGGCGAACTGGTCGACTTCCTGCGCGACCCGTCCAAGTTCACCAAGCTGGGCGGCAAGATTCCGCGCGGCGTGCTGATGGTGGGCCCGCCGGGTACCGGCAAGACGCTTCTGGCCAAGGCCATCGCCGGCGAAGCCAAGGTGCCGTTCTTCTCGATCTCCGGTTCGGACTTCGTGGAAATGTTCGTCGGCGTCGGCGCCAGCCGCGTGCGTGACATGTTCGAGCAGGCCAAGAAGCACGCGCCGTGCATCATCTTCATCGACGAAATCGACGCCGTCGGCCGCCACCGTGGCGCCGGCCTGGGCGGCGGTCACGACGAGCGCGAGCAGACCCTGAACCAGCTGCTGGTCGAGATGGACGGTTTTGAAGGCGGCGAAGGCGTGATCGTGATCGCCGCGACCAACCGTCCGGACGTGCTGGACCCGGCGCTGCTGCGTCCGGGCCGCTTCGACCGCCAGGTCGTGGTCGGCCTGCCGGACGTGAAGGGCCGCGAACACATCCTGAAGGTGCACATGCGCAAGCTGCCGCTGGCCGACGACGTCGAGCCGATGGTGATCGCGCGTGGTACCCCGGGCTTCTCCGGTGCCGACCTGGCCAACCTCTGCAACGAGGCGGCCCTGTTCGCCGCGCGTGGCAACGAGAAGGAAGTCCGCATGGACCACTTCGACCGTGCCCGCGACAAGATCCTGATGGGTGCCGAGCGCCGCTCGATGGCCATGAGCGAGGACGAGAAGACCCTGACCGCGTACCACGAGGCCGGCCACGCCATCGTCGGCCGCCTGGTGCCCGAGCACGACCCGGTCTACAAGGTCACCATCATTCCGCGCGGCCGCGCGCTGGGTGTGACCATGTACCTGCCGGAAGGCGACAAGTACTCGATGAACCGCGTGGCGATCCAGTCGCAGCTGTGCTCGCTGTACGGCGGCCGCGTCGCCGAAGAGCTGATCTTCGGCGAGGACAAGGTCACCACCGGCGCCTCCAACGACATCGAGCGTGCCACCAAGATGGCCCGCAACATGGTCACCAAGTGGGGCCTGTCCGAGCAGCTCGGCCCGATCGCCTATGGCGAAGAGGACGACGAGGTGTTCCTGGGCCGTTCGGTCACCCAGCACAAGAGCGTGTCCAACGACACGGCGCGCCGGATCGACGAGGAAGTGCGCAACATCCTCGACAAGGCCTACGCCCGCACGACCCAGCTGCTGACCGAGAACATCGACAAGCTGCACGCGATGTCGCAGCTGCTGCTGCAGTACGAGACCATTGACGCGCCGCAGATCGACGCGATCATGGAAGGCCGCGATCCGCCGCCGCCGGCGGGCTGGAGCAAGTCGAACAAGGATGGCGGCAACGACAAGGGCGGCGACGCCCGTCCGCTGCCGCCGATCGCAGGCCCGGCCGAATCGCACTGACGGCCCGCTGCAGGTGACACCAGACGAGGCCGGGGCAACCCGGCTTCGTCGTTTCCGGGCCACTGGCCCATCCCGAAGAACCGATCTGACGCTGGAGCCCGCATGTCCGCCCCGAAGCCCGAACCGATTTCCCACACTGCCGAAATGGTGATCGCCACCGTGGTCGGCGTGGGTGTGGGCCTGGGGGCCGACAACCTGCTGCTGGGCTGCGTGGTGGGTATCGGGGTCGGCATCGTGCTGAGCATCGCCAAGACCCTGTACGTGGACCGCAAGCGCCGCCGCCGTTGAGGGGGTGTCGGCAGGGCTGCGCCCTGCACCCGTGGTAGTGCCGGCCGCTGGCCGGCAACCTCAACAGCAACAGCAACAGCGGGCTTTCCGTAGGATGGCGGGGCGGTGTCGGAGTGCGGGGGCGCTGCAAGTACGTCCCTGTAAGCTTGGCAGCCGCATCCATGCGGCTGACACCCCGCCCTCCGACACCGCCCCACCTCTGACAGATTCCTGCTGCTGTTGGTAGGTGTCGACCTTGGTCGACACGGTAGATCTACGCCATGCGTGGATGCATTTCGATTCCAATTCGAAATATTCGATTCCGATGGAGATTCATCCACGCATGGCGTGGATCTACTGCAGATCGCGGAGATCTGTCGAAGGCGGGGTGGGTCCGGTTGCGGGGGCGTGAGCCGCATGGATGCGGCGACCGAGCCTTATCTGATGAAAATCTGTCAGCGTAGGTGTCGAGAGCCGGCGTGGGCCGCCGTACGAGCCTGGATCTCGACGATCGCCATGTAGCTTGGCGCCCACGCCGGAATCTCCCTTGATCCGCCCGAACAGTTGCTGGAGCTGACACTCGAAGCGATAAGACTGGGCAAGCGGGGGAGCTCTCGACCCTTCCAGACTATACGGAGTCGGGCAATGAACGGGATCGGGATCGATGTGAGCAAGCGCCGATTGGATATCGGCACGACAGACGGCCAGACCCTGCAGGTCAGCAATAGCCCCTCTGGCTATGCCGAGTTGAGCACTTGGTTGAGTACGCGGCCGGCCATTCAGATCGTTTTGGAAGCCACCGGCGGCTATGAGCAGACTGTCCTGGACTTCCTTCACAAGGCCGGCCATCCGGTGATCCGTGCCAACGCACTGCGAGCGCGTAGACTGGCTCAGGGGCTGGGTAAAGTGGCCAAGACGGACCGCTTGGACGCTCTTGTATTGGCGCAGATGGCCGCGCTGGTGGAATTGCCTTCCTATCAGCCGCTGGAGCCCTGGCAGCGGAAACTGCGTGAGTTTGTGCGGGCGCGTCGACAAACGATGCAGGCACTGACCGTAGCCCGCCAACAGCAGGAAATGGTGACTGACCGCGAGCTACGCCGGCAGATGCAAGGCAACATCATTCGCCTGCAAACACTGGTCGAGCGGCTGGGCAAGCAGATCTCTGAACAGGTCGCGCAGCAGCCTCAACTGGCAGTGCTGAAGTCAATGAAAGGGGTCGGCCCGGCATTGCAGGCGGTACTGGCCAGCTACCTGCCTGAGTTGGGTCAGATCAGCGGAAAAGCCATTGCCAGCCTGGTCGGCGTGGCGCCGATCTCCCACGACAGCGGAGCCATGCGAGGGAGGCGAAGCATCCATGGCGGCAGGGCCGAGATCCGCCAGGTGCTCTACATGGCAGCCATGTCGGCCATGCGACATGAGCCACGATTGCGGGACTTTTACCGGTCGCTGCGGGCCCGCGGCAAGGAAGGAAAAGTAGCGATCGTGGCGGTGATGAGGAAGATGCTGGTGATCCTCAACGCCCGGGTGCGCGACGCTGAAAACGGGCTGGTCCCTGCCTAAGGCCAGCCAGGGCGCAAGACCAAAGGCTGCCGGCCAGCGGCCGGCACTACCGTGCCCGTCTCATGGAGGGGCCAAGTCCCTCCATCAACACAGTTGCTACATGGACGTATTTACGGCGTCCCCCGCAACTGGACCCACCCCGCCATCCCACAGGAAACCCGCTGTTGCTGTTGCTCTGGCCTCTGCGGGTGCAGGGCGCCGCCCTGCCGAACTAAACTACCCGCCGTTGTCCCTGCAGGATTGCCCATGTTCGATACCTCGCCCCAGCTCGATTGCGCCGGCCGCATCCTGCGCCTCGACCGTGCCCGGGTCATGGGCATCGTCAACGTCACCCCGGATTCGTTCTCCGATGGCGGCGCGCACGACACCACCGAGGCCGCAGTCGCCCATGGCCTGAAGCTGGTCGAGGAGGGCGCGGACCTGCTCGATATCGGCGGCGAATCCACCCGCCCGGGTGCTGCGCCGGTATCGGTGGAGGAGGAGGTGCGCCGGGTGATTCCGGTGATCGAGCAGCTGGCCGCCCGTACCCAGGTGCCGATCAGCATCGATACCTTCAAGCCGGAGGTGATGCGTGCGGCGGTGGCCGCTGGCGCCGGCATGATCAACGACATCTTCGGCCTGCGTCAGGAGGGGGCGCTGGACGCCGCCGCTGCAACCGGCGTGCCGGTGGTGCTGATGCACATGCAGGGCGAGCCAGGCCACATGCAGGCCGATCCACATTACGACGACGTGGTCGCCGAGGTGCACGGCTTCCTGGTCCAGCGCCTGTTCGCTGCCGAGATGGCGGGCATTTCGAAGAAGAACCTGCTGATCGATCTCGGTTTCGGTTTCGGCAAAACCACTGCCCACAACATGACCCTGCTGGCACGCTCCGAGCGGTTCCTGGAGCTGGGCGTGCCGATGCTGGCTGGCCTGTCGCGCAAGCGCAGCCTGGGCGAACTGACCGGTCGCGACACGCCGTCCGAGCGCGTGGCCGCCTCGGTGGCCGCGCACCTGATCGCGGTGCAGCGCGGCGCACGCATCGTGCGCGTGCATGACGTGGCCGCCACCGTTGATGCACTGAAGATCTGGCAGGCAGTCGAGGCCGTGCCAACGCCGCGCGCCGACGCCACGCCGACGATCCGCTGGCCGGACGAAGACTGATGGGCATCGACCGGCGGCCACTGGCGATCGCCGTGATGGGGCCGACCGCCAGTGGCAAGACCGCCACCGCGATCGCCCTGGCGAAGCAGCTGGATGGCGAAATCGTCAGCGTCGATTCGGCGCTGGTGTACCGCTACCTGGATATCGGTTCGGCCAAGCCTGATGCGGCCGAGCGCGCGCAGGCACCCCATCATCTGCTGGACCTGCGCGATCCCTGGCAGACCTACTCGGCGGCCGAATTCGCCGCCGATGCCGGCAGGGTCGTGGCCGACATCGTGGCGCGCGGCAAGATGCCGATCCTGGCCGGCGGTACCGGGTTGTACTTCCGCGCCCTGTTGCAGGGCCTGTCGCCGATGCCGGAGGCCGATCCGGAGATGCGTGCGGTGCTGGCTGCCGAAGCCGCCGAACGCGGATGGGCGGCACTGCACGCAGAGCTGGCCAAGGTCGACCCGGCCGCAGCGGCACGCATCCATGCCACCGACCCGCAACGCATCCAGCGGGCGCTGGAGGTCTATCGCCTGACCGGTACCCCCATCACTGAATGGCAGCGTCGGCCGGGCGTGGCGCCGTTGCCGGTACGCACGCTCAAGCTGATCCTGGCGCCGCGTGACCGCGCGGTGCTTCACCAGCGTATCGAGGCGCGCTTCGACGCCATGCTGGCACAGGGCTTTCTGGATGAGGTGCGGGCATTGCGCGCGATGCCGGAAATGGCCGCCGTGGAGGCGCCGCTGGACCTGCCGGCAGTGCGCGCGGTCGGCTATCGCCAGGCCTGGGAGTATCTGGGCGGGGAGGGCGATGCCGCCCGCTTCCGGGACAAGGCGATCTTCGCCACCCGGCAGCTGGCCAAGCGCCAGCTGACCTGGCTGCGCGGCGAACTTGATGCGCGCTGGTTCGACCCCCATATCGACCACGAGCGCCTGGCCGGCGCGGTGTCGACCTTCGTCGCACGCTGAACCCCCGCCAGCCGTGTAACATCATCGGTCGGCGGGCGGCTCGGGGGCCGTGGCAGCCGTCGGCAACCCAATAAGAACAATAATCAGGAGTGTGCAATGTCCAAGGGGCAATCGCTGCAGGATCCTTTCTTGAACGCACTGCGGCGCGAGCGCGTGCCGGTTTCGGTGTACCTGGTCAACGGCATCAAGCTGCAGGGCACGATCGAGTCGTTCGACCAGTTCGTGGTCCTGCTGCGCAATACGGTCAGTCAGATGGTCTACAAGCACGCCATTTCCACGGTCGTTCCGGCACGCAACGTGAAGGTCGGTCCGGGCGGTGGTTACGTGCAGTCGGGTGAAGGTGGTCAGGCAGGTGATGAAGCAGACGAGTAATACCGGAGCGGTGAATGTTTGACCGCTCGAAAAAGGGCGAACACGCCCTGTTGATCCAGCCCCATTTCGGCAAGCTGGAAGACGATGTGCTGGAAGAGTTCGGTGATCTGGCTCGCTCGGCTGGGGCCAGCATCGCCGCGACGATCACTGCGCGCCTGGACCGTCCAAATCCGTCGACCCTGATCGGCAGCGGCAAGCTGGACGAGATCAAGGCCGCGGCTGACGCCAGCGGTGCCGACCTGATCCTGGTCAACCATGCGTTGAGCCCGGGCCAGGAACGCAACCTGGAACGCTTCCTCGAGCGCCGGGTGATCGACCGTACCGGCCTGATCCTGGACATCTTCGCCCAGCGTGCGCACAGCCACGAAGGCAAGCTGCAGGTCGAACTGGCGCAGCTGCGTCACCTGGCCACGCGATTGGTGCGCGGCTGGACCCACCTGGAGCGCCAGCGCGGCGGTTCGATCGGCCTGCGCGGTCCGGGTGAAACCCAGCTGGAAACCGACCGGCGCCTGCTGCAGAAGCGGGTCGAGCAGCTGCAGAAGCGCCTGGAAAAAGTCGAAGTGCAGCGCACCCAGATGCGCCGTGCGCGTGTGCGCAGCGAGCTGCCGCGCGTGGCCCTGGTGGGCTACACCAACGCCGGCAAGTCGACCCTGTTCAACGCCATGACCGGCGCCGAGGCCTATGCCGCCGACCAGCTGTTCGCAACACTGGATCCGACCGTGCGCCGCATCGCGGTGCCGGGTGGCAACGTGGTGCTGGCCGATACCGTCGGCTTCGTCCGTGACCTGCCGCATGACCTGGTTGCCGCGTTCCGCTCGACCCTGTCCGAGGCGCGCGAGGCCGATTTCCTGCTGCACGTGGTCGACGCTGCTGATCCGCACCGCGAGGAGCGCATCGCCCAGGTCGACGAGGTACTGACCGCGGTCGGTGCCGGCGACCTGCCGCAGCTGCTGGTGTTCAACAAGATCGACCGCATCGACGGTGCCGACGTCCGCCACGATGGCCAGGACGGTATCCCGGATGAGTCGCGTCGCGAGCGGGTGTGGATTTCCGCGCGTGACGGGCAGGGCCTGGAGCTGCTGCAGTCGGTGCTGGGCAAGCGCCTGGGCCTGCAGCATGTCACCGGCGAACTGCGCCTGCCGCCGGATGCCGGCCGCCTGCGTGCGCGCCTGCACCAGCTGGAAGTGATCCGCAGCGAGCAGGCCGACGAAGACGGCTGGCTGCTGCAGGTCGACCTGCCGATTGCCGAAGCCGAAAAGCTGGCCGCCAGTGCCGACGGCGCGCCGATCCGGGCGCTGCTGCCGGAAAAACTGCCGGAGTGGTGAGCTAGCGGCCGATGCCTGGTAGTGCCGGCCGCTGGCCGGCAACGCAACCGTGCCGGAGGGGCGCGACATCCGCCTGTCATCTGCGGTACAACGTGCAGGTTCTTCACCCCACCGTCATGCCGATGTCCATTCCCACCGACGCTGAACTCAATGCCCAGTCCGCCGCGCTCGGGCAGCGCCTGCAGCAGGCCTCGCTGCAGCTGGTGACCGCTGAAAGCTGCAGTGGCGGCTGGATTGCCAAATGCATGACCGACATCGCCGGTTCCTCGGCGTTTTTCGACTGCGGCATGGTGGTCTACAGCTACGAAGCCAAGCAGCGCCTGCTGGGCGTGCGCGCGCAGACCCTGGAGCAGTTCGGCGCGGTCAGCCGCGAAACCGTGCTGGAAATGGTGTCCGGTGCGCTGGTCAATTCGGGTGCCGGCATCGCCGTCGCAGTGACGGGCATCGCCGGTCCCGGCGGTGGCAGCCCGGACAAACCGGTCGGCAGCGTCTGGATTGGCTGGAAGCGCCGGGGCGGCTATGCCCGCGCCGAGCTGTTCCAGTTCGATGGCGACCGCGAAGCCATCCGCCGGCAAACCGTGGCGGCGGCATTGCGCGGTATCGACGCCCAGCTGTGACATGCTGCTCCGGTAATCGTCCGGAGCACGCATGATGTGGGAAACGCTGGGCACGGTCCGTGACCTGGGCCGACTGCAGGAAATCGCCGTCGTCCTGATCCGCTATGGCTTCGGCGACGTGGTGCGGCGCATCGGCCTGGCCAGCACATTGGAGCGGGCAGGGCGCCTTCTGCACTGGAACGAGGAGCGGCAGGAACTGCTGCGGATGACCGCACCGGTGCGCGTGCGCAGCGCGATGCAGGATCTCGGTCCCACTTTCGTCAAGCTCGGGCAGGTGCTGGCGACGCGCGTTGACCTGCTGCCGCCGGAATGGATCGCTGAGCTGTCCGAACTGCAGAACGCGGTACCTGCGCTGCCGTATGCGGACATCCGTGAGCAGCTCGAGGCCGACCTTGGCGCACCGCCTGCAGAGGTGTTCGCGTTCCTCGATGAAACCCCGATGGCTGCCGCCTCGCTGGCGCAGGCCCATCGCGCGCGCCTGCATGATGGTCGCGAGGTGGTGCTGAAGGTGCGGCGCCCCGGCATCCGCGATGTGGTCGAGGCCGACCTGCGTCTGCTGGCCCGCCTGGCCGAGATCGTTGAAGCGCGACTGCCGGACCTGCGTCGTTACCGCCCGGCCGAGGTCGTGCAGCAGTTCACCGTGTCGCTGCGCCGCGAGCTGGATTTCGCTGCCGAATGCCGCAATGCCGAGCGCATCGCGCGCAACTTCAGCGGCCGTGACGACATACTGATTCCGAAGGTGCACTGGCAGTGGACCTGCGAGAGCCTGAACGTGCAGGACTTCGTCGACGGCATTCCTGGCCGAGACCTGGCCGGCGTCGATGCGGCGGGCCTGGACCGGCGCGAGCTGGCACGGCGTGGCGCCGGCATCGTGCTGAAGATGGTGCTGGAGGACGGCAGCTTCCACGCCGACCCGCACCCCGGCAACATCATCTACCTGCGTGACGGCCGCATCGGCGTGATCGATTTCGGCATGGTCGGCGCCTTGTCGGAAGTGCGGCGTTTCCAGGTGGCTCAGCTGCTGCACGGGCTGGTCGAGCAGGACCCGCAGGGCGTGGCCGACGTGCTGCTGGACTGGGCCGGCGGTGTTGAGGTGGACGAGAACCGGCTGCAGCACGACATCAGCCAGTTCGTAGATCAATACCGTGGCGTGCCGCTGAAGGACCTGCGCATCGGCCTGATGCTGGGCGACATCACCCAGCTGCTGCGCAGCTACAGCCTGACCCTGCCGGCTGACCTGGCGCTGATGATCAAGGCGTTCCTGACCCTGGAAGGCATGGGCCGGCAGCTGGACCCGGATTTCGACATGGCCAGTGCCGCGCGCCCGTTCCTGGAGCGGGTGGTGCTGCAGCGCTATGCGCCCAAGGCGCTGCTCAAGCGCGGCCGCCGCAGCCTGCTGGGCCTGGTCGACTTCGCCGGTGAGCTTCCCCGCGACCTGCGCAAGCTGGTGCAGGCGGCGCGCCGGGGACGCCTGCAGTTGAAGGTGGAAACCACGGCGCTGCAGGGCTTCGGCGAACAGGTGAACCGCGCAGCGAACCGGTTGGTGATGGGCATCGTCACTGCTGCGCTGATCATCGGTTCCTCGATCGTGATGCACAGCGTCGGCGGCGTCTCCAGCCGCTGGCTGCTGGCGCTGGGCGTCTGCGGCTTCATCGGCGCCGGCTTCTGCGGCGTGTGGATCCTGTTCTCGATATGGAGAAGCGGTAAACACACGTGAGTGTGTTTACCGCAGCGGTTCCCAACGGGAACCGCGGAATCGCTGCGCGATTCCTGTAGAGCCGACCGCTGGTCGGCTGCCTTTGCTCCTGGTGCTGGGCCATACCCGGCGACGCTTGCCGAGCATGCCTCGGCCCAACAGGCCCGCACCACTCCATGTCGTTTGCGGCACTTGCAGTCCCGGATATTAGTAGTAATACTACTAAACATGGACCTGACCGACACCCAGCAGGCGATCCTGCAGTTGATCGCCGAGCGTATCGAGAGCGAAGGCGCGCCGCCCTCGCAGACTGAAATCGCACGTGCGTTCGGCTTCAAGGGCGTGCGCGCGGCCCAGTACCACCTGGAAGCCCTGGAGCAGGCCGGTGCGATCCGTCGCATCCCGGGCCAGGCCCGCGGCATCCGCCTGGTGCAGGCGCCGCCGGTCGAGAAGCTGGCCGAGCCGGACCTGCCCGACAGTGTGCTGCGCCTGCCGGTGCTCGGCCGGGTTGCGGCGGGCCTCCCGATCGGCGCCGACATCGGCTCGGACGATTTCGTGGTGCTGGACCGGGTGTTCTTCTCGCCAGCGCCGGACTACCTGCTGAAGGTGCAGGGCGATTCGATGATCGACGAGGGCATCTTCGACGGTGACCTGATCGGCGTGCATCGTACCCGCGACGCCCATTCCGGGCAGATCGTGGTGGCCCGCATCGATGACGAGATCACGGTCAAGCTGCTGAAGATCGCCAAGGATCGTATCCGCCTGCTGCCGCGCAACCCCGACTACAAGCCGATCGAGGTGCTGCCGGATCAGGACTTCGCGATCGAGGGCCTCTATTGCGGCCTGCTGCGGCCCAACCGTTGACCCGTTCCATAGCGCATTACCCCGCGGTCTTTTGTGGCGATTCTCTGGTTCCACTGAGGTTGGTACGGATGTCCGATAATTCTTTTCAGAGCGCCGGGCAGAATCTCAGCCTGTGCGATACGTCCGACTTAAAGTGAACCCATGGCAAAGAAGACCCCCAAAGACAGCACCTCCAACGACACGACCTCTGCAAGGACCAATCCGATGGACGAGAACAAGAAGCGCGCCCTCGCTGCAGCTCTGGGCCAGATCGAAAAGCAGTTCGGCAAGGGCTCGGTGATGCGCATGGGCGACCGCGTGGTCGAACCCGTCGAAGCCATCCCGACCGGTTCGCTGATGCTCGACATCGCGCTGGGCATTGGTGGTCTGCCGAAGGGCCGTGTCGTTGAGATCTACGGGCCGGAATCCTCGGGCAAGACCACCTTGACCCTGCAGGCCATCGCCGAATGCCAGAAGATGGGCGGTACCGCGGCCTTCATCGACGCCGAGCACGCGCTGGACCCGATCTACGCCGCCAAGCTGGGCGTGAACGTGGACGACCTGCTGCTGTCGCAGCCGGATACCGGTGAGCAGGCGCTGGAAATCGCCGACATGCTGGTCCGTTCGGGTTCGGTCGACATCCTGGTGATCGACTCGGTTGCCGCGCTGACCCCGAAGGCCGAAATCGAAGGCGAGATGGGCGACCAGCTGCCAGGCCTTCAGGCCCGCCTGATGAGCCAGGCGCTGCGCAAGCTGACCGGCAACATCAAGCGCTCCAACACCCTGGTGATCTTCATCAACCAGCTGCGCATGAAGATCGGCGTGATGATGCCGGGCCAGAGCCCGGAAACCACCACGGGTGGCAACGCGCTGAAGTTCTACGCCTCGGTCCGCCTGGACATCCGCCGTATCGGCGCGATCAAGAAGGGTGACGAGATCATCGGTAACCAGACCAAGATCAAGGTCGTCAAGAACAAGCTGGCACCTCCGTTCAAGCAGGTCATCACCGAGATCCTGTATGGCGAAGGCATCAGCCGTGAAGGCGAGCTGATCGACATGGGTGTGGATGCCAAGCTGGTCGAGAAGGCTGGCGCCTGGTACAGCTACGGTGAAGAACGCATTGGCCAGGGCAAGGACAACGCCCGCGGCTACCTGCGCGACAACCCGACTGTCGCCGCCAAGCTCGAGGCCGAGCTGCGCGAGAAATTCCAGCCGGCCGAAGCGGCCCGCGAGGAAGGCGACGACGAAGGCGAAGACGAATAAGGCTTGCTGTGGGGCAGGGTGGCGCCGTCAGTGACGTCGCCCTGTCCCGCAGGTTCGAATCGCCCAGGGATGGGCTGGGCGCCACGGATGGCGCCACCCTTGGAGTACCCATGTCCGACGCCGAAGACATTCCGACCGGCCGCAAGCGCCGGCCGCGTGAGCAGACCCCCGTGCAACGGGCACTGGGCCTGCTGGTCCGCCGCGAGCACTCGCGCAAGGAACTCACCCGCAAGCTGACCGCCCGTGGCATCGAAGACGAAGCCGCGCAGGCCGCTGTCGCCAAGTTGACCGAGGCCGGCTGGCAGGACGACACCCGTTTTGCCGAGAACCTGGTGAGGATGCGCGCCAACACCGGTTATGGGCCGATCCATGTCCGCGCCGAGCTGGGGACCCACGGCCTGGACAGTGCCGCGATTGCCGCAGCGATGGACAGCTACGAAGGCGACTGGCAGGAAAACGCCCGTGATCTGGTCCGCCGACGCTTTGGCGAGGCCGGCCCGCAGGACCTGACACAGCGGCGCAAGGCCGCCGATCTGCTGGCCCGACGGGGCTTCGACGGCGACAGCATCCGCCGCGCGACCCGCTACGACCCGGATGACTGAGACTGGCGGCGCCGGGCCTGATACCCTTTAGGTTTTCGGCGGTCCCTCGCGACCCTGGCCAACGCGGCCGGTGGTCCGGGTCCGCCGGCCCGCAGACTGCCAGCCCCCAATGAACGCATCCGCCAAATTCACGACTTCCCAGATCCGCAGCGACTTCCTTGAATTCTTCAAGGGCAAAGGCCACACCATCGTGCAGTCGGCGCCGCTGGTGCCGGGCAATGATCCGACCCTGCTGTTCACCAACTCCGGCATGGTGCAGTTCAAGGACGTGTTCCTTGGCGCGGAAAAGCGCAGCTACGTGCGCGCGGCCGACGTCCAGCGCTGCCTGCGCGCGGGCGGCAAGCACAACGACCTCGACCAGGTCGGCTACACCGCGCGCCACCACACTTTCTTCGAAATGCTGGGCAACTGGTCGTTCGGCGACTACTTCAAGAAGGACGCGATCGCCTGGGCCTGGGAACTGCTGACCCAGGTCTGGAAGCTGCCGGCCGAACGCCTGCTGGTCACCGTCTACCAGACCGATGACGAAGCCTACGCGCTGTGGCGCGACATGGTCGGCGTGCCGGAAGAGCGCATCGTGCGCATCGGCGACAACAAGGGCGCACCGTTCGCCTCGGACAACTTCTGGCAGATGGCCGACACCGGCCCGTGCGGCCCGTGCACCGAGATCTTCTACGACCACGGTGACCATATCGCCGGTGGCCCCCCGGGTTCCCCGGATGAAGACGGCGACCGCTTCATCGAAATCTGGAACCTGGTGTTCATGCAGTTCGACCGCCAGCCCGACGGCACCCTGGTGCCACTGCCGGCGCCGTGCGTGGATACCGGCATGGGCCTGGAGCGCCTGGCGGCGATCCTGCAGCACGTGCACACCAACTATGAGATCGACCTGTTCCAGGCCCTGATCCGCAAGGCCTCCGAGCTGACCGGCACCGCCGACCTGGAAAACAAGTCGCTGCGCGTGATCGCCGACCACATCCGTGCCTGTTCGTTCCTGATCGTCGATGGCGTGCTGCCGTCCAACGAAGGCCGCGGTTACGTGCTGCGCCGTATCATCCGCCGCGCACTGCGCCACGGCTGGATGCTGGGCGTGCGCCAGCCGTTCTTCAGCAAGCTGGTGCCGACCCTGGTCGAGCAGATGGGCGAAGCCTATCCGGAACTGCCGGCTGCGGTGGACACCGTCACCCGTGCGCTGCAGGCCGAAGAAGAGCGTTTCGCCGAAACCCTCGATGCCGGCATGAAGATCTTCGAGGACGTCGCGGGCAAGGCCAGCAATGGCGTGATCCCGGGCGTTGACGCCTTCCGCCTGTACGACACCTATGGTTTCCCGCTCGACCTGACCCAGGACATCGCCCGCGAGCGCGACCTGACCGTCGACATTGCCGGCTTCGATGCCGCGATGGAGCAGCAGCGCGAGACCGCGCGCGCGGCCGGCAAGTTCGGTGGTGGCGTGACCCTGCCCGCCGAGCTGGTGGCGACCCTGAGCCCGACCCTGTTCCTGGGCTACGACCGCCTGCAGGCTGACGGCCTGACCGTGCTGGCCCTGCTCAAGGACGGCCGTCCGGTGCAGTCGGCCGATGCCGGTGACGCAGTCATCGTCATCACCAACCAGACCCCGTTCTACGCCGAGTCCGGCGGCCAGGTCGGTGACACCGGCGTACTGACCGGCAACGGCGTGCGCCTGGCGGTGGACGACACCCAGAAGTTCGCCGGCCAGTTCCATGGCCATGTCGGCACCCTGTCCGAAGGCGGCCTGAAGGTCGGCGACGTGCTCTCCGGCCAGGTCGATGGCGAGCGCCGTGGCGCCACCATCCTCAACCACTCGGCCACCCACCTGCTGCACGCCGCCCTGCGCGAAGTGCTGGGCACCCACGTGCAGCAGAAGGGCTCGCTGGTCGCTCCGGACCGCCTGCGTTTCGACTTCTCGCACTTCCAGCCGATCAGCGCGGAAGAGCTTGCCGTGATCGAGCGCAAGGTCAACCAGCAGGTGCGCGCCAACAACGCCGCCGAAGTACACAACATGGGCATGCAGGAAGCGCTGGACTTCGGCGCGATGGCCCTGTTCGGCGAGAAGTACGGCGAGCACGTGCGCGTGTTGAAGATGGGTGACTACTCCACCGAGCTGTGCGGTGGTACCCACGTCAACCGTACTGGCGACATCGGCCTGTTCAAGATCACCTCCGAGGGCGGCGTCTCCGCGGGCGTGCGCCGCATCGAGGCTGTTACCGGCCAGGGTGCGCTGGATTACGTGGACGCCGAAGAGGCCCGCCTGGCCGAGGCCGCTGAACTGCTCGGTGGCAGCGCTGCCGACGTGGTTGAGAAGATCCGTGCCCTCGGCCAGCGCCAGAAGCAGCTGGAGCGGGAACTGGAGGCCGTGAAGGCCAAGGTCGCCGCCGGTGCCACGGCCGATCTGTCCGGCCAGGCCGTCGAGGTTGCTGGCGTGAAGGTACTGGCTGCCCGCCTGGAGGGCTTCGACGCCAAGGCCCTGCGTGACGCCATGGACCGCCTCAAGCAGCAGCTGGGCGACGCGGTGATCGTGCTGGCCGGCGCCCAGGACGGCAAGGCCGCCCTGGTCGCGGGTGTGAACGGCAGTGCAATGGGCAAGGTCAAGGCCGGGGAACTGTTGTCCCATATCGCCAGTCAGATCGGGGGCAAGGGCGGCGGACGCCCGGACCTCGCCCAGGGTGGTGGCGAGGACGGGCCCGCCCTTGCCACTGCGCTGGCTGCAGTCGTCGAATGGGTCAGCCCCCGCCTGTGATGAACCTGGCCGTCCCCCTCCTTGTAGGAGCGGGACGGCTGACGGTACCATTGCGAATCTTTTCCCTTTGTCGTGGTAGCGCTTCTTGACGGAGCGTCAAGCCGGTGGGGGATACCCTTCCACACGGTTCCATGGAGACTTACAAAAATGTTGATCCTGACTCGCCGCGTCGGCGAAACCCTGATGATCGGAGACTCGGTGAGCGTCACCGTGCTTGGCGTCAAGGGTAACCAGGTGCGTATCGGCATCACCGCGCCGAAGGACGTTGCTGTGCATCGCGAAGAGATCTATCAGCGCATCCAGCGCGGTGACGAAGCCGGTGGCACCGGTAGCGAAAATTCTGCCGAATAACGCTTTACCTTCGCACTCGATTAACGTTATGATTCACGCCCCGCTGAGGTGCAACGCACCAGACGCGGAGAAAACCCCGGAGTGATGCCCGAGTGGCCGAAGGGGCTCCCCTGCTAAGGGAGTATAGGGTCAAAAGCTCTATCGAGGGTTCGAATCCCTCTCACTCCGCCAGATACAAAGAAGCGCCTGCAGATCCTCGATCTGCAGGCGTTTTTCTTTATCCGACACTCGCAGCGTGGAGCTGACTATCCTGGCTGATCGGTGCGGGAGGCAGGCGTTGGCATGGGCGCGGGTGTCGTCGCCGGTGCCGGAGCGGGTGTACCCGGCAGCTGTGGCGGTTCAATGTGGCGAGGTGGAATTTCCCGCCACAGCAACGCAAGCGTGCAGTCGTTGGCACGTTCCCTGCACATTCTTTCGGCCTTCCGCTGCGCGGCGTCCGCCGTCTTCTCGCCCAGTGCAAAGCCCAACGCAATCGTGCCGGTCGCTATGGCCGAATAGCCTTCGCTGGTGGTGCTGGCGGACTGACCGCAATTGCGCGATCGCGCTGCGCAGTAGTGCAGCGACTGCTGCATCGCAGTGGTGAGGGAAGACTGGTTCATCGAATAGCCGTAGCGGCCATCCTTGTCGTAGGTGATCGCAGACGCAGCACTTGCGGCTGATGAAACGGACAACAACAGCGCCAGTGAAACTGCATGCTTCCAGTTCATCACGCTCTCCTCTTTTGCCGATGGTGAATCAACCGGTGAATGTGGCGCAACCCCGCAGGGGGACGGGGGAGAACGCCTGCAGGCAATTTGCCCGCAGGCGCGTACCGACGCGTTCGATCGTCAGAGCTTCACCGTCACGCCCACCTGGAAACCGCGCCCGGGGAGCGGCGCGATGTACTTCAGCGGCGAGTTGTGCGGCCGTGCTTCTTGATTGAGCAGGTTGCTGCCGTTGACGAACACCTCCATGCCGGCGATGTAGCTGCTGCGTACCGGCAGCTCACGGCTGACCTGCAGGTCGACCAGGTTGAACGCATCCAGCGGCACTTCCTCGCTGACATTGCGGCCCAGGTACTTCTGCGTGTCGTAGTAGGTGCTGGACAGCTGCGCCTTCCAGCCTTCGCGCTGCCACTGCAGGGTGGCACCGCAGCGGTTGGTCGGCATGTTCGGCAGGTACTCGCCGTCATTGTGGGCACGCAACGAATCGGGGTGATCGGCCTTGTTCTTCACCAGGTCGGCGAAGGCGGACACGTTCAACGTGCCGTAGCGGCCCAGGTCCAATGCCTGCGAGGCATCGATCTCGAAGCCCTTCACCGTGGTGTCGGTCTGCTTCCAGTACTTCAGCGGCAGGCGGTTGGCGGTCTGCACGCCCGAGTAACCCAGGTACAGATAGTTCTCGTACTTCATCCGGTACGCGGTGGCCGACAGTTCGAAACCACCAAGGTGGAACAGGCCGGTCAGTTCCAGGTTCTTCGCGCGTTCCGGCTCGAGGTTCTGGTTGCCTTCTTCCTGGGTCATCACCGAATAGTGGGCATTGCTCGCATACAACTCGTTGATCTCCGGTGCGCGCTGGGAGGACGAGTAGCGCACCTTGGCGGCGAACAACGGACCGAGCTCGACATACGATCCCAGGCTGTAGCTGTTGAGCCGGTAGTCGCGGTCCTGCAGTTTCGTGTTGGCGGCATTGCGCGCGGTCTTGAAGCGGCTTGGTTGCAGGTCATGGTCAACGCGCTCGTGGCGCACGCCAGCGTCGAAACTGGCCCAGCCGAAGTCCAGCGTCTCCTTCAGGAACACCGCGTTGCTGCGGGTGTCGACGTCAGGCAGGTAGCGCAGCGAGCCACTGCCGGTGACATCACGCGACTGGTGGCTGAAACCCAGCATGCCGCTGAGCGGACCTACGCGCTGATGGCTGAGCAGCAGCTCGGCCTGGGTGCTCTCGAAATCGTAGTCGTTGGCGCGGGTGGCACCCAGCCGCTCGCCCGAGGTGTTGTCCAGCTTGGAAACGCGCAGTTCGGCGCGCTCGAACCACGGCAGCGGATCGCGCAGCAGGGCTTCCAGTGCATAGCGTTCCTGCTTGATCACCACCCCTACCGGCAGCCCGTTGGCATAGTTGGAACCGAACGACAGGTTCTGCATCGAGAACCCCGGCACGCCGTACTCGCTGTCCTTGGCATCGATGCTGATACCCACGTAACCACGGTCGAAAAACAGGGTCGACCCGAGCGCCACCTGCGAATTTCTCGCGTAGCTGTTGCCCAACCGGTGATGGTAATCGGGCGTCACGTCGTTGTTGATCTGCTTCTGCACGTACGAAGGCGTGCCGGGTACGTAGGCCGGGTTGACCGGATTGATGTAGGTGCGGCGCTGCCAGACCGAAGTCGGATTGTTGGTGTAGAAGGAGAAATCGCCTTCGGCCCAGTCCGGGTTTTCGGTCATGAACTGGTCGATGTAGGGCTGCGACGCCTTGTTGTAGATCTGCTGGACGCGCGCTTCCTTCTGGCAGCTGTCGGCCAGCGCAGAGTTCACGCCACCGGTCGGCGGGAACAGGCGCGTGTTGCAGACACTGGCCTTGCTGTTGCCGGGGATGTCGTAGTGCGAGATGCGCTGACGCGAGACCTGCAGGTTGGTCGAGAAGTTGCGCTGGTTGTTGAAGTTCATGCGGAAGCCCTGCGCGTCGGCGGCGTTGAAGCCCTTGCGCAGGACCAGTTCCATCGACTGGTCCTTGTCTTCCATGCTGCGCGAGATCAGGCCCGAATCGATCTCCACGCTGCCGCCGATCGCATTGCCGCCGTAGCGCACGGTGTCGGAAGACTTGTTGACGGTGACGCTGCGTACGAACAGCGGATCGAACGGGATGTTGATGTCGCCGCTGATCGCGTTCATCCCGAGGATGGACTGGCCGTCCTGCAGGATCTGCACGCGGTTGCCGCTGAGGCTGCGGATGACCGGGGCCCCCGCGTTCGGCCCGAAAGCACTGTTCTGCACGCCGGAGACGTGTTCGAGCAGGCCGCCCAGGGTGCGGTTCTGCGCCTGTGGGTTGTCGACGGTGACCCGGCTGTCGATACGGGAGGGCTGGCTGGCCTGGACCTGGAGGGTGGGGAGGGTGGGTTCGTCCGCGGCCTGGGCGCTGTGGACGGCGAACAGAAGGGCGGTAGCAAGGAGATGGCGACGCATGGCACGGTCCGTGAAATTGACGTGAAATGTTATAACGTAACCGTTCAGGTCAACAAGAGCGGAAACCGCCTCGATTCAATGGGGCAGGGTGCTTTGGCCTCTCGGGATGGGACGGAGTCTCCCTCGTTCAGCGCACCGCCTTGCGCGTGCTGCTGGCGACCGGCACGATCTGGGCACTGCCCCGCAACGCCCCACGCAGAGCTTCCTCATTCAAACGGAGCCCCGTATGAAGCTGTTGTCCGCTGTGTTGTTGTCTGCGCTTTCGCTCTCCGCCGTTCCGGCGCTGGCGGTGGAAGCTTGGCCCTCACCGTTGCTGGGGCGCTGGTCGCTGGATATCGCCACGTCTGCGTTACCCGAAGCACAGCGCCCGAAGCAGGTGGTGCTGGAGTTCAAGGACGCCGGTGCGGGGCGGTGGAGTTCACACGTTGACATCGTCCTGCACGACGGCAAGACGATGAAATCCGACGGCACGTTGGCGCTGGACGGTACGCCCGGGCCCTTGTCCGGCACCTACGGCGCGGACAAGGCCAACCTGAAACTGCCGGCGCCGAATACCCTGGTGATGCAGCTGGTGGACCATGGCACGCCGGCCTCCACCCGCATCTATACCGTGGCGGCGGACCGTACGACGATGACCGAGACCAAGGCGTTCTACGGCCACGACGGCACGCCGATCCTGCAGACCAACCTGTTCAAGCGGATACCGTAGCGGCGCCGCCTGCGCCATGCCCACGGGGAGGGAATCCGCGGGCATGGCACCGGCAGCCTTACACCGAGGCCGGGTCGCGCTTGCCGGTGTCGGTGCCGTACTTGTCGATGGCCTCCTGCATCCGCGAGCGCTCGATGCGGCCTTCGTCGGCCAGCGACTTCAGGGCGGCCAGCACGATGAAGTGGCGATCCACTTCGAAGAACGTGCGCAGCGACTCACGCGTGTCGGAACGGCCGAAGCCATCGGTACCGAGTGCGATGAAGCGGCGGTCGTTGATGAAGGGACGGATCTGGTCGCCGACGATCTTCATGTAGTCGGTGGCCACCACCACCGGGCCATCATGGCCCTGCAGGCACTCCTGCACGTAGGGTACGCGCGGTTCCTCAGCCGGGTGCAGCAGGTTCCAGCGTTCGGCGGCCAGGCCATCGCGGCGCAGCTCGGTCAGGCTGGTCGCGCTCCACACATCGCTGGCGATGCCGAAGTCCTGCTGCAGCAGTTCTGCCGCGGCTTCCACTTCGCGCAGGATCGAACCGCTGCCCATCAGCTGCACGCGTGGCTGCGAGTCGCTGTCGGCGGCCGCCGGGTGCAGCAGGTAGAGGCCCTTCAGGATGCCGGCCTCGGCGCCTTCGGGCAGTGCCGGCTGCGGGTAGTTCTCGTTGAGTACGGTGATGTAGTAGTAGATGTCTTCCTGGTCGACATACATGCGGCGCAGGCCGTCATGGATGATCACCGCCAGCTCGTAGTTGTAGGTCGGGTCGTAGGACACGCAGCTGGGAATCACCGACGACAGCACGTGGCTGTGGCCGTCATCGTGCTGCAGGCCTTCGCCCATCAGCGTGGTGCGGCCCGACGTGGCACCGAGCAGGAAGCCGCGGGTACGCGCATCGGCAGCGGCCCAGGCCAGGTCTCCGACGCGCTGCAGGCCGAACATCGAATAGAAGATGTAGAACGGGATCGTGGCCAGGCCGTGGTTGCTGTAGGCGGTACCGGCGGCGATCCACGAACAGATCGCACCGGATTCATTGATGCCTTCCTGCAGGATCTGGCCGTCCTTGGCTTCCTTGTAATAGCTCAGCTGGCCGGCGTCCTGCGGGGTGTACAGCTGGCCCAGGTAGGAGTGGATGCCGATCTGGCGGAACAGGCCTTCCATGCCGAAGGTGCGCGATTCATCGGGCACGATCGGAATCACCAGCTTGCCCAGTTCCGGGTCCTTCAGCAGGCTGGTGAGGATGCGCACGAAGCCCATGGTGGTGGACTGACCGCGATCGCCGCTGCCCTGCAGCTGGGTGTTGAAGATCGACAGCGGCGGCAGCGGCAGCGGATCGACCTTGGCCAGGCGCGCCGGCAGCTGCCCGCCCTGGATGCGGCGGCGCTCGGCGAAGTAGACCGCTTCGGCGCTGCCCGGTTCCGGGCGCAGATAGGGCATCTCCTCCAGCTGCTCGTCGCTGACCGGCAGGTTGAAGCGGTCACGGAAGGCGCGCACCGCGTCGGCGCTCATCTTCTTCAGCTGGTGGTTGATGTTCTGGCCTTCGCCGGCTTCGCCCATGCCGAAACCCTTGACCGTCTTGGCCAGGATCACCGTCGGCCGGCCGCTGGTGTTCACCGCCTGCTGGTAGGCGGCGTACACCTTCTGCGGATCGTGGCCACCACGTGCCAGCGCCCAGATGTCGTCGTCGCTCATGTGCGCGACCAGCTCCAGCAGCTCCGGGTAGCGGCCGAAGAAATGCTCGCGCACGTAGGCGCCGCTCTGCGACTTGAAGGTCTGGTAGTCACCATCCACGCATTCCATCATGCGCTGGCGCAGCAGGCCGCTGTGGTCGCGGGCCAGCAGGTCGTCCCAGCCATTGCCCCAGATCAGCTTGATCACGTTCCAGCCGGCCGCGCGGAAGGTGCCTTCCAGTTCCTGGATGACCTTGGCGTTGCCGCGTACCGGCCCGTCCAGGCGCTGCAGGTTGCAGTTGACCACGAACACGATGTTGTCCAGCCGCTCGCGGCCGGCCAGGGAAATTGCCGCCAGCGATTCGGGCTGGTCCATCTCGCCGTCGCCGAGGAAGGCCCAGACCTTGCGGCCCTGGTGTTCTTTCAGGCCGCGGTATTCCAGGTAGCGCATGTAGCGCGCCTGGTAGGCGGCGGTCAGCGGGCCCAGCCCCATCGACACGGTGGGGAACTGCCAGAACTCCGGCATCAGGCGCGGGTGCGGATACGAGGACAGGCCTTCGCGGCCGGCTTCGCGGCGGAAGTTGTCCATCCGTGCCGGATCGATGCGGCCTTCCACGTACGCGCGGCCGTAGATCCCCGGCGCGGAGTGGCCCTGGATGTAGATCATGTCGCCGTCGAAGGTGTCAGTACGGCCACGGAAGAAATGATCGAAGCCCACGTCGTACAGCACTGCCGCCGACTGGTAGGTGGCGATGTGGCCGCCGACGTTGGAATGCTTGCCGGCACGCAGCACCATCACCATCGCGTTCCAGCGGATCATTGCGTTCAGGCGGCGCTCGATGGCCAGGTCACCCGGGTAGGCCGGCTGGCGCTCGGGCGGGATGGTGTTGACGTAGGCGGTCCAGGCACGGGTATGCAGTTCGCCGTGTTGCCGGGCGTCCAGATCGCTGAGCTGGTCGATCAGGTAGTGCGCGCGCGGCCGGCCGCCGGCCTGCATCACCGCCTCCAGCGATTCACGCCACTCCTGGGTTTCCAGTGGATCGGTATCGAAGGGAATGAGGGCTTGGTTCATGGCTGTCTCCAGAGGGCGCCGGTCGGACGTCTGCCTGGGCGACAACACCGGCAGGGCGCACGGCACTGGAGCGGGGTCGCAACGGCGGGCGCCGTGACGCGAAGGGCGACCGTGGCGGCCACCGAGAAGACAAGCGTAGGCCTGCCCCCCACGCTTCGGTAGGCGGGCGGGGCTTGGGTCTCTGGCAAGCAAGGGTTGGTGCCGCGCGCCGTATCATGGGCCGATGCGCTGGGCGCGGCCGCTGATCAGGCCGGGGACAGCCCCGGCAGGAACACCGGGATGATCGCCACGCCGACGCCCAGCAGGCACCAGGCGACGATGGGCAACCAGCGCGCCAGGCGTTGGGCGGGTTCCGGTGCACGACGACCGCCGATCCACAACAGCAGCGTGAGCACACCCAGCGCATAGGCGAGGACGACGATCACCGGATGCACATGGATGACCCGGCTGGGCGGCCACATCTGCTGCTGGTAGGCGGTGGTGTGGGCGACCAGCAGCAGGAACAGCAGGCTGCTGAGGGTGTTGATGGCGGTGCGTGCGTTGATGGGAGCACTCCTTGTGCGGGCTGCCCGGACATTGCAGGGGCCGCATTCTAGCGGCTGCCTGCCGGTCGTTGAAACGTCACTGTCATCGATGGCGGTCACCCTGCGGGGCTTTCCAGCCTCGGGGTGGTTGGCCGGCCGTGAACAGCGTGAGGATCTGGGAGAAGAGCTACGCGCTGCGGCGCCGGCTGCTGCGTGGCTTCTTCCTGCGTCGCGGTTCGGCCAGCGAGGATGCCGAAGACCTGGCGCAGGAGGTCTACCTGCGCCTGCTGCGCAGCACCGGCGAGGATGCCGATGCGGTCGAGAACCCGGAAGCCTACCTGTTCACCGTGGCGGCCAACCTGGCGCGCGAGCATGCGCGCGCGCGGTCGTCGCTGCCGCCGCTGGAAGACGTCGACCTGCTGGCCGAAGTGCTGAAAAGCGAAGAAGACATCGAAGGTGAATTCGAGCGAGCGCAGCGCTGGAATGATATCCGCAGCACCATCGCACGACTGCCGGCGACCACGCGGCGGGTGATGGAACTGCACTACCGCGACGGGCTGGACTGCCCGCGAATCAGCCAGCAGCTGCAGGTGTCGGTGCACATGGTGCGCAAGCACATCGGCAAGGGGCTGGAGGCCTGCAGGAAGGCGCTGGGCGCCAGGGAGCTCACATGAACCGGACCTCATCGCCCGTGGCCGACGACACGATCGCCTGCGAGGCCATGACCTGGTTCCTGCGCAATCGCGAGGGGCCATTGGATGAGGCCGGGCGCCTCGCGTTCCTGGACTGGATGAAGCGCTCGCCGGAGCACGTGCGCGCCTACATGCACGCCCTTGCGTTGCACCGGCAGGTGGGCGAGGCGCTGCAATCGCCGTTGCCTGACGACGCGGCGGTTCCACCGCGGCAGGTCGCCGCCAAGGTGGTGCCGCTGTTCGGTAGCGTGCACGCGCCGCCGCGCGCTGTGCCGCGTCGCGGTCGTGCGCGCTGGTGGGTGGCGGCTGCCGCAGCCTGTATCACCCTGCTCGGCGTGGGCCTGGTTCCGCAGGTGATGCCCACCGAGCAGCTTTACAGTGCCGGACAGGGTGAACTTCGCGACCTGGTGCTGCCCGACCAGACCCAGGTGCGGCTCAACGCGGACAGCCGCCTGCGGGTACGCATGGGCTGGTTCAGCCGCAAGGTGGAGCTGCTGCAGGGTGAGGCAACGTTCGACATCGCCCGCGACCGCCGTCCGTTCGAGGTGGCGGTGAACGGCCTGGAGATCCGCGACATCGGCACGGTGTTCGATGTATCGCGACGGCTGCAGAGCACGCGCGTCGGCGTGGTCTCCGGCGAGGTGGAGGTATGGAGCCAGGGTGTGGACCCCCGGCGTCTTGCGCAACTGGGCGAAGGCCGGGTGGTGCAGGTCGACGCGCGCAGCCATGCGGTCGAGTCATTGGACCTGCCATTGTCGATGCTGCTGGACTGGCAGCAGCGCAAAGTGTCCTTCCTCGACGAGCGGCTGGACGAGGTGGCCGCTGCCTTCAACCGGCACAACCAGGTGCAGGTACGCGTGCTGGACGAAGGTGCGGCATCGGCACGGTTGTCCGGCAGCCTCGATGCGCATCGCATCGGTGCGCTGCAGGCCTTCCTCGAACGCGACCCGCGCTTCGTGGTGAGGCGCGAAGGCGACACCGTGCGGGTTGGCAGCCGCTGAGGCCCGTGCGGTCGTGGACTGTCAGAAAAAATTCATCGAATCCGCGTTCTCCACTTCGGTGGATGCCGGCTCTTACTTGGGAGAAGCCGCTGCCGATCCGCGCAGTGGCACCTGCTGCCTTCTCTCTTCCAAGGACCCGTGATGCGCAACACGCTCTACCTGTCGATCATCCTCGCCCTGTCTCCCTGCAGCGTGCCGCTAGCCTTCGCCGCCGGTGCCGATGGCCTGGAGGCGCGTGTATCCACGCCGATCGCGGCGCAGCCGTTGGCGCGTGCGCTGGAGCAGCTGTCGCGCGGTTCCGGGGTGCAGTTCCTGTACTCGGCCGGCGGTGATGCCCGCATGGCCGGTGCGGTGCCGCGCGGTGCCACCGTCAGGCAGGCGCTGGACGCGCTGCTGGCCGGTACCGGCCTGGGGTACACCGTGGTGGATGGCAATGTCATCGCCATCGATCCGGCGCCAGCTCGCAACCAACCGAAGCCGGCCGCGCCGAAGCCGCGCGAGGCCGAGGCAATGGTGGCGCCGACCCTGGACACGGTGAAGGTGATTGCCGCACATGAGGTCATCGACCAGAAGAAGTCGTCGCCGGTGATCAAGGATTCGGTGGTGTATGACGAGATGGACAGCTACGGCGACGAGACCCTGGCCGAGAGCCTGATGGCCGCTCCAGGGCTGAGTGCGGTGGAGGATGCTGGCGAGCCACGTTACGTGACCGTGCGCGGCGTGCAGGCCAACCTCAACTACACCACCATCGATGGCATCGCGATTGCCAGCGTGGGGGGCAGTGGCTCGGGCGAGCGCATGAACAACCTGCAGCTGATTCCCAGCGACATCGGCACCCGTACCGACATCTACAAGAGCTTCAGTGCCGAGCAGGCACCGGATGCGATCGGCGGCGTGATCGACATCATCAGCCGCAGTGCCTTCGACCGGTCAGGCAAGTACGTGTTTGCCGATGTGGCAGGCATCTATTCCACCGCCGAGACCAACGTCGAGCGCAGCGCAGGCGGCAACCACGAGACCCTGGGTCACTTCGGCAAGAGCGCCAAGATGGTGTTCTCCAACCAGTTTGGTGTCGACCAGGAGTTTGGCATCGTTGCGGTGGCACGCTACGAGCAGCGTTCGCGCAACAGCGTCAAGCGCTGGGTGGAGTCGAACTACTACTACAACGACGCTGGCAAATACCTCACCGACGGTACCACGGGCCCGGACCAGGCCAAGGGCTGGAACGGGCTGCGTGCGCCTGGCAACTTCAGCACTGGCACCTATACCAACTTCATCACCAACTTCGGTGGCTCCGCCAAGCTTGAGTGGAAGCCCTCGGATGATCCGTTCTACGCATCGTTGCTGCTGTATTCGTACCGGTTCTACGAGAACTCGACGATGAACAAGACGGATCTGTACGGCAACGCCAAGTTTCCGGTCCGCAACCAGACCGAAGACAGCGGCACCACCCAGATCAACAGCATCTACATCAAGAACCGCCACGACCGCTGGGACCGCAGCAACCGTGGCGCCATCGCCAGCTTCAACTGGGACATGGGTGACCGTTCGCGGCTGACCCTGCGCGGTGGCCATACCGAAGAGACCTTCCACAACAGCCAGGTCTACTGGGGCGTGCGCGCCTATCCAAGCAATCTGTTCGTCGACTACGAGAACGACAGCCACGGATTCCCCAACGCGGTGGCCGTTTCCGATTCCAGCCTGCTGACCAGTTCCGCATTCAAGCTCAATCCGGCGCAGGCCTACGTCTCCCCGCGCGATGCCAAGGAGAGCATCGACAACCTGCGCGCCGACTTCAGCTACAACATCGACGCCGATGCGAGAGGTTTCGGCCTGGCCGCCGGCGCCGAGTACCGCCACCTGAAGATCTGGCAGGACATCGACTTCGACTATTTCAAGAGCAGTGCCACGCTCAACGACTACCTGTACCCGGGTTCGACGCTGCTGGGCAGCGTGCCGGGCTTCCCGCTGATCGACAACCGCAAGTGGAACGAGCAACTGCTGCCGAAACTGGGCAGCAACAACAAGGCCTATCCGAATGCCAACTTCACCAGCGACTACAAGTACGTGGAGGACATCACCAATGCCTATGTGTCCGCGCACTACGCCTGGGATCGGCTGCTGCTGATCGGCGGCCTGCGCTACGACCACACCCGCTTCGATGCCTACAGTCCGTTCAGCGATGATGGCGGCACCACCTATACCTCCGCCTTCCGCAATACGAGTGGTGGCTACAACAACCTGCTGCCCTCGTTGAATGCGACGTTCAAGCTCACCGAGGACCAGCGCCTGCGCTTCTCCGCCAGCCGCACGCTGGGCCGGCCGACGCCGAGCAACATCGCCCAGGCCACCAGCACCAGCTGTGGCGATGACGAGGAGGGCAGGGGCTTCTGCAGCATCAAGCAGGGCAATGCCGACCTGCAGCCGCGCCGTTCCACCAACATCGACCTGGCGTGGGACCTGTATTTCAACGGCAACAACGGCCTGGTCTCGGTGGCGCTGTTCGACAAGGTGATCAAGGACGACATCTACACCCTGACCACCTTCGAGAACGTGGGTGATACCCGCTACCGGGTGACCCAGCCGATGAACACCGATGAGTCCAAGCTGCGCGGTGTCGAGTTCGCGGTGGCCAACCGCAACCTGCAGTGGGGCCGCCAGCGCTTCGACATGTACTTCAACGCCACGCGGCTGGAAGGCCAGACCAACTACCGCATCAGTGATGGCACCGAGCGCCGCCTGGACCGGCTGCTGTACCAGCCGGACTGGTCGCTCAACGGTTCGGTGATCTGGCGCATGCCGTGGAAGAGCGCGCAACTGCGCCTGTCCGGCACCTACCGCAGCCGGATGCTGGTCGACTTCGGCGACACCCGGTGGCTGGATTCGTACTACGACCCGTACATGACCTTCAACATGGGCTTCAGCCACAAGGTCAGCAAGCACGTGACGCTGAAGTACGAGGCCAAGAACCTGTTCAACACCCAGCCGACCTACAGCACCGGCCCGAACGGGCGCTTCCGTACCGAGATCGACGACTACGGCCGCTTCTTCTACTTCCACATCATCTACAACTGAGGGCACAGCCGTGGAGACGATCAATCGCAGGCGATTCCTGGCCCTGGCCGGCCTGTCCGCTGCCGGTGCCTGGATGGGCACGGCACACGCGCTGGCCGCGCAGGCCGATGCCACCGCGCTGAACCCGCGCAACCTGCTGGCCAAGCCGCGCTTTGCCAGCACACCCTTCACCCTGGGCGTGGCCTCGGGTGATCCCTCGGCCGATGGCATGGTGCTGTGGACGCGCCTGGCGACCGAACCGCTGGTGTTCGGCGGCGGCATGCCGACCCGGCCGATGCTGGTCGAGTGGCAACTGGCCGCAGACGAAGGCATGCGCAGGGTGGTACGCCAGGGGACGGCGATGGCGCATCCCGAACTCGGCCACGCCGTGCACGTGGAGCTGGACGGGTTGGCGCCCGGACGGCCCTACTGGTACCGCTTCAGCGTCGGTGGCCACGCCAGCGCGGTCGGTTGCACCCGCACGCTGCCCGCAGCCACGGCCGCGGTGGATCGCGTGCGCTTTGCGGTGGCCGGTTGCCAGCACTACGAAGAAGGCCACTACACCGCGTGGCGGCGCATTGCCGAGGAACCGCTCGATTTCGTCTTCCACTATGGTGATTACATCTACGAAGGCGAAAGCCAGCCGGGCCTGCGGAAGATGAACGGCCAGCCGTTCACCAACCTGCGCAACCACGTCGGCCCGCAGATCTACACGCTGGATGATTACCGCCGCCGCTACGCCCAGTACAAGAGCGATGCCGACCTGCAGGCCGCGCATGCGGCGGCACCGTGGTTCGTCACCTTTGACGACCACGAAGTGGACAACAACTGGGCCGGCGCCGAAGACCAGGATGACACGCCCAGCGAAGTATTCCTGCTGCGCCGCGCACAGGCGTTCCAGGCCTACTACGAGAACATGCCGTTGCGCCGTTCGGCATTCCCGCGCGATGGCCACATGCAGATGTACCGACGTGCACGCTACGGCACGCTGATGGACCTGCACCTGCTCGACACCCGCCAGTACCGCAGCAAGCAGGTGAACATGGCGCTGCGTGACGAGGTGGAATCGCCGAAGCGCAGCATTGTGGGGGCGAAGCAGGAGCGCTGGCTGTTCGACGGCCTGGCCGATGCCGCACCGCGCTGGCACACCATCGCCCACCAGGTGGCGCTGGGCAACTACATGCGCGAGAAGGACGGGGTGGTGCAGTCGTCCGACGACCAGTGGTCGGGCTATCTGGACAGCCGCCGGCGCCTGCTCGACCACATCCAGAAGGTGGGCTTCGGCAACGTGGTGACCGCCTGCGGCGACGCGCATCGCCACTATGCCAGCGATCTGGTACAGGACCACCGTGACTCGGGCGTGGTCTCCAGCGAGTTCCTCGCCACGTCGATCACCTCCGGCGCCGATGGCCAGGGTGTGGACGCGTATGCCAGGAACCAGCTTGCGCACAGCCCCTATCTGAAGGCGACCACCGACAAGCGTGGCTACGTGCTGTGCGATGTCACCCGCGATGCGTGGATCGGCGACATGAAGACGCTGGATACCGTGATGCAGCCGAATGGCGCGGTGCAGAGCTGGAAGCGCTATGCGGTGGAGCACGGCCGGCCGGGGCTGCAGGAGGCCTGAATCTACCGCTCTACAGAGATCCTTCAATCCTGCTCGAACCGCAGTGGTTCGCTGCCCATCGCCGGGTCACTCGTGCCGGGGCGCCCATCCTCGGCGCGACCGGCCAGGCGCAGCATGCTCTCGCCCGCGCCGATCTGCAGGTCATACCAGCCCGCCGTGGGCGTTGCGTCCCACGCCAACGCGGTTTCTGCGTGTGCGGGTAGTACCAGCGCCTGATCGGGCATGTGCCCGGCATAGGCACCAGGCTGCACACGCACCTGCTGCGCGCCGTCACCCAGGTTGCGCAGCCGCAGCCGCAGTTGGCCATCCGTGCGATCAATTGAAGCCTGCAGCGCAGGATCCTTGGCCGCCCCCTGGAAGTGGCGGTGGAAGCCGTTCGGGCCCAGCAGCCACAGGTCATAGCGGTCCTGGGCATCGAGCGGCCAGCGCTCGCGCAGCGCCATGCCCGGCAGCAGCGTGTAGCGGCGTGGCACCGCATCCAGCCGCAGCCGGTCGTAGACATGCAGCACCGCCGCCGCACCTTCGCAGGCCAGCGCCAGATCCACGCCCGAGGCGTCGACCGCAGCCATCGATGCCTGCGGCCGATAGGGCAGGGCGCGTGCAGGGCGTACGCCGACTTCCTGCTTCGCTGGTTTCAGCCCCTCCGGCAGCGCCGGCACGGTTCGCCCTGGCAACGCAGCGGCGCGTGCGGCCACCGCGCTCACGTCGGGCAGGCCGCGTACGAACGGGCGGGTATCGCGCTGGGCGAAGTCGAAGGCACCCGTCAGGTCACCGCAGACCGCGCGGCGCCACGGCGAGATGTCCGGTGCCGCCACACCGAAGCGGCGTTCGATCAGTCGAATGACCGAGGTGTGGTCGTAGACCTGCGAGTCGACCCAGCCACCCCGACTCCACGGCGAGATCACATACAGCGGCACGCGCGGGCCCAGTCCATACGGGCGGCCGCGCAGTTCGGCGGCATCGTACTTCTCGTCGCCCGGTGCGGGATGGCGGTGGTACTCGCCCTCGGTACTGACCGAGGACGCACCCGCCCAGCCGCCATCCACCGGCGAAGGCGGTGCCGGTGGCGGCATGTGGTCGAAGAAGCCGTCGTTCTCATCGAACATCAGCAGCAGGGCGGTGCGGCTCCAGACTTCCGGATCGGCAGTCAGCGCATCCAGCACGCGCGCGGTATAGGCCGCGCCCTGCGCCGGACTGGAGGGTCCGGGGTGCTCGCTGCCGGCCGCGTCGGCGATGATGAAGCTGACCTGCGGCAGGCGCCCGGCCAGTACGTCCTGGCGTAGCTGTGGCAGGCCACGTGTGCTGACCCCGCGTGCGCGCAGTTGCGGGTCATGCCCGGGTGCAGCACTGTACGCCCGACGGAACGCCTCGAAGCCGGCCAGCGGGTTGTCGGTGAAGTTGTCCGCCATGTCCTGGTAGATCTGCCAGGACACGCCGGCCTTCTGCAGGCGCTCGACATAGCTGGTCCAGCGGTAGGACGCCGGATGCCCGCCGTGTTCGGGGAAGTTGTCATGCGAGTTGGCGATCACCGGGCCGCCGGCGCGGGCCCGTGCATCGTTGTGGCCGGTCCACAGGAACACCCGGTTCGGATTGGTGCCGGCCTGCATCGCGCAGTGGTAGGCGTCGCAGATCGTGAACGCATCGGCCAGCGCGAACTGGAACGGCATGTCGCTGCGCTGGAAGTAGCCCATGGAGTGGTTCTGCTTGGCCTTCGGCCAGTGCCCCATGCGGCCGTGGTCCCAGGCACGCTGGGCGTCTGCCCAGGTGTGCGGCGTGCCTTCCACCCGCATGTAGCCGAAGTGCGCGGCGGTATCCAGCGGGAACGGTGCGATCGCCCGCGTGCCACTGGCATCGGGCTGCAGCCACAGGCTGCGCGCGCGGCCGCCGGCCTGCAGCGAGGCGGCCGGGGCCACGAAGCGGTCACCGAAACCACGTACGCCCGGCAGCGTGCCGAAGTAGTGGTCGAACGAACGGTTCTCCTGCATGAACACCACGATGTGCTGCAGGTCTTCGAGGCTGCGCGTCTGCGCGGCGGGGGCGATCGCTGCGGCCCGGGCGATGCTGGGCAGCAGCGGGGCAAGGCCGGCGGCAACGCCGGCCTGCAACAACCGGCGTCGGCCGATATCGGTCACGGGCTCACTCACAGGTCCACGCGGAAGGAGATGCCGACGGTGCGCGGGGCGCCGATGAAGGCGTTGTCGCGGCCGTCCACCCCCGCAAGATACCGCTTATCGGTGAGGTTGCTCACCACCAGGTTGGCACCCATGCCCTTCAGGCGCGGCGACAGGCCCTGCAGGTCGAAACCGATGTTGGCATTGAACACGGTGGCCGAGGGCAGCTTGTTGACGTTGGCGGCATCAAGGTAGCGCGTGCCCAGGTACCGTCCGGAGAGGCCGAAGTTCCAGTTGGCGCCCTGCCAGTCGGCCGACAGCACCAGGGTGTTCTCCGGCTGGCCGATCACCTTGGCACCGTCGACGATGCCGAGCTGCGTATCGCGTGCGGCATTGCCACTGCCCAGGTATTTGGAGCGGTTGTAGGTGTAGGCCGCGTTGATCCGCCAGCCATTGTCCCAACCATAGCCGAACGCCGCTTCCAGGCCGTTGCTTTCCACGCCACCGAAGTTCTCGTAGACGCCGTCGGTCTCGCCCAGGTAGTCGATGCCGCTGACGAAGCCCGCCGGCAGGTAGACGATGCGGTTGTCGAACTTGATGTTGTACAGGGTCACCGAGGCGGTCAGCGGCCAGCGGCTGATGCGCATGCCCACTTCGATGTTGTCGGCGGTCTCCGGTTCGACATTGCGGAAGCGCTGCGGGTCGGTTTCGCCAAGTACGCCTGAAGGAATGGCGGCGAAATTCTGCGAGAAGCCGGCGAACAGCTCCATGCCTTCCACGCCCGGTGCCCAGGTGAAGCCGGTGGACAGCAGCGGATCGGACCTGGAATCGGATTTCACGTGCTCGCTGGCACCGATCACGCGGCGGCGCGATTGGTCGACGAAGAACTGCTTCACGCCCAGGCGGGCACTGAACGGCCCGAAGCGGGCCACGTCCTCGACGTAGTACATCTGCTCGTCAACCTTGTACTTGTCCTCGAACTGCACCCAGTACGGCTGATGGTCGAAGGCGATGTCCTGGCCGACATTGAGCAGGCGGTGCCAGTCACGGCGTGCCGAACGGTCCAGCTTCTCCACCCACAGGCCGCCACGGATGGTGTTGTCGATCGCACCGAAGGTCTGCCGCCATTCGACGTCGGCGGTCACGCCCATGCGGTCGTTGTCGTAGTGGGTGTGGCGGTAGGACTGCGCGCCCAGCACGTTGCCCGCGTAGCAGTTCGGATCGTACTCGGCGGTGAAGCCCAGGCGCGGGGTGCAGCTGGCCAGGCGCTGCGCGGCGCTGCCATCGGGATTGACGAAGAAGATCTGGCCACGGTTGCTGCCGCCGTACACGGTTTTGCCACCGAGATATTCCGATTCGGGGCGGCCCGCACCCTCATCGCTGACCTGTGCCAGGTAAGGTGGAAGCCAGTCGCCACGACCTTGCATGCGGTGCCCGTAGGCGGCCACCGAGGCCTTGAACCCGTTGCCGCCGTCGAAGGCCGCACGCAGGTAACCAAAGGTGTTCTCGCGCAGCGCACGCGAGCCGGAACGGTAGTTCTGGTCCAGATACGGAATGCCGGTGAGGGTGCCGACCAGGTTGTCGCGATCCGGATTGGTGGCAAAGCCCTTCGGTGAGACGCTGGTGTATTCCGGCTCGTCGGCATCGTTGTAGGACAGGTAGCCGGTCAGGGTCCAGCGATCCAGTTCGGTGATGAACTTGCCGGCGATGTGGTCGTTGCTGGCGTGGCCGGTGCCGTCGATCCAGTCGTGCACCTTCGACGAGGAGGCGCTGATCCACGCGCGGGTGTGGCCGCCGAGCAGGCCGGTGTCGTAGCGCACGTAGTACTTGCGCGCATCGTTGTCACCGGCGCCGACCACGAAGCGCAGGCGGCTGTCCTGCAGCGGATCGCTGGTGAGGAAGTTGAGCGTGCCGCCCAGTGCTTCGTTCGAGCGCGAGGAGATGTCAGCGGTGCCTTGGCTGACTTCCACCGTCTCCAGGTCGAGGGTGTCGATGTAGCGGTTGGCCAGCGAGCCGCCGCCGTAGCCGGAGCCGCCGTTGGGCAGGCCGTCGATGGTGGTGCCGATCTGCTGGGTGTCGCGGTTGGTGACGAACCCGCGCATGCTGATCTGCGTACCCCACACCGACGAGCCGGTGGCATCGGCTTCGCTGACCACCACGCCAGGTACCTCGTTGAGCGCGTCGTTGACGCTGCTCATCACGGTCTGCCGGTTCAGCGTTTCCGCACGCACCGAAGTCTTCGCATAGCTGGTGGCCTGGCCGATCACCTGTACCTGGTCGAGGGTACGCGCATCGCTGCTGCGCGCTTCGCCCGTATCGCCCTGCGGTGCTTCTGCGAGGGCGTCCAGGGTGGGGGCGATCAGCAGGGCAAGCAGCGAAACACGGGGAAAGCGCGCAATCGTTCGCATCGATACCGGACCTTGGGGGGAGAGAAGCCCCCGAGTGTCGACAGCACCAATGACATCGACATGACGTAGAGATGCAGGAACCGTGTTGTGTGACGGCCGACGCCCCCGGCCGCCTGCCTGTCAGTACCGCGCGTCCTTGGGTTTCGGGTCGCGTGGCCAGTCCTTGGCCTTGTTGGCGAAGTCCGGGCGCGGCTGGTTGATGAAGTAGCTGGCGATGTCCACCGCATCCTGGTCGGGCATCATCTGCTGCCCAAGCGGGGGCTCGCGGGTCACCGCCGGTGGCATGTTGTGCTTGACGAAGCCGGCGGCCTTGTACAGGCGCGCCATGCCGGCGCCGATGTTGAAGCTGTGGTCGCCCCATAGCGGCGGGAAGGCGATGTCACCGCTGGCGTCGCGCCGTCCTTCGCCGTTGTCGCCATGGCAGGCGGCGCACTGCACGGCGTACAGCGCCTGGCCGCGGATCGGGTCCGGGGTCAGCGTGCTGTCGATCGGTCCCTCACTGGGGGCGGCCACCTTTGCACCTTCTGGCACAGGACTGCTCAACCACGCCATGTAATCGAGCATCGCGCGCATCTGCGGCGAGTCCTTCGGCAGCGGCTTGCCGTTCATCGAACGCTGCAGGCAGCCGTTGATGCGCTCGGTCAGCCCGATCACCTTGCCCGGGCGCGGCATGTAGCGCGGATAGGCGCCGCCGCCGGTATTGAAGTAGTGATTGCCGAAAGGCCGCTTGCCCTCGGCCATGTGGCACGAGTTGCAGTTCAGATCGTTGCCGACATTGTCCGGCAGCAGCCGTGCGGTCTCGTTGAGGATACGGCGGCCGAGCATCACCGATTCGGCATTGCCGAGCCCGGTGATTTCTTCGGCGCTGGGCGCATGGTAGTGCCCGACCACCTTGCCCTGCGCATCGAGGATATCGATCGTGCTGGCCACGGCGGCATCCAGGTCCGGGAACAGATGACGGTAAGCGAGGGTGCCGGCCCCGGCCAGCATCACGAGGGTGATCGCACTGCCGATCAGCAGGCGGAAGCGTTTGCGCGAACGTTTCATCGTGCGGCCTCCTGCGGAACGTAGTGCACCGGCTTGTCGCGCACCACCCGGCGCATGCGCGCCACGTCGACCTCGCTCACGGCACTGGCCTGGTTGCCCCAGCTGCTGCGGATGAAGGTCAGGATCTGTGCCAGCTGCGCATTCGGCAGCTGCTCGAAGCCGGGCATGGTGAAGGCCATGCGGTCATGCGGGGTATGCGGCGTGCGGCCTCCGATCAGGGTCACCTGCACCAGCGAGCTGGGGTCATCGGCGAACACGATCGAGTTGCCGGCCAGGGCAGGATAGACGCGCGGCATGCCGCGCCCGTCGGCGCGGTGGCAGGCTTGGCAGTGCTCGGCATAGGCCAGCGAACCGGCCACGCGGTAGTCGCCGCTGCGCAGTGCGGCGGTGGTGGTGTCGGTACCGGGGGACCACTGCGTACTGCGGCCCTCACGCGCCGGCAGCTGCTTCAGGTAGCGGGCCATCGCCAGCAGGTCGGCGTCGGACAGGTACTGCGTGCTGTGCTCGACCACGTCGGCCATGCCGCCGAACGCCGCCGATCGATCGGTGCGGCCGGTACGCAGGAAGTCGACGATCTCGCCCTCGCTCCAGCTGGCCAGGCCGGTCGATTCATTGCGCAGGTTCTTCGCATACCAGCCTTCCAGCACCGAGCCGGACAGGAACTGGCGGCTGCCATCATCGGCCATCGCCTTTTCCTGGAACGCCAACCCGCGTGGCGTGTGGCAGGCGCCGCAGTGGGCCAGGCCTTCCACCAGTTCGGCGCCGCGCTGCTGGCTGGCATCCAGCGACGGATCCGGGTTGAACGTGCGCGGGCGTGCGAACAGCAGCTGCCACCAGGCCAGTGGCCAGCGCATGTTGGCCGGCCACGGGATCGTGCTGTCGGCGTTGTCCTGCTTCACCGGTTGCACCGAGCCCATGAAGTAGGCGTACAGCGCCTTGATCTCGGCGTCGCTGGCGATCACGTACGAGGCGTACGGCATGGCCGGATACAACGGCTGCCCATCGTGGCGGATGCCGCGACGTACCGCACGCTCGAAGTCGGCGTAGTCGTAGGCGCCAATGCCGGTGTCCGGATCGGGCGTGATGTTGGTCGAGTAGATCGTGCCCATCGGCGTCTGCATGCCGAGGCCACCGGCGAACGGCTTGCCGCCGGGCGCGGTGTGGCAGGCCGCGCAGTCGGCCGCGCGCGACAGGTATTGTCCCTGCGCGATCAATGCCGGATCGTGGATGTCGACCTGCGCGGCCTGTCGCGGTGCGAACCAGTAGGGCGTGGTGCGGGCGACGCCGTAGGCGGCGGCCAGCGTGGCGGCCAGGGCAATGGCGAGCTTGAACGAGGTGCGCATGGCGGCACTGTGGGCAATCCCGCGCGCGCGTTCATTGATCCGGATCAATGACTGAACAGATACAGCTTGTACACCAAGCTGAATCGTTCCTGCGCTGTCATCAAGCCGTCATCCATGCGCGATAGATGGCCCACGCGCGCGTCGCTAACCTGCCACGCTGTCGCACCTTTTCCCCGATTGCCCATGAAGCGCCTGCTGCTGTTGTTGCTGGCGTGCGCCGGCCTGTGGCTGGCTGCATGCTCGTCCTCGATCAATGCCTCGTCCACCTCGCTTGCCGATCGGCTGATCGCGCCGGGTGGCGTATCGACCCTGCTCGATCGTCCGCGCATTGCCGCGGCCATTGCCGAACTGCCCAATCGCCACGGCTTCGCGCCGGGCCGCGATGGCGTGCCGATCTTCTGGCGTGTGTTCGATCCTGGCGATTACGGCGCGCGTTACCACTACCTGCCGCAGCGCCACGAGAACGGCCTGCCGCTGGATACCGGCCTGAGCCTGGCAGTACCGCAGCCGTTCCGCGCGCAGGCACCGCGCGGTACCGTGGTGCTGCTGCACGGCTGGATGATGAACGGTGATTCGATGCTGCCGTGGTCGTTGCAGTTGGCCGAATCCGGCTACCGCGTGGTCACGCTCGACCTGCGCAACCATGGACAGTCCGGTACCGGGCCGTCGGGCTATGGCACCTATGAATCCGACGATGTGGTGGATGTGATCGGCGAGCTGCGCGCGCGTGGTGAAGTCACCGGCCCGCTGTACCTGTTCGGCGTGTCCTATGGCGCCGCCACAGCGGTATTCACCGCCGACAAGCTCGGCGACCAGGTGGAAGGGGTGGTGGCGATGGAATCGTTCGCCAATGCCGGTGTGGCGATCCGCACGATGATTCCACACCTGATGGGACTGCAGCCGGAAGGCCTGAAGGCGCAGGCGATGGCGTCGTACGCGCGCTGGCGCTACGGCGGCCAGGACATCAACCAGGTGATCGCCGCCGCCAGCCGCCGTATCGACGTCGATCTGGACCGCGTGGATGTAGCGCGCGCGCTGGCCGATACCCACGCCTGCGTGCTGCTGCTGCACGGGCAGGGCGACCAGCACATTCCGGTCAGCCAGGGCCGCGAACTGGCCCAGGCCAATCCGCGCGCGCATTACATCGAGATGCGCGGCGAGGACCACATCACCCTGCCGCTGCGGCTGGACCTGCTGGCCGGCGTGGTCGATGACTGGATGGCGCGCGACGAACACCACCCGAAGAGCGCCTGCCCGGCCCCACAGCTGCCGGCCCAGGCCGAGTGGCTGGCCCACCGCTGAAAAAAGGGGACGGAGGGGATTAAGTCGTTTCCCGCACAGCTGGGCCATAAACGACTTAATCCCCTCCGTCCCCTTTTTCTGTCAGGCCACCCGTCGTGCCAGCGAGCGGGCAGACGCTGCGACGCCCAGCAGCAGCGCGGCCACGCACAGGAAGGCGAAGCCGAGGCTGGTGGCGTGTGCCAGTGCACCGATCGCTGCCGGGCCGGCGAGGATGCCGGCGTAACCCAGCGTGGTGACTGCGGTGATTGCGATGCTCTCCGGCATCACCCGCTGCTGGCCGGCCATTGAGAACAGTGCCGGCACGATGTTGGCGCAGCCCAGCCCGACCAGTACATACCCCGCCAGCGCCACCGGAAACGAGGGCACCAACGTGGCCAGGGTGAAGCCTGCTGCGGCGGTGATGCCGCCGAAGACCAGGGTGCGGGTGCGGCCGAGGCGCTCGACGATGCCGTCGCCGAACAGGCGCATCGCGGTCATCGCCAGGGTGAACAGCGCGAAGCCGGCGCCGGCCTGGTCACGCGGCACTTGCCGCACTTCGGCCAGGAACACCGCGCTCCAGTCCAGCATCGAGCCTTCGGCGAGGAACACCACGAAGGCCAGCACGCCGATGAACAGCACCACGCCGTGCGGCAGCGCCAGCAGTGGGCCGTCGTGCAGGATCCGTTGCGGGCGCCAGTGCGGCGCCGACAGCACCGCGACCAGCAGCAGTGCCGCCACCGAAACCAGCGCGGCCAGCCACAGCGGTGTACCCAGGATCAGCAGGCCGGTCATGCAGCCTGCGCCGACGAAGCCACCGATGCTGTAGAAGGCGTGGAAGCCGGACATCATCGCGCGCCCGGCGTCGCGCTCGACCGCGACCGCCTGCATGTTCATCGCACAATCCAGCGCACCGACGCCGGCGCCGAACACGAACAGCGCCGCACCCAGCGCCACCGGCGAGGGCGCCAGCACCAGCAAGGGCAGGGCGCACAGCATCATCGCGCAGGTGATCACCATCACCCGGCGGCAGCCCAGTCGCCCGGTCAGCGCACCCGCCAACGGCATCGCCAGCAGTGAGCCGAGCCCGAGGCACAGCAGCACGGCGCCGAGGCTGGCGTCGGACAGCCCGGCCTTGGCCTTGGCGTAGGGCACCATGGGCGCCCACGCGGCGGTGGCGAATCCGGGAATGAAGAAGGCGGCGCGGGTGGCGTGCTGCTGGGCACGTGGGGATGAAGGCGTCATGCGCGATGCGAAGCTCCAAGGGACGTTTATGGAAACGTTTTCAGGTCGGCTCGGCAAGTGCCATGCGTGACATCGGGCGACGCATACGATTGCAGTGACCCGATTGCGTCACCAGCGATTAACGCCACGCGCGGACAGTGGCTGCACGGTCGGCATCCCGCCGGCCGCTGCCGGAGATCCGTACATGAGCACGACACCGACCATCCTCCTCGTCCATGGATTCTGGGGCGGGGCCGCACACTGGGCCAAGGTGATCCTGGAACTGCATCGCAACGGCCACGACCGTGTGCAGGCGGTGGAACTGCCGCTGACCTCGCTGGCCGACGACGCAGGGCGCACCCGGAAAATGATCCGGCAGATCGACGGGCCGGTGCTGCTGGTCGGCCACTCCTATGGTGGCGCGGTGATCAGCCAGGCCGGTAACGAACCCAACGTGAAGGGCCTGGTCTACATCGCCGCGTTCGCGCCCGATGCCGGCGAGAGTCCCGGTGGCATCACCCAGCAGCACCTGCCGGAGGCGGCGCCGAACCTTGCGCCGGACAGCGATGGCTACCTGTGGCTGCGTGCGGACAAGTTCCATGAGAGCTTCTGCCAGGATCTGAGCGAGGACGAAGGCCGGGTGATGGCCGTTACCCAGAAGGCACCGCTGGCCAGCACCTTCGGTGATGCGGTCAGCGACCCGGCGTGGAAGCACATGCCGAGCTGGTACCAGCTGTCCCGCCAGGACCGCATGATCGCGCCGGAAAACCAGAAGGCCATGGCCGCAAGGATGCAGCCCAGGCGCCTGCTGGAGCTGGATGCCAGCCATGCCTCGCTGGCTTCGCAGCCGAAGGAAGTGACCGCGCTGATCCTGGAGGCCTGCGCCGCCATCGGCGGCTGATCCCGCGCCAGCACTCCGCACGACAGCCGCGGCGCAGGGGAGTACACTCCTGCGCCGCGGCTGTCCGGCCGCGTCCCTCTCTTCCCTCCAGCCGCCGCCAGAGGATCCCACCCTATCGTGGAGGTCCCGCCGTGCTGTCTGTGCCTGTTGTCCATACGCCGTCCCCCTTGCCGCGTCGCCGCGCGTTGCCGCAGGCGCTGGCCCGGGGTTTGCTGATCGCTGCTCTGGGCAGCAGCGGTATTGCTGTTGCGCAGTCCAGTACGGATCCAGCCAAGGATTCGCAGGCGCCTGCATCACAGACCCTGCAGACCGTGCAGGTCACGGCCAACCTGCTCGGTACCATCACCGAGGGCAGCGGCGCCTATACGCCCGGCACTATTGCCACCGCGACCCGCCTGGTGCTGACGCCACGGCAGACCCCGCAGACCATCAGCGTGATCACCCGCGCACAGATGGATGACTTCGGCCTGCACGGCATCGACGACGTGATGCGGGTGACCCCCGGCATCAGCATCGTCACCTACGACAGCGAACGCACCGAGTACTACGCGCGCGGCTTTGCGATCCAGAACTTCCAGTACGACGGCATTCCGATGTCGCGCAATTCGGCGTACTCCGCCGGCAACACGCTCAGCGATACCGCCATCTACGACCGCATCGAGGTGCTCAAGGGCGCGACCGGCCTGTTGACCGGCATGGGCGATCCGGGTGCGACCATCAACCTGGTGCGCAAGAAGCCGGGCAAGGACTTCGCCGGCAGCGCCTCACTGGGTGTCGGCCGCTGGGACGACTACCGCGCCGAGCTCGATGTGGGTGGCCCGCTGACTGCCGATGGCCGCGTGCGTGGCCGTGCCGTGGGTGCCTGGGAAGACAAGCACTCCAACCTGGACAACTACCAGCGCACCAGCAAGGTCGGCTATGCCGTGGTGGAAGCCGATCTGGGCGATCGCACGCTGCTGTCGGTCGGTGGCGACGTGATGGACAGCGACCCGAAGGGGTCGACGTGGGGCGGCATTCCGCTGCTGGACAGCGCCGGCAACTTCAACCGCATGCCGCGCTCGTTCAACAATGGTGCGCAATGGGCCGGCTGGCGCCAGTACGTGCGTACCGGTTTCACCACGTTGGAGCACACGTTCGCCAACGATTGGATTGCCAAGCTGCAGCTCAACCACCAGGTCAACGGCTATGACGCCGCACTGGCCGGTGCCGCTGCCGGCAATCCTGATCCGTTGACCGGCGAGGGCGTCAGCCTGTGGCTCGGCAAGTACGTTGGCAAGACCGTCAGCAATGCCGCCGACTTCTATGTGAGCGGGCGTTTCGGCCTGTTCGGGCGAGAGCATGAGCTGGTGGTCGGTGGCAGTGCCTCGCGCAAGCGCTGGACCAATACCGGCTACGGCCCGCAGGCGGGGTTCCCGGATACCGTGCCGGACTACAGGACCTGGAATGGCGACATTGCCGAACCGCAGTGGCAGCGCACCTATGACAACAATGAAGTGACCCGCGACAATGGGCTGTACGTGGTTGGCCGCTTCGATCTGGCCGATCCGTTGAAGCTGATCGTCGGCAGCCGCCTGGCCAGTTACCGCTCGCCGGACACGCGAGAGACCGGTGTCCATGTGCCCTATGCCGGCGTGGTCTACGACCTCGGCGAGCATTATTCGGTGTATGCCAGCTACAGCACCATCTTCAAGCCGCAGGGCGAGCGTGACGAGCAGGGCAAGGCACTGGATCCACTGGAGGGCCGCAGCTACGAGGTTGGCCTGAAGGCCGAGTTCTTCGATGGACGCCTCAATGCCAGTGCGGCGCTGTTCCAGCTTGATCAGGACAACTTCGCCCAGCCCACCGGCGGCAAGACACCGGATGGCCTGGATGCCTACCGCGCCTTGATGGGCGTGCGCACCAAGGGTTACGAGCTTGAAATGTCGGGTCAGCTGGCCGAGGGCTGGCAGGTGCAGGGTGGGTTCTCCCACAAGATTGCCCGCCAGGCGGGCACCAAGGTGACCACGCTGGAACCGGAGAACCAGTTCAGCCTGCACACCCGCTACCGTCTGCGTGGCGCCTGGCAGGCGCTGACGCTGGGTGGTGGCGCACGCTGGCAGGATTCGACTTTCGGCGAGATCACCAACCCGGCCACGCGGGCCAAGGTGGTGCATCGCACGCAGCCGTACTGGTTGCTCGATGCGATGGCGCGCTACCAGTTCAACGATCGCCTGTCGGCCACGGTCAACGTCAACAACCTGCTCGACAAGCGTTACTACACGATCTTCAACTGGTACAGCACCTACACCTGGGGTGAGCCGCGCAACGTGCGGTTGAGCTTGAATTACAGGTTCTGACGCAGATGCGCCCGCGATGCTCTGCAGCATCGCGGGCGATGTGGTTACAGCGGCAGGTCGAACACCAGCACTTCGGCATCGTTGCCGTTTTCCAGCGTCAGCTGGGCTTCGTCGCTGACCTGCAGCGCATCACCGGCTTCCAGGGTGATGCCGTTGACCTGCAGCTGCCCACGGGCCACCTGCACATAGGCGCCACGACCGTTGCCAAGCGCATGGTGCAGCTTCTGGCCGCCATCGAGGATGGTGGCGAAGATGCGGGCATCCTGGTGGATGCGCAGCGAACCGTCGGCACCGTCCGGCGAAGCGATCAGGCGCAGCTGGCCGCGCTTGGTCTCCGGTGCGAAGTGGGTCTCCTCGTACGACGGCGTGATGTTCTCGGTGTCCGGGAAGATCCAGATCTGCAGGAAGTGCACGGTATCGTCGGCGGAATGGTTGAACTCGCTGTGGGTGACGCCGCTGCCGGCGCTCATGCGCTGCACGTCGCCGTAACGCAGCACCGAGCCGGTGCCCATCGAGTCCTTGTGTTCCAGCGCACCGCCCAGCACGTAGGAGATGATTTCCATGTTGCTGTGGCCGTGGGTGCCGAAGCCCTGGCCGCCGATCACCTTGTCTTCGTTGATCACCCGCAGCGGGCCGAAGCTGACGTAGCGCGGGTCGTAGTAGTTGGCGAAGGAGAAGGTATGGCGCGAGGACAGCCAGCCATGCTCGGCCAGGCCACGGGTAGCGCTCTTGCGGATCTGCAGCATGATGGAATCTCCTTGTTCGATGGTTTCGATGGGGCGGGGTGGGCCAGTAGCCGCTGTGTTTCCCCGTTGGAGAGAAGTATCCGCTTGCGCCCGGGGTTTGAAAAACGGATAGTTTTGACGTCCATCATCGAAAAATTCGAATGCTCAAGCTCAGCCTCGATGCCCTGCAGATCCTGGATGCCATCGACCGCCGCGGCTCGTTTGCCGGCGCCGGCAAGGCCCTGCACAAAGTGCCCTCGACCATCTCCTACACCGTGGCCAAGCTGGAGGAGGACCTGGGTGTTCAGCTGTTCGACCGGGTCGGCCCGCGCGCCGAACCGACCGAGGCCGGCCGCGCGCTGCTGGACGAGGGCCGGCACCTGCTGCGCGCCGCCCGCGAGTTGGAACTGCGGGTGCGCCGGGTGGCGTCGGGCTGGGAGACCGAACTGACGCTGGCGGTGGATTCGGTGTTCCCGACCTGGCTGCTCGGCCCGGATATCGCCGCGTTTCGTGAGGCCGAGGCACCGACCCGGCTGCGATTGATCGGCGAGGCCCTGTCCGGCACCTGGGAGGCCCTGCTGGACCGCCGTGCCGACCTGCTGGTCGGCGCGCCGGGTGAGGGCCCCAGTGGCGGTGGTTACGTGGTCGAGCCGCTGGGCACGGTGGAGTTCGTGTTCGCGGTCGCGCCCGGTCATCCGTTGGCCGCAGTGCCGGGTGTGCTGGGTCGCGAGCAGCTGGTCGAGCACTGCGCGATCGCGGTCTCTGATTCCGCGCGCAGGCTGCTGCCGCGCACGGTCGGCTTGTTGATGGGGCAGGAGATGCTGACGGTGCCGGACATGGCCAGCAAACTGAAGCTGCAGTGCGAAGGCGTGGGATTCGGTTTCCTGCCCGAACCGTGTGCGCGCGCTGCGGTGGCGCGCGGCCAGCTGGTGATCCGTGAGGTGGAGGAACACAAGCCGGAAGAGACCTTCTGGCTGGCCTGGCGCACCGGAGAGGATGGCGCCGCACTGCGCTGGTGGCGCGAGCGCCTGCGCAGGCCGGAGCTGCTGTCGCAGTGGTGGCAGGCAATGGCCAGGGGGTAGGGTTTGGCAGGGCTGCGCCCTGCACCCGCTACGATCCAGAGCAACAGCAACAGCAGAAGCTGGTTTCCTGAGGGATGGCGGGGTGGGTCCGGTTGCGGGAGACGCCGTAAACCCGTCCTTGGGGGCTTGGCCGCGGCATCCATGCCGCGGACACTCCCGCAACCGGACCCACCCCGCCTTCGACAGTTTCCGCGATCTGTCGGAACGCCGTACTGCTCTGGTAGGTGTCGACCTTGGTCGACACGGTAGATCCACGCCATGCGTGGATGCTCTTCGATCAATTGTCGAAATGTTCGAACTCGATGGAGATTCATCCACGCATGGCGTGGATCCATCAGATCGCGGAAATCTGTCAGAGGTGGGGCGGTGTCGGAGTGCGGGGTGTCAGCCGCATGGATGCGGCTGCCAAGCCTACATGGACGTACTTGCGGCGTCCCCGCACTCCGACACCGCCCCGCCAGCCCACGGAATGCCAGCTTTTGCCGTTGCCGTTGCCGTTGCCGTTGAGGTTGCCGGCCAGCGGCCGGCACTACCAGGGTGCAGGGCACAGCCCTGCCGAAAAACACACATAAAAAAACAGCAGGCCGAGGCCTGCTGTTTCGGTGTAATGGTGCGCCCGGAGAGATTCGAACTCCCGACCGCCTGGTTCGTAGCCAGGTACTCTATCCAACTGAGCTACGGGCGCCAATTACATGAACTTGTTGTGCTGACTGTGTATGGTGCGCCCGGAGAGATTCGAACTCCCGACCGCCTGGTTCGTAGCCAGGTACTCTATCCAACTGAGCTACGGGCGCGCGGTACACAATCAAATTTTACTGCATTTCCAGCGGCGGATGCTGGAAACCTGTCGAGTGGTGCGCCCGGAGAGATTCGAACTCCCGACCGCCTGGTTCGTAGCCAGGTACTCTATCCAACTGAGCTACGGGCGCCCTGCGACAGGAGCGGAATTATGCGGATGTCGGCGCGTACCGTCAACAGTTTTGTGAAAATTTTCATCCAACTGAATGAAAAAGCTGTCAGCCACGGCATCAGGGGCCTTCAGCCACGCGAAATGATCGGCGCGCGTGCCCAGTTCCTGCGCGGACAGCACGCGCAGCTGCGCGTCCACATTCGGCAGCTTCGCCAGCAGCGTCTGCATCGATCCGGTGGGGGCCAACCAGTCGTGCTCCATCAGCACCGCCTGTGCGCTGCCATGCACACGCGCCATCTGCGCATCGAGGTCTTCGTCCATGCTGACGGCGGCGTAATGGTTGTTCAGGCCGACGCGCGCCCAGTCGGCGATCAGCCCGCGCGCTTCGGTGCCACCGAAGCCGAGGCGACGGCCATGCAGCACGCCCTGGCGCTGTGCGATCCACGGCAGGAAGCGGTAGACCAGCGGCAGCAGCCAGCCACGCGGTGGTGGGAATCCGCGCCAGAACGGTGAGCCGCTGGCGGCCAGCCACAGCCGGTTGAAGCGCTGCGGGTTGCGGCCGGCATGCACGCAGGCCAGCTGCCCGCCCAGGCTATGGCCGCCGATGATCCAGGGCAGGGCGTCGCCTTCGTCATCCGCTGCGGCCAGGACGGCCTGGCTGGTCGGCAGATCCTGTTCGAGTACCTCGCGATAGCCCCAGTCCTGCGTGCGCGATGGGCGCAGCGAACTGCTGCCGTTGCCGCGCCACTCGTGCAGGTACACCGCCACGCCCTTCGCCGCCAGCGCCAAAGCCAGTGGCAGGTAGTGGCGCGCCGCCACGCCCAGTGCCGGCAGCCACAGCAGGCGTGCGATGGGCTGTGCGGGCACGCAGGCGATCACCTCGAAGCGATGGCCATCAGCGCACTGCACGGCAAGGATGTCGGGTGTGAGGCTCATGCGTGTGGTGCCGCGCCGAAGTGATCCAGCACCAGCACCTCGCCGCGGCCGGGGGCATAGCCCTGCTGCAGGCCGCGTGCAACGTAGTCGATACCGGCTTCGCAGGCATTGGCCAGGCTCAAGCCGTTGCACAACTGCGCGGCGATGGCCGAGGCCAGCGTGCAGCCGGTGCCATGAGCATCGAGGGGCAGGCGTGCGTGGATGAATTCTTCGCTGCTGACGCCGTCGAAGTAGCGATCGATCACGCGATTGCCCTCATGCAGGTGGCCACCCTTGAGCAGCACTGCGCCGGCACCGAGGTCGAGCAGGGCCGAGGCGGCCTGTTCTGCGTCTTCGCCGTTGCTGATCTTCCGGCCGACCAGCAGTTCTGCTTCCGGCGTATTGGGGGTGATCAGCGTGGCCAGCGGGATCAGGCGTTCACGCATGGCCTGCAATGCGCTGTCTTCCAGCAGGCGTGCCCCACTGGTGGCGACCATCACCGGGTCCAGTACCACGTGTGGCGGGCGATGGCGCTCCAATGCATCGGCGACGGCATTGATCACCTCGGCGTTGGCCAGCATCCCCAGCTTCACCGCGTGGATGTCGAAGTCGTCGAAGCAGGCATCCAGCTGCGCGCGCAGGAACTCGACGGGTGGCACGTGCACGGCGATGACGCCGCGGGTGTTCTGCGCGGTCAGTGCCGCAATCGCGGAAAGGCCATGCACGCGGTGTGCGGCGAAGGCCTTGAGGTCAGCCTGGATGCCGGCGCCACCGCCGGAGTCGGAGCCGGCGATGGTGAGGGCGGAAACGGGAGTGGTCGGGCTCATCGGTTGATTGTGCCGTGGTCCCGCAGGGGAAGGTAGATCCACGCCATGCGTGGATGTCCTTGATTCAATGCCGCCAACGCGCCCACTGCTGGTACAGCACATAACCCAGCCCGGTCAGGCCAGTCAGCAGGGCGGGGGCGAGCAGGGCGTCGTACTGCCAGCGCATGAACAGCCAGGCGCCGAGGATGCCGCCGGCGAGGAAGCCGCTGATGATCAGGCCGCTGAGGGTCAGCCGTCGTACCTGCAGCGGCAGCCCACGCAGCAGGTGGCCGAGGCCGATGCCGAGGTCGGTGAACATGCCGCTGAGGTGGGTGGTGCGCACCACTGCGCCACTGAAGGTGGTGGCCATCGCGTTCTGCAGGCCGCAGGCCATGGCGGCGGCCAGTGCGCCCCAGATCTGATGTTGTTCGAACAGTGGAATGGCCACCAGCAGCAGCGCCGATTCCAGTGCCAGCGCCACGCCATAGCGCCGGCCCAGCTGCAGGGCGCTGTCCTGGATCAGCAGGCCGCTGAGCATCGCACCCAGCGAGAACGCGATCAGCAGCCCCCACAGGTGCCCGACGGCGCGCCAGTCCCCCTGCGCCAGCGCCATGCCCAACTGGCTGGTACTGCCGGTCATGTGGCTGACCGCTTGGTGCTCGAAACCGAGGAAGCCGACCACGTTGACCATGCCGGCCACGCACGAGAGCGCGACCGCGCCGATCCAGACCCAGGTGGGCAGGCGTATTCCCATCGGCGGGGCCCCTCAGGGCCCGCCGAAGCCGCCGTTGAACTGCAGCTCGCTGAAGGTGTTGCTGGCCGGGTCGAACACCGCGCCCCAGAACTGCGTGCCGCCGTCACAGACGCGGATCGCTTCGCGTGCCGGATTGATGCCGCTGTCGTCGGGCAGGTGGAAGGCGTTGACGTAGATCAGCCGCTTGCCGGCGCTTTCGATGCCGACGTACTGGCGGTCGAAGTCCAGCACCTTCGGTACCTGTGCCTCCAGCGACGACAGCTGTGCCTCCAGCTGATCGATCTGCTGCCGGCTGGGTGCCCAGTAGCCGCTGACCCGCCCGGGCTCGCGGCCGGGGCTGGCGCGCGAGCAGGTGTCGAGCACCTGCGCGGCGATGATCGGGCGGGTGACCACCCAGGACTGCCCGGTGCGCTCGGCGGTCGGCACACTGGCCGGGCCGCGCGTGGTGGTGCAGGCACCGAGCACGGCTGCGAGGGTGATCGCAGCCGTGGGCAGCAGCAGGCGGGTGCAGCGGTTCACAACACCTCCGAAGCGTAATCGGCCAGGCGCGAGCGTTCGCCTCGGCGCAGGGTGATGTGCGCACTATGCGGCCAGTTCTTGAAACGATCCACCGCGTAGGTCAGGCCCGAGGTGGTCTCGGTCAGGTACGGGGTGTCGATCTGCTCAACGTTGCCCAGGCAGACGATCTTGGTGCCGGGGCCGGCACGGGTGATCAGCGTCTTCATCTGCTTCGGGGTGAGGTTCTGCGCCTCGTCCAGGATCAGGTAGCGCGACAGGAAGGTACGGCCGCGCATGAAGTTCATCGAGCGGATCTTGATGCGGCTGGCCAGCAGGTCGTTGGTGGCCTGGCGACCCCAGGTGCCGCCTTCCTGGTTGTGCGTGAGCACTTCCAGGTTGTCGGTCAGCGCGCCCATCCACGGCGTCATCTTCTCCTCCTCGGTACCCGGCAGGAAACCGATGTCCTCGCCGACGCTGACCGTGGCGCGGGTCATGATGATCTCGCGGTAGCGCTGCTGGTCCATCGTCTGCGCCAGGCCGGCAGCCAGCGCCAGCAGGGTCTTGCCGGTGCCGGCGGTGCCCAGCAGCGTGACGAAGTCGATCTCCGGGTCCATCAGTGCATTGAGCGCGAAGTTCTGCTCGCGGTTGCGCGCGCTGATACCCCAGACGGCGTGGCTGCCGTGGCGGAAATCATCGACCAGCGACAGCACTACCTTGCCGTCGCCGACCACGCGGCTGACGCGCAGTTCGACTTCGTCTTCGCCGGGCAGGTAGACGTACTGGTTCGGGTACCACTCCTCGCCGTCCTGCGCCTGGATTTCGTAATGGCTGCGGCCCTTGTCGCTCCAGCTGCGCAGGTCGTCGCCGTGGCGCTTCCAGAAGTCTTCCGGCAGCTCGGTGGCGCCGGTGTAGAGGAGGCTGAAATCGTCCAGCGCGCGGTCGTTTTCGTAGTCCTCGGACACGATGCCGGCGATGGCGGCCTTGATCCGCAGGTTGATGTCCTTGGAAACGAACACCACCGGCAGGTCCGGCGTTTCTTCCTTCAGCGCCAGGATCGCGCCAAGGATGGCATTGTCGGGAATGACCTTGCCAAAGCTCTTGCCCGCGTCGAAGTGGCTGGTCTGGAAGCGCAGCTTGCCGGCGCTCTGCTTGCCGCGCAGCTGCAGGCCGTTGGGGCGCTGCAGCGGAATGCCGTCGGCCAGGTTGTCCAGGCCGGATTCCTGCACCAGCTCGTTGAGGAAGCGGCTCACCTGGCGGGCGTTGCGGCTCGCTTCGGAGGTGCCCTTCTTGCCGTTGTCCAGCTCCTCGATCACCTGCATGGGCAGGTAGATGTCGTGCTCCTCGAATTTGAACAGCGCGGTCGGATCGTGCATCAGCACGTTGGTATCCAGCACGTAGATGCGCTTGCCTCGGGTCATCGTCGATTCCTGGTTACGGACAGGGAAAAACCACCACGGCCTGCTGCGGGGCAGGGTGATGGCAGACACAGTAGGCAGTGGGACTCACTTGGACTGGGAGGCCTTCAGTTCGGCGAGAACGGCATCGGCATGGCCGGCAACCTTGACCTTGCGCCAGGACTGCACGATGCGGCTGTCGGGGGAAATCAGGAAGGTACTGCGTTCGATGCCACGTACCTGCTTGCCGTACATGTTCTTCATCTTGATCACGTCGAAGGCGCTGCACAGCGCTTCGTCGCCATCGCTGACCAGCGGGAAGTTGAAGCCCTGCCTGGCACAGAAGTTGTCGTGCGACTTCACCGAGTCGCGAGAGACGCCGAGCACGACCGCGCCGGCCTTCTTGAACTTCGGCAGCAGGGCGTTGAAGTCGATGCCTTCGGTGGTGCAGCCGGGAGTGCTGTCCTTGGGGTAGAAGTACAGCACCAGCCACTGGCCGGCATAGTCGCCGAGAGTGGCCTGGTCGCCACCGGACAGCGCCAGCGGCAGGGAAAGGGTGGTGCTGTCCAGGGTATCGCCGTTGTTCATGAGGTCCTTCTGTCGAGCCTGGGTTGTTTCTACGACAATTGCATGAAACGCCACGCGCCCGTGAGAGGCGCGCGAAAAATCCGCACTCCCAATCAGAATTTCATCGGGTCCATGATCGCGTCCAGGTTCAGGTGGTCGCAGAACTCAAGGAAATCGTCGCGCAGCGCGGCGATGTGCATGTTGGCCGGCACGCCGATGGTGACCTGAGCACTGAACATTTCCGCACCGGTCTGCATGGCGCGGTAGCGCGTGCTCTGCAGGTTCTCGATGGTGATGCCCTGGCGGTCGAAGAAATCGGCCAGCTGGAACAGGATGCCCGGCTTGTCGGCGGCGATCACTTCGACAATGTACGGCAGCAGGTTGGACTGCGCCTGCTTGGCCGCGGTGCGGTACCAGACCAGCTTCAGGCCTTCCTCGCGCTCCAGCCGGGTCAGCATCGCCTCCAGCTTGGCCACCGAGTCCCAGGAGCCGGTGGCCAGGGCGGTGACCGAGACATCGCGGCCGACCGTGGCCAGGCGTGCGTCCACCAGATTGCAGCCGCTGTCGGCGATGCGGCGGGTGACGGACAGCAGGGGGGACTCCGGATGCGTCGTATAGGCGTTGATCAGGAGGTGGTTTTCGCTCGGCGCGGGGCGCGGGGTGGTGTCGGTCAAGGCGATTCCGGGTAATGCATGCGTTAGTCTGAATGCCCGCCAGAGGCGGGGATCCACCGGTGTCCAGCATACTTGCCCGTGCTTTCGCGCCGCAAGTAACATTCAGGTCGCCCCCGGCCTTTCGTGGCGGGCGTTTTCCCTTTCCAGCCAAGAGCAGCACGTCCTTGTCCCTTTCCGGCCTCATCACCGCGCTGGCGACCCCGTTCCGGGCCGACGGCGCCCTCGATCCCGACGGTTGGCAGCGCCTGCTGCACCTGCAACTGGAAGGTGGCGTCCATGGCGTTGTCGTTGCCGGCTCGACCGGCGAAGCGGCAACCCTCACCGATGCCGAGTACGACCTGCTGCTGGCCAGCGCGGTCGAACGCATTGGCGGCCGCATCCCGGTCATGGCCGGCACCGGCCTGTCCGGTACCGCCAAAACCATCGAACAGACCCGTCGTGCGGCCGCGCTTGGCGCCAGCCATGCACTGGTGGTCACCCCGCCCTACGTGAGGCCGACCCAGGCCGGCCTGATTGCCCATTATCGTGCGGTCGCCGACCAGGGCGGGTTGCCGGTCGTGCTGTACAACGTGCCCGGCCGTACCGGTTGCGACATGCAGCCGGAGACCGTGGCCGAACTGGCCAGCCACCCCAACATCGTCGGCATCAAGGAGGCGGTGGGCGACACCGGCCGGGTGCAGGCGCTGCTCGCACTGCGCAGCCCGCAGTTCGCCGTGCTCAGCGGCGACGACGGTACGGCCGCGCGTTCGATCCGGGCCGGTATCGACGGCCTGATCTCGGTCGGCTCCAACGTGCTGCCCGGCGCCTACCGCCGCATGTGCGAGCTGGCCGCCGCCCATGACCACGAAGCCACCGAGTCCTGGGATGCGCGCCTGCAGCCGTTCCATGATTTCTGCGGTGTTGAACCGAACCCGATTCCGGTCAAGGCGCTGCTGCGCCGTATCGGCATCGGCCATGACCTGCGCCTGCCGCTGCTGCCGCTGTCGGCGCCGCACCACGCGGCCGCCGACCATCTTGCCGGCGACATCGCCGCCCTTGAAGCCCTTTCCAGCCACTGACCTTTCGTCTTGGTCTGACCCAGGAGATTCACATGCGTCAATCCGTTTCCACTGTCCGCGTGCTGTCCTACGCCCTGCTTGCGGTGGCCGTTGCCGCCGGCACCACCGGCTGCTTCAAGCGTGGCGTCAAGGGCGACTATGCCCTGGCCCCGGAAATGCGTCCGCTGGAAGTGCCGCCGGACCTCAACCTGCCGGCCACCACCGGTGACAACAAGGTGCCGGCGCTGGTGTCGGCCACCAAGCCGGCGGCGCCGGCGGCTGCGGCTCCGGCCGTTGGCAATACCGGTTTCACCATCGCCGGTGGCAAGGATGAAGCCTTCGCCAAGGTCGGTACCGCGCTGGAAGGCGTGGAGGGCGTGACCATCGCCAGCCGCGCCCAGCTGCTCGGCTCGTATGACGTGGCCTACGAAGGCAGCAACTTCCTGGTCCGCGTGGTCGCCGTCGATGCCGGCGCCTACATCTCCGCGGTCGACCCGCGTGGCCTGCCGGCCACCGCCGAAGCGCCGGTGAAGCTGATCGCCGCGCTGAAGGCGAAGCTGGCCCAGTAAGGGCTGCCTCTGGTAGAGACTGACCTTGGTCGGCGCTTCTGTGCCAACCAAGGTTGGCACCTACCGGATCGCAAGGTTGGCATGCCGTATCGCGAGGTTGGCATACCGGTTCTGCGGTTGGCGTTCACCGGAAAACAGAAAAGGGCGCCCGTGGGCGCCCTTTTCGTTGCCGCCGTGGGCGCTTCTCAGCGCTCCAGCAGCTTCAGCTTGTCCGGCTTGCCATCCCATTCGCCGGCGTCGGCGGGCGGGTCCTTGCGCACGGTCAGCACCGGCCACTCCTTCGCCAGCTCGGCGTTGAGGGCGACGAAGCCTTCCTGGCCGGCGGGGACATCGTCCTCCGGGAAGATCGCATTGACCGGGCACTCCGGCTCGCAGAGGGTGCAGTCGATGCACTCATCCGGGTCGATCACCAGGAAGTTCGGGCCTTCGTGGAAGCAATCCACGGGGCACACTTCCACGCAATCGGTGTGTTTGCACTTGATGCAGTTTTCGGTGACGACAAAGGGCATGGGCTGGGGGTGGATCGATTCCTGAACCCGCCAATTCTAGAACAGGTTGGCCCCCGCTGTCGGCGCGGGGCGGAAATCGGGCGTCTGGCAGGCGCGGCCGTGGCAGTCATTGGCGGCAGGGCGGGGCCTGTGCGACGCTGCGGGTCAGCCGCCTGCGTCGGGTGGCCGGCCCCCTTCCCAGCAGGATCGTCAATGTCGCCAGCCAAGCCCAGAATCGCACCCCATGGCGGTGAGAACACTGCATTCATCGTCCTGATCAGCTGCGTGGCCACGCTCGGTGGATTCCTGTTCGGCTTCGACAGTGGTGTCATCAATGGCACCGTCGATGGCCTGCGCCAGGCCTTCAACTCCAGCGAGGCGGCGCTCGGTTTCGAAGTCGCCTCGATGCTGCTGGGCTGCGCGATCGGCGCGTTCCTGGCGGGTTGGCTGGGTGATCGCCTGGGCCGTCGTGGCGTGCTGATCGTGTCGGCGCTGCTGTTCCTGGTCTCGGCGCTGGGCGCCGGCGCCGCCCATGCCTCCTGGCTGTTCATTGCCGCACGCGTGCTTGGCGGCTTCGCGGTGGGCGCGGCCAGTGTGATGTCGCCGGCCTACATTGCCGAGGTGGCCTCGGCGCGCTATCGCGGGCGCTTGGCCACGGTGCAGCAGATGGCGATCATCTGCGGCCTGTTTGCGGCCTTCCTCAGCAATTACCTGCTGGCCCGCGCCGCCGGGGCGTCGACCGAGCCGCTGTGGCTGGGCCATGAGGCGTGGCGATGGATGTTCTGGATGCAGGCGCTGCCCTCCGCGCTGTTCCTGCTGTTGCTGCTGGTGATTCCGGAAAGCCCGCGCTTCCTGGTGCTGAAAGGCCGCCAGGGGCAGGCGAGGGCGGTGCTCGCGCGGCTGTACGGTGATACCGCGGCGGCGGCCAAGCAGGCCGAGATCGAAACCAGCCTGGCCCAGGACCAGCACAAGCCGCGCTTCAGCGACCTGCGCGACACGGTCAGCGGCAAGCTGCGGCCGATCCTGTGGATGGGTATTGGCCTGGCCATGTTCCAGCAGCTGGTCGGCATCAACGTGGTGTTCTACTACGGCGCAGTGCTGTGGCAGGCGGTCGGCTTTTCGGAAAGCGACGCGCTGTTGATCAACGTGCTGTCCGGTGGGCTGAGCATCGGTGCCTGCCTGCTGACCGTGCTGTTGATCGACCGCATCGGGCGCAGGCCGCTGCTGTGGATCGGCTCGGTCGGCATGTCGGTGGCGCTGGTGCTGATGGTGGTCGCGTTCGCCAGTGGCAGCCTGGCCGACGGTCGCCTGCAGCTGTCCGACGGCATGGGCCGGCTGGCGCTGGTCGCGGCCAACGTCTACGTGGTGTTCTTCAACATGTCCTGGGGCCCGGTGATGTGGGTGATGCTGGGCGAGATGTTCCCCAACCAGATCCGCGGCCCGGCGCTGGCGGTGGCGGGTGCGGCGCAATGGACCTCGAACTTCGCGATCACCGTGACCTTCCCGATGCTGCTGGCCGGCATCGGCCTGGCCGGCGCCTATGGCATCTACACGGTGGCGGCCATCCTCTCGATCTTCTTCGTGGTCCGCTACGTGCGCGAGACCAAGGGCAAGGAGCTGGAGCAGATGGAAGGCTGACGGCGACTGGCTTCGGTTGTGTCCCGTTGGCGCCTGCTTGTCCAGAGTGTGAGGGGGCGGCCTGCCCCCTCCTGACAGTTCATGGTGCGTGCGGATGCGGCGAAGCGCTGGCCGGTTGTTGCCGCAGCTCGCGGGAAACCGTCCAGAGCCGGTGGGGTCACCCAGGGCAGGACCGTTGGCGCCATGGATGGCGCCATTGAGCCCCCATGGATGGGTTTACGGCGTGTCCTGCCCTGGGTGACCCCACCGGCTCAAGCCGATTGCAGGCCCGGAAAACAGAAAAGCCCGCACAAGGCGGGCTTTTTCGGTTCCTGCTGCGGCGACTGGCGCTCCCTAGGGGACTCGAACCCCTGTTTTAGCCTTGAGAGGGCCACGTCCTAACCACTAGACGAAGGGAGCGTAACTGTGTCGCTGCCGAGGCAGGAGCGCTAGTATATGCACCTCGATGCCATTGGGCAATCCCGAAACTTCAACCGGAAGCGCCAACATCATTTCCTCTGCTACATCACCGTTCAGCCTGCGCGTCATCCCGCGCGACCAGCACACGATCTCCCGCAAGGACATCAGCCCGAACGCCCTGCGCGTGCTTTATCGCCTGCGCGATGCCGGCTTCGGCGCCTACCTTGTCGGCGGCGCGGTGCGCGACCTGCTGGTCAATGGCCAACCCAAGGATTTCGACGTGGCCACCGACGCCACGCCCGAACAGGTCAAGCAGCTGTTCCGCAACTGCCGCCTGATCGGCCGCCGTTTCCGCCTCGCCCACGTTGTGTTCGGCCGCGAGATCATCGAAGTCGCCACCTTCCGCGCCAACAGCGATGACGGCAGTGGCGACCGCGAGATGGAAAACGGCATGCTTGTGCGCGACAACGTGTACGGCACCATCGAAGACGACGCCGTCCGCCGCGACTTCACCTGCAACGCCCTGTACTACGCCATCGAGGACTTCTCGGTGCGTGACTACACCGGTGGCTTCGAAGACGTGCAGGCGCGCCTGATGAAGCTCATCGGCGACCCGGTACAGCGCTACCAGGAAGACCCGGTGCGCATGCTGCGCGCCGTGCGCCTGGCGGCCAAGCTCGGCTTCCAGATCGAAGAGGGCACCGCCGCGCCGATCCCGCAGCTGGCTGGCCTGCTCAACGAAGCCGCGCCGGCACGCCTGTTCGAGGAAGTGCTGAAGCTGTTCCTGTCCGGGCACGGCGTGGCCAGCTTCGAAGGCCTGGAGCGCTACGGTCTGCTCGACGTGCTGTTCCCGGAAAGCGCCAGGGCGTTGAAGTCCAACCGTACCGGCGCGCTGCGCCGCATGCTGGTCGAGGGCCTGGCCAATACCGATGCCCGCGTGGCCAACGACGAGCCGGTCTCGCCGGCGTTCCTGTTCGCGCTGTTGCTGTGGCCGGCGTTCTGCCGCGCCCAGGCGACCCTGCTCAAGCAGGGCGTGGCGCCGGAAGAGGCGCAGCGTCGTGCCGCCGACCGCGTCACCGTGCAGCAGCTGAGCACCATCGCGCTGCCGCGCCGCTTCTCGCTGCCGATGCAGGAAATCTGGCTGCTGCAGTCGCGTTTCAGCTCGCGCCAGCGCAAGCGCGTGTTCCGCACGCTCACCCATCCGCGCTTCCGCGCCGCGTTCGACTTCCTCAGCCTGCGCCAGGTGGCCTCGGCCGAGCACGCTGCCGATGTTGAATTCTGGCGCGAGGCACAGGCCCAGTCGGGCCGCGAGCTGGAATCTTCGCTGGACGCGATGCACAGCGAAGAGGGCGATGACGAGAACGGAGCACCGCGCAAGCGTCGCCGTCGTCGCCGCCGCCCGGGGGCCTCGGCCGGTGCAGCTGGCGAATAAGCAATGACGCCAGCGTGGATCGGCCTCGGCGCCAACCTCGGCGATGCGGCCACGACTGTCGGCGCGGCGATCACTGCGCTGGACGGCCTGCCTGGGACCCGCGTGCTGCAGGCCTCGCGCCTGTACGCAACGCCGGCCTGGGGCAATGAAGACCAGCCACCGTTCGTCAACGCGGTGGCCGCGGTCGAAACGTCACTGGCAGCCGATGAACTGCTGCAGGCGATGCTGGCGCTGGAGCAGGGCTTTGGCCGCGTGCGTGATGCGGCGGTGCACTGGGGGCCGCGCGCGCTGGACCTGGACCTGCTGCTGTATGGCGCGCAGGTGCTCGACCAGCCCGGCCTGCAGGTGCCGCACCCCTACATGCACGAGCGTGCCTTCGTGCTGGTGCCGCTGGCCGAAATCGCGCCGGATCTGGCCATCCCCGGGCATGGCCGCGTGCGGGATGCAGTGATGCGGGTGGATGCCTGCGGGATCGCGCCGATAGGGTGATAATGCCCGGGTTATCTCCCCCGGTTATCAGCACATGAGCACCCACGCAGACAGCAAGCCCTGGACCGTTCCCGCCCTGGCCGAGGCCAAGCGCAATGGCCAGAAGCTGGTCATGTTGACCGCCTACGACGCTGGCTTCGCCCGCACTTTCGACGCAAATGGCGTTGACCTGATCCTGATTGGCGATTCGCTGGGCATGGTCGTGCAGGGCCATGATTCGACCCTGCCGGTGACCGTGGCCGACATGGTCTACCACACCCGCGCCGTGGCCCGTGTGCTGCAGCGCGCGCTGCTGGTGGCCGACCTGCCGTTCGGTGCCGATGCCACTCCGGAGCGCGCGCTGGATGCTTCGCTGCAGCTGCTGCAGGCCGGTGCCGAGATGGTCAAGATCGAAGGTGCCGGCTTCAAGGTCGACATCATCCGCTACCTGGTTGAGCGTGAGATTCCGGTCTGTGCGCATCTGGGCCTGACACCGCAGTCGGTGCTGCGCCTGGGCGGCTTCAAGATCCAGGGCCGCGGCGATGCCGCGCGCCAGCTGGTGGAAGATGCCAGGGCCGTGGCCGCTGCCGGCGCCAGCATCATGGTGCTTGAGTGCGTGCCGACCCCGGTTGCCGCCGAGGTGACCGCTGCGGTGGAGGTGCCGACCATCGGCATCGGTGCCGGCCCGCAGTGCGACGGCCAGGTGCTGGTGCTGCACGATTTCCTCGGCCTGGACAGTGGCCATCGCCGCCCCAAGTTCGTCAAGGATTTCCTTGCCGAAGGCGGTTCGGTGGCCGGTGCCACCCGCGCCTACGCCGACGCCGTGCGCGACGGCAGCTTCCCCGACGAACAGCACGCTTACGCCTCATGATCCAGACCTTCAACGAGCTCGGCGCATTGCGCGAGCAGATCGCCCAGTGGAAGCGCGAGGGCCTCCGCGTGGCGCTGGTGCCGACCATGGGCAACCTTCACGGTGGCCATCATTCGCTGGTGACCCTGGCCCGCCAGTACGCCGACAAGGTCGTGGCAAGCATCTTCGTCAACCCGACCCAGTTCGGGCCGAACGAGGATTTCAGCCGCTATCCGCGTACGCCCGAGGCCGATGTGGCCGGGCTTGAGCAGGTCGGCTGCGATGCGGTGTGGCTGCCCAGCGTCGAGGCCATGTACCCGCTGGGCGTGGACAAGACCACGCAGATGCACGCGCCCGGCGTGAGCGAGGTGCTGGAAGGTGCCAGCCGCCCGGGCCACTTCGATGGCGTCTGCACGGTGGTGGCGCGCCTGTTCCTGCAGGTGCAGCCGGACGTGGCCGTGTTCGGCCGCAAGGACTACCAGCAGCTGGCGGTGATCCGGCAGATGGTGGCTGAGCTGTCGTTCCCGATCCAGATCGTCGGCGCGGACATCGTGCGCGACGAGGATGGCCTGGCCAAGAGTTCGCGCAACCAGTACCTGAGCGCCGAACAGCGCCCGGTCGCGACCACCATCCACCGCACCCTGCTGGGCATGCGCGAAGGCTACGTGGCCGGGCAGGCGCGTGATCGCATCGAGGCCGACGCCACGGCGGCATTGCAGGCGGCCGGTTTCCAGGTCGACTATGCGGTGCTGCGCACCCCGGAGCTGGCCGAGCCGACGTTCGATGGCGGTGGCCGCGTAGCGCTGATCGCCGCGCGCCTGGGCTCCACCCGCCTGATCGACAACCTGGAGTTCTGAGCCGCATGCGGCCCGGGGGCGCCCACAATGGGCGCCTCGCACCTTCCCATGGACGGGAGAACGGCAATGAAGACACCCTCCACTGACGCTGGTCGGCTTGCGCAGGCGTTGATCCTGGCCGTGCTGGCTGCCGGCATGCTGCCGGCGCAACTGTTTGGCGGCCTGTTGTTCGCGCTCGAATTCAGGCGCACGCCGATGCCCGCGCTCACCGGCGGTGGACTGATGTTCGGGCTGGGCGTCTGCGTCGCCATCGCGGTGTTCCTGCCGATGGCGTTGCTCCTGCGGTCTCGGTGGCCCCTGCGCCGGACCCGCTTCGTGCTTGCAGGGTCTGCTCTGGGCGCGCTGGCCATGGCCATCCATGAGTGGCCGGGCGCGATCCATGGGCCGCTGCTGCAGCGCCTGCGCTATGTCGATACATTCGATGTGATCAGCTATGGGCTGACGGTGTTGGCTGCAGGGGGCCTGGGCCTGGCCTCCGGGCTGGCCTTCCATACGGTGTTCAGGCTGTCACTGCAGGGCGGTGCCGTCCATGCCACGCCGCCGCCGCCGGGCGAGGGCGCCTGAACGGCCTTCAGCGTCCTGCCGCAGGCCCCTGACGACGGCCAAGCGGGTGCTAGAATCCGCTCTTTCCTTTGCCGTTGCAGCGCCCCCATGCACCTGTCCCTGCTCAAGACCAAGATCCACCGCGCCACCGTCACCCATTCCGAGCTGAACTACGAAGGCTCGATCGCCATCGATGACAACCTGCTGGCTGCCACCGGCATCCGCGAGTTCGAGCAGGTGCACATCTGGGACGTGACCAACGGTGCGCGCTTCTCGACCTATGCCATCCGCGCCGAAGCCGGCAGTGGCGTTGTCTCGCTCAACGGTGGCGCCGCGCGCCACGTGCAGGTCGGTGACATCATCATCATTGCCGCGTTCGCCAGCATGACCGAGCAGGAAGCCGACAGCTTCAAGCCGAAGCTGGTGTACGTTGATGGCAAGAACCAGATCACCCACACCAACGACACGATCCCGACCCAGGCCGCATGACAACGAACAACGGATTCGACTCGCTGCATTCCCACGCCCAGCGCCTGAAGGGCGCAAGCATCTCCGGCCTGCTCGCCGCCGAACCCGGCCGCGTGCAGGACCTGGCGCTGCGGGTCGGTCCGTTGTACGTCAGCTTCGCCCGGCAGAAATACGATGCCGCGGCGTTGCAGGCATTGCTGGCGCTGGCTGCCGACCGTGATGTCGGTGGTGCCATCACCCGCCTGTTCCGTGGCGAGCAGGTCAATCTGACCGAAGGTCGCGCCGCGCTGCACACCGCACTGCGCGGCGACGTGGTCGATGCGCCGGTGGCGGCCGAGGCCTATGCCACCGCGCGCGAGATCCGCCAGCGCATGGGCGTGCTGGTGCGCGCGCTGGAAGACAGTGGCGTGACCGATGTAGTCAGTGTCGGCATCGGTGGTTCCGACCTTGGCCCGCGCCTGGTCGCCGACGCGCTGCGTCCGGTCAGCGGTGCGCGCCTGCGCGTGCATTTCGTATCGAACGTGGACGGCGCGGCCATGCAGCGTACGCTGGCCACGCTGGATCCGGCCAAGACCGCCGGCATCCTGATCTCCAAGACCTTCGGCACCCAGGAAACCCTGCTCAACGGCCAGATCCTGCACGACTGGCTGGGTGGCAGCGATCGCCTGTACGCGGTCAGCGCCAATCCGGAACGTGCCGCCAAGGCCTTTGCCATCGCCGCCGATCGTGTGCTGCCGATGTGGGATTGGGTCGGCGGCCGCTATTCGCTGTGGTCTGCGGTCGGTTTCCCGATCGCGCTGGCGATCGGCTTCGAGCGCTTTGAACAGCTGCTGGAAGGTGCTGCGCAGATGGATGCGCATGCGCTGGATGCACCGCTGGAGCGCAACCTGCCGGTGCTGCACGGCCTGACCGACATCTGGAACCGCAACCTGCTGGGCCATGCCACGCATGCGGTGATGACCTACGACCAGCGCCTGGCGCTGTTGCCGGCCTACCTGCAGCAGCTGGTGATGGAAAGCCTGGGCAAGCGTGTGCAGCGTGATGGCCAGCCGGTCACCACCGATACCGTGCCGGTGTGGTGGGGAGGCGCGGGCACCGATGTGCAGCACAGCTTCTTCCAGGCACTGCACCAGGGCACCAGCATCGTTCCGGCCGACTTCATCGGCTGCGTGCACAACGACGATCCCTACACGATCAATCATCAGGCCCTGCTGGCCAATCTGCTGGCGCAGACCGAAGCACTGGCCAATGGCCAGGGCAGCGACGACCCGCACCGTGATTACCCGGGCGGCCGCCCGAGCACGCTGATCCTGCTCGAGGCGCTGACCCCGCAGGCGCTGGGTGCGCTGATCGCCATGTACGAACACGCCGTGTACGTGCAGTCGGTGATCTGGAACATCAACGCCTTCGACCAGTTCGGTGTCGAACTGGGCAAGCAGCTGGCCAGCGGCCTGCTGCCGGCGCTGCAGGGCGAGGATGTGGCCGTTGCCGACCCGATGACCCGCGAGATCCTTGCGCAGCTGAAGCGCTGAGGCTCTGGTGGTGCCGGCCGCTGGCCGGCAACCTCATGAACGATTGAAGCATCACCTGGATGCCGGCCAGCGGCCGGCACTACCGGAGCGGACGGGTTGCCGGCCAGCGGCCGGCACTACCGGAGCGGACGGGTTGCCGGCCAGCGGCCGGCACTACCATGAAGGGCGTGGTGCCTCAGCGGCTCGGGTCGCGTTCCGGGCTGGGCCGCTTGGCCAGCTTGCGCTGCAGCGAGCGCCGGTGCATGCCGAGCAGGCGCGCGGCTGCCGACACGTTGCCGCCGGTCTCGTGCATCGCCTGCTGGATGTGTTCCCACTGCAGGCGGCTGATCGGTGTCATCGCGTCGGGCACTTCCATTTCGCCATCGTCGGCCGGGCCGTCATCCTCCTCGCCCAAAGCGCGAAGGATCATCGGTACCGTGGCTGGCTTGGGCAGGTAATCGTCCGCACCGAGCTTGATCGCTTCCACCGCGGTGGCGATGCTGGCGTAGCCGGTCACCAGCAGGATGCGCATGTCCGCGCGCAGCGCACGCAGCGGCTGGATCAGCGCCAGGCCGGAATCGCTGCCCAGCTTCAGGTCGATCAGGGCGAACGCGGGTGGGTGCTGGCGGGCCAGTGCCAGCGCACTGGCGGCATCCTGCGCGGTCTGCGTTTCAAGTCCCTTGCGGGCCAGGCTGCGCTGCAGGGTGCGCAGGTACAGTTCGTCGTCGTCGACCAGCAGGCCGAGGGTTGAGGCGCTCATGGGGTTTCCTCGCGTGGGGCCAGCGGCAGGCGGAAGCCGACGCGGCTGCCGGCCCCCTGGGCCGGGCGCATCCACATCTCGCCGTCGAGGCGTTCGATCGTGGCATGGGACAGGGCCAGGCCGACCCCCATGCCTTCACTCTTGCTGCTGCCGAACAGCTTGCCCGGCAGCACCGCGGCGCGCGCGTTGAAGCCGTGGCCGTAGTCGCGTACTTCGCCGATCAGATCGTCGCCTTCGATGCGCAGGTCCAGGTCCACGCGCGGCCGGCCGGCCTGTTCGCCGGCATCGGCGGCATTGTTGAGCAGGACCATCAGCAGGTGGCCCACGCCCGGGTCGAGCGGCAGCCGCAGCGGCGCATCGTCGTTGCGGTGCAGGTCGATGGTCGGTCGCACCAGGCGCCATTGCTCCAGCACCTGCTGCGCGCTGGAATGGCTGCGTCCGGGCGCATCGGCCGAGGCCGGTGCGGCCAGCGCCAGCACGCGCTCACGGCACTGCACCAGCAGCTCGCGCAGGGTTTCCATGTCCTCGCGCACTTCCGGCTCTTCACTGCGTTCGGCCACGTCGTCGGCGAGCAGGGTCATGGTTGCCAGCGGCGTGTTCAGTTCATGCGCCACCGAGGCGGCATGGGTGGCCAGGGCGACGATGCCCTCGTTGCGGGCGAAGCGCTCGCGCAGCGCCGACAGTTCCAGTTCGCGCTGGCGCAGCGCCAGCGCCAGCCGGGTGGAGAAGGTCAGCACCACCGCAGCGGAGATCAGGAAGTTGGCGACCACGCCCCAGCGGTTGAGGTCCTGCGCGCGGAAATAGCCGTCCGGCAGGGGCTGGCCGAAGATGCCGCTGGCGGCGTAGCCGAGCAGGCAGGCCAGCGCGACCGCCAGCGCCCAGCGCAGGGGCAGGGCGAACGCGGCCAGTGCGATCAGGATCAGGAACAGCGAGCTGAACGGATTGGCCATGCCACCGCTCCAGCCCACCATCCAGGTCAGGATGATCACGTCCACCAGGATGTGGCCGAATGCGGTCAGCGGCGCGGTGTCGGCCGCTTCCGGGCGCAGCTGGGTGTAGATGTTGAACAGGGCAAGCACCGCCACACCCGCCCACAGCGGCAGCTGCGGCAACGGCAGCCCCAGCACCCAGGTGGCGACCAGGATGGTGGCGGCCTGGCCGCCTACTGCAAGCCAGCGCAGGCTGCACAGGGTTCGGAGAAACGGGGCGTCGGGACCGGTCATTCACGCTCATCGTATGCGTTCGCGCGTGACCGTGCCTGCGACAATCGGCCGCAGCCGTGCCGCCGGCTGAATGCGAGTCACCCCGAATGCAGGGCCGGGCGGTAGAATGCGCCCATGCACGACGCCGTCACCCGCCCGACTCCGCCCTCCGATGCCACTGCCTGGCCGCGCCGCCAGACCCATGCCGTCCAGATCGGCGGAGTCACCGTGGGCGGAGGCAAGCCGGTGGTGGTGCAGTCGATGACCAACACCGACACCTCCGACGTCGCCTCCAGCGTGAAGCAGGTGGCCGAGTTGTGGCGTGCCGGTTCGGAGATGGTGCGGCTGACCGTCAATACCGTGGAAGCCGCTGCGGCGATCCCGCGCATTGTCGACAAGCTGGCGATGATGGGCATCGACGTGCCGCTGATCGGCGATTTCCACTACAACGGCCACCAGCTGCTGACCGCCGAACCGGCATGTGCCGAAGCACTGGCCAAGTACCGCATCAACCCGGGCAACGTCGGCTTCGGCAAGAAGAAGGATCTGCAGTTCGCCCAGCTGATCGAATTCGCCATCCGTTACAACAAGCCGGTGCGCATCGGCGCCAACTGGGGCTCGCTGGACCAGGCCCTGGCGGCGAAGCTGATGGACGAGAACAACCTGCGCGAACAGCCCTGGGACGCCGGCCGCGTGCTGCGCGAGGCGCTGATCCGCTCGGCGCTGGATTCGGCCGAGCAGGCGGTGGAGCTGGGCCTGCCGCGCGATCGCATCGTGCTGTCGGCCAAGGTCAGTGGCGTGCAGGAGCTGATCGCGGTGTACCGCGACCTGGCGCAGCGCTCCGACTTCGCCCTGCACCTGGGCCTGACCGAGGCCGGTATCGGCAGCAAGGGCATCGTGGCATCGTCCGCGGCGCTGGGCGTGCTGCTGCAGGAAGGCATCGGTGACACCATCCGCATCTCGCTGACCCCGGAGCCGGGCCAGTCGCGCACGCAGGAAGTGATCGTCGCCCAGGAACTGCTGCAGACCACCGGCCAGCGTGCCTTCACGCCGCTGGTCACGGCCTGCCCGGGCTGCGGCCGCACCACTTCCGAGTTCTTCCAGGAGCTGGCCAAGGTGGTGCAGAACCACGTGCGCGAGAAGATGCCGCTGTGGAAGATCCACCACCCGGGGGCGGAGAACATGACCCTGGCGGTGATGGGCTGCATCGTCAACGGGCCGGGCGAATCGCGTCACGCCAACATCGGCATCTCGCTGCCGGGCACGGGTGAGACGCCTGCGGCGCCGGTGTTCGTCGATGGTGAGAAGAAGGTGACCCTGCGTGGCGACAACATCGCCCAGGAGTTCGTCGCCCTGATCGACGATTACGTCGAACACACGTATGTCCGAAGCGCCGGATAAGCCTGCGATCCTCGCCGCACCGGAGTCCGCCTCCGGCTTCCGCCACTGGATGGCGCGCAACGCCTGGCGCCTGGTCCTGTTGTTCGGTGGCGTGCTGCTGCCGTTGGCAGGCTTTGTTGCCCTGGCGGATGAAGTGCACGAGTTTGAATCGTTCCATTTCGACGCGCCCCTGCTGTGGCAGATGCATGGCCTGCATTCGCCCTGGCTGGACCGCTTCTTCGTGCTCATCTCGAAACTGGGCTACGAGTGGTTCCTGATCCCGGCCGACGTGCTGATCATCGGCGTGCTGCTGGGCTACCGGCGCTGGCGCGAGGCGACCTTCGTCGCGGTCAGCTTCGTAGGGTCGGCGCTGCTGAACATGGGCAGCAAGCAGTTCTTCCAGCGGCAGCGCCCCAGCCTGTGGGAATCGATCGCGCCGGAATCGACGTTCAGCTTCCCCAGCGGGCATGCGATGGGTTCGATGACCCTTGCCGTGACCTTGGTACTGCTCGCCTGGAACACCCGTTGGCGCTGGCCGGTACTGATGCTGGCACCCGCGTTCAGCCTGCTGGTAAGCGTGTCGCGGGTCTATCTGGGGGTGCATTACCCCTCCGACATCCTGGCCGGATGGTGTGCCGCGCTGGTTTGGGTGGTAGGGTGCTATCTGGTCATGTTCAGTCGCCGGCACCCTTGGCGACGTCACGGCCCGCCGCCAGCGAAGGCCAGCGAAGCACCAACACAGGGGGTTTGACGTGGATGGCCCTTGAGGGACGTCTACGTGATAGATCAGTTGTTTCGTTGCAGCAGGTTCTGCAAGACAGGGGGCAAGCACAACGCGCGGTACTGTGATGCGCAAGGCAGATCGCCGACGCCGCATTCCGGACGCGCTTGCAGGGTATCGGCACCCTGCCTAGCTTGACCTGCAATGGCCGCATTCGAAGAGGTACATGAATGACGATTCGAGTCTACCTGGTGGATGACCACGCGCTGGTCCGCACCGGTATGAAGATGATTCTGTCGGGGGAAACCGACATCGAGGTGGTGGGCGAAGCCGAGACCGGCGAAGACGCGCTGCGTGAAGTCCGCCAGCTGCTGCCGGATGTGGTGCTGTGCGACCTGCACCTGCCGGGCGTGAGCGGCATGGAAGTGACCGAGCGCATCGTCCGCAGCCACCGCAATACCCGCGTGGTGATCGTGTCGGTACTGGAAGACGGCCCGCTACCCAAGCGCCTGCTCGAAGCCGGTGCGGCCGGTTACATCGGCAAGGGCTGCGATGCGCAGGAACTGCTGCGTGCGGTGCGTGATGTGGCGGCCGGTCGTCGCTACCTGGGCACCAGCATCGCGCAGAATCTGGCGCTGTCGACAGTGGAAGGCAATGGTTCGCCGTTCGACAACCTGTCGCCGCGCGAGCTTGAGGTGGCGCTGTTGCTGACCCAGGGCCTGCGCCAGGAAGACATCGCGCGGCGCCTGAGCCTGAGTGCGAAGACGGTGAACACGCACAAGGCGCGGTTGTTCGAGAAGATGGGGATCCACGACAACATCGCGCTGGCGCGGATGGCCAGCCAGTACGGGCTGGTGGATCCGGCACGGCCGCTGTAAGGGGTTCGGCCAACGGCTGAGCCCCTCGCGGTGTGCGGCCGGATTCGTGGGGTTGGCCCTGCGGAGGGATTGCGCAGGGGACGCCGTGAATCCATCCCTGGAGGCTCGGGCGCGCCATCCATGGCGCTTACGCCCCTGCGCAATCCCTCCGCAGGGCCACGGACGGTTTCCGTGCGCCGCCACCGCGGAATGAAGAAGGAAGAGCAGGAGCGGGTCGCGCGCTTTCCGCACTCGTCGCCCGGGGTCGGATCCCTTTCCCGGTGGGAAAGGGCTCTGACCCCTGATGATGCCGGAGCCGAGCATGGGCTCGGCTCTGCACCTTTGTCGGGCTCAGTGGCCGCGTACGCGCTGGATGATCTTGGCGGCGTCTGCGGCGCTGGCGCGCACCTTGTCCCATTCGCCGTTGGCGATCCAGTTGCCCGGCACCATCCACGAACCACCGATGCAGACCACGTTCTTCTGCTCGAGGTATTCGGCGGCGGTGTTCTCGGTGATGCCGCCGGTCGGGCACAGCTTCAGGTCCGCCACCGGGCCGGCCAGTCCCTTGATCATTGCCAGGCCACCCACAGCCGTGGCCGGGAACAGCTTGCACACGCGGAAGCCGCGGGCGTAGAGCGACAGCAGCTCGGTCGGGGTGGCCGCACCCGGCACCACCGGCAGCGGTGCAGCGGCCAGTGCATCAGCCAGTGCCGGCGGCGTACCCGGGGTCACCAGGAAGTCCGCACCCGCATCGATCGACTGCTGCATCTGCTCCACGGTCAGCACCGTACCGGCACCCACCACCACGTCCGGCAGCTCGCGCTTGAGCATCGCCAATGCTTCCATCGCCACTGGCGTACGCAGCGTCAGCTCGATCGCCGGCAAGCCACCTTCCAGCAGCGCCGCACTGACCGCCCGCGCCTGGTCCAGCGTATGAATCGTCACCACCGGCAGGATGCCCGCCGCACGCAACAGCTCCGCCGCCTTCACCTGATGTTGTTCGATACCCATGCTTTTGCCCTTGCCTTTTGCTCTTCTTGATTCAGTGGCCGCAGCGCAAATGACGCGCCGGGAATTGTCCAAGGGCAGTAGAGCGCCCTGGCCGGGACCGTGAGCGGCATGGATGCCGCGACCGAGCCCCCATGGATGGGTTTACGGCGTGTCCCGGCCAGGGCGCTCTACTGCCCAGGCCGGGAAGCCTGCCGCGGCTTTTCGCTTCAGGCGTCTTTTGCCTCATGCGGCGCCGCCGCCGCTGCGGCATCGTGCCCCAGCTCATATTCCGCGTCGTACTCCCACGGCCCGCCATCAGCCGCCGCCGGCCCGCACGAAATCGAAATCGCGCCCTGATCAGCCGGACCCACCACGCGACGGTTGATCGCGAACAGGTTGCGGCCCAGGTCATGCGCAGCCGGCGCGGTGTTCGGCGCCAGCGGACGTGCCGCCCATTCGGCCGCGTCCACCAGCACTTCCAGCGTGCCAGCCTCGCCATCCAGGCGGATCATGTCGCCCTCGCGGACCTTGGCCAGCGGACCGCCGCGTGCCGCTTCCGGCGTCACGTGGATCGCCGCCGGAATCTTGCCCGAGGCGCCGGACAGGCGACCGTCGGTGACCAGCGCCACGCGCCGGCCCTGGTTCTGCAGCAGGCCCAGCAGCGGCGCCAGCGAATGCAGTTCCGGCATGCCGTTCGCACGCGGGCCCTGGTAACGCACCACCGCCACGAAGTCCTGCGGCAGCAGGCCACCGGCGTGCAGCTTGTTCAGCACCTGCGGTGCATCGACCACCACGGCCGGCGCTTCGATCGTGCGGTACTGCGGCTTTACCGCCGACAGCTTGATCAGCGACTTGCCGAGGTTGCCGCGCAGCAGGCGCAGGCCGCCCTGGTGCTCGAACGGATTGTCGACGCCACGCACCACTTCGTCATCGGCGCTGCGTTCCAGGCCCGGCAGGTAGACCAGCTGGCCATCGCGCAGCTGCGGTTCGCGTGCGTAGTCGGCCATGCCGCCGCGCGCCACGCTGACCAGATCGCCGTGCATCAGGCCCGCCTTGATCAGCTCGCCGAACACGAACGCCGGGCCGCCAGCGGCCGCGAAGCGGTTCACGTCGGCCTCGCCGTTCGGATAGACGCGGGCCAGCAGCGGAATCAGCTGCGACAGTTCGTCGAAGTCGTCCCAGGTCAGCACGATTCCGGCGGCACGCGCCACCGCGATCCAGTGGATGGTGTGGTTGGTCGAACCGCCGGTGGCCATCAGCGCGATGACCGCGTTGATGATCGCGCGCTCGTCGATGATCCGGCCCAGCGGACGGAAGTCGTCGCCCAGTGCGGTGATGTCCAGTGCACGTTCGGTCGCTTCGCGGGTCAGCGCGTCGCGCAGCGGCGTGCCCGGATTGACGAACGACGCGCCCGGCAGCTGCACGCCCATCGCTTCCAGCAGCACCTGGTTGGAATTGGCGGTGCCGTAGAAGGTGCAGGTGCCGGCGCCGTGGTACGAGGCGGACTCGGCTTCCAGCAGCTCTTCGCGGGTGGCTTCGCCGGCGGCATAGCGCTCGCGCACTTCCGCCTTCTGCTTGTTGGGGATGCCCGGGGTCATCGGGCCGGCCGGCACGAACACCGCCGGCAGGTGGCCGAAGGCCAGCGCACCGATCAGCAGGCCGGGCACGATCTTGTCGCACACGCCGAGGTAGACGGTGCTGTCGAACATATCGTGGCTGAGCCCGATCGCGGTCGCCTGCGCGATCACATCGCGCGAGAACAGCGACAGTTCCATGCCGCCGCGGCCCTGGGTGACGCCGTCGCACATCGCCGGCACACCGCCGGCCACCTGTGCCGTAGCACCGAGCTCGCGGGCGATCTCGCGGATCTGCTCGGGATAGGTCTCGAACGGCTGGTGCGCCGAGAGCATGTCGTTGTAGGCGGTGATGATGCCCAGGTTCGGCGTCACGCCGCCGCGCAGGCGGCTCTTGTCGGTGCCGCCACAGGCGGCGAATCCGTGGGCGAGGTTGCCGCAGCTCAGGCGGCTGCGGAACGGGCCTTCGCGCAGGGAGGCGTCGATCGCGGCCAGGTAGGCGGCACGCGAGGCGGCGCTGCGGCGGATGACACGCTCAGTGATGGCTTGCAGTTGCGGATGGAGGCTCATTGGCTACCGGCGTTCAAGGTGGCGAGAGGCAAGCGGCGGCAGGGCGCCGCCGCCGACATCAATCAGCCCAGTGGACGCGCAGGCGCGCGCCTTCCAGGTTGATCGCGTTGAGGATCGGGTACTGCTGGGGGTCGTTGCTGTCCAACGCCTGGCGCAGCACCTGCAGCTTCTGCTTGCCGCGCAGCAGCAGCAGGCGCTGGCGGCATTGGCGCAGCCCATGCGGGGTCAGGGTGATGCGCAGCGGCCACTGGTTCGCGCCCGGGCAGCCGGTGGCATCCAGCGCCGCGTAGGGCAGGGTGCTTTCCAGTGCGCGGGCCAGGTCCTTCGAGCCGGGGAACAGCGAGGCGGTGTGGCCGTCGTTGCCCATGCCCAGTGCCACCAGGCTCGGCGGCTGGCTGTGCTGGGCCTGCAGGTTGGCGCTGTAGACGCATTCGGGCAGCGGCTTGCCGATGCGCACCAGCGGATCAAAATGGGCACCCTCGGCACGCTTGAGCAGGTGCTCGCGCACCAGCCATGCGTTGCTGTCGCGATCCTGCGGCGACAGCCAGCGCTCGTCGGCCAGGCTCACTTCAACCCGGTCCCAGTGCACGTCCAGTTCGGCCAGCGCCTGGTAGACCGGTGCCGGCGTGGTGCCGCCGGACAACAGGATGCGGGCGCGGCCCACTTCATTGATGTCGTGGTTGAGGGTCTGCGCCATCTCGGCGGCTACCGCTTCGATCCAGCCGTCGGCATCGCCGTGGTGGATGAACTCGACGCGGTCGTCGTGGAAGGTGGGGCTCATGCGGCAACTCCAGGTGCGTCACGTTCGGCATCGGCGGCATAGGCGGCGGCGCCCAGCAGTCCGGCATGGGGATGCATCACGGCCAGCGACGGCACCCGCGCCATGATCGAAGAGAACCGCCCCTTGTGTTCGAAGCGCTGGCGGAACCCGGAGTGCTGCAGCGAATCGAGCATCTTCGGGGTCAGTCCACCGGTGAGGAACACGCCGTCCCAGGCGCCCTGGGTCAGTACCAGGTCGCCGGCAATGGCGCCGAACACGGCGCAGAACACATCGACGGTGCGCATTGCCTGCGGATCGCCATGCAGGGCGCGGGCGGTCACGTCCACCGGCTGCAGCTGGCCCGGGTCGATACCGGCCATCTCGCACACCGCGCGATGGATGTTGACCAGGCCGGGGCCACAGATCAGGCGCTCATTGGAGACGCGGCCGAACTGCTCGGACAGGATCTCCAGGATGCGGATCTCCTCCGGCGTTCCCGGCGGGAAGCTGACATGGCCGCCTTCGGTTTCCAGCGGGTAGCAGCGGCCGTGGCGCAGGATCAGGCCCCCGACGCCGAGCCCGGTACCGGGCCCGATCACCGCATAGTTGCGTGGCTGGCCCGGCTTGCCCGGGACCCAGGCGGCGCCACCGACCTGGACCACGTCCTCGGGTTGCAGCAGCGAGATCGCCATCGCCTGTGCGGCGAAGTCGTTGATCAGGTGCAGCTCGTCGAAACCAAGCATCGCCGCGGTGCGGCTGCGCGAGATCACCCACGGATGATTGGTGATGCGTGCCTCGTCACCGTCTACGCGGCCGGCCACCGCGAACACGCCGCGGCTGGCGGCAGCGCCGATCTGCTCAAGGTGATGGCGGGCGGCATCGCCAAGCGACGGGAACTCCGCCACTGCGTACTCGCGGATGCTCTCCTTCAGCAATGGCGCGTCCAGCGAGGTGTCGGCCAGGGCGAAGCGGGCGTTGGTGCCACCGATGTCGGCGACCAGCACCGGCTGCGAGTTGGCACTCATGCCGACGCCTCGCTGTCCGGTGCGTCCACGCCCTGCGGCAGGAACTCCGTTGCGTTGCTCGGGCCCCATTGGCCGGCGGGATAGGGTTCCAGCGGCAGCTTGGCCTCCTTCCAGGCGTCGGCCACGCTGTCGATCCACGCCCAGGCGGCGCGCACTTCGTCGTCACGCACGAACAAGGTGTGGTTGCCGTTGAACGCATCCAGGAACAGGCGTTCGTACGCGATGCGGCGATGCAGGCCGGTCGGCACCGACAGTTCCAGTTCCAGCGGATGCAGTTCCAGCGCGCCCCATTCCGGGCCGGCCAGGCTGCTCATCAGTCCCAGTTCGATGTTCTCCTGCGGCTGCAGCTGGAACACCAGGCGGTTCGGTGCGGCCTGGGCGCGCTGCGGGCGCTCGAACAGCCAGTGGGTGACCGGCTTCAGCGTGACCACCACGCGGGTGGTGCGCTCGGGCAGGCGCTTGCCGGTGACCAGGTGGAACGGCACGCCGCTCCAGCGCCAGTTGTCGATGTGCGCGGTGACGCCGGCGAAGGTTTCCACGTCGCTGCCTTCCGGCGGCTGGTAGGCCTGCGCCGGCTGGCCGTTGATGGTACCGGCGGTGTAGCGGCCGCGGATGCTGTCACGCGCGGCGTGCCTGGCATCGAGCGGACGCAGCGCGCGCAGCACCTTGACCTTCTCGTCGCGGATGCGATCGGCTTCCAGCGAGGCCGGTGGCTCCATCGCCACCATGCACAGCAGCTGCAGGATGTGGCTCTGCACCATGTCGCGCAGCGCGCCGGAGCGGGCGTAGTAGGCGTCGCGGCCATCCACGCCTTCGCTCTCGGCCACCAGGATGTGCACCGATTCGATGTAGTTGCGGTTCCATACCGCTTCCAGCAGCGTATTACCGAAGCGCAGCGCGATCAGGTTCTGCACCGCGGCCTTGCCGAGGTAGTGGTCGAGGCGGAACACGCGGTCCTCGTCGATCCACTGGCCGATGGTGCTGATGATCTCCTCGGCGCTCTCGCTGTCGCTGCCGATCGGCTTCTCCAGCATCAGGCGTGCCGGCGCGGCGAGGGCGCCACCCTTGGCCAGGCCTTCGCAGGTGGAGATGTACAGGCCCGGCGGAATGGCCAGGTAGCTGACGCACTTGCGATGCACCAGATCGGAGACGGCGGCGGCGACAGAGTCGACGTCGCGCAGGTCGACCGAACGGTAGTCGATGCGGCGCAGCAGGCCGTTGATGTCGTCCTGCGAGGCCATCGGCATGGCCTGCTGCAGGCGCGGGCGCAGGATGTCATGGAAGGCTTCGGTGTCATGCCCGGACAACGCCAGTGCGCGGATGCGGAAGTCCTCCGGCAGCAGGCCGTCGCCAAGCAGGCGAAGCAGCGAAGGGAACAGGTAGCGCTGGGCCAGATCACCTGTGGCACCGAACAGGAAGAGGGTGTCGTGCATCGCTCGAGTTTCAGATCCGGGTGACATCGTTGTCAATCGCTTCATGGCTGGGTTCGGGGGACATCCGCGCAACTGCCTGTCCGAGGTTCGTTGGGGGCGTTCTCCGGGGCACCGGAAGACCGTTCCATTCGAAACCACTACCCCGGCGGAACCTTCGTTCAACCGCCGACGCAGATCGGTGCGCACCGATCATCGGATAGTGCCACGTGAAAACGTTTACATGGCAGAATGGGCAACTGTATTCGATTGCAGTGCTCGCCGTCATGCGGCAAGCGCGCAATCATCACTGCCATCGGGAGGGCCGAGGCAGTCCCAAAAGACAGCCCGGCTTCGGGCGGACCGGATAGGTGATATGGCAAAAGTGCAGTTGCAGGGTGTGCGCAAGGTCTATGACAACGGCCAGGTCGCGGTGAAGGACGCCACCTTCGAGGTCGCCGATGGCGAGCTGATGGTGCTGGTCGGTCCCTCCGGCTGTGGCAAGTCGACCCTGCTGCGGATGGTGGCTGGCCTGGAAGAGATCAGCGGCGGCACGCTGACCATCGGTGATCGCGTGGTCAACGATGTGGCGCCGAAGGATCGCGACATCGCGATGGTGTTCCAGAGCTACGCGCTGTACCCGCACATGACGGTGGCCGAGAACCTGGCCTTTGGGCTGAAGCTGCGCGGCCATGACAAGGCCACCATCGACAAGCGCATCGCCGAGGCGGCGCAGACGCTGGGCCTCACCGAGATGATGGACAAGCTGCCCAAGGCGATGTCCGGCGGCCAGCGCCAGCGTGTTGCGCTGGGCCGGGCGCTGGTGCGCGAGCCGGCGGTGTTCCTGCTCGACGAGCCGCTGTCCAATCTGGATGCCAAGCTGCGCCACAGCGTGCGTACCGAAATCGCGCAGCTGCACCGCAAGCTGGGCACCACCATGATCTACGTGACGCACGATCAGGTCGAGGCGATGACCCTGGGCCAGCGCATCGTGGTGCTGAAGGACGGCATCATCCAGCAGATCGATACGCCGATGGCGCTGTACGATCGTCCGGCCAATCTGTTCGTGGCCGGCTTCCTCGGCAGCCCGGCGATGAACGTGCTGCGCGGCACGCTGCAGGGCGATGCCAGCGGCGTGACCGTGGTCGACGGCGACTGGCGTGCACCGCTGGGCCAGGCCATGATCGATCCGGCGTGGCTGCAGAAGCCGATCGCGGTGGGTGTGCGTCCGGAGCACCTGCAGCCGGCCAGCGCCGATGATGCGCATGCGTTCACCGCGCGCATCGAAGGCATCGAGCCGGTCGGCAACGAGATCTTCGTCAACCTGAGCAGTGGCCAGCACGCGCTGACCATGCGCGTGGCGCCGCAGGCGCTGCCGGCGGTGGGCGAGCAGATCCGCGTGGCGATCCACCCGCAGGGCCTGCATTTCTTCAGCGCGGAAACCGGCGAGCGCCTGTAACGGGTAGTGCCGGCCGCTGGTCGGCAGCCTCAACCGTGCTTGGTTGCCGGCCAGCGGCCGGCACTACCATTTCAGGCGTGCGGACCAACGGTCCGCACCCACCAGTGCAGATCCCCACCAACCTGCTTCAGCGTGCCAATCCATCCAGCAACGGCACGCGCTGCGCGATGGCATCACCCACCTGCAGGTCAGCATCACCCGCCTCCAGTGGCAGCACCGCCAGTGCCAGGTCGCCGGCCACGCAGGCGATCGTGCCCAGCGCCGCGCCGTCCTGCTGCACGCCATCGCCGGCCTGCGCCGGTGCCGCGGTATGCATCAGCTGCACCGCGCGCTTGGCCTTGCCGAGGAAGTGGGTGCGGGCGACGATTTCCTGGCCGGGATAGCAGCCCTTCTTCACGCTGTAGCCGTTCAGACGGTCCAGGCCCAGCTGCTGCGGGGTCCACACCTCGCGCTGGCCTTCTTCCAGCCGCGGCAGCCCGTAGCGCAGGTCGGCCTGGCGCCAGGCCAGGGCGAAAGCGGCCTCATCGGTTTCGCTGCCGGCCGCAAAGGCATCGGCGGCGCCGATGCGCAGGGTGCGCGGCAGGGCATCGCTGCCCAGGTCCAGTTCCCAGCCATCACCTGCGGCCTGCGCAATCGCGGCGCCGCTGGCGGCCTCGGGCGCAGTGAATGCCCCGGCCGCCGCCAGATCATCGCGCACCAGCACCTTCACCTTGCGGCGGAACACGAAGCGCTGCAGTTGCGACGCAATCGCATCGGCATCGCCATCCGCCAGCACCAGCATCAGGTGGTCGTCGGCCAACCGCAGCAGCTGGAACACCGCCAGGGTGCGGCCCTTGGCGCTCAACCAGGCACTCCACTGCCAGTGCAGCAGGGGCAGGGCGGTGACATCGCTGCTGAACTGGGCGTGGGCAAAGACAGCCGCATCCGGGCCCTGCAGGCTCAGCAGCTGGTGGCCGGGCAGGCGCGGATATCCGACGAAAGCAGGGGGCAGGTTGTCAGGCACGTGAACGAGGTCTAAAATTTGTGCGTTGCGAGACCGAACATGATAGGCCAAACAACCCCCACTCCCGACGACGAATCTGAAGCCCCGCTGGTCCCCGCGGCACCCGTGCCCGTGGAACAGGAAAAAGCAGAAGAATTCGGCGGCCGCGGCGGACTTGATCCGGTGCGGTATGGCGATTGGGAGAAAAACGGACGCTGCATCGATTTCTGATCAGCATTGAGCCAACGCGGCCGCGTGCCGCCCAGCCGAGACAACGAGCCCAGCGAATGGCGACCAGACAACGCCCACTTTCCCCGCACCTTCAGGTGTATCGCTGGCAGATTCAGATGGCCACCTCGATCCTGCATCGAGCCACTGGCGTCTTTCTGTCTGTTGGTGCCCTCATCATCGCTGCCGGCCTGCTGGCCCTGATGATGGGGCCCGAGTCCTGGAACTGCTTCACCGGCCATGCCGGGGCCTGGTATGGCCGCGTGTTCCTGTTCGCGTGGACATGGTCGTTCGCCTATCACCTGTGCAATGGCATCCGCCATGTGGTGCAGGACTTCGCCATCGGCTTCAGCATCCCCGCCTTCATCCGCAGCAGCTGGCTGTCGGTCACCGGCAGCCTGGTGATCACCCTGCTGGTGTGGGCCTATGTGATGTTCGGAGGTGCCGCGTGAGCAAGTTCCGTACCCCGTTGAAGAACGTGCGTGGCCTTGGCTCGGCGAAGACCGGCACCGAGCACTTCGTGCATCAGCGCCTGACTGCCGCCGCGCTGGTGGTGCTGGGTATCTGGTTCCTGGTCTTCGTGCTGGGCCTGCTGGGCTCGGACTACGCGACCGCCGCCGCCGCCGTGGCCAAGCCGTGGAACGCAGTGCCGCTGATCGGCCTGCTGATCGCCATGTTCTGGCACGCGCAGCTCGGCATGCAGGTCGTGCTGGAAGACTACATCCACGAATCGCTGCTGGCCCTGGTGCTGCAGACCGCGGTGAAGTTCGTCGCCGTGCTCGGCATGATCGTCAGTGTGTTTGCGGTGGGCCGCATCGCCCTCGGCGTTGCCTGAGCCCAGGCACCTACACAGGAATCCAGATTAGATGTCCGCTTACAAGATCACCGAACACAAGTACGACATGGTCGTGGTCGGCGCCGGCGGCGCCGGCCTGCGCGCCACGTTCGGCCTGGCCGCCAAGGGCCTGCAGACCGTGTGCCTGACCAAGGTCTTCCCGACCCGTTCGCACACCGTTGCCGCCCAGGGCGGTATCTCGGCCGCACTCGCCAACATGGGCGAAGACGATTGGCGCTACCACTTCTTCGACACCATCAAGGGGTCGGACTGGCTGGGCGACCAGGACGCCATCGAATACATGTGCCGTGAGGCCATCCCGGCCATCATCGAGCTCGAACACTACGGCGTGCCGTTCTCGCGCACCGCCGAAGGCAAGATCTACCAGCGTCCGTTCGGTGGCATGACCACCAAGTACGGCGAAGGCCCGGCGGCGCAGCGTACCTGCGCGGCGGCCGACCGTACCGGCCACGCGATGCTGCACACCCTGTACCAGCAGTCGCTGAAGCACGATGCGCGCTTCATGATCGAGTACTTCGCGCTCGACCTGATCTTCGACGACGAAGGCGCCTGCCGCGGCGTGCTGGCCCTGGACATGTCCGACGGCACCCTGCACCTGTTCCGCGCCCAGGGCGTGGTACTGGCCACCGGCGGCTACGGCCGTGCCTACTTCAGCGCCACCTCGGCGCACACCTGCACCGGCGACGGTGGCGGCCTGGCCATGCGTGCCGGCATTGCCATGCAGGACATGGAGTTCGTGCAGTTCCACCCGACCGGCATCTACGGCGCCGGCTGCCTGATCACCGAGGGTGTCCGCGGTGAAGGTGGCATCCTGCGCAACAGCAGCGGCGAGCGCTTCATGGAGCGCTACGCGCCGCACTACAAGGACCTGGCCTCGCGCGACGTGGTCAGCCGTTCGATGACCATCGAGATCCGCGAAGGCCGCGGCGTCGGCGAGCACAAGGACCACATCCTGCTCGACCTGACCCACCTCGGCCCGGGCGTGATCGACGACAAGCTGCCGGGCATCGCCGAAAGCGCCCGCATCTTCGCTGGCGTCGACGTGCACAAGCAGCCGATCCCGGTCATCCCGACCGTGCACTACAACATGGGCGGCATCCCGACCAACTACCACGGCGAAGTGGTGCAGAAGGTCGGCGACAACGACAATGCCGTGGTGCCGGGCCTGTACGCCATCGGTGAAGCGGCCTGCGTGTCCGTGCACGGCGCCAACCGACTGGGCTCGAACTCGCTGCTGGACCTGGTGGTGTTCGGTCGTGCGGTGGCCAACCGCTGCGCCGAGACCATCAAGCCGGGCGCATCGCACAAGCCGCTGCCGGCCGATGCCTGCGACAAGGCGCTGGGCCTGCTGGACAAACTGCGCCACGCCAACGGCGATACCCCGACCTCGGTCATCCGCGATCGCATGCAGCGCACCATGCAGGCCGACGCGGCCGTCTTCCGCACCAGCCAGACGCTGAAGGAAGGCTGCGAGAAGATGGACAAGATCTTCGACTCGTTCCAGGACGTGAAGGTCTCCGACCGTTCGCTGGTGTGGAACTCGGACCTGATCGAGACCTACGAGCTGAACAACCTGCTGCTCAACGCGGTGGCGACGATCAACTCGGCCGAACAGCGCAAGGAAAGCCGTGGTGCGCATGCGCACGAGGACTATCCGGACCGCGACGACGTCAACTGGCAGAAGCACACCCTGGTCAGCGTCGACGAGAAGGGCAAGTGCAGCTTCGACTACCGTCCGGTGCACATGTACACGTTGACCGACGACGTGTCCGTGGTGCCGCCGAAGCCGCGCGTGTACTGATCCGACCCCGCCTACCATGCAATCCGCGCCCAAGGGCGCGGGCCGCCTGAGCCAACGAGAGCAGCCATGGCCGAGTTTTCACTCCCCAAGAATTCCAAGATCACGAAGGGCAAGCACTTCCCCGTCAAGAACGGCGGCAAGAACGTGCGCACCTTCAAGATCTACCGCTGGAGTCCGGACGACGACAGCAACCCGCGCACCGATACCTATGAAGTCGATCTGGACGCCTGTGGCCCGATGGTCCTGGACGCCCTGATCAAGATCAAGAACGAGATCGACCCGACCCTGACCTTCCGCCGCTCGTGCCGCGAAGGCATCTGTGGTTCGTGCGCGATGAACATCGACGGCACCAACACCCTGGCCTGCACCCGAGCCATCTCGGACTGCGGCAAGAAGGAAGTGCCGATCTACCCGCTGCCGCACATGAACGTGGTGAAGGATCTGGTTCCGGACCTGACCCACTTCTATGCGCAGTACGCCTCGATCAAGCCGTGGATCCGCACCCAGACCCCGGCACCGCCGGACCGTGAGCGCCTGCAGTCGCCGGAAGACCGCAAGAAGCTGGACGGCCTGTACGAGTGCATCCTGTGCGCCTGCTGCTCGACCAGCTGCCCGAGCTACTGGTGGAACGGCGAGCGTTACCTGGGCCCGGCGATCCTGCTGCAGGCCTACCGCTGGATCATCGACTCGCGCGATGAGGACACCGGTGCGCGCCTGGACGATCTGGAAGATCCGTTCAAGCTGTACCGCTGCCACACCATCATGAACTGCGCCCGGACCTGCCCGAAGGGCCTGAACCCGGCGCTGGCGATCGCCGAGATCAAGAAGCTGATGATGGAACGCCGCGCCTGATCGGCTCTGGCCGTACCCGGTAGAGCCACGCCATGCGTGGCTGTGCCACCGCAGTAGAGCCACGCCTTGCGTGGCTTTGCTGTATCTGGAGAAACACGATGGAAGAAGACGTTCTGCTGAAGAAGCTGCGCTGGCGCTGCCGCCGCGGCATGCGTGAGCTGGACCAGCTGTTCGGCCGTTATCTCGACCACGAATGGAGCACCGCGCCGACCGAGGAGCGCGAGGTTTTCCTGTTCCTGCTCGACTGCGAGGACGATAAGTTGTGGCGCTGGTTCATGGGCTATGAGGCCTGCCCGCATGCGCACGCGATCCCCCTCATGCAGAAGATCCTCGCCCTCAAGCCTTGAGTGGCGCCCCTCGCGGCTGCAGGCCGCCGCCCAGCTGGCGGTGCTGCTGGCCGCACCCTGGCTGCTGCGTGCATCGGATCTGCCGCCCAGGCTGCTGACGCCGGCGGTGTTGCTGGCCTGGGGCATCGGGTTGGCCGAACTGGCCTGGCGCCAGCGCAGGCCGCGCGTGCAGGTGCTTCTGCCGGTACCGCCCGAGCCGCTGCAGGTGGCCGGGCAGGACGTCGATGCACCACAACTGGTCGTGCGTGGGCCGTGGCTGTTGTTGCTCTGGCGTGAGGATCGGTGCCGCCGGCGCCTGCTGTTCTGGCCCGATGTGCTCGATTCCAGGCAGCGACGTGAACTGCGACTGGCCGTGGCCGCACGCGGCGTTTCCCGTAGGCCCCGGTCGATGGCACCATAAGCTGAATTGACCGGCGTGCCTGCATGTTCAAACCCATTCCCGTGGCCATTGGCCTGCGCTACCTGCGCGCCAAGCGCCGCAACGGCTTCATCTCCTTCATCTCGATGGCATCGATCCTGGGCATCGCGCTCGGCGTTACGGTGCTGATCACCACCCTGGCGGTGATGAGCGGTTTCCAGAAGGAAATCCGCAGCCGCCTGCTGCAGATGACCGCGCACACCACCATCAGCCGCGACGGCGAGCCGATGCCTGACTGGATGCGCGTGGTGGACGTCGCCCGCAAGGACCCGCGCGTGGCAGGTGCCGCGCCGTACATCGAGATCCAGTCGATGATCAGCGGCCCGCGCGTGCAGGGCGCAATCATCCAGGGCATCGATCCGGCGCTGGAGCCGAAGGTGTCGGTGATCGACAAGAAGGTCACCAAGGGCAGCTATGACAGCCTCAAGCCGGGCAGCTTCAACGTGCTGCTGGGCAAAGAGCTGGCGGTCTGGCTGGGCGTGGACGTTGGCGACCAGGTGCTGGTGACCTTTGCAGAAGTGCAGGGCACGCCCGCTGGCGCAGTGCCGCGGATGAAACGCTTCACCGTCAGCGGCATCTTCGAGGCCGGCTACAACGAGGTCGACCGCGGCGTCGGCTTCGCCAACATGCAGGACCTGGAGCGCGTGCTGCGTTCCGATGGCGCTACCGGCGTGCGGCTGAAACTGCACGACATGGACCGCTCGCTGGAAGTGGGCGTGGACCTGGCGCAGAGCCTCGGCGGCGCGTACCGGGTAAGTGACTGGACCCAGCAGAATGCCAACCTCTACCACTCGCTGCGCATGGAGAAGGTAGTGATGGGCATCCTGCTGTCGCTGATCATCGCCATGGGCGCTTTCAACCTGGTGTCGTCGCAGGTGATGCTGGTCACCGACAAGCAGGCCGACATCGCCATCCTGCGCACCCTTGGCCTGACGCCGGGCGGGGTGATGCAGGTGTTCATGGTGCAGGGTTCGCTGATCGGCATCTTCGGCACGCTGGCCGGCCTGATCGGCGGCATCACCCTGACCCTCAACCTGGAACGCATCCTCGGCGCCATCGAGAGCGTGTTCAACGTCAAGCTGCTGCCGGAGGATGTGTACTACATCACCGGCCTGCCGACCGACATGCAGACCGGCGACGTGGTGGCGATCACCGTGGTCGCGCTGCTGATGAGCTTCCTGGCCACCCTGTATCCCGCCTGGCGGGCAGCACGCACCCAGCCGGCGGAGGCCCTGCGTTATGAATAAGGTCTTCAACCGCGGCGACGAAGTGATCCGCGCCGAAGCACTGGGCAAGACCTACGCCGAAGGGCGCATGCAGACCCCGGTGTTCGATGGCCTGGACCTGACCGTGACCGCCGGCGAGACGGTGGCGATCATCGGTGCCTCCGGCGCCGGCAAGAGCACGCTGCTGCACCTGCTGGGCGGCCTGGACATTCCAACCGCCGGCGAGGTCTACGTGACCGGGCAGCGCATGTCGGCGCTGTCGGATACCGCGCGCGGTCTGCTGCGCAACCAGGCGCTGGGCTTCGTCTACCAGTTCCATCACCTGCTGCCGGAGTTCACCGCGCTGGAAAACGTGATGATGCCGGTACTGCTGGCTGGCACTGCGGTAGCAGAAGCGAGCAGCCGGGCCACCACGCTGCTGGAAGCGGTGGGCCTCGGCCACCGCCTGGATCACAAGCCGGGCGAGCTGTCTGGTGGTGAGCGGCAGCGTGCTGCGGTGGCGCGGGCACTGGTCAATCACCCAGCCTGCGTGCTGGGTGACGAGCCGACCGGCAACCTGGATGACCGCACGGCCGCCACGGTGTTCGAGCTGATGCTGGAACTGAATCGTGCGCGTCACACCAGCCTGGTGCTGGTCACCCACGACCGCAGCCTGGCGCGCCGCCTCGACCGGGTGCTGGAGCTGCGCGAAGGGCGCTTGCACGCCCTGGCCCACGCCGACGTCTGAGGCGCCGGGGCCGCTTTTGTGGAAGCCGACCCTGGTCGGCTGCTCCTGCAGGGCAGGCGCCAGCCAAGGTTGGTGACTTCCGGAATCCGGGGCCTTGGGTCTGCTTTGGTAGAGGTCGGCCTTGGTCGACCGCCGACCAGCGCCTGAATGGGGCTGTCGGTCGTCGCGCCGCCGTTGCCGGCCCGGGCGCATGATGGCGACAGTTCCCCGAGGAGATCGCCATGAAGACCCCGTTCCTGGTGGCCGGACTCTGCCTGGCGCTGGCCGCGTGTGCGACCACTGGCCGGCTCAGCAGCGCCGAGAAGCTTGACCTGTACCGTGCCCACGCCGGCGCGCCGCAGAACGACATGCAGTTCTTCGGCACCCTCAATGGCTGGACCGAGCTGGGTGACAGCGCGCTTGCGGTATGGACGCGTCCCAGCGAGGCCTACCTGCTGGAGTTGAGGGGGCCCTGCCAGGACCTGCCATATGCCACCGCCATCGGCCTGACCAGCCAGATGAATCGTGTTTCGGCGCGTTTCGACAAGGTGCTGGTGCGCGACCCTACCGGCGGCCCGCGCCTGCCGTGTTTCATCGACAGCATCCGCAAGCTGGATGTGAAGGCACTACGCGCTTCCGAGCAGGAGCTGCGCCAGGCGCAGGTGCAGGAGCGCGAGGAAAACACGAAATAGCGCGGTCGTGCCGGCCGCTGGCCGGCATCGCGCAGATGCCAGGTTGCCGGCCAGCGCCCGGCACTACCTGTGCGTCAGGCTTCCGGAGTGAAGCCGGCCGGCTTTTGCGCGTCCTTCTCGAACAGGAACTTGACCAGTTCGCCTTCAAGGAACGCGCGATGTTCCGGCGTACGCGGCGACAGGCGGTTCTCGTTGATCAGCATGGTCTGGTGCGCCAGCCACGCAGCCCAGGCCTGCTTGCCGATGTTGTTGAAGATGCGCTGGCCCAGCTCGCCGGGGTAGGGCACGAAGTCCAGGCCCTCGGCATCGCGTTGTTCGTACTGGCAGAAGACGGTTCGGGGCATGGCACTCACTCGTGGTTGCGGGGTTTCTTGGAAGTTCGTTTTGGCGTCTTGATCGTCGCGCCGTCGAGCAGTTTGCGGATCGGCGCGGGCAGGCCCAGCGCGCGCAGTTCATCGTAGGCGACCCAGCGCAACGTGGGTTCTTCCACGCGCAGGCCGTTCACCTGGCGCGACAGTACCTGCAGGTGCAGCCTGTAGTGACTGAAGGTGTGCTGCAGCACTGGCAACTCCTCGGCGTCTTCCAGCGAACCTTCAACATGCGCATCGAACCAGTCCTGCAGGTCGCTGCCGGCCTCGGCCTGCGGCAGCGTCCACAGTTGCGCCCAGATGCCGGTGTCCGGCCGCTTCTGCAGCAGCACGCGCTGCTGGGGGTCGCGCAGCAGCAGGGCCACTGCTTCTCGTTCGGGCAGGGTCTTGCTGGGCTTGGGCGTCGGCAGTTCGGCAGTGCGGCCTTCGCGGCGCGCCACGCACGCGTCCTGCAGTGGGCAGATCACGCAGGCGGGTCTGGCGCGGCTGCACACGGTCGCGCCCAGGTCCATCTGCGCCTGGGTGTAATCGGCCATGCGCCCGGTCGGCACCTGCGCCACGTGCGCCTCGGCGATCGCCCACAACTGCTTCTCGATGGCCGGAAGGCCCGGGAAGCCGTCGATGCCGTGGTAGCGGCTGAGCACCCGCTTGACGTTGCCATCGAGGATCGCGAACGGGTCGTTCCAGGCCTGGCTGAGGATCGCACCGGCGGTGCTGCGGCCGATGCCGGGCAGGGCATGCAGTGCGTCGAAGTCACGTGGCAGGTCGCCGTCGTGCAGTTCCACGCAGCGCTTGGCTGCCGCGTGCAGGTTGCGTGCGCGGGCGTAGTAGCCGAGCCCGGCCCACTGCGCCATCACCGCGTCATTGCCGGCGGCGGCGAGGTCGGGCAGGGTCGGGAAGTGCTGCAGGAACCGCTGGAAGTACGGGATGACCGTACTCACCTGGGTCTGCTGCAGCATGATTTCCGACAACCAGACCCGATAGGGGCTGCGCGGATGCTGCCAGGGCAGGTCGTGGCGGCCGTGGTCGTCGAACCAATGCAGCAGGTGGGCGACGAAGTCGTCGGTCTGCGTGGTTCCGGCGCTGGCGTGCGGCTGGCGGGGCATCGGTATTCCGGAGGTGGGCAGCCACCCATGGGGGGCTCTACCGGGCTGCAGTAGAGCCACGCCATGCGTGGCTGCACGGTCTATCAGGCACCCAGCGCTTCGGGCAGCAGGGCGTCAACGAAGGCTTCCGGATCGAATACGCGCAGGTCTTCCGGGCGCTCGCCGATGCCGGCGAAACGGATCGGAATGCCGAACTCGCGGGCCAGCGCGAACACCACGCCGCCCTTGGCAGTGCCGTCCAGCTTGGTCACCACCAGGCCGGTCACGTTCACCGCGGCATTGAACTGGCGCAGCTGCGACAGCGCGTTCTGGCCGGTGGTGCCGTCGATCACCATCAGTACTTCGTGCGGTGCAGTGGCGTCGATCTTGCCGAGCACGCGGCGGATCTTGCCCAGCTCGTTCATCAGGCCGGACTGGGTGTGCAGGCGGCCGGCGGTATCGGCGATCAACACCGAGGTGCCACGGGCCTTGCCGGCCTGCAGCGCATCGAATGCCACCGAAGCGGCATCGGCGTTCTGCCCTTGGGCGACCACGGCCACGCCGTTGCGCTCGCCCCAGGCCTGCAGCTGTGCGACGGCGGCGGCGCGGAAGGTGTCGCCGGCGGCAAGCATCAGGCTGTGGCCTTCATCCTTGAAACGCTTGGCCAGCTTGCCGATGGTGGTGGTCTTGCCAACGCCGTTGACGCCGACGGTCAGCACCACGAAGGGCTTGGCATTGCGGTCGATCACCAGCGGCTTGGCCACCGGCTGCAGGATCGCGATCAGCTCGGCGCGCAGCGCGGCCAGCAGCGCATTTGCATCTGCGAACTCGCGCGACTTCATGCGCTTGCGCAGCCCCTCGACCAGATCGGTGGTGGCACCCACGCCGACGTCGGCGGTGATCAGGGCGGTTTCCAGCTCGTCCAGCAGGTCGTCGTCGAGTTTTGGGTTGCGCGAGAACAGGCCACCGAAGCTGCGCGCGATGACGCTGTTGCGCAGGCGTTCGCGCCAGCCGGGCTTGCCGGCAGGAGCCGGAGCAGCGTCGACCGAGGCGGCAGCAGGCAGGTCGTCGGTGACCGGTGCCGGGGTGGGCTCGGGCAGCGGTGCGGGTGCCGGTTCGATGGCCGGGGTCGCGATGGGGGCGACGTCGATCTGCGCCGTCGGCGCAGGAGCTGCCGGAACCGCTGCGGCTGGGGCCGGAATCGCCGGGGTGGGCTCGACAGCGACCGGAACGGCGGTTGCCGGGGGCGGCTCGACCGGTGCAGGCTCGGCCGGTACGGCTACCGGTGCCGGCTCCTTGTCCTCGACCGGCGCGGCCGACGGAAACGCCGCCGCCAGCTCTTCAGCCGAGTAGTGCTGGGTCTTGGGTGCCTCCGTTGCGGGGGCATCCTGGGGCTTCTTGCGGCGGAAAAAACTGAGCATTGGCAAAAGGCGCTGAAATCAGAGGGATATGCTACCACTCAGGCCTGTCGGGCCGATGTGGACTCAAGGTCGCGGCCGGCCGGCCGTTAACCGGTCCGGAGGGCTGCGCAGGGCGGTCCGGAGACCGCCATGAACAACGTGATGGGAATCGCCCTCGGCGGGATGCGTGCGGCCCAGCAGGGCGTGCAGGTGGCCGCGCACAACGTGGCCAACCTGGCGACTCCTGATGCCCAACGCCTGCAGCTGCAACGCAGTACGGTGGAGGAGGGCGGGGTGCAGGCCGCGGTGACCCCTACCGGCGCCGATGTCAGTGCACCACTGGGTGATCTGCTGGCAGCGAAAGCCGAGGTGGTGGCTTTCGCTTCCAACGCCGCGGTGATCCGACGCCAGGACCAGATGCTGGGCTCGCTGCTGGATCGCGAGGCCTGAACCCGCTCGCCAAGTGCCAACCGCCGCCTGTGGTGGGTGCCAACCTTGGTTGGCACGCTCGATCCGCCCTGGCAGGTGCCAACCAAGGTTGGCCTCTACCAGAGCATCGCCGGGCCATGCCCGGCGACCACCTTGTCGATCAGGCCGACAGCTCCAGCAGCAGCTTGTTCAGGCGCGCCACATAGGCGCCCGGATCCTTCAGGCTGTCGCCGGCGGCCAATGCAGCCTGGTCGAACAGCACCCGGCCCAGATCGTCGAAACGCGCGCCATCGGCTTCAGCATCCAGCTTGGCGATCAGCGGATGGCCCGGGTTGATCTCCAGCACCGGCTTGCTGTCCGGCACCTTCTGCCCGCTGGCTTCCAGGATCTGGCGCATCTGCAGGCCCAGGTCCTGTTCGCCGATGGCCAGCACCGCCGGCGAATCGGTCAGGCGGTGCGAGACGCGCACGTCGGCCACGTCATCGCCCAGCACCGTCTTCAGTCGCTCGACCAGGCCCTGCTTGTCCTTGGCCGCTGCTTCCTGTTCCTGCTTGTCCGCTTCGGTTTCCAGCGCGCCCAGGTCGAGGTCGCCGCGGGCGATGTCGACGAAGCCCTTGCCGTCGAAATCGGTCAGGTAGCCCATCAGCCACTCGTCGATGCGGTCGGTCAGCAGCAGCACTTCCACGCCCTTCTTGCGGAACACTTCCAGGTGCGGGCTGTTGCGCACCTGGCTGTAGCTCTCGCCGGTCAGGTAGTAGATCTTGTCCTGGCCTTCGGCCATGCGGCCGAGGTAGTCAGCCAGCGACACGTTCTGCGCATCGCCGTCGCCACGTGTGGAGGCGAAGCGCAGCAGGCCGGCCACCTTCTCGCGGTTGTTGTAGTCCTCGGCCGGGCCTTCCTTCAGCACCTGGCCGAATTCCTTCCAGAACGTGGCGTACTGCTCCGGCTTGTCTGTGGCCAGCTTTTCCAGCATGTCCAGCGAGCGCTTGGTCAGCGCGGCCTTCATCGAATCGATGACCGGGCCGGACTGCAGGATCTCGCGCGAGACGTTCAGCGACAGGTCGTTGGAATCGACCACGCCCTTGATGAAGCGCAGGTACAGCGGCAGGAACTGCTCGGCCTGGTCCATCACGAACACGCGCTGCACGTACAGCTTCAGGCCCTTGGGGGCATCGCGGTGATACAGGTCGAACGGCGCGCGGCCGGGCACGTACAGCAGCGAGGTGTATTCCAGCTTGCCTTCGACCTTGTTGTGGCTCCATGCCAGCGGATCGCTGTGGTCGTGTGCCACGTGCTTGTAGAACTCGGTGTACTCGGCGTCGCTGATCTCGGTGCGCGGGCGGGTCCACAGCGCGCTGGCGCGATTGACGGTTTCCCATTCGACCGCGGCGCCTTCTTCGCCACCTTCCTTCGGCATCTGGATCGGCAGGCCGATATGGTCCGAATACTTCTTGAGGATGCCGCGCAGGCGCCAGCCATCGGCGAAGTCGTGCTCGCCGTCCTTCAGGTGCAGCACGATGCGGGTGCCGCGCTCGGCCTTGTCGATGGTGGCCACTTCGAAATCGCCTTCGCCGCGCGAGGTCCAGCGCACGCCTTCGCCTGCAGCCAGGCCGGCGCGGCGCGAGGTCACTTCCACTTGGTCTGCAACGATGAAGGCACTGTAGAAGCCGACGCCGAACTGGCCGATAAGCTGCGAATCCTTTTTCTGGTCGCCGGACAGCTGGCGCAGGAAATCGCCGGTGCCGGACTTGGCGATCGTGCCGAGGTGGGCAATGGCCTCGGCGCGGCTCATGCCGATGCCGTTGTCTTCGATGGTGATGGTGTGGGCGGCGGAGTCGAAGCTGACGCGCACGCGCAGCTCGCTGTCACCTTCAAGCAGGGCCGGCTGGGTCAGGGCTTCGAAGCGCAGCTTGTCGGCAGCGTCAGCGGCGTTGGAGACCAGCTCGCGCAGGAAGATCTCCTTGTTGGAGTACAGCGAGTGGATCATCAGCTGCAGCAGCTGCTTGACTTCGGTCTGGAAGCCAAGGGTTTCGGTCTGGGTGGTCTCGGTCATCGATAGGGCTCCATGTGCAATGCCGCGCCAGCGCGTGCGGCCTCGCCAAGGGGTATGGCTGATTGTCCCGAAATCAAGGGGTTGGTCGGCAGGGCTTGCAGCCCTGCACCTGCAGAGGCCGAAGCAACAGCAACAGCAACATCAACAGCAGCAGCGGGCTATCCGTGGGATGGCGGGGCGGTGTGGGTTGGCAGGACACGCCGTAAACCCGTCCCTGGGGGCTCGATGGCGCCATCCATGGCGCCAACGGTCCTGCCAACCCACACCGCCCCGCCTCTGACAGGTTCACGCGGCTGTTGGCAGGTGTCGACCTTGGTCGACACATCTGTCAGATATCGATACATCAAATGGGGTCAGATCCGTTTTCCGCAGGAAAACGGATCTGACCCCAAGAGACCTTCCGGCAGATCGCAGGAAACTGTCGAAGGCGGGGTGGGGCAGGTTGTGGGGGTGTCCGCGGCATGGATGCCGCGGCCAAGCCCCCATGGACGGGTTTACGGCGTCCCCCACAACCTGGCCCACCCCGCCTACCCACAGGGAACCAGCTTTTGCCGTTGCTCTGGCTGTTGCTTCGGTCTCTGCGGGTTCCGGGCGCCGCCCGGACGACTACAATCCCGCTCATGCTGAATTTCTTGAATACATCCCGCCGGGGGCGCCTGTGAGCGGCCGTGGGAGCAATGACGGCCAGGTCCGCATCATCGGCGGTCGCTGGCGCAATACCCGCCTGCCGGTGCCGACCCTGCCGGGGCTGCGGCCCAGCAGTGACCGCGTGCGCGAGACCCTTTTCAACTGGTTGATGCCCAGACTGGGCGGCGCGCGGGTGCTGGACCTGTTCGCCGGCAGTGGCGCGCTGGGCCTGGAGGCGGTCTCGCGCGGTGCCGCCCACGCCACCCTGGTCGAGCGCGACGCGCAGCTGGGACGCAATCTGACCGCGGCCGTGGCCAAGCTCCAGGCCGCCGACCAGATCACCGTGGTGCAGGCCGATGCCCTGCGCTGGCTGCAGGGCGCACCCGCGCAGCAGGCCGATCTGGTCTTCATCGACCCGCCGTTCGCCGATGGCCTGTGGCAGGACGTGCTGGCGCAGCTGCCGCGGCACCTGGCCGCCGATGCCTGGCTGTACCTGGAATCCCCGGCCGGCCACGTGCCGGTGCTGCCGCCGGACTGGCTGCTGCACCGCGAGGGCGGTACCCGCGAGGTGCGCTTTGCCCTGTACCGCCGCGCCACTGCTACACTTTGACCTCATCTGAACATCTGCATCCGCCCATGACCGTGGCCAACCGCCGCATTGCCGTCTATCCCGGCACGTTCGACCCGATCACCAACGGTCATATCGACCTGGTCAGCCGGGCCGCGCCGCTGTTTGAAAAGGTCGTGGTGGGCGTGGCGCAGAGCCCGTCCAAGGGCCCGGCGCTGCCGCTGGAGCAGCGCGTGCAGCTGGCGCGTGGCGCACTGGGCCACCATGGCAACGTCGAGGTCATCGGCTTCGACACCCTGCTGGCCCATTTCGTCCGTTCGGTCCAGGGTGGGGTGCTGCTGCGCGGCCTGCGCGCGGTGTCCGACTTCGAGTACGAGTTCCAGATGGCCAGCATGAACCGCCACCTGATCCCCGAGGTCGAGACCCTGTTCCTGACCCCGGCCGAGCAGCACAGCTTCATTTCGTCCTCGCTGGTCCGCGAGATCGCGCGCCTGGGCGGCGACGTGTCCGGCTTCGTGCCGGCCGCGGTGCTCGAAGCCCTGCGCAAGGTCCGCGAAGCGAAGGCGGCACAGTCGTAAGCCCCGCTGTACCCGCACCCCATTACGTACAACACCACGCACCATTCCGGGAGGAAACCCATGAACACCACCATGCGCGCGATGCTGATCGCTTCGTTGGCCCTGGCCTTCACCGCCTGCAAGAAGGAAGAGGCCGCTCCGGTCGACGAGGCCAAGCAGGCCCTGGTCGCCCCGGCCAAGGATGATGATGCAGGCTGGAAGAAGTACCTGCAGGAAGTGGCGATCCAGAACATGGGCAACATCACCAACAGCCCGTTCCTGTACTACCTCTCGCCGGAATCGGACCCGGACTTCCAGGCCAAGTACGAGCGCCAGACCGAGAGCGCGACCCAGGCCGTGGCCCGTGGCGTGCAGCCGGGCAACATGCTGGCCTTCGGTTCGTCGGCCTCGGGCAAGATGGCTGACATGATCCAGGCCGTGTTCAAGGACGTGTCGCCGGATTCGATGAAGGGCGTGCGCGTCGTCTTCATCGGCCAGTCGGCCGACAACGCCCGCGTTCAGGCTGCGATCCAGCCGACCGGTGCCGAGTACATTTTCGTCGAAGCCAAGTAAGACCGAGCCATGGCGGCCATGCTCCGGCATGGCCCGGGCGGCGTCCTGCAAGGGCGCCGCTGATGACCTGACCGGCCCGCGCGCCCGCGCTGGCCGGTCCTTTGTCCCAGGGCGCGGGCGAGGAGTATCGCCGTGTCGCTGAAAATCAACGAGCTCTGCGTCAACTGCGACGTATGCGAGCCGGCCTGCCCGAACCAGGCCATTGCGATGGGTGAAACCATCTACGTGATCGACCCTGCGCGCTGCACCGAATGCGTGGGTCATTTCGACGAGCCACAGTGCGTGGTCGTCTGCCCGGTCGAGTGCATCGATCCGGACCCGGAGATCGTGGAAACGGAAGACCAGCTGCTGGCCAAGCTGCGCCAGCTGCAGCACGATCACCCCGAACTCTATGCGGAGCCCCCATCCGAATGAAGACGCTGATCGTCCGCCCCCTGTTGCTGCTCGGCCTGCTGCTGAGCCCGATTGCCTGGGCCGACAGCCCGGCCCGTGCCGAGCGCCCCGACGGCGCGGCCATTGCCAGCGGCCACGCGCTGGCCACCCAGGCCGGCATCGACATCCTGGCGCAGGGCGGCAACGCCTTCGACGCCGCGGTGGCGGTATCGTCCACGCTGGCGGTGGTCGAGCCGATCAGTTCCGGGCTGGGTGGCGGTGGCTTCTTCCTGCTGCACGACGCGGCCACCGGCAAGGACGTGATGCTGGACGCGCGCGAGACCGCGCCGGCCGCGGCAACGCCGCAGGCCTTCCTCGACAAGCAGGGCAACCTCGACCGTGACCGCTCGGTCAACGGTGCCTGGTCGGCCGGTATTCCGGGCCTGCCTGCGGCGCTGGTCGAGCTGTCGGCCAGGCACGGCAAGCTGCCGCTGTCTGCATCGCTGCAGCCGGCGATCCGCATCGCGCGCGAAGGCTTCCCGGTCTACGACCGCATGGCCAAGGGCTATGCCTCTCGCCGTGAGGTGATGGAGCGCTATCCCGGCACCCGTGAGGTCTACCTGCGCAACGGCAAGCCGATCACCAGCGGTGACCTGTTCAAGCAGCCGGAGCTGGCACAGACGCTGGAGCGCTTGGCCGCAGGTGGCTTCGATGGCTTCTACAAGGGCCAGACCGGAAAGCTGTTGCTGGCCGGCGTGAAGCAGGCCGGCGGCCAGTGGACCGCTGAAGAGCTGGCCGGCTATCGCGTGAAGCAGCGCGAACCGATCGTGTTCAACTACAACGGCTGGAAGATCACCACCGCTCCGCCGCCGTCGTCCGGTGGCATCGCGCTGGCCAGCATGCTGCAGATCCTGGAAGGCTGGGACATCAACAAGATGGACCCGGCGCACCGCACCCACCTGGTGGTGGAGTCGATGCGCCGTGCCTACCGCGACCGCACCTTCTTCCTCGGCGATCCGGACTTCGTGCAGATCCCGCAGAAAGTGCTGACCAGCAAGGACTACGCACAGGGCCTGCGGGCGACCATCCATCCGGAGAAGGCCACGCCCAGCGACCTGCTGTCGGGCAACCCGACGCCGCTGGAAGATGACGAGACCACGCACTTCTCGATCATCGACCGTGACGGCAACCGGGTCGGCGCGACCCAGACCGTCAACCTGCTGTACGGCTCGGGGCTGATTCCGAAGGGCACCGGCGTGCTGCTGAACAACGAGATGGACGACTTCGCGCTGAAGCCGGGCACGCCCAACGCGTTCGGCGTGATGGGCTACGAGGCCAATGCGCCGAAGGCGGGCAAGCGCATGCTCAGCTCGATGACCCCGACCTTCATGGAGAACGCCGACAAGGTGGTGGTGCTGGGCACCCCGGGTGGCAGCCGCATCATCACCATGGTGCTGCTGGGCATCCTCGGCTACGACGCCGGCCTGGACGCGCAGCAGGTTGCCGCGCTGCCGCGCTACCACCACCAGTGGCTGCCGGACCTGATCGAAGCCGAGGACGATGCATTCGACGCGGCCACGGTGAAGCAGCTGCAGGCGATGGGTCACAAGATCGACCTGCCGGGCAATGTGGCCGCCGGGGGCCGTGGGTCCAGCCACGTGTGGGGCAACCTGCAGACCGTGGAATGGGACCGGAAGGCCAACAAGCTGTTTGGCGGCAGCGACCCGCGCAACCCGGTGGGCAGCGCCCTGGTCGTGCCGGCACGCTGATACGGTCGTGCCGGCCGCTGGCCGCCAATCTGGCTGTTTACCGAAACCCCGCCCTTGACGGCGGGGTTTTCTGTTTCCTTTCTAGCGATTATTTAACGAGCCGGCGCCGATAATCGACACATGAAACTCTGGTCTATTCGTGGAAACTCGCAGCGCCTCGACGGCGGCGCGATGTTCGGCAACGCGCCGCGCGCGTTGTGGGAAAAATGGGCGGCACCGGACGAGCTCAATCGCATCGAGCTGGCCTGCCGTGCGCTGCTTGCCAGCCCGCTGGAAGGCAAGACCGTGCTGTTTGAAACCGGTATCGGGGCGTTCTTCGATCCGCGCATGCGTGAGCGCTATGGCGTGCAGGAAAGCCAGCACGTACTGATCGATTCGTTGCGCGAAGCAGGTTTCGAGCACGAGGACATTGATGTCGTCGTGCTCAGCCACCTGCATTTCGATCATGCCGGTGGCCTGCTGGCGGCATGGAGCGAAGGGCGTGAGCCGGAACTGCTGTTCCCCAATGCGACCTATGTGGTCGGTGCGCAGCATTGGCAGCGCGCCATGCAGCCGCATCCGCGCGACCGTGCCAGCTTCATTCCGGAGCTGCCTGGCCTGCTGCAGGCCAGCGGTCGCCTGGAAGTAGTGGACGGCGAGTATTCGAAGGTTCTGGGTCGCAGCGTTCGCTTCAGCTACAGCGATGGCCACACGCCGGGGTTGATGCTGGCCGAGATCGTCGGCCACGCGCACGCCGGCGAAGATGCGCACGGCGGGGTGGTGTTCTGTGCCGACCTGATCCCAGGGCGCTCATGGGTACACGTGCCGATCACCATGGGCTATGACCGCAATGCCGAACTCCTGATCGACGAGAAGCGGCAGTTCCTTGAGGACAAGCTGGCGCGCAACGTGCATCTGTTTTTCACGCACGACCCGCAGGTGGCGCTGGCGCAGCTGGGTCGCGATGACAAGGGGCGTTTCGTGACCCTGCACGAGCAGGGTGAACTGAAGGCGCGCGCGCTGGGGTGACGGGTGTTCGGCAGGGCTGCTCCCTGCACCTGCAGAAGCCGAAGCAAGATCAAGAACGGCATTCCGTGGGATGGCGGGGCGGTGTGGGTGGTCAGGACACGCCGTAAACCCATCCATGGGGGCTCGATGGCGCCATCCACGGCGCCTGCCCACCCACACCGCCCCCATCGCTGACAGGTGGCCGGTGGCTATTGGTGGGTGCCGACCGTTGGTCGGCACATCTGTCAGATATCGATATTCAAATGGGGTCGAATGCCAGTGCTGTGCAACGGGCTCTGCCCCCATTCGATTGAACTGGACGAGCGATGCTACGACGCCTTCAGGCAGCTGCTCATGAAGGTCTTGCGCGCGTCACCGGCCAGCTTCTTGGCACCCGCGTCAGCATTGCACTTGCGCATGCGTTCCTGTTGCGCGTTGGCCGGCTTGGCTTCGGCGGCGTGGCCACTGAGGCAGGAACTCTGCGCGGTCTTGTAGGCGTCACCCTTCAAGCCCTTGTTCTTGGCCGAGCAGTCGGCCATGCGCTGCTGCTGCGGCGTGGTGGCATTGGCAGCCAGGGGCAGGCCGACCAGCAGGACAGCGGCCAGCAGGAAAGAAGCTTTCATCGAGAGCACTCCAGGCGGTGGCGGGTGCGCGGAGCATTGGCCTGCAGGCAGCAAGGCCACGTGAAGAATCGTGCCTCGGCAGCGACCGCTTGCAGGGGCATTCAGATCGGCGTATTACTTAGCCATATGGGTAAGTATTATCCCGCCATTCAAGACGTGTTCCAGGCACTGGCCGACCCCACCCGATGCGCGATCGTGGCGGCGCTGGGGCAGGGGCCGCGCACGGTGTCGACCTTGGCCGAGCCTTTTGAGATGGCCTTGCCCTCGCTGATGAAGCATCTGGCCGTGCTGGAGCGCAGTGGCGTGGTGCGCAGCCGCAAGCAGGGGCGTGTACGCACCTGCGAACTGGTGCCGGAACGGTTGGGCCAGGCCGAGCAATGGCTGGCCGCGCAGCGCGTTGTGTGGGAGGCGCGCGCCGACCGCATGGTCGAGTTTGTCGAAACCCTTCACCGACAGGAGCAGGCCCATGGCCGTAGACGCAGGTAACAACCCCGAGACCGATCTGGTCATCAGTCGCGTACTGAACGCACGGCGCGCCGCCCTGTGGCGGGCGTGGACCGACCCGGAGCTGCTGCGCCAGTGGTGGTGCCCGAAGCCGTGGTCCACCGAAGTGCGTGCCTTCGACCTGCGCCCGGGCGGCGCCTTCCACACCTTCATGCAGGGCCCCGACGGCGGCAGCAGTGACAACCCGGGCAGCTTCCTGGAGATCGTGCCGCAGCAGCGTCTGGTGTTCACCTCGATGCTGGGCCCGGGTTGGCGGCCGCAGTCACCGTGGCTGGGCTTCACCGCCATCATCTCGATGGAGGATGAGGGCCAGGGCTGTCGTTACACCGCGCAGGTGATGCACCCGGACAAGGCCCTGCGCGACCAGCATGAGCAGATGGGCTTCTTCGACGGCTGGAACACCGTCATCGGCCAGCTGGAAGCGTTCGCGGCCGGCCTGTAGGCCGGCATTCGGGGTGGGGTCAGAGCCCTTTCTGCGAAAGGGATCCGACCCCGGTTCACCGGATCAGCCGACGCGGGTACCGAAGATGCGGTCACCGGCATCGCCCAGGCCGGGCAGGATGTAGCCCTTGTCGTTGAGCTGGGCATCGATGGCCGCGGTGTAGATTTCCACGTCCGGATGCACGGCCTTGACTGCTTCGATGCCTTCCGGCGCGGCGACCAGGAAGATGCCCTTGATGCGGCGGGCGCCGGCACGCTTGAGCATGTCGATGGTGGCGATCAGGGTGCCGCCGGTGGCCAGCATCGGGTCCAGGATCAGCGCGTCGCGCTCTTCCAGGCGGCCGGTCAGGCGCTCGAAGTAGGGCACCGGCTGCAGGGTTTCCTCATCGCGCTGCAGGCCGACCACGCTGACGCGTGCCGCCGGGATCAGCGACAGCACGCCGCTGAGCATGCCCAGGCCGGCGCGCAGGATCGGCACCACGGTGATCTTGGCGCCGGCGATGCGCTGCACGGTGACCGGGCCGGCCCAGCCGGCCAGGGTGTGCGGCTCGGTGTCCAGGTCGGCGGTGGCCTCGTAGGCCAGCAGCGTGCCGAGCTCGTTGGCCAGTTCGCGGAAATCCTTGGTGCTGAGCGCAGCGTTGCGCATCAGGCCGATCTTGTGCTGCACCAGCGGGTGGCGCACTTCGACGATCTTCATGGTCGGGAAGGGGGATAAGGAGAGAGGACGCCATTTTGCCGGATTGGGCGCCCAACCCCAAACCGGGGCCGGAGGCGGCCCGCATGAAATGTGCAGATGCATGTCATTGCCATGCAACCTTGCGGACATACCGTGCAGACCCATTCTTAACAGGAATGGGGATTCCCAGTGCATATCAAGACTCCGTTGGCCGTTGCCATCACCCTGACCCTGGCGATGGGGGCTGCTGCACCACTGCAGGCCGCCGGGCAGCAGGCGGTCGCCGCCACCGGTGCAGTGGCCGCCGATGCGGTCGACCTGGACCGCATTGAAGTGCGCGCCCAGCTTGAATCGCAGATCCGCGCGGTGGACCTCAAGCGCAGCAGCAACGCCATCGAGGATGCGGTGTCGTCCGACGCGCTGGGCCAGTACCCGGACAAGAACGTGGCCGAGTCGCTGCAACGCCTGCCGGGCATCAGCGTGACGCGCGACCAGGGAGAGGGCCGCTACGTGGTCGTGCGCGGACTGGATGCCAACCTCAACAGCGTCAGCGTCGACGGCATCGCCATCGGCACACCGGACAACTCCAGCCGCGCCGCACCGATGGACGTGATCCCGTCCGATTCGACCGAGCGCCTGCGCGTGGTCAAATCACCGACCCCGGACATGCCGGGCGACGCCATTGGCGGCGCGATCCTGGTCGAGACCGCCTCGGCGTTCGACCGCGAGGGCCGCAGCCTGCGTGGCAAGATCGGAGGCAGCCACCAGCAGCTTTCGGGCGAGACCAGCCCGAAGGCCGCTTTCAACTACAGCGAAGTGTTCAACGACACCTTCGGCATCGCCGCCGGCGTGAACTACCAGAAGCGGACGTTCGAATCGGACAACAGCGAAGTGGAGTACGGTGATGTCAGCGGGAACAAGGATCCGACCACCACCCGCCCGGGCGAAATCACCGCGCTGAACCTGCAGAACCGCAAGTACGAGATCGAGCGCAAGCGCATCGGCGCCAACCTCAATTTCGACTGGCGCCCGAACGAGGACAGCCGTTACTACCTGCGCACGCTGTACAGCCAGTTCGACGATGCCGAAACCCGCCAGCGCGTGATCTTCAACTTCAACAGCGCCGACATGATCGCCACCGGCACCGACCAGTATCGACTTGCCGGCATGCCGAAGGATTCGATCGACAAGCGCATGCGCTACCGGACCAAGGAAGAGAACACCTTCGCCGCCAGCCTGGGTGGCGAGAACAAGCTGACCGACGCGGTACTGGACTACAAGATCGGCTATACCCGCACCGAAGAACGCGTGGACGACGAGATCGAGTCGCGCTTCAAGCTCAACGGCAAGGCCTTCAATGGCACGTTGGACCAGCGCAGCCGCCTGCCCACCTACACCTTCGACAACGACCAGTGGCTGGACAACGCCAACTACAAATTCGACCGTGTGGTGGCCAAGCCGAAGAAGGTGGACGACGAGGAGCGCAGCGCGCAGGTCAACATCCGCTTCGACGGTGACAACAGCAGCTACAAGTTCGGCCTGCTCGGGCGTTGGCGCGACCGTGACGTGAATGTCGATGAAGCGTCGCTGCGCGTGGGTCCGGCGATCAAGCTCAGTGACTGGACCACTGGCTCGCCGGAACATCGCCACGGCCCGATGGGGCAGGGCATGGACTCGTCGGCGATGCGCAGCTACTGGTCGCAGCACGGTGGCGAATACAGCGCGCGTCCGCAGGACGTCGGTGGCAACGCCGCGACGTCTCTGGAAGGCGACTACACCGCGCGCGAAGACGTGTTCGCCAGCTATGCGATGGGCACCTGGGACATCGGTGCGCTGCGCGTGATCGGCGGCGTGCGTGTGGAGAACACCCGCTTCAGCGCCACCGGCAATCGCGTGGACGTGGCCAAGGACGGGCGCTCCTACACCGCGACCCGGGTTACCGCCAGCAAGAGCTACAACAACGTACTGCCGGGCCTGCACCTGCGTTACGACGCCAGCGACGACTGGGTGTTCCGCTTCGCTGCCAACAAGACGGTGGCGCGCCCGGGCTTCGGCGATGCCTCGCCGCGCATCGGCCTGGCCCGCAACGACAATGAAGTGCGCCTGGGCAACCCGGAGCTGGATCCGTACGAGTCGACCAACATCGACCTGTCGGTGGAGAAGTACATCGGCGACAGCGGCATCCTCTCGCTGGGCGTGTTCCACAAGTCGATCGACGGCTACATCGTGCAGGTCCGCCAGGCCGGCGCCGACGGCATCTACGACGGCCTGCCGGTGGTGACCTCGATCAATGGCGACAAGGCCAAGGTGCGCGGCGCCGAATTCAACTGGCAGCAGCAGCTGTCGTTCCTCCCGGCTGGCTGGGATGGCCTGCTGGTGGGTGCCAGCGGCACCTGGCTGGACACTGATTTCGACCCGGGCCTGGCCAACCGCGCCGGTGAGGACTTCACCCTGCCGCGCGCCTCGAAGAACGTGTACAGCGCGCACATCGGTTACGAGAAGTACGGCCTGAGCACCCGCGTGGCAGCCGTGCACCGCAGCGAGTACCTGGATACCCTTGGTGCCGGCCGTGCCTTCGACATCTACGTAGCGCCGAACACCCAGCTCGACTTCTCGCTTGACTACAGGTTCACTCCGCGCGTGAGCATGTATTTCGAGGCACAGAACCTGCTGGACAAGCCGCTGGAGCTGTACCAGGGCACGCGCTCGCGCACCCTGCAGATGGAAGAATATGGCCGCACCTACGCACTGGGCCTGAAGGTGGCACTGTGAGCGGGCCTCGCATCACCCTGCTGGCCACCATGCTGGCCGTGACGTTGGTGGCCGGCTGCACGCCGGCCAACGGCAATGATCCGGCCGTGGCCAAGCCCGGGGCGAAGGCCACGAACGAGCGTGCGGTGACCACCATCGCCGAGGCATTCCTTTCACCGATGACGCCGGCTGACAACATCGATTCGCCTGCCGCCTGGCGTGCACCTGACGGAAAGCTCTGGCTGATCGCCACTGCCAAGGCCACCGACAAGCTGGTGGTCTACGACGGCAGCAGCGGCCAGCACCTGCGCGACGTAGGCAGCAGCGGCACCGCGCCAGGGCAGTTCGATCGCCCAAACGGCATCGCGGTGACCGACGATCTGCTGTGGATCGTGGAGCGCGACAATCACCGCGTGCAGGTGCTGAGCCTGCCGGACTTCACTCCACTGGCGACCTTCGCTGCGGACGACCTGCGCAAGCCGTACGGACTGTGGGTCGACCGCCGTGCCGATGGCTACAGCGTCTACGTGACCGACTCCTGGGACAACGGCGAGGATGCACAGGGCCGTGACATCCTGCCGCCGCTGACCGAGCTGGACAAGCGCGTGCGCCAGTACCAGGTGACCCGCGATGGCGCGAAGGTCGAAGCGAAGCTCGTGGCCAGCATCGGTGATACCACTGAGGCGGGTGCCCTGCGCGTGGTCGAGTCGATCTGGGGCGACCCCGAGAACGATCGCCTGCTGATCGCCGAAGAGGACGAGGGCTACGCCAGCGAGTTCAAGGTCTACACGCTGGCCGGGCGTTTCACCGGCACCACCTTCGGCCGCGACGTGTTCAAGGCGCAGGCCGAGGGCGTAACCCTGCGCACCTGCGGCAAGGATGGTTGGTGGATCACCACCGAACAGGGCAAGCAGCGCAGCGTGTTCCACCTGTTCGACCGCCATACCCTGAAGCCGGTCGGCGCGTTCCAGGGCAATACCGTGGCCAACACCGATGGCATCTGGATGATGCAGCAGCCCAGCGCGCGCTTCCCGCACGGCGCGTTGTATGCGGTGCATGACGACCAGGGCGTGGTGGCGTTCGACTGGGAGAGCATCGCCAAGCAGTTGGCATTGCCGCTGGAGTGTGGTTCGTGAGCGGTCGTTGCCTGATGCATACGTTGGCGCTGGGCCTGCTGCTGGCGGTGCCGTCGTTGTGCTTCGCGGCGGCTGAAGCGAACACCCAGGTGCCGGCGGGCAGCCGCCACTACGCAGCGACGACGGTGCCGGACCGCATTGTCGCTTCGCCGGCAGTCGATCCCGGCCATGGGTTCGCCGTGGCCTGGCGCACCGACGGCAGCGTGCAGGCGCCGCTGCTGGAAATTGCCCTTGCCGGTGATTCACCGGCCATCGAGGGCATCCGCCAGGTGCGCGCCACGACCCGCGCGCTGCAGACCGAGAACGGGCTGTCGCACCACCACCGCGCTGATGTCAGCGGCCTGCGGCCCGATACCCTGTACGTCTACCGCGTGCAGGGCAACGGCAGCTGGAGCGCCTGGAACCAGCTGCGCACGCTGGCTGCGCCCGACCAGCCGCTGACCCTGCTGTACTTTGGAGATACCCAGAACAAGAACGTGAGCCATGTCAGCCGCGTGGTGCGCGCCGCGCAGAAGGCCGCACCCGAGGCGCGCCTGAGCCTGTTCGCTGGCGATCTGGTCAGTGGGGGCGATGGTGCCGATGACAGCGAGTGGGGCGAATGGTTTGCCGCCACCGGTTGGCTGGCGCAGGAAACCCTGGTCGCGCCGGCGATCGGCAACCACGAGTATGTCGAGGAGTTCGAGGACACTCCGCAGGAACGCCGCGTGCTGGGCAGGCACTGGCCGGTGACGTTCGCGCTGCCGGGCAATGGGGCATCCGCCGCACAACAGACCAGCTACTGGTTCGATGCGCAGGGCGTGCGCGTCGCCGTGGTCGATGGCACGTCGGCACTCGACCTTGGCACGGCCAAGGCGCAGGCGCAGTGGCTGGACAAGGTACTGACCGGCAATCCGCAGCCGTGGACACTCGTGCTGCTGCACCAGCCGTTCTATTCGCCGCGCGAAGGGCGCGAGAACGCCGCATTGCGTGACGTGCTGCTGCCGGTGGTTCGTCGCCACAACGTCGATCTGGTGCTGCAGGGCCACGATCACACCTATGGCCGTCGTGGTGAAGGACAGGCTGCGACGCCGCAGTATGTGGTGACCGTGGCGGGGCCGAAGCAGTACCGTCTCTCCGACGAGGCACGTAGGACGATGGATCCGGTGGCCGAGGACACCCAGCTGTTCCAGGTGTTGCACATCGATCCGCAGCACCTGCGCTATGAGGCCCGCACGGTGACCGGGCGACTCTACGATGCCTTCGAGCTGCGTCGCGACACCAAGGGCGGCAAGCAGCGCACGGAGCTGACCGAAGGCCGCATCACGCCGCGTGACTGCCCGCGCGCGCAGACTGCCAAGGGCCGCGCCGATCGCTGCTGGGAATGAGGAGGAGATCCAGATGAAAACCGTACACCGTCTTGTTCCCATGGCTGCCATCGGCGGGGCCCTGTTCCTGCTCGCGACCGCGGTGGCCGCCGCCGATGGCGTGCTGCACCCGTTCCTGGTGGCGCAGCCGAAGCAGGCGCCGCAGGAAGTGAACCTGGCGGTGGAGATTCCGGCCGGCAGCGTCACCAAGTACGAGATCAAGGAGGACGGCCTGGTGCACGTGGATCGCTTCCAGTCGATGCCGGTCGCCTATCCGGCCAACTACGGTTCGATGCCGCGCACGTTGGCTGGCGACAACGATCCGCTGGACGCGCTGGTGCTGACCCGTGAACCCCTGCATCCGGGCGTGATCGTGCGCTTCCGGCCGATCGGCTACCTGAAGATGGTCGACGGCGGCGAGCACGACGAGAAGATCATCGGCGTGCCGACCGACAAGGTTGACCCGACCTACGCCAACATCCGCGACCTGGCCGATCTGCCGGAGATCGAACGACAGCGCATCGAAGCGTTCTTCCGGGTCTACAAGGACCTGCCGGCCGGGCGCAACCCGGTGCAGCTCAACGGTTGGGGCAATGCTGCCGAGGCGCGGACGCTGATCAGCGAAGCGATGAAGCGCTTCGAGAAATAGATCCACGCCATGGCTGGATTCAGTCCAGCAACGTCTCGATGAACAACTCGGCCTGCAGGCGGTCGCCCAGTACCCGGGCCACCGCCTGTACGGCTGCCTCCCGGTGTTCAGGACGGATGCCGCCATCGTCATCGTCGTTGTAGAGGTCATCGCCGGCATCGAGGTACACCGTGCCTGCAGCAGCCAGAGCCGCCATCAAGGTCGGCACATCGGCAGTGATCTCGCCGGCATCCAGCAGGCCGGCGCCGTGGTGGCTGAACAGCACACGGCCGTCGTCCAGGTCGAGGATGAACGGATCAGCGCCGCGATCGGCAATCACCAGCCAGTTCGATGGCCAGTCGTTGATCCGTTCGCCGCTGACGCCATGCCATCGATAGCCGGCCTGCTGGCTCCACAGGCGCTGCAGTGGCGGTATCCAGACATCAAGGCCGGGAACGGTGATGCCGGCGCGGCCAACCTTGGCATTGATCTCTTCGCCCAGCGGCCCGACCTGCGCGTAGAACGACGCCAGTGCCGTGGGCAGCGGGAACGGGCCCTGCCAGTCACGCTCGTGCTGCGCATGCAGCAGCCCGAAGCGGGCGAATGAGGCGTGCAGATCATCCATGTCAGAGTCCAACGGGTAGCGGCCGTGCAGCCTAGCAGACGGCGTCTGCGCGCATCCCCTTCACCACCGCTGGCTATCATGTGCGCCTTCCACAACGAAGGCAGTACCTGTGTCGGTAGCGTTGGTATGGTTCCGCCGTGATCTGCGGCTGCAGGACAATCCGGCCCTGCAGGCCGCGCTGGATGCCGGCCACGACGTGGTGCCGGTCTACATCCATGCGCCGCACGAAGAAGGTGAGTGGGCGCCGGGTGCCGCCTCCGATGCGTGGCGCCACCGTTCACTGGCCGCGCTGGATGCGGACCTGCGCACGCGCGGTTCCTCGCTGGTGCTGCGCAGTGGTGACAGCCTGCCGGCCCTGCAGTTGCTGATCGCGCAGACCGGCGCCGAGGCGGTGTACTGGAACCGCAAGTACGAACCGGCCACCCAGCCACGCGACGCCACCATCAAGCGCATGCTGCGCGAGCAGGGCATCGACGCGCAGAGCTGCAATGGCAGCCTGTTGTTCGAGCCTTGGGACATCGCCACCCAGCAGGGCCAGCCGTACAAGGTATTTACGCCGTACTGGCGCAATGTACTCAGTCATTGGCGCCTGCCGGCACTGCAGGCCGCACCGGAAGCACTGGCGCCGCACGCGGTCGACAGCCTGGCATTGGATGATCTCCAGCTGGCGCCGACGCTGGACTGGGATACCGGCTTCTGGGAGCACTGGCAGCCGGGCGAAGCCGGTGCGCTGGAAGCACTGTCCGTCTTTGAAGACGGTGCCCTGCGCGGGTATCGCGAGCAGCGTGACCTGCCGGACCGTGTCGGGACCTCGCGGCTGTCGCCGCACCTGCATTTCGGCGAAATCGCACCCTGGCGGATTGCCCATGCGCTGGAAGGGCTGCGTAGCGCCGGCGCCGACGCCGACATCGACGGCTACCTGCGCCAGCTGGGCTGGCGTGACTTCGCCTACCACCTGCTGCATCACTTCCCGAAGACGCCCACCGACAACCTCAACCCGCGTTTCGATCGCTTCCCATGGGCAACGCCCAGTGAGGCGCAGCTGCACGCCTGGCAGCGCGGCAACACCGGCGTGCCGATCGTCGATGCCGGGCTTCGCGAGCTGTGGCACACCGGCTACATGCACAACCGGGTGCGGATGATCGTGGCCAGTTACCTGTGCAAGCACCTGCGCGCGCACTGGCTGCATGGCGCACGCTGGTTCTGGGACACCCTGGTCGATGCCGACCTGGCCAACAACACCATGGGCTGGCAGTGGGTGGCCGGGACCGGTGCCGATGCGGCACCGTACTTCCGTGTGTTCAACCCCGTGACCCAGGCCGAGAAGTTCGATCCGCAGGCACGGTACATCAGCCGCTGGGTGCCCGAACTGGCCGCGCTGCCGGTGAAGGCCCGGTTTGCGCCCTGGCAGCATCCGCTGCTGCTGGCGGCACATGCCCCGGGCTATCCGCCTACGCCGGTGGTGGACCTGGCTGCGGGCCGCGACGCCGCATTGGCGGCGTACCGCCAGTCGGGGGCAGGGTAAAGGGCGACCTGCGCGATCTGGTCAGTTAGCTGAACGCGGCCCTGTCGGTGTGCCCGATCATCATTCCGGCATCGCATCGGGCTGTTTATTCTCTTTGCGCCCGCAGGCCGCCGGCCGACCGGAAACCAAGGAGAACCTCATGATCCGCAACACCACCCGCAACGTCGCACTGGCCCTGATGAGCGCGGCCGTCCTGTCGGCCTGCGCCACCGGCGGCTCCTACGTACAGAGTGACCAGTACGGCAACCCCACCGAGCAGCAGAACCGTACTGGCCGTAACGCCCTGATCGGTACCGCCATCGGCGTGGCAGCCGGCCTGCTGACCGGCGACAGCGCCACCGAGCGCCGCCAGCATGCCCTGATCGGCGCCGGTATCGGTGCGCTCAGCGGCGCCGCCGTCGGCCAGTACCAGGATCGCCAGGAACGCGCACTGCGCGAGCGCACTGCCAACACCGGCATCGATGTGCAGCGCCAGGGCGACAACATCATGCTGAACCTGCCGGACGGCATCACCTTCGACTTCGGCAAGTCGACCCTGAAGCCGCAGTTCTACGGCGCGCTCAATGGCGTGGCAGGCACCCTGCGTGACTACAACCAGACCATGATCGAAGTGGTCGGCCACACCGACAGCATCGGCAGCGATGCGGTCAACAACCGCCTGTCGAAGGAACGTGCCGACTCGGTCGCGCAGTACCTGATCGGCCAGGGCGTGCAGAGCGTGCGCATCGAAACGCTGGGCGCCGGCAAGTCGTACCCGATTGCCGACAACAGCACCGACGCCGGCCGCGCCAAGAACCGCCGCGTCGAGATCCGGGTGATTCCGCTCAAGCAATAACGCGTAGCGTTACTGCTTGAGCCGGTCCGGCCATCGGCCGGAACGAAAATGCCGCCCTTGCAGGCGGCATTTTTGTGGGTGCCGAGCGTTGCTCGGCACGCCGATAGCGCATCCTTCTGTAAGCCATGCCGACCAAGGTCGGCAACTACCAGGAGATGGGTAGGCGCTCTTGTTGCAGGCTACGCCGCAGAAGCGGCCACCTTCTCCAGGATCCGCTTGCCGCTGCTTTCCAGAGCGGCGTCTTCCTTTTCCTTCTGCTGCTGCGCCAGCTTAGCGCCCGGGCACTGCGCCAGCATGTAATTGGCGTCGAAGTTGAGCTTCTCGACCAGGAAGTCGACGAACGCCCGCACCTTCGGCGAAACCAGGCGGCCGCCGGCGAACACGGCGTTGAAGTCCACTTCCGGGCCGGTCCAGCCGGCCAGCACGCGGCGCACCATGCCTGATTCAACGAACGGCTTGGCCATCACGTCGCCGGTCAGCAGCAGGCCTTCGCCACAGACCAATGCACCATTCAACGCAGACATGTCGTTGGCGGTCATCAGCGGGGTGACCGGGAAGTCACGCAGCTCGCCGCCGTTCTCGCCCAGCTGCCAGGTGAAGCGCGGCGAATTGCCGGTGTGGTACGGCTTGCGCATCGCCAGGATGCGATGGAACTGCAGCTCCTCCGGATGCAGCGGCTCGCCATAGCGCTCGATGTAGGCCGGGCTGGCGAACACCTGCGTGCGCAGGCTGCCGAGCTTGCGTGCGACCAGGTTGGAATCGGGCAGGGCCCCCACGCGCAGCGCAAGGTCCGCTTCACCTGCAATCAGGTCCAGCTTCTCGTTGCCCATGTGCATGTCCAGGCGGATCTCCGGATACTGCGCATGGAACTGGCCCAGCAGCGGGGCGATCCAGGTGATGCCGATCGAATAGGGCACGGTGAAGCGCAGCCAGCCGCGCGGGCCGGACTGCAGCTGGCTCACCGCGCTCTCGGCCTCTTCCAGTTCGCGCGCGATGCGCTGGCAATGTTCGTGGTAGATCGAACCGGCTTCGGTCAGGCCGAGGCGGCGCGTGGTCCGGTGCAGCAGGCGCGCGCCCAGGCGCGTTTCCAGCTCCTGCACTTTGCGGCTGACCGTGGTCTTGGGCAGGCCGAGCGATTTGGCAGCGGCAATGAAGCTGCCTTGCTCGACCACTTTGACGAAGATCAGCGTCTCGTTGAGATCGTGGGACATGGTCGGGGATCCTGGACGTCGGGGATGGGACAATCGTGACAGAACGATTGGACCGGGAGCGGGATGATTATTCCCCTTAATCAGGACTAATCAAGTAAAGGTTTGAGGTCTATCGTGGCGCCATTCGTTAATTGGAGCCCGTCCGCCATGAGCCTGCGCAACATTCTTGCCCGACTCCGGAACGCCGGCCAGAACACCCTGGACCTGGCGATGACCGTCGAAGCCCGTCCGAGTTCCTTGGTACACAAGGACTTTCGTGAGTTTACCGCGCCCATGCGTCAGCAGCGTGGCGGTGCCATCCGCCTGGCCCCTCACAAGGGTGACCGCCTGCGCCGAATCGGGACTATCCCGGATTTGGGAGGAAATGTCCCGTGAATGGGATGCTGACGCCTGAAGTCCTGGTCCTGGGCGGCACCGGTGCCGTCGGCCAGGGTGTGGTTGGCGCGCTGCTGGAGGCCGGCAGCCCGGTACTGGTTGTCGGCCGCGATCCGAGCCGGCTGGCGGCGCTGCACGAGCAGTTCGCTGACGAGCCGGGCCTGGAGACGCTGCTGGGGTCGCTCAGCGACGACGGATCGGCGCGCGCGCTGGCCGAACGCATCGCGCAGCGCCCGCGCCCGTTGGCGGCGGTGATCGCCGCAATGGGTGGACCGTACCGCCGCGGTCGCGTGGTCGACCGCAACGGTGACGAACTGATGGGCGCGATGCAGGCCGATCTGATGCCGCACGTGCACGCGGTGCGTCACCTGCTGCCGCTGCTGCAGGACAACGTGCATGCGCGCCGCTACGTGATGATCGGCAGCCCGGCCAACGCAAAACCATGGGCGGGCTACGGCGAGACCTCGATCACCACCGCCGCGCTGCGCATGTACGCGCAGGTCGTGCACCAGGAAGCGCAGGCGCTGGGCGTGCGCGCGCAGATGCTGGAAGTCTGCAGCCCGGTGTGCACCCCGGCCAATGCGGCCAATGCCTGCATCGAGTGGCCCAGCTCGCTGCTGGTGGGTCGTCGCGTTGTGTCGCTGCTGGATGGTTGCCGCGACAACCGTGCCATCGTCCGCTGTGACAGCAGCGATGCCGAGCTGCCGCGCGGCCTGCTGCACCTGGAAGTTCCCCCTTTGTGGCGCGATACCGCAGGCGTTGCTTGACCTCGACCATGGTTGAGGTCGCAGGATACGCCGCCGATTTTTGCAACACGTTCTCATATAGCTGTACCACCCCTCCGTACGGATGCATGCCATGACTTCCCCCAATACCACCCCACATCGTTTCGGCCATCGCATTGCGATGGTCGGCGTGTCGATCCTCGCCGCAGCCGTGCTTGCGGCCTGCAGCGGCGGCCACGCCGAAGAAGCCGGTGCACCGCCGCCGCCGCAGGTCAGCGCCGCGCCGGTACTGGTCAAGCAGGTCAGCCAGTGGGACGAGTTCAGCGGCCGCGTCGAAGCGGTGCAGAGCGTTGAACTGCGCCCGCGCGTGTCCGGCTACATCGACAAGGTCAACTACGTCGAAGGCCAGGAAGTGAAGAAGGGCGAAGTGCTCTTCACCATCGACGCGCGCAGCTACCAGGCCGAGTACGATCGAGCGGCTGCCGAGCTGGCCCGCGCCCGCACCCAGGCCACGCTGGCCCGCAGCGAGTCCGAGCGCGCCAAGCGACTGTCCGAGCAGCAGGCGATCTCCACCGAGACCGCCGAACAGCGTCGCGCGGCCGCCGACCAGTCCGGTGCCGCCGTGCAGGCCGCGCAGGCTGCGCTGGACGCGGCCCGGCTCAACCTGGAGTTCACCAAGGTGCGTGCACCGATCGACGGCCGTGCCGGTCGCGCGATGGTCACCGCCGGCAACCTGGTCACCGCCGGCGACAGTGCCAGCGTGCTGACCACGCTGGTCTCGCTGGATACCGTCTTTGTCTACTTCGATGCCGACGAAAGCACCTTCCTGCGCTACGCCCAGATGGCACGCAAGGGCGAGCGCCCGAGCGAGCGTGACAGCGAACTGCCGGTGAAGGTTGGCCTGTCCGGCGAAGAGGGCTACCCGCACTCGGGCAAGGTCGACTTCCTCGACAACCAGGTCGCCCGCAGCACCGGCACCATCCGCGTCCGCGCACTGCTGGACAACGCCGACCGCCAGTTCACGCCGGGCCTGTTCGCCCGCGTGCAGCTGCTCGGCAGCGGCCAGTTCCAGGCGCTGCTGATCGATGACAGGGCCGTGCTGACCGACCAGGACCGCAAGTATGTCTACGTGGTTGACAAGGATGGCAAGGCCCAGCGCCGCGACATCCAGCTCGGTCGCACCGCTGATGGCCTGCGCATTGTCGAACACGGCCTGGCCGCGGGCGACAAGGTGATCATCGACGGCGTGCAGAAGGTCTTCATGCCGGGCATGCCGGTGCAGGCCAAGGCGGTGGCGATGCAGCCACAGCCGGCGCCGGCACCGGGCCGCGATGCCACCGCCGCCCTGAAGCACTGATCCGCGTCCCCGCTTAGCTGCCGGCGCCAGCGGCAGCCTTCCCTGCCTTCGTCATTTCGGCGAGGGGCAGGGTGGCTGTTGCCCGCCGAATGCCTTTCCCAGGAATTCCTCCATGGACTTTTCCCGTTTCTTCATCGACAGGCCGATCTTCGCGGCGGTGCTGTCGATCGTGATCTTTGCCGCAGGCCTGATCACGATTCCAATCCTGCCGATCAGCGAGTACCCGGAAGTGGTGCCGCCGTCGGTGGTCGTGCGCACGGTCTATCCGGGCGCCAACCCGAAGGTCATTGCCGAGACCGTCGCCACGCCGCTTGAAGAAGCCATCAACGGCGTCGAAGGCATGATGTACCTGAAGTCGGTCGCCGGTTCCGACGGCGTGCTGCAGATGACCGTCACCTTCCGCCCGGGCACCGACCCGGACGCAGCGGCGGTGAAGGTGCAGAACCGCGTGGCGCAGGCGCAGGCGCGCCTGCCCGAGGACGTGCGCCGGCAGGGCGTGACCACGCAGAAGCAGTCGCCGACCTTCCTGATGGTGGTGCACCTGACCTCCCCGCAAGGCAAGTACGACACCCTGTACCTGCGCAACTACGCCCGCCTGCACGTCAAGGATGCACTGGCGCGCATTCCGGGCGTCGGTGATGCGCAGATCTTCGGTGGTGGCGACTACGCCATGCGCGCCTGGCTGGATCCGGACAAGGTGGCTTCGCGCGGCCTGACCGCCAGCGACGTGGTGCGCGCCATGCGCGAGCAGAACGTGCAGGTGTCGGCCGGCCAGCTCGGCGCCGAACCGCTGCCGGACAGCAAGTTCCTGACCCTGATCAATGCCCAGGGCCGGCTGAAGACCGAAAAGGAATTCGGCGACATCGTGCTCAAGAGCGGCACCGATGGCGAGATCGTGCGCCTGTCCGACGTGGCCCGCCTGGAACTGGGTGCGGGTGACTACACCCTGCGCTCGCAGCTGGACGGCAAGAACGCGGTCGGTATCGGCATCTTCCAGTCGCCGGGTGCGAACGCGCTGGAAATCCGTGACCAGGTCATCTCGACGATGGACGAGATGCAGAAGACCATGCCGGCCGACGTGAAGTACGAAGCGGTGTATGACACCACCATCTTCGTGCGTGACTCGATCAAGGCCGTGGTCTCCACGCTGCTGGAAGCGATCGCGCTGGTGGTGCTGGTGGTGATCCTGTTCCTGCAGACCTGGCGTGCCTCGATCATCCCGTTGATCGCGGTGCCGGTGTCGGTGGTGGGTACCTTCGCCGCGCTGTACCTGCTGGGCTTCTCGATCAATACGCTGAGCCTGTTCGGCCTGGTGCTGGCGATCGGCATCGTGGTCGACGACGCGATCGTGGTGGTGGAGAACGTCGAGCGCAACATCGAGGAAGGCCTGTCGCCCACCGCCGCGGCCCACCAGGCCATGCGCGAAGTGTCCGGCCCGATCGTGGCGATCGCGCTGGTGCTGTGTGCCGTGTTCGTGCCGATGGCGTTCCTGTCCGGTGTCACCGGCCAGTTCTACAAGCAGTTCGCGGTCACCATCGCCATCTCCACGGTGATCTCGGCGATCAACTCGCTGACCTTGTCGCCGGCCCTGGCCGCGCGCCTGCTGAAGGCCCACGGCGCACCGAAGGATGGCCCGAGCCGCCTGATCGACCGCCTGTTCGGCTGGGTTTTCCGCCCGTTCAACCGCTTCTTCAAGTCCAGCTCGGAGAAGTACGAGCGTGGCGTGGCCCGCATCCTCGGCCGTCGTGGCGCGGTGTTCGTGGTCTACGCGATCCTGCTGGTCGGTACCGGCGTGATCTTCAAGCTGGTGCCGCCGGGCTTCATCCCGACCCAGGACAAGCTGTACCTGATCGCCGGTGTGAAGCTGCCGGAAGGTTCGTCGATCGCGCGTACCGATGAAATGCTGCGCAAGGTGGCCAAGATCGCCCAGGAAACCGATGGCGTGGCCCACACCATCTCGTTCCCGGGCCTGAACGCGCTGCAGTTCACCAACACGCCCAATACCGGTGTGGCGTTCATTCCGCTCAAGCCCTTCGCCGAGCGTCATGGCCGTACCGCTGCGCAGATCAACGCCGAGATCAACCAGAAGATCGCCGGCCTGCAGGAAGGCTTTGCCTTCGCGATGATGCCGCCGCCGATCCTCGGCCTGGGCAACGGCAACGGCTACCAGATGTTCATCGAGGACCGCGGCAACCTGGGCTACGGCGCGCTGCAGAATGCGGTGCAGGCGATGCAGGGCACCGTGGCGCAGACGCCGGGCATGGCCTTCCCGATTTCCAGCTACCAGGCCAACGTGCCGCAGCTGGATGCCGAGGTCGACCGCGTCAAGGCCAAGGCACAGGGCGTGCAGCTCACCGAACTGTTCGACACCCTGCAGACCTACCTGGGTTCGGCCTACGTCAACGACTTCAACCAGTTCGGCCGTACCTGGCAGGTGATCGCCCAGGCAGACGGTCCGTTCCGCGAGACGGTCGAGGACATCGGCAAGCTGCGTACCCGCAACGACCGCGGCGAGATGGTGCCGATCGGTTCGATGGTCACCATCAAGCAGACCTTCGGCCCGGACCCGGTGCTGCGCTTCAATGGTTACCCGGCAGCGGACCTGGCCGGTGAAGCCGACCCGCGCCTGCTGTCCTCGGCCGAGGCGATGACCAAGCTGACCGAGATCGCCGGCAAGGTGCTGCCGGTGGGCATGACCACCGAATGGACCGACCTGAGCTACCAGCAGGCGACCCAGGGCAAAGCCGCCTTCATCGTGTTCCCGGTGGCGATCATGCTGGCCTTCCTGGTGCTGGCCGCGCTGTACGAGAGCTGGTCGCTGCCGCTGGCGGTGATCCTGATCGTGCCGATGACCCTGCTGTCCGCCCTGTTCGGCGTCTGGCTGACCGGCGGTGACAACAACGTGTTCGTGCAGGTCGGCCTGGTGGTGCTGATGGGCCTGGCGTGCAAGAACGCGATCCTGATCGTCGAGTTCGCCAGAGAACTGGAGATGGGCGGCAAGGGAATCGTTGAAGCTGCGCTGGAAGCCTGCCGCCTGCGCCTGCGCCCGATCGTGATGACCTCCATCGCGTTCATCGCCGGCACCGTGCCGCTGGTGCTGTCGCACGGTGCAGGTGCCGAGGTGCGCTCGGTGACCGGTATCACCGTGTTCGCCGGCATGCTGGGCGTGACCCTGTTCGGCCTGTTCCTCACCCCGGTGTTCTACGTGGCCCTGCGCAAGTTCGTCACCCGCAACGGTGGTGGCCAGCTGGTGCAGCACGGCGAGCCGACCATCCACCACTGACATGGAACCCCGTCGCCGCCGGTCAATGGCCGGCGGCGGCTTCCCCCTCACAAGGCATGCATCCATGAATACCCATCAGAACAAGATCGCGCTGGTCACCGGCGCCACCCGTGGCATCGGCCTGGAAACCGTGCGCCAGCTGGCCCAGGCGGGCGTGCACACGCTGCTGGCCGGTCGCAAGCGTGAGACCGCCGTTGAGCTGGCGCTGAAGCTGCAGGCTGAAGGCCTGCCGGTCGAAGCCCTGCAACTGGACGTGACCGACGCGGCCAGCATCGCCGAAGCGGTCGAGCAGGTACGCCAGCGCCATGGCCGCCTCGACATCCTGGTCAACAATGCCGGCATCATGATCGAGAATCCCGCGCAGGCGCCGTCGGAGCAATCGCTCGAGACCTGGAAGCGCACCTTCGACACCAACGTGTATGCGCTGGTGGCGGTCACCCAGGCATTCCTGCCGCTGGTCAAGCAGGCCAAGTCCGGCCGCATCGTCAATGTGTCCAGCATGCTCGGATCGCAGACCCTGCACGCGGATCCCTCCTCGGGCATCTATGACTTCAAGATTCCGGCGTACAACGCCTCCAAGGCCGCGGTGAACAGCTGGACCCTGAGCCTGGCCTACGAACTGCGCAACACGCCGATCAAGGTCAATACCGTGCATCCGGGCTACGTCAAGACCGACATGAACGGTGGCAACGGCGAGATCGAAATCAGCGAAGGTGCACGCTCCAGCGTGGAAATGGCACTCATCGGTGAATCCGGTGCCAGCGGCAGCTTCACCTACCTGGGTGAGGTGCTGCCATGGTGATCCGCACGTTGGCGATGGCCGTCTCCAGCCTGGTGCTGGCGGGCTGTGTCAGCGTCGGCCCGAACTACAAGGCGCCGGTGCAGGAACCGGTGGTGCTGCAGGGGGCGCAGCAGCCGGTGTTCAGCACTACCTCGCCGGTGGCCAGCTGGTGGGCGCAGTTCGATGATCCGGTGCTGGAAGAACTGGTGCACGGCGCACTGTCGGACAACCTGGACCTGCGCGTGGCCGTGGCCCGCGTCAGCCAGGCCCGCGCGGTGTTCGTCGAAAGCCGCTTCGACCAGGCCCCGCACATCACCGCGGGCGGCAGCTACGACCGCCGCAAGCAACCCGATCCGCAGCTGGGTGGGCAGCGGGTGTTCAGTGAAAGCTACCAGCTCGGCTTCGATGCCGGCTGGGAGCTGGATCTGTTCGGCCGCAAGCGCCGTGCAGCAGAAGCCGCGCGCGCCGACCTGGACGCCGAGCAGGCCAACCTGGCCGATGCGCAGGTACTGGTCGCCGCCGAAGTGGCACGCAACTACTTCGAGCTGCGCGGTACGCAGAAGCGCATCGCGGTGGCCCAGCACACCCTGGTCAACCTGCGCGATACGCAGAAGCTGACCGAGGCGCGCTGGGAGCTGGGCGCCGGCAGCGAGCTGGACGTGCAGAGCAGTCGCGCCCGGCTGAAGGCGATCGAGGCCGATATTCCGCTGCTGGAAGTGGCCGAAACGCAGTCGCGCAATCGCCTGGCGGTTCTGCTGGGCCAGCGTCCGGAAACGCTGACCGCCATGCTTGCGCCGCACGACGTGCCGGCATTTGCCAAGGCGCTGCCGCTGGGCGATACCCGCGAGCTGCTGCGCCAACGCGCCGACGTGCGCGTGGCCGAGCGTCGCCTGGCCGCTGCCACCGCGCGGGTGGGCGTGGCCACTGCGGACCTGTTCCCGCGGCTGTCACTGTCCGGTTTCGTCGGCTTCCTTGGCGGCGACGCCAGTGGCCTGGTCAATGGCAACAACAAGGCCTGGTCGCTGACGCCGTCGCTGAGCTGGGCCGCGTTCGACTTCGGCACCGTGCGTGCACGCCTGCGTGCCAGCAAGGCTGAAGCCGAGGGCGTGGCGGCGCAGTATGAGCAGGCCGTGCTGCTGGCGCTGGAAGACACCGAGAACGCGCTGACCCGCTATTCCAAGCAGCAGGCGCGGCTGGCGATCGTGGTCGAGCAGGCGCAGGCGGCACGCCGGGCTGAGTCGCTGGCGCAGATCCGCTACCGCGAGGGCTCGGAAGACTTCCTGACCTTGCTGGATGCGCAGCGCACGCAGCTGGCGGCCGACGATGCGTTGGCGGCGGCTGAGTCCGAGGTCAATGTCAGCGTGGTGGGCGTGTACAAGGCGCTGGGTGGCTGGGGGCAATCGCCGCAGCAACCCAGCGTGGCGCAGGTGCAGTAACCGCAAGGGACGGAAGCAGTGGCTTCCGTCCCTTTCTTCTGTCAGGGCCAATGATTGGCCGGTGTGTCGCGCTCGCGCATGCGCACGATGCAGAAGCGATGGCCGGTGGGTGCTTCCATCACCCACCAGCGTTTGACGAAGCCGATCCGGCGCGCGCCGAGTTTTTCCAGTCGATCTGCCTCGGCATCGATGTCGTCGCTCTCGATGTCCAGGTGCACCCGTGAGGGGTGAGCGACACGTTGCACTTCCACGTTCAGGCCTGCGGGTGCGCCCTGCAGGTCGGCGTACTCGGCGCCATCTTCGCCATACGATGGCTGCGCCTGCAGACCGAGGGCGGCCGCCCAGAAGCGTGCGCCTTCGTCAGCGGGCGTGTCCTGGCAGTCGATGATGAATCCGGCCAGACGGCTCTGGTGCGCCATGACGTCCTCCGCAGATCGGGAATGGAGGAAGGGTAGCGCGTCGCGTGCTGTGGACGTTGTCACAGTCATGACGTTTCTGACTCTGCCAGAACCGGGGCCTGCGGTGTAACTAGTGGGGCAGATTCCGGGAGGGATGGCGATGAGCGACGACAAACGTGATACCCAGCGCATGCTGTTTGGTGATCCGGGACCGCCTGGCGCAGGGCTGTCGGTAGCGGTCGTAGTGCTGATGGTGTTGGCTACCATGGCGGCTGCGATCGGCTTCATGCGCCTGCCGGACCAGATGCTGGGGCTGGGCCTGATCGGCATCTCCGTGTTTCTGGCGGTCGGTGCCCGCATCTGCCAGGCACGCAACCAGCATCAGGCGCTGTACCGGCTGATGTCGCGACAGCCGCAGCCGTAGCTGCGGCTGCCGTACAGGTTCAGTGCTTCGGCCAGTCCAGCTCGACCACCAGCGGGAAATGATCCGACGGCAGCACGCCGTCGATGCGACGGTCATCGGTCAGGAAGCTGCGTGCATGGAAGTCACGCACCAGCACCCAGTCCAGCTGCACGGTGGCCTTGCCGGTGAAATCGTGGAAGGTCAGGCGTGGCCCCTGCGGAACCTTCACCTGGGTACGGGTGTCCTGCAGCAGGCGGGTGAATGCCTTGTAGGTGTCACCACCGGGCTCGCTGTTGAAGTCACCCGTCAGGACCACCGGCAGATCGGCCGGCAGGGCTTGCACGCGCTTTCCGATCAGCTCGGCACCCTTCACCCGGCGCGGTTCATCCTCGTCGCGGTAGGGCAGGTGGGTATTCATGAAATAGAAACGACGGCCATCGTCCAGGCGGCGGAACAGGGCCCAGGTGACCATGCGCGGGTACAGGTTGCCCCAGGTGATGCTGCCGGGTACGTCGGGCGTATCGGACAACCAGAAGTTGCCGGACTCCTCGATGGCCAGCACCTTGCTGTCGTAGAACACGCCCATGTGTTCGTCACCGCTGCCACCGCGGCGGCCTTCGCCGAACCAGCGGTAGCCGGGCAGGTGTTCGGACAGGTAGTCGGCCTGCTCCTTCACCAGTTCCTGGGTGCCGATCACAGCCGGGTGCGCATCGAGGATGACCTTGACCATGGCATCGCGGCGGTCGGGCCAGCGCTTGCCCGGTTCGGTATCGGCCGGGGTGCGGACATTGAACGACATCACTTTGAGTGGCGCCGGTGCAGCAGCCGAGGCGACGGCAGGCAGCGCAAGCGCCAACAGCGCACACAGCACGGGGCGACGGAAACGCGACAACATCGTGGAATCCCTCCATTCCATGAAAACGGTTTCATGGAGCATGCCATGGAAGGTGGGGGCAGCGGTATGCCGGGATGGGCGACTGGGAGATGCCGGACGGGCGCTGGACGCTCCGCCCGGCAGATGCCCCTTGCCCGATCAGGGGTCGTAGATCATCCCGTTCTCGTCGCGGTTGTAGTGGTCGCTGACTACGCGGGTGCCGTCGTCATGGACCACGTACAGTGTGCAACGCTGGTGGAACACGTTGCCGCTGATGCGGAAGGGCACGCACTCCTCCTGCAGGCCGACCTCTTCGGCTGCATTCGCCGGCGGCGAGGGCACCAGGGCAGCAAGTGCAACTACTGCAGCGAAAGAAAAAGCGGTCATTCGATTGTGCAGCGTCATTGATCACACTCCTTGGAGTCGTAGTCGGTGTCCGATGCAGATCAGTCTGCCGGGAGGTACCACTGACCGTTCTCGTCTATCCAGTACACCGACGTGAGAACGGTGCCGTCTGCCAGAGTGCGGGTGACGGTGCAGCGCTGATGCACGAGGTTGGGCCCAAGTCTTACGGGCACGCAATCGGTCGTCGATCCGGGGGACCCGGCCGCGTGGCCGGTTGCCGGTACCACACTACCCAATGCCAACATCAATGCGGCCATCGCGGCCAGTTGCAGTTTCATAAGCATCATCCTTGCTTTCTGCAATCGCGCACATGCGCATGGCGTGTGTAGCACGCGAACCAGACTGCCGAAAGTGTCTTGCCCGGATCAGTCCTCGATCTCGCCGCGCCGACTGGCAGCGCGTACCGCCTGCGCGGTGGTTGCCACCCCCAGACGCTGGCGCGCGCGACGCAGGTGATTTTCCACTGTACGGGCGGAAAGCCCCAGCGTGGCCGCGATCTCCGCCTGGCGGCGGCCGGCGGCGACCCAGCGCAGCACCTCGCGTTCGCGCGTGCTCAACGCACTTCCGGAAAGCTCGCTGGGTGTCTCTGCAAGCCGGCGAGCGGCACGGAATGCTGCAGCTGCAGCAGCTTCCAGCTGCAGGCGCGCGCTGGCCGATGCATCGATCGCTGTCCCGGCAAAACTGATCGCGCCTTCCAGACCGGTGGTGCCGAACACCGGCACCTGCAGACCGTGCAGGCCTTCACCACGTGGCTGCTTCACCACCTGATAGCGTTCGCCGCGAACACCCTGGCGCTTGCTCCAGAAGAACGGCGCGTCACTGTCCAGTACGTGGCGATTGACCGGGCAGGCGTGCAGGTAGCGCGCGAGGTCGGTACTGCCGCCGTCGCCGAACCAGTCGCCCTCGATCCAGTACACGCGCTGTGTACCGCGCTCCAACCCCGTGCCGGTGGCGAACACCAGCACGCGGTCGTAGCCGAGTGGTGCAGAAATGCTGCGTAGTACGGCGCCCACTGCACTCAGTGAGCGGGCGCATTCCAGTTCCAGCAACGCCTGCACCAGTTCGCTCATCCGGGTCAGCGCCCGGCCAGGGCGTCGAGCAGCGTGCGCGCGGCCAGCTTGCCCAGCGCATTTCCGGCCAGCGGGCTGTCGCCGGTCAGCAGCAGGCGATCCTGCAGCACGCTGCCATCGATGCCGTCATTGACGATCTGCACGCCCTGCTGCGCCAGGCGCTCACCGAAGAACCACGGCAGCTGCCCGGGCATGTAGCCGATCTCCGGCGTCTGCCGGTCCATCGCATCGGGGAAGGCACAGATGCGGTAGTCGCGGAACAGCGAACCACCATCGGCCTCGTCAACGCCTGCGGCCAGTAATGCGGCCGGGCCGTGGCAAAGGGTGATGATGTGACGTTGCTCGGCCATCGCCCAGTGCAGGGCTGCCTTTACCGCGCGACTCTGCGGCAGTCCGATAAGTGCGCCATGGCCACCGGGGATGAACACGGCTGCATAATCCGATGCGGCATCGAGGCCTGCCACCACCTCATCCAACTGCAGTGGCTGGCGGAAGCGGGCTTCGTAGCGGTCGTACAGTCCGCCGATCTCCGTGTCCTCACGCGGGAACGCCCACCACTCGAACTTGGCGGCGTTGCCGGACAGCGTGGCCACATCGATGTCGAAGCCGGCCTTGTCCAGGTGGTACATCGGCAGCAGGGTTTCCACCGGATGGTTCCCGGTGGAGAACAGGTGGCCGTTGGCAGTGGGCAGATAGCGTTCGTCCGCAGCGATCATCAGCACCTTCCAGCGGCCATCGCGGCGTGCGTCCGGATAGTCGGCACCTGACAGATTGCTCTTGGGCGATGTGAACTGCGACAGCGAGTAGGGCGACGGGAAGAAGGCATCGCGCTCGGCCGGGTCGGGGCTGGGCTGGCGGCTGGGCTCTTGCGTGTTCATGCGGACCTCCAGTGGGGTGGTGGGATCCAGCATAGAAGGGCTGATGCGTACAGGCGATGAGGGTTTTCCCTCAGCCGCGCGCAGCTACTTCACCGTGGCCGAATGCTCCTGCATGTCTTCATGCAGGATCCGCCGCAGTTCGACGATGGCCGGCGTGGCTTCCTGCACGCTGTGCCCGGATACGATCACCTTCTCCGAATCCGCGTGCGGCAGGTGCGAGCTCCAGTAGGGCACCAGCCCGTCGTCGGTCTTTTCCAGCGGCCCATCGGCCTTGGCGCGCGCGATGATCGAGTGGTAGTGCACCTTCGGCGACATCGGCAGGTCGGCCACCGCGCGGACGAAGGGATCGTCCTTGTCCAGGTTCTGGATGCTGTTCATCTGGTAACCGTGCTTGCCATCATTGCGGTCGATCTGGCCGTCGTTGGCGATGGTGGCGACGTCTTCCAGCACGGTCAGCGGCAACCGCACCAGGCGACCGATCCAGCGGCCCAGGCGGGTGCCCGCCACGTCGGTGCCGCGGTGTGGCGTGGCGATGAATACCACGCGCGATACTTCCGGTTCCGGCAGGAAGGTCAGCACCGGTGCGCCCTTGGTACGCAGCAGTTCACGCTGTGCCGGCGTCATCTGCGCAGTCTCCAGCAGGGTGTCGACCAGATGATCGCCGGAAGAGGAGATCATCAGCCGCGCGATCACGCCACCCATGCTGTGCCCGACCAGCACCATGTCATGCGAAGCCTGCGCCTTGCCGCTGGGGTCGAAATGCTTGAGCACTTCGGACAGTGTATGACGCATCGCATCGTGGCTCATCGCGATGGGCATGTTGGTCGGGTAGTAGAACTGCCAGACCTGGAAGTCCTGGCGGATCTCGTCGTCGCGCATCAGTTCGTTGGCGACGTTCACCCAGGCTTCCGGGCTGCTGGCCAGGCCATGGATCATCAGCAGCACGCGGCGGTTCGGATCGTAGGGCTGCATCATGTACAGGTGCGGCGTGTCGATGCCGCCCTTGCCACCGAACAGCGAGCGCAGCGACTGGTGGCTGAAGTTGGAACGGGCCAGCCACAACGCATAGCCGGCGGTGAAGTTCGCGGCCAGCGGAACCTGTTGGCCATGCAGGGTGACTTCCGTGACCTGGTAGGGATCGTGGATCTCCAGCTCAGGCTCGTCGTCGTGCAGCACTTCCCACAGGTTCTTTCCCGAGAAGCGCAGCAGCACCGTCATTGAAGGGGAGGGCATCTCGCTCCAGCTTTGCGCGGCCGATGTGCTTGCCTGCGCGGCGGGCGTCGCTGCCGAAGGCGGGGTGGCCATGCTGCCAGCCGGGTCGTTCATCACCGCCACCAGTTCGGCACCGAAGCCATCGCGGCGATGCACGCTGCGCAGCGTGCCAGTGAACGACAGCGAGGCCGCCGGTACCAGTTCGGTAGGGGTACGCGTATCCAGCGGTGATGCTTCGCCTGAAGGGGCCAGTACGAAGGTCCAGCGGCCCAGCTGGAAGTGGCTGGCCTGGCCGTGCACGCGGCCCGTGGCATAGGCGTCGTACAGCTGTACCGACGCTTCCTGCACGGCCAGGTTGTAGTAGTCGCGCACCTGGGTCTGGCGATCTTCGAAGCCGCGCTGGTTGGCGGTGCGCTCGGTGAAGAACAGATAGGCATAGGCCTGGCGCGCGACCTGCATCCACGCATCCAGGCGCGGTTGAAAATCGGCATCCAGCTCGGTGATCGCGCTCTTGGCGCGGCCGGATGCCGAGTACTCACGCTTCGGCGCCGGCAGGGTCATCGCATACTGCAGCCACAACTCGGCCAGGCTGGAGCGTTTGTCTTCCTCGCGCACCACGATGCTGCTTTCCATCGCCTCGATGCAGGGCAGGCCCGGTTTGGCGCATACGCCTTCATCGAGGCCGGCCACCCGCAAGGTCTCCGTGGTCGCCGCGCTGAGCTTGCCGGAAGTGAGGATGTCACCGCGCTTGAGCGCGATGTACTGGCCGGGCGTGACCGAGGCCACCTGCACCGACGGCCCGAACTGGCGCAACGTGGCGCAGCCGCCCAGGGTGAGCAGCACAGTGATGATGAGGGTCGTGCGGCCGATGAAGCCCAAGCCCGTGGTTGCCATACGATCCTCCTGCGCGGTGGCGCCACTCTAGCGGTCGGCCTGTCAAAGCGGAAGATACCGGGCGGTCGGTTTGGGGGGCTCAGGCGCTGCCATCCAAGCGATTCAGCCGGTTCCGTGTGACACTGGGGTGAATGGAGTTATGCAGGGACTGCGATGACGTGGCTTGAGACCCGGATCCCGCCGCCGCTGGTGATGCTGCTGTGCGCGGGGATCGGCTGGCTTGGGAGCCGACTGTGGCTGGAGGCGGTGTTGCCCCTGCCGATGCGGGCGCTGATGTCAGGCGGGGTGATGGCGATCGGTGTGGCGCTGAACCTGCTGCCGAAGCTTGCGTTCCAGCGGGCGCGCACCACGGTCAATCCGCTGCGCCCTTCGGCATCAAGCGCGCTGGTCACGCGCGGCATGTACCGTTACACGCGCAATCCGATGTACCTGGGCCAGGCAACGATCCTCACTGGCGCAATGTTGTACCTGCAGAACACGATCGCGTTGCTGGCTGTGCCGTTGTTCGTGCTCTACATCACCTGGTTGCAGATCATGCCGGAAGAGCGGGCGTTGCTGGCCCGCTTCCCCGACGTGTATCCGATGTTCCGCCAACGTGTGCGGCGTTGGCTGTAGCGGGCATCACCCGTTATCGAGAGATCTGGCACTTCACGGCAGCGGAATAGCTTTCGTAGTCATCGCCTGCGATCACGTGCAGGGTGTGGCGCTTGTCGATGGTCTTCACGTATGAAGGTTCCTGCGTGTTGGCGTGTTCGTTGACCGTGTTCACTGACCACGCTTTGGCCAGATGCGTGGCGTCAACGCCGTTCAAGTAGACGAAGAGGCTCTTCTCGCCCTCGGCCACGTTCACATCGGCACTGGTGACGGTGCCGCCGAACAGGGCGACCGGCTTGTCCTCCGGCTCGAAGGTGCCACCCGGTTTCCTGGCCAGGCCAGCGGCCTGGAGTGCATCGATGGCGTCGGCCTCGCTGAAGTCCGAGCCGGTCTTGCAGGCCAGCAGGGCTTCCAGCGTGGCGGTGCCGGGGGGCGCGATGGCCGGTGCCGCGGCGTGCGTGGCTGGGGGTGCGGCGAGGGTGACGAGGAACAGGGTGAGAGCGACGGGAGCTTTCATGGCAGATCCTTTAATGTGTCGCGGGATAGCCGGTGGCGGGGCGAACAGATCCCGGCCACCGGCCACATTCGGCGTGATGGGTCAGTCGAACCAGACCAGCGGCATGTCGGCATTGAGCGACATGTGGCGGAAATCTCCTAGCACCTGGGCCACGGCCTGCACGGTGTGGCAGCCCGTTCCCAGCGCGGACGATCCCGCGCTCAGGTAGCTGGCGGAGATGGTACGGGTGCTGACCGAGTCCGGTCTGGAGCCCAACTGCTGGGTGCCGAGGCTGCCCACCTGCTGGCCATCGATCTTCAGGAACAGGAACACGCTTCCGCCACCGTCGTTCGGGTCACCCTGCACGCGGGACTTTGTCGAGAAAAGCACCACGCCGTTGTGCCCCTGCGGAATGCAGACCTGGCCCTCGCCAATGACCACCTGCGAGCCCGCTGACGGACAGCCCGGCGCGAAGCCATTGGTCCCGACACAGACATAGGCGAAGCGGCGGTAGGGGCCTGCGGCGGCGTAGTTAAATCCAGGATTCAACCCCTTTCCGACCACGCCAAAGCCGTTGGACAGCGTCACCAGTCGGGAGTTGGCGCCGAACTTGTACTTTACGTTGTTGGTGTTGGCGTCCTGCGGCTGGTAGTACGGCGATTCGGACGCGACGAAGCTGACAGTGCTGTAAGCCGGCGGATTGACGAACAGGCCTTGCGAATAGAAGGGAGCCTGCGTTTCTGCGCCACTGAAGATGTCATTGATCGACCAGGTCATCGATTCGATGCCGGGCTCCTGCTCGTTCAGGAAAATTCCCATCATGCCATCGCCGTAGTTGCCCCATGCGAACGCGCGGCCGGAAGCCATGGCCACGATGGGGCCACCGGGATTGCCGGCCTGGGCAGTCATCAGCAGCTTGCGGTCCTTGGCCTGCAACGCCATTCCTTCAGGGCTGCCGACGGTATTGAAGTCCAGCTGCGCGGTGTCACTCGGAAGGCTGCTGTTGGTTACCGAGCCTGCAGATGTGATGAGCACGGAAAGGTTGCTGGCGGAGCCGAAATTGACGGCCGAACCGATGGCCTGTCCGGCCAGGTTGACCGTATGGTGTCCGGCGGGCAGGTACTTGGCACCGATGACATTGAAGGAGTGCTGTTGGGCCGATGTCGACTGCCGCCAGTCGATGTAGCTGTCGTTGGAGACCACCTCACCGTTGATGGTGATGTAGGCGTTGGCGGCAGAGCGGCCGCCAGGGAAGTACCGTCCATCCGACTGCACATATACCCATCCAGGGGCGTTCAGATCGATGGTGCTCGAAAGCAGGGTTGCCGTGCCGGGTTGTACGCGCTGGTCAGCGGCCAGCTGCAGATAGCGGGAGCCTGGGGTGGCAGCGGAAGCCTGCCCCAGTGCCAACGCCACGGCCAAGCCCACAAACAGTGTGATGCGCTTCATCTGATGTCCTTTCAGGTTTCGGGTCACGTCGTGTGACGCAGGGACTCTACTGGATCCGGATCTCAGCTTCTGTGACTGGCTCCCGATGCGGGTGGCATCGGGGAATGTCGGGACGGCAGAGGAGGCGCCATCCTCGGAAAACAAAAAAGCCGGAACTCCATTGACGGGAGATCCGGCTTCTTGCGGCCTCGACAGGCCATACAGATGGTGGAGGTGGGCGGAATTGAACCGCCGTCCGAAGGCACTCCATCCCCAGCACTACATGCTTAGCTCACCGTTGGATCTCGTCCCCGAACAGCACGGCGTGCAAAGCGCATCCGGGAACCAGCCTGTTGTGTTCTAGTGCCGGACTGACAGGCAGCCACCCAGCGCGATTCCATGATAGTGACTCTACACCGCGAGCATGGACACAAGCGGTTTCGAGGCTTAGGCCTTAAGCGGCCAGAGCGTAGTTGTCGTCGTTGGCAACTAGAGTTTTGCAGCTGGATTTACGAGGAAAGCTACCCCCTCGGCATGCGCCAGGCGACTTCACAACCCCCGTCGAAACCAATGCACCCCCGGTTTCTTCAAGTATTGCAAGGCTTTCCGACCCTCGGTTGACCAAATGTTGACCAAGAGCCTGCCTAACGACGTCGATGGTACGGCAATCTTCCTGAACAGTCACGTGGCGCGTTCCATGGGGAGCCCCGCTTGACCCGCCCGCAGGGAAGGGTGGACCGAAAGTTCACCTGAATGGGCAGACGAGCCTCCCTGGAGCCAGATGCCGGTCGCCCGATAAGAATTTGGTTGACAGAGCGGCGGAAATGCATAGAGTTGGCGGTGACAACTTCCCCAATATGCATAAAGGTGGCGCCGTGGCTCAAGGACCTTCTCCGCATTTCCCTCAGCTCTCCGAGCACCGTCTCCGTGTCGTATCCGAGGCTTTGCTTGACGTTCTCTTCGAAACTGAGCGCTTGCTCGATTCCCCGCTTGATGACGGATACACCAGAGGCACTGCTACCTTCGGGCGGCAGCGCAACTCCTTGATTGCGCTTTGCCAGTCTGGGCAGCATGGATGGCTCCAGCTCACCAATTCTGCGATGGATGTGACGTTCGAGATCGAGGGCGTCCCGTGTCGATTCTTTGCCGATGATCCGTCAAGCCCAAAGAAGCCTGGCTTCTACAAGCGCAACGAATCCGATCAGCTTTTCCCCGGTCAGAGCGACGCGCCAGTGATGTTCCGCTTCATTGTGGCCAAACCGCAGGTCGCGGAGGAGGAGCCTGATGTTCACTTCGTCGGATTTGACTCCAATCAAGTAGAGGTCTTCCGCTGGAAGTACTCGACCAGCACCCCCGTCATTGTCAGCGTGGACGATTCTCGGCCCGAGTCTGTCGATCTTTCCGCAGCAGAGGCGCGGTCGCGCCTGGAAGCTGAGTCCAAGAAGGACGACGCTGAAGGGAAGAATCCGTAAGAGCGTGGCAGGAATACTTTATGCAATCTCGAATCCTGGGTGCCAATGTCCGGCTTGCGCGCCTATTCAACGGGTTTAGCCAAGAGGACGTTGCGACGCGAATCGGCAAGACCCGACAGTATGTTCACAAGATCGAGACGGAGCAGCTGACGCCGCCGGACGACGTGGTCGACTACATCTCGGAAATGCTAAGCGTGCGGCCCTCATTCTTTGTGCGTCAGGCAAGTGCTGAGGTCGGCGAAGATCTTTTCCATTTCCGCAAGAGGTTCACTGCCAAGGCCGCGATTAAGCAGGTCGCGCTCGCCAAGGGTGAAATGTTTCGTAGGATTGTAGCGACGCTGGAATCCAAAGTACTTCTTCCGCAGTTGAACATTCCGCAGATTGAAGCCGGTTCAGTGGTCGATATCGAGCAGGCAGCCGAGGCCTGTCGCCGACACTGGGGGCTTGGGCTGGGGCCAATTCAAAACATGATCCGGGTTGTAGAGAACGCTGGGGTTTTGGTGACCAGGTTCAAAGGCGTCGCTCGAGAGGTTGATGCATGTTCGATTGGTACAGCTAGGCCAGTAATTGTGGTTAACGATGCAGAGGCGTCCTCGTGTCGAGGGCGTTTTGATGTGGCACATGAGCTGGGACACCTTGTGATGCATTGTGGCTTGGTCACTGGTGATCGAAAGACTGAGGGCGAGGCCAATCGGTTTGCCGGTGCGTTCTTGCTACCGAGATCGACTTTTGTCAGGGAATTCCCGCCATTGCGTGGCAGACATTTGAACTGGCAGGGATTGGTGGAGATGAAGCTCCGGTGGAAGGTCAGCAAATCGGCAATTCTCTATCGCGCGAAGCAATTGGATGTTATCACTGAAGATCAATATAAGACCGGTGTGATAAGACTGAGTCGAGGCGGAGAGGCTCGCGGTGAGCGGGAAGATGGCTTGATAGCGAACGAGGTGCCCGAGCTTTTTGCGCACGCTGTGCGGCTCAGTTTTCGCGAGTCGCTGCTGTCGTATGACAGTTTCTGCGGCATGTTTGGCGTGGGTCCTGAAGTCGTCGATGAGTTCATTCCGGAGGAAGAATCTAGCCAGACCTATACGAACGACATCGCAAGGTTGCCCAACAATGTTGTTTCTCTCAACGTTAGGCGCTTGGCCAAAGGCCTTTAAGTGATAGGCAGGCCTGGCTGGAACTACCCAGGCCTGCCGCTGAGCGGTCTACCTGCAGCAGTTGGCCGAAAGTGCCTGTTGAGTCGGGTGGTTTGAGGAGGTTGCAGAACTAGTGTGATTGGATGCTTCAGCTTTGCGGTGCCGCCCTTGTAGTGGGTGCTGCTGCAGCGCTCGCCCAAACGCCCGCGACTTCTAAGCCGGCATCGGGGACCATTGAGGGGATCCACCGGCTGTACTTCTTGGCCGTGATCGTCCAGTCCCGGTGTCCCATCTGCCGCGTCACCCACATGACGTTCTCGCCGGCGCTGAGCGCCTGGGAAGCAAAGGTGTGGCGCATCTGATACGGGTACCGGTACCTCACCCCAGCCTTGCGCAGCGCGCGCTGCCATTCGCCGGCGCGAATGTTCTGATCCGACCCCCACCGGGCGTTCGTCCTGGGGTCGTGCAAGACGAACTCGCCGGCGGTGGCGGTGTGGGCGCGCTGAGCTTTCAGGGCATCGATCGCAGGTTGCAGCAACTGCACCTCACGCACGCCGGACTCGGTCTGGCCAAGTCAGCCAAGATGCGCAAGGGCAACTACATCAAGGCCCACAAGTGCGCCAGCGCAGTCCTGCTGGAGGCGCTCCATAGTGGCAGGCGGGGATTTTGCAGGGCGCTGTGGAACGCCGAGAGCTAGCGATAGTCAGTGCTTGAGGGTGAGATGGTCGGCAGTTGCTGCGGTGGCCTGGGTATGGATTGTGTGAAACTCCGTCATCAGTGCGGTGATCTTGTCTTGTGATTCCTTCCATCGCTCAAGGCTTACGGGATCTGGATCTCGCCCGAGTAGGCCAATCGGAGTCTCAACGGCGCTCGTCTGCGCAGCGGCGCGCATCGCAACTCCTGCCATGTGTCGCACCAAAATGCTGCTGGGTTGCCCAAACAGATAGCGGAACGTGGGCTCCAGCGCCAAGATTGCGTCCGCATCTTGCATCTGCCGTTTGCCTCGAAACGACGTTGCGAGGCGCCGGAGCTCCTCGTGGGCCGCGAATCGGCGATCGAACATGTCGAGTTTCAGTTTGTGACGTGCTGTCCTCCACTGCTGGAAGGCGATATAAGCCACTGTCGTAGCGAGGGCCAACTGACCAAAGGCAGTCACCGCCTTCATCTGCAAATCCGTCAAGCCGAGAAACGTCTCAACCATTGCGACACCCTCCCTGTATTGGCCGGGATTATCGCATTTGTTAAGGTTTGTTAGGGAGGTGCATGACGCGCCTTCATGGAAAGACGGCGTATGCCGCGGGGGGAATGAATGGGATGCTGGGCACTGGAGATCAATTGGCCAGTAGTGACACAGGGGTTCGGTGCAGTCGCGCAGGGAGTTGGCGCGTTGGTGCTCGGTGGCGTTGGCGTGTGGGGTCTTTCAAGCTGGAAAACGCAAGCGAAGCTGGGGAAGCAGCAAGCGGTTGCCGAAGAAGGACTAACGTTGGCCTACCGGGTGCTAGACGCGATTGAGGTCATACAGAAGCCGAGCATGTGGCAGGAGGAGTTGGACCTGATTGAGCGGCGTCCAGATGAGAGCGATGAGCACTACTTTGCTCGAGCTTTCTACGCTGTGGTTGAGCTGCGATCCGCGCAGTACACAGAGCTTGTTGCACAACTTGCTGCGATGCATTTCAGAGTTCAGGCGCTCCTTGGGGAACAGCCGTCTCAGGCGCTCAAAGACGTGCTGGATGGTTATGACAAGGTCCTGAAGAATGCACGTTCAGCTGGGCGAGCAGTCGAGAAAATTCGCAAGCTTGAACTCGCACTAGAGACGGAGCAGGACTCCAGAAAGAAGATGATGCTGGGACTTGCATCGGCAAGACTCAAAACCCTCGAAGAGTTTTTCTGGCCAGACTCCGACTACCAAGATGTGCTTGAGACTGATGAGTATCATCCAGTCCGAGATCCCGATGTGGCGGGAATACGTCGGAATGTTGAAGGACAACTACAGCAGTTCGCTAGGCTTGGTGATTAGTGTTCAGACACATGACCTCAGTTGTTCCTCATGAGGAGCCTCAGTTGCCTCGGGAACCGAAAGTAGGTTTGAAATCCCATAGTGGGCGTTTTTGTGGGCGCCTCAATTCAAAGGCCGTTGATTGACCAGGACGTGGGAGTCCACTGGTCAATCAGCGGCCTTCTTGTTTGCGGGGTAGAGCAGTTCGGCAGCTCGCGTGGCTCATAACCACGAGGTCGGTGGTTCGAATCCACCTCCCGCTACCAAATGGCCGGTAGTCATGGCCATCACTCAAGCCAGCGCATAGGCCGTCGTGAGACGCGCCGCTGGTGCCCGCGCGACCTTGCAACTGCGGGTGCCCAAGAGGCTGAAGGACATGATCAAGGCCGGCCGCTATGCGACACAGGGAGTGAACACCCTGCGCGGCGATCCCGTCGTGGCCGATCTGTCGCCTTGGGAGATCCTGCGGCAGGCCAACGGCTTCGCGCCGGAAAAGGTGTCCAGGCGGTGCGAGACGACCCGGGCGCTGAAGAACTACGAGCAGCACATACTCGATCGCCGCAAATCACTGGTAAATGCCTTCGCTATGGCGCTGCGCAATGGTGACGCTAGCGATCGCGCCTCCGTTCTGGCCAAGATCCGCGACTTCAACAAGGTCAATCCGGAACTGGCCATCACTTCAAGCGGTCTGCAGCGGTCCATCAAGAACCGCGCCCGCTATAGCGCCAGGGCCGAGGCCGGGATCATCCTCAACCCGAAGCTGGCCGCGCGTCTGAACAAAGCCGTGACGGAATAGTTGCTGCAACTTTGCCCTGCCATCGGATCTGCTTGGATGAAACCAATGTGAAGACGCCGGCGATGGTGCCGGCCCTATCGATACAGGGGCATTGGTTGATGGACAAGAAGGACTTGCAGGTGGTTGCCAGTGGAAAGGGATCGCAGGAGAAAGCCCAGCCGAGGGACAGTGGCGCTGGTTTTCTTTCGCCTGCAACAGGCTTGGAGGTGGGGCCCAAGGCATCGAGGGGGCGGCACTCCCGCCGCCAGACGCTGGAGAAGGGCATGGAAGATGAGCGGCACAAGGCTCAGGTGGTCTCGATGGACGCCTTCAAGGCAGGCCGGGTAGGGCGGATCCCGCCGGAGGTGTTGGATATGTATGACCAGCTGACACGTGACCAGCACGCGCTAGTGCGGACCTCGTTCGTGCTCCTCGCGGCAATGCGGAGACGATTGGGCTTGCCCGATCTGTGATGTTCCGGGAGGCCGCTTTTGCGGCCTCTCGCAGAACTAGTGCTCAGCTAGATTCTTCGCCAAGAAATTCTTTCCATTATCAATAATGGTGCTGCTTCGCCCAAGAAACTCTGCGTCTGTTTCAACTTGTGGGCCGCGAACTGGATTGACGACATGAGTCGAGTGGTAGTACGCAGTTCCGAGGACGTAGTGAATGAATACTTCGTGATCTCTCGCTGTTTCCGGATGAAAGTCCTTATATCCGCCCGGGCCTGGTGCGCAATGCGTGACATTTACCACTATTGCGTGTTCGCATTTGATGCTGAGTTTTAGAAAGGCGGAGTGGCAATTGTCGCAAGGAAACTCGTTGATTGAGATTCGCTGCGAGACAAGTGAAGTTGTGTTGTACATCAGTCTGTCTTCTTCGCAATTGCACCTTGATTTGGCGTCGCTCTTGATTTCCCGCCAAGCGCCGGACTCGCTCCGCTTCTGGAGTGTTCCTTTAACCGCACCAATTCTGTTTCCAATTGGCATAGTGGTCCCTATAGGGTTTTGGTGGATAGTTGTGGTTTCCGGTTTGAGCATCGAGCCTCCAGGCTTCTCGGTACCCGCCGAATCGTCTCAAAGTGCATTGGGCGGGCAGGTCGCGCCTTCTGGCCCATAGGTCCACTGGGCCGCCGCAGGGGGCCCTTCACTGCCCCGGACGCTCACGGAGCAGTAAGGCCGGCATGCTGTAATTCGGCCATGTGTTATTCCGCCTAGATCACCGCTGCCTACCAGAAGCTGGTCCGCATGACCGGCGCCACGCTCTCCCTGCAGGAGTTCGCAGCGCTGTACGCCCACGACCTGGGCAAGAAGCGGCCCAAGGCCCCGAAGGCCATGGATGACGCTTTCCGGGCAGGCGCCACACCGGCGGAGTTTGCGGTGTGGGCAGAGGTCGAGCAGTGGAACCGGGCCGAGGCCGCGGTGCTGGAGCAGGAGCTGTTCGCCAACCGCAAGCGCTTGGCCGATGCCGAGCGTGCGCTGCAGGTGAAGGAGACCAAGAAGGCCCGGGAGGACGTGCGGATCGCCGGCAACAAGATCGACCGGGCCCTGGTCAAGCTTGCTGACCTCAAGCGTTCCCAACCGAAGGACCGTGACAGCCGGATCTTCCCCGGGGTCTACGCCCCAGTGATCATTTCCGAGGGCGGCAAGCTGGTCATCAGGCCCATGCGCTACCAGTGCCGCCTGGCCGGGAAGCCGGCCAACTATGACCAGCGCTTCCCGGGCACCTACAACGCGCGCCGGGATAGCCTGAAGAAATTCTGGACGCCGGCATTCGGCCACACCCATGGGCTGATGGTGGTGGAGACGTTCTACGAGAATGTGGAAGGTCCGGACGGCAAGAACCAGGTGGTGCAGTTCACCCCGCGCACAGGCGAACCGATGCTGGTGGCCTGCCTGTGGTCGCACTGGACGGACCCCGCGGGGAAAGAGCCCGATCCCCTGTCGTTCGCGGCGATCACCGACGATCCCGAGCCCGAAGTGGCTGCGGCTGGCCACGATCGGACGATCATCAACATCAAGCCCGAGCACGTCGATGCCTGGCTCAATCCGGACCCGGTTAACCTGGCCGCGTTGCATCGGATCTTCGACGACAAGCGGCACCCCTTCTACGAGCACCAGCTCGCCGCATAGGAGGGGAGCGACCGTGGCGTGGCAATAGAGTGCTCACAATCGCAGATGCTGCGACCGCCATTCGTATCCTGCCGGCCATGCCGCGTCCCGACTCCTTCTACTGGACCGCACGCTCTGCGAGCTGGCCGGACGATCCGCTGACTGTGATTGTCAGCCAGGGCGTCTGGGTTTTGTCCATGACCGAGCGTGTCGATGATGGCATCTGGGTCGCGCACCTCGATCGACATCGGTATGGTCCTGGTAGTGGACCATGTCGGAAATGCACCAGCTACGAGCAGGGTCGCGCCGGCGCCGAGCTCTGGGGGGCGAGGCACGAGGCGAGGCTGTGGGACGACGTGGCCAATCGATGATGGTTGTGAAATCTGCAAGTATCTGGGGGTGCAGCAGGATAGGTTCGTCCGGCGTTGCGAACGACAGCACGATCAGATACCCATCCCGTGCACTTGGCCGGCCTCTTCCTGTAGGGCAATAAGCGAGTCCCAGTCGGCCGTCGCCATTGCCGCCAGCTTTCGGTCTTCAATTTTCTGGAGTGCGCTCGCCTCGTGCTGCGTGTGAGTCTCCGGTATATAGGGGGGGGGGGGATGCGGTGGGCAAGTGCATCCCGATAGGGCTTCAAGTAGGTATCGCGCCAAGCGACCATTTCAGCTGTGGTCAAGTGATCAACCAGAAGCTGCGGAAGCACCTCTTGCGTCCACGCCTTGAACAGATCGACGTGATTGCGGTTGATCTGACTCTGGAGGCCGTGCCAATGGAGGTAAGCCCAAGCCATGTTGTCCATGACTCCAACCGTGTGAATCAAAAATGCCTGAAGGTTGATAGTTGCGCGCTTTATGACGTCGCGCGATACCTTCGTGCGCGCCGGCGGGATAAGAGTAAAGACTGCGTCCGCAGTGACGAGCATTGTGTCCAGCCTGCGACCAACGCCTTGGGTCAACTGGTCCTTCGCCCCAGTTGGGGCAGTTGCTGACAGCTGCCATAGAGTAATCAGGAGGTCCGTGACCTGGGGTCTGAGGGCCCTCCAATTCTCGAGGAGGTACGCCACGGCCTTCGGCGAGTATTGGGATTGACGGGGCTCGCTGGTCATGCGCGGACTATAGCCGTAGGCGTGCCGGAGTCGCCAATTTGATCTATTCGACAGATCATTCAGGCAGGATATGCGCTCACCAAGGAAGACGAGAATGGCATGCCAATAGAAATTCTGATTGCGCCCGCGGCGCCCGCGGCAGAGTCGGCGAGCGAATTCTGGAAGTACGGCCTGCCCGTTGTCTCGCTGGTCGCGGGCATCTTGCTGAAGGCGGGGTTGGATTTTTTCCTCGAGCGCCGCCGTGATGCGGCACAGGAAGCGAAGCGCTTGGTCGAGCGCCGCGATGCGCTAAGGGCCAAGCGAATAGAGGCGGAACGAGGCAATCTACTTGCGGTGCAGCCGGTTCTCGTCGGCTTGCTTCATGCTGGCCGAAAGGTTCGAAACGCGCGGACTGCAGCCCAGACAACGGGAGAGGATTGGTCCAAAGCAACAATCGACCCTGAGTTGGTTCCGAAAGTTGAGGAATGGGCTGCGCTGCTATTGCCGATTCGGGCTCGCATCCATTCGTCGAAGGTGACGACACCTATGGATACCTTCATCAACAAGTTCTGGAAGGCTTTCAGAGCAAAGAGCAATGAAGAAGCGGAGAGTCTGTGGGACGAAACGTCATCAGCCCACACCAAACTGCAGGCCGAGATCGGTCGGGTCATCAAACAGCTTGAGGATGAGAACTACCAGCTGAAAGATCCGCCGGCGAGCTGAGGACGGCAGTGGTCAACATCGGATGTTGACCAAGAAGTTGACCAAACGCTGCCAATCCATGCCCATTTCTGCCCATGCGGCAGTCATGAACAAAAAAGCCCATCAAGCTAAGGCATTGATGGGCTTCGTTATTTCTGCTTCCTGGAAACCGGCGCCGATGGCGTCACGGGGACAATGCACCCCCGGCTTCTACAGTGCTGCAAGGTACAGGGCCTATCCCGCGTTGCCACGGTCAGGGCCTGCCCAACGGTTGCAATGCTACGGCAAAACAGCTGAACAGTCACCTTTGCAATCCACAACACGTTGTAGAGCCGCCGTCATAGCGGATTGGTAACGTCATTGGCACGAATTTGCGACACACTGGCGACGACCATCCGAGCCAGGACAGACACGGAGACTGTGGGTGACCGATGCAAGCCAACAACGCAGCCTGCGACAGCTGATCGGGCCGGTCGGTGCCGACTATCAGCGGCGCGCGTTGCCGCCCGGCTGGGTCTGGGCCGTGCTGGCGGTGCTGCTGGCGGCCACCTGGGTGACGGAGTTGCCGGCCACGGCCGCAGCGGCACTGGTCGCCAGCGCGGTGGTGGTGCACTGGTCGCAGCGCGGGCGCATCCATTGGCTCGGCTGGCGCCTACCGGGCCTGGCCGTACTGGCGGCCCTGCTGTGGGGGCCGGAAGTACTGTCGCAGTGGTTCGAGCACGGGCTGGCCGTGGTCCTGATGTCGCTGGCCAGTCTCAGTATTGGCGTGCACGTGTGGCAGTCGCGGCAGTTGGCGCGCCAGCTGCAGGGCGCCGCCGATGCGCTGGATGATGCCCAGTTGCTGTCGTTGCTGCCCGATGATGCCGCGCAGCTGGCCCAGCAGTGGCGGGAAGGCGATGACCGCTACGCGCCGGAACTGGCGGTGGTGATGCACCTGGCGGTGATGCACGCGGCGCTGGCGCCGCGCATGCGCGGGCAGGGCATGCTGGCGGGGTGACCCGCCTTTTGTAGCGTCGAGCCATGCTCGACTGCTTTTCTTACCGAAGCCGAGCATGGCTCGGCTCTACAGAAAACCAAGGCAGCCGAGCATGGCCCGGCTTTACAGGGTGATGCGCAGCGGCTTTACGCGTCGCGGTTGCCGCGACGCATCACGCGCTGCTTCTCGATCGCCCAGTCGCGGTCCTTGGCGGCATCGCGCTTGTCGTGGGTCTGCTTGCCCTTGGCCAGCGCGACTTCGAGCTTGATCTTGTTCTTGCTCCAGTACATCGCGGTGGGCACGATCGTGTAGCCATCGCGCTCGACCTTGCCGACCAGCTTGTCGATCTCGCTCCGGTGCAGCAGCAGCTTGCGCTCGCGCCGGTCGTTGGCCACCACGTGGGTGGAGGCCTGGATCAACGGGGTGATCTGGGCGCCGATCAGGAAGATCTCGCCGTGCTTCACGTAGGCGTAGGCATCGATGATGTTGCCGCGGCCAGCGCGGATCGACTTCACCTCCCAGCCCTGCAGTGCCAGGCCGGCCTCGAAGCGTTCTTCGATGTGGTACTCGTGGCGGGCACGCTTGTTCAACGCGATGGTCTTGTTGGCCGTCGCGCTCTTTGCTTTATCCTTGCCGCTGTTCTTGCTCATTTCCGTATTGTCTCCGATTCGGGCCCGCCCGGTCGATTGCCGAAACGTCCTGTATTCATGCCTACTATCCGCCGCAGCGCCTTGGTCGAACATTCGTCCGCGCGCATGTTCGACCTGGTCAACGATGTCCAGGCCTATCCGCGCCGCTTCCGCTGGTGCTCGGCTGCCCAGATCCTGGAGCAGGGCGAGGACCGGCTGGTGGCGCGCCTGGACCTGGGCCTGGGTTCGTTCAGCACCTGGTTCCAGACCGAAAACACCCTGCAGCGCCCGCACAGCATCGACATGCAGCTGCGCGATGGCCCGTTCAAGCAGTTGCACGGCCGCTGGGAATTCCATGCGCTGGCCGAGGACGCCTGCAAGGTCACCCTGACCCTGGAATTCGAGCCCAGCTCGCGCCTGCTGGGGCCGGCCCTGGCGATCGGCTTCCAGGGTCTGGCCGATCGGATGGTCAATGATTTCGTCCGCGTCGCCGACGAGGCCTGAGCGATGATCGAGGTCGAGGTGGTGCTGGCCTGGCCGCAGCAGGTGCTGTCGCGCCGGCTGCAGCTGGACGAGGGCGCGACCGTGGCCGATGCCATTGCCGCCGCCGCGCTGGAAGGCAGTGACCGATGCCCGGCTGTGGCCGTGCATGGCGTACTGGCGCGCCCGCAGCAGGTGTTGCTGGAGGGTGACCGCATTGAGCTGCTACGCCCGTTGCTGGCCGACCCCAAGGACAACCGCCGGCGACGCGCGCTCGGCGGTTGATGCCCGCAACCCGTCCGTGGGGACGGGCAGGGCCTCAGCGGCCCTTCTTCTTCTTGTCCTTCGGCAGGTTGCGGCCGAACTGACGCACGGTCTGCTGGGCCAGTGCCTTGTCGTTGCCCGGGAAGTAATCGCCTTCCCAACGGGTCACGGTGTCATTCTCGAAGAACACCACGAAGTTCTTCACTTCAGTACGTCCCAGGCGGTTCACCCGCTGGCTGGAGGTGTAGTCCCAGCGCTGGGCGTGGAACGGATCGGGAATGGACGGGGTGCCCAGCAGCGCGGTGACCTGCTGCTTGCTCTGCCCGACCTGCAGCTTGGCCACGGCATCTTCCCGGATCAGGTTGCCCTGATAGATGGGTTGCTTGTAGATGATGCCGCACCCGGTGGTGGACAGGGCGACGGCGGCGACCAACAGGAGATTGCGCATCGGGACTGGCGGTTGGGGAAATCAAACCGATGATACACTCCCGGCGTGCCACCGCGACCCAATCCGAGGCAGCTGGCGCTAAATCGCCAATGAACGGAGACCTATGGAAACCCACGACCTGCGTAAAGTCGGCCTGAAGGTGACCCATCCGCGGATGCGGATCCTGGCGCTGCTCGAGCAGCGCAATGCCCAGCACCACATGACCGCCGAAGACATCTACCGCCAGCTGCTGGAGCATGGCGACGAGATCGGCCTGGCGACGGTGTACCGGGTGCTGACCCAGTTCGAGGCCGCCGGCCTCGTGCTCAAGCACAATTTCGAGGGTGGCCAGGCGGTCTACGAGCTTGACCGTGGCGGCCACCACGACCACATGGTCGACGTGGACAGCGGCAAGATCATCGAGTTCGAGAGCCATGAGATCGAGGAGCTGCAGCGCAAGATCGCAGCCGACCACGGCTACGAGCTGGAAGAGCACTCGCTGGTGCTGTACGTGCGCAAGAAGCGCAAGTAAGCCGATCCAGCCAGCCAGATGCGACGAAACCCCGGGCCTGCCCGGGGTTTTTCGTTGCCGGGTCGCGTGCTGGGGTCAGAGCCCTTTGCTGGCGCAAAGGGATCCGACCCCGGCCGACCCCTGACCTCCAAGCAGCACGTCCAGATCCACCGCCTCGGCCATCGCCCGGTTCCCCGCATCACCCGGATGCAGGTGATCGCCGGAGTCGTAGGCAGCGGCCATCCGTGACGGATCGGCCGGATCGCGCAGGGCCGCGTCCAGGTCGATCACCGCGTCGAACGGCCCGTCGGTGCGCAGCCAGGCATTGAGCTGGCGGCGCAGGGCGTCCTTGTCCGAGTGGTAGTAGTCGTCCAGCGGCGTGCCGGGCAGGGCGCCGGCGAACGGCATCAGGGTGGCGCCGAGGATGCGTAGACCCCGCCGATGGGCCTGTTCGGCCAGGGCGCGGTAGCCCGCCTGCAGCTCGGCAAGCGCGGGCCGCGCCTGCTTGCGGGCGAAGGCGGTGCCGGGCCAGCTGATGTCGTTGATGCCGATCAGCACGATCACGCTGGACACGCCAGGCTGATCCAGCACATCGCGTTGGAAGCGCGCCGTCGCGGATTCCCCCATGCCGTCGTGCAAGAGGCGGCCACCGGAGATGCCGGCATTAACCACGGCGATGCCCCGCGGTGCCAAACGCGCGGCCAGATGGTCGGTCCAGCGCTGGTCCTGGTCGAGGCTGGCGGTGGCGCCGTCGGTGATCGAATCGCCGATCACCACCACGCTGCGTGCGCTGGTCGGCGCCTCGACCTCGATGCCGGCCAGGAACAGGCGGGCCGTGGTGCTGCTGGCCCCGCTCAGTGCCTGGGCCTGGCTCTGGTCGCCAGGCGCAATCCAACTGGTCTGCCTGCCCTCCCAATGGAACGTCTGTACCGGCATCGGCCCCGGCACGAAGACGCTGACCTGCAGCGCCTGCCGGTCAGCCGTGGCCAGTGGCAGCGGATCGCTCAGCCGTTCCTGCCCGGGGCCGATCAGCACTCCGGGCTGGCCTTCGAAACTGAGCGGCTGCGGGGTGTCCCCCGCCCGGGCGGCCACGCTCGCCGCCCCGATCCGCAGTGGTTGAGTGCCGTAGGCATTGCTCAGCCGCACCCGCAGCCGAGACCCGCCCAGGCTGATACGTGCCGTCTGGCGGAAGGTCTGGTCCTGCAGAGCGGCTGGGACCAGGGTCGGAAACAGGAATTCCGCGCCCCAGACCGGTTGCGGGCTGGCCTGCCAGCTGGCGACCCACTGTGGCGCAGGGGCGGCGCTGGCGGCACTGGACAGGCCGATCAATGCGGTGGTGACGAGCTGGCTGAAGCGATTCATCGGGCAATCCCGGGTGGAGGGAAGGCCATGGTGATTCCGTACTCATCTGTGAACTAGACTGCGCATGGACAATCATCTGTGAACTGGATTCATTGCCATGGCGCGCTCCGACATCAACCGATCCGGCGAACTGGAAGTGTTCGTGCGGGTGATCGAGACCGGGGGCTTTTCCGCAGCCGCCCGAACGTTGGAGATGACCCCGTCGGCGGTCAGCAAGCTGGTGGCGAGGCTGGAACAACGGCTGGGGACGCGCCTGCTGCAGCGTTCCACCCGCCAGCTGCAGCTGACTCCCGAGGGCTGCGCGTTCTACGAGCGCGGCCTGCGCGTGCTGGCCGACCTGGACGAGGCCGAGCGCTGCGCCAGTGCTCACGCCGAGCCGCGTGGACGCCTGCGGGTCAATTCCAACGTGCCGTTCGGCCAGCATTTCCTGTTGCCGTTGCTGCCGGCGTTCCTGCAGCGCAATCCGCAGGTAGGCGTGGACCTGACCCTCAACGACGAGGTGATCGACCTGCTGGAGCAGCGCACCGACGTGGCGGTGCGGGCCGGTCCGCTGAAGAGCTCGAGCCTGGTGGCGCGGCGGCTGGGCGCGACGCGGATGATGATCGTGGCTGCACCGGCCTACGCGCAGCGGCACGGGCTGCCACGCACTGCCGAGGAGCTGCAGTCGCACAACCGGCTGGATATCGGCCATGCGCGCGCGATGCAGGGCTGGCCGTTGCTGCAGGACGGGCGCGAACGCATGCTGCTGCCCAGTGGCAACGCCCGCGCCAGCAACGGCGATGCGCTGCGCCAGCTGGTGCTGGGTGGGTTGGGCATGGCGCGGCTGGCAGCATTCCAGGTGCAGCAGGATATTGCCGCCGGGCGCCTGCTGCCGGTGCTGGAAGAGGCCAACCCCGGTGACCTGGAAGAGGTACACGCGGTGTTCCTGGGGCAGGGCGGCTACCTGCCGCTGCGGGTGCGCGCGTTTCTTGATTTCCTGGTGGAGAACGTCGACCTGACGCAGCCACGGGGGTAGTGCCGGCCGCTGGCCGGCAACCTCACGATCTTCGCCCACCTGTGTTGGGTTGCCGGCCAGCGGCCGGCACTACCGTGCGGAAGCCGGGCCTATGCCCGGCTCGGGCGGCGTTACACCTGCAGCAGCTTGCGCGCGGCGGCGCGCGCTTCCTTGCTCACTTCCACGCCGCCGAGCATGCGTGCCAGCTCTTCCTCGCGCGCCTTGCTGTCCAGCTTTTCCACGGCGCTCTGGGTCATGCCTTCCACCGGGGCCTTGCTGACCCGGTAATGGGCATGGCCCTTGGAGGCAACCTGCGGCAGGTGGGTCACGCACAGCACCTGGCGCTTCTCGCCGAGCGCGCGCAGCTTCTGGCCAACGATGTCAGCCACTGCGCCGCCGATGCCGGAGTCGACTTCGTCGAACACCATGGTCGGTACTGCATCCAGGTCCAGCGCGGCCACTTCGATGGCCAGCGAGATGCGTGACAGTTCGCCGCCGGAGGCCACCTTGCGCAGGGCGCGCGGCGGCTGGCCGGCATTGGCTGCGACCAGGAATTCCACGCGCTCGGCACCCTGCGGGTCGGGCTTGGCGGCGTCCTGCGGTTCCAGCTCGATCAGGAACTGGCCGCCGCCCATGCCCAGCTCGGCGATGATGCCGGTGGTGGTGGCCGACAGCTCGGCAGCAGCGCTGCGACGGCTGGCGGTCAGCACTTCGGCCTGTGCGCGCCAGACGGCGGCGGCCTTGTCGATCTCGCCGGCCAGGCGCTGCAGGCGTTCGTCGGCGCCGCGCAGCTGTTCCACTTCGGCGTGCATGCGCTCGCGCTGCGCACCCAGCTCGTCCATCGGCACGCGGTGCTTGCGGGCCAGGTCGTGCAGACGGCCGAGGCGGCGCTCGTTCTCCTCGAACTGTTCGGGGTCGGCGTCGAGGTCGTCATGCACCCGGTCCAGCAGCGACAGGGCTTCGTGCAGCTGGATCGAAGCGTTCTCGATCAGGCCATCCACCTCGCCCAGGCGCGGGTCGTGCTCGATCAGGCGCGACAGCTCGTGGCGCACCTGCTGCAGCAGGTCCAGCGCGGAGCTGCCGTCGTCGCCGTTGAGCTGGTTGCTGGCGGCCTGGCAGGCGCTCAGCAGGGCGCTGGCATGGGCCTGGCGGCGGTGGCTGGCGCCGAGTGCGGCAATCGACTCCGGCTCCAGGTCTTCACGGTCCAGCTCGCGCAGCTGGTGCTCCAGGAAGCCGATCCGGTCACTGACGTCGCCCTGTTGCGACAGCGCCAGCGATTCATCGACCAATGCCTGCCAGGCCGCGGCGGCGCGTCGCACCTGGCGGCGTTCGTTCTCGTTGCGCGCATAGGCGTCGAGCAGGGCCAGCTGCGACGGGCGCGTCAGCAGGGCCTGCTGTTCGTGCTGTCCGTGGATCTCCACCAGCAGCGAGGCCAGGTCGCCCAGCTGCGCCAGGGTCACCGGGCGGCCGTTGATCCAGGCCCGCGAACCGCCATCGGCGCGGATGACCCGGCGCAGCTGGCACTGCTCCTCGTCGTCCAGCTCGTTGTCGGCCAGCCACTGGCGTGCAGCCTGCAGCTGCTCCAGCGCAAACTCGGCCGAAAGCTCGGCGCGCGCGGCGCCGTGGCGGACCACGCCGCTGTCGGCGCGCAGGCCGGACAGGAAGCCCAGCGCGTCGACCATCAGCGACTTGCCGGCGCCGGTCTCGCCTGAAACCACGGTCATGCCTGGCCCGAACTCCAGTTCGGTGGCGCGGACGACGGCGAAATCCTTGATCGAAAGATGTCTGAGCATGGGTAAGGGGGTATCAGCAGCCGCGCAACGCTAGCACGCGGGCGAGGGAGGTCCAATGACTTGCCAAGGTGATGCGCCGCCATTATCTAGTGTCCGTGTCTCACAGGTTGATTCCATGCACGGTTCTCCCGACCAGCTTGCCCCGCGTGCGCGCCATCTGCTGCGCACGCTGATCGCGCGTTACATCCAGGACGGCGAGCCGGTCGGCTCGCAGACGCTGGCGCGCGTGGCCGGGCTGGAGGTCAGTCCGGCCACCATCCGCAACATCCTGGGTGACCTGGAAGACCTGGGGCTGCTGGCCTCGCCGCACACCTCCGCCGGGCGGGTCCCGACCGCACATGGCTACCGGGTCTTCGTCGACAGCCTGCTGCAGATGCAGCCGCCGGGCGAAGGCGAGCTGGCCCGGTTGCGCCAGGAACTGGCTGGCGGCGGCAGCACCCAGGCCCTGCTCGGCAGCGCCTCGGAGCTGCTGTCGGCGATGAGCCACTTCGTCGGCGTGGTCAGCGCGCCGCGACGCGAGCAGTTCGCCTTCCGCCAGATCGACTTCGTGGCGCTGGACGGGCGCCGGGTGCTGGCGATCCTGGTGTTTGCCGACAACGAGGTGCAGAACCGCGTCATCGAGACCCGGCAGGAGTTCGCGCCGGGCCAGCTGGAGCAGGTGGCCAACTATCTCAATGCCCATTTCGCCGGCCTGCCGATGGCCGAGATCCGCACCCGACTGCTGCTGGAACTGCGCGATGCCCGCTCCGAGCTGGAACAGCTGCTGGCGCACAGCATCGAGCTGGCCGAGCAGGCCCTGCAGCCGGCGGCCGACGACATGCTGGTGGCCGGCCAGACCCGCCTGATGGGGGTGCAGGACCTGTCCGACCTGGAGCGCCTGCGCGAGCTGTTCGAGCTGTTCTCCAGCAAGCGGGAGATCCTGCAGCTGCTGGAGCGGACCATCCAGGCGCCCGGCGTGCGCATCTTCATCGGCGAGGAGACCGGGATGATGCCGCTGCAGGGCGTCTCGCTGGTCACTGCCCCTTACACGGCCAATGGCCAGGTGCTGGGCGTGCTGGGGGTGATCGGCCCCAAGCGGATGGCCTACGACCGCGTGATCCCGCTGGTGCAGGCTACCGCCGATGTACTGGGCGCGGCGTTTTCGCCAGCCGGCCGGCCGCCGGGAACATCCGACGCTTGAAACGCAGCATCCCGCCCACACTAGGGTGGGTGGAGGCGGAGATTGACCGCCAGGGACCCAGACATGAACCACGAACAGCCAGATATCGAATCCCAGCAGAGTGCCGCCGATGCGGCCGCCACCGCCGGCGTCAACGACGAAGTCGAGCGCCTGCGCGCCGAAATCGAACAGGTCAAGGCCGATGCCCTGCGTGAGCGCGCCGACCTGGAGAACCAGCGCAAGCGCGTTGCCCGTGACATCGAACAGGCCCGCAAGTTCGCCAACGAGAAGCTGCTGGGCGATCTGCTCCCCGTGTTCGACAGCCTGGATGCCGGCCTGAAGGCCGCCGGCGACGACCCGCACCCGCTGCGCGAAGGCCTGGAGCTGACCTACAAGCAGCTGCTGAAGGTGGCCGCCGACAACGGACTGGTCCTGCTGGACCCGATCGGCCAGGCGTTCAACCCGGAACACCACCAGGCCATCAGCCAGGTGCCGACGCCGGGCGCCGCCCCGGGCAGCGTGGTGACCGTGTTCCAGAAGGGCTACCTGCTCAACGAGCGCCTGCTGCGGCCGGCGCTGGTGGTGGTGGCCGCCGATTGATGGACCAGGCCGGGCTTTGCCCGGTCCCGGTTGTGCCAGGCCATGCCTGGCAAGGTTTTCCAGGCGCTGAACACAGCGTTCGGGAGATGGCTTGAATGTTCCACGAGCCTCCCCCACATCGTATTCATCCACCGGCCGAACGGCCGGACTGACACCAACAAGCATCCTCAGGAGTCTCCCCCATGGGCAAGATCATTGGTATCGACCTCGGCACCACCAACTCGTGCGTGGCGATCATGGACGGCGGCAAGGCCCGCGTCATCGAGAATTCGGAAGGCGATCGCACCACCCCGTCGATCGTCGCCTACACCAAGGACGGCGAAGTCCTGGTCGGTGCCTCGGCCAAGCGCCAGGCCGTGACCAACCCGAAGAACACCTTCTACGCGGTGAAGCGCCTGATCGGCCGCAAGTTCACCGACGCCGAAGTGCAGAAGGACATCGCGCACGTCCCGTACAGCATCCTGGCCCATGACAATGGCGACGCCTGGGTGGCCACCAGCGACGGCAAGAAGATGGCCCCGCAGGAAATCTCGGCCAAGGTGCTGGAAAAGATGAAGAAGACCGCCGAGGACTTCCTCGGTGAGAAGGTCACCGAAGCGGTCATCACCGTGCCGGCCTACTTCAACGACAGCCAGCGCCAGGCAACCAAGGACGCCGGCCGCATCGCCGGCCTGGACGTCAAGCGCATCATCAACGAGCCGACCGCGGCCGCGCTGGCCTATGGCCTGGACAAGGGCGACAACAAGGATCGCAAGATCGTGGTGTACGACCTGGGCGGCGGCACCTTCGACGTCTCGGTGATCGAGATCGCCAACGTCGACGGTGAAAAGCAGTTCGAAGTGCTGGCCACCAACGGCGACACCTTCCTGGGTGGCGAAGACTTCGACAACCGCGTCATCGAGTACCTGGTTGAAGAGTTCAACAAGGACCAGGGCATCGACCTGCGCAAGGATCCGCTGGCCCTGCAGCGCCTGAAGGACGCTGCCGAGCGCGCCAAGATCGAGCTGTCCAGCGCCCAGCAGACCGAAGTGAACCTGCCGTACGTCACCGCTGACGCGTCGGGTCCGAAGCACCTGAACATCAAGCTGACCCGCGCCAAGCTGGAAGCACTGGTGGATGACCTGATCAAGAAGTCGATCGAGCCGTGCCGCGTCGCCCTGAACGATGCCGGCCTGCGTTCGAGCGACATCAGCGAAGTGATCCTGGTCGGCGGCCAGACCCGCATGCCGAAGGTGCAGCAGGCGGTGACCGAGTTCTTCGGCAAGGAACCGCGCAAGGACGTCAACCCGGACGAAGCCGTGGCACTGGGTGCGGCGATCCAGGGTGGCGTGCTCGGCGGCGACGTCAAGGACGTGCTGCTGCTGGACGTGACCCCGCTGTCGCTGGGCATCGAGACCATGGGCGGCGTGTTCACCAAGATCATCGAGAAGAACACCACCATCCCGACCAAGGCCTCGCAGGTGTTCTCCACCGCCGAGGACAACCAGTCGGCCGTGACCGTGCACGTGCTGCAGGGTGAGCGCGAACAGGCCCGCTTCAACAAGTCGCTGGCCAAGTTCGACCTGTCCGGCATCGAGCCGGCCCCGCGTGGCCTGCCGCAGGTGGAAGTGTCCTTCGACATCGACGCCAACGGCATCCTGCACGTGTCGGCCAAGGACAAGAAGACCAACAAGGAACAGAAGGTCGAGATCAAGGCCGGTTCGGGCCTGTCCGAGGAAGAGATCGCGCGCATGGTCGCCGACGCGGAAGCCAACCGCGAAGAAGACAAGAAGTTCCAGGAACTGGTGCAGGCCCGCAACCAGGCCGACGCCCTGATCCACGGTACCCGCAGCGCCATCACCGAGCACGGCAGCAAGGTCGGCGGCGATGTCATCGGCAAGGTCGAGGCGGCCCTGGCCGACCTGGAAACCGCGATGAAGGGTGACGACAAGGCACAGATCGAAGCCAAGTCGAAGGCACTGGAAGAAGCTGGCCAGTCGCTGTTCGCCGCTGCTTCGGCCGACCAGGGCGGTGCCCCGGGTGCCGACGCCGGCAATGCCGGCAAGGCGCAGGACGACGTGGTCGACGCCGAGTTCACCGAAGTCAAGGACGACAAGAAGTCCTGATCCGGACCGACACGGGACGCTGGCCACCAGCGTCCCGTTGTCGCATCAGGGTCCTGACCGCCCACCGGCGTGTCGGGGCGCCCGACGCAAGAGCGGACCTGGTTCCGCTCTTCCGCTTTGACGAATCCCGACTTTCCGGAACCAGATCCACGATATGAGCAAGCGCGATTATTACGAAGTGCTGGGCGTTGCCCGCACCGCCACCGACGACGAGCTGAAGAAGGCGTACCGTCGCTGCGCGATGAAGTTCCACCCGGACCGCAACCCGGGTGATGCGGCGGCCGAAGCCTCCTTCAAGGAGTGCAAGGAAGCCTACGAAGTGCTGTCCGACGGCAACAAGCGCCGCATGTACGACAGCCATGGCCACGCGGCGTTCGAGCACGGCATGGGCGGCGGCGGCCCGGGCGGCCCGGACATGAACGATATCTTCGGCGATATCTTCGGCAACATCTTTGGCGGCGGTGGCGGTGGTCCGCGCCAGGCGCGTCGCGGCGCCGATATCGGCTACGTGATGGAGCTGGACCTGGAAGAAGCCGTGCGCGGCGTCGAGCGCCGCATCGAGATTCCGACCCTGGCCGAGTGCGGCGACTGCGATGGCAGTGGCTCGGAAGACGGCAAGGTCGAAACCTGCAATGTGTGCCATGGCCGCGGCCAGGTGCGCATCCAGCGCGGCATCTTCGCCATGCAGCAGGCCTGCCACAACTGCGGCGGCCGTGGCCAGATCATCGCCAAGCCCTGCAAGACCTGCCACGGCAACGGCCGTGTCGAGGAAGACAAGGTGCTGTCGGTGAAGGTGCCGGCCGGCGTCGATACCGGCGACCGCATCCGCCTGCAGGGCGAGGGCGAAGCCGGTCCGGCCGGTACGCCACCGGGCGACCTGTACGTGGAAGTGCGCGTGCGCGAGCATGCGATCTTCCAGCGCGATGGCGACGACCTGCACTGCGAAGTGCCGATCCGCATCTCGCAGGCGGCACTGGGTGACACCGTGCGCGTGGCCACCCTCGGCGGCGAAGCGGAGATCCGCATTCCGGCCGAGACCCAGACCGGCAAGCTGTTCCGCCTGCGCGGCAAGGGCGTGCGTTCGGTGCGCAGCCGCAGCGAGGGCGACCTGTACTGCCGCGTGGTGGTGGAGACTCCGGTCAACCTCACCCCTGAGCAGCGCAAGCTGCTGGAACAGTTCGAAGCCACCTTCGTCGGCGAGGAAGCACGCAAGCATTCGCCGAAGTCGGCCACCTTCATGGATGGCGTGAAGGGCTTCTGGGACCGGATGACGTCCTGAGTTTTCAACGCAAGTGTTGAACGGTAGCGCCGGGCCATGCCCGGCGTTTTCGTTTGCGATCAGCGGAAAAACGCCGCCGGCGTCTGCCCCAGCTGGCGCTTGAACATGCTGGTGAACGCGCTGGGGCTGTCGTAGCCCATCGCCAGCGCGACATCGATGACCTTGTCGCCGACCGCCAGCCGCTCCAATGCGGCCAGCAGTCGCGCCTGCTGTCGCCACTGCCCGAAGGTCATGCCCAGCTCGTGGGCGAAGTGGCGCTGGATGGTTTTCACGTCCACTTCCAGCGCCTGTGCCCAGTCCTGCAGCGTCGCGTCATCGCCGGGGTGCTTCTGGATGTGCTGGCAGATCCGCTGCAGGCGCGGGTCGGTGGGCGCCGGCAGGTGCAGCGGCAGCACGTCCATGCGGTGCAGCTCGTCCAGCAGCAGGCGCACCACGCGGCCATCGCGGCTGTCTTCGATGTGCTCGCCCTTGATCAGGGTGGCTGCCTGCAGCAGTTCGCGCAGCAGCGGTGCCACCTGTACCGCGAACGGTTCGGCCGGCAACTGCGGGGCGAACGACGGATCGATGTACAGGCTGCGCATGTGCACGGCGGCAATGCAGTCCACCGCGTGCACCATGCCCGCCGGCATCCAGATTGCACGGGTGGAGGGCACGACCCAGCGACCGACTTCCGAGCGCACCACCATCAGCCCCGAGATGGCATAGACCAGCTGGTGGCGTTGGTGCTTGTGGCCTGCGATGTGGGTGCCTGCCGGGTACTGGGTAACCCGGTAGGTGACCGGGCGATGCACTGGCACATCACGCCACGGCGCAGCCGGGTCGACATCGCCGGCAATGTCCTTTTTGCGATAGGCCATGACCCGAACGCGGCAGAAGGGAGGGGAGGGCAACCGTAGCATGCGTGACTCGCCCCCAACCTGACTGCGTCCATGTCCGCCTTGGCTTCTCCCGCAACGACCTCACGTCCGGTGGCTCCCGGTGTGCTGGCAGCTATTTCCACCTCGCATGTCGTCAACGACATGATGCAGTCGCTGATCCTGGCCATCTATCCAGTGATCAAGGGCGGCTTCAACCTGAGCTTCACCCAGATCGGCCTGATCACGCTGACCTACCAGCTGACCGCTTCGATCTTCCAGCCACTGGTTGGCGCCGCCACCGACCGTCGCCCGGCGCCGTACTCGCTGCCGATCGGCATGGCCTCGACCCTGTGCGGCATGCTGCTGCTCGGCTTCGCGCCGAACTATGCGGTGGTGCTGATGGCTGCGGCGATGGTCGGCATTGGTTCGGCCATTTTCCATCCGGAAGCATCGCGCATTGCGCGGCTGGCCTCGGGTGGCCGCCATGGCTTCGCGCAGTCGGTGTTCCAGGTGGGCGGCAATTTCGGTACCGCGCTCGGTCCACTGATTGCTGCAGCCGTGATCGTGCCGCATGGCCAGCATGCCGCCTCGTGGTTTGCCGGCGCCGCGCTGATCGGCATTGCACTGCTGACCTATGTCGGCCGCTGGTACGCGCTGCACCTGGGCACCCCGCGCCCGGCCAGCACCGCCTCGATGGCGCCGCGCCATCCCCCGCGCACCGTGGCCAAGGTGCTGGCGATCCTGCTGGTGCTGATCTTCAGCAAATACTTCTACATGGCCAGCATCGGCAGCTACTTCACCTTCTACCTGATCCACCATTTCGGCATTCCGGTGGCACAGGCGCAGCTGCATCTGTTCGCATTCCTGGTGGCGTCCGCCGCCGGCGGCTTCCTCGGTGGCCCGCTGGGCGATCGCATCGGCCGCAAGCCGATCATCTGGACCTCGATCCTGGGCGTTGCACCGTTCGCACTGATGCTGCCGCATGCCGATCTGTTCTGGACCACGGTGCTGGCGGTGCTGATCGGTTTCGTGTTGTCGTCGGCGTTCTCGGCGATCGTGGTGTACGCACAGGAAATGATGCCGCACCGCATCGGCATGGTGTCCGGCCTGTTCTTCGGCTTTGCGTTCGGCATGGGTGGACTGGGTGCTGCCGTGCTCGGCCTGCTGGCGGACAAGACCAGCATCGAGTACGTCTACCAGTTGACTGCGTTCCTGCCGCTGCTCGGCATCGTGGCGGCGTGGCTGCCGCCGTCGCGGCCTGCTGTTCACTGAGGGGTGCTTCTTTTTGCAGGGCTGCGCCCTGCACCCGCAGAGGCAACGGCAAAAGCCAAAGCGTGCTATCCGTGGATTGGCGGGGTGGGTCCGGTTGAGGGGGACACTGCAAGTACGTCCATGTAGCTCGGTCGCGCCGTTTTCCGCGATCTGTCGGAACAGCGTTCTGCTTTGGTGGGTGCCGACCGTTGGTCGGCACGGGGTCGGATATCGATATTTGACAGACGTGTCGATCAACGGACGACACCTACCAACAGCCGCAGTTGCCAGTAGAGCCACGCCATGCGTGGACGAATTCATTCGGTATCCGACAGATGTGCCGACCAACGGTCGGCACCCACCAGCAGCTGTCGGCCAACTGTCGAAGGTGGGGCGGTGTGGGTGCGCAGGACCGTTGGCGCCATGGATGGCGCCATCGAGCCCCCATGGATGGGTTTACGGCGTGTCCTGACCACCCACACCGCCCCGCCATCCCAGGGACAGCCCGCTCTGGCTTTTGATGTTGACGTTGATTCTGCAGGTGCAGGGCTGCAAGCCCTGCCGAACCGCCCACCGGGCGTAGAATGCGGCCATGAGCGAATCCCTTGATAACCACCTGGTCCACGGCCGCCGCCAGCGGCCCGACGGCCCGTCGCCGATCGATGTCATCTCGGTCCAGTCGCAACTTGTCTACGGCCACGCCGGCAACAGCGCCGCCGTGCCGCCGATGCGCGCTCTCGGCGTGCGCGTAGCAGAAATTCCGACCGTGTTGCTCAGCAACGCGCCGTTCTACGACACCACGCGCGGTCGCGTGCTGCCCGCCGACTGGTTCGCCGACCTGCTGCTCGGCACCCACGAGCGCGGCCTGCCGCAGCGGGCGAAGATGCTGGTGTCCGGCTACTTCGGCAGCACCTCCAACGGTGCCGCCTTCGCCGACTGGCTGGACGACATCCTGCCGGCCTGCCCGCAGCTGCGTTACTGCCTGGATCCGGTGATTGGTGATACCCACACCGGCCCCTACGTGGAACCGGGCCTGGAAGCGATCTTCGCCGAGCGCCTGCTGCCGCATGCCTGGCTGGTGACCCCGAACGCCTTTGAACTCAATCGCCTCACCGGTATGCCGGCGCTCGCCGAGGCCGATGCCATCGCCGCCGCACGCACGCTGCTGGATCGTGGCCCGCACTGGGTGATCGCGCACAGCGTGGGCGGCACCCCGGGTGAACTGGTGACCCTGGCTGTCGGCCGCGTGGAGACCTGGCGCTGGACCTCGCCCCTGCTGCCGGTGGACGTGGCTGGTACGGGTGATGTGCTGATGTCGCTGGTGGTGTCGTTCCTGCTGCGCGGCGAATCGATGCAGCAGGCGATCTCGCGTGCGATTGCCGGCACCCACGCGGCCCTGGAGGCGACCCTGGACAACGGCTTCGAAGAATTCGACGTGATCGCTGCAGCGCCTGCCGCGCTGGCCGAGGGGACGCGCTTCCGCGCCGAACGCGTGGCATGAACGGCCTGCTCGAACGCACGCCGCGCACGGTCGGCATCGTCGGCAGTGCCGGCGCCTACGGGCGCTGGCTGACCCGCTTCTTCCAGCAGCACATGCAGCTGCGGGTCATCGGCCATGATCCGGCTGATCCGGGCTCGCATACGCCGGAACAGCTGCTCGCGCAGGCCGATGTGCTGGTGTTCTCGGCGCCGATCCGGCATACGCCCGCGTTGATCGCCGAGTACGTGCGGCAGTCGGCCGGCCGCGAGCAGGACCGGCTGTGGCTGGACGTGACCTCGGTGAAGGAGGCACCGGTGCAGGCGATGCTGGCCTCGCAGGCCGAGGTGGTCGGGCTGCACCCGATGACCGCGCCACCGAAAGCGCCGACCCTGAAGGGTCGGGTGATGGTGGTCTGCGAAGCGCGGCTGCGGCACTGGCAGCCATGGGTCGATTCGCTGTGCACGGCGCTGCAGGCTGAGTGCGTGCGGGCCACGCCGCAGCATCACGACCAGATGATGGCGCTGGTACAGGCGATGGTGCATGCCACCCACCTGGCCCAGGCCGGCGTGCTGCGCCAGTACCAGCCGCAGCTGGGCGACCTGGCCGCGATGATGCCGTACCGGTCGGCATCGTTCGAACTGGATACGGCGATCATCTCGCGCATCCTGTCGCTGAACCCCGCGATCTACGAGGACATCCAGTTCGGCAACCCGTACGTGGCGCCGATGCTGGAGCGCTTGGTCGGCCAGCTGCAGGCCCTGCAGGCCCAGGTCGGACAGGCCGACGACACTGCACGCAGTGCATTCCGTGAGCAGCTGCTGTCGGCCAGCCGCAGTGCCTTCGGCGAGCAGGCACTGGCCGAGGGCAACTACACCTTTGAACGCGTGGGCTATCTGCTGGCTGACCTGACCGAGCGCAATGCGTTGTCGGTGCACCTGCCGGAAGACCGGCCGGGCTCACTGCGTGAACTGCTGAATGTGTTCGAGCAGCACCGCATCAGCCTGGCCTCGATCCATTCCTCGCGCACGCCTGGCGGCGAAGTGCATTTCCGGATCGGGTTCGTGGCCGGCAGCGATCCGGGGGCGATCAGTCGCGCGGCCGCTGAAGTGGACGCCAGCGGCATCGGGCGGGTGCTGGGCTGAGCACATTCATCCACAGGCGGTGTGGATGATTTCTGAGCAAAGGTGTGGATAACCTCGCTCAGCCCTTGGTAGTAAAGGCTGTCAAGATGCTTGGTCAAAAATTGATCACGCTTTTTGTAGGGTCGAGCCATGCTCGACCGCCTTTGGCAAAAAGCGTGTCGACCAAGGTCGACACCTACCAGAGGCAAAAGGCGTGTCGACCAAGGTCGACACCCACCAGAGCGGAGCGGTACGAAATCCGGTGGCGCCGGGCCATGCCCGGCGAACCTCAGATCGTCAGCCTCAGCTCACCGCCACTGGTGGTGAACTCGCGGCCGTCGCGTACCAGCGGCCGTCCATCATCCAGTTCGTAGCGTGGCGTGGCTTCGGAATGGTGCCCGCTGCCATTCGCCTCGGGCTTGAACTCGATGATGATGTGGCTTTCGCCGTTGCTGTCGACGGCGGGGAACTGACGGAACGACATCGTGCACCTCCTTCAGCGGATGCTGCTGTTGCGCGGCCAGCTTGGCCGCGCCGATGTTAGGCGGACGTCATCAATCGATGAACTGCAGGCGTGCAAGTTCAGCGTACAGTCCGCCTTCGGCCAGCAGCTGCGCGTGCGTGCCCTCGGCGACGATGCGGCCCTGGTCCATCACCACGATGCGGTCGGCCTTGAGCACGGTGGCCAGGCGGTGGGCAATGACCAGCGTGGTGCGGCCCGCCATCAGGCGTTCCAGCGCTTGCTGCACGCTGTGCTCGCTCTGCGCGTCCAACGCGCTGGTGGCTTCGTCCAGCAGCAGGATCGGCGCATCCTTCAGCAGTGCGCGGGCAATCGCCACACGCTGCTGCTGGCCACCGGACAGGCGGGCGCCGCGCTCGCCCAGCTCACTGTCATAGCCCTGCGGCAACGCGCGCAGGAATCCGTCCGCCTCGGCGGCGCGTGCGGCATCTTCCACCTCGCTGTCGCTGGCCTGCAGGCGGCCATAGCGGATGTTGTCGCGCGCGCTGGCGGCAAACAGCGTCGGCTGCTGCGGAACCAGCGCCAGCTGTCCGCGCAGTTCGGCCGGGTCGACCTGGCGCACGTCGATGCCATCCACGCAGATGCGGCCACTGGCCGGATCGTGGAAGCGCAGCAGCATCGACAGCACCGTGCTCTTGCCTGCGCCGGACGGGCCAACCAGGGCCACCGTCTCGCCCGGGCGCACGTGCAGGTTGAAATGGTCCAGCGCCGCCTGGTCAGGCCGCTGCGGGTAATGGAACACCACGTCGTCGAACCGGATCTCGCCACGCAGCGGCTGCGGCAGCACGTGCGGCTGCGCCGGCGCGCGGATCTCGATGTCTTCCTGCAGCAGTTCGCCGATGCGGCCCATGCCGCCGGCCGCGCGCTGCAGTTCGTTCCAGACTTCGGCCAGCGCACCGACCGAGCCACCACCGATCAGCGCGTACAGCACGAACTGGCCAAGGGTGCCTGCGCTGAGGCGGCCGTCGATGACATCGTGCGCGCCCAGCCACAGCACGCCGACGATGGCGCCGAACACCAGCAGGATGGCGCTGGCGGTGACCAGCGACTGCGCACCGATGCGGCGGCGGGCGGCCTTGATGGCATCGCCCAGTGCATGGTCGAAGCGGCCGCGCTCGTAGGGTTCGCGTGCATGCGCCTGTACCGTCCTTACGGCGCCCAGGGTCTCGCTGGCCAGGCTGTTGGCATCGGCGATGCGGTCCTGGCTGCTGCGCGCGACGGTGCGCAGCTTGCGCGCACCGATGATGATCGGCAGTACCGCAAGCGGAATGCCCAGCAGCGACCACGCCGCCAGCCGCGGGCTGGTGACGAACAGCATCGCCAGGCTGCCGACCACCGTGACGCTGCTGCGCAATGCCACCGACATGGTCGAGCCGACCACGCTGCGCAGCAGCTCACTGTCGGCGGTCAGGCGCGAGACCAGCTCACCGCTGCGGCTGCGGTCATGGAAGCCGGCACCGAGCTGGATGAGGTGTGCGTAGAGGCGGCTGCGCAGGTCAGCCACGACCTTTTCGCCCAGCAGCGACACGAAGTAGAAGCGCGCGGCGGTGGCCAGGGCCAGCACCACGGCCACCAGCATCAGCAGGGCGAAGGCACGGTTGATCTGGCCGCCGCTGCTGAAGCCATGGTCGATCATCTGCTTGACCGCCGGCGGCAGGCTCAGCGTGGCCGCCGAAGACACCGCCAGGGCCATCAGCCAAGCGGTGAACAGGCCACTGTGGCGGCGCACGAACGGCCATAGCGTGCGCAGGCTGCCAAGGCGGCGCAGCGGCGGGGGCGAGGCGGGGGCGCCGTCCTTGTCAGTCATCCTGGTGGTCGTCTTCTATGCGGATACGGTCACGAGTGGCGTCGCGCAGGCGGATTTTCAATGCGTCGACCTGATCGGCCGGCAATTCGACCCGCAGGCACACCCCGATCGCGTCGAACTGTTCATCGCGCTTCTCCGCGCCGAATGCCGGCAGGGCCGCATGCAGGGTGCCCAGGTCTTCGAAGCCGGCCTGCAGCTGCAGCCGTGCCATGGCGACCAGCGCCAGCCGCGGCGCGGTGCGCAGGCATTCTGCGGCGGCGCCACCGTACGCCCGGACCAAGCCGCCGGCGCCGAGCTTGATGCCACCGAACCAGCGCGTCACCACCACCATCACCCGATCGAAGCCCTGCCCGTCGATCGCGGCCAGGATCGGCCGCCCGGCGGTGCCTGCCGGCTCGCCATCATCGCTGGAGCGGTAGTCCTGGCCATGCCGGTAGGCCCAGCAGTTGTGGGTGGCGTCGGCCACGGCAACCTGTTGCAGGAACGCCAGCGCTGCGGGGGCGCCGTCGATCGGCGCGGCATGGGCGATGAAGCGGCTGTGTTTGACTTCCAGCGTGTGGCTGACGGGCTGGGCGAGGGTATCGAGCATTCCCGCCATTCTACGGTGTTGCCGGGTACCCCCGCCCGTTTCAGTCGTCCAGCAGCGGGCGCAGGTCGCGCGGCAGGCGCGCTTCCGGATATTGCTGGATGTAGCGCTCCAGGCTGGCGCGGGCGAGGTCGCGCTGGTCCTGATCACGGCGCTCGCGGATTTTCTGCAGCCACTGCCGGCGTGGCAGGCGCGCGTCGGCGTCCACCTCGGCCTGCACGGTATCCGCGCTCAGGCCCGCATCGCTGCCGCGGCGCATGATGCCCGGAGCCGAACGGCTGGGAGCCTCACGCTTCATCGAGGTGATCTCCACCCGATCCAGCGCCTCCGCCCGCTCGACCTCGGCGGCATTGGCTGCTGGTGCCGGTGCAGGTGCCGCGGCCGTGCGTGCTTTCAGTGCCCCGGACGCTGCCGGCGCGAATGCCGGTGCAGGTGCCGGTGCCGAGTAGGCGGCGGGTGCCGGTGGCGCAGGCGGCGCTGCGGACGGTGCTGCCGTCGGCGCTGGCGGAAGGGCCGCAAAGGCGGTATCGGCGGCCGCATCCGCAGCCATCGATCGTGCAGCCTGGGCCGGCGCCGGCTCGGGCGCGCGTGCGATGGCCGGTGCCGGGGCAGCGGCAACAGGGGCGGCCTCGGGTGCTGCGGGCGCAGCGCTTGGTTCGGCGGCCGCCACAGCGCTGTCGGCTGCACTGCGGTCAGCGGCCTGATCGGCAGCCGCAACGTCTTCTGCCGCTGCCGGTGCCGCAGCAACAGCGGCCTCACCGGCCGGAACCGGCGGAGGTTCCGGACGCAGCTGCCAGGCGATGCCGATGGCAAACACCATCGAGGCGGCGATGCCGAACACCGCCGGCCAACGCGGGCGTGTGCGCTGCGTGCGCGGCGCCTCGGGAGAGGCGACCGCATCGGCGGCCGGCGCGTCCACGGCAGCGCGGGCCGCGGCCAGGATGGCGGCGTCCAGTGCGGCGGGCGGAGCCTGCTCGGCGCGACGGCCGAGCAGCCGGGCCAGCTCGCGTTCTTCCGGCGTCAGCGGTTCGTCTCGGTTCATGCGTTCAATCCCGCACGCAGCTTGTCCATCGCATAGCGCAGCCGCGATTTCACGGTTTCCCGGCCTACGCCGGTGATCTGGCCGATCTCCTCCAGGCTCAGTTCCTGATCCAGCCGCAGTTGCAGCACTTCGCGCTGCTCAGGCGGCAGTTGTTCCATCGCCAGCTGGATGCGGCGACGTTGTTCGAATTCGGAAAGCTCGCCTTCCGGGGTCTGCCCATCCTCGATCGCGGCCAGGCGCAGATCGGCATCGGCCGGGGCAGCCGGGCGGTGGCGGGCGGCGCGCCAATGGTCGTTCAGGCGGTTGTGGGCAATGCGGAACAGCCAGGTGCTGAAGGCCGCGTCTGGTTGCCACCCGGCACGGGCGCTGATCACCCGCTGCCAGACGTCCTGGAAGATCTCCTCGGCCAGCGCGGTGTCGCGCAGTTGCCGCAGCAGGAAGCCGAACAGGCGCTTGCGGTGGCGCCCATACAGGCTTTCGAACGCGCGCAGGTCGCCACCGGCCCAGGCCAGCATCAAGGCTTCATCGGTTGGCAGTGCGCTGGCTTCCACGGCGTACAGGGTAAGGCCTGCAGGCGGTGGCGCATAGCCGGTGGCAGGGGCGGGCAGGGCGAGGTTCATGGCATGGAAGCAGCTACGGACAGCACGAAAAACGTACGGGCGCACGATTCGGGGTTTACGGGCTTCCATTGCCCCCCGGGTGGCGCGCTATGCTCGGCGGCTCAGGGGAGGCGACGCACAGACGGCGCCAAGAGATTGTCATTTGTCCACGCATGCTGAATCGGCGGAAGAGCCACTACACGAGGCCGTGTTGAGCACGGCGCTGGTGCGCGCGTTGCATGCGCTTTTGCCGGAAACGGCCGTGGTCCGCGTTGGCTGGGACGACCCGCAGCTGGGGAGTGGCCGAGGGGGCTGGCCCTTGCCTGCGATTGACAGCGCTGCGTCCGTGGAGCCCGCCACCGGCGATGGCCAGCACGGCTGGGAGTATGACGGTGCGCGGCTGCTGCTGTCGGTTGCGGGCGCGGTGCCTTCACCCGCGTGGTGGGGGCTGGCCCGGCAGGCGATTGAGCTGGCGCTGCAGCGCGGCCGCCAGGCCGGCCAGATCAAGGCACTGGAAGAGGCCGAACGGCTGCAGCAGGCCCTGTTCCAGATTGCAGATCTGGCCGGTGCCGACCTGGAAATGCCCGAGATGCTGCGCCACGTGCATGGTGTGCTGGGCACGCTGATGTATGCCGAGAACTGCTACATCGTGGAATACGACGATGTGCGCGACCAGATACGCTTCCTGTACTTCGCCGATCAGGTCGATGACTTCGTCGCCGATCCCACGCAGAGCCATGACGCCAGCGAGATGCCGCGCAGCCTGACCGTGGCGCTGTTGCGCCATGGCAAGCCGCTCAGTGGTCCCTCGCGCAGGCTGCTGGCGCAGGTGATGGAACAGGAGCACGACCCGCAGCGTGGGCCCGAAAGCCTGGACTGGCTGGGCGTGCCGATGCTGCGGGACGGCCGCGTCTGCGGCGCCATCGTGGTCCAGAGCTATGAACAGGCAGCCCGCTATGGCGAGGCCGAGCGCGCATTGCTGGGCTTCGTTGCGCAGCACGTACAGACCGCGATGGACCGGCGCCAGGCGCAGGTGCGGCTGGAGCAGCAGGTGGCGCGGCGCACCCAGGAACTGCAGCGCGCCAACCGCAGCCTGCAGGATGAGGTGGCCGAGCGTCGCCGTGCCGAACAGTTGCAGACCGCGCTGTACAACATCGCCGAGATGGCGATGTCTGCCGACAGCCTGGACCAGTTCTATGGTCAGGTGCATGGGGTGGTCGGGCGCCTGCTCGACGCACGCAATTTCTACATCGCCCTGGTCAACCCGGCCGGCAACGGCCTGGACTTCGTGTATTCGGTGGACGAGCACAATGCCAGCCGCGCGCCACGGCCGTTCAGCCGGGGCCTGACCGAATACGTGGTGCGCAACCGGCGCCCGCTGCTGGCGTCACGCGCGCAGATCGATGCGCTGCTGGCCAGTGGTGAAGTGCGCGAGTCCGGCGCGCGCTCGCATTGCTGGCTGGGCGTGCCGTTGCTGCGCGACGATGAGGTGGTGGGTGCGATCGTGGTGCAGAGCTACAGCGAGAACAGCACGTTCAGCGTGCACGATCAGCGGCTGCTGACCTTCGTTGCGCAGAACATCGGAACCGGGCTTGCGCGCCAGCGCGACCAGCAGCGGCTGCGTTCGGCACATGCCGAGCTGGAAAAGCGCGTTGAGGAACGCACCCGCGAACTGGCCGAGGTCAACGAAAAGCTGCTTGGGCAGATCGGTGAGCGCCTGCGTGCCGAGCAGCGCCTGACCCACCAGGCCATGCACGATGCGCTGACAGGCCTGCCCAACCGCCTGCACCTGCTGGATCGCCTGCAGGATTCACTGTCGCTGGCCAAGCGCGAGGGCGGACCGGTGTTCGCCGTGCTGTTCCTCGATCTGGACCGCTTCAAGCTGGTCAACGACAGCATCGGCCATGCCGCCGGCGACCGCATGCTGGTGGAAGTGGCCAAGCGCATCGTGTCGATGGCAGGTGCCGAAGATGTGGTGGCCCGGCTTGGCGGTGATGAGTTCGCTGTGCTGCTGCAGTGCCCGCAGGGCCTGGCGCAGGCACTGGATTTCGGCCAGCGGCTGCTGCTGGCGTTGCAGGAATCGATGTGGATCGCCGGGCGCGAACTGTTTCCGTCCGGCAGCCTGGGCATTGCCCTGTGGAATCCGCGCTACCGCACCGGAGAAGAGCTGCTGCGCGATGCGGATGCGGCCATGTACCGGGCCAAGGCGCAGGGCCATGACCGCTGTGCGATCTTCGACGAGGACATGCGCGAAGAAGCCATGCGCAGCCTGGACCTGGAAGCCGACCTGCGCCGTGCGATCAACAACCGCGATTTCGTGCCGTTCTATCAGCCGATCGTGCGCTTGTCCGACGGCGAAGTGGTCGGTCACGAGGCGCTGCTGCGCTGGCAGCATGAGCGCCGTGGCCTGCTGCTGCCCGGCGCGTTCCTGGAGCTGGGTGAAGAGAGCGGCCTGATCGAACAGGTGGACTGGCTGATCTACGAGCAGGTCATCGCGGGGCTGGCACGGGGAGGCGAAGGCTACGTCTCGGTGAACGTATCGCCCCGGCATTTCCGCTCGGCAGAGTTCAGTGATCGCCTGTTCGGCCTGCTCGACAGCTGTGGTGCCGATCCGCGCCGGCTGCGCCTGGAAATCACCGAGGTGGCGTTGCTGGACGACGGCCCGCACACGCTGCGTATCCTGCAGGGCCTGCGCGAGCGCGGCATCCAGGTGCAGCTGGACGATTTCGGTACCGGGTTCTCCGCGCTGTCCTACCTCCACCGTTTCCCGATCAGCACGCTGAAGATCGACCAGAGCTTCATCGCCGGCCTGCACGGTCCGGAAGTGCAGAGTACGCGGGCGCTGGTGGAAGGCGTGCTGTCGCTGGCGCGCACGCTGGGCATTGAGACCATTGGCGAAGGCATCGAGACCGACGCGCAGCGGCAGACCCTGCGTGAACTGGGCTGCGACTACGGCCAGGGCTACCTGCTGGGGCGGCCCGCGCCGTGGGCGCACGCGGCGGCCTGAGCCACCGCGTGCAGCTGCATCATCGCAGGGCGGCGCGGCGCTTCTCGTCGATCCACTTCGAGGCCTGGGCCGGCTGGTAGTTCTTCATCCACTCCAGCATCTCTTCGATGTCCGAGCCGTACCACAGGTCCTGGCGCTGGTCCGGATGCAGGAAGCGTTCTTCCACCATGCGATCGATCATGCCGATCAGCGGGGCGTAGAAGCCGTCCACATCGAGGAATGCGCATGGCTTGTTGCCGATGCCCAGCTGGCGCCAGGTCAGCATCTCGAAGATCTCTTCCATGGTGCCGAAGCCGCCGGGCAGGGCGACGAAACCGTCGGCAAGATCGAACATGCGCGACTTGCGCTCATGCATCGAACCGACGATCTCCAGTTCGGTCAGGCCACGGTGCGCCACTTCCCAGTCGGCCAGCTGGCGCGGGATCACGCCGGTCACCTCGCCGCCAGCGGCGAGCACGGCATTGGCCACGGTTCCCATCAGGCCGACGTTGCCGCCGCCATACACCAGGCGCAGGCCGTCGCGGGCGATGCGGTCACCCAGGGCAATGGCGCGTTCGGTGTAGGCCGGCTTGCTGCCAGCGTTGGAACCACAGTACACACAGATCGATTTCATGGATCTTCCTGTCTCTTGGCCGGAAACGAAAACGCCCCGTCGCCAACCGCAGGGCGGTCGGGGACGGGGTGTCCTTGGATTATGAGCCCTTCTGTAGAGCCGAGCCATGCTCGGCTGATCTTCGTTCAGATCGCGGCAAAGGCCGAGTCGAGCACGGCTCGACTCTACAAACGCCAAGCAGGCTTACGCGGCAGCGGCCTGCTCGCGGCGCGGGCCTTCACGCAGGGCGCGGCCGACCATGCCCACCAGCAGGTCCAGCTCCTCGCTGTCCATGCCGAAGTGCGGGGTGAAGCGCAGCGAGTTCTCGCCGCCGTGGATCACGTTGATGCCGTGCTGGCGCAGCCATTCCTCGGTCGAGTTGGCACCGTAGCACTTGAACTGCGGGGCCAGCTCGCAGGAGAACAGCAGACCGGTGCCCTGCACCTTGGTGATCAGCCCGCCCAGCTCGTTCTTCAGCTGTTCCAGCCTGCGCACGGCCTCGGCACCGCGTTCGGCGATGTTGGCGCGCACCTGCGGGGTCAGCTGGGCCAAGGTGGCGCAGGCCACGTCCAGCGCACGCGGGTTGCTGGTCATGGTATTGCCATAGATGCCCTTGCGGTACAGCTGCGCGGCATGCTCGGTCACCGCCAGCACCGACAGCGGGTACTGCGCGGCGTTGAGGGCCTTGGAATAGGTCTCCATGTCCGGCGGGTCGAGGCCTTCGAAGCCCGGGTAATCGACCACCGACAGCACGCCATGCGCGCGCAGGCCGGCCTGGATCGAGTCGAGCAGCAGCAGGCTGCCGTGGGCACGGGTCAGTTCGCGGGCCACGGCATAGAACGACGGCGGCACCGAACGGCCCGGATCGCCTTCGCCCATCACCGGCTCCAGGAACACCGCCTCGATGAACCACTGGTTGCGCGCGGCGTCCTCGAACACCTTGCGCAGGCCGGCTTCGTCGTACGGCGCCACGGTGATCACCGAGTCTTCGCCACGATAGCTGGCCAGGTGCTGCATGTAGCTCTTGCGGCTGGAATCGGAATACAGGGCAGGGCGGTCGGTACGGCCATGGAAGCTGCCCTTGACCACCACGCGCTTGATCGCAGCGCCAGCGTGGCGCGCACCCGGGTCGGTCTGCAGCTTGGCGTTGACATCGGCGATGCGGGCCGCCAGGCCGACCGCTTCGGAACCGGAATTCAGGCACATGAAACGGGTGAACGGGCAGCCGCCACGGCGGTGGCCGATCTCGGCGCGCAGGGCGGTGATGAAGCGCTGCTGCGACAGGCTGGGGGTCATGATGTTGGCCATCACCTGCGGGCGGGCCATCGCCTCCAGCACGGCGTCCGGGGTGTGCCCGAAGCCGAGCATGCCGTAGCCGCCGGCGTCGTACAGCACGGCGCCCTTCAGGGTGACCACCCATGGGCCGCGCGCAGCCAGTGCCACGTACGGGGTCACCGCGTCATCGGCATAGAAATTGACGAAACCGTCCTGCATCGCGTCGATCTGCGCCTGTTCGTCCTGCGCCAGCAGCGGCCCCAGGTCGGCCTGCACGCGCGCGAATTCCTCGGCAGCGGCGTCCACCGCGGCGATCAGCTGCGGGTGGTTGGCGGACAGGGCGGTCAGGGTGGCATCGTCCAGCCCGGTGGTGAGACGGGTGCCGGGCTGGCTGCGCAGGGGGGCGAGGCGTTCGATGAAGCTCATTGCAGATCTCCTGAAACAATGGGTCGCACGGGTCTTCAAAAGCAAAACGCGCGTCATCACGCGCGCTTGGGGGCAGGCTCGTGCAGCGGACTTCCGGCTCGATGCTAGCACTTGTTTTTTTGCGCGATAACCCCGCAGAAACCTGTTGCATAGCAGCATTTTCCGCGACGTTCGCCGCGAAGCACGCCGGCTCGCAGACGCTGGACGTACAATGCGCGCCATTGTCGACCTGTTGCCGCCCACTGCCTTGAAGAAGTCCGATTTCCATTACGACCTGCCGGCTGAACTGATCGCGCAGGCCCCGCTGGCCGAACGTTCCGCAAGCCGCCTGCTGCTGGTACCGCCGGCACCCGATGCCTTCACCGACCTGCAGGTGCGCGACCTGCCGTCGCTGCTGCAGCCGGGCGACCTGCTGGTGTTCAACGACACCCGGGTGATCCCGGCGCGCCTGTTCGGGCAGAAGGCCAGCGGCGGCCGCGTGGAGATACTGATCGAGCGCCTGCTCGGTGGCCAGCAGGCCCGTGCCCAGGTGGGCGCCAGCAAGTCACCGAAGGCCGGCAGCCGCATTGCGCTGGATGCCGGCGGTGAAGCCGAGGTGCTGGGCCGCGATGGCGAGTTCTACGTACTGCAGTTCCATGTGCCGGAATCGCTGGAACAGTGGCTGCTGCACGCCGGCCGCCTGCCGCTGCCGCCGTACATCCAGCGCGAGCCGGGCGTGGACGACCGCGAGCGCTATCAGACTGTGTTCGCGCGCGAAGTGGGGGCGGTGGCGGCGCCGACCGCCGGCCTGCATTTCGACGAACCGCTGCTGGCCGCACTGAAGGACAAGGGCGTGGAGTTCGGGCACGTCACCCTGCACGTGGGTGCAGGCACCTTCCAGCCGGTGCGTGCCGATGACCTGAAGGACCACGTGATGCACCGCGAGTGGCTGAACGTGGGTGCCGAGCTGGTGCAGCAGGTGCGGCGCACGCGCGCCGCCGGCGGCCGCGTGATCGGCGTCGGCACCACCGTGGTGCGCGCGCTGGAAAGCGCGATGCGCGACGGCGAGCTGCTGCCGTTTGCCGGCGAAACGCAGATCTTCATCACCCCGGGTTACCGCATCCGCAGCGTCGACGCGATGGTGACCAACTTCCACCTGCCGGAAAGCACGCTGCTGATGATGATCTCCGCGTTCGCCGGCAAGGAGCGCGTGTTCGAGGCCTACCAGCACGCGATCGAGCAGCGCTACCGCTTCTTCAGCTACGGCGACGCGATGCTGCTGTTCCCGCAGGCGGGGTAGGGCGCTGACCTCTGCCTGCTTGTGGTGGGTGCGCACCGTTGGTGCGCACTTGCAGGTGCCTGGAGACCAGGAAAGCCACGCATGGCGTGGCTCTACTGCCGTGCCGTTCAGGCCTGAATGGGCGGTCGAGCCGGTTTTGGGAGACAATAGACAACTATTTGCCCGAATGACCGCTCCATGTCCCGACTGCAGTTCCAGCTCCAGACCCGCGACGGCCGTGCCCGCCGTGGCCGCCTGACCTTCCCGCGTGGCACGGTGGAAACACCGGCCTTCATGCCGGTCGGGACCTATGGCTCGGTCAAGGGCATCCTGCCGGACCAGGTGCGTGCGCTGGGCGCCGAGATCATCCTCGGCAATACCTTCCACCTGTACCTGCGCCCGGGCCTGGACATCATTGCCGACCACGGCGGCCTGCACGGCTTCTGCCGCTGGGATGGCCCGATCCTGACCGACTCCGGTGGCTTCCAGGTGTTCTCGCTGGCCCACCGCCGCAAGATCACCGAGCAGGGCGTGACCTTTGCCTCGCCCACCGACGGCGCCCGTGTGTTCCTGGGCCCGGAAGAGAGCATGAAGATCCAGAAGGTGCTCGATTCGGACGTGGTGATGATCTTCGACGAGTGCACCCCGTACCCGGCCACCGAGGATGTGGCGCGCCGGTCGATGGAGCTGAGCCTGCGCTGGGCCCAGCGCAGCCGCAACGCGCATGACGAGCTGGGCAATGACGCGGCCCTGTTCGGCATCGTCCAGGGCGGCGTGCACACCGACCTGCGCAGCCGCTCGGCCGAGGCCCTGCAGGCGATCGGCTTCGACGGCTATGCCATCGGCGGCCTGGCTGTGGGCGAGCCTGAGCACGAGCGCAACGCCATGCTCGACCACCTGGACCCGGAGCTGCCAAGCGACCGTCCGCGCTACCTGATGGGTGTGGGCCGGCCGGAGGACCTGGTCGAGGGTGTCGCACGTGGCGTGGACATGTTCGACTGCGTGATGCCGACGCGGAACGCCCGCAACGGCCACTATTTCACCTCGTTCGGCACCGTTCGCATCCGAAATTCCCAGTACGCGCGGGACATGGACCCGATCGAGCCGGGCTGCGGCTGCGTGGCCTGCACCGGCGGTTACACGCGTTCCTACCTGCGCCACCTGGACCGCTGCAACGAGATGCTGGCGCCGATGCTCGGTACCCTGCACAACCTGTTCTATTACGAAAAGCTGATGGCCGACATCCGCGCGGCCATCGAGGCGGGAACCTTCCTGGCCTTCCGCGAGTCCTTCTACGCGGCACGCGGGGCGGTGGCCCCGCCCCTGTAACCCGAACGCCCCTGCCAAACGGCCCAAGGACGAACGCCCGGGGCCGTGGCATACTTCAAGGCTGACCCAGATCCGCGGTCGACACCTCGTGCCCGTGAAAGGGCCGAAGCGCCGCCCAACCAAAGGACCAACGATGAACCTGCTTGCTTTCCTGATTCCCGCCGCCCACGCCCAGGCCGCCGGCGGCCAACCGCAGGGCATGGGCCTGACCACGCTGCTGTTCCCGGTCATCCTGATCGCCATCATGTACTTCCTGATGATCCGCCCGCAGATGAAGCGGCAGAAGGAGCACAAGGCCATGCTGGAGAAGATCAAGCGTGGCGATGAAGTGCTGACCAACGGCGGCATCGCCGGCATCGTCACCGACATCGGCGACAACTTCATCACCATTGAAGTGGCTGACAACGTGCGCATCCGCGTGCAGAAGGGCGCTGTCGGCAACGTGCTGCCGGCCGGTACCCTGAAGTCGGCCCAGTAAGCCACTCCCTTTCCGATGCACAACCGCGGCGCCGGGGATGGCGCCGCGCGGGACCCAAGCAATGCTCGAATTTCCACGCTGGAAGTACGTCGTCATCCTGATCGTACTGGCGCTCAGCGCGCTGTACGCGCTGCCCAACATCTACCAGAAGGACCCGGCCCTCCAGATCACCGCCAACCGTGGCGGGCAGATCGACGATGCGCTGCGCGACCGTGTGCTGGCCGACCTGAAGACGGCCGGAGTCACCCCCGTCGGTGTCGAGAAGGAAGGGGAAAGCCTGATTGTCCGCCTGCCGGACCTGAAGGCGCAGTCCGCTGCCAGCGACGCCCTGCGCGACACCGTCGGCGAAAAGTACACCGTGGCCCTGAACCTGGCCTCGACCGTGCCGGACTGGCTGGCCAACCTCGGCGGTCGCCCGATGGTGCTGGGCCTGGACCTGCAGGGTGGTGTGCACTTCGTGCTGCAGGTCGACCAGAAGGCCGCCCTCGACAAGCGCCTGGACGCCTACACCGAAGACGTGCGCAGCACCCTGCGTGACGCGCGCATCGCGTACCAGTCGGTGGAGCGTCGCGCGGACAACAGCATCGTGGCCAACCTGAGCCCGTCCGCCGGTGATGACGCCGCACAGCGTGCCCGTGCGGCGCTGGTGAAGGCGCAGCCGACGCTCGGCTACGACGTCAGCGGCAACCGAATCACGGTGACCGTGCCGGAGACCGAGATCGCGCAGATCGCCAATGGCGCCATCGAGCAGAACATCAACACCCTGCGCAACCGCGTGAACCAGCTCGGCGTGGCCGAGCCGATCATCCAGCGCCAGGGTGCCGACCGCGTGGTCGTGCAGCTGCCCGGCGTGCAGGACACTGCCGAAGCCAAGCGCATGATCGGCGCCACCGCCACCCTGGAATACCGCGCGGTGGTCGAGGGCAATGCCCAGGACGCCATCGACTCCGGCCGCATTCCGCCGGAAGCGAAGGTCTATCAGCGTCGTGACGGCGGCGGTCCGATCCTGCTGAACAAGCGCGTGATCGTCACCGGCGACCAGATGGTCGGCGCGCAGGCGGTGACCGACTCCACCAGCGGTGCCCCGGCGGTCAGCGTGACGCTGAACAACGTCGGCGGCCAGCGCATGTTCGACTTCACCAGCGCCAACGTGAACAAGCCGATGGCGGTGGTGTATACCGAACGCGTGCCGACCGTGACCCTGGTTGACGGCCAGGAAGTGCGTGGCTTCAAGGTCAACGAGGAAGTGATCTCGGTGGCCAACATCAACGGCGTGTTCGGCAAGAACTTCCAGACCACCGGCCTGCAGAAGAAGGAAGCCGACGACCTGGCCAAGCTGCTGAAGTCCGGCTCGCTGGCCGCGCCGATGGACTTCGTCGAAGAGCGTGTGGTCGGCCCGAGCCTCGGCGCCGAGAACGTCAAGAACGGCATGCGCGCAGTGGTGTTCGCGTTCCTGTTCACCCTGGTGTTCTTCAGCGTCTACTACCGCATGTTCGGTGTGATCACCTCGATCGCGATGCTGTTCAACCTGCTGATCGTGGTGGCGGTGATGTCGCTGTTTGGCGCGACCATGACCCTGCCGGGCTTCGCCGGCCTGGCGTTGTCGGTCGGCCTGTCGGTGGACGCCAACGTGCTGATCAACGAGCGTATCCGTGAAGAGCTGCGTGCCGGCGTGCCGGGCAAGACCGCGATCGTGACCGGTTACGAGCGTGCCTCGGGCACCATCCTCGACGCCAACCTGACCGGCCTGATCGTCGGTGTGGCGCTGTTCGCATTCGGTACCGGTCCGCTGAAGGGCTTCGCACTGACCATGATCATCGGTATTTTCGCCTCCATGTTCACCGCGATCACCGTGTCGCGTGCGCTGGCGACGCTGATCTACGGCCGTCGCAAGAAGCTCCAGAACGTGGCCATCTGACGGGACGACACGCACAATGAAACTGTTTCCGCTGCACATCCTCCCGAACGACACCAAGATCGACTTCATGCGCTGGCGCCATGTCGCCATGGCAGTCACCATCGTGGTGTTCCTGGCCTCGGTCGCCATCATCGGCATCAAGGGCTTCAACTATGCCCTGGACTTCACCGGTGGCACCCTGATCGAAGCCCGCTTCGACAAGCCGGTGGACGTCGAGCAGGTCCGCAACAAGCTCGAGCAGAGTGGCTTCGAAGGCGCCCAGGTCCAGAGCGTCGGTGGCAACACCGACCTGCTGATCCGCCTGGCCCCGCACGGTGAGCATGCGCCGGGTACCGGTGACGCCGCCGCCGAGGACAAGGCCACTGCTGCCGCAGTAGTGAAGGCGCTGTCTTCTGCCGACAACCAGGCCACCGTGCTGCGCAACGAGTTCGTCGGCCCGCAGATCGGCAAGGACCTGGCGATGAATGGCCTGTACGCGACCATCTTCATGCTGGCCGGCTTCCTGATCTACATCGCGGTGCGCTTCGAGTGGAAGTTCGCGGTCACCGCCAGCATCGTGGCGATGTTCGACCTGATCGTGACGGTCGCTTACGTGTCCCTGCTGGGTCGTGAGTTCGACCTGACCGTGCTGGCCGGCCTGCTGTCGGTGATGGGCTTTGCGATCAACGACATCATCGTGGTCTTCGACCGCGTCCGCGAGAACTTCCGCAGCCTGCGCGTGGACTCGATGGAAGTGCTGAACCGTTCGATCAACCAGACGCTGTCGCGTACGGTGATCACCGCGGTGATGTTCTTCCTGTCGGCGCTGGCGCTGTACATGTACGGCGGCAGCTCGATGGAAGGCCTGGCCGAGACGCACATGATCGGTGCGGTGATCGTGGTGCTGTCCTCGATCCTGGTGGCGGTGCCGATGCTGACGATCGGTTTCCTGCGCGTCAGCAAGCAGGACCTGCTGCCGAAGGCGAAGGACGTCGAGGCCCTGGCCCGTCGCCCGTAAGCGTTCGCGCTGCACGCAATGCACAGAGAACCCCGCGCAAGCGGGGTTTTTTGTTGGCAGGGCTTGCAGCCCTGCACCTGCAGAGGCAACAGCAACAGCAACAGCGGGCATTCCGTGGATTGGTGGGGCGGTGTCGGAGTGCGGGGGCGCCGCAAGTACGTCCCTGTAGGCTTGGCAGCCGCATCCATGCGGCTGACACCCCGCACTCCGACACCGCCCCACCTTTGACAGATTCCTGCGGCTGTCGGTAGGTGTCGACCTTGGTCGACACATCTGTCAGATATCGAATGAATTCAACCGTGTCGACCAAGGTCGACACCTACCAAGGCCGCACGCCGTTCCAACAGATCGCGGAAGTCTGTCGAAGGCGGGGTGGGTCCGGTTGAGGGGGCGTGAGCCGCATGGATGCGGCGACCGAGCTTACATGGACGTACTTGCAGCGTCCCCCTCAACCGGACCCACCCCGCCCACCCCCAGGAACCCAGCTTTTGACGTTGCTCTGGCTCTGGCCGTTGCTCAGGCCTCTGCGGGTGCAGGGTGCAACCCTGCAAAAGAAACACCACCCTACGCCAGCGTCGGTTGTGCATTCGGCCCCCGCGCACTACGATCCTGCGGTTCGCGCGCGCAGGCGCGCACCCGTATTCCTGCTGAGCGCCCCGCGCGCCGCATCTGCCAACCCGAGGTATCCATGGTCATCAAACCGCGCGTCCGCGGCTTCATCTGCGTCACCACCCACCCGACCGGCTGCGAAGCCGCGGTCAAGCAGCAGATCGACTACATCCGCGCGCGTCCGCCGATCCAGAACGGCCCCAAGCGCGTGCTGGTGATCGGCGCCTCCACCGGCTACGGCCTGGCTGCGCGCATCACCGCTGCCTTCGGCAGCGGCGCTGCGACTCTGGGCATCTTCTTCGAGCGCCCGGGTACCGAATCCAAGCCGGGCACCGCGGGCTGGTACAACTCGGCCGCGTTCCACAAGTACGCCGACGAAGCCGGCCTGTACGCCAAGAGCATCAACGGCGATGCCTTCTCCGATGAAGTGAAGGCGAAGACCATCGAAATGATCAAGGACGATCTCGGCCAGGTCGATCAGGTCGTCTACAGCCTGGCGGCGCCGCGTCGCAAGCACCCCAAGACCGGTGAAGTCATCAGCTCCACGCTGAAGCCGATCGGCGAGCCGATCACCCTGCGCGGCCTGGATACCGACAAGGAAGTAATCACGGAAACCACCCTGCAGCCGGCTACCCCGGAAGAGATCGCTGGCACCGTCGCGGTGATGGGTGGCGAAGACTGGCAGATGTGGATCGACGCGCTGGCCGACGCCGGCGTGCTGGCCAACGGCTGCACCACCACGGCCTTCACCTACGTGGGCGAAGAGATCACCCAGGCGATTTACTGGAACGGCTCGATCGGCGCCGCCAAGAAGGACCTGGACACCAAGGTGCTGGGCCTGCGCGAGAAGCTGGCGAAAATCGGCGGCGACGCGCGCGTGTCGGTGCTGAAGGCCGTGGTCACCCAGGCCAGCTCGGCCATTCCGACCATGCCGCTCTACCTGTCGCTCCTGTTCAAGGTGATGAAGGAAAAGGGCACCCACGAAGGCTGCATTGAGCAGCTGGACGTGCTGTACGACATCCTCTACGGCGGCAAGGCCGACGGCGTGGCGATCGATCGCCTGCGCCACGATCTGGTCGATGGCGATGGCCATACCGTCGCGCTGGTCGACGAGGAAGGCCGCCTGCGTGCCGACTACAAGGAAATGGCGGCAGACGTGCAGGGCAAGGTGGTCGCGCTGTGGCCGCAGGTCACCAATGAGAACCTGTACGAGATCAGCGACCTGGCCGGCTACAAGGCCGACTTCCTGCGCCTGTTCGGTTTTGGCGTGGAGGGTGTCGACTACGAGGCCGACGTCAATCCGGACGTGAAGATCGACAATCTGGTCGACATGACCTGATCAATGAAAAGGCCGGCGAAAGCCGGCCTTCTCTTTTGGTGGGGCCGGCCGCTGGCCGGCAACCCTGGGGACCAAGGACGCCGGCCAGCGGCCGGCACTACCGCGGTCACCCGAACTCGAACCCCATCTCCGGCAGCGCCGGGCCGACGAAGTCGCCCTGCACGTAATCCACGCCGGCACTGAACAGCAGGGTCATCGAATTGGCGTCGCTGACGAACTCGGCGATGGTGCGGATGCCGGCCTCCTGCGCACGTGCGGTGATCTGGCTGATGCGGTCGATGTTCTCGCGGGTGGCCGCCAGATCGCTGGTGAAACCGCGGTCCAGCTTGAGGAACTGCGGCTGGAAGTGGGCGAGCAGCTGGAACGAGTCCAATCCCGAACCGAACTGCTCCAGCCCGATGCGGCAGCCCAGTGGCGCCACTTCGGCAAGGAACTGCTGCGCACTGCGCAGGTGGGTGAACACCTTCGCTTCCGGCGCATGCAGCCACAGCCGTTCGCCGGGCACGCCCTGCGCCTGCAGCTCGCGCCGCAGGGTGGCGATCATCTCTGGGTCGTCGAACGATTCCGGCGTCACCTTCACCAGTACCTGGGTGGCGTGGCCCTGGCGTGCGCGCTGACCCAGTACGGCGATGGCCTGCGAAACCACCCAGCGGTTGATCTCCGCCAGCAGGCCGTACTCCTCGGCGATGCCCAGGAACGCGGTCGGGCTCAGCAGTTCGCCGTTGTGCTCCAGGCGCAGGTAGGCCTCGTACAGCTCCAGCGGCTCGCCCTGCAGGTTCAGCACCGGCTGGTAGTGCAGCTGGAAGCCGTCGCCGGCCAGTGCTTCACGGATACGGGTGACCCAGCGCAGCACGCGTTCTTCCTCGACGCGGTCGGCCGCAGCCGGGTCGAAGATGCGGCAGGTATTGCCCAGTTCGGCGGCGGCATGCGTGCACTCGCTGGCGCGTGCGAGCACCTGGCCGATGCTGGCGATCTTCTCGCCCACCTGCACGCCACCGATGCTGACCGTCACCGTAGCCGAGCGCGCGCCGATGCTGAACACATGCGCTGCATACGCTTCGCGGATGCGCTCGGCCAGTGCCACGGTCTGCGCGTAGGGCCCGGCCTGCAGCACGGCGAAATTGTGTTCGCCGAAGCGGGCCAGCTGCGCGTCCTCGCCAACGACCTCGGCCAGCAGGCCGGCAAGGGCGCCGATCAGCGCGTCGGCCGAGGCCAGGCCGATGTCCGGCAGCAGGCGCGCGTAGTGGTCCGGCTCGATCAGCAGCAGGCCGAACTGGCCTTCGCTGCGCCCGGCCTGTGCCACTGCGCTTTCCAGCTGCAGCATGAAGGTCGGGCGGTTGAGCAGGCCCGTGACCTGATCGCGCTGGCGCAGGTCCTCGACCTCGCGGGCCAGCTCCGGATCGAACTCCATGCGGCGGCGAAGCACCACCTGCAGGCAGGATTCGCCTTCGTAGGTGGCAGCGGTGAATTCCATGGTTGCCGCGAACGTACTGCCATCCTCGTGGCGGGCATCGAGCTGGTACTGCGGCGGCGGCGCCTCGCCACGGCTCAGGCCCTTCAGCAGCTGCTTGAAGCCTTCCACATGCTGCGCGGCGACCATGTCCAGCAGCGAAATGCCTTCGATGTCGTCGAACTGCTCGTAGCCGAACATTTCCAGGTAGGCATCGTTGGCACGGATGTGCATGCCTTCGTGCACGTAGGCGATGGGATCGCGCGAAGAGGCGATCAGCGCATCGCAGCGGCGCTCGGTCTCGCGCATCTGCGCTTCGATGCGGCGCAGGCCGCGACGGGCCTGCAGGTCCACCCATTGGTCGCGGACCACGGCCAACAGATGCTCGGAGCGCTGGCGCAGGGCGAGGGCACGGATGCCGTGGCTGCTGGCCTGCACCAGCTCGTCCTCGTCGATGCGATCGGCCAGCAGCACCAGCGGAATGTCCTTGCCGCTGGCGGCGATGTGCTGGGCCACCAGCGGCAGCGGGATGCCTTGCGAGGGGGACGCCAGCACCAGGTCGATGGCCTGGCTGGACAGCACCTGGGACAGCTCGGCCGCATCCTGCGGACGCCAAGGGCGCACCGCGATGCCGCTGTTGCGCAGCGTGCTGACGATGGCTTCGGCATTCTCGCCGCTGTCATCGACGATCAGCAGGCGGATGGTGATGTCGTTCGCGTTCTGCATGCACTGCTCCCCAATCTGCGAATCTAGATACACGATGCGCGGCGAACCGTCCATGCGCGCGCCCCTTGCACGCATCGAACGGCGATCTGGTTCACACCACGCCACCGGCCGCGTGGCCGCTGGCCCAGGCCCACTGGAAGTTGTAGCCGCCCAGCCAGCCGGTCACATCCAGCACCTCGCCGACGAAATGCAGGCCGGGTACGCGCTTGGATTCCATTGTCGAGGACGACACCTCAGCGGTATCCACGCCGCCCAGGGTGACTTCGGCGGTGCGATAGCCCTCGGTGCCGCTGGCCACCAGCGGGAACGCGCCCAGCAGCTGCGCGGCCTGGCGCAGCACCGGCTCGTCCAGCTGGCGCACAGGCCGGTCGGGCAGCCAGTGCTCGCACAGGCGCTGCGCCAGCCGCTTCGGCAGTACCTCGGCCAGCACCGTGCGCAGCTCGGCGGCCGGGCGCTCGCGCTTCATCTGGCGCAGCCACTCGCCGGCATCCTGGCCGGGCAGCAGGTCCAGCTCCAGCGCATCGCCGGGTTGCCAGAACGAGGAGATCTGCAGGATCGCCGGGCCGCTCACGCCGCGATGGGTCAGCAGCATGAAGTTCTGGAAGCTCTTGCCGTTGCAGCGCGCCTCGATCGGCAGGGCGACACCACTCAGATCAGCCAGCCGTTCCTGGTGCTTGCCGCTGAGCGTCAGCGGCACCAGCCCGGCGCGGGTCGGCAGCACCTGATGGCCGAACTGGCGGGCAATCTCGTAGCCAAAGCCGGTGGCGCCCATGCTCGGAATCGACAGGCCGCCGGTGGCAACCACCAGCGAGGCGCAGTGGAACAGGCCCTGCGTGGTGTGCACGCGGAACCCGTCGCTGCCGTGCTCGATGCGCTGCACGCTGCATTCGGTGCGGATCTGGGCACCGGCCGCCTGGCATTCGTCCACCAGCATCTTCACGATCTGCTTGGACGAGATGTCGCAGAACAGCTGGCCCAGCTCCTTTTCGTGATAGGCGATGCCGTGCTTGCTGACCAGCTCGATGAAGTGCCAGGGCGTGTAGCGCGCCAGCGCCGATTTGCAGAAGTGCGGGTTGGCCGACAGGAAGTTGGCCGGGGTGGTGCCGGTGTTGGTGAAGTTGCAGCGGCCACCGCCGGACATCAGGATCTTCTTGCCGACCTTGTTGGCATGGTCGATCACCTGCACCTGGCGGCCGCGCTGGCCAGCCGTGATCGCGGTCATCAGCCCGGCCGCGCCGGCGCCGATGACCACCACGTCGCAACGGATCGTGCTCATGCCTTGGCGCGCTTGCGCCAGTTCGGGACCACGTCGAGCTGCATCTGATCGTTGAGCAGCTGCACTTCACCGTCCTGGATCAGCACGCTCCAGCGCATCGCGCGCTGGATCTGCTGGCCCCACAGTTCGACGAAGGCACCATCGAGGTCAACCACCGACAGGTTGTCGAAGCGCGCCAGGCCCTTGCCCTGCTTGCCCCACCAGATTTCCGAGGCGTTGCCGCCGTAATTGACCACCTGCACCTGTCGACTGCGGTTGCTGGCCTTGCGGATGCGGGATTCGTCGGGATGGCCCAGGTCGATCCATTGCAGGATGTCGCCTGTGTAGTCGTGTTCCCACAGGTCCGGCTCATCGTCGGTACTCAGGCCGCGGCCGAATTCCAGGCGGTCGCCGGCGTTCAGCGCGAAGGCGAGCAGGCGCACCATCAATCGTTCGTCGGTCTCGGACGGGTGCTGGGCCAAGGTCAGGTTGTGGGTCGCGTAGTAGCCGCGATCCATGTCGCTGATCTGCAGTTCGGCCTTGCGGATGGTGGCGGTAAGAGCCATGGGGGATCCGTGGACTAAAGACGTCAATGATAGAGGTTTGCTCCAAGGGTGTCCGTTGCCGGGCTGTCTGCGCAGCGTCAACGGTGGCACTCTTGGCGCTCTTTCCCGTGGCCGGAATGGACGCCATGACCCTGCCCAGCCACCTGCAGCTGCCCCCCGGCCACTGGCCCAGCCTGCTCGATGGCCTGTGCGCGCGTTTCCCGCGCATCGGTCGCGCGCAATGGCAGGACCGCTTCGCCCGGGGCCGTGTGCAGGACGCGCAGGGCAGGGCACTGGCGCAAGACATGCCCTGGCAGGTGGGGCTTGAGATCCAGTACTTCCGCGAGGTTGCCGACGAGCCGGTGATTCCCTTCGCCGAGACCATCCTGCATCTGGATGCGCACCTGCTGGTGGCCGACAAGCCGCACTTCCTGCCGGTAACGCCGGCCGGTGGGTATGTGCGTGAAACCCTGCTGTCGCGCCTGGTCGCACGCACCGGCAACACCGAACTGGCGCCGTTGCACCGCCTGGACCGGCTGACCGCCGGCCTGGTGCTGTTCTCGACCCAGGCGGCCACGCGCGATGCCTATCAGCGGCTGTTCCGCGAGCGGCGCATCGAGAAGACCTATGAGGCGCTGGCACCGGCGCTGCCCGGGCTGGCGTTTCCGTTGCAGCGGGACAGCCGTCTGGTGCCGGGGGAGCCGTTCTTCCGCATGGCCGAAGTGCCGGGCGAGCCCAATGCGCGCAGCCTGATCGAGCCGATCGAGGCCGAAGGGCCGATCTGGCGCTACCGGCTGAAGCCGGAAACCGGTCGCAAGCACCAGCTGCGCGTGCATATGGCCGCGCTGGGCGCACCGATCGAGGGCGACGACCTTTACCCGCAGCTGCAGTCGCGGCCGGAGGGCAGCGCCGAGCCTGCACTGCAGCTGCTGGCACAGGTGCTGGCCTTCGATGATCCGCTGACCGGGGAACCGCGGCGGTTCAGCAGCCAGCGCCGCCTGTGCCGAATGGAGCAGGGCGGCTAGCGCGGGTCAGCGGGCCGGGCGCCGCGCCAGCCATCGGTCCAGCTCGGCGGCGAACAGCTGCCGGTCGCGCTGGCCCAGCGGCGGCGGGCCGCCGGTCTGGACCCCGGCGCCGCGCAGTTCTTCCATGAAATTGCGCATCGACAGCCGCTCGGCCATGTTGTTCGGCGTGTACAGCTGGCCGCGCGGGTTCAGCGCCACGGCCTTCTTCTCCAGCACCAGCGCGGCCAGCGGGATGTCCTGGGTGACGACCAGGTCTCCGGCAGCGACCCGTTCGACGATGGCGCTGTCGGCCACGTCCAGGCCCTGGGGCACTTGGATCGAACGCAGCCAGCGTGAGGGCGGGGTCCGGATCCACTGGTTGGCGACCAGGGTCAGCTCGATGCCAACGCGTTCAGCGGCACGGAACAGGATGTCGCGAATGACGGTGGGGCAGGCGTCCGCGTCCACCCAGATGCGGGGGAGGGCGGGTTCAGCTTGGGTTTCAGCTTCAGTCATTTACCCAGTGTAGGGTAGGAAAATCCTGAATGGGGACTCGGGGTTAGCCTCGATCGGCTGCCAGCCCTTGTCACGTCTAGCGGGCGGGGCCAGCCGATGAACGTCCGGGCTATCGCTTTTTGCAGAAAACACGCGTATCGTTCGTCCCACTGTGTTTGCTAGGGTCACCGTGAATCGTGGCCTGGTGCAGTTGATCTCACGATCCGCTCATCGATCCGCTTTACCAACGCCTGCAACTCAGTCTCGGCCCCGATACCCGGTGGCTGCGATTTTTTCAACATGTGTTTCAGGAGTTAGTCAAATGTCTGATCGTCAGACCGGCACCGTCAAGTGGTTCAACGACGCCAAGGGCTTCGGCTTCATCACCCCGGAAAGCGGCCCGGACCTGTTTGTGCACTTCCGTGCCATCCAGGGCACCGGCTTCAAGACCCTGCAGGAAGGCCAGAAGGTTACCTTCATCGCCGTCCAGGGCCAGAAGGGTATGCAGGCTGACCAGGTGCAGGCGGTCTAATCCGTCTGCTACCGTTTGGTAGCCAGAACGCCGGAAGCGAAAGCTTCCGGCGTTTTTTATTGCCTGCTGCTTTGTAGAGTCGAGATTGCTCGACTGTCTCTGGAAAGCAGTCGAGCACGCTCGACTCTACAAAGGGCATGCAGCTGGCGCGGTACGATGCAGGCCTCCCCAAGGATCATCCCCATGCGCATCGTCCACCACCTGGAAAACTCCCGTTCCCTGCGTGTGCTGTGGATGCTGGAGGAGCTGGGGCTGGACTACGAACTGCGCCGTTATCCCCGGGATCCGAAGACGCTGCTGGCACCGCCCGAACTGCGCAACGTGCATCCGCTGGGCAAGTCGCCGGTGCTGCAGGATGGCGAGCTGGTACTGGCCGAGTCCGGCGCGATCCTCGACTACCTCGCGGACCGCTACGACACCCAACGCCAGCTGTCGCCGTCACCGATGCCGGCCGATGGCGCCGAGCGCATCGCCTACCGCTACTGGCTGCACTACGCCGAAGGCTCGGCGATGCCGCCGCTGCTGCTGACCCTGGTGATGGGCCGCATCCGCAACGCGCCGATGCCGTTCTTCGCCCGCCCGATTGCGCGCAGCATCGCCGACAAGGCCGAGCGTGGCTTCATCGGCCCACAGCGGCGCCTGCACCTGGACTGGATGGAGCGCCGCCTGTCTGAAAGCCCATGGTTCGCCGGCGAACGCTTCAGTGCGGCCGACATCCAGATGAGCTTCCCGATCCAGGCGGCCGCCGCGCGCGGCGGTGGCCTCGACGACAAGCCGGCGCTGCGTGGCTTCCTCAAGCGTATCGGCGAGCGCCCGGCCTACCAGCGTGCCGAGGCCCACGGCGGTCATCTGCAGGCGCTCAGCGGCAATTGAGGCGGGCGGCGGTCGTCCCCATCTTCAGCACCATGGATACCGACAGCCCCCGTTTCGACAACCGCCTGCTGCACACCCTGCCGGGCGACCCCGAATCCGGCCCGCGCCGCCGCGAAGTGCTGGGCGCGGCCTGGTCGCCGGTGATGCCGACTCCAGTGACGGCGCCTACGCTGCTGGCTTGGGCGCCGGACGTCGCCGCGATGCTCGGCTTCGATACCGCTGAAGTCGAAAGCGAAGGCTTCGCGCGGGTGTTCGGCGGCAATGCGCTGTACGCCGGCATGCAGCCGTGGGCGGCCAATTACGGTGGCCATCAGTTCGGCCACTGGGCGGGCCAGCTCGGCGACGGCCGCGCGATCTCGCTGGGCGAACTGGTCGCACCGGATGGCCGTCATTGGGAACTGCAGCTGAAGGGTGCCGGTCCCACGCCGTATTCGCGGGGTGCTGATGGCCGCGCAGTGCTGCGCTCATCCATCCGTGAATTCCTGTGCAGCGAAGCGATGCATCACCTGAGCGTACCGACCACGCGCGCGCTGTCGCTGGTCGGCACCGGCGAAGACGTGGTACGCGACATGTTCTACGACGGCCACCCGCGTGCCGAGCCCGGCGCCATCGTGTGCCGGGTATCGCCCTCGTTCCTGCGCTTTGGTTCATTCGAACTGCCAGCGTCACGCGGCGAAACTGCCTTGTTGCGGCAGCTGGTCGACGCGTGCATCGCCCGCGACTTTCCGGAGCTCGAAGGGCAGGGTGAGGCGCTGTACGGCGACTGGTTCGCGCAGATCGCGGTGCGCACTGCCGAGATGATCGCGCACTGGATGCGCGTCGGTTTCGTGCATGGCGTGATGAACACCGACAACCTGTCCGTGCTCGGCCTCACGCTCGATTACGGTCCTTACGGCTGGGTCGAGGACTTCGACCCGGACTGGACGCCGAACACCACCGACGCGCAGGGCCGCCGTTATCGTTTCGGTACCCAGCCGCAGGTGGCGTACTGGAACCTGAGCCGGTTGGCGCAGGCGCTGTCGCCGTTGTTTGCCGATGTGGCGCAGCTGCAGGCCGGTCTGGCGGCCTACCAGTCCACCTTCGTGGCCTGCACCCGACGCGATGCCGCAGCCAAGCTGGGCCTGGCTGCCGCCGACGATGACGACCTGGGGCTCTACCAGCGCTGGCAGCAGCTGATGCAGGACGGTGCCATGGACATGACCCTGGCTTGGCGCGCACTGATGCGGATCGATCCGGCGGCACCGGATGCGGCGCTGCTGGACGCGGTGTACTACGACGAGGCGCGCCAGCAGGCGGTGCAGGCGCCGTTGCAGCAGTGGCTGCAGGACTACGCGGCGCGGTTGCAGGCCGATCCGCTGTCGGCCTTTGAGCGCACGGAGAAGATGGCCGCAGTCAATCCGCTGTACGTGCTGCGCAACTGGCTGGCGCAGGAGGCCATCGACCGTGCGGAGCAGGGTGACCTTGGCGGTGTTCATGCGTTGCAGGACGTACTGCGCGATCCATACACCGAGCGTGCCGGCCTGGAACACTTCGCCGGCAAGCGCCCGGCGTGGGCTGACAATCGCGCTGGTTGCTCGATGCTGTCCTGCAGTTCCTGAGGGTGGGTTTCGGCAGGGCTGCGCCCTGCACCTGCAGAGGCCACCGCGCAAGCAACGGCCAATGCCAAAGCGGCTCTGGATTGCTGATGGTCTGGCGGGGCGGTGTGGGACTGCAGGACACGCCGTAAACCCGTCCCTGGGGGCTCGATGGCGCCATCCATGGCGCCAACGGTCCTGCACTCCCACACCGCCCCACCTCCGACAGATTCCCGCGGCTGTTGGTAGGTGTCGACCTTGGTCGACACGGTGGATCCACGCCGTGCGTGGATGCTTTTCGTTCAATTCTCGAAATATTCGATTTCGATAGAGATTCATCCACGCATGGCGTGGATCTGCCACAGATCGCAGGAAACTGTCGAAGGCGGGGTGGGTCCGGTTGCGGGGGCGTGAGCCGCATGGATGCGGCGACCGAGCTTACATGGACGTACTTGCAGCGACCCCCGCAACCGGACCCACCCCGCCATCCCACAGAAAACCCGCTGTTGCCCTTGCTGTTGCCGTTGAGGTTGAGGTTGCCGGCCAGCGGCCGGCACTACCGCAGGCGCCGGGCGCAGCCCGGCCGAACACCCCCAACAGGCAGGCGGCGCTCGGAACAGGTACCCTATGCCGCCATCAGATAGCCAACGTGACATGACCGACGCCATCGTCGCTCCGCAGTGGGCCTCCCGCCTGCGCGACATCGCCGACTTCCCCAAGCCCGGCATCCTGTTCAAGGACATCATGCCGCTGCTCGCCCATGGCGAGGACTTCCGCGGTGCCATCACCGCGATGGCCGACCGTTGGCGCGACCAGAAGCTGGACGCGGTGATCGGTATCGAATCGCGTGGCTTCATCCTCGGCGCCGCGATGGCGCTGGAACTGGGCGTGGGCTTCGTGCCGGTGCGCAAGCCGGGCAAGCTGCCGGGACAGGTGCTGCGCGAGGAATACACGCTGGAATACCGCAGTGACTGCATCGAAGTGCACGCCGACGCCCTGCCGGCCGGGGCCCGCGTGGCGATCATCGACGACGTGCTGGCCACCGGCGGCACGCTGGTCGCTGCGCTGTCGCTGGTGCGCCGCCTGGGCGTTGACGTGGTCGGTGCCGGCGTACTGGTCGAACTGGACGGCCTGGGTGGTCGCGCCCGCTGGGAATCGGATCTGCCGCTGCACACCGAACTGGTGTTCTGATCGAAGGGCAGGTGCCAACCAAGGTTGGCATCTACCAGAGCGAATGGCCGGGAACCGGTAGTTGCCAACCTTGGTTGGCAGCGCTTTTCGCGATTGACGCCACGGATGGGCCAACCAAGGTTGGCCACTACCAGGTCAGATCATTGCCAACCGTGGTTGGCAACGCTGCTTCAATCACATCATCCGCACGCGGAAACGACGGCCCTTGATCTTGCCGGCTTCCAGTTTCGCCACGGCCTTGTTGGCCTGCTCGCGCGCGATCGCCACGTAGGAGCGGGTCGGGAAGATCGCGATCTTGCCGATGAACTTGCTCGACAGGCCGGCATCACCGGTCAGCGCACCGAGGATGTCGCCTGGGCGCAGCTTGTCGGTCTTGCCACCGTCGATCCGCAGCGTGCGCATCGCGGCCTGCGGCAGTTCGGCCGGGCGCGAGGTTGCCAGCGGCGTCTTCTGCCAGTCCAGCGGCTGCCCCATCTGCGCTTCGATGGCTTCGGCGCGGGTCTTCTCGCGGCCGGCCACCAGGCTGATCGCCAGGCCACTGGCACCGGCACGGCCGGTACGGCCGACGCGGTGCTGGTAGCTTTCCACGTCGGTCGGAAGCTCGTAATTGATCACTGCCGCCAGATCTTCCACGTCCAGGCCACGTGCGGCCACGTCGCTGGCCACCAGCACGTTGCAGCTGCGGTTGGCCAGCAGCAACAGCACTTCCTCGCGGTCGCGCTGTTCCATGTCGCCATGCAGGGCAAGCGCGGAGAAGCCGAACTGCTGCAGAGAGTTGGCTACTTCGTCCACGTCTTTGCGGGTGTTGCAGAACACCACCGCCGATTCCGGCGTGTACTTCAGCAGCAGGCCGGCCAGCGCCTTCTGGCGATGCGCCGGTTCCACCTCGCAGAACAGGTGGCGGATGGCCGGTGCCTGGTCGGCGCCTTCCACGGTCACTTCCACCGCATCGCGCAGCAGGTCACGCGCCATGGCGCGGATGCTGTCGGGGAAGGTGGCCGAGAACAGCAGGCTCTGGCGGTCCTTGTGGGTGCGGCCGGCGATCTCGCGGATCGGCTCCTCGAAGCCCATGTCGAGCATGCGGTCGGCCTCGTCCAGCACCAGCGTGCGCACCGCGCCAAGATTCAGCGCGCGCTTGCGTGCCAGCTCCTGCACGCGGCCGGGCGTGCCGACCACCACGTGCGGGTCATGGCCTTCCAGCGAGGCCAGCTGCGGGCCCAGCGGCACGCCGCCGACCAGCAGCAACAGCTTCAGGTTCGGGATGCCGGTGGCCAGCTTGCGGATCTGCTTGCCGACCTGGTCGGCCAGTTCGCGGGTCGGGCACAGCACCAGCGCCTGCACGCGGATCAGGCTGGGGTCGATGGACTGCAGCAGGCCCAGGCCGAAGGCGGCGGTCTTGCCGCTGCCGGTGGGTGCCTGTGCGATTACATCGCGGCCATCCAGGATGGCCGGCAGGCTCTGCGCCTGCACGGGGGTGAGGGTGGTATAGCCGAGGGCATCCAGGCCGGGCTGCAGGGCCGGGCTCAGCGGCAGGGTCGAGAAGTCAGTCATGGCGCATTGTACCTGCCCGCAAGGCCGGTCCCGCCCAATGGGGTGGGGACGGATCCCTTTCCGCAGGAAAGGGCTCTGACCTCGTCGGAGTCGTCATCCACGCACGGCGTGAATCTACTGGCAGGTGCCGACCCTGGTCGGCACGCTCCTGATCAGCCCAGCACCGCCAGCGCACCCTGGTGGATTGCCAGGCCGCCGAACAGCAGCCAGGCGAACAGGATCAGCGCCAGCAGCAGCGGCTTCAGGCCTGCCTGGCGCAGCGCCGAGACGTGGGTGGTCAGGCCCAGCGCCGCCATCGCCATCGCCAACAGCACCGTGTCCAGCTGCACCAGCCCGGCCTGCAGGCCGGCCGGCAGCAGATGCAGCGAGTTGAAACCGGCCACGGCCACGAAACCGAACGCGAACCACGGCACCACGATGCGCGCCTTGCTGCCATCTGCGCTGGCCTTGCCGCCACGGGCCAGCCACAGTGACAGCGCGATCAGGAACGGCGCCAGCAGCATCACCCGCACCATCTTGGTGATCACCGCCGTGTCAGCTGCCGCTTCGTTGACCGCACGGCCGGCCGCCACCACCTGTGCCACTTCGTGCACCGTCGCACCGGTGAACAGGCCGTACTGCCGCGCGTCCATTGCCAGCCAGCCGTGCGACTGCACCAGTGCATACAGCGCCGGGTACAGGAACATCGCCAGCGTGCCGAACACCACCACCGTCGAGACCGCGACGGTGACATGCACAGCGCGGCCACGCACCACCGGCTCGGCGGCCATCACCGCTGCCGCACCGCAGATCGCGCTGCCAGCGCCGATCAGCATGGCTGCCTCGCGCTCCATCTTGAACACGCGAACGCCCAGCCAGCAGGCCAGGCCGAAGGTACTGGCAACCACCAGCACGTCCATCAGCACGCCAGTGACGCCGACATGGCCGATGTCCTGGAAGGTCAGGCGCAACCCGTACAGCACGATGCCGGCGCGCAGCAGCCAGTGCTTGGAAAAGCCGACACCGGCCGCGCTGCCCGGTGCCAGCCGCGGGTAGAAGGTGTTGCCGACCACGATGCCGGCGACGATCGCCACGGTCAGCGCGCTCAAGCCGTGCGCCTGGAGCCACGGAAGCTCGGCCAGATACAGCGACGCCGCCGCGATCAGGCCTACCAGCACGAGGCCGGGCAGACGCGGCTGCCAGCGTTGGCGCAGGGCGGGCAGGGACCAGGGTGAGAGGGCAGGGGCATTCATGGCAGGGGCAGGGCTGGAGTGATGGGGCAAGCGTGCGCGTCTGTCGCTGACCTGTAAAACGAATAATATGGGTGAAACCTACCCATTAAGAAGGTAAGTGCCATGCGCCTGACCTTGCGCCAGCTGCAGGTTTTCGTCGCCATCGCCGACCATGGCAGCACCACCGCTGCCGGCCAGGCCATTGCGCTCTCGCAGTCGGCCAGCAGCGCCGCGCTGCAGGAGCTGGAGGCGCACTTCGGCACCCCGCTGTTCGACCGCATCGGCCGCCGCCTGGCGCTGAACGGGCATGGCCGCGCACTGCTGGAGCCGGCGCGCACCTTGCTGGTCAACGCCGCCGACCTGGAGCGTCAGCTGGCCGCCGGCGGCGACCCATCGCAGGGGGCACCGCTGCGGCTGGTGCTGGCCGCCAGTACCACCATCGGCAATTACCTGTTGCCGCCACGCATCGCCGAACTGCTGCGGCAGGCGCCGCAGGCCGAGGTCGACCTGCGCATCGACAACAGTGCCGGCGTGGTCGCTGCTGTGCAGCGCCTGGACGTGGACGCCGGTTTGATCGAAGGCCCGTGCCACGAACGCGGCCTGCAGGTGACTGCCTGGCAGCAGGACCCGCTGGTGATCGTGGCTGCCGCCGATGCCCCCGCCCGCTGGACGCTGGATGAACTTCGCGGCGCACGCTGGCTGCTGCGCGAGCCGGGCTCCGGCACCCGCGAAGCTGTCGAACAGGCGCTGCTGCCGCACCTGCGTGGCTTCGCCCAGACCCTGCAGCTGGGCAATACCGAAGCAATCAAGCAGGCCGCCATCGCCGGCCTCGGCCTGGCCTGTCTTTCGCGTCACGCGCTGGAAGAGCCATTGGCCCTGGGCCGGCTGCGCGTGCTCGAAACCCCGCTGCCGGCCCTGCAGCGCACGCTGTGGCTGGTACGGCATCCCGGCAAGCAGTGGCTGCCGGGGTTGCAGGCGCTGCTGGGGGACGTGGAATAAGCCATCAGATCCCCAGTCGATTCCAACCATCCCGCCATCCCACAGGAAACCAGCTTTTCACGTTGCCGTTGAAGTTGCCGGCCAGCGGCCGGCACTACTGCGGGTGGCGGGTGCAACCCGGCCGACGCCCCCAACCCGTACAATATCCGGATGCCTCTGATTACTCTGCAGAACGTCGACTTCAGCGTCGGCGGCCCGTTGTTGCTGGAAAAGGCCGAACTGTCGATCGAGCCGGGCGAACGCATCGCCCTGATCGGCCGCAACGGCGCCGGCAAATCCACCCTGCTCAAGCTGCTGTCCGGCGACCACAAGCCCGATGACGGCGAAGTCCGCGTGCAGCAGGGCGTGCGCGTCACCCGCCTGGAGCAGGAAGTGCCGCACGGCGCGGCCGGCTCGGTGTTCGAGGTCGTCGCCGACGGCCTTGGCGAGCTGGGCCAGTGGCTGGCCGAATTCCACCACCTCAGCCATGCCGAAGTCTTCGATGGCGAAGCCCTCGGCAACGTGCAGGCCAAGATCGATGCCGCCAACGGCTGGGGCCTGGACCAGCGCGTCAGCGAAACCCTGACCAAGCTCGACCTGGATGGCGAGGCCGAGTTCGGCCGCCTGTCCGGCGGCATGAAGCGCCGCGTGCTGCTCGCCCGCGCGCTGGTGTCCAGCCCGGACGTGCTGCTGCTGGACGAACCGACCAACCACCTGGACATCGAAGCCATCGACTGGCTCGAAGCGTTCCTGAAGGGCTGGAGCGGCAGCGTGGTGTTCGTCACCCATGACCGTCGCTTCCTGCGTGCCCTGGCCACCCGCATCGTCGAGATCGACCGCGGCCAGGTCACCAGCTGGCCAGGCGACTGGGCCAACTACGAGCGCCGCCGCGAGGAACGCCTCAATGCGCAGGCGCAGGAAAACGCCCGCTTCGACAAGCTGCTGGCGCAGGAAGAAGTCTGGATCCGGCAGGGCATCAAGGCCCGTCGCACCCGCGACGAAGGCCGCGTGCGCCGCCTGAAGGCGATGCGCGTGGAGCGTTCGCAGCGTCGCGACCTCAGCGGCAACGTCAAGATGGAAGCCGCACAGGGCGTCAGTTCCGGCAAGAAGGTCATCGATGTCAAGGACATTTCGTTCGCCTTCGGCGAGCGCACCATGGTCCGCGATTTCACCACCACCATCATGCGCGGCGACCGCATCGGTCTGATCGGTCCCAACGGCAGCGGCAAGACCACGCTGCTCAAGCTGCTGCTGGGCGAACTGCAGCCGGCCAAGGGCGAAGTCAACGCCGGCACCAACCTGCAGATCGCGTATTTCGACCAGTACCGCGCGGTGCTGCGCGAAGACTGGAGCGCGATCGAGAACGTCGCCGAAGGCCGCGATTTCCTCGAGTTCAACGGCAAGCGCAAGCACGTGCATGCCTATCTGCAGGACTTCATGTTCACCCCGGAACGCGCGCGTGCGCCGATTACCCGCCTGTCCGGTGGCGAGCGCAACCGCCTGCTGCTGGCCAAGCTGTTCGCGCAGCCGTCCAACCTGCTGGTGATGGACGAACCGACCAACGACCTGGACGTGGAAACCCTGGAGCTGCTGGAAGAGCTGCTGGGCGAGTACACCGGTACGCTGCTGCTGGTCAGCCACGACCGTGACTTCATCGACAACGTGGTGACCTCCACGCTGGTGATGGAAGGCGACGGCGTGATCGGCGAGTACGTAGGGGGCTACAGCGACTGGCAGCGTTATGCGGCCAGCATCGCAGCGCCTGCCGCGGCCCCTGCCGCCAAGCCGGCGGCCGCTGCGCCGGCCACCCCGGCTACCGCAGCTCCGGCCGCACCCAAGCGCAAGCTGGCCTACAAGGAAGCGCGCGAACTGGAGCAGCTGCCGAAGACCATCGAGAAGCTGGAAGGCGATGTCGAAGGCCTGACCTCGGCGATGAACGACCCGTCGTTCTACACCCGCAGCAGCGCCGAAGTGACCGCGCACACCCAGCAGCTGGCGAAGGTGCAGGCCGAGCTGGATGCCGCTTACGCGCGCTGGGAAGAGCTGGAAGGCTGAGTATCGGTCGGCGCCAGCAGTGCGCCGATTGATCGAGTCGGGAATCAGTAGATCCACGCCATGCGTGGATGGTGGCATCAGTGCGGACCAAGGTCCGCACCCACCGAAGCCGGTTACACCTCCGTACGGACCAACGGTCCGCACCTACCAATCAACGATCCGCACCCACCGGGGCCTGCGGTCATTTGACCCCGTGCAGATCCCGCAGCTGGCTCGGCCGGCTGCCGAAATACGCCGCCAGATCGGCGATGTCCTGATCACTCAGGTCCTTCGCCTGTGGCGTCATCAACATGTGCTGGCGGTCACCGGCGCGGTAGGCCTGCAGCGCATGCGCCAGGTAGTCACCGTACTGCCCACCCAGCTTCGGATAGGTCGGATCGATCGGCGCATTGCCATCGGCCCCGTGGCAGTCGATGCAGCTCTGGTTGGTGGCCTTGCCCTTCACCTTGGCGCGGGCTTCACCGGCGGCCTCGCGACCTGCAGGCAGGCCAGCCGAAGAAGAAGAGCCGTGTTCGCCACTGGCATGGCCCGGGTCGGCGGCGGATGTCTCGCTGTTTTCCACCTGCGACTGTGAACAGGCCGCCAGCAGCAGGGCAACGGACAGGGCGATGGCGTGACGCAGCGGATGCGCGGCTTTCGACATGGGCGGGCCTTACTTGACGGTGGACAGGTAAACAGAGAGATCGGCGATCTCCTGTTCGCTGAAACTCATCGACTGCGCCTGCATCGTCGGATGCCGGCGCTTGCCCTGGCGGTACTCGGTCAGGGCCTGGGCCAGGTACTGCTGGGTCTGGCCGCCGATCTTCGGCACCCGGTAGCTGGGGTAGGCGTTCTTGTAGCCGGTGATGCCGTGGCACCCCTGGCAGGTGTAGGCCAGCACGCGGCCATTGTCGAAGTTGCCGGTGGGCGCGGCAGGCGCCGGCGCGGCGGCAGGAGCCGGGGCCGGAGCGGGTGTGGCAGGAGCAGGAGCGGGCTGTGCGGCGGCCCCAAGGGGCAGGAGGACGGCCAGAGCGAGACAAGCGGCGAGCGGCTGCGGGCGCATGGTGTCGTTTCCGGGGATTCGGGTCTGGTCGTTCCGGCGTGGGGTACGGAACGCCCCGAGTATAGCCTCAGGTTTCATCTAGCTGAAATGGGGTCGGGCCGACCAGCGGCGTGAAGACACCATGACCTTTGGGATATGGTGTTGCCGTGAAGTGGTGCATTACTTTGCTACCACACCTGTCCACGCATCCTCCAGGGACCTGACGATGTCGCACCCAACCTTCCCGTCCGGCCGTCGCAGCGGAATCTGCGCTGCCGCACTGCTGATCTCCACCTCCCTGTTGCTGGGCGGTTGCGCCGCAGGGCCCAATTCCGAAGCCAAGGCCGCCGAGACCAAGGAGGAGAAGAAGGTCGATGCGGTCCCGGTCGAAGTGGCCGTGGCCAGCCATCGCGCGGTCGCGGCCAGTTACACAGGCACCGCCGCGCTGGAACCACGCGCCGAGTCGCAGGTGGTGGCCAAGACCTCCGGTGTGGCGCTGGCGGTGCTGGTCGAGGAAGGCCAGCGGGTCACCGCCGGCCAGCCGCTGGTGCGCCTGGACCCGGACCGCGCACGCTTGGCCGTAGCCCAGAGCGAAGCGCAGATGCGCAAGCTGGAAAACAACTACCAGCGTGCACAGAAACTGGTTGGCCAGCAGATGGTCAGTGCTGCCGATGTCGACCAGCTGCGCTTTGATCTGGAAAACGTCCGTGCGCAGTACCGTCTGGCGACGCTGGAGCTGTCCTACACCACCGTCGTGGCGCCGATTTCCGGCGTGATCGCATCGCGCTCGATCAAGACCGGCAACTTCGTGCAGATCAACACGCCGATCTTCCGCATCGTCGACAACTCGCGCCTGGAAGCCACCCTCAACGTGCCCGAACGCGAGCTGGCCACGCTGCGTGCCGGCCAGCCGGTGACGTTGGCCGCCGATGCGCTGCCGGGCCAGAGCTTCACCGGCACCGTCGATCGCATCGCGCCGGTGGTGGATTCGGGCAGCGGCACGTTTCGCGTGGTCAGCGCCTTCGATGGCGCCGCGCACGCGCTGCAGCCCGGCATGTTCGGGCGCATCCGCATCGATTATGACCAGCGTGCCGATGCGCTCGTGGTGCCGCGCCTGGCGCTGCTCGACGACGGTGAGCCGGCGGTGTTCCGGGTGCGCGAAGGCAAGGTCGCACGCGTTCCGGTCAAGCTGGGTTACGCCGAGGGCCCGTGGGTGGAGATCCGTGATGGACTGGCGGCCGGTGATCAGGTGGTCACCGCCGGCAAGGTCGCGCTGCGCGACGGTACCGCGGTGCAGGTGATCGCCGATCCGAAGGCAAAGGCGAAGACGGTCGCAGCGGCCGCCAAGCCGGCAGACAAGGCCGGGAGCAAGCAATGACCGCCCCGGGCCACGACCACGGTGCCTCGCCGGCGAGCGATGGCGCCGCCGCCGGCATGCGCGGCGGCCTGGTGGAATTCGCCACCCGCCGCCGCGTGACCATCGCCATGTGCACGGTCACCCTGCTGCTGTTCGGCCTGATCGCGCTGGGCAACCTCAAGGTCAACCTGTTGCCCGACCTGAGCTACCCGACGCTGACCGTGCGCACCGAGTACACCGGTTCGGCGCCGACCGAAATCGAAACCCTGATCACCCAGCCGGTCGAAGAGGCCGTCGGCGTGGTCAAGAACCTGCGCAAGCTGAAGTCGGTCTCGCGCACCGGCCAGAGCGACGTGGTGCTGGAGTTCGCCTGGGGCACCAACATGGACCAGGCCAGCCTGGAGGTGCGTGACAAGATGGAAGCGCTGAACCTGCCACTGGAGGCCAAGGCCCCGGTGCTGCTGCGCTTCAATCCGTCCACCGAGCCGATCATGCGCCTGGTGCTGTCGAACAAGGTGGCGCCGACCAGCGATGCCGATGCGGTCCGCGAGCTGACCGGCCTGCGCCGCTATGCCGATGAAGACCTGAAGAAGAAGCTGGAGCCGGTTGCCGGCGTGGCAGCGGTCAAGGTCGGCGGTGGCCTGGAAGACGAGATCCAGGTCGACATCGACCAGCAGAAGCTGGCCCAGCTGAACCTGCCGATCGACACCGTCATCAAGCGCCTGAAGGACGAGAACATCAACATCTCCGGCGGTCGCCTGGAGGAGGGGTCGCAGCGCTTCCTGGTGCGTACCGTCAACCAGTTCGCCGACCTGGAGGAGATCCGCAACCTGCTGGTCACCACCCAGGGTTCGAACGGAAGTGCAGCCGACTCGGCATTGCAGCAGATGTTCAACATCGCCGCGTCGACCGGTTCGGCCGCGGCCATCGCAGCGGCCTCGGCGGCGCAGAGCGCATCGTCCGGTGCTGGCTCCAGCGTGGTCGCCAACGGTGTTCCGGTACGCCTGAAGGACGTGGCCACCGTTCGCCAGGGTTACAAGGAACGCGAAGCGGTGATCCGCCTGGGCGGCAAGGAATCGGTTGAACTGGCCATCTACAAGGAAGGCGACGCCAACACCGTGTCCACCGCCGAAGCGCTGCGCAAGCGCCTGGAGCAGATCAAGGGCACGTTCCCGTCCGACGTCGAGATGACCACCATCGAGGACCAGTCGCGCTTCATCGAGCACGCCATCGCCGACGTCAAGAAGGATGCGGTGATCGGTGGCCTGCTGGCGATCCTGATCATCTTCCTGTTCCTGCGTGATGGCTGGAGCACGTTCGTGATCAGCCTGTCCTTGCCGGTCTCGATCATCGCCACGTTCTTCTTCATGGGCCAGCTCGGCCTCAGCTTGAACGTGATGTCGCTGGGCGGCCTGGCATTGGCCACCGGCCTGGTGGTGGACGACTCGATCGTGGTGCTGGAGAGCATTGCCAAGGCCCGCGAGCGTGGCCTGGGCATCCTGCAGGCAGCGATCGTCGGTACCCGCGAAGTGAGCATGGCGGTGGTCGCCTCGACCCTGACCACCATCGCGGTGTTCCTGCCGCTGGTGTTCGTCGATGGCATCGCCGGCCAGCTGTTCCGCGACCAGGCATTGACCGTGGCGATCGCCATCGCGATCTCGCTGCTGGTATCGATGACGCTGATTCCGATGCTGAGCTCGCTGAAGGGCCGGCCGCCGCTGGCATTCCCGGAAGAGGCGCCGAACGAACCGTGGCAGCCGCAGAACCGCTGGCAGAAGCCGGTGGCGCTGGGCCGTCGTGGTGCCGTCGCAACCGCGCGCTTGAGCTTCTATGCGCTGGCCTGGCTGGTCGTACGTGCGTGGCGGGGCGTCGTGGCCGTGGTCGGCCCGGTGATGCGCAAGGCCAGCGACCTGGCAATGAAGCCCTACGCCGGTGCCGAGCGCGGCTATCTGCGCCTGTTGCCGAGCGCGCTGGCCCATCCGGGCAAGGTGCTCGGCGTGGCCACGATCATCTTCGTGGCGACCATGGCGCTGGTGCCGATGCTCGGTGCCGACCTGATCCCGCAGCTGGCGCAGGACCGTTTCGAGATGACGGTGAAGCTGCCGGCCGGCACACCGCTCAAGCAGACCGATGCGCTGGTGCGTGAGCTGCAGCTGGCCCACGGCAACGGCGAGGGCGTGGCCTCGCTGTACGGTGTCAGTGGCAGCGGCACCCGCCTGGATGCCAGCCCGACCGAGAGCGGCGAGAACATCGGCAAGCTGACCGTGGTGATGGAAGGCGGTGGCAATGCACGCACTGAAGCCGAGATCACCGAGCGCCTGCGTGACAGCATGGGCCAGCATCCGGGGGGACAGGTCGACTTCGCGCGGCCGGCGTTGTTCAGCTTCTCCACGCCGCTGGAAATCGAGCTGCGCGGGCAGGACATGGCGACGTTGGAAGTGGCTGGCCAGCGCCTGGCGGCGATGCTGCGTGGCAATGCGCACTACGCCGACGTGAAGTCCACGGTGGAAGAGGGCTTCCCGGAAATCCAGATCCGCTTCGACCAGGAACGTGCCGGTGCGCTGGGCCTGACCACCCGCCAGATCGCCGACGTGGTGGTGAAGAAGGTGCGCGGCGACGTGGCTACCCGCTACAGCTTCCGCGACCGCAAGATCGACGTGCTGGTGCGTGCCCAGGAAGGCGACCGCGCCAGCGTGGAGAGCATCCGCCGGTTGATCGTCAATCCGGGCAGCACCCGGCCGGTCACGCTGGATGCGGTGGCCGACGTGGTTGCCACCACCGGCCCCAGCGAGATCCATCGCGCCGACCAGACCCGCGTTGCGGTGGTCTCGGCCAACCTGCGCGACATCGACCTCGGCGCGGCCATGCGCGAAGTGCAGCAGATGGTGGCCGAACAACCGCTGGGCGCGGGTGTCGGCCTGCACATCGGTGGCCAGGGCGAGGAACTGGCGCAGGCGGCGAAGTCGCTGATCTTCGCCTTCGGCCTGGCGATCTTCCTGGTCTACCTGGTGATGGCCTCGCAGTTCGAATCGCTGCTGCATCCGTTCGTGATCCTGTTCACCATCCCGCTGGCGCTGGTCGGCGCGATCCTGGCACTGATGCTGACCGGCAAGCCCATCTCGGTGGTGGTGTTCATCGGCCTGATCCTGCTGGTCGGCCTGGTCACCAAGAACGCGATCATCCTGATCGACAAGGTCAACCAGCTGCGCGAGGCCGGCGTGGCCAAGCACGAGGCCCTGGTGGAAGGTGCACGTTCGCGCCTGCGGCCGATCATCATGACCACGCTGTGCACGCTGTTCGGCTTCCTGCCGCTGGCGGTGGCGATGGGCGAGGGCGCCGAAGTACGCGCGCCGATGGCGATCACTGTGATCGGTGGCCTGCTGGTGTCGACCCTGCTGACCCTGCTGGTAATCCCGGTGGTCTACGACCTGATGGACCGCCGTGGTGACGCCTACTACCGCGAGCGTGGCCGCAAGCACGCCGGCGAGATCGAGCCGGGCGCAGCAGGCAGCGCGGCGGGTGCGGAGGAGCCGGCATGAGTGTTGCCGAGTTCTCCATCCGCCGGCCGGTCACCACCATCATGTGCTTCGTGTCACTGGTGGTGATCGGCCTGATCGCCTCGTTCCGGTTGCCGCTGGAAGCGTTGCCGGACATTTCCGCGCCCTTCCTGTTCGTGCAGATTCCGTACACCGGTTCAACCCCGGAGGAAGTGGAGCGGACCATCATCCGCCCGGTGGAGGAATCGCTGGCGACGATGACCGGCATCAAGCGCATGCGCTCGTCGGCCACCTCCGAGGCGGCGCTGATCTTCATCGAGTTCAGCGACTGGGACCGCGACATCGCCATCGCCGCCTCCGATGCACGCGAACGCATCGACGCGATCCGCAGCGATCTGCCCGACGACCTGCAGCGCTACAACGTGTTCAAGTGGTCCAGCAGCGACCAGCCGGTGCTGAAGGTGCGCCTGGCCAGCACCACCGACCTGACCACGGCTTACGACATGCTCGACCGCGAGTTCAAGCGGCGCATCGAGCGTATCCCCGGCGTGGCCCGCGTCGACATCACCGGCGCGCCGCCGAACGAGGTGGAGATCGCCATTGATCCGAACCGGCTCAACGCGCATGGGCTGAGCATCAACGAGCTGAGTGACCGCCTGCGCACGCTGAACTTCTCGATCTCGGCCGGGCAGATCGACGACAACGGCCAGCGCGTGCGCGTGCAGCCGGTGGGCGAGATCACCGACCTGCAGGAAATGCGCGACCTGGTGATCAACGCCAAGGGCCTGCGCCTGGGGGACATCGCCGACGTGCGCCTGAAGCCGGCGCGGATGAACTACGGGCGCCGCCTGGACGGCAACCCGGCGGTCGGGCTGGATATCTTCAAGGAGCGCAGTGCCAACCTGGTGGAGGTGTCGCGCGCGGCGCTGGCCGAGGTTGAAGCGATCCGTGCCGAAGCGTCGATGCGCGACGTGCAGATCAAGGTGATCGACAACCAGGGCAAGGCGGTGACCTCCTCGCTGCTGGAACTGGCCGAGGCCGGTGCGGTCGGCCTGATCCTGTCGATCACGGTGCTGTTCTTCTTCCTGCGCCATTGGCCGTCCACGCTGATGGTGACCCTGGCCATTCCGATCTGCTTCACCATCACCCTGGGTTTCATGTACTTCGTCGGGGTGACGCTGAACATCCTGACCATGATGGGCCTGCTGTTGGCGGTGGGCATGCTGGTCGACAACGCCGTGGTGGTGGTGGAGAGCATCTACCAGGAGCGCGAGCGCATGCCGGGACAGCCGCGTCTGGCCTCGATCATCGGCACCCGCAACGTGGCCATCGCGCTCAGCGCTGGCACCTTGTGCCATTGCATCGTGTTCGTGCCGAACCTGTTTGGCGAGACCAACAACATCAGCATCTTCATGGCGCAGATCGCGATCACCATCTCGGTCTCGCTGCTGGCCTCGTGGCTGGTCGCGGTCAGCCTGATCCCGATGCTGTCCGCGCGCATGGCCACGCCCAAGCTGGTGCACTCGCAGACCGGCCTGATCGCGCGGCTGCAGCGCCGCTACGCCAGGCTGCTGGACTGGTCACTGCACCATCGCGGCTGGAGCCTGCTCGGCATCGTGCTGGTGGTGCTGGTCAGCCTGGTGCCGATGAAGCTGACCAAGGTCGACATGTTCGGAGGGGATGGCGGCAAGGACATCTTCATCGGCTACATGTGGAAGGGCGCCTACACCTATCGGCAGATGTCCGAGGAAGTGGCGCGCGTGGAGAACTGGATCGACGCCAACCGCGAGCGCCTGCACGTCAAGCAGGTGTACTCCTGGTACAGCGAGCAGGAAGGCAGCTCGACCGTGGTCACCCTGGACGAGAAGTACGCCAAGGACATCAAGGCGCTGCAGGAAGAGCTGCGCAAGGGCCTGCCGAAGTCGGCCCGCACCGACTACTTCGTTGGCAACCAGGGCGGTGATGGCGGCGGTGGCGGCAACCAGGGCGTGCAGGTGCAGCTGGTGGGCGACTCCAGTTCGATGCTGCAGGAGATCGGCCAGGAAGTGGTGCCGCTGCTGGCCCAGCGTGCCGAGCTGCGCGACGTGCGCATCGACAACGGCGAGAAGGGCGGCGAGCTGAAGGTGCGCGTCGACCGCGAGCGTGCCGCCGCATTCGGCTTCAATGCCGAGCAGGTCGCCAGCTTCGTCGGCCTGGCCCTGCGCGGTGCGCCGATGCGCGAGTTCCGCCGCGGCGACAATGAAGTACCGGTATGGGTGCGCTTCGCTGGCGCCGAGCAGAGCAGCCCGGAAGACCTGGCCGGCTTCAGCGTGCGCACCGGGGACGGCCGCAGCGTGCCACTGCTGAGCCTGGTCACCGTTGACGTCGGTTCATCGGCAACCCAGATCGGCCGCACCAACCGCCAGACCACGCTGACCATCAAGGCCAACCTGGCCGAGAAGGTCACCGCGCCGGATGGCCGCAAGGCGATGGAATCGGTGCTCAAGCCGATGAATTTCCCGGCCGGCTATGGCTTCACCTTCGATGGCGGCGACTACGGCAACGACGACGAAGCGATGCAGCAGATGGTGTTCAACCTGCTGATCGCGCTGGTGATGATCTACGTGGTGATGGCGGCGGTGTTCGAGTCGCTGCTGTTCCCGGCGGCGATCATGAGCGGCGTGCTGTTCTCGATCTTCGGCGTGTTCTGGCTGTTCTGGATCACCGGTACCTCGTTCGGGATCATGTCCTTCATCGGCATCCTGGTGCTGATGGGCGTGGTGGTGAACAACGGCATCGTGATGATCGAGCACATCAACAACCTGCGGCGCGGCGGCATGGGACGCACGCAGGCGCTGGTGGAGGGTTCACGCGAGCGATTGCGCCCGATCATGATGACGATGGGCACGGCGATCCTGGCGATGGTGCCGATCTCGCTGACCAACACGCAGATGTTCGGCAACGGCCCGGAGTACGCGCCGATGGCGCGCGCGATTGCCGGCGGCCTGGCGTTCTCCACGGTGGTCAGCCTGCTGTTCCTGCCGACCATCTATGCGGTGCTGGATGACCTGCGCAATGCCGTGACGCGGTTGATCCGCCGCGCGCGTGGAGTGGAAATGGTAGAGCCGGGCGCTGCCCGGCTGTAATGCACATCAACGTGTTGTGGTGTGGGGGAGGCCGGTCGTAGTGGGGCGGCCTCCCCCTTTTTCTGCCGGGCATGGCGTGCCAACCAAGGTTGGCACCTTCCAGAGCGCAGTCGAGCTTGGCTCGACGCTACACGGAACAATCAACCCGCCACCTTGCCCCACACCTTGAAGGTGGTCAGCCACAGGCCGAGCATGCTGCCGATGTTGGTCAGCATGAACGTCAGCACCACGCGCGTGACCCGATTGCGGTACCAGCCCTTCAGGCTCTGCGCGTCGTCGCGCAGCTTCAGGAAGTCTTCGTACGCCGGCTTGCGCAGGCGCGCTTCCACCAGCGCCGAGAATGCGCCGGTCGGGATGCTCAGGCGGAACGGCTTGAACGGGGCCACCGCGATCGCGGTGAGGATGCTCAGCGGGTGACCGCCTGCCAGCAGGCAGCCCAGGCCCGCCAGGCCGCCGGTATACATCGCCCAGGTCGCCAGCAGTTCGGTCCCCACGCCCAGACCACCGCGGTAGAAGCCCACGCCGATGCCGGTCGCCACGATGGCCAGGATGCCCAGCGTGAACCACGGAATGTTGCGCTTCTTCGGCACCGCCTCCAGCTCGGCGCGCAGCGGTGCCGGTGCCTCGGTGTCGGTTTCCAGGTAACGCGCCAGGCCTGCCAGATGACCCGCACCGACAACCGCCAGCACTTCACGCTGCTGCGGGTTGTGTTCCTCGCGCAGGCGCGTGGCCATGTAGCGGTCGCGCTCGCCGATGATGGTCTCGTACAGTGCCGGGCTCTCGCTGGCAAACTCGCCGAAGCTCGATTCCAGCATGTCGCCCTGCTTGAGCTTCTCGATCTCGTTCTCGCCCACTTCCTCGGACGAGAACAGGCCGGCGCCGAGACCGGCAACCAGCTTCAGCTTGCCGAAGAAGCCCAGCCGCTGCGAGGCGCGGCGGAAGGTCAGGCCGACCTCGCGGTCGATCAGGTGCACCGGCAGGTCGCGTTCGCGCGCCAGTTCCACCGCGCGCTTCAGTTCCGCGCCCGGCTCGATGTCGAGCTGTTCGGCCAGGCGGCGCTGGTAGGCGGACAGGGCCAGGTTGGCGGCGAACAGGGCGACGCGGCCCTTGCGAATCACCTCGACCAGGTCGAGCTTGGCCAGCGTGTCCGGGTCGCTCAGCGCCTGCAGGCGCTGCGGGTCCAGTTCAACGGCCACGGCGTCGAAGCGACCGCTGTCGATGGCTTTCTCCACCGCCTCGACGCTGGCGCGTGAGACATGGGCGGTGCCCAGCAGGGTGTAGCGCACGCCGTCGCGTTCAACAACGCGTACCGGCTGGCCGGCGAACAGGTCGTCGCCGGTCTCGGGAAGGGTTTCGGTCATGGGTTCATTCATTGGAAGGTGCAGTGTCGGCGCCATCGCCGAGCGCGCGCTGCATCTGCACGGTATCCAGCCAGCGGCCATGCTTGCGGCCGAGGCCACGGAACACGCCGACCAGCTCGAAGCCGAAGCGTTCGTGCAGCTTGATTGAAGCGGTATTGGTCGGTTCGCCGATGACCGCCACCATCTGCCGGTAGCCACGCGCCACGCAGGCGTCGATCAACGCCTGCAGCAGGCCGGTGCCAACGCCCTTGCCCTGGAACGCGGCATCGACGTAGACCGAGTTTTCCACGGTCCACTGGTAGGCAACGCGGGTGCGGTAGGTGTTGGCGTAGGCATAGCCGGCCACCTGGCCGTCAATCTCGGCGACCAGGTAGGGGAAGCCGCGGTCGATGATGTCGCGCATGCGGCGCAGCATCTCGGACGCGTCCGGGATGTCGTACTCGTAAGTGTTGACGAAGTCGGTCACTTCCACCGCGTAGATCGCGGTGATCGCGGCGATGTCGGCCGGACCGGCATCACGGATGAGGACGGCCATGCGCGGACTCCGGCTCAGTCGATGTAGCGCTTGAGCAGGTCGCCGTAGGCATCGATGCGGCGGTCGCGCAGGAACGGCCAGATGCGGCGCACATGCTCGCTGCGCTGCAGGTCGACATCGCACAGCAGAACCGTGGCATCGGTGCCGGCTTCGGCCAGGAACTCGCCCTGCGGGCCCAGCACGTGGCTGTTGCCCCAGAACTGGATGCCGGAGGCGCCCAGCGGCGAGGCCTCGTGGCCGACGCGGTTGCAGCTCAGCACCGGCAGGCCGTTGGCCACGGCGTGGCCGCGGTGGCTCAGCACCCAGGCGTCGCGCTGGCGGGTCTTCTCGTCCTGCACGTCGTCCGGGTCCCAGCCGATTGCGGTCGGGTAGAGCAGCAGTTCGGCACCGGCCAGCGCCATCAGGCGCGCCGCTTCCGGGTACCACTGGTCCCAGCACACCAGCACGCCAAGGCGACCCACCGAGGTATCGATCGGCTTGAAGCCGATGTCGCCCGGGGTGAAGTAGAACTTCTCGTAGAAGCCCGGGTCGTCCGGAATATGCATCTTGCGGTACTTGCCGAGCAGCGTGCCGTCCTTCTCGAACACCACGGCGGTGTTGTGGTACAGGCCGGCGGCGCGGCGTTCGAACAGCGAGCCGACCAGCACCACGCCGTGCTTCTTCGCCAGTGCGCCCAGGCGCTCGGTGCTGGGGCCCGGAATCGGCTCGGCCAGGTCGAATTCGTCCACCGATTCGTGCTGGCAGAAGTACGGACCGTTATGCAGTTCCTGCAGCAGCACCAGCTTGGCACCCTGCGCAGCCGCCTCGGCCACGCGTGCTTCGATCACCGCCAGGTTGGCGGCGGCATCACCGTGGTTGCGCTCCTGGATCAGGGCGACGGTAAGGGGGCTGCGCGAGTTCATGCGGGGCGTTCCTGCGGGGGAAAACCAGCATGTTAGCGCGGATGGACGGCGACGGCGTGTCGCGCGCTGAATGGGTGCGATCGGTAGTGCCGGCCGCGGGCCGGCAATCCCGTGGATCCATCAGGCAGTGCGGGGTTGCCGGCCAGCGGCCGGCACTACCGTCATGCCTTCAACAGCCCTTCCGGCAGCTGCATGGTGATGCAGTGCAGGCTGCCGTTCTGCCAGATCAGCGAGCGGCAGGGCACCTGCACGATCTCGCGGCCCGGGTGCGCCTGGGCCAGCACATCGCGGGCCAGGTCGTCGGCCGGGTCGCCATAGGCCGGCATCAGCACCGCACCATTGACGATCAGGTAGTTGGCGTATGACGCAGCCAGGCGGCGGCCTTCGTCGATCACCGGCTGTGCCCACGGCAGCGGGAACAGGCGGTACGGCTGGCCATCCTTGGTGCGCAGTGCGGCCAGCTCGTTGCCCATCGCCTGCAGTTCGGCGAAGTGCGAGTCGCTCTCGTCGTCACAGGCCTGGTAGACGATGCTGTCGGCCGAGGCGAAGCGGGCGAGGGTGTCGATGTGCGCGTCGGTGTCGTCGCCTTCCAGGTAGCCGTGGTCCAGCCACAGCACGCGGTCCTGCTGCAGCCAGTCGGCCAGGTCGGCACTCAGGCTGGCGCGGTCGCGGTCCGGATGGCGCTCGTGCAGGCACTTCCAGGTGGTCAGCAGGGTGCCTTCGCCATCGGTCTCGATGCCGCCACCTTCCAGCGCGAACGGGATGCTGCGCACCGGCGCGTCGTTGAACACGCCGGCCTGGTCCAGCACGCCCACCAGCTGGTCATCCAGGGTGGCGTCGAACTTGCCGCCCCAACCGGTGAAGCGGAAATCCAGCAGCTGGAAACCGCCGTCGGCACGGCGCAGGGTGATCGGGCCGGAGTCGCGCAGCCAGGTATCGTCGTAGGCGGCCGTGGTGAAGTGGACCTTGTCCATGTCGATGCGGTTGGAGCGCAGCCGCATTTCGGCATAGGTCTCCACATCGTCGTCGGCCACGCAGATCAGCACCGGCTGGAAGCGGGTGATGGCCGCGACCAGGGCGATGTAGGTCTCTTCCACCTGGCCCAGGCGGTCGGCCCAGTCGGTGTCGGCGGTGGGCCAGGCAATCAGGACGCCGCTCTGGGCTTCCCACTCGGCAGGAAAACGAAGGGTCTGGTTCATGGTCTCGCTACACAGGCCCGCCCACGGCGGGTAAAGGGATCAACGGATCGGCGGTTTCGGGCCGATTTCGTTCGGGTCCGCCTGGTTGGCCACCACGTCGATCACCTTCTGCTTCTCGAAGTAGACGGTGAACTGCGGGTACACCCAGCGGTTGATGGTCGGCCATTGCCGCTTCTGCCCGCCACGCGGCTGCAGCTGTTCGCTCGGCGCGCCGAACTGCGCCTGTACCTGCTGCATGCTCTGGCCGCGCACGGGCAGGGCACCGGCCGGCTTCTCGCGGGCGCGGTCGACAAGCAGGGTATCGGCCAGCGCCGGTGTGGCGGCGGCCAGGGTGGCCATCACGGCCAGGGCGGACAGGTAACGCTTCATCTCGATCTACTCCCCAGTGGTCAAGAAAGGCGATTACAGCAAAATCAGCAGGAAAAAGCCGCATAAACAAAAAACCGCCCGAAGGCGGTTTCTTGCATCGGGTCGGCCCCGCGTAGGGCCAGCCGCAGCCGTGAAGGCTGTTGGGCTTAGCGCTGACGCGCCTTGAAACGCGGGTTCGACTTGCAGATGACGAAGATCTTGCCGCGACGACGGACGACCTTGCAGTCGCGGTGACGGGCCTTCGCCGACTTCAGGGAGGACAGGACTTTCATGGCATACCTCGGCGTAAACAGTAGTTGTTCGGGTGGAGCGTGGCCGCGATATGCGAAAGACAATCGGCAGTTGACGCTCGTTCAAGCCCGCCATTCTACCGGGCTTTTCCTCGTGGTTTCAAGTGGTTGCACAAAAGATCCCGCTGGGGGTGTCTGGCAGGGGCTAGAATGGCCCCTTCACACGCTCTGGGAACCCCATGAATCCACTCGCTCCCGTCCTGACCATCGACGGCCCTTCCGGGGCCGGCAAGGGTACCATCAGCCGCATCATCGCGCGCCGGATGGGCTGGCATTACCTGGATTCGGGGGCGCTGTACCGCGCGGTGGGCGTGGCCGCGAGCTGGGCCGACATCGACACCTCCGACGCCTCGGCGCTGGTGCGCTGCACCTTCGACACCCATGTTCAGTTTGTTGAACAGGGCGAGTCGATGCGGGTCATGGTCAACGGCACCGATGCCACCGACGAGCTGCGCCTGGAGACCACTGGCGCTCTGGCTTCTGCCATCGCCGCCATTCCCGAGGTGCGCGCCGCGCTGAAGGAGCGCCAGCGCGCATTCAGGGAGCTGCCCGGCCTGGTCGCCGATGGCCGCGACATGGGTACGGTGATCTTCAAGGACGCCCCCTACAAGGTCTTCCTGACCGCCAGTGCCGAGGAGCGCGCCGAGCGCCGGCATAAGCAGTTGAAAGACAAGGGGGTTTCTGTTAACTTTGATGACCTCCTGCGCGAGATCATGGCCCGCGACGCCCGTGATGCCCAGCGTACCGTGGCGCCCCTGAAGCCGGCAGACGATGCTGTCCTCATCGACACCACAGGCATCGGCATCGATGATGTCGTTGCCCGAGTGATGGATCTGCTTCCGGTTCCGGCTGCCTGATCCGTTCGCGCGGGAGCACTGCCAGCTGCATCGGTGGTGGTCGCGCAAAGCAGTGCTGTACCAGCTCCGTCGCGCAATGATGCGTGGCGGTTTTCCTACTACACACGACCTGCGTTTCCGGGGTCGACCAACAGGCGGGCGGTCGCCATTCCCCTGAAGGGGACGCCACCGACCCATGTGTCCAACAGAGTAAATCTAATGACCGAATCATTTGCCGAACTGTTTGAAGCCAGCCAGGCCAACCTGGCCAAGCTGAAGCCGGGCGCCATCGTCAGCGGTACCGTTGTTGAAGTCCGCGGCGACGTCGTGGTGATCAACGCTGGCCTGAAGTCCGAAGGCATCGTGCCGATCGAACAGTTCCGTAACGACGCTGGCGAAATCGACGTCGCCGAAGGCGACATCGTCAAGGTCGCCCTCGACTCGATCGAGAACGGCTTCGGCGAAACCGTCCTGTCGCGCGAGAAGGCCAAGCGCGCGATGGTGTGGGACGAGCTGGAAGAAGCGTTGGAAAAGAACGAAACCATCACCGGCCGCATCAGCGGCAAGGTCAAGGGTGGTTTCACCGTGGACATCAAGGATGTCCGCGCCTTCCTGCCGGGTTCCCTGGTCGATGTGCGCCCGGTGCGCGATCCGGCCTACCTGGAAGGCAAGGAACTCGAGTTCAAGCTCATCAAGCTGGACCGCAAGCGTAACAACGTCGTGGTCTCGCGCCGCGCTGTCGTCGAAAGCGAGCACTCGGAAGAGCGCGAGCAGCTGATGGACAAGCTGCAGGAAGGCGCGATCCTGAAGGGTGTCGTCAAGAACCTGACCGATTACGGCGCGTTCGTGGACCTGGGCGGCATCGACGGCCTGCTGCACATCACCGACATGGCGTGGAAGCGCGTGCGTCACCCGTCGGAAGTCGTGAACGTCGGCGACGAGCTGGACGTCCGCGTGCTGAAGTTCGACCGCGAGCGCAACCGCGTTTCGCTGGGCCTGAAGCAGCTGGGCGAGGATCCGTGGGACAACATCGGCCGTCGTTACCCGGCCAACAGCCGCGTCTTCGGCAAGGTCTCCAACGTCACCGATTACGGTGCGTTCGTTGAGATCGAGCCGGGCGTCGAAGGCCTGGTGCACGTCTCCGAGATGGATTGGACCAACAAGAACGTCAACCCGTCCAAGGTTGTGCAGGTTGGTGACGAAGTCGAAGTGATGGTGCTGGACGTCGATGAAGAGCGTCGCCGTATCTCGCTGGGCATGAAGCAGGTTGCCGCCAATCCGTGGGAAACCTTCGCTGCCACCCACAAGAAGGGTGACAAGGTGTCGGGCCAGATCAAGTCGATCACCGACTTCGGCATCTTCATCGGCCTGGACGGCGGCATCGACGGCCTGGTCCACCTGTCCGACATCAGCTGGAACACCACCGGCGAAGACGTTGTTCGCAACTTCAAGAAGGGCGATACCCTGGACGCCGTCGTCCTGGCTGTTGACCCGGAGCGCGAGCGCATCTCCCTGGGCGTGAAGCAGCTGGAGCAGGATCCGTTCGGCCAGTACATGGCTGCCAATCCGAAGGGCTCCAAGGTCGAAGGCGTGGTGAAGGAAGTCGACGCCAAGGGCGCGATCATCGAGCTGGCTGACGGCATCGAGGGTTACGTTTCGGCTCGCGACATCGCCAACGAGCGCGTTGACGACGCCACCCAGCACCTGAAGGTCGGCGACAAGATCGAAGCCAAGTTCGTGGGCATGGACCGCAAGGGCCGCACCCTGCAGCTGTCGATCAAGGCCAAGGACGACGCGGAAATGCGCGAAGTGCTGGAGGAATACCAGTCCTCTTCGGCTTCCAGCGGCACCACCCAGCTGGGCGCGCTGCTGCGTGCACAGCTGAACGGCAACAAGTCCGAGTAATCGGCCTTACGCTGTTTGTTGTTTCCTGGACGGCCCGGGCTTCTGCCCGGGCCGTTTCAGGCTGAGATGCCCCTGATGTGAGCCGGTAATGACCAAATCCGAACTGATCGAAATCCTTGCGCGCCGCCAGGCGCACCTGAAGGCCGATGATGTCGATCTGGCGGTGAAGTCGTTGCTGGAGATGATGGGCGGATCGCTGTCCGCCGGGGATCGCATCGAAATCCGTGGTTTTGGCAGCTTCTCGCTGCACTATCGTCCGCCGCGCCTGGGTCGCAACCCGAAGACCGGCGAATCGGTTGCCCTGCCGGGCAAGCACGTCCCCCATTTCAAGCCGGGCAAGGAACTGCGCGAGCGGGTCAGCAGTGTGCTGCCGCTGGACGCCGATCCGGCCTGAGCCCCGTCGCGCCACCGCGTGCGAATCCAGCCGCGGGTCGGATAAGCTACGGACTCCTGCCACTGGAGCTGTCGCATGAAGGTCTTTCGTCTGCTGGTCCTGCTGGCGGTCCTGATCCTTGGGCTGATCATTGGTGCGGTCAACATGACCGCGATGTCGATCAACCTGCTTTTCACTCAATTGCACACCTCGGTGGGCGTGGCGCTGATCGCTGCACTGCTGGTGGGTGTCGTGGTCGGTGCCGGCCTGGTACTGGTGAGCGTGGTCATTCCGCTCTACAGCCAGCTGCGCCGTGCCAACAAGTCCGTGGCGGCAACGCCGGCCGCGGGTGTTTCCCCCCAATCTTTTGATGGACGCTGATCGAAGATGGATTTCGTCACCGAGTGGCTTTGGTTTTTCCTGTTCGTTCCGCTGGCCGCACTGGCCGGGTGGGTGATCGGCCGGCGCGGTGGCCAGCGCCACGGTGACAACCAGGTCAGCCGCCTGTCCAGCACCTACTTCCGTGGCCTGAACTACCTGCTCAACGAGCAGCCGGACAAGGCCATCGAACTGTTCCTGCACATCGCCGAACTGGACAAGGAAACCTTCGAGACCCAGGTCGCGCTAGGCCACCTGTTCCGCCGCCGCGGTGAAGTCGACCGCGCCATCCGCCTGCACCAGGGGCTGGTCAACCGCCACGACCTGAGCGACGCGCAGCGCGTGCAGGCCCTGCTGGCGCTGGGCGAGGACTATATGAAGTCCGGCCTGCTGGACCGTGCAGAGACCGTGTTCACCGAGCTGGCGCATCTGGACCAGCGTGCCCCGCAGGCGCTCAAGCACCTGATCGGCATCTACCAGGCCGAGCGCGACTGGGAAAAGGCGATCGACAACGCCACCCGCTTCGAAGACGTCACCGGCGAGCCGATGGGCAAGCTGATCGGGCAGTTCGAGTGCGAACTGGCCGAACGCTTCCGCGGCGCCGGCAAGCTGGAAGAGGCGAGGGCAGCGATTGCCCGGGCCTACCAGGCCGATGCGATGTCGGTGCGCGCCGGCATCATCGAAGGTCGCCTTGAGACCGATGCCGGCAACGCTGAAGCCGCCGTGCGTGCATTCGAGCGCGCCGCGCGCAACGACCCGGAGTACCTGCCGGAGCTGCTGCCGGCGTTGATGGAAAACTACCGCAAGGTAGGCGATCTGGCAGGCGCACGTGCGTTCCTGTCGGAAATGACCGAGCACTACCGTGGCATCGCCCCGGTGCTGGCCCTGACCCGGCTGATGGAAGAGCAGGAGGGCGTGGCTCCGGCCCGAGCCTACCTTGGCCGCCAGCTCAAGGATCGTCCGTCGGTGCGTGGCGAATCGGCGCTGATCGACCTGACCCTGGCCGAGGGCGCCGATTCCACGGCGACCCTGCATGACCTCAAGCACATCACCGACCAGCTGCTGGTGCGCAATCCCGCTTACCGCTGCACCCGTTGCGGGTTCGGTGCACGCACCCACCACTGGCAGTGCCCGAGCTGCAAGGAGTGGGGCACGGTCAAGCCACTGCTGAACTACGCGGTGCTCTGATCCATGCCGTGGCTCGTGATGGGCGCGCTGCTGGGGCTGGCCCTGCTGAGTGCGGGGTTGACCTGGGCGGCACGGGGCTATGCCCTGCGCCAGCAACTGCTGGACCACCCCGGCGAGCGTCGCAGCCATAGCGTGGCAACGCCGCGCGGTGGTGGCATCGCCATCGTCATCAGCCTGCTGGTCACCGCCGGTGCAGCGATGTGGGTCTGGCCTGAATCGATACCGAGCCTGCTGGTGGCCAGCCTGGGCCTGGTGCTGGTGGCGGGCATCGGCTGGTGGGACGACCACCGGCCGTTGCCGGCCATGCGCCGCCTGCTGGTGCACTTCATTGCCGCCGCGCTGCTGGCCGCCCTGGTCAAGGTGCATGGTGGAAGCTGGTTGCTGGCCGGGCTGGTGCTGGTATTCACCGCCTCGTTGATCAACATCTGGAACTTCATGGATGGCATCAACGGTATTGCCGCCAGCCAGGCCATTGTTGTTGCGCTGGGCCTGGCGCCGGTGCTGCCCTGGCCGTATTCGCTGGCCGCGGTGGCGCTGGGCCTGGCCTGCCTGGGCTTCCTGCCGTTCAATTTCCCACGGGCCCGGATCTTCATGGGTGATGTCGGAAGTGGCGCGCTGGGCTATGCAGTCGCCGTCGTCCTCGCGATCGCTGCGGTGCGTACCGATATCAACTGGATCCTGCTGCTGGTGCCGGCTTCGGCGTTCCTCGTGGACGCGGGCTTCACACTGGCGGCGCGCATCATCTCAGGACAACGCTGGATGGAACCCCATACCCAGCACGTCTACCAGCGGGCGGTGCAGGCAGGAGCCAGCCACGCCCAGGTGACAGGGATGTACTTTGCTTTGGGCCTGTTCAGTATTACAGTGCTTAATGTCTGCTCCAATTTGCAGCCGAGGTGGGAGGCTGTCCTGGCGGTCGCGTGGTTTCTCGCGCTGAGCGTCCTCTGGATCCTCCTGCGCAATGGATTGCGTCACCGACAAGGAAATACCTGACTTATGGCTTCACCCTGGCGGGACAGAATCCTCGGCCTGATGCCGCGTTCGGCCATCGTCTGCCACGACCTGTTCATGGTCTGGGCATGCTGGCAGCTGCTCCACGCCGGGCGGTACTCGATCCTCCCCAACGCGCCCTCGCTTCCGCTCTGGAATGTCGACACCACCCTGGTGCTGCTGCTGCAGGGCCTGGTGTTCTGGCGCGTGGGCCTGTATCGCGGGCTGTGGCGTTTCGCCAGCGTCAGCGACCTGCTGAACATCTTCAAGGCCAGCTTCATCGGCCTGGTCGGCATCGTGCTGGTGCTGATGTGGAAGCGTTTCGACGGCGTGCCGATGTCGGTGCTGGTGATCTATCCGTTCGCGCTGTCGGCGCTGCTGGGCGCGCCGCGCCTGCTGTACCGGGCCTGGAAGGATTACCAGGCACTGCAGTCGGATTCGAGCGCGCGCCGCGTGCTGATCCTCGGTGCGGGGCAAGCCGCCGAGACGCTGGTCCGCGATCTGCGCCGCTCCGGCAACTTCGAACCGGTCGGCCTGCTGGACGACGCACCGCACCTGCGCGGCGCCAAGCTGCAGGGCCTGCCGATCCTGGGCAGCCTCGATGATGCCCCGGCGGTGGTCCGCGAGACTGCGGCCAAGTTGCTGGTGATCGCCATGCCCTCGCTGGATGCCGCAGGCATGCAGCGGGTGGTCGCCATCTGCGAAAGCACCGGCGTGCCGTTCCGCACCGTGCCCAAGCTGAGCGACATCCTGCAGGGGCAGTCGCTGCCCGGCCAACTGAAGGAAGTGGCGATCGAGGATCTGCTCGGCCGCAAGCCGATCACCCCGGACTGGAACCTGATCCGGGGCTGGTTGGGCGGTCGCACCGTGATGGTGACCGGTGCCGGTGGCTCGATCGGCTCGGAGCTGTGCCGCCAGTGCGCGCGCCACGGTGCCGGCCGCATCATCCTGCTGGAGATCAGCGAACTGCTGCTGCTGACCATCGAGGGTGAGCTGCGTCGCAGCTTCCCCGATATCGAGATCGAAGCGGTGCTGGGCGACTGTGGCGATCCTGCGGTGATCCGCCATGCGCTGTCGCTGCATCCGGTCGACACCGCGTTCCATGCCGCAGCGTACAAGCATGTACCGGTGCTGGAACGGCAGCTGCGCGAAGCTGTGCGCAACAACATCCTGGCGACCGAGAACGTGGCCCGCGCCTGCCTGGAAGCGCGCGTCGAGCATTTCGTGTTCATCTCCACCGACAAGGCGGTCGATCCGGTCAACGCGCTGGGTGCCAGCAAGCGCTATGCCGAGATGATCTGCCAGAGCCTGGACCAGAAGTCCACGCACACCCGTTTCGTTACCGTGCGCTTCGGCAACGTGCTGGCCTCGGCCGGCAGCGTGGTGCCGCTGTTCCGCGAGCAGATCCTGCGCGGTGGTCCGGTCACGGTCACCGATCCGGAAGTCACCCGCTACTTCATGACCATCCCCGAGGCCTGCCAGTTGATCCTGCAGGCCGCAGCCTCGGCCTCGCACGGTGCGATCTACACGCTCGACATGGGCGAGCCGGTGCCGATCCGGCTGCTGGCCGAGCAGATGATCCGTCTGGCGGGCAAGCAGCCGTACAAGGATGTGCAGATCATCTATACCGGCCTGCGTCCGGGTGAGAAGCTGCACGAGACGCTGTTCTATTCGGACGAGGACTACCGCGCAACCGCGCATCCGAAGGTCCTTGAGGCCGGCGTGCGCATGTTCTCGCGCGATCTGGTGCTGGGCAACGTCCCGCGCCTGCGCGAGGCGGTGTGCAGCTACGACACCGAAACCATCAAGGAAGTCCTGTTCGCGACGATGCCCGAGTTCTCGCCAATCGAACAGGATGCTTACATTTCATCCGCTAAAGTCGTGCCCTTTCCCGCACGCGAGGCCAACAGGCACCAATGAGCAAGCGAATTCGCAAAGCAGTTTTCCCCGTAGCGGGTTTGGGGACGCGTTTTTTGCCAGCAACCAAGACCGTGCCGAAGGAGATGCTGCCGATCATTGACCGGCCGCTGATCCAGTACGCCGTGGATGAAGCAATCGAGGCCGGCTGTGACACGCTGGTGTTCATCACCAACCGCTACAAGCACGCGGTCGCCGACTACTTCGACAAGGCCTACGAGCTGGAGCAGAAGCTCGAGCGCGCCGGCAAGCAGGAGCAGCTGGAGCTGATCCGTCACGTGCTGCCCAATGGCGTGCGCGCGATCTTCGTGACCCAGGCCGAGGCGCTGGGCCTGGGCCATGCGGTGCTGTGTGCCAAGGCCGTGATCGGTGACGAGCCGTTCGCGGTACTGCTGCCGGACGACCTGATCTGGAACCGCGGCGACAGCGCGCTGAAGCAGATGGCCGATCTCAACGAAGCCAGTGGCGCCAGCGTCATTGCCGTTGAAGATGTGCCGCACGACAAGACCGCCAGTTACGGCATCGTCGCGACCGAGGCCTTCGATGGCCGCAAGGGCCGTATTTCGCAGATCGTGGAGAAGCCGAAGCCGGAGGACGCGCCGAGCGACCTGGCCGTGGTCGGCCGCTACGTGCTGAGTCCGAAGATCTTCGAGCTGCTGGAGCAGACCGGCAGCGGTGCCGGCGGCGAGATCCAGCTGACCGATGCGATCGCGCAGCTGCTGAAGACCGAAGAGGTGGATGCCTACCGTTTCGAGGGCACTCGTTTCGACTGCGGTACGCACCTGGGGCTGGTGGAAGCGACGATCCGCTTCGCGCTGGACAACCCGAAGCTGGCCGGCCCGGCGCGGGAGAAGCTGACGGCGATGTTGGCGGAATAAGGGTTTTATCAAGGGCTCCGTGCGGCGCCTTGATTGATACGTGGGGGAGGGGGCGGATGGCCCTCTCCAAAACACGCCAAAGCCCTTCCATGGTGCTCGATGGCGCCATCCATGGCGCCAACGGTTTTGGAGAGGGCCATCCGCCCCCTCTCGACAGTTTCCGTGCGGCGCGGACGGAAGGGCGGAATCAAAGGCAGAAGCACAAGCAAAAAAGGCAGCCATAGGCTGCCTTTTCTGCTTGTTGGGGTCAGATCCCTTTGCGCAGCAAAGGGCTCTGACCCCAGCTTTTGACCTTGCTTTTGCTAAACCCTCCGCCGCGCGGAATGTTGGGTGGCGCGGGTGGGTGAGGCTGACCGGGACTGTCAGCGGCATGGGCCAGGCGCATGCGCCTGGCGGGTTGGGCAGGGCGCCCAACCCCGGCCTTGCTGCGTGCGCAGGATTGCGCACGCTAGCAAGCCGCTGCCAAGCCCCCATGGGTGAGGGCGCTTTGCTTGCGAAGCACTGCTTCGCAAGCGCCCGAACGCACAGCCGCCAGCGGCTGGGCCGGTCTGGGGGTTCACGGCGTGTCCCGGGCAGCCTCACCCACCCGGGCCCCACAGCCAACCAACAATCAGCCGGCAACGCCTTGATCCTTACAGCGCCTCGAAAATACCCGCTGCGCCCATGCCGGTGCCGATGCACATCGTCACCATGCCGTACTTCTGCTGGCGACGACGCAGGCCGTGCAGCAGGGTGGCGGTACGGATCGCGCCGGTCGCACCCAGCGGGTGGCCCAGGGCAATCGCGCCACCCAGCGGGTTCACCTTGCTCGGGTCCAGGCCGCAATCGCGGATCACCGCCAGCGACTGCGCGGCGAACGCTTCGTTGAGCTCGATCCAATCCAGCTGGTCCTGGGTCAGGCCGGCCTGCTTCAGTGCCTTCGGGATCGCGGCGATCGGGCCGATGCCCATCACTTCCGGGCGCACGCCGGCCACCGAGAAGCTGACGAAACGGGCCAGCGGGGTCAGGCCGTAGTCCTTGATCGCCTGTTCCGAGGCCAGCAGCACGGCACCGGCGCCGTCGCTCATCTGCGACGAGTTACCGGCGGTGACGGTGCCGCCGAACTGGCCGTTGCGGAACACCGGGCGCAGCTTGGCCAGGCCTTCAGCCGAGGAATCCGGGCGCGGGCCTTCGTCGGTGTCGGCGATCTTGTTGCGGGTGATGATGCGCTGGCCGTCGGCCAGGTCCGGCAGGTGCGAGACGATCTCGTACGGGCTGATCTCGTCCTTGAACTCGCCGTTCTGGATCGCGGCCATGGCCTTCTGGTGCGAGGCGAGGGCGAAGGCATCCTGGTCTTCGCGCGAGACCTTCCACTCTTCGGCCACCTTCTCGGCAGTGATGCCCATGCCGTAGGCGATGGCCACGTGGTCGTTGTCGAACACGCTCGGCGCCATCGCGATCTTGTTGCCCATCATCGGCACCATCGACATCGACTCGGTGCCGCCGGCCAGCATCAGGTCGGCATTGCCCAGGCGGATCGCGTCGGCGGCCTGCGCCACGGCCTGCAGGCTGGAGGAGCAGAACCGGTTCACGGTCTGCGCGGCGATGGTGTTGGGCAGGCCGGCCAGCAGCACGCCGATGCGCGCCACGTTCATGCCCTGCTCGGCTTCCGGCATGGCGCAGCCGATGATCGCGTCATCGATGCGGTTGACGTCCACGCCCGGGGCCTGGGCGACGACGCTGCGCAGCACGTGCGCAAGCATGTCGTCGGGGCGGGTGTTGCGGAACATGCCCTTGGGCGCCTTGCCGACCGGGGTGCGGGTGGCGGCGACGATGTAGGCGTCCTGGATTTGCTTGGTCATTGCAGTGATCTCTCGAATTTTTTAGCCGGGGTGCCGACCAACGGTCGGCACCCACCAGAGGCAGAGGAGTGCCAACCAGGGGTCGGCACCCGCCATCAATCAGTTACGCAGCGGCTTGCCGGTCTTCAGCATGTGCGCGATGCGGGCCTGGGTCTTTTCCTGCTGGGCCAGTTCGACGAAGTGCTTGCGCTCCAGGGTCAGCAGCCACTCTTCGTCCACCAGGGTGCCGCGGTCGACCTTGCCACCGCACAGCACGGTGGCGATGCGTTCGGCGATCTCGTAGTCGTACGGGCTGATGAAACGGCCTTCCAGCATGTTGACCAGCATCATCTTGAAGGTGGCGATGCCCACGTCACCGGCCACCTGGATGCGGCGTGCCGGCAGCGGCGGACGGTAGCCCGCTTCGGCCAGTGCACGGGCTTCGGCCTTGGCGATGTGCAGGGCCTCGTAGCTGTTGAACACCACCTTGTCGGTACTGCGCAGCAGGCCCAGTTCCTTGGCGTTGACCGCCGAGTTGGACACCTTGGCCATCGCCACGGTCTCGAAGGTCTTCTTCAGTTCGGCGAACACGTCACCGCCCGGGCCTGCGGCCTGCGAGGCACGCACGGCCAGTTCCTTCAGGCCGCCACCGGCCGGCAGCAGGCCGACACCGGCCTCGACCAGGCCGATGTAGCTTTCCAGGAAGGCCACGGTCTTGGCGCTGTGCATCTGGAACTCGCAGCCGCCACCCAGGGCCAGGCCACGCACCGCAGCCACCACCGGCACCAGCGAGTACTTGATGCGCTGGCTGGTGCGCTGGAAGTTGGCGACCATCTCCTCGAACTGGTCGACCTTGCCGGCCTGCAGCAGGCCGAGTGCACCGGCCAGGTCGGCACCGGCGGAGAAGGGTTCCTTCTGCTGCCAGATCACCAGGCCCTGGAAGTCCTTCTCGGCGCGGCTCACGCATTCCTGCAGGCCGTCCAGCACCTGGTCGGACACGGTGTTCATCTTGGTCTTGAAGCTGACCACGGCGATGCCATCACCGTCGTGCCACATGCGCAGGCCGTCGTTCTCGAACACGGTCTCGCCCGGCGCGAACTTCTCGCCCAGCAGCGGATCCGGGAAACGCTGGCGCTGGTACACCGGCAGCGACGAGCGCGGCAGCTTGGCGTTGCGCGACGGGCTGTAGCTGCCCTCGGCGGCGTGCACGCCGTCGCGGCCGTCGAAGACCCAATCCGGCAGCGGGGCATTGCTCATGCTCTTGCCGGCGACGATGTCATCGGCGATCCACTGCGCCACCTGCTTCCAGCCGGCGGCCTGCCAGGTTTCGAACGGGCCCAGCGACCAGCCGTAGCCCCAGCGGATGGCCAGGTCGACATCGCGCGCGGTCTCGGCAATGTCGGCCAGGTGGTAGGCGCTGTAGTGGAACAGGTCGCGGAAGGTCGCCCACAGGAACTGCGCCTGCGGGTGCTGGCTCTCGCGCAGCTTGGCGAACTTCTCGGCCGGGTTCTTGATCTTCAGGATCTCGACCACTTCCGGGGCGGCAGTGCGGTCGGCCGGGCGGTAGTCCTGCTTCTCCAGATCCAGTACCACGATGTCCTTGCCGACCTTGCGGAAGATGCCGGCGCCGGTCTTCTGGCCCAGCGTGCCCTTGGAAATCAGCGCGTCCAGCCACTTCGGCGACTTGAAGAATTCATGCCACGGGTCATTCGGCAGGGTGTCGCCCATGGTCTTGATGACGTGGGCCATGGTGTCCAGGCCGACCACGTCGGAGGTGCGGTAGGTGGCCGACTTCGGGCGGCCGACCAGCGGGCCGGTCAGGCCGTCCACTTCATCGAAGCCCAGGCCGAACTGCTGGGTGTGGTGGATGGTGGACAGGATCGAGAACACGCCGATGCGGTTGCCGATGAAGTTCGGGGTGTCCTTGGCGTACACCACGCCCTTGCCCAGGGTGGTGACCAGGAATGCTTCCAGGCCTTCCAGCACGGCGGCATCGGTGGTGGTGGCCGGGATCAGCTCGGCCAGGTGCATGTAGCGCGGCGGGTTGAAGAAGTGCACGCCGCAGAAGCGGTGGCGCAGCTGCTCGGGCAGCACGTCGGCCAGCTTGTTGATGCCCAGGCCCGAGGTGTTGGAGGCCAGCACCGCGTGGTCGGCCACGAACGGGGCGATCTTCTTGTACAGGTCCTGCTTCCAGTCCATGCGCTCGGCGATGGCCTCGATGATCAGGTCGCAGTCCTTCAGCTGCTCCAGGCCGGACTCGTAGTTGGCCGGGGTGATGGCTTCGGCCAGCGACTTGCTGGCCAGCGGCGCCGGGCTCAGCTTGCCCAGGTTGGCGATCGCCTTCAGCACGATGCCGTCGGCCGGACCTTCCTTGGCAGGCAGGTCGAACAGCACGGTGTCGACGCCAGCATTGGTGAGATGGGCGGCGATCTGGGCACCCATGACGCCGGCACCCAGCACGGCGGCGCGGCGGACTAGCAGGGAATTGGACATGGTGTAGGGCCTTTGTTGGTCAGCAGTTACTGGGTGGAATCAAGGGAAGCGGGCAGGGCGCTGGCGCGTGCGGCGGCGCGGAACCCGGCTTCGGCGAAATGGATCAGTTCGTGGGCGGCATGGGCACGATGCGCCGCTTCGGTGACACCGGCGGGACGCTTGATCAGCCCGAAGTCGGCCATCGCATAGGTCAGCGAGCCGGCCAGGAAGTCGAGGCGCCAGTACAGCTCCTCCTTGCTCAGGTCCGGCACGCACTCGCCGATGGCCTTGCCGAACGCACGCAGCACGTGGCCGTAGTGGTCGGACAGGAACTTGCGCAGGTTGTCGTTCTTCTCGGCGTAGGCGCGGGCGATCACGCGCACGAAGGCGCCGCCGTTCTGGCGGTCCTGGGCCAGCGCCAGGGCCGGCTCGACGAAGGCAGCCAGCACCGGGCGCAGTTCACCCGGGTGCTCGGCGCGGGCGCGCTCGAGCTGCGACAGGCGGGCACCGGTCATCTCGTCCATGCGGCGGCGGAACACCTCGTTGACCAGGTTTTCCTTGGAGCCGAAGTGGTAGTTGACCGCGGCGATGTTGACGTCGGCCTGGCTGGTCACCTGGCGCAGCGAGGTGCCGGCGAAGCCGTGCTGGGCGAACAGCTCCTCGGCCGCGCCGAGAATCCGGTCCTTGGTCGAGAAGTGGGCGGGCTTGGCCATCGGTGGGCGGACCTTAATCAAACGATTGTTTGATACTAGGACCAGACGGTACCGTATGGCATTTTGCAGTGCAGCAAAATCGGCCGACCCGGTCAGATTTCACTCAGGTCGGTGAATGGGGTAGTGCCGGCCGCTGGCCGGCAGCTCCTAGGTTGAATGGTGCCCAATGCCGGCCAGCGGCCGGCACTACCATGCCGCCGCTTTATCTTTTACAATTCGCCTACGTTTATCAGGCTAAGCCCGCGTCCCGACGCGGGTTTTTTTCATGTTACCCTTCGGGCCATCAGCGGCCCGATTCCATTGGAGACATCCCATGGCGCTGGAGCGCACCCTTTCGATCATCAAGCCGGACGCCGTTGCCAAGAACGTCATCGGCGAAATCTACGCCCGCTTCGAGAAGGCCGGCCTGAAGGTCGTGGCCGCCAAGTACAAGCAGCTGTCGCGTCGTGAAGCCGAAGGCTTCTACGCCGTGCACCGCGAGCGTCCGTTCTTCAACGCGCTGGTCGAGTTCATGATCTCCGGCCCGGTGATGATCCAGGCCCTGGAAGGCGAGAACGCCGTCCTGGCCCACCGCGACCTGCTGGGCGCGACCAACCCGAAGGAAGCCGCGCCGGGCACCATCCGCGCCGACTTCGCCGAATCCATCGATGCCAACGCCGCCCACGGCTCGGACTCGGTCGAGAATGCCGCGATTGAAATCGCCTACTTCTTCGCCGCCACCGAAGTCGTTTCGCGCTGAGAGTAATGCCGTGAACGAGGTCGTACAGTCCCCCGCCATCCAGCCGCTGCCGAAGTCGGCACCCACGGCTGGCAAGCAGAACCTGCTCGACCTCGATCGCGCGGGCCTGGAGAAGTTCTTCGTCGAGGTTCTCGGCGAAAAGAAGTTCCGTGCCCATCAGGTGATGAAGTGGATCCACCATCGCTACGTCACCGACTTCGATGAAATGACCGACCTCGGCAAGGTCCTGCGCGCCAAGCTGCAGGCCCATGCCGAGGTGCTGGTTCCCAACATCGTGTTCGACAAGCCCTCCGCCGACGGCACCCACAAATGGCTGCTGGCGATGGGCGTGGATGGCAAGAACGCCATCGAGACCGTGTACATCCCGGACAAGACCCGCGGCACGCTGTGCGTGTCCTCGCAGGTCGGTTGCGGCCTGAACTGCACGTTCTGCTCCACTGCTACCCAGGGCTTCAACCGCAACCTGACCACCGCCGAGATCATCGGCCAGGTGTGGGTTGCCGCGCGCCACCTGGGCAACGTGCCGCACCAGATGCGCCGCCTCACCAACGTGGTGATGATGGGCATGGGCGAGCCGCTGATGAATTTCGACAACGTCGTGCGCGCCATGAGCGTGATGCGCGACGACCTGGGCTACGGCCTGGCCAACAAGCGCGTGACCCTGTCGACCTCCGGCCTGGTGCCGCAGATCGACCGCCTGTCTGCCGAAAGCGACGTGTCGCTGGCGGTGTCGCTGCATGCGCCGAACGACGCGCTGCGCGAGACCCTGGTGCCGCTCAACAAGAAGTACCCGATCGCCGAGCTGATGGCCTCGTGCGCACGCTACCTGCGCGCCAACAAGCGCCGCGAATCGGTCACCTTCGAATACACCCTGATGAAGGGCATCAACGACAAGCCCGAGCATGCCCGCGAGCTGGCCCGCCTGATGCGCCAGTTCGACAACGCGGTGCAGGCCAAGGATTCGGGCAAGGTCAACCTGATCCCCTTCAACCCGTTCCCGGGTACCCGCTACGAGCGTTCGGAAGAGGCGCACATCCGCGCCTTCCAGAAGATCCTGCTCGACAGCAACGTGCTGACCATGGTCCGGCGTACCCGTGGCGACGACATCGACGCCGCCTGTGGCCAGCTCAAGGGCCAGGTGATGGACCGCACCCGCCGCCAGGCGGAGTTCAACAAGACGCTGCAGGCGGGGAAGGGGAGCGATGCCGCGGCCTGACCGCCTCTGGCTGGTTCTGCTCGCAGGCACGCTGGCCCTCGCGGTCGGCGGCTGCAAATCCCATCCCAAGGCCAAGCTTGGCCCGAGCGAGGCGCCGGTCTACTCCGTCCGTGATCCGGAAGGGGTGCGGCAGCAGGTGCGCTGGCAGGAGTTGCTGACCCTGGCCGGCCGCGACATCCAGGGCGGCAATCTCGAAGCTGCCGAGCGCAAGGCGCGCGAAGCCCAGAAGCTGGTGCCGACGGCCCCCGACGGCCTGGTCCTGCTTGCGGGCATCGACGAGCGTCGCGGTCGCAGCCAGCAGGCCGGCGAGAACTTCCGCAAGGCTGCCGAGCTGGCGCCGCAACGTGGCGACGTGCTCAACAACTATGGTGCCTGGCTGTGCCAGCAGGGCCAGGCGGCCGAATCGCTGGTGTGGTTCGATCGTGCCCAGCGGGCGCCGGGCAATCCCGCCGTCGCCGAAGCGCAGTCCAATGCCGGCAGCTGTGCGCTGGATGCAGGCCAGTTCGAGCGTGCCGAGCGCGACCTGCGCGCGGCGCTGTCGGCGCTGCCGGGAAACCCGGTCGCGCTGGAGGCCATGGCCCAGCTCAGCTTCCGCCAGGGCCGCTACATGGAGGCCCGGGCCTTCGCCGAACGTAGGATTGCGGCTGCACCCGCAACGCGTTCCGTGTTACAACTTGCGTCTCAAATCGAAGCGCGGCTGGGTGATCGGGCGGCATCTGACCGCTATCTTCAGCGCATTCGACAGGAATTTCCGCAGGAAGCGGGCTCCTAACTCCAGGGTTGATGCATTGTGATTGATGACCAGACTGTGAGCGCTCTCGAGACTGCGGCCGGCTGCGGCACCCGCCTGCGCCAGGCCCGTGAAGCGGCCGGACTGACCCTTGAGGATGTCGGCTCGCGCCTGCGCATGCCGGTCCAGGTGGTCAGGTCGCTGGAGGAAGAGCAGTGGCAGAAGCTGGGCGCGCCGGTCTTCGTGCGCGGCCAGTTGCGCAGCTACGCGCGCCTGCTCGACGTCGATGTGAGCCAGCTGCTGGAGCAGGCCCAGGTGGGTCCGGTCGTGCCGCCCACTCTGGTCAGCCATACCCATACCCCGCGTGCGCGCCGCATTGCCGAGAATCTCGGCCGGCGCGTGCTGTACGTCGGCATCACCGCCGTGCTGGCCGTGCCGGTGTGGTTCGCCACCCGCGGCCATTTCGATGGCAGCGCCACGCCGTCGCCGAACACGGCCTCGCTGGACGCGATCCCGGCCGCTGTGCCGGTAGCTCCGTCCGCTGCGGGTGTCGAGCCGGCAGCCCCGGCTGAAGTCGCGAGCGCCCCGGCCAGCAAGCCGGCCGCAACCCCGTATGTCGCTTCGCTGTCCCCGGTGCCGCGTTCGGCACCCGCTGCGCCCGCAGCCGCCAATACGCTGGAGATGCAGTTCAGCGGCGACAGCTGGGTCGATATCGGTGGTCCGGACGGCGCCACGGTCGAAAAGGCGCTGATCAAGTCCGGCGAGAGCCGCAGCTTCACGCCGGGCCAGGTGACCCGGGTGACCCTGGGCAACGCCTCGGCGGTCCAGGTTCAGCAGAACGGCGCTATCGTCGATCTGACCCCCTACCAGCGAGCCAACGTGGCACGCTTTCAGGTATCCTCTGAAGGCTCCGTAGTCCCGGTTTCGCACTGAGGCGCGGTTTCACCACCTTCGATTAAACCCAATGGTCCCTCCCGATGGGCGGGGCGAGAGTACGCATGGCGATCGACGATCTGCTCGACGAGCACGAACAAAGTGAACGCGTCCGCAGCTGGCTGCGGAAGAATGGCGCCAGCATCCTCGGTGGCGTAGCCATCGCGATCGGTGCCATTGCCGGCTGGCAGTGGTACCAGAAGGATCAGGGCGGCAAGCTGGCCTCGGCCAACGTGGAATACCAGAAGGCCCTGGTCGGTCTTCAGCAGAACAAGCTCGACGACGCTGCCAAGGCAGTGAAGGCGCTCGAAGCGGGCCCGTCCAGCATCTATGGCGACCTCGCGGCGCTGCAGCTGGCCAAGGCCCAGGTCGACGCCGGCAAGAACGAAGAAGCGCTGGCCACCCTGCGCGCCGTGAAGGTCGAAAGCGACCTGCAGCGCGTGGTCGACCAGCGTGTGGCCCGCCTGCTGGTGGCCACCGGCAAGAGCGACGAGGCGATCAAGCTGCTGGGCAGCGCCACCGACAGCAGCAGCCTGGAAATCCATGGCGATGCGCTGATGGCGCAGGGCAAGCGCGATGACGCCCGCGCACAGTACGAGAAGGCGCTGAAGTCGCTGGACGTGGCAGCGCCGCAGCGGCGCCTGCTGGAAACCAAGGTTATGGATGCCGGCGGCACGGTCGCCGCCCCTGCGGAGTCGGTTTGATGAGTCAGAAGGTCATGATCACCCGCGTCGCCACCGTGCTCCTGATGGGCATGGCCCTGACCGGCTGCAGCACCATGAAGGGCTGGTTCGCCGGCAAGGACGCGGCAGCGAAGAAGGCCCAGGAGCCGGCTGAGCTGGTCAAGTTCGAGCCGAGCGTCAAGGTCAACAAGGCCTGGTCGGTCAACCTCGGCAAGGGCGAGCGCCGCATCGGCGTGCGCCAGGGCCCGGCGGTGGCCAATGGCCACGTGTTTGCCGCGGCGATCACCGGTGGCGTGCACGCCATCGACCTGCAGACCGGCAAGAAGGTCTGGACCTGGGAGCCGCAGAAGGAAAAGAAGAAGCCGAAGCTGCGCCTGTCCGGCGGCCCGGGTGTCGGTGAGAACCTGGTCGTGATCGGCACGCTCGATGGCCAGGTCATCGCCCTGGACATCAATGACGGCAGCGAGAAGTGGCGCGCCCGTGTTCCGGGTGAGGTCATTGCCGCGCCGGCCGTGGCCCAGGGCCTGGTGTTCGTGCGCAGCAACGACGGCCGCGTCACCGCGTTCGATGCCGGCAACGGCACGCAGAAGTGGTTCAACCCGAGCGAACTGCCGGCGCTGACCGTGCGCGGCAACGCGCCGGTGGTCACCGGTCCGGGCGTGTTGTTCATCGGCAAGGACGAAGGCGCGGTTGCCGCGCTGGCCATGCAGGATGGGCGTACCCTGTGGGAACAGAACCTTGGCAACGGCGAAGGCCGTACCGAGCTGGACCGCATGGCCGATGTCGACGGTGCTCCGGTGCTGGAGGGCAACACCCTCTTCGTGAGCAGCTTCAAGAACCAGACCATGGCCATCGAAGGCCCGACCGGTCGCCCGCTGTGGGCGCGCGACCATGGCGGTGCAGGTGGCGTGGCGGTGTCGTCGGGCAATGTGTTCGTCACCGACAACAAGGGTGGCGTGTTCGGCTTGGACAAGGCGACCGGCGCTGCCATGTGGTCGCAGACCGAGCTGGCGCGTCGTTCGCTGACCGGCCCGGCGCTGCACGGTGATTACGTGGTCGTCGGCGACTACAAGGGATACGTGCACTGGTTGAAGACCTCCGATGGTGCGATGGCGGCACGGGCGAAGAGCGGCGGTGACGCCCTGCTGGCCCAGCCGGTCGTCGTCGACGGGGTGCTGCTGGTGCAGAACGTGGATGGCAAGCTGACCGCCTTCCGGTTGGCAAATTAAAAATTGGAGTAATCGCGATGCTGCCTTTGGTCGCCCTGGTTGGACGGCCGAATGTCGGCAAGTCGACTATTTTCAATGCGCTTACGCGCACCCGCGACGCGCTGGTCCATGACCAGCCCGGCGTCACCCGTGACCGCAACTACGGCGTCTGCCGCCTCGACGAGGACAACCATTTCCTCGTCGTGGATACCGGCGGTATTGCCGGGGAAGACGAAGGCCTGGCGGGTGCCACCACGCGCCAGGCCCGGGCTGCGGCGGCCGAAGCCGATCTGATCCTGTTCGTCGTCGACGCCCGCGAGGGCACCTCGGCGCTGGACGACGAGATCCTGGCCTGGCTGCGCAAGCTGTCGCGCCCGACGCTGCTGCTGATCAACAAGATCGACGGCACCGACGAGGACAGCGTGCGTTCGGAATTCGCCCGTTACGGCTTCGGCGAGATGCTGACCGTTTCGGCCGCGCATCGCCAGGGCCTGGACGACCTGCTGGACGAAGTGATCCAGCGCCTGCCGGAAGAAGGCAGCGGAGAAGAGCTGGACAACGATCCGAACCGTATCCGCATCGCCTTCGTCGGACGTCCGAACGTGGGCAAGTCGACCCTGGTCAACCGCATCCTCGGCGAGGAGCGCATGATCGCCTCCGACGTGCCGGGCACCACCCGCGACTCGATCGCGGTGGACCTGGAGCGCGATGGACGTGAGTACCGCCTGATCGACACCGCCGGCCTGCGCCGCCGTTCGCGCGTGGACGAGGTCGTCGAGAAGTTCTCGGTGGTCAAGACCATGCAGTCGATCGAGCAGTGCCAGGTCGCCGTGCTGATGCTGGACGCCACCGAAGGCGTGACCGACCAGGACGCCACCGTGCTCGGTGCCGTGCTCGATGCCGGCCGCGCGCTGGTGATCGCGATCAACAAGTGGGATGGCCTGACCGAGTACCAGCGCGAGCAGGCCGAAACCATGCTGTCGCTGAAGCTGGGCTTCGTGCCCTGGGCCGAATCGGTGCGCATTTCGGCCAAGCACGGCTCGGGCCTGCGCGAGCTGTTCCGTGCGGTGCACCGCGCGCACGAATCGGCGAACAAGACCTTCACCACCAGCGAAGTGAACAAGGCGCTGGAAGTGGCGTACGAGACCAATCCGCCGCCGACCATCCGCGGCCACGTCTCCAAGCTGCGTTACGTGCACCCGGCCGGCGCCAACCCGCCGACCTTCATCGTGCACGGCACCCGCCTGAAGGAGCTGCAGGAATCGTACAAGCGCTACCTGGAGAACTTCTTCCGCAAGCGCTTCAAGCTGATCGGTACGCCGGTGAGCTTCATCTTCCGCGAGGGCACCAACCCGTACGAGGGCAAGAAGAACGTCCTCACCGAGCGGCAGGTCAAGGCCAAGCGGCGCTTGATGAAGCACGTCAAGGGCAAGTGATTCACGGGAAGGCGGCCGCAGGGCCGCCTTTCTTGTGTGTGGTCGTGCCGGCCGCTGGCCGGCAACCCGATGATGCCTGGCGTGTTCACGAGGTTGCCGGCCAGCGGCCGGCACTACCCCTACGTCTACAGTCCTCAATCATGGCGAACTGTTGCGACGAGCGCGGCAATGCGGCAACGCGCATGGGGCGCTGCGGGGCGCGGCCATCATCGGTTCGGGCAGCTGCGCCTGCCCCGAGAGGCTTGCCCAGACCAGGGTGGTACCCAGTACCCCTGCCAGGTACGCCACCGACACCGCGCCGATCACCAGACCCGCCGCATGCTCCAGCCACGGAAGCAATCGGCAACACCCCTGTGCCCAGCGCGGATGGCTGCCGAGCCACGCCATCAGCAGGCCGAGCGACAGCGCGACGCCGCCCAGGCAGGCCACGTAAGCGGCCTTTGTACCCATGTCGGCAACGAGGCCGCTGACCAGGGCGGCAACCGCGAACTGCAGCGTCCAGTTGTTGATGCTGGCGAGCGCCAACAGGCATCCAGCCTCGGCGTGCGGCCAACGGGAGCGGGCCTTCAGGCCCCGGGGCATCTGCAGGGAAAGCGGAGAGAGGGAGGTCAGCCCGGCGTCGCGCAGGCACATGCCCGCCAGGCGCAGCAGCAGCAGGCAGCCCGCGCACTCCATCGCCAGCGTCCACAGGCCGCGGTTTCCCAGCATGCCCGCCGCAACGAAGGCCGTGGCGCAGATGGTGCCCGTACCGATGGCGATACCGAACGATGCGGCCATGGCGGCGTGCCCGCCCGCGCCCATCGCGGTGCGCAGGATCTTCGCGTGATTCGACGCAGGCAGGAGCATGGCGAAGCCGTACAGCACCGCGACGATGAAGAACTGCTGCACGAAAACCTGCCACCAAACTACAGAAAGTGCCGAGTGTGGGCTGCGGCGGACGCGCCGTATTGAACGCTATTGCGACAGGCGCGAATTACCGGCATCAGCCCAGCCACAGCGACACGGCGATCCACAGCGCCAGCGCAATCATCAGGAGTCCTGCGGCCCGTTCCAGCCAGGGCAGGGCACGCGCGAATCGACCCAGCACCCACGGGTGGCCAACCAGCGCGGCAACCAGCAGATCCCATAGCAGGACGATGCCGAACATCCACGCGCCATAGAAGAACTTCGTTGCGGCGCTGGCCTGCGGACCGTTGAGCATTGCCGCCAGCGTTGCGTAGAACAGCGCATTCTTCGGGTTCAGCAGCGCAGACAGGGCGCCCAGCCCGGCCGCCCTCCACCATCCGTGGGCACCACCCGCTCGCGATCCGTCGGCAGCTTCAGGTGCCTGCAACGTCGTCGAACCCGCATGGCGCAGAAACAGCGTGCCGAGGTACAGCAGGAACCCGCAGCCCGCCAACTGCACCGCAATGAACCCTGCGCTGCCTGCGCGCAGCATGGCCGTTCCGGTTAAAGCGGCCACGATGAAGACGCCATTGCCGAGGGCGATGCCTGCGCAGGCACCACTGGCAGTGCGCCATCCCGAGGTGATCGCGGTGCGTGCAACGAGGAAGAAGTCGGGGCCGGGTGAGAGCAGGGCGAGAAAATGTACGGTGGCGATGACCAGGAACTGTTCCATCGGGTCCGGCGGCGGCTGGCTGGGGCGCCAGTCTGGGGATGCGCCGGGCGACGGTATTGAACGTTATTGCAGGCTCAGCGCCGGTACTGGCCCGGGGTCGCACCGGCGTGGGCCTTGAAGACCCGCTGGAAATGGCTCTGGTCGGCAAAACCCAGCGCATGCGCGACCACGGCCAGTGCCTGCCCTTCGCACAGCCGCCGGCGGGCCTCCTGGATGCGCTGGTCGATCTGCCAGGCGTGCGGGGTCAGGCCCGTGGCGCGTCGGAAGGCGCGGATCAGCTGGTAGCGGCTCATGCCTGCCAGCGATGCCAGCTCCTGCAGGGCCGGGGTGTGTTCGAGCCGCTGGCGCAGAACGTCCATCACCGGCTGCAAGCGCTGCTGTAACGCGGCATCTTCAAGCGGGCCGGCGACGGCAACACCATCGTGTTCATCCAGATCGCCGACGAACGCGATCAGGGCCGCTTCCTTGACGCTGACTGGATCGCCGGAGAACAGCGTCTCGTTGAGCTGGCAGTACTGCTGGTAGCGCGGGCGATGGTTGGAAATCCGGATCGGTTCCTGCTGCCAGTCGGGTTCGGGCAGGTCGTCATACTCGGCGCGGACCTCGGCCATCCAGCGCGGGTCCAGATGCAGCATCTGGTAGCTCCAGACCTGGCCGGGCAGGGGGTTGCAGGCGTGCACGCGGCCTGCTGGCACGCCGACCAGACTGCCGGGCTGCAGCAGGCGCGGCCCTTCCGTGGCGCCGGTGAACAGGCTGCTGCCGGCGTCGACGGCGCCGATCGAGAAGGTGTCATGGCTGTGCGGGCGATGGCAGGCGAGGCTGTCGCACGCCCGTCGGCTTTCGACGAAGGGCATGCGCGGGTCACGCCAGAATTCGGTGGCAGAGCGCATGCAGCGGTTCCGGGATGCAGGGGCAACGCCCGCATGGTGCCATGTTCGGGGCAGGGCGCGTCGAGGGTGTCTGCGCGATAATGCCGCCATGAGCATCCAAGAGCTTTCCCCCGCGCAGGCACGCGAGCGCCTGGCCCATGGCGCGGTGCTGATCGATGTGCGCGAAGCGCACGAACGGGCCGGCGGGATGGCCGAGGGCGCGCGAGGCGTGGCCAAGGGCGAGCTGCAGGCCGACCCGACCGCACACCTGCCGCGGCACGACCAGGAGATCCTGCTGATCTGCCAGAGCGGCAAGCGCTCGGCCGATGCCGCGCAGTTCCTGCTGCAGGCCGGCTACACAAACGTCGCTTCCGTGACGGGCGGCACCGTGGCCTGGCGCGAGCAGTCGCTGCCGCTGGTGCAGCCGCTGGCCAGCGCCGCCGACCGCGACTTCTACGACCGCTATTCGCGCCACCTGCTGTTGCCGCAGGTGGGCGAGGCCGGCCAGCGCCGGCTGCAGCAGTCGCGCGTGCTGGTGCTGGGCGCGGGTGGGCTGGGCGCGCCGGCGGGCTTCTATCTGGCCGCCGCCGGGGTAGGGCACCTGCGCTTCGCCGACCACGACCGCGTGGAGCGCAGCAACCTGCACCGGCAGATCGTGCATACCGAAGCCAGCGTGGGCCAGCTCAAGGTCGATTCGGCGCGTGAGCGGCTGCTGGCGCTCAACCCCTCGATCAAGGTCGAGGCGGTGCCGGAGCGGGTCACCTCCGAGAACGTGGATGCGTTGCTTGAGGGCGTGGACGTGGTGCTGGACGGCTCGGACAACTTCCCGCTGCGCTACCTGCTCAACGACGCCTGCATCAAGCACGCCACGCCGCTGGTGTATGCCGCCATCGAGCGCTTTGATGGCCAGGTAAGCGTGTTTGACGCTGGCCGCCAGCGCGGCGTGGCGCCGTGCTACCGCTGCCTGTTCCCCGAGCCACCGCCGCCGGAGTTTGCGCCGAACTGTTCCGAGGCCGGTGTGCTGGGCGTGCTGCCGGGATTGGCTGGTGTGCTGCAGGCCACCGAAGTGCTGAAGCTGCTGCTGGGCATCGGCGAGCCGCTGGTGGGGCGCCTACTGCGCTTCGACGCTCTGGGCATGCGCTTCCGCGAGACCGGCATCCGTCCGGACCCGCACTGCCCGGTGTGCGCGCCGGACGTGCCATTCCCGGGGTATATCGATTACGCCGCGTTCTGCCGGGGTGGGTGAGGCTGGCCGGGGAATGCCTTGGTAGATGCCGACCTTGGTCGGCGTTTTCGTGCCAACCAAGGTTGGCACCTACCGAAGCGGGTGCATGGTGGCACCCAACGACGCGGATGCATGGTTTCGGGATGATGCTGGGGGTAGCTCCCCACATCGTTCCACCTCCAAGACAATCCGGCGCAACATGCGTGCTATTGCCGTCATCGGCATTGCTCTATTGTTGAACCCGATTCTGGATCTTGGGGAACACACCGCATGGCGGTAGAAGCAGCGACCAGCGAGCTGGTCAAGGTCGTCGCCCTGTTGGGCGCGGCGGTGGTGATGGTGCCTTTGTTCCGCCGGGCCGGCCTGGGCTCGGTGCTGGGCTACTTCGCCGCTGGCCTGGCGATCGGACCGTTCGGGCTGGGCTGGTTCTCCGACCCGCAGGCCATCCTGCATACCGCCGAGCTCGGCGTGGTGATGTTCCTGTTCGTGATCGGCCTGGAAATGCGGCCCTCGCACCTGTGGAGCCTGCGCAAGGAAATCTTCGGGCTGGGCACGCTGCAGATCGTCACCTGTGCGCTGGTGCTGACCAGCATCGCCAAGCTGTTCGGCCTGCCGTGGCAGGTGGCCTTCATCGGCGCCACCGGGTTTGTGCTCACCTCCACCGCGGTGGTGATGCAGCTGCTGGCCGAGCGCGGTGACATCGCGCTGCCGTCGGGGCAGAAGATCGTTTCGATCCTGCTGTTTGAAGACCTGCTGATCGTGCCGTTGCTGGCGCTGGTGGCCTGGATGGGCCCGAGCGCGGGGAGCGCCGATGGCGAGGGCTCGCGCTGGCTGTCGGTGGCGATCGGCGTCGGTGCCATCGTCGGCCTGGTGCTGGTCGGCCGCTTCCTGCTCAACCCGCTGTTCCGCCTGCTGGCCGAATCGAAGGCGCGCGAGGTGATGACCGCCGCCGCGCTGCTGGTGGTGCTGGGTGCGGCGCTGCTGATGCAGCTGTCCGGCCTGTCGATGGCGATGGGCGCGTTCCTGGCCGGCGTGCTGCTGAGCGAATCGACCTTCCGTCACCAGATCGAAGCGGACATCGAACCGTTCCGCGGCATCCTGCTGGGCCTGTTCTTCCTCAGCGTGGGCATGGCGCTGGACCTGGGCGTGGTGGCTGGCAACTGGCAGCTGATCCTCGGCCTGGTGCTGGCGTTGATGGCGGCCAAGGCGCTGTGCATCTACGTGGTGGCGCGCATCATGGGCAGCGACCACGCGCAGGCGCTGGACCGGGGCGTGCTGATGGCGCAGGGTGGCGAGTTCGCGTTCGTGCTGTTCTCCGCCGCGGCATCGGCCGGCGTGATCAACCTGGAGATCAATGCCAACTTCACCGCCGTGGTGGTGCTGTCGATGGCGCTGACCCCGCTGGTGGTGCTGCTCTACAAGCGCGTGGCGCCGAAGCCGACGGTGAACATGGACGGCGTGGACGAGGCCGATGGCCTCTCCGGCAGCGTGCTGCTGATCGGCTTCGGTCGCTTCGGCCAGGTCGCCAGCCAGTCGCTGCTGGCGCGCGACGTGGACGTGACCATCATCGACAACGATGTGGAGATGATCCAGAGCGCCGCGCGTTTCGGTTTCAAGATCTACTACGGCGACGGTACGCGACTGGACGTGCTGCATGCCTCGGGCGCGGCCACCGCACGTGCGATTGCGGTGTGCGTAGACAAGGCCGAGGCCGCCGACCGCATCGTTGAACTGGTGGCACACGAGTTCCCCCAGGCCAAGCTGATGGTGCGCTCGTTCGACCGCGAGCATTCGCTGCGGCTGATCCATGCCGGTGTCGATTTCCAGATCCGCGAGACGTTTGAGTCGGCGGTGCTGTTCGGCCAGGCCGCGCTGGTGGAACTGGGTGCGGATGAAGACGATGCGGTGGAGATTGCCGAGCAGATTCGCCGCCGCGATGCCGAGCGCTTCGAGCTGGAGATTGCCGGTGGTGGTCTGAATGCCGGCGCCAAGATGGTGTTCGGCAACTCCGGCCAGGGCGTACCGACGCCGACGCCGTTCACCGCGCCGAAGCGGGCGAGCAAGACGTTGAACCCGCAGGACGTGCCGGAAGAGGAAGAGTAAAGCCCGGTCGTGCCGGCCGCTGGCCGGCAGATACGGAAACGTTTCGACGTCATGGGGTTGCCGGCCAGCGGCCGGCACGACCGTGTGGGGAATTGCCGAAGCCGGTGGTTGGTTATGCCGGCCGCTGGCCGGCAGATACGGAAACGTTCCGACGTCATGAGGTTGCCGGCCAGCGGCCGGCACTACCCGGGTCGGGAATTGCCGAAGCCGGCGGTTGGTAGTGCCGGCCGCTGGCCGGCAGATATGGAAGCGTTCCGGCGTCGTGGGGTTGCCGGCCAGCGGCCGGCACTACCGGGTGGGGATTACCCAGGCCGGCGGTTGGTCGTGCCGGCCGCTGGCCGGCAGATACGGAAACGTTCCGACGTCATGAGGTTGCCGGCCAGCGGCCGGCACTACCCGGGTCGGGAATTGCCGAAGCCGGCGGTTGGTCGTGCCGGCCGCTGGCCGGCAGATACGGAAACGTTCCGACGTCATGGAGTTGCCGGCCAGCGGCCGGCACTACCGTGTGGGGAATTGCCGAAGCCGGCGGTTGGTAGTGCCGGCCGCAGGCCGGCAGATACGGAAGCGTTCCGACGTCATGAGGTTGCCGGCCAGCGGCCGGCACTACCGGGTGGGGAATTGCCGAAGCCGGTGGTTGGTAGTGCCGGCCGCTGGCCGGCAGATACGGAAACGTTCCGACGTCATGGGTTGCCGGCCAGCGGCCGGCACTACCGTGTGGGGAATTGCCGAAGCCGGTGGTTGGTAGTGCCGGCCGCTGGCCGGCAGATACGGAAACGTTCCGACGTCATGGGTTGCCGGCCAGCGGCCGGCACTACCGTGTGGGGAATTGCCGAAGCCGGTGGTTGGTAGTGCCGGCCGCTGGCCGGCAGATGCGCAAACGTTCCGACGTCGTGGGGTTGCCGGCCAGCGGCCGGCACTACCGTGTGGGGAATTGCCGAAGCCGGTGGTTGGTAGTGCCGGCCGCTGGCCGGCAGATACGGAAACGTTCCGACGTCATGGGGTTGCCGGCCAGCGGCCGGCACTACCGGTGCGCGGTGTCGGCGCGCGGCGGTGGGCGAGGGGGCCTGAATCAGGGACAATAGCGTCCCCGCCGCCCCACGCCCGCTCCCGATGACCGATTCCGCCTCCCAGCTTCCTGCCCGCATCCTCGATGGCCGCCGTATCGCCGAGGACCTGCTCGACAGCCTGAAGGTGCGCGTCGACGCCCGCGTGGCCGCTGGCGGCAGCCGTCCGGGCCTGGCCGTGGTGCTGGTCGGTGGTGACCCGGCCTCGACCGTGTACGTGCGCAACAAGCGCCGTGCCGCCGAGAAGGTCGGCATCGAAGCACATGACTACGATCTGCCGGCCGGTACCACCGAGGCTGAGCTGCTCGACCTGATCGACCAGCTCAACGCCGATCCGAAGATCAACGGCATCCTGATCCAGCTGCCGCTGCCGGGCATCCCCGACGCGCGCCGGCTGATCCAGCGCATCGACCCGCGCAAGGACGTGGACGGCTTCCACCCGGAAAACGTCGGCCACCTGGCCCTGCGCGAGTTCGGCCTGCGCCCGTGCACCCCGCGCGGCATCACCACACTGCTGGGCCACACCGACCAGCCGGTGCGCGGCCGCAACGCCACCATCGTGGGCGTGAGCAACCACGTCGGCCGCCCGATGGGCCTGGAGCTGCTGATTGCCGGCTGCACCGTGACCAGCTGCCACAAGTTCACCCCCAAGGACGTGCTGGAACAGGCCGTGCGCAACGCCGACATCCTGGTGGTGGCCGTGGGCCGCCCCGGCATCGTGCCGGGCGAGTGGGTGAAGCCGGGCGCGGTGGTGATCGACGTCGGCATCAACCGGTTGGATGACGGCCGGCTGGTGGGCGACGTCGGGTTTGAGGCCGCTGCCCAGCGGGCGAGCTGGATCACCCCGGTGCCGGGTGGTGTGGGCCCGATGACCGTGGCCACGCTGATGCAGAACACCCTGGAAGCCGCGGAAGCGCTGAGCTGACCTGCGATTGGGGAGATCTGCTGTTGGTGGGTGCCGACCGTTGGTCGGCACAATGCCGGGGTAGGCCGATGACCCGCTCCTGGTAGGTGCCAACCTTGGTTGGCACGATCCGTCCGGCACCTGGACCCCAGGTGGGGTGAAGGCCTCTGGCTGTTTGTGCCAACCAAAGTTGGCACCTACCAAAGGCGCTCCAGGGCTGGCCCGAGTGATCCTCTTAAGGTGGGTGCCGACCGTTGGTCGGCACAATGCAGGAGACACAGGTGTCTGAAGGGTAGTGCGGACCAACGGTCCGCACCCACCAAAGGCAGGCCGATGACTCGCTCCTGGTAGGTGCCAACCAAGGTTGGCACCTACCAAAGGCAGTATGCCGCCGGCCCGGATGGCCCCCTGAACCAATCGCCGCCGGCGCGACACTGCGTCGCATCTACCCCCTGCCACGCGGCGCGAAAACAGGGTAAAATGTCGCGCTTCCCCACATCTCGGGTATGCCGATGCTGCGCATCCAGGCTGAAGCACTCACTTACGACGACGTCTCGCTCGTCCCCGCCCACTCGACCATCCTGCCCAAGGACGTCAACCTCGAAACGCGGTTGACTCGCGACCTGAAGCTGAAGCTTCCGATCCTGTCCGCAGCCATGGATACCGTCACCGAAGCCCGCCTGGCCATCGCCATGGCACAGCTCGGCGGCATGGGCATCATCCACAAGAATCTCAGCCTTGAACAGCAGGCCGCGGAAGTGGCCAAGGTCAAGAAGTTCGAGGCCGGTGTCATCCGCGACCCGATCACCGTCGGCCCGGAAACCACCATCCGCGACGTGCTGGCCCTGACCCAGGCGCACAACATCTCCGGTGTGCCGGTGGTGGGCAGCGACGGCCAGCTGGCCGGCATCGTGACCCACCGCGACATGCGCTTCGAGACCGAGCTGGACGATCCGGTCCGCCACATCATGACCAAGAAGGATCGCCTGATCACGGTCAAGGAAGGCGCCGCCTCCGACGAAGTGCTGCAGCTGCTGCACCGCAACCGCATCGAGAAGGTGCTGGTGGTCAACGATTCGTTCGAACTGCGTGGCCTGATCACCGTCAAGGACATCCAGAAGAACACCGACTTCCCGAACGCTGCCAAGGATCTGTCGACCCGTCTGCTGGTCGGCGCTGCCGTCGGCGTGGGTGGCGATACCGATCGCCGCGTGGAAGCGCTGGTCGCCGCCGGCGTGGACGTGATCGTGGTCGATACCGCGCACGGCCACTCGCAGGGCGTGCTGGACCGCGTCAGCTGGGTCAAGAAGAACTTCCCGAACGTGCAGGTCATCGGTGGCAACATCTGCACCGGCGAAGCGGCACTGGCGCTGCTGGACAGCGGCGCGGACGCAGTGAAGGTCGGCATCGGCCCGGGCTCGATCTGCACCACCCGCGTCGTCGCTGGCGTCGGCGTGCCGCAGGTGACCGCCATTGATCTGGTGGCCGAAGCGCTGCAGGACCGCATCCCGCTGATCGCCGACGGTGGCATCCGCTACTCCGGCGACATCGGCAAGGCGCTGGCCGCCGGTGCCTCGACCATCATGGTCGGTGGCCTGCTGGCCGGTACCGAGGAATCGCCGGGCGAGACCGAGCTGTACCAGGGCCGTTCGTACAAGAGCTACCGCGGCATGGGTTCGCTGGCTGCCATGGAGAAGGGGTCGAAGGACCGCTACTTCCAGGACGCCGCCACCGCCGACAAGCTGGTGCCGGAAGGCATCGAAGGCCGCGTGCCGTACCGCGGCCCGGTGGGCGGCATCATCCACCAGCTGATGGGCGGCCTGCGCGCCACCATGGGCTACGTGGGCTGCGCCACCATCGAAGACATGCGCAGCAAGCCCAAGTTCGTGAAGATCAGCGGCGCCGGCCAGCGTGAGAGCCACGTCCACGACGTGACGATCACCAAAGAGCCGCCGAACTACCGCGCCTGATGCGGGCCGAGCAAAGAGGAACGGGGAAGCACTTCCCGTTCCTCTTTCTCCATCTGCCGCCGTAAATCTGATTTCGTTTTCCCTACTGCATTGCCGGGGCGCCATGACCAACATCCATAACGACAAGATCCTCATCCTCGATTTCGGCGCGCAGTACACGCAGCTGATCGCCCGCCGCATCCGCGAGCTGGGCGTCTACTGCGAAATCTGGGCGTGGGACCACAACCCGGCCGAGATCGCCGCGTTCGGCGCCAAGGGCATCATCCTGTCCGGTGGCCCGGAATCGACCACGCTGCCGGGTGCCCCGGCCGCGCCGCAGGAAGTGTTCGACAGTGGCCTGCCGATCTTCGGCATCTGCTACGGCATGCAGACCCTGGCCGCGCAGCTGGGCGGTGCCACCGAAGCGGCGGACCAGCGCGAATTCGGCCACGCCGAAGTGAACGTGATCAACCCCGATGCACTGTTCAAGGGCCTGAGCGACCACGGCGGCGAGCCGAAGCTGAATGTCTGGATGAGCCACGGCGACCACGTTTCTGTTGCGCCGCCGGGCTTCACCATCACCGCCACCACCGACCGCATTCCGGTGGCCGCCATGGCCAACGAAGAAAAGCGCTGGTACGGCGTGCAGTTCCACCCGGAAGTGACCCACACCCTGCAGGGCCAGGCGCTGCTGCGCCGCTTCGTGGTGGACGTGTGCGGCTGCCAGACCCTGTGGACCGCCGCCAACATCATCGACGACCAGATCGCCCGCGTGCGCGAACAGGTGGGCGATGACGAAGTGATCCTGGGCCTGTCCGGCGGCGTCGATTCGTCCGTGGTGGCTGCGCTGCTGCACAAGGCCATCGGCGAAAAACTGACCTGCGTGTTCGTGGATACCGGCCTGCTGCGCTGGCAGGAAGGCGACCAGGTGATGGCGATGTTCGCCGAGCACATGGGCGTGAAGGTGGTGCGCGTGAATGCCGCCGACCGTTACTTCGCCGCGCTGGCAGGCGTGAGCGACCCGGAAGCCAAGCGCAAGATCATCGGCAACCTGTTCGTTGAGATCTTCGACGAAGAGTCGAACAAGCTGAAGAACGCCAAGTGGCTGGCGCAGGGCACCATCTACCCGGACGTGATCGAGTCGGCCGGCAGCAAGACCGGCAAGGCACATGTGATCAAGAGCCACCACAACGTGGGCGGCCTGCCGGAGCACATGAAGCTGGGCCTGGTGGAGCCGCTGCGCGAGCTGTTCAAGGACGAAGTGCGCCGCCTGGGCGTTGAGCTGGGCCTGCCGCGCACCATGGTCTACCGCCATCCGTTCCCGGGCCCGGGCCTGGGCGTGCGCATTCTGGGCGAAGTGAAGCGCGAATACGCCGAACTGCTGGCCAAGGCCGATGCCATCTTCATTGATGAGCTGCGCAAGGCGGATCTGTATGACAAGACCAGCCAGGCGTTTGCCGTGTTCCTGCCGGTGAAGTCGGTGGGCGTGGTGGGCGACGCGCGTGCGTATGAGTGGGTGATTGCGCTAAGGGCCGTGGAGACGATCGATTTCATGACGGCGCATTGGGCGCATCTGCCGTATGAGTTCCTGGGTACGGTGAGCAACCGGATCATCAATGAGTTGCGGGGGGTGTCGCGGGTGGTTTATGACATCTCGGGGAAGCCGCCGGCGACTATTGAGTGGGAGTGAGTTCACGCTTGGCGCAATCACGTGCCTAATTGCATGTTAACCGTTAAGCCCGCGAAATTGCGGGCTTTTCTATTCTAAGGCAGCTCTCGGGATGCGCCAATAACAGCATACGAGGCTTATAATAATCCAATTTTTTTGAGTCGGCCCTTTCTAGGATTTTCATCATTTGCGCCTGGAACGACGCAGGTGCTCTCGGTGGAACTGGTCTAGGCGAAGGCGGCTTCGTTCTGCGAAATGCCCTAAAACATCGTCTAGCGCATAAGTAATTTTTGATCGAAATTCAGGAATAGTCCGAGATCTATTCTCGGCAACAAGGGGGGGGGATGGATCGTAAGGTTTGGGCCGAGTTCGAAGCCATTGTCGGGAGAGTTATTCAGTCACTAGGCTTTGACGTAGATCTTCGCAGTCAGTGGACTCGCAGCGCTGCGGGGAGCGTCAGGGAAATCGATATTTTGGCGCGAAATCCAAATGGGGTGGTGCTCCCAATTGAGGTTAAGCTTACAGTGCGGGAGCGGGTCTCTCTCTCTCAGCTCCGCGATGCGAGCTCTCAAACTGCCAGTATGAAGGAGGTCGCGATGAATGCACGACCTCTTCTCGTCTATGGTGCGTACATTGATTCTGCTCGGCGTGATTGGGCGGAGGAGGAGTTTCGGATCGAAATTTGGGATCGCGAACTACTGCTCCAGAAGGCAGGTCTGGCCTATGACGAATTACGTGGATTCTTCGCCAATGTAGACGAAATGAGAGTGCAGTCGTCGTTGTCCGCACAGAAAATGACATTGGCGCCTACGATGAGATTTGCGCTGCAGGAACAGGAGCTATCGGATCCTCGGCCCCAGCCACCCGGCGACGCGCTGATCAATAGTTTGACTGCCATTTCTTCTGGGAAGAAGGACTCCAAAACGTACGAGGCCATTTGCAAGGACATCATCGACTACCTTTTTGGTGATGATCTTCGAGATGTGCGCTCACAAAAGAGGACGGCGGACGGCCTAAACATTTACGACCTAATATATCGCGTCAGTCCGAAGCACCCGTTCTGGGTTACTCTCACGCGCGACTTTCGAGCGCGTGTCGTGCTTTTTGAGTGCAAAAATTATGGCAAGCCAATAGGTGCAATGCAGGTATTTACCACGGAGCGCTATCTTAGCTCGAGCGCCCTTCGACCCGTTTGCTTTGTGCTTAGTCGGAAACCCGCGCATCCTCACGCTGTTCAAGCAGCGTCGGGCGTCATGCGAGAGTCTGGCAAGCTGCTCGTCTTCCTGTCTGACGATGATTTGACAAAGATGCTCCGAGCCAAGGATGCGCAGCTCAAGGAGGGCGGTACCGTGGAAGATATGCAGGCGAATGATCCGACTGAGATTCTGGACCAGATAATCTACGACTTCGTAGCGGGGTTGGCACGTTGATAGTTTTTTTGAAATCTTGAGGCGCGTCGGAAGTTCATGCCTTTGACATCTGAAACCTGCCGATCGATAGTTGACTCGGTTTCCGCCGTCGTACGGCACCGGTGGCGAGCGTGGCCAGCGTGGCGGGCATCGGTTTTCCGAAAGAGCTTCTGTCCTAAGGGTTGAACGCAACGGAATTTTGCAGCCAATGGCACGCGAGCTGCTGCCTGATGTGCGAAAGAGCATTCTCAACAGCATCTTGCCCGCGCTGGAGAAACAGTGTGGGAAACGCCGGGCGGGGGCCATCGAGAGATTCGGCAAGGCGATGGACAATTGGCTGGCCAACGCAAGGTTGGTCGACAGGACCCGCGCGGTGCGCAGGCACATAATCGACCGGGACATTCTTCCGGTTTTCCGGAACCACCCGTTGAGTGAAATTCAGGCCGATTACCAGCGAGCCTTGTACGACGAGGTCAAAGAACGTGCGGCTCCGTCCACGACGGTCTAGATTCGGGATATCGCGAAACGGGTCTAGGTATACGCCATCGCCCAAGGCGAGCATGTGGACAACCCTGTCGACAGCGTACGTGCGTGCAGCCTCGCTCACCGCCTTCGTGCCGAGGGATCGCGCCTTGTGGCCGCTGGAGATCCTGCTGTTCGTGCAGTAGCTGGATTCGGTGGCGACATATCCGACCATCAAGCTGACGTTGCGTTTGATCCTGCTGACGATTGCTCTCATGAGCGAGCTGATCCATGCCACCTGGGATGAGGTCGATTTCGAGGCCAAGCTCTGGATAATCCCGAATCAGAGGATGAAGGCACGCAACCCGCACGTGGTCCATCTGTCTCGCCAAGCGTTCGGCTTCTCCGCGACGTTGCACGCCCGCGCGGCCGGGTCTAGGTTGGTTTTTCCCTTACGCTCCGGCTCCGGCTGTGTAACAGCGAAGCTATGCCATGACTAACTCCCGGCGGAGGATTGGTCAGGCTTGCGCCAAGCCTAGGAGCGAGGCGTGATAAGACCCACAGTGGACATCTATCGGTGCTGCTTCTCTGCTCTTGAAACATGGCCCGCTCGGCTCGCTGGGACGACTTGTGAGTCTGGCCAAGTCGCCCTAAGATCGAATCGTATCAAGGGGATATCACATCATGCGTTGCGCTGTGAATAAGTCGTATGACCGGGCGCAATTATCTGGCTTCTAGGTGGTAGAGCTGCAAGGGGGGTGAACGTGTCAATCAATGAAACCGTGCTGGAAATGCACTATCATCATGCGCTGATGGATCTTTTCCGTTCTGTGTTTGGAGTCGGAACAAGCGGAAAGATCAGCTTCTACAAATACTCACCTCAGAAGGAGTGTTTTGTAGGGTTCGACCAGGCTTGGGTAATGACTGAAGTATCTGACGAAAAGCTCTTCGAAGACCTGAAACATGCCGCGCAGAGCGATTCGTACAAGCTTAATGGGCGCTACGTTGGGTACTTTCTTCAGTACAAAGTTGTACAAAGGATGGTTCGTCACTCAAAAAAAAATCCGCCTCCCGTAAAGTCCGCTCAGTTCGGTCGAGCCAAAATAAGTAGCCAGGCCAATCTTGGTACAGGGCAATCTCAGCACGAGTTGCTTTTCAATCTATGCAAGAACAAAAATGCGCTAACTTACTACGCGTGCCCTGCGATATTTGACAAGGCGGAACTGTATGTCAAAGAAGTAGATCTGAGTACCTTGCATCTTGTCGATGTCGCTAGTTGTCCTAGTGATTTCACTGATAATAAGAAGCACCACATCTTCTTTGACCTGCCTTCAATGCTGCCTACTTGGTGCAGCGAACCGGTGGAAGGTCGATCCATCACGCCGGAAGAACTTGCCAGCTCCTTGCGCGCACGCTTTCTGGAGTCGCCTACGACCGAAGCCGAACGGTTGCTGGATTATGTCCGTGATTTGAGAGGCGCGCAGCGCGAACGGGCCGAGTTAGGCCCCGCGGCTACCGAAGGCCTCGCAAGTGCACTCCAAGCCCTTACTATTCTCAAGGTGGAGCTTTCTGGCTGATATCTAGCAGTTAATTCAAGTCGAATCCGCTGCGCGAGTTGGCTTATTTGAGAGGCGATTAGATGCCCGCTTCTACCAGAGTCCAGCCTCGACCTCGGCGAACATTCATGGTGTAAAGGCTGACTTAACTCGCGTACTATCGCGCGATTCGGGGGGGGATGGACATGCACCTCAAGCAAATCGAAGTCAAGAACTTCAGACTGCTTTACGACACCCAGTTGCTTTTGGAGAACCGAACCACCGTCATCGTCGGACGCAATAACAGCGGCAAGACATCCTTGACGGAAGTGATGAAGCGTCTTCTGTCCGATGCCTCTCCCTCGTTTTCCCTGGAGGACTTCTCATTCTGTTGCTACGACCAGTTCTGGGATTCCCATCTCCGGAATTCCAGGGGCGAGGAAGAGGTCGAGATAAGGAAGATCTTGCCTGCGATAGAAGTTCGATTTCTTTTTTCGTACGAAGAGGACGAGCATCTAGGTCTGCTTAGCGAGCTGATCGTCGACCTTGACCCCGAATGTAAGGAAGCCTTGGCCATCGTGCGATACGCGCTCAAGGACGGGAAGCTGACCGAACTGTTTTGCGACTTTGCGGAGACGGACGAGGATGCGAGACCGGAATTTTTCCGCCTGCTCCGTCACCGAGTTCCGTCGCTTTACGAAACTACGCTGGTTGCCGTCGACCCGAACGATGAAACCAATGAGAAGGGCATCGAAAGGTCGACGCTGAGAAAGTTGTGCGCCGGCGGCTTTATCAGCGCACAGAGGGGACTGGATGACGCGAGTCAGAAGGAACGCGTAGTTATCGGCAAGGTGCTGGAGAACCTGTTCTCGACAGCCAAGAGCAACCCTGACGATACGGGTAGCCACGCCACCGCCCAGGAACTCGAGATCGCGGTCAAGTCCATTCAAGACAAGATTGGCTACGACTTCAACGAGAAGCTTGACCAGTTGCTTCCCGCTTTGTCGCTGTTTGGATATCCGGGCCTCAACGATCCCAAGCTCTTGACCGAAACAACTCTCGACGTCGCCAAGCTTCTAACCAACCACACGAAGGTTCGGTATGCCGGATCCAATGGCATCCATCTTCCTGAAGCCTACAACGGTTTAGGAACGCGCAACATCATCCTGATCCTCCTGCAGCTCCGGGAGTTCTTTAAGCTCTTTCTTGCGATGGAACCCAGGCCCTCGGTGCACCTCGTTTTCATTGAGGAACCTGAAGTCCACCTGCATCCTCAGATGCAGGAGGTCTTCATCCGAAAGATCGCGGACATCGCATCTGCGTTCAACCAGGAAACCGGCGTATCGTGGCCCGTGCAATTTGTCGTTTCGACGCACTCGTCCCATGTCGCCAATGAAGCACACTTCGAGACGATCCGGTATTTCCTTGCCTCGGCGGACAAAAATGGCACCATCAGCACCAAGGTTAAGGATCTCAGGAAGGGGCTTGCCGATAAACCTGAGCCCGGTCGTACCTTCCTCCATCAGTACATGACCCTCACCCGATGCGATCTGTTCTTCGCGGACAAGGCGGTCCTGATCGAGGGCACAACGGAGAGACTGCTGCTCCCAAGAATCATCAGGATGATAGACAAGGATCTGGCGAAGGGAAAGACGCTTGGCAGCCAATATCTCTCCGTCGTCGAGGTCGGCGGCGCCTACGCGCACATCTTCTTCGACCTCGTCAATTTCCTTGAACTCCGGACGTTGGTCATCACGGACCTCGACAGCGTGAAGGCCAATGGCGCCGGCAAGCTCGTAGCCTGCCAGGTGTCGCAGGGGCACCAGACCAGCAATGCCTGCCTGAAGTCCTGGTACGGAAACGATAGCATCACCCCGACGGAACTACTGGCGGCCGATGAAGCAGCCAGGACCAAAGGCCTCTTGCGGCTCGTGTACCAATGTCCCGAAGCCGAGACGAGTCCTTGCGGTCGCAGCTTCGAAGACGCGTTCATGTTGGCAAACCCTGAGATCTTCCCGTTGCCGGGGCCCGGCGCGCAGGAAAGGGAGACCCAAGCTTGGGAAGAAGCGAAAGAGGTGAAGAAATCCACGTTCGCACTTAAACTTGCCCTGTCTGATGGCGACTGGAACATCCCACGCTACATCCGGAACGGGTTGACTTGGCTCGCTGAAGGCGACCCGGCCCCTATGGCCGCACCAACCGACGATGCGGGAGTGGCTGCATGAATGCCATAACTGAAGCCAGCCCCGCACTGATCGCTGCCCGAGAAGCGGGGACGTTTGTCGCACAGTCCTTACAGGACCACCGCAACTTCCTGCTCGAAGCAGGCGCCGGCGCGGGCAAGACCTATTCGCTAGTCGAGGCGCTCAAGCACCTCATTGAACACGAGGGTCTCAAGCTGCGCAGGAACCACCAGCGCATCGCTTGCATCACCTACACCAATGCTGCTACGGCTGTCATCAACAGCCGCATCGACAGCAACCCGCTGGTCTTCGTCGACACCATCCATGCGTTCTGCTGGTCGTTGATAAGGAAATTTCAGCGAGCGCTGAGGTCACTGGTCGCGGCGATGCCGGAATGGGAAGAGAAGTTGGCCGAGGCCGACGGAATCGGCAGCCGGGTCGTCGAGTATGAGCTCGGCTACCGCCGCGTCACCGCAGACACCGTCACCCTGCACCATGACGATGTCTTGGCGCTAATGGTCTCTCTGCTCCCGAACGTGAAGTTTCAGACACTTCTTGCGCAGCAGTATCCGTTCGTGTTGATAGACGAATACCAGGATACGGACGTAGCGGTGATGACTAGCATTAGCGAGCACCTGCTCGGACGCGCGGCAGGCCCGATCATCGGTTTGTTCGGCGACCACTGGCAACGCATCTATGACAAGACATGCGGCCACGTCGCCCATGGTTCGCTGGCGGAAATCGGTAAGAAGGCGAATTTCCGCTCAGCGACCAAGATAGTCGACGTTCTGAACAAGATGAGGCCAGAGTTGCCGCAAGCGGTGAGGGACGAGGGCTTCATTGGCTCGGCGGTCGCGTTCCATACCAACGCTTGGCAAGGCGAACGCCGATCCGGCGCAGGGGGCGGACACTGGAAAGGCGATCTCCCCGCCGAGGCAGCCCATGCCTATTTAGAAACGCTCATCAAGAAGCTGGAATCGGATGGCTGGAACCTGGCTCCTCAGAGAACCAAGGTTCTCATGCTAACCCACAGCATTCTCGCATCGGAGCAGGGCTACGATTCGATCGCCAAGATTTTTTCCCACACGGACCAGTTCATCAAGAAGGAGGATCCGCTCATAGCGTTCTTTTGCGACGTGCTCGAACCCGGATGCGCGGCGTTCCATCATAAGCGGTTCGGGGAGATGTTCTCGTTGCTGGGCGGCTCGACGTCTGCGGTTTCTTCGCATGCGGACAAGGTCGCGTGGTCCTCCTCGATGGAGGGCCTCGCCAACATCAGGCTCGAGGGAACCATAGGCCAAGTGCTGGACTATATGATCGAGCATGAGCATCCACGGCTGCCGGACACCGTGCTCGGCGCGCTTGCCGAGGCCGATGAATGGCATGTTGAGGAAGAGGAGGAGCCACCGCGCCGGATCCAGCAGATCCTGCAATTGCGGGGCGTTCCCTACAAGGAGGTCATCGCATTGGACAGATTCATCGACGGTCATACCCCGTTTGCTACCAAGCACAGCGTGAAGGGTGACGAGTTCGAGAGCGTCCTGGTTGTTCTCGGGCGCGGCTGGAATAAGTATAACTTCGACCAGTTCTTGCAATGGTCGGCCGAAGGAGTTCCGGCTGGTAAGCGGGATGCGTTCGAGAGGTGCCGCAACCTGTTTTATGTGTGTTGTTCCCGTCCGACAACGCGCTTGGCGTTGCTCTTCACCCAGGAGCTTTCCGAAGTGTCACTGGCAACGCTCGACAACTGGTTCAACGGGGCGGCCGAACCAGCTCCCGCGCCACAGGAGGACTGACCATAGCTCCTGCCAAGAGTTCAGCTGTAGAGTCAGCGGAAGAAATCCCAAAAGGGTTACCCTTCCAATGTCCGCATCTGGCCGGAAGCGGACATTGGAGAAGCACCAGCTACCCAAGCCGGTTTGAGTCTCCCCAGTACTTCAGCATCCAGTCGATGAACGCCGATAGCCGCGCACTCTTAAGTCCGCCTGGCGGATAGATGATGTGGAGTGGAAACGACGGCCGGGACCAGTCAGGGAGAACTTCGACAAGCTCGCCGCGCTCTATCAATAGCCGGACGCATATCGACAAGTGCTGCCCGATCCCCAGCCCAGCCTGCAGAAGCGCAACATCCGCTTCCCCGTCATTGGTGAACTTTGCACCTTCAATCTCAACGCGCTGTCCCGATTGAAGATGCACACGGGGACCCGCCCCCAATCCTGTTCCGGCTATCCAGAACTTCCTGCCCCATGCTGACGCGCACATGTGCGCCGGCAGGCAACCGGCTGACGGTCGGCCCGTTCAATAGCCGAAAGACACGGGAAAGAGTTGTTTTGCCGGGAGCATTCCAGCCGTAAATCAGCTTGTATCGAGCGAAGTCAGGCGCTGAGCTCCCTCATCCGCCATAACCGTCCCAAGCTGCGGCCTGAGAAATAGATTCAATTCGCCGAAGCATGCTTCCCGTAAAAACGTAGCTCGTCATGAGCGTCCGACCTTCCGGACAGCCTACCGCAGTGCGCCCACCTCTGCTGCCACCTCACTGATCCCAGTAACGAGGACTGTGAGTTGGTAGTCATCCTGAGGCCAGAAGCGGGGGTTCAACGCCTGAATTAAGCCGTGCCGAGAAGCGGATTCGGCTTGAATGAGTTGTTAGGAGTGTGTCTCATGTGATGGCCCTCAGCGCTGCAATCAGTTCTGGACCAACGTCTTGTACAAACGCAATTTGAGCCGAGGTCACTTCTTCGCCATGGATCGCGGGCGTGCAGACGGAATAGACCTCTCGAATAGCGCTTGCCATCGGAGACTCTAGCAGCTCGGCCTGGATGAGTGCACGAATGAGATGATGCAACGGCATCGAACGACGCGCCTCCAGCGTAAGTTGTCGTGCCTCACTGATACGGCGAAGCTCCTTTTCTAGGTTGTAGCGAGTGGCGAACAAGAGCGCCACATCGTTAGATACAGAAATTTGAGCTGGCGGGGGCGGCTGCCGAATTCCGTGCTCTGCCAACGCATCCGAGACTGCCGACTTGATGCGTCGCTCTATTTCGGGAAGCTGTGCGTCAGCTGCGGGCGCAGGGATGTTGAAGTGTGGACTGAACGTGGCACGGACATCGACTGCGTTCCTAACCTCGCTCTTTACTTCCGTGATCTGGTTTGCGACGTGTTCTTTAAGTTCGTCAATCTGCTGCTTGAGGGTGACCCCAAGTAGCGACACCTCGTTGAACAGCGGAGCTAGCAGAAGCGCGACCCAAATGACAAATACTACGATGTCTGCTGGAACCGCACGACCGAGCGCTAGCTCTGGGTAGCGATGCAACAAGAACGCGGATAGTAGGCCGACTAGTAGCAGCCACCAGATGATCTTGAACCAATTTGGTAGCTTCAAAGCCTATTCCCCCGTTGAGCGCCTAAAACCTGAGTTAAGCCGCGCCGCGAAGCGGGTTCGGCTTGAATGAACTGTTAGCCGCGGCCGCCAATAACTGACGCATTTGGATTGACCTCGGTGTCCCCGCTGGGCGAGCGCAACGATCCCACGATTGTCCCCAGTACCTGAAGGTGTCCCCCGTCATTGACGACATGGCCACTGACCATGCCGTAGATGATGGCCTTCCCGCCTTCTTGGACGGTGAGGTTGCGACCGCAAACTCCGTAAAGGAGCAGCTCGCCACCGTTAGTTACGACAATATTCCCCGACGCCTGTCCGTAGAGAGCGAGACCGTCCGTAAGAGTTAGATCACCCTCGATTTTCTTCTTCTCGGCACGCATATGGTCTCCTTAAGCGACAAACTATTGATTAGATGGTGATCGGACGGATCCGCAGATCCGACTATTCGCCTTACCCACAGACCACAAGGTGATGTCGCATACCGTTGACGCGGCTAGATTTTAGGGTGAGCGGCTCCGGCTAACAAGCTGACGCGTAACCGGACAGAGTGGTGGGCTCGGAGGCCGATCCAGCCGTCAGCCAACAGGTGTGCAAATGTCTGCTTTTGGCCGATCCTCGACCTTCTGCAGGACGAGGATCAGCTTTCCGGGCTCAGACATCGGTCCGCTCGGCGATCTCCACGGCGTCCTCGATGTCGATGCCCAGATAGCGAACGGTGCTCTCCAGCTTCGTGTGCCCAGGCAAGAGCTGAACGGCCCGAAGGTTTCGCGCGCGTCGGTAGGTCAACGAAGCTTTGGTCCTGCGCATCGTGTGCGTGCCGTAGGAGCCCGACTCGAGGCCGGCATCTTCCACCTAGCGATGGACGATCCGGGCGTACTGCCTCGTCGACAGGTGGGGCGATTCCGCCACGCCGCTGCGGAACAGGAATTCCGAAGCCTTGAGGTTGGCATGGGCGATCCATGCCTAGACGGCCTCGCGAGTCGATTGGGGGATCTCGAACTGGACAGGTCGCCTCGTCTTATGTTGCATCACGATTGCGCGGGATGCTGCTTGGCCACCATGCGAGACGTCAGATACCCGAAGCTTAACCAGATCGCAGGCGCGTAGCGTCGAATCAATCGCTAGGTTGAACAGAGCGAGGTCGCGGATCTTGTGGCCGAGCTGAAGTCTGATCTGGATAGCCCAAATGTCCTTCAGCTTCAGTGGGGCCTTCTGGCCGACTAACTTTCCTTTGTTCCAGGGTTCGAAGGGTTGAAGTGTGTAGAAAATTACCATGGCCAACTCCTGGTAGAGGGATTGGTCAGCGTTCACCTAGCTCGAGAAGCTGGGCGTTATGCGACCCATAGCGGTCATTGGTGCCGTGCCCGAGCTTAACGCTGGGTCCGGCTATACGCAGGCTTGTTAGCCGGACGCAGCCGCCCTAAGATCGAGCTGTATCAAGGGGAAAGCCAACCATATGGATTTGCGGATAAGTCGTATAACCGGACCTTGGGGTCCTTCTATTAGTTAGCTATTTTGCAGGGGGAAACTATGTCGATACCTACGATCGTTGTAAGCCAGAACCAAGTTGTCGAGCGGGTCGACCAGTTCACAGGAGCTCTCGTAAACTACCTGGGCGAGCTTGGCCTTCCGACCCAGAACGTTCTCGTCCCTACTGCGGAGCGACAGCGGGTCATTGCTAACCTGCCCGACGTCATTGCGCTAATCGAACATGCGAAGCGCGGAGACGCACTTTATCTTTCTAAGTTCATTGCGGCATGCGGCGCAGGATTGTTCGACGCTGCCTTGAACTTCGTTTGGGACGAAACAGTAGTTCATCTCAGAAGAAAGGTCGCTCGATTTGACCTTGAGTATTTCTATGACAGCGTAGTCACTGATCCAGCACGTAGATCTAAGTTGCGTGATGAAGCCGATCTTACAAAAATCGAGGAGTGGGAGCTGATTCGCGGCTGCCATCTAACGGGGATTCTCTCAGATATCGGATATCGCCACCTTGACTACATACGGGATATGCGCAACTGGGCAAGCGCTGCCCATCCAAACCAGAACGATCTCAGTGGGCTGCAACTGATCTCTTGGTTGGAAACATGCATAAAGGAGGTAATAGCTAAAGATCCAGAAGCTGCTGCGATAGAAGTCAAACGCTTCCTTAGCAGCATTCGCAACTCGAGTTTATTGGAGCAGGATGCTCAGCACATTCGATCCGGAATGGAGCATTTACCTGCTGACATAGTTAGATCTTTGCTCAGAACACTCTTTGGCATGTACACCGCTGACAACGCAACCACCCAAGTTCGATCTAACATCAGGCTGATTGCTCGCAAGTGCTGGGACCTTGCCCCCGAAGATGCAAGATATGAGTGCGGCTTACGTTTCTCAACCTTCGCTGCAAATGGCGAAGTCACGAGAAGAACGGCGGCCAATGAATTTTTGAGTGGGGTCGAAGGCTTGGGCTACCTTCCTCCCGACACTCTCGCCGTAGAGATGGCTGAGCGCATAACAGCTCTTTACAACGCTCACAGCGCCTACAATAACTTCTATAACGAACCCCCTCACGCAAAGAGCCTCCTCGCTTACGTTCCAACGACAGGTCGTATCCCGGAGGCCATTAGACGTCACTACGTAAAAACTCTGGTTATGGCAAAGATTGGCAACGGCTATGGTGTATCAGGATTGGCCATTCCAAACTACGACGCGATGATTGATCGCTTCACTGAAGAAGAGTTTAAAGAACTCGTAAAGCTCCCCACAGACCGAGAGTTTGCCGCTCGTCTCTTCCTGCGTTCGTGCGCGCCCAATTATCGTGCTGTCGTACAGTCGTTATTGCCGCTAACTACGAACCAGATCACGCTGGCTGCTATGAACGCGATCGTCGCAGCTACGGATCAACAAATCCCCCACCTTGGCAAAGACAGTGGCTTCCTGAGAACTATCAACTCTTACTGAGGCTGAAAAGTAACAATTCACTCAAGCCGAATCCGCTTCGCGGCTCGGCCTAACTCAGGCTTTGAACGTCCGCTTGTGGCCGGAAGCGGACGTTGTTCGATGTTATGCGTAGCGAAGTCTGTCGTGAGCATGCCCCGGCAAGCAGATCACCCCGGCCTAACCTCATGACAAGCCCACTCAACCAACCCCCGGCAAGCCAGGAACAGCCCATCCACAACGCCCTCATCCAAATGCCGTTCCGGGTCCGCAGCCACCCGGCAGCGGTCGGCGGCATGCAGCACCTCCAGCACCGTCAGTGCACCCACCATCGCGCGCTCGCTCCTAGCCAGGCTCACGCGCCGCCCGGGTGATACATCGGTTTCTGGCCAGGGGTGCCCGTCAGCGCCTTCACAGCCGCGCATGCGCTTAAGGATGCCGAGCAGGGAGTTCAGGTCGGGCAGGGGCGTGTCGTCGTTGATGGGCTCAACAACGGTGTACGAAGAGAGGGTGTCGGATTCGTTCATGGCGTCGGCTTCCGTGGCTGTGCTTAACAGCGCCACCGTGAAGGGGTGGCGGACGATGCATGGCTGCAAACCGGGATGATGTAGCGTCATAGAACCGGTGGATCCGAAGACCCCCACGCACCGCCCGCCAGAAAGGCCGACGGATTGCCCGCCGGCACCGGTTAAGGGCGGTGCCGGCGGGCAAGCGCAAACTACAGACGCGTACATCAATGCGGGTTTGCAGACCCGGCCACCCGTTGTCGGTGGCGCGTCATGGTGTTTACGCCGCCGCTTCGAATGCCAATAGAAATTCGCGAACGAATCGCCGAATCCGAGAGCGAAGAACTATTGTTGCACGCACCATTCGTGCAGCGCGCGACACCGCCGGACGCATTCGCGCAGCTGCTCTGCTGATGGCGAATCAAACTGGCGCAATCGCCCACGCCACAAGCGAATAGCGCGACGGTCTTCTTTGCAACAGTTCTTAGTCTGCTTCGGCAGGCAGTGGCACCCGACAGACCGCACACCCCGAAAATCGGTTCAAACCCGACACCTCCAGCGAACCTCGCAGCTTCAACCAACGCCAGTCTCAGCTGCATTCCCCACCAGCAGCTCAATCATCGCCCGCGCCGCCGCCGACTGCCGCCGATGCGGCGCATAGATCACCGAGAACGGCCGCGATCTTCCCCGCAACTGCGGCAGCACCTCCACCAGCTCCCCACGCTGCAACCGCTCGCGCACGATGAACGCATAGCTCTGGCAGATGCCGATGCCCTGTTCGGCCAGCGACACCACGCCCAGCACATCGTCGGAAGTCTCGATGGACGAACGTGGCAGCCAGTCCACGTCGCGCTCGCCGTCGCGGAAGATCCAGGGCGCCAGCCGCCCCGTGCGCGGCATCACGAACGGCAGGCACAGGTGCTGCTGCAGGTCGTCCAGCGTCTGCGGCGTGCCGCGGCGCTGCAGGTACTCCGGCGCGGCCACCAGCAGCAGCGGAGCGTCTTCCAGCTTTCGCGCCACCAGCCCGCTGTCCGGCAGCTGGCCCAGGCGGATGGCCAGGTCGAAGCCTTCGGCCACCAGGTCCACGTTGCGGTTGGTGATGTTCAGTTCCACCTGCACCTGCGGGTACTGCTGCGCAAAGCGCGCCAGCACGGGCGGCAGCCGGTAGTGGCCATAGGTGGTGGGCACGCTCAGGCGCACGCGGCCGGCCAGCGCACCATCCTGGGCCAGTACGTCGCGCTCGGCGTCGTCCAGCAGGCCGAAGGCGGTGCGCACCTGTTCCAGATAGAGCCGCCCGGCGTCGGTCAGGCCTACGCGGCGGGTGGTCCGCTGCAGCAGCTGCCGGCCCAGCCGCGCTTCCAGGCGAGTGACCGCGCGGCTCAGGACCGAGGGCGTGGTGGACAGCGCCACCGCGCCGGCCGTGAACGAGCCGTGCTCGACCACCGCCAGGAACACCTCCACATCGCCCAGGTAGTCGAACTTACGGCTCATTTGGCTCTCCGGGGAACAGGTGTTTTGCGATGGGGCCAATTTATCGCCGCTGGGGCGATGAATAAAGTGGCGGCCATTCCCCGATAGGAGCTCCCCATGAACCTGATGACCCGGCTGGCCGCAGCGCTGGCCCTGACCCTGGCCGCCACCGGCGCGCATGCCGCCAACGTGCTGGTGGTGCTGTCCGACGAAAACCACCTGGACCTGAAGGACGGCAAGGTGCTGTCCACCGGCTTCTATCTCAACGAGCTGATGCAGCCGGTGAAGCTGCTGCTGGACGCGGGCCACGCGGTGACCTTCGCCACGCCCCAGGGGCGGGCGCCGACGGTGGATGCGTCCTCGGTGACGCCGGCCTACTTCGGCAACGACGCCGCGCAGCTGACGCTGCACAAGGATCTGCTGGAGAAACTGGCGCTGACCTCGCCGACCGCCTCGCCGGTGGTCAGCCTGGCGCGCGTGGAGCAGCAGGGCTACGCGCGTTTCGATGCGGTCTACATTCCCGGTGGCCACGCGCCGATGCAGGACCTGCTGAAGAGCCCGGCGCTGGGCCGGCTGCTGGCCGACTTCCACCAGCGCAACAAGACTACCGCGCTGGTCTGCCACGGGCCGATCGCGCTGCTGTCCACGCTACCGGATGCGGCGGGTTTCGTGGCGAAGCTGGATGCCGGTGCGATGCCGGCCACGCCGAAGTGGATCTACAGCGGCTACCAGATGACGGTGATCAGCAACCAGGAAGAAGAGCAGGCCAAGCCGCTGCTCGGCGGTGGTGAGATGAAGTTCTACCCGCAGACGGCGCTGCAGCAGGCGGGCGCGAAGTTCAGCAGCAACACCACGCCGTGGACCGGGCATGTGGTGGTGGACCGCGAGCTGATTACCGGGCAGAACCCGGCCTCGGCGCTGGAGGTGGGGCAGCGGTTGGTGGAGCGGTTGAAGTAGGGCGGGGCTGCACAGCAGGTTGCCAGCCTTGGGGCCGAGGGGCCAGCGCCTCGGCCTGACTATGGAAGTCTCAACGTGGTCGGCAGAGAGGGCATCAGCCCTTCGCGAGCGCTATTCCTGACAGATCTTCAATCTGGCAAAGGGCGTGACGCGTCGCGGCCCAATCGCCGGAGTGCCTGATCGCCACGCCTCCGGCCGCTGTCCAGGCATCACAGTTCGCTTCGAAATCGTCGATCAGAACATCGCCCGGCTGGTGCATGAAGAGGGGCTTGTGCCTCCCGCCGAGGACCGGCAATACCAGGCACGTTGCTGACAGGTGTTCGCGAACCCACTGTCGCTTCTGCATCGCGGCGAGCGGATAGTTCGATTTCGGGCAGGCTGTGAGAATCACCGGGTTCAAGTGGTGGATGCTGTGGAAGAATTCCACTGCACCGTGCATCGGCGGTAGGTCGCGGAAGAACGACGGGTGGTTGTTGATGTGCCCCCACATTTCATCGTCGGCAAGCAAGCGATGGTCCAGGCCAAACAGGGCGGGAAATGCCGCGTCGAAGTCGGCCATTACGCCATCAAGATCTACGTAGATGGTGCGTCTGGATGCACTCGATCCACCTGTGTGCTGGTTGGCTAGAGGGTCCATCACCGGCATGGTCTTCAGATCATCAGCGTTCATTTGCGCGTTCTCCTCTCAAGAGTGGGCTTTCTTCTTCATCCGTTCCCCAGTAGTGGGGCAAAGTGCTTGGTGATGGCGACGGACATGGCAGCAATTGCGATGCCGCTGGCGTCGGTCCAGGGCAGCAGGGGCCTGCGACCCACGCCCTTGCGGAAAATCAGAGTGCCTTCAGGGCCGACCAGGCGCTGCAGCAGCGGAACAGTGCGCCGCGCTGTAACCACACGCTACGGGCACTACCCGCCAGAATCGAAACTGCGATGGGCATCGCATCACGGTGACGCCGCCCGGCAGATGCCGTAATCGGCATGCTGGAAAATCGGCTTATGTCGCGGCGCTTCTTCAAAGGCTTGCCGGGTGGCTGATCTGGCACTTGGCCAGGACGCACGGCCCGCACCCCCTGGCCCACTTCGCCAACCAAGGCGCAATCTGGCGCGCTGGTGATTGGATCATCGCCGGGCGCTACAGGCAGGCTGGGGGGTGATATACCTGTGGCGCTCGATCCAGACTCAAAAGGACGTCAACGAAATGGATGCTCAGGCAGATTCAATGTACCACGCCGACCAGCGCGACCACCATGCCGACGCCGTGCTTGAGGCCTTCTTCGCTAAGCACCGAACCCCGGCCCTGGTGCTGCAGCGTTTCTACCCGCCGGCGGCATTCCCCAGGGTTCGCAGCCGTCTAGGCGGTCTGCCGCAATTGCCCGATGGGATGGATTGGCCGGTTGGCGAGAGTTACGGCGAAGCGGCGCCGATGCACTTCCTGGCGCAGATCGATTGCGCCGAGCTGCCACGCGTGGATCCCGATATGCCCTCGCAAGGCATGCTGTTCTTCTTCGCCATGAACGACGAAGAGCAGATATGGGACACGGACGAACCACAGCAACGCGTGCGAGTGCTGTACGCGGCTGAGGTCGCGGTCGATCAGCACGTGCGTGCGCTGCCGGACGGTATGCGTCCGATTCTGGGTGAAGGCCCCTCAGACCATGCGCACCGCAATCCCGCATGGCTGCTACCTGAGGAGGATGGGCCGTGCGTGCATGTTCAATGGCCCTTGGTGGCGCGGCGCATGGATACCTGGCCGGACGAGCTGGAGCTGCCGCCGGGTGAGGAGGATCGGCCGCATTACGAGATTTACCCCTCGCGCCGGGACGAAATGCGGCTGGGTGCGGTGGTGGCGGCCACGGGCCTGTTTCCGCGCGCGGATGCAGCCACGGAATGGGAGCGCCCGCAGTCGCCTGCGTGGACCTTCCCGGTGCAATGGCTGCGTTACCAGACCGATTTCCCCCAGGTAGGCATCATCATTGACCGCCTTTCGCGGGTGATCGGCAATGAGCGGCGTGCAGGCAAGCGCGGGAAAATCGATTACGCCGACGTACGCGCATGGGTGACGCGCGCCGCCGCCATTGGCCTGGACGAAGCCCCGGATGATGCAACGCGGGAGGCATTCCGTGAGTGGATTATCGGACAGATCAGCGACGACTTCGAGTGTATGACGCTGACCGACCTGGGCATGGGGCGGGCGTTCACAAAGGGATTGCTGGCGGCAGTTGCGTACGCGGCGGGCTCGCCGGCTGCGGCCGCGCGCATACCTGCACTGATGTACCGCCACCTGCAGGACGAACATCTGCCGTTTGATGAAAGCCTGGGCACGTTGCCTGATGGGCGCAAGCGCTGCGCCGAGACGCGCGTGCACCAGATGCTGGGGCACGTACCGCGCTTGCACGGCATCGTGCCCGACGTGGAAGGCGAGGGCGACGCGGTTTGCCTGCTGCAGTTGGCGTGTGATCCGACGATTGATCTGGTGTTTGGTGACTGTGGTCAGGCCACGTTCTGGTTGAGTCGCGAGGATCTGCGCAGCTGCAGGTTTGACCGCGTCGTTGGTGTGGTGGAGTCGCACTGATTGGGCAGGGCAAGGTCGGCATGGCACCATGATGGGCTGGTCTCGTCCTTCCGGGCGGGGCCGTTTTCCCAGGGAAGCCCTCGAACACGACATGCGAACGTCTTTTTTCATTCTCTCCGCCCTGTGCCTTGGCTTGCTGTCCGGCTGTGCCAGTGGCCCGGAGGAACACGCCTCAAGCCGCGAGATCACCGGCGCATTCGTGGCCGACGACGGCCAGCTGTACCTGTTGCCGCGCTATGACGAGCCGATGCGCTTCAATGCCGCGCCGTTCCGCGAGTACCGCGCGCTGATGGACAGCCCGCTGCGCGAGGCGGTGGCCTGCGCGCAGATGTACTTCCATGAAGACTGGCGCGACCCGGCCAACAAGGCCAAGGTGCACGGCAGCTATGCGCTGCTGCTGCGGCCGGAGCAGGTGACGGCGGAACAGGCCGCGCAGTTCAAGCTGGAGCGGATTGAGGTGCTCCCGCGTGAGGCCAAGGCCGTGGAGGAGCGGGCGCGCTACTACCTGCCGATGGACCGGACCCGTTACGCGCTGGCGTTTGACCGCGCCTGCAATCTTTCAAGGAAGGGCGGCAGCTATTACAGCGCGCTGTTCGAGGGCGACGGCGAGCGGGTGCAGTTGCCGGATGCTGCGGCGCTGGCAGAGAAGGGGAAACTGGACCAGCCGATCAATGCGCGGGCGCAGCGAATCCTGCCGGAGCGGGAGGACAAGCCGGGTGTGGGTTCGGCGGCGGGCAAGGTGCTGGGGGCGGCGTTGATCCCTGTGGCGGTTCCGGTGTTTGTGCTGAGCCTGCCGTTCCTGGGGCCGGATCATTGGAAGTGAAAAGGCGTTGGGGGAGAATCATCCACGCATGGCGTGGATTGGGCATCGCCTGAAAGTTCATCCTGGAGATCTGTGTGCCAAGCACGCTGGAAACTGTTTTGAAGACTGCAGGCTTCATTGTCGTTGCGGCGCTTCCGTTGGTGATCCTTTGGTTCATCCTTCGGCGAATGTCAGCGACCGCGCGTTCTGCATTGGAATCCGGGCTGCGTTTGAATCCCCCTCGCCGGATTTCCGGTAAGTCCATGACCCTGGTGATGGTGGATGGAAAAGAGGATCGGGAGCACTACTTCTTTGATGCGGCCTCCTTTTACCTGCGGCGTGGGCCGGTGCCCACGGCGGTTCCGCTTTCGCAGATCACCTCAGTCATACGAACGTCCGACAGGATCTACGGGCGCTATGTCTGGCAGGTGTGTTTCAGCAAAGCGTCGGGCAGAAAGTGCGTGACGTTCACCAACAACCTGACGCTGTTCAACCGCGACTTCCTGCTGTTCCTGGAGGCGGTGCGGAAGGCCAACCCGTTGGCGACCGTTGATCGGGCAGGCATCCGCTTCTAGCTGTGGGCCGACTTGAGGGTGTCAGTTAAAGCGGCGAGCCGGTGACGCTACACTGGCCGCCTGTGCCCGATGGAAGCTCGCCCATGTTCTCTGGAAAGGTTGCGGTGGTCACCGGCTCCACCAGTGGTATCGGTCTTGGCATTGCCACCGCGCTGGCGCGGCAAGGTGCCGATATCGTGCTGAATGGCTTCGGCGATGCGGCGGAGATCGAACGCATGCGTTCCAAACTGGAAGCCGAGTTCGGCGTGCGCGTGGCGCATGACGGCGCCGATCTTTCCCGTGGCGAGGCAGTGCGCGGGATGATTGAGCATGCCGTCGCGACGATGGGCCGCATCGACATCCTGGTAAATAACGCAGGCATCCAGCACACGGCGTCGATCGAGGAGTTCCCGGTCGACAAGTGGGATGCGATCCTCGCGCTGAATCTCTCGGCGGTGTTCCATGCAACGGCGGCGGCCTTGCCGCACATGAAGCAGCAGGGCGCCGGCCGCATCATCAACATCGCATCCGTGCACGGCCTGGTGGGCTCGGTGAACAAGTCGGCCTATGTGGCGGCCAAGCATGGCGTGGTGGGCTTCACCAAGGTGACCGCACTGGAGAATGCGGGCACCGGCATCACCGCCAATGCGATCTGCCCGGGTTGGGTGCGGACGGCGCTGGTCGAGCAGCAGATCACTGCGCTGGCCGAGCGCCAGGGCACGGATCAGGAGTCCGCCGCGCGTGCGCTGCTGGCTGAGAAGCAGCCGTCGTTGCAGTTCGTGACGCCCGAGCAGCTGGGAGAAATGGTGGTGTTCCTGGCGTCGGACGCTGCGGCGCAGATCACCGGCACGGCGCTGCCGGTGGATGGGGGCTGGACGGCGCGCTAGTTGGCTGGCTGCGCCTTACGCTGCAGCATCGGCAGTGCCACCAGTGTGGCGAGAATGGTGAACAGCACCAGCGACGAACCGACCGTGCCGAAGCCCAGGCCGCCCTTTTCCAGCGGCTTGGTGAGCAGGTCGCCGAAGGTGGCGCCGAACGGGCGGGTGAGCACGAAGGCGATCCAGAACAGGATGACCTGGTTGATGCCCTTGATGCGGCTGGCCAGTGCGGTGAGCGCGATGAGGCTGCCGATCAGCAGGGCGCCGCCGGTGAAGCCCAGCCCGGAATCGTCGGCGAGGAAATCACCCAGCGCGGTGCCGAGCGTGTTGGAGAACAGCACGGCGGTCCAGTAGAAGCCTTCGGCGCGGCGCGATGCGATGTTGCTGACCGAGATCGACTTCTCCGACATCCGCCAGGCCAGCAGCGCCAGCGCCAGGCAGCCGGCCAGCAGGCTGGCGCCGGTGGCGTAGCCCAGGCCGAGCGTGCGGTCGATCAGGTCCGACAGGGTGGTGCCGGCGGTGCTGGTCGCCAGCACCACCGACCAGAACAGCACCGGGTGGAAGCGCCGTGCCGACAACTGCATGCCCAGCAGGCCAGCGAAGATCGCCAGCAGGATGGCCGAGCTGGCCACGTAGCCCAGGTTGAGCGTCATCGACAGCAGGTCACCCGCGGTCTCGCCGAGCGTGGTGGCGGCGATCTTCATCACCCAGAAGCCGAGGGTGACCGCCGCCACTTTGCTGTGCAGGGAATCTGCGTCTGAAGCACTCATCGAACGTCGCCTGGGAAGCCTGCGGGTGATGCTGTGGCGGCGGGCGTCAGAGCGCGGTCGGAACCGGGTTCGGCGAGAGTGAGCGTGGGGGCGGCGTTCAGCCGGTGCTGGCGGGGGCCGGCAGGCGTGCCAGCAGGGCGTCCCAGTCGGCCACGAAGCAGCCGTTGTGCCCACGGTTGCACTCGGTGATCCACGCGTCCAGCGATTCGCTCTGTGCGCGGTAGCCGCTGACATCGCCCAGTACGGCGAAGTGCAGGCGGTAGTTCACCAGCATCTGCAGCCACTGCCCGGCCATGCCGGAGCGCAGCTCGAAGAAGTCTGGAGAGAGGCGCTGCACCGGCACGGCGATCCAATCGGCCTGGTGCCCGAGGGCATCGCCGACCAGGTCGCGCAGGGCGTTGCCATCCAGAAGCGGGCCTGTATCGGCGCTGCGCAGGATGCGGGTGCTGCCGATCTGTTCGACATGTGTGTGCATGGTGCGCTCTGAAGTCCGTATCGTCCGCCCAGTATGGCCATGGGAGAGGCCGACAGTAAGCAGATGCAGCATGAATCTGGCGAACGAACGCGCTAGGCTGCGCCGGGCGCCCGCACGAGGCGGGTTCACGATACCGGGAAAGGGCATGGCAGGGTGGAAAGGACGTTCGTTGTTGATGGCGGTGCTGGTGTGTTCGGGTCTGCCGGCCGCGGCCGCCGAGCTATGCACGGCCAGTGCCTACGGTGACGAGCAGGGCAACATCGTGGTGCTCGGCGCACCCGCTGCGGCGCCTGCCACAGGCCAGCGCTATCTGATGCTGGACGGGCGACGTGGCGCCACCGGTGATGCCAACGCGCCGGTGAGCTGCAGCGACGATGTGGTCAGCTTCAGGTCGTCTGCGGGAGCCACGCAGCGCTGGCAGCGACTGCCGACCCGCGATACCGATGCAACGTTCATCAGCGCGGGAACCAAGCTGGTTGGGCAGTTGATCGAGCCGGCAGGGCCGGCCGACCCGACGCGGCCGCTGGTGGTGTTGGTGCACGGCTCGGAACGCATGATGGCGGTTGCGGCGATCTACCAGCGCATGCTGGTGGCGCAGGGTATTTCGGTGTTCGCTTACCAGAAGCGTGGCACCGGCGATTCGGAAGGCGAGTACACACAGAACTTCGAGCTGCTGGCCGACGACGCAGCGGCGGCGCTTGCCAAGGCGCGCGAACTGGCGAGAGGCCGGTTCGGCCGCGCCGGCTACTTCGGTGGCAGCCAGGGCGGCTGGATCGCCCCGCTGGCGGCGACGCGCTCGCAGGCGGATTTCGTGGCGATCGGCTTCGGGCTGGTGGTGTCGCCCATCGAGGAGGACCGCGAACAGTTGTTCGATGAGGCACGGCGCATGCAGCTGGATGCGGCGGCGTTGGCGCAGGTTGGGCAGCTTTCAGACGCAACCGCGCAGTTGATGCGCACGCATTTCACTGAAGGGTTCGAAGCGCTGGCCAGGGTGCGTAGCCAGATCGGTGCCGCGCCGTGGGCAAAGACGATCAACGGCGAGTACAGCGGCGACATGCTGCGCATGAGTGACGCCGACCTGCGCCGGATCGGTCGCGCGCGCTTCGACAACCTGGAGCTGATCTGGGACTACGACGCCGAGGCCGCGCTGCGCCGCCTGAAGGTGCCGTTGCTGTGGGTGCTGGCCGAGCAGGACCGGGCTGCGCCGATTGCGGCCACGCGCACCATTCTGTCGCGCCTGCGCGCGTCAGAGCAGCCGATTGAGACCTACCTGTTCCCGGACACCGACCACGGCATGGTGGAGTTCCGCATCGATGCCGAAGGCAACCGCGTGTCGACGCGGATCACCGACGGCTATCTGCGCCTGCTGGCCGATTGGATCAAGCAGGATGTGAGTGGGCGCTATGGGCGTTCGCGCAGATTGAGCGATTGACCGGATGGGGAGCGCCAGCGGCGGATGGCGCTCCGCCGCCGATTGCGGCACGACTCAGTTCGGCTTCGCAAATACGTCCAATCCCTTGCCGGTTTCCAGCAGCGACTTCAGGCTCGACAGCACGATCGGCCAGCCCTGGCGGATGCCGGTATCCATGCCGCTGCCCGGTTCCAGCTCCTCATGGGTAACCGTCAGCCGCACCATGTCCTGGTAGGGCACGACGTCGAAGGTGACGCGGCTGTAAGCATCCGGGTTGTCGGCCTGCGAGGCGGCGGCCCAGGTGATGACCAGGCGCGAGGGCGGGGTGCTTTCCACCACTTCACCGACCAGCTCGACCGATCGTGTTTCGTTGGCGCGCACGTGCTGCCAGCGCGAGCCGGGCTTCCAGTCCGATAGGTTCTCGTGGCCCCAGTAGCGGCTGGCGATCTCGGGCCGGGTGATGGCCTCGAACACCTTCTGTGGCGTGGACGCGATGTAGATCACGTGGATGAAGCGGGTTGACTCTGCAGACATCGTCATTGTCCTTCCAGTTCGCGTTTCAGGTCATGCAGCAGGCTCAGGCGCTGCTGCTCGAACTTGCGTACCCAGCGCTCGTAGACTTCATGCAGCGGTACCGGGTTGATGAAGTGCAGCTTCTCGCGGCCCCGACGCACCGTGCTGATGAGGTTGGCGTCTTCCAGCAGGCCCAGGTGCTGGGTGACCGATTGCCGGGCCATGTCGAGGTGCTCGCACAACTGGCCCAAGGTCTGGCCGTTGTCCTCGCAGAGCAGGTCGAGCAGCGTCCTGCGCGTGGGGTCGGCCAAGGCCTTGAACACCTTGTCTGCATTCATGCGGGGTGTCTTCAGTTCCAGTTGTCGATCCTGATGTCGTGTGGGTTGGGCTGGCCCTTGCCGGTTTCCAGCAGTGCCTTCAGGCTCATCAGGAACACCGCCCACTTGGTGCTGCAGTGGGAGGTGAACTCGACGCGCTCTTTCCAGCCTTCATGGGTGAACAGGACGATGCAGTAGTCGCCTTCCTGTTTCAGCGCGAAACGCGCATGCGTGCCGATCCATTCGGCAGGGCCGGCCAGGAACTTCCAGAGCACCAGCTCGCCGGGAATGAGCTGTTCCAGCTGCATTTCCATGGCACCGATTTCCTGGCCGTTATTGGTGAAACGGACCTTGACCGTGCCGCCGGTCTCGCGGGCGCCGTGAGTGTCTTCGGCCCACCAGGCGGCGACGCCTTCGGGGGTTGCCAGTGCTTGATACACCTGGCTTGCGGGGGCCTTGATGCCGACCCTGTGTGCGATATCCACCATTGCAGGTTCCTCGCGATGGGCCGGCAGGCGCCGCCCTTGGGATGGACTATATGCAGGTAAATGCCTGCATGTCAAATCCGGCCCAGGGACTTCCGACCCTGGTAGTGCTGGCCGCTGGCCGGCATCCTCGTGACAGCTGATTGACGCGTTGACAGGAGTACGTGCATGACTGAAACAGGAAAGGACACCTTGACCATCCGCCGCGCCAGTGCGGCAGATGCCCCTGCGGTGCTGGCGCTGTTCGACGAGGTGATCGAATGGTTCGTGTCGATCGGCAATCTGCAGCAATGGGGCAGCGAGCCATGGTCCACGGTGCCACGCCGGATCACCCAGGTGACCGATGCGTGCGCGCTGCCTGGCGCATGGGTGGCCCAGAACGAGCAGGGTGAGGTGCGTGCGTTCCTGGCGCTGGGCGAGTCGATGCCCTATGTGCCGGCGCCCGATGGGCCGGAGCTGTACGTGCGGGTATTGGTGGCCTCGCGTGATGCGCGCGTGCGCGGCATTGGCCGTCGCCTGATGGCGTTTGCCGATGAGCAGGCGCGCGCTGCCGGCCTCGACCATCTGCGCGTGGACTGCTATGGCGGAGGCAGCGGTGATCTGGTGCGCTTCTACGAGTCCTGCGGCTACACGCGAATTGCGCCGTTCAACGTGGACGGCTGGCCAGGCATGCTGCTGGGCCGCCAGCTCTGACGCCGCTGCGTCATTCGGTCGCAGCATGCATGCAGGAATCGGTACATCGGTTCGGCGCTAGAGTGGGGAGGATCCCTCCAGGAAGGAGCAGCGCATGTACTACAGCAGTGGCAACTACGAAGCCTTCGCGCGCCCGCGCAAGCCCGCCGGTGTCGATGGCAAGCGCGCCTGGTTTGTGGGGTCGGGGCTGGCCTCGCTGGCCGGCGCCGCGTTCCTGGTGCGCGATGGGCGCATGGCCGGTGAACGCATCACCATTCTTGAACAGCAGCAGATTCCTGGCGGTGCGCTGGATGGCCTGAAGGTGCCGGAAAAGGGTTTCGTGATCCGTGGTGGCCGCGAGATGGAAGATCATTTCGAGTGCCTGTGGGACCTGTTCCGCTCGATACCGTCGCTGGAGATCGAAGATGCCAGCGTGCTGGACGAGTTCTACTGGTTGAACAAGGACGACCCGAACTATTCGCTGCAGCGCGCCACCATCAATCGCGGCGAGGATGCACACACCGATGGCCTGTTCACGCTGACCGAGCAGGCACAGAGGGACATCATCGCGCTGTTCCTGGCCACCCGTCAGGAGATGGAGAACAAGCGCATCAACGAAGTACTGGGCCGTGATTTCCTGGACAGCAACTTCTGGCTGTACTGGCGAACCATGTTCGCGTTCGAAGAGTGGCATTCGGCGCTGGAGATGAAGCTGTACCTGCATCGCTTCATCCACCATATCGGCGGCCTGCCGGATTTCTCGGCGCTGAAGTTCACGAAGTACAACCAGTACGAATCGCTGGTGCTGCCGCTGGTGAAGTGGTTGCAGGACCAAGGCGTGGTGTTCCAGTACGGTACCGAGGTGACCGACGTCGACTTTGATCTGCAGCCGGACCGCAAGCAGGCCACGCGCATCCATTGGATGCATGACGGTGTAGCCGGTGGCGTGGAACTCGGCGCGGATGATCTGCTGTTCATGACCATCGGTTCGCTGACCGAGAACTCGGATAATGGCGACCACCACACTGCGGCACGCCTGAACGAAGGCCCGGCGCCTGCCTGGGACCTGTGGCGCCGCATTGCCGCGAAGGATGACGCGTTCGGGCGTCCGGATGTGTTCGGCGCGCACATTCCAGAAACCAAGTGGGAATCGGCAACGGTGACCACGCTGGATGCGCGCATTCCGGCCTACATCCAGAAGATCGCCAAGCGCGATCCCTTCAGCGGCAAAGTGGTGACCGGCGGCATCGTCAGCGTGCGCGACTCGCGCTGGCTGATGAGCTGGACGGTGAATCGCCAGCCACATTTCAAGAACCAGCCCAAGGACCAGATCGTGGTCTGGGTGTATTCGTTGTTCGTGGATACGCCCGGCGACTACGTGAAGAAGCCGATGCAGGACTGCACCGGCGAGGAGATCACGCGCGAATGGCTGTATCACCTGGGCGTGCCGGTGGAAGAGATCGATGAGCTGGCCGCGACCGGCGCGAAGACAGTGCCGGTGATGATGCCGTACATCACGGCGTTCTTCATGCCACGCCAGGCAGGTGACCGCCCGGACGTGGTGCCGGAAGGTGCGGTGAACTTCGCTTTCATCGGCCAGTTCGCCGAATCGAAGCAGCGCGACTGCATCTTCACCACCGAGTACTCGGTGCGCACGCCGATGGAGGCGGTGTACACCTTGCTGGGGATCGAGCGTGGCGTGCCGGAGGTGTTCAATTCCACGTATGACGTGCGCTCGCTGCTGGCCGCGACCGGGCGTTTGCGTGACGGCAAGGAACTGGACATTCCCGGGCCGGTGTTCCTGCGCAACCTGCTGATGAACAAGCTGGACAAGACCCAGATCGGCGGGCTGCTGCGCGAGTTCAAGCTGGTGCAGGAGGACTGATCGGGATCTCGGTAGCGCCGGGCCACGCCCGGCGGGTCCAGCAGCGGGTTATTGACACAACGTCAACCTACTAGTAGGTTGACGGCATGAAAGAGTCGCTCTCGCCCAAGGCCCAGGAGATCCTGGCCCATGCCCGTTCGCTGCTGGAGGCCGGTGGCTACAACGGCTTCAGCTACGCCGACGTGTCCGCGCGGGTGAACATCAGCAAGGCCAGCATCCATCACCACTTCCCCAGCAAGGCGGACCTGGTGCGCACGGTGGTTGAACTGTACCGGGCCGAGGCGCGCGAAGGCCTGGCGCTGCTGGACCGGCAGCTGGACGACCCGCTGCAGGAGCTCAACGCCTATGTGGAGTACTGGTCCAGCTGCATTGCAGGGGGGACGTCGTCGTTCTGCATCTGCGCGATGCTGGCAGCGGAGGCGCCGATGATCCCTGCGGAGATTGCCGATGAAGTGCGCGGGCATTTCGAGGATCTGAGCGGGTGGCTGACGGTGACGCTGGAGAAGGGCGCGGCGCTGGGCCAGTTGCGCCTGCAGGGTTCCCCTGCGGACGAGGCCAGGGCGTTCATGTCCTCGGTGCACGGCGCGATGCTGGCCGCGCGCGGTTTTGGTGACGCGGCGACCTTCGCGGCACTGGCACGGTTGGCGATCGCGCGGGTGAGTGCGGCGCTCTGAGAGATGTGTGGTGGGCCTGCGGCGACGCGGGCCTTCTTTTTGAGTCCAATGCCTACCTACTAGTAGGTTCATTCTATCCCTGGAGATGTCCCATGTCCCACCCTCTGTCCACGCTTGGCGTGATCCATACCGCTGTCAGCCTGATCCCGGTGTTGAGTGGCCTGTATGCCTTCATTCGCCATCGCGCAATCGATCCCGCCACGCGCGCGGGCAAGCTGTACCTGGTGGGGCTGGTGCTGTCGGTGGCCACCTCGTTCACCGTGTCCAGCACGGGCGGGATCAACCCCGGCCACGCATTCGGGGTGATCGTGCTGCTGGTGGCATTCGGCGGCGTGCTGGCCGCGCGGCTGCGCTGGCTGGGGCGCGCAGCACCTTATGCATCGACGTTTGCGCTGTCTTTCAGCTTCCTGCTGTCGTTGGTGCCCGGCGTCAACGAAACGCTGACCCGCGTGCCGGCAGCGCATCCGATTGCTGCCGCGCCGATGGCCCCGGTGGTGCTGCACACGCTGCTGGTCTGCCTGGTGGTGTTCGTGATCGGCGTGGCCGCGCAGTGCTGGAGGCTGCGAAACCGTGCCTTGGCAGGACGATCCTGAGACGCCGCCGGTCACTCCGGCGCGGCAAGTGCGCCCAGCAGTGCCACCGGTTCGATCAGTGCAGCCGAGCGCGCCGGGTCAAGTTGAATGTGCCGGCTGCAGAAGCCGAACGATCGGCCTGCGGCACGCTCGGGGACGCGTGCGCTCGCGTCCGGTGTCTCAATCTCCAGCACCTCATCCACGGCCAGCGCCAGCGTTGCGGTACCGGCATTGATCAACAGCATGGCCGGGCTGCCACCGTCGAATGCCGCTTGGCCGCTCATGCGGCGCAGGTCGACCACGGGTAATGGCTGCCCACGGACTTCCAGGGTCGGCCTGCCGTTGCGGTCTGCAGGGCCGAATGCCTCCAGGCCGCGAATTTCGACGGCAGCCTGGATGTCAATCGCGAACAGGGCGGTGCCTGCACGCACGATGACGATCTCGAACAGGTCGGCGGGCGATGCGCGTTTTTCCATTGCAGGTGGGGCGGGTACTGGCATGCGATGGGCGTGGCGAAGACAGCGGGAAGGAGGATCCTGATGATGACGCCCGAACGTAGCGCACGGCCGCGTCGGCAGGCGCACGCAAGGCGACGGTTCAGTCTGTATCAGGCGGGGGCGCGTGGCGGCTCGACGGTGCCGATGCGTGGGAAATGCGGACGCAGCAGGCCAACGAGCTGATCCATGCCTGGAACGGAATGGCCAAATTCGTCCCATCGCGCATTGACCAGCCCGGACACGACGATCTGCCCGGTCTCGATGCGGGTCATCGCCCAGTAGGGTACGGCGCGTGCGCCGATTGCCATGTCCAGTACCGGGGCGACGGCGGCGTGCGAACGACTGTCGTGGATGCGGCGCCTGACCGCCTCCAGGCCGTCGGGCGGGCCTTCGATGTACTGGAAAAACCGCTGCCCGTCGACGAGCAGCGCTCCGGTGACGTCCACCCGGCGATTGAACGCGGCAGAGCCCGAGACGATCTGGCGGAGGGTTTCATCGGAAAGCCCAGCCGACATGTGGCTGGAGTAAGCAAATGCGTGGAGCATGGAAGGGGCTTCGTGTGACGCACGTCACTATACGCACGCAAGCTCGCACCGTCGTGAGGCTTTGCTCACGCCACGCCTGGCACCGCGCACTGGGTCAACAGCCCACCAGGCGGTCGGCACCGAGACCGCTGCGGTGCTGGTTGCGGTACTCGGTAGGGCTCGCATCGACCTGGCCACGGAAGTGACGACGGAACGATTCCTGCGAACCAAAGCCAGCCTGTTCTGCGATCCACTGCAGCGGCCGGTCGGTGGTTTCCAGCAGCTCACGGGCGTAGGCCACGCGCTCGCGGATCAGCCAGTCGATCGGCGACAGGCCGGTGGCCTCCAGGAACTGCCGCTGCAGGGTGCGTTGGCTGAGGGCCGCCTGCTCGGCGAGGCTGCCCAGTGAATGCGGTTCGCGCAGGTTGCGGCGCATCCACTCCATCAGCTTTGCCAGCCGCGTGGGCTCGCCATGCGGAATGGCGCGGCTGACGCGCTGGCTGCGTTCGGCATCGCGCCATGGCGCCAGTACCAGTCGCTCGGCCACCAGGTTGGCCACGCGCGCGCCGTAATCCTTGCGCACCATGTGCAACATCATGTCCATGCCGGTCGCCGAGCCGGCCGAGGTGATGATGCTGCCGGTGTCTACATACAGTGCATCTTCGCGCACATCGATGCGCGGGAACTCGCGCGCCAGCGCTTCGGTGAGGCGCCAGTGGGTGGTGGCCTGGCGGCCATCGAGCAGCCCGGCCCACGCCAGCACGAAGGCACCGGAGCAGATCGAAGCGATGCGCGCGCCACGGCTGTGGGCACGGATGAGTGCATCAAGCAGCGCCTGTGGCGGGCGCTCGCTGGGCTCGCGCCAACCGGGAATGACGATGATGTCGGCGTCATCAACTGTGCTGAGGTCGTAGGGAAGCTGCACCTGCGTTCCGCCAAGCATGCGCAGCGCACCAGGTTCACCCGCGCACAGCTGGGTGCGATACCAGGCCACACCGAGTTCCGGCCGCACCGGCGCAAACAGGCCAACCGCACAGCCGAACTCGAACAGGCCCTGGCCGTGGCAGGCAACGATGGCGACGAGCGGTGCGCTGGGATCGGCGGGTGGGCTGGGCATGGCTTGATGCTACGGGTGGTGATGTGCGCCGCAGAATGCTGCGCGGGCATGAGGTGATGCCTGTGGAGCATGTGCACGGGGGGCATTCGTCTGGCTTGGGCACCCGACGGGGTAGAGTCGACTGTTAGTCGACTGCTGTTGGCGATACCGCCTAGAAGCCCGCGCTGCGCGCGATCGTCGACTGACAGTCGACTCTACCCCCGTAGGTTGCCGCCCGCCGCCCGCCGCCCATCACCCATCACCCACCGCACATCATCCAGCGTCGATTGCCCATCGCCGTCCCATGGGCGTGGTGCGCAGGGCTGCCTAACGTCATTACCAGCAGTCATGTGGGTGGCCGGATGTTACGGCTGGGTGACGCGATCGCGCCTGTCGCGGTGGGCGGACAGGCCCTTGAATGGAAGCGTGTTTCCGGCCCACCCCCACGAGCCCCCATGCCTGCCGCCCACGCCCCTGTCCTGAGCACTCTCGCTGTTCTGATCACAGCCATCCTCGCCGCTTCGCCCAGCCATGCGGCTGAAGCCGATGCGGATCCTGCTGCCGCCGCTGCGACGGCCAACGTGGCCGCGTCCACGCTGGATGCGGTGGTGGTGACCGGCTCGCGCACCAGTACGCGTACGGTGAAGAACAGTTCCACGCCGATCGACGTGATCTCCGCCGAAGACCTCACCGCCACCGGCCAGGCCAACCTGCTGGAAGCACTGCAGCGCGCACTGCCGTCGCTCAGCCAGATTGGTGGCTACCAGAGCGACCAGGAGAGCCTGATCCGTGGCTACCAGCTGCGCAACCTGTCGCCCGGCTACACGCTGGTGCTGGTGAACGGCAAGCGCCGCAATGCCAGTGCCTATGTAAGCGGTGCCAATGGGGGCGGCTTCCCAGGCCATGCGTGGGCGGACCTGGCGTTGATTCCGGTGTCGGCCATCGACCACGTGGAAGTGCTGCGTGATGGTGCGTCGGCCATCTATGGCTCCGATGCGATTACCGGTGTGGTCAACGTGATCCTGAAGTCGCAGGCGCACGGTGGCGAGTTCGCCGTGGAAAGCGGGCAGAGCATTGATGGCGATGGCTCGCGAACCAGCGTGCGTGCCAACGTTGGCCTGCCGTGGGGTGCCGATGGCTTCGTCAACCTCTCCGGCGAGACCACCCGCCAGCATCATGCGATCCGCACCCGCCGCTACATCGATGGCTATCTGAGCTACCCGGCGGTGGATGGTAGCGGCAATCTGGTGGCGCTGCGGCCGAATAATCGATTGCCGGCCGGCGCATCGCCGAACCCGGCCGAAGCCAGCCGCAATGCCGAGGCCAACACCATCCTCAGCTCCCCGTCGTATGCGCTGAAGGCGTTCGCGGTGAACGTGGGCCATGGCCTGGGCGAGAGCGCGCAGTTCTACGCCAACGCCACCGCCAGCGATCGCACCGCGCAGGCAATCCAGAACTTCCGCCTGCCGGCGACCATCTTCACTACCTACAAGGCGCCCGGGGTGCTGAGCGTGTTTCCCGATGGCTTCCTGCCCGTGCTGGAAACCAAGGAGAAGCAGTACACCGGCACTGCGGGCGTGAAAGGGCAGATCGCGGGCTGGGATTACGACGCCAGCCTGACCGGCAACCGCAGTACGGTGCGCACCTATACGCGCAACTCGGTGAACTACTCGTTGCCGTACCCCGGCTCGCCCACTGACTTCTACGACGGCAAGCTGGACTACCAGCAGGGCATCGCCAACCTGGACCTGCGCCGCGGCTTCGAGGTGGCGGCGTTTGCGTCGCCGCTGGAGGTGAGCGCGGGCGCCGAGTACCAGCACGAACAGTACGAGCGTGGGGCAGGGCAGTGGGAGTCGTACACCGGCTTTGGTGCTGCGGCCTTCGTCGGCTATTCCACTGCGGACGCGGTGAAGGCGACGCGCAACAGCAAGGCGGTGTACGTGGGTGCGGCCACCAACATCACCTCGCGCTGGTATCTGGATGCGGCGGCGCGCTGGGAAGACCATTCCGACTTCGGCAGTGTCTCCACCGGCCGCCTGACCACGCGCTTCGACTTCACCGACGCGTTGGGTGTACGCGCGACGGTCAGTAATGGTTTCCATGCGCCCAGCCTCGGCGCGCAGTACTACCAGGCCACCGGCAGCTGCCCGTGCGGTACCACGCTGGTGGCGCAGGTGTCTTCGCCGGCGGCGGTTGCGCTGGGTGCTACGCCGCTGAAGCCCGAGAAGGCCACCAACTACAGCCTGGGCGTGACCTGGGACCCGAGCCCTGCGTTCCACTTGGCCGTGGATGCCTACCAGATCGACATCCGTGGCCAGCTCGGCCAGTCCAGCCAGATCGGCTACAACGCGCAGGATCCTGCACGCGTCACCGACAACAGCGGCACGGTGCTGAGCGCGGCGCAGAAGAACACCATCGATGCGCTGCTGGGTTCGGCCGGCATCAGCATCCTGCCGGGTGATGCGTTCTATGCCAGCTACTTCACCAACGTGGGCAATACCCGCACACGCGGTGTCGAGCTGACCCTGGAGGCCAACCAGGAAACCGCGTGGGGCAAGCTGCGCTGGAGCTATGCGGCCAACGTGGGGCGCACCACCATCCAGAAGGTCAGCGACATTCCGGCGGCGCTGCAGGGGCTGCCGAACATCAACCTGTTGACCAAGAGCAGCGAGTACGCGCTGCGCTTCCGCACGCCCAGCTACACGCAGGTGGCGGGGTTGGGCTGGCAGAACGGGCGCTGGCGCTCGAACGTCGACTTCACCTACTACGGCCCGATCAAGCGCCTGAACAACGGCGTGGAGTACAAGCAGCCGCCGGTGCTGGTGACCAATCTCTCCGGTGCCGTGGAACTGGGCGCAGGCTGGAGTGCGGCGCTGGGCATCAACAACGTGTTCGACAAGCGCACGCGCAAGGTGCCGGAGTACGCGCGCAGTGCCACCGATGTGGCGAGCATCGAAACGACCTGGGACAACGGCGATGTGCTGGGCAACGTCGGCGCGTACTGGTACGGGCGGGTCAGTTACCGGTTCTGAGGTCCACGCCAAAGGCGGCCGGACGTGGTCCGGCATCATCGAGGAGCATTTCATGTCTTCTGCATTGAAGGTGGTGGCAGTGGTGGGGTCACCGACCATCTCGGCGACGTCGCGCACGTTGCTGCTGGTGCGGCACTTGTTGGAGTCGTTGCAGCAGCGGGTGCATGCCAGCGTGGAGCTGGTGGAGCTGGCGCCGATCGCGCGTTCGCTGGGGCAGTCGCTGTCGCGCGATGAAGCGGAGCCAGCCGTAGAGCAGGCACTGCAGGCAATCGAGGAGGCCGGGCTCCTGGTGGTCGCGGCACCGGTGTATCGCGGTTCCTATCCCGGGTTGTTCAAGCACCTGGTCGATTTCATCGGGCTGGAAGCGCTGGTGGATACGCCGGTGCTGCTGGCGGCGACCGGTGGCAGCGAGCGCCATGCGTTGGTGATCGACCACCAGTTGCGGCCGTTGTTCAGTTTCCTGCAGGCGCACACGCTGCCGATCGGGGTGTATGCCACGCCTGCCGACTTCGATGGCGAGCACATCAACAGTGCAGCCTTGCAGGCGCGCATCGCACTGGCGGCCGAGCGCGCGGCAGGGCATCTGGCTTCGCAGGCGCTGGCGGTACCGGCGCCGCTGCGAAGGATCGCCTGACGGCATAACCGGCGGCGCTTTGCTTATGGCCAAGGCGCATCTGCATGGCCGGATCTGGCCGCCGATTGTCGCCTGGCATCGCCGTGCCGACCGCCGTCATCTCTAGCATCGATATCGAAGCGGCATCGCATTGCCGCCCCCCGATGAGGACGACCCCGTGAGTCTGGACGCAACCGACAAGCCCATCCTGTTCCTGCTCGACCGTGAGTTCGAGGACGGACAGATTCCCGGCCAGCGCTTCTTCTGCCGGCACAGCCTGTTGCTGGAAGGTGCGCTGTCGAGCATCGACGGCCTGGACGCGCAGCTGGACGTGCGCCGCATCGGTTTCGCACGGCCGCGCCGGGAGGTGATCGCCGAGATCGGCGAGCAGGACCAGTCGCTGCCGAAGCTGGTGCTGCCGCAGGGCGTGCGCAGTGACCTCGCGAGTGGCGTGCACCAGGACCGCCAGTACATCTCCGGTGCCGAGCCGATCCTGGCCGCGCTGAACGGGTTGCTCGGCATCCCCGTGGCCCATCCCTGAGCGAGGACGCGACCATGAGCTATCAGATCAGCGTGTTGGACAAGAGCCCGGTGGCCGAAGGCGCCTCACCGGAGCAGGCGCTGCGCAACAGCCTGCAGCTGGCGCAGCGCGCCGAACAGCTGGGCTATCACCGCTACTGGTTTGCCGAGCACCACGCCGCGCCGACGTTGGCCAGCCCCGCACCGGAAGTGCTGGCGGCCTGGGTGCTGGCGCAGACCCGGCGCATCCGCATCGGCAGTGGTGGGGTCATGCTGCGTCACTACGCGCCGTACAAGGTGGCGGAGAACTTCAACCTGCTGGCGGCGTTGGCGCCAGGGCGCGTGGATCTGGGCGTGGGCAAGGCGCCCGGCGGCCTGCCGGCATCTACCGCTGCATTGGCAGCGGGGCGGCCGGCGTTTGCCGACTTCGACCAGCAACTGCGCGATCTTGAGGGCTATCTGTCCGGCGCCGAAGCCGATGTGCTGGCGCGGCCGATTCCGCAGCAGGCGCCGGAGCGCTTCCTGCTCGGTGCCAGCCCGCAGAGTGCACGGCAGGCGGCCGAGCTGGGCTGGCGTTTCGTCTACGCCGCGCACTTCGACGGCGACCCGAAGCACATCGAGGCCGCGTTCGACGCCTACCGCAGCGTCTCCTCGCAGCCACCGCTGCTGGCTACGGTGGCCTTCGCCGCGCCGACTGCCGAAGCCGCTGCGCGTCATATTGGTGCGCTGCGCGTCTACAAGCTGCACCTCGGTCCCGGGCAGACCGTGAACCTGCCCAGCCCAGAGGCGGCTGCCGAGTACGCACGCCAGGTGGGCGTGGCCGACTTCCGCATCGAGGAAACACGTCCGAGCGTGTTGTCCGGCGATGCGCAGCACGTGCGCGGCGAACTGGACGCGCTGCACCGGCGCTTCGGCGTGGGTGAATTCATCCTCGATGCGCCGGTGGCCGACCTCGACGCACGCCTGACATCCCTTGAACTGCTGTCGCCCGCGCCGCGCGCGGCGGTGGCCTGACCTGCAGGAGCGATTCCATGAGCACCACTCCGCGCCACATTCCGTTCGGCATCATGCTGCAGGGCCCCGGCAGCCATATGCATGCCTGGAAGCATCCGTCCAACCCGGCCGATGCCAGCGTCAACCTGCAGTTCTACATCGACATTGCGCGCACCGCCGAGGACAACGGCATCGCCTTCGGTTTCGTTGCCGACGGCCTGTACATCAACGAGAAGTCGATTCCGCACTTCCTCAACCGCTTCGAGCCGATCTCGCTGCTGTCGGCGCTGGCCACGGCAACGAAGAAGATCGGCCTGGCCGGTACGCTGTCCACCTCGTACAGCGACCCGTTCACTGTCGCCCGCCAGTTCGCCTCGCTGGATCTGCTCAGCGGCGGCCGTGCTGGCTGGAACGTGGTGACCTCACCGTTGGAAGGTTCGGGTCGCAACTATGGCCGGCCGCACCCGGAGCATGCGCTGCGCTACCAGATCGCCGACGAGTATCTGGAGGTGGTGCAGGGGCTGTGGGATTCCTGGGATGACGATGCCTTCGTGCGCGAGCGTGACAGCGGCGCGTTCTTCGCGCCGGAAAAGTTCCGCCGGCTCGACCACAAGGGCCGCTTCTTCCAGGTGGAAGGCCCACTCAACATCCAGCGCTCGCCGCAGGGACAGCCGGTGATTTTCCAGGCGGGTTCTTCCGATGATGGCATCGCGTTGGCCGGCAAGTACGCCGATGCGGTGTTCACCCATTCGCCATCGCTGGAAGAAACCCGCGCGTTCACCCAGAAGGTGAAGAACTCGGCGATTGCGCACGGCCGCAGCGGCAATGACGTGAAGATCTTCCCGGGTATCGGTCCCATCGTCGGCCGCACGGCCGAGGAGGCCGAAGCCAAGTATCAGGCGATCGCCGCACTGGCTACGCTGGAGGATGCACTGGCGTACCTGGGGCGCTTCTTCGATCACCACGATTTCAGCCAGTACGATCCGGATGCACCTTTCCCGGAGCTGGGTGACATCGGCAGCAACTCATTCCGTTCCACCACCGACCGCATCAAGCAGGACGCGCGTGAGAAAGGCCTGAGCCTGCGCCAGGTGGCGCTTGAAGCGGTGAGCCCGCGACCAAACTTCATCGGCACGCCGGAGCACGTGGCCGATGAGCTGATCCGTTGGTTCGACGCCGGTGCCAGCGACGGCTTCATCCTTGGATTCGCCGCACAGCGCGAAGGCCTGGACGATTTCGTGACCCAGGTGCTGCCGATCCTGCAGGCCCGTGGCTACCACCAGCGTGAACTGCAGGGGCAGACGCTGCGTGAGCATCTGGGCCTGCCGTACAAGGCCAGCCGCCATTCGACCGATGCCGAACCGGCGCGGAAGGCGGGGTAGGGCGATGAGCGGAGAGAATTCGGTAGCGCCCGGCCATGCCCGGCGAGACCCCGCGTCCATCGGCGTGCTGCCCGAAATCGCGGCACGCGCCGAGGCGGCCATCGCGATCCGCCATGACCTGCACCGGCATCCGGAGCTGGCCTTCGATGAGCACCGCACCAGCGCCCGTGTGGCCGAGTTGCTGCAGCAGTGGGGCTATGAGGTGACCACCGGCCTCGGTGGCACCGGCGTGGTCGGTACGCTGCAGCGCGGGCAGGGCAGCCGTCGCCTCGGCCTGCGCGCCGACATCGATGCACTGCCGATCCACGAGGACTCGGGGCTGGCCTACGCCAGCCAGAACGAAGGGCTGATGCATGCCTGTGGCCACGATGGGCACACCGCCATCCTGCTGTCCGCCGCGCATTACCTGGCCCATCACGGCAATATCGACGGCACCCTGCAGCTGGTGTTCCAGCCGGCCGAGGAGACCGGTTCGGGCGCATCGAAGATGATTGCCGACGGCCTGTTCGAGCGCTTCCCGGTGGACGCGATCTATGGCCTGCACAACTGGCCGGGCGTGCCGGTGGGCCACTTCGGCTTTGTCGATGGCCCGGCGATGGCGTCGGTGGACTGGGCACGGCTGAAGGTGATCGGAAAGGGTGGCCACGGTGCCGAGCCGCAGGGCAGCGTGGATCCGATCCTGGTCGCCGCGCACATCATCACTGCGCTGCAGAGCGTGGTGTCGCGCAATGTCGATCCGCGGCAGATGGGCGTGGTCACCGTCGGCTCGATCCACGGCGGCCAGGCCGCCAATGTGATTCCGGACGTGGTCGAGCTGAAACTGACCGTGCGCGCCTACCTGCCGGAGGTACGCGACACCCTGCGGCGCCGGGTCACCGGGATTGCCGAGCAGACCGCTGCCGCGTTCGGTGCGCGCGCCGAGATCGAGTTCCCGCGCGGTTTCCCCAGCGTGATCAACCACCCGCAGCAGACTGCCTACATCCGCGAGGTCGCTGTGCGGGGATTCGGTGCAGAACACGTGGTGCCCGAATTCGCGCCACGCACCGCCAGCGAGGATTTCGCCTTCCTGCTGCAGGCGCGGCCGGGCAGTTTCGTGTTCGTCGGCAACGGCGACAGCGCGCCGCTGCACAGCCCGCGCTACGTGTTCAACGACGCCGCAATCGCACCCGCCGCCAGCCTGTGGGCACGGCTGGCCGAAGACTATCTGGTGAAGGACGTGGCATGAGCAGCAACGAACGCTTCTTCTACACCTCGGTGGATGATCCGCTGGCACGGCCTCTGTTCGATGGCCTGGAACAGGAGTACGACAGCCGCTACGCCGACGTGCGCCGACGCATCGGCGGCAGCGCCCGCGAGGAGCTGCAGCGCTACCCGGCGCAGGCCTTTGCGGCCCCGGTCGGTGCCTTCGTGCTGCTGCTGCGCGACGGGGTGGCGATCTCCGGCGGCGCGTTCATGCCGCACCGCGATCCGGATACCGCCGAGTTCAAGCGGATCTGGACGTTGCCCGGGCTGCGTCGCCAGGGCATCGCGCGGCGCGTGCTGCAGGAGCTGGAAGACCAGGCGGCGCGGCAAGGATACCGGCGGGTGTTCCTGACCACCGGCTTCCGCCAGCCTGAAGCGGTTGGCCTGTACCTCAGCCATGGTTACACCGCGCTGTTCGATCTGGATGCGGATCCCGAAACCATTGCGCACCTGCCGTTCGAAAAGCACCTGCGGGCACCGGCGCCCGTCATCGTGCCTGCGCAGACCCAGCTGCAAGGAGCCCACGCGTGAGCACGCCTTCGACCGCGCTGGATGGCATTGCAACCCGGCCGGCGCCCGCACCGGCGCTGAAGATCGTGCCGGCCCGGCATCCGCTGCAGGTGTTCGGCACAGTATTGGCACTGGCGCTGATCCTGATCGGGTTGCAGTCCGTACTGGGTAATCCGCGCTGGGGCTGGGGCACCTTCGCTGAGTGGTTCTTCGCACGCCCGGTGCTCGAGGGCCTGGGCCGCACGCTGCTGCTGACCGCACTCGGTACCGGTCTCGGTTTCGCGCTGGGCACCTTGCTTGCGCTGGCCCGCGTCTCTGGTTCGCCGCTGCTGTCGGCGGTGTCGTGGGGCTACGTGTGGTTGTTCCGCTCGATCCCGCTGCTGGTGCTGTTGCTGCTGCTGAACAACCTGGGCTACCTGTACAGCACCATCGAGCTGGGCGTGCCGTTCACCGGCATCAGCCTGTTCTCGTACCCGACCACGCAGCTGATCGGTGTGTTCACCGCCGCGGTACTGGGCCTGACCCTGAACCAGGCCGCGTTCTCGGCCGAGGTGATCCGCGGTGGCATCCTCTCGGTCGACCACGGCCAGTACGAGGCCGCGGCCGCACTCGGCCTGCCGCGCGGTCGCCAGGTGCGCCGCATCATCCTGCCGCAGGCGATGCGTTCGATCCTGCCGGCCGCGTTCAACGATGTGATTGGCCTGGCCAAGAGCACCTCGGTGGTCTACGTGCTGGCGCTGCCTGAGCTGTTCTACACCGTGCAGGTGATCTACCGCCGCAACCTGGAAGTGGTGCCGCTGCTGATGGTGGCCACGGTCTGGTACCTGGTGATCCTGACCGTGTTGTCGCTGCTGCAGCGGCGCGTGGAACAGCGCTTCGCGCGCGGCCAACTGCAGCGCGAGCGTTCGGTGTCGCGAGTGTCATCGCCCCCGCGTGTGCAGAGCGATGCCGCGCCGCGCGTGGCCAACCGCCCGCGCATCGCCACCCAGGTTGAAGCGGGCGAGGGCGCTGCGGTGTCGCTGCATGGTGTGGGCAAGGTGTTCGGCGAGCAGCCGGTGCTGGAAGACGTGAACCTGGACCTGCGCGCTGGAAGCGTGACGGTTCTGATCGGCCCGTCCGGCGCCGGCAAATCCACGCTGCTGCGGCTGATCAACCACTTGGAGCGTGCCGACAGCGGCTATGTGACCGTGGGCGGCCAGCTGATCGGCTACCGCCGCGAGGGTGACACCTTGTACGAACTGCCCGAGCGTGAGATCCGCCGCCGTCGTGCGGAAGTGGGCATGGTGTTCCAGGGCTTCAACCTGTTCCCGCACCTGACCGCGCTGGAGAACATCATCGAAGCGCCGATCGCAGTACGCGGTGTGCCGCGCGCGCAGGCCGAGCAGCAGGCGCGCACGCTGCTGGAGCGGGTCGGCCTGGCCGACAAGGCCGATGCGTTCCCGCGCCAGCTGTCCGGTGGCCAGCAGCAGCGCATCGCGATCGCCCGCGCGCTGGCGCTGCAGCCGAAGGTGCTGCTGTTCGACGAACCCACGTCGGCGCTGGATCCGGAACTGGTGGCCGAGGTGCTGAGCGTGATCGAAGAACTGGCCCGTTCGGGTACCACGCTGGTGATCGTCACCCATGAGCTGAGCTTCGCCCGCCGCGTGGCCGACCACGTGGTGATGATGGACCAGGGCCGGGTGATCGAGCAGGGCACGCCCGAGGCCCTGTTCGAGCGCCCGCGCCAGCAACGCACCGCCGATTTCCTGGCCAAGACCCTGTAACCCTCAAGGAATGCCATGAGCCCTGCAGCACCCCGTCGCCCCTCACGCAGCACCTTGTTGATCGCAGGCGTGCTGGTCATCGGCATCGCCGGCATCGTCTACTCGCGCGTGCGCCAGGCCCCGGATGCCGGCGCCGTGGCCGCGACCAGCCTGGCCGGCGCGAACACCGCCATCCTGAAGGGCACGCTCGACCCGAAGGCGCAGGCCTTGATTCCGGCTGGCTACCGCTTCGTCACGCCGGGCGCATTCACCGTGGCGACCCACCCGGGGCAGCTGCCGCTGGCCGATTACGGCGCCGACAGCAAGGACGTGGTCGGTATCGAGCCCGACATCGCACGGCTGATCGCCGATGCGTTGGGCCTGAAGCTGGTGATCGTGCCGGTGGCGTGGGCCGACTGGCCGCTGGGGCTGGAATCGGGCAAGTACGATGCGGTGCTGTCGAACGTGACGGTCACCGAGGAGCGAAAGAAGAAGTTCGATTTCTCCAGCTACCGTTACGACCTGCTGGGCATCTACACGCGCACTGATGGGCCGATCCAGAAGATCGAAAAGCCGGCCGACGTTGCCGGGCTGAAGGTGGTGGTCGGTGCCAGCACCAACCAGGACCAGATCCTGCGGCAGTGGGACCAGCAGAACATCGCTGCCGGCTTGAAGCCGGTGGAGTACCAGTACTTCGATGACGCGGTGGTCGGCCGGTTGGCGGTGATCACCGGGCGGGCCGATGTCTCGTTCGAGCCCAATGCCACCGGCGCGTACTCGGCACGCGACGGCAAGGTGCGGCGCGTGGGCCTGTTCCCCGGCGGATGGCCGAACGCTGCGGCGATCTCGGTGACCACCCGCAAGGGCAGCGGCCTGGCTGATGCGGTGACGCAGGCGCTGAACACGCAGATTGCCAGTGGTACCTATGCGCAGGCGCTGAAGCGATGGAACGTGGCCGAGGAAGCCGTGCCGCAGTCGCAGACCAATCCGCCGGGGTTGCCAACGTTGCAATGACACCGGGCGTGGCCCGGGTGACCCCCCGCTTTGTAGAGCCAAGCCTTGCTCGGCTGCTTTACCAGCGCGCCTCCAGCGTTTTGAACGGTTTCGCCAGCCGCACACCCTCGGCATCGAAGTCGGAAACGCTATGCCCATCCACACGCACCGTCTTCGGCATGGTGCGCGCCGGCCACCAGACTTTCACTGCCGTCCCGCTGCGCAACCCCTTGCCCAGCGTGACCGTCAGCGTGCCGTCGCGCTGCCGCGCCTGCATCTGCAACGTGCCATACGCGGTCGGCAGCCGCTCCACCGCCAACCCATCGCCCGCCACCCACGACAGCGGCGTGCCCGGCAGCAATGACAATGCATCATCGTCTTCGCGCATCAGCATGCCGAACAGCGTGCGGCCATACTCGGCACCAATCCAGGTATGCGGCATGTCGCCCAGGTAGCGGGGGAAACGCAGCCGCGAGTGCACGACCTCGGCCAGTACCTGCCACTCAAGCGGGCGCCGATCATGCAGCAGTCCCTGCAGCAGCTCATCGGCAACCTGCGGTTGGCCCAGGTGCACATAGCTCAGCACGTTGCGGATCTCATACGGCGTATAGGCGTACAGCGCTTCGGGCTGGCTGCGCTTGCGCACATCCTCCAGATAACGCGCGAAGGTGGTCCGCAGTGCCTCGGCGGGCAGCACGCTCTGCGCACCGGTGGGGTCCAGTGCGATCGATACGCCGGTTGGATCGCCATCGCCCAGGTCGGCCGAGGAGGGGATGAAGTCGATGCCCTTCCACGCCATCGTCGCCTGGATAGAGGCGTGCAGCGCGCCGTAGAGCAGCTTGTATTGCTCGCGCGCCCAGACAGCAGTCTCGTGGTCGCCCAGTGCCTCGGCCAGCCACGCGCCGTCGTGCCAGCCCTTCAGTCCCCAGTAGTCATCCCAGTAGCTGTGGGTGGGCGAGGGGTAGCCCTCGTGGCTGATCGACGGCGCAATGATGCCCGCGAAGCGTTCCGGTGCCGGCTGGTCGGCCTTGTAGCCGGGCACCAGCGTGCGCTCGCGCAGTTCCTGCAGAAAGCGCAGCGCCGCTTTCACTTTCGGCAGATAGGCGCGCACTGTTTCTGGCCCGCCATCGAGGCGCGCGACATCGGCCACCAGCGTCACGTACTGGCCCTGGCTGTCGTACTCGATGTCCGAACCAAAGCCGGTGTTGACACTGCCATCGTCGTTGAGGATCGGCGAGACCAGGCCGTTGGCATGCACGCCGTGTTCGCTGTACCAGGCCAGGTAGTCGCGCGCGACGCGTGCTTCGCCCATGCGCAGCAGCACCGCCGAGGTGGCCATGCCGTCGCGGATGAAGGAGCGGTTGTAGTTGCGGGGCCCGGGCTGCATGGCCGGGCCGGTCTGGTTGATCAGCATGTAGGCGGCCTGCGCGCGCAGCATGTCGACCAGTGAGGGATCGGGCAGGCGCAGCCCGACCTGGCCCAGCCGTGCCTGCCAGTCCGCAGAGGCCTGCGTGGCCAGGGAATCGAACGCCGTATTGGCATCGCGGGGCAGCGTGGCCAGATCAAGCGCAGGCGCCTCGGGCAGTGCGCCCTTGCTATCGGCGGCGGCAGTACCCAGCGGGAACGCGACCACGATGGCATCGCTGGCGCCCGGTGCCAGTGATACACGGTAGTTGAGCGCGGCGGCGGCAAGACCCTGGTCATCACGCGCCTGTTGCGTGGAGGGCAGCTGGCCGGCAGCCAGGGTCGCGGTGATTTCCGTTGCGCCTTCCCTGCCAAACGGCGCCGCGCCGGACGCAGCCACCGGCGTGAGCGACTGCAGCAGCGTGCGTCCATTGATGCGCACGGCCTGTCCATCGATCGCCACATCGCGGATGGGTGACAGCCCGCCGTTCTGCCACGGTGGATTCATCTGCATCGGGCGCACGACCAGGCTGAGCGTGCCGTCGATCCTGGTGCCGCCGGTGTTGTGCAGGCGATGACGCAGGAAGGTCACCGGCTGGCCATTGCGCTCGATGGCGAACGCTTCACTGCGCAGCTCCAGGCCAGGTTGCGGTGACCAGGTAGCGGAGGGCATCGGCTTCCAGCCGTCCCGCAATGCATGCTGCACGTTCTGCCCGGCCGCACCCGCAGTGCTCCCATCGGCGCTGCGCCAGATCGGCTGCACCAACGGCGCGCCCTTGAAGGCTTCCAGGTTTCCGTACTCGTCGAAGATCGATTTCTGTCGTCCTGCGTGCACGCCGACGGCCGTCCAATAGGTCTGCTGCATCTGCAGTGAGGCTGGGAACAACGGGCGCTCCGCGCCGCTGGCGGCGATCTGATACTGCTTCATCGGTGTCATCACGGCTTTTGGGCCGAGCAGGCGCAGGCGTGCCACCTTTGGTGCAGATCCATCCACGCTCAGGCGGAATGCACGCACGGCCTGTGCGGCATTGGCGGCCAGCCAGCTCTGGCGGTGGCTGGCCGCCTGCGCATCGTGCGCGAGGTCCTGCCACCGGCCCTGTGCATCCTGAACCTGCAATCGGGCAGGGCCGCGGCTGCCATCAGCCCAGTCGACCACCAGACCAGCCGTCGATTGAGCCTGCGGCAGCGTGATCTCTAACGCATGGGATCCATTTGTCCCGGCCGGAATCGGGACGGTGCCGCCGCCTTGCCAGAGCGCTGCTGCCTGCGTTGCATCGATACCGCTGATGCGTGCGCTGAGCGTGCTGTCCAGCGGCTCCATCTCGAAGATCGACACGCCCCAGTCGGAAGTGCGCTGCGGACTGGCCAGCCGCAGATAGCGCGCCTGCCGCGGCGCGAAGTACAGCGTTTCCACATCGCCCAGTGAATCGGCCATCGTGTACGCGGTCTGCCACTGCGTGCCATCCAGTGAGGTCTGTAGCGAATAGCCTTCCGGATTGGAGACATCCCAGGTGAGGCGCGCGCCGGACAGCAGGGTGGGCGCGCCCAGGTCGATCTGGAACCAGTGGCCGGGGCTGAAGGCGCCGCCGGTCACGGTCTTCGGGTCGCCGTCGATCAGGTGGCCGATCGCCATCGCCGGTACCTGTTGCGATGAACTGCTGGCCTGCGATTGGCTGCGCGGGGTGAGGGTCTGTGCCTGTGCGCTGGAGACCAGGGCGGCCAACAGCAGGGCCGCGGCAAGGCGCAACGGGAAAAGCGGGGTGGAGACCTTGGAGCGTTCGGCGCGCAACGTCATTACGGACAGCCTCGCAGGTTCGACCGGAATCGGGCGAGCGCTACGCTAGCAAGGGATGTAATCGGTTACATGACGCACTGCAGCGCCGCTGGACGCTGGCCCCGCCATCACGGGAGGGCTGACGGATGTGGCTCTGGACGTGTAGCGCGGATTGGCTAGGGTCACATCGCAAGTCTTTTAGTTTGGTTGTCATTTGACAACTTACGTGAGCCGTGTGCAGACTATGGAGAACAAGGAATGTCTCGAGCGCGTCATCCAGACAAGGACATCGAAGCGGCGTTGCAGTTCGCGGAGGACCGTGGGTGGAGGCTCCGTATGGCGTGCGGCCATGCGTGGGGCCGGATGTATTGCCCTTACAACGACACCGATTGCCGATGCGGGGAGTTCTGCATCGTGAGCGTCTGGAGCACGCCGCGAAGCGGCAGCCATCATGCAAGGGCCTTGCGGCGTGTGGTCGAGAACTGCAGTCGTGAGCAATGAGATCAGGCTTCGTCAGAAGCGAAGGGGTCAATCATGGAATTCAACTTCACCCTGAAGTACCGCTTGCCGGACACAGGCAATGAAATCGGCGTCCTCGAGCAGCGCCTGGCCGAAGGCGGCTGTGACGACGCGCTTGTGGGCCTTGGGCTGCCGGGACGGCTGGCCCTGGCGTTCTGCCGCGAAGCAGACAGCGCAGGGGCTGCCCTGCGTTCGGCGCTGGACGATGTGCAGCGGGCCGTGCCCGGTGCCGAACTGGTTGAAGTGAGCCCCGATCTGGTGGGGCTCACTGACGTCGCAGACCTGCTCGGAATGTCGCGCCAGAACATGCGGAAGCTCATGCTGGCCAACCCGCAGTCGTTTCCGTCCCCCGTGCATGACGGCTCGACCTCGATCTGGCATCTGGTCGACATTCTCGGTTGGCTGCGAGCGCGCGGCAGCGGGAAAGTCACGACGGAAATGACCGAGCTCGCCGCCGCTGCGCTGCAGATCAATCTGGCCCGGGAAGGGCGCAGGCTTCACCCGAAGACGTAGCAGCGGCCAGAATCGGAGCCCATCGCATTACAGCTCCACCGTCTCCCACCATCGCGTACCCGCCTGCGGCGCCTGCATGTCCAGTGCTTCGCCCATCATCGGCGTGGCCACCGGCACATTCTTTGCGGCCGCCAATGCCGTGATGCGTTCGAACGGCTGCTGCCATGCGTGCAGGGCCAGATCGAAGGTGCCATTGTGGATCGGCAGCAGCCACTTGCCGCGCAGGTCCAGGTGCGCCTGCAGCGTCTGTTCCGGCTGCATGTGCACGAACGCCCAGCGCGGATCGTAGGCACCGGTCTCGATCATGGTCAGGTCGAACGGACCGTATTTTTCGCCGATGGCCTTGAAGCCATCGAAGTAGCCGGTGTCACCGCTGAAGAAAATGCGGAAATCATCGTCCTGGATCACCCATGACGCCCACAGGCTGCGATCACTGTCGCCCAGTCCGCGGCCGGAGAAATGCTGGCCGGGGGTGGCGGTCAGGCGCAGGCCATTGGCCTCGGTCGATTGCCACCAGTCCAGCTGTTCGACCTTGCTGGCGTCCACGCCCCAGGCGATCAGCTGGTCGCCGACGCCGAGCGGTGCAATGAAGCGCGCGGTCTTGCCGGCCAGCTGCATCACCGCTGCGTGGTCGAGGTGGTCGTAGTGGTTGTGCGAGAGGATCACGCCGGCGATCGGCGGCAGATCGTCGATGCTGATCGGCGGCGCATGGAAGCGGGCCGGGCCCATCCACTGCACCGGCGAGGCGCGCTCGGAGAACACCGGGTCGGTCAGCCAGTACTGGCCGCGCAGCTTCAGCAGGATCGTAGAGTGCCCCAGCCGGAACAGGCTGCGGTCCGGCGCGGCGTCCAGTGTGGCGCGGTCCAGCGGCTGCACTGGAATCGGGTGCGCGGGCACGGTGCCCTTGGGTTTGTTGAAGAGGAACGTCCACCAGATCTCCAGGCCGTCGCGCAGGCCCATCGCTGGACGGGGCAGGGCATTGCGGAACTTGCCATCACGGTACTGCGGCGACTCGGGGAAGTCGGGGAGGGACCAGGACTTGCAGAAGGTGTAGGCGGTCACGGCGAGGATTCCAAGCAGGAGGACAAGGAGCAGGCGCTTCATGGGTGACGTCCGCTGAGTACACTGCACAGTGTAGTTTCGGGTTTTCCAAAAGTACACTGCCGAGTGTAAAATGGAAGCATCCGTTCAGTTATCCGGTTCCCGCCATGCCCCGTGCCCCGCAACGCCTGACCGACCGCAAACGCGAAGCCATCGTGCGCGCGGCGGTGGAGGAGTTCCGTGCCGCGGGCTACGAGGCGACCAGCATGGACCGCATTGCCGAGGCGGCCGGGGTCTCCAAGCGCACCGTCTACAACCACTTCCCGAGCAAGGAAGCGCTGTTCTCGATGATCCTGGAGGAGCTGTGGGAGCGCAGCGTGGCCAGCGACGCATTGCCGTACCGCGCCGACCAGCCGCTGCAGACGCAGCTGCTGCAGTTGCTGGGCCAGAAGCTGGAACTGCTCAGCGATGCCAACTTCATCGACCTGGCGCGGGTGGCGATGGCCGAGATCATCCACTCACCGGAGCGTGCGCAGGCCATCGTCTGCCGCATGGGCGAGAAGGAAAGTGGCGAAAGTGCGTGGATCCGCGCGGCCATCGCTGATGGCCGGTTGCGTGAGGTTGATCCGGAGTTCGCTGGCCACCAGCTGCACGGGCTGGTGAAGAGCTTTGCGTTCTGGCCCCAGGTGACGATGGGGCAGGCGCCGTTGAACGCAGAGGAGCGTGCACGCGTGGCCGAATCGGCGGTGGCGATGTTCCTGGGTTTCTACGCGGTCTAGCTGGCGGCGAAGCGGCGGAACTCGTCGGCCGGCAGCGCCGCCGAGTACAGATAGCCTTGGCCGACATCCACGCCCAGGGCCCGCAGCTTCTGCTCCTGCGCCAGGGTTTCGGTACCTTCGGCCACCACGATCGCGCCGCAGCGGTGCGCAACCTCGACGATGAAGCGCACGATCGACTGCGACTTGGCGTCGGACAGTGTGGCGATCAGCGCCTGTTCGATCTTGACCTCGGCGATGGCCAGCTGCGAGAGCAGGATCAGGGTTGAATAGCCAGCGCCGAAATCATCCAGCGACAGGGTGACCTCTGCCGCCAGCAGCTGTGCGATGTTGGCATCGACCGCGTCGCGCTCGACGATCTCGGTCCATTCGACAATCTCAAGGCGCAGCATCGCACCGGGCACATCATGCAGCTGCAGCAGTTCCTGCAGGCGCAGGCCGAAGTCGGGCAGGCGCAGTGACTCGGCCGAAACGTTCACTGCGATCTTCAGCTGCCAGCCATCGCGTCGGCACTGCTGCAGGAAGTGGATGGCCGATTGCAGCGTGGCCCATTCCAGTTCAGCCAATCGCCCCTGCCGGCGCAGCAGGGAGATCACCCGCATCGGCGCGATCAGCCGGCCCTCGCCGTCGCGCATGCGCAGCAGTGCTTCGGCGCCGACCAGTTGGCGATCCTGCAGGCGATGCTTGGGCTGGTAGCACAGCGGTGCGTCGCCCTGCTGCAGCCAACGTTCGAGAGCGACTTCGATCAGGGCGTCGATTTCGCTGTCGCGCTGGATCGGGTCGTCGAAGAACACGACGCCGGATTCGATCGCACTCAGTGCAACGGTGATCGCACGGAACGGAAGATGTCCTTCGTCCGCATCTACGGGGGGCTTCAATTCGACTACCGCACAGCGGAACAGCGGCCGGAAACCGGGCCAATCGTGGCCGACCTGCTCGGCCAGGTTGCTGGCCAGCTCGGTGATCTGCGGTTGCGTGCGCAGTTCGGACAAGGCCAGGTCGCGCACCAGGATCGCCAGCACGGCATCGCCGAACTGGTAGATCTCCAGTTGCGCGGACGGCAGCGAGGGCAGCAGCCGATGTACTTCTTCGGTGCTGTCGCGCTGCCAGATACCGTTGTCCTGCAGCGGACCATAGCGCAGGCGCAGATCGCGCAGGTTGCCCATCTCGGCCACGATCAGGCAGGCCTTGCCGATGCCGTCGTTGTCGCGCCAGTAGTGCTGCAGGCGTTCGCCGAGCGCACGCATGTTGGGCAGGCCACTGATCGGATCGATGCGCAGCCAGGCCTGTTCGCGCTGGCGTTGTGCATCGATCTGCGCATCGTTGTAGACCAGTGCGAACACCGCGCCGAGCATCAGCAGTGAGAGTGGCAGTGCCAGCAGGCGCTGGATTGCCAACTCCTCCACGGGTAGCTGATGGGCGCCGATGATTGCTACCCCAAGTGCCAGGCCCAACGCAGTGACGATGATACGAACGCCCCAGGCCTGCAGGATCATGCGCAGCGAGAGTTCATTGAGCATGCGCGGGTGCAGGCGCCTGCGCAGCCAGACGCCGGCCACCATCTGCAACACGGCCTCAAGGCTGGCAGGCAGGAAATACTGGGTGCCGGCGAACTGGTAGCGGGCCAGCAGGCTGGCGCCCAGGCAGGCCAGGCCACCGCGCCAGCCGCCGAGCAGGCCGCTGACCAGCAGGATGTCGAAACCCAGGTGGAGCTTGACCACGCCCTGGCTGTAGCGGGCCACGAACCAGGAATTGAACAGGTAGATCAGGCCCAGCGCCACGCCCACATACAGGCGGCGGCCTTCAATGGCGTGGCCGGCGCGGCGGGTGGCGATCAGCAGCACGCCGATCATGCCGATCACCGCCGTGGCCTGCAGCAGGTACAGCGGCAGGCTGGGCAGGGCGCTGTCCAGGACCTGGGCCGAAACCCGTGAAAGCGCATCCATAGCAGGTTCCCGCCTGTGACCGACGGCCAGTGACGAGCAGCGTAGTCGCAGCAGCGCGCAGGTTCAATTGCAGCGGTCGTTTCCGGGAAGGAGGTGTTCGGCCATGAAATCGACAAACACCCGAACACGCGGCTGCTGATGGCGATGGCTTGGCCAGAGGGCCCAGAAGGTGCTTCGCTCGGTGCTCCATGGGTCCAGAACGCTGACGAGCGAACCACGGTCCAGCGCATCACGCGTGGCGAAGTCGGGCAGGCACGCAATGCCATGGCCATCGATGGCCATGTGCAGGATCGTCTCAAGATGATTGGCGGTCACTGCGGCAGTCAGCCGGGTTTCAGCGCCTCCCTCACGTGCGGGCAGTGGCCAGCGTTCGATCAGGCCGGTGCCGGGAAAGCGATGGAGAAGGCATGCGTGGCCGCTCAGGTCATCCGGGTGCTGCGGCGTACCGCGTCTGGCGAAGTAGGCAGGCGCGCCCACACACAACAACCGGGTACTGCCGAGGTTGCGGCCGTGCAGCCGGGAGTCGGCGGGGCTGCCTGTGCGGACGACGGCATCGAAGCCTTCCTCGATGACATCGACCAGGCGGTCGCTGAAGTGCAGGTCGAGTTCGATGGCGGGGAAGCGCTGCGCAAACGCCGAAAGCACCGGCAGCATCAGACCGCTGGCGAGTGGAAGACTGACCTTCAGGCGACCGCTGGGCGCGGCGTGGGCATCGGTCAGTTCGCGTTCTGCCGCAGCGACCTCGATCATGATGCGGCGGCAGCGTTCAAGGAACTGCTCGCCTTCGGCAGTCAGGCTGACGCTGCGGGTATTGCGATTCAGCAGGCGGGCGCCCAGGCGCTCTTCCAGCCGGGCGATGGTCTTGCTTGCGGCCGAAGGGGTGATGCCACGCTGTCGTGCTGCGGCCGCGAAGCTGCGTGCTTCGGCGACCAGAACGAAGAGGCTGAGACCGGCAAAGCTGTCCATGACGTGGCCATTGATGACGTTTGTGTCATTAAAGTATGGAGCGAATGACGGATTCTTACGCAATAGCGTCGTCGATAGCATCAATGCGGTGGCGCTTGGCCACGCTCGAGTTTCATCGACATGTCTGTTGCCTCTGCTGAGACGGCCGGATCATCACGCTTTGGCGTGGTGCTGGCAGGGTGTCTGACGGCGCTCACCATTCCCTTGAGCATTGCCAGCCCCGCCGTGGGCATTCCTGCCATCCGGGACGCGCTGGGCGGTTCCCCTGCGGCGTTGTCCTGGATCATCAACGCCTATCTGTTGACCTACGGCTGCACCACGCTGGTGGCCGGTGGACTGGCCGATCTGCATGGCAGGCGCCGGATCTGGATTCTGGGCGGCGCGTTGTTTGCGCTCGTCACCGGCCTGATTCCCTTGATGCCCGATGTGGCGTGGATCAATGTCCTGAGACTGCTCCAGGGGATGGCGGCGTCGGCAGCGTTTGCCGGCGCGATGGCGTCGCTGGCGCAGGTGTTCGACGGCCAGGCGCGGGCAAGGGTTTTCAGCCTGATCGGCACCACCTTTGGTGCAGGGGCCGCAGGCGGTCCGCTGCTGGCGGGCGGGTTGATCGATGCGCTGGGCTGGGAATGGGTGTTCTTCCTGCCTGCGTTGCTGGCCGCCCTGACCGTACCGCTGGTCGCCCTGTCATCCGCCGAATCGAGAAACGCCGGTTCGCCGCGCCTGGATTGGCTGGGGGCCATCACCTTCATGCTGGCGCTGGGCTCACTCACCTACGCCATGATCGTGTTGCCGGAACGTGGCTTGCTGCATCCGCAGACGCTGGTACTGCTGGCGCTCCCGGTGGTGTTGCTGGGCCTGTTCATTGCCGTGGAGCGCTCCCATCGAACACCTCTGCTGGATCTCGGCCTGTTCCGCAACCGGCGCTTTGTTGGCGTGCAGATTCTCGCCGCTGCACCCGCGTTCTCCTACGTCGTCCTTCTGGTCGTGCTGCCGGCGGGCTTCATCGGTGTTGAAGGACTGCGACCCACCGAGGCTGGACTGGCGATGGCAGCGCTGTCTGCACCCTTGCTGGTTGTTCCCCTGGTTGCCGGCTACCTGCTGCGCTGGATTCCGGCGCGGACGCTGTGCTGTGCGGGCCTGCTGATCGGTGCTCTTGGGCTGGCATGGCTGGCGCAGGTGTTCCAGTTCCCGTCGGTGCGCTGGATGCCGATGCTGGTCATCGGAATCGGCATCGGCCTTCCCTGGGGGATCATGGATGGCCTGGCGGTCAGCGTGGTCGGCAAGGAACAGGCCGGCATGGCCGCTGGCATCTTCAATGCGATGCGACTGGCAGGCGATTCCATTGCCCTCGCGCTTGTCGGCATCATGCTCTCGGCCCGGATTGGCGGGAACATGATGCTGGAGGCCGGCGTCGTGGCCCGTGCCGCCGTGCGCAGGCTGTCCATGGGCGACCTTGGCGGAGCGGTGGAGGCATTGCCCGGCGTTTCGAGAACGGCGCTTGCCCAGGCATACGTGGAGGCCGTCCGTGGCCAGCTGTTTGTCCTGGCGATGGCGACCGTGCTGACCGCCATCGTGCTTGGGTACCTGTTGCGCGAAGAGGTCGAGCCTGGCCTGAGCAGGGGCAGTCAGTAGCGCGGGTCGGCGATGGCCGGCAGCACCAGTTCGCGCACGAAGCCGGACGGTGACAACTGCAGCAGCGCGCGCACCATCGCAACGACGTCGTGCACCGGCACCAGTTCACCGTCGCCGCGCGCTGCGGCCTCTGAAACCGGAACCGACAGCGCATCGTCGGTGTTGAGGTAGCCCAGCTGCAGGCTGGTCACCGCCAGGCGGCGATCGCGGAAACCCTCGCGCAGTGCATCGGCGATGCCGTTGAGTGCGAACTTGGATGCACCGAACGCCACTTCCGGGCGGCCGCTGCGCGGCAGTGCCGAGGTCGACCCGGTCAGCACCAGCTGCGGGCGTGGCGCGCCCAGCACCCGCGGCAGCAGGCGCTGCAGCAGCACCAGGGTCGCGGTGATGTTGACGTCGACCAGCTGGGTGAGCGCGGCATCGCTCTCGTCGAGGAAGGCGTACTCGTCGCTGAAGGCGGTCTCTTCCCAGATGCCCAGGTTGTGGATCAGCACATCCAGATCGGCCGGTGCCTGCGCTGCGATGTGATTGGCAGCCAGGGTGGGTTGGGACAGATCGGCCTCGATCCACTGCAGGATGACACCCTCGGGGCATTCAAGGTCGCGCGGACGGCTGCGCGAAACGCCGATGACGGTGTCGCCCGCACTGCACAGGCCTTCCACGAACGCCCGACCCAGGCCCCTGCTGGCGCCGATGACCATCAATTTCATGTTGCTTCCTTGTTGTACTGCGGCGGCCTCAGTCGGCAGCCAGAATGGTGTCCCAGTCGGCGAACGCGCGCAGGCCGCTGCGCTCGGCGGTAATGATCGAGGCGGTGTTGTCGAGCTGGCAACGGTACTGAGGCTGCAGCCCGGCCGCCTGCGCGGACATGGCCATGGCGTGTGCCAGCTGGCGCGCGTGCCCGCGACCGCGGGCCTCGGGCAGGGTCAGCACGCCCATGTCGGCCAGGGCTGGATCCAGGCTCCACGGGTACATGCTTCCCGCGGCAACCAGCCGCTCGCCATCGAAGGCGCCGAACACCTGCCAGTGGTCCAGCTCGACCCAGGCGGCATCGAGATCCTCTTCGCTGGCGTTGGCCTGGAACACCTCGAACGCGGCTGCGTCGGCCGGGTCGAGACGGCGGATATGTGGTGGTGCAGGGCGCGCGGCCAGGGCCGCAAGTTCTGCGGCAGGGAAGTAGAAGACACGATCCGCACCATGCGTGCGCTGGCCGAGCTGCTGCAGGCGCTGTTGCAGCTGTGCCAGCGTCCAGTGCGGTTGCGCATGCAGGTGCAGGCGAGCCGCCAGGGCAGGGCGCAACAGTGCGCGAGCGGGGCCGACGAGTGGATGCAGCAGCATGCCGTCCTCGCCCTCGTCGAAATCATCGCTGCACGCCAACTGCAGCAGTGGATCATCCTGCAGCGTGCGCTGCCCGCAGAACACGCCGCGCCAGGTCGCATCGATCAACGGGGCAAACACATCATCCATGACCGGTGTCTCGCTCAGTGCCGGGGCAGGTCCACCTGCAGGCCGGCGGCCTTCCATTCGGGGTAACCGGCGGCGAGCCGCTGCGCGGTCAGTCCGGCCTCGCGCAGCATCGCCACCGCATCGTTGGACAGCACGCAGTAGGGGCCGCGGCAGTACGCGACAATGTGGACGGCACGCGGCAGTTCGTCCATCCGTGCACGCAGTTCCGTAACGGGAATGTTCAGCGCGCCGGGCAGGTGGCCCAGATCGAATTCCTCGCGCGGCCGCACATCCAGCAGCACCACGCTGCTGCGTTGTTCCAGCAGCTGCTCCACGGTCAGTCCTTCCAGCGCATCGCGGCGCTGCAGGCTGTCGTGGATCACGCCGTGCATTTCGCTGCGCTGGTGGTCGGCATAGTCGCGCAGTGCGGCCAGCAGGTTGCCCAGCGGGCCATCACCGCTGCGGTAGAGGATGCGCTTGCCGTCACGGCGGGTCTGTACCAGGCCGGCACGGCGCAGCTGCTGCAGGTGCTGGGAGGTATTGGCCACCGACAGGCCGGTCAGTTCAGCCAGGCGTTCCACGGCGCGCTCGCCTTGGGCGATGTGCTCCAGCAGGGCCAGGCGATGGGCATGGCCGAGCGTGCGGGCGATCTCGGCCAAGGCCTCAAGCGGTGAGGGTGGTGGCTCTGTTGCAGCGTTCATGCGGGGCACGCTAGCATCGCTCTATCATTCAAGCAAATAATTGAAGGTGTGCGATATGCTTGGCCAGGCGACATTCGTGATGGATGCGGTGGTAGTCGGCGTGGGAGCGACCGCAGTAATGGACCTGTGGGCGGTGGTGCAGCGGCGGCTGTTCGGCATTCCCTCGTTGGATTTTGCGATGGTCGGGCGTTGGCTGGGGCACCTGCCACGCGGGCGCTTCCGCCACGATGGCATCGGCCGCGCGGCAGCGGTCGGTGGCGAGCGCGCGCTGGGGTGGACCGCGCATTACGTGATCGGTGTGGTGTTCGCCACGTTGTTGCTGGTCGTGGTCGGGAGCGATTGGGGGCAGGCACCCACCCTGTGGCCGGCGCTGGCCTTCGGCATTCTCAGTGTTGCCGCGCCGTTCTTCATCCTTCAGCCGGGCATGGGTGCCGGCATTGCTGCTTCGAAGACCCCGGCGCCGGGCAAGGCACGCCTGCGCAGCCTGGTGGCGCACAGCGTGTTCGGCGTGGGCATGTACCTTTCCGCGCTGCTGTTGGCCGCGGTTCGTGCAGGGTGAGCGAAAATCGGTGGGGTCACCGGCAACAGGAACACCCCGGCATGGAAGCACCTGATCCCTTCGCTGATGGCATGCCGCTACCGTGGGCATGGCAGGAAACGTTGGCCGATGCGCGCATCGAGCGGCAGTCGATCGGCGTGTCGCGCGCGGATGTAGCCCGTGTGCAACGGCCGGGGCAGGCCGATGCCTTCGTGAAGTCGGAAGTGATCGACGCCTTCAGTGAGCTCGGTGATGAGATCGCGCGCCTGCGCTGGCTGCAGGAACAGGGACAACCGGTACCAACGGTAATTGCCACCGCCGAAGAAGCGGGCCGGCGCTGGTTGCTGATGAGCGCGCTGCCCGGCCGCGACCTGGCTTCGTCGCCGGAACTCGCGCCGCAGCAGCTGGTGGAACTGCTGGCCGACGCGCTGCGCGGGCTGCATGCGTTGCCGGTGGCAGCCTGTCCGTTTGACCAGCGACTGGTCTCGCGCCTGCAGGCCGCGCAGGCCCGCGTCGAAGCGGGCCTGGTGGACGCCGATGATTTCGATGATGAGCGCCTGGGCCAGAGTCCGCAGCAGGTCTTCGCCGAATTGTGCAGCACCCGACCCGATCATGAAGACCTGGTGGTCAGCCATGGCGATGCCTGCCTGCCGAACCTGATGGTGGTCGAGGGGCGTTTCAGCGGTTTCATCGACTGTGGGCGACTGGGTGTTGCCGACCGCTACCAGGACCTGGCGCTGGCTGCGCGCAGCCTGGTCCACAACTTCGGCGACACGCGTTGGGTGGCGCCGTTGTTCCAGCGCTACGGCGCGGTGGCCGACGAGCGCCGGCTGGCGTTCTACCGCTTGCTCGACGAGTTCTTCTGACCCCGCGCGTGGCTGGCGATGGCCGCGCAGATCAGGCCACCCACCACGCTCAGGTGCTCCAGCGCGAAGAACAGGGCCAGCTGCTGTTCCGCGCCGTGCTTGGTCCAGAAGGTATGCACGACGACGATGGTCAGCAGCATGAACACTGCCAGCACGCCGCTGCCCAGCCAGAGCAGGCGATCAAGCAGCAGGCACAGTGAGCCACCCAGCAGCACCACCGCGCTGGCGAGGTTGAACAGCACAGGCGGCTGCAGCCCGGCGGCCTGCATTTCGGCCACGCTGTTGTCCCACGCCAGCAGCTTGGCCAGGCCCGAGGACAGGAACACCACGGCCAGCAGCAGCCGGGCGAGGAACCACAGCACGCGGCTGTCGAGCAGGGTGGCGATCATCCGTGGCATGCAGGAACTCCGGGTTGAGCGTGGGGCGGGCCGGGCAGCATCGGGCCTCAACCGCGGTTGAGGTCAAGGCTGGCTGAACGAAGCCCGATGGTGGTCGGGTTGTTGCCTTCTAATTGGACGAACGTTCGTTCACTATTTGCGCCATGAAGCGAGCCGACCGCAACGAGCAACGCATCGCGCAGATCCTGCAGGCCGCCCTGCAGTGCTTCCTCGCGAAGGGATTCCACCAGACCAGCATGCGTGACATCGCGCAGGCGGCCGGTGTCAGCCTGGGCAATCTCTACAACCACTTCCCGGGCAAGGAGGCGATCATCCTTGCCGTGGCGGTGGCTGAGAGCGAAGAGCTGGCACCGTTGCTGCAGCGACTGGCCGCGTCCGAAGGCGAGCGCGCACAGGTGCTGGCTTTCCTTCGGGACTTCCACGCACTGTGCCGGCAGCCGGAATGGGCGACGCTCGCCGTCGAAGTGCTGGCCGAGAGCGCACGCAATCCGGCCGTAGCCGAGGCATTTGCGGCCAATCGCAGGCAGTTGCAGGCGGTCCTGGCCGAAGCGCTGCAGCAGGTGGCACAGCGCGAACGCCGGCGTCCCGTGTTGGCCCCCGCATTGCAGGCGCAGGTGCTGCTGGATGCCATTGAAAGCGATGCACTGCGTCGGGGGCTGGGCGAGGCCGGTGGCGGCGATGAGGCATCGCTGGATCTTGGACTGCTCGCGCTGCTGCTCGGGGCGCGCGCATGAGTGCCGTTGACCGGCGATTGCACGGCCTTGATCTGGCGCGCTACCTGGCCTTGGCCGGCATGGTGCTGGTCAACTTCCGCCTGGCGATGGCCGTGCCGGCAGAGGGCGCCGGATGGTTGGCAGGCTTCTTCCACTTTCTGGAAGGCAAGGCTTCGGCGACGTTCGTTACGCTGGCTGGCTTGGGCCTGGTGTTGGCCACGCAGCGGCAAGGGGGGTGGCCGGCCAGCGTGCAGACCTGGAGGCGCGCGCTGTTCCTGATGGTGCTGGGCCTGCTCAACCTGACCCTGTTCCCGGCCGATATCCTGCACTACTACGCGGTGTATTTCGCGCTGGCCGTGGTGTGGCTGCGTGCCTCGCCGCGCGTGCTGCTGGCCAGCATCGTGGGCCTGGCGGCCTGTTCGTTCTGGGCGTTGCTGCACTGGGATTACAGCCAGGGATGGAACTGGCAGACGCTGGAATACGCCGGCCTGTGGCAGTGGCCGGGCGCGGCCCGCAACCTGCTGTTCAATGGCTTCCACCCGTTGATGCCGTGGCTGTGCTTCTTCCTGCTGGGGATGCTGCTGGCACGGCTTCAGTTGTCGCAGCCGCGGGTGCAGCATGCATTGCTGGTGCTGGGGCTGCTGTTGATCGGGGCTGGACATGGCGTGCAGCAGCTTGCGCAGGGAACGCCCTGGCAGGTGTGGCTGGGAACGCAGCCGATGCCGCCGGGACCGGCTTATGTGCTTACGGGTGCGGGTGCGGCCTGCAGTGTCATCGCCGCGTGCCTGTGGCTGGCGCGTGTGCGACCGGGTGACTGGTTGGAGCCGTTCACCGCGGCCGGACGCATGACCCTGACCCTGTATGTGGGCCACATCCTGCTGGGCATGGGCACGCTGGAAAGCCTGGGCCTGCTCGATGGCAGCGCGTCGCTCGCATCGGTGCTGCTGTGGGCGCTGCTGTTCCTGATGCTGGCGACGGGCGCGGCCTGGCTATGGTCGTGGCAGTTCGCACGCGGCCCGCTGGAGACGGTGATGCGGCGCATCGCAGGCTAGTTCCCTGGTGGTGCTGAAGCGATGTTGTGACGGACATGTCTGTGCCGCGGCGAACGCATCTGCGATAGTGGTGGCAGGTAACACTTTCTGCTTGCATCCATGTCATTCGCTTCGGCGCAGCATCTCGGCGAAGTCCTGCAACAATCCTATGGCATCACCCCCACCGCCGTGGTGCCACGCCCGGTGGGCGCCGACGCCAATGCCAGCGTGTATCGCGTCGATGCGCGGCACGGGCAGTGGTGGTTGAAATGCCGTACCTACCAGGTCGCCCCAGCGGTGTGGGACAGCCTGCATTGGATGCGCGGCACGCTGGGTATCGATGAGATCGTCGCGCCGTGGCCGGCGTTGACCGGTGGTGCGTCTGTGCAGCGCTGGGGATTGCAGTTCACCCTGTTCCCGTATGTGGAAGGCCAGTCCGGGTTCGAGGCGGCGTTGAGCCGCACGCAGTGGAAACGGCTGGGGGAGGTGCTGCGGCGGCTGCATGGCGCGCAGTTGCCAGCGGAACTGCAGCAGGCACTGCCGATCGTACGGCTGGAAACCGCGGCGCTGGAGACCGTCGGGCAATGGTTGGCCGGCGAGGGCCTGGCGGCTGCGAAGGACGGGCTGGGCCGCGCATTCGTTTCGGTATGGGACCAGCAGCATGCGCGCATCGCGGCGCTGCATGCGCAGGCACGGGAGCTGCTCGCGGCGTTGCAGGACGCGCCGGTAGACCTGCATCTGTGCCACACCGATCTGCATGCCGGCAACCTGCTGATGGGCAATGACGGGGGCCTGCACCTGATCGATTGGGATGGTCTGTCGCTGGCCCCGCGCGAGCGTGACCTGATGTTCATCGGTGCCGCTGTTGGCGGGCGCTGGGGTCGCGAGAATCCACTGGGGTTCGAGGAGGGCTACGGCAGCGACCGCGGTGACCCACGCTGGATCGCCTGGTACCGGCACTGGCGCATTCTGCAGGACCTGATCGAGTTCCAGCAGGTGCTGCTGGGCAGTGACGGAGAGGACCGATCGCCGCAGCTGCGCCGGCAGTCGCTGCACTACCTGGGGGAGCAGTTCGCACCGGGCAATGTGTTCGATGCGGCGGAGCGGGTATATCGCGCGCTGGATCAGGTTCCAGGCCGTTGCCAGGATCGCCCTAGGTAGAGTCGACTGTTAGTCGACTGCGCTTCGATTGGAACAGGCAAAGCCCGCGCTGCGCGCGGGAGTCGACTAACAGTCGACTCTACCCATGGCCTGTCCATGCACGACCCGTGGCTTGCCCGTGCAGGCCCCATGGCTTGTCCATGCAGATGGTTTTCATTCGGCGGGCTTGGCTGCTGCCGAGGCCGCCGCGCTTGCGGCGCGGCGCGACAACACCGCTTCGCGGTGGGCGATGTAGGCGTTGGCGGCGAGGATGATGCCGGCACCGATGAGCGTCCAGCGATCCACGCTTTCGTTGAACAGCAGCCAGCCGAGCAGCGTTACCAGCGGCAGCTGCAGGAAGCTGATCGGGGTCAGCGCCGAGACTTCACCGAGCCGCAACGCCCGCGTCCACAGCAGCTGACCGACGGTGCCCAGCACGCCGGTGGCCAGCAGCCACAGCCACGCCATGCCGGAGGGCCAGACCCAGACGAACAGTGCCGGGACCAGCGACAGCGGCACCCAGAACACGTAGGTGTAGAGCACCACGGTGTCAGCGCTGTCGACACGGGTCAGCTGCTTGATCTGGATCGCCACCAATGAGCTGAGCACGGCGGCTGCCACCGCTACCAGGCTGCCCGCGGTGAAGCCGGCGGTACCGGGGCGCACGATCACCAGCACACCGATGAATCCAACCACCACCGCGGCCCAGCGCCGTATACGCACGGTCTCGCCCAGCCACAGCACGGCGGCGATGGTGACGAACAACGGCGTGGAGTACGAGAGGGAAACCGCCTGCGCCAGTGGCAGATGGCCCAGTGCCCAGAACGCGCACAGCATCGAACCCAAGCCAATCGCACTGCGCACGAAATAACGCGGCAGCTGCTGCGTTTTCAGTGGTGCATGGCCGGGGCGCAGCAGCATCGGCAGCAACGCGAGCAGGCCAAAGGCATTGCGAAAGAACGCCACTTCCTGGGTTGGTACGTACCGGGTGGCGTAGCGGATGGCGACGGCCATCAGGCCGAATGCCATCGTGCTGCCGAGCATCAGCAGCGCCGCCCGCATCGGGGTGGCGCTGGGGGAGAGGGCGGGGGTGTTCACCACTGTGCGCCGAGCAGGCGGGGCTCCGGTTCGATCGGCACGCCGAACTTCTCCAGCACCGAAGCGGAGATGCGTCGCGCCAGCGCCAGCAGTTCAGCACCGCTGGCATTGCCATGGTTGACCAGTACCAGCGCGTGGCTGGGGGCCACGCCGGCATCGCCTTCGCGGAAGCCCTTCCAGCCGCAGGACTCGATCATCCATGCCGCCGAGACCTTGCGCTTGTCGTCCTGCTCGGCCGGGAACACGGGCAGGTCGGGGAAGTGCTGCAGCAGGACGTCGACCTGTTCCAGCGGCAGCACCGGGTTCTTGAAGAAACTGCCGGCGTTGCCCAGCACATCCGGGTCGGGGAGCTTGCGGCGGCGGATCGCGATCACCGCGTTGGCCACGTCCACTGCGCTCGGCAGCTCCACGCCCTGTGCCTGCAGTTCCTCGCGGATGCCGGCATAGTCCATGCGCAGGTCGTGCAGCAGCGGCAACTTCAGTTCGATGGCGGTGATCAGGTAGCGGTCCATCTGCTGCTTGAACACGCTGTCGCGGTAGGTGAAGCGACACTGCTCGTTGTCCAGCCGTACCCAGGTTTGTTCCTGGCAGTCCCAGGCCTCGACCGCCTGGATGAACTCGCCGACCTGCGCACCGTAGGCGCCGATGTTCTGGATCGGCGCGGCACCGGCGGTGCCGGGAATCAGGGCCAGGTTCTCCAGCCCGGACAAGCCTTCCTGCAGCGACCACATCACCAGGCCATGCCAGGGGACGCCGGCCCCGGCGCGGATCACTGCGTGGTCAGCGCGGTGTTCCAGGAAACTGATGTCACGGTTGCCGAACACCAGCACGGTGCCCGGCAGGTCTTCGGCGATCAGTACGTTGCTGCCGGCACCCAGTACCAACAGGGGACCGCTGGCCACTTCGGGCAATGCCAGCACTTCCGGCAGCAGTGCGGCATCGTGCAGTTCCAGCAGCTGCGCGGCGCTGGCCTGCACGTGGAAGGTGTTCAGCGCCTGCAGTGGCGCATTGCGGGTGAGCGTCCAGCGCAGCGGGGCGTTGCCGTCGACGGTATCCATGGGCGCGCTCACAGTGGGGCCACCGCGCCGCGGCTCGGCGCTTCGCGGCGGCGACGGATCGCCTCCACGCATTCGGAGACCAACGCCGGGCCACGGAAGATCAAGCCGCTGTAGCACTGCACCAGCGCCGCGCCTGCGGCCATCTTGGCCACCGCATCGGCACCGGACAGGATGCCTCCGACACCCACCAGCGGCACCGACTCGGGCAGGCGCGAGCGCAGGCGGCGCAGCACCAGGGTGGACTGCTCCAGCACCGGCGCACCGGACAGGCCGCCGGCCTCGTTGGCCAGCGGGTCGCCGGCCACCTTGCTGTGGTCGATGGTGGTGTTGGTGGCGATCACGCCGTCCACCTGCAGTTCGCCCAGCACGCGCGCGGCGGCATCGATGTCGCGGTCACTCAGGTCCGGTGCAACCTTGACCAGCATCGGCACACGGCGGCCGTGGCGCGCCGCGAGATCTTCCTGGCGGTCGCGCAACTGGCTGACCAGCTGGCGCAGCGCGGTCTCTTCCTGCAATTCACGCAGGCCGGCGGTGTTGGGCGAGGAGATGTTGACGGTGATGTAGTCCGCCAGCGGATACACCTTGTCCAGGCAGGCGATGTAATCGTCCACCGCCTGTTCGTTCGGGGTGTCCTTGTTCTTGCCGATGTTGATGCCGAGCAGGCCGCGGCGGTTGCGCGCGCGCTCGACATTGCGCACCAGCGCGTCCACGCCCGCATTGTTGAAGCCCATGCGGTTGATGATCGCGTTGTGTTCCGGCAGGCGGAACAGGCGCGGCTGCGGGTTGCCGGCCTGCGGGCGCGGGGTGATGGTGCCGATCTCGACGAAGCCGAAGCCGAGCGCGAACAGCGCATCGATGTGCTCGCCATTCTTGTCCAGGCCGGCAGCCAGGCCGACCGGATTGGGGAAGGTCTGCCCGAACACCGTGCTGGGCATCGGCGCGATGCGTGCGGCCAGCAGCGGCGTGGTGCCGGTGCGGTAGGCCAGGTCCAGTGCGGACAGGCCCAGGCCGTGGGCGCGCTCGGCGTCGAGCGAGAACAGGAAGGGGCGGGCAAGCGAATACATGCGTCGGTTCAGTCCAGCGTGCCGAGGAAGGCTCGGGTTCGATATTCAAAAGCGACCTGGCCGTCGACCGCGTGGGCGGCGAACAGGTCCTGCAGAGCGTCGATCATCGGCGCGTGGCGAGGATGACCGGATTGGGGTGCGTAGGAGGAGGACAGCAGGCGCCCGCGCAGGGCGTCGAAGTCCAGATGCTGTACGTTCGGCAACTCCACCATGCCGCGCAGGCCGCGGCCGAACCAGGCCTGCATGGTGGCATCGTCCTGGTAGCGCTCGGCCACCGCGGTGTAATCGGTGCCGTAGTCCAGCAGCAGCTGTTCGTAGCCGACCAGGAATGGACTGGCATCGAGCAGGCGCGAATTCCAGTAGATCAGTGCCAGGCCACCGGGGCAGAGGATGCGCTGCCACTCGGCGCGCACCGCCACGGTGTCGAACCAGTGGAACGCCTGCGCGACGCTGACCAGATCGATGCTGGCATCGTCCAGGCCGGTGGCCTCGGCGCGGCCATCGACGGCGGAAAAGCCCGCATACTGCGGTGCCAGCCACTCTTCGGCGGCGGCGCGCATGGCGGCGTTGGGTTCAACCGCGACAACGGGATGGCCGCTGGCCAGAAACTGACGGCTGGAAATGCCGGTGCCAGCACCGATGTCGGCGACACGGGCCTGGTGACTGACATCCATCGGGCCGTGCAGCCATTCCAGCAGCGCGGGCGGGTAATCGGGCCGGTAGCGGACGTAGTCGGCGACGCGGCTGCTGAAGCGTTCAGTGCTGTCGGAAGTGGTCATGGCGTCAGTTCGACACCGCGGCCAGCCACGCCAGGCCACCGAAGAACAGGATGAAGACCAGGATGGCGGCAAGCACGGCGCCGACCATCACCCAGCCCAGCACCAGGCCGGTGACGGCCAGGCCATCACCTTCCAGTTCATGCGGGCGGCGGCGGATCTCGGCGCGGGCCATGTGGCCGGTGATGATGGCCACGATGCTGGCCACGAAGGGCAGGACGGTCCAGCTGGCGATGCCCATGACCAGGCTGACCACGGCCAGGGCGCTTGTCTGTCGGGGTGCCACGCTCATCGGGGTCCTCCTTGGCAGTGTGCACATGATAGTGCCTCTGCCCGGGCAATCCCATGCCCGGCGGATGCGATGGCAGGCGTGGACCCTGGTGGACAAACGAGGTGCCAGCCCTGGTAGGCGTCGACCTTGGTCGACGAAAGGCATGCCAACCAAGGTTGGCAGCTACCGGATTGCCGGTATCAGCCCATCAACACCTGGCCGCCATCCACGTTGAGCACGCTGCCGGTGACCCAGCGCGCCAGCGGCGAGCACAGGAACAGGGCGGCGTCGGCAATTTCGCGCGGATGGCCGAAGCGGCCGAACGGGATCTTCGCCAGGGTGCCGTGGTACAGCGCCGGATCTTCGGTGCGACGGCGATCCCACAGGCCGTCATCGAATTCAATCGAACCGGGGGCGATGGCGTTGACCCGGATCCGGTCCTTGGCCAGCGCCAATGCCTGCGACGTGGTGTAGTGCGACAGCGCGGCCTTGGCGGCGGCGTAGGGCGCGCCACCGGGGCGTGGCTGCTGTGCGGCGATCGAGGACAGGTTGAGGATGCAGGCATCGCTGGATGCGCGCAGCCATGGCAGTGCCAGGCGCGAGGCCCGTACCGCCGCCATCAGGTCGATCTGCAGGCTGGCGGCCCAGCCATCCTCGTCGTCGGCCATGCCGTAGCCGGTAGCGTTGTTGATCAGTACATCGATGCCGCCGAGTGCATCGGCAGCGGCCTGCAGCCAGGCCTGGATCTGGCCGGCGTCGGCCAGGTCGGCGGAGACGGTGTGCAGCGGGGTGCCCTGTGCCTGCGCATCGGCACGCAGGGCATCCAGGCCGGCCTGGCCGCGGGCGCAGACCGAGACCTGCGCACCGGCGCCGGCGAATGCCAGCGCCATTTCACGACCGATGCCCTTGCTGCCGCCGGCGATCAGCACGCGGCGACCGGTGAAATCGAGGGTCGGAGCCCCATTGAGGATCCGGCCCTGGGCAGGGGTCAGATCCCCGGAGGGGCTCTGACCCGCAGCCATGGCAGAAACGTCTGCCATCACAGATCGAACTTGATGCCCTGGGCCAGCGGCAGCGAGTCCGAATAGTTGATGGTGTTGGTCTGGCGGCGCATGTAGACCTTCCAGGCGTCCGAACCGGACTCGCGGCCACCGCCGGTGTCCTTTTCGCCACCGAAGGCGCCACCGATCTCCGCACCGGACGTGCCGATGTTGATGTTGGCGATGCCGCAGTCGCTGCCAGCGGCCGACAGGAACTTCTCGGCAGTCTTCAGGTTCTGGGTGAAGATCGAGGACGACAGGCCCTGCGGCACGCCATTCTGCATGTCGATGGCTTCATCGAGGGTGTCGTACGGCATCACGTACAGGATCGGCGCGAAGGTCTCGTGCTGGACCACGGCATCGCTGTTCTTCAGGCCGGAGACGATGGCCGGCAGCACGAAGTTGCCTGCGCGGTCGATGCGGGTGCCGCCGGTTTCGATGGTGCCGCCGGCAGCCTTGGCCTGGGCGATGGCATCGAGGAACTGCTGCACGGCGCCGTCGCTGTTCAGTGGGCCCATCAGGTTGGCCGCATCGGTCGGGTCGCCGATCTTGCCTTCGACCTGCTTGTAGGCCTTGACCAGAGTGGCCAGCACGTCGGCGTAGATCGAGCGGTGCACGATCAGGCGGCGGGTGGTGGTGCAGCGCTGGCCGGCGGTGCCGACAGCGCCGAACACGATGCCCGGCACGGCCAGCTTCAGGTCGGCGGTTTCGTCCAGGATGATGGCGTTGTTGCCACCCAGTTCCAGCAGGCAGCGGCCGAGGCGACGCGCGACCTTCTCGTTGACGGTGCGGCCGACCTGGGTCGAGCCGGTGAAGCTGATCAGCGGCACGCGACGGTCATCGACCATCTTTTCCGACAGCGCGGTGCCCGCATCGTTGATCAGGAAGAAGATGTCCGGGAAACCGGCTTCGCGCAGGGCGTCGTTGCAGATCTTCAGCGAGGCGATGGCGGTCAGCGGCGTCTTGTTGGACGGCTTCCAGATGCACACGTCGCCACAGATGGCGGCCAGGAACGAGTTCCAGCTCCACACCGCGACCGGGAAGTTGAAGGCGGAGATGATGCCGACCAGGCCCAGCGGGTGGTACTGCTCGTACATGCGGTGGCCGGGGCGCTCGGAATGCATGGTGTAGCCGTACAGCATGCGGCTCTGGCCCACGGCGAAATCGGCGATGTCGATCATCTCCTGCACTTCGCCGTCGCCTTCCGGCTTGCTCTTGCCCATTTCCAGCGCCACCAGCGAACCCAGGGCGTCCTTGTGCTTGCGCAGTGCTTCGCCGCACAGGCGCACGGCTTCGCCGCGACGCGGGGCTGGCGTGGTACGCCAGATCTTGAAGGCTTCCTGGGCGCGGGCGACGACGGTCTCGTACTCGGCCTCGGTGGTCGCGCGGACCTGCGCGATCGGCTCGCCGGTGGTCGGGTTGACCGGGGTGATCAGCTCACCGCTGGTCGCGCTCGACCACTCCCCGTTGCCCAGGTACGTGCCAGCGTTGATCGCGTCCAGGCCAAGGGACTTGAGCAGCTCGGAAGACATGCGGACTCCTGTGTTTCGTTACGTTGTTTGGTGCCATCGCGGGCAGGTGGGGGGCGCGATGAACTGAATCGCCGATGGTAGCAGAGCGGCCTGTCCGGCCATGGTGCAACGCGCCAGCGCCGCCGTGTGGAGCACGAATGCTTGGAGGGCAGGGTGTGTTGCCTGTAAACTTCCCGGCTGCATGGCCCCGTAGCTCAGCTGGATAGAGCGTCCCCCTCCTAAGGGGAAGGTCGCCCGTTCGAATCGGGCCGGGGTCACCAGAATCAGTCACTTGCGACGATTGGTGATCGAGTGGCGCTCCTTGTTCCACGGCACCTTCCAGTGCTTTGGTCACAGTGGTCACAATGGCCAGTCAACAGGCGGCCCTCGCCACGAAGCCGTCCTCCCCTTCAGGCATCAGGTGCGCAGAAGGGCCCAGACTGTCGAGCCTGTCATATTTGCCCGTATACCTGCGGGGTAGACTCGGTTGGCACGCATGATGCGTGCACTACGCCAATACCGAGGACGATAGTCATGTTGAAGGGATTGAAACCTCTCACCGCTGCCGCCGTGTGCCTGCTCGGCCTGTCCGCCTTTGCCCAGAGCGCAGCTGCGGCACAATGGGTAGACAGCGGCCGCACCGCGTACGTAAAGACCAGTTTCTTCGGCAGTTTCGCCTACCACACCTGCGACTCCAGCGGTGCGCAGATCCAGGGGTATCCGGGTAGCTGCGGCAGCGATGCCGGCAGTGGCTGGACGTCCAACTACACGGCCTCCAGTGACCTTGCCAACAGTCAGCTCATGGCCTGCAGCCACAATCCGTTCCAGCTCGGCTCGGCCTGCTACGGCCTGGCGTATGCGATCAATGGCCAAGCGTACGCTGGCGGGCTGCCTGCCGCCTGCAATCTTGGCGCGCGCGCGGTGGTCACCGCGTCCAGCATGGAAACCGTCGAGATCCAATACGAAGAGCTCGACGTGGACACCATCGAATCGGCACGCGAGTACGTCTGCCGGTAAAGCGCCGACAGGTCGCCGCCGTCGAGTGCGGCGGCTTCCTGCATGGGACATCCGTCCCACGCACTGTTACCGCAGCCCAGTTCGCGCAAGCACGTCCGCTGCAAGCGTCTGCTCATCACCCTCCAATCCAGGCAGTGACCGCGGCGGGTTGACGGGACCACACAGGCATCCTCATGCCCGCACAGTTGCAGCCGGTTCAACCTCGGCATTACCCGCGTATCGCTGGCTGGCTCGATTCGGTTGCAGCGACGCAACGCTGGGCTGGCCCGGGCGTTGCGTTTCCTCTGCTGCCTGAGGCATTCGCACGGGCTCTTGAACTGGCCGAGCGCCCGGGTTGGGTGCTGTTGGACGGGGAGGGTGCGTGCATGGGGTTCGGCCAGTACTGGTTGACCGCGCCCGGCACTGCCCACCTGGGCCGCATCATTGTCTCGCCGCAGGCGCGTGGGCGCGGCCTGGGACGGGTGCTGATGCAGTTGTTGTGTGCCGAGGCCCTGCGGTCGCCGGATGTGCAGCGCCTGAGCCTGCGTGTCTATCGTGACAACGTCGCAGCGTTGGCGCTCTACCGCGATGTCGGCTTCCAGCCGGTGGAAGATGCTTCGACGCCGGAACTGTTGTTCATGCAGCGCAGCGACGGCTGAGCCGTGATCATGTGGGTAGTGGTACGGTCTGCTGCGCCTGCCATTCCCTGGCAGTGATGCGGCTGATGTGCTCGGTGCGGTAGTCGGCGAGGAAGCGGTTGAACTGGTTGACCTCGGTGTGGTGATGGCGGAAACCGCATTTGGCCTGCGCGCTCATCGATTGCAGGTTGTCGTCGAAGTAGCCGCACCACAACGCATCCAGCTGCAGATCCAGGAAGGCATGCCGCATCACCTCACGTACAGCTTCGGGTACCAGGCCACGACCCCAGTACGGTACGCCGATCCAGTAGGCGATCTCTCCCTCGCGCTCGCCCAAGCTGAAGTTGCTGTCTGCACCGATCAGGATGCCGACGCAACCGATGGCACGCGCGTTCTCGCGGCTCTGCAGGGCGTAGACCTCCGGTCGGTTGAACACGGTGCGGATGATGTCGGCACTCTCCTCTACGCTGGCATGCGGTGGCCAACCGGCGGCGGGCCCCACGCGCGGGTCGCGGGCGTACTCGTACAGATCGGCGGCGTCACTGTCGCGCCAAGGGCGCAGGATCAAGCGTTGGGTGGCCAGTTGCATGGCGGGTCCGTCGGTGGAAAGAGAGTGCACAGGCTAGGTTTCGACGGGCGGGGAGCACAGGGCGGGACCTTGATGGTTTCGGTACTTTTCACAACTTCTTCGTTCGGGCGGATATGCTCTGCCGCGATATCCCAGTGGATCGGCCCATGGATCGCATTCCCCAGCTTCTGGAACAGGACGAATCCATGCGTCTGGAAGTCAGTACGCTGGCTGAAGGCTTGGGTGTTCCGCTGTCGTTCGGGCACGCCTATCTGACGGTGCTGGTGTGCGTGTCCGGGCGTGCGCGGTTCGCACTGAACTTCCGCGAAGTGGCGGTGCAGCGGCACGACGTACTGGTGCTGGCGGAGGATACGCTGGCGCTGCTGCGGCAGCGTTCGCGCGGCTTCCTTGCGGTGGCCTGCCTGGTGCCGAAAGCGCTGGCATCGGAGGTGGCCTATGTGCTGCCCAACGCACTGTTCAAGTTCCTGCACGAGCACCCCCATTGTGTGCCGTCACCGCTGGAGGTTCCGCTGCTGCAGGGTTGGCTGCAGCAATTGATGGATGCCCAGCACAACGGTGGCCGACATCGGCACGTGATGCTGCGCAACCTGCTGCAGACCTTTTTCCTGAAGTTCGCCACACTGCTCCCGGCATACTACGAGGCGGCGCCGCAGGTCGGCCGGCGCGAGCGCCTGGCCTGGAGCTTCTGGGAGCTGGTCGGCCAGCGCAGCACGCGCCAACGCGACGTGCAGTCCTACGCCGAGGCGCTGTGCATTACCCCGTTCTATCTCTCGCAGGTGACCCGGGAATGCTTCGGCGAAACGCCGAAGGCGTTGATCGACCGCCAGGTGGTGCTGGAGATCAAGGCGCTGCTGAGCTACAGCGAACTGCCGATCGGACGCATCGCCGAACGCCTGTGTTTCGAGGACGCGTCCTACCTGTGCCGCTATTTCCGGCGGCACACCGGCCAATCGCTGACCGGCTACCGCCGGGCGGGGCAGGGCGGTATCAGTGCGATACGAACAAGGGCGCCGGTACTTCGGCGAGCAGATCCTCGGTGACCCCGCCGAGCACGCGCTCGACCACGCGACTGCGGCTGTAGGGCCCCAGCACCAGCAGATCGGCTTCGGCATCAAGTACATGCTGGCGAATGGTGGCAGCTACGCCCCCTTGGCTGGAGCTGATCGCCTGGATCTCCACTTCAACGCCGTGCCGCGCCAGATGCTGGGCCATTTCAGCGCCGGGTGCCGCTTCAGCCTTGGGCGTGTCGACCATCAGCAGGTGCACGGCCTGCGCCCGGGCCAGCAGAGGCAGGGCATCTGCCACCGCACGACGGGCCTGCTTGCTGGCATTCCAGGCCACCACGATACGCCGGCCGACCTGCTCGCCCTTCCAGTGCGGCGGCACCAGCAGCATCGGTACCCCGGTCTGGCGAAGCGTGCCCAGTGGATGCCAGCCGGAGGGCGCGCCTGGTGTGTGCGGATAGCCGGCGATGATCAGGTCGCAGTACAGCGACTGCAGCGCCAGGTCGGCGCCACCCAGGTAGTCCGAGACGATGCGCAGTTCGGTGCTGATCTGCAGCGGCTCGGACACGGCACGCAGGTTCTGCATCAGCTGTGCGGTGCAGGCGGCATCCGCGCGGGCCTCGTGGTCCAGCGCGGCGGCGATGCCGGCACCGCGCGCGAAGCCGTTGGCGATGTCGGTGGGATGCAGGGCCGTGGAGACTGCGACCAGATGCGCCTGCTGGGCCTGCGCCAGGTCGGCGGCGATGTTGAGAACGCGGTGCCCGGCGTCGCTGGCGTCGAACAGCACGGCGATATCGCGTAGTGGGTGCAGCATGGCGTTGTCTCCCTCGATGCCTGTGACGCGTTCCCTGCCGTGCACGGACCCGGGTGCACCGGACGCACCGCTGTTGTAGCGCATTCGTGATTCGTGTGAATCATATTTGATTCAGTTTATTAATTGATGATTCATGCTAGCGTGAGGGCCAGCCCACACCCCCTCGCTTTTCATGCGACCTGCCGCAGCACGTACACGACGCGACCTGCCCCATGCGCTGGCGGCCACCCTGGTCAGCCATCCACGCTGCACCCTCAGCGAACTCGCGCGCGGGGCGGGCGTCAGCCGCGCGACCCTGTACCGGTTTGCGCCTACCCGGGAGGCGATCGACGAGGCCCTGTTCGCGGCCGGTTTCGAGCGCGTGGAAGCGGCGGCGGCCTGGTTCGACCAGGGCGGTGATGCACGCCACGTGCTGGAGCAGGTCACCGCCACGCTGCTGGCGGACTGGGAGCTGGTGACGCTGCTGTTCGCACGGATGATGGAAGAACAGCAGCGCCTGGGCGACCTGCACCTGCTGCCGGAGCGCTGGGCGCCGATCGGCGAGCGCTTCGAGGCCTTCTTCCTGCGGGGTCAGGCGGCCGGAGAGTTCAACGTCGGTTTCACCGCGGTGTGGCTCGCGGACTTCTACTGGAGCTGTTTCTACGGCATCACCTGGTCACTGGCACGCGGTCGGCTGGCGCCGGCAGCGGCAGCCTCTACGCTGCTGGCGTCGTTCCAGCGGGGGGCGATGATGGGTTGACCGCAGGGGTTTCCTGCGGGAGCGCCGTGGCTTACGCCTGCCTGAGCAGCTGCACCAGCTGGCGCAGGCGATAGGGCTTGGGCAGGAACTCCACCTGCTCGGGCAGCGGCGGCAGCTGCGAGCGGGCATAGCCGGACGAGAGGATCATCCGTGCCTGCGGCTGTTCGCGTGCCACATGCTCGCTCAGCTCGATGCCGGACATGCCGTTGGGCATGCTGACGTCGCTGAACACCACGTCGAAACGTGCTTCGCCCTTGAGCAGTTCCGCCGCCTCGTGGCCATCGGCGGTCGTGGCCACATCGATGCCGAGGTCGCGCAGGGCCAGGCCGATCATTTCACGCAGATCGGTCTGGTCTTCCACCATCAGTACACGGATCGGATCATCGGTCATCGGCAGGTTCCTCCATTGCGGGTAGCAGCAGGCTGACCGTGGTGCCGACACCGGGCGTGGTGGACACGTCGACGAAGCCGCCGCTCTGGGTAGTGAATCCGAACACCTGGCTCAGGCCCAGGCCGCTGCCTTTGCCGATGTCCTTGGTGGTGAAGAAGGGCTCGGTGGCCCGTTCGGCGATGTCGGCCGCCATCCCGTGGCCTTCATCGCAGACGCTGAGGGTGACATAGCCACGTTGCAGCGTGGAGTCCGCGTCCGGGTCGAGGCGATGCTCCAGCGCGGTGCCGATCAGGATGCGGCCGCCTTCAAGGGTAGCATCGGCGGCATTGGCGACCAGATTGGCCAGCGCCGTCTGCAGCTGCAGCGCATCGGTGTTGACCGCAGGCAGGCCGGGTGCCAGCTGGGCATCCAGCATCACCGTGGACGGGCAGGCGCGTTGCAGGTCCGGCAGCCACTGCTGTATCAGCACATTGATATCCAGTGGTTCGCGGATCAGGGTCTGGCCAGTGCTGAACGCCAGCAGCTGGCGGGTCAGCAGCGCACCACGATCGGTCGCGCTCTGCGCGGCATCGAGCAGCTCGGCGGCGCGCGCATCGTCACCGCCAACGCGCAGGGACAGCAGGTCCAGTGCGTTGCCGATGGTGGTCAGCAGGTTGTTGAACTCGTGCGACAGGCCGCGGCTGAGTCGGCCGACGGTCTCGAACTGTTGGGTATTGCGCAGCGCTCGTTGGGCATCACGCAGCAGGCGCTGTGCCTGCCACTGCTCGGTGATGTCGCGGGTGATCTTGACGAAGCCGAGCAGCTCACCCGCTTCAACCACCGGCTCGATGACAACACTGGCACGGAACGACGAGCCATCGCGGCGTACCCGCCAGCCCTCATTGGCAACGTGGCCATGCTGCGCTGCATGACGGAGCAGGCGTTGCGGTTCTCCTGCCTCGCGGTCGGCGGCCAGGTAGAAGCGACCAAAGTGGGTGCCCACCACTTCATCGGCTGAATAGCCCTTGATGCGCTCCGCACCCGGGTTCCAGCTGCAGACGATGCCATCCGGATCAAGCAGGTACAGCGCATGGTCGCGCACGCTGTCGATCAGCAGTCGCAGTTGGCGGGAAGGGTCCGTCAGCACGGACGTCGTAGAGGCGGCAGCGTCCACGTAAAAATAAGTGTTACCCCTGTGAGGGACGTGAAGCTAGGCATTCAAGTGTGAAGGAGGCGTGGAGGCGGGACACGTGCCATTTGTCCTGTGCGGCTGAATACGACACGGAGTACCATCACCCACCCTTTTTGTTCTGGAACCGACCTGCATGCGTCCTGGTGCGACTACGCGTGACCGCTGGATCTGGATGACGTCCGCCGTGCTGCTGGCTGCGACCATCGCATTGGAGCTGGTGGTACCGCTCGGTTATGCGGTATGGCTGGCGTATTTCCTGGCCGTGGGCGTCACGGTGTTCCAGCGCAGTGCGCGCGCGCCGTTCATCGTGGCTGTGCTCGCCTGCGTCCTGCTGGTCATCGGTTTCAACATCGCCCCGGCCAGCTCGAACTCGGCGTTCTCGCTGGTCAACCGAAGCATCGGTGGTTGTGCGTTCCTGATGATCGCGCTGATCGTCTCCCGCGCGATCCAGGCACGCCGGGACGCAATGCGGGCGTTGTGGCTGCAGGAGGCCGAGAACGCGGTAGCGATGAGCCTGCGCGGCGACCTCGGCCCGGAGCAGATTGCCGAGGCGGCAGCCACCAGCCTGGGCGCGCAACTGGAGGCCGACGTCGGCGCCGTGTACCGGCTGGAAGGCGGACGACTGCAGCTGACCGGCGGCCTGGCGTTGCCGTCCGGCATGCCGGCGTCGCTGGCATTGCAGGAGGGCGTGGCCGGGCAGGTGGCGCGGGATGAGTGCATCCGTCACCTGGAGGGCAGCGACGACGCCGTACTTGAACTGCAGACCAGCCTGGGGCGGTTGCCGGTGCGCGAGCGCATCCTGGCGCCGATCAGCAGTGACGGCACCGTGGTAGGCATCGTCGAGCTGGGACGCGCCCGGGCGGGTGCGCAGCGCGACCTGGATCGCGAGCTGCTGGAGCGCTGCGCCGAGACCATCGGCATGGCGCTGCGTGCATCGCTGCTGCGCGCACAACTGGTGGTGCTGCTGGAGGAATCGCAGCGCCAGGGCGAGGAGCTGCAGGCCCAGCAGGAAGAGCTGCGCGTGGCCAATGAGGAACTGGAAGAGCAGAGCCGCAGCCTGCTGCAGTCGCAGAGCCATCTGGAAGAACAGCAGGCCGAGCTGGAACAGAGCAACGTCCAGCTGGAAGAGCGGACCCACGAGCTGGAGGCGCAGAAGCAGGCACTGCTGGTCGCGCAGAGCCAGCTGGTGCGCAACAGCAACGAACTGGCCGCGACATCGCGCTACAAGTCCGAGTTCCTGGCCAACATGTCGCACGAACTGCGCACGCCGCTGAACAGCTCGCTGATCCTGGCCAAGCTGCTGGCCGACAACAAGGACGGCACGCTCACCGAAGAACAGGTGAAGTATGCGCGTGCGATCCTGTCGTCCAACAACGATCTGCTGGCGCTGATCAACGACATCCTGGACCTGTCGCGCATCGAGGCCGGCCACGTCGAGCTGGCTGATGAAGTGGTGGTGACCGACAGCGTGCTGCAGCGCCTGCGCGAGACTTTCGAGCCGATGGCGCGGCAGAAGGGCCTGGCCCTGCAGATCGAGGCCGATGCGCTGGCGCCGAGCCAGCTGGTGGTCGACAGCCAGCGCCTGCAGCAGATCCTGAAGAACCTGCTGGCCAATGCGGTGAAGTTCACCGAGCATGGAAAGGTCAGCCTGCACGTGCGCGCGGCCGGCCAGGGGCGCATCCGTTTCGAGGTCTGCGACAGCGGTATCGGCATTGCCCGCGAGCAGCTGCAGGTCATCTTCGAAGCCTTCCGCCAGGCCGATGGCAGCACCCGTCGCCGCTACGGTGGCACCGGCCTGGGGCTGTCGATCTCGCGCGATCTGGCCGAGCGCATGGGCGGCAGCATCCAGGTTGACAGCGAACCGGGCCGTGGCAGCTGCTTCATTCTGGAACTGCCGTTGCAGGGCGCGCCCGCGTCGAGCGCCGCGGACATCGCCGCAGCCCCCGTGGCCTCGCCGGTCGCGGCCGCTGTGCCGGTGATGCAGGTGCCAGCAAGGGCTCCGGTGGCGCCGACGACGACGGTGCCCAGCGTGGCCGACGACCGCGGTCGTCGCCAGCACCCGGGCCGCCTGATCCTGGCCGTCGAGGACGACGCTACGTTCGCCGAAGCGCTGGTGGCCCTGGCCCATGAACTGGATTTCGACTGCGTGGTGGCCGGGACGGCCGAAGAGGCGCTGGCCCTGGCCGGCGAACTGCGACCGAACGGCATCCTGCTCGATATCGGCCTGCCGGACGTGTCCGGCCTGAGCGTGCTGGAGCGCCTGAAGCGCAACCCCGATACCCGCCATATCCCTGTGCACGTGGTCTCGGCAACGGACCGCAGCCAGGTGGCGCGCGAGCTCGGCGCGATCGGGTTCGCGATCAAGCCGACCACGCGCGAGCGCCTGGTGAGCGCCATCGAGCAGCTGGAACAGACCAGCCAGCGCGACGTGCGGCGCCTGCTGATCGTCGAGGACGACAGCGAGCTGCGCCACAACCTGGAACTGCTGCTGGGCCGTGATCAGCTGCAGATCGTCGCCGTGGGAACGCTTGCTGGCGCGCTGGAGCAGCTCAGCACGGTCACCTTTGATTGCATGGTGATGGACCTGTCACTGCCTGACGGCAGCGGCTACGACCTGCTCGAACACATGGCCGGCAACGATGACGTCGGCTTCCCGCCGGTGATCGTCTATACCGGCCGCGCGCTCGGTCGCGAGGAAGAACAGCGCCTGCGCCGCTATTCCAAGAGCATCATCATCAAGGGCGCGCGTTCGCCCGAGCGCCTGCTGGATGAAGTCACCCTGTTCCTGCACAGCGTGGAAGCCAGCCTGCCCACCGACCAGCAGCGCCTGCTGCGCGAGGCGCGCCGTCGCGACACCGTGCTCGATGGACGCACCGTACTGCTGGCCGAGGACGACGTGCGCAACATCTTTGCGCTGTCCAGCGTGCTCGAGCCGCTGGGTGTGACGCTGGAGATCGCGCGCAATGGGCAGGAGGCAGTGGACCGCCTGGCCGAGCGCGAAGTCGACCTGGTGCTGATGGACATCATGATGCCGGAGAAGGATGGCCTGGCCGCGATGCGCGAGATCCGCGCGCAGCGTCACCTGCAGGACCTGCCGATCATCGCGCTGACTGCCAAGGCCATGCCGGACGACCGTGAGCGTTGCCTGCAGGCGGGCGCCAACGATTACATCGCCAAGCCCATCGACGTCGACAAGCTGGTCTCGCTGTGCCGGGTCTGGTGCTCGCGGCAATGAACGAACAGGCGCTGTTCGACCTCGAACTGAAGGTCCTGCTGGAGGCGCTGTACCAGCGCTACCACTACGATTTCCGCAGCTATGCGGTGTCGTCGCTGCGCCGACGCATGCGCCAGGCGATGCAGCGCTATGAGTGCGAGCGGCTGGTCGACCTGCAGTACCGGCTGCTGCACGAGCCGGACCTGTTCGCCCAGGCCATGCAGTTCTTCACCGTGCAGGTCTCGGAGATGTTCCGTGACCCTGCGTATTTCCGTGAGCTGCGCGAGCAGGTGGTGCCAGTGCTGCGTACCTATCCCTCGGTGAAGCTGTGGGTGGCCGGCTGCAGCACGGGCGAGGAAGTGTGGTCGCTGGCGATCCTGCTGCATGAAGAAGGCCTGCTCGAGCGCAGCATCGTCTATGCCACCGACATCAATCCGGCCGCGCTGGCCACCGCCGAGGCGGGCGCCTATGGCATCGACCGGATGGCCCAGTTCAGCCGCAACTACCTGGCCGCCGGTGGCACCGCGTCGCTGTCGGACTACTACGCCACCGCCTACGATGGTGCCGTGTTCGACCGCCAACTGCGCCGCAACGTGGTGTTCGCCGACCACAGCCTGGCCACCGATACCGTGTTCTCCGAAGTGCACCTGGTGTCGTGCCGCAACGTGCTGATCTATTTCAACCGCGACCTGCAGGACCGTGCCGTCGGCCTGTTCCGCGAAGCGCTGGTGCACCGGGGCTTCCTTGGCCTGGGCAGCAAGGAGTCGCTGCAGTTCGGGTGCCACCACGATGCCTTCGAGGTCTGTTCGCGAGAGCACCGCCTGTACCGGAAGGTGGCCTGATGACGCTGCCGGTGCGTCCGGCCGTGCTGGTGATCGGCGCGTCCGCCGGTGGGGTGGCGGCCCTGCAGGCGGTGCTCGGTGCACTGCCGGCGAAGCTGCCGGTACCGGTACTGGCCGTGCTGCACCTGCCGCGTGACCGTACCAGCCGCATCGCCGAGGTGCTGGCGCCGTACTGCGCGTTGCCGGTGCGCGAAGCCGAAGACAAGCAGCCGTTGCAGCCGGGCACGGTGACGTTCGCGCCGCCGGATTACCACCTGCTGGTGGAGGACGAGGGGGCGGTGGCGTTGTCGGTGGATGCACCGGTGCTGTTTTCCCGTCCGGCCATCGATCCGCTGTTCGACTCCGCTGCGGCGGTGTTCGGCGCGCAGGTATTGGCCCTGCTGCTGACCGGTGCCAGCAGTGATGGCAGCGAGGGCGTTGCCGCCGTGCGCCGTGCCGGTGGCCATGCCTGGCTGCAATGTCCCGAGGAAGCCGAGGCGTCGATGATGCCCGCTTCCGCCCTGCAGTACGCCGGCGCCGATGCCGTGCTGCCCCTTGAACTGATGTGTCGCCGCCTGAAGGAGTTGTTTGCATGAACCTGTTGCCACCGGAACCTGCGCAGTCGCAGACCCCGGTCAACCTGCTGATCGTCGATGACGTGCCGCAGAACCTGGTAGCCATGCAGGCCCTGCTGCAGCGCGAAGGGGTCAACCTGCTGCTGGCCGGCTCGGGCGCGCAGGCGTTGGAGCTGCTGCTCGAGCACGAGGTGGCATTGGCCCTGCTTGACGTGCACATGCCGGAGATCGATGGCTTCACCCTGGCCGAACTGATGCGCGGTTCGCATCGCAGCCGCGACGTGCCGATCATCTTCCTGACCGCCTCTCCGGATGATCCCCTGCGCGTGTTCAAGGGCTACGAAAGCGGTGCGGTCGATTTCCTGCACAAGCCGGTGGCGCCGCAGGTGATCCTGAGCAAGGTCAACGTCTTCATCGAACTGTACCAGCAGCGGCAGCTGCTGAAGGCGCGCAACGAGGCACTGGAGCGGGCGCTGAAGCTCAACGAGACGATGGCTGCCGTTTTGACCCACGACCTGCGCACGCCGTTGTCGGCGATCCTGCTGTGCACCGACAAGCTGGCGCTGGAGCTTCCGGAAGACAACGCAGGCGCGCAGCAGACCCTGCAGTACCTGGAAGCCAGCACCCTGCGGATGGCGCGGATGGTCGAGCAGCTGCTGGATTTCTCGCGGATCCGCAGCGGTGGCCTGAGGCTGGAGGCAAGTGCCTGCGATCTGGCCGACGTGACGCGCGCGGTAGTCGCCGAGGCGGGCAGCGCGCATGGGGCGGACCGGATCCACCTGGACCTGCAGGGAGACACGCGGCTGCAGGGCGATCTGGATCGCCTTGGCCAGGTCGCCGCCAACCTGGTCGGCAATGCGCTGACCCATGGCAGCGAGGCGAGGGTGCAGGTGGATGGGCGCGACCCGCGCGGCGTATTGCTGCGGGTCAGCAACGCCGGCCGGATCGATGACGCGCTGTTGCCGCGACTGTTCGAACCGTTCAAGGCCAGCTTCCACCAGAGCAAGGGCCTGGGCCTGGGCCTGTACATCGTCGATCAGTTCGTCCGCGCGCACGGCGGGCGCATTGCGGCCCGCAACGAAGCGGGCCAGGTGGTGTTCGAGGCAATGCTGCCACGACGCTGCGACGGCACGGTCTTGGCGGCAACCTAAGCGCTTCAGCCAGCATCCCGGCGGACTGAGACGGACTGGTCCGCAACTGCCAGCGTGGGCGCCTATTCTCGCCAGCTTTCCTGCAGTGACTGGTCCGGATTCTCCCGGCGCCTGCAGGGCGATCGTTCGGCACCGACGCCAGTGGACCTGCTCGATCAGGTGGTGCAGCCGGCGCTGCACGCAGGCTGATGGTCTGCGCCGGATTCAGCGCGAAGCGGCACCGCAGTACGCCGCATGCAGCGCCTGCAGCACGCCCAGTGCGGGCCCTTCAAGAACCCGGTAGTGGATCGCCTGCGCTTCGCGCCGGGTCGCCACGATATCCAGTCCGCGCAGCACCGCCAGATGCTGTGACAACGCCGATGCGCTCAGGCCGGTCAGTGCCTGCAGTTCCGGTACCGGCGCTTCACCTTCCACCAGGCGGCACAGCACCCGCAGCCGGGCCGGGTGGGCCAGGCTTTTGAGCAGCGTGGCTGCCTGCGACGCGTGTTCGGCCATCGCGGCGCTGTCGAGCTGGGTCCGGGCCATGGTTGACCATTTTGTTTAGAATGATCTAATTTAGAATAATCTAAACAAATGGGCAATCCCATGTGCGGCAGCGAAGAGGGCAGGGCATGAACCTGCCATGGAGTGCGGCGGCAGGTGGTGCGTTGATCGGCGCCGCCGCGGTGCTGTTGCTCGCCACCATCGGACGCGTGGCGGGCATCAGCGGCATCACCGCAGGCAGCCTGCGCGCAGGCAAGGGCGAGCGTGCCTGGCGCTGGGCCTTCCTGGCCGGCCTGACCGCATCGGCGGGGCTGGTGCTGTGGTGGCAATCGGTGCCCGAGGCATCGCCGCGTGCGCTGCTGCGTGATGCGCTGCCGGCATGGCAGTTGATGGGAGCCGGCCTGCTGGTCGGCTTCGGTACGCGGCTGGGCAACGGCTGCACCAGCGGTCACGGTGTGTGCGGCATGGCCCGCGCTTCGAAGCGATCGCTGGCGGCCGTGCTGGTGTTCATGGTCTGCGCGATGCTGACCACCTTCCTGGTCCGTCATGGCGGAGGCCCGACATGAGCCGCGCAGTCTGGGCCGCCGGCGCGGCGGGCGCGTTGTTTGGCATGGGGTTGGCACTTTCGGGAATGACCGACGCGCGTCGTGTCCTCGGCTTCCTCGACATCACCGGTGACTTCGATCCCACGCTGCTGTGGGTGCTGGGCTCGGCGCTGCTGGTCAGCGCGATCGGGCAGCGGTGGGTGTTGCGGCGACAGCAGCCGCTGTACGCAGACCGCTTCCGGCTGCCTGTTACCCGGCGTGTGGATGCTCGCCTGCTGCTGGGTGCCGCGCTGTTCGGGATCGGCTGGGGCTGGGCGGGCTATTGCCCAGGCCCGGCCATCGCCGGGGTGGCCGTGGCGTCGCGCGAAGCCCTGTGGTTCGTGCCTTCGATGCTTGCAGGATTCTGGCTGCACGACCGCTTCGTCCGTTGAGGCTTTCACCCCTGTCTCACCCTGCCTGGGGTCCTATCTTCGGATCACGGGGAAAAGGAGTGCAACGACATGGCACGGATGAAGTGGATGGGAAGGGGAATGCTGGCGGTCGCGCTGGCCGCAGCCGTGGCACCGGCACTGGCCTGCACGCGCGCGGTGTACCTGGGTGACAACGGCGATGTGATCACCGCGCGCTCGATGGACTGGAAGGTCGATGTGGCGACCAACCTCTACATACTGCCGCGCGGCATTGCGCGCACCGGCCAGGCCGGCCCGAAGTCGCTGGCGTGGACCGCGCGCTACGGCTCGGTGGTGGCCACCGGCTACGACGTGTCGACCACCGATGGCATGAACGAAAAGGGCCTGGTGGCCAACCTGCTGTGGCTGGTCGAATCGGAGTATCCGCAGCAGCGTGGCAACAAGCCGGGTCTGGCGATTTCGCTGTGGGCGCAGTATGTGCTGGACAACTTCGCTACCGTGGAAGAGGCGGTCGCCGCGTTGAAGCGCGAGCCGTACTCGATCGTCACCGACAAGGTGCCCGGTGAAGATCGGCAGGCGACGCTGCACCTGTCGCTGTCCGATGCCAGCGGCGACAGTGCCATCGTCGAGTACATCGGCGGGCGCCAGGTGATCCACCATGACCGGCGCTACCAGGTAATGACCAATTCGCCGATCTTCGAGCAGCAGCTGGCGCTCAACAGCTACTGGCAGCAGATCGGCGGCACGGTGATGCTGCCGGGCACCAACCGCTCTGCTGACCGTTTCGCGCGCGCCTCGTTCTACATCAACGCCATTCCCAAGGCCGAGGATCCGGTGGAGGCCCTGGCCAGTGTGTTCAGCGTGATCCGCAACGCGTCGGTGCCGTATGGCATCACCACGCCGGGTGAGCCGAACATCTCATCCACGCGCTGGCGCACCGTGGCCGACCACAAGCGGCGGCTGTACTTCTTCGAATCGGCATTGACCCCGAACACCTTCTGGGTCGATCTGAACAAGGTCGATTTCGCCGGCAAGGTGCTCAAGCTCGACCTCGGCAAGGACCAGCGCAATACCTTCGCCGGTGATGCACTGGGCCAGTTCGTGCCCAGCGCACCGTTCGCCTTCCTCGGCGTCGACGGTTAGTTCGACGCCTGGCTGGAGGCCGGGTAGACCGCCTGGATCGTGCAGCTGCCGCGCGTGTACTGCGGCAGCGGGGCGATGCTTTCACCGCGCAGATCGTTTGTCTCGAATTCGGCAGTCATGATCCGATCGCCGGGATTGCCACAGATCAGGCCGTTCTGCAGGCCCGAGTGGAAGCTCAGCTGCGGCGCGCGGTCGAGCTGGCGGCAGTGGCTGCCGAGTTCGACCCGGTAGTAGCGATGGCCGCCATTGCGGCGCGGATTGGTCTCCACCAGCATGCCCTGCGGGTCGGATGACCAGGCACGCACGTTGCGCGTGGCAAAGCAGTAGGACGGTGAGCCGCCGAAGCTGCGACGCACCTCCTTGCGTTCGCGGATGGTTACGGCAGGCAGGGTAGCGGTGCGCAGGCGGTCGCTGTCGCGGGCGACGCTGGCATAATCGCGATTCTGCAGCGGGGTGACCGCGCTGATGGTGCATCGGCGGCCGTCGACCACGACGCGTTCGCTGGGGCGGCCGCAGGCCCAGCCGGCGGGGGCTTCCAGTTTCAGCGAAGTGGCACCGCGGACGCCGGGACAATCTTCGTTGAAGTCGATCCGATAGGCCTGGCCGGAGGTGGCGCGCAGTGCGATCGAGCGCGGTGATGCCTGCTCCACTTCCTGTACGCCGACGGCGTCCATGCAGTGCGGAGCCGGGGGCGTACGCTCCTGAGCGGAGACCGAAGCGGCGAGCGCCAGGCCGAGGCCGGTGGCGAGCGCCAGGGACACCTGCTGATGGGTCATGTCCTGCACTCCCTGCGTTGGATGACGGTTCGACTATAGCAACGGTTTGCACGGCCGTTGTTACACGCGCACACTGCCCGGATGGGCGCCATCTTCCATCTGCGGCACTACGGCCAGGCCACCGGCCTGGACCGCCATGACTACGCGCAGTGGGTGCTGCCAGTGCAGGGTGAACTGCAGTTCGAAATGGAAGGTCGCGGAGGTCGGCTGGACGTGCTGCAGGGGGCATTCGTGGCCGCCGGTGAGGCGCATGACCAGATGGCTGATGGTCCCAATGGTTTCGTGATCGTTGACTGTCCTCCGGGCGTACTTGATGACGGCACGCAGGAGCATCTGTGCCGGCAGCGCTGGCTGCATCTGCCGCTGGCATTGCGCCGACGCCTGGCTGAGGTGCAGGCAGGGCAGTCAATGCCGGCGCTGCTGCCGCAGTTGCTGCAGGTATTTGCACCTGCTGGCAGTGGCGCGCGCATGCAGGGTCTGTGTGCGGCGGTCCAGGCCGACCCCGGGCAGGCGTGGCCGGTGGCGCGCATGGCGGGGTTCGTCGGGGTCAGCGAGAGCCGTTTGCATGCGCTGTTCCGGCAGGAGTTCGGGCTCAGCCCGCAGGCCTGGCTCAGTGCAAGCCGGTTGCGTTGGGCCAAGCACCAGCTGCGCACCAGCGTGGCGCCGATCAGCGATATCGCGCTGGCCGCGGGCTATTCCGAGCAGAGCGCACTGACCCGTGCGCTGCGCCGCGAGTGCGGCCAGACTCCCGCAGCGTGGCGCCGGGGCGCCGGACTGTAGGGTCGAGCCACGCTCGGCTTTGCGCACGCGCGGCCGGTCAGGGCAATAGCCTCGGTCAAGAGCGCCCGCTGGCCAGCGCTTACACTGCGCGGCCTGTTCTCTCCCCCCGAAGAACCCGAATGCGCAACAACCCGATGGCCCTGGGCATCGCCAATGGCGTTGCCGCTGGCGCGCTGTGGGGCGTGGTCTTCCTCGCGCCCGCCGTGCTGCAGTCGTTCAACGCCCTGCAATTGTCGGCCGGCCGCTATCTGGTCTACGGCCTGATCGCCGTAGTACTGCTGCTCCCGCGCTGGAAGCGTCTGGCACCCCAGCTGGGTCGCACCGAATGGATCGGGCTGCTGTGGCTGAGCCTGGCCGGGAACCTGGTGTACTTCCTGCTGCTGGCCACGGCGGTGCAGTGGGCTGGCGGTGCGGCGGCGTCGCTGATTGTCGGCCTGATTCCGGTGGTGGTCACCCTGGTCGGCGTGCGCGAACAGGGTGCAGTGCCTTTGAAACAGCTGCTGCCGGCACTGGGCCTGTGCGTGCTGGGCGTGGCCCTGGTTGGTTGGGAAGCACTGATGTCCGAGCACCTGGCAACCCCGTGGCGGCAGCGCCTGATCGGCCTGCTGTGCGCGTTCGGCGCGCTGTTCTCGTGGGCGTTGTACTCGATCGGCAACAGCCGCTGGCTGGCGCGTCGACCGGACTTGTCCAGCCACGACTGGTCGCTGCTGACCGGCGTCACCACCGGCGGCCTGGCCCTGCTGCTGGTGCCGATGGCCTTCATCGGCCACACCAGCGGGCACACGGCGGCGCAGTGGAGTGGTTTCTGGGCAATCAGCGCCGGTGTGGCGGTGGTGGCCTCGATCCTCGGCAATGCGTTCTGGAACCGCGCCAGCCGCCTGCTGCCGCTGACCCTGACCGGCCAGATGATCGTGTTCGAGACGCTGTTCGCGCTGGCGTATGCCTTCGCCTGGCAGCAGCGCTGGCCTTCGCTGCTGGAAGCGCTGGCGATCGTGTTCCTGGTGGCCGGCGTGATGCTGTGCGCGCATGCCCATCGCAGTCCACGGGCGATCGCCGAACATGCCGGCTGAATGCGTGCGTCAAGCGTGCTGATGCTGCCTTGGTCTCAGATGCAACCAAATGCCGGCACGTTGAGCGATGATCGCGGCACTGGTTTTTGCATCGCAGCACTTGACAGCAGGCCGGCGCACAGTGTTTTCTGTGCGTCATGGTTCTTGATGCCGCCCACGCCAGCCTGATCGCCCCCGCCACTGCGGGCCGTTCGACTGCGCCGGTCGCCACCACCACCATTACCACCACCACCGCCACCACTGCCCTGGTGCGGCCCGTCGTCTTCGTGTAACTCCCGAAAACCACGGCCCCGCACCATACAGGTGGCGGGGAAACTCGACACCTGCATGCGACGGGGCCTCCTGCCGAGGTCTACATGTCTTCCCACGCCCCCGCTCATCCCGTTGCCCCGGCCGATCTGGCTGCACCGTCCATCGTCGTGCACAAGTTCGGCGGCACCTCGGTGGCCGATGCCGAACGCTACCGCCATGTTGCGGGCCTGCTGCTGGCCCGTCCCGAATCGCTGCAGGTCACTGTCGTTTCGGCAATGAAGGGCGTCACTGACGCGCTGATCGAACTGGCCCAGCTGGCGGCCAAGGGCGACGAAGGCTGGCGCGAGGCCTGGCATGCGCTGCGCGCGCGTCACCGTGGCGCCGCCGTGGCCCTGCTGGGCGAGCAGGTGGGCGAGACCGTCGAATGGATCGACGCCCGCTTCGATCAACTGGCCGAAGTGCTGGCGGCGCTGGCGGTGATCGGCGAGCTGCCGCGCGAAGTACTCGACCGCGTGCAGGGCCTGGGCGAAGTATTCTCCGCGCAACTGCTTGGCACCCACCTGCGTGCCTTGGGCGAAGACTGTGCGGTACTGGATGCACGCGACGTGCTGGTGGTCGGGCATGGCGAACTGGGTGTGGATGTCGACTGGGAGTCCAGCGCGGACCGCCTGGCCAAGTGGCGCCTGCGGCATCCGCAGATGCGCCTGGTCGCCACCGGTTTCGTTGCCCGTGACCGCCATGACCGCATCACCACGCTCGGCCGCAACGGCAGCGACTATTCCGGCGCGATCTTCGCCGCGTTGTTCAATGCCGATGAACTGCACATCTGGACCGACGTCGACGGCGTGCTGTCGGCCGACCCGCGACTGGTGCCCGAAGCGGTGCAACTGGAATCACTGAGCTACGACGAGGCCTGCGAGCTGGCTTATTTCGGCGCCAAGGTGGTGCACCCGCAGACGATGTCGCCGGCCATCCGCCTCGGCCTGCCGATCTTCATCCGCAATACCTTCCAGCCGGCGCATCCGGGGACGCGCATCAGCGCCGAGCGCTCGCCGCGCGGGCCGGTGAAGGGCCTGACCCTGAGCCCCGGGCTGTCCCTGTTGAACCTGGAAGGCACCGGCCTGATCGGCGTGCCCGGTACCGCCGAGCGCGTGTTCGCGGCGCTGCGCCAGGCGCAGGTGTCGGTGGTGATGATCTCGCAGGGTTCGTCAGAGCATTCGATCTGCTGCGTGGTGCGCGCCGCCGAGGCGGCGCGTGGCCGTGAGGCACTGCTGCACGCGTTCGCGCATGAACTGTCGGTAGGGCAGGTGCAGCGGGTGCAGGTCAGTGAGGGCGTCAGCGTGCTGGCGGCAGTGGGTGACGGCATGGCCGGCCAGCCCGGTGTGGCGGCGCGCCTGTTCGAGGCGCTGGGACGCGCGCAGGTGAACATCCTGGCGATCGCGCAGGGCTCGTCGGAGCGCAATATTTCTGTGGCGGTGGACAGTGCCGATGCCACCCGCGCATTGCGGGCCGCACATGCGGGCTTCTGGCTGTCGCCGCAGACGTTCGCGGTCGGTGTGATCGGGCCGGGCAACGTCGGCGCGGCACTGCTGGACCAGCTGCTGGCGGCCCGCCCGCAGCTGCTGGCCAAGGCCAATGTGGATCTTCGCCTGCGCGCGCTGGCCTCGCGTTCGCGCATGCGGCTGGAAGTGGATGGCCTGCACGCCGATTGGCGGGAGGCATTGCAGGACGCGGGCGAGCCCAGCGACCTGGATCGCTTCACCGAACACCTGCTGGCCGCGCACCTGCCGCATGCGGTGGTGATCGACTGCAGTGGCAGCGCCGACGTGGCCGAGCGCTATGAGGGCTGGCTGGCCGCCGGCATCCACGTGGTGACTCCGAACAAGCAGGCCGGTGCTGGCCCGCTGCCGCGCTACCAGCGCATCCGCGCTGCTGCGGCGGCCAGTGGTGCGCGCTTCCGCTACGAAGCCACGGTGGGCGCGGGCCTGCCGGTGATCACCACGCTGCGTGATCTGGTCGATACGGGCGACGAGGTGCTGGCGATCGAAGGCATCTTCTCCGGCACGCTGGCGTGGCTGTTCAACCGCTTCGACGGCAGTCAGCCGTTCTCGCAGCTGGTCGCGCAGGCGCGGTCGATGGGCTACACCGAGCCGGACCCGCGCGATGATCTTTCGGGCGTGGACGTGGCGCGCAAGCTGGTGATCCTCGCCCGCGAGGCCGGCCACGCGCTCAGCCTGGAACAGGTACAGGTGGAAAGCCTGGTGCCGGCGCTGCTGCGCGACGGCAGCGTGGATGACTTCATGGCGCGGCTGGGCGAGTCCGATGCCAGCCTGTTGCAGCGGTTGCAGGACGCGCGGGCGCGTGGCGCGGTGCTGCGCTACGTGGCACAGCTGGGCGCTGACGGTGCCTCGGTGGGCCTGCAGGAACTGCCCGCCGACCACGCCTTCGCCAACCTTCGGTTGACCGACAACGTGGTGCAGTTCCGTACCCGTCGCTACTGCGACAACCCGTTGGTGGTGCAGGGTCCGGGCGCCGGCCCGGAAGTCACCGCCGCCGGTGTGTTTGCCGACCTGCTGCGGGTCGCGGCCGGTGAAGGAGCGCGCCTGTGATCGCACGTGCGTTCGCGCCGGCCTCGGTGGCCAACGTGGCGGTGGGCTTCGACATTCTTGGTCATGCCATCGCCGGTGTTGGCGATACCGTGAGCGTGCGCCGCATCGAGGAACCGGTGGTCTGCATCGAAGCGATCCGTGGCAGTGCGGTCGAGCTGCCGCTGGAGGCCGCCGGGAACACCGCGGGCGCTGCGCTGATGTCACTGCGCGAAGGCCTGGGCCTGGATTTCGGATTCGTGGTGGAGATCGACAAGGGCATTCCGTTCGGTTCCGGCATGGGCGGTTCGGCAGCGTCATGCGTTGCTGCGCTGGTTGCCGGCAACGCGCTGCTGGATGTACCGCTGTCGCGCGAGGCGCTGTATCCGTTTGCGCTCGACGGCGAGGCAGTGGCCAGCGGTGGCCGCCACGGCGACAACGTGGGGCCGCTGCTGCTGGGTGGTCTTGCGCTGTGTACGGCCGACCGCCTGCTGCCAATTCCTGTGCCGGCGGCCTGGCACAGCCTGCTGGTGCATCCGCACGCGGTGCTGGAAACACGCCGTGCGCGCCAGGTGCTGCAGGGCAGCTACGCGCTGGGTGAATTCGTGGCACAGAGTGCGAACCTCGCGCTGGTACTCAGTGGTTGCCATCGTAGTGATGCGGCGCTGGTGCGGGCTGGATTGCGCGATGTGCTGGTCGAACCACGGCGGGCCGGCCTGATTGCAGGTTTCGAAGCAGCCCGCGATGCGGCGCTGTCGGCCCATGCAATGGGTGCGGGCATCTCCGGTGCCGGACCCAGCGTGTTCGCCTGGTTCGAGGACGCCGACCAGGCCCGCGCCGCTGCCGCACCGGTGCAGGCGGCATTTGCCGCCGCCGGTTTCGACAGCGATGCCTGGGTGTCGCCGCTGGATGCAGCGGGAGCCCGCTTGTGCTGAATCCTTCCCCTTTACTGGATACCGAACCCATGCAATTTGTTTCGACCCGGGGTCAGTCCCCGGCCGTTGGCCTCAGTGCGGCGATCGCTGCAGGATTGGCGCCCGATGGAGGGCTGTATGTTCCGCAGGTGCTGCCGGCGCCACGTGAGCTGCGGGCCGGCGCAACGCTGGCCGATACCGCCGCCGATCTGCTGGCACCGTTCTTCGCAGGTGATGCTCTGGAGGCGGCGCTGCCATCGATCTGCCGCGAGGCGTTCGACTTTCCGGTGCCGCTGCGTCCACTGGGCGGCGGTGACCATGTGCTGGAGCTGTTCCATGGGCCGACGGCGGCGTTCAAGGATATCGGTGCGCGCTTCCTGGCCGGAACACTGTCGCGGCTGCAGGCCGGCAAGGACCGCGACCTGACGATCGTTGTCGCCACCTCTGGCGATACCGGTGCCGCCGTGGCGGCAGCCTTCCACCGCCAGCCGGGCGTGCGTGTGGTGGTGCTGTACCCGGATGGCCGCGTGTCACCGCGCCAGGCGCATCAGCTTGGCTGCTTCGGCGACAACATCCAGGCGCTGCGTGTGGCCGGGGCGTTTGACGATTGCCAGGCCATGGTCAAGCAGGCGCTGGCCGACCGTGACCTGCAGGCGCAGGTGCCGCTCAGCTCGGCCAACAGCATCAGCCTGGGCCGGCTGCTGCCGCAGATGAGTTACTACGCACATGCGGCGTTGACCCATTACGCAGCGCATCGTCGTCGGCTCAACCTGGTGGTGCCGACCGGCAATCTGGGCAATGCGATGGCCGCAGTGCTGGCGCGCGCGCTGGGCGTTCCGATCGGGCAGATCGTGCTGGCGACCAATGCCAATGCGGTGCTGCCGGCGTACTTCAACGGTGGCGACTATCAGCCGCAGGCCAGTGTGGCCACGGTTGCCAACGCAATGGATGTGGGGGCGCCCAGCAACTTCGAACGTCTGCGCTGGCTCTATCACGGTGATGATGCCGAGCTGCGCGCCGCCTTCCGCGCGTTCGCGGTGGATGACGTGACCATCCGCGCGACAATTGCGGCCGCGCATGCCAGTAGTGGCGAGCTGTTCTGCCCGCACACGGCGACGGCGGTGAAGATGTTGCAGGACCTGCGCGCGCGCGGCGCCAAGGGCGACTGGGCGGTGGTGGCTACCGCACATCCGGCCAAGTTCGAGGCAGTGGTGGAGCCCTTGATTGGCGAAGCAGTGGCCGTGCCGCCGGCGCTGGATGCGTTGCTGCAGCGGCCCGCGCACGCGGAACCGTTGGCTGCGGAGTATGCGGCGTTGCGTGAGGTGTTGCTGCGTTGATCGAAGGCATCTGGGGTTGCCGGCCAGCGGCCGGCACTACCCGTGCTGCGTCCACCTGGTAGTGCCGGCCGCTGGCCGGCAACCCAGCCAACCGCGATGCGGTCAGATCAACCCTTCACCGGCCAGCGTGCGCAACCCGTCCTCGTCGAGGATCTCCACTACGTTCAGGTGGGGCAGGGCGATCAACCCCTGCTGGCGCAGCTTGGTGAAGGTACGGCTGACCGTTTCCATGGTCAGGCCCAGATGGTCGGCGATGTCGCCACGCCCCATCGGCAGCGAGACGCGCAGGCCATCGCCACCCAGCTTGGCCTCGCGCGCGGCCAGGCGCAGCAGGAAGTCGGCCACTTTCTCGGCCGGCTGCAGCCGCGCCAGTGCCAGCGCGGCATCCTGCGCGGCGTCCAGCTCCTGGCAGGCACGCTGCAGCAGCTTGCGTTCCAGGTGCGGGAAACGGCTGCGAAGCGCCTTCATCTGCGGCAGCGCGACACGGCATACGCGGCTGTCTGCGATGGCCTCGATATCGTAGCGGTGGTGGTCACTGCCGCTCAGGCCCAGGTAGTCGCCAGGAAGCACGAAGCCATTGATCTGGCGGCGGCCATCGGCCAGGGTGCGCACCAGGCGCAGGGCGCCGCCGGTCAATGTATAGACATGGTCGCGCTCTTCGCCGGTGCGGGCCAGGGTACTGCCCATGCTGACCTGCAGGGAAACGGTGACCTGTTCCAGTGCCTGCACTTCATCGGGCGACAGCGCCGAGCACACCGCGAGGTGGCGAACCGAGCAGTGCAGGCAGTCCAGCGTGTTGCAGGACGGCGAGGCGGGATCGTTGGTGGCGGGCGGAGCGCCGGAAGGCCGTGACATGTTGCGGGGGCGTATCGCGGGCGGGGAGGGCCTTATGATACTTCAAGCGGCCGTTCGACCCTGCCCGAGGCGGGGGCGCTAGAATGTCGCCCCCTCCCACGTCCCGTTCCAGCAGGAGTTCCGCCCGTGATCAAGCCCCGTACCCCGCCCGGCACCCTTGAACTGTTGCCGCGCGAGCAGATTGCGTTCCAGCGCATGCTGGACGTGATCCGTCGCAACTACGAGCGCTTCGGGTTCCTGCCGGTGGAGACGCCGGTGTTCGAGCTGTCCGACGTGCTGCTGACCAAGTCCGGTGGCGAAACCGAGCGCCAGGTGTATTTCGTGCAGTCCACCGGTGCGCTGGCCAACGCCGCCGAATCGGGTGACCGTTCGCTGCCGGAAATGGCGCTGCGCTTCGACCTGACCGTGCCGCTGGCGCGCTACGTGGCCGAGCACGAGCATGAACTGACCTTCCCGTTCCGTCGCTACCAGATGCAGCGGGTGTACCGCGGCGAGCGCGCCCAACGCGGCCGCTTCCGTGAGTTCTACCAGTGCGACATCGACGTGATCGGCAAGGACAGCCTGAGCGTGCGATACGACGCCGAAGTGCTGGCGGTCATCCACGCGGTGTTCTCGGAACTGCGCATCGGTGACTTCAGCATCCAGCTGAACAACCGCAAGCTGATGCGTGGCTTCTTCGAGAGCCTGGGCGTGGCCGAGGGCGAGCGCCAGCTGGCAGTGCTGCGCGAAGTGGACAAGCTGGACAAGCGCGGCGCCGATTACGTGCGCGAGACGCTGGTGGGCGAGGGCTTCGAGATTCCGGCCGAGCAGGTCGAGAAGATCCTGGCGTTCGTGGCCGTGCGTTCGCAGGGCCATGCCGATGCACTGGCGCAGCTGGCCACGCTTGAAGCCGACGCCGGTTCTTCGGAGATCCTGCGTACCGGCGTCGCCGAACTGCGCGAAGTGCTGCAGCTGGTGCAGGCGCTGGGCGTGCCGGAAACCGCGTACTGCCTGAACTTCTCCATTGCGCGCGGCCTGGACTACTACACCGGCACCGTCTACGAGACCACGCTGACCGACCACCCGCAGATCGGTTCGATCTGCTCGGGCGGCCGCTACGAAGACCTGGCCAGCCACTACAGCAAGTCGAAGCTGCCGGGCGTGGGCATCTCCATCGGCCTGTCGCGCCTGTTCTGGCAGCTGCGCGAAGCCGGCCTGATCGATGGCATCGAGGGCAGCAGCGTGCAGGCGCTGGTGGCGCTGATGGACGAGCAGGGCATGCCGCAGTCGCTGGACATCGCGCGCCGCCTGCGCGCCGGTGGCATCAACACCGAAGTGCAGATGGAGCCGAAGAAGATCGGCAAGCAGTTCCAGTACGCCGCCAAGGCCGGCATCCGCTTCGTGGTGCTGGCCGGTGAGGACGAGCTGGCGCGCGGCGTGGTGGCAGTGAAGGACCTGCTGCGCGAGCAGCAGTTCGAAGTCTCCCGTGACGAGCTGGCCAGCACCCTGCAGGTCGAGCTGGAGCAGTCGAAGGTGATGTAACGGCCCCTGGCAGCATGCAGCGCTTCAACGAAACGCCCACCAACCGGTGGGCGTTTTCGTTTCCGGGCCCCGTTCCGGGGTCAGAGCCGTTTTCCTCTGGAAAACAGATCCGACCCCGGCCGTCCCGACAGCTCGCGGCCACCTGTCGAGGGCGGGGTCGGTCCGGAACCCAGCTGTGCCGATGCTCCGGCCTCTGCGGGTGCGGGTGCAGGGCAGCAGCCCTGCCGCACCCTCAACCCTCGATTTGACGCACTGCGCAAGAATGCGCTAATGTACTAACGCGCTATTACATTGATGCATGGAAACGACCCCGTGAAAGCCCGCCCCGAAATTGCCGCCAAAGACCCGAAGGCCGACCTTGAAGCCCTGGCCCGGGCCTTTGCCGCCCTGCGCGAGCCGGAACAGGTCGAGGCCTTCCTGCGCGATCTGTGCACACCGGCCGAGCTGGAAGCCATGGCCGACCGCTGGAAGGTGGTGCCGCTGCTGCAGCAGGGCGTGCCGTATCGCGAGATCCACGAGCGCACCGGGGTCAGCGTGACCACCACCGGACGGGTGGCGCGAACGCTCGAGCATGGCCATCGAGGCTATGCCGCCGCCATCGACCGCCTTGCTTCGCGCTGATCCGCGCCCCGTTCCGAACTTCGAGACCTCCCCCATGAGTGCAACCCAGGCAGCGCCGGCACGAGACCGGCTGCGTATCGCCATCCAGAAGAGTGGCCGGCTGGCCGAGCCCGCCCGCAACCTGCTCAGTGCCTGTGGCCTGAGCTGGCGCGAGAGCCGCGACAAGCTGTTCTGCTACGGTGAATCGCTGCCGGTGGACCTGCTGCTGGTGCGCGACGACGACATCCCCGGCCTGATCGCCGACGGCGTCTGCGACCTCGGCATCGTCGGTCGCAACGAGCTGGACGAGCAGGCCGCGGCACGTCGCCAGGTCGGCCTGCCGGATGCCTACCAGGCGCTGCGCGGGCTGGGCTTTGGCCAGTGCCGGCTGATGCTGGCGGTACCCGAGGAGTGGCAGTGGCAGGGACCGACGCAGCTGGCCGGTGCCCGCATTGCCACCAGCTACCCGGCCATCCTCAAGCAATGGCTGGCCGAACAGGGCGTGGACGCACAGGTGGTCGAGCTGTCCGGGTCGGTGGAAATCGCCCCGCGCCTGGGCACCGCCGACCTGATCTGCGACCTGGTCTCCAGTGGCGCCACGCTGCGCGCCAACCAGTTGACCCCGGTGCACAACCTGCTCGACAGCGAAGCGGTGCTGGCCGGTGCGGTGCGCGTGCCGGATGACGCACGTGCATCGCTGCGCGCGATGCTGCTGCGCCGCCTCGACGGCGTGGTGCAGCGCCAGGACCGCAAGCTGCTGATGTTCCGCGCCAGCGAGGATCGCGTCGACGCGCTGGCGCAGCTGCTGGCCGATGCCGAGCCGCTGGTGCGGCTGCCGGCCGATGGCGGCGCGCTGCGCCTGCAGACCATGTGCCCGGGCCCGCTGAGCTGGCAACGCATGGAGGAACTCGAGCGCGCCGGCGCGCAGGGCCTGATGGTACTGAGCGTGGAGCGGTCGCTGGCATGAACCGTCTGATCTGGTCCCGACTTGATGAGGCCGCGCGCAGCGCGGCACTGACCCGCCCGGTGCAGACCGTGGCGCAGCAGACCCGTGACGCGGTGGCGACGCTGATTGAACAGGTGCGCGCGCAGGGCGACGACGCGCTACGTGCGATCACCGCACGTTTCGACGGTGTCGAGCTGCGATCGTTCGAAGTGAGCGAAGCCGAGTTCGCAGCGGCTGATGCCGCCGTCCCCGCCGAACTGCGCCAGGCGATGGTCGAAGCTGCCGAACGCATCGCCCGTTTCCACGCCGCCGGCATGGGTACGGGGTATGCCGTGGAAACCGCACCGGGCGTGGTATGCGAACGCATGCTGCGCCCGATCGGCCGGGTGGGCCTGTATGTGCCGGCCGGCAGCGCACCGCTGCCGTCCACCGCGTTGATGCTGGGCGTGCCCGCGCAGCTGGCCGGCTGCCCGCAGGTGGTGCTGTGCACGCCGCCACGCGCCGACGGCACGGCCGATCCTGCGGTGCTGGTGGCCGCACGCCTGACCGGTGTGCAGCGCGTGTTCAAGCTGGGCGGCGCCCAGGCCATCGCTGCGATGGCTTACGGCACGGCCAGCATTCCGGCCTGTGACAAGCTGTTCGGGCCGGGCAACAGCTTCGTCACCGAAGCCAAGCAGCAGGTCGCACAGGACGGCGCCGCCGCCATCGACATGCCGGCCGGTCCCTCCGAAGTGCTGGTGATTGCCGATGCAGGTGCAAACCCGGCGTTCGTTGCAGCCGACCTGCTGTCGCAGGCCGAGCACGGCCCGGATTCGCAGGTGCTGCTGCTGACCGACGATACCGCGATGCTGGCGGCGGTCGAGGCTGAAGTCGAGCGCCAGGTGGCCTTGCTGCCGCGCCAGCAGATCGCACGCCAGGCGCTGTCGGCCTCGCGGCTGATCCAGGTCGACTCGTTGGACGAAGCCTTCGCGATCAGCAACCGCTATGCACCGGAGCACCTGATCCTGGCATTGCGTGATCCGCGTGCGTGGCTGGACAAGGTGCAGGCGGCCGGCTCGGTGTTCCTGGGTGATTACACCCCCGAGGCACTGGGCGACTACTGCAGCGGCACCAACCACGTGCTGCCCACCGCGGGTGCCGCACGTGCCTACAGTGGTGTCAGTGTGGCCAGCTTCCAGAACCTGATCAGCGTGCAGAGCGCCAGCGCCGCCGGCCTCGCAGCGATTGGCGGCTGCGCGCGCATCATCGCCAGTGCCGAAGGCCTGGATGCACATGAACGTGCGGTCGCAGTGCGCATGGAGGTGGCAGCATGAACGCGGCTATCGATGATGTGCTGGCACTGGTTCGCCCGGATCTGCAGGCCTTCGCCGGCTACAGCTCGGCGCGCAGCGCGGCGGTGCAGGGCGAGGTCTGGTTGAACGCCAATGAATCGGCCTGGGCCAATCCCGCTGATGCCGCGGGCAGCAGCCGGCGCTATCCCGAACCGCAGCCGTTGGCATTGCGCGAGGGACTTGCGGCGCTGTACGGCGTGACGCCACAGCAGCTGCTGATCGGTCGCGGCAGCGACGAAGCCATTGATCTGCTGGTGCGTGCCCTGTGCGTGCCGGGCCGCGATGGCGTACTGGTCACGCCGCCGGTGTTCGGCATGTACGCCGTCTGCGCACGCCTGCAGGGCGCCGCATTGATTGAAGTGCCGCTGGTGGACAGCGAGGATGGCCTGCGCGCCGATCTGGATGCGGTGATCGACACCGCCAGGGCGCGCAATGCCAAGCTGGTGTTCCTGTGCGCACCGTCGAACCCGGCCGGCAGTGATATCGCCCTGGACGAGGTCGAACGGGTGGCGGTTGCGTTGCGCGGGCAGGCACTGGTGGTGGTGGACGAGGCCTATGTCGAGTACGCGCAGCGTCCGTCGGCGACCACGTTGCTGGCCGTGCACGCCAACCTGGCGGTGCTGCGCACGCTGTCGAAAGCACACGCACTCGCGGCCGCGCGCATTGGAACGCTGATCGCCGCGCCGGAACTGATTGCCGTGCTGCGCCGCTGCCAGGCGCCGTATCCGGTGCCGACCCCGTGCGCGGAACTGGCCGTGCAGGCCCTGCAGCCGGCCGCGCTGGCACGCACCGCCGAGCGCGTGGCCACGGTCATCGCCGAGCGCGAACGCCTGCGAACGGCACTGGCCAGCCTGCCCGGTGTACGCCGGGTGTACGCCTCGTCCGGCAACTACCTGCTGGTCCGCTTCGCCGATGCGCAGGCGGCGTTCGATACGCTGCTTGCTGCAGGGGTGGTGGTGCGCGACCAGCGCGCCGCGCCGCAGCTGGGCGATGCGCTTCGCATCAGCATCGGCAGCCCGGAAGAGAATGACCGCGTGCTCGCGGCCCTGTCGGCGCGGAGGGCCGCAGCATGACCCCGATCCTGTTCATCGACCGCGACGGCACCCTCATCGAGGAGCCGTCCGATTTCCAGATCGACGCCTACGAGAAGCTGCGCTTCGTGCCGCAGGTGATCCCGGCGCTGCTGAAGCTGCGGGATGCCGGCTACCAGTTCGTGATCGTCACCAACCAGGATGGCCTGGGCAGCGACAGCTACCCGCGTGCCAGCTTCGATGGCCCCAACGAGCTGATGCTGCAGATCTTCGAAAGCCAGGGCATCACTTTCCGTGACGTGCTGATCGACTGCAGCTGGCCGCACGACAATGCGCCGACCCGCAAGCCGGGCATCGGACTGATGACGGCTTATCTGCAGGACCGCAGCATCGACTGGGCGCGTTCGGGCATGGTCGGCGATCGCATCACCGACCTGCAGTTTGCCGACAACCTCAACATCCGCGGTTTCCAGCTGCGCACCGCGCAGTTTGGTGGCGAGTGGGATTGGCCGGGCATTGCCCATGCGCTGGCCGATGCGCCGCGCACCGCCGTGGTCCAGCGCAACACGAAAGAAACGAAGATCCGCGTCGAACTGGACCTGGATTGCGCGGGTGATGCACGCATCTCCACCGGCCTGCCGTTCTTCGACCACATGCTGGAACAGATCGGCAAGCACGGTGGCTTCGCGCTGGACATCCAGGCCGAGGGTGACCTGCACATCGACGAACACCACACCATCGAGGATACGGGGCTGGCCCTGGGCCAGGCGCTGCGCGAGGCGCTGGGCGACAAGCGCGGCATCGGCCGCTACGGTTTCACCCTGCCGATGGACGAGACGCTGGCCAGCGCTGCGCTGGACTTCAGTGGCCGCCCGTACTTCGTGTTCGAGGGCGAGTTCAAGCGCGAACGCGTGGGCGATATGCCGACCGAGCTGGTGCCGCATTTCTTCCGCTCGCTGTGCGATGCCAGCGGCCTGAACCTCAACCTGCAGGTACGCGGCGACAACGATCACCACAAGGTGGAGGCCTGCTTCAAGGCGCTGGCGCGCGCATTGCGCCCGGCATTGGCCCGCCAGGGCACAGCGCTGCCTTCCACCAAGGGGGCGCTGTGAGTGACGTTGCGCTGATCGATGCCGGCGGCGCCAACCTGGGCTCGGTGCGCTACGCACTGGAGCGCCTGGGTGCGACTGTGCGGCTGGTGCGCGATGCGGACGGTCTGGTCGGTGCGCAGCGGGTGATCCTGCCCGGCGTCGGCGCCGCCGGTCCCGGCATGCAACACCTGCATGCGCAAGGCCTGGTGGAACCGCTGCAGCGACTGGAGGTGCCGCTGATGGGAATCTGCCTGGGCATGCAGCTGCTGTTCGAACGCTCCGAGGAGGCGGGTGTGGAGACACTGGGACTGATTCCCGGCGTGGTGCGCAAGCTGGTGCCGGCCTGCGGCATCCGGGTGCCGCACATGGGCTGGAACCGCCTGCTGCCGCTGCGCGAATCGCTGCTGCTGCGCGGCGTGCCGGAGCGTGCCAGCGCCTACTTCGTGCACAGCTACGCCGCGCCCCTCAATACCCACACCGTCGCTGCCTGCGACCACGGCGGCCTGTTCACTGCCGTGGTGGAGCAGGGGCGTTACTACGGCGCACAGTTCCACCCCGAGCGCTCCGGCGAGACCGGCTCGCTGATGCTGCGCAATTTTCTCGAGGGCACTGCTGCATGAGTTTCATCGTCTACCCCGCGCTGGATATCCGCGACGGCCGCGTGGTGCGGCTGCGCCAGGGCGACTACGCGCAGGAAACCTCGTATGGCGACGATCCGTTGCCACGCGCGCAGGCCTTCGCCGCGCAGGGTGCGCAGTGGATGCATCTGGTCGATCTGGACGCTGCGCGCGCCGGTGGCTATACGCTGGCGCCGCTACTGTCGTCGATCCGCGCGCAGACATCGCTGCAGGTGCAGACCGGCGGTGGCGTGCGCGGCCGCGACGATGTGGCGCGCATCCTCGATGCCGGCGCCGGTCGCGTGGTGGTCGGCTCGCTGGCGGTGCGTCGCCCCGATGAAGTGGTCGGCTGGCTGGAGGAATTCGGCGCCGATCGCATCACGGTTGCGCTGGACGCGCGCCAGGACGCACAGGGGCAGTGGCAATTGCCGGTGCACGGTTGGACCGAGAACGCCGGAGTGACCCTGGATGACCTGGCCCAGCGCTACGCGCGCGCCGGCATGCGCCACCTGCTGTGCACCGATATCGCTCGGGACGGCATGCTGGCCGGGCCCAACATCAGCCTCTACCAGCACCTGTCGGCGCTGCTGCCGGGCGTGGCCGTGCAGGCCTCCGGAGGCATCCGCGACGTGGCCGATGTGGCCGAGGCGCGTGCCGCCGGCTGTGGCGGTGCGATCCTCGGCAAGGCACTGCTGGAGCAGCGCATGGACCTGGCGGAGGCGCTGGCATGTTGAGCCGCCGCATCATTCCCTGCCTGGACGTGCGCGATGGCCGCGTGGTCAAGGGCGTGCGCTTCCGCGACCACGTCGACATGGGCGACATCGCCGAGTTGGCGCAGCGCTATCGCGACCAGGGGGCAGACGAGCTGGTGTTCTATGACATCGGCGCCAGCCCCGAGGCGCGTTCGGTCGACGTTGCCTGGATCGAGCGCATCGCGCGGCTGATCGACATTCCGTTCTGCGTGGCCGGTGGCATCGACAGTGTGGAAACCGCGCGCCGCGTGCTGTTTGCCGGTGCCGACAAGGTGTCGATCAACTCGCCGGCGCTGGGGCGCCCGGAGCTGATCACCGAGCTGGCGGACGAGTTCGGCGTGCAGTGCGTGGTGGTCGGTGTCGATTCGGTGCGCGAGGCCGACGGGCAATGGCGGGTGCGTCGTTTCAGCGGCGATCCGGACAAGACCCAGGCGGTGCCGCTGCGCACCCTGGACTGGATCGTCGAAGCGCAACGGCGTGGCGCGGGCGAGATCGTGCTGAACTGCATGGACAGCGATGGCGTACGCCGTGGCTACGATGTCGTGCAACTGCAGCAGGCACGGGCATTGTGCCAGGTGCCGCTGATCGCCTCCGGCGGTGCGGGTGCGATGGAGCACTTCGCCGAAGCCTTTGACCAGGCCGACGTCGACGGCGCGCTGGCCGCCAGCGTGTTCCACAGCGGCGCGATCGCCATTCCGGAATTGAAGCGCTACCTGCGCGGACAGCAGATCGAGGTGCGGGATGTCTATTGAAGTCAGGCCGTCATTGGACGCATTGCAGGCGCTGGACTGGAGCAAGGGCGACGGCCTGCTGCCGGCGGTGGTGCAGGATGCCGATACCCTGCAGGTACTGATGCTGGGCTATGTGAGTGCCGAATCGCTGGCGGCCACGTTGGCCATCGGCCACATGACCTTCTTCAGCCGCAGCAAGCAGCGGTTGTGGACCAAGGGCGAGCAGTCCGGCAACGTACTGGTGGTGCAGTCGATCAGCGTCGACTGCGATGCCGATACTTTGCTGGTGATGGCACGGCCGGCGGGGCCAACCTGCCACACCGGTGCAGAGAGCTGCTTCGACCAGGCGCCGAAGGATTTCCTGGGCGGGCTGGGCCAGCTGGTGGCGATGCGTGAGGCGCAACGCCCGCCGGGCAGCTACACCACCAGCCTGTTCGAGGGCGGCATCCGCCGTATCGCACAGAAGGTGGGCGAGGAGGGGGTGGAGACCGCCCTGGCGGCGGTGGCGCAGGATGATGAGGCGTTGCTGGGCGAGGCCTCGGACCTGCTGTACCACCTGCTGGTGCTGCTGCGCGCGCGCGGGCTGTCGCTGGATGATGCGCGTGCGGTGCTGGAAAAACGCCATCGTTGACGTGTGGTAGTGCCGGCCAGCGGCCGGCAAGCCCCGGATGCCCGACGTTCATGAGGCTGCCGGCCAGCGGCCGGCACTACCGGCATGCGTCATCGCGTGCGCGATGTCATCAACGGAATCTACAATAGGCGGTCTTTCTTTACCCGGACCGCCCATGAAACTGCCTGCCGCCTGGCTGTGCTGCCTGTTGCTGACCTCGCCGGCCTGGGCCGCGGATACCGTGGTCACCGGCAAGGTCTATCTGGAGCGCGACGGCAAACCCGGCCGCGGTGCGACCGATCCGGGCCTGGCCGGCGTGCAGGTCTCCAACGGCGAGGCCATCGTCAAGACGGCTGCAGACGGCAGCTACAGCCTGCCGTTGCGTGATGGCCAGACCGTGTTCGTGATCAAGCCCGATGCGTATTCCTTCCCGAAAGCGGCCGACGGCCTGCCTTCGTTCTGGCGGCACTATCGCCCGAACGGTTCGCCGGCGTTGAAGTACGGCGGCATCGCCGCGACCAGCGACGTCACCCGCAACTGGGATTTCGCCCTGCAGTCGGATCGCCATGACAGTCGGCGCGGCTTCCAGATGCTGGTGTTCACCGATTCGCAGACCGCCAGCCTGAAGGATATCGGCTACTACCAGCAGTCGATCGTCGCGCCATTGGTGGGACAGACCAAGGCGCGCATGGGCACCACTCTGGGTGACATCGTCAACGACGACCTGACCTTGTATCCGGCGATCAACAAGGTCACCACCGGACTTGGCGTGCCGTGGTTCCATGTGCCGGGCAACCACGATCTCGACTTCGATGCGGCCAGCGACGAACACTCGCTGGACAGCTGGCGCAACATCTACGGTCCAGACACCTATGCGGTGGAAGAGGGCGGCGCCAGTTTCGTGTTCCTGGACGACGTGGTGTACGACCCCAAGGCCAAGCCGAAGTACATCGGCGGCCTGCGCGAAGACCAGTTCGCCTTCCTCGCCAGCTACCTGAAGGGCCTGCACAAGGATCGCCTGCTGGTGCTGGGCATGCACATCCCGCTGTTCGACGCGGCGCCCGGACGCGAGACCTTCCGCCATGCCGACCGCCAGCGCCTGTTCGACCTGCTGAAGGACTTCCGCAACGTGCTGGTGCTCAGCGGCCACAGCCACACCCAGCAGCACGTCTACCATGGCAAGGCCGAGGGCTGGAACGGCGACAAGCCGCTGCACGAATACAACGTCGGTGCCAACTGCGGTGCGTTCTGGTCAGGCGTCAAGAATGCCGCCGGCGTGCCGGACAGCACCATGAGCGATGGCACGCCGAAGGGCTATGCGTTGCTCGACGTGGCCGGCAATGGCAGCTACAGACTGCAGTACCGCGTGGCCGGAAAACCGGCCAGCGAGCAGATCGGCCTGCATGCGCCGAAGGTGCTGCGCCAGGGCGCCTACCCGGCCTGGGGCATCTATGCCAACGTCTACATGGGTGAGGATGCCAGCGTGGTCGAGTACCGCGTCGATGGAGGCGCCTGGCAGCCGATGAAGCAGGTCAGCCAACCCGATCCGCGCCTGATGGTGGAGAACGTGGCCGACGATCTTGCAGACAGCTTGCGTGGCTACGACCGCTCGCCGGAGGCCACCGCATCGCCGCACCTGTGGCGTGGCGCGCTGCCGACCGATCTGGCCGTGGGCAGCCACAAGGTCGAGGTGCGCTCCACCCAGCCCGACGGCGCGGTGTTCACCGCCAGCACCAGCTACAGCCTGCAGACTGCCCAGCCCTGACCCCGCACACCACCGCTCCAGCGAAAGGACCCCGCATGGATATCCGCTTCATGGCCGGCACCACGCCGGTGACCCTCAGCCGCCACTGGTTCACCGGCGCGATGCAGTTGCAGAGCGCCACCGAGACGGTCTGGGTGCAGCACCCGCTGCATCCGGGCACCCACTTCTCGTTCTCGCTGGTACAGTCGTGGCTGCGCCACATCGCCGGCCATGAAGTGCTGGTCGAGCGCACCCGGCCGCTGCTGTTCGCCGGCTTCCGCCCGCAGCGGCTGCGAGTGCTGGTGGATGGTGTGCAGGTGGCCGAACAGGAAGGCATGTAGGCCAACCTGAACCATCGGCGCGCTAGGCAAAGCCGCCCCGATGCCTGAGAATCGGGGCGATTCAATCGATCCAAGCAGGCCAGCGTGACCATCGCAGCAGCGTCCCCGGTTTCCTCTGACTCCGCCCGCGGCGGTCTTCCACGCCGTCTGGTCGTTGCCGATGTCGGCGGCACCTTCGCCCGCCTTGCGCTGGCTGAAACCCAACCCGGCCAGGCGCCGCTGCTGGGCAGCCATCGCACCTATGCCTGCGCCGAGCATCCCAGCCTGGCGGCGATCCTGGCCGATTTCACCGCAGGCCTTGGCCAGCCGGTGCAGACCGCGGTGGTGGCCATTGCCGGCCTGCTCGATGGCGATGTGCTGATCAATTCCAACCTGCCATGGACGGTCTCGCTGTCGGCCACCCGCGCGCAGTCCGGGTTGGGCGAACTGCAGCTGATCAACGATTTCGAGGCGGTGGCGCTGGCCATCCCTTATCTGCAGCCGGACACGCTGGTGCCGCTGAACGGCGATGCTGATCCGGCGCAGGCATTCCCGGCGCTGGTGCTGGGTGCCGGTACCGGCCTGGGCGCCGCACTGCGCTTTGCCGACGGCGAGCGCCCGGTGCTGGCCAGCGAGATCGGCCATGCCGCGCTTGGCGCCGGCAACGCGCTGGAACTGCAGGTGCTGGGCAAGCTGCTGCAGCGTTGGGCGCACGTGGACAACGAACGCGTGCTGTCCGGCAGCGGCCTGATGAACCTGTATCCGTGCCTGTGCGAACTGCGCGGCGTCACCCCGGTGTGGACCAGCACCGAGGCACTGATCGGCGCCGCACGCAGCGGCGAGGATGCGCTGGCCGTGGAAACACTGCAGGTGTTCTGTGCGTGGCTGGGCAGCCTGGCCGGCGACGCAGCGATCGCCGTCGGTGCACGTTCGGTGTACCTGGCCGGAGGCATTTCCGCGCATGTGCAGGATTTCCTGGCCGATGGCCGCTTCCGTGAGCGCTTCCTCAACAAGGGCGTGCTGACCGAGGTGCTGCGCCAGGTGCCGGTATGGCGCGTGGAGCACGGCCAGTTGGGCGTGCTCGGCGCAGCGGTCTGGCACGCCGCACGGCAGCCCACGCACGACTGATCGGCAGGGTCGGCATCGGGCCGGCCGTGCATTGCAGACTGGGAGGGGAAGATGGTGGATCGCAGGAAGTTCCTGCAGGCCGGTGCACTGGCTGCAGGCATGGCGGCTTTGCCGGGCGTGCGGGCGCGCAGCCAGGGCGGGGCGAAGGTCGTATCAACCTGGGATTTCGGCGTGCCGGCCAACCAGGCCGCATGGAAGGTGCTGGCGCAGGGCGGCAGCGCGCTGGATGCGGTGGAAGCAGGCGCACGCTGGGCCGAGAGCGAGCTGTGCAACCCCACCGTCGGCCATTGTGGCAACCCGGATCGCGACGGCGTGCTGAGCCTGGACGCGAGCATCATGGATGGCGATGGCCGTTGTGGCGCCGTGGCCGCGCTGGTCGACATCCTGCATCCGGTGTCGGTGGCCCGCAAAGTGATGGAGAACAGCCCACACGTGCTGCTGGTGGGCGAGGGCGCGCAGCAGTTCGCGGTGCAGCAGGGTTTCGAGCGCAAGCACCTGCTGACGCCGCAGGCCGAAGCGGCCTGGCGCGAGTGGCTGAAGACGGAGAAGTATCAGCCGCAGATCAACGCCGAGCGCCGTGGTATTCCCGGCAACAGCGACAACCACGACACCATTGGCATGCTGGCGCTGGATGCCAAGGGCCACCTTGCCGGTGCCTGCACCACCAGCGGCATGGCCTGGAAGCTGCACGGCCGGGTCGGCGACAGCCCGATCATCGGTGCTGGCCTGTATGTCGACAACGAAGTGGGGGCGGCCACTGCTTCGGGCGTAGGTGAAGAGATGATCCGCAACGCCGCTTCGTTCCTGGTGGTCGAACTGATGCGCCAGGGGCGCTCGCCGGCACAGGCCTGCCGTGAAGCCATCGACCGCGTGGTGCGCAAGCGCCCCGAAGCGAGCAAGACATTGCAGGTGTGCTTCCTGGCCATGAACAAGCAGGGCGAGGTGGGCGCCTACGCGTTGCATCGCGGCTTCGTCTACGCCGTGTGCGATGGGCAGCGCCAGGATGACCTGCGCGACTCACCGTCGATCTACACGAGCACCCAGACGTGAAAACCCGGCTCACTCTGGAAATCGCCAGCAACTCGCTGGCCTCGGCGCTGGCCGCCCAGGCCGGCGGCGCCGACCGCATCGAGCTGTTCGACAACCTGGCCGAGGGAGGCACCACGCCGTCGTTCGCCACCATCGCGCTTGCGCGCGAACGCCTGTCGATTCCGCTGTTCGTGCTGGTGCGGCCACGCCCGGGCGACTTCCACTACGACGCGCTGGAAACCGAACTGATGCTGCGTGACATCGCGCAGTGCCGCGCGCTCGGCTGCGATGGCGTGGTGATCGGTGCGCTGGATGTGCAGGGCGGTATCGACGTGGCGTTGTGCCGTGAACTGGTGCAGGCTGCCGGGCCGCTGCAGGTGACCTTCCACCGCGCCTTCGATGCCGCCCGCGATCTGCCGGCGGCACTGGAACAGGTGATCGAACTGGGTTGCCAGCGCGTGCTGACCTCGGGCGGCCAGGTCAGTGCCGAGGCCGGTGCCGATGTGCTGGCAGGCTTGGTCACCCAGGCGGCGGGACGTATCACGGTGATGGCCGGCGCCGGGCTGGGCCCGGCCAATGTCGCCGCCGTCGCACGACGCAGCGGCTGCACCGAACTGCACGCCTCGGCCAAAGGCCTGCGGCGCTCGGCCATGCAGTTCCAGAACCCGGACCTGCGCGGGCTGGACCCGGACTGGAGCCAGACCGCCACCGCGACCGTGGCCGCGCTGCGACAGGCGCTGGACGGCTGAGAGCTGGCCGGGGTCGGATCCCTTCGCAGAAGGGCTCTGACCCACCCGACGCAATCGGGTCAGAGCCCCTCTGCGAGGGGATCCGACCCCGGACGCTGGCTTGCGCCGGACAAATCCGTTCCGCGCGCGATTGTCGCGATCATGTCATTGACGTGTGCGCTGTTCTCTCAGCGATGTTTCGCAACCCTTTGATTGTTCTTGATACCTGCGGCCGATAGCGGCATTGAACCGGGCATTGCTGCGTCGCCGCATGCCCGGCGTGGTTCAGCTGTGCTTTAGTTTGGATCGATCCACAGGGGAGGGCGTCGGGACGGTCTTGAACCGATCCAGGTGCCCGGATCAGCTGTAGTGCCGCGCCACCACCCGTCCGTGCGTCCACACTTTCGAAGAGCAACCACCCATGGCTCAGATCGTCCGCAAGCGTCGTCACCTGCTGTCCCAGGCCCTGGTCCTGGCCCTGTTGCCCCTGGCTGCCAGCGCGCAGGAGGCTGCCAGTTCATCCACCAAGGATCTCGACGCGGTCACCGTCACCGGCTCGCGCATCAAGCGCGCCAGCGTCGAAGGCCCGGCACCGGTCAACGTGATCACCGCCGCGCAGATCCAGAAGGAAGGCTTCGTCAGCGTGTACGACGCGCTGAAGACCCTCACCGAAGCGACCGGCACTGTTGAAGCCGCCTCGCAGTGGGGCTCGCACACGCCCAATGCCAGTGGCCTGAACCTGCGCGGGATGGGCCCGAACCGCTCGCTGCTGCTGGTCAACGGCCGTCGCGTGGCCGACTACCCGCTGCCCTATGGCGGTGAAACCAACTTCTCCAACTACGGCAACATTCCGGCCGCGGCGGTGGAGCGCATCGAAGTGCTGACCGGTGGCGCCTCGGCCATCTATGGCTCGGATGCGATCGCCGGCGTGGTCAACGTCATTCTGAAGACCAACTACGACGGCGACGAAGTGCGCGTGCGTGGCGGCACCTCCACCGAGGGTGGGCGCGACACCTGGGACCTGTCCTGGGCCGGCGGCAAGACCGGTGACAACTGGAGCGTGACCTACGCGCTGCAGTACACCAAGCGCGATCCGTTGTTCGGCCGTGACCGCCCGCAGATGGACGACGCCGATGATGCGCCGTACCCGTCCTGGAACATGGAACAACGCAAGGTCGGCTTCCGTCCTACCGCCGGTCTGGCGCTGATCGATCCCACCACGGGCCAGCGCCTGGCGCCGCCCACCGGCACCTGCGAGAAGTTCGGCAGTGAGTACTACACCGCCGATCGACTGGTCTACAACTACGCCGCCAACACCATCACCAACACCGGCCGCCTGTGCGGCATGAGCGCCGACTACGCCAACTGGCTGCTCACCGGCGGCGCCGAGAACGTGTCCGGCAACCTGTATGCCACCTTCGATTTCAGCAATGACCTGCAGGCCTGGACCAATCTGGCGGTCTACCGTTCCGAAGCGATCTGGGGCACCAATCCGCCCGGCGTGTCGCTGGTCGACGATGACAACGGCTACTACTGGGACGCCAACCGCAACCGCCCGATCCTCGGCGTGCGCCAGTTCACTCCAAACGAGGTGGGTGGCCTGGATACGCTGCGTAACACCAACCGCGAACTGTCCTGGGACTGGAGCGCCGGCCTGCGTGGCCGCCTCGCCGACCGCTTCGACTGGAGCGCCACGGTGGGGCGCTCGTACTACCGCGTGGAAGAACGGCAGAACGTGGTCGACAAGCAGAAGTCGTACGACTACTTCCTCGGCCCGAAGCTGGGCACCACGGCCGATGGCGAGGCGATCTACGCCTTGAACGAATCGCGCTGGTGGAATCCGCTGACGCCGGACCAGTACTGGCAGATGGGTACGGTGGCGAAGAACCGGGCGGCGTCCTGGGTCAACCAGGCCTCGGCGGATATCACCGGCGAACTGTTCCAGGGCTGGGCCGGCCCGATCTCGTTCGCCGCAGTGGCTGAAGTCGCGCAGCAGGGTTATCACCTCAGCCCCGACCCACGCGCAGGCATCGACTTCGACCTGCAGAACGTCGATCGCGGTGGCGGCGAGCGCACCCGCTATTCGGCCGGCGTCGAATTCAAGATTCCGCTGCTGGACAGCGTGACCGCCACTGCGGCCGCGCGCTATGACCGCTATGGCAACTACAAGGCCGACGACAGCAGCGAAGCACTGGACATCGGCAGCCAGAAGGAAACCACCTGGAACGTCGGCCTGGAATGGCGCCCGGTTGAATCGTTGCTGGTGCGTGGCTCCTATGCCACCAGCTTCCATGCGCCGGACATGCATTACCTGCTGGGCCAGCCGAGCAGCTCCGAAGTGCAGACCTATGACCGCCTGCGCTGCATCCAGAGTGGCGCGTACCTGGTCAACAACTGCGGCGTGGGCAACACCGATGTCTGGTACACCTTCGACGTGAACCGGCGCGGCACGCCGCTGCTGCGCTCGGAGACCGGTGATTCGTGGACGGTCGGTTTGGTCTGGGACGTGATGCCGAACCTGTCGGTCAGCGCCGACTACTGGGCGATCAAGCTGGAAGACATGATCGTCGACGTCGGCGCCGATGAGGTGCTGGCCAGCGAGGCCGGCTGCCTGACCGGCAAGAACATCGATGGCACGCCATGGGCCAATCCGGCCGGTGGCGAATACTGCGCCGGCATCCTGGCCCGCGTGAACCGTGACAGCAGCGGCCGCCTGGTGTCGATCGAGCGCGGCCCGTTCAACCTGGCCAGCCGCGAAGTGCGTGGTGTCGACCTGACCGCACGCTATCGCCTGGAAACCGCGCAGTGGGGCAGTTTCCAGCTGGGTCTGAACTACACCAACCAGATCTCGACCAAGGAACAGCGCTACGCCAACGACCCGAACCCGGAACGCCGCGACCGCGACCTGCGCAGCAAGCTGCGCGCGAGCCTGGCCTGGCAGCGCGGCAACTGGAATGCCAATGTCTATGCCGACCGCGTGGGCTCGGTGCCGGGCGTGCGCTACCACTGGGGCACCGACCGCCTGGACAACCCCGGCGGCTGCCTGCCGTTCGCCGACGGCTACGTGCCCAGCGACAGCCCGTCGCTGAACTGCCTGGAGCCGGCGACACGTCCCGACGGCTCGCCGAACCCGAACCCCAATGCCGGGCAGCAGACGGCGCGCTACTACGGTCGAGTGGGGCCGTTCATCACCTGGAACTTCAACGTGGGCTACCAGGTGACCGAACACGCGAAGGTAAACGTGTACGTCAACAACGCCTTCAACTCCGCCAGCTGGAACCACAAGGACCCGTACAAGCTGGATTACGACTTCGCCCCGACCCGCCTGCTGGGGGCGGTCGGCCGCGAGTTCGCGTTGGAGTACGTGTTCACCTTCTGAGCGGACCTGCAGGGGGCGCCGGGCTTGATCCGCCTGACGCCTCCGTCCGCTCGGTAGTTCCACGCCATGCGTGGATGAACCCCATCATGAACCCCGGGGTGGCTGGATTTGACCTTCCCACGATGGCAAGGTTTAGCCTGTCCGCATCCAGAAGGAACCCCGGGAATCCGATCATGAGCATGCCCCGCGCCACTGCAGCCCCCGCAAGCCCTGCCACCATCAGCCTGCCCATCGAGGGAATGACCTGCGCCAGCTGTGTCGGCCGGGTCGAGGCGGCGCTGTCCAAGGTCGAAGGCGTGGGCAGTGTTTCGGTCAATCTGGCCACCGAGCGCGCGGATATCCGCCCGTCCGGTCCGGTCGATCGTGCCGCGTTGATCCAGGCGGTGGAGCGGGTGGGCTACGACGTGTCCCCCGCCACCGTTGAACTGGCCGTGGAAGGCATGACCTGCGCCTCCTGCGTGGGCCGCGTGGAGCGCGCGCTGCTGGCGGTGCCAGGCGTGAGCCAGGCCAGCGTGAACCTGGCCACGGAGCGTGCGACCGTGCGCGGCGTGGCTGATACGGCCGCCTTGGTTGCGGCCATCGACAAGGTCGGCTACGCCGCCCGCCCGATCGAGGCCGGTGTGCAGTCCGATGATGAAGCCGCTGAAAAGAAGGATGCCGAGCGCGCCGAACTGAAGCGCGACCTGATCGTGGCGACCGCGCTGGCGCTGCCGGTGTTCGTGCTGGAGATGGGCTCGCACCTGATTCCCGGCATGCACGAATGGGTGATGGCCACCATCGGCATGCAGGCGAGCTGGTACCTGCAGTTCGTACTGACCCTGCTGGTGCTGGCCATTCCCGGCCGCCGTTTCTACCAGAAGGGGTTCCCGGCACTGCTGCGGCTGGCGCCGGACATGAATTCACTGGTGGCGGTGGGCACCGCCGCGGCGTTTGGCTACTCGGTGGTGGCGACCTTTGCACCGCGGCTGCTGCCGCCGGGCACGGTGAACGTCTACTACGAAGCGGCAGCAGTCATCGTCGCGCTGATCCTGCTCGGCCGCTTCCTCGAGGCCCGCGCCAAGGGCCGTACCTCCGAAGCGATCAAGCGTCTGGTCAACCTGCAGGCCAAGGTCGCCCATGTGATCCGTGACGGCCGCACCGTCGACATCCCGGTCAATGAAGTGCAGAGCGGCGACATGGTGGAAGTGCGGCCGGGCGAGCGCGTGCCGGTGGATGGCGAGGTGGTTGAAGGCCGCAGCTACATCGACGAATCGATGATCAGCGGCGAGCCGATCGCGGTCGAGAAGCAGCCGGGCAGCAGCGTGGTGGGCGGTACGGTCAACCAGAAGGGCGCACTGACGGTACGTGCCACGGCGGTGGGCGCGCAGACCATGCTGGCGCAGATCATCCGCATGGTCGAACAGGCGCAGGGCTCGAAGCTGCCGATCCAGGCGGTGGTCGACAAGGTCACGCTGTGGTTCGTGCCGGCGGTGATGCTGGCCGCGCTGGCGACCTTCCTGGTCTGGTTGATCTTTGGTCCGTCACCGGCGCTGAGCTTCGCGCTGGTCAACGCGGTAGCGGTGCTGATCATTGCCTGCCCGTGCGCGATGGGGCTGGCCACGCCGACCTCGATCATGGTCGGTACCGGCCGCGGCGCCGAAATGGGCGTGCTGTTCCGCAAGGGCGAAGCACTGCAGCTGCTGAAGGACGCGCAGGTGGTGGCGGTGGACAAGACCGGTACGCTGACCGAGGGCCGCCCGCGCTTGACCGATCTGGAGATCGCCAGCGGTTTTGATCACGGCACGGTGCTGGCGGCGGTGGCGGCGGTGGAGTCGCGCTCGGAGCATCCGATTGCCCGCGCCATCGTCGATGCAGCCACCGAGCAGGGCATCGCGCTGCCGTCGATGGTCGATTTCGAATCGGTCACCGGCATGGGCGTGCGTGCCAACGTTGATGGTGCGCGGGTGGAGGTCGGTGCCGATCGCTTCATGCGCGACCTGGGCGTGGACATCACTTTGTTCGCGACGCTGGCGGCAGAGCTGGGCACCCAGGGCAAGTCGCCGCTGTATGCCGCCATCGACGGTCGCCTGGCCGCAATCATCGCGGTATCCGATCCGATCAAGCCGAGCACGCCGGCCGCAATCGCGGCACTGCATCAGCTTGGCCTGAAGGTGGCGATGATCACCGGTGACAACGCTGGTACCGCGCAGGCGATCGCGCGCCAGCTCGGCATCGACGAAGTGGTGGCCGAGGTGCTGCCGGAAGGCAAGGTCGAGGCGGTGCGCCGCTTGAAGGCCACGCATGGCCATGTCGCCTTCGTCGGCGACGGCATCAACGATGCGCCGGCACTGGCTGAAGCCGATGTCGGCCTGGCCATCGGGACCGGCACGGATATCGCAGTGGAATCGGCCGATGTGGTGCTGATGTCGGGCAACCTGCAGGGGGTGCCGAATGCCATCGCGCTGTCGAAGGCGACGCTGGGCAACATCCGGCAGAACCTGTTCTGGGCCTTCGCCTACAACACCGGGTTGATTCCGGTAGCGGCCGGCGTGCTGTACCCGGTCTGGGGCGTGCTGCTGTCGCCGGTGTTCGCGGCCGGTGCGATGGCCCTGTCCAGCGTGTTCGTGCTGGGCAACGCGCTGCGCCTGCGCCGCTTCCAGCCGCCGATGGCGGATGCCGCCGCTGCCACCCACTGAAGGAGATCCGCATGAACATCGGTGAAGCCGCCAAGGCCTCCAGCGTGTCGGCGAAGATGATCCGCTACTACGAACAGATCGGCCTGATTCCCGCCGCTGATAGAACCGAGTCGGGCTACCGGGCGTATTCGCAGGCGGACATCCACCGTCTGCGCTTCATCCGCCGCGCGCGCGATCTCGGCTTCCAGGTGGCCGAGATCACAGATCTGCTGGGCCTCTGGAACGACACCTCGCGGCACAGCGCCGACGTGAAGCACCTGGCCGAACAGCACATTGCCGATCTGGAACAGCGCATCGAGCACATGCGGCAGATGGCCGACACGCTGAAATCGCTGATCAGTTGTTGTGCCGGCGACGAGCGGCCGGAGTGCCCGATCCTGCAGCGGCTGGGTGAGGATGATCAGACGCCGGTGCCGGTCGATACCGCGAAGACCGGTGCGGTGCGGCGGCGTACGCACAAGCATTGACTCGATATCGCATGCATGAAAAAGCCCGCCGGGTGCAGCGGCACCGGGCGGGCTTTCCTGTGTGAGACGGGGGCAGGGGATCAGGCAGTACGCGGCGGGAAGCCTGCGTCGTTCACTGCGGCGAAGACGTCTTCCTGCGATGCGGTGGTCTGCACCTTGACCAGGCCGGTCGGCGGGTCGGCGACCACGCTGGCGTTGGGATCGATCTGCTGGATCGCACGGGTCACGCTGCGCGCGCAGCCGCCGCAGGTCATGCCATCGACATGGAATTCCATCTGTAGCTCCTTCGGTGCTCTTGGGGTGGAGTCAGTGTGCACCTTCCAACGATGGCAGGGTCAAGCGCCGGGCTGAACGACAGGCAAGGCGCCGACAAAAACGGCAGCCACCTGTACCAGCGCGGCTGCCGTGGAGGAACGTCCCCGCCAGGGCGGGGCGTGGGTTGCACCGGGGCGCGCCCGGGCAACCCGGTGTTGCCTTAGAACTTCCAGGTAGCGCCGAAGTACAGCTGGCGGCCTGCATAGGTATTGGAGATCAGGCGTGACTTGGTGTCGCTTCCCAGGTGCACGCGCTGCTCGGACTTGGTGGCATTGATCACCGAGGCGGTCAGGGTCCAGTCCGGGGTCAGGTTGTAGGCAACGTTCAGGTCCAGCTGGTCATACGGCTCGGTGTAGACGGTGAGGCCATTGTTGAGCCCACCGACCACCTGGCCGCGACGGTTGAACGAGGCGCGCGCGAGGAACTTCTCGTTCTCGTAGAAGACCGTCACGTTGGCCTGGTTCTTGGCGCTGCCGACCAGCGGCGAGGAGCCGATTTCCTGCCCGTCCAGAACAATGGAAGCCAGGTTGGTGTCGTTGTAGGTGTAGTTGGCCTGCACGCCGAAGCCGAAATCGAAGGTGTACTGGCCATACAGCTCGACGCCCTGCGACACACCATCGCGGCCATTGGCCTGGGTCTCGTAGCGCTGCACGTTCACCGCTTCACCGTTGATGACCATGGGCGTGTCGCGCACCACCGGCAGGGTGAAGTTGTCCACGTTCTTGCGGAACAGGCTGACGCCGGCGACCGCGCCCGGCTGGAAGTACCACTCCAGGCCCAGGTCGAACTGGGTGGCCTTGAACGGCTCCAGCTGCTTGTTGCTGCCCTGGCCGACCCAGCCTGCGGTCGATGCGCCACCGGCAACGCGGCGATCATTGACGTACTCCTCGCTGTAGTAGCTCAGTGCGCCCGGTGCTGCGATGTCGGTGTAGCCAGGGCGGGCGATCACCTTCGATGCGGCACCACGCAGCACCAGCGTGTCGGTGATGTCCCATGCAATGTTGAAACTCGGCAGCACGTCGGTGTAGGTGCGGTCCACGCCGATCAGGCTGTAGGTCTTGCTCTGCGCCAGGTCATGCGGCAGGCGCACGAAGCCGCTCTCGCAGCTGTAGGTCGGGTAGGCCGCAGCGGCGGGATCGGTGCACGCCATCGGCGCGCCGGACGCGTTGTCCAGGAAGTAGTCGTTGAACTTCTCGATCGAGTCGGAAGACTGCGCGAACTGCTTGGTGCGCACCACACGCACGCCGACATTGCCGCGCAGGCGCTCGGTGCGGAAGTTGGCCTGGAAGTAGCCGGAGTAGATCTTCTCGTTGACGTTGTAGACGAAGTCTTCCTCGGTACGGTTGTGCGAACCACCGTAGGTCTTGTTCAGATAGTCGATGTACGCCGGGTAGTTGATGCCCGGGAACACGTTGGCATTGAAGCCACCGGCAATGTTGCTGATCGGGTTCGACAGGAAGAAGCCGGGCTGCGCATCGCCGGCAGTCGGATCGCAGCCACTCTGGTAGCGGCTGTTGTCATAGTCGGCCGGGTCACGGCCCGGGCATACCCAGTAGGTGTTGCCGGTGTTGCGGTGGACCTTGCCATCACGGTACTTGGCACCGAACTGGATCGAATCCAGCCAACCGGACTCGAACAGCTTGGTCACGTCGGCCTGGAAGTAGTTCTGCTTGACCTCGGTGCGCTTCCACGACGAATCGGTCGAGCCGGTGTCGACTTCGGCGATGCCGTTCATCAACTGCTGCTGCAGGTCGGGCGAGAAGGTGGCAGACGGCGTGCCGGTCAGGTCCCATGCGCTGTACTGGTTACCGGACAGGTAGTCGTTGCCGACCTTGCGGCGCGGCTTGGCCGACATGCGGAAGTTCATCGACGGACCACCTTCAGACCAGGTGCGGCCACCGGTGAACGAGGCCTTCCACAGCGGGCTGATGTCCCAGTCGATGGTCAGGTCGGCGGTCTGCGACAGCGCCTTTTCCTTGCTGTAGCCACCGGTCAGCTGCGGTGTCGGAATCGTGCAGTCGTCCGGGCCCCAGCCGCCGGGCTTGAGGCCGGCGGCCTTGGCCTGGTCTTCGCTGCAGTAGTAGGTCTTTCCGGCCAGCTTTTCGAACTGGGCACCGGTGACGGTGTTGCCGCTGGGGTCGAAATCCAGGCCGTTGAGCAGGCGGCCGCCGGCCCAGTTTCCATCGCCGTTGAAGCGGGCCATGCTCCATTCCGGAATCTTCAGCATGTTCTGGGTGTAGTCACCCTGCAGCTCGAAGCGGAAGTAGTTGGCGGTCATCGTGACGTTGTCGACCGGCTTGAACTGGAAGGTCAGCTGGCCGCCCTTGCGCTCGCGCTTTTCTTCCTTCACGGCGAAGTTGACCGAGGTCGGCATGAAGAAGTCGCTGTAGTTGCCGCCGGTCTGGTTGTTGAAGCCGGACTTGCCCCACCAGTAGTGGATGCCGTCCTGCTGCTGCACGTTGCCATAGGCGTCGCGTGCCTTGCCGGCGCCGTACCACTGGTAGTCCTCGGTGCTGGCTTCCATGGTACGGGTCGTGCGCTTCTGCTGCGTCACGCCGACCAGCACGCCGAAACGCTCATCCTTGCTGTGCCACGAATACAGGGCCGAGGCCTGCGGGTCGATATCGTGGTGGGTATCGGAGGAGGTGCCCTCAAGCGTGACGAAGCCCGAGTTGGACTCCATGTCCAGCGGACGGCGGGTGTGCAGGATGACCGTACCGCCGATGCCGCCTTCGTCGATGCGTGCTTCCGGCGACTTGAACAGCTCGGCGCTGGACAGCATGTTCGACGGCAGCAGGGTGTAGTTGAACGAGCGGGTGGCTTCGTCGTTGGTTTCCGACGTGGCCACGTAGTTGCCATTCAACTGGGTCAGGGTCAGGTCCGGCGCAAGGCCGCGCACGCTGACACTCTTGCCTTCACCACCGCTGCGGGTGATGACCACGCCGGGCACGCGCTGCAGTGCGTCGGCCACGTTCTTGTCGGGGAACTTGCCGACGTCCTCGGCGGTGATCACTTCGACAACGGCGTTGGCGTCGCGCTTCTGCTCAAGGCTCTTTTCGATGGCGTAGCGGTAGCCGGTGACCTGGACGCTGTCCAGGTTGGTGGCTTCCTGCGAGGCGCTGGTGGTTGCCTGCTGCGCGGCAGCGCCGGCCGGAACGACGGCGGCGGCCAAGGCCAGCGCGACGGCCAGCGACAATGCGTCCTGGCCATGCGTACGTGTTGAATGCTTCATTCCCATCTCTCCCTCTCTCCTGGATTGATCCGGTGACATGGCACGGACAACTTGAATCGATCTAATTTGAAGTGACATTGTCGCTATCGCCATGCAGTGGCAGTTGCACCGTACGCGTGGCCTGGTACGTCCTGTTGCCGCTCCCCCAACTCCCGGCCATCGCAATGTCGTCTTGGATCGATCTAAGCGATGGGCGGGCGTTTTTTAGCATGGGTCGCCCGTGGGCGCATGCTGCTCCGCAATATGGTACTGGCGTGGCGAAGGGATGACGGTTTGCTGAAACCAGTGAAATCGTTTTCGTGCGCAGGGGAGGGTGGGTCGGCAGGGCTGCGCCCTGCACCCGCGGTGTGCCGGCCGCTGGCCGGCAACAACCCAAAGCCAAAGCCAAAGCGGCTCTGGTTTTCTGCTGGTTTGGCAGGGCGGTGGACACGCCGTAAACCCGTCGCTGGGGGCTCGATGGCGCCATCCATGGCGCCAACGGTCCTGCCAGCCCACACCGCCCCGCCTTTGACAGTTTCCCGGTGACGGTTGGACTGATCCTGGAACGACATGGGGTCCTGGGGTCAGATCCGTTTTCCTTTGGAAAACGGATCTGACCCCAATCGATTTCGTTATCCGACAGAGATTCATCCACGCATGGCGTGGATCCACAGATCGCGGAAATCTGTCGAAGGCGGGGTGGGTCCGGTTGCGGGGGTGTCCGCGGCATGGATGCCGCGGCCAAGCCCCCAAGGACGGGTTTACGGCGTCCCCCGCAACCGGACCCACCCCGCCATCCCACGGATAGTCGGCTTTTGCTGTTGCTTCGGCTTCGGCTTCGGCTTCGGCAGGTGCAGGGCGCAGCCCTGCCGAACACCCCCTCTCATGCTGCGCCGCAGAATGCATTCGGCTGAATCCGCATGCTCTACTTGAATCGATCTAAATCCACGGTCTGGTGGGTCGGACGTCATTCCAGGGGGAGCTCTCTGCAGGGCAGGGCTCAGCGGAACGGTGCCGAACGATCCCGGCCGTCTGCCTCCGCGTCATCGACTACAGGAACCCGACATGCGTCCAGTGCCGTCCGCTCCCGCCGTCCCATTGTCCTCCCGCCCGCTGGCGCGCTTGGCCTGTCTGCTGGCATTTTCGGCCATGCCGATGCTGCTGCAGGCTGCGCCGGCGGCGCTGGAGCGCGAGGTCAACACCTTCATCGGCAGCAAGGACGACGGCAATACCTTCCCCGGCGCATCGGCACCGTTCGGCCTGATCCAGGTCAGCCCGATCGGCAGCCACTATTCGGGCTGGCGCTACGACGACGAGAAGATCCGCGGTTTCGGTCACTCCTTCATCTCCGGCGCGGGTTGCTGGGAGCAGGGCGGCCAGGTGTCGGTGCTGCCGGTGACCGGTTCGATCGGCCCGGGCGGCGATTTCGATACCGGCAACGCCAAGCAGTTCGACCACAAGGCCTATGCCTCGGCCTACACCCATGACGGCGAGATCGGGCAGGCGGGCTATTACAAGGTGCGGCTGACCAGCTACGGCGGCATCGACGCAGAAACGACCGCGCGTACGCGCGCCGCAGCCGAGCGCTACACCTTCAGCCAGCGCCAGGGCGAGGGCCACGTGCTGGTCAACGTCGGCCAGGCCAACGAACGCCACTCGGTGATCGGCAGCGTAGTCGATGTGGTCGGCGACCGCGTGGTCGAGGGCAAGCTGGTGACCAAAAGTTTCTGCGGCGGCCATCAGTACACCACCTGGTTCCGCATCGAGTTCGACCGCCCGTTCAAGGCGCATGGCACCTGGGGCGAGGGCGGCGGCCTGCCGGGTGCGCGCCACAGCATGGAAGGCGAACAGAAGCCGAACGGTGCCTGGCTCAGCTTCGACCTCGCCAAGGGCCAGTCGGTAACGGCGATCAGCGCGATATCGCATGTGGATGCCGAAGGCGCGCGCATCAACCTGCGCGCGGAGGGCATGCAGGGCGGGGCGCTGCTCGGTTTCGACCGGATGCGTGCGCTGTCCCAGCAGTCGTGGCGCGAGCAGCTGGGCCGGGTGCGCGTGCAGGGCGGCACCGCCGACGACCGCGCCGTGTTCTACAGCGCTGTCTACCACGCGCTGCTGCAGCCGATGACCGGCAACGACGCCGACGGCCGCTACCGCGGCTATGACGATGGCATCCACCGTGCCGATGGCTGGACCTACTACGAGTACTTCTCGCTGTGGGATACCTACCGCGCGCAGAACCAGTGGTTGGCGCTGACTCGCCCGGACGTGGCGCGTGACATCGGCCGTACCCTGCTGGCGATCGACGAGCAGGGCGGCTGGCTGCCGCGCTGGGGCTATGCCAACTTCGAGACCAACATCATGACCGGCGACCCTGTCACCCCGTTCATGGTCGACCTGTGGCGCTTCGGTGCGCTCAAGGGCCGTGAATCGCAGGCCTGGGATGCGCTGCGCCGCAATGCCTTCGGCACGCCGCCGCTGAACTCACGCATGGCCGGCCGTTCCGGCAACCCGACCTACCTGGACAAGGGCTATGTGGTCTACGACCGCGCGTTCCCGTCCAAGGGCATGGACGTCGATCCGCACCACGGCGGTTCGGCTACCTTGGAATACGCACTGGCCGACTGTGCGCTTTCGCAGATGGCCGATGGCCTCGGCCATGCGCAGGACGCGGCGACGCTGCGTGAGCGCGGCCGCAACTGGCGCAAGGTGTGGGACCCGCAGGTGCGCGACGCCGAGACCGGCTTCACCGGTTTCCCGCGCCCGCGCACCGAGGATGGCCAGTGGTACACCCCGGCCGATGGCCACTACAGTCCGCGTTCGCACCACGGTTTCCATGAGGGCACGGCGTGGCAGTACCAGTGGCTGGCGCAGCAGGACGTGCCGGGGCTGGTTGAAGCGATGCAGGGCCGCGAACAGGCCGGCCGCCGCCTGGATGCGTTCTTCGCGATGGATGCGCTGCAGGCCGACCCGCTCAACGCTGCCCGCAAGGAGTGGGTGGTCGGGCCGTACAGCTACTACAACCAGTTCCGCTACAACCCGAACAACGAGCCGGACCTGCATTCGCCGTGGCTGTACACGCTGATCGGCCAGCCGTGGAAGACCGCCGCCGTGGTGCGTGCCGCGCAGCAGTTGTTCACCAATGCCCCCAATGGCGTGACCGGCAACGATGACCTCGGCACGATGTCGGCCTGGTACCTGTTCAGCGCCATCGGCGTGTACCCGGCGGTGCCGGGCAGCGGCCAGTTCCTGCTGCACACCCCGCGCTTCAGCAAGGTGGAACTGGACATGGGCAATGGCCGGACGCTGCGCATCGACGCGCCGGGTGCCGATGGCCGCCGCCTGCAGTACGTTCAGGGCGTGCAGGTCGATGGCCAGGCGCATGCGCCGGTCTGGCTGGACTGGAACCAGCTGCAGCAGGGCCCGCGCCTGCAGTTCGCGCTCGACGCGAAGGCGCCGGAGCAGGGCTGGGGTACGGCGGTGAAGGACCTGCCGGTGTCCTGGTGCGCGGCACCGGGCAGCCAGCTGCGCTGAGCCGGACTGTGCCGTTCGCGGTGACCCAGCGAACGGCACGGCACGACACGGCCCTGATCCATTAGGCTTGAGCCTCCAGCGGAGTCCGGGAAGACGATGAACGACAACGGCAGCAGTCCCAGCAAGCGCGCCGGCAAGGCAGTGACGGTGACCGACATCGCGCGTGCCATCGGCGTGTCACGGGCGACCGTGTCGCTGGTGTTGCGCGGCAGCCCGCTGGTCAACGTCGATACCCGTGCCAAGGTCGAGGCCGAGCTGCGCCGGCAGCGCTATGTCTACAACCGCGCTGCCGCCAACCTGCGTCGACGTACCTCGTCGAGCATCGCGCTGGTGATCAACGATCTTTCCAACCCGTTCTTCGCCGAATTCGCGTCCGGCGTGGACGAGGCGCTGGGCGGACGCGGTTACGTGACCCTGCTCGGCAGCACTGGCGAATCGCCGGAGCGCCAGCAGGCAGTGCTGTCCACGTTGATGGAGCACACCCCGGCCGGCCTGATCCTGTCGCCGGCCGAGGGCAGCGATACCGTGCAGTTGCGACAGGCACTGGGTGCCAATGCCAACGTGCTGCTGTTCAACCGCGAACTGGAAGGGGCCGACTGGGACTTCCTGACCCTGGACAACCAGCACGGCGCCTATCTGGCCACGCGTCACCTGATCGAGCGCGGCCATCGCCAGATCGCCTTCTTCGGCGGCCACGCCGCATCGAGCTCGTGCCACCAGCGCCGTGCCGGTTTCCAGCAGGCGCTGGCCGAGGCCGGTCTGTCGCTGCCGCCGGGCTGGATGATCGAGTCGGCGCCGAACCGTCTGGAAGCCGCTGCGCGCACCGATGAGCTGTTTGCCGATGGCCATCGGCCGAGTGCGGCGGTCTGCTACAACGACACCGTCGCGCTGGGCCTGATGCTGGGCTTGAATTCACGGGGCATCCGTCCGGGAGGTGACTTTGCCGTTACCGGCTTCGACGATATTTCCGAGGCTGCGGTGGCGGTGCCGCCGTTGACCACGCTCACCGCCGATCCGCGCGAGCGGGGCCGGCAAGCTGCGGCGCTGCTGCTGCAACGACTGGACGAACCGGACGCGCCGCCACGGCGCACGGTCGCGCCGGTGCAGTTGCGCATCCGCGAAAGCAGTGCCGCACGACCGAACTGATTTATTCCATACACCCCTTCCACGCAACAACGACCTTCCGCGCATCGAGGCGCGTACCGCATGCCGATCTCCGCAACGCCCCGTCCAACGGGATCTTCGGGCAACGCACCTGCCGTCACCAACGGCAAGGCGCTGGCCGTGGTCACCACGATCTTCTTCATGTGGGGCTTCCTGACCTGCCTCAATGACATCCTGATCCCGCACTTGAAGGCGGTGTTCGAGCTGAACTACGCCAAGGCGATGCTGGTGCAGTTCACCTTCTTCGGCACCTATTTCCTGATGTCGCTGCCGGCGGGTCGGCTGGTGGCGGCGCTGGGCTACAAGAAGGGCATCGTGGCCGGCCTGGTGATTGCCGGTATCGGTGCGCTGGGCTTCTGGCCGGCGGCCGAGCTGCGCGTGTATGGCGCCTTCCTGGGCGCACTGTTCGTTCTGGCCACCGGCATCACCGTGCTGCAGGTTGCTGCGAACCCCTACGTCGCGCTGCTGGGCCCGGAGCAGACCAGCTCCAGTCGCCTGACCCTGGCGCAGGCACTGAACTCGCTGGGCACGGCCATCGCCCCGATCTTCGGCGGCATGCTGATCCTGTCCAACACGGTGAAGAGTGCCGATGACATCGCGGCACTGCCGGCCGCCGAACAGCTGGCCTACCGTGCCGCCGAGGCGCAGGCCGTGCAGGGCCCGTACGTGGGGCTGGCCGTTGCGCTGGTGCTGCTGGCGCTGTTCGTATACCTGTTCCGCCTGCCGGCACTGAGCGACGCCACCGAGCAGGCCGACCAGGGCCACCACCACAGCTACCTGGATGCGCTGCGCAAGCGCCACCTGCTGCTGGGTGTGCTGGGCATCTTCTTCTACGTCGGTGCCGAAGTTTCGATCGGCAGCTTCCTGGTCAACTACCTGTCGATGCCCAACATCGGCGGCTTCAGCGAGCAGGAAGCCACGCATTACGTGTCGGCCTACTGGACGATGGCGATGATCGGCCGCTTCGCCGGCTCGGCGCTGCTGGCGCGCTTCTCGCCCAGCCGCCTGCTGGCGATCTTCGCGCTGGTCAACGTGGGGCTGCTGGTCACGACCATGCTGACCTCCGGCAACATCGCGCTGTACTCGGTGGTGGCGATCGGCCTGTTCAATTCGATCATGTTCCCGACCATCTTCGCGCTGAGCATCGAGCGCCTGGGCCCGCTGACCAACAAGGGTTCCAGCCTGCTGATCATGGCCATCGTCGGCGGTGCGGTGGTGCCGTACCTGCAGGGCGTGCTGGCCGACCACATCGGTGTGCAGGCCAGCTTCATCCTGCCGCTGCTGTGCTACGGCTACATCATTTTCTACGGACTGGTCGGCGCACGTACGCCGGCTTCCGCAACGCAGGGAGGCTGAGTCCGGAATGGGTTCCATCGTTTGCTTCGGCGAAATTTTGATCGATCTACTAGCGCAGCCGCCGGCCTCGGCCGATACGCCGCGGGCGTTCCTGCAGTACGCCGGCGGTGCGCCGGCCAACGTTGCCGTGGCCGCTGCGCGGCTGGGCGCGAAGACCCAGTTCGTCGGCATGCTCGGCCGTGACATGTTCGGTGACTTCCTGGCCGACAGCCTGGTCGAGCACGGCGTGGGCACGGATTACATCGTGCGTACCGATGCGGCGAAGACCGCGCTGGCCTTCGTCGCCCTCGACGCCAGTGGCGAGCGCAGCTTCAGCTTCTACCGCCCGCCGGCGGCCGACCTGCTGTTCCGTGACAGCGATTTCCAGGCCGCCTGCCTCGACAGCGCGCAGTGCTTCCACGTCTGCTCCAACAGCCTGACCGAGCCGGGCATCGCCGAGGCGACCTTTGCCGGCATGGACCGTGCACGTGCGGCCGGCGCAGTGGTCAGCCTGGACCTCAACCTGCGGCCCGCGCTGTGGCCGGCGAACGAGGATCCGACGCCGCGCCTGTGGCAGGCGCTGGAACGCGCCGATCTGGTGAAGCTGTCGCGCGAGGAGCTGGACTACCTGGCCGCGCCGCTGGGCAATGACGGCGAGGCGACGGTGCTGCGGCGCCTGCTGGCCGCGCAGGCGCGCTGGGTGATCGTCACCGACGGTGCGGCCACACTGCATTGGTATACCCGCGACAACCACGGCACGGTCACCAGTTTCCGCGTGGCCACGGTCGACACCACGGCTGCTGGCGATGCCTTCGTCGGTGGCGTGCTGGTCGGCCTGCTGGAGCGCGGTGGGGCGGGCGCTGGTTTCGCTGCGTTCTGCCAGGACCCGGAGGCGATCACCGCCACGCTGCGTTTCGGCGCCGCCGTGGGGGCGCTGGCTGTTACCCGCAAGGGCGCGTTCGCCGCAATGCCCTCGCTCGATGAAGTGCAGCAGCTGCTGCAGGCACAGGACATTACCGCATGAGCACCTCGCCCGATTTCCGTTCGCCCGCGTTCTTGCGCGCGCACATCGCCGATACCATGGCGTTCTACCATCCGCGCTGCATCGATCCGGACGGCGGCTTCTTCCACTACTTCCGGGATGACGGCAGCGTCTACGATGCCAGCCACCGGCACCTGGTGAGCAGCACGCGCTTCGTCTTCAACTACGCGATGGCCTACCGCGAATTCGGCAATGCCGAGTACCGCGAGGCGGTCGAGCACGGCGTGCGCTACCTGCGCGAGGTGCACCGCAACCCGGCTACCGGTGGCTACGCCTGGACCCTGCGTGATGGCAAGGTCGAGGACGACATGAACCACTGCTACGGCGTGGCGTTCGTGCTGCTGGCCTACAGTTGCGCGCTGAAGGCCGGTATCGAACAGGCGCGTGTGTGGATGGACGAAACCTGGAAGCTGCTGGAAGCGCGCTTCTGGGAGCCACAGCACGGCCTGTACAAGGACGAGGCCGATGGCCAGTGGAACTTCACCGGCTATCGCGGCCAGAACGCCAATATGCACATGTGCGAGGCGATGCTGGCGGCGTTCGAGGCCAGTGGCGAGCAGCGCTATGTCCAGCGTGCGCTGCAGCTGGCCGACAACATGACCCGCCGCCAGGCGGCCAAGGCCGGCGGGCTGGTCTGGGAGCACTACGATGAGAACTGGGAGATCGACTGGGACTACAACCTGGACGACCCCAAGCACCTGTTCCGTCCATGGGGCTTCCAGCCCGGCCACCAGACAGAATGGGCCAAGCTGTTGCTGATCCTTGATCGCCACGTGCAGGCCGACTGGCTGGTGCCGACCGCGCAGCACCTGTTCGATGTGGCTGTGGCGCGCAGCTGGGACGAGGCGCGCGGTGGCTTGTACTACGGTTTCGCACCGGAAACGCGCCGACAGGCGGGCATGGACGGTGCCCCGATCGGCGGCGACAGCTTCGTCTGCGACGACGACAAGTATTTCTGGGTGCAGGCCGAAACGCTGGCCACCGCCGCACTGATGGCCAAGCGCACCGGTGATGACCGCTACTGGCAGTGGTACGAGCGCATCTGGGCGTACTCGTGGGAGCACTTCGTCGACCATCAGTACGGCGCCTGGTTCCGCATCCTCGATGCCGACAACCGCAAGTACAGCGACGAGAAGAGCCCGGCCGGCAAGGTGGATTACCACACCATGGGTGCGTGCTACGAAGTGTTGAACGTGGTGCGCTGAAGATCGTTTGAATGCAGTAATGCCAGGCCATGCCTGGCAATCCGGAATCGGTAGCGCCGGGCGACGCCCGGCGGAAAAACAGGAGCTCCGCGTGCATCGTCTTTCCCTCGTTGTCCGTCTGCTCCTGCTGCTGATCGCAGTCTCCGCCTTCCCGGCAACTGCAGCCCCGCTGCAGGCACAGTGGGAATTCCGCATGCTGCCCGGTGATGCGCAGGGTGCAGCCCACCCGGGCCTGCAGCAATGGCGTGCGGCGAAGGTGCCGGGCAGCGTGCACACCGACCTGCTCGCCCATGCGCTGATCCGCGATCCGTACGTCGGTGCGCCTGAGGCCGAGCTGCAATGGATCGGGCTGGCTGCCTGGGAGTACCGCGCTCGCTTCGACGTGGATGCGGCGACGCTGGCCAAGCCCAATGCCGAGCTGCGCTTCGACGGGCTGGATACCTATGCCGAAGTCAGCCTCAACGGCAGGCCGCTGCTGAGCGCGGACAACGCGCACCGCACCTGGCGTGCGCGCGTGGACGGGCGCCTGCGCGCGAATGGCAATGAACTGCAGATCGTGTTCCGTTCACCAATCCGCACGCTGTTGCCGGGTGTGCAGGCGATGCCGCACAAGATCGCCGGCAACTATCCTTCGCCCTATGGCGATGAGCCCAAGGACGCGATGGTCGGCAACTTCGCGCGCAAGCCGGCCTATCACTTCGGCTGGGACTGGGGCCCGCGCTATGTCACCGCCGGCGTGTGGCGCGGGGTCGACCTGCAGGCCTGGGATGCGCACCGCCTGACCGATCTTGCCGTGCGTACCGATGCATTGAGCGCGGAGCAGGCGAAGCTGGCCGTGCTGCTGGAGATGGAGCAGGGCGCGGCGGCCGGTTCTGCGGTGGTCCATGTCGATGTGCGCGATCCGCAGGGTCGCAGCGTGGCCCAGGTGCAGCGCACGGTGCTGCTGAAGCCCGGCCAGAACGCCGTCGAAGTACCGGTCGAACTGGTCAAGCCGCAGCGCTGGTGGCCGGTCGGCCACGGTGCACAGGACCGCTACACCGTGCAGGTCCGCCTGGATGATGGTGTCGATGCAGCGCTGGTGCGCGAGCAGCGTATCGGCCTGCGCACGGTTGAACTGCGCCGCGAGGAAGACGGCAAGGGCGGGCAGGGCTTCGCTTTCGTCATCAACGGCGTGGAGATCTTCGCAAAGGGCGCCAACGTCATTCCGTTCGATGCCTTCCCCGCACGGGTCGACGCCGCGCGCCTGCGCCAGGTGCTGACCGCCGCACGCGACGCCAACATGAACATGCTGCGCAACTGGGGTGGCGGCTACTACGAGGACGATGCGTTCTTCGACATCGCCGACGAACTGGGCCTGCTGGTCTGGCAGGACTTCATGTTCGGTGGTGGCATGCAGCCGGGCTACGATCCGGCCTTTCGTGCCAGCGTGGTGGCCGAGGCACGCGACAATGTGCGCCGGCTGCGCCATCATCCCAGCATCGTGCTGTGGTGTGGCAACAACGAGGAAGAAACCGCCTGGAAGGACTGGGGCCACGGTCGCGACCTGAAGGCGGCCGACCCGGCGTTTGCAGCGAAGGTCTGGCAGGGCTATGTCGACCTGTTCGGCAATGATCTGCGTCAGGTAGTGGGTGAGGAGGGGCTGGGCGTGCCGTACTGGTCCAGCTCGCCCAGTAACGACCTGGACGAAAAAGCCAACGACTCGACCCGTGGCGACAAGCACTACTGGCAGGTCTGGGGCAATCCGGCGCTGCCGGTGCAGGCTTACCTGCGCGAGACGCCGCGCTTCATGTCCGAGTACGGCCTGCAGGCATGGCCGTCGGTGGCCACCGTGGACCAGATTGCCACCCGCGCCGAGCAGCGCATCGACAGCCCGGTGATCCGCGCGCACCAGAAATTCATGGCCGGCGAGGGCAACAGCCGCCTGCTGCACTACATCGAACTGGGCTACGGCACGCCGAAGGACTTCGAGGACTTCGTCTACCTCAGCCAGGTGATGCAGGCCGATGGCATCGCGCTGGCCGCGCTGCACCATCGCGCCTCGCGGCCGTACACGATGGGCTCGCTGTACTGGCAGCTCAACGACGTCTGGCCGGGTGCTTCATGGTCCAGCGTGGACTACTTCGGTCGCTGGAAGGCGCTGCACTACGCCGCGCGGCGCTTCTTCGCGCCGGTCACGCTGGCGGCATTGCGTGATGAGGGCAGTACGCGGGTGCGCCTGATCAATGATGGCGCTGCCGCAGACGCACGTTGGCGGCTGCGGGTGATGGATGTGGATGGCAAGATGCTGCGTCGTCGCGAGGACGCGGTGGCGTTGACGGCGGCTGGCGTCACCTCGATTGGTGATTTCCGCGATGCCGAGCTGCTGGCCGGTGCCGATCCGAAGCGCACGGTGGCCGTGTTCGAGCTGCTGCAGAACGGGGCGGTCAGTGCCCGCCAGGTCGTCGGATTCGTCGAAGCCAAAGACCAGGTGTTGCCGCGGCAGAAGCTGAAGGCCACCTTGTCCATCGAAGGCGATCACTATCGTCTACGCCTGGAAAGCGCGGCTTACGTGCGCGCGACGTGGATCGATTTCGGCGCGCTGGATGTGCAGGTCGAAGACAACCTGCTGGATCTGCTGCCGGGCGAAATCCGCGATATCGCGGTGCGTGGCCCGGTGGACCTGACGACCCTGCGCGAAGCAATGAAGCTGAAGACCCTCAACGATCGTTGAGGGCGGCGTATCCCGCATTGGCAGGTGCCAACCTTGGTTGGCACACACCGAACATGCTAACCAAGGTTGGCATCTACCAGACGCGGAGACGGGCAGGTGCGGACCGTTGGTCCGCACACCTTGATCGTTGAGGGCGGCACATCCTGTTTTGGTAGGTGCCAACCTTGGTTGGCACACCCCGAACATGCCAACCAAGGTTGGCATCTACCAGACGCGGAGACGGGTAGGTGCGGACCGTTGGTCCGCACACCTCGATCGTTGAGGGCGGCGTATCCCGCATTGGCAGGTGCCAACCTTGGTTGGCACACACCGAACATGCCAACCAAGGTTGGCATCCACCAGACGCGGAGACGGGTAGGTGCGGACCGTTGGTCCGCACACATCTCTTCTTTACAGCTGGATCTGCTGGAAGTTCTCGACCCGCTCGTGGCCGTTGGCGGCCTGGCCGATGCGCGGCATCGGGTAATCATCCAGGCGATCGATCAGGCGGGTCTGCAGGCCGGCTTCGCGGGCGGCGTCCAATTCCTCCACCACATCGGACAGGAACAGGATCTCGCCGGCCGGCACGCCGATCGCCTGCACGATGCGGCGGTAGCTGTCGGCCTCGCGCTTGCCACCGATCTCGGTATCGAACCAGCCCGACACCAGCGGGCTGAGGTCACCGGCATCGCTGAAACCGAAGAACAGCTTCTGCGCCGGCACCGAGCCGGAGGAGTACACGTACAGCGGTAGGCCGGCGGCATGCCAGCCTTTCAGCACCGGCGCCACTTCCGGGTAGAAGTGCGCGGTGTAGTCGCCGCGGCGGTAGCCTTCATCCCAGATCAGGCCCTGCAGCGCCTTCAGCGCGGTGTGCTTGCGGTCCTGGTCGATCCAGCCCTGCAGCGTCTCGGCCACCAGGCTGTCCTGGCAGGCGCCGCCGATCTCGGTAGCCACCGCGTCCAGCCAGCGGCGGACCTCCGGCTGCTGGCCATGTTCGGCGACGAACGCCGGCAAGGCCTTGCGGGCATAGGGGAACAGCACGTTCTTGACGAACGAGATGCTGCTGGTAGTGCCTTCGATGTCGGTCAGGATGACGCGGGGCTGCATGGATCAGGACGCCTGGGTAGGTACGTAACGGGGGAACTTCTGCGCGATGTCGGTGCCGGTGAAATGACCCACCCAGCCGTCCGGCTCGGTGAAGAAGCGGATCGCCACGAAGCTCGGTTCATCGCCCATGTCGAACCAGTGGGTGGTGCCATCGGGCACGGCGATCAGGTCGTCCTTCACGCACTCGATCTCATAGACCTTGTCACCCACGTGCAGGGTGAACAGGCCGGAGCCTGCGACGAAGAAGCGCACCTCGTCTTCCTTGTGGAAGTGTTCGTCGAGGAACTTCTTCCGCAGCTCGGCGCGGTTCGGGTTGTCCGGGGCGATCGAGGCCACGTCCACGCTCTTGAAGCCGCGCTCGGCGACCAGGCGGTCGATGTCCGCGCGGTAGGCGGCGAACACTTCCTCCTGGCTGGCGCCGGGCGCAACCGGTGCGGTGGCCTGCCAGCGCTCGAAGGTGACGCCGATCTTCTGCAGTTCGGCAGCGATGACCGCGCCGTCCTGGGTGTCCAGCAGCGGCGATTCGGGGCGGGTGTCGTCGTAGATGCGCAGTCGGCTCATGGCGGCAGCTTGAACGTCTCGGGGGGAAGACAGGGTATCAGGGTGGGGGCGAGGTGCAGATTCCGGATCGGCATCTGCACCTGCGCGCGGGTTCAGCCGCGCAGCCTGCGCAGTTCCAGTTCGCAGTGGAACAGGAATTCGAAGGCTTCCAGATGACGGCGCGCCTCGGCCATGTCACGGCCCCAGGCGTACAGGCCGTGGCCGTCGATCAGGTAGCCCCACAGGTTCTGGCGGTCGAGCAGATCATCGACCTGCTTCGAAAGCACGTTCATGTCCTGGGTGTTGGCGAACACCGGTACGTTGATGGCCATCTCGTGGGTGCTGTTGCCGGCGAAGGCCTTCAGCAGTTCGTAGCCTTCCAGGTGCACATGACCCTGCGGCGCGTACAGGCGCGAGGCAATGGTCTGCACCGGCGAATGGGTGTGCAGTACGCAGCCGATTTCCGGGAAGCGGCGGTACAGCTGGGTGTGCAGCAGGGTCTCGGCGGAGGGGCGCAGCGGGCGGCCCACGGCCTTGCCATCGAAGTCCACCACCATGATGTCGTCCTCGATCAGGCGGCCCTTGTCCTTGCCCGAGACGGTGATCGCGGCGTGGCGGTCATCCAGGCGGTGGGAGAAGTTGCTGCTGGTGGCCGGGGTCCAGCCGGCCTGGGCCAGTTCGCGGACGTTGTCGATCAGCAGCTGGGCCAGTTCGCCCAGGCGGGCGGTGTCGTAGGGGAAGGTGGTGGTGTCCATGGACGGCATTTTACGTGATCCGGCCCGATGCTGGGCCCGCGCGGCGACCTCCTGCCTGCTGCGTGGGCAACGCGAAGCGGTGTGCTGGCAGGCGGTGCGCAGGGGTTGGATCGAGGCAAGCACAGCGCTGGCTGAATGGGGAGGGCAGCGCTCCCGCTGGAAGCGATTCCGGTCGTGGACAGCCCTCTTGCCGCGAAACATCATCGGATTGCCGCAGAAGTTCCGGCGAGCGCCAAGGAAAGGAGTACTTCGATGATCGCGCGCGCGATGGGGATGATGGGGGCGATTGGCATCATGCTTGCCAGCAGTGGCTGCACGATGGAATGGGTGAAGATGGATGCGGGTGCGCGGTCATTCGGCCCCGCCCATTCGAGTTGCAGGGCGCAGGCCGACGATCACTGGCCGGTCAGGAATGAAGTGGCCACGCGCACCGTCTACGAAGACCGCAAGGTGCCCTGCAGGCTTGATGAAGTCTGCGCCATTGACGGCAAGTACAACATGGTACCCATGCCGAAAGAGGAGAGTTACATCGTGGACGTCAACGCGTCCGACCGCAGCAGCGAGTTCAATGCCTGCATGGCCGGTGCCGGCTGGCAGCAGCAGCTCATCTGGTTCAATCGCCGCTAGGCGGAGCCGGCGCGGCGGACGACAGCGGCTCGACCGGTTGCTGCTCAACGGACTCGAGGCAACAGGGGCCAGCGGAGAATGACGTGGCTCTGCGAACCGTTCAGGCGCTGAGGCTGGAGACGAGCAGGGGGCAGGACAAGAACACGTACGACGTGGACGGAAAGTACGAACGCGTGCAGCGACCGGAAATCGAGAAGTGATGATGGAGATGGCTACGTGTATGCGAATGGCCGTTGCTGCGGGGCTTGCGCTGTTGACCGGCGGTTGTGCGACCGAATGGGCCCGCTTCAGTGATCATGCTGATCCGCTGGATGAGTCGCGGTGGCGCTGCAGGGCAGAGCGATGCTGATGCCAAAGACCGAGCGCTACACCGTGGACGTCAACGTCAACGGTAACCATGAGTACTTCATGGGTTGCATGGGCGGCGCAGGCTGGATACAGAAGACCATCTGGTTTGGCCGCAGATGATCATCGTCGGGCGCCTTGGTCGCTGGGAATGACCATCATCCACACATGGCGTGGATCTACCGGACGTGCCGGGAAAGTGTCAGGGGCGGGGAGGCATGGGTTCGCGGGGGTGTCCGCGGCATGGATGCCGCGGCCAAGCCTCCAGGGATGGATTCACGGCGTCCCCCGCTAACCCATGCCTCCCCGCGAAACCCTCAACCCAGCTGTTGCTCTGGAAGTTGCTCCGGCTCCGGCGGGTGCAGGGCCGCAGGCCCTGCAATCCCTTTACTTCACCCGCAGGCGGCTGTGCCTGAAGCCGTAGCAGAAATAGATCACGAAACCGACGAACGTCCACACCCCCATCAGCATCCAGTTGTGCATCGTCATCGCCGACAGCAGGGCAAGGCAACTCAGCACGCCCAGGCTGCAGATCAGCCACGCCATCGGCATGCGGAACGGGCGCGGCAGGTCCGGCTGGGTACGGCGCAGGATCAGCACGCCGGCGCAGACTGCGGCGAACGCGATCAGCGTGCCCATCGAGGTCAGCTCGCCCAGGATGTCCAGCGGGAACAGCGCCGCCAGCAGCGCGATGCCGATGCCGGTGATCACGGTGTTGATGTGCGGAGTGCGGTACTTCGGGTGGATCCTGGTGAACACCGGCGGCAGCAGGCCGTCGCGACCCATGATCATGAAGATGCGCGGCTGGCCGATGATCATCACCAGCACCACCGAGGACAGGCCGACCAGCGCGCCGACCTCGACCACCCAGCGCAGCCAGCCCAGCTGCGGATGCGCGGCCACGGCAGTCACCACCGGCTCGTCGGTGCCGAGCAGCTGGAACGGCACCAGGCCGGTCATCACCGCAGCCATCGCGATGTACAGCACGGTGCAGATCACCAGCGACAGCATCATGCCGAACGGCATGTCACGCTGCGGATTCTTCGATTCCTGCGCCGCCACCGACACCGCTTCGAAGCCGATGTAGGCGAAGAACACCATCGCCGCGCCACGCAGTACGCCTTCCATGCCGTACTTGCCAGGCCCTTCGTTGGCGGGAATGAACGGGGTCCAGTTGCTGGTGTCCACATACTTCCAGCCGACCACGATGACCAGCAGGATCAGGCCGGTCTTGAGCACGACCATCGCCATGTTCATCGCCGAGGACTTGCTGATGCCGACGTAGCACAGCCAGGTCAGCAGCAGTACCAGCGCAGCGGCCGGCAGGTTGGCGATCGCGCCGGTGGGGCGCAGCTGTGCATCGAGTGGGGCGCTGACCAGCGCCGCCGGTAGATGGATGTCGAACTGGCTGAGCAGGCTCAGGAAATAGCCGGTCCAGCTGACCGCGACCGCCGAGGCGGAGACGCCGTACTCGAGCACCAGCATCCAGCCGATGAACCAGGCCGAGAGCTCGCCGAAGGTGGCGTAGGTGTAGGTGTAGGCGCTGCCGGAGACCGGCACCATCGAGGCGAATTCGGCATAGGCCAGTGCGCAGAAGGCGCAGCAGATGGCGGCCAGTACGAAGGACAGCATGATGGCCGGGCCGGCGTGGTTGGCGGCGGCCTGGCCGGTGATGACGAAGATGCCGCCGCCGATCACCGCGCCGATACCGAGGGCGGTCAGGCCCCAGGGGCCGAGGTGGCGGCGCAGGCTCAGGCCGTTGGCCTCTTCATGGGCGGCATGCGGGTGCTTGGTGGCCCACAGTTGCTTGAACATGTGTGGTGGTCTTGTCGAAGCGCGCCACGGGCGGCGCGCGGGGAAAACGGACGGGCCGGCGCGAGGCCGGCCCGTAGGCGGATCAGAGCGACTTGGCCAGCTTGCTGTTGCGGATGCCGTAGCCCAGGTAGATCAGCAGGCCGAGCAGGGTCCAGCCGACGAACAGGTGCCAATGCACCACGAACGCCTGCCAGAACAGGAACAGGCAGGTGGCAGCGCCGAGCGGGCAGATGATCCAAACCATCGGCACGCGGAACGGGCGGTGCAGGTCCGGCTTGGTATAGCGCAGCACCAGCACGCCGACGCAGACGGTGGCGAAGGCCAGCAGGGTCCCCATCGAGACGAGTTCGCCCAGCACGTTCAGCGGCACCAGGCCGGCCAGCGCGGCAGCGATCACGCCGACCACGATGGTGGCGACGTACGGGGTGCGGAAGCGGGCGTGGACCTTGCCGAAGAACTTCGGCAGCAGGCCGTCGCGGGAGATGGTGTAGGCGATGCGGGTCTGGCCCATCATCATCACCAGCACCACCGAGGACAGGCCGGCGATGGCGCCGATTTCCACGAACGTCTTCAGCCAGGACAGGGTCGGGTAGGGCTCCAGCGCGGTGGCCACCGGCTTGTCGGTGCCCAGCAGGTGGTACGGCATCATGCCGGTCAGTACCGCGCAGACGATGATGTAGACGATCGTGCACACCGCCAGCGAGCCGAGCAGGCCGATCGGCATGTTGCGCTGTGGGTCCTTGGTTTCACCGGCGGCGGTGGAGACCGCGTCGAAGCCGATGTAGGCGAAGAACACGATGGTGGCGGCGCGGAAGATGCCGCTCCAGCCGAACTCACCCGGCACGCCGGTGTTTTCCGGGATGAACGGCTGCCAGTTGGCCGGGTCGATATGGGCCGCGCCGATGCCGATGAACAGGCAGATGACGGTGACCTTGATTGCCACGATGATGGCGTTGACGAAGGCCGACTGGGTCACGCCCACGTACAGCAGGCCGGACACCGCCGCCACGATCAGCACCGCCGGCAGGTTGAACAGCTTGCCGGAGGAGACGAACTCGCTGCCGGTCCAGGCGATGGGCGCGGCGCTGAGCAGGTCCGGGAACGGCATGTGCAAGGTGGTGGTGATGAAGCTGATCAGGTACGCCGACCAGCCCACCGCGACCGAGGCCGAGGCGAACAGGTACTCCAGCACCAGGCACCAGCCGATGAACCAGGCCATGCCTTCGCCCAGGGTGGCGTAGGAGTACGAGTAGGCACTGCCGGAGACCGGCATCATCGCCGCGAACTCGGCGTAGCACAGGCCCGCCAGGGCACAGGCGAAACCGGCCAGCACGAACGAAAGCATCACCGCCGGGCCGGCATGGTTGGCCGCGGCCTGGCCGGTCAGCACGAAGATACCAGCGCCGATCACCGCACCCACGCCAAGCAGGATGAGGTGTTTAGCCGTGAGGGTCCGTTTCAGCGTGGCTTCGCCGTCCAGGCTGCCTTCGATGGGTTCGCCGGCATCGACGTGCCCGGCCGGTTCAACCGGCTTGACCCTCAACAGAGCTTTCAGCATGCAGTACTTCCTAGTGATCGGATGGGGTGGGCCGCCGATACGTTGCCGGCAACCCTGGAATGGTGAAGGCCGCGCGAACGGCCCGCTGTACCTTAGCCAAAGCTGAAGCCAACGCACAAGCGCAATCGCAACAATGAACGGCGATAATGAGCAGTATTTTTCCAGACCGCCCCCATTCATGCGCCAGACCGCCGAAACCCTTGCCGTGCTTGACGATCGCTTGCGTGGCCTGCTGCGGGACTATGCCCGCCGTGAGCCTGCCCACGACGCACTGGCTGCCGAATTCGGCACATTGCTGGACGATCCGGAAGATCCGTTCCGCCGCGAGCGCCTGGCCGGCCACTTCACCGCCAGCTGCTGGCTGGTCAGTGCCGATGGCCAGCGCCTGCTGCTGACCCACCACCGCAAGCTGCAACGCTGGCTGCAGCTGGGCGGCCACGCCGACGGCGACCGTGACCTGGCCCAGGTGGCGCTGAAGGAGGCCGAAGAGGAGTCGGGCCTGAGCGGCCTGGTGCTGGAAGACCCGGCGATCTTCGATCTGGACAAGCACTGGATCCCGGAGCGCAAGGACGTGCCGGGGCACTGGCACTACGACGTGCGTTTCGTAATCCGCGCGCTGGGTGGCGAAGCCTTCGTGCTCAGCGAGGAGTCACTTGACCTGGCATGGCGGCCGGTGACCGAAGTCGTGTCCGATCCGGAATCGGACGAGTCCATGCAGCGCATGGCGCGCCGGTGGCTGGCACGTTGAGGTAAAAAGGGGACGGAGGGGATTAAGTCGTTTATAGCGCATGTGCCGCAAACGACTTAATCCCCTCCGTCCCCTTTTTTCAATACAGGATGCGTGTCCGCAGCGTGCCCGGAATCGCGGCCAGCTCGTCGCGCACGGCGGCGGCCTGTGCCTCGCTGGCGGTGATGTCGATCACCACGTAACCCACCTTCGGGTCGGTGCGCAGGAACTGGCCGTCGATGTTGACGTTGTGGCGCGAGAAGATCTCGTTGACCTTGGACAGCACGCCCGGCACGTTCTGGTGGATGTGCAGCAGGCGCAGGCTGTCTTCGTGTTCGGGCAGGGTCACTTCCGGGAAGTTGACCGCCGACAGGGTGCTGCCGTTGTCGCTGTAGCGCACCAGCTTGGCCGCCACCTCCACGCCGATGTTGTCCTGCGCCTCCAGCGTGCTGCCGCCCACGTGCGGGGTCAGGATCACATTGTCGTGGCGGGTCAGCGGCGATTCGAAGATATCGCCATTGCCCTTCGGCTCGACCGGGAACACGTCCAGCGCGGCACCGCCGACGTGGCCGCTGGCCAGCGCCGCGTCCAGCGCATCGATGTCGACCACGGTGCCGCGCGCGGCGTTGATCAGGTGCGCGCCCTTGCGCATCTTCGCCAGCTCGGTGCTGCCGATCATCCACTGCGTGGCCGGGGTCTCCGGCACGTGCAGGGTGACGATGTCGGCCCGCGCCAGCAGGTCGTCCAGGCTGGCCGCAGCACGCGCATTGCCCAGCGCCAGCTTGGTTTCCACGTCGTGGAAGATCACCTGCATGCCCAGCGATTCGGCCAGCACGCCGACCTGGGTGCCGATGTGGCCATAGCCGATGATGCCCAGGGTCTTGCCACGCACCTCATGGCTGCCGCTGGCCGACTTCGACCAGCCGCCGCGATGGCACTCGGCATTCTTCTGCGGAATGCCACGGGTCAGCATGATCGCCTCGGCAATCACCAGCTCGGCCACGCTACGGGTGTTCGAATAGGGCGCGTTGAACACCGGGATGCCGGCCAGCTCGGCCGCGTCCAGGTCGACCTGGTTGGTGCCGATGCAGAAGCAGCCCACCGCGATCAGGCGCTTGGCCTCGGCCAGCACCTCGGCGCTGAGCTGGGTGCGCGAGCGGATGCCGACGATGTGCGCCTCGGCGATGCGCGCCTTCAGTTCGTCCTCGGGCAGCGCCTTGGTGTGCGCCTCGATCTGGCTGTAGCCGGCGGCGCTGAACACCTCCACGGCGGTCTGGCTGACCCCCTCCAGCAACAGCACGCGGATATCCTGCTTGGGGAACGAGGTCTTCTTCGGCGACATGGGGCGACACGGCCAGTGGGACAGGGGCTGACCACTATGCCAGATCGAAGCGCCCATGGTGCAGTGCGCAATTGGTTGCATCCGTAGCTATCTGCAGCGCGGCGGGGCTGGACGCTGGCGCGTGCCGCTGGCACGCTTGCCCGTTCTTCACGCACCGCGCTGGACCGTCATGACCGATTCCCGCATTGCCTCGCTGCAGCAGGCCTGTCCCGGCCTGAAGCTGAAGACCGACCCGGCCGACCTGGAGCATTACGGGCGCGACTGGACCCGGCGCTGGACGCCGGCGCCGCTGGCGATCGCACTGCCGGCCACGGTCGAGGAAGTGCAGGCGGTGATGCGCTGGAGCGCAGGCGAGGGCGTGGCCGTGGTGCCGTCCGGTGGCCGCACAGGCCTTTCCGGGGGCGCGGTGGCCGCCAACGGCGAGCTGGTGCTCAGCCTGGAACGGATGAACAAGGCGCTGGCCTACGACGCGGTCGATCGCACCCTGGTGGTGCAGGCCGGCATGCCGCTGGAGGCCCTGCATAACGCCGCGCTGGACCACGGCCTGATCTACCCGGTGGATTTCGCCGCGCGCGGGTCGTGCACGATCGGCGGCAACATCGCCACCAATGCCGGCGGCATCCGTGTGATCCGCTACGGCAATACCCGCGAGTGGATCGCCGGACTGAAGGTGGTCACCGCCAGTGGCGAGTTGCTGGAGCTCAACAAGGGCCTGATCAAGAACTCCAGCGGCTATGACTTCCGCCAGCTGCTGATCGGTTCGGAAGGCACGCTGGGCGTGATCGTCGAAGCGACGGTGAAGCTGACCGATCCGCCGCCGGCCAGCAATGTGATGCTGCTGGCGCTGCCCAGCTTCGAAGTGCTGATGCAGGTATTCGCCGCGTTCCGCGCACGGCTGCAGCTGCAGGCCTTCGAATTCTTCACTGATCGCGCGCTGGAGCACGTGCTGGCGCATGGTGCGCAGGCACCGTTCGACGAGGTGCACCCGTATTACGTGGTCACCGAGTTCGCCGCCAACGACGAAGCGCAGGAAGCGGCGGCGATGGCGGCCTTCGAGGACTGCATGGGCAACGGCTGGGTCAGCGACGGCGTGATCAGTGCCAGCGATGCCCAGGCTGCCCAGTTGTGGCGCCTGCGCGAAGGCATCACCGAATCGCTGGCGCGCTACAAGCCCTACAAGAATGACGTCTCGGTGCGGATCTCGGCGATGCCGGCGTTCCTGGCCGAGACCCAGGCATTGATCGGCCAGGCCTACCCGCACTTCGACGTGGTCTGGTTCGGCCATATCGGAGACGGCAACCTGCACATCAACGTGCTCAAGCCCGATGACACCAGCGACGCCGATTTCGTGGCGCAGTGCGAGCAGGTGACCAAGCTGCTGGCGCAGGTGCTGGCCCGGTTCGATGGCAGCATCTCGGCTGAACACGGCATCGGCCTGGTCAAGAAGGGCTACCTGGACAGCACCCGCGGCCCGGCCGAGATCGCCCTGATGAAGGCGGTCAAACGCGCGTTCGATCCCCAAGCGCGGCTGAATCCCGGCAAGCTGTTCGACGTTTGAGCCGGGCAAATCCTTCACGCACCCGTTACGCTCCACGCATCCTCACAACCGGCTTCGAACCGATGACCCGTCCGCTTCTGCTGCTCGCCCTGCTGTCCCTGCCGCTGGCCGGCTTCGCTTCCAGCTTCGCCGGCACCTCGGCCGGTTCCGCCACCGGTGCATCGTCGGGCTCTTCGGCCAGCAGCTCGGGCGACGACAAGGTGGTGCAGGCCGCACGCGACGATGCCGCCGCGTTCATCGCCAGCGACGGCCAGATCCGTGGCGCCCGCCTGCAGGCCGCGCTGGTCCACCTGCGTGAGCAGAGCGCTGCCGCACAGCAGCAGAGCGACCTGGAACTGGCCCGCGCGCTGCTGGCGCGTTGATCCCGCCTTCGGGTAGTGCCAGCCGCTGGCCGGCAGCGCCATGACATCTGCACGGAGCGCAGCCAGGCATGGCCTGGCTCTACTGCTGGCCGTTCCGGCCGCACATGCCAGCGGAGACCTGCGCCTGGATCCGGAAGGGCTGAGCCCTGCACAGCAGCAGGTGGCGATGCAGACCCTGGCCGACGTGCAGTCCTTGCTGCCAGATGGCCTGCTGCGGGCACTGCCAGCACACGTGCAGGTGCGCTGGAGCGACCACCTGCCGGCTGATGTGCACGGTCGCGCTTTCGCCGGCCGCATCGACCTGCGTCGCGAGCTGCTGGATGACGCCGTGCCCGGCGCACGCCGTGCACGACGCAGCGCGCTGGTGCATGAACTGACCCATGTTGCAGACCGTAGCGGCGCGAACTGGTCGCGCAGTGCGCGCTGGCGCGACCTGGCCGGATGGCAGCGCAAGCCCTGGCATCTTGGCCGTGGTGGCAACGACTTCCGTGACCGTAGTCCGGATGCCTATGAGCTGAAGGACCCGGCCGAGTACCTGGCAGTGAACGCCGAGCATTTCGTGCTCGACAGCGAGTTTGCCTGCCGGCGCCCGGCGCTGGCGCAGTGGTACCAGGCCCATTTCGGAACCCCGCCATCGCTGCCGCAGTCGCACTGCGCGGCCACGTTGCCATTGCTGCAGGCCGAATCGGAAGAGGGTGCGGCATCGCTGCTGCAGCTCGATCCTTCGCGCGTCTACGCCGTGGACTACCTGTTCGCCGAAGGCAGTGCGCAGCCGATGAGCCGCTGGGGGCACAGCATGCTGCGGCTGGTGATCTGCCGGCCGGGCCGTGCGCCGGGGCCAGACTGCCGCCTGGACCTGGAGTACCACCGCGTGCTGTCGTTCCGCGCATTCGTAGGTGATGTGCAGATTTCCAACTGGCGTGGCCTGACCGGCGGCTATCCCTCGCGCCTGTTCGTGCTGCCGCTGCAGCAGGTGGTGGACGAGTACACCAAGGTGGAACTGCGTGGGTTGCAGTCGCTGCCGTTGCAGTTGTCGCCCGGCGAGATCGCCGGCCTGCTCGAGCGCACTGCACAGGTGCACTGGAGCTATGACGGGCGCTATTACTTCGTCAGCAACAACTGCGCGGTGGAAACTGCAAAGCTGCTGCAGGCGGGTGTGCCGCGCCTGGGGGCGGCCGGGCTGGCCCAGCTGAGTCCGCGCGGGTTGAAGCGTCGGCTGTCCCGGCTGCATGTGCTGGACGAGCAGGTGCTGACGGACCGCAATGCAGCGCAGGCGCAGGGCTACTACTTTGCCTCGGCGCGCGATCACTATCAGCAGTTGTTCGCGGTGGCGAGCTCACAGCTGGGGCTGCCGGTGCGCGATGTGCGCGCCTGGCTGAAGCTGCCCGCACAGCAGCGTGCGCCCTGGCTGCTGCAGGGTGACCTGCGTGCCAGCGCCGGGCTGCTGCTGCTGGAACAGGCTGCGCAACGCCGCGCTGAACTGCGCGCGCGCGATGTGCTGAAACGGCGCCTGCTGGCGGCACCGGACAGTGCCGAGACGCGCGGCCTGCGCCAGCTGCTGGAGCAGGGTGGGCAATGGCTGCGCCCGGGTACGCTGCTGGTCGACGATGGCTACGGATTGCCGCTTGCCGATGAGCAGGCGGTGCTGGCCGAAGCGGTTGCCACTGCCAGCGCAGAGGCGGTGCCGGCCTGGCAGGCGCTGCGCGTGCAGCTGCGCCAGCAGTTGCCGGCGGGCCAGCGCAACGAGATGGATGCGATCGATGCCAACCTCGCCGCGCTCGGCGCACGCCTGCGGGAACAGGCAGCCACGCCCGCTACTGGCGCGGAAGCTCGATGACGAAGCGGCTGCCGCCGGCGCTGCCGGGCGTGCAGTAGACGCGGCCGCCATGTGCATCGGCGATGGCCTTGACCACCGCCAGGCCCAGCCCGCTGCCGCCGCCCTGGCGGGAGCGCGAGCCGTCGGCGCGCATGAACGGAGTGAAGATGTCGGTGTGAAGTTCCGGGTCGATGCCCGGGCCTTCGTCCTCGATCGCCACCTGCACGTGTCCGGGCGTGTCGTGCACGGCAATCCGCACCTTGCCCGGGCTGGCGTAGCGGCGCGCATTCTCCAGCAGTGCCAGCAGGGCCTGGCGCAAGCGTGTCGGGTCACAGTGCGCGTTGTGTTCCTCGCGGCTGGTTTCCAGCTCCAGCACGAAGCCGGCGGCGCGGAACTGCGGGTCGACCAGGGTCATCACCGAATGCACTTCGGCCACCACGTCGGTTCGCGCGCGGCGTACGTCCAACCGCGCGTTGTCGGACAGGCTCAACACGCGCAGATCCTCGATCAGGCGTGAGAGGCCTTCGACCTGTGCCAGCAGGCTGCGGAACTGGGATTCGTCTGGCTGGAACACACCCTCGGCCAGCCCCTGCAGGCGACCACGCAGGATCGTCACCGGAGTCCGCAGTTCATGGGCAATGGCCGCATGCCACATCGCACGCTCGCTCTCCATGTGCTGCAGGCGGCGCGCCATCGCATTGAAATCCTCGACCAGGGTGGCCACTTCGCCGGGCGAGTTTTCCTGGGCGCTGGCGCGCGCACCGAGGTCGCCGCCGGCAAGCGCGCGCACGCTGTCGACCAGCGAATTCAACGGCGACAGGATGCGGTGGGCAAGGCGGAACGAGGCGGCGATGGCCAGTGCCAGGCCGGTCAGGATCACCCCGACCATCCATGCCAGCTCCGGCCCGGTCGGCAGCCAGCTTTCCGGCTCTTCGGCACTGCCGGGGAAGAACTCGACCAGCACCGCGTACAGCAGCCACGATGACAGGATCATCATCACGATGACGCCGATCACCATCAGCGACATCGAGACGATGATGTGGCGACTGAGCCCGGAGCGGCGCAGGCGGGCCATCAGCGGTCGGCCATCAACCGGTAGCCGACACCGCGCACGCTGGCCGGAACATTGACCATGCCCACTTCATCCAGCTTGCGGCGCAGCTTGCTGACATGGCTGTCGACCGTGCGCTCCAGCGCCTCGCTTTCCGGCAGGCATTCGTGCATCAGTTCGCTGCGGCTGAAGATGCGGGTCGGCGCCAGCGCCATGCAGTGCAGCAGCTTGAACTCGGTGAGGGTGAGCAGCACTTCGTGGCTGTAGCCGTCGCCTTCCACATGCACGGCATGGGTGGCCGAGTCGATCAGCAACGGGCCCGCGCGCAGTGCGGTCGGTGCGTCCACGCGCGAGCCACGCAGCGTACGCCGCAGCACGGCGCGCACGCGCGCTGCCACTTCGGCTGGATTGAACGGCTTGACCACGTAGTCGTCGGCGCCCATGCGCAGCGCAGTCAGCTTGTCCAGGTCCTGGTCCAGCGCGGTCAGCATGATCACCGGCGTTTCGCCGCGCTGGCGTAGCTGGGTCAGTACGCTCCAGCCATCCAGCCGCGGCAGTTGTACGTCGAGCAGGACCAGGTCGGGGCGGGCGCTGCGGTGCAGGTCCAGTGCACTGTGGCCATCGGCGGCACGCAGGGTGCGTAGTCCTTCGCGTTCCAGGTAGGCGGTAAGAATATCGGCGATCTCGGCCTCATCCTCGACGATCAGGACGAGGGCGGCGAGGGCAGGGGAGGCATGCATGCAGGGGCGGGGCCTTAAGGTGCTTGCCTCCATCGTATCTCCACAGTTCCTCCATCGAAACCCCATCATCGCCCCGCAGACTGCACGCTTCAGAACCTATCAGCCGCCCGCGCGGCATTGTGCACAGCAATGAGAACCTTCAGGACTCCGGTCGCGTTGATCGCGGCCCTCGCCCTGGCCATGACGGCCTGCTCCGCCCCCGAAGCCACGCCCGAAGCGGCACCGCGCGTCAGCGTGGTTACTGTCGGCCCGCAGGTCGTACAGCGCGATGACGAACTGCCCGGCCGCGTGGCCGCCGTACGCACCGCACAGATCCGTGCCCAGGTGGGCGGCATCGTGCAGCGCCGGCTGTTTGAGCAGGGTGCGGAAGTGCGCGCCGGCCAGGCCCTGTTCCAGATCGATCCGGCGGCGTTCCGTGCCGATGTCGACTCGGCACTGGCCGCGCTGCAGCGCAGTGAGGCCGCCTTGGGCCGCAGCCGCGTGCAGTCACAGCGCCTGCATGCGCTGGCGGCCGCGCAGGCGGTCAGCCAGCAGCACCGCGACGATGCCAGTGCCGAGTACGAACAGGCTCGTGCCGCGGTGAACGAGGCGCGCGCGATCCTGGCCCGCCGCCAGCTCGACCTGCGCTATGCAACGGTCAGTGCACCGATTGCCGGTCGCATCGACCAGGCGCTGGTGACCGAAGGTGCACTGGTCGGCGTGGCCGATGCCGAGCCGATGGCGGTGGTGCAGCAGATCGACCAGGTCTACGTCGATGTGCGCCAGCCAGCGGCGCAGCTCGAGTCGCTGCAACGCAGTGCCGGTGGCGGCGAGCTGCCGGTGACGATCATCGGTGCGGCCGGCAAGCCGCTGCCCGAACGTGGCCAGATGCTGTTCTCCGGCATCAACGTCGATGCGCGCACCGGTGATGTGATCCTGCGCATCCTGGTCGACAACCCGCAGCGCCAGCTGCTGCCCGGCATGTACGTGCGCGCGAAGGTGCCGCGGGGTGCGCCGGCCAGCGCACTGACCGTGCCACAGCAGGCCGTGCTGCGCAGTGCCGGTGGCCAGGCCTATGCCTGGGTGATCGGTGGCGATGGCAAGGCGGTGATCCGCACGCTGGAAGTGGACGGTAGTGTCGATCGCCAATGGCTGGTGCGCACCGGCCTGAAGGCGGGCGAAAAGGTGGTGGTCGAAGGCCAGGAGCGCCTGCAGGAAGGCGTGGTGGTCGATGCGCGCGACTGGCAGATGCCGGTCGCCAGCGCCGGCGCGGTGCAGGCCGGCAGCAAGGGCTGAGCCTCTACCGGGCCGGTCCCTCCAGGAAAATCCAACATGGCACGTTTCTTCATCGATCGCCCGGTGTTCGCCTGGGTGCTGGCGATCTTCATCATCCTGGCCGGTGTGCTGGCGATCCCGCGGCTGGCGGTGGAGCGCTATCCGGCGGTTGCCCCGCCCAGCGTCAGCATCTACGCCAGTTACCCGGGTGCGAGCCCGCAGACGCTGAATGACGCGGTGGTCGGCCTGATCGAGCGCGAGCTGTCCAGCGTCAAGCACCTGCTGTACTTCGAGTCGTCGGTGGACACGTCCGGCGAAGCCTCGATCACCGCCACCTTCAAGCCGGGCACCAACCCGGAGCTGGCGCAGGTGGACGTGCAGAACCGGATCAAGGCGATCGAGCCGCGCCTGCCGCGCAGCGTGCGCCAGAACGGCCTGTTCGTGGAGGCCGCCGATTCCGGCTTCCTGATGCTGGTCGGTCTGCGTTCGCCGGATGCCAGCGTCAGCGAGGCCGCACTGGGCGACTTCATGGCGCGCAACATCATCGAGGAGCTGCGCCGCATCGATGGCGTCGGCCGGGTGCAGCTGTTCGGTGCCGAACAGGCGATGCGCGTGTGGCTGGCCCCGACCCGGTTGACCGGCTATGGGCTGACCATGGGTGACGTGGCCGCTGCCATCGAGCAGCAGAACCTGGAGATCTCGCCGGGGCGCATCGGCGATTCTCCGGGTGTTCCGGGCCAGCGCATCACCGTGCCGCTGAGTGCCGATGGCCAGCTGTCCACGCCGGAGCAGTTCGCTGCCATCGTGCTGCGCGCCGGGGCCGACGGCTCGCGGGTGGTGCTGGGCGATGTCGCCCGCGTCGAGCTGGGCGCGCAGAGCTATGCCTGGGGCACCCGCGAGGATGGCCATCCGGCCACCGCCGCCGGCGTGCAGCTGCGTCCTGGCGCGAACGCGGTTCGCACCGCGTCGGCGGTGCGCGAGCGCATGGCCGAGCTGGCGCCGCTGCTGCCGCGCGGCGTGGAATCGAGCATTCCGTTCGACACCGCGCCGTTCGTCAAGATCTCGATCCAGAAGGTGGTGCAGACGCTGCTGGAGGCGATGCTGCTGGTGTTCGCAGTGATGTACCTGTTTCTGCAGAACTGGCGCTACACGCTGATTCCGGCACTGGTCGCACCGATCGCGTTGCTGGGCACCTTCGCGGTGATGCTGGCGCTGGGCTTCTCGATCAACGTGCTGACCATGTTCGGCATGGTGCTGGCAATCGGCATCATCGTCGACGACGCCATCGTGGTGGTCGAGGGCGTGGAACGGATCATGGCCGAGGAAGGCCTGCCGCCGCGCGAGGCCACCATCAAGGCGATGCGCGAATTGACCGGTGCGGTGATCGGCATCACCCTGGTGCTGACCGCGGTGTTCATCCCGATGGCGCTGGCCAGCGGCTCGGTGGGTGCGATCTACCGCCAGTTCACCGTGGCGATGGCGGTGTCGATCCTGTTCTCGGCGCTGCTGGCATTGAGCCTGACGCCGGCGCTGTGCGCGACCCTGCTGCGCCCGAACACCCATGGCCACCATGGTCGGGGCGGTCTGTTCGGCGCCTTCAATCGTGGCTTCGAACGGATGACCGGGCGCTACCAGCGTGGCGTGGCGTCGGTGCTGCAGCGGAGCGGGCGGGTGATGGGCGTGTTCGCCGCGCTGGTGGCGGCGCTGCTGCTGGGCCTGCACTGGCTGCCGGGCGCCTTCCTGCCGGAAGAGGACCAGGGCTACTTCATGACCTCGATCCAGCTGCCGGCCGAAGCCACCGCCGAACGCACGCTGGCCGTGGTCGAAGCCTACGAACGGCACGTGGCGTCACGCCCGGGCATCGGCTCCAACCAGTCGATCCTCGGCTACAGCTTCTCCGGTTCCGGCCCGAGCGCGGCGCTGACCTACACGATGCTGAAGGACTGGGGCGAGCGTGCAGGGGCCACCGCGGCCGGCGAAGTGGAGGCCGCGCAGAAGGCGATGGCGACGATTGCCGAGGGCGAGGTGATGAGCGTAATGCCGCCGGCGATCGACAGCCTGGGCCGTTCGTCCGGCTTCTCGCTGGCCCTGCAGGCGCGTACCGGGCAGAGCCAGGCCGAACTGCGTGCGGCCCTGCAGCAGCTGCTGAAGCTGGCCGAGGCCAGCCCGCTGCTGTCGGAGGTGCATGCCGATGGCCTGCCGGCAGGTACCAGCGTGCGGCTGGACATCGACCGCGCCAAGGCCGAGGCGATGGGCGTGGGGTTCGAGCAGATCAGCAGCACGCTGTCGGCGGCGATGGGCTCGCAGTACGTCAACGACTTCCCCAACAAGGGGCGGCTGCAGCAGGTGATCCTGCAGGCCGATGCACCCCATCGGATGGAGCTGGAGGACGTGCTGAAGCTGTACGTGCGCAACAGCGAAGGCGGCATGGTGGCGTTGTCGGAGCTGGTGACGCCGCACTGGACCGAGGCGCCGCTGCAGCTGCAGCGCTATCTCGGCTTCCCGGCGCTGAACCTGTCCGGTGCACCGGCCTCCGGCGTGTCGACCGGCCAGGCCATGGCGGAGATGGAGCGGTTGGCGGAGAAGCTGCCGTCCGGTTTTGCCCTGCAGTGGACCAGCCAGTCGCTGCAAGAGCGGGAGTCCGGTGCGCAGGCGCCGTGGTTGCTGCTGTTGTCGATGCTGGTGGTGTTCCTGGTGCTGGCGGCACTGTACGAGAGCTGGTCGATCCCGCTGGCGGTGATGCTGGTGGTGCCGCTGGGCCTGCTCGGTGCGGTTGCTGCGGTGCTGTTGCGCGGCATGCCCAACGACGTGTTCTTCAAGGTCGGCATGATCACCGTGATCGGGCTGTCGGCGAAGAACGCGATCCTCATCGTCGAGTTCGCGCGCCAGCTGCAGCAGCAGGGTCGCGGCCTGGTTGAAGCAGCGCTGGAGGCGGCGCGGCTGCGCCTGCGGCCGATCGTGATGACCTCGTTGGCATTCGCGCTGGGCGTGGTGCCGCTGATGCTGGCGCAGGGCGCGTCGAAGGAAACCCAGCAGGCGATTGGAACCGGTGTGTTCGGCGGCATGGTCAGTGCGACGGTGCTGGCGGTGTTCTTCGTGCCGGTCTTCTATGTAGTGGTGCAGGGCGCGCGGCAGTGGATCGCGCAACGCCTGCGCAGGCGCCGGCCGATGCCGGAAGGATCCGTGGATGGAACGGGACATCGTTGAAGACCTGCATGAGCGGCAGTTGGCAGCGCTGGAACAGCGCCTGCGGCAGGCATTGCTGGATGACGACCACGATGCGCTGACCGCGCTGGTATCGCCGGCATTGTTCATGATGGACGGGCAGGGCGGACGCTTGCTCGACCTGCCGTGGCTGGGCGACTGGCTGGCCGGAAACCTGCACGTGCGCAGCCTGCAGTCGTACGCGGTGGAAACGCTGCTGTGCGGACGCCTGGCATTGTTGTCCAGCGACGTGCGCTTGTCGGTGCGCGGGCAGGGCCAGGAGCGCGAGCTGAAACTGCGCCTGCTGCGGGTGTGGACCTGCAGTTCCGGCGAAAGCGGCGCGCAGCTGTTGTCGATGGCGGTACTGGCCGCATGAGTGCGGTCAGGCCGCTTTCAGGCCCCGCTCACCGACAGGTGGTAGGGTCGAGCCTCTCTGTAGTGTCGACAAGGAGTCGAGCCATGCGTGTAGTTCCCAGTCTGTTGGCAGCCTCCCTCGGGTTGGTGCTGGCCGCGTGCCAGCCGGCCCAGCCGCCCGCCGCAGGCGGCAATGACGCCCCGCCTGCCGCGCCGCAGCCGAGCGCCAGCACCGAAGGTGGCAGCGAGACCACGTACCAGTGTGGTGATCTGAGCGTGCGCGCGACCTTCAATGGCGAGGATGCGGCCACGGTGGTGATCGGCGAACGCACCTTCGCCATGAGCTCCGAGCGTGCGGCGTCGGGTGCCAAGTACGGCGATGGCAAGGGCAACAGCTTCTGGACCAAGGGCAGCGATGACGGCCTGTTGAGCCTGAAGGGCGAAGCCGATCGCGAGTGCCATGCGGTCGAAGCCACTGAAGGCGATGGCAGCGCCGGCAATGCCGCGTTCCGTGCCACCGGCAATGAGCCGGGCTGGCTGGCGGTTGTCGACGGCGACACGCCGGGCCTGCAGGTGGAAGTGGATTACGGTGAGCGTCGTTTCGATGTCGCCCAGCCCACCGCAGGTGCTGACGGCTGGAGTGGCAAGGCGTCCGATGGCACCGACGTCAAGCTCAGCTTCCAGCGCACGACCTGCCAGGACGACATGAGTGGCGAGGCGTTCGATGCCAAGGTGAACCTGACCATCGGCACCCGCCAGTACCACGGCTGCGGCAATTTCGGCGCGAAGCAGCCGTAAGCTACCTGTAGAGCCGAGCCACGCTCGGCTGCAGTCCCTGTCCAACGCACAGCAGCCGAGCGTGGGCTCGGTGCTACACGACTGCTACATCCGATGGCCTGCCTGCGGCGAATGCGCCGCAGGCAGGGACAGGCAGCCGATCAGCGCGAGGCGATTAGTCGGCACGGCCCGCGAATTCGCCGGTGGCGGTGTTCACCAGCACGCGTTCGCCGTTGACGATGTACTCCGGCACCATGATCTCGATGCCGGTGTTGAGCTTGGCCGGCTTCGGGCGCTTGGTGGCGGTGCCACCCTTCAGTTCCGGCGGCGTCTCGATCACTTCCAGCACCACCGAGGCCGGCAGCTGGATCGCCACCGGCTGCTCGTCGATCACCTGCACGTAGATGCCGGTCAGGCCATCGGTGATGTAGCCAGCGTCGTCGCCGATCACGTCCGCGTCCAGGGTGTAGGGGGTGTAGTCCTCGTCATCGAGGAACACGAACGCGTCGCCGTCCTTGTACGAATAGGTGGACTGGCGGCGCAGCAGTTCGACCTCGACCAGGTTGTCGTCGGCATCGAAGCTGGCATCGAGCTTGTTGCCGCCCGGCACGCTGTACATGATGAAGCGGAAGCGGACGTTGCCGCCGCGACCCTGCGGCGAGCTGCGCTCGATGTCGCGGATCTGGTACACGCCGTTGTTGTACTCGACGACGTTGCCCTTCTTGATGTCGTTGGCTTTCATGGTGATCTAGGTCGTTGGGGGAGGGCGCCGTCCCGGCGCCCGTGGGGAATCACTTCGGAGCGAGGCGGGTAGCGCCGTCCAGGCGGATGGTCTCGCCGTTGAGGTAGGTGTTGCCGAGGATGAAGCCGACCAGGCTGGCGAAGTCTTCCGGCTTGCCCAGGCGTGACGGGAACGGAATCGAGGCGGCCAGCGACTGCTGCACGGCTTCGGGCATGCCGTCGACCATCGGCGTCCAGAACACGCCGGGAGCAATCGTATTGACGCGGATGCCGAAGCGCGACAGTTCGCGCGCCATGGGCAGCGTCATCGAGACCACGCCGCCCTTGCTGGCGGCATACGCGGCCTGGCCGATCTGGCCTTCATAGGCGGCGATGCTGGCGGTGTTGATGATCACGCCGCGCTCGCCGTCGGTGCCGGCCTCGTTGTGCTGCATGCGGTTGGCAGCGGCCTTTGCAACGTTGAAGCTGCCGACCAGGTTCACCATCACCGTGCCCTGGAAGCCGGCCAGCGGCATCGGGCCTTCCTTGCCCAGCACGCGGCCGGCGCCGAGGATGCCGGCGCAGTTCATCGCCACGTTCAGGCCGCCGAGGAAATCGTGGGCCTGGTCGATGGCCGCGGTCACCGCCGCCTCATCGCTGACGTTGACGTTGAAATAGCGGGCCTTGTCGGCACCCAGCCCGGCAATGGCGGCAGCGCCCTTGTCGTCGTTGAGGTCGAACAGGGCCACCTTGCCGCCCTGGGCGACGAGGTGCTGGGCCACGGCCAGGCCGAGGCCGGAGACGCCGCCAGTGATCACGGCACGTACGGAAGACAGCTGCATTGAACGGTCCTGCAGGTTCGAGAACCGCCGATTCTAACGGAAGCCGCGACCGCCGCTGTTGTGCACTGCGCCGCCTTTGCGGGGCGGCGCAGCGCGGCGGTCAACCGGCGGCGGCCAGCGCCTGCCCGGTGCGGCTGGCGGTGGCGCGGCCGAGCAGGCCGGCCAGCCAGCGGCCGGTCTCAGCCAGTGCCGGCAGGTCCACGCCGCTGTCCAGGCCGAGGCCCTGCAGCAGGTAGACCACGTCTTCGCTGGCCACATTGCCGCTGGCGCCCTTGGCATACGGGCAGCCACCGGCACCCGACACCGCACTGTCGACCACGCGCACGCCTGCTTCCAGGCAGGTGGCGATGTTGGCGATGGCCTGGCCGTAGGTGTCGTGGAAGTGCACGGCCAGTGCTTCCATCGGAATCTCGGCAGCGACCGCCTGCAGCATCGCCCGTGCCTTGCGTGGGGTGCCGACGCCGATGGTGTCGCCCAGCGAAATTTCGTAACAGCCCATCTGGTGCAGGGCGCGTGCAACGCGCACCACATCAGCCAGCGGTACTTCGCCCTGGTAGGGGCAGCCGAGCACGGTGGAGACGTAGCCGCGCACGCGCACGCCATCGGCGGCGGCACGGCGCAGGATCGGCTCAAAGCGGGCCAGCGACTCGTCGATGCCGGCATTGGTGTTGGTGCGGTTGAACGCCTCGGACGCGGCGGTGAACACCGCTACTTCCTCGACGCCCACCGCACGGGCGCGGTCGTAGCCCTGTTCGTTCGGCACCAGTACCGGGTAGTGGATGCCGGGCCGGCGCTGGATGCCGGCGTAGACCTCGGCGGCATCGGCCAGCTGCGGGATCCACTTCGGGCTGACGAAGCTGGTCGCCTCGATGCTGCGCAGGCCGGTGGTCGACAGGCGGTTGATCAGTTCGATCTTGTCGCCGGTGGAGACCGACTGCTTTTCGTTCTGCAGGCCGTCACGCGGCCCGACCTCGACGATGCGGACGTAGTCGCTCATGCGGTTGCCCCATTTGCAGGGCGGTGGCAGACCGCCTCGATGTTGTTGCCATCCGGGTCCAGCACGAAGGCGCCGTAGTAGTCCGGGTGATACCACGGGCGCAGGCCCGGGGCGCCGTTGTCGCGGCCACCGGCGGCGAGGGCGGCGGCATGGAAGGCGTCCACCTGGTCGCGGCTGGCGCAGGCGAAGGCCACATGCACGCCATGGCTGGCGGTGCCACCATTGCCAAGCCAGAAGAACGGCTTGCCGTCGCTGCCGAAGCCGATGTGGTCGTGCGCGCCGGTCTGTTCGGCGGTCACTTCCATCACCACGCCGATCTGCAGTGGCGCCAGTGCCTGCAGGAAGAAGGCCTTGCTGCGCGCCAGGTCGGCGCTGGTCAAACCAAGATGATCGAGCATGTTCAGGCTTCCGTGACCCAGTGGGGCGCGCGCTTGTCGAGGAAGGCGCCGAGGCCTTCCTGGCCCTCGGCGGACACCCGCAGGCGCGCGATCAGGGCGGCATTATCGCGATCCAGGGTGTCGCGGTCATGGCTGTCGCGGACCTGGCGGACCAGTTGCTTGGCGGTGGACGAGGCGATCGGGCCGGCCTTGTCGAGCAGGGCCAGCTGGCGTTGCACGGCCTCGTCCAGGCGTTCGGGCTCGACCAGCTGGTGGACCAGGCCGATGCGCAGCGCAGTGTCGGCGTCGAAATGCTCGCCGGTGGCGAACCAGCGGCGGGCCTGGCGCGGGCCGATGGCTTCGATCACATAGGGCGAGATCACCGCCGGCAGCAGGCCGAGGCGGCTTTCGGTCAAGCCGAAGCGGGCCGAGGTGCTGGCGATGGCGATGTCGCAGCAGGCGACCAGGCCGACGCCGCCGCCGAAGGCCGCGCCATGGACCCGGGCCAGGGTCGGCTTGGGCAGCTCGTCCAGGGTGCGCATCAGCCGGGCCAGGGCCAGCGAGTCCTCGCGGTTATCGGCTTCGCTGGCCGCCGCCATGCCGCGCATCCACTGCATGTCGGCACCGGCCGAGAAGGAGGCGCCGTGGCCGGCCAGCACCACCGCGCGCACCGAAGCATCGTGGCCGGCGGCCTCCAGTCCGGCGGTCAGCCGGGCGATCAGCCCGGCGTCAAAGGCGTTGTGCAGCTCCGGCCGGTTCAGCCAGAGAGTGAGGACGGCGCCGCTGCGCTCGATCTGCAAAGCATCGTTCATGGGATTCCAGGGTCACTCCATACCTGTATGGATCATAGCGGGCCATTGGTCATGGGCCATGACGCGACGCGGGAATGTTAGAATCGAGAACCATTTACATCCAGCAGAGAACACGCTAGATGACGCTGTCCGAACTGCCGCTGCACACCTCGGCCGTGGTCGAGTCCGTGCAGGACCTGCATGCCAACGATGCCATCGCCCGTCGCCTGCGCGAGCTGGGTTTCGTGAAGGGCGAGGAAGTGCGCCTGGTGGCCAAGGGTCCGGTGGGGGGAGAGCCGCTGCTGGTGCAGGTCGGGTTCACCCGTTTCGCGCTGCGGATCAGTGAAGCCAAGCGGGTCGTGGTCGACGCCGCCAGCCAGGAACGACGCGCATGACTGCTACTGCCACTACCGCCCCCCTGCGCGTTGCGCTGGTTGGTAACCCCAACAGCGGCAAGACCGCACTGTTCAACCAGCTGACCGGCAGCCGGCAGAAGGTTGCCAACTACACTGGCGTCACCGTCGAGCGCAAGGAAGGCCGTCTGCGTGCGCCGTCCGGCCGCGAGTTCGCGGTACTCGACCTTCCGGGCGCCTACAGCCTGCATCCGGCCAGCCTGGACGAGGCGATCACCCGTGACCTGTGCCGGGGCTTCTACCCGGGCGAAGCCGCGCCGGATGTGCTGCTGTGCGTGATCGACGCCACCAACCTGCGCCTGCACCTGCGCTTCGCGCTGGAACTGCGCGAGCTGGGCAAGCCGATGGTGGTGGCGCTGAACATGGTTGATGCGGCCCAGCGCCGTGGCATCCAGGTGGACGTGGCCGCGCTGGAGCGCGAGCTGGGCGTGCCGGTAGTGGAGACCGTGGCGGTGCGCAAGCAGGGCGCCAAGGCCCTGGTCGAACGCCTGGATGCGATGGTCCCGCACCTGGATGCACCGGTGCCGGGCCCGGAAGGTGGCATCGATTACCACGCCAAGGTGCGCGAGATCCTGTCGGTGGCCGTGCGCATGCCGGCGCGGACCGCGAAGATCGACGACGCGCTGGACCGCTGGCTGCTGCACCCGGTGTTCGGCCTGATCAGCCTGGCGGTGGTGATGTTCCTGATCTTCCAGGCCGTGTACGCCTGGGCGACGCCGCTGATGGACGCCATCGAGGCCGGTTTCGCCTGGCTCGGCGCCTTCGTCGGCAGCGTGCTGCCGGAAGGCCCGCTGGCCAGCCTGCTGACCGACGGCATCATCGCCGGTGTCGGTGGCGTGGTGGTGTTCCTGCCGCAGATCCTGATCCTGTTCTTCTTCATCCTGGTGCTGGAGGAATCCGGCTACCTGCCGCGTGCGGCGTTCCTGCTCGACCGCATGATGGCCGCTGCCGGCCTGTCCGGCCGCTCGTTCATCCCGCTGCTGTCCAGCTTCGCCTGCGCAGTGCCGGGCATCATGTCCACGCGCAGCATCCAGGACCCGCGTGACCGCCTGGCCACGATCCTGGTGGCGCCGCTGATGACCTGTTCCGCACGCCTGCCGGTGTACGCGCTGCTGATCGGTGCGTTCATTCCGCAGAAGACGGTATGGGGCGTGTTCAACCAGCAGGGCCTGGTGCTGTTCGGCCTGTACGCGGCCGGCATCCTCAGCGCGCTGGCGATGTCGTGGATCATGAAGAAGTGGCGCCGCGACAAGAGCGAGCATCCGCTGATGCTGGAACTGCCGTCGTACCGCCTGCCGCACGTGCGTGACCTGGCGGTCGGCCTGTACGAGCGCGGCATGATCTTCCTCAAGCGCGTTGGCGGCATCATCCTGGCGCTGACCATCCTGCTGTGGGTGCTGCTGTCGTTCCCGGCAGCGCCGGCGGGGGCCACCATGCCCGCGATCGATTACAGCTACGCCGGCCAGATCGGCCATGCAATGGCTGTGTTCTTCGCGCCGCTGGGCTTCAACTGGCAGATCTGCATCGCGCTGATCCCGGGCCTGGCCGCGCGTGAGGTGGCGGTGTCTTCGCTGGCCACCGTGTATGCGTTGTCGGCAGCCGATGACGATGCCGCCAGCCAGGCACTGACCCCGCTGATCAGCGATGGCTGGTCGCTGGCCACCGCACTGTCGCTGCTGGTCTGGTACATCTACGCCCCGATGTGCATCTCGACGCTGGCCACCATCAAGCGCGAGACCAACTCGTGGAAGCAGATGGGCTTCGCTGCGTTCTACCTGTTCGCGGCGGCCTACGTGGCCGCGCTGATCACCTACCAGGTGACCAGGGCGCTGGGAGGCGGCTGATGGATGCCGGCCTGCTGATCCAGTACCTGATCATCGCGGTGGCCGTGCTGGTCAGTGCCTGGGTGGTGCTGAAGAAGCAGTTCCCCGGTACCGTGCGCAAGCTGCGCGGTGCGTTGGCGCTGGCCCTGCTGAAGCCGGGCCGTGCTGCCTGGCTGCAGGCGCTGGGGCGGAAGGTCGCGCCGCCGGCGAGCGGGAGTGGTGGCGCCTGTGGCGGTTGCGACAGCTGCGGGCCGACTCCGCCGAAGCGGCACTGACGCTGCTTCTCCTGCGCTGGTGGGTGCGAACCTTGGTTCGCACGCTTCCGGGGTTCAGACCTCTCTGCGGATGATCGCCCGGAAGCGTCCATCCCGATTCAATCGCCGCACCGATTCCCGGTTCCCATGGGTTGCCGCGAAGCCGGCCACGTCGGCAAGGGCATCGAGCAGCAGGCCTTTCAGTCCGTCGCGGTTACCAGCCTGCAGCAGGTCTTCAAGATCCTGCTGGATGAAGGCCCGGCGCAGGCCTGGTGTCTCTTCGATCCGCCAGTCGACATGGGGCGTGGGAATGCTGGAGCGGTACCTGAAAGCCGTTTCAAGATCGTCAGGTGCGAGGGGATGCTCGAGCAGCTCTGGAAAGTAGAGTCCAGCATTCACATAGAAACCCCGGCTTTCGCTGGCACGCTGGTGATTCACGACAAGCAGGGCGTCATCCAGCAGGCGGTAGCGAGTGGTCGTGGTCCCGGCAAAGCCGGTCTTCCTGGCGCACTTGCTGAAGACAGTCGAGGATTTCATGGGCTTTGCCCGGGCCGGAACAGGGGGCCACAGCCTTGAGACGCGGTGCCTGGCGGTCAATTGGCAAACGCGACACCCGCAACGAGCGCCCCAGGTGCGTGCGAACGCCCCGGGTGGGTGCGAACCTTGGTTCGCACGCTCTTCTGGCTAGTTGGCGCGTGAGCCCAGCTCCGCTGCCAGCGCCAGCCACCGGTTGCGTTGCTCCGGCGAGCTGTTGCGCACCGCGCCCACGCGGCTGACACGCACCGGGCGGATGCCGCAGAACTGCAGGATGGTGGCGCGGATCTGGGCGACGCCCGGGTCGCGGTAGATCCAGCGGTAGTACCAGGGCGGCGTATCCAGCGTGGTGATCACCCGCGCGCTGCGCCCGGCCAGCAGCCGGTCCCACCACACCGAATCGCGCCGGTAGCGGAAGGCGTACCCCGGCAGCAGCACGCGATCGAAGAAGCCCTTCAGCAGTGCCGGCATCGCGCCCCACCAGGTGGGGTAGACCAGCACCAGGTGATCGCAGGCCTCGATCGCTTCCGCGGCGTCCTGCAGGTCGGCTTCCAGCGGCTGGATCTGACGGTAGCCGTGGCGCAGTACCGGATCGAATTCAAGGTCGCCCAGTGCGATCAGGCGTACCTGGTGACCGGCGTTCTCGGCGGCGGTGGCGTAGCGCTGGGCGAGGGCGCCGCACAGGCTGTCGCGGTCGGGATGGCCGAGCAGGATCAGGATGGAACGGGACACGGCAACCTCGGGCAATGGAAAGTGCGCGAGGTTGGGGTCTGCCCCAGGGGCAGAGTCAAACCGGGGTGGTGCAGCCGCTGGGTTCCAGGATGCAGTCGCCGCTGCCGGAGTGCAGCCACTGCTGCAGTTCGTCGCTGACCAGCTGCAGGTCGCGCTCGACCTGTGCCAGCCGCATCCGCTCGTCGGCGATGCGGCCGCGCTGCTGCTCCAGCAAGGCCAGTACCGCTGGCCAGTCGAGCCGTCCATCGCGGCCCTGCAGGCGTGAGATCGCGGCCAGGGTGATGCCCAGCCCCAGCGCCTGGCGGATCAGCTGCACCCAGGCCACGTCCTGTTCGCTGTAGTCGCGATAGCGGTTCAGGCGTGGCACCGGCGGCAGCAGTCCGCGCGCCTCGTACAGGCGGATGGCCTTGGCACTGGCGCCGGTCAGGCGGCTGACTTCGGAGATGCGCATCGACTCAGTCCCGCACCAGGCCGCCATCGACCACCAGGTTCTGACCGGTCACCGCGCGCGACCAGGGGCTGGCGAAGAACAGCGCGGCATCGGCGAACTCGGCCGGCGTGGTGACGCTGCGCAACGGAGTGTTGGCGGCGATGTAGTCGAACACTGCTTCCGGCGTGGCGGCGCTGGCATCGGTGGTGCGCAGCAGGCCGCCCGACAACATGTTCACGGTGATGCCATGCGGGCCGAGGTCGCCGGCCAGGGTACGGGTCAGCGACAGCAGTGCGGCCTTGGCGGCGGTGTAGTCGTGATAGGGCACCACCGGATTCTGGAACAGGTTGGTGCCGATGTTGATCACCCGACCGAAGCGACGGGCCTGCATGCCGGGCAGGGCGGCCTGCACGGTGTTCAGCGCGCCGCGCACGCTGCCCTCGAACTGCGCCTGGAACGCCGGCCAGCCGATGTCGGCGGCGCCGTCGCGGGCATCACCATTGAACGAGAACGCTGCCACTGCGTTGTTGACTACGGTGGTGACGCCCTGGCCGAAGTGGGCCAGGGCGTGCTGCAGCATTGCATCGACCTCGGCGCGCTCAGTGACATCGGCCGGCAGCGCGATCGCCTGTCCGCCCAGCTCGGCAGCCAGAGCACGTGCGGCGCCTTCGCTGCGGTGGTAGTTGATGATGACGCGCGCGCCCTGGGCGGCGAAGGCGCGGGCGATGTGCTGGCCAAGGCCGCGGCCGGCACCGGTGACCAGCACCAGCTGTTCGCTGATCTGCATGAGGGAGCTGCCATCCATTGCATGAAAGGGCATGCAGCGTAGCAGCGATGGCGCTTGCCGGAGCGGGCGTGCTGCCGCTAGCCTGCAGGCATGAACCAGACTCCCCTGCGATTGCTCATCCACGGTGCCTCCGGGCGCATGGGCCAGGCCCTGCTGCGGCTGGCCGCCGAACATCCCGAAACCCTGCAGATCGCCGCTGCGGTGACGGGTCGTGCGCCGGCCCAGCGCGTGGTCGATGGCGTACCGTTCTTCGCGGCCAGCGAGCTGCCCGGTGCGCCGGCATTCGACGTGGCGATCGACTTCAGCCTGCCGGAGGGTTTCGACCCGATGCTGGCACTGTGCGTGGAACGTGGTGCGGGGCTGGTCTCGGGCACTACCGGCATCTCCAGCACGCAGCGGCAGGCGCTGGAGGCGGCGGCGGCGAGGATCCCGCTGGTCTGGGCGTCGAATTTCAGCCTGGGCGTGGCGGTACTGGACGAACTGGTCGAGCGCGCGGCGCAGGCGCTGGCCGGCTGGGACTGCGACATCGTCGAGTCTCACCACACCCAGAAGAAGGACGCGCCGTCGGGCACTGCACTGACCCTGGGCGCGGCCGCGCAGCGGGGCGGGGCGGAGCCGCACTACGCCAGCCTGCGCGCTGGTGACATCGTCGGCGAGCATCTGGTGCAGTTCACCGGGCTGGGCGAGCGCATCGAGCTGGTGCACCGGGCCACCAACCGCGACATTTTCGCCCGCGGCGCCCTGTTCGCCGCCCGCCAGCTGCAGGGCCGCGCCCCGGGCAGCTACCGGGTACGGGACCTGCTGCAGTAGGGCGGTAGTGCCGGTCGCTGGCCGGCAGCTTCCGGGCGCCCGAAGGCGTGGGGATAGCCGGCCAGCGGCCGGCACTACCAGGCGGCGGACCGCGCATACGCCGCCGGATTGAAATGAATGCGCAATCGCCCGTTCATGAAGCGCGATAACCGCTGGCGCGAGCGCCCCGGCAGCGCTACAATTCGCACTCGCCGAATCACGAAAGCCGGACCGGTCCCAGACCGCACGTCCGCGCTTTTTTGCAACCGGATTTCCGTGAAGCGCAGGCGTGACTTCGGCAGCCCCCTCGGTAGCCAAAGTGAGATTCCCGTGACCCAAGCCGCAATCCTCGTCCTCGAAGACGGCACCGTATTCGAGGGCGAATCCGTAGGCGCGCCCGGCCTGTCCGTCGGTGAGGTGGTGTTCAACACCGCCATGACCGGCTATCAGGAAGTTCTGACCGACCCGTCCTACGCCCGGCAGATGGTCACGCTGACCTATCCGCATATCGGCAACACCGGCATGACCGACCAGGACAATGAAGCGTCCAAGGTGTGGTCGGCCGGCCTGATCGTGCGCGATGTTCCGCGTCGCCCCAGCAACTGGCGCAGCCAGGTGTCGCTGCAGGACTGGCTGATCCAGCGTGGCGTGGTTGCCATCGCCGGCATCGACACCCGCAAGCTGACCCGCATCCTGCGCGAGAAGGGCGCGCAGAACGGTGCGCTGATGGCCGGCGACATCGACGTGGAAAAGGCACTGGAAGCCGCCCGCAAGTTCCCGGGGCTGAAGGGCATGGATCTGGCCAAGGTCGTCACTACCGAGAAGACCTACACCTGGACCGAGGGCCAGCTGGACCTGGATGCCAATGCCTTCGTCAGCGTGCCGGCCAAGTACAAGGTCGTGGCCTACGATTTTGGCGTGAAGACCAACATCCTGCGCATGCTGGCCGAGCGCGGCTGCGAAGTGACCGTGGTGCCGGCACAGACCCCGGCCGCCGAAGTGCTGGCGCTGAAGCCGGATGGCGTGTTCCTGTCCAACGGCCCGGGTGACCCGGAACCGTGCGACTACGCCATCGAAGCGATCAAGACCTTCATCGACGTGAAGATCCCGACCTTCGGCATCTGCCTGGGCCACCAGCTGCTGGGCCTGGCCTCGGGCGCGCAGACCATGAAGATGGGCCACGGCCACCACGGTGCCAACCACCCGGTGCAGGATCTGGACAGCGGCCGGGTGATGATCACCTCGCAGAACCACGGCTTCGCGATCGATGAAGCGACCCTGCCGCCGACCCTGCGCGTGACCCACCGCTCGCTGTTCGATGGCACCAACCAGGGCGTGGCCCGCACCGACGTGCCGGCGTTCTCGTTCCAGGGCCATCCGGAAGCGTCGCCGGGCCCGACCGATGTCGGCCCGCTGTTCGACCGCTTCGTGGTGCTGATGGAGCAGGCCAAGGCGTGATCAGTACGCCGCCGGCCCCCCGGTGGCGTCGCGATGGACCGTAAACCCCGCATCGCTGCTGCCCCTGGCGCGGCGCTGCGGTTCAAGATTCCTGATCGACAGCGTGCGATCACTCCCCCTTGTCACGCTGTACTGACTTAGAGAAGAAAATGCCCAAGCGCACTGACCTCAAGACCATCCTCATCATCGGTGCTGGCCCGATCGTCATCGGCCAGGCCTGCGAGTTCGACTACTCCGGCGCCCAGGCCTGCAAGGCCCTGCGTGACGAGGGTTACCGCGTGGTGCTGGTCAACAGCAACCCGGCCACGATCATGACCGACCCGGAGATGGCCGATGCCGTCTACATCGAGCCGATCAACTGGCAGACGGTCGAGAAGATCATCGCCAAGGAAAAGCCCGATGCGCTGCTGCCGACCATGGGTGGCCAGACCGCGCTGAACTGCGCGCTGGACCTGGCCGACAATGGCGTGCTGGAGAAGTACAACGTCGAACTGATCGGCGCCAAGCGCGAAGCGATCCGCATGGCCGAAGACCGCGAGCTGTTCCGCGTGGCCATGGGTGAGATCGGCCTGGAATGCCCGACCGCCGCCGTCGCCCACACCCTGGACGAAGCGCTGGAGATCCAGACCCGCGTCGGCTACCCGACCATCATCCGCCCCAGCTTCACCCTGGGCGGCAGCGGTGGCGGCATCGCCTACAACCGCGAAGAGCTGGTCGAGATCGTCAGCCGTGGCCTGGAACTGTCGCCGACCACCGAAGTGCTGGTGGAAGAGTCGGTGCTGGGCTGGAAGGAGTTCGAGATGGAAGTGGTCCGCGATACCGCGGACAACTGCATCATCGTCTGCTCGATCGAAAACCTCGACCCGATGGGCGTGCACACCGGTGACTCGATCACCGTGGCGCCGGCACAGACCCTCACCGACAAGGAATACCAGCGCCTGCGCGATGCCTCCATCGCCGTGCTGCGCAAGATCGGCGTCGATACCGGTGGCTCGAACGTGCAGTTCGGCATCAACCCGAAGACCGGCCGCGTGGTCGTCATCGAGATGAACCCGCGCGTGTCGCGTTCCTCGGCGCTGGCGTCCAAGGCCACCGGCTTCCCGATCGCCAAGGTCGCCGCCAAGCTGGCCGTGGGCTACACCCTGGACGAACTGAAGAACGAGATCACCGGCGGCCTGACCCCGGCCTCGTTCGAGCCGTCCATCGATTACGTCGTCACCAAGATCCCGCGCTTCGCCTTCGAGAAGTTCCCGGCCGCCGACGCCCGCCTGACCACCCAGATGAAGTCGGTGGGCGAGGTGATGGCGATGGGCCGCACCTTCCAGGAGTCGGTGCAGAAGGCCCTGCGTGGCCTGGAAACCGGCAAGGTCGGCTTCGACCCGACCGGCCTGGACCTGGGCAACGAAGACGACCTGCAGACCCTGCGCCGCGAACTGAAGGCACCGGGTCCGGAGCGCCTGTTCTTCGTCGCCGATGCATTCCGCGCCGGCATGAGCGTGGAAGAGATCTACGCGCTGTCGTTCATCGATCACTGGTTCCTGGACCAGATCGAGGAAATCATCGCTGCCGAAGCTGACGTCGCCGCCGGTGGCATCGACGCACTGGACGCCGCACGCCTGCGCAAGCTGAAGCGCGCCGGCTTCTCCGACGCACGCCTGGCGCAGCTGACCGGCACCAACGAAGCCGCCATCCGCGCGCTGCGTCGTGCGCACAAGGTGCGCCCGGTCTACAAGCGCGTGGACTCCTGTGCCGGTGAATTCTCCACCGGTACCGCCTACCTCTACTCGACCTACGAGGACGAGTGCGAGGCCGCGCCGAGCAACCGCGACAAGATCATGATCCTGGGCGGTGGCCCGAACCGCATCGGTCAGGGCATCGAGTTCGACTACTGCTGCGTGCATGCGGCACTGGCGCTGCGCGAGGATGGCTATGAAACCATCATGGTCAACTGCAACCCGGAAACCGTGTCGACCGACTACGACACCTCCGACCGCCTGTACTTCGAACCGCTGACCCTGGAAGACGTGCTGGAAATCGTCGAACTGGAACAGCCGAAGGGCGTGATCGTGCAGTACGGCGGCCAGACCCCGCTGAAGCTGGCGCGGGCGCTGGAAGCCAACGGCGTGCCGGTGATCGGCACCAGCCCGGATTCGATCGACCTGGCCGAGGACCGCGAGCGCTTCCAGCAGCTGGTCGACAAGCTGGGCCTGAAGCAGCCGCCGAACCGCATCGCCCGCAACGACCAGGAAGCGCTGCTGCTGGCCCGCGAGATCGGCTACCCGCTGGTGGTGCGCCCGAGCTATGTGCTGGGCGGCCGTGCGATGGAAATCGTCTACGGCGAAGCCGACCTGGCCCGCTACGTGCGCGACGCGGTGAAGGTGTCCAACGATTCGCCGGTGCTGCTGGACCGCTTCCTCGACAACGCCGTGGAGTGCGACGTCGACATCATCGCCGACAAGGAGGGCAACGTCCTGATCGGTGGCGTGATGGAGCACATCGAAGAAGCCGGCGTGCACTCGGGCGATTCCTCCTGCTCGCTGCCGCCGTACTCGCTGTCGGCTGAAACCCAGGCCGAACTGCGCCGCCAGGTGGTGGAGCTGGCCAAGGCCCTGAACGTGGTCGGCCTGATGAACACCCAGTTCGCGATCCAGACCAGCGACGAAGGTGCCGACACCATCTACCTGCTGGAAGTGAACCCGCGTGCCTCGCGCACCGTGCCGTTCGTGTCCAAGGCCACCGGCATGCCGCTGGCCAAGATCGCGGCGCGCTGCATGGCCGGCAAGAGCCTGGCCGAGCAGGGCGCGACCAAGGAAATCGTGCCGGACTATTACTCGGTGAAGGAAGCGATCTTCCCGTTCGCCAAGTTCCAGGGCGTCGACCCGATCCTCGGGCCGGAGATGCGCTCCACCGGTGAGGTGATGGGCGTGGGCCGCAGCTTCAACGCCGCCTTCGCGCGTGCGCAGGAAGCCGGTGGCATCAAGGCACCGCCGGTCGGTAAGGCCTTCGTTTCGGTCCGCGATCCGGACAAGAAGCGCGTGCTGCCGGTGGCCAAGGCGCTGCTGGCGCGTGGCTACAGCCTGGTCGCGACCCGTGGCACCGCCGCGTGGCTGCAGCAGCACGGCATGGACTGCGAGATCATCAACAAGGTGGTCGAAGGCCGTCCGCACATCGTCGACTCGATCAAGAACGGCGAGATCGTCTACATCGTCAACACGACCGAAGGTCGTTCGGCGATCAACGACTCGTTCTCGATCCGTCGCGAGGCGCTGCAGCATCGCGTCACCTACTCGACCACCATTGCCGGCGCCAAGGCGCTGGTGGATTCACTGGAATTCCGCGGCACCGGCCCCGTCTGGTCGCTGCAGGAGCTGCACAAGGAGTTGAATGCATGAGAGCCCCCATCACCATGAAGGGCGCGCAGAAGCTGCGCGACGAACTGGATCACCTGAAGTCGGTCAAGCGCCCGAAGGTCATCGCGGCCATCGCCGAGGCGCGTGAGCACGGTGATCTGAAGGAGAACGCCGAGTACCACGCCGCGCGCGAGGAACAGGGCTTCATCGAAGGCCGCATCAAGCAGCTGGAAGGTGAGCTGTCGCACGCCGAAATCATCGACGTGAGCAAGCTCAATGCCGGCTCCAAGGTGGTGTTCGGCGCCAGCGTGACGCTGGCCGACGTGGAAACCGACGAAGAGAAGAAGTACCAGATCGTTGGTGACCTGGAAGCGGACATCAAGCTGGGCCTGATCGCGATTTCCTCGCCGGTGGCGCGCGCGATGATCGGCAAGCTGGAAGGCGATTCGATCGTGATCGACGCCCCGGCCGGCCAGCGCGAGTACGAGATCGTCAGCGTCAGCTACGTGGACTGACCACGTGGCGACGGCGACCCTGCTGTTGCCTGCACGCAGCCGCTTTGCCGCGGCTGCGCTGCCGGACGATGTGGCGCGTGCGCTCGGCCGTGCCACTACGGCGCAGGTCGCACCGGGGGAACGCGCACAACTGACGCGCCATTTCACGGTTGCCGCGCCGCACTGGCCGGTGGCCGCGTTGACCCGCCAGCGCGACGTCGGCGATGCAGCCGGCGCCAGCTGGCTGCGTGCCGACCCGGCCTGCATGGTGCCGGACATGCACGGCGCGCGGATGATGGCCTACGGCGAGACGCTGCGGCCGACCCTGGCGGACTGCCTGGCCCTGTTGCCGGTGCTGCAGCCGCTGTTTGCCGATGCCGGATTCGTGCTCGACGCACCGGACCCGTCGCGCTGGTACCTGCGGCTTCCGATCGACCTGGCCCTGCCGGACTTCGACAGTCCGGACGAGGTGCTGGGCGATGACCTGTTCTCGCACCTGCCGGAAGGCGAGGGCGGCCGCCGTTGGCGGGCGCTGATGACCGAAGCGCAGGTACTGCTGCACAACCATTCCTGGAACCAGCAGCGCGCCGCGCAGGGACAACAGCCGATCAATTCGCTGTGGTTCTGGGGTGGTGGCGTGATGCCGGTATCGGTCAGCACGCCGCATGCGCAGGTGCGCAGCCGCGATGCGCTGCTGCAGGGCTTGGCTCTTGCGGCTGGCGTAGCCGTGGATGGCGAGCAGGCGGTCGATGCACTGGTTGATCTGCGCCAGCTGCGCTCGCTGCAGCAGCTCGGCAACGATGCGATCCGTCCGCTGCTGGCCGCGCTGAAGCGCGGCGAGCTGCAGCGGCTGGTGCTGGATTTCGAGGACGGCCTGCAGTTCCAGCTGGATCGCGGACAGCGCTGGCAGTTCTGGAAGAAGCCGCGCCAGCTTCACGACTGATCGGGGCTCGGCCGAGCGGGGTCGGATCCGTTTTCCTAGGGAAAACGGCTCTGACCCCATTTTGTCTATCGATATCTGAAAGATGTGTCGACCAAGGTCGACACCTACCAGCAGCGGCGTGAACCTGTCGAAGGTGGGGCGGTGTCAGATTGCGGGGTGTCAGCCGCATGGATGCGGCTGCCAAGCCTACAGGGACGTACTTGCGGCGTCCCCGCAATCCGACACCGCCCCACCAACCCACGGACTCCCCGCTGTTGCTGTTGCTTCGGATGTTGCTTCGGCAGGTGCAGGGCGCAGCCCTGCAAACAATCACCTCACCGTGCTGACCACCGTCGGCAGCTGCCAATGCCCACCCGCCACGCCGCGGCACTGCCCGGTGGTGAACTCGCCGCTCTTCACGAATCGCGCGCCATCCCAGGCCCAGTCGTGGCCGGAGTAGCAGTCACCGATGCCGCGTCCACGGAAGCGCCCGCGCAGCGTCGCGTCATCGCGATCAAAGTCCTCCGCGTTGGAGGTCACGAACTTCGCCTGGTACGGCGCCTTGTCCTGCACTACCCAGTAGCCGCTGCTGAAGTTGTAGGCACCCATGAAGCAGCTGGTGCTTGCCAGTACATGCTGGGCGTCCAGTCGCTGGATCTCGATCTCGTCTGTCCCACCCTCGCTCAGGCGGCCGCACTCATCCGGCTTCGGCAGGCTGGCGATCAGTGCCTTGCGCAGGCCCGGCGCGTTCGCCAGTGCCGCGTCCGAGGCGCGCGGTGCCACCAGCGTGCCGCGCATGATCACTGGCACCGCCAACGCCGCAGGCACGCTCGCTTCAGCCTTGTCGCCACGCCGCACCAGCGCACCGGGCGTGCCCAGCCGGCCCTGGGCCTCGTCCATCTTCAGCAGTACGGCCGCTGCGCCGCTGTCGGAGATCGGCCACGCCTTGCCCTTGCCGTCGATGATCTCGATGCGTGCCTGGCGCGGCAGCGCGGCGACCAGCGCATCGGTCTGTCCCTGCTGCAGCAGTACTTGGTCTCCGTCGCCGGTGTCGCGCACCGGGCCCAGGTCCTTGCCGTTCAGGCGCAGGCGCAGCGCCCCGGTCGGCGTCGCGCTTTCGCCATCCTCGCCGTTGCGCAGCCGCGCGAGCACCTTCGTACCCGGGCCGCCCGCGCGTTCCAGCATCAGGCTGAGCAGATTGCCGGGTTGTTCCGGACTGTAGCCGGCGGCGCGGCAGGTGCGGGTGTTGTCACAGGCCAGCGACCAGTCGTTGTGTTGGAACTGCACGCCGGCCTTCGGTTCGGGCGTGGCGGCGTGGGTGGCCGGGGCCAGGGCGAGGCCCAGCAGCGCGGGAAGGAGCGTACGATGCATGCGTTGAAGTCCATTTCCGGGCCGGCAAGCATGGAAGATAGGCTGGCAGATTCCAAATGCCAGCGATCGGGGTGGAGCCTCCTGCGGGCAGAGAGATCCGACCCCGCGCTATCATGGGGATGTCTTCCGCAACCCGGCGATGCCGATGTCCCTTGCCGCCGATGCTGCGCAGCCGTCCTCTGATACGCCGATGATCCGCCGCCGCGATGCGGTCGTACCCGGCAGCTGGCCAGACGGCACGCTGCCGCTGCTGGCGCGACTCTATGCCAGCCGCGGCGCCGGTACGCCAGAGCTGGCACTGCCGAAGCTGGGCAGCCTCCACGCGCCTGAACTGCTGACCGGTATCGATGATGCGGTGGGTCTGCTGATCGAGGCCATCGCCAACGACAAGCGCATCCTGGTGGTCGGCGATTTCGATTGCGATGGCGCCACCGCCTGTGCGGTCGGCGTGCGGGGCCTGCGCATGCTCGGCGCGCAACACGTCTTCCACGCGGTGCCGAACCGCATGGTGCACGGCTACGGCCTGTCACCTTCTCTGGTGGAGGAGCTGGCCGCGCTGCAGCCGGACCTGCTGGTTACGGTCGACCACGGCATCGCCTGCCATGCGGGCGTGATCGCGGCGAAGGCGCGGGGCTGGCAGGTGCTGGTCACCGACCATCACCTTCCCGGGCCGCAGCTGCCGCCGGCCGATGTCATCGTCGATCCGAATCTGGACGGTGATGCGTTCCCCAGCAAATCGCTGGCCGGCGTCGGCGTGATCTTCTACGTGCTGATGGCCCTGCGCCGGCACATGCGCGAGGCCGGTGTCTTTGCCGATGGCAAGGGGCCGGACCTGACCACGCTGCTGGACCTGGTGGCGGTCGGCACCGTCGCCGACCTGGTGGTGCTGGATCCGAACAACCGGGCACTGGTCGGCGCGGGCCTGCGCCGTCTGCGCGCGGGGCAGGGCTGCGTCGGTCTGCGAGCGCTGATCGAAGCCAGCGGCCGTGATGCGGCGCGGCTGACCGCCACCGACATCGGCTTCGCACTCGGCCCACGCCTGAACGCGGCGGGCCGGCTGGAAGACATGGCGCTGGGCATCGCGCTGTTGCTGACCGAAGACCCGCGCCAGGCACGCGAGATCGCGCAGACGCTGGAGCAGATCAACTCGGAACGCCGCGCGGTGCAGCAGGCGATGACTGACGACGCCGAGCAAGCGTTGACCCGCGTGGTGCTGGACATGGCCGGTCAGCGACCGGTCGCGGCCTGCCTGTTCGATGCCGACTGGCATCCCGGTGTGGTCGGCCTGGTCGCATCGAAAATGAAGGATCGCCTGCACCGTCCGGTGATCGCCTTTGCCCCGGCCGAACCCGGCGCCGACACCCTGCGCGGCTCGGCGCGCTCCATTCCCGGCCTGCACATCCGTGACGCGCTGGCGTTGGTCGATGCGCGCCATCCGGGCCTGATCGAGCGCTTCGGTGGGCATGCCATGGCGGCCGGGCTGAGCATGCGGCTGGATCACGTCGATGACTTCAAGGCCGCCTTCGTCGCCGTGGTGCTGGAGATGCTCGATCCGGCCGCATTGCAGCAGCAGGTGCTCAGTGACGGCGAACTGGCGGCGGATGAGCTGGACCATCGCCACGCCGATGCGCTGCGCCTGGCCGGGCCGTGGGGCCAGGGTTTCCCCGAGCCACTGTTCGACGGCCACTTCGAAGTGGCCAACTGGCGCGTTCTGAAGGAACGCCACCTCAAGCTGGAGCTGCGCCTGCCCGGCGTGCCCGGCACCATCAACGCGATCCACTTCGGTGGCTGGCACGGCAATGCGCCTGGCCGCCACGTGCACCTCGCCTACCGCCTGGCCTGCGATGACTACCGTGGCGGCAGTGCCATCCAGCTGATCATCGAACACTGCCTGCCCGCCTAGAAAAAGGGGACGGAGGGGATTAAGCCGCTTTTGCCTTGTTTGCCAATTGCGACTTAATCCCCTCCGTCCCCTTTTTGGGGGCCCGCCAACCCCGTTACGGTTGCTGGTGCGTTCAACGATCCACGATCCCACTGGAGTCCGGTCATGGTCTTCGCCCGTTGCTGCACTGTGTTGTTGCTGGCCCTTGTGGCCTGGCCCGCTGGCGCGCAGTCGCCGCCGATCTCCCGGCCGCAGGCCAGCACGCCGTTGCTGATTGCCCCGGCTGCCGAGCAGGCGGTCCAACTGCGACACGCCCGCATCGAAGGCGAAGTCCAGGCCGGCGTCGCCCAGACCCGGATCTCCCTGGAATTCCACAACCCGAACCGGCGCGTGCTGGAGGGTGAGCTGCAGTTCCCGCTGAGCGATGGTCAGCAGATCAGCGGCTTCGCGCTGGATATCAACGGCGAGATGCGTGACGCGGTGCCGGTGCCCAAGGACCGCGGCCGCCAGGTGTTCGAGGAGATCGCCCGTCGTGGTGTCGATCCGGGCCTGCTGGAACAGACCGCCGGCAACCAGTTCCGCCTGCGCGTCTACCCGCTGCCGGCCGGTGGCAGTCGGCGTGTGCAGCTGGTGATCCGCGAACCGCTGGCCTTCGCCGGCCAAGGCTGGCAGTGGACGCTGCCGCTGCAGTTCGCCGCCGGTGCAGCCTCGGTTGAACTGAATGTGCATGCTCCCGACGCGGCCACCGCAGGTACTGCGCCATTCCGCATCAGCGCGGGCCAGCTGCAGTGGCAGGGCAAGGGTGCGCAGCTGCCGAAGCAACTCCAGTGGAACCTGCCGGCAGCCCGCCACGCACAGTTGCAGGTGGCGCCCTGGCAGGATGGGCACTACCTGTTGGCACAGCTGCCGGTGGCGGCCAGCAGTACACCCCGCACGTTGCCCAGCGAGATCGGCCTGCTGTGGGACGGCTCCGGTTCGGCGGGGCTGCGCGATCGCACGCGTGAGTTCGCCCTGCTGGATCGCTATTTCGCCGCGCTGGGTGACGGCACCGTGGCCTTGACCGTACTGCGCGATCGCGCCGAGCCGGTGCGTCGATTCCGTATCCGCGCCGGCAACTGGAACGAGCTGCGCGCAGCGTTGCAGGCGGTGCGCCCTGACGGTGCCAGCGCGCTGGCGCAGTGGCAGTCGCAGCCGGGCGTGAAGGAATACCTGCTGGTCAGCGATGGACTGTTGACCTACGGCCCGGAACAGCTGCCGGCGATGGCGCCGGATCAACGCTTGTTTGCGGTCAGCAGCGCCGGTGCGCGCACCGATGCCGTGCGACTGCGTGGTTGGAGCGAAGCGCGTGGCGGCCGCTTCGTTGCGCTGGGCGAGGATGTCGATGCGGCGGCGCGCGAGCTGCTGTCTTCGTCGCTGGATGTGCAGGTCGATGCGGGGCGCGGCGTGCAGGACGTGGTGATCGATCGTCGCAGTGAAGCCCAGGGCTGGTTGTGGCTGCATGCACGACTGGCGGCCGACAGTGTGCCGATGCGGGTGCGCGTGGGTGGCGGCGAATGGCAGGCGCTGCCCGCCACGCAGAAGAGTGAAGGCGGCGAGCTGCTGGCCGGCTTGTGGGCGCAGGCGCGCCTGCAGCAGCTGGCCGCCGACCGCCGTGGCAACCGCGAGGCGATGCAGCGGCTGTCGCAGCAGTTTGGCCTGGTCGGCCCGGACACCTCGCTGATCGTGCTGGAGACGTTGGAGGACTACCTGCGCTATGCGATCCGCCCTTCGGGCACGCTGCGCGCCGGGTACGACGCCAGGTTTGCAGTGCAGGTAAGAGATCGCGCCGCTGCTGATCGCCAGCGCCTGGATGAGGTGGCGGCACGCTGGAAGGAGCGCCAGCAGTGGTGGAGCCGCAGCTGGCCGAAGGGTGTGCCACCGCAGGCGAAGGGCGGGGCACTGGAAGTGGCCTCGGCGGACCATGCGATGGAATCGGCGCCGGTGGCGATGCTCGCCGCGCCGGCCCCTGCGGCACCGCCCGCCCCGGCACCGATGGCCGCCGCCGCCGAGCAGCGCATGGAAGCCAGCAGCGCGCGTGCACGTCGCTCGGCGCCTGCATCGAACAAGGCCCTGGATTCAATCACGGTCACGGGTGGCCGTGTCGCTGCGCCCGCTGCCGCCAACGACGGCCAACTCGGCATCCAGCTGGCGGCCTGGCAGCCAGACTCGGCCATCGCCCGGCGTCTGCGCCAGGGCCCGCCGTCGCAACTGTATGACCGCTACCTGGCCGAGCGCGATGCCCACGCCGACAGCAGCGCCTTCTTCCTTGATGTGGCCGACCTGCTGCTGGCGCAGGGTCAGCGCGACCTGGCACTGCGCGTGCTGTCGAACCTGGCCGAGATGGATCTGGACAACCGGCACCTGCTGCGCGTGCTCGGTTACCGGCTGATGCAGGCTGATGCCCCCGCACTGGCGGTGCCGGTGTTCGAGCAGGTCCTGGCGATGGGCCAGGAAGAACCGCAGAGCTTCCGCGACCTGGGCCTGGCACTGGCCGCGGCCGGCAAGCCGCAGCAGGCGCTGGCGCCGCTGTACCAGGTGGTGGTGCGGCCGTGGGACAGCCGCTTCGATGGCATCGCCCTGATCGCACTGGATGAACTGACCAACCTGGTGGCCCGCAGCACGCCCCGGCTGGATACCACCAGCATCGACCCGCGCCTGCTGCAGGCGATGCCGCTGGACCTGCGCGTGGTGCTGTCGTGGGATGCCGACAACAGCGACATGGATCTGTGGGTGACCGACCCGAACGGCGAGCGCGCGTACTACGGCAACCGCCTGACGTACCAGGGTGGGCAGATGTCGCAGGACTTCACCGGCGGCTATGGCCCCGAGCAATTCTCGCTGCGCGATGCCAAGCCGGGCAAGTACAAGGTCGAGGCGAATTACTTCGGCAGCCGCCAGCAGCTGGTGACCGGTGCGACGACCCTGATGCTGCGCCTGACCACGCACTGGGGCACGGGCAAGCAGAAAGACCAGATGGTCACGATGCGGTTGAAGGACCGCGCCGAGACCGTGCTGGTGGGCGAGTTTGAGGTGCGTTGATCGCTCGGACGTCCGCGTAGCGTCGAGCTTGCTCGACTGCTTTGCTGTAGAGCCGGGGCGATGCCCGGCTCACGGCACAGGCAGCCGAGCCTCGGCGCGGCTCTACAACGCCACGGTGCGCGCCTTTGACGCCGCTGGCGGATCGGCACGCAGGCCGAACAGGGGCCGCAGCCAACGCACGCGACGTATCAGCAACTCATGGATCAGCAGGCAGCCGCCGACAGTACCGGCCAGCAGCAGCGCCGGTTCCAGCCATGGGCCCAGCTGCAGCGGCCTGAGCCAGAACAGCAGGGCGATGATCAGGCTCTGGTGCAGCATGTACCAGGGATAGATCGCCTCGGTGCAGTACGGCAGCCAGCGGAACGGGCGGTCGAGGAAGACTTTGCCCCAGCCGAGGATGCTCAGCAGCGCGGTCCAGACGTACAGCGACTGGCTGGCCCGGCCCTGCAGGTCCCAGAACGGTTCGGGCCATTGCCGCAGCGGTGAGTCGGCGGGCAGCACCTGGCCGAGGATGCGCAACCCCAGATACCAGCCAACGGCAGCAAGCGCCAGCCACAGAGTGGTGCGGCGCAGGGCGACCACGCGCTGCCAGAACACCGGCTCACGACCCAGCAGGTAGCCGGCCAGGAATACGGTTGCGTACTTCGCGTGCTGGTACCAGTCGCTGAGCAGGGCATTGGTGGACGGGTAGATCGGCTCCAGCCAGATCACCCAGGCCAGCAGCAGGGCGGACGGAAGGCCGATCAGCAGCATCGGCGATGCTGCGCAGAACGCCACCGCGCGGCGCACCACCGCCGTTCCCAGCAACGGCATCAAAAGGGCCAGGGCCAGCGTGTAGTTCCAGAGATACGCCAGGTACCACAGATGGTTCCAGGTGATGCCGTACTGCCAACCGGCAAAGCTCCCTTCCGGCCACGGCCGCACCTGCCAATAGCGCAGCAGGAAGTGGCCGAAGCCGGGTGCCACGTGGCCGTTGGCTACGCCTTCGCAGTAGGGCTGGATCGGCACGATCACGAACATGCCGAACAGCAGCGGCAGCAGCAGCCGCCAGGTGCGCAGGCCGGCGAAGCGCAGCAACCTGCCTTCCGGCCGCATCAGCGCGATGGCGATACCCGAGATCAGGAACAGCAGCGACATCCGCCAGCGGTTGACGAACAGCATCGGCCACTGCAGCCATTCGGCGGTATGCACGCTCTTGAGGTGAAAGCCCCAGTCGTCCACGTAGGCCATGGCGGTGTGGTAGAGGATCAGCAGGGCGAAGGCGAACACGCGCAGGGCGTCGATGTCGTAGCGTCGGGTCATGGTGGTGGTGTGCCGGAGAGTCGAGCCAAGGTGACGCCGTCCGGTCCGTGCGGCGACCGGCAAGGGGCCGCTGGAACCGACGCAGTGACCAATGGCGGGGGTGGTGGGACCAATGGAGCCGCTACCCTTTGTCCCTTGAGGCAGGCTGGAGCACCGCAACGACATGGATGCAGCAATGACCCAGGGCCGACCATCGCGCTGGCGTACTTCAACCCGCCTGCTGGTATGGGCGGCGATCCTGTCGGCCTCGGCAGTGACCAATGCGCTGGTGGAAGTGATGGACGCCAGTCGCCGCGGCGCCGATCTCGGGCTGTGGGAGCCGATGATCTGGGAGTTCAGCAGCCTCGCCCTGATCCTGTTGACCCTGCCGTTGCTGTGGTGGGGCTGCGAGCGCTGGCCGCTGCATGCTGATACCTGGAGGCGGCGGTTGCCGCTGTATCTGCTGGCCAGCGTCGGCTGGTCGCTGCTGCACGTGGTGGGGATGATGCTGCTGCGGCATCTGGCCTACGCGTCGCTGGGCTACCGCTACCAGGACGATGCCGGCTGGCTGGAGCGTTTTGCCTACGAATACCTGAAGGATGTGCGCACGTTCGCGATGTTCGTGGCCCTCGAGCACTTTGCCAGCTGGTTCGGCAGGCGCAGGCAGGGCGAAGCGAGCCTGCTGGCCGAGCCCGACGTCGGCCCGCCGGTGGAGCCGGTCGAGCGCCCCCAGCACTTCCTGGTACGCAAGCTGGGCAAGGAATTCCTGGTTGCCACCGCAGATGTGGAGTACGCGCAGGCCGCGGGGAACTACGTGAACCTGCGGGTACGCGGCCACGACTACCCGCTGCGCATCACCATGGCGGTGCTGGAGCAGCGGCTGGACCCGGGCGAGTTCCTGCGCCCGCATCGCAGCTGGCTGATCAATCGCGGTCAGTTGCGCTCGATCGAGCCGCTGGACGGAGGCGAGGCCCTGCTGCACATGGCCGATGGAGCCAAAGTGCCCTGCAGCCGGCGCCAGCTGCCGGTCCTGCGGCAGGCGCTGGGCGGCGCGGGCGCGGGTAGAGTCGACTGTTGGTCGACTATCGCGCGCAGCGCGGGCTCCACCGCAACCTGAATGAAAAGCAGTCGACTGACAGTCGACTCTACAGAGGCGGGTCTACCAGTGGTTGGCTCCCAGCGGCAGGCCTGGTCCCTCATTCCGGGCGCCCCCGGCCTGCGGTATCATTGGCAGTCATCTTTTGAATGCATAACCGCCGACATGATCGAACTGAATCCTGTCCGCCAGCGCATCACCGATCTGACCGATCGCGTGCTGTCGCTTCGGGGGTATCTTTGACTACGACGCCAAGAAAGAGCGTCTTGAAGAAGTAACGCGGGAGCTGGAAAGCCCCGACGTCTGGAACAACGCCGAGTACGCCCAGAACCTGGGCCGCGAACGTTCCAGCCTGGAAAAGACCGTGGGCGGCATCGCCTCGGTGCTGGATGGCCTGAACGACGCCACCGAACTGCTCGAGCTGGCCGAGTCCGAGCAGGACGAGGACACCGCACTGGCGGTGGTCGCCGACCTGGACAAGCACCAGGCGCACGTGGAAAAGCTGGAGTTCCAGCGCATGTTCTCCGGCGAGATGGACAATGCCGCTGCGTTCGTCGACATCCAGGCCGGTGCCGGTGGCACCGAAGCCCAGGACTGGGCCGAGATCCTGCTGCGCATGTACCTGCGCTGGTGTGAATCGCGCGGCTGGAAGACCGAGCTGATGGAAGTCTCCGGCGGCGACGTCGCCGGCATCAAGTCGGCCACGCTGCGCGTGGAAGGCGACTATGCCTATGGCTGGCTGAAGACCGAGACCGGTGTGCACCGCCTGGTGCGCAAGTCGCCGTTCGACTCGGACAACCGCCGCCACACCAGCTTCACCTCGGTGTTCGTGTCGCCGGAAATCGATGACAACATCGACATCACCATCAATCCGGCCGACCTGCGTACCGACGTGTACCGTTCGTCGGGTGCCGGTGGCCAGCACGTCAACAAGACCGAGTCGGCGGTGCGCATCACCCACATCCCGACCAACATCGTCGTGGCCTGCCAGACCGGCCGCAGCCAGCACCAGAACCGCGACAACGCGATGAAGATGCTGGCCGCCAAGCTGTACGAGCTGGAGATCCAGAAGCGCAACGCCGAAAAGGACGCCGTGGAAGCGACCAAGTCCGACATCGGCTGGGGCAGCCAGATCCGCAATTACGTGCTCGACCAGAGCCGCATCAAGGACCTGCGCACCGGCATCGAACGTTCGGATACGCAGAAGGTGCTGGACGGCGATCTGGACGAGTTCGTCGAGGCCAGCCTGAAGGCCGGTCTGGCCGTGGGCTCCAAGCGCGTCGATGCCTGATCGACGCGCCTGCGCGGATGTCTTCACCCTCGTGCGCAACGCCGAGGGTGGCTGATCACGCTTCCGGTAGAGCCGAGCCCATGCTCGGCTGCTGTTGGCGCAGTAGCAGATGCGTCGAGCATGGCTCGACGCTACAACGGGTACGGCGGTAGCGATGATGCGCAGCGAAAGTGAACGCAAGGAACTTGGCGGCTTCCTCAAGGCCTGCCGCGCCCGTGTCGACCCCGCCACGCTCGGCCTGCCGGCCGGGCGGCGGCGCACCCCAGGCCTGAAGCGCGAGGAAGTCGCGCTGGCGATCGGGGTGAGCGTCAGCTGGTACACCTGGATCGAGCAGGGCCGTGAAGTGCGCGCCTCGCCCGAGGTGCTGGAGCGCCTGGCGCAGGTGCTGCGCATGAGCGACGACGAACGCGCCTACGCGTTCGCGCTGTCCGGCTACGGCGTGCCGCTGGAATCACCGGACGAGAGTGTGACCGACGGCCTGCGCCAGCTGGTGGAGGCGATGCAGCCGATCCCGGCGTACGTGCGCAACACCCGCTTCGACATCCTGGCCTGGAACCCGGCCATCGCCGAGCTGTTCGTGGACTACAGCCAGCTGGCACCGCATGAGCGCAACACGCTGCGGCTGATGTTCCTGTACCCGCCGTACCGCACGCTGATCCTCAACTGGGAAGAAATGACCCGCGGCCTGCTGGCAGGCTTCCGCGCGGCGATGGCGCAGGCGCCGGACAAGGCCCCGTTCCTGGCGCTGGTCGAGGACATCTCGGCGCACAGCGAGGAGTTCCGCCAGTGGTGGCCGGAGCACGATGTGCGCCGATTCGATGAAGGTGCGAAGAAGTTGAACCATCCCACGCGCGGGTTGCTGGACCTGCAGTACGTGGCGCTGATGCCGGAGAGCCGGCATGACCTTTCCCTGGTGACCTACCTGCCGCGGAAGTAGGTTGGTCGGCAGGGCTGCGCCCTGCGCCCGCAGAGGCCGAAGCGACAGCAACGGCAACAGCAACAGCGGACTATCCGAGGGATGGCGGGGTGGTGTGGGTTGACAGGACACGCCGTAAACCCGTCCATGGGGGCTCGATGGCGCCATCCATGGCGCCAACGGTCCTGCCAACCCACACCACCCCACCTCAGACAGATTTCGCGCGGCTGTTGGCAGCTGCGGCTTTGTTCCGCGCGGCTGTTGGTAGGTGTCGACCTTGGTCGACACGATTTTTCTCTCAGATATCGAATGAGTCATCCACGCATGGCGTGGATCTACTGTGTCGACCAAGGTCGACACCCACCAACAGCAACGCAGAGCGCCGTCCCGACAGATCGCAGAACTCTGTCGAAGGCGGGATGGGTCCGGTTGCGGGAGTGTCCGCGGCATGGATGCCGCGGCCAAGCCCCCATGGAAGGGTTTACGGCGTCTCCCGCAACCGGACCCACCCCGCCATCCCTCAGGAAACCAGCTTCTGCTGTTGCTGTTGCTCTGGATCGTAGCGGGTGCAGGGCGCAGCCCTGCCGAAAACCCCATTCAGGCAGGTAAGTGCAGGTCACAGGATAAGCAGACGCCTTGTTGCCTCCGCCATTCGGGTCCACATTCCTGTGCAGGAGACGGGCCACCGCCCGTTGTCGAGACAACAGGAGCCCTGCATGTCCGCTGCCCCCACCACCGCCATTTCCCGCGATCCGGCCACCGGCCAGCAGATCGCCAGCCATCCCTTCGCCACCGACGCCGAGCTGGAAACAATCCTGGATCGCGGCCAGGTCGGCTTTGCGGCCTGGAGCGTCAAGAACCTCGAACAGCGCGCAGACGTACTGCGTGCGATGGCCGCGGTACTACGCCGTGACCGTGAAAAGCTGGCCGCGCTGGCTACCGCCGAAATGGGCAAGGTCCAGGCCGAAGCGCTGGCCGAAATCGAGAAGTGTGCTGTGCTGTGCGACTGGTACGCCGACAACGGTGCGCAGTTCCTGCGCGACGAACCGACCCAGGTGCCCGACGACAAGGCTTACGTGTCATACCTGCCGCTGGGCGTGGTGCTGGGCATCATGCCGTGGAACTTCCCGTACTGGCAGGTGATGCGCGCGGCGGTGCCGATCCTGATGGGCGGCAACGGCTTCCTGCTGAAGCCGGCCGAGAACATCGTCGGTACCGCGCAGCTGCTCGACGCCGCATGGCGCGATGCCGGCTTGCCGGAGGGCACCTTCATCGCGGCCAACATCAGCCGCGAGGGCACCAGCCGCGCGATCGCCGATGACCGCATCGCGGCGGTGACCCTGACCGGAAGTGTGGCCGCCGGCCGCAGCATTGCTGCCCAGGCCGGGCAGGCGCTGAAGAAGGTGGTGCTGGAACTGGGCGGTTCCGATCCGTTCATCGTCCTGGCCGATGCCGATCTTGATGCGGCCGTCGATGCGGCGGTGGCCTCGCGCTTCCAGAACACCGGGCAGGTCTGCATCGCCGGCAAGCGCATCATCGTCGAAGACGCGGTCTACGATCGTTTCGTGGCGCAGTTCTGCCAGAAGGTGCAGGCACTGACCATTGGCGACGGCCGTGACCCGGCAAACCGCATCGGCCCGATGGCGCGCCAGGATCTGCTGGAGCAGCTCGACGCGCAGGTACGCGCTTCGGTCGACGCCGGTGCGCAGCTGCTGGTCGGCGGGCACCAGCTGGATCGTCCGGGTGCGTTCTATGCACCCACCGTGCTGGCCGGGGTTGAGCCGGGCATGCAGGCCTTCGATACCGAAACGTTCGGGCCGGTGGCCTCGATCAGCCGCGCCCGCGACGCCGACCATGCGGTGGAACTGGCCAACCAGAGCGAGTTCGGCCTCAGCGGCAACCTGTGGAGCGGCGACCGCGCCCGTGCGATGCAGCTGGCGCGCCGGCTGCAGACCGGCGGTGTATTCGTCAACGGCTTCTCCGCGTCCGATCCGCGCGTGCCGATCGGCGGCGTGAAGAAGAGCGGCTTCGGCCGTGAGCTCTCGCACTTCGGCATCCGCGAATTCGTCAACGCGCAGACGGTGTGGTTCGACAAGCGTTGACGCGCAGCTTCCATCCTTCCTGCAACGATCCACCATCAGTCCAGCGAAAAGGACGGCATTCCAATGTCCAAGGGTTCAGATCTGCTTGTCGCCGCACTTGAGAACGAAGGCGTCGAGCGCATTTTCGGCATTCCCGGCGAAGAAAATCTCGACGTGGTCGAGTCGCTGCGCCATTCCAGCATCGAGCTGGTCATCACCCGCCACGAGCAGGCGGCCGTGTTCATGGCGGCCACCTATGGCCGCCTGACCGGCAAGCCGGGCGTGTGCCTGGCCACGCTCGGCCCCGGCGCGCTGAATTTCACCACCGGCGCCGCGTATGCGCTGCTTGGCGCATGGCCGGTCATCATGATCACCGGGCAGAAGGGCATCGTCGCCAGCAAGCAGGCGCGCTTCCAGATCGTCGACATCGTCAGCACGATGAAGCCGCTGACCAAGCTGGCGCGTCAGATCGTCTCGGCGCGCACCATCCCGACCATCGTCCGCGAGGCGTTCCGTGTCGCCCAGGAAGAGCGCCCGGGCCCGGTGCTGCTGGAGCTGCCCGAAGATATCGCCGCCGATGAGGTCGAGGGCGTGGCGCTGATTCCGCCGCACGCGGTGGATCGTCCCATTGCCAGTCCGGAGGCGCTGGATCGGGCGGCGGAGATCATCCGCAACGCCAAGCGCCCCCTGCTGATGATCGCCTCGGCGGCGTCGCGGCCGCAGTCCAGCGAAGCGCTGTCGGCGTTCGTGTTGCGCGCCGGCATTCCGTTCTTCACCACGCAGATGGGCAAGGGCGCGGTGGCCGGTGGTTCGGGCCTGTACATGGGCACCGCGGCGCTGACCGAGCGCGATTACGTGCACATGGCGATCGACCAGGCCGACGTGATCGTGACCATCGGCCACGAGGTCACCGAGAAGCCGCCGTTCGTGATGCGCCCGGGTGGGCCGACCGTGATCCATATCGGCTACTCGCAGGCGGCCGTGGAGCAGGTGTACTTCCCGCAGGTGGAAGTGATCGGTGACATCGGTCGTTCGCTGACCCAGTTGGCCGATCGTATCGAAGGCGCGGTGCCGAACGCTGACGCGCTGCTGCCGCTGCGCGCGACCATTCTGGAACACCTGGCTGACCGAGCCGAGGAGGCTGGATTCACGCCTCAGCGGCTGGTGCACGACGTGCGCCAGGTGATGCCGCCGGACGGCATCGTGGCGCTGGACAACGGCATGTACAAGATCTGGTTCGCGCGCAATTACCGCACCCAGGTGGCCAATACGCTGCTGCTGGACAATGCGTTGGCGACCATGGGCGCGGGCCTGCCGTCGGCGATCATGGCTTCGATCCTGTACCCGCAGCGGCGGGTGCTGGCGGTGTGCGGCGATGGCGGGTTCATGATGAACAGCCAGGAGCTGGAGACCGCGCGTCGGCTGGGCCTGAACCTGGTGGTGCTGATCCTCAACGACGGCGCCTACGGCATGATCCGCTGGAAGCAGGCGGTAGATGGCTTCACCGACTACGGCATGACCTTCAGCAACCCGGATTTCGTGAAGTACGCGGAAGCCTACGGCTGCAAGGGCCACGAGGTGACCGCCATCGAGCAGTTCATCCCGACGCTGGAGGCGGCCTTCAACGAGGGCGGGGTGCACCTGGTGTCGGTGCCGGTTGATTACTCGGAGAACCAGCGGGTGCTGGTGGACGAGCTGCGGCAGGCGTTCCCCGGGAACAGGTAACGGCGAAGCAGGGTCGGCCGATCCGCCCGGTAGGTGTCGACCTTGGTCGGCACGCAGGACGCCAACCCAGGTTGTCGGCTACCGGGGGCATCGCCAAACGGGGTCAGATCCCTTTGCTGCGCAAAGGGATCTGACCCCTCTCCCGGCCGGGGCGGGGCGGTTTTGGTATGCTGGGCAACCGGCTGTGCCGGGCGCAAGATCCCCCTCACTACACGATTCCCGCAGATCCATGAGCGAAGCTACCGATACCCCCCCCGTCGACGAAAACAAGTTGATCGCCGAGCGCCGTGAGAAACTCAAAGCGCTGCGTGGGCAGGGCATCGCGTATCCGAACGATTTCCGTCGCGAGGACTTCGCCGGCCGCCTGCAGGACGAGTTCGCCGATGTCGAACAGTGGACCGCCGAGGCGCTGGAAGGCAATGGCCGCCAGGTGAAGATGGCCGGCCGCCTGATGGCCAAGCGCATCATGGGCAAGGCCAGTTTCGCGCAGATCCAGGACGAGTCCGGCCGCATCCAGCTGTTCCTGCAGGGCACGGTGCTGGGCGATGCCTATACCGCCTTCAAGGGCTGGGACGTGGGCGACATCATCGCCGTCGAAGGCGGCCTGACCCGCACCAGGACCGGCGAGCTGTCGGTCAAGGCCGAATCGATCCGCCTGCTGACCAAGTCGCTGCGCCCGCTGCCGGACAAGTGGCATGGCCTGGCCGACGTCGAGCAGCGCTATCGTCAGCGCTACGTCGACCTGATCGTGACCCCGGAATCGCGCGCGGTGTTCATCAAGCGCTCGAAGATCATCCGCGCCATGCGCGCCTGGCTGGACAGCCGCGACTTCCTGGAAGTCGAGACGCCGATGATGCATTACATCCCCGGCGGCGCGGCGGCCAAGCCGTTCACCACCCACCACAACGCGCTGGACCTGGACCTGTACCTGCGCGTGGCGCCGGAGCTGTACCTCAAGCGCCTGACCGTGGGCGGCCTGGAGCGCGTGTACGAGATCAACCGCAACTTCCGCAACGAAGGCGTCAGCACCCGCCACAACCCGGAATTCACCATGATGGAGCTGTACGAGGCCTACGCCACGTACAACGAGATCATGGACCTGACCGAAGGCGTGATCCGTGACGTGGCCAAGGCCGTCAACGGCAGCACCGAGGTCGAGTGGGACGGGGCGAAGATCGACCTGGGCCCGGCGTTCCGCCGTTGGCGCATGGACGAGGCGGTGCGCCACCACAACCCCGAGATTTCCGTCGCCGACTGCACCGACCGCGACGCGCTGCTGCGCCATTGCGAGCGCCTGAATATCCGCGTCAAGCCGTCCTACGGCTGGGGCAAGCTGCTGCTCGAGATCTTCGAGGCCACGGTCGAGCACACGCTGATCCAGCCGACCTTCATCACCGACCACCCGGTGGAAGTCTCGCCGCTGGCCCGCGCCAACGACAACGATCCGGGCTACACCGACCGCTTCGAGCTGTTCGTCAACGGCAAGGAGCTGGCCAACGGCTTCTCCGAGTTGAACGACCCGGAAGACCAGGCCCAGCGCTTCCAGGCCCAGGTGGCGGCGAAGGAGGGTGGCGACGACGAGGCCATGCACTACGACGCCGACTACATCCGTGCGTTGGAGTACGGCATGGCCCCGACCGGCGGCCTCGGCATCGGCGTTGATCGCCTGGTGATGCTGCTGACCGGCAGCAGCTCGATCCGGGACGTGCTGCTGTTCCCGTACATGCGTCCGGAGCAGTAAGTCGTCTTTTTGACTCCTGTTTGTGCGCGCCGTCGCGAAATGAGACGGCGCGATTGACGCCTCCCGCACTCGGCGTATCGTTAATGCACTACCTTGACGTCTGTTATGGCTTGATCGGCGCCAGGGGGAGTACGCATTGTGGAGAGTCCGCTTCACAATGTGATGACGATCATGAACCGGGACGCATGACACGGGAGTCAGGCCGATGCAGGGTGCGAGCGTTCGCAGCGGCAGGGTATCCTCGCCTGCTGATGATCCAGCATGGTCGAGAAACCAGGCAGAGTACGCGTTGAACATCGTCATTGTTGACGACCAGACGTCCGCCCGGACGATGCTGCGTCACGTCATCGAGGACATCGCGCCCGAACTGAGCGTGTATGACTTCGGTGATCCGCTGACCGCATTGGCCTGGTGCGAGGCGCATCCGGTCGACCTGCTGCTGCTCGATTACCGCATGCCGGAGATGGACGGGCTGGAGTTCGCCCGCCGTTTCCGCCGCCTGCCCAAGCATCGCGACATTCCGGTGATCCTGATCACCGTGGTCGGCGACGAGCCGATTCGTCAGGCGGCGCTGGAAGCGGGGGTCATCGATTTCCTGGTCAAGCCGATCCGCCCGCGCGAACTGCGCGCGCGCTGCTACAACCTGCTGCAGCTGCGCCAGCAGACCGAGAACGTGAAGCAACGCGCGTTGTCGCTGGAACAGCGCTTGCTGGCGAGCATGCACGAGGTCGAGGAACGCGAACGCGAGACCCTGTCGCGATTGGCGCGGGCGATCGAGTTCCGTGATGCCGGCACCAGTGCCTACCTCGAGCGCATGGCGCGTGTGGCAGGGCTGATCGCCGAGCAGCTGGGCCTGCCCGAAGACGACGTGCGACTGATCGAGATGGCGGCGCCGCTGCATGACATGGGCAAGATCGCCATTCCCGATGCCGTGCTGCTCAAGCAGGGCAAGCTCAACGACGAGGAGCTGGCGATCATGCGCCGGCACCCGCGCATCGGCCATGAACTGCTCAGCGGCAGCCAGAACCGCTTCATCCAGGTCGGCGCATTGATCGCGCTGCGCCACCACGAACGATACGACGGCAGCGGCTACCCGGATGGGCTGGTCGGTGAGGCGATTCCGCTGGAAGCGCGCATCGTCGCCGTGGCCGATGTCTTCGACGCACTCATCTCACCCCGTCCGTACAAGGAAGCATGGACCATGGAAGCCACACTGGCTTATCTGTACGCCCAGCGTGGCCGACTGTTCGACCCGCGCTGCGTGGATGCGCTGATGCGCGGTCACCAGCAGTTGATGGATATCTGCGCCCAGCACTCGACGGCATCGACGCGACCGGGTGGGTGACATGCAGGACCTGTTCGCACGCGTGAGGCGTCGGCTGGCGCAGCGTCCGGATTCGGAACATGGCCAGGCGATCGTGCGGGTGGTGCTGATCTCGCTGATCCTGGTCTATGTACTGTTGTCCGGTGCCCGCCTGCACCGGCTGGACCAGTACCAGGGCGTGCTGGCAACGGTGCTGACCGGGCTGGGCCTGTCGCTACTGCTGTTCGGTTGGCTGCTGTGGAAGCCTGAGCGCTCGGACCCGCGGCGGGTGGCCGGGATGCTGGCCGATTACGGCCTGATCGCGGTCGGCATGATCCAGATGGGCGAGCCGCTGGCGTGGGTGTACGCGGTGGTGATGTGGGTCACGGTGGGCAACGGCCTGCGCTTCGGGCCGCGCTACCTGGCTGCTGCCATCGTGCTGGCGATGGTCAGTTTCGGCACCACCGTGCTGTTGACCCCTTACTGGCAGGCCAACCTGGGCCTGGCCATTTCCCTGTGGTTGGGGTTGCTGGCAGTACCGTTGTGCTGCTCCTCCCTGCTGCGCCGAAGGATGCGACATCCGACCATGGATACGACGCCCGCCGCTGGCTCCGACAAGCGCTCGCTGCTGGCCCGCTTCAAGCAGCGCCTGTCCGGGCGCGAGGACAGCGAGCACGCGCAGAACCTGATCCGCATCATCATCACGGCACTGTTCATCAGCTATCTCGGCTGGCGCTCGCTGAGCGGCGGCGGTGAGGCGCTGACGGCGACGTGGCTGATCCTCGCCTTCGAGCTGACCATTTCCGCCGGCCTGCTGACCGCGATCCTGGTCAATCCGGGCGTGTCGCATGTGCGCCGGGTGATCGGCATGCTGACCGATTACACCTGCATGGCCTGGATCATGACCATCCAGGGCGAGCCGGCCGCACCGCTGTATGCGGTGATGCTGTGGGTGACGATCGGCAACGGCATGCGCTACGGCAGCACCTACCTGCGCGTGGCCACGGCCATGGGCTGCCTGGCCTTCCTGTGCACGGTGATGCTGTCGCCGTACTGGCGCGGTCACGATTATCTGGGCTGGGGCCTGTTGCTGGGCCTGGGTGCGATTCCGCTGTACTTCGATTCGCTGCTGCATGCCTTGACCCGGGCGGTGGCCGAGGCGCGCCAGGCCAACGAAGCCAAGAGCCGCTTCCTGGCCAACATGAGCCATGAGTTCCGCACGCCGTTGAACGGGCTGGCCGGCATGACCGAAGTGCTGGCCACCACCCGCCTGGACGACGAACAGCGCGAGTGCCTGAACACCATCCAGGCCTCGACCCGCAGTCTGCTGGCGCTGGTGGAAGAGGTGCTGGACATCTCCGCGATCGAAGCCGGCAAGGTGCGCGTGGAGTGGCACGAGTTCGCGCTGGCCGACGTGCTGCAGGCGATCAACCTGATCCTGACCCCGCAGACCCGCTCCAAATCGCTGGATTATCGCGTGCAGGTGGACGACAACGTGCCGCCGCGCCTGCTCGGGGATGCCGGGCATCTGCAGCAGATCCTGCTGAACCTGATGGGCAACGCGGTCAAGTTCACCGACAGTGGCTACGTGCATCTGCGCGTGTCCAGCCCCGATGCGCTGGGCAGCGAGCGGATGCGCCTGCGATTCGAGATCGTCGATACCGGCATCGGCGTGCCGGTGGCGTTGCGCGGACGCCTGTTCAATGCCTTCGAGCAGGGCGATGTCGGCCTGGCCCGTCGCCATGAAGGCACCGGTCTGGGCACCGCCATTGCCAAGGGCCTGGTCGAGTCGATGGGCGGGCAGGTCGGCTATGCGCCGAACAGCCCGCGCGGCAGCGTGTTCTGGGTCGAGATCACGCTGGACGTCGCAGACACCTCATCAGCCCCGGCGGTTCCGTCCGAGGTGGCTGAAGCCGGCAATGTCATCGCGTTTTCCAACCCCTTCCTGCGCCATCGTGCACGGGTGCGGAGCCTGCGGGTTCTGGTCGCCGACGACCACGAGGCCAACCGCATGGTGCTGCAGCGGCTGCTGGAGAAGGCCGGCCACAAGGTCACCTGCGTCAACGGCGGCGCCGAAGTGCTCGATGCGTTGGAGCAGGCCAGTTACGACGCAGCGATCGTCGACCTGCACATGCCCGGCATGAGCGGACTGGATCTGCTCAAGCAGTTGCGGGTGATGCAGGCCAGCGGCATGCCTTACGTTCCGGTCATGGTGCTGAGCGCAGACGTCACCCCCGAGTCCATCCTGCGTTGCGAGCAGGCCGGCGCCCGCGCCTTCCTTGCCAAGCCCGTGGTGGCCACCCGCCTGCTGGAAGTGCTGGCCGATGTCGCCGCCAACACCCGCGCCGAGCCCGGCATCCAGTCGGTGCCTGCATTGCCGGTCGGCGATGGCGTGCTCGATACCGCGGTGCTGGACGAGCTGGCGTCGCTGGGCATGGGCGATGGCTTCGAACGCAAGTTCATCGACCAGTGCCTGGCGGACGTCGACGCGAGCATGGGCCAGCTCCAAGGCTGCGGCGAGCGCCAGGCCTGGGAGGATTTCCGCGAGCACGCCCACGCGCTGCGCGGCGTGGCAAGCAACCTGGGGCTTGTCCAGGTTGCCGCCTCCAGTGGCGAAATCATGCGCATGGCGGACTGGCAGCTGAAGGGTGAATGGAGCTCCCGCCTCGGCAACCTGGCGACCGCTCTGCGCAACGGCAGGAATGCGTTGGCTGCCCGTAGTGCGGGGGCACCGCACCGCGACGACAGCGAGCGCAGCCCGTCCTGACCCGCCAGACGATCAGGCCGGGTCGCCATTGCGTCGGGCCTGCGCCCGTACCAGCCGATCCATGGTGCGCAGGGACTTCTCGCCGAGCTGCATCGCAGTGTCTACCCAGATCTCGGTGATCCGCATCATTTCATGCAGCGGCACCATGGTGGCGATCTCGTTGACCTCACGCATCGCCGCCCAGGCGTGCGGGATGCGTCGGCTTTCCTTGATCACCTGTTCGACTGCGGCAACACCTTCGCCCACCGGCACCACGATGTCGACCAGGCCCATTTCCTTCAGCTGGCTGGCGGTGTAGAGGTTGCCTTCCAGCATGATCTTCTCCGCCAGCCGCGGACTGATCCGCTGGCACAGGAAGGAGTAGGCACCCATGCCGGGGAACAGGTCGAACAGCACCTCCGGCAGGCCCATCAACACGCCTTCCTCGGCGACGATGGTGTGGCAGCTCAGTGCGGCCTCGAAGCCGCCCCCCAGTGCGTTTCCCTGGACCAGGGCGATGCTGTGGGCACGGGTGCCCAGGCCGGCATGGAAGGCATGCACGCCGCGCACGCAGCGCTGGGCATAGTCGAGCAGGCGGGCACGGTCGCCTTCGCGGATCAGGCGGCAGAACAGTTCGAGATCGCCGCCCAGGTTGAACACGTCGCTGTCCGAGGCAAGTACGACATGGGGTGACAGAGCGTGCGAGGCGCTGAGGCGATCGCCCAGTTCGCGCTGGTAGTCGACGATGTCATCGACCAGGCGCGAGGCGAAGCACGGCCGGCCTGGCTGGTTGACCAGGTTGGCGTGCATATGGATCCAGTAAACATCCCGCTCGGGTTCTTCGGTGATACGCAGGGTAGGGTGCTGCGAGGGACGGGTAATGATGGGACGTACTGCAGACATGGGAGTTCTCCGTGTGACCGTCCGGCCAACCGCAGAGCGGACGGAGAGGAGTGAGGGGGCGAGCTGAACATGCGGCGGCGACTGATTCTATGCACCCGTCGTGAACCGCCCGCAAGCGCCGGGCCGGCCATGTTCCGGCAATAAAAAGACCCCGCCGTCTCCGGCGGGGTCCCCTGTACTGTTGTGCCGCCCGGAAACCCTTACTGGGCGGGCGTATCACGCAGCTCGCGACGGAGAATCTTGCCGACGTTGGTCTTCGGCAGCTCCTTTCGGAATTCTACGATTCTGGGGTGCTTGTAACCGGTCAGGTTGGCCCGGGCATGTTCCTTGACCATTTCCGCGGTCAGGTTCGGGTCCTTCTTCACGATCACGACCTTCACGACCTCGCCGGACTTCTCGTCCGGGACACCGACCGCAGCCACTTCCAACACGCCGGGCATCATCGCGATGACGTCCTCGACCTCGTTCGGGTACACGTTGAAGCCGGACACCAGGATCATGTCCTTCTTGCGGTCGACGATGTAGAAGAAGCCCTGTTCGTCCATCTTCGCCATGTCGCCGGTGTGCAGCCAGCCGTCGGCGTCGATGGCGGTGGCGGTTTCCTCCGGGCGCTGCCAGTAGCCCTTCATCACCTGCGGACCCTTGATGCACAGCTCGCCCACTTCGCCCAGCGCCAGGATGTTGCCGTTGTCGTCCTTGATGCACGCATCGGTGGACGGGATCGGCAGCCCGATGGCGCCGTTGTACTCGGGCAGGGTGAGCGGGTTGATGCAGGCCGCCGGCGAGGTCTCGGTCAGGCCATAGGCTTCGACCAGGGTCACCCCGGTGACCTTCTTCCAGCGTTCGGCCACGGCACGTTGTACCGCCATGCCGCCGCCGAGGGTGAACTTGACCGAAGAGAAGTCGATCTCGTCGAAGCCGGGCGTGTTGAGCAGGCCGTTGAACAGCGTGTTGACGCCGGTGATGGCGGTGAAGCGGGTGCCCTTGAGCTCCTTGACGAAGCCCTTCATGTCGCGCGGGTTGGTGATCAGGTGGTTGCAGCCACCGAACTTCATGAAGACCAGGCCGTTCGCGGTCAACGCGAAGATGTGGTACAGCGGCAGGGCAGTGATGATCACTTCCTTGCCCGGCTCGATGCCCGAGGTGGACAGCCACGCCGACGCCTGCTGCATGTTGGCGATCAGGTTGCGGTTGGTCAGCATCGCGCCCTTGGCCACGCCGGTGGTACCGCCGGTGTACTGCAGGAAAGCGATGTCGTCGTGGTCGATCTCGACCTTCGGAAGCGCGTGGCGGCTGCCCAGCTTGAGCGCCTGCCTGAAGCGGACGGCGCCCTTGATGTGGTAGTTGGGCACCATCTTCTTGACGTACTTCAGCACGAAGTTGACGATCGCGCCCTTGGCGCCGAGCAGGTCGCCCAGGCCGGTGGTGACCACGTGCTTGACCGGCGTATCGGCGATGACCTGTTCGACGGTGTCGCCGAAGTTGTCGACCACCACCAGCGCACTGACGCCCGCGTCGACCAGCTGGTGCTTGAGTTCGCGCGCGGTGTACAGCGGGTTGACGTTGACCACGGTCAGTCCGGCGCGCAGCACGCCGAAGGTGGCCACCGGGTACTGCAGGCAGTTGGGCATCATCAGGGCGACGCGGTCACCCTTCTTGAGCTTGAGCTCACCCAGCAGGTAGGCGGCGAACTGGGTGACCAGCGCATCGGTCTCACCGTAGGTGAGCACTTTGCCGAAGCTGGAGTAGGCCGGACGGTCGCGGAATTTCGCGACGGAAGCGTCGAAGACCGAAGCTACCGAATGGAACTCGTTGACGTCGATTTCGGCGGGAACGCCTTTCGGATAGCTCTGCAGCCAGGGACGATCCAGACTCATATTCCCCCTCCAGGAATCGTGATGTATTAGGTTCCGGCCCTGAGCGTAGCGACAATGGCCGTTCATTGCAGCATACCCCGCCGTAGGGAAAACGCGAAGAGGCCCCGAAGGGCCTCTTTGCTTGGTCGTGCCGGCCGCTGGCCGGCGTCTGCGCTCGATCGGGATTCCGGTGGATGCCGGCCAGCGGCCGGCACGACCGTGTCGCCAAGCCGGGCGCTTGCGTCAGTCCTGCTTGCGCACCGGTGCACCGTTGGCCTTGTAGTACGGCGCGGTGCTGCGGGCCAGCGGGGTGCGGCCGCGGATCACGTCGGCCAGCTTCTCGGCCATCATGATGGTCGGCGCGTTGAGGTTGCCGGTCACCACCTGCGGCATGATCGAGGCATCGACGATGCGCAGGCCTTCCAGCCCGTGCACGCGGCCCTGGCCGTCGACCACCGCCATCGGGTCATCGGCGTGGCCCATCTTGTTCGAGCACGACGGGTGGTAGGCGGTCTCGGCATGTTCGCGGACGAACGCATCGATCTGCGCATCGGTCTGCAGCGCGCTGCCCGGGGAAATCTCGCGGCCGCTGTACGGTGCCAGCGCCGGCTGCGCGAAGATCTCGCGGGTGATGCGGATCGCCGCGCGGAACTCGCGCCAGTCCTGCTCATGCGACATGTAGTTGAAGAGGATGCTCGGATGTTCGCGCGGATCCTTCGAACGCACGTGGATGCGGCCGCGGCTGGGCGAGCGCATCGAACCGACGTGCATCTGGAAGCTGTGCGCCTTGATCGGGTTGGAGCCGTTGTAATTGATCGCCACCGGCAGGAAGTGGTACTGCAGGTTCGGCCAGTCGAATTCGGCGTCGCTGCGGATGAAGCCGCCGGCCTCGAACTGGTTGCTGGCGCCGATGCCGGTGCCCAGGAACAGCCACTCGGCGCCGATGGCCGGCTGGTTGTACAGCTTCAGTGCCGGTGCCAGCGAGACCGGCTTCTTGCACTCGTACTGCAGGTACATCTCCAGGTGGTCCTGCAGGTTGGCGCCGACGCCCGGCAGGTGGTGCACCAGGTCGATGTCCAGGCTGCGCAGCAGGTCGGCCGGGCCGACGCCCGAACGCTGCAGGATCTGCGGCGAGGCGATGGCGCCGCCACACAGCAGTACTTCGCGGCGCGCGGTGGCACGCTGCGGCTGGTCGTTGCGCAGCCACTGCACGCCCACCGCACGCTTGCCCGAGAACAGGATGCGGTCGGTAAGCGCGTGGGTGACGATGGTCAGGTTCGGGCGCGGCTTGGCCAGGTCCAGGTAACCACGGGCGGTGCTGGAGCGACGGCCCTTCGGGGTCACCGTGCGGTCCATCGGGCCGAAGCCTTCCTGCTGGTAGCCGTTGAGGTCGTCGGTGCGCGGGTAGCCGGCCTGTACGCCGGCTTCGACCATCGCAGCGAACAGCTCGTTGTTACCGGCCTTCGGCGTGGTCACGCGCAGCGGGCCGTCGCCACCGTGGTAGTCATTGGGGCCGATGTCACGGGTTTCCGCCTTGCGGAAGTATGGCAGGCAGTCCAGGTAGGTCCAGTCTTCCAGGCCCGGCATGCTGGCCCAGTTGTCGTAATCCATCGCGTTGCCGCGGATGTAGCACATGCCGTTGATCAGCGACGAGCCGCCCAGGCCCTTGCCGCGGCCGCAGTCCATGCGGCGGTTGTTCATGAAGGGCTCGGGATCGGTCTTGTACGCCCAGTTGTAGCGCTTGCCCTGCAGCGGGAAGGCCAGTGCCGCCGGCATCTGGGTACGGAAGTCGAGCCGGTAGTCCGGGCCACCGGCTTCCAGCAGCAGCACGCTGACATCGGCATCTTCGGTGAGGCGGGTAGCCAGCACGTTGCCGGCCGAACCGGCGCCGATGATGATGTAGTCGTACTCGTTGTGGGTGCTCATGGGTGTCTCCTGCAGGCCGGGGCGCGCTGCGTGCAGGCGTCCCGGCGGAATGTCGGATCGGCGCGGTGGCCGGACGAGGGTGCGCGCTCGGGGCGCGCCGGTCAGAACACGCTGGCGTAGTCGCCCAGTTCCACCTGCACCGACTTGATGCGGGTGTAGTGGCCGAGGGTGGAAATGCCGTTCTCGCGGCCGACGCCGGATTCCTTGTAGCCACCGACCGGCATTTCGGCCGGAGACTCACCCCACGTATTGATCCAGCAGATGCCGGCTTCCAGGCGGTGGATGATGCGGTGGGCGCGGCTGATGTCCTTGCTGACCACGCCGGCGGCCAGACCGAAGGTGGTGTCGTTGGCGCGACGCACCACTTCGTCTTCGTCGTCGTAGGCGAGGATGCTCATGACCGGCCCGAAGATCTCTTCCTTGACGATGGTCATGTCATCGCGGCAGTCGGAGAACACGGTCGGCAGAACGTAGGCGCCATTGGCCAGCGCGCCTTCGGTGGCACGGCCACCGCCGGTCAGCAGGCGGGCGCCTTCGGCCTTGCCGCTTTCGATGTAGCGCAGCACGTTTTCCATGTGCGGGAAGCTGGTCAGCGGGCCGAAGTTGGTTTCGGCGGCCATCGGGTCGCCGATGCGGATGCGCTTGACGCGCTCGACAACGGCGGCCTCGAACGCGGCGAGCATGCTGCGCGGCACGAACACGCGGGTGCCGTTGGTGCAGACCTGGCCGGAGCTGAAGAAGTTGGCCATCACCGCGATGTCGGCGGCGCGGTCCAGGTCGGCGTCATCGCAGATCACCAGCGGCGACTTGCCGCCCAGCTCCATGGTCACTTCCTTCAGTGAGGAGGACGCGGCGCTGGCCATGACCTTCTTGCCGGTGGCGACGCCGCCGGTGAAGGAAATCTTCTCGATCACCGGGTGCTCGGTCAGCCACTGGCCGATCTCGCGGCCCGGGCCCTGCACGACGTTGAACACGCCAGCCGGCACGCCGGCTTCGGTGTAGATCTCGGCCAGCCGGATCGCGGTCAGCGGGGTCACTTCGGAGGGCTTGAACACCATCGCGTTGCCGGCAGCCAGCGCCGGGGCCGACTTCCACATGGCGATCTGGATCGGGTAGTTCCAGGCGCCGATGCCGGCGACCACGCCCAGCGGCTCGCGACGGGTGTAGAAGAAGCTCGATTCGCGCAGCGGCAGCTGGATGCCTTCGATGGCGGTGGCCAGGCCGGCGTAGTACTCGACCACGTCGGCGCCGGTGACGATGTCCACGGTGGTGGTTTCGGCCAGCGCCTTGCCGGTGTCCAGGGTTTCCAGGTGGGCCAGCTCGTCGTTGCGCTCACGCAGGATCTCAACGGCGCGGCGCAGGATGCGCGAGCGCTCCATCGCGGTCATCGCGGCCCACACCTTCTGGCCTTCGGACGCGCTCTGCACGGCACGCTCGACGTCGGCCTGGCTGGCAACCTGCACTTCGGCGATCACCTCACCGGTGGCCGGATTGACGGTCTTGAAGGTCTTGCCGCTGGTGGCATCGACGCGCTGGCCGTGGATGTAGAGCTGTTGGACGGGCAGGGTGGTCATGGGGCGTACTCCTTGGAAGGGGGCGGGTGCTGGAGCGCTTATAGCGCGACAGCCTGCAACTGGAAGTCGATGTAGCCGTAAGCGATGCGCCGGGACTTCTCGGCGTTGAACTGGCCGCCGACCAGGCTGCCGCGCAGCCACAGGCCATCGATCATCGCGGCCAGCCCGCGGGCGGCCAGGCGGGCCTGCGGGTGGGGCAGCAGGCGGTTGAACTGGTGGCACAGGTTGGAGAACAGGCGCTGGTCGTTGGCGCGCTGCAGCCGGGCCAGTTCCGGCTGGTGCATGCTCGCGGCCCAGAAGGTGAGCCAGACGCGCATCGCGGTGCCGTTGATCTGGCTGTCGTCGAAGTTGCCGTCGACGATGGCGCGCAGCTGCTCGCGTGGGTCGTCGCTGGCGTCGGCGCGGTAGCGGGCGACCGCGTCCTTCAGCTCGCGCAGGATCTGCCGCATTGCAGCATTGAGCAGGCCGTCCTTGTCGCCGAAGTAGTGGGCGACGATGCCGCTGGACAGCCCTGCCTTCTTCGCGATGGTGGCGACGGTCGCATCGGCCATGCCGATCTCGTCGATGGTCTGGAAAGTGGCCCGGATCAGCTGTTCGCGCCGTACCGGTTCCACGCCTTTCTTCGGCATTGTCTCTCCACGGATTGCGACCCGAAGGATCGGGCTGCCCGCCATTATGCTTTTTATTGATTGAACGTTCAATCAATAAACCCTAGGATGCGCTCGCGCCCCACGCCATGGGCCCGGTTTACCGGTCCGGCCCCGCCCATGTGCTCCCTCGGACTTGATGAGACGACCCCATGTCTTCCCTGGCTCATCCCAAGCGTTCGCCCCTGCGCTTGAACCGTTTTGTCTTCTTCAGCTCCTCGGTGTCGATCGGCATCCTCGGGCTGCTCACCGTTCTCTATCCCGAAGGCAGCGAGCACTGGCTGCAATGGGCGCAGGCCGAGGTGTCGGCCGCGTTCGGCTGGTGGTACATGCTGCTGATCGTGCTGTGCCTGGGCTTCGTGCTGTGGCTGGCGTTCTCGCCGTATGGCCGCATCCGCCTGGGTCACAACGAGGAATCGCCGGCCTTCGGCTACGTCGCCTGGGTCTCGATGCTGTTCTCGGCCGGCATCGGCATCGCGCTGCTGTACTACGGCGCCTACGAGCCGCTGGACCACTTCCTGCATCCGCCCGGGCAACCCGGCGGCACCGTGGCCGCCGGCCGCGAGGCGATGGTGCTGACCTTCCTGCACTGGGGCCTGCACGGCTGGGCGCTGTATGCGCTGGTCGGCGTGGCACTGGGCTATTTCGCCTACCGCCGTGACCTGCCGCTGGCGCTGCGCTCGGCGCTGTACCCGATCTTCGGTGAGCGCATCCATGGTCGCATCGGCGACATGGTCGATGGCTTCGGCATCCTCGCCACGCTGATCTCGATGGTCACCAACCTCGGCATCGGCGCGCTGGTGGTGCAGTCCGGCCTGGTCTACCTGTTCCACATCCCGGATACGCCGCAGGTGCTGGTGGCGATCGTGCTGGTGATGATGGTGGTGGCCACCATCGGCGTGGTCGCCGGTGTGGAGAAGGGCATTGCCTGGTTGTCCAACCTCAACGTGCGTCTGCTGTGCGGCCTGCTGCTGTTCGTGCTGGTCACCGGCCCGACCCTGCACCTGTTCGATGGCCTGATCCAGAACACCGGCGATTACCTCGGTGCGTTCGTGCGCAAGAGTTTCGACATGTACCTCAACGACCCGAAGGGCCGTGAGTGGATGGGCTCGTGGACGCTGTTCTACTGGGCCTGGTGGATCGCCTGGGCGCCGTTCGTCGGCCTTTTCGTGGCACGCATCTCGCGTGGCCGCACCATCCGTGAAGTGATCATGGGCGTGCTGCTGATCCCGCTCGGCTTCACCCTGGCGTGGCTGTCGATCTTCGGCAACACCGCCATCGACCTGGTGCTCAACCATGGCCAGGCGATCCTGGGTGACGTGGCCCAGCACGATGCGGCGATGACGCTGTTCAAGCTGCTGGAATACCTGCCCGCCGCGCCGTACGTGGCCGGTGCCGCGGTGGTGATCGGCTTCGTGCTGTTCCTGACCCCGGTCGATTCGGGCACGCTGATGATCGCCAACCTGTGTACCCGTCGCGTTGACGATGGCGTGGAAGACGGTCATGACGCGCCGATCTGGCTGCGCGTGTTCTGGGCCGTCGGCATCACCGTGGCCAGCGTCGGGCTGCTGCTGGCCGGCAATTTCAGCGCAATGCAGACGGCGGTGGTGCTGTGCGGCCTGCCATTCTCGTTCACCCTGGCGTTCTACATGTGGGGCCTGCTGAAGGCGCTGCGCACCGACCCGGACGCGCCGCGCCGCTGAGCGCGCACCTGGCGCCCATCCCGGTGCCGCCGGAGATGCGGTAGAGCCAGGCCATGCCTGTCTGCAGAGAAACAGGAAGGGCCGGATCCGCGAGGATCCGGCCCTTTTGTTGGGTAGTCGACCAGCAGTCGACTCTACCGAGAGCGGAACGTTACTTGCTGGCCAACTGGCGCAGCACGTACTGCAGCAGGCCACCATGACGGAAGTACTCGACTTCCTTCGGGGTCAGCAGCATCACCGACACCTCGAAGGTCTTCTTCGTGCCGTCGGTCTTGGTCGCGGTGACCGTGGCGCGCTTGCTGGCACCGTCCTGCAGGCCGGTGATGTCGATCACTTCCGAGCCGTCCAGGCCCAGGCTCTGCGCGTTCTCGCCGTTGCGGAACTGCAGCGGCAGCACGCCCATGCCGACCAGGTTGGAGCGGTGGATGCGCTCGAAGCTTTCGGCGATGACCGCCTTCACCCCCAGCAGCAGGGTGCCCTTGGCAGCCCAGTCACGCGACGAGCCGGTACCGTATTCCTTGCCGGCCAGCACCACCAGCGGCACCTTGTCGGCCTTGTACTTCATGGCCGCATCGTAGATCGCCAGCTTTTCCGGCTGGCCGCCCCCGGCCGGGTAGTACAGGGTGTTGCCGCCTTCCTCGCCACCGAACATCAGGTTCTTGATGCGGATGTTGGCGAAGGTGCCGCGGACCATCACGTCATCGTTGCCGCGGCGGCTGCCGTAGCTGTTGAAGTCGGCCGGCTGCACGCCACGTTCCTGCAGGAAGCGGCCCGCCGGCGAGTCCTTCTTGATGTTGCCGGCCGGGGAGATGTGGTCGGTGGTGATCGAATCGCCGAACAGGCCCATCACGCGTGCGCCGTGCACGTCGTCGATGCTGCCGGTCTGCATGGTCATGCCATCGAAGTAAGGCGGGTTCTTGATGTAGGTGGACGCATCGCTCCACGCGTACAGGTTGCCGTCCGGCGAGGCGATGGTGTTCCAGCGGGTATCACCCTTGAACACGTCGGCGTAGTTCTGCTTGAACATCTCCGGCCCGATGGTGGCGGCGATGACGTCGCCGATTTCCTTGTTGCTCGGCCAGATGTCGCGCAGGAACACCGGCTGGCCATCGCTGCCGGTGCCCAGCGGCTGGGTGGTCAGGTCGATGTCGGTGGTGCCGGCGATGGCGTAGGCCACCACCAGCGGCGGGCTGGCCAGGTAGTTCATCTTCACTTCGGGGTGCACGCGGCCCTCGAAGTTGCGATTGCCCGACAGCACCGAGGTGACCACCAGGTCGCCGGTGGCGATGCCGGCGCTGACTTCGGTCGGCAGCGGGCCGGAGTTGCCGATGCAGGTGGTGCAGCCGTAGCCGACCACGTAGAAGCCGATCTTTTCCAGCTCCTTCAGTACGCCGGCCTTTTCCAGGTAATCGGTGACCACCCGCGAGCCCGGCCCGAGCGAGGTCTTCACCCACGGCTGGCGGTTCAGGCCCTTGGCGGCCGCGTTGCGGGCCAGCAGGCCGGCGCCGATCATCACCGCCGGGTTGGAGGTGTTGGTGCACGAAGTGATGGCAGCGATGACCACCGCGCCGTCCTTCAGGCGGACCTTGCGGCCTTCGATCTCGATGTCGGCGAAGCCCTTGGCCAGCTGCTCGTTGCCGACCGCGGCGCCGCCGCCTTCGTTGACGAACGAGGAGACGTCGTCGCTGCGCTTGTCACGGTTGGCGGTCATGCCGACCAGGGCTTCACGGTAGTTCTTCTGCACGTCTTCCAGCAGCACGCGGTCCTGCGGGCGCTTCGGGCCGGCCAGCGACGGCTTCACCGTGCCCATGTCCAGTTCCAGCGTGGTGCTGTACTGGGCGTGCGGGCTGCCCGGCTCGTGCCACAGGCCCTGCGCCTTGGCGTAGGCCTCGACCAGGTTGATCTGCTCTTCGCTGCGGCCGGACAGGCGCAGGTAGTTCAGCGACTCGGCGTCGATCGGGAAGATGCCACAGGTGGCGCCGTATTCCGGGGCCATGTTGCCGATGGTGGCGCGGTCGGCCAGCGGCAGGTGCTGCAGGCCGTCACCGTAGAACTCGACGAACTTGCCGACCACGCCCAGCTTGCGCAGCATCTGGGTGACGGTCAGCACCAGGTCGGTGGCGGTGGCACCCTCGGGCAGCTTGCCGGTCAGCTTGAAGCCGACCACCTGCGGGATCAGCATGGACGATGGCTGGCCGAGCATGGCGGCCTCCGCTTCGATGCCGCCCACGCCCCAGCCCAGCACGCCGATGCCGTTGATCATCGTGGTGTGGCTGTCGGTACCGAACACGGTATCGGGGTAGGCCACGGCCTTGCCATCCTTCTCCGCGGTCATCACCACGCGGGCGAGGTTTTCCAGGTTCACCTGGTGGACGATGCCGGTGTTCGGCGGCACCACCTTGAAGTTGTCGAAGGCCTTCTGGCCCCAGCGCAGGAAGCCGTAGCGTTCCTGGTTGCGCTGGAATTCGATCTTGCCGTTGAGGTCCAGTGCGTCCGGCTTGCCGAACACATCGACCTGCACCGAGTGGTCGATGACCAGTTCGGAGGGAATCTGCGGGTTGATCTGCTCCGGCGAGCCGCCGAGCTTGACCACCGCATCGCGCATCGCGGCCAGGTCGACCACGCAGGGCACGCCGGTGAAGTCCTGCAGGACCACGCGCGCCGGCATGAAGGCGATCTCGGTGTCCGGTTCTGCCGCCGGATTCCAGCGGGCCACGGCTTCGATGTGGTCCTTGCCGACGGTGATGCCGCCGTCCTCGTGCCGGAGCAGGTTCTCCAGCAGGATCTTCATCGAGTAGGGCAGGTGGGAGATATCGAAGCGCTGGCCCAGCGTGGGCAGGCTGAAGTAGTCGTAGGTCTTGCCGCCGACGTTCAGCTGGCTGCGGGTGGAGAACGAATCGCTCATGCGGGGTAACTCCTTCTTGCGGATGGCTTGCTCTGGCCCGTGCGTGCAGGGGCCTGCTTGCGGTCGCCGGTGGCATTCCGGCCCCGGATCCTGCCCAGTATCGGCGATCCAGCGCCCGGCAATGACCCGGCTGGCTTGGAACGCAAGGTTACAGCGGTGTGTGTAGCCTTCGTGTCAGCGCGTGCGGTCGTCGCCCGCTGGCCCGAACGCAGACGGGACGCCCATGGGCGCCCCGTCCGGAAGTGCGTGTCGAGCAGGACTTACTTGCCGTTGGCGGCATCCAGCAGCGGATTGCCGGTCTTGCCAACAGCGTTGCTCTTGGACTTGGCCGTCAGCACACCCTGCTTGTTGAATTCCAGGACGGTCGCTTCCTGGATGTTCTTGCCGAAGGTCTTGATCTTCACGTAGTCGTAGTACCAGACCTGCGTGTCGCCCAGCTGTTCGCGGCGGCCGGGTGCGCCGAACTTCTCACGGACCTGGTCCTGGCTGGTCTTGCCGACTTCCAGGGTGTCCATCTGCTGTTGGGTGATCTCGACGCCGGTGGTGTAGGCGCCGAACGGATTGGCGTGGGCTGCCGTCGTCGAAAGGGCCAGCGGGGCAGCCAGCATCAGGGCAAGGGTCAAGGCGCGCATGGAACATCCTTTTATGGCGGGTAGGTGCGGGCGGCACGCGGTGCGTCCAGCCCGGGGCCGCAGCAGGTCGCTGCGGAGCCAGTCTAACCCCCGGATGCGACCAGCGCAGGATCGCGGTCACGGATTGGGCGGGTTTGTTCCAGATGCCGCGAGTATGTATAATTCATGCATACTTTTTGAGGCGTACCCCCCCATGGAAGCCACCGTCGCTGAACGCGGACAGATCACCCTGCCCAAGGCGGTGCGTGATGCCCTCGGCCTGACCAAGGGCACGCTGCTGAAGGTCGAGCTGGACGGCAGCCGCATCATCCTGCGCAAGAGTGTTGACGATGCCATCTCACGGGCGCGCGGCAAGTTCGCGCTGGACGGCTTCGAATCGTCCGACGCGGCGGTGCGCGCGGTGCGTGACGAGGAGTAAGCGGTGATGATCGCCGTCGATTCACCAGTTCTGGTCGAGCTGCTCAGCAATGGTCCGCAGGCCGATGCGGTGGAAGCCATCCTGCGGCAGAGCCTGGTCGGCGGCCGCGTGGTGGTCTGTGGCGCAACGTTGGCCGAAGTCTGCGCATCGCTGCGCGGCGGTGCCGAAGTGCTCGAAGCGCTGGAAGAGATGGGCGTGCATTTCAACCCGATGGAAGCCAAGTCGGCACTGCGCGCCGGCGAGATGCACCGCCGTCATCGCCAGCGCGGCGGCAGCCGCCGCAGCCTGGACGAATTCATGGTCGGCGCCCACGCACTGCTGCAGTGCGACGGCCTGATCACCTGGAACGACACGTTTTACCGCGACTACTTCAAGGGCTTGAAGCTGATCGTGCCGCAAGCCTGAGCCCACTTTGTTATTTCAACCTACGCATTACCCGGGAGTTGTCATGTTGGAAGCCTACCGCCACCACGTCGCCGAGCGCGCTGCGCTTGGCATCCCGCCGCTGCCGCTGAGCGCGCAGCAGACGGCCGATGTCATCGAACTGCTGAAGAACCCGCCGCAGGGCGAGGCCGAGTTCCTGCTCGACCTGCTGACCCACCGCGTGCCGGCCGGCGTCGATGACGCAGCCAAGGTCAAGGCCTCGTACCTGGCCGCGATCGCGCTGGGCAGCGAGCAGAACCCGCTGATCAGCCGCGAGCGCGCCACCGAACTGCTGGGCACCATGCTCGGCGGTTACAACGTTGCGCCGCTGGTGCAGCTGCTTGACGACACCAGCGTCGGCACCATTGCCGCCAACGGCCTGAAGAAGACCCTGCTGGTGTTCGACGCGTTCCACGACGTGCAGGAAAAGGCCAAGGCCGGCAACGCCAACGCCCAGGCCGTGCTGCAGAGCTGGGCCGATGCCGAGTGGTTCACCAGCAACCCGGAAGTGCCGCAGAGCCTGACGGTCACCGTGTTCAAGGTGCCTGGCGAGACCAACACCGACGACCTGTCGCCGGCACCGGATGCGACCACCCGCCCGGACATCCCGATGCACGCCCTGGCGATGCTGAAGAACAAGCGCGACGACGCGCCGTTCACCCCGGAAGAAGACGGCAAGCGCGGCCCGATCCAGCAGATCCTCGACCTGAAGGACAAGGGCCACCTGGTTGCCTATGTCGGCGACGTGGTCGGTACCGGCTCCTCGCGCAAGTCGGCCACCAACAGCGTGCTGTGGTGGACCGGTGATGACATTCCGTTCATCCCGAACAAGCGCGCCGGTGGCGTCTGCCTGGGTTCGAAGATCGCCCCGATCTTCTACAACACCATGGAAGATGCCGGCGCACTGCCGATCGAGCTGGACGTGTCGAAGATGGAGCACGGCGATGTGGTCGAGCTGCGTCCGTACGAAGGCAAGGCGCTGAAGAACGGTGAAGTGATCGCCGAGTTCCAGGTCAAGTCCGAAGTGCTGTTCGACGAAGTGCGTGCCGGTGGCCGCATTCCGCTGATCATCGGCCGTGGCCTGACCGGCAAGGCGCGCGAAGCGCTGGGCCTGGCCCCGACCAACCTGTTCCGCCTGCCGGTGCAGCCGGCCGACACCGGCAAGGGCTTCTCGCTGGCACAGAAGATGGTCGGCCGCGCCTGTGGCCTGCCGGAAGGCCAGGGCATGCGCCCGGGCACCTACTGCGAACCGAAGATGACCTCGGTCGGCTCGCAGGACACCACCGGCCCGATGACCCGTGACGAGCTGAAGGACCTGGCCTGCCTGGGCTTCTCGGCCGATCTGGTGATGCAGTCGTTCTGCCACACCGCCGCCTACCCGAAGCCGGTGGACGTGAAGACCCACCACACCCTGCCGGAGTTCATCTCCACCCGTGGCGGCGTTTCGCTGCGCCCGGGCGACGGCGTGATCCACAGCTGGCTCAACCGCATGCTGCTGCCGGACACCGTGGGTACCGGTGGTGACTCGCACACCCGCTTCCCGGTGGGCATTTCGTTCCCGGCCGGTTCGGGCCTGGTCGCCTTCGCTGCGGCCACCGGCGTGATGCCGCTGGACATGCCGGAGTCGGTGCTGGTGCGCTTCAAGGGCAAGATGCAGCCGGGCGTGACCCTGCGTGACCTGGTCAACGCGATCCCGCTGTACGCGATCAAGTCGGGCCTGCTGACCGTGGCCAAGGCTGGCAAGAAGAACATCTTCTCCGGCCGCATCCTGGAAATCGAAGGCCTGCCGGAGTTGAAGGTCGAACAGGCGTTCGAACTGTCCGACGCCTCGGCCGAGCGTTCGGCGGCCGGTTGCTCGGTGCGCCTGAACAAGGAACCGATCATCGAGTACCTGACCAGCAACATCACGCTGCTGAAGTGGATGATTGCCGAGGGCTACCAGGATCCGCGTTCGCTGCAGCGTCGCATCGAGAAGATGGAGGCGTGGCTGGCCAACCCGCAGCTGCTGGAGCCGGATGCCGACGCCGAGTACGCCGCCGTCATCGAGATCGACCTGGCCGACATCCACGAGCCGATCGTGGCCTGCCCGAACGATCCGGACGACGTGAAGACCCTGTCCGAAGTCGCTGGCGCCAAGATCGACGAAGTGTTCATCGGTTCGTGCATGACCAACATCGGTCACTTCCGTGCCGCTGCCAAGCTGCTGGAAGGCAAGCGTGACCTGCCGACCCGCCTGTGGGTGGCCCCGCCGACCAAGATGGATGCTTCGGAGCTGACCAAGGAAGGCGTGTACGGCACCTTCGGCGCCACCGGCGCCCGCATGGAAATGCCGGGCTGCTCGCTGTGCATGGGCAACCAGGCGCAGATCCGCGAAGGCTCCACCGCGATGTCGACCTCGACCCGCAACTTCCCGAACCGCCTGGGCCGCAACACCAACGTGTACCTGGGTTCGGCCGAACTGGCCGCGATCTGCTCGCGTCTGGGCCGCATCCCGACCAAGGAGGAGTACATGGCGGACATCGGCGTAATCAACGCCAATGGTGCGGAGATCTACCGCTACATGAACTTCGACCAGATCGAGGAATACCAGGACGTGGCCAACACGGTCGCTGCCTGATGCGGTAGTGCCGGCCGCTGGCCGGCACGCCGTTGAAACGAAGAACCCCCGGTGAGAGCCGGGGGTTCTTCGTTTGGGGGCGTACCCAGGTTCAGGCCTGGGTAACGGCCGCCGCTTCCTCGGTCACGGCCGGCGTTTCCGCCGGAAGCTCGGCTTCCACCGCAGGCTGCGGCAGAGCGCCATGGTCGGGGAACAGGCGGGGCAGCTCAGCCACGAAACGCGCGATGCAGGCCTCGGCGAACTCACGCGACGCCGCCTTGGCCTTCGCATAGTCGTCTGCCTGCCATTCCTGCAGCGGGGCAACCCGTGCTTCGTCCCGGCAGTGCACGCCCTGGCCGCCACTGGCGCTGCGGAACAGCTTGCGCACCACCGGGAAGCCGATGGTTACATCGTGGCGCAGCTCGTAGGGGGTCTCTGCATCGCTGAGCTTCTGGTACACCAGCGACCACTGGCCGGCGCTGGCTTCCACGGTGCGCTCGTCGCTGGGAATGGCGCCGGGGTGGGCCGCGAAATAGAGTGCCAGCTGCTCGCGGATCATGCCGGGCAATGCGCCGAAGGCCGGGCTGGGCACAGAGTGGATGTCCTCGCCACGGACGTTGTTCTTGCTGAAGCTGTTGCTGGTACCGATGTCACCCACGCCAGTGACGAACGCCAGAGCAGACAGGCCGACCTTGGCCGCGGTGACGGCAGCGGTGTCGGCACGCATCACCAGGCGCAGCACGTGATCGCCCACGCGATTGCCGTTGGGGCCTGCACCCAGTCCGGAGGTGACCTTGATGTGCTGCAGGCTGCTGTAGTCGACAGGAGGTGCCACGGCGGCTGTGACATTCCCGATGGCCGGATCGGCCGCGGTGGGGGCGTGCACCGCGTCTGGCGCGGTCGCCGCATCCGTTGCTGGATCGAGCGTTGATCCGCGGGTGACTGCGGAATCCACGGCAGGCGTGGGTGTGGGTGCTTCGTCGTTGGCGTAGGCCGACGGCGCCAGCAGCAGGGTGACCGCGATCGCGGCGGTGAGGCAGGTTGGGCGTAATGCCACGGTAGTACTCCTTGGGGAAACGAAGATGAGGCGCTGTGTGCACTCTGGTGGTTGATGCCCGGCGAAGGCCGAAGGTAGGGGAGCGATTGCTCAGCGCGGCGCGAATTCCCTGATCGGGAACGCATTGCAATGGGCGATCGCAGCGGCGATGTCGACCGGAGCATCGGCGGCGGCACTGCGGCGCCTGTTCACCGTGGCCGCCTCTTCCCACAGGCTGGGCAATACCTGCGGTGCGTCCAGTACGCGTTCGCGCACGGCATCGTGAAGGGCGCTGCTGTAATCGGTAGCCGGTACCACCACGCACAGGCGTGTGCCGGGGTTGCTGCTGGCCTGCTGCAGCATCTTCCGCAGTGCCTCGGTGCTGCCCGCGTCGTCGGTCAACCGTTCCGGTGCGCTGCCCTGGCTGGCATCCTGGATCTGCAGCTGGCCTGGGCTGAACAGCAGGACCTGCATGTCCTGCCGCGGTTCAACGCGCACCGGCGCACGCGTGCCCTCACAGGTGCTGGGGGTCTTGCGCGCAACCTGTGGCGTCGTGCTGCCATCGGCGTGTACCTGGCGAAGATGCAGGCGGCACATCTTGTCGGCCACTTCCATTTCCACTTCGTAGTCCTGTCCGGGCTTGGCCACGAACTGACCCGACAACTGCCCGTCGCAGTACATGCGGCTTGATGCGTCGAAGCGCGCTTCGACGATCAGCGGCTTGCCGCCGGCGACTTCGTACTCCTGATAGCTGAGCATGGAGAACCGCTCGTTCTCCTTGCTGCGCAGGGTTTCCGTGGCGGGGATGCCGAGCACGCCCTTGTCACCGGCGTTGTTGTACTTGACGTCGATCCTGTCACGGTAATCCTCGCGGCAGGCGGCGTCGGTGTACAGGGTGGTGGTCCGCCCCAGGCTGGCATAGATGCGCACCCGTGCCGGCGGCACGGCACCGCCTGCGTAGGCCGTGAGATCTTCAGCAGCAAGCGGGCGAGGGTACATCGCCGGTATTCGCTTGATGAGCTGCTCGGTGCACTTCATCGTGATCACCTGGGCGGCAATCTTGAGCCTGGCGTAGTCATTGGCCTGCCACTCGCCCAGGGTCGCCCGGTCGTCGCTGTCACTGCATCTGATGATTTCAGCCAGGGTGCCATCGGCACGGCGTTGCTCGATGGTGCTGACGTGGTTGAGGCGGTAAAGGGGATCCTTCCGCGTGTTGCCCTGGTGCACCAGCGCCCAGGTGTCCGCACTGAAACGCAGGGTGCTGCTCTGGTTGGGCAGCGCGTCGGGCGCATAGCTGAAGTAGCCACCCACCAGCGCCCTGGCTACGTTGGGCATCAGCGTGATGGCGGGGCTGGCCTGGCTCTCGACGATGCTGCCGGGCAGGGTGTTGCGCCGGAAGTAGTCCGGCTCATTGCCGCTGAAGAGCAGTGCGAGGCCCTTTGGCGTGAGCGACTCGCTGTCATCGGGGGTGACGATGCGCAACGCCACGTCGGGTGCGTGGAGGCGCTTCGATGCGGTATCCGGACCACTCTGGATGTGGACGCGATCGGTCCAGGCGGTGCCCTTCGCGACGGGGGCGGGGGGAAGGCCCGGGGTGGCCTGCGGCGATGCCGGCACGCCGGCAGTGGTGGCTGCCAGCGGAGCCAGCAGAGCGGCCGCCAGCAGTGACGGTTGGTAACGGAAGAGACGCAGGGCCATGGTCAAACTCCTTGGAAAACACGACAGCCGTGCCGGCCCTTCCGGGGCCGGCATCTGAAAGAGGAAATCAGGCGGTGCGATGCCGCGGACGATCAGCCGCGGGCGAGCGCCAAGAGTCGTTCGGCGATTCGTTCCAATGGCACCTGTTCTTCGGCCGCTCCCAGTTTGAAGGCAGCGCCGGGCATGCCCCAGACCACGCTGGTGGCTTCATCCTGGACCAGCGTCGGCGCGCCGGCCTGGCGCATTTCCAGCAGGCCGCGCGCGCCATCGTCACCCATGCCGGTGAGGATGGCGCCGATGGCGTTGCCGCCCGCGCTCTGCGCGACCGAACGGAACAGCACGTCCACCGCGGGCTTGTGACGGTTCACTGCAGGGCCATCATCGACGCGGCAGCGCCAGCGCGCACCGTCGCGGATGATCCGCAGGTGCTTGCCGCCCGGTGGCAGGTAAGCATGGCCAGGCAGCACTGCCTCGCCGTCGCTGGCCTCACGCACGGCCATCGCGGAATGCCGGTCCAGGCGTTCGGCGAAGGCGCTGCTGAAGCTGGCAGGCAGGTGCTGGGTCATCACCACGGCAGGCGCATCGGCCGGCATGCCTTCCAGCACCACGCGCAGCGCCTCGGTGCCGCCGGCCGAAGAACCAATCGCGATCAGGCGGTCGGTGGTGCGGAACTGCGGTGCAGCCGGGCGCATTGCAGGAGCTGCTTCCAGCAGGAGTTTCGGAGCGGCAGCACGCACCAGCGGGCGCACCCGCGAGCGCGCCGCCATCTTCACCTTGGCGATGATCTCGTCGGCGTAGCCCTGCAGGCCGCGTGCGACGTCCAGCTTGGGCTTGGAGACGAAGTCCACGGCGCCCAGTGCCAGTGCCTGCAGCGTGGTATCGGCGCCGCGCTCGGTCAAAGAGGAGATCATTACCACAGGCAGTGGGTGCAGCCGCATCAGGTTTTCCAGGAAGGCGAGGCCGTCCATGCGTGGCATTTCCACGTCCAGCGTGATCACGTCCGGGGCCAGGCGCTTGATCTTCTCGCGCGCCAGCAGCGGGTCGGCAGCGGTGCCGACCACGTCGATGGCCGGATCGCTGGACAGGATTTCCGTGAGCATCTGGCGCACGACGGCGGAGTCGTCGACGATCAGGACCCGGCAGGGGGCGTTGCCGGTCAGGGTCATTCGAACAACTCCACGCCACCGGTGACCGGGGCCTTGGACAGGCGCGCACGCACTGCCGATTCGGTGGCAGCCACTTCGGCTTCGTGGGCATGCGGCAGGCGCTGCACCACCACGCGGCCGGTGTCGGCGAAGAACCAGATCTTGCGCGGATGGATGCCGCACAGGTCCTCGGCGATGATCGGAATATGCTCGGCCTGCAGGTACTGGCGCACGAACTCGGCGTTACGGGTACCGACCGGATTGCTGGTGAAGCCCTTGAGTACGTTGGCGCCGCCGAACACCTTGGCCTCGATGCGCTTGCGGTGCGCGCCGCGCTTGAGCATGTCGTTGATCAGCAGTTCCATCGCATAGCTGCCGTAACGCGCGGGCGCGCCGTCGCCAGCGTTGCCCTCCGGGAGCAGGAAGTGGTTCATGCCGCCGATCTTCAGCACCGGGTCGCGCAGGCAGGCGGCCACGCACGAACCCAGGGTGGTGGTCAGCGCGGTGGTGTCATCGACCACCAGGTACTGGGTGGGCAGCAGCTTGGCGGCAAGGGTCTGGAAGCGCGCATCCTGGTAGCGCATCACGTCGTCGGTACGCAGTGAGGCGTTCATGCGCCGGCCTTTGCCGCGCGGCGGTACAGGGTGCGCCCGCAGGGCTGGATCAGGTCGGCGGCGTGCAGGTAGTTCTCCGAGTGTCCGGTGTAGAGCAGGCCATCGTCGGCCAGGTGCTGCACCAGGCGGCCGAGGATGGCGCGCTGGGTCGGCTTGTCGAAGTAGATCATCACATTGCGGCAGAACAGCGCGTCGAACGGGCCGCCGACGTCGTAGCGCGGGGCGAGCAGGTTCAGCGGACGGAACTCGATCAGCTCGCGCAGCGCCGGCAGCACGCGGCACTGCCCCTCGTTGGGACCGCTGCCACGCTGGAAGTAGCGGCGGCGCAGGTCCGGGTCGAGATTGGCGACACGGTCGATGTTGTAGACGCCGCGGCCGGCGGTGGCCAGTACCTGGGTATCGACGTCGGTAGCGATGATGCGCACCGGCGGCTTCAGCGTACCGAAGGCCTCGCAGGCGGTGATCGCCATCGAATAGGGTTCCTCACCGGTGGACGCCGCGCACGACCACAGCAGCAGCGGCGAACGGCTGGAACGCTGCTGCAGTTCTTCGCGCAGCTTGTCGAAGTGGTGCGGCTCGCGGAAGAACGAGGTCAGGTTGGTGGTCAGTGCGTTGGTGAAGGCCTGCCACTCGTCACCGTTTTCCTGCTCAAGATGGTCCAGGTACTGCTGGAAGCTGCGCATGCCCAGCGTGCGCAGGCGGCGCGACAGGCGGCCATAGACCATGTCGCGCTTGGCCGGTGCGAGGGCGATGCCCACGCGCTGGTAGATCAGGTCGCAGACGCGGCGGAAATCACGGTCGGCGAACTCGAACTCGCGCGGGCCGGTGACGATGGGAGTAGGACTTTGCACGGGGGACGTGTCCATCGGCAGAGGCGGCGGCCGAAGCCGCCGCGGGTGGGTCTCAGAATTCCTGCCAGTCGCTGTCGCTGGCGGCGAAGGTGCTGGCGTTGCTGCTGCGACGTACCGGCGTGGGCGTGCTGGTCGGCTGCGGACGTGCCACGGTGGTGATGCGCGCCGGTTCCACGCGTTCGGCGACAGCCTTCACCGCGGCCGAGACCTGGTTGTCGAGGCGGAAGATCGCCACGGCGTCGGCCAGCTGCGCGGCCTGGTCTTCCATCGCACGTGCGGCGGCGGTGGCTTCTTCCACCAGTGCAGCATTCTGCTGGGTGGTCTCGTCCATCTGCACCACGGTCTGGTTGACCTGCTCGATGCCGGCCGACTGTTCCTGCGAGGCGGCGGAGATCTCGGCCATGATGTCGGTCACGCGCTGCACCGAGGCGACGATCTCGCCCATGGTGCTGCCGGCCTGGTGCACCAGGCTGGAGCCTTCGGCGACCTTGCCGACCGAATCATCGATCAAGCCCTTGATCTCCTTGGCCGCCGCAGCCGAACGCTGGGCGAGGGTACGCACTTCGCTGGCGACCACGGCGAAACCACGGCCCTGTTCACCGGCACGCGCGGCTTCCACTGCGGCGTTCAGCGCCAGGATGTTGGTCTGGAAAGCGATGCCGTCGATGACGGAGATGATCTCGGCGATCTTCTTCGACGAGGCTTCGATGGCCGACATGGTGGTGACCACCTGGCCGACCACCTCGCCGCCCTGCGAAGCGACGCCATGCGCGCCGATGGCGAGCTGGTTGGCCTGGCGGGCGTGTTCGGCGTTCTGGCGCACGGTGGAGGTCAGTTCCTCCATCGAGGCGGCGGTCTCTTCCAGGTTGGCGGCCTGCTGCTCGGTACGGCGCGACAGGTCGCTGTTGCCGGACGCGATCTCGCCAGCGGCGAGGGTGATGCTGGAGGCACTGGCCTGGATCTGGCCGACGATCTGGGTCAGCTGCGTAACGGTGGTGTTGGCGTCGTCGCGCATGCGTGCGAACACGCCCTGATAGTTGCCGTGCATGCGTGCGGTCAGGTCGCCTTCGGCGATGGCCGACAGCAACTGCGAGAGCTTGCCGAGGTTGTCATCGCTGACCGCCATCATTGCGTTGAGGTTTTCCAGCATCAGGCGGAAATCGTGATCGAAGCGCTGCGCATCACCGCGCTGGCTGAAGTCGCCGGCGGCGGCGGCACTGGCCAGCTGCTTGATCTCGGCATTGATGCGGCCGAGGTTGGCCTTGACGGTGTCGACGGTGGTGGTCATCGCCGCCTTTTCGCCGGGGTAGCGGGCGATGTCGCGGCTCAGGTCGCCGACTGCGTACTGCTGTACCACGTCCAGCACGTCATGCAGGGTCTGCACATGGCTGCCGACCAGGGTGTTGGTCTCCTGCACCATCAGCCCGTACTCGCCGGGGAAGACACTGGCGTCGATGCGATAGCTCAGTTCGCCGGCATCGTGACGGCGGGCCATTTCGCGCTGGCCGCCGATGACCGAATGCAGCTGCTGCTGCATGCCGGACATGGCCTCCAGCAGGCGACCGGGTTCGTCATGCGGCTGCGGGCCGATATGGCTGTCCAGCTTGCCATTGGCGATGCCTTCGGCGACGGCGGTAGCCTGCTTCAGCGGGCGCGCGATACGGTTGCCGATGACCCAGCTCAGGGCCAGCACGATCAGCACCAGCACACCACCGGAGATCGCCATGATGGCGGTGAACACCAGCGCCTGCCGCTGCACGTCGTCCATGTAGACGCCGCTGCTGACCACCCAGTTCCACGGCGCGAACAGGCCGGCGTAGGCGACCTTCTCGACCTCGCCCTTGCTGCCCGGCTTGGCCCATCGATAGTTGACGAAGCCACCGCCGGCCTTGGCCGCTTCGACCTGGTCGTAATAGATGCGCACGCCGTCGTCGGTGCGGAAGTCCTTCATGTCCTTGCCGACCAGGTCCTTGCGGAACGGGTGCATCAGCAGGCGGTAGCCGGTGTCGTAGATGTTGAAGTAGTACGTATCGTTCTCGGCGCGCATCACTTCCAGGGCCTGCAACGCGGCGCTCTTCGCGGCGTCCTCGCTGAGTTCGCCGGTGCCGGCCAGGCGGTGGTAGTGCTGGAGGATGCCGTAGCTGAGTTCGACCTGGGTCTTCAGCGCGGTCTTGCGGGTCTCGGTGAGGTCCAGGTACTGCATGCGGGCGGCGATCACCGAGAGCGCGATCACGCAGAGCGCGATGAGCAGCGTCAGCAGGTTGAGCTTGCGCCGGACGGAGAGATTGCTGAAGTAGTGTTGCCAGCGATGCAGGAGATTCATCGAGCAGGACCAGGTCGAAACGGGCGGGCGGCGCCGAGCCGGTCAGCGGCGGGATATGCCGTGACAACCCCGTTATCGGCCGCTGGGGCGGGGGATTGAGGTGCGGTGTCCGAACGTATTCAGGTTTTCTTGCAGCGGCGGCTGCGGCGCTGCCTGCGGCAGGCTGGTTTTGAAGCAACAGCAACAGCAACGGCGCTTGGTCGGTGGTCAGGGGTTGCGAGAAGGGCCGGGCCAGGATGGGTTGGCGGGGGACGCCGTAAACCCGTCCTTGGGGGCTTGGCCGCGGCATCCATGCCGCGGACACCCCCGCCAACCCACCCTTGCCCGGCCCATTCGATATCCCGGTGTCGGACGGCAAGAGCATTGGGTTTCCAAGTGGAAAGAGGGGTCAGATCCGTTTTCCTGCGGAAAACGGATCTGACCCCGGAAGCAATACGGCTGTTGCTCTTGCTCTTCTTTCTTCAATCCGGGGTGGACGCGCACGGAAATTTTCCGTGGCCGGGAGGGTGGGCTGCGCAGGGGCGTGAGCCGCATGGATGCGGCGACCGAGCCTTATCTGATGAAAATCTGTCAGCGTAGGTGTCGAGAGCCGGCGTGGGCCGCCGTACGAGCCTGGATCTCGACGATCGCCATGTAGCTTGGCGCCCACGCCGGAATCTCCCTTGATCCGCCCGAACAGTTGCTGGAGCTGACACTCGAAGCGATAAGACTGGGCAAGCGGGGGAGCTCTCGACCCTTCCAGACTATACGGAGTCGGGCAATGAACGGGATCGGGATCGATGTGAGCAAGCGCCGATTGGATATCGGCACGACAGACGGCCAGACCCTGCAGGTCAGCAATAGCCCCTCTGGCTATGCCGAGTTGAGCACTTGGTTGAGTACGCGGCCGGCCATTCAGATCGTTTTGGAAGCCACCGGCGGCTATGAGCAGACTGTCCTGGACTTCCTTCACAAGGCCGGCCATCCGGTGATCCGTGCCAACGCACTGCGAGCGCGTAGACTGGCTCAGGGGCTGGGTAAAGTGGCCAAGACGGACCGCTTGGACGCTCTTGTATTGGCGCAGATGGCCGCGCTGGTGGAATTGCCTTCCTATCAGCCGCTGGAGCCCTGGCAGCGGAAACTGCGTGAGTTTGTGCGGGCGCGTCGACAAACGATGCAGGCACTGACCGTAGCCCGCCAACAGCAGGAAATGGTGACTGACCGCGAGCTACGCCGGCAGATGCAAGGCAACATCATTCGCCTGCAAACACTGGTCGAGCGGCTGGGCAAGCAGATCTCTGAACAGGTCGCGCAGCAGCCTCAACTGGCAGTGCTGAAGTCAATGAAAGGGGTCGGCCCGGCATTGCAGGCGGTACTGGCCAGCTACCTGCCTGAGTTGGGTCAGATCAGCGGAAAAGCCATTGCCAGCCTGGTCGGCGTGGCGCCGATCTCCCACGACAGCGGAGCCATGCGAGGGAGGCGAAGCATCCATGGCGGCAGGGCCGAGATCCGCCAGGTGCTCTACATGGCAGCCATGTCGGCCATGCGACATGAGCCACGATTGCGGGACTTTTACCGGTCGCTGCGGGCCCGCGGCAAGGAAGGAAAAGTAGCGATCGTGGCGGTGATGAGGAAGATGCTGGTGATCCTCAACGCCCGGGTGCGCGACGCTGAAAACGGGCTGGTCCCTGCCTAAGGCCAGCCAGGGCGCAAGACCAAAGGCTGCCGGCCAGCGGCCGGCACTACCGTGCCCGTCTCATGGAGGGGCCAAGTCCCTCCATCAACACAGTTGCTACAAGGACGTATTCACGGCGTGCCCTGCGCAGCCCACCCTCGCGGCCAACCCTCAGTAACCCAGCGCTTCGACCGACCATCCCGAGGGGCTTCGCCGCTGGCTGGATATCCAGATACCCCGTAAACAAAAACGCCCCAGCGCAGGGCCAGGGCGTTCTCGTGCGTCAGGTCAGGCAGGCCTCAGAATTCCTGCCAGTCTCCGTCGGCCAGTTCGGTGGCCATCGGACGACCACCGGCGGTGCGGCGGGCCGGCGGCGCGACCGGGGCCGGTGCGGCCGGTGCGGCAGCACGCGGGACCGGGGCAGCGGCGATGCGCGGGGCAACCACGGTCTCGGCTTCGTCGACCACGAAGATCGACACCGCTTCGCTGAGGTGGCCGGCCTGTTCTTCCATCGCACGCGCGGCGGCGGTGGCTTCTTCCACCAGCGCAGCATTCTGCTGGGTGGTTTCGTCCATCTGCACCACGGTCTGGTTGACCTGCTCGATGCCGGCCGACTGCTCCTGCGAGGCGGCGGAGATCTCGGCCATGATGTCGGTCACGCGCTGCACCGAGGCGACGATCTCGCCCATGGTCGCGCCGGCCTTGTGCACCAGCGCCGAGCCGTCGTTGACCTTGCCGACCGAATCGTCGATCAGGCCCTTGATCTCCTTGGCGGCAGCGGCCGAACGCTGGGCGAGGGTACGCACTTCGCTGGCGACCACGGCGAAACCACGGCCCTGTTCACCGGCACGCGCGGCTTCCACCGCAGCGTTCAGCGCCAGGATGTTGGTCTGGAAGGCAATGCCGTCGATGACGGAGATGATCTCGGCGATCTTCTTCGACGAGGCTTCGATGGCCGACATGGTGGTGACTACCTGGCCGACCACCTCGCCACCCTGCGAAGCGACGCCATGCGCGCCGATGGCGAGCTGGTTGGCCTGGCGGGCGTGCTCGGCGTTCTGGCGCACGGTGGAGGTCAGTTCCTCCATCGAGGCGGCGGTCTCTTCCAGGTTGGCGGCCTGCTGCTCGGTACGGCGCGACAGGTCACTGTTGCCCGAGGCGATCTCACCGGCGGCCGAGCTGATCGCGCGGCTGGACTGCTTGATGCGGGTGACGATTTCACTCAGCTGCGCGGCGGTGGCGTTGGCGTCGTCGCGCATGCGGGCGAACACGCCCTGGTAGTCGCCGTGCATGCGCACGGTCAGGTCACCCTGCGACAGCGCGGCAAGCAGGCCGGAGATCTGTTCGATGCTGCCGGCGTTGGCGTCCAGCAGGCCGTTGATCTGCTGGGCCAGCTGCAGGAAGAAGCCTTCCTTGTCGCTGGCGTCGATGCGGCCGGACAGGTCGCCGGCGGCGGCCTGGGCGATCACGCGCGCCACTTCGGCTTCGACCAGTGCTTCCTGGGTGCGGTCGCGCCATTCCACCACGTAGCCGACGGTGTCGCCGCCTTCGTTGCGGATGGTCGACACCACCTGCGCGAACTGGGCATCGCCGTACTGCATCGGGCGACGGGCGACGCCGTGGGCCTTCAGGTTGCCCAACAGCGTCTGGTCCATCTCGCCGCGGTGTTCCAGCACGGTGACCGGCTTGCCGATCAACGAGGCCTGGGCGTCGAAGTCCGGCAGGTCGCGGCGGACTTCATCCTGGTACTGGCTGAGGGTCTGCTGCAGGGCGCGGTTGCTGTAGACGATGGTGTTGCTGGTATCGGTCAGGTAGACACCGGTCGAGCTGTAGTCCAGCGCGGTGCGGATGCGCAGGTTCTCGCGGGCAACGGCCTGGTCGGTTTCGATGCGTTCGCGCAGGTCGCGCTGCATCCGCTGCATGGCCTGCATCAGTTCGCCCACTTCATCCTGGCGGCTGACGTCGATGTGGCCATCGAGCTTGCCACCGGCCACGTCGTTGGCAACCGACACGGCGCCACGCACGCTGCCGACCAGGGCGCGCGCGAACAGCCAGACCAGCACCAGGCCGAGCGCGGCGCCGCCCAGCAGGGCGATCACGGTCAGCACGGCGGAGGCGGAATAGGTGGACGCGGCCTCTTCGCGCGAGGCGCGGGCGAGGCGGTTGTCTTCGGCGATCAGCGCTTCCAGCGCGGATGCAGCCTTGCGGTGCTTGGTGCGGGTCTCGCCCACGAAGGTATCGATGGCATCGTCCGGCAGGTCCAGCTCCAGCATCTCGGTGACGCTGTCGTAGGAGGCCAGGGCGTCCTTCCATTCCTTGGCGAAGGTATCGAACAGCTTCTTCTGCTGCGCGTTGTCGACCAGCTTCGGGTATTCCTTGATCGACGTGTCCATGCTGGTGCGCAGGTCGACGGCCTGCTTGCGCGCGTCGGACTTGACGTCATCGCTGGCGCGGATCAGCTGCTGGTAGGCAGCATTGCGGTACTCGCCCAGCATGCCGCGCATCTCGCCGGCCATGCGGATGCTTTCCATGCGCGAACCCGCCAACTCGGTGGTGACGTTGTTCAGCGAATGCAGTCCGCGATAGGCGACGATGCCCTGCAGCAGCATCACCAGCAGGAGGACGCCGAAGGTCAACAGCAGCTTCGGCATCAGTTTCAGGTTGTTGATCCACGGCATGGGCGTTGCGATCTCCTAAGGCAGACGCGTCCGGGCGTCGGGCCCGGTTGCAGCAGAAACCACGCCGGCACAAGCTCCGGCGTGGTTCGACGGACAGCGGATTACTTGATGTTGGCCAGCTTCAGGCCCGCCGGCGAGCTGACTTCGATTTCCGCGCGCGAGGCGTCGCGCTGGATCTTGCCGATCACGCACACGGTCTTGCCTTCCAGGGTTTCCAGCGGGAAGGAGAACTTGCCGCGGTTCTCGCCGGCGATGCGGGCCGAGAAGGTGTGGCGCGGGAAGGCACCGCCCATGTACAGGAAGGTCGGCTGGCCTTCGGAACCTTCGGCGTAGCGGGCCTTTTCGACCTTGCCACAGACCATGCCGTCCTTGCCGACCGAACGCGGGGCCAGTTCCGGCGGGATCATGTCGGCCGCCTGGGCGAACGCGGAGGAAGCGGTGGTGGCCAGGACAGCGGCCGAAACGAACGCAAGCAGGGACTTCATCGAGGTGTATCTCCGGGGATGGTGATGGTCGTTCCGGTTCCGCGCGCTCCTGCGCGACCGGCTTCTGTCCCCCTATCGGCACTGCTGGGGGGAACTGAAGGGTTTTGTGACCAGAACGTGAAGCAGGTCCGATGGATCAGGCGGCAGCGTCTTCGGCGAGGGAGGCCTGGCCCATGTCGGCGCTGTCGAGCAGGGTCTCGATGTCCAGCAGGATCAGCATGCGGTCGTCGTGGGTGCCGATGCCGGAGATGAAGCGGGTGTCGACTGCAGCGCCGAACTCCGGGGTCGGGCGGATCTGCTCGGCCGACAGCGGGATCACGTCCGACACGCTGTCGACCACGATGCCGACCACGCGGTCTTCGACGTTGAGCACGATCATCACGGTGAAAGCGTCGTAGCGGGCGTTGTCCAGGCGCAGCTTCAAGCGCAGGTCGATGACCGGCACGATGGTGCCGCGCAGGTTGATCACACCCTTGATGTAGTCCGGGGCGTCCGGCACGCGGGTGACCGCATCGTAGCCACGGATCTCCTGCACCTTGAGGATGTCCACGCCGTAGTGCTCGGCGCCGAGGGTGAAGCTGAGGAATTCGCCACCGGCGCTGGCGGCGGAGCTGGTCTTGTCGTTCATCGAGGGGTCCTGGTTCTGCCGGAAGTCCCGGTGTCAGGCTCGATATCGGCCCCGCGTGGGGGGACTTTAGGTGCCGGGGGAGAGGCATCCACGCATGGCGTGGATCTACCGCGGCGCGGCCGGCACGCGCATATGGCGTGGATCCGCCGAAGATCGGTAGTGCCGGCCGCTGGCCGGCGACGGCATCATGCGGGTTGCCGGCCGCCGGCCGCCGGCCGCCGGCCGGCACGAACGGTCGAAGGCGCCTCAGAGCTCGCCGTTGCGGCGCGCCTTGCGCTGGCGGTCGATGCGGAAGATGTAGCGCTGGATGGCGCTGTCGCCGCCGCGCGGCAGGCTGTCAAAGCGCATTCCCACGCGCTTGACCTCGATGCCATTGGGCTGTCGCTGTGGCAGCAGGTTGCAGACCACCAGTTCGATGTCCAGGTCGGGGCCATCGGGCAGCGACAGCTGCGCCGGGTAGCGCTTCTGCAGGCCGAATACGGCGCAGTCGTTGGGAACCACTACGGCCAGGCCGCCACCGCTGATGTCCACCACCCGCATCGACAGCGCTTCGGCACGTGCTTCGCCGGGTGGCAGCAGCAGATGCGGCGAGTCGGTGACCGGGGTCTCCAGCCGGTACAGCTCACGGCGCTGCAGATGCACCAGTTCGTCCGGCAACGGGGCGCGGAAGGCGACGTGGCCATCGTTGTCCACGCGCTGCAGTTCGTGCAGGCGGAACCGCACAAGGACACGTTCAAGCTGGGCGAAGCAGAGCAGGTGGTCGGCCTGCTCGGCGGCACGGTTCGACGCCTCCTGCGGGCTGCCGTCGAGCAGCAGGTAGTCTTCGTCCTCGTCGAGATCAAGCAGGGCGGTCGGGAAGGAACGATCCCGGCCGTCGATATGCGCGTTGATCAGTGATCGCTGGTCGATCAGCGAGCGCAGCAGCTGCCGCAGCTGGCGGGGGTTGCGGACCAGGAAGCGTTCGTCCGCGGCGTCGGCCGCGTGGACATCATGCAGTTCAGTGTCGTGGCCGTCGGACATGGAGTCTGTGATCAGGGGCGGGCGCCAGCACGCGTTGTTGCAGGCTCGATGGGGATATCGGCCTCTTCATTGGATTATGAAGTGGGATTTGCATCACTTTCCATGCATAAGGGGCCAGATCCCTTTCCCGTGGGAAAGGGATCTGGCCCCGTGGCCCGCCATGCTGGTGCATCCACCCCATGGGCGGATGCTTTCTGCGTGGGGTCAGAACTCCTGCCAATCACCCTCGGCAGCCAGCGCCGGCTGGGCGGCCGACGCCCGCAGCGGCCGTGTCGGTGCTGCCTTGGTGACGGGCAGGGCGGCCGCGACCTGACGTGGCTGCGGTGCATTTGCCAAGCGTGCCGGCGCAGCGGCGACGCCCTGCGATGCCAGCCGGAAGCGCGCCACGGCTTCGCCCAGCTGCACGGCCTGGTCTTCCATGGCGCGCGCCGCAGCAGTCGCTTCCTCCACCAGCGCGGCATTCTGCTGCGTGGTTTCGTCCATCTGCACCACGGTCTGGTTGACCTGCTCGATGCCGGCCGACTGTTCCTGCGAAGCGGCGGAGATCTCGGCCATGATGTCGGTCACGCGCTGCACCGAGGCGACGATCTCGCCCATGGTGCTGCCGGCCTGGTGCACCAGGCTGGAGCCTTCGGCGACCTTGCCGACCGAATCATCGATCAGGCCCTTGATCTCCTTGGCCGCCGCAGCCGAACGCTGGGCGAGGGTACGCACTTCGCTGGCGACCACGGCGAAACCACGGCCCTGTTCACCGGCACGCGCGGCTTCCACTGCGGCGTTCAGCGCCAGGATGTTGGTCTGGAACGCGATGCCGTCGATGACGGAGATGATCTCGGCGATCTTCTTCGACGAGGCTTCGATGGCCGACATGGTGGTGACCACCTGGCCGACCACCTCGCCGCCCTGCGAAGCGACGCCATGCGCGCCGATGGCGAGCTGGTTGGCCTGGCGGGCGTGCTCGGCGTTCTGGCGCACGGTGGAGGTCAGTTCCTCCATCGAGGCGGCGGTCTCTTCCAGGTTGGCGGCCTGCTGCTCGGTACGGCGCGACAGGTCGCTGTTGCCGGACGCGATCTCGCCAGCGGCCAAGGTGATGCTGGAGGCACTGGCCTGGATCTGGCCGACGATCTGGGTCAGCTGTGCGACGGTGGTGTTGGCGTCGTCACGCATGCGCGCGAACACGCCGTTGAACTGGCCGTCCATGCGTGCGGTCAGGTCGCCGGCGGCGATCGACTGCAGCAGCTGCGAGAGCTGGCCGAGGTTGCCGTCGGCCACCTGCATCATGCTGTTGAGCTGCTCGATCATCACGCGGAAATCGTGATCGAAACGCTGCGCATCACCGCGCTGGCTGAAGTCGCCGGCGGCGGCGGCCGAGGCCAGCTGCTGGATCTGCGTGTTGATGGCCAGCAGGCTGGCCTTGGCCGCGTCCATCGACTCGTGCAGGATCGCGCGGCTGCCGGGCAGGCGGCGGGCGTCCGGGGCGAGGTTGCCGATGGCGTACTGGTTGAGCACTTCAATGGCATCGACGATCGCATCGAGGTGTTCGAAGATCACCGTGTTGATGCCGCTGGCCAGCTGGCCGTAGACGCCCGGGAAGTCTTCCGGAATACGGTGGCTGATGTCCGGGCCGGCATGCATCTGTGCCATCAGCTGGGTCTGTTCGCTGAAGCGGCGCAGCATCGCGGTCATGTCGGCGGTGGCCGCCAGCATGCGGCCAGCCTCGTCCTTGCCGGTGCTCTGGGTGGTGACGCTGAGGTCGCCGCGTGCGACGGCCTGGATGGCGTTCACGGCCTTGCCGAGGGGGCCGGTCACGGCGCGCGAGATGACCACCGCCAGTGTTGCGGCGACCACAACCAGCAATACGACGGCGGCAATGATCGCCAGCATGCTGTTGCGGTGGGTGGCATTGGCGTTGTCGATCTTGCCCTGCATCAGCGAGCTGCTGTACGCGCCCAGTGCCTTGAGGTCTTCAAAGGCCTTGCGGCGCAGCGGGCGCGACTGGTCGTCGGAGATCTGCCGTGCGACGACGCCATCGCCGGCGGTGGCCGCTTCGCGCAGCTTGGCATTGGCTGCGAAGTAGCCATCGACGTCGGCCTGCACGGCGCGGTAGAGCTCGCGTTCCTTGGCGCCGGCCGGCAGCTTGGCGTATGCGGCCAGCTGTTCGCGCACAACGGCGGCGGTGTCATCCATGCGCTTGTTGTAGTCGGCCACCTTCTCGGGCTGGTCCAGCATGCTCAGCTGGGCCAGCTCATAGGTGCGGAACTCACCCAGCTGCGAGCGCACTTCGCCGAGGTACTGCACGGACGGAATATCGTTGGAGGCCATCGCGCTCAACTGCGCGTTGGCCTCGGACAGGCGGACCAGGGCGAAGGCGCCCAGTACGACGGTCATCAAGGTGGTGAGGGTGAACCCCACGGCCAGCTTGCGGGCGATGGGCAGATCTTGGAACCACTTCATGCAGGGTGCTCCAGGTGGGCAGAGTGCCGGCGTCTGTGCGCCGGTTCGGGGGTGGTTGCAGAGCGAACGGGGGTGCCCGGTGGGGTTCGGTGACGACCGTCATTGCGAAATAACGGCGCCGTCCGCGTGGACTTTATGGACGCAGATCACATTCGGTTGCGTAGGGATGACAGCGCGAAAGCGTTGCAGCGGCGTGCTTTCGCTTGGATGAAGTAGTTGCGCCCGCAACCACCATGGCGACGGAGTTCACAGAAGGGATGGGGTCGGAGCTCTTTCCTGCGGAAAGGGATCCGACCCCCTTGGTAGAGCGCGCACAAACAAAAACCGCCGCCCCGAAGGGCGGCGGTCCAGTACACGCATGCAGCGTGGATCAGGCGGCCTGCGGCATCCGCAACGAGCGCACCAGTCCGCCAATGTCGACGATCAACGCGACGCGGCCGTCGCCAAGGATGGTGGCACCGGACACCCCGCCGATACGGCGGTAGTTGTTCTCGATGTTCTTCACCACCACCTGCTGCTGGCCGACCAGTTCATCCACTTCCAGTGCGATCTTCTGGCCATCGCCTTCGACCACGACCACCAGCGATTCACTGCCCGGCGCACGGTTGCCGTAGCCGTAGTACTCGCTCAGCGAGAGGATCGGCAGGTACTCGCCACGTACGCGCAGCACGCGGCCTTCGCCGGCCATGCTGCGAATGTCCTCGGCCTGCGGCTGCAACGCCTCAAGCACATAGGCCAGCGGCAGGATCAGGGTTTCGCCGGCAACCGCCACGGTCATGCCGTCGAGGATGGCCAGGGTCAGCGGCAGGCGGATCAGCGTGCGGGTGCCAGTACCCAGGCTGCTTTCGATCTGGACCTCACCGCCCAGTGCCTGGATGTTGCGGCGAACCACGTCCATGCCGACGCCACGCCCGGACAGGTCGGTGACCGCATCGGCAGTGGAGAAGCCTGGCTGGAAGATCAGGTCCCAGACCTGCGAATCGGTCGGGTTGTCCGGTACGGCCAGGCCGCGTTCGGTGGCCTTGGCCAGGATCTTGGCGCGATCCAGGCCGCGGCCGTCGTCGCTCACTTCAATGACGATATGGCCGCCCTGGTGCGAAGCGGCCAGGGTGATCGTGCCGGTTTCGTCCTTGCCCGCGCCGCGACGCACGTCGGGCATTTCCAGGCCGTGGTCGATCGAGTTGCGCACCAGGTGCACCAGTGGATCGGCGATCTTTTCGATCAGCCCCTTGTCCAGCTCGGTGCCCTCGCCGACGGTGCGCAGGCGCACCTGCTTGCCGAGGCGGCTGGACAGGTCGCGGACCAGGCGCGGGAAGCGGCGGAACACCGCGTCGACCGGCAGCATGCGAACGCCGATCACCGCTTCCTGCAGGTCGCGGGTGTTGCGTTCCAGCTGGTCCAGGCCGGCGAACAGGCTCTCGGCGTGGACCGGGTCCAGCGCGTGCGAGACCTGCTTGAGCATGGCCTGGGTGATGACCAGTTCGCCGACCAGGTTGATCAGCGCATCGACCTTGTCGACGCTGACGCGGATCGACGTTTCGGCTTCCTGGGTGGCAGCACCGCCGGCGGCAGGCGCAGCAGGCGCTGCCGGCACGACGGCAGCAGGTGTGGAAGGGGATGCAGCAACGGGCGCCTGGGTCGCCAGGCTCGGCGGCGCTGCCGGACGGATGTCCAGCTCGCAGTCGTCCAGTACCCAGGCGAAGGTGTCTTCGATCTTGCTGCGCGGCACCTTGCCGACCAGGCCCAGGTCCCACGCCAGGTGGGCCTCGAGCGGGTCGAGCTGGGCGAAGCCCGGCAGGCGTTCCATGCGCGCGGCCACCTGCAGCGAGCCGAGGTGTTCCAGTTCGCGGATGATGCGCAACGGGTCGTTGCCGCTCATGAACAGCGAGGGTGCCGGGGTGAACCCGATCTGCCAGGCTTCCGGCGTATCGTCCACCTTGGCTGCGGCAGCGGCCGGCGCGCTCGGTGCGGCCTGGCCGGAGAGAACGGCTTCGAGGCGCGCCTTCACTGCGGCGACCGCAGCGGGGTCTGCGGCCTGGCCATGTTCGGCTTCGCGCAGCAGGGCGCGCAGTACATCCACCGAGGACAGCATGGCATCGACGGCATGGCCTTCCAGGGCCCGCTTGCCGGCACGCAGCTCATCGAGCAGCGTTTCCAGCACGTGGGTCAGGCCGGCGATGGCATCGAAGCCGAAGGTGCCGGCGCCGCCCTTGATCGAGTGGGCGGCGCGGAACACCGAATTGATGATCTCCGCGTCCTGCTGCCCCGATTCCAGGGCCAGCAGGCCAGCCTCCATCGCGTCGAGGCCTTCGCGGCTCTCCTCGAAGAAGGTGGCGTGGAAGCGTTGCAGGTCCATGCTCATGGCAGTGGTGGTCCGGAAGCGAAGAAGGGGAGCGGTGCGGGGCGATCAGCCCAGCACTTTCTGCACGGTGGCGACCAGCTGTTCCGGATTGAACGGCTTGACCAGCCAACCGGTGGCACCGGCGGCCTTGCCTTCGGACTTCTTGTCGGCGGCCGATTCGGTGGTCAGCATCAGCAGCGGGGTGAACTTGTAGTCCGGCAGCTGGCGCAGTTCGCGGATCAGCGCGATGCCGTCCATGTTCGGCATGTTGACGTCGGTGACCACCGCGTTGAAGCGCTGGCCCTTGGCGCGACCCAGCGCGACCGCGCCGTCTTCGGCTTCTTCGACGGCAAAACCGGCCGAGGTGAGGGCGAAGGAAACCATCTGGCGCATCGACGCCGAATCGTCCACCACCAAGATACGTGCGCTCATGCAGCGTTCTCCACAGATTTCAGGTTGTCATGGGTTACGTCCAGGCCCAGGGCCTGGGTGACGCCCAGCAGGCGTGCGGCGTCACGGAAGGTTGCGGTGCAACCGTGGAAGCCGGTGCCCAGGCCTGCATCGCGGCGGGCCTGCACGAATGCACACAGCACCTGCACGGCGGCCGTGTGGATGCGGGCGACCTGGCTTGCATCCAGGGTCAGCTCGCCTGCCTGCGCCACCAGCGGGGCGAGGCGGTTCTTGAGCTCGGTGCTGCTCTCGATGCCGAGATCCTCACCCAGTTCGACAGTGCTCATCGTTGCTCCGGACAAACGGTTCCGTGATCCATAACGGCACCCCGGCGGGGTTCTTTAGAGGAATCGACGCGGTGCGTCGATGCGGTCGCAGCTGAAAAGGGGACGGCGGGGATCAAGTCGCAAGCGACCTGGCTCTACTGCAGCCCCCTCGACAACGGCGACCGCGCAGTGGGGACGCAAGGTGTTGATCCAACGGATCAACTCCTTGCGTCCCCGACAGGCACCGCTTCGGCGCAAAGCGCCGAGCCACTTGCGACTTAATCCCCTCCGTCCCCTTTTTTCCAGATCAACTCAGCAGCCGTGTGGCGTCCAGCAGGATCATCGGGCGCTGGCTGACCCGGGCGACGCCGCGGAACAGATCATTGGAGATCTGGCAGATGCGGGCGGTATCCGGGGGTTCGATCTGTGAATCGGTGAGGTTGGCGACATCTTCCACTGCCGACACGCGCAGGCCGATGGTCTCGCCGTCCTCTTCCAGCACCACGATGCGGGTCTGGGCATCGTCTTCTGCCGCTGCGGCGCCGAGGTGCAGGCCGAGGTCCATCACCGGCACCACCTGGCCACGCAGGTTCATGATCCCGAGCATCGCCGGTGCCGTGCCACGCAACGGCAGCAGTGGCACCGGCAACACCACTTCCTGCACTTTCAGCAGTTCCAGCGCATAGGCCTGGGTCCCGCAGCGCAGGCGCAGCCAGCGCGAGGTGCGCTCGCCGGCGCGGCGGTTCTGCGGGTGCGGGCTGCTGGCGGGCTGGTGCGCCTGCGCCTGCAGCTCCTGCCAGGTACCGGGACGGTTGGTGGCCGGGGCATCCAGGGCAACGCGGGGCGGCGGCGCGGCGGCAGCACGCGCGACCGGGGCGGGCGCGGGTGCAGCGCGCGGTGCCGGGGGCGCAACCACGGCCGGTGGCGGCGTGGGGACATCCTCGCCACCCGCAGCGGCTTCGAACGCAGCCTGCAGACCGGGGCTGTCAGTGTGGGCGAGCTGATGGCTGTCGGCCGCGTCGGTCTCGTAGATCACTTCGTCGGGCAGGTCGTCCCAGGTGGGCTCCGGGCCGGCCTGGGCCGGGGTCGTCTCGTGGATCACCTCGTCAGGCAGGTCATCCCAGGTCGGTTCGCGCTCGGGAGCGGCGACCGGCATTGCGGCGGCCTCGAAGGCGGCTTCCAGTGCTGCCTCGTCCTGTGCCGGGGCAGCGGCAACAGTGCCCGTCTCATAGATCACTTCGGCGGGCAGATCGTCCCAGGTGGGTTCGCGCTCGGCCGTTGTGGCCGCCTCGAAGGCGGCTTCGAGCGCGGCGTTGTCCACGGCAGGCCCCGCGGCAACGGTGTCGGTTTCGTAGATCACCTCGGCCGGCAGGTCATCCCAGGTCGGCTCGCGTTCCGGTTCCGATGTGCTGTCCGGAGCCGGGGCGGCGCTGTCCGGCGTTGGCAGCACGACGGCCGCCGGGGCGATCGCTTCGCCCAGCAGTTCGTCCAGGTAGTCGTCCAGTACGCCGGTGCTGTTCATGCGGCCTGCTCCAGGGCACGGGCATCCTCACCGAGGATCCAGTTCAGTGCGCGGCGATAGGCGGCCAGGCCGCGGCCCGGGTAGTCCTCACCAGCGCTGGGCAGGGTCAGGCCTGCGGCATTGCTGATGCGGGTGTCGATCGGAATGGCGTCTTCCCAGACGCGGGTGCCGTGGCGATCCTGCATCGTGCGCAGCGATTCGTTGCCGGCGCGGGTGCGGCGGTCGAACAGGGTCGGCAGGATCGAGATCGGCAGCGGGCGGCGGCGCGAGCGCTCGACCATCTCGCCGGTGCGGACCATGCCGTCCAGGCCATGCAGGGCCAGCGGCTCGGCCTGGGTGGGAATGATCAGGCGGTCGGCAGCGGCCAGTGCGTTGATCATCAACAGGCCAAGGGTGGGGGCACAGTCCAGCAGGATGTAGTCGTGCTGGCCCTGGTGACGCGCCAGTGCGTTCTGCAGGGCCAGGCCGAGGCCGGGCTGGTTGGCGCTGCGGCGCTCCAGCGTGGCCAGCGCCGACTGCGCGCAGACGTAGTCCAGGCCGTGGATGCTGCTGGCATGGCACAGGCTGGAAAGATCGGCCGGCGGGGCGCCGAACAGTTCCAGTACGCCGGCCGGCGGCGGATCCACCGGCACGCCGAAGGCGCGGCTGAGCGAGGCATGCGGATCGAGGTCGATCAGCAGCACGCGATGGCCAAGGGCGGCCAGGCCACGGCCGAGGGCGAGGGTGGTGGTGGTCTTGCCGACTCCGCCCTTCTGGTTGGCGACTGCCCAGATGCGCATCGGATTACTCCTTCATTGCCGGGGGAACGGCGGCGCCGACGCGGCTGCCAGCCGGCACCGGCGGCAACTTCACCGGTGCGATGGGGGAGGTGGGGGCGCTGGCCGGAGTTGCGGCGGCCTGTTCGGTGACGGTGCTGTCGGTGGCGCCGGTGGCTGCGTTCAGGCGCTGGCCCAGCGGATCCACCGAGTGCGATGTGTCAGCCAGGATGATGACCATCACCCGGCGGTTGCGGTTGCGGCCCTGCGCGCTGTCGTTCTCTTCGCGCGGGCGGAACTGGCCATAGCCGACCATTGCCAGCCGCGACGGCTGCACGCCCTGGTCGGCGAACAGATGCACCACGCTGGCTGCGCGTCCGGCTGACAGCTCCCAGTTCGAAGGGAAGGTGGCGGTGGCGATCGGCACGTTGTCGGTGTGGCCCTCCACGCGCACGCTGTTGGGCACGTCACGCAGCACTTCGGCCAGGCTGGCCAGCGTCTGCCGGGCGTGCACGTCCAGCGCGGCCGAGCCGGTGGGGAACAGGATGTCGCTGTTGATCTCCACTTCGATCCACAACTCGGTGCGGCGCACGCTGATCATGCCGCGGTCGATCAGCGGCGCCAGTGCAGCGGTAAGGCGGTCGGCGATGCCGTTGAGCTGGCGCTCGGCACGGGCGATCTGTTCCTGGTTGTGGACGGAGACCGGCATGCGCATCTGCGAGGCCATCGACGGCAGCAGGGTCGGGTCGTGCGACGGCGCCGGCGCGGAGGGGCCGATCTTGGTGCCGGACTTGATCACCGAAGGGCTGTCCCAGCCGCCGCCCTGCACCTGCTTGTTGCCGACCTGCACCGGGTTGATCGTGCGCGGCGCACCACCAAAGGCATCGGTGAGCGCGTCGGCCATGATCCGGTACTTGCCCTCGTTGACCGAGGAGATCGCGTACATGACCACGAAGAAGGCGAGCAGCAGCGTCATCAGGTCGGCATAGGGGATCGCCCATGCTTCATGGTTGGCGTGCTCTTCGTGGTGCTTGCGGCGGGCCATGTCAGTGCAGGAAGCCGGAGAGGTTGGTTTCGATGTTGCGCGGGTTCTCGCCCTGGGCGATCGAGATCAGGCCTTCGATGACCATCTCGCGGTCGCGGGTGTTGTGCGAGATCACGCTCTTGAGCTTGGCGGCGATCGGCAGGAACAGCAGATTGGCCGAGGCGATGCCGTAGATGGTGGCGGTGAATGCGGCGGCGATGCCGTGGCCGAGTTTGCTCGGGTCGGCCAGGTTCTTCATCACCGCGATCAGGCCGAGCACGGCACCGATGATGCCGAGCGTGGGCGCGTAGATGCCCATCGCCTCGAATACCTTGGCACCGGCCTGGTCCTGGTGTTCCTGGCTGCCCAGTTCGATTTCCAGCATGTGCCGCATCGATTCGGGCTCGACGCCGTCCACCAGCAGCTGCAGGCCCTTGCGCAGGAACGGGTCCTGCTGCGCTTCCACCTGGGATTCCAGGCCCAGCAGGCCCTGGCGACGGGCGATGTTGCTCCACTCGACGATCTGCTGGATCAGTTCGCGGCGATCGCTGTGCGGCGGGCGCACGACCCAGCGCACGATCTTGAACGCATGCTTGAACACCGCCGGCGAAGTGTGCAGCAGGATCGCGGCAACGGTGCCGACGATGACGATCACGAACGCCGCAGGCGACCACAGCGACGCCAGGCCGGCGCCCTTGAGGATGCTGCCACCGACCAGCGAGGCCAGGGCGAGAAAGAGTCCAATGAGGCTGAGTCTATCCATGGTTCCGGTATCGGCTTGTATGAATGGGACTTGAGACACCGGGAGAACGCGTACAGACGGTAGTCACAGTTTTCGGGTCGCCGGGCCATGCCCGGCGGCGTTCAGCGTATGCCGTCCACGTCCAGGATCAGTGCCATGCGACCATCGCCGATCAACGTTGCACCGGCATAACCGCGCAGGCCGCGCAGGGCTTTTGGCAGTGGCTTGATGACCACTTCCTCGCGCCCGCGTACCTGGTCCACGACCAGGCCGAAGCGCGCTTCGCCGGCCTGCAGCACCACGATGGTCAGCAGGGTTGACGCGGCCGGCGTCACATCCAGCCACTGGCGCAGGTCGACCAGCGGCAGGGTGTGCGAGCGGCGATCAAGCACGGCGCGGCCATCGAACCAGCCCAGCGAGGTGCGCGGCGCGTGAAGCACTTCCATCACGCGTGCCAGCGGTAGCGCGTAGACGTCCTCGCCGGCCTGCACCAGCAGAGTCGGCAGGATCGCGAGGGTGAGCGGCACGCGGATCAGGAAGCGGCTGCCACGACCCAGTTCCGACTGGATCTGGATCTGGCCGCTCAGTTCGCGGATGCGCGACTGCACCACGTCCATGCCGACGCCACGGCCGGAGATGTCGGTGACCTGCTGCTTGGTCGAGAAGCCCGGCAGGAACACCAGGTGCAGGCACTCCTCGCTGCTCAGGCGGGCGGCGGCTTCCGGATCGATCAGGCCTTTCTCACGCGCCTTCGCGCGCAGCTTCTCCGGGTCGATGCCGGCGCCATCGTCCTGCACCTCGATGCTGACGTAGTCGCCTTCCTGCTGCGCCGACAGGCGTACATGGCCCATCCGGGGCTTGCCTTGTGCTTCGCGCAGATCGGGCATTTCCACGCCATGGTCGATGGCGTTGCGGACCAGGTGCACCAGCGGATCGGCCAGTGCTTCGACCAGGTTGCGGTCGAGTTCGGTTTCGGCGCCGACCAGCTCCAGGTCCACTTCCTTCTTCAGCGAGCGGGCGACGTCGCGGGCGACCTTGGGGAAGCGCGAGAACACCTTGCCCACCGGCTGCATGCGGGTACGCATCACCGCCGACTGCAGGCGGGCAGTGGCGATGTCCAGCGTCGATACGGCGCGGTCCAGCTCCTCGTCGCGCAGGCGTGCACGCAGGGTCTTCAGGCGGTTTCGGGAAAGCACCAGTTCGCCGATCAGGTTGACGATCGCATCCAGGCGCTTGGTGTCCACGCGCACGGTGTGCTCGGCCTCGGCCATCGGCTTGGCCGCCGGCTTGGCGGCGGGCGCCGGTACGGGCGCCGGGCGCGGTGCAGCGGCAGGTGCCGCCACGACGGTGGCAGCAGGCTTCGCGCCTGGCGCAGCGCCACCGTGCAGCTGGTCCAGCAGCGCTTCGAACTCGTCTTCGCTGATCAGGCCGTCGTCGGCCTTCCGGGCCGGCGCGACCGCGGTCGGTGCGTTGCCGCCATGCAGCTGGTCGAGCAGGGCCTCGAATTCGTCGTCGGTGATCAGGTCGCTGCCAGCTGCCGCAGGGGCGGCCGCAGCGACCGGCGCGGCAGTGCCACCGTTCATGTCGAACTGCGCGATCAGGTCCGGCGGCGCATAGCCTGGCTCGGTGCCGGAGGACACGGCGTCCAGCATCGACTGCAGGTAGTCCAGCGATTGCTGGGCGGCGTCGAAGTGGTGGGCCTGCAGCACCGCCTGCCCGGCACGCGCGATGCCCAGGGCCTCTTCAGCGGCGTGGCACAGTTCGACCATCGCGGTGACGCCAAGGAAGCCGGCACCGCCCTTGAGCGTGTGGTATCCACGGAACACCGCGTTGAGCTGCTCGGTGTCCTGCGGTGCCTGCTCCAGCGACACCAGCTGTTCGCCCAGGCGATCCAGGATTTCCTGTGCCTCGATGATGAAGTCGGCAGTGATGTCGTCGGATACCGCGCTCATGCTTACAGCCCCAGATCCGACAACAGGTCGTCGGCGTCGTTCTGCGAGACCGCGTGGCGGTCCAGTCCCTTCAGTGCCGGCCCGGCCAGTTCCGGGTCGGTGCGATGCTGTTCCGGCGGCAGGCCGAGTGCGCCGAAGCCCTCGTGCACGCGGCGGACGATGCCGACCACGCGACGGATGATCTGCCCGGTCAGGTCCTGGTAGCTCTGGGTCAGGGCGATCTCGGTCAGGTTGTGGCGGATGCGCTCGAGCTGCGCGTCCTGGCCCGGCTGCAGGCCTTCAGCACGCAGCTGTTCGGTCAGGCTGCGGCATTCCTCGGCCAGGTCCAGGGTGCGGTGCGTGGCCTGTTCGGTCATTGCCACCACGTGGTCCAGGCGTGCGCAGGCGTCGTCCAGCTCACCGGCCTCGCTGGGCACGGTCGGCAGCTCACCCAGTGCCTGCCCCAGCTCGCGGGCCAGCCGCGAGAGGCCGCTCATCATCGGCTGCGTACGCAGCGCGACCAGTCCGTCGATGCGCTGCCGCCAGGCGGCCTCGTCACCGGACTCGAGTGCGTCCAGGGCTTCCTGCAGGCGCAGGGCGAGGGCGCTCTTGTCGACCGTGGTATCCATCAGGCGCTGGCCGCCAGGCGTTCGAAGATCTTGCCGAGCTTCTCTTCCAGCGTCTGCGCAGTGAACGGCTTGATGATGTAGCCGTTCACGCCGTTCTGGGCGGCTTCGATGATCTGTTCGCGCTTGGCTTCGGCGGTGACCATCAGCACTGGCAGGGTCTTCAGCTTGGCATCGGCACGGATCGCCTTCAGCAGCTCGATGCCGGTCATCACCGGCATGTTCCAGTCGGTGACCACGAAATCGAACGGCTGGCTCTGCAGCAGCGACAGCGCGGCATGCCCGTCCTCGGCTTCGGCGGTATTGGTGAAGCCCAGATCGCCCAGCAGGTTCTTGACGATCCGACGCATGGTCGAGAAGTCATCGACGATCAGGATGCGCATGTTCTTGTTCAAAGCAGAGTTCCTTTGTTGTTCATTCCGGGCGGCCGGGGGCAGCCGCCTCGGGCATGTTCATTCTTCCAGGCCGGCGTCCGCCGCCTCGAAAATCTTGAGCCGGCCACGCAGGCGCAGCACCGCCTGGCCGTGGATCTGGCAGACCCGCGACTCGCTCACGCCGAGCACCGCGCCGATCTCCTTCAGGTTCAGTTCCTGCTCGTAGTAGAGCGAGAGCACCAGCTGTTCGCGCTCGGGCAGGTGGCCGATGGCCTTGCCCAGCTCGCGGCCGAACTCACCACGCTCCAGTACCTGCTGCGGGGTCGGGCCGCCCTGGGCGACGGTGTCCAGCTCGCCCTGGTCCTCGATGCGCGACTCCAGGCTCAGCACCTGGCCACGGGCGGCGTCTTCCATCAACCGCAGGTATTCGGGCAGCGGCATCTCCATCGCTGCGGCCACTTCGGTGGCGCTGGCGGCGCGGCCGCTGCTCTGTTCCAGGCGGCGGATGGTGGCGGCGGCATCGCGTGCACGGCGGTGCACCGAGCGCGGCACCCAGTCGCCACGGCGGATCTCGTCGATCATCGAACCGCGGATGCGGATCGAGGCATAGGTCTCGAACGAGGCGCCCTGGTCGGCGTCGTAGCTGCGCGACGCTTCGATCAGGCCCATCATGCCGGCCTGGATCAGGTCGTCCACTTCAACGCTGGCCGGCAACCGCGCGGCCAGGTGGTGGGCGATGCGCCGCACCAGGTCCGAATGCTGGGCGATGACCTCGTTGGCCGCCGAGCGCTGGACTTCCCTGTACTGGGCTGCGCCTTTCATGCGGCCACCCCGCGCTGCTTGAGGATGCGCTCGAGGAAGAACTCGACGCCGCCACGCGGTTCGGTCGGCGCCTGCCAGCGTGCGGTGCGACGCGCGATCTCGGTGATCGCCAGCGCGGCCGGGCTGGACGGGTAGGCCTTCACCACCGGCTGCTGGCGCTGCACCGACAGGCGCAGCCAGTCGTCCTGCGGCACGCAGCCCAGGTAGTTCAGCGAAACATCGGCGAGGAACTTCTCGCACACGCGGGTCAGCTTTTCGTACAGCACGCGGCCCTCGTTGGGGTCGCGCACCATGTTGGCCACTACCTGGATGCGGTCCACGCCGCGTTCGCGCGACAGCACCTTGATCAGCGCGTAGGCGTCGGTGATCGAGGCCGGCTCGTCACAGACCACCACCACGGTGTCCTGCGCGGCCTGGCAGAAGGTCAGCACGCCGTCGGTGATGCCTGCGGCGGTGTCCACCACCATGATGTCCAGTTCGCGTTCCAGCTCGGAGAACACGTTGACCAGGCCGACGTGCTCGGCCGGGGCCAGCTCGGCCATGTGCCGGCGGCCGGACGCGGCCGGCACCACCAGCACGCCGTTCGGGCCTTCGACGATGACGTCGTCCAGCGAGCAGCGGCCGGCGACCAGGTCGGCCAGCGTGAAGGTCGGGTTCAGCCCCAGGATCACGTCGATGTTGGCCAGGCCCAGGTCGGCGTCCAGCAGCAGCGTGCGCTTGCCCATCCCGGCCAGTGCCACCGCCAGGTTGGCGGACACATTCGTCTTGCCCACGCCGCCCTTGCCGCCAGTTACGGCAATGGTGCGCACAGGGCCGAGCGGCTCGCTGCGGGTGGCCGACAGCGGGAAGGTCTTGGTCAGCTTGGCGTACTCACGCGACGGCATGGTTCAACTCCGGGTTGCAGGGCATATCGGCCGCGCGGCGCAAATCTTCAAGGCGAAGTACGAGATTGGCCGCACTGGCCCGGTGCAGGTCCTCCGGAACATCCTGGCCATCGGTCACCCAGGTGATCGGCAGGGCGTGGTCCACGGCCACTGACAGGGCGTTGCCGAAGCGGCCGGTCTCGTCCAGCTTGCTCAACACCAGGCCCTGCAGGTTGGCGGCGCCGAAGCGGCGGACCACCTCGTCCATGTCGCCGAAGCTGGTGTTGGCCGGCAGCACCAGCAGGGTGCGTACCTGGCGGGCGGCGCGCAGCCACTGCAGCTGCGCGGCCAGCGCGCGGTCGCGCGGGCCCAGCCCGGCGGTGTCGATCAGCACCAGCTTGTAGTCCTTCAGGCGTTCCAGCAGCTGGTCCAGGTCGGTGCCGCTGTTGGCTTCGTGCACCGCGATGCCGAGCTGGCGGCCGTAGCCGTACAGCTGCTCGCGGGCGCCGATGCGGGTGGTGTCGGTGGTCACCAGGGCGACGTCACGCGGCGCGTGTTTCTCGGCGAAGCGCGAGGCCAGCTTGGCGATGGTGGTGGTCTTGCCGGCGCCAGTCGGGCCGACCAGGGCGATCACGCCGCCTTCTTCCAGCGGGTCGACCGGGGCGATCGGCAGCTTGCGCGAGATCAGCCCCAGCATCAGGCCTCGGCCACGATGGGCTTCGGTCTCCAGCGGGATCTGCATGGCCACGTCGCGGGCCAGCCCGGCGTCGAAACCGTACTCGTCCATCAGGTCCAGCGCGGTGGCGCGCACCGGGCTGCCACGCAGGCGCTCGTCGGTGAAGCGGTTCATCTCGCGCTCGATCACCTGGCGCATGCCGGCCACTTCCTGGCGCAGCTGGCGGATTTCGGCGTCGTCCTGGGCAACCACGGTCAGCGTCGGTGCCGGGGCCAGCATGGGGGCCGGGCTGGCTTCGCCGGCGGCTTCGAGCGCTGCCGTTTCGCTGGCGGCGATGTCAGGCTGGACATCGGCCATGGCAGCGCCCGGCAGCGGCGGCGGCTGCACGGCGGGGGGCACGCTTTCGTGATGCGTGTCGTGCGGCGGGTCGATCTGGAAGCGGGCGCGGTTGGCCGGCGCGGTGACGGCCGGGCCCGGTGCAACGATGGCCTCGGCGAACGGGGCGAAGATCTGTTCGGGCAGCGCCGGTTCGTTGACGGCGGCGCGCGCCAGGGTGGCTGCGAAGCCGGTGCTGCCGCGGGTCGGCACGATCTCGTCGGCGCTGTCCAAGGTGCGGCCGGTGGCACCCACGGCCGCACGGGCGAGGGCGGCCACGGCCGAGGTGGTGGCGGCCACCGGCTCCGGCGCCGGGGCAGCGCTGCGGCGGCGGGTGACCGCGGCGATCACCGCGTCAGCAGCGGTGCGCGGCTTGGGAGCCGGCGGCGGTGCGACATCACGGCGCGAGGCTTCCAGTGCACGCTGCACGGCGCTCTCGTCGTAGTTGGCCGCGGCGACGATCTCGACGCCTTCCTCGATCCGGCGGTTGGACAGGATCACGGCGTCAGGACCATGTTCCTTGCGCACCAGGTTCATGGCCGAGCGCATGTCGGCGGCGACGAATCGTTTGATTTTCATGCTGTGGTCACGGGACGAAGACGGCGGGGTGGCGGTCGGAGAACTCGGGTGGTCGGTGGTCTGCACGGTGCGGGTTCCCCTTGGTATCTGTCTGTTGCGTTGGTTCGAAGGTGGTGTCTGTTTTCTGGCGCATCGGTGGGCGGCGTCAGCTGATCGTTCCGACCAGCTTCAGGCGCTTGTCCTCCGGCACCTCGCTGTAGGCCAGGACCGACAACGACGGAACGCTGTGGCGGACCAGGCGCGCCAGCGCGGCGCGCACCGGGCCCGGTACCAGCACGACCGCCGGCTCGTTTCGCGCTTCCTGCTTGCTGACACATTCGGCCAGGCTCTGGTGCAGTCGCTCTGCGAGTCCGGGTTCCAGCGCGGCGCCGTTGCCCTGCGTGGACTCCTGCAAGACACGTTCCAATTGCGGGTTGAGGGTGAACACCGGCAGCTCCGCCGACATTCCGGCGATCTCCTGCACGATGAAGCGGCCCAGCGCGGTGCGCACGGCAGCGGTCAGCACCGCCGGGTCCTGGCTGCTGGGCGCGTGTTCGACCAGCGCTTCGGCGATCTTGCGCAGCTGTCGGATCGGGATGCGCTCGACCAGCAGGTTCTGCAGCACGCGCACCACTGCCGACAGCGGCAGCGCCTTCGGCGTCAGATCTTCGACGAGCTTGGGCGCGCTCTTGGCCAGGTTGGCCAGCAGGTGCTGCACTTCCTCGTGGCCGAGCAGTTCCGGCGCATGTTCGCGGATCAGGTGCGAGAGGTGGGTGGCCACCACGGTGGCCGGGTCGACCACGGTGTAGCCCAGCGTTTCAGCCTGGGCACGCTGGTGCGGCTGGATCCAGGTGGCATCCAGGCCGAACGCGGGATCCTTGCCGGCAATGCCCTCCAGGGTGCCCAGCGCGCTGCCCGGGTCCAGCGCCAGTTCGCGGTCCGGGTGGATCTCGGCGGTGGCCACTGGCACGCCATGCACCAGCACGCGGTAGCCGTTGGCCGGCAGTTCCAGGTTGTCGCGGATGTGCACCGAGGGAATCAGGAAGCCGACGTCCTGGGTCAGCTTGCGGCGCACGCCCTTGATGCGCGCCATCAGTTCGCCGCCCTGGTTGCTGTCCACCAGCGGGATCAGCCGGTAGCCGACCTCAAGGCCCAGCGGATCGACCGGGCGCAGCTCGTCCCAGCTCAGTTCGGCGGTCGGCGCAGGTGCCGCCGGGCGGCCGAGTGCGTTGAGTGCGGCCGCGTCATTGCCGGCGGCTGCCGGGTCGGTGGCTGCGGCCTTGCCCTTGCGGTAGACCTTCCAGGCGATGAAGCCGAGGATAGCGGCCAGCGTCAGGAAAGCGACGTTGGGCATGCCCGGCACCAGGCCGACCACGCCGATGATGCCGGCGGTGATCGCCAGCGCGCGGTACTGGCCGAACACCTGGCCGGTCATCGCCTGGGCCATGTCCTGCGAGCGCGAGGCGCGGGTCACCAGCATCGCCACCGCGCTGGAGACCAGCAGGGCCGGCAGCTGCGCCACCAGGCCGTCACCGATGGACAGCAGGGTGTAGGTGGCAGCGGCTTCGCCGAACGGCATGCCATGCTGCAACACGCCCACGGCCAGGCCGCCGAGCATGTTGATGAACAGGATCAGGATGCCGGCGATGGCGTCACCGCGGATGAACTTGCTGGCGCCGTCCATCGCGCCGTAGAAGTCGGCTTCCTCGCGCACTTCCTCGCGGCGCAGCTTGGCTTCTTCACGCGTCAGCAAACCGGCGTTGAGGTCGGCGTCGATCGCCATCTGCTTGCCGGGCATCGCGTCGAGGATGAAGCGCGCGGTCACTTCCGAAACGCGGCCGGCGCCCTTGGTGATGACCACGAAGTTGATGATGGTCAGGATCGCGAACACCACGATGCCGACCGCATAGTTGCCGCCGATCACGAATTCGCCGAAGGCGGCGATGACCTTGCCGGCGGCGTCGTGGCCGTTCTGGCCGTTGAGCAGGATCACGCGGGTGGAGGCCACGTTCAGCGCCAGCCGCAGCATGGTGGTGATCAGCAGCACGATCGGGAAGATGGTGAAGTCCAGCGGGCGCTTCACGTAGACCACCGCCAGCAGCACCATCAGCGAGATGGCGATGTTGAAGGTGAACAGCGCATCGAGCACCGGCGCGGCCAGCGGCACCACGACCATGGCCAGCAGGGCCAGCACGATCAGCGGCGCGCCAAGGCCCTGGCGGATCATTTCCAGGGCACGGCGGGTGTTGAAGCCGGCGGAGGGCTGGGCGCTCACGGGCGGCCCCCCTTGCCGAATTCATCCACCTGGATGTGCGGGGCGTCCGGCATCGGGCCAGTGCGCCAGGCGCGCAGCTGGTAGACGTAGGACAGGACCTGGGCGACGGCCGAATACAGTCTCACGGGGATTTCCTTTCCGAGTTGGCCTTCCCGATACAAGGCGCGTGCCAAAGGCGGGGCGGAGACGATCGCGACCTTGTTGCCGTCGGCGACCTCACGGATGCGCAGGGCGGTTTCGTCCACGCCCAGGGCGACCACGGTGGGAGCATTCATGGTCCCACCCTCGTACTTCAGGGCCACCGCGTAGTGCGTCGGGTTGACCACCACCACGTCGGCGGTGGGTACCGCTTCCATCATCCGACGGTTGGCCATCTGCTGCTGCAGCTGGCGGATGCGGCCCTTCACCTCGGGGCTGCCCTCGCTCTCCTTCATTTCCCGGCGCAGCTCTTCACGGGTCATCTTCAGCTTGCGCATCCAGTTCCAGCGCTGGTAGGGCGCATCGATGGCGGCCAGCACCAGCATCGCGCCGGCGGTGGCCAGCAGCAGGCGCAGGGTGAAGCCCAGGCCATCGGTGATGGCGGTTTCCAGCGGGTGGTGGATCAGCCCGCGCAGGGTGTCGAAGCCGGTCCAGACCACCAGCCCTGCGGCGACGCCGACGAAGGCCACGCGCAGCAGCGATTTGGTGAATTCGGCAATCGCCTCCGGGCCATACAGGCGCTTGAGCCCGCTCATCGGGTTCATGCGGTTGATGTCGGGCAGCAACGCCTTCTGCGACCAGCGCAGGCCGCCCATCACCAACGGGGCGACGAAGCTGGCCAGCAGGCAGACCAGCACCAGCGGTGCGATCACCAGCATGAACTGCAGCAGCAGGTCGCCGAAGTGGCCGAACAGTTCCTTCGGGTTCTGCCGCAGGCCCTGTTCCGGGCTGAGCGCGTGCTTCATCCAGGCACTGGCGCCACGGCCGATCGAGCCGCTCATGGCCATCACCGCCAGCACGCCGGCACCGAACACGGCGGCGGTGCCAAGTTCGCGCGAGCGCGGCAGGTTGCCTTGTTCACGGGCGTCGCGCAGGCGTTTTTCGGTAGGTTGTTCGGTCTTTTCGCCGGCGGATTCGTTCTCGGACATCACGGGCACTGCGGCAGGGGATGCCGGGGTGCGTGCAAGAAGTGTTCCGTGATGGGCCGTTGCCTATCCACGCATGGTATGGATCTACTGTAGGGAGTCGCTGGCGGGGCGCAGGGGAATCGTCAGAACACTGTCGCTGTGCCAATCCACCTGCAGCGGGGTGCCCCCATCAGCGGCCGATTCGTCGCTGACATCGCGGCCGCTGCCGTGGTTGACCTGGTGCATGGCGTCCTTCAGCACATCCACCTTCACCAGCAGGCGGCTGCCGGCAGCCAGGCGGCGGGCGACCATGCGCGTGCGATCGAAGGGCAGGTGGGTCCATTGGCCGGGCTGCAGCAACTGGCGCGTACCCGGGTCACGCACGTGGCTGGCCCGGCCCATGTAATAGGACAGCTGCATCCGGTGTCCATCGGCCATCAGCTCGTACAGGGTGACGGTGAAATCGAAGTCGCGCTTGTTGATCCGTACCTTCAGGTCTCCGGAGAAGCTGCCTACCAGGTCCATGGGGCCGGTGAAGGGTTCCGAGACATAGGCCAGCGCGGTGTCGGCTTCATCCTGTGCTGCGACGATGGGGAACGGGTAGTAGCCGTGCCGCATTTCGTTGCGGTCGGCCATGTTCACGGTCTGCCCCAGCTGGCCCGGCGCTGGCGGCTGTTCCTGCAGGCGGTGGTAGCCATCGGGCGAAGCGGGTGCAGCCGACAGGTGGTAGCGGCGGTGGGCACCCGCGGCGGCGTCCAGTGTTGCCGCATGCCCCCAGCGATTGGCGCCCATCAGCTGGTAGTTCACGCGGTCAGGCACCAGCGCCGGGCGCGGCGCGCCGCGCAGCACATGGTCCAGCCACTGGAAGGTCAGTGCGGGCGTGTCGAACTGCGCGACGGCGTCCAGGTCGTATCCACGCAGCTGCATCGGCTTGAGCGCCGACTGCGCACCGCGATGGTCGTAGGGGCCGATCAGCAGCGCATGGTCGGCATCGGGGCGGTGCCGGAGGTGCTCCTTGAAGTACTGCAGCGCCGAGATCTGGCCATCGTCGTAGTACCCGGTGATGGTCAGTACCGGGATGCGGATGTCGTCGAACTGGTCGCCATAGGGAACCATCGACTGCCAGTAGGCGTCGTACGTCGGGTGATCGAGCCAGCGCTGCAGCCAGGGGTTGGGCGTGCCGTCGATCTGGTCGATCTGCCGGTAAGGGCGGCCGGAGGCATACCAGCGGCGGGGCAGCTGTGACCAGCGTTCGTTCTGGTTGTAAGTATCGTTGTCCAGCATCGGGCCATTGGCCACATAGAACGCCCAACCGTAGTTGGCACTCAGGAACACGTTGTTCTCCATCGGCAGGCCCTGGCCGGGGATGGCGGCAACGTAGGGCACGATGGTCTTCAATGCGGGATGGTGATGGCGCGCCGCCGCCCAGGCAGTAAAGCCCTCGTAGCTGCCGCCATACATGGCCACCCGGCCATCGCTCCATGGCTGGCGGCTGATCCAGTCGATGGCCGCGTTGGCGTCCGCGCCGTCATGCTCGTAGGGGGCGATGGTGCCACTGCCCTGGCCCTTGCCGCGCGCATCGACCACGATGCCGGCGTAGCCATGCGCGGCGGCCAGCAGCATCTTCTGCCGGTTCTTGGGTGGATCGGTGTAGATGGTGAACAGCATGGCCGCAGGCAGGGGCGCCGATGCGGCGCGAGGGCGGGCCAGCTGCGCCGACAGCACGACGCCATCGCCAACGGGGATGCGCAATGCGTCGTCTATGGCGAAGCGGCGCTGCTCTTCCGCCGCGACCAGCGGAGGGGCCAGGGCAGCGGCCAGGGTCTGCGCACGCAGTACCGCCCGCAGGCGCAGCAGTTCCAGGGCGACGGCCTCGGCAATGGTCGTCGCCCCCGCCTGTGCCGCGACGGCCTGCTCCAGCTGGGCGCGCACCGGGGCTGGCTCAGCCGAGAGTGCGGCACCGGCCTGCACCGCCGCAACGTCGTCGAGGGCGGCGAAGGTGGCGTGGAAGGCGCGCGCATACTCCGCTGCGTCCTGCTCGCCGGCGGTGACGAGCAGCAGCATCGGCACCCAGCGTTGCACTGCTGCGGTATCACCGTCGCTTGCAAGCGATGCGCGTGCCCGCTGGATCGATTGCCGCGCTTCGGCCGTCTGGCCCGCCGCCACCAACGCGTGGCCGCGCTGTACCTCGGTCAGGCTGGGCGACTTCAGCACGCCCTTGCCAAGGGCCTGCAGGGCAGCGTCGACCTGGGCCGGGGAAGCATCGGCTGGCAATGACCACGGCAGATCAGCGGCAGCAGCGTGGCCAACAGCAAGGGCCAGCAACAGGCCAGCAAGGGGGGTGCGTAGGGCCACGGGCGCTTCCTGGGATGAGGGTGGAACGGCGCATCCACGCGTGGCGTGGATCTACCGAAGGCCAACCAATGGTAGCGCCGGGCCGTGCCCGGCGGGAGCCGAGCGCAGGCTCGGCGCTACCGGGGCGCGTTGTCGCTGGGCGGTGGGCTCTGCGCCAGTTCCACCCGCGGCCGGGGCAGGTCGTGCAGCTGCATGAAGCGCGCCGCATCGACCGGCCGTCCCAGCAGGTAGCCCTGCAGGTAGTCGCAGCCCAGGCGCTCCAGGTAGGCGCGCTGGGCGGCGGTCTCCACGCCCTCGGCGACGATGTCCATGTCCAGCGCATGGCCCAGCGCCACGATCGCCGAGACGATCACCACGTCCTCTGCACTGTGTTCCAGGTCGCGCACGAACGCATGGTCGATCTTGATCTCGGTGGCTGGCAGCCGCTTCAGGTACAGCAGGCTGGAATAGCCGGTGCCGAAGTCATCGATGGAGATGCCTACGCCCAGCGCCGACAGCGCCTGCAGCAGGCGCAGGCTGGTGTCGGTATCGCGCATCACCGTGCTTTCGGTGATTTCCAGCACCAGGTGGCGCGGGGCGATGTTGTGGCGTTCGATCACCGCGCGCACATCCTGCAGCAGGTGCGGCGAACTGAACTGCACCGGCGACAGGTTCACCGACATCGACCAGCCTTCGTGACCGGCATCGTGCCAGCGCCGCAGCTGTAGGCAGGCCTGGTCCAGCGCCCAGCGCCCGATCTCGTTGATCGCACCACTGCGCTCGGCCAGGCGGATGAACCGATCGGGCGGAATCAGGCCATGCTCCGGGTGGTGCCAGCGGATCAATGCTTCGGCACCGGCCACCTTCTGCGTGGCCACGCGGATCTTGGGCTGGTAGTGCAGGAACAGCTGCTCGCTGCCGATGGCCCGGCGCAGGTCGGCCAGCAGCCGGAACTGTTGTTCGGCGCTGTCATTCATCCAGTCGGCGAACAGCACGAAGGCGTTGCGCCCGGATTCCTTGGCCTGGTACATCGCCGCGTCGGCAAAGGCCATCAGCTGCCGCTCGCTGGCGGCGTGATCCGGGCAGATCGCCACGCCGATGCTGGCGGTTACCTGCAGTTCGTTGTCCGGCAGCAACGGCCCACTGCCGACCGCCTGCAGGATGCGCCGGGCGAGGGTTGGCAGATCCTCATCGTGCTCGATGCGCACCACCAGCACGAACTCATCGCCGCCCAGGCGCGCCAGCATGTCATGCGGGCGCAGCAGCTGGCGGGTGCGCTCGGCCACCGCCACCAGCAATGCGTCACCCGCCTGGTGGCCATAGGCATCGTTGACCTGCTTGAAGCCGTCCAGGTCCATGAACATCACCGCGAAGCGGCTACCGCCCTGTTCGGCCTCGGCCAGTGCCTGCACGATGCGGCGCTGCAACAGCAGGCGGTTGGGCAGGCGGGTGAGCGGATCATGCAGTGCGGCCTGGGTCAGTTCCTGCTGCGCATCGGTCAACGAAGTGCTCAGCATGGAATTGCGCAGCCGCAGCAGCTGCGCCTCCACCCGCTGGTCCAGCCAGGACACCACCAGCACCACCGCGAGGATCGCGACCGTCAGCACCACTACCAGCATCGCCAGCCACTCGTTCTGCAGGCCATCGCCGACCGCCGCGCCGCAGATGCTGCCTTCCGGAAAGCGTGCGGCGGCCATGCCGGTGTAGTGCATGCCAACGATGGCCAGCCCGAGCAGGCCAGCGGCTGCCAGCCGGTCGCCGACACGGGTGCGCTGCGCGCGCAGGCGGAATGCCACATACAACGCAGTCCATGAGGCGGCGACCGCCACGATCAGCGAGAACAGCAGCCAGCCCGGGTCATAGTCGATGCCGGGTTGCATGCGCATCGCCGCCATGCCGACGTAGTGCATGCCGGCAATGCCGGTACCCATCAGCAATGCCCCGCCGGCCAGGCGTGGGTGCGGCAGGGTGCGCAGCGAAACCAGCCACAGCGCGAACACCGATGAGGCGATGGCCAGGGCCAGGGAGAGCAGGGTGATCGGCAGGTCGTAGCCGAGCGGAATGGGCAGGTCGAAGGCGAGCATGCCGATGAAGTGCATCGACCAGATGCCCAGGCCCATGGCGAAGCCACCACCGAGGCGCCACCACCAGGCCGCGCCCTTGCCGGGTGCGGTGACCGTGCGCCCGGCCATCGCCAGCGCGGTGTATGACGCCATCACGGCAACCAGCAACGAGATCGCCACCAGCCACGGGTTGTACGTGCCTACCAGCATTCGTCAGTCTCCCGGACCTGCCTGTCGACGGAAACCACGGTGGGGCATGCATGAGGCAGGCCGACGCAGGGCGGCGGCCACGTGCGGCATCCCCCCGGTTGCCGCGCATTCACTCTAGCGCGCAGACCCGGGGGAAGGGCAAGCAGTAAAACGTGATGATCGGGTCAGTGTGTAACCGCGTCCGCAGCCTGGAAGGCGGCATCGAACAGGCGCTGTACCGGCGGGCCCATTTCCCCGGCCAGCAGGGCCAGCAGGAACAGGCCCAGCAGCAGTGAGACCGGCAGGCCCAGCTGGATCGGATTCAGTGCCGGGGCAGCACGCGCCAGCACGCCGAAGGCCAGGTTCACCGCCAGCATCGCCACGGTCAGTGGAATAGCCAGGGTCAGTGCGCCGCGCAGCACGGTCAGCAGGAAGGTCGGAGCGATGCTGAAGAAGGCGTGCGGGTCCGGCAGCGGGGCGCCGATCGGCAGCGCCCGGTAGCTGTCCACCACCAGCGAGATCAGCGCCAGATGGCCGTTGGCGGTGAAGAACAGCAGGCCGAACAGCAGGTAGAACCACTGCCCGATCACGCCGGAGGTGCCGCCACGAAGCGGGTCGCTCATCTGCGCGAAGGCCAGGCCGGTGCCCTGGGCGATCAGTTCGCCGGCCATCGCGCCGGCCTCGAACACCAGCCGCAGCAGGAAGCCGATGGACACGCCGATGGCCAGCTCGCGGGCGATGGTCAGTACGGTGGCAGCATCGAAGCCGGTCCAGTCCGGAACCGGCGGCAGCAGCGGTGCCAACGCGATGGCAAGGGTACCGGCCAGGATCACGCGGATCCGTGCCGGCACCGCACGGGTGCCGACCATGGGCATGGCCATGGCCACCGCGCCGATGCGCAGCATGGTCCACAGCACGGTGCCGATCATGCCAAAGGCCTGCAGGCCGTCGGCAGCCATCTGGGTGGCGGCGTCCATCGAGGCGCGTGTCCTAGCCGATCAGGTGTGGAATGCGCTGGAACAGCAGCGTGGTGAATTCAACCAGGTGGCCGATCAGCAGGCTGCCGAGCGCGAACAGCACCGCGGTCAGTGCCGCCGCCTTGGCAACGAAGGCGATGGTCGGTTCGTTGAGCTGGGTCGCGGCCTGCACCACGCCCACCACCACGCCCACCACCAGCACGGTGAGCAGCAGCGGGCCGGCCACCCACAACACGGTGATCAGGCCGCCACGCAGTTCGGTCAAGGCAAGTTCGGGAGACATTCGGGGTCCATCTGCTTGTGTGGAGTCGAGCCGCGCTCGACTGTGCTTCTGTAGAGCCGAGCCATGCCCGACTGCCTCTCAATCACGCCGGATTGAAGCTCGCCGCCAACGTACCCACCGTCAGCACCCAGCCATCCACCAGCACGAACAGCAGGATCTTGAACGGTGCCGACACCAGCATCGGCGACAGCATCATCATGCCCATCGACATCAGCACGCTGGCCACGACCAGGTCGATGATCACGAACGGGATGAAGATCAGGAAGCCGATTTCGAAGGCGGTCTTCAGTTCGCTGGTGACGAACGATGCGACCAGTACCGGGAACGGGATCGCGTCGGGGCTGGCGTAGGTGCCGTGCCCGGCGATGCCGGCGAAGGTCATCAGGTCGGTCTCCCGGATCTGCGCCAGCATGAAGCCGCGCAACGGCGTGGTGGTCAGCGTCCAGGCGGTCTGGAAGTCGATCTCGCCATTGAGGTACGGCGCCATGCCGGTGCTCCAGGCCTTGTCCCAGGTCGGCATCATCACCATCGCGGTGAGGAACAGGGCCAGGCCCAGCAGCACCTGGTTGGACGGGGTCTGCCCGGTACCCAGCGCCTGGCGCAGCAGGCCCAGCACGATGATGATGCGGGTGAACGAGGTCAGCACCAGCAACATCGACGGGATCAGGGTGATCGCCGTCATCAGCAGCAGGGTCTGCAGCGGCAGGCTGACCGGCGCACCTCCGATCTTGCCGACGTTGATGTCCGGCAGTGGCGTGGTCGGTGCGCCGGGTGCAGCGAAGGCCAGTGCCGGCAACAGGCACAGGGCGAGCATCAGCAGCCACGGCATCAGGGTGGCAAGACGGGTACGGGCGACACGCATGTCAGGGGTCCTTGCGCAGCCGCTGCTGCAGCAGCTGGGCGAAATTCGGAAGATTCTTGAAGTCCGGCACGCGCACGGGCGCGGGCGGCGGCAGCGGTTCGGGCAGGGTGTGCAGGGTGTTGATGCCGCCGGCGGTGACGCCCAGCAGCAGCTGCTGGCCGTTGACCTCGACCACCACCACGCGCTCCTTGGCACCGACACTCAGGCTGGCCACCACCTTCATGCCTTCGGCCGGGCGGAAACCACTGCCGGGCAGGCGCTTGAGCAGCCAGCCGAGGCCGATGACCAGCGCCAGCACTGCCAGCAGCGCCAGCACCGCGCCGAACAGGCTCGGTGCGGCGGCTGCGTGCTGGCCGATCTGCGGGCCGGCCGGAGCGGCGGTCTTGCCGACCGCCAGCAGGGTGGAGGCCAGCAGGCTCAACGCAGTCTCCGGATCCGCTCGCTCGGGCTGACCACATCGGTCAGGCGCACGCCGAAGCGGTCATTGATCACCACCACTTCGCCATGGGCGATCAGGGTGCCGTTGACGAACACATCCAGCGACTCGCCGGCACCACGTTCCAGTTCCACCACCGAACCCTGGTTGAGCTGCAGCAGGTTGCGGATCGGCAGGCGCGCGCGACCGACTTCCAGCGACAGCGTCACCGGTACGTCGAGGATCACGTCCAGGTTCAGGTCCGGGCCGTTCGCCTCATCGGCCTGCAGGCTGCTGAACTGGGCCGGAGTGGGTTCGAGGGCGTCGATATCGTTCATTGCGGGTCTTCCTGGATGACGGGTACGCGCGGGCGGGTGCCCGGCGGATGGGTAGCGGTGATCTTCACGGCGTTCATGCCGTTGGCGATGCCGAACTCGCCGGTGAACACCGGGATGTTCTCCACGCACACCGGCACCTGCGGGCTCAGCTCGATCGGCAGGATGTCGCCGACCTTCAGTTGGGTCAGGTCACGCAGGGTCATGCGCTTGCTGGCCAGTACGCTGGACAGGGTGACTTCGGCGATGTTGAGCTGTTCACGCAGGGTCTTGCCCCAGCTCTCGTCGCGGTCGTTGCGGTCGCTCTGGATGCCGGCGTCGAGCAGCTCGCGGATCGGCTCCAGCATCGAATACGGCAGGGTGACGTGGATGTCGCCACCGCCGCCATCGAGTTCGACGTGCAGGCGGCACACCACCACGTATTCGCGCGGCGTCACGATGTTGGCGAAGTGCGGGTTGATCTCCGAGTTGATGTACTCGAAGTCGACGTCCATCACCGGTGCCCAGGCCTCGCGCAGGTCGGCGAAGGTCTGCTTCAGCAGCAGGTGGATCACCCGCATTTCGGTGGCGGTGAACTCGCGGCCTTCGATGCGGGTGGGGTAGCGCCCGTCGCCACCGAAGAAGTTGTCGACGATGGCGAACACCAGGGTCGGCTCGAACACGATCAGGCCGGTACCGCGCAGCGGCTTGAAGCGGATCAGGTTCAGGTTGGTCGGCACATACAGCGAGTGCATGTAGTCGTTGAACTTGATCAGCTCGATGCCGCGCACCGACAGCTCGGCCGAGCGACGGATCAGGTTGAACAGGCCGATCCGCCACAGGCGCGCGAAACGCTCGTGGACCATTTCCAGGGTTGGCATGCGACCGCGGATGATGCGGTCCTGGCTGGCGAAGTCGTACGAGCGCGCTTCGCCTGACGGCGGTTCCGGATCGGTTTCGACCGCGCCACTGTCCACGCCGTGGAGCAGGGCATCGATCTCGTCCTGGGACAACAGATCATTCATCGGTGGGCCCTTACTGGGTCACGAAGCTGGTGAACAGCAGGTCGTCGGCACCATTGCTGCCGGTCTCGGCCTTGAGCACTTTCTGCACTTCGGCCAGCGACGCAGCCTGCAGCTTCTGCTTGCCGGCGACATCGGCGATCTGGTCCGGGCTGACCTGCGAGAACAGCATCAGCAGGCGTGCGCGGATGGCGGGTGCATGGGTCTTGATCGCTTCCAGCGCGGACGGGTCGCGGGTCATCAGCTGCACTTCCAGCTGCAGGTAGCGCGGACCGTCGACCGGGCCGTTGAGGTTGACCACGAAGGCCGGGTCCAGCGCGAAATACTGGGCCGGTGCCGGGGTCATGGTCTTCTTCGGGGCCTGCGGGGCCTTGTCTTCGTGCTTGGACTGGGTGAAGAACCAGACGCCGCCACCGGCGGCAGCGGCGGCCAGTACGGCCACCAGCGCGGTGATCAGGATCGGACTGCGCGGCTTGGCGGCCTTGTCCTTCTCGGCGGTCTTCTTGGTTTTGTCAGCGGCTGCGGCCACGGGGTGAAGCTCCTGAGGGTTGCTTCACCGGGATATGCAAGGGGTGTGCCGAAGGCGGGGCAGAGGGGTGCGACGGAATTCCGTCGGGGGGCGGTGGGGCCGTGCGGAGCAAGCTCCGCACCCACCAACGCGATACTGGCCGGTGCGGCTCTATTGCCCCGGTGCCCTGGTGGGTGCCGACCGCCCCGCTCTGGTGGGTGCCAACCGCACTGCCCTGGTGGGTGCCAACCTTGGTTGGCACGCCTGTCAGGCGTAGGCGTCCAGCAACCCGCGCTGGCGGATCAACTGTGCGGACGACACGTTGGTGTCGCCGGGCGACGGTTCTCCGTCACCGGCCGTCCCACCGTTGCCAGATGCTCCCGACGCATTGCCGTCGCCCCCCGGGGCCTGGTGGCCAACATCAGCGTGTGCCAGCTGGAAGCCCTGTTCGCCCAGCAGCTCGCGCAGGCGCGGCAGGCTGCTTTCCAGCGCCTGCCGCACGTCCACGTGCGGGCTGCTGAAGCTGGCGTGCACCTTGTCGCCGTTCAACTGCAGGCGCACGTCGACCGGGCCCATATCGTCCGGGCTCAGGCGGATATGGGCGTGGCCGATTTTCTGGTCGGCCAGCCAGCCCAGGCGTGCGCCGATGGCCTGGTCGAAGCCGTCGTCACCCAGCACGGGCTTCGGTGTGGGTTCGCCATTGAAGATCGCGTTGCCGGTGGCGAGCGCCGCCTTCAGGTCCTGTACGGCGGCCCCCGCCGGTGCATGCAGCAGTGGTGCACTGGCGCGGTCGCCGAGGACAGCCACGTCGCTGCCTTCGCCGCGCTCGCTGCGCTTGCCGGGCAGGATCATCTCCGGCAGTGGCAGCGCGGTGGCATCGTCCGCGCTGGTCGCCGCCGGTTTGCCGTCGGCCGTCGCTGCGGTGGCCGCTGCTGGCGCGGTTGCAGGCAGTGCCGGGTTCGCGGCAGGGGCAACGGGCAGTGCGCTGCCGTCGCTGGCCTGCGACGGTGCAGCGGTGGTCGGCAGGGCAGCGGCCGCATCCACGGGCGTCGGCATCGCCAGCACCAGGCCGGCCAGACCGAGCGGCGGCCAAGGGGCGTCTTCGGTCGCGGCGGGCTTGTCCTTGTCGGTAGCGGGTGCAGCCGGGGTCACGGCAACGGGCGGCAGCGGCGGCGCTTCAGCGGTTACCGCTTCGGCGTCGCTGCGTTCGCCTGGTGCCTGGCCACTGCTGTCAGTGGTCGACGGCTGGCTCGACGTGGATGGCGACGGCGTGGTGGCGCTGCCGGCAGGGGCGGGTGCAGAGGGCGCGCCGTCCTGCAGCAGCTGGCTGAAGTCCTTTCCGCCTTCGCTGCGCGGGGCGCGCGCCGCACTGTTGCTGGTGGCCGGCGTGGCAGGGTTGGCACTGCCGGCGAGTGGGGAGGGCATCACGAGCGACCTCCCTGCTCGGTGCCGTCCTGGTCTTCGGCCTGGACCAGGCGCGCGCGGCGCGCACCGATATCGTCCATCTCGCGCTGGTCGCGGCGGTCGGTCACCACTTTTTCCTGCGCGCGGTAGCTCGCGGCCAGCTGTTCCAGCACGGCCTTGTCACGGCTGGCCAGGATCAGCCGGGCGCGCTCGGCTTCCACCTTTTCGCGGTTGCCATTGACCGTGGCCTGCTGCTGTTCGACGGCACTGTCCAACCGGTCGAGGAAAGCGCGTCGGTTGAGCAGCTGCACCGGGCTGGTGGCGGCCATCTGAGCGTTGGCGTACTCCTCGGCGTAGCGGCGCAGTTCGTCCAGTCGCGATAGATGGGTATCGAGCACGCGCTGGCGTTCGGCCAGGTCGCGGGCGACCGCGTCCTCGTGTTCCTGGGCCCGCTTGAGCAGGGGATCAATGCGCTTGGACTGGTTCATGGCTTAACTCTCTTGTTCCACCAGGCGCTGCAGCGCCGCCTGGCTGTGCGGGAGATCTGCGGCCTTGGCAACGTCCTGGCCGAGGAACTCCATGATTTCCGGCCAGCGTTCCAGGGCTTCGTCGGTGGCCGCGTCGTTGCCGCGCTGGTAGGCACCGATGGCGATCAGGTCACGGTTGGCCGAGTAGGCCGAGACCAGTCGCTTCAATTTGCGGATGCGCAGGCGCCACGGCTCGTCGGCGATTTCCGTGACCACACGGCTGACCGACGATTCAACGTCGATGGCCGGGTACAGGCCGCTGTCGGCCACGCGCCGCGAGAGCAGGATGTGGCCGTCGAGGATCGCGCGCGCCGCATCGGCGATCGGGTCCTGCGGATCATCGCCTTCGGTCAGCACCGTGTAGAACGCAGTGATCGAGCCACGGCCCTTGGCGCCATTGCCGGCGCGTTCGACCAGTGCCGGCAGCTTGGCGAACACCGACGGCGGGTAGCCGCGGGTGGTCGGCGGCTCGCCCACCGACAGGCCGATCTCGCGCTGTGCCTGGGCGAAGCGGGTCAGCGAGTCCATCAGCAGCAGCACGTTCAGTCCCTGGTCGCGGAACCATTCGGCGATGGCGGTAGCGCGGTAGGCACCGTGCAGGCGCGCCAGCGGCGGCCGGTCGGCGGGACTGGCCACTACCACGGCGCGGCGCAGGCCTTCCTCGCCCAGCGTGGTCTCGACGAAATCGCGCACTTCGCGGCCACGTTCACCGATCAGGCCGACCACGATCACGTCGGCGGCGGTGTAGCGGGTCATCATGCCCAGCAGCGTCGACTTGCCGACGCCGGAGCCGGCGAACAGGCCGACACGCTGGCCGCGGCCGATCGGCAGCAGCGCGTTGATCGCGCGCACGCCCACGTCCAGCGGCTGGGTGATCGGTTCACGCGCCAGTGGATTGATCGACACGCCGGCCATGCCGACATGGCCTTCGGCGCGGATCGGGCCCTTGCCGTCCAGCGGCACGCCATCGCTGTCGATGACGCGGCCAAGCAGGCCTTCGCCCACTTCCACGCCACCGCGGCGCGCCGACGGCACCACGCGGGCGTTGGGCAACAGGCCATGCAGCTCGGCACTGGGCATCAGGTAAGTGCGCTCGCCGGCGAAGCCGACCACTTCGGCATCGACCCAGCCGCCGTCGACCACTTCCACCTTGCAGCTGGCCCCCAGCGGCGCCTCGCAGCCGACAGCTTCCAGGGTCAGTCCGACCGCGCGGCGCAGCACGCCTTCGCGGATCAGGCCACGGCCATGGGCGGTATCCACGCGCAGTCCATCGAGGCGACGGGCCAGGCGCAGGTTGCGGGCCATGGCCCAGTCGGCCGGTGGCGGCGTCGGCTGCGGATCGGGGTTCATGCATTGGCTCCGGTCTGGCGGATCACCGCGTCCAGCGCGCCGCGCAGGCGGGCTTCCAGGGTGCCGTCGATGCGCACGGCCTCGGCGTGCACGCGAAGATCGCCGCGGCTGAGGCTGGTGTCTGGCACCAGGCGCTGTTGTGGCGGCAGGCTCAACAGCGGGGCGAGGGCGGCGATGTCATCCGGATGCAGTCGCACTTCGACCTCGCGGGTGCTGCCACCCACCGCGTCGATGGCCTCACCGACCAGCTGTGCCAGCAGTGCCGGGTCAGCTTCATAGGCGCGGCCGACCAGCGCACCGGCGATGCGTACCGCCAGTTCGCCCAGTGCGCCGACCACTTCGTTCTCCAGCCGCACCAGCGGTCGGCTGAAGTTGTCGAGGATGCCTTCGATCTGCGCGGCGAGGCGACGCACTTCGGCCTGGCCCTGGCCGTAACCTTCGGCATGGCCGTGCTGGAAGCCTTCCTTCTCGGCGCTGTCCTGGATGGCCTGGATTTCCTCCAGGGTCGGCAGCTGCAGCGGCGGCTCCGGCTCGTGCTCCGGGTCCGGCTCGGTGAGTTCGAACCCATCCTCCTGCTCCAGCACCGGTTCGGGCTGGGCCAGCAGGTCCGGGGCAAGCCAGCGCACGACGTTGCTCACAGCATGGCCTCCGCGCTGCCACCGATGGTGACGGTGCCTTCATCGGCCATGCGCTTGACGATGGCCAGGATCTCGCGCTGTGCGCCTTCCACGTCGGACAGGCGCACCGGGCCACGAGCTTCCATGTCTTCCAGCAGGATTTCGGCCGCGCGCTGCGACATGTTGCGGGTGATCTTGTCGCGCACCTTGATGTCGGCACCGCGCAGGGCCAGGCCCAGGCGCTCGCCGCTCACTTCGCGCAGCACCAGCTGCATTTCGCGGTCATCCAGGTCGACCAGATCGTCGAACACGAACATCAGGTCCTGGATGCGGTTGCTCAACGGCGCATCGATGCGGGCGATTTCTCCCAGGATCGCCTGGTCCTGGCCGCTGTCCATGAAGTTCAGGATGTTGGCCGCGCACTGCACGCCGCCGATGTTGGACGATTTCAGGTTCTGGTTGCCGGCGAACTGGCGCTCCATGATCTCGTTGAGTTCATTGAGTGCGTTCGGCGGAATGCCGTCGAGGGTGGCGATGCGCAGCAGCACGTCCACGCGGGTACGGTCCGGCAGCAGTTTCAGCGCGTCGGCGGCCTGGTCGGTTTCCAGGTGCGCCATCACGATGGCGATGATCTGCGGGTGCTCGTTGCGCACCAGGTCGGCCACCGCACGCGGGTCCATCCACTTCAGCGCGTCCAGGCCGGTGGTGTTGCGGCCGAGCAGGATGCGGTCGATCAGGTTGCCGGCCTTCTCGCTGCCCAGCGCCTGCACCAGCATGTTGCGGATGTAGTCGTCCGAGCCCACGCCCAGCGAGGTCTTCGAGCCCAGCTCCTGGCCGAACTGGTCCATCACCCGTTCCACCTGCTCGCGGGTGATGTCGGTCATGGTGGCCATGGCGATGCCGATCTTCTGCACTTCCTTGGGTTCCATGTGGCGCAGCACTTCGGCCGCATCCAGCTCACCCAGGGACAGCAGCAGCACGGCCGCGCGCTGTACGCCGGTCAGTTGTGCCTCAGTCATTGGCCACCCAGCCCTTGACCACCTGGGCCACGCGCTTGGAGTCGGTCTTCACGGCTTCACGCGCCATCCGCAGTCGTTCCTCATAAGAATCCACCGGCAGGGCCAGTGCGTCTGGTCCGGCCAGGCTGGCCCGGTCGGCGCCCAGCGCCGGCAGCGGCATGCCATCGTCATCGACCAGCTGCACATCCGCGGTGTGCGGTTCCAGTGCTGGTTCGTCGTTCTTCTTGTTCTGGCCGGTGATCGCACGCAGTGCCGGGCGCAGCACACCGAACAGCAGCGCCAGCACCACCACCGCGCCGAGCAGCATGCGGCCGGCATCGTGCACCCACGGCAGCTCCCACCAGGCCGGGCCTTCGACCGGCGTGGTATCCCGCACGAACGGGGCATTCATCACCGACACGGTATCGCCACGCTCGGCGTTGAAGCCGACGGCCTGCTTGACCAGCGCTTCGACGCGGGTCAGTTCGGCGGCCGACAGCGGCTGCGGGCTCATCTTGCCGTTGGCGCCGGCGCGCGGCACGTTGTCCACCAGCACCGCCACCGAGACGCGCTTGATGCGGCCTGCCGGCTGGCGGGTGTGCTGCAGGGTGCGGTCCAGCTCGTAGTTGCGGGTGGCGTTCTTGCTGCTTTCGGTCGGGGTCTGCGCGGTGGCCGGTGCAGCCTGCTGGCCCGGCGGGCTGTTGCTGGTCGCACCCGGCACACCCTGCGGGCCAGGGGTGCTGGTGGTGTTCTCGCTCATCTGCTCGCTGCGCAGCTTCTGCGGCTCACCGTTGTAAAGCTCGCGGGCCTCCTCGGTCACCGAGAAATCCATGTCCACGCTCACTTCCGGGTTGACGCGGCCAGGGCCGGTCATCGGTTCCAGCAGCTCGCGGATGCGCTGGTTGAACGAGGTTTCCTGGCGGCGCACCTGCTCGAACTGGGCAGCGTTGACCGCCGCTTCGCTGTTCGGGTCGGTGATGCTGAGCATGCGCCCACTCTGGTCGACGACGGTCACCCGCTCCGGCGCGAGATCCGGGATGCTGGCCGCAACCATGTGCACGATGGCATCCACCTGGCTGCGTTCCAGCTGCTGGCCACCACGCAGTTCCAGGGTGACCGAGGCACTGGCTACGTCGCGCTGGCGGGTGAAGGCGCTGGGCTTGGGAATGGCCAGGTGCACGCGCGAATCGCGCACCGGGCGCAGCGTGTTGATGGTGCGCGACAGTTCGGTTTCCAGCGCGTGCTGGTAGCGCGCGCTTTCGACGAACTGGCTGACGCCGAAGCCCGGGTCGCGTTCCATCAGCTCGAAGCCGAGCTTGCCACTGTCGGTCAGGCCGGAACCGGCCAGCTTCAGGCGGGCGTCGTGCAGGTTCTTTTCCGGCACGGTGATGCCACCGGTGGCCGGGTCGAGCGCGAACGGAATCTGCGCGGCGCGCAGCAGGTCGGTGGCTTCAGCGGTGGCCTTCTGGTCCAGGCCGGTGTACAGCGGGACCATGCCCGGCTTCTGCGACCAGAAGAACACGGACAGGCCTGCCGCCACCGCCACCGCGATCATCGCCATCAGGCCCAGCCGACGGGTGATCTGCAGGCTCTGCAGGCGGTCGAACCATTGCCCGGCCTTTTCGGCGTTCAGGCTGTCCTTGGAGAGCGTCAGTGCCATGCGTCTCTATTCCTTACAGCGGCATGTTCATCACGTCCTGGTAAGCCTGGACGAGACGGTTGCGGACTTCCACGGTGGCGCGGAAGGCGATCTGGGACTGCTGCGAGGCGACCATCACCTTGGCGAGGTCGGCGCTGGGGTCGCCCATTTCGAAGGCCTTGGCGAGGGCGCCGGATTTCTGTTGCGCATCGTTGACGCCGGCAATCGCACCACGCAGGGTTTCGGTGAAGCTGGCCGGCTGGGCCTGCGGTGCATCCAGCACCGTGCCCGGCAGGGCGTTGCTGCGAGGCGTTTCGCCCAGCGGGTTGAGCGCCGGCTGTCCCATCTGGGTCTGATAGGAGCGGATCTGCGAAAGGATCGAAGTGACGGAGTGGGACATCTGCAACGGTTCCAGAAACAGGGATGGGGTTGTCTGCTGTAGCCAGTGCAAGTGCCGTGCCGAAACCGGTTTTCGATTCAGTGAAGTGAGGGTGGGGGTGTTTGGTGGCAGGGCTGCGCCCTGCACCCGCAGAGGCCACGTCAACATCAACGTCAAAATCGGGCTATCCGTGGGGTGGCGGGGTGGGTCCGGTTACGGGGGACGCCGTAAATCCGTCCATGGAGGCTCGGTCGCGCCATCCATGGCGCTCACGCCCCCGCAACCGGACCCACCCCGCCTTCGACAGGTGGCCGCGATCTGTTGGAACCTGCGTCTGATGGTGCTTCTGATGGTGCTTCTGATGATGGTGGGTGCCGACCGTTGGTCGGCACGGGGTCGGATCCCGTTGCAACGCAACGGGCTCTGACTCCGGTCGTGGCGCCATTTAACCGGCGTCGGTTTTCTGGCCTACGGCTGCAGGGTCCAGCGGCCGGAATTCTGGCGCTGGAGCGGGGCAATGGGTCCGTCGTGCTGGGTGTAGATGAAGCGACCCTGGCGGTCGCTCTGGCAGGTCAGCAGCAGGGTGTAGTGGGCGGGGCCGGCCGGGTGGGCCTCGGTCATGTGGAGTTCCGCGATATGCGGGGCCAGGCGCTGGTAGCGGTAGCTGCCGCCGATGCGCAGGTCGGTGCCGAGGATGTCGAGCACGTACTGGCTGCCGGCGAAGCTGACCTGGACCATGCGTCCGGCATTGGGGTTGTCCGGGGCGTACAGCGGGTCGCTGAGGTTGGTGAACTGGCGCTGGTCGAGCGTGGCGGGCAGGATGCAGTTGGCCGCGGTGGCCAGGGCCGGGCAGAGCAGGACGGCGAGCAGGATCAAGCGATGCATGTGGACCTCCTTGGGATGTCCTTGCCAATGCACCGCAGTTCGGCGCTGCTGTCTTTAGGAAGACTTGTAAACGCGGGAGTTTCGGCTCCCTACCGCAGGTGGCACTTTGACCCCTGCGAGTTCGTTCAGCTGGTCGGCGCGGCGTGCTCGCATTCGACGCCTCGCATGGGCTTCGGGTTAACCGTTGCCTCGGGCATTTGAGGAGCGTTCCTTCACTTCCTGCAGCCACGCTTCGAACATATCGGAAGGCAGGAGATCTTCGGTATTGGAGAAATGGAGATCGTGGCTGAACTTGACGCTCAGCTTTTCCGTAACGGCGTCGAAGTGCGCCTTCAGCTGGGTAGGGGGTTCTCGATCATGATTCTTATGAAGTTCAAGTAGGCGATCAAGATCGTCCAAGAGAAAATCCAGCAGGGCGCTGCCACGGGAATCGGAAAGGTCAAACGGCTGACCACTTCCGGCCGCGGGAGCGTCGTTCAACTGGTTGGTCCTGTAGAGGTGACCGCCAATGTCATAGAAGACGTCTGCAGATGACGTCCCATCTTCCGCTGCACCGTACAGGTAGACCCCATCCACGCGATGCTCTCCGTACTCCAGGCAAACGCTCAGCATTGATTCCAGTATTTCCTGCATGGAATCTTCGAAGGTCCCGTTCATGGCATTCCCTGGTCGAAATCACAACCCTTGAGGCTATTGCGTAACGAAGCAGAACGCATTGGGAAAAGTTGTAAATCTCAAAAACACGAACGCCCGGGCAAGCCCAGGCGTTCGTGCCCCCTTCATGCTGGTAGCGCGCTTCAGCCGGCCAGTTCGGCCTGCTCGCGTTCGATGCCGTACTTGCGCAGCTTTTCCACCAAGGTGGTGCGGCGCAGGCCGAGCAGCTGGGCGGCGTGGGCGACCACGCCCTGGGTGCGTTCCAGTGCTTCGTTGATCAGGCCCAGTTCGATGTTGGCCATGTGGTTGCGCAGGTCCATGCCTTCGTCGGGCAGGGCGGCCGGTGCCGCCGGGCGATTGACAGCGATGCCGTGCTCCAGCGCCGGCTGGTTGCCGCTGCCGGGCGTGTGGAACGAGAAGCTGCGCAGGTCCAGTCGCTCTTCGCTGGTGGCGGGCTGTGCCGGCGCCGGCGTAGCGACGGCGGCCAGCGCGGCATCGCCACGGTAGCGGGCCGGCAGGTCCTGTACGCGCACCGATCCACCCGGATGCAGCACGGCCAGGCGCTCGACCAGGTTGGTCAGCTCGCGCACGTTGCCCGGCCATTCGTAGCCCGCCAGTGCCTGCAGGGCTTCCGGGGTGAAGCGCACTTCGCCACGGCCGGTGCGCGCCAGCTGTGCGGCGATGGTTTCCACCAGTGCCGGCAGGTCCTCGCGACGCTCGCGCAGCGCGGGTACTTCAATCGGGAACACGTTGAGGCGGTAGAACAGATCCTCACGGAACTTGCCTTCGGCGATGCGGGTTTCCAGATCACGGTGGGTCGCGGCCACGACACGCACGTTGCAGCGGATGGTCTGGTTGCCACCGACGCGCTCGAAGCTGCGTTCCTGCAGCACGCGCAGCAGCTTCACCTGCATCGGCAGGCTCATGTCGCCAATTTCGTCCAGCAGCAGGGTGCCGCCTTCGGCCATCTCGAAGCGGCCCTTGCGCGCGGTCAATGCGCCGGTGAAGGCACCCTTTTCGTGACCGAACAGTTCGCTTTCCAGCAGGTCGGCCGGAATGGCGCCGCAGTTGATCGCCACGAACGGGCCATCACGGCGCGGCGAGCGCTGGTGGATGGCGCGCGACACCACTTCCTTGCCGGTGCCGGATTCGCCCAGCACCAGCACGGTGGTGTCGAACGCGGCGACCTGCTCGATCATGGTGCGCAGCGCGGTGACCGCCGGGCCGTTGCCGGTCGGTCCCTGCTCCTGCGCCGCACCGGCCTGGTGCTCGGCATCCAGGCGCTTGAGGCTGGCGCGGCGCAGCAGGGCTTCCATCTGCGCGTGGCGCAGCGGCGTCTCCAGCGGCCAGATGTTGGCTTCGTGCAGGCCGTGCTGCTGCGCGAAGGCTGCGGCATCACCGTCGGCCAGCAGTACCGGCGGTGGCAGGCTGCTGCCGCCCAGCCAGTTGTAGAGTGCGGCGCTGGCGGCGTTGTCGTCCAGACTGCCGACGATCACTGCCATCCAATCGTTCTGGCGCTGCCGGCCCAGATCGAAGTCGGCCGCGTCGGAGACCCAGCGCGGGTTGAAGTCCATGAACTCCAGCAGGGCAACGGTGCGCTCTGCACGCACGGCGTCGTTGTCCAGCACAAGGATGCGCGATTCGCTCACGACTGTTCCTCCCTGAGGCCTTCCAGGATCGGCATGACTTCCTGGATGTAGGACAGCTTGCTGACGAAATTGTCGGCACCGGCACGCAGCGCGTGCTCGCGGTGCTCGGCGTCGTCGAAGTGGCTGGCGATCACGATGTACGGTGCGTCGTCCTGCGACTTGATCAGGCGGGTGGCCTGCAGGCCGCCCATCTCAGGCATTGCCAGATCCATCAATACGACCTGCGGGCGCAACGTTTCCGAACGCTCGATCGCTTCCAGGCCGTTGCCGGCGCTGCCGACGATCTGCAGCCAGTCGATCTTGCGGAAGTGGCGCATTGCCGCGTTGATGAAGCCCTCGTGGTCATCGACCAGCAGGACGGTAAGCTTGTTCATGTGCAACATCCTTTTCAGCCCACCCGGGCCAGCTGTGGTTGCCTGGCGCCGAGCCGGCGCCGTTCACGGGCCGGGGCGATGTCCAGTTGTTCCCGGTATTTTGCGACGGTTCGGCGGGCAATGTTCACCCCCTGGCGTGACAACAGGCCGGCGATCGCCTCATCGGCCAGTGGCCGACCGGCCGGTTCGGCGTCGATCAGGCGGCGGACCATGGCCTTGACCGCCTGCCCGGAGACGCTGGCGCCTTCCAGTCGGACGGCGAAGAAATGCTTCAGTTCGAAGGTGCCGCGCGGGGTCTGCAGGAACTTGCCGGTGGTGATGCGCGAGACGGTGGACTCGTGCATGCCGATTTCCTCGGCCACTTCCTTCAGGGTCAGCGGTGCCATGGCTTCCTCGCCACGCACCAGGAACGCGGCCTGGCGCTCAACGATCACCCGTGCGGTGCGCAGCAGGGTGTCGTAGCGCATCGACAGGCCGCGGCTGAACCAGCGCGCTTCCTGCAGCATCTCGCGCAGTGCCGGGGCGGCCTCACTGGTCTCTGCCAGCGCCTGTTCGTACTGGCTGTTGATGGAGACGCGGCGACTGGTGGCCGGGTTCAATGCCACTTTCCACTGGCCATCGGCGTGCCAGGCGACCACATCCGGAACCACAACGGCATTGCGTTCCGGCAGCAGGCTGTCGCCTGGGCGTGGCTGCAGCGACAGGATCAGGCGTACCGATTCGCGCACATCGTCGATCTCGGCGTCGTGCTGGCGGGCGAGGGCGGGGTAATCATGTGCGGCCAGCGCATCGAGTGCGCCGTCCAGGATGCGCGTGGCCAGGTGGCGGGCAGGCACCGCGCCGTGCAGGCTGCGCAGCTGCGCCTGCAGGCCCTCGCGCAGGTCCTGGGCGGCCATGCCGGCCGGGTCACCGTGCAGCAGCTGCTGGCGGATGGCTTCGACGCCGTCGGCGTCGATGTCGAACTGGGCGCTGGCCAGCAGCTGCAGCTGGCCCAGTGGCGCCTGCAGGTAGCCAGCCTCGTCGCAGTGGTCCAGCCAGAATGCGGCCACTGCCAGCTGGCGATCATCCATGTCCAGCGACAGGCGCTGCAGCACGCGCAGCTGCGGGTCGGTGGATTCGCCGGCGGCGATGCGCGCCATGCGGTCGTCGTCGCCGTCCTGCCAGCTGGCGCCGGCCACGTCCCACATCGACGACTCAGGCAGCTCGTCGAACGCGGCGGTTTCCAGCGTCGCGGTGGCAACGTCGGTGGCGTCGGCGGCCGGTGCTTCGGGTTCTTCGATTTCCAGCAGGGGATTCGAGTCCAGCAGGCGCTGGATTTCCTGTTCCAGGTGCAGGCCATCAAGCTGCAGCAGCCGGATCGACTGCAGCAGCTGCGGGGTGAGGTGAAGTTGTTGGCCCAGCTGGGTCGAGAGTGCAGCCTTCATCGTGGTTCCCCGGCGCCGCTCCCCGGCGCCTTGTGGAACGCATCTTGCTTTTGATCCGGCGGTGGCGGAATCGGGGGGTTCCTGAGGGGCTTGGTGAATTTCCTTACGGCGTGTAGGGGTATTCCCTACAGTGGTGCGGAATGTTGACGATGATCGCTGCTAAGTTGCTGATTTTCGGTGCAAGGCCGGGATTGATCGGGCTGCACCGTGTACGGATTCCTGTCGGGGAATGTCGGGATGACGGGAATTCGACGCCGGGTGCGGGTTGGCTGCGTCGGCTGTCGATAGAGACGATCACCGGTAGAGTCGACTGTCAGTCGACTGCTCTCCGATCAGACCAAGGAAAAGTCCCGCGCTCCGCGCGCAAGTCGACTGACAGTCGACTCTACCAACAGCCCACTCTACCCAGCCATCGCTTCGTCACGCCGAGGCTGGCGCTTACTCCAGCTCGTGCTGATGGCGCGCGGCCAGCAGCAGCAGATCGTTGGCGCGACGGCAGCCCAGTGACTCCATCATGCGGGCGCGGTGGGTTTCCACTGTCTTGACGCTGATGCCGAGGTCGGCGGCGATTTCCTTGTTGCTCTCGCCCTTGCCGATGCGGCGCAGGATCTCGCGCTGGCGCGGCGACAGTGCGGCGATGCCGGTGGGTTTCTCGCGCCCGAGCATCGGTGCCAGCATCTTGGCGGAGATCTGCGGGCTCAGGAACACCTGGCCGGCATGCGCCGCGCGAAGCGCCAGCTCCAGTTCCTGCGGCGCCGCATCCTTGACCACGAACCCGACCGCGCCGCGGTCGAGGGCATCGCGCACGTGCGCGGCGTCGTCGTGCATGGTCATCATCACAACCCGGGTACCGGGCGCGCGCAGCCGGATATCGCTGAGCGCTTCCAGACCCGTACGGCCAGGCAATGACAGGTCCATCAGGACCACGTCCGGGGCGTGCTGCAGGGCCAGCTGCAGCGCCTGTTCGGCGTTGCTGGCCTCTGCAACCAGCTGCACGTCGGCAAACCCCTGCAGCAGCCGCGCCAGGCCGGCGCGGACCAGGGTGTGATCGTCGACGATGAGAACTCGCACAGGCACGCAGCAGGTCCGTGTAGGGGAGTCCACCTTAACTTAGCTGAACGGGCGCGCCAAGGCTTGCCCGCCAAGCGTGATGGTGGCAGGTTTCAGCGCGCCCGGCGTGCCTCGGCCACCTGGCGCCGGTGCAGGCGGAACAGGTGGCGCTCCATGGCCATTTCCAGGCCATCGCCAAGGCGCTGGAAGCGCAGCCACAGATAGTGGCCGCCGCCGCCATCGGCCGCTTCGGCAATCACTTCCACCGGCAGGTCGATATGGTCGGGCAGCCAATCACTGGGCTGCAGACGGACCAGGCCCGCCTGGCCGGGGCTGGCGCCACTGCGCGGGCCCAGTTGCAGGCGGATGCCACGGCGCGACCAGCGCACCGGGCGCAGGGTCAGTTCCTGGCCCTGCTGGCGGACCAGGCGGCCAAGCAACACCATCGCCAGATCCAGCTTCGCCTCCAGCCGCTGCAATTGCAGGCTGGCTTCATTGCGGTCGTCATGCTCGTCAACGCGGCTGTCTTCAACCAGCGCCAGGCTGCGCAGCAGGCCCTCGGCACTGCCGGTACGGCCGGTGCCACTGCCTGCCTGGAATTCGGCGGGCAGTGCCAGCTCGCAGCTGAGCGTTTCGTCGAACAGCTCGCTTTCGGCGGGATGGTGCAGTGACGTTGTCGGCAGTTGGGTCATGCCAGCGATTCTGCCTGCAGGTAGGCATGGGCCGCGCGAAGAGAGCGCTGGCCGTCATTCATCAGTGCTGCCACCGCATCGCGACGCTGGCGCAGCAGGCCCAGCAGGTTCTGCTGGCGCTCGAACAGCGCACTGAGCGGTGCGTGGTCGTCCGAGGTCAGCGGCTGGCTGAGCAGGGCATGCAGCGTGCTGTCGTGACCGTCGAGCAGGCTGTCGGCCTGGTCGAGGGCGTCTTCGCCCAGGGCCTTTTCGAAGGCGTCCAGCTGGGCGTGCAGTTCGTGCAGGCTCATGGCGCCACCGCAGCCGGGCGGCGCTGTTCCATCGGGATCGCATTCCAGGCGCTGTCGATCTCGCCCAGCAACTGCAGGGACTCATCGAGGGCGGCACGGTCGTTGTGCAGGTTGGCCTCGGTCAGGCGCTGCAGCACGTAGTCGTAGAGTGCCGACAGGTTCCCGGCGATTTCACCGCCAGCCTCATGATCCAGCGAGCCATTGAGGTGGCCGACGATCGCGCAGACCTCGCCGATCGCCTTGCCCTTGCCGGCCTGGTCGCCACGCTCGAGGCTGGCCAGGGCGCGCCGCACGCGCTCCAGCGCGCCGGCCAGCAGCATCGCCACCAGCTTGTGCGGATCGGCATCGGCGACCGCACTGGTCACTCCCACCTGGCGGTACTGCTCGGCATATTGACGGCTGGAACCGTACATTCGTGATTCTCCTTGCGCGGGGTGCCGCCGGCGGGTCGTGGGGACCGTTGCCGGCGGTGCGGCGTTGATTGCTGTTGCGTCCGTTATCGGTGCGTTACACGCCAAACTTGAGCGTTGCACGCAGTCCTTTAGCGGTTCAGCTGTGCCAGCTGCTGCTGCAGCGACGTATTGCTCTGCTGCAACTTGCCCATCAGGCTGTCCAGCGCGATGAACTGCTTCTTGTAGCGCTCTTCCACGTTCTTCATGCGCGTGTCGAGGTCCTTGCGGCGCTTGTCGATGTTGTCCAGCGTGGTGTTGAGGCCCTTGGTGCGGGCGACGAAGGCGCCTTCCTTGCCGACCGTGGTGCTGACGTAGCCGTCGACCATGGTGTACAGCGTGCCGGCACCACCGGTGTCGCCGGTGATCGCCGAGCGGATCTTCTCGGGCTGGCTGGCCAGCGCGGCGGCAAACTTGGTGGCGTCCAGCACCAGGCTGCCGTCGGCGTTGGGATAGCCGCGCGTCTGCAGTCCCAGCGTCTTCGGGTCCAGGCCATCGGCGGACAGCTCCTTCAGCACGCCCGACATCACCGAGCGCAACTGGCTGGAGGCACCACGCATCTGCGCGTCGCCGGTCAGCGTGGCGGCTTCCTTGGTCTTGGCGTCGTACTTGGTCTCGGTGTTGATCGCCGCGATTGCTGCGTTGTAGGCGGTCACGAACTCCTGCATCACCTTGGTGGCTGCAGTGGTATCGGTGCTGATCACGACGGTGCTCTTGCCCTTGACCTTGAGGTTCAGGGTCAGGCCCGGCACGGCATCGGCCACGGTGTTGCTGGCGCTGACCACCGTGACGCCATCGATGGTCAGCTCGGCATCGGCTGCCGCGGTGTTTTCCTGCAGGCTACCCACCAGTGCGGTCAGTTTCGGGTCGCTGCCGCCGTACTCGAGCTTGATGGCATTGGCGGCACCGGTCTTTTCCTGGGCGATCGACAGATACTGGTTGTCGCCCGAGGCGATCAGGGTCGCCTGCACGCCTTCCTTGCGGCCTGCGGCGTCGATTTTGTTGCGCACGGTGGTCAGCGTATCGCCGGCTTCCACCTCGACCTTCATCGTCTTTGCCTTGTCGCCCACACCAACGGTCAGCGTCAAGGTTCCGGCGCCGAAGGTGTCGGTCTTCCCCACCGAGGTACTGGCAATCAGCTTGTGTGCGGTGGCAAGGGATTTCACCTCCACCTGGTGGGTGCCATTGGAGGCCGCTGCCTTGGTCGTGCCAAGGTCGTACAGTGCCACCGAGGCCGTCAGCACGTCGTCGGTGTTGGCGGGTTGCGCCTTGCCGGTGGCGGTCACGGTGCGGGTATCGAAGGCGGTGGTGGCCTTCAGTGCGGTCAGCGCGGTCTTCAGCTTGTCGAAGGCCGCAGTGACGGTGCCGATCGACGACAGCTGCATCTTGGCCTTGGACTGCTGCAGGTTCAGCGCGTTGTCGGCGGGCTTGCGGTCGGCCGCGACCAGCTGGTTGACGATGTCCGAGATGTTGAGCCCCGAGCCAATGCCACCGTATCCAAAGCTTGCCATGTGATTCTCCTGGTATCCGGGCCTGGCCGTCGTGCGGTGGCCCGTCGTCAACGAAAATAGCGGCCTGCGCCGCTGGGTCTTGAGGACTTCGTTGATGCACGTGCCGTGCCAATGGTCTGGCGCAGGTTCTGGCACGCGGGTTGCAGGAGGGCTGGGGCAGGGTGCGGGTAGGTTCACCGCGGGCTGCCGGGAGTCTGCAAAAAGCCCTCCCCCAATGCAGGGGAGGGATCAGGCTACTGACAATCGGGGGGAGACGAAGCCGCCCGGTACGTACAGTCAAAGGTACAGCGCTGAAAGAGAGGTCCGCAGGAGCGGGCGATGCCAAGCCGGTTCGGGAGTGATCCCGGGCCGGGCATGGCCCGCGCCTTCGTGCATCGTGGCTTCCCGGTTGCCGCTACCGTCGGTTCGACCCGACGGTAGCGGCGCCTTCTTGCCGTGGATCAGCGCAGCAGGCTGAGCACGCCCTGCGGCACCTGGTTGGCCTGGGCCAGCATGGCCGTACCGGCCTGCTGCAGGATCTGGGTGCGGGTCAGCTCTGCGGTTTCCTTGGCGAAGTCGGTGTCCTTGATGCGGCTGCGCGACGCCGACAGGTTTTCCGACGAGGTCTGCAGGTTGGCGACGACCGAGGTGAAGCGGTTCTGGATCGCACCGAGGTCGGCGCGGGTGCTGTTGATGGCACCCAGGGCCTTGTCGACCACTTCCATCGCCTGCTGTGCACCCTTCACAGTGGACACGTCGATCTTGTCGGCGAAGCTCTTGCCCACTGCGGTGGTGCTGGCGGCGATGTCGGTCGGCGCAGTGCCGGCAGACCAAGTGCCAGTCTCGACGGCGATACCCAGGAAGGCGCCGTTCTTGTCGACGCTGTCCTTGACCGAGCTCAGGTTGATCTTGCCGCCGCCGGCAGCGTCGACCTCGGCCAGGACGCCGGTCTCACCGATCTTGGCGTTGATCGCGCTGACCAGCGCCTTGGTCGCAGCATCCTGGGTCTTGGTGCCATCGGCACCGCCTTGTGCTGCAACGTCAACGGTGTCGATCGCAACGGCAGTACCTGCGCCATTGGTGATGGTCATGCCGCTGATCTTCAGGCCGGTTGCACCGTCAGCCGGAACGGCCGTGGTGAAGCTGACCGAATCGAACATCGCACCACCCAAGGCATTGGCCTTGGCATCGATGGTCTTGTCGATGGCAATGGCCTGGCCCGCATTGGCGCCGACCTGGAACAGCTGGCTGGAGAACGAGCCGTCCAGCAGCTTGGTGCCGTTGAAGTCCGACTGCTTGGCGACGCGGTCGATTTCGCTGACCAGCTGGGTCACTTCGGCCTGCAGGGCCTTGCGGTCGCTGGCCGAGTTGGTGGCGTTGGACGCCTGCACCGACAGCTCGCGGACGCGCTGCAGGTTGTTGCCGATTTCGGTCAGCGAACCTTCGGCGACCTGGGCCAGCGAGATGCCGTCGTTGGCATTGCGGATGGCGACGTCGGTACCGCGGATCTGCGTGCCGAAGCGCTCGGAGATCGCCAGACCGGCGGCGTCGTCCTTGGCGCTGTTGATGCGCGAACCGGAGGACAGGCGCTGGATGGTGGTGGCCAGCGAGCTGCCGCTGGTGCTCAGGTTGCGCTGAGCATTCAACGACATCGTATTGGTGTTGATGACTTGTGCCATGGTGCTTTTCCTTTGGCGAAGGTGGAACGTGTTTCAGGATCCGGGCGCCGCGTCATGCAGCGCCCGGAGGTCGATCAGCGAGCGGATCAGCGCAGCAGGCTGAGCACGCCCTGCGGCACCTGGTTGGCCTGGGCCAGCATGGCCGTACCGGCCTGCTGCAGGATCTGGGTGCGGGTCAGCTCTGCGGTTTCCTTGGCGAAGTCGGTATCCTTGATGCGGCTGCGCGAAGCCGACAGGTTCTCCGACGAGGTCTGCAGGTTGGCCACGACCGAGGTGAAGCGGTTCTGGATCGCGCCGAGGTCGGCGCGGGTGCTGTTGATCGCACCCAGGGCCTTGTCGACCACTTCCATTGCCTGCTGTGCACCCTTCACGGTGGACACGTCGATCTTGTCGGCGAACTGCTTGCCCGGGACCGGGGTTGCCGCGGCGAAGCCGGCCAGCGAGCTGCCGATGGCAGTGAAAGCGCCCGCGTTGTTCACGCTGTCCTTGACCGAGGTCAGGGTCAGTGCGCCGGCGGCATCGGTTTCGGCCAGCACGCCGGTTTCGCCGATCTTGGCGTTGATGGCGGCAGCGACGGCCTTGCCGTTCGCAGCGGTGTTGGCGGCAGCGTCACCGACGCTCTTGACCGTCATGGCGCCGAAGTTGAAGACGGTGCCCTTGCTGTCGGTGATGGTGAACGCACCCACTGCGGTGTCGGTGTCAGCGGTACCGGCGATTGCGGTTGCGGTACCGCTGGAGAACTGTGCACCACCCAGGGCGTTGGCCTTGGCATCGATGGTCTTGTCGATGGCGATGGCCTGGCCGGCATTGGCGCCGACCTGGAACAGCTGGCTGGAGAACGTGCCGTCCAGCAGCTTGGTGCCGTTGAAGTCCGACTGCTTGGCGACGCGGTCGATTTCCGAAACCAGCTGGGTCACTTCGGCCTGCAGGGCCTTGCGGTCGCTGGCCGAGTTGGTGGCGTTGGAGGCCTGCACCGACAGCTCGCGGACGCGCTGCAGGTTGTTGCCGATTTCGGTCAGCGAACCTTCGGCGACCTGGGCCAGCGAGATACCGTCGTTGGCATTGCGGATGGCGACGTCGGTGCCGCGGATCTGCGTGCCGAAGCGCTCGGAGATCGCCAGACCGGCGGCGTCGTCCTTGGCGCTGTTGATGCGCGAACCGGAGGACAGGCGCTGGATGGTGGTGGCCAGCGAGCTGCCGCTGGTGCTCAGGTTACGCTGAGCATTCAACGACATCGTATTGGTGTTGATGACTTGTGCCATGAGGAGAGGTCCTTGAGCGGTTGCACGTGAGTTGGGTTAGACGCCCCCGACGTGCCCCGGGGGCGGCTCATGTCAGCGCTGCAACAGGCTGAGCACGTTCTGCGGTACCTGGTTGGCCTGGGCCAGCATGGCCGTACCGGCCTGCTGCAGGATCTGGGTGCGGGTCAGTTCGGCGGTTTCCTTGGCGAAGTCGGTATCGCGGATGCGGCTGCGCGAGGCCGACAGGTTCTCCGAGGAGGTCTGCAGGTTGGCCACCACCGAGGTGAAGCGGTTCTGGATCGCGCCGAGGTCGGCGCGCACGCTGTTGACCGACTCGAGGGCCTTGTCGACGATCGACAGCGCCTTCTGCGCACCTTCGGCGGTGGTGACGTTCAGGTCCTTGACGAAGTTGGCCGTGGCGCCAGTCAGCAGGCCGCCGTTGGTGCTCGTTTCGGTCAGGCCCAGGCCGGCGATGGTCGCGGCGGTGGCGCCAGCCGGCGGGGTTGCGGCACTGACGCCCAGGGTGAAGGTCTGACCGTCCTTGACCGAGGCCAGGCTGATCACACCGGCATTGACCGAGGCCATGACGCCGGTTTCGCCCAGCTTGTTGTTGATCGCGGCGGAGGTGGCCGAGGTGATCGATTCGCCCGCCTTCACGGTGAAGTCGTTGATGGTGACCGTGGTGGCGGTGCCGCCCGGCGGGGTCACCGAGATCTGCAGGCCGGAGTAGGTGGTGTCGGCGGTGGCCTTGTCGGCGGCGGCCAGGCTGGTGCCGGTGTAGCCGTTGGCGAAGGTTGCCGCGCCCAGCGAATCGGCCTTGGCGTTGACCACGCTGTTGATGGCGATGGCCTGGCCGGCGTTGGCGCCGACCTGGAACAGCTGGCTGGTGAAGGAGCCGTCCAGCAGCTTGGTGCCGTTGAAGTCAGCCTGCTTGGCCACGCGGTCGACTTCCGAGACCAGCTGGGTCACTTCAGCCTGCAGGGCCTTGCGGTCGCTGGCCGAGTTGGTGGCGTTGGAGGACTGCACGGCCAGTTCACGGATGCGCTGCAGGTTGTTGCCGACTTCGCTCAGCGAACCCTCGGCGACCTGGGCCAGCGAGATACCGTCGTTGGCGTTGCGGATGGCCACGTCCAGACCGCGGATCTGGGTGGTGAAGCGCTCGCTGATGGCCAGGCCGGCCGCGTCGTCCTTCGCGCTGTTGATGCGCAGGCCGGACGAGAGGCGCTGGATGGTGGTAGCGAGCGAGCTGCCGCTGGTGCTCAGGTTGCGCTGAGCGTTGAGCGACATCGTATTGGTGTTGATTACCTGTGCCATGGGGTCGTCTCCTCTTATATGGAACCCGTTGGTGAATGAAACGAAGCGCCGCCTGTTTTTTTGTGTGGCTGTGTGCTTCGCTGTTGCCAAATGAATAACGGCGCTTTGTCAACAACCTTTAGCCGTGAATTCCGTCGACGCTGAAATCCGGTGCCGGAGGCTGTTTTTCCGGGGTTTTCCAGCCCTGGCCGGGCGTGAAGGCGACCCCGGAAGGGGCGGTTGGGCATGCCCAACCAGCGCTGATGAAGGTATCGGCGGGGCAGGGCCTGGCTTGATGGGCAATCACGGAAAATGCGTGCAGCATGTTTCCGGTAGCGCCAGCCCACGCCCGACGAGTGCGACGGAACGGGCACGCAGGAACGAAAAAGGCCGCGATGCAGGGCATCGCGGCCTTTCAGGGGTGACGCAGGAGATGCGTCAGCGGATCTTGTTGAACAACGACATCGACTGCATCTGCGAGAAGATCGTCTGTGCCGCCTGCAGCGCGGTGCTCTGCAGCTGGTACTGGCTCAGTGCATCGGCATAGTCCAGGTCGCGCATCTGCGACAGCGTGGTCTTCAGGGTCACGCTGTTGGCTTCACGCATGTCGGCGGCATTGTCCAGTGCCTTCAGCTGCGCACCGCCGGCCGCACGTGAATCGATCATCCGCTCCGACGCACGGGCCACATCGCGCAGGGCGCTCTGCAGTTCGTTCTGCTGCGCGCTCATCTTGGCGGTGGTGCCGGTGTCGGCATCAAGCGCGGCAATCAGTTTGTCCATGGTGTCGAAGATGTCGCGGCTGGTTGCCGGCTTCACACTGAAACTGTCACCGGCAGCGGGTGCGCCGGTGATCTGCAGGCGTACACCGTTGACTTCGACGTTGTCACCAGCCTTGAACGTGCCGGTGCCGGTCACGTTGCCAGCGCCGTCCAGTACCTGGTACTGGTCGGCGGCGGTGAAGCGGATGCTGAAGGACTGGCCGTTCCAGCTGTCGCTGCCATCGCGGGTGATGTTGGTCAGCACGCCATTGCCGGTATTGCTGGCCGCGGCAACACCATCGACGAAGCCGTCGCCAGTAGGAATGCGCATGAAGATTTCGCTGCCGGGCAGGGCATCCCGCACATAGGTATCGGGGCCGACTTCAATCTGGCGCTGGGTCTGGTCGCCACGGTAGACCACCTTGCCATTGATCTTGGCGAACGGCGGATCGCCATCGTTGGTGCCGCCGAACACGTAGCGGCCGGTGCCGTCGTCGGCGTTGGCCAGCGACAGCAGGCCCTCGCGGATCTGGTTCAGTTCGGTGATCAGCGTTTTCTTGTCGGCGGCGCCCAGTGCCGGATTGCTGGCCTGGATGGTCAGGTCGTTGACGCGCGCCATCAGGTCGTTGACCTGGGCCAGGGTGTTTTCCTGTACGCCCAGTCGGTTCTGCACGTTGCCGGCATTGAGTTTCATCCGGTCCAGTGCGGCCAGGCTGCGGTCAAGCCCGACCGCCGCACCAGCGGCAACCGGATCGTCCTTGGCGCTGACGATCTTGCTGCCGGTGGCGATCTGCTGCTCCAGGTGGCTGAGCTTGGCCTGCTTGGCCATCATCAGCGACACGGACTGGTTGAACATCATGCTGGTGGAGATACGGCTGCTCATCGACGGACGGCTCCCAGGATGGTCTGGAACATGCTGTCGGCGGTGGAGATCAGCTGCGAGGCTGCCTGGTAGGCCTGTTGCAGGCGCAGCATGTCGGCCGCCTCCTCGTCCAGGTTGACGCCGGATACCTCATCGCGCGCTTCCTGCGCCTTGTCATTGATCACCAGCTGCGCTTCCAGCGAATACTCGGCCGAGCGGGCGGCTGCACCGACCTGGGTGGTCAGGCCCCCCAGGGCGCCGTTGAGGGTGACCGTGCCGCTGTTGAATGCCTTGGCGCTCTCCACCTTGGACAGCCTGGAGGCGTTGCTGTTGTCCGACGAGCCCGCCGGAGTCGGGGTGATATTGAAGGTGTCGCCGACCTTCGGCGCACCGTCCAGCACGAAGCTCCAGCCATTGGCACTGATGGTCTGGCCGGGCGTGTAGGTCTGCGGCGGGCCCCCATCGATGGTGTAGGTGGTGGCCGAGGTGAACACGATCGCGGCCGGATTGCGCAGGTTGGCGTTGGTCGAATCGCTGACGGTGACACCGCTCAGCTTGCCGGTGCCCGTGTTGGACGTCGCCGCCGCGCCCTTCACCGCCGCGGCAGCGGCGATGCGCGACGGATCGGTGATCGCCACTTCCATGCTGCCCGCCACGCCTGCGGTCGGCTGCAGCAGGAAGCGGTCGTTGGCCGCCGGGGTACCGCCGACCACCAGCTTGACGCCGTTGATCACCAGTGGATCGGCGGCCGTACCGGTGCCGGTCAGCGGAACGTTCGCACCGGTGTCGGCACGACTGGCCTTCCAGTTGGTGCCATCGAACTGCAGCACCACGTTCTGCGCGTCCAGCTTGCCGAGGTCGCCGTAAGTGGCGCTGAGGCTGGCGGTGCCGGTGTTGGCATTGTTGGCGGTGACGCGCGGGTTGCCGATATTGAAGAAGTCCCCCCCGAGCTGGCCATACAGGTCCACGCCCTGGTGATGCACCTGGTTGAAGCTCTCGGCCAGGCCTACCGCCAGCTTGCCCAGCTCGGCCTGGGCAGGCGTCAGCACGGTGTCGCGGAATTCCAGCAGGCCGCCGATCTGGCCACCGACCGCCTTCGGGTCGAGCCGGATGGTGTTGCCCTGCGTTTCCAGCGCCACCTGCAGGCGCTCGGGCTGGTACGGGTCGGCCACGGTGGTGACCTTGGTCGCCGTGGTGCCCACCACCAGTGCGTTGCCGCCGGCGGTGTAGACATTCATGATGCCGCCGTCCTGGATCACCGCTGTGCCACCGGTGTAGCCGATCAGCTGGGTGATCAGCTGGTCGCGGCGGTCAAGCAGGTCCGGTGCGGCGGTAGCGATGTTGGTGCCGATCGCACCGTTGATCTGCGCGATCTCCTGCGCCAGCCGGTTGACCTCGGTGGCACCGGCCAGCAGGCCGTTGTTGACCTCGCTGTTGAGGTTGTTCAGGTGCGTGTTGAGCTGCACGAAGCGGTTGGCCAGCGCCTTGCCACCATCCAGCATGTTCTGGCGGTCGGCGGTGCCGGCGGCATTGGAGGACAGGCCGCTGACCGAATCGAAGAACTTCGACCAGACGCCGGACACGTTGGTTGCCGCGTCGGAGAACAACGAATTGACCCGGTCGGCCATGCCGGAGAGCTGCTTCAGGCGCGCCAGCTCGCCGCTGCTGTCGAGCAGGCGCGAGATCGCCAGCTGGTCGGCGGTACGGCGGATGTCGGTGATGCGGGTGCCGTTGCCGACCGTGCCGTAGCCGTAGTTCTGGGGATCAGCCGTGGCGAAGTTGACCTTCTGCCGGCTATAGCCCGGAGTATTGAGGTTGGCCACGTTGTGGCTGGTGGTCGCCAACGCACGCTGGAAGGCGAGCAGGGCACCGGTACCGGTGGAAAGTACGCTGGACATGGGGTTCCTCAACGACGGGTGATACCCAGCGCCGCGGTTGCGGTGCTGGCGAAGGTCTGGCCAAGGCGCGAGCCGGCGTCTGCCACGGCGCTGACGGCGCGCTCGATGGTCGGTCCGCCGGCGATCGCGGCGATCTTGGCCGCGTAGCGCGGGTCGGTGGCATAGCCGGCGCGCTGCAGGCCACGGGCGAAGCCCTGCACGTCGGTGCCGGCCTGCAGGGCCTGCTGGTAGCGCGGGCTGGTCTTCAGCAGGCGCACGTAGTCGGCAAAGCTCTCGGCCGGCGAACTGTAGGCACGGAAGCTGGCGGTCTCGTTGCGGCGCACGCCGTCGACGTACTCGTGGGTGCCGGCCACGGCGCGCTGGCCGTTCCAGCCATTGGCCTTGATGCCGAACAGGTTGTGCGAGGTGCTGCCGTCGGCATGCTTGATGTGGCGCTTGCCCCAGCCGGTTTCCAGCGCCGCCTGGGCAACCAGGGCGCGGGCATCCACGCCCAGTTCCTTGGCCGCACGCTGCGCGTGCTGCCAGATGCTGGCGACGAAGCCTTCCGGAGTGTGTTCGCCCAGCTGGGCGACGGCGGTGCGGGTCGCCATCGCATCGGCCGGGCTGATTGCCGTGCCGCGGTTGCTGGCGGTGGCCGACCACTGGTCGCTGTTGGCAGCCCAGTCCTCGCCTTGCAGGCCGCCGATGTAAGGATCTTCGGTACCCAGCGAGCGGTGCATGCTGCTGCTTTCGCGCCCGGCGATCAGGTCCAGCGCCTGTTCCATCGGTGCAACCGCCGCGTGTGCGCCGGACTGGGCGCCGGCGGCCATCTGCTGCAGCAAACGCACGGCCTGGCTACCGTCTTCCAGCGGCAGCGACGGTGCCGGCTTGGCCGGTGCATTGAGCTGATAGGCACGGCTGGCCTTGGCCGGGTCCACGCGGGTATCCAGCGCCGGGCCATCGGCGGCCTGGCCGGACAGCTGCCGGCTGATCATGCCGGACAGGCCCAGGCCTTTGCCGCGGGTCATCGCCTCGGCAATCTTCTGGTCGTACATCTCGCGGAACATCTTGTTTTCGCCGGGGAACAGCGAGTCGCCGAAGCTGGCGTCACGCATGCTCTTGACCAGCATCTGCGCGAACTGGCCTTCCAGCTGGCGCGCGACCTTGTCGATCTTCGCCGGATCGTTCTGTTGTGCCGGGTGCAGATCGAATGCGGGATTGATGCGCATATCAGATCACCTCGAGCTCGGCACTCAATGCGCCGGCCTGCTTCAGGGCTTCCAGGATCGCGATGAGATCGCCTGGTGCTGCGCCCACGGCGTTCACCGCGTGCACGATCTCGTCCAGGGTGGTGCCGCCGCTGAACTTGAACATGCGGCTGCCGTCGTTGGTGGCGGTGATGGTCGACTGCGGGCTGGCTACGGTACGGCCGCCGGACAGCGCATTGGGCTGGCTGACGTTGGTGTTTTCCTGGATGGTCACGGTCAGCGAACCGTGCGAGATCGCGGCAGGTCCCACGCGCACCTGCTGGCCGATGACCACGGTGCCGGTACGCGAATTGACCACCACCTTGGCCGGAGCGCTGCCCGGGGTCAGTTCCAGGTTCTCGATGCGCGCCAGCAGGCCGATGCGTGCGCCCGGATCGGTCGGCGCGGTAACCGCCACGGTCACGCCGTCGACCGCACGCGCCGCACCGTCGCCGAACGCATTGTTGAGCGCAGCGACCATGCGCGAGACCGTGGTGAAGTCATTGTTGTGCAGGTTCAGGGTGATCTCGCCGCCGTTGGCCAGCGGATCAGGCAGCGCACGCTCCACGGTCGCACCGTTGGGAATGCGGCCGACGCTGGGCACGTTCACCGAGACACGGGAACCATCCTTGCCCTGTGCACCAAAGCCGCCCACGATCAGGTTGCCCTGGGCGATGGCATAGATCTGGCCGTCGGCGCCGCGCAGCGGGGCCATCAACAGTGAACCGCCACGCAGCGAGACCGCGTTGCCGATCGAGGACACGGTGATGTCGATCGGCTGGCCCGGCTTGGCGAACGGCGGCAGTTCAGCGTGGATCGCCACGGCGGCCACGTTCTTCAGCTGCGGGTTGACGTTCGGCGGAACATTCACGCCCAGCTCGCCGAGCAGGTTCTTCAGGCTCTGCACGGTGAAGGGCGCCTGGCTGGTGCGGTCGCCGCTGCCATCCAGGCCGACCACCAGGCCGTAGCCCACCAGGGCGTTACCACGCACGCCGCCGACCTGGGCCAGGTCCTTGATGCGCTCGGCGCTGGCCGGGGCTGCCACGATCATCAGCATCAGCGCGACGAACGACGCCACGCGGCGCTGCCAGGAAGAAGAGGGGAGGAGTTTCATGGCCATACTCAGAACGGCGTCAGGCCGGAATTGAAGAAGCGGCTCAGCCAGCCCATCGCGTTGGACTGCGCGACCGGGCCGCGGCCGCCGTAGACGATGCGGGCTTCGGCCACGCGGCTGGAAGGAATGGTGTTGTCCTGGCTGATGTCGCCCGGGCGCACGATGCCCTGCACCTGCACCAGTTCATCACCCTGGTTCAGCCGCAGGTTCTTCTGCCCCTGTACCACCAGGTTGCCATTGGGCAGGCGCTGGATCACCGTGACCGTGACACTGCCCTGCAGGCGGTTGCTCTGTGCGCTGTTGCCCTTGCCGGTGAAGTCACGCGCGCCCTTGGCCGTCGCACTGAGGATGTCCTTGCCGCCCAGGGTGACCGGCGCACCGAGGATGGACGGCGTGCCCAGGCTCAGGTTGGATTCCTTGTTGGTGGCCGTGTTGGCGCTGGTCTGCGCGGTGGTGTTCTCCAGCAGGGTGATGGTCAGCAGGTCGCCGACATCGCGCGCGCGACGGTCCGAATACAACTGCAGGGTCGGGCCGGCCGCGTAGATCGCGCCGGCGGTCGGTTCGGCCTGCGGTGGCATGATCGGCTGGATCGGTGCCATTGCCGGATAGGGGCGCACATCGCCGGCAATGACGCAGCCACCGAGCAGGGCAGCCACGGTGCAGGCGAGGGCAGTGCGGGCGAAGTTGGAAATGGGCGACATGGCGGTTTCCCGGGTTGGCCGGTCAGAGCTTGTTGTTGAGGTAGCCGAGCATCGAATCGGTGGTGGAAATCGCCTTGGCGTTCATTTCGTAGGCGCGCTGGGTTTCGATCATCGACACCAGCTCTTCCACCACGTTGACGTTGCTGCCTTCCAGCGCGCCCTGCACCACGGTGCCGAGGCCGTTGAGGCCGGGGTTGCCGTTCTGTGCCGGGCCGGAGGCCGTGGTCTCGAGGAACAGATTCTCGCCACGGGCCTGCAGGCCGGCCGGATTGACGAAGTCGGTCAGGGTCAGCGCGCCGACTTCCACCGAGGCGGCGCCGTCGGCCATCTTCACGCTGATGGTGCCGTCGGTACCGATGGTTACCGACTGCGCGCCTTCGGGAATCTGGATGCCTGGCTGCACCGGGTAGCCGCTGTTGGTGACCAGCTCGCTGTCCTGGTTGATCTTGAACGAGCCATCACGGGTGTAGGCCGAGCTGCCATCAGGCATCTGAACCTCGAAGAAGCCGCGGCCATTGACCATCACGTCGAGGGCGCGGCCGGTCTGCTGCTGGCCACCCTGTTCAAAATTCTTGGCGGTGGCGACCACGCGCACGCCGGTACCCAGTTGCAGGCCGGTTGGCAGCTGCGTCTGTGCCGAGGAGGAGCCGCCGGGCTGGCGCACCTGCTGGTACAGCAGGTCTTCAAAACTGGCACGGTCCTGCTTGAAGCCGGTGGTGTTGGTGTTGGCGAGGTTGTTGGAAACCACCGACATGCGCATCTGCTGCGCATCCAGTCCGGTTTTCGCGATCCACAATGCCTGGTTCATCTTCGATGTCCTGTCTGGTGAAGCCGGCCGCGTGGTGCGGCCCTTGTATGCGGGTGTGCAAGCGGTGTGCCAGCGCCGCTGTCAGCCGGCGCCGGAATTCCGTCAGCTGCCCAGGCGCAGCATGCTGTTGGCGCTGCGCGCGTTCTCGTCGCCGTGCTTGATCACCTGCACCTGCATTTCGTACTGGCGCTGCAGCTGGATCATCTGCACCAGCGCGCCAGCGGCGTCCACGTTGCTGCCTTCCAGCTGGCCGCTGTGCACGGCCGTGCCCTGTGCCGGGGCGAACGGCTGGCGCGGGTCGGTGTTGCGGAACAGGCCATCCAGGCCACGCTCAAGGCGCTCGTCCGGCGCCTGCACCACCTTGATCCGGCCGATCTGCGCCATCGTCTGCGGGCCTTCGCCCTGTGGAATGATCGAGATCGTGCCGTCGGCACCGATCTCCATGGCCTGGTAGGGCGGAATGGCGATCGGATTGTTGTTGTCATCCAGTACCGTGCGCCCGCTGGAGGTCACCAGCTGGCCGTTCGGGGTGACCGACAGTGCAGCACCGCGCGTGTACGCCTCGCTGCCGTCGCTGGACTGCACCGCCAGCCAGGTGCCGGTCTGCAGGGACAGATCCAGCGGCTTGCCGGTAATGTGCTGCGAGCCGGGCGTGCGGTTGAAGCCGGCATCGACGTGCAGCGCATCCACCCGCGAGGCAAAGCCCGGGCCCTTGATCGGGAAGGCTTCGGTGTTGGCCAGCGCTTCCTTGAAGCCAGGGGTGTCCGAGTTGGCGAGGTTGTGGCTGAGCGTTCCCTGCGCCTGCAGGGAGGCGCGGGCACCGGTCATCGCCACGTAAAGGGCTTTATCCATGCGGGGAGTTCCGTGACAGGGTCAGCAGCTCATCAACGGATGTTGATGACGGTCTGGGTGATCTGGTCCTGGGTGGTGATCATCTGTGCGTTGGCCTGGAAGTTGCGCTGCGCGGTGATCATGTTGACCAGCTGCTCGGTGAGGTCGACGGTGGATGCTTCCAGCGAGCCGGCCTGGATCTTGCCGAGGTTGGAGGTGTCCGGCATGCCGGTGCGCGGGGTGCCCGAGCTGAAAGTGTCCACCCACAGGTTGTTGCCCTTCGATTCCAGGCCCTGCGGATTGTTGAAGGTAGTCAGCGCGACCTGGCCCAGCGGCTTGTCGGCGCCATTGGAGTAACGCGCGTAGACCACGCCGGTTTCCGACACGGTGATCTCATTGAGCTTGCCGGCGGCGTAGCCGTCCTGCTGGGTGTTGCGCAGCGCGAACTTTTCGCCGTACTGGGTCGAGCCGCTCACGTCCAGCGTCATGTTAAGCACGCCGGCACCGGTGGTCGGGGTGAAAGTGCCGAGGCTGACCTTGCCGTCCGCCGGTGCGGTCAGCTTGCCGCTGTTGTCGAAGGTGACCGGGGTCGGCGCGCCGGCCGGCTGGCCGTCCACGTAGTTGCGCACGGTCCACTCGTTCGGGTTGGCACCCTTCACGAAGTACGAGACCTGGATGTGGCTGACGCCCAGCGAGTCGTACACGGTGATGCCGCCGCTGGAGTGGTTGTAGCTGTTGGAGTCGGTCGGATCGAAGGTGGTGACCGTCGGCTGCTTCGCGTTGGCCGGCAGGGTAAAGCCGACCTTCACTTCGCTGGTCTGCTTCGGCGGGCTGTCGGTGGTGAGCAGCTGCAGGTCGACCATGCGGCCGGCATCGAAGTTGGTGCCGTCGGCATTCGGTGCGAACACCTGCAGGCGCGCGCCCTGCGGGTTGACCACGTAGCCCGATGCATCGGTCTGGAAGTTGCCGGCGCGCGAGTACACGCGGGTGCCGTTCATGTTCATGGTGAAGAAGCCTTCACCGGAAATGGCCATGTCCAGGCTGCGGCCGGTCTGTTCGTTGTGGCCCTGCTTGAACTGCTGGGCGACATTGGAAACGCGCACACCAGAGCCGACCGCGTTCTTCGACAGGCCATAGCCGGTGGCCGAGAACAGGTCGGCGAACTCGGCGCGCGATTCCTTGAAGCCGGTGGTGTTGACGTTGGCGACGTTGTTGGCAGTGACGCTCAGGTCGGAATTGGCGGCATTGATGCCGGACAGCGAGACATTGAAGCCCATGGGATGCTCCTGGTAAGTGCGGGGTGTGCGGCTCAGCTGACGCGGAGCACGTAGTCGATCGGGGCCGTGCCCAGGCCCTTGAGGTTCAGGTACAGGCCGTCGGAACCGACGGTCACGCTTTCCACCGGCGCCTGCACGTAGGTGGATAGCTTGGTGCTCTTGCCGGCGGTATCGACGTGGTTGGCAACGATGGAGTACTTGCCCGGCTCCATGCGCTTGCCGTTGGCATCCTTGCCGTCCCACTGGAACGCAGTCTCGCCGGCGGCCTTGGCTTCCACGCTCAGCGAGGTGACCTTGGCGCCGGTGGCATCGGTGATGTCGACGGTGATGATGCCGGCCGAGGGCGCGGCCACCGTGCCTTCAACGTTGCCTTCCTTTTCCAGCACCAGCTTTTCCGACGGCACCAGCACCTGGTGGCCGACCAGCGCCGCACCACGCAGCACCTGGTCGCTGGCCATCGATTCCTGGAAGCCCTTCACCGTCTTGTTCAGATCGGTGATGCCCTGCACGGTGGACATCTGCGCCATCTGCGCGACCATCTGCGTGTTGTCCATCGGCTTCAGCGGATCCTGGTGCTGCAGCTGTTCGGTCATCAGGCGCAGGAAATCGGCCTGGTCCAGCGTGTTCTTCTTCTTGGTGGCGTTGCTGTTCGGGGCGTTCAGACCGAGTGCGGTGTAGACGTCCTGGTTGGTCTGGTTGTTGACGGCGGTGGTCATGGCGGTATCCGGTACTGCGGGCCTCAGCGGCCCATGGTCAGGGTGGCCAGGGCCAGTTCCTTGGCGGTGGTCAGCATCTCCACGCCGGCCTGGTAGTTGCGCGAGGTCGAGATCAGGTTGACCATCTGCGCCACCGGGTCGACGTCGGGCTGGTAGATGTAGCCATCGCCATCGGCCAGCGGGTGGCCCGGCTCATAGCGCTTGATCGGCGCCGCATCGCTCTGGGTGATCTCCTTCACCTTCACCGAGGTGATGTTCGGATCGTTCTTGCTGGTGACGGCCTGGAAGATCGGCTCCAGCGGCTTGTACACCGCGTCGGCGGAGCCGGCGACGGTATCGGCGTTGGAGAGGTTGGAGGCGATGGTGCTCATGCGCACCGACTGCGCCTGCAGCGCGGAGCCGGCGATATCGAAGATCGGCAGGTTGCTCATGGCTTATTGCCCCGTGATCGCGGTCAACATGGAACGCACCTTGCTCTCGACGAAGCTGAGCGAAGCGCGGTACTCGAGCGCGGCGCGGCCATAGGCCGCACGCTCGGCATCGGGATCGACGGTGTTGCCGTCCAGGCTGGGTTGCACGCCTTCGCGCGCGATCTGGAACGGGTTCAGGCCACTACTGATTTCGTAGTGCTGCTCATGGGTGGTGGCCATCAGGCCATTGGCATCCTGCCCCTGGGCATGGCGCAGGGCGGCATCGAAGTCCAGGTCCTGGGCCTTGTAGCCGGGAGTGTCGGCATTGCCGAGGTTGCTGGCGATCAGCTTCATCCGCTGTTCGCGCAACGGCATGGCCTGGGCATGGACGCCCAGGTAGTCGGTAATCAGGTTGCGCACGGTGCACTCCCACGGGAACGTTGCCCGGGAAGCTGCAAGGGGTGTGCCAAATTCGAGAGGGTAGTGCCGGCCGCTGGCCGGCTCCCCGATGGATCTGCGGTTGCCGGCCAGCGGCCGGCACTACCGGATCAGTGGCCTCAGGCCGCCAGCGCCACCTTGCGCAGGCGGTCCAGCACGAAATCGGCCAGCTCGTGCGGCGAGTACTTGGCGACGAAGGCGTTGGCGCCCACGCGCTCGACCATGGCGTTGTTGAAGACGCCCGACAGCGAGGTGTGCAGCAGCACGTACAGGCCGGCCAGGCCCGGATGGCGCCGGATTTCCGTCGTCAGCGTATAGCCGTCCATGGCCGGCATCTCGATGTCCGAGATGACCATGGCATAGCGCTCGGCCGGGTTCTCGCCCGAGGCGTGGATCTGCAGCAGATGGTCCAGCGCCTGCTTGCCATCGGAGAGCAGGGTGGCACCCACGCCCAGCTGGTCGAGCACGCTGCGGATCTGCTGGCGGGCCACGCGCGAGTCATCCACCACCAGCACCTGCAGCTGCGGGCCGTCGGAGGGCATCGCCATCGCCGGATCGAGCACCGCTTCGCCGCGCACCTGGGCGATGTCGGCCAGGACGCTTTCCACGTCGATCACCTGAATCAGTTCACCTTGGAAGCGGGTCACTGCGGTCAGGTAGCTCGATTCGGCGCCCAGTTCCGGCGGCGGATGGATGTCTTCCACCGCGATGTTGACAATGCGCTCCACGCCGCTGACCAAAAAGCCCTGGATCGAGCGGTTGAACTCGGTGACGACCAGGTAGCCGGGCGAGGTGTCCGCCTCCGGCTCGCGCTCGGGATGGCCGATCGCCAGGCCGAGGTCCAGCACCGGCACCGAGCGGCCGCGCACGTCGGCCACGCCGGAGAACTGGCTGGGCAGCCCGGGCACCTGGAACAGTTCCGGGCGCCGCAGGACTTCCTGCACCTTGAAGACATTGACGCCAAAAAGCTGACGTCCGCCGAGACGGAACAGCAGCAGCGCCAGGCGATTGTGGCCGGCCAGACGGGTCCGCTGGTCGATCCGGTTGAGCAGGTCATGGGACATGGCTGCTGTATCGGCGGGGTAGGCGCCGAACTTGAGGGCGCTCTGCCGCCCACGCGCTCCACACCGCTTCTGTAGAGTCGACTGTGAGTCGACTGCTCTTATAGTCGACTGCTCTTATCCGATCGCGGGAAATCCCGCGCTTCGCGCGAAAGTCGACTGACGCGAAAGTCGACTAACAGTCGACTCTACAGGCCCCATCCCGAGACCCGGTCTCTGGCACACACCTTGCACGCAGCTGGGCCAGGTCCCATCGACAGGAGGCGCCATGCGCCGGGTCACATCTCTATTGGCCATCGCGCTTGCCCTGGCCTCGCCGTGGGCGGCGGCCGCCGACTGGCAACCCGTAGCCAGCATCCGCACCGCAGCGTTGTCGACGCTGCCTGCCGGCAGCGAGGGTGAGGCCCAAGTGGCCGATGCGCTGCGCCTGCCCAAGTGTGGCGGCGCGCTGCAGGTGCAGCCTACCGCCAACACCACGGTGGAGGTCAGTTGCCCTGATGCGGGGGGCTGGCGCCTGTTCGTGCCGGTGAAGGTGCGGCGCAACCAGACCGTGCTGGTGCTCAATCGTGGAATCGGCACTGGAGAAACCCTCACCGCCGCCGATATCACCACTGCCCAGCGTGACGCTGCCCGGATTGCCGGTGCGGTGCTGGCCGATCCCAATGCAGCGATCGGCCGCATCGCCCGCCGTCCGTTGCAGGCCGGAGCCCTGCTGTCGAACAACGACCTCGTGGTTCAGCGTCTCATCAAGCGAGGAGACAATGTGGCCCTGGTGTCGCGTCGCGGTTCGGTCGAGGTCCGCATTGCCGGCCGTGCGATGGGTGATGCCGGTGAGAACGAGCGGGTCTCGGTCGAGAACCTGTCCTCGCGGCGGATCGTGCAGGGCACGGTTGATGCCGCAGGTGACGTAATCGTGGCGCGTTGAATTACCGCAAAATATCCCTAAAGATCACGGCCCTGCGGCCGTTATCCCTTGTGAACGGCAACTCCAGGACACCCCATGAGCCAGAAAATCGACGGCAACCTGCAGGTCCCCCAGGCACTGCGCAGCGTGACGACCCCGGCCAACAAGCCCGGCGTCAGCACCGATGCGGCGGCGCGCCCGGTCGAGGCGGCCGACAGCCTGCGCCTGACCGGCGAGGCCACCAATCTGCAGGCCATCGAGCGTGAGCTGACCACCGCCCCGGCGATCGACGCCCAGCGCGTGGCCGCCGTGCGCGAGTCGCTGCAGAACGGCACCTACAAGATCAATCCGGACGCGATCGCATCGCGCATGCTCGATCTGGACCAGCAGCTGCACGGATGACCGCGGCGATGAGCGAGCCGCTGCAGCGCCTCGCCCAGGCCCTGGACGTTGAACGCCAGGCCCTGGTCGAGCACGACGTACACGCCTTGATCCGGGCCACCGGCGCCAAGCTGGAAGCGCTGCGTGCGCTGGAAGGCGCGCCGCCGGTGGGGCAGGGCGAGCAGCTGCAGGAACTGGCCGAGCGCAACCGCGCCAATGGCGTGCTGCTTTCGCGGCGCCGACGCGAAGTCAACTGGGCATTGCGCCAGTTGGGCCGTACCGAAGACGCCTCGGCCTATGACGCCAAGGGCCAGTCACACACCGTCACTGCCCGCCGCCCACTCGCCGTCGCCTGACGCGACGGCGGTCGCACTACCCACCCCCGCGGGCTGAAGCCCGCTGCGTGACCGCGTATATTGGGCGCCTGTTCGAACGTCCCGAGTCGCCGTGTCCGCTGCCAACGCCCTGGTTACCGCCCCCCTTCCTCCGCAGCCGGTGCTGCAGGCCCTGCTTGAGCGCCTGCGCGAAGGGTTGCTGCTGTTCACTGAAGACGGGCAGGTGGCGCTGGCCAATCCGGCTGCGCAGAACCTGTTGGCCGGTGGGGAGGACGGTGCATTGCCGCCGCAGCGGCTGCGTGAGCTGCTGCCACCCGATGCGCTGGAACAGGCGCGGCAGCATGGTCACTGGAACGGCAGCCTGCCGCTGGGGGAGGGTGTGGTCATCGCCCACCTCTACCACCACGGCCCGGTCGGCCAAGGGCACTTCCTGGCGTTGTTCCGCCATATCGAAGGGCAGGAAGACTACGAGCGCGAGCTGCAGCAGCGCCATGCCGAGCTGCGCCAGGCCTACCTGCGCCTCAACGGTACCCAGGAAAAGCTGCTGCAGTCGGAAAAGATGGCGTCCATCGGCCAGCTCGCTGCCGGTGTGGCGCACGAGATCAACAACCCGATCGGCTACGTGCACTCCAACCTGGGCAGCCTGCAGGAGTACCTGCGCAGCCTGTTCACGGTGATCGAAGCCTACGAACGCGCCCTTCGTGCGCCCGACCCGAAGGCGTTGATTCCGGAAATCGACGATATCCGTGACCGCCTGGACATCGATTTCATCAGCCGCGACCTGCCGCAGCTGATGGCCGAATCGCGCGAAGGCATCGAACGGGTGACCCGCATCGTGCGTGATCTGAAGGACTTCTCGTATTCCGGCCGCGACGAATCGTGGAAGCTGGTCGACCTGCACGCCGGGCTGGAATCGACCATCAACATCATCTGGAACGAGCTCAAGTACAAGGTCACCCTGGTGCGTGAGTTCGGCCAGCTGCCGCTGGTGGAATGCCTGCCGTCCGAGTTGAACCAGGTCTACATGAACCTGCTGCTCAACGCCGGCCACGCCATTGCCGAGCGTGGCACGATCACCGTGCGTACTGGTGTCGACGGTGACCAGGTATGGGTCGAATTTGAAGACACTGGCGGCGGCATCTCGCCGGAACTGCGCCAGCGCATCTTCGATCCGTTCTTCACCACCAAGCCGGTGGGCAGCGGTACCGGCCTGGGCCTGTCGATCTCCTACAGCATCATCAACAAGCACCATGGCCGCATCGACCTGGACAGCACCCCGGGCGTGGGCTCGCGCTTCCGCGTGGTGCTGCCGGTGAAGCAGCCGCGCTGACCGCTTCGGGTAGTGCCGGCCGTTGGCCGGCAACCTCATTGAATCCGGCATCGAGAGCAGCCGGCCAGCGGCCGGCTCTACCAAGGCTTGTCCCCGGCCTGGGTTCGCGCTTCGGGTAGTGCCGGCCGCTGGCCGGCAACCCCATTGAACCGGGCATCGAGAGCAGCCGGCCAGCGGCCGGCTCTACCAGGGCTTGTCCCCGACCTGGATTCGCGCTTCGGGTAGTGCCGGCCGCTGGCCGGCAAGCTCATTGAACCGGGCATCGAGAGCAGCCGGCCAGCGGCCGGCTCTACCAGGGCTTGTCCCCGACCTGGATTCGCGCTTCGGGTAGTGCCGGCCGCTGGCCGGCAACCTCTTTGAACCAGGCATCGAGAACAGCCGGCCAGCGGCCGGCTCTACCAGGGCTTGTCCCCCACCTGGGTTTGCGCTTCGGGTAGTGCCGGCCGTTGGCCGGCAATCCCTTTGAAGCAGGCATCGAGAGCAGCCGGCCAGCGGCCGGCTCTACCAGGGCTTGTCCCCGACCTGGATTCGCGCTTCGGGTAGTGCCGGCCGCTGGCCGGCAACCTCTTTGAACCAGGCATCGAGAGCAGCCGGCCAGCGGCCGGCTCTACCAGGGCTTGTCCCCGGCCTGGATTCGCGCTTCGGGTAGTGCCGGCCGCTGGCCGGCAACCTCATTGAATCCAGCATCGAGAGCAGCCGGCCAGCGGCCGGCTCTACCAGGGCTTGTTCCCGACCTGGATTCGCGCTTCGGGTAGTGCCGGCCGCTGGCCGGCAACCCATTGAACCGGGCATCGAGAGCAGCCGGCCAGCGGCCGGCTCTGCCAGGGCTTGTCCCCGACCGGATTCGCGCTTCGGGTAGTGCCGGCCGCTGGCCGGCAACCCCTTTGAGCCAGGCATCGAGAGCAGCCGGCCAGCGGCCGGCTCTACCAGACGGGATCGTTACCGCAGCGGGCGATCCTCGCCGCCATCGCCGCTCTCCGCAGGCGCCGGACCGGCGTTGCTGCGACGCTGCTCCTCATAGGTGCGGAACGCCTGGTGGATGTGCTTGCGCAGCTCATCGTCGTTCCACGGTTTGGTCAGGAAGCGATAGATCGCGCCACGGTTGATCGCGTCGGTCACCGTGTTCAGATCGGTGTAGCCGGACAGCACCAGGCGGATCGTGTCCGGGTACAGCATCTTCACCCGGCCCAGAAACTCGGTGCCGCTCATGTCGCTCATGCGCTGGTCGGACAGGATCACCTGCACGTCGTTGATCGCCAGCAGATCGAACGCATCGCGCACGTTGCCGGCGGCCAGGATGCGGTAGCCATCGCGGCGGAACAGGCGCACCAGCGAGCGCAGCACGTTCTCCTCGTCGTCCAGCAGCAGCAGTGTGCGGTCCGGGCGGGTCTCGGCGAAGGCTTCCGGGCGCAGGTAGCGGCGGCGCAGGGTCATGCCGGCGGCATCGGCCGACATCGGTTCGCCGAACAGGTAGCCCTGGAACACGTCGCAGTCGTTGCGGCGCAGGAAGCCCAGCTGCGCCTGCGATTCCACGCCGTTGGCAATGACCGTCATGCCCAGCTGGTGGCCCATGGCGATGATCGCGCGTGCGATGGCTGCCTCGCGGTTGCCGGCTGGTGCACTCTTGATGAAACTGCGGTCGATCTTCAGCTTGTCCACCGGGTAACGCACCAGCGCACTGAGGCTGGAATCGCCGGTGCCGAAGTTGTCCAGGCTCAGGCTGATGCCTTCGTTGCGCAGGTTGGCCAGTGTCTCGTGCACGAAATTGACATTGTTGGTCAGCGCGCTTTCGTTGATCTCCAGCGTCAGCATCTGTGCCGGCACGCCCGCGGCCTGGATCAGGCCCATCACTTCAGCGAAGAAGTTCGGCCGCAGCAGCTGCAGGGTGGAGACATTCACGGCAATGGTGAAGTCGTCGAAGCCCTGGTCGCGCCACAGGCGGGCCTGCTTGAGCGCGCCTTCCAGCACCCAGGTGCCGATCTGCACGATGATGCCCAGCCGCTCGGCGGTGCGCATGAAGCGCTCCGGCACCAGCATGCCCAGCGTGGGGGACTGCCAGCGCAGCAGCGCCTCCATGCCCACCACATGGCCGTCGCGGGCACTGACCAGCGGCTGGTAGCGAAGTTTCAGCTCGCCGTTGGGGATCGCGTCGACGATCTGGCGCGCGATGATGCTCTCGCTGTGCGCGCTCGGCGGGGTATCCACTGCATGGATGCGCACCGCGTTTCCACCTTCGCGGGCCGCCTGGTACAGCGCATCCTCGGCGTGGTCGAGCAGTCGCGAGGCGTTACTGGCGTGTTCCGGGCACAGGCTCACCCCCAGCTTGCCAGTCATGAACAGCGTGTACGGCAGCACCGACAGGGGCAACTCCATCTGTTGCCGGATCTCCTCGGCGAAGTCCTCCGGCAGCGGCACGTCGGCGTTGCGCGGGACTGCGATCAGGAACTCGTCGCTGCCATGCCGCCACAGTTTGCCGCGACCCCGCAGGTAGGACTGCAGCCGCTGCGCCACCAGCACCAGCGCCTGGTCACCCACCTCGGCGCTCATGTTCTCGTTGACGGAAGCGAAGTGGTCGATGTCCACGTGCATCAGCATCAGCGCGGTGCCGCCGGAGGCCGCTTCGGCGACCATCGCCTGCAGCTCGGGGTTGCCGGCACCGAGGCGATCGGGTGCATCATCGATGCTGACCGGCGGCTGGTTGGGATTCCACATAGGCTCAGTATTCCGGTGACTCAACGGCGGCCATGCTGGCCGCCTGGTAGGGGAGGTGAACGTCGATCAGGGTGCCTTCGCCATGTGCGGACTCGATGCGCACATGGCCGCCGACACTCTGCGCGCGCTCGCGCATCACGATCAGGCCCAGGCCGCGCGGGCCGTCCGGGTCGAAACCTTCGCCGTCGTCGCGGATCTGCAGGTGCAGGCTGCGCTTGCCGATGTCGCGCAGTTGCAGGTGTACCTGGCTCGCGCGCGCGTGCCGCAGCACGTTGGTCAGGCTCTCCTGTGCGATTCGGAAGCAGGCCTGTTCGATGCTGTTGTCGGGGCGATGAGGCAGGGGCTCGATCTCGGCCAGCAGCTCCACCTGCGAAGAACGGAACAGCACCCGTGCCTGCCAGCTGAGGGCCGCTTCCAGGCCCAGCGCGTCCAGCTGCGGAGGGCGCAGCAGGGTGGAGATGTCGCGCAGCTTGGCTACCGTGGTGTCGGCCAGGCTGACGATCTGTGCCAGGTCCTCGGCGCGGCGTTGCGGATCGTGCTCGTCCTGCGCGGCATGGGCGGACAATTTGATCGCCGTGATCGCCTGGCCGATGTCGTCGTGCAGATCGCGCGAGATCGCGCGGCGCTCGTCTTCCTGCAGGGAGAACAGGCGGCCGGCCATCGCCTGCAGTTCGCGGTTGCTGGTTTCCAGTGCACTGCGCGTCCGTTCGGAATCACTGAGGTCGCGCACGATCAGCAGCTTGCAGTCGCGGCCACCATAGCGAACCTCGCCCACCGCCAGGCCGGCATGGAAGCTGCGGCCGTCGGCGCGCTGCATGGCCACCACGCTGCTGTGGCCGGGGCCCAGGTGTGGCTGCCCTGCACGCAGCTGGCCGCGGACGCGGGCCAGATCACCGGCAGCGACCAGCGCCGACAGCGGCTCACCCAGCAGGGTATGGCTGCCATAGCCGAACAGGCTGGCCGCCCAGGCGTTGGTGTACAGCACGTGCTCGTCGGAGAGGATCACCACGCCATCGGGCAGCACCCGCACCAGTTCGCGGAACTGCTCCTCGCGCTCGCGTAGCAGGCGCCGCGATTGCTCCCGCTCGGTCACGTCCTGCAGGGTGCCCAGCACGCGGCTGCGGCCGGACTCATCGACACCACTGGCGGCACGCAGGTGCACCATCAGGGCGCGTCCGTCCATCGACAGCAGGGGCAGCAGTACGTCCACCTGCACCGGATCACCCGAGCAGAGGTCGGCCAGCAGCTGTTCGGTCTGGGTGGCGGTGGCAGGGTCGGCGGGAACCAGCAGCTCGTCGAAGCGGTGCCAGCGGCGGGCTTCCGGCGGCCGGCGGCCAAGCAGGCGGTAGACCTGGTTGGAATAGCGGCCCATGCCGGTGGACGGGTCCAGTTCCCAGGCGCCGATGCGCGCCAGTTCGTGGGCTTCTTCCACCCGCGCAAGCGCCTGGTCACGGCGCAGCTGGGCCAGGTCTTCGGCAGTGCGGTCGATGGCAATCAACAAGCGGGCGTTGTGGCCGTCATAGCTGATGGCGTTGGAGCGCAGTTCCATCTGCCGCAGCGAGCCGTCACGCAGCTGCAGCTGGGCACGCAGGATGCACAGTTCCTCCGGCGCCTCGCGGATCGCCTCCAGCTTGGTCTGCAGCGCCTGGTCCTGGCCTGGCGGCCACAACGCGTCGATGGTCTGCTCCAGCAGTTCGTCACGCTCCCAGCCGAAGGCGATACAGGCAGCCGGATTCGCATCGAGGATCGCCAGCGTGTCCAGGTCGTAGACCAGGATCGGGCCGGGGTTGCCCTCGAACATCTGCCGCAGGCGCAGCTCCGAGGCCTGCTGGCGCGCATGGGTGTGCAGCACATGCTCGGCCAGCGGCCGCAACAGCAGATACAGCAGGCCGGCACTGGCCAGCGCGAAGAACGAGCCCTTCACGCTCTGCCACATCGCCGCCTGCTGCGGATCCGGCACCAGCGCCTGCACGGCACTGTCGGAAGCGATCATCCAGGCCAATGCCATCACCAGGTAGCTCAGGACCACCCGTCGCCGGTCGCGGCTCAGCGCCTGCGCCATCCGCGGATCGGGTACAAGGGCGGTGCCGGTCGGTTCTGCAGGCATGGACGGGCTGGTTGAAAGGGGCGCCGGCCATCTTACCGCGCAGGTGCGCCCAGACCACTCAATTATCCGCCGCAGGCGCCGTTAACCACTGCGTGCCCCGCTGACGGGCGTGTCATCCGGAGCAAGATCGCGTGGACCAAGGGATCATCGCCAGCCTGCTGCAGCACCCGCTTGCGTCGGCGCTGGTCATCGTCGACCGCACGGGTCGCCCGCTGGCGGCCAATCCGGCTGCGCGCGAGCATGGCCTGCCGGCCACCGTGGCTGCGTATGCGCCGATGCTGGAAGATCTGCGCCTGATGGCTGCCGATGGCGGCATCGTGGCCTGCACGCTGCCGGGTGGCCCGCACGGGCACTACGATGGCCACCTGCGCGCCGTGCACGATGGCGCCGGCAACCTGCTGGCCTTCACGTTGAGCATTCCCGAACCGGTGCCGCTCGGCGGCGGTGGGCGCTGGGAGCTGGCGCTGGACAGTGCCGGCCACAGCCTGTGGGACTGGGACATTCCCAGTGACCGTGTGGTGCGCACCCCGGCAGTGGGCGATGAAACCGCCACCGAGATGCTGGCCCGCGTGCACGGCGAGGACATCGCCCAGGTGCGGGCCGCACTGGAAGAGCATCTGCGTGGCTTGAGCGAGCAGTACAGCGCGCAGTTCCGTTTCCGCCAGGCCGATGGCCAGTGGCGCTGGGTACTGGACCGGGGCCGCGTGGTCGCGCGCACCGCCGATGGCCAGCCGCTGCGCATGGTCGGTACCCATACCGATATCGAACAGCAGAAGCAGCTGGAAGGGCTGCTGCAGGAACAGCAGCTGCACCTGAGCGAGGCCCAGCGCATCGCCAGCATGGGCAGCTGGTCGTTCGACCCCAACAGTGGTGACTTCTGGTGGTCGCCGGAGCTGCGTTCGATGCTTGCGCTGGAGCAGGGCGCCGTACCCGGCCAGCGGCGCTGGCTGAAGCAGCTGCACCCACGTTCACGTGGCGCATTGCGTGCGGCGTGGCGGCGGTTGTGGCGCGATGGCCGTGCCGCCAATCTCGAACTGGAACTGACCCGGGGCAATGAGCCGTCGCAGCACCTGCGGCTGTGGATGCAGCCGTTGCTGGACATGGACGGACAGCCCAAGCGACTGCTCGGACAGGTGCAGAACATCACCGAGCAGCACCAGACCGACGCGTTGATCCGCTGGCGCACCGAGTTGCTCAACCGCGTCTCCGCGCTGGGCCGCATCGGCGGCTGCGAGATCGAGGTGAAGACCCGGCACATGCAGTGGACCGAGGAGTGCTATCGCATTCACGGCCTGCGCAAGGAACCGATCACCCTCGACCAGGCGCTGGCGTTGTACACCGAGGACTCACGCAATGCCTTCGAAGCGGCGTTGGCGCGCATCGCCAACGGCGGGCTGCCCGAGCAGCTGGACCTGTGCTTCTACCGCCAGTCCGGCCTGCGCGTCTGGGTGCAGGTGCTGATCGAGCTGGACCGCCGTGACGGCCTGCCACCGCGCTTCGTGGTGCTGTTCCGTGACATCACCCGCGAACGCGAGGCCAACGAGCGCATCGAACTGCTGGCCCACTACGATCTGCTGACCGGCCTGCCCAATCGCGTGCTGCTCGGCGAGCAGACGGCAGAGGCCATCGAAGAAGCACGTGACCGTGGCACATCGCTGGCGATGCTGTTCATCGACCTGGATGGCTTCAAGACCATCAACGACAGCTTCGGCCACGCCACCGGTGATGCACTGCTGAAGGCCGCGGCGACGCGCCTGCACCAGAACCTGCGCAACAACGATCTGTTCGGCCGCTTCAGTGGTGATGAATTCATCGTGGTACTGCGCGACCTGGCCGAGCCGGAAGACGCCGGCCACGTCGCGCGCAAGCTGATCGCTTCGCTGGCCGAGCCACTGCGGCGTGGCGAGACCACGTTGAAGGTCGGCGCCAGCGTCGGCATCGCGATGCTGGGCGATGCACAGACCGATTTCGATTCATTGCTGCGTGCCGCCGATGCCGCGATGTACGCGGCCAAGGAAGCGGGGCGCAACACCTACCAGTACTACAGCCAGGACGCATTGGCCCGCATCCAGCGCAAGCTGGAGCTGGAGCATGCCCTGCACGGCGCCATCGAGCGCGAAGAGTTCAGCCTGGCCTACCAGCCGCTGCTGCACGCCCACCACGGCGAGCCGCCGGCGATCGAGGCACTGTTGCGCTGGCACCGCCCCGGGATCGGCTACTGCAGCCCGGCCGAGTTCATCCCCATTGCCGAAAAATGCGGCGAGATCGTGCGGATCGGCGACTGGGTGCTGAATGAGGCCTGCCGCCAGGCAACCGCCTGGGACCGTGCCGGACTGCGTTTCGACCGCATTGCGGTGAATGTTTCTGCGGTACAGCTGCGAGACCGCGGCTTTGCCGAGCGCGTGATCGAAATCTGCCACGCCCATGGCTGGCCACCACAGCGGCTGGAGCTGGAACTGACTGAGTCGGCGTTGATCCGTGACACCGACATCCTGCGCCATTGCTTCGACGTGCTGGAACGGCACGGCGTGCCGCTGGCGGTGGATGACTTCGGCACCGGCTTCTCCAATCTCAACTACCTCAACCGCTTCCCGGTGGGGCGCCTGAAGATCGACCGCAGTTTCGTGCAGGGCATGCTGCACGATTCGGGTACGGCTGAAGTGACCCAGGCCATCGTGCACCTGGGCCACGCGTTGGGCATGAAGGTGGTGGCCGAGGGCGTGGAAACGCACCAGGAAGAGGACATGCTGCGCCGCCAGGGCTGCGACGAGATCCAGGGCTACCTGTACTCGCGCCCGCTCAGCCCGCGCGACCTGGCGCAGTGGCTGCGCCAGCCACAGCCGGTTTCGCTGCGCACCGATGCCAGTGGGGAAGTGATGCTGGTGCGGTGATCAGCTGCACTGGTTGGAACTGACCCTGGCTGCTGTGTCCATCCACGCATGGCGTGGATCTACCACAACCCGCTTTGGTGGGTGCCGACCGTTGGTCGGCACGGATGCCTGTGCCTCTCGATCATCCACGCATGGCGTGGATCTACCTCGGAAAATCCGCCCTCAGCTGCATGCGCAGTGCTTCTACAATGGCCGCATAGCGCCGCTTCTGGACCAGATAGCTGGCCAGGAACAGCGGCAGCACCAGCAGCATGGGCGCCACCATCGGGCGCATCGCCACCAGCGGCAACAGCAGCAGCGACAGGATCGCCACGAACCAGCTGCACAGGCCGATCACCCGCACTTCGTGCCGTCGCGCGTTGAGTACGATGCGACCGCGCATCACCGGGAAGTAGCGCAGGCCGAAGCTTGGCGCGAAGCTCTCGCGGAACGCCATGCTGCCATCGGGCAGCGCATGGAAGGCCAATTGCAGCCATCTGTCCTGCGGCAGGTCACGTTCCAGGCTGCCCAGCGAGAGCCGGGCCTGCATGGCCGGTGACGCCGCGATGCGTTCGTTGAACAGGGTGATGCCCCAACTGAAATAACCGGCCACCCAGGCCATCAGAAGGACGGTCTCGATCAGCAGGAGTGCGATCAGGGTGATGGCCATCGGTCTTCCATGAACGGGATCGGTGGATCATGCCACAACGATTTCGCCACCCCGGTAGATCCACGCCATGCGTGGATGTTGCGGCGAGGGCCAGGCGTCACACCGGCGGATGAAAGCTGTCCACCCATGGCGTGGATCTACTTCAGCGCTTCCCCGTCCAACCCCAGGTCCCAGGCCAGTCCCAGCAGTGCCTCGTCCGCCCGCGACGGGGCGGGGCGCGCGTCCGCCAGCTGCTGCAGTTCGCGGATCTCCTCGCGTGCCACATCCTCCAGCTGCTGCAGCTGCTCACGCACGCTCGCGTTGCGCGGGCGCTCGGTATCGGTGAGAGAGGGCAGGGCGCGGATCAGTGTCATCGTGCGGGTACAGGATGCATCCAACGGCGGGTTACAGGCAAAGGCCCCGGTCGAACCGGGGCCTTGCGGGCTGCCGGCGAGGGCAGCGGACATCAGGATCAGAACAGCTCGACGGTGCCGGCGCCCATGCTCTGCTGGGCAACCGGCTTGTGCGGCGGGCGCTCCCATTCGCTGCGCAGTTCGCGCAGGCGGCTGCCGGTGCGCTGCAGGGCGGTGGCGATCTCTTCGTCGAATACGCCGCCATTGCGGTGCAGCAGTTCCTGCAGGGCCACCGCTTCGCGGTTGATCGCGGTCAGGCGGTCCAGGTGGGTGTGCACGCCGCCCAGCGCTTGGGTGGCGATGTCTTCGAACTGCAGGGCGCGCACGGCTTCGGCTACGCTGCCATCGATCGAACGGGCGCACTCGGACACTTCGCGCATGCCGTCACCCAGCGAGGCGTTGATCTGCGCGACGTTGTCGAGCATCGCCGCCGCTTCCTGGCGCGCTTCGCGGGAGCGGTCCATGTCACGCGAGGCCATGTGCGAGACCGTCTCGCGCACCTTGGCGATGGCGTCCTTGGAGCTGTGTGCCAGCTTGCGGATCTGCTCGTTGAAGGTGGTCGAGCGCTCGGACAGGTTGCGCACTTCGTCGGCGACCACCGCGAAGCCACGACCGGCTTCACCGGCACGTGCCGCTTCAATGGCAGCGTTCAGGGCCAGCAGGTTGGTCTGGTCGGCGATCGACTTGACGTCCTCCAGCAGCGCGAAGATGCCATCAAGGTGCTGCGCCATCTGGTCGATGTGCTGCACGGTGGTGCTGCTCTGGCCGCTCACCTGTTCCAGCGCTTCGACCAGCTGTTCCATGCGGTGGCTGGCGTGCTGGGCAAAACGGGCAACGTCGAGGCCGGCATTGCCTTCGTCACCGGCGCGGTCGACGATGCGCGACAGGGCCTGGCTCTGCTGGCGAGACTTGCGGTTCATCGCATCGAAGCTGCCACCGAGGCTGGAGACGGCCTGGCGGATCAGGTCACGGGCGCGTTCCACTTCGCCGCGCGAACCCTCGATCTCGTTGCCGACGAAATTGCGCAGTTCGGTCAGCAGCTGGTCCTGCTCACGCAGGACACGGGCGTGTTCCGGGGAACGGTGTGCCTGGGCGCGGGTGGTCCACCACGCAAAGCCGAGCCAGCTCAGCGTCATCGTGGTCAGGATCGCCCAGCGCAGGGCGGCCGGCCATTCGAAACCGATGGCGAAGGGGAGCAGCAGGGTCAGAGCCAGGGGGGCGGCCAGACGGATGAAAATGCGTGAGTACATGGACGTTCTCGGGAGGTGCACGGAGGATGTATCGGCCGTACCCCCTTTCTCTTTAACGTCGATGTGCCTCGAAGTGCATTCTGAATGCGCCGGTTTTCCGGCGCCTTGGCGGCTTCGGGGTCCGAGCCCTTTCCGTGCCGGAAAGGGATCCGACCCCACACCCTCAGGCCAGCTGCCGGTCCACGGCCTCGATCATCGCCTTGCGGCTGAACAGGAAGTCCCAGTAGCTGCCGCCCAGCTGCCGCCACAGCACCGCAGCGCGCACCGCGGCCAGCAGCAGGGCGCGGATCTCGGCCACCACGCCAGCCTGGCCCAGGTAGTGCGGGTTGCCCTGCACCATTACCCGCGGCTTGAGGTGGCTGATGGTGTCGGCGTAAAGGCCTCCCAGGTTGGCCAGCACGTCCGGGTGGCCGCTGTCGCCCAGTTCGCTGGCCTGGCGCTGGGCGCGCTCGATGCCCGAGGCGACCTTGTTCACGGTGGCGCCATCCTGAACGAAGCGGCGCTCCAGCTGCAGCACCGACAGGGCCAGCTTGGGCAGGATCGGGTCCTGGCCCTGGCTGCGGAAGTAGTTGTGCAGCAGGCGCAGGCCGGACTTCAGTGCATGGCGGTCACCGAACACCTCCTGCGGCGAGGACGCATCGACACGGAACACGCTGTCCACGGCGGTGCGCACGGCGGCGGCGTCGGAATGGCCGGTATCGGCGATGCGGCGTACCTGCTGCAGGGCCTGGGCAATGCCGGCCAGGGCCAGGACGCGGTCGTCGACAGTGAAACTCATGCAGCGATTACCTCAAAAGGGGAAGGGGTGGTGCGCAGGCGCTGTTCCAGCGGCGCATCGGTGGCGGCGATCACCGCGCCACCCAGGCACACGTCACCGTCATACAGCACCAGCGATTGACCGGGGGTAACGGCGCGCTGCGGGCGCGCGAAGGTGACCAGCACGCTGCCATCGTCCAGCACCTGGACCGTACACGGCTCATCGGGCTGGCGGTAGCGGGTCTGGGCGGTGCATTCGAAGCGCCGTGCCGGCGGCGAACCGGCGATCCAGTGCGCGGTTTCCGAACGCAGCCGCTCGGACAGCATCCACTTGCTGTCGCGGTCCTGGTCCACGTACAGCACGTTGCTGGCCACATCCTTGCCGACCACGTACCACGGCGCGGCCGGGCGTCCACGCACGCCGCCGATGTTCAGGCCCTCGCGTTGGCCCAGGGTGAAATAGAACACGCCCGGATGTTCGGCGATCACGCTGCCGTCGGCCGGGTCGAGGATCTGGCCGGGCCTGGCCGGCAGGTAGCGGCCAAGGAACTCGCGGAAGTCACGCTCGCCGATGAAGCAGATGCCGGTGGAGTCTTTCTTGGCGTGGGTCGGCAGGCTGACGTCACGCGCGATCCGGCGCAGGTCGGTCTTTTCCAGGTCGCCGATCGGGAACAGGGTGGCCGCCAGCTGCTCCTGGCCCAGCTGGTGCAGGAAGTAGCTCTGGTCCTTGGAACGGTCGGCGCCGCGCAGCAGCAGCCACTGGTGGCCGCGCTGGGTCACCCGTGCATAGTGGCCGGTGGCGATGCGTTCGGCGCCCAGCTCGCGGGCGGCATCCAGGAAGTGCTTGAACTTCACTTCGCGGTTGCACAATACGTCCGGGTTCGGGGTGCGGCCGGCCGCGTACTCGGCCAGGAAGTGCTCGAACACGCCCTGCCAGTACTCGCTGGAGAAGTCGCGGAAGTGGAACGGGATGCCCAGCAGGCCGCAGACGGCCACCGCGTCGCGGCGGTCGTCCTCGGCGCGGCAGTCGCCGCTGCCATCGTCGGCCCAGTTCTGCATGAACAGGCCGGCCACGGCTTCGCCCTGCTGTACCAGACGCCAGGCGGCGACCGAAGAGTCGACACCTCCGGAGACGCCCACCATCACGCGCGGAGTGCTCATGCGACCTCCCGGACCAGCGAAAGCGGATGGCGCTGGCCACCCAGGTAATCAGCCACCACCTGCCAGACCAGCGGGCTGCGCTGGCGCTCGCCGGCGGCCTGCAGTTCGGCCGGGGTCAGCCACAGCGCGCGGTCGATGCCGGTGTCCAGTGGCTGCGCCGGGTCGTGCGAGACCGGGCGCGCCGCGTAGCAGAAGCGCAGGAAGGCGGTGCCGTCGCCGGCAGTCCACTGGTAGCAGCCGATGAAATGGGTCAGCTGCACCGTCCAGCCGGTTTCCTCGCGGGTCTCGCGCAGGGCTGCCTCGGCCAGGCTTTCGCCCGGCTCGAGGTGGCCGGCCGGCTGGTTCAGCACCTGCCGGCCATCGATGGTCTCTTCAACCAGCAACACACGGCCGCCGTCGACCACCACCGTGGCAACGGTGGCGTGCGGTGCCCAGCGCGGGTCCGGCGTGGCGTTCAACTCAGAACTCGTCCTTCTTGGTCAGTTCCAGCTCCATGGCGTCGGCGGTGCGGATGGCCGCATCGATGGCGTCGCTGAGCTGGTCGGCAGTGGCATCGGCGTCGATCTTGACCACGAACATGGCGGTGGTGTCCTGCTTTACCCAGCCGCCCATCTTGGCATCCTGCGAATCTTCCAGCAGGCGGTTGGCCACGGCCACCGGGAACTGCTTGGTCTTCGCGTTGTAGGCCGGCGACCAGATCTCGCGGATGTTGTGGGTGCCGAAATCCTCCACCGACGAACGCACATAGACCATCTGGGTGCGGTCACCCTCGACGTCGAAGACCATGCGGTAGTCGCCGTCCTCATCGACTTCGTAGGTGTAGCCCAGCTTGTCCAGATGGCGGGCCACGGCCTTGTCGGCGTCTGCGGCGGCAGCGGAGCCGGTGGCAGCCAGAGCGATCAGGAGGGCGGGGAGAAGGGTCCTTTTCATGAAGATCCTGTGAAACAGTGTTGAGAGAGGGTGCAATTGTGACGGTGGGCGTGCGTGCCGTCCAATCTGCGGCAGGCCGACGCAGGCGCGCCCGAGCCTCTATAATGGCCCGATGCCCCATGAGTCTTCCCCCGATTCCCAGCACGAGCACGGCGTCGCCGTAGAGGCCGCGCGCCCGGAAGTGGCGCCGCCGCCGTTCTACCAGGTGATGCTGCTCAATGACGACTACACCCCGATGGATTTCGTGGTGGATGTGCTGCAGCAGTTCTTCAGCATGGACCTGGACAAGGCCACGCAGGTGATGCTGCACGTCCACACCCGCGGCCGCGGCGTGTGCGGGGTGTTCACCCGCGAAGTGGCCGAGACCAAGGTCGCCCAGGTCAACGAGTACTCGCGGATGAACCAGCACCCGCTGCTGTGCACGATGGAAAAGGCCTGACCAGCTGCCGATTCTCGTCCGGGCACATCAATCCCGGATGGGTGTGCCCACCAAGGTGGGCACCTACCAAGGCAGAAGCCCGTATCGACCGTGGATGGGGCGTGCCCGCCAAGGTGCGCACCTGCCAAGCGCGGGTCTCACCTCTCCGCCAGCGCCTCCAGGGCCATCCGGGCGAATGTCTCGTCGATATCGGCCGGGTCGCCGTCATCCCTGAACCACACTGCCGACAGCGCAGTGCTGGCCGCGATCCAGCGCAGCAGGCGCGTGCGTTCCAGTTCGGCCAGCGCACAGACCTGCTCAAGGCGGATCGCAAACCGCTCGGGCCGCGTCGCAACGTGGATGCCCGGACCACAGAGGTCCGGGTTGCTGAACATCGTCGTGTAATCGAACGCACGGTCCCCCAGCAGTCGCTTCGGGTCGATCGCCAACCAGCCGCGCGGGCCGAAATCCAGCACATTGTCATGATGCAGGTCGCCGTGCAGCGGCCGGATCTCCTGTTCGTCACGCAGCAGCCCCTCCGCCAGTGATCTGCACTGTTCCAGCAGTGGCGGCAGCACAGCCCTTGGCTGCAGCAGGTCGGCGAACCATGTACGCAGGCAGACCAGTTCCGCTGGCGGCGCGCCCCGTGGCCGGTGCAACCGCTGCAGGACCTGGCACAGGATCGCGGTGCAGGCGTCATCGTCGCCCTCGATCGAGCGTTGCCGCAGCGAGTCACCGCGGGCACGCTCGATCAGGATCGCAGGCCCCTCGTGGGCCAGCAGGCGGGCGGCGCCATCGCCGTTCCACCAGCGTAGCAGGCGATGGCTGTTCTGCTCCTCGGTCTCGCTGCTGATCTTCAGCATCGCTGGCTCGTCCGCAGCGGTCAGCACCGGCCAGAGCCGGGCGTGGGGCGTACGGATGGCCGGGCCATCACGCCGCAATCGCCAGCGGCTCAGGTAGGGTTCGCTCATGCTGGGTGGGCTGTCCTGGAGTGAATGAAGATCAAGCGATCTGTACTGCTAACGCCATCTGAACGCAGCAATCCGCTAGGGTGATGGAAATCGCGTAGTCAGGCCGCATATTGTCCCCATCTGCCGCCGGAGTAATCCATGTTCAGCAAAGACCTCGAACACACCATCGGCCAGTGCTACAAGCGCGCCCGTGAGGCCCGGCATGAGTTCATGACGGTCGAACACCTGCTGCTGGCACTGCTCGACAACCCGTCAGCCCAGGCCGTACTGAAGGCCTGTGGTGCCGATGCCGACCGCCTGCGCCAGGAGCTGGAGCAGGCCATCGAGGCCTCCGTGTCCCGCCTGGCGGAAGACGATGGCCGCGACACCCAGCCGACCCTGGGCTTCCAGCGTGTGCTGCAGCGGGCCGTGTACCACGTGCAGTCCTCGGGCAAGAAGGAGGTCACCGGCGCCAATGTGCTGGTCGCCATCTTCGGCGAAAAGGACTCCCACGCCGTCTATTACCTCAACCAGCAGGATGTGACCCGGCTGGATGTGGTCAATTACCTGTCCCATGGCATCGCCAAGCTGGGCGATGAAGGCGAGCAGTCGTCTTCGTCCCCGGAGGGCGAGAGCCGCATGGAAGGCGGGGAGGGCGAGCCCAAGGGAGATGCCCTGACCGAATTCGCCAGCAACCTCAACGACCAGGCCCGGGCCGGTCGCATCGACCCGCTGGTCGGCCGTGCCGACGAGATCGAGCGCACCATCCAGGTCCTCTGCCGCCGCCGCAAGAACAATCCGCTGTACGTCGGTGAGGCGGGCGTAGGCAAGACGGCCATCGCCGAGGGCCTGGCCCGCCGCATCATCGAAGGCTCGGTGCCCGACGTGCTGGCCGACGCGGTGATCTACTCGCTCGACCTGGGCGCACTGGTGGCTGGTACCAAGTACCGTGGCGACTTCGAGAAGCGCCTGAAGAGCGTGCTGACGGCACTGAAGAAGGTGCCCAACGCGGTGCTGTTCATCGACGAGATCCACACCATCATCGGTGCCGGTTCGGCGTCGGGCGGCACCATGGATGCGTCCAACCTGATCAAGCCGGCGCTGGCGTCGGGCGAGCTGCGCTGCATCGGCTCGACCACGTTCCAGGAATACCGCGGCATCTTCGAGAAGGACCGCGCGCTGGCGCGCCGCTTCCAGAAGATCGACATCGTCGAGCCGACGGTGGGCGAGACCTACGAGATCCTGCAGGGCCTGAAGTCCAAGTACGAGCTGCATCACGGTGTGACCTACTCCGACGAGGCCCTGCAGGCCGCAGTGGACCTGTCGGTGAAGCACATCGGCGACCGCCTGCTGCCGGACAAGGCCATCGACGTGATCGACGAGGCCGGTGCCCGCCAGCGCCTGCTGCCCGAGGAGCAGCGCAAGGAGCTGATCGACGTCGAGGAGGTCGAGGCGATCGTCGCAAAGATGGCGCGGATCCCGGCCAAGCAGGTCAGTGCCACCGACAAGGATGTGCTGCAGCACCTGGAGCGCAACCTGAAGATGGTGATCTTCGGCCAGGACCCGGCCATCGAGACGCTGTCCTCGGCGATCAAGCTGGCCCGTTCGGGTCTGGGCAACCCGGAAAAGCCGATCGGCAACTTCCTGTTCGCCGGCCCGACCGGTGTCGGCAAGACCGAAGTGACCAAGCAGCTGGCGTTGCAGCTGGGCATCGAGCTGGTCCGCTTCGACATGTCCGAGTACATGGAGCCGCATTCGATCAGCCGCCTGATCGGCGCGCCTCCGGGCTACGTCGGTTTCGACCAGGGCGGCCTGCTGACCGAGAAGATCGTCAAGACGCCGCATTGCGTGCTGCTGCTGGATGAGATCGAGAAGGCGCATCCGGACATCTTCAACATCCTGTTGCAGGTGATGGACCGCGGTGTGCTGACCGATACCAACGGTCGCGAAGCGAACTTCAAGAACGTGGTGCTGGTGATGACCACCAATGCCGGCGCCGCGCAGGCCTCGCGGCGGTCGATCGGCTTCACCAAGCAGGACCATGCCACCGACGCGATGGAGACCATCCGCCGCAGCTTCACCCCGGAATTCCGCAACCGTCTTGACGCGGTGGTGCAGTTCCAGGCGCTGGGCTTCGAGCACATCCTGCGCGTGGTCGACAAGTTCCTGATCGAGCTGGAGATGCTGCTGCAGGACAAGCACGTCAGCCTGTCGGCCACCCCGACCGCGCGCGACTGGCTGGCCCACCATGGTTTCGACCCGCTGATGGGTGCCCGTCCGATGGCCCGCGTGATCCAGGACAAGATCAAGCGTCCGCTGGCCGACGAGCTGCTGTTCGGCAAGCTGGTCAACGGCGGCAAGGTCAGCATCGACGTGCGCGACGACGAGCTGGTGGTCGAGACCCAGGCCGAGCCGGAGCGGCTGCTGCCGGTCACGGTGGAATGAGCTGACGCCGCAGGCTTGGCGCGAAAGACTGGAAATGACAAGGGCGGCTTCGGCCGCCCTTGTCGCATGCACTGCAACTCAACGCCCCTGCTGCGCCAGCCGCCTGAAGGTCGCCGCATCGATCGGTTCGATCCGGGTCACGGTGCAGTGGTTGCTGTCGGTTTTCAGTGTGCTGCGGGCATCGCCGCAGATCCGTTCAGGGGTACTGGGCGTGAAGAAGACATAGCTGGCCGAGGCGGCAGCGCCCAGGCAGCGCTTCTGCAGGTGCACCCGATAGTGGTTGTCACCGTCGCGCAGCAGCACCTCGCGTTCCGTGCTGGAGGGGCGGATTTCACGATTGGCGCCGAGGGCAATGCACTCGGACGCGTTGGAGGGCTTGCTGGGTTCAGCGGCGAATGCCGCCAGGGGGAGGCTGACCAGCAGAACTGCCGGCAGCAGGACGTGCGGGAGCAGGGCGTTCATGATCGGGAGGGGGTGGCGATCCGGACTGGATCGGATCCCACGATGCCGCGGCGGCTGCAGGCGCGAATCTGCCGCAAGCGGGGCTGACCGATGCCACGGTGAGCTCGGTCACGGTGACCTCCGGCAGGGCCGGATTCCGGTCATGACAAAAGGCCAGCAACCAGGGCTGGCCTTGTCGAGTGGCGCCAGGCGCCGACCGCTTACTTCATGCGGTAGGTGATACGACCCTTGGTCAGGTCATACGGGGTCATTTCAACCTTGACCCGGTCACCGGTGAGGATGCGGATGTAGTTCTTGCGCATGCGGCCGGAGATATGGGCGATGATTTCGTGCCCATTTTCCAGGCGAACGCGGAAAGTGGTGTTCGGCAGCGTCTCGCTGACGGTGCCCTCGAACTCGATGGAATCGTCTTTCGACATGTAGTCCTGTGCGGTTCAGAAAACGGCCACGCTGGGCCTAAGGCGCGGTATTTTACGCGTGACGGCGCCAGCTTGCAAAGTTTGTGTTAACCCCCGGCCAAACGCCGTGCTGGCAAGCGTCCAACCGCCTGGGTCCACGGGCCTTCCCGGCCGTCACCGCGCACGGCCCGGCGCACGTGCTGCAGGAATTCCGCGCGCGGCAGGTGCTCGGCGCCCATCCGCAGCAGGTGCGGATTCTCCACCTGGGCATCGATCAGTTCCCAGCCCCAACCATGCAGGGTGGATGCCAGGGCGGCCAGGGCGATCTTGGAGCCGCCGCTGGCACCACTGAACATGCTTTCGCCGAAGAACATCGACCCGATTGCCACCCCGTAGATGCCACCGACCAGGGTCTGCCGGTCCCAGACTTCAAACGAATGGGCGAAGCCCAGGTCGTGCAGCTGGCCGTAGGCCTCGACCATCGCCGGGCTGATCCAGGTGCCGTCCTGGCCGGGCCGCGGTGCTGCCGCACAGGCGCGCATCACGCGGCTGAAGGCGGTGTCGGCGGTGACCTCCCACGTACTGCTGCGCAGCTGGCGGCGGAACCGGCTGGACAGATGCACGCCCTCGGTGCGGAACACCATGCGCGGGTCCGGCGACCACCACAGGATCGGCTCGCCCTCGCTGAACCACGGAAAGATGCCGCCAGCGTAGGCATTGAGCAGGCGCACCGGGTTCAGGTCACCGCCGACGGCGAGCAGGCCATCGGGCTGGCGCAGCGCGGTCTCGGCTGGAGGAAAGGGGGCGTCCGGCGCATCAGCCAGGCGCCAGGGCAGCTGGCGGGTCATGCCGCCATTGTATTCGCCGTGGTGACCGCTGATGTCTGGCACCATCAGCGTCCAACGGCAAGGAGCCCACGCATGAGTGACGCGATTACCGCCATCCTCGATGTGCACGACAACCCGCGCACGTGCAACGACAGCCAGAGCATGCTGCTGGCGCTGGCGACTGAGCAGCCGGGCCAGCTCGGTGCGCTGATGCGGCTGGCCCTTGCCCGGCGTTCACCCAGCTCGGCCTTTCTCGACATGACGCTGGATCTGCTGCCCGACGAAGCGGTTGCGCCGGTCTGTGCCGAGGCCCGGCGTCGCTATCGTGATGGCGAGCGCGGTGAGCTGCTGGCCAGCGTGATCGAATTCGCCAGCTACCAGGCGCCGCAGGTGCTGCAGGACGACTGGGAGGCCTTGCTGGCGATTGCCAGTGAGAATGAGCTGCAGCTGGCTTCGCAGGTGTGGCGGGGCCTGCCGTCTGCCACTGCCGTGCAGTGGGCGCAGATTCTGGCCGAAGCCGATGACGATCGCGAAATGGCGCGGGCCAGGGCGCTGCTGCTCGCGGCGCAGCCCGAGAGCTATGCCGTTGCCCGCGGCTACCTCGCTGACTGGGGCGCGCTGGATGCTGAGGTCTGGGCGCATTGGGCCGGCGTGGCGGATGGGCCGCTGCCGCGCCGCCTGCATGGGGAGCGGCCGCTGCACATCCGCTTTGGCCGCGAGCAGCATCGCGCGCAGCAGGCGGACGAACCGAGCTGGCGCAAGCGTATCTGGCGCCTGCACCCGACCTGGAATGGTGGGCAGGTGCACCATGCCGGGCAGATGGGAGGGCCGCTGGAAGCGTTGTGTGGCAGCTGCCATGCACCGCTGCAGCGCCTGCTGCGAACCGACGCTGCCGCGCTGCAGCCGGGCGCGGCGGGTGAGATCACGCTGTGCCTGTGCCTGGACTGCTGCGGCTGGGGAGACCCGCCCGTGCGCTTCTATCGCCACGATGCCGTCGGCCTGCCCAGCTGCCACCCCAGCCAGCGTCTGGAGGTGCCGGCCACGCCGACCGACAGCGGTGACCTGATGCGTGCCGAGATCGGCCTGGTCGCCATGGATACCATGCGGTGGCAGCAGCAGGACTGGGGCCAGTCCAACCATCGGCAGAACCTGTCGCGCGTGGGCGGCGCGCCCAGCTGGGTGCAGAGTGCCTGGTACCCGGCGTGCATCGATTGCGGCGAGGAGATGCCCTTCGTGATGCAGCTGGATTCGACGCTGCCGACCACGAGTGAGGGCACGCTGCTGTGGGGCAGCGGCGGCATGCTCTATACGTTCTGGTGCGCGACGTGTCGGGTGAGTGGGCACTTCTGGCAGTGCACCTGAGCGCAGCGCGCTCGCCATTGTCCTGATAGGTGCCAACGTTGGTTGGCGCGCCCCACTGCCCTGGTAGGTGCCAACCTTGGTTGGCACGCTTCTCGGCGCCGCGCCAGTCGAGCAAGCCCGACTCTACGGCTCTACGCGGAACGGTCCATGCCCCTGCAGCTCCTGCTGGTAGCGCCGCACATCGCGCCGTTCCTGCCGGCACCAGTCCTGCAGTGCTTCTGCGAAATCCGCATCAGCCACCCAGTGCCGGCTGCGCACCAGCGTCGGCAGGAAACCGCGCGCCAGCTTGTGCTCGCCCTGTGCACCCGGTTCGAATCGGGTCAGCCGTTCGCGCAGGCAGTATTCGATACCCTGGTAGTAGCAGGCCTCGAAGTGCAGGCCGGGCAGGGTGGCGCCGCCCCAGTAGCGGCCGTACAGCGTGTCGCCACCGCGCAGGCACAGCGCGCCGGCAATCGGCTCGCCGTCCTGTTCGGCCAGGAACAGCACCAGCCCGCGGCCCAATGAAATGGCCAGATGGCGCAGGAAGGCCTCGGTCAGCGCCGGGGCGTTGCCGTACTCGAGGAACGTCTGCAGGTAGAAGCGATACATCGCCTGCAGGTCGGCACGGCGGGCTTCATCGCCGTGCACCACGCGGAAGGTGATGCCCTGGCGGGTGACCTTGGCCCGTTCCTGGCGGATGTTCTTGCGATGCTTGTGGTTCATCGCGCCAAGGAACTGCTCGAATGTGGCCCAATCGCCCGGGTTCTGCCACTGGAACTGCACGTCTTCGCGCAGCAGCCAGTCATCGCCGAACAGCGCCTCGTCCACTGCGGTATGGAAGTTGATATGGGCCGAGGACACGTCCAGTGCAGGCAGCGCCTCGCGCAATGCCGACAGCAAGGTGGCGCGACCTGAATCGTGACGGGTCAGCAACCGCGGGCCGGTGACCGGCGAGTACGGCACCGCGCCCAGCCACTTCGGATAGTAGTCGCGGCCATGACGGGCATACGCGTTGGCCCACGCATGGTCGAACACGAACTCGCCGTGCGAATTGGTCTTCAGGTAGCCCGGAATGGCGCCGACCAAGCTGTCGCCTTCCCAGAGCGTGAAGTGCCGGGGCTGCCAGCCCCAGTCCTCGCGCAGGCAGCCGTGCTGTTCAAGGCCTGAGAGGAAGGCGTGGCTGACGAAGGGGTTCTGACCGTCGTGCAGGGCATCCCAGTCGGTGGCGGGGATGGACTGCAGGGAGTCGAGGAAGCGGGGGGAAGGCATGAGGGAAGGATAGGGCAGATGAAACAGAAAGGCCGACGCACTGGCGTCGGCCTTTCATCCGGAGTCGGGCGTGGCTCGGCCCTACAGGAGCGGGTCAGCCTCTCAGCTGGCCTTGCCCTGCGCGTCCAGGTAGCGCTCGGCATCCAGCGCGGCCATGCAGCCGAAGCCGGCCGAGGTGATCGCCTGGCGGTAGTGCTGGTCGGCCACGTCGCCGGCGGCGAACACGCCTTCCACCGAGGTCTGGGTGGCATTGCCGCCCAGGCCCGAACGGATTTCCAGGTAGCCGTTGTTCATCGCCAGCTGGCCGTCGAACAGGGTGGTGTTCGGGTGGTGGCCGATGGCCACGAAGAAGCCGTGGGCGTCGATGTCGCGAGTGCTGCCGTCCAGGGTGGACTTCACGCGCACGCCGGTCACGCCGGCATCATTGCCCAGCACTTCTTCCACCTGGTGGTGCCAGACGGTCTCGATCTTGCCTTCGGCCACCTTCTTGAACAGCTTGTCCTGCATGATCTTTTCCGCCTTCAGTGTGTCGCGGCGGTGGACCAGGTAGACCTTGCGGGCGATGTTGGACAGGTACAGGGCCTCTTCCACGGCGGTGTTGCCGCCACCGACCACGACCACGTCCTGGTCGCGGTAGAAGAAGCCGTCACAGGTGGCGCAGGCGGACACACCGCGGCCCTTGAACTCGTCTTCGGTCGGGATGCCAAGGTACTTGGCGGTGGCGCCGGTGGCGATGATCAGCGCATCGCAGGTGTACTCGTGGCTGTCGCCGATCAGCTTGAACGGGCGCTGCGACAGGTCGGCGGTGTGGATGTGGTCGAAAATGACCTCGGTCTCGAAGCGTTCGGCATGGGCCTGCATGCGCGCCATCAGGTCCGGGCCCATCAGGCCGTGGGCGTCACCCGGCCAGTTGTCCACCTCGGTGGTGGTCATCAGCTGGCCGCCCTGCTGCAGGCCGGTGATGACGACCGGCTTCAGGTTGGCGCGGGCGGCGTAGACGGCGGCGGTCCAACCGGCCGGGCCGGAACCGAGGATGACGAGGCGCTGGTGGCGGGAGGGCAGGCTGGTGCTCATGTAAACTCGCGAAAAGGTAGATGGGACAAGGCGCTGGCGATGTTTGCGCAGCATCCTTGGCTGGTCATAGAGTGGCGGCTGGGGCAGGGCGATTCAAGCCGATGAACGGAACGCCGTCATCCAGCAGTGGTTTCGGCCCCCGGATTGGCCTGCCGGACGTCGCATAACTGAAAACTGACGCCGTCTCATTTATTATCAATCACTAACAGCGCATTCCAAAGGTATGGTCTAAGGTGGCGAAGCAGGTCCCCGAACGCTCCAAGTCCGACGACAGCAAGGCGTCACGTCGCACGGCCGCGGCGGCGACGACCGACAATCCACGCCGCCAGCGTCTCTGGCGCGATCTGGGCCTGATCGCCATCGCGCCGGCCCTGCTGTACCTGGCGGCCAGTCTTTTCACCTATTCAGCGACTGATCCGGGCTGGTCGCATACCGGCAGCGTGGTCGCGCCGGTGCACAACCTGGGTGGCCGCGCCGGGGCCTGGATCGCCGACGTGCTGCTGCAGCTGTTCGGCTACATCGCCTTCCTGCTGCCGGTGGTGCTCGGCGCGCTGGCGTGGATCGCCATGTTCGGGCTCAAGCGCGAGAGCAAGGGCGAGAACGACCTGGATCCTGCGCTGCGCCTGGTCGGCCTGGTCGGTTTCCTCATCGCCGGCACCGGCTTCCTGCACGTGCGCCTGTTCAGTGGCGACGTCTCCAGCGCCGGCGGCATCCTCGGCAAGCTGGTGGGCAATTCGCTCACGGTGGGCTTCGGCGCGCTGGGCGCCAACCTGTTCGTGCTGGTGCTGCTGCTGGCCTCGATCACGCTCGCGACCGGGCTGTCCTGGTTCACGGTGATGGAGAAGATCGGCCGCGGCGTGATGTCGCTGGCGCCGTTGCTGGAACGCAAGAAGGAAGAAGTCACCGAGTGGAAGCAGACCCGGGTGATGCGCGAGGAGCGCCAGGAAGTGCGCAAGGCCGACGCCGAGGTGCGCGCCAAGCGCGAGCCGGTGAAGATCGAGCCGCGTCCGGAGCCGGTGATCGAGAAGAGCGATCGGGCCAAGCGCGATACCCAGATTCCGATGTTCCGCGGCGTCAACGGTGATGGCTCGGACCTGCCGCCGCTGGCGCTGCTGGATGATCCCAAGCCGCAGCCCAAGGGCTACGACGAAGAGACGCTGGAGACCCTGTCGCGGCAGATCGAGTTCAAGCTGAAGGACTTCCGCATCGATGCGCAGGTGGTCGGCGCCAATCCCGGCCCGGTCATCACCCGCTTCGAGATCGAGCCGGCACCGGGCATCAAGGTCAGCCAGATCAGTTCGCTGGACAAGGACATCGCGCGCGGCTTGTCGGTGAAGTCGGTGCGCGTGGTCGACGTCATTCCGGGCAAGTCGGTGATCGGCCTGGAAATCCCCAACGTCACCCGCGAGATGATCTTCCTGTCCGAGCTGCTGCGCTCGAAGGAATATGACAAGTCGACCAGTGTGCTGACCCTGGCGCTGGGCAAGGACATCGCCGGTCGCCCGACCGTGGCCGACCTGGCACGCATGCCGCACCTGCTGGTGGCTGGTACCACCGGTTCGGGCAAGTCGGTGGCGGTCAACGCGATGGTGCTGAGCCTGTTGTTCAAGGCCTCGCCGAAAGACCTGCGGATGCTGATGATCGACCCGAAGATGCTCGAACTGAGCGTCTACCAGGGCATCCCGCACCTGCTGGCACCTGTGGTCACCGACATGAAGGAGGCCGCGAACGGCCTGCGCTGGTGCGTGGCCGAGATGGAGCGCCGCTACAAGCTGATGAGCGCAGTGGGCGTGCGCAACCTGGCCGGCTTCAACAAGAAGGTGAAGGAAGCCCAGGACGCAGGACAGCCGCTGATGGACCCGCTGTTCAAGCCGAACCCGGAACTGGGCGAGGCGCCGCGCCCGCTGGAAACGCTGCCGTTCATCGTCATCTTCATCGACGAATTCGCCGACATGATGATGATCGTCGGCAAGAAGGTGGAAGAGCTGATCGCGCGCCTGGCGCAGAAGGCGCGTGCGGCCGGCATCCACCTGATCCTGGCCACGCAGCGCCCGTCGGTGGACGTGATCACCGGCCTGATCAAGGCCAACATCCCGACCCGTATCGCCTTCCAGGTCAGCTCCAAGATCGACTCGCGCACCATCCTCGACCAGTCCGGCGCGGAAACACTGCTGGGCCACGGCGACATGCTGTACCTGCCGCCGGGCACCGCGCTGCCCGAGCGCGTGCATGGTGCGTTCGTGTCCGACGATGAAGTGCATCGCGTGGTCGAGCACCTCAAGGCGATGGGACCTGCCGACTATGTCGACGGCGTGCTGGACGAAGTGCAGACGATGGGCGACGGCGTGGTCGTCGGCGCCACCGGCCTGCCCGAGAACAGTTCGTCCGGCGACGAGTCCGACCCGTTGTATGACGAAGCGCTGCGGGTGGTCACCGAGACCCGCCGTGCATCGATTTCCGGCGTGCAGCGCCGGCTGAAGATCGGCTACAACCGTGCAGCGCGACTGATCGAGGCCATGGAAGCGGCCGGCGTGGTCAGCCCGCCCGAGCACAACGGCGACCGCACGGTGCTGGCACCGCCGCCGCCGAAGTAAGACCCGACGTATCCCCCACGACGTCCAAGGAACCGACGCATGCTTCACCCCGTACCAAGCGCGCTGGCACTGGCGCTGGCAGCCTTCCTGGCTGCCGGCCCGGCACTGGCAGACACCGCCACCTCCGCGCCCGCCACGGCGCCGCCTTCCACCAGCGGCGATACCGAAGCCAGCAATAACTTCAGCATTGTCCGTTACCGCGCCGACTACCAGGTGCGGCCGGATGCCGGCAATGTGCAGACCGAAACCTACGAAGTGCTGCTCAAGACCAAGGCCTCGGTCGAGCAGTTCAGCCAGGTGCGGCTGAGCTACAGCGAGAAGATGGAAACCCTGGAGGTGCTTGGCGCCTACACCATCACCGCCGACGGCCAGCGCCGTGACGTGCCGGCCGACCGCATCTACACCCAGGAAAGCTACTCCAGCGCCTCGGCGGCGATGTATGCCGACCGCAAGGTGCGGGTGATCGTGTTCCCGAACCTGGCCCCGGGCACCCGCCTTTACTACCAGGTGCGCCGCACCCAGGCCACGCCGTACTTCCCGGGCTATTTCGGCCTGTGGGAGACCTTCAATGTGTTCACCGAGTACGAGGACGCCGAAGTCACCCTGAGTGCGCCGGCCAACCTGCCGATGTTCATCGACAGCCGCGGCGTGCAGGGCAGCGATCGCCCGACGGTGAAGAATGGCCAGGCGCAGTGGCGCTGGCGCTACCAGCGTCGCGAGGCGATGCCGGCGCAGAACTGGTCGGCGGCGGGCTGGGAGTTCGGTCCGAACATCATGGCCAGTACCTATCGTGACTGGTCGCAGATGGGTCGCGCCTACCAGCTCAAGGCGGGCCCGGCGGCTGAGGTGACCCCGGCGCTGCAGGCGTTGGCTGATGAGATCACCGCGGGTATCAGCGACCGCCGCGAGCAGGCTGATGCGCTGTATCGCTGGGTTGCGCAGAACATCCGCTACGTGGCGGTGTACCTGGGCAATGGCGGGCTGGAGCCGAACAGCGCGCAGAGCATCCTCGACAACCACTATGGTGACTGCAAGGACCATGTGACGATCCTGGAGGCGCTGCTGGCAGCCAAGGGCATCGCCAGCTCGCCGGTGCTGATCGGTGCCGGCGGTGGCCCGACGTTGCCGAAGATTCCGGTGCTGGGCCGCTTCAACCACGCCATCACCTACATTCCCGAGTTTGATCTGTACCTGGATTCGACCACCGCGTGGGCGCGCTTCGGTCAGCTGCCGGAAGGTGACCTGGGTGCGCCGGTGATGCGTACCCGCGACGCCACGCTGGCACGCACCCCGGCCAACACGCCCGAGCGCAATGCCACCTCGATGGAAGTACGTTTCACCTTCGACGCCAACGGCAACCTGCGTGGAGAGACCATTCCGAAGCTGGGCGAGAACGCCGAGATCGGCATGCGCGCCCAGTTCTCCCAGCTCAACGCGCAGAACCGTGCGCGCGCTGAAGAGCAGATCATGGCCGCCTCAGGTTTCGATGGGCGAGGGCAGCTGCAGATCCAGGGCGTGCCGGTCGATCTGACCCGGCCGTTTGGCTATCGCATGGCGTTCCAGGCCGAGGACTACGCCGACTTCAGCGTGGCCGGCGGCATGGCCGTGCCGGACCCGCCGGGTGGCGAGTCGGTGCGTGGCTTGTACGCCACCGCCTCGGCGCCGGCCAACGAGACACCGTTCTACTGCAATGCCAGCCTGCGCGAGGAAACCTATCGCCTGCAGTTCCCGGCCAATGCGCCGATCATCGCCATCCCGGCCAGCCAGCGTTTCGCCAATGCCGCCGGCGAGTACCGGGTGGACTGGAGTCGCGAGGGTCAGGAGGTGATCGTGCACCACCGCTTGCAGCAGAATGCAGTGCGTGGGCCAGAGGCGTTGTGCCAGCCGCAGGACTATCCGGCGTTCCGCGCGCTGTATCGCGAAGTGCGGCGTGGCTTCCGCGGCCAGGTGCTGTACGGCAAGCTGCCGGGATCCGGTGGCTGAATCGCCGATGGACGTTCAGGGCGGCATAATGTCGTCCTGATCGCCCATTCATCTTTCCCCGGGCACACTGGCAACCACCTTTCCTGGCGCCCGCGCCCACAGGATTCCCGCATGAACTTCCGCTTCCGCCGTTTCCTTGCCACCACCACCCTGGCCGTGGCCTGCGCCGCCGCCGGCAGCGCCTGGGCTGGCGCCCGCGATGACCTGAAGACCTTCACCAGCGGCCTGAAGGGCCTGGATGGCCAGTTCAGCCAGCAGGTGTTCGACAGCCGCGGCAAGGTGAAGGAATCGACCAGTGGCCGCGTGGCCCTGTCGGCGCCGCGCCTGTTCCGTTGGGAATACGTGCGCCCGCACGAGCAGTTGATCGTGGCTGACGGCAAGAAGGTCTGGATGTATGAGCCGGACCTGGAGCAGGCCACCGTGCGCGAGCAGGGCAAGGAAGAGCAGAACAGCCCGCTGACCGCGCTGATCAACCCGGCGCTGCTGGAGCAGCAGTACGACGTCAGCGAAGAGGCCGCGCAGCGCGACGGCCTGCAGTGGCTGTCGCTGTCGCCGAAGCGCGAGACCGAAGCCAGCTTCCAGTACGCCGCGCTGGGCTTCAACGCGCAGGGGCTGGCCAAGATGGAAATCACCGATGCGGTTGGCCAGCGTACCGTGATCAGCTTCAGTGGCTGGAAGCGCAACCCGGGCTTCGCCGCCGGCACCTTCAGCTTTACGCCGCCGAAGGGCACCGACGTCATCGGTAATTAATGGTGGTCGCCGGGCATGGCCTGGCGCTACCTGCTCTGGTGGGTGCCAACCGGCACCGCCTTGGTGGGTGTCAACCTTGGTTGACACGCTTTTGATCTGCCGGCCAGCGGCCGGCACTACCGAATCCTGTGGCCCGGCGCCAACCGCTCTGGTGGGTTTCAACCGGCACCGCTTTGGTGGGTGTCAACCTTGGTTGACATGCTTTTGATCTGCCGGCCAGCGGCCGGCACTACCAGACATCGCGTCCCGCCCGCCGGGCACGGTCCGGCGCTACCGTTGGGCGGCGCGGTACAATGACCGGGTGCCAAGACATCGCTCCACTTCATTCCCCGGACCCGATCTGCTGAGCGTCGATCGGGAACACATGCGCCCGCTGGCCGAGCGCATGCGCCCCCGCACCCTGGACGAAATGGTCGGGCAGAAGCGCCTGCTGGCGCCGGACAGTGCGCTGCGCCGCGCGGTCGAATCCGGTCGCGTGCATTCGATGATCCTGTGGGGGCCGCCAGGCTGTGGCAAGACCACGCTGGCGCTGTTGCTGGCCGAGTACGCCGATGCGGAGTTCCGCGCCATCTCCGCGGTTCTATCCGGCCTGCCGGAGGTGCGCCAGGTGCTGGCCGAGGCCGCGCAGCGGTTTGCCGAAGGCCGGCGTACCGTGCTGTTCGTGGATGAGGTGCATCGCTTCAACAAGGCGCAGCAGGATGCGTTCCTGCCGCACATCGAGCGCGGCACGATCCTGTTCGTCGGCGCCACCACCGAGAATCCATCGTTCGAGCTGAACTCGGCGCTGCTGTCGCGTTGCCGCGTGCATGTGCTGGAAGGCGTTTCGCCGACCGACATCGTCGAGGCGCTGGAACGTGCGCTGGGCGACCGCGAACGCGGCCTGGGCGAGGAGGGCATCGAGGTCGCTCCCGAACTGCTGCTGGAAATCGCCACCGCCGCCGATGGCGACGTGCGCCGTGCGTTGACCCTGTTGGAAATCGCCGCCGAGCTGGCGGGCGGGGAGGGCGGTCGCATCACCCCGCAGACCCTGACCCAGGTGCTGGCCGACCGTACCCGTCGCTTCGACAAAGGCGGCGAGCAGTTCTACGACCAGATCTCGGCACTGCACAAGTCGGTACGCAGTTCCAACCCGGATGCCGCGCTGTACTGGCTGACCCGCATGCTCGATGGTGGCTGCGATCCATCCTACCTGGCGCGCCGGCTGACCCGCATGGCCATCGAGGATATCGGCCTGGCGGATCCGCGCGCGCAGAGCATGGCGCTGGAAGCCTGGGACATCTACGAGCGGCTGGGTAGCCCAGAGGGCGAGCTCGCGTTCGCGCAACTGGTGCTCTATCTGGCCAGCACCGCCAAGTCGAATGCCGGCTATGCGGCCTTCAACCAGGCCAAGGCCGACGTGCGCGAGAGCGGCACAGAAGAAGTGCCGCTGCACCTGCGCAATGCGCCGACCAAGCTGATGAAGGAACTGGGCTACGGCGCCGAGTACCAGTATGACCACGATGCGGAGGGTGGCATCGCGCTCGACCAGACCGGTTTCCCGGATGCGATGGGCGAACGGGTGTACTACAACCCGGTGCCGCGCGGGCTGGAAATCAAGTTGAAGGAAAAGCTGGATCGTTTGCGCGCCGAGCGTGAGGCGGCAAGGGCCGCGAAGGGCCGCTGACCCGGTTCATGTGGCGTCGAGCCATGCTCGACTGCTTTTCGCAGCACTTCACGGCTCCCGACAGCCGAGCATGGCTTGGCTCTACATTGTCCTGCACGCGTTCATTTGGCACACTGCGCGGCTACTTTTTCAAGGATCGATGCCGTGCAGGAAATGATTCTGCCGTTGAAGCGCTACGCCCAGTTCGAAGGCCGCGCGAACCGCCGCGAGTACTGGATGTACCAGCTGTTCCTGTTCCTGGTCGCAACGGCAGTGATGCTGCTGGCCGGCGTGCTGGCGATCCTCCTGCGCAACAGTGCCGAAGCGCTGGCCGGCATCCTGATCGGCATGGTGGTGCTGCTGTGTGTGATGTGGCTGGCCACGATCGTGCCGCTGATCGCAGTGACCGTACGCCGCCTGCATGACTGCAACCAGTCGGGCTGGCTGTTCCTGCTGGCGCTGGTGCCGGGGGGCGGGATCGTGATCATGATCTTCTCGCTGCTGCCGGGCACGCCGCAGGAGAACGTTTATGGTCCGGTGCCTACGGGGCCGTGATGATGCATGAGTCGAGCATGGCTCGACGCTACAGAGGCAAAGAAATGAAGCCGGCATTTTGCCGGCTTCATCTTTACTTGATGGTGCAATCGCCGAAGGACAGGTAATCGGTGCCCGAGCTGAACTGCAACGTGCAGCTGGCGGTGAAGGTCGCGCCTTCTTCCAGTGCGCCCAGCTTGGCCGCCTGCTGTTCGTCGTCGCTGGTCAGCCGAGCCAGGACATTGCCCTGGTCATCGCCGGCCTCGATCAGTGGCTCGCCCGCCAGGTTGCTGGAGACGCTCAGTGCTACGGCAGTGAATGTCACCGTCTGGTTGAGTTGGTCCATGCCCAGTGACGAATTGCCGGCCTCTTCAAAGGCCTGGTAGAGCGTTGGCAGGTCCTGTGCGGCATGGGCGGCCAGCGGTGCGAGCAGGCCAAGGGAAAGGACGATCAGGGTGGTGCGCTTCAAGGCGTTCTCGCAGTCACGGGATCCATTCCCGTGGGTGGTGGTCAGTAGATCCACGCCATGCGTGGATAGGTTTGGCAATAGACAGGGCGCGGCCGATGGCTCGATCACCCATCCATCCGCAGCCCTGCGAGGGTAGGGCGCTCCTGCGTCCCGCTGCCGGGCAAAATAGTGGATTCAGTGTTTCCGGTGCAACCGGGAAAATGAACGTAGCGCGCGCGTGATACACAGTGTGACGTTTGATCGATGTGATAATCATTCGCGTTTAAGGTAGACTGCGGTCCCCTATGAACGGGCGGCCATTGGCCGCTCCTGCCGCCGCCGATGATGCATTTCGTCCCGCCTTCGCGCCGTGGTCCGCTGGCCCGCGGCCTGGCCGCCTTGATGATGGGTCTGCTCCTGGCCACCCCGTACGCCCATGCGCAGCAGCGCAATCCGCTGCAGAAGATCGGCCATACCGTACTCGACGAGCCGGCGGCCAGCTATCGCTTCGAGCATTTCGTGGTGGACAGTCCCGACCAGCAACGCCGCTGGCGGGTGAACCTCGCGATTCCGGCCAAGGCCGGCAAGACGCCATCCCCGGTGCTCTACGCGCTGGACGGCAATGCCGTCGCCATGGTGCTGGACCAGCCGCTGCTGGCCGAACTGGCCGCGCGCGAGGCGCCGCCGGTGCTGGTGCTGATCGGCTACGACAATGACCTGCGCATCGATTCCAAGGCGCGCACCCGCGACTACACCGCGTGGATCGACCGCGCCGACGATGAGAGCGGTACGACCCAGGCGGTCGGCGGTGGTGCTGCGGCCTTCCTGGATGTGATCGAACGCCGCATCAAGCCGGAAGTCGAGCGTCGCGCACGCATCGATACGCAGCAGCAAGCGCTGTGGGGCCACTCGCTGGGTGGGTTGTTCGTTCTCAATGCGCTGTACACCCGTCCCGCCGCCTTCCAGTCCTATCTGGCGGCCAGTCCCTCGCTGTGGTGGAGCCAGGGCGCGGCGCTGGGTGATCCGGAACAGCAGTTCGTGCAGAACGTGCATGGCCAGCCGGCAAAGCTCTGGTTGATGCTGGGCGGTGCCGAGCGTGTTGGCGATCGTGGCAAGCGTGACATGAGCAACCCACGGGTGGTCGCGCACCTGCGCCGCATCGGTGGCGCCACGCCGGATGCGGCGTGGCAGTTGTCAGAACGGTTGGCCAAGGTGCCGGGCATGAGCGTGCAGTACCGCGAGTTCCCGGGGCTGGGACACGGCCCGATGCTGCCGGCCTCGTTCCATGCCGCGCTGCATGAACTGTACGGCGTGACCGACCGCAGCGCCGGTGACGGTGCCCCCACGGGTGGTGACAACGCCGCCGAGTGAATCCCTTCGCACGCGATGCCGTGCGACCCCACTACCCAGGCGAGGCTGCCGGCGTGCAGCGGCCCAGGCAACCGATGAATCCCGCGTCACGTGGCGCGGCCTACGTGTGCAAGGAGCCTTCCATGTCGTTCCGTCCGTCTTTCCGTCTCACCTCTCTCGCCGCCGGCCTGTTGCTGGCGGTGACCGCCACCGCGCAGCCGGTGTTCGACCAGCCGGCCAACGCCACCTTCAAGGGTGAAGTCGTCTCACGCGGTGAGAACGTGGTTCCCGGCAGCACTGCCGACGTGGTCGGCCGTGGGTTCGTGCCGGGCCAGAAGGTCAGCCTGCTGCGCGGTGACAGCGTGCTCAACGCGCAGCCGCTGGTGGTCGACGCTGATGGCAACTTCAAGACCCAGTTGAGCATTCCGGCCGACGCGGTGCCGGGCACCCATCCGGTGGTGGTGCGCGCCAGCCAACCGGCTGCGGCCACCGTGCTGAAGCTGCGCGTCTCGCCGCAGCTGCCGCTGTCCGGCCAGGCGCAGTTCGCCACCCAGTCCAACAAGCTGGTGCCGGGCCTGTACCAGTCGGCCTACAGCGCCGCCAGCAATGCGGTGTTCGTGACCTCGGCGGTGGGCCGCCCGCCGGTGACCCAGTCGCAGCTGCTGAAGCTGGACCCGAAGTCGCTGAAGGTGACCAAGGCGATCACCCCGGCGCAAGTGCCGGGCAGCACCAATGGCGCGGTGTACGCGGTCTACGGCGTGGGCGTGGATGACGCCAACGGCAATGTCTGGGTCACCAACACCCGCCAGAACTCCATCGCGGTCTATCGCCAGAAGGACCTGTCGCTGGTCCATCAGTTCCCGGTCGATGCCGTGCCGCACGCGCGCGACGTGGTGGTCGACGGCACGCGCGGCAAGGTGTTCGCTTCTGCCACCGGCGAGGACCACCTGTCGGTGTTCGATGCGAAGACCTTCAAGGAACTGCCGCAGGTGACGCTGGAATCCGGCGTGGACGACGGCAAGTTCACCCCGATGAGCCTGGTGCTGGATGAGAAGGGCGGCAAGCTGTTCACCGTCAGCATCGGCACCCCGGAAGCGGCGGTGATCGATGTGGCCAGCGGCAAGGTCGAGAAGGTCATCGATCTGGGCAATTCGATCAGTGCCTCGGGCGTGGCCTACGACGCGGCACGCAACCGCCTGTACGTGGCCTCGCAGGGCACCGACAACCTGCTGATCGTCGACGTGGCCGCCGGCAAGGTGCTGCACGATGTGCCGGTCGGCGCCGGCGCGCTGAACGTCGCCTTCGATGATGCCTCCGGCCTCGCCTACGTCAGCAACCGTGGCGCTGGCACGGTCACCGTGGTGAACGGTGACGGCAAGGTGGTCGCCAATCTTGATGGCGGCACGCTGCCGAACCACGTCCGCGCCGATGGCAAGGGCAACGTGTTCGCGGTGAACAAGTCGCGCGGCGCTGAAGACCCGAAGGGTGACCGCATCACCCGCATCACCCCGAAGCAGTAAGTCACAGGGCAGGGTGGCGTGCGCGTCGCCCTGCCAGCAAGGAGAATGTGCATGAACATCGCGTCCCGTCTGCGCCTGTGTGCGCTTCCGTTCGCTGTTTCGCTGGCGTTGGCTGCCTGTGGCGGCTCGTCGGCTCCCTCTGATGCCAATACGCCTGCCGAGTCGCCCGCAGCAACGGCGGCCGCTGCGGAAACCGTGCTGCCGGTAGGCTGGCAGCGCGTGGCAGGAGCCGAAATGCCGGCCGTGCACGGCCAGAAGGCGGTGCTGCCGGCCAAGGTGCATTCCGATGATGGCGCCGATATCGAAGTGGCCGACACCAGCCGGATCATCGCCGGTGGCGACGACGTCATCGCGGTGATCGAAGCACTGGGGCTGGGCAAGCAGGTATTTGCCGCGCCGACCAACACCACCACCCAGGCCGGCCTGGCCGCGCCGCACCAGTTCCTGTTCAACCGAACCACTGGCGTGGAGGGCGTGCTGAGCCTGCAGGGCTCGCTGTTCCTCGGCAACAGCCTGCGCCGCCATACCGAACTGGCCAAGAAGCTGCGCGAAGTGGGCGAGCCGGCGGTAGTCATCGATGACCTGCAGCCAGCGCCGGACAAGGTGCGCAAGGTCGCCGCGGCACTAGGGCTGGCCGAGGCAGGGCAAGCACTGGCCACGCAGGTGCAGCGTCAGCTCGACGAGGCTGCAGCGATTGGCAAGGGCCTGGGCCATGCGCCACGACTGATCCACGTGTCGGCCACCGGCGCTGGCGGCTCACCGACTGTTGCCGGTGCCGACAGCGCCTCGGCGCAGCTGATCGCGCTGGCTGGCGGCGTCAACATCGGCACCGAGGCGGGGGTGAAGAACTACTCGCAGCTGAGCAATGAAGGCGTGGTCGCCGCAGCGCCGGAGGTGATCCTGGTGACCGAGCATGACCTGCAGCTGTTCGGCGGTGCCGAGGGCCTGTGGAAGGCGTACCCGACGCTGAAGCAGACCCCGGCCGGGCAGGCCAATCGGGTCTGGGTGATGCCGGACGTGCAGCTGAAGTACACCAGTGTCGGTTCCGGTGCGGGCGCGCTGGCGCTGGCCAAGGCCCTGGCGGCGTTGCCGAAGGCATGAGTCCAGCGGATCGGCGCCGCCGTCGCGGGCGGACGATGTTGCTGGTGGCGTTGCTGGCACTGCTGGGTGCGGTGCTGGCCTCGTTCGCCGTGGGCCCGCTGCGGCTGCCGCCGCTGGAGGTGATGCAGGCGTTGGCGGTGAAGCTGGGGCTGCACGATCCGCAGGCGGTCAGCGGCCGCGACCTGGCCGTGGTCTGGCAGCTGCGCATTCCGCGTGCCCTGTTGGGCGCGATGGTCGGCGCGTCATTGGCGATGGCCGGCGCCAGCCTGCAGGGCCTGTTCGGCAATCCGCTGGCCGACCCCGGCATCGTCGGTGTCAGCCAGGGTGCTGCGCTGGGTGCAGTCGCAGCCATTGTTCTCGGCGCTGCGGGCGCAGCCGGTTGGCTGGTGCCTGTAGCGGCATTCGCCGGCGGTGCGCTGGCGATCGGCCTGACCTACGCGCTGGCGCGACCCGGCAAAGGCAGTGGCAATGCCACGCTGCTGCTGGTCGGCATCGCGATGGCCGCGTTCTGCTCGGCGCTGATCGGTTTCCTCACCTACATCGCCAGCGAAAGCGAACTGCAGTCGCTGGTGTTCTGGCAGATGGGCTCGCTGGCGCGTGCCAACTGGGCCGATGTGGCGGCGGTGGTGCCCCTGTTTGCCATCGGCGTGTTCGCGTTGCAGCGGTTGGCCACGCCGCTGGACATGCTGGCGCTGGGCGAACGCCAGGCGCAGCACCTCGGGCTGGACGTGACCCGCACGCGGCGTCGCCTGGTGGCGTTCAGTGCGCTGCTGGTGGGCGCGGCGGTGGCCTTTGCCGGTTCGATCAGTTTCGTTGGCCTGGTGGTGCCGCACGTGGCGCGCCTGCTGGTCGGCCCCGGGCATCGCTGGCTGCTGCCGTTGTCCGGCCTGCTGGGCGCGCTGCTGATCGTGGTGGCCGACACCGCGGCCCGCACGCTCGATCCGCCGGCGGAGATTCCGCTGGGCTTGTTCTCGGCCGCGCTGGGCGCGCCGTTCTTCCTCTGGCTGGTGCTGCAGCAGCGCCGCAAGGCGGCGCCATGAGCGTACTGCTGAAGCTGCACGAGGTGGTGGTGCGCCGCCAGCAGCGCGAGATCCTGCATGGCATCTCGCTCGCGTTCGAGCCGGGTACGGTGACCGCGCTGGTTGGCCCGAACGGCGCAGGCAAGTCCACCTTGCTGGCGGTAGCGGCCGGCGACCTGCGCGCCGATGCGGGCGAGGTGAGCCTGTTGGGCAAACCGCTGGCCAGCTACAAGGCCGGGCCGCTGGCGCGCGAGCGCGCGGTAATGCCGCAGGAGCACGGCGTTCGTTTCGCCTTCAGCGTAGAGGAGGTGGTGGCGATGGGCCGGTTGCCACACCCGCCGGACCCGGTCACGGACGAAGCCCGGGTGGAAGCGGCCATCGATGCCGCCGAACTGCAGGCGCTGCGCCTGCGCGAGGTGCAGCAGCTGTCCGGTGGCGAGTCCGCCCGCACCACGTTCGCGCGTGTGCTGGCGCAGGATACGCCGCTGCTGCTGCTCGATGAGCCGACCGCCGCGCTGGACCTGCGCCACCAGGAGCGCACATTGCGTAGCGTGCGTGCCAGTGCCGAAGCTGGTGCGTGCGTGATCGTGGTGCTGCACGATCTGAACCTGGCGGCTGGCTACGCCGATCGCATCGTGCTGCTGGAACAGGGCAGGGTGGCGGCCGATGGCACGCCGCTGCAGGTGCTGACCGAAGACAACCTGCAGCGGGTCTACCAGCAGGATGTGGTGGTGCTGGAGCACCCAAGGCGCGGGGTGCCGCTGGTGGTGGTGACCTGAGCGAGGGCCCGCCAGGTTGCTCCGGGTATCATGATTGCTTCGTCTTCTTCAATGGACTGATGCCATGTTCCGCACCGTTACCTGCAGCGTGCTGCTCGCGGCAATGATTGCTTCCGCTTGCGCTGCCAATGCGGCTTCGACCTCTCAGGTTTCGCTGACCGACGCGGCCGAGAACGCCTCGCTGATCGAGACCCGACATTCCAATAGCGACGGTGCCGCTGTGACGTCGATGAAGACGCAGTACTTCGCCAACGAGGAAATGTCGGTGAGCTGGGACGACCAGCAGGTGCTGGTGCTGTGCAGGGAGACGGCGTACCTGAAGATTCCTGCGACCAAGCTCAAGGCCGGTGCGTTGACCTCCGAACAGCGGCAGATGATCGTCTATCAGGCGCTGATGTCAGGCCTGGGGGCTGTCGCGGGCGTCATCGGGCCGGCCGGCGAGGTGGTGGCCGTGGCCGATGACGGCAGCGAGACCCGCAGCGTTGGCGAAAGCAGCTGGGCGTATGGTGTTGAGCGATACGAGGTGATCACCCAGCGGCTGCCGGACGGTGCACTTCGGGTCCGGACCCACAAGACGGAAACCGTGAATACCACGCCTCCGGCGGGCCCGGACGACATGTTCAGTACCGAGGACGATCAGGCGGCACGCCTGTCCGAGCTGGCGCCGGTGGGGAGCTGGACCGAAGTGCTGATCCAAGGTGGCGCACGGCTGCCGCACATGGACCCGGCGACGTCGCTGAAGGGGTGGATCTCGATGGGCGACGACCAGGCGGCGACCGTGGGTGAGGCGCGCAAGCTGCACGACTGCAAGTAGGACATGGCAGGGGCAGAGCCCTTTGCTTTGGGCAAAGGGACCCGACCCCGATGTCGGTCGGCTTCATCGTTCTATTAATGTGTGCAATATTCACTTGCGCGCCAGATTGGCAGGTCTAGAATGCGCCCCATGAACCGGATGCCGCTCCTGAAGTTTTTCACCCTGACCCGCGCAAGCGCGGAACGGGCGTGTCTGCCTGGAGCCCCACGAGGCCGTTGAAGCGGCCATCGCTGGACCTTCGACAGAGCGCCCTCCGGGGCGCTCTTTTTGTTTTTGTTTCTCATTAGTCGACTAACAGTCGACTCTACCCAGTCGACGCTACCCAGTCGACGCTACCTGCTCGACTCTACCCAGTACTGCGAAGGAGAACGTGCCATGCACCAGATCGCCGAGACCGAACGCTAGCCGCGCACCCTGTCGCCAACCGGGGTGTGCGGCCCCTGAAGTTGGCTTTGCAGGAACCTCTTTATGAACACCCACGTCCTTTCCCGCCGTCGCAACCTCGGCATCATTGCCCACATCGACGCCGGCAAGACCACGCTGACCGAACGCCTGCTGTGGAAAAGCGGCGAGATCCACCGCGTCGGCGAAGTGCACGACGGCAATGCGACCACCGATTTCTCGGCGATCGAGCGCGAACGCGGCATCACCATCGGCGCTGCCGCCGTGCAGGCGCAGTGGGCGCCACGTGACCTGCCGTCGCATCGGCTGACCCTGATCGACACCCCCGGCCATATCGACTTCGCCATCGAAGTCGAACGTTCACTGCGCGTGCTCGACGGTGCCGTGGCCGTGTTCTCGGCCGTGGACGGCGTGCAGCCGCAGTCCGAGACGGTATGGCGCCAGGCGCGTCGCCATCGCGTGCCGCTGATCGCCTTCGTCAACAAGATGGACCGCGTCGGTGCTTCGTTCGAGCGCGTGCTGGAGCAGCTGCAGGACAAACTGCAGGCGCGACCGTGGGCGTTGGGCGTGCCGTTGGGCAGCGAAAGCGGCTTCAATGGCTGGGTCGACCTGGTCGATGAGCGCGTGCTGCAGTGGCAGGATGGCGCCGCAACCACGGTGGCCCCGTGGGACGACGCGGCACGCGCGCAGTGGCAGGCTCAGCGCGATGCGCTGGTCGAGGCCGTGGCCGATCACGATGAACAACTGGCCGATGCCTGGCTGGAAGGTCGCGTGATCGATGCCGAACAGCTGCGCGCGGCGATCCGCCGGGCGACGCTGGCGGGTGCGGGCGTGCCCGTGCTGGCCGGTGCTGCGTTCAAGGACAAGGGTATCGAGACGCTGCTCGATGCCGTGGTCGATTACCTGCCGTCGCCGCTGGATCGCCCTGCCGTGACCGCCGAAAGCGAGAGCGGCGAGGTGGTGCTGCCGCCGGATCCGGACGGTCCGCTGGCGGGCCTGCTGTTCAAGATCACCCACCAGCAACACGGCGCGCTGAGCTTCGTGCGGCTGTACTCGGGGACCTTGAAGGTGGGCGACGCGGTGGCCAGCTCGCAGCACCCACAGGGACGGCGTGTCAGCCGGCTGGTGCGGGTGCAGGCCGACCAGACCCACGACATCGAGCAGGCCGTGGCCGGTGACATTGTCGCGGTGCTGGGCTGGAAGGATGCGGTCAGTGGCGAAACGCTGAGCGGCCGTGCGCAGCCGCTGCGCCTGGAGAACATCCAGGCCCAGGCGCCGGTGCTGGCGTGGCGCCTGGAGCCGGCGCGTGCGGCCGACCTGATCAGGATGGCGCAGGGCCTGGCCAGCTTGGCCCAGGAAGATCCGTCGTTCCGCGTCGAAACCGATCGCGACACGGCGGAAACCCTGGTCTGGGGCATGGGCGAGCTGCACCTGGAGGTGATGGTCGAGCGCCTGCGCAGCGAATGGAAGGTCGACGTGGGCGTAGGTGCGCCACGCGTGGCCTACCAGGAGACGCCGCTGCGTGCGATGACCGGCGTCGTCGGGCGGCTGGTCAAGCAGACCGGTGGCCAGGGCCAGTTCGCGCACGTGGTGCTGGATGTGTCGCCGCGCGAGGACGACCAGGTGGTGTTCAACGACCGCATCGTCGGTGGCGTGGTGCCGCGCAGCTTCATCGCTGCGGTGGAGAAGGGCGTACGTGCCGCGCTGTCGGAAGGGCCGCAGGGTCATCCGGTGGTCGGCATCGAGGTCAGTCTTGTCGATGGCCAGACCCATGCCAAGGACTCTTCGGAGATGGCGTTCCATCGCGCGGGTGCCGAGGCGATCAAGGCCGCGCTGGCCGAAGGTGGCACGCAGCTGCTGGAACCGGTGATGGCGGTGACGGTGCATTCGCCGTCGGCGTCGGTGGGCGATGTGGTCGGCGACCTCAACCGGCGCCACGGTCGCATCGCCCGCATCGAGGACCAGGACGGTCGCGCTGAGGTCAGTGGTTTTGCGCCATTGGCGCAGCTGGTGGGTTACACCACGTCGCTGCGTTCGCTCAGCCAGGGGCGGGCGAGTAGCGAGGCGCACCTGCACGGCTACGAGCCGGTACGCGCTGCATGAGGAAACGTGGGGGGAGCCCGTTCGCGGGCTCCCCTTTTTGTGTTCGGGGGCGCGCATCCACGCATGGCGTGATCTACAGGGCGATCGGGTCGCGAGCTCTGCAGTAGATCCACGCCATGCGTGGATGGGGTCCTCGGGATGCGATTTTTTGCATTGCATCGCAACAAAACTGCAGAAAAGGCTGGATTAAAGTGATGCCTCACGATAAATTGCGCACCCCCCGTTGCTCGCCGCCGCCCGCACCCTTCTCATGCGTGATGACAAAGACCCCGGAACCCTGGAGCTGACCCTGCCGCGAAAGCGCGGCCGTCCGCCCAAGTTCGGGTACGCCATGAGTGACGCGCAACGGGCCGCGCGCTACCGCGCGCGCCGGGCAGGGCAGGCCAACCACGCGGATGTGCGGTCCTGTTCGGACATGGTGCTGCTGGACAAGATCCGCGCGGCGGTCAGCGCGCGTGACACCGAACTGGCCGGTTTCCTGGTCCATGTGCTCTGGCAGCGCTACCCCCTGCAGCTGAAATAGGCCGACGATGGGGTGGCCGTTGTCATCGAGCTTGTTGATAATGCGGGATTCAGGTTGTTCCCGCTGGCGCGCCCGGGATGGCAGGCGCGCATGATCGAACGGTTCCCAAGATGACCACCACCAGCGACACCACCACCGAAGCGGCGCCGAGCAACGCCCCCCTGTTCTACACCCGTCCGGTGCCGCTGCAGGCCGATGTGCACGCCGACCTGCGCATCCTGCCGGGCAGGCTCGAGTTTGCCGCGGGCAACAACGCCATTCCGCTGGTGCTCGGCGAGTTCTCGCTGGCGCTGCACCACTTCCCGATCCTCTTCGCTGGCCCGACCGCAGTGCCGATGGCTGCCGTTGGCGTATCCGACCAGAACCTGTTCATCAAGGATGGCCTGTGGGAAGACGAGGCCTATATCCCGGCCTACCTGCGTCGCCACCCCTTCATCTTCATCGACACCGGCTCGGACAATGATTTCCTGCTGGGCATCGACGAAGAGAGCTCGCGCGTGGTCAAGGGCGGTGACGAAGGCCAGCCGCTGTTCGTCGATGGCAAGGCCACCGACATGGTGCAGCAGGCGCTGGAGTTCTGTGGCCAGTTCACCCGTGAGCACGAACAGACCCAGGCCTTCTCCAAGGCCCTGATCGACAACGGCCTGCTGGTCGAGCGCAACGCCACCGTGCGTACCCCGGATGGCCGTGAATTCAACCTCAATGGTTTCCAGGTCGTCGACGTCGAGAAGTTCGTCGCGCTGCCGGAAGCCACTGTGATCGAGTGGCATCGCAGTGGTTGGCTGGCGCTGATCCACCAGCATCTGATGTCGCTGGGTCGCTTCAACGACCTGACCCGTCGCCAGGTCGAGCGTCTGGCGGCCTGATCAGGCCCCGGGCATGGCTTCCGCAGCGCGGGAGCCATGCCATTGCTGAAGGACGCGCAACAGGCGTCGCGCATCGGCCCAGTCGGGTGTGGCGTCGCGACCCAGCTCCCACAGGTCGCCCGCCGTGTCCGCCTCTGCGGCAGCCCCGTATATCTGCAGGGCCCCCTGAAGCCGATGCGCGTGATGGCATAGGTCAGTGGCACTGGCGTCATCGATGGCCTGTTCGATCCGCAGCAGCTCGTGGCCGATGTCCGTGATGTAGTCGGGGTCACCTGCGGCTGTGCCCGTTGCGATGGCCTGTCCGGTCGCCGGCAGCTCCAGCGCCCGCAGCAGTGACTCAAGCTGTAGTGGCTTGGTCAGGGTGGCGTCGAACCCTGCTTTCCGGCAGCGCGCCACATGCCGACGATCACGGCGTGCCGACAGCGCGATCAGTCGCAGCGGGGCGCGCGCCTGCCTGCGCAACTGCATGGCCAGCGCATAGCCATCCATGTCCCCGAGCCCGATGTCGAGCAGGATCACGCTGCGCGGTCTCACGGCCTGCTCGGCAAGCGCGCTGGCGGCGTCGCCAGACGCGTGTACATCGGCACCCAGGCGGCGCAGCTGCTCGCTGATGACCCGGCGATTGAGGGCATGGTCCTCCACCAGCAGCAGCTCAAGCCCGCCCAGCGGCGTTCCCGCGCCGGCGGTGGCGGCTGACGTGACCTTGGCCTTGGCCGGGCGTACCGGCAGGCGCAGGGTGAAGCGACTGCCGCGCCCGGGGACGCTGTGTACTGACAGGTTGCCGCCCATTGCGCGGGCAAGCGCATGCGCGATCATCAGTCCCAATCCGCTGCCTCCGCGCTCCTTGCCGTCTTCGCCCTGCTGGAATGGCTGGAACAGCACGGTGAGTTGCTCTGCAGTGATGCCGATTCCGCTGTCGATCACATCCAGCATGAGCTCACGAGGGTGGTTGCCTGGCGTCAGTTGAAGGCGCAGCTCGATGCCGCCGACGTCGGTGAACTTGAGTGCGTTTCCCAGCAGGTTGTCGATGATCCGGCGCAGTCCTTCCGGATCGATGGCGACAATGGGGCAGGGCTCGGGGAGGCAGTCGAAGCGAAGCGCCAGCCCGCGCTGCCGAGCCTGGGGACGAATTGCATCCAGCGATTGGCGGCAGAGTCGTGCAATGTCGCAAGGTTCTACGTGCGGCTTGAAGGTGCCGCTGGCCAGGCGTGAGAACTCCAGCGAGCGGTTGAGCAGGTTGCGCAGCGAGGAGCCCGCGGCATGTGCAGCCGCCAGCGCTTCTCGCTGCCCCATGGGCGCCGACGGCTGGCTGAGCAGGTCGATCGAGGCAAGGACTGCCTGGGCCGAATTGCGCACCTCGTGGCTCAACATGCCAATCGCGCGGGCGCGGGCACGGCCTTCAGCACGCAGGCGCCTGTGCCAGGCATGCCACAGGAACGGGGCGACTGCCAATGCGGCAGCCAGGGCCGGCAGCCACTGCGGGGGCAGCTGACGCATCCAGTCCAGGACGTGCTCCAGCGAGGCGGGGGCCGCCTGTTGGGCCCATAGCTGCAACAGGCCGGCATGTTCCTCCAGCGTAATGTCGTGCAATGCCCGCTCGATGCGCTCCAGCAGCTGGCGATCTTCGTGGCGCGCAAGCAGGTGCAGGTCGGTGGAGAAATCGCTGTCGAAAGGCTGCAGGTGCAGGTGCCCGGCGAAATGCCGACGGATCAGGGGCCGCAGGGTCGTTTCCAGGCCGATTGCCAGATCGGCGGTGCCGTTTTCAACAGCTGCCAGCGTGGCGTGCCGATCGGCCAGGTGTAGCAGGCGGACGTGCGGATGGCGCGCGGCCAGCCATTCCGCATACGGCCCCCCTTCGAGCACGGCCAGGACCTGGTGGTCCAGCTCCGTGATATCGCGTGGCAGGCGTTCGCCGCTGCGGCCGGCGAGCATCGTCTTGCCACCGCGGAACGTGCTGGATGCCACCAGGCCGGGGCAGGGTGGCTGCAGGTGGTTGCCAATCACCAGTACCAGATCCGCTTCGCGTCTGCAGACGGCAGCCACCGATGCGCCGGTGCTGGGATGCTGGTGCTCCTGGAACTGCAGCTGCGAACGCCGTGCAACCAGATTGGCGTAGCCATGGGCCAGGCTTGGCAACGTCGTGCCGCCAGCGAGTGCAGCGGGTACCGGGTGCAGCGACGGCGTGGTCGCTACCCGGACTTCGCGCCCCGGCCCCCATTCAAGTGATGACGCATCCTCGGCCGACGCGGCGGGAAGCAGGATGAGCGCCAACAGCAGGAGGGCGGATGTACGCATTCGATCGCGCATCTTCACGGTGATTCCAGCTGCTGCCGCATGGCGTAGATCTCGGCATCGTTGCGCAGCCTGAGCTTGCGCAGGGCGGCAACCTTCTGTGTGCTGACGGTCTTGATGCTGCGATGGCGGCGGAGCGCGATTTCCGAAACGGTCAGGCCCGCCAGCAGGAGCTCCAGTACTTCGCGCTCGTTGCGGCTGAGCTCTTCGCAGTCTCCCGGCAGCGTGCAGTCGGGTGGCAGTCGCGGAAGGCCCTGCGATACGCGCACGATCGCGTCCGAGAGCATCGGCAGTGGTTCGGCCTTGCTGACCACGCCACCGACACCCGTGGCGATGAGCTGGTTGATGTGGATCGAGGGTGAAAGGGTCGCAAAAGCGAGCAGGGTGACGCGAGGAAAGTGCTCGCGCAGCAGCGGGGTCAGCTCGGACGCGCTGCGATCATCGCGGGCCAGGGTCAGATCGATGATCGCGACATCCACCCGCATCTGCTGGAGGCTGTCGATGAGTTCGTCGCTGCGGGCGTGGCTGGCGACGATACGGAAGCGGGCGTCGCGGGAGAGGTGCAGGGCAGTGCCGCGACGGACGACTTCGTGGTCGTCCAGTAGTGCCAGTCGCAGCGGGCGCGGGGCAGGAAGTCCATTCATGCGCAGGGAGGTGATCGGCGCCCATGGGGCGTGATGACCATTCTGGCGCTGCTGTCGCGGCGAACATCGAAAATGCTTGATTTTTGCGATTATTCCTAAGAATCGATGCGCTTTATCCATCGATTCGGGGCTATCCATTGGCGGGATGGATTGCCAGGGCGGAAACAAGCCGTTTCCGCAAGCGTGATGGCGCTTGGCGTGGATGTCATCGGGAAGCTTCCGGTGCGGCATGCCACCGATCCGCACCGGCCGGGATCGACTTCAGGGCGTTCGCCCCTCGTCGCGCAGGCTGCGTGCCATCTCGCTGGTTCCGGCCCAGCCAAGGTCGGCGTACAGCGGCTTCCCTTGCGCGGTGGCATGCAGGACCGCGTAGGTGGCGCCACGCTCGGCGAAGGCGTGGTCTGCCAGGACCATCAGCTTCCGGGCGATGCCCCGGCGGCGGTACTCCGGTTCCACATACACGTTGAGGACGTAGCCGCGGCAGCCCTGTTCCGGATGGGCAGGGTGGGGTGGCCAGTCGATCAGCATCAGGCCAATGCCGGCGATGGTTCTGCCCTGGTCTGCAAGAACATGGCCGAAGTACTCGCCCGAGGCCAGGCGCGGCGCCAGCCAGGCACGGAAAGGAGCCGCCATCGCCCGCAGGACCTCCTCGGTCCGCCCACTCTCGCGGAACATGGCTTCGCGGTGGGCACAGATCACATCCAGGTCGCTCGCACGGATCTGCCGCACTTCAAGCCCGTTCCATGTCGCTTCTGCGTGGCTGCCCATCGTGCTGATCCCCGGCTCAGGTCTGTCCGGGAATTCTGGCATCCTCTGCCGGGTGATGCATGACGCAGGGCGCAATCGGGTCGTTGTTGCCACGCACTACCGGATGGATTGCGGCACGCGCCGCAGCCGGCGGATGTCGTAGCCCATTTCGGCGATGCGCTGCACGGCTTTCTGGTAGTCGCCGTCGGACACCTGCGGCGTACGCGCCATGTACCAGACATAGTCGCGCTTGCTGCGCGCCACGATGGTCTGGCGGTAGTCGTCATCCCGCCAGGCGATCACGTACTCGGCCTGGATCGGCCAGATGAACTGCATGCCCCAGATCGCGCCATTGCCTTCCTTCTCGACACGGCCGACGGGGTGCATCGACTTCTGCGGCGCATCGAAGCTGCCCTTGCGATAGGTGAAGGTGGTCTGGATGCGCCCGTCGGGCTTCAAGGCATAACTTTCCACCGCATCGTAGGCATCGCGTTCGGGCCAGGACGGAATATGGGCGATCACGTACCAGTCGCCCATGAAGCGTGGCACATCCACCGACGGCGCACGCGGAAGCGGCCGGGTGTCGCTGGAGGAGCAGCCTGAGCCGAACAGGCCGACTGCGATCAGCGGAAGCAGCGAGAACATGCGCATGGGGCACCTCAGCGGGGTCGGAACAGATAGTGGGCGACCAGCCACTGCTGGCCGTCGTCGTAGCCGAACAGTTCGGCACATGCCATCCAGAACATCCGCCAGCGCTGCCACCAGACCTTCGCTGCAGCCTGGCCGTAGGTGGCGATCAGCACCGGCATCACCTGCTCGCGGGCGGCATCCTGGTTGGCCAGCCAGTGGTCGGCCGTGCGCTGATAGTGGGTGCCGTCCAGCAACCAGCGTTGATCCAGGCTCAGGTCGCGCTGGAAATGCAGCAGCGTGTCGGCGGCCGGCATCAGGCCGCCGGTGAAGAAGTGGCGGCCCATCCAGTTGTCGCCACCCTCGGTCTCGAACGGATACATCAGTGTGCGATGGGCGAAGATGTGCACGAACAACGCGCCATCCGGTTTCAGCCACCGTGCGATGCCTGCCAGCAGGCGCTCGTAGTTGCGTACGTGCTCGAACATCTCCACCGAGACACACCGGTCGAACCGGGCTGTCGGCAGATCAAGTTGGTTGACGTCACAGGTCAGCACCTTGACGTTGTCCAGGCCGCGCGCCTGGCACTGCGCCATGATGTGCTGGCGTTGGCTGTGCGAGTTGGAGACGGCAGTGATATGCGCCTGCGGGTAGCGTTCGGCCATCCACAGGGTCAATGAGCCCCAGCCGCAGCCCAGCTCAAGAATCTGCTGGCCATCGGCCAGTCCGGCGCGCTGGCCGTACAGTTCCAGCATGGCGTCCTCCGCCTGGTCCAACGTTTCGCGCCCGGTGGGGTAGTAGCAGCTGCTGTACTTCAGTCGCTTGCCCAGGCAGGCCTGGAAGAAGGCTGCCGGCACTTCATAGTGTTGGCGGTTGGCTGCGTCGGTATGCAACGCGAGCGGGCTGTCGGCCAGCTCGACGATGCGCCGGCTGAAGCGTGCCGATTGGCCTTCGATGCCACCCTCGCTTTCTTCATGCAGGCGCTGCGCGCACAAGCGGCGGATGCCCGCACGCAGCGCCGCATCGGGGATCAGCCCGCGTTCGGCCCAGGCGATCAACCCGGTTTCCGCATCTTCGGCTGGGTTCAGTGACGGGATCGCGCTCATGCGGAATGCTCCTTGGAAGAACGGGGAAACCAGGGAAAGAACATCGGTGTACTGCGCTGGTAGGCGCGATAGTCGTCGCCGCGGCTGCGCAGCGCCTGTTTCTCGGTGAATGGAACGCCGCTCAGATAGCGCAGGAACACGTACATCAGCAGCGGGCCGGCCCAGGCCAGCCACCACAGTGGCGAGCCGACCGCGAGCAGGACATAAGTGAACCAGTGCAGCCACTCGAAGAAGTAGTTGGGGTGGCGGGAATAGCGCCAGAGCCCGGCGCGGCAGGTGCGGCCCCTGTTCGCCGGGTCGGCGCGGAAGCGGGCCAACTGGCGGTCGGCCAGGCTTTCGCCGCCGACGCTCAGCAGCCAGGCCAGCGCTGCGGCCACCACCCACAGGGTCAGGTCGGCCCGAGGGTTGGCAGCCACCGCCACGAAGGGCAGGGCGAACAGGAGGATCAGCAGCGCCTGCGCCATGAAGAAGCCGAAGATCTTGCCCTGGTGGCCGTGCCAGTATTGGCGCAGGTAGCGGTAGCGTCCGTCCTCTTCTTCGTGACGGACCCGGTGCCACAGATGCAGGGCGAGTCGACTGCCCCACAAGCCGCCGAGCACGCCCAGCGCGATCCGCGGCATCACCGCACCGTCGCCCAGCAGCGCCAGCAACAGCGCCGAGGCGCCCACGCCCTTTGCCCAGAGCACATCGACCACGCCGATGTTGTGGTGGCGGCGCTGCCAGGCCCAGCCCCAGCTCATCACCAGTACGGCGTACAGCAGGACCCACATCAGATTGATCATGACGACGCTCCTGCGAAGGGCGGCTGCGGGATGTGCATGCCGCGACGGGCGGTCCGGCACAGCAGGGAAAGCGCAATGCTCCAGCCCGCGCCCAGCACCAGCAGTCCTGGCCATACGGGATCTGCGAACCGCACTGCGTCGAAACCGCGTGCGGCAGACAGATAGGCCAGCGGTGCCAGCAGCAGGCCGAACAGGGCCGGCAGGGCCGGGTGGTGCTGCAGGAAGCGCATCGACGTGGTCAGCGTCATCGCGAACGCCGCCCACAACGCCATGATCCACGGCGGTGGCGCCCAACCCAGTGGGGCCGCCGCGTAGCGCACCGTGCCGCTGGCGGCGGCACTGGCGTCGACCAGCCATGCGCAGGCCAGTGCCAACATCAACAGCCGCAGATCCAGCCGGGGGCGCGGTGAGGTCAACAGCTGGCTGCCGATGTAGAGCGAAGCGGCCAGTAGCGCGGGCCACTGCCAGCCGCGGCCCGCGCCGGCCACGGCACACAGCCAGACCAGCTGGTTGCCGAGCAGATTGGCCCAGAAGCGATGCATGTCAGTGGCTGTCGGTCGCAGCGAAAATGGGCCGGTGGTCCGGACGGGCCAGCAGCAGATGCGAGACGCCGATCGAACGTTCCAGGAAGCCACCCTCGCAATAGGCCAGGTAGAATTCCCACAGCCGGCAGAAGCGCGCGTCAAAACCCTGCGCCTGCACTGCCGGCAGCTGGGCCAGGAAACGTTGGCGCCAGGCGCGAAGGGTCAATGCGTAGGAGTGGCCGAAATCCTGCTGGGCGATCAGCTGCAGGTCGCTGGATCGGCTCTTGGCGGCCATGATCGCGTTGATCGATGGGATGAAGCTGCCCGGGAACACATAGCGCTTGATGTAATCGACGCTGCGCCGGGCCTGTTCGTAGCGGTGGTCCTCGATGGTGATGGCCTGCAGCAGGGCAACGCCATCAGGCTTGAGCAGGCGCTGCAGCGTGGCCATGTAGGTGTCCAGGTATTCGGCGCCGATCGCTTCGATCATCTCGATCGACACCAGCTTGTCGAACTGGCCCTGCAGGTCGCGGTAGTCCTGCATCAGCAGCGTGACCTGGTCCTGCAGGCCCGCCTCCCGTACGCGCCGGGCGGCCAGCGCATGCTGTTCTGCAGAGATGGTGGTGGTCGTGACATGGCAGCCATAGTGCCGGGCGGCATGGACCGCGAAACCACCCCAGCCGGTGCCGATTTCCACCACGCGGTCGCCGGGTTTGAGCTGCAGCTGCTGGCAGATGCGGTCCAGCTTGCGCCGCGAGGCCGATTCGAGTGGTTCGGACTCACTGGCGAACAACGCCGACGAGTACATCAGGTCCGGCGACAGGAACAGGGCAAAGAAATCGTTGCCCAGGTCATAGTGCGCGGCGATGTTGCGGCGGCTGCCCTCACGGCTGTTCCGGCGCAGGCGGTTCCAGCCCCGCAGCAGCCAGCCACCCACGCGGGCCGGGCCACGCTCCATGCCGTCCAGCAGGTCGCGATTGCGTACCAACAGCCGGATCAGTGCCACCAGATCATCACAGTGCCATTCGCCCTGGATGTAGCTTTCACCTGCGCCCACACTGCCTTGCGCTGCAACCTTGCGATAGAACCCCGGGTCATCGATGGTGACGGTGACATGCAGTTCGCCACAGGCATCGCCCAGCCAGACCTCGCCCAATGCGTCACGTACGCACAGGCGACCGTCGCGCATGGGGGCAAGCTGGGCCAGCAGGCGGCGGCGCAGGAACGCATCCAGGGCGCCGGGGCGCGGCAGGGCGACCAGAGGGGTCATCGAGTTCATCGTGGTTTCTCGGCAAGAGCAGGGTGGTCGTGCACGGGGTTGCGTTTCATCCACAGCCGAAGTGCATGCCAGTGGATGGCGGCCACCACCTGGGTGGTCATCAGCGGATAGCAGGCCAGCACCCGGGCCAGCCCGCGGCCGTTCAAGGCATGTCGCTGCATGGCCTGGGTCGCATCAAACTGGCGCACCCCGTCGCGCCAGACCTGCATGTGCACGCGCAGGTCCTGGTCCGGTCGGTTGAAGCGCCAGTCGTAGCGGCAATCCATCGGCATGAACGGCGAGACATGGAAGCGCTTGTCGAACTGCCAACGCAATGACGCCCCTTCGTGGAGCGCCGTGGCAACCGGCAGCACATAGGCGTGCCGTTCCTTCCAGGGGGTATTGGTGATCTCGGCCACGATGCAGTCCAGCGTGCTGCCGTCGGCCTGGTAGCAGTAGTAGAAGCTGACCGGGTTGAAGACATGCCCGGCGAAGCGGAGATGGGTGAGCAGGCGCACCGGACCGGTTGGCCGGTAGCCAAGCGTGCCCGCAGCGTGGTCGCGCACCGCATCGGCCAGCGGCCGGGCGGGATCACCGAAGTAGTCGCTGCGGCGGAACTCGGCCAGGTTGCGGCGATTGACCGACCACAACCAGCGCCCGGCGAACACCGTGTCGAGTTCATCCAGGTCGAGCAGCAGCTGCGCGATGGGGTAACGGAATGCATGCGGATGCGGATGATGCCGGCGATGCATCACCTGCCCGATGTAGAGCGCGCTGGCACTCATGCCGCCACCTCATCCGAGGCGGATACGTTCCGATGCGGAGCGCAGGCCTGCAGGGCATCGACCACGTGGCGGGCACTGCGGATGCCATCCTCGTGGAATCCCCAGCCCCAATAGGCGCCTGCAAACCATGTGTGGCGGCGGCCCTGCAGTTCCGCCCAGCGCTGCTGTGCGCGCACTGCAGCGTGGTCGTGTACCGGGTGCGCGTAATGCAGGGTCCGCAGCACCTTGGCCGGATCGATTGCCTCGCTGCGGTTGAGGGTCACTACCAGGGGGATGTCGCCCGGCAGGCCCTGCAGCAGGTTCATGCAGTAGCTGACCGTGCAGGGCGCCGCGCGATCCTGTGGTACGTGCGCGTTCCAGGCCGCCCACGCCTTGCGGTTGCGCGGCAGCAACGACGCATCGGTATGCAGCACCGCTTCGTTGGACTGATAGCGGATGGCGCCGAGGACCTCACGCTCGACGGGATCTGCGTCGGCAAGCAACGCCAGTGCCTGGTCGCTGTGGCAGGCCAGGATCACTTCGTCGAAGGCCTCCACGCCGGCGCTGCTGTGCACGCGTGCACCCCAGGGCATGCGCTCGACCCTGCTGACCGGACATTGGAGCCGCTCATGCACGCGCCAGCGGCGACGCAGCGCATCCACGTAGCGCGTCGATCCCCCGCTGACCACCCGCCAGCTTGGCCGCCCGGTCATCTGCAGCATCTGGTGGTTGGCCATGAACTGGGCCAGGTAGCGCGCCGGGAACGCCTGCACGGTGGCCGTCGGCGAGGACCACAGCGCGGAGGCCATCGGCAGCAGGTGCTCGTCGATGAACGCCTCGCCATAGCGCTGGCTTCGCAGGTAATCACCGAGCGTGGGCCCGTCTTCTTCGGCCAGCAGCAACGGCGCGTCGCGATAGAACCGGCGCAGGTCGGCCAGCATGCCCCAGAAGCGCGGCGATACCAGGTTGCGGCGCTGGCAGAACAGCCCATCCAGCGAGGTGGCGTTGTACTCCACGCCGCTGCGCTCGCTGTGCATGGAGAAACTCATCGTGGTCGGTTGCGAGGCCACGCCCAACTCGTCGAACAGCGCCGACAGCAAGGGATAGTGCTGGGGGTTGAAGACGATGAAACCGGTATCCACCGCCATGCCTCGGCCCGCCACCTGCACGTCGTGGGTATGGGTGTGGCCGCCGAGGTAATCGTTGGCCTCGAACAGCGTGACGTCGTGCTGGCCATCCAGCCACCAGGCACTGGCCAGCCCCGCGATACCCGAGCCGATGACCGCGATGCGCATCTCAGTACCTCGCCTTGGCCAGAACCCACTCGGGGATGGGCTTGAGCCCTTTGACCAGGCCCAGCGCCGCCATCGCGCGCAGTCCGTACCAGGTCAGGTCCACCTCCCACCAGCGGAAGCCCTGGCGCACGGTGCCGGGGAAAAAGTGATGGTTGTTGTGCCAGCCCTCACCGAAGGTGAGCAGCGCCAGCCACAGGTTGTTGCGGCTGTCGTCGCGGGTCTCGAAGCGGCGGCGGCCGAAACGGTGGGCCAGCGAATTGATGGTGACGGTGGCGTGGAACAGCACGATGGTGGAGATGAAGAAGCCCCACACCAGCAATTGCGGGCCCGTGGTGTGCAGGCCGGGCGCCCAGCGTTCCAGTGCTGCACCCAATGCATACAGTCCGACGGCCAGAAGCACGGGAATGGCGGTATCGAAACGGTCGAGCCAGCGCAGTTCGGGGAAGCGCGCCAGGTCAGGTACCCGCGACAGATCGGTGGCGAATGCCTCGCGGGTGAGGAACCAGCCCATGTGGCTGCGCCAGAAGCCGCCTTCGCGCGGCGAATGCGGGTCCAGCGGCTGGTCGGCATGCCGATGGTGGTGGCGATGATGGGCAGCCCACCACAGCGGACCGCGTTGCACGCTGGAGGCGCCGATGACCGCGAACACGAACTGCACCGGACGCGATGCCTGGAAGGTGCGGTGCGAGAAGTAGCGGTGATAGAACGCCGTGATGGCGAACATGCGCACGGCGTAGAGCGCCGTGGCCACGACGACCGCCGTCCATGACACGCCCACCCAGATCACCGCGATGCAGGCCAGATGCATCAGTGCAAAGGGTACCGCGCGCACCCAGTCGATGCGTCCTGGCTGTTCGCCGGTGGTCTCTGTGGCGTTGCTGGTATCCACCCACCGCTGCAACGTACGCAGCAGGCGCCAGCGTCGACGGGGGAGGGGCGCTACAGAGGCCATGGCGGATCTCGGCGGGTGTCGTGTCTTCCTTTACGCAGCAGGGTGCGCAATGGATGCGCCACTTCGAACTGAATTTCGCTTCACCTGGGCGTCACGGCGCAACGCTCGGCCAGGGGCTGCGCCCACGCCTGTTGCCAGTCACCTGCCGGTCGCTCGGCAGCTGGCGACCGGAAGCGCACCGTCACCTGCGGATAAGTGCCGCGCGCATCGCGCAGGTTGCTGGTGCCGCGGAACTCCAGCAGGCGACGGTCGGCCGTGGCGTAGACCAGGGCCAGGCGCGGCGCGATGCCGCCGTACCAGGTGTCCAGGCTGACCTCGATGGCCTGGGCGTCGATGCCCTGCCAGCGTACCGGGCCGACGCGCCGCACCTGCACCGGGAAGTAGCGCTGGCGTGCAGGCACCAGGAACGGCAGTGTGATGCGTTCGCCGCGCAGCAGCGCCGGCCAGTGCAGGCGTACTGCGGCATCAAACCCCGCATCGATCACCGCGTCCGCCGGCTGTTCAAGCCGGCGCCTGCGCAGCTCACTGGCGGCATCCTCCTTCCATGCAATCGACACCGAGTCGCCAGCGGCGTCGACCTCGGCGGTCTGGCCGCTGCGGCGGTCCTCCAGCGAATATCCCCGCGCCTGCGGGCGGGCGCTGGCGGGCAGATGCTTGCGGGCGAAGGGTTGGCCATCCGGGCACTGGTACAGCACCCAGCGCTCGGCGCCCTCCGTTGCCTCGCGTCGCCAGTGCACTTCACGGTAGAGGAGGTCGCCCTGCGCGGAGGTGGCCACGCCCTCGCTCCGCAACCAGGGTGCCGCCAGCGCGGCTTGGGGCAGGCACAGCAGCAGCCAGGCAGTGCGCATGGGTCTTCATCCGGAAGAGGAGGGCCCAGGTCATACGGCGGGGGCGGCCGGTTGGATGCGTCGTGCCGTCTGCATCCAATTGCTGCCCCTGCGCGTACAGAGGACAGACCTTCACCCTCCCGCCGCGAACCCAGATGTACCCTGACGCCGCCAGCACACTCCTCAACTTCGATAGCGCACGCACCGTGTCCAGTTCCCAGCAGCCGAGCAGCGAGCCGATGAACTGGGCCGGTGACATGGACGGCGTGGCGCGCCTGCGCGACCGCGACTGTTTCATGCGGATCTATGACTACTTCATGCCGCGGCTGTGCGTGTACCTGCGTGGCCTGGGTGCACCCGACGGCGTCGCCGAGGAACTGGCCCAGGAATGCCTGCTGCGCCTGTGGCTGCGGGCAGCCGACTACGATGCAGCCCAAGGCGCCCTCAGTACGTGGCTGTACCGGATTGCGCGAAACCTGCATATCGATCGCATCCGTCGCGAGCGCAGCTGGATGCAGGTGCAGGCAGCGGTGGAGGACGCTGCCACACTGGATGTGATCGAGCGCAGCAGTGCCGAGCAGTTCGCCGACCAGGCACGTCTGCGCCAGCGCATCAACGAACTGCCCGCCGTACAGGCGCGGCTGGTGCGGATGTCCTATTTCGAGGCCAAGAGCCACAGCGAGATCGCAGAGGCGCTGGGCATGCCGCTGGGAACGGTCAAATCGCACCTGCGCCGCGCCTTCCTGCAGCTTCAGGCCAAAGTGGGAGGTGCGCTGTGAATCCGCACCACCATCTGCACGAATCGACCCTGATGAGCTATGCCGCCGGCGCGCTGCCGGCGCCGTTGAGCATCGTCGCCGGTGCCCATCTGGAGCAGTGCCCGCATTGCCGTCAGCGCCTGCGTGACGCCGAAGCGATCGGCTCGGTGCTGCTGGAGCAGACCCAACCACCTGCAGCGGAGACGCGACGCGAACAACTGCGCGAGGCAATGCTGATGCAGCTGGCCACGGAGGCGCCGGTGCCCATGGCTGGGGTCGCACGCCCCGTGCCGAAGGAGCGCCCCGAGGCCAATCCGGACCGTCTGCCTGCATCGCTGCATCCGTACTTCGGCGCCTCGCTCAGCGACCTGCGCTGGCGCTGGATGGCGCCGGGCGTGCACTGCATCCGTGCAGAGCAGATGCCTTCGCTGATCATGCTGAAGATCGCCCCGGGCAAATGCCTGCCCATGCACAGCCATGGCCGCAGCGAACTGACCCAGATCCTGCGGGGTTCGTACAACGATGCGCTGGGGCTGTTCGCGCCGGGCGACGTGGCAGATCTGGACGAAGACGTGGAGCATCAACCGGTGACCGCGCCCGGTGTCCCCTGCATCTGCGTGTCAGCGCTGGATGCGCCGCTGGTGTTCAGTGGCTGGCTGGCGCGGAAGATCCAGCGTTTCGTGAAACTCTAGCGGGGACGACGATGGCCGGGACGGGCGCATTACGGATTCTGTTGACCGGTGCCGCAGGCCTGGTCGGGCAGGGTGTGGCGTTGGCCTGCCAACGCTCACCACAGGTGTCCCGCCTGACAGCGCTGGTCCGCCATCCGGGAAGTCTGAGCGGCGCCGGCAGCGAACTGATCGTTCCGGACTTCCTGCGCATCCAGGACCGGTCGGATGAACTGGCCGGGTTCGATGCCTGCTTCTACTGTGCCGGGGCGCCACCTGTTGGCACGGCAGAGGCCGAGTACCGACGCGTGACCCTGGACACCACCCTGGCGGTGGCCCGTGCCTGGGCGGTTGCGAATCCCGAAGGGTGCTTTCTGTATGTATCCGGTGCCGGCGCGGACCCTCGGAGCCGGCTGATGCCGTTGAGGATCAAGGGCGAGACCGAGGTCGCATTGCAGGGCCTGCCGGTGCGCACCGTGATGCTGCGCCCGGGCGGTGTCAGGCCGGTCCCGGGCACCGGCACCCGTCATGCCCTGTTGAAGCCCCTGTACTGGGGCGGCGCGCCGTTGATGAAGCTGGCCAGCGCGATTGCGCCATCGCTGATGACCAGCAATCTGGCTCTCGGTCAGGCGATGATTGCACTGGCCGGCAGGGAGCATCCGCCGGCCACGGTGGAGTGCGCGGACATCAACCGGATCGCCGCTGGCGTAGTCGACCCGGCCTCCTGAGCTCAGTGCGGCGCGGCCTCCAGCGCAGTGCGTACCGCCAGCGCCAGGTCACTTCGCGTAAACGGCTTCGGCAGCAGGGCAACCGCGCGTCCCTGGCTGCCCGCCTGATCGTGGTCACGTGGATAGCCCGACGTGAACAGGACGGCGACTTCCGGCCAGCGTTCGCGGACTTGACGGACCAGCTCCCAGCCCAACATGCCGGGCATCACCACGTCCGAGAACAGCAGGTCCACCCTGGTGTCGGGGCGCTCCAGCAACCGTAGCGCGGAGGGGCCATCGTGGGCTTCCAGCACGCGGTAGCCGAGCAGCCGCAGCGAATCCACCGTGTAGGCGCGGACATCGTCGTTGTCCTCGGCCACCAGAATGGTTTCCTCGCGCGGCGAGTAGTCGGCCAGGCCGGTCTGCGGGGTGCGTGTTTCGCGGGGCAGGGTCAGCGGCGAGCGCGGAAACATCATGGTAATGCTCGTGCCGCCGCCTTCCACCGAATCGATCAGCACGTGGCCGCCGGACTGCTTGACGAACCCATGCACCATCGACAGTCCCAGCCCGGTGCCGCGGCCGACCTGCTTGGTGGTGAAGAACGGTTCGAACACCCGGGCCAGGGTGGCCGCGTCCATGCCATGGCCGTTGTCGCGCACCCGCAACATCACGTACTGGCCTGGTGCTGCATCCGGGAACAGGGCAGCGTAGTCGTGGTCGAGGTGGCTGTTGTCGACCTCGATCACCAACCGCCCGCCGTGCGGCATCGCATCGCGGGCATTCACCGCCAGGTTCAGTACGGAGGCCTCCAGCTGGCTGATGTCGATCTCCACGCACCAGATGTCCTCGGCGCTGCGGATCTCCAGCTGCACCAGCTCACCCAGTGCACGCTGCAGCATGTCGTGCATGTCCAGCAGGCGCTCGTGGAGGTTGGCGGCCTGGCTGTGCAGCGGCTGGCGTCGGGCAAACGCCAGCAGGCGCTGGGTCAGGCTGGCGGCACGCCCGACACCCTTCAGCGCGTTGTCCAGCGCCCGGCTGACCATCGCCCCGGCTTCCCCCGCGCGCTCATTCAGCAGCATGGCGTGCTCGACGTTGCCGGAGATGACCGTCAGGATGTTGTTGAAATCATGCGCGATGCCGCCGGTGAGCTGGCCGACCGCCTCGATCTTCTGTGATTGGCGCAGTGCATGTTCGGCCTGGAGGCGCGCCGTGGTTTCCACGGCCTCGGAGACCACGGCGGTGACCACGCCTTCGGCATCGAGCAGCGGGCGGAACGAAAAATCGAAGCTGCGCGGCCCGGTCGGGAGTTCCAGCTCCAATGAATGCAGCGAACTCCGGCCCTGCACGGCTGCAGCGACGGCCCGATCGATCAGCGCGCCGATGCCATCGGTTGTGGCGAACCAGAGCGATTCACCGAAGCGTTGGCCAAGCACGTCCTTCTTTTCCGCCAGCACTGCGGCCAGTGACGCGTCATTGGCATCCACCACGCGCCCGGACAGATCCAGCAGCATCTGATGCTGGAAGCTGGATTCGAAGATCGCCTGCAGGCGCCGTTTGCTGGCGCGCAACTCGGCCGTGCGCGCCTGCACCTGCTGCTCGAGCAGCTGGTTGTCCTCGCGCAGGGCCAGCTCGGCCTGTTTCAGCTGCGAGACGTCGCTACCCAGGCAGATGTAGCCGGCCACGCTGCCGTCGGCCGCATGCTCAGGCACGCAGTCCATCTGCACGAATCGTGATTGCCCGCTGCGGTGCACCAGTTCGACCTGGAAGCTGGTGCGCTCGCCCTGCAGTACCCGTTCCAGGCTCGGCAGGGCGTGTTCGAAGGCGGAAATGCCGCTGACCTCGCGCGCTGTCCGGCCCAGCAGCTCGGCCAGGCTGAATCCATGCCAGTCCAGGAACGCCTTGTTGGCGAACCGGTAGCGATGCGCGTTGTCGAGCTGGGCGATCAGCGCGGGTACGGCATCCGTCACCTGCTGCAGCTGCGCCTGGCTCTCATTCAGCGCAGCCTGCGCATGAAGCAGCTGGTTGCGCTCATGGGCTTCCTGGCGGGCGCGGCGAATCGCATCCGGCAGGCGCTGCAGGCGCTGCTTGACTACATAGTCGCGCGCGCCACGGGTCAGCGCCTGCACCGCCAGCTCTTCGGTCAGCGTGCCGGAGACGAAGATGAAAGGGGTCTGCGGAGTCCGCTCGCGTGCCAGTGCGAGGGCCGCATCGCCATCGAATCCGGGCAGCACGTGGTCGGCGAGGATCACGTCGAACGCACGGCTGTCGATGGCCTCGATGAACGCGTTGCGGGTCCACAGGCGCTCGGCCTCGAATTCCAGGCCGGCACGCCGCAGCTGTGCGGTGATCAGCTCCGCATCAAGCGCGCTGTCCTCCAGCATGAGGATGCGCAGGCGCTCGCTGCGGCGCGATCCATCACGCATTGTTGTGCTGCCCCGAGCCATTGGGCCGATGCGGTGGTGGCTGGTTGGTGATGCCCCAGAACATGCCCAGCCCCTGGATGGCGTCGAAGAATTCCTTGAAGTCGACCGGCTTGACCACGAAGGCATTCACGCCCAGTTCGTAACTGCGCACGAGATCCTGTTCTTCGCGCGAGGAGGTCAACATCACCACCGGCGTGCTGCTCAGCTGCGGGTCGCCACGCACCTGTTCCAGCACCTCCAGGCCATTGACCTTGGGCAGCTTCAGGTCCAGCAGCACCACCACCGGGCCGCCGTGCATGGCGCCGGCGAACTTGCCTTCGCAGCGCAGGTAATCCAGCGCTTCGGCGCCGTCACGTACATGGATGACATCGTTCAACAGCTGGCAGCGCGCAAGCGCGGCCATCGTCAGCTCTGCATCCTTGGGGCTGTCCTCTACCAGGAGGATCGGCCGCAGGTCCCTCATGGGTGTTCTCCTGTGAAGCGGGGTAGGGTGAAATGGATCGTGGCGCCCTTGCCGGGCTCGCCCTCGGCCCAGGTACGGCCGCCATGGCGGCCGATGATGCGGCGGACATTGGCCAGGCCGATGCCGGTGCCTTCGAACTCTTCGACGTGGTGCAGGCGCTGGAACACGCCGAACAGCTTGTCCACGTAGCGCATGTCGAAGCCGCAGCCGTTGTCGCGCACGAAGAAGTGGTCTTCGTCGTCGTTTCGCTCGTGACCAACCTCGATCACCGCGTGTTCGCGCTCGCGGGTGAACTTGATCGCGTTGGCCAGCAGGTTCTGCCATACCAGGCGCAGCATTGTGGGATCGGCCTCGACCTCCGGCAGCGGTGCGAGCGTCCACTGCACGTCGCGGCCGGTGTAGTCCAGGGCCAGGCTCCGGCGCACATCTTCGGCCAGCGCGCTCATGTCCAGCCGCACACGCCCAAGCGTGGAGCGCCCCATCTGCGAGAAGCTGAGCAGGTCATCCACCAGTGTTCCGGCGGACTTGGCCGATTCCACGATCGTGTCCAGGAATCGGCGCTCGGTATCGTTCAGGCGCTCGCCCGCCGAGCTGCCCAGCAGCTCGGAATAGCCGACAATGTGACGGAACGGAGCGCGCAGGTCGTGGCTGACCGAATAGGAGAAGGCTTCCAGTTCCTTGTTGCTGCGGAGCAGCTGCTCGTTCAGTTCGGCCATTTCCTCGGCCTTGCGCAACACGATATCGACGATGGCCGTGCGCATCTCGTGTGCCGCGTCGCAGTCAGCGTCGCTCCACGGCAGGCTGCGCTGCTGCACGGTCTCCTTCCAGGCCTCGAACGAGTTGCGCGGGGACAGCGCCACGCCCGGTGCTGCTTCCTTGCGGGGATCGCCGCCCCAGCGCACGGTGCGCACCACTTCCGGGCGGAACCACATCAGGTAACTGTCATGCAGCTGCGAAATGGACACCGCCAGCAGGCCGCTGGCGACGTCGGCCAGGTGCGCGGCAGGCGACCAGTCGGCTGCCAGGTGATCGGTGCAGTAGGTTTCCTGGCCGGCCTGCTGCGTGGCCAGCCAGTTCGCCAGGGCCAGCACGTCGCTGGAAGAAGGGCACTGGCCAACACGCAGGCAATCGCCCTTGTGCACGATCGCCGCGCCGGCCGCGCCTGTCAGCGACAGCAGGCTGGCCTCGTCCTGGCGCAGGGCCGCCATGAAGTCCTCGTCGCCGGCCATGCGACCCAGTAGCTTGACCAGTATGGAACGACGGGCAACGCGCTCTTCGATCGCACGCGCACGCTCCTTCAACGCAATCTGCAGCGACAGGATCTGGCCCATGAACTCGCAGGCAGTGCGCACGTGGTAGGGCAGGCGGCGTGGCTGCACGGTGTGGCAGGACACCAGGCCCCACAAGCGGCCTTCATGCACCAGCGATACCGACATCGACGCGCCGGTACCCATGTTGCGCATGTAGTGCAGGTGCACCGGCGAGACGCTGCGCAGCACCGCCATGCTCAGGTCGGTGGGCGGCGCGTCGCGTTGATCCTCGGCCCGCATCAGCGGGGCCGGGGTGTAGCTGTTGTCCGCGATCAGGCGTACCCGGTTGCGGCGGTAGAGTTCGCGGGCCTGTGCTGGAATGTCCGATTCGGGGAAGCGCAGGTCCAGGTAGGACGGCAACAGGCCGTTGCCATCCTCGGCCACCACGATGCCGTTCCAGCCAGCATCGAACTGGTAGACCAGGGTGCGGTCGAAGCCGGTGAGCCGGCGCATGTGCGCGGCAGCCAGCTGGCAGAGGTCTTCCACGGTGCTGGCCGACTCGATGCCGGCCATCAGCTCGCGGATGGCCGGATACAGCTCTTCCAGCGAGCCGGGCTGGCCCGGAACCGGTGCTTCCAGCTCGACCAGCAGATCGGTGGCGGAACGGTGCACCAGCAGCTGATGCCGGCCGTGGCCGTCCAGATGCACGGCACCGACATGGGCACTGCTGCCGATCACGGCCTGCTGGAACAAGCCCTGGAACGGCGCCAGCACGCCGCCGAACACCTCACTGACGTGCCGCATCAACGGTTCGCCGAACTGCTGCAGCAGCCCGGGCTGGCTGATGGCGCGTTCGCGCACCTGCAGGGACTGCGGTTCAACGACCAGAAGCACACCATAGGGCTGGATCGCGCCGGGGGTGTGGATCGGTTCGCGCGCGCAACTGGACAAGGCAGTGTCGTGCGCGGACTCAGCAGAAGGCATCAAGGGCGGGACTCATCATTCGTGGATGGCTGGAAGGCCCAGTGGTACATCCGGTACCCATCAATGGTGAAGCAAAATCGTACATTCGCCTACCAGTGTATGCGTATGAAGCGTGCTTCTGTCCAAGCTGAATTCTTCATGTAGGGACGAGGTCGAGCACTTGAGGTTTTCGCGAAGAATACATCTACGCTGCACATCAGCTCGACAGATCATTGCCTAGAGTGGATCCACTTCCCTGAGCGACCGCCCCGTGAACCTGCAGCCCGCGCCCCTGTCCCCGTACCGCATGCTGGCTGACAGCTGCCAGTTTGAACTGCTGGATGTGGACGCACTGCAGGACCCGGCCAGTGGCCGGCTGCTGCACCTGTATTCGCTGGTTGCCCGCTGCCTGTCCTGCGAGACGATCTTCAAGGCCGAAGAAGGGCAGGGCCTGGTCAGCCATACTGCGGCGCGGGTGGTGCGATGCCCTACCGGCTGCGGGCAGCAGGCGTTCAAGCCGGCCCTGCTGCGGACCTGGCGCCCGCAGGCCGTTGCCCAGGCGTAAGCGGCGGAGATCACAGCAGCCCGGGATTGGCTCGCCATACCGCGAAGTTGAGCGCCGAGGCGAACGAGATCCAGGCCAGATAGGGAAGCAGCAGCGCCGCCGCAGTCGGACGGATGCGCGCAAACGCGACGATCGCTGCGCAAACCAGCGCAATCAATACAAGAATGTCAACGAAGGCCAGGGCGCCCAGCTTCGAGCCGAAGAACAGCCAACTCCACAGCGCATTGACGGCAAGCTGCACCAGGTAGAGCATCAGCGCCGGTCGTGCCCCGCGCCAGCCGCGTTCGCGCCACACCAGCCACGCGGCAATCGCCATCATGGCGTAGAGCAGGGTCCACACCGGACCAAAGACACTGGCCGGTGGTGCCCACGGGGGAAGATCGAGGGTGGCGTAGAAGCTGGCCGCGGATGTGGACGCCCACGCGCCCAAGGCGGCCGCGACGAAGGTGATCGCCACCCATCCCAGCAGCCCGAAAACCTGCGAACTCCGCTTCATACCGTACAGCTCCATGATGCGCATGATCCGGTATACGCGCAGAGGCCGCGAATGGATGCAGGTCGCGGGCCTTCAGTCTGAAGATCCGGCGGCAGACGATCCCTGGCTTGCTGGCAGCAGCGAAGGCCGTTGATCAAACCACTCGCGCGCCTTGGCCAGATGCCATTGGCGCTGATCGCCGTCCAGCTCGATGCCCGCACCCAGCAGCCCCCACCGGAGATAGAGATCACCGCGTTTGCGCTGTTCCAGCAGATCCAGCCGCGCGCGTACCGACAGCCGATCGTTCTCGGCCTGCAGGCGATCGATGACCAGATGGCCAGGGCGCCAGCGCAGCGTCGCCTGTGCCTGTACCTGTCCGGAATCCAGCAGCGACAAGGTCCAGCGCGGGTAGTCGGTGCGCTCTGCGAACAGCGCCAGCAACGGTCGCGCATCGCTGAGATCCAGGTCCGTGGTGGCATCCACCTGGAACGGAGACTGCGCATCGATACGGCCACGCTTGAAGGCGACGCGGCCTTTCCATGCCGTCGAGCCCTGCGTGTCCGCCACCTGCACGTTGCGCAGCTCGACCGTGGTACCGGACAGATCGAAATGACGCTGGTTGAAGTCACCGCGGCGCAGCGTTGCGTTCACGTCGATATCGCCGCCCATGTCCAACCCTGCCACCTTTGCGCTGGCGTTGCGCCCCAACAGCCGGGCCGTGCCATGGCCGACGCGCCCGTCGGTGTCGAGGGTCGCATCACCGCTCACGGTGCCGGTGCCACGCAGCAGCCGCACCTGCGGTGAGCCGAGGTAGCGGTTGTAGGCGGTCAGATCAGGAATGGTGGCTTCACTGAAGCGCAGTTGCGCGCGAACGCCTTTGCGCAGTTCCTGCAGGCGGCCATCGCCGGTCAGGTCCAGGGCCAGATCCCGGCCGTCGAACAGGCGCACGTCCCTGGCATCGGTTGGCCGCGCAGTGAATCGCGGCAGCCGGACGGCCAGCTGGGCCTGGCTGGGGCTGCCGGCCTTCAACTCGCCATGGGCGCTGGCCGTGCCCGCCAGGCGTACGCCGGCGACTTCGGCCACGGCCTCGGCAGCCGGGATGTCCACGGTGCTGCCTTCGATCAGTTCGCCATTGCGCAGGCGCAGATCGGCTTTCAGCGTGCCGCCGCCGTCCAGTTGCAGCCACGGCTTGCGGACGAACAGGGCAGGGATCCAGTTGAGCGAGGTGAACGTCCATTCGCCGCGCACAGTGCCAGAGCTGCGTTCCAGCAGCTGTGCGGGCTGCTGGAAGGGAATGTGCCGGCCACTGATATGCAGATCGGCATCCACCTCGCTGCCAGAACCGGGCTTTGGCGGCAGGCGCGCCTGCAGGCGCAGGTCCTTGGCCACATTGAGCTGCAGTGCCAGCATGCCGCGATCGGGGGCGCCATCGCCCAGATGGAGCGGCACCTGCCACAGCGCGTGGTCGCCGGGCTGCAGCTGGCTATCGATCAGGTGGAGCGCCAGCTGCAGGCGCCCGGGCACGGGCGCGCTGGAGATCTTCGGCGTTGTGGCATCGGTGTCCATGCGCAGGCCCTGGCTGCGGGCCTCCACCTCGAGCTGGGCATGCAGCAGCTTCAACTTGGCCAGGCCGGGCGCCTGGTCCCGATAATGGCGCGGATAGCTGAAGCGCGCGGTGAGATCCATGTCGCCCAACAGCTGCACGCCGTCATAGCTGGTGTCTGCCTTGCTGAACGAGACTTCGGAATCGAACAGTTCGGATGGGCCGCCACGCAGCTGCTTCAGGAACCCCACAGTACCTTGGCCCTTGCCGATGATCAGCAGCTTGCCGAAGCGTGCGCTGCGGATGCTGTCGCTGTGGATGGCGTCGAAACGCAAGGTCCAGCCCTGGTCGCTGCGCGGCGGTGAAGGGATGGCTTCTTCGACGCGGCTGATCTCGGCGGAAACTCCGGTGGCCTGCAGCCTTGGCACCCGCACCTCGCGCTGGAACAGGGGCAGCACCGCCAATCGGGCGCTGGCGCGGTCTGCATGCAACACGTAGACGGTGTGGTTCACGTGGCCGCGCATGTGCACGTTCCAGGCGATCACGTGGCCGGGCAGCAGGGTGATGGCCGGGCCCGTGGTCATCACGAACTTGTGCGGCTTGCGGTTGGTGACCTGGTCGAACAGTGGCGTGTTGAGGAAGATGTTGCCGGCCAGGAGGTAGGCAACATACAAGCCCAGCAGGATGTAGATGGCAATGCGCCGTCGCCGGGGCAGGTGATGTACGGGCGCAGGAGGAGGGGACATGAACCACTCGAACAACGAGGACCCCCGCACTATTGCGAAGTGACCGGCGGCAGCATGTGAAGCCGGCGCGCCGCTCAGATTCGTTGTGGCCTGCCACACTAAATCAATTGCAACCCATCGGGATGCCGCCGGGTTTCATACAATCCTTCCAGCACCTGTCCAGCATCAAGGAAGACCCTGTGAGACAACGTGTCATCGTATGCCCGCTGATCCAGAACCAGGGCGCCTATCTGCTGTGCCGCATGCCGTTACCGTGGTGCATTCCCGGGCCAATGGGCACTGTCCGGCGGTGGGCTGGAGCCCGACGAACGCATCGAGGAAGGCCTGCGCCGGGAGATCCGCGAAGAGCTGGGGCACGCGCTGCAGATCGGTGCCGTTCAACCATGGACCTTCCGCGACGACATCCGCACCAAGCTCTATCCGGACGGTTCCAGCGAGCAGATTCACATGATCTACCTGATCTTCGACTGCGAGGCACGGAACCGTGACGTTACGATCAACGAAGAGTTTGATGCCCATGCCTGGGTGGAACCGAAGGATCTGGGTGCGTACGACCTCAATGCGGCAACCCGGATCACGCTTCTGGCGAAGGGGCTGCTTTCGAGCTAGTGCAGAAAGGGGCGCCAGGTTGAGATGGAGGGCCTGCGGCAGCGGACTGCCATAGACCATTAACGTGACGCGTCACGCCGGACGGAAATCACGTTCCCGTCATGGCAAGTGACCGGCCGATGCAATTGGAGGCGGGAGAACGATGAAGGTCCTGCTTTGGGCGCCTACAGATTTGTCTGCCTTGCTGTCATTGAGAGCGTTGGCTTTCGTTGCCTATCAAGGACTGAATGGAGCCGCCTTTGAAGAGGAAGAGATCATTTCGGACGATGGAGGAAGCCGTAGCTGCCAGGCCGCGAGGGGCAGGCTGGGGAGGCTGGCTTCTTGGCTTGGCATAGCAAGGCCGGTGATTGAGGCGAGCGGTACGCGAGCGTCCTCGGAGAGGCTTTGAACATAATATACATTATGCGAAATTATGAATTACCCGAATGTGGGCCTTTATGGGCTCCGCTTGGCACTTGCCTCCCTCCTGGCTCCCCCGACAAGGATGAGCTTGCAGCATGATCGAGATCGATCCGCATCACCGAACTGACCTAACCGACCCTTGGCCGGTCTCGTCTTCCAAGCTGGGCACATGTTCACCCCTTAAGGTCACCAGCTGGAGCCCTGCGATATGGCCTGGTGGTCTCTGACCTGCAACATTGCGCGGGAATGGCGGCTGATGATGGCCGAGGCTCGCACAGGCTTGGCGGCACGATCGGCTCCGGCCTCTACGGGATCCGCCTCGGCGAAATCCGGCGTGATCTACCTTGCCGAAGTCCTCAGAATTCGCCGAGAACGGCGATTGGGCGTCGGTGATCTAAACCTCCATGTGGTCTACATGATCCGTGGGCCGAGGCCTCGCCAGCGCGCGTGAAGCGCTTCCGTAGGGGCTGGGCCGGATCGATACCTAACGCCAGTCTTAGTGTCGCATTTGCTCAGTTGTTGAGTCTGTCAAGACGCGCTGTATGCCAGCACCAGAATGCCTGCTGAGATCCACATCTTCATTCCTTCTTGCCGCCCCGCTCCATGAGTCGCTGCTCCTTATCAATTACAAGTTTCACCAATTCCTGAAGGTAGCGGAAAAGACCACTCTCGTCTGAGTTCAGGCGACTCTTTCCGCGATGAACAATCTTTGACCGGATACGATATATGTCGCGAAAAGCACTAACTATGTTTGATCGTCCCTCTGGCGAGGTCGCGATAAGGTAGGCACATCGATTGGCGATAAGGGTGCCCAAGCTGACATTTGCATCAGCATCCTCATCTCCGAGCAGAATTTCCAAGGCCACCGTCGCCTGCACGTAGCTGAGCAGCTTGTCACGGCCGCAGTAGCTGTCGAAAAGCCAGCGCGCAGAAAGCTTGATGTTCTTGCTCTCCTTTGATCGAAGAATCAGGCTGACGCGATCCAATTTTTCAAGGACGGCGCTGGACTCTCGACCAAGATCCCATGCTAGGCCGAGGCATTGGATGCCCTTCTGTTGATGATCTTCCAGAGCGAAGAAGCCTGATCCTGGTACATCTTCGCGAGACTGTCGATACACGATCAACTGAGTAGATTGGGGCGCCTCACCAAGGGTGCCCCCGGCACCGGCCGAGAAGAGCCCAAGGGCAATGCCTAGGCCAAGAAAAGCGAACATGTCATCGCGTGCGGAAAGAATGGGCTCAGTCGCGGATATCCTGAAATAGCCTTCGACCTTAACGACAAGGTATGCGGCGTCTTTATCCCAGAGCGATGTTTGACGTGTCCCGGAGAACGCGCCTAACAGTGTTGAGCTTGTCAGCGCTGAGAGGGAAAGTTGGTTGGTTGGTTTGGGGTACGGATCTTCGAGATCCGCCCCAAGGACCAGTCGATGGCGATCGGAAAGCGCGAGCCCCCCGCGATGGGCCACTAAGATTTGGTAAAGGCCATCGGGCAGGCGAAGGCAAACCTCATAGCTCCAAGGCAGTGAGCAAAACTGCCTAACAAGCTCCGTTGCTACTTGCCTCGTGTCTTCGGTTCCCTCAAAGGCAGAAAGCGGCATCTCACGTGCATTGACGTCAAAGGTGGTCCCTCTGAAAAGCCGTTGGATTTCGCCAGAAATGAATGTGGAAAATGGCTGGTCGCCGATGTATAGGCGCAACTCTTCCGCCAAAGCACCTTTGCTTGGCAGGCTTCGGTCAATGCTGCCGAGGCCTGGCATTGATGAAGTCATGACGGCGACGTTACCAAAGACCGTTGCTTGGTCCAGCTCCGTAGTCAAGCGATCAACAAGTCGCGCCGTTAGGCGCGGATCAATGGCAATTGGCATGATCCCCCGCACGGTCCCCCCAAGGTCGCCGGATTTTACCCCTCTCGCTAGGACTTCCGCCATCTACTGGCGTTAGAGCGAGAAACTTGGCGGGCAATGTTTGGATTCTGGGAACGTCCCATCGGGCGATCACCGACATGCACCAGCGCGCTTCCGTTCGCGTTAGACGTGCCCTGCTCGCCACTGACGCGGACGCCGGCGCCGGCGCCGGTCTCACTCTCCCTGCGGTCGGAAGGACCGCGCCCGTGCTGGCGTCGTCTAGGCGATAGAGATGCGAATCGACGTCTTGGCACTAGCCTAGCCATCGCACCAGTGCTTAGCTAAGCTCCTATTTATCTTTGTTGACCGCGCCTCATAGACCCAGCAATCGCCAAATCGCCTGCTTCTTCGCTTGGTATGCGTCTTCGATGAACTCTTTGTAGTCGTCCGACTCTGTATCGTCGAAGCGGCTTAGCTCATCGCGATTGAGTTGCCTCACCCAGCTATCGTTCGTTTCCCGATGCTCATCCAGGACGCGCAGCTGAGCCAAGTGCTTGTCGAGGTCTAGGCTAGGCTGGCTGGAATAACCCGACTCTATGCGTCGGTTGAGCACAGTCTGCAGCTGAAAGTGGCCGGCTTCTGTGGACGTCGTGCCATTGCGCACGTATACCGCGCTAGTCCGTAGGCCCTCCCCGTCCCTCAAGGCTAGGAACGGCAGGAGTTTGGGCTCTTCTTCCACCAGCAGCACTTGGAACGACTTACCCACCAAGGTTTCGTACTCTGCCGCGCCGAAGGAAAAATCAAGAATCTCATACTCAAGCGACTTGGGTAGATAGCTGCTGAGCGGCGGGATCAGCTGCGCCTTGTCCTTGAGGATCGGCAAGCCGCTCGGGATCAGATTGCCGTCGGCTTGTTGCGATACGCCCACGACGAGCGCACCACCGCCAGAATTCGCCAAGGCTAAAATGTGGCGGGCGAGCTTTGGCAGCGCAGGCCAATCAGCCTTGAAGTCCAGATAATCAGTTTCGCCGATGTTGCGACGAAGCAGGTCACGCAGCGCCTCACGGGTTGGCGCTGTAAAGAACCGGGCAAAGGTTTCGTGTTGTTCTTTTAGAATTGTCATCTAGGGTTAATTCCAGGTGCGAACCGAGTATCCGGCCTGGTCAAGGTGATCTGAAGACTCATCTTGCCCCACTCGAGAGAGTGATTTCGCTAGTGAGACTAGGGCTTTCGCCTCTCAGCCACTGCGTCAGGGCTGTGCCCGTCCCCCTGCCGTTGACGAGACTTGAATATCGATCGAATCTTCAGTGGGTGACCACAGCGGAGACCGTCACCGATTGCCTTCGCTTGAATCTATTGTTGGTCCGTACTCGGATTCACAGGGTCGATTTGACCCTTACGAATAAGGCTATTGAGCAGCAATATTGCTACTTGCCGCTCGCTAAGCCCTCCGATTTGAGTGGATTCTTGGCCGCGTTCTCCGTAAACAGTGATGAGGCCTTGATCTACAAAATACTCAGCCACATAGGTCTCTTCTGAGCGCTCAATCTTGATCGTTCCCACAAATCACCATGATCTACTTGATTTTTCTGACCCCAATGGGCGGAAGTTAGGGACGCCCCATGCATCACCTTTCATCAGTGCAGTCCCGCCACATAGTGGCATGCAGCGCTCCGTCCTGCAGAACTCACCCTATTAACGTGACGCGTCACACCCTATCGCCCCACCCCATTGGCGCCCCACCCCACCCCCACTATAGTTCCACCCCTCACAAGGACGAGACGGCACACATGCCCTATATCGGAATCGGACTCCATGTACTGGCGGCCATCTACTTCGCGGTGCACGCCATCCGCTCTGGCCAGAGCCTTTACTGGCTCATCCTGCTCTTTTCATTCCCGCTGCTCGGCAGTGTCGTCTACTTCCTGGCGATCTACTTCCCGGAAGCCCGTACTTCGCGGGGCGCCCGTCAGGCCATCCGCTCCGCCAAGCAGTTGATGGACCCAGACGAGGACCTGCGCAACGCCCGTGCCGAACTGGCGCGCACGCCCACCGTGCAGAACCGGGTTCGCCTGGGCATGACGCTGCTGGATGCCGGCCAGGCCGAGGAAGCCAGGGCCCTGCTCGAGCAGGCAGCCAGCTCGCCGCTGGGCGACGATCCCTACATCCTGACCGGCCTCGCCCGTGCCCGCCTCGAGTCCGGGCACGCTGCGCTTGCGGTGGAGACGCTGGACGGCCTGTTCGCCCGCCATCCGGACGTGCGCCGCAAGCCGGAACAGACCCTGCTTTACGCGCAGGCATTGGCTGCCGCCCAAGCGCCCGGAGCCCGCGCTGCATTCGAGCGCGCCGTCGAATGCGGAAACGATGCGGCCGCCCGCTGCCTGTACGCCGAATGGCTGATGGCGCAGCCGCAACCCGGCGATCGCGAGCAAGCCCGCAGCCTGTTCGCCAGCATCATCGACGATGCCCAGCATTGGTCGCGCCACGCACGGAGCCACAATGCCACATGGCTGGAGCGGACTAAGGCCGCGTTGAAGGGCTACTGACGCCCGACGGCCCTTGGCAAACATGTCGCATCCGCCTCGCTCACAGCCTCGCCGGGCGGATGCCGACAGTCGGCAGACTTGCACCACCGACATCGCCGATAGCATTGCAGCGCAAGGCTCCAGCTTGGTTGCGTCGTATGCAACGATTCTGAAAATGTTGAAAGTAGTGACGTCATCAGCCCTACTGCATTGGCATCACGCATAGGTCCGCGTATTCCTTGCCCTGCCACCGTGCATCGGTGGTCGGGATTCGAAACCCCGGTTGTGTGGATGTTGCTCGCACTTGCCAGCCGGCACTGCTTCGCGCGGTGCCGGCTGGCAATCCGTCAGTCGGCTATGGCGGGCGGTGCGTGGAGGCCTTGCGCCTGCCCGGTCATCCACACACGGGGTTTCGAACCACGCATCGTCCGCCACCTTTATCGGTGGCGGCTTCTGCATGCACGCAAGGAGCTCCGCCATGACCCAGCCCCACTCCCCTGCCCCGCACCCCATCCACGACGCGCCTGCCAATAGCCCTGCGCTGGACCCGAACACCCTCATCGCCCTGCTGCACAGCATCGGCTCCGGCGCCGCCTCCGATGGTCAGCCGTGGCCAGAGCGCCATCAGATGCCAGGCCGACGCATCGCCCTGGCGGACACCGACTGCTCGCTGGCGGGTCTTCGGGTGGTGCTGGAGATCCTGCTGGCCGCACAGCGTGCCCGCGAGAACGGCGAGCTGGAGCAGTACGTTGGCCCGCGCGTGATGGAGGGGCTGATCATGGCCGGAATCGGCCTTGCCGCACACGCCAGTACCCGACTGCATCCGGAGGGCTGAGTGGCCTGGTGGCGCTGGGCGGCCACCGCGCTCTGTCTTGCGGTGGTGGTTGCGGCACAGACGCAGTGGCCGGCACCGCCGGTGCCCGAGCAGCTCGCTTTCCACAGCATCACCGACAATCGCTTTTCACAGCTGCGCCGCCAAGCGGTGCAGTTCGTGGAGGCTCGGCCTCGGCAGGGCTTCCAGTTCGTTGAACGGCAACGGGATGTCGCTTTCCAGATTCGCTGCAACGGCGTTCCGGTGCTCTTGCTGGAGAGGCGCTCCCACCATCTGCTGTTGCAGGTCTCATTGGACGCGAAGCAGCGGGCGCCCGCCGTTGTGCAGTTGCGGGCGCTCCTCCAATGGCAGTTGGAGCCGTTGGACTACCTGGAGCAGGTACTGGCTGGCGTGCCGGAGCCTGTTCTGTTCGATCGGGTGCTGCAGATTCTTGCTGGTGATGCGCCTGATGGGGCGCGATGTGGCGTGCCGTAGCCGAGCATGGCCCGACTCTACAGGGCTGGGGGCAGCGAGGGTTCGGGCTCCAGCCCTGCCGCTCGTCACCTGCGCTCAGTGATCATGCGAGTCACCTCCCGGCATCGATCCAGCCCGCATCGCGCGCACGCGCAAGATCTTCTGGGGTATCGATATCCAGGCCCAGCTCCGGCGCTTGAAAGGCATGCACGGCATTGCTGGGAAGCTGCCTCAAGCGCGTTCCGAAGCCGCGGTCACCGGCTGCACCGACGTGGGCAAACCATGCACGCGGCACTACTGCAGGAATGCCAAGCGCGTCTCCATGACGGGTGCCAGCGCACCCTGACGCCGAGGCGCGGGCACCCGAAAGCAGCGCCTGCAGATGGGAGCGCTCGATTGCGGGCTGGTCGCATGCCACGACCATCACCGCAGTCACCGTGGGCAGCAGGTGCGCGCCGGCAACCTGCAGGCTGCTCGCCAGGCCGCGTTCCCAGTGGTGGTTGGTTACCGGGGTGGCCTCCAGCCCGGCAATGCTGGATGTCACGGCCTGTGCCTTCGCGCCCACTACGACTAGGACCTGCGCTGGCGCGAGCTCCCGCGCCAACCGCGCCACGCGATGTACCAGGGTTTCGCCCTGCCGGGTCAGAAGCTGCTTGGGCTGGCCAAGTCGGGTGCTCCCGCCGGCAGCCAGCACGACGACCGCATGCGCGTCAGTCACCTGCCGTGCGCGCTTCGCCATTGCTGCAGCTGCGCGGCGATGCTGAGCGAAATTGCCTCGGGCCCTCGGCCGCCGATGTCCAGGCCGACCGGTGATCGAAGTCTCGGGGAAAGGCAGTGGCGCTGATCCGGTGTCAGCAGCTTGAACAGGTCCTCGCGCCTTCGACGCGGACCCAGCAGTCCAATGAACGCGACTTTGGTATCAGCCAGGGCCACCAGCGCCTCCCGGTCCAGTTCGAAGTCGTGATGCATCACCAGTGCCGCGTCGCACGGTTCGCCATGAAGGGCCTCGGCCGGGCTGGCCTGAAGATGCGCATCCGCGCACTGCCCGGCAGAGGCCCAGCGCGCTCGCCGTTCGGCCACGCTGACCCGCCACCCCAGGCCCCGCAGCAACGGAACCAGGAAGGGCGTTTCGGGACCGCCCCCCAACACCAGGACCCGCGGAAGCCGGAGCAACGGCAAATGCCATGCGCCCTCGCCAAAGGACTGCGCCCCGTCCATCGGATGCAGCTGCCATGCCTGCTCGAGATGGCCGGCGCGGAAAACGACCTGCCCCGACGTGCGAAGGTCGCGCTGGAGTGACACACCCTCGCGCAACCAGGCCTCGATGACGTCGTCGATGCCGGACATGGCACGCAACGGCAGAAGCGCAATTCGCAGCCGGCCGCGGCACCCGAGCGCGGACCCACTCAACAGGTCGTCGTCACTGCGGGTGTCGATCTCGATCCAGTCGACCCGCCCTGCCGCGCTCACCTGCTCCGCGCGTCGCGCGAGCTCGGGCTCCAGGCATCCGCCGCTGAGCCAGCCGACTTGGCCGCCGTTGCAGAACAGCACCATGTCGCCGGCACCGGCGTACGTGGAGCCATCGGTTTCCAGCACCAGCGCGAGCACGGCGTACTCACCTGCGCGCACGCGCGTCAAGGCCGTCTCGAGGACGCCGCGCGGGCTGCCTTCGGCGAGGAAGCCCGGCGCTGCAGACATGTCCTCGGCAAGATCGCCGGGCTCCCCTCCGCCTGCCGCTGAAGCTTCCAGCGCGGGTGAGGCTACGGGTCGGTCCATGCGCAACGTCAGCCTACGTCGGGCAAGCCGGGCAGCAGCTTGTCCAGGGTAATGGGATAGTTGCGCACGCGCACGCCGGTTGCGTTGTAGACCGCATTGGCGATCGCGGCGCCGACCCCGCAGATGCCCAGTTCACCCACACCCTTGGCCTTCATCGGCGAGATCACCGGATCCAGCGTGTCGAGGAAGACCACTTCCTGGTACGGGATGTCGGCATGCACGGGAACCTCGTAGCCGGCCAGGTCGTGGTTGATGAACAAGCCAAGCCGTTTGTCGACCACCAGCTCCTCCATGAGGGTCGCGCCCGCACCCATCACCATTCCGCCGATGACCTGGCTGCGTGCGGAGAGCGGATTGAGGATCCGGCCGCCATCGCATACGGCAAGCATGCGGCGGATGCGCGTCTCTCCCGTGTAGGCATGCACGGCAACCTCGCAGAAATGCCCTGCATAGGTGCCGACGTCGTAGCCTTGCTTGAAGTCGCCGAAGGCAATGCCGTCCTCCGCCGACAGTGTGCCCGCCTCCGCCAGCTTGATCGTCCGCCCGCCCGCCTGGATGCGGCCATTGGCGAAGTCTGCGGTGTCGCCGTCGAAGCCCAGTTTCTCGCCCACCTTGCGGCGCAGGCTGACGCACGCCGCGTACACGCCTGCGGTGGAGCTTGCCGCGCCCCACTGGCCGCCGGAACCGGCGGAGGCGGGATGACGGGAGTCGCCGAGGGTCACCTGGACCCGGTCCAGCGGCACGCCCATGGTCTCGGCTGCCGTCTGCGCGATGATCGTGTAGGAGCCGGTGCCGATGTCGGTCATGTCGGTCTCGACAATCACCCCGCCCTGGCCGTCAAGCCGGACCCGCGCCGCCGACTTCATCGTCGGTGCGCCGCGATAGCCCGCGGACACGCCCATGCCGACCAGCCAGTCCCCTTCCCTGACCTGCGCCGGCCTGGGGTTGCGCTTGTTCCAGTTGAAGCGCTCCGCGCCTTCGCGCAGGCAGCGCACCAGGTTGCGGTCGGAGAACTTCTTGGACGGATCGCCGGGTACCACCTCGGGCTCGTTGAGGATGCGGAACGCGATCGGGTCGAGGCCCAGCTTCTCGGCCATTTCATCCATCGCCACCTCCAGCGCCATGTGGCCCGGTGCTTCGCCCGGTGCGCGCATCGCATTGCCTTCGGGCATGTCGAGCGTGGCGATGTAGTTGGCCACCAGGCGGTTGGCGCCCGCATAGAGCTTGGGCGTCTGCAGGGTGCCGTTTTCGCCGTCCTCGCCGTTGATGTTGCCCGACCAGTTCTCATGGGCGATGGCGGAGATCCGGCCATCCTTTCCGCAGCCGATCCGCACGCGCTGGAGGGTGGCGTGCCGGTGCGTGGTGTTGTTGGGCATCAACGGGCGCTGCAGCGCGATCTTCACCGGTCGCCCGACCTGCTTGGCCGCCAACGCGGCCAGCACCGCGTCGGCACGGATGAACAGCTTGCCGCCGAAGCCGCCGCCGATATAGGGCGAGTCCACACGCACCTTGGCAGGATCGATGCCGAGGATCGCCGCCATGCCCTGCTTGGCCCAGTCGATCATCTGGTTCGCCGTCCACAACGTGAGCGTGTCACCCTCCCAGGCGGCGATGGTGGCGTGCGGCTCCATCATCGAATGACTTTCGTCGGAGGTGTGGTAAGTCTCGTCGAGCTTGACCGCCGCGCTCGCGTAAGCGGTGTCGAAATCGCCGAGCGTCTGCCGGTCGGGCTTGCCGCCGCGCCCCTTTGCCAGCGGCGCGGACGGTGCCAGGGCCGGGAAATCGAAGCGGCCCTTGCCGCGCTCGTAGCGGGTGCGGATCAGCGCCGCGGCGGCGCGGGCCTGCTCGAAGGTCTCTGCCACCACGCAGGCGATGGCCTGGTGGTAGTGGGCCACCTCGGCTCCGCCGAACAACGGTGCATTGTTCCAGTTCGATGTGCCGACCGGCTTGGTTTCCGGTGCGGTGATGACCGCCAGTACGCCAGGCGCGGCACGTGCGCGGGAGGCATCCATCGAAATGATGCGCCCCTTGCCGATGCCCGCACCGACGATGTAGCCGTAGGCCTGGTTCGGCGCCACGTCATGGCGCTCGTAGGCATAGGGGGCGGTACCGGTGGTCTTGCGTGGACCGTCGATGCGCGGCGTCGACTTGCCGACGACCTTGGCCTTGTCGAACAGGTTGTCGCCGGCGGGGGCGTTGAATTCAAGGGGCATCAGCGCTCTCCTTCCACCAACACCGCTGCGAGGGTGCGCTCGGCGAGCGCGATCTTGAACGCGTTCTCCGGCGTCGGACGGGCACCGGCGAACACCTGCCGGGTCGCGGCCTTCACGCCGTCGCGCAGCAGGGGTTCGGCTGCCTCGACGCGCCACGGCTTCGGCGCGACCCCACCGAAGGCGAACCGCGCCGAGCCGTCACGCTGCACGACCGCGGCGACCGACACCAGTGCGAACGCATAGGAGGCGCGGTCCCGTACCTTGTGGTACACGTGCCGACCGCCCAGGGGTTCCGGCAGCGTGACGTGGGTGATCAGCTCACCGCGCTGCAGCACGTTGTCCTGCTGCGGCCTGTCGCCGGGGGAACGATGGAAATCGGCAATCGGGATGCTGCGCGTACTGCCGTCGCCCCTGACGGTCTGGATCGAGGCGTCCAGCACCCGCAGGGCCACCGCCATGTCGCCCGGATAGGTCGCGATGCAGCTGTCCGAGGTGCCGATCACGCCCATCTGCCGGGAGAACCCCTCGAGTGCGCCGCAGCCGGATCCGGGCAGGCGCTTGTTGCAGGGCAGATTGGGGTCGTAGAAATACGGGCAGCGCGTGCGCTGCAGCAGGTTGCCGCCGGTGGTGGCTTTGTTGCGCAACTGCCCGGAGGCACCTGCCACGATCGCGCGGGTCAGCACCGCGTAGTCGCGGCGCACGCGCTCATGCGAGGCCAGTGCGGTATTGGTGACCAGCGTGCCGATGCGCAGGCCGCCCTCGTCGGTGGGTTCGATCCTGTCCAGGCCGATGTCCTGCACATCGACCAGGTGCGCTGGCGTCTCGACCTCCAGCTTCATCAGGTCGAGCAGGTTGGTCCCTCCGGCCAGGAACTTCGCGCCCTCGGTACCGGCGACGGCCCTGGCGGCCTCGGCCGGGGATTTGGCGCGTTCGTAACTGAAGGCCCTCATGAGCGCCTCCCTGCGGAGGTTACGCCAGCGACCTCTGCCATCGCCTCGGCAATATTGGAATACGCGCCGCAGCGGCAGAGGTTGCCGCTCATGCGTTCGCGCATTTCCATGTTGGTGGCCCGGGGCCGTGCGCTGACATCCGCCTGCACATGGCTGGGGACACCCCGCTTGATTTCGTCCAGGACCGCCACCGCCGAACAGATCTGCCCCGGCGTGCAATACCCGCACTGGTAGCCATCATGCTTGATGAAGGCGGCCTGCATCGGATGCAGGTCATCGGGGGTTCCGAGGCCTTCGATGGTGGTGATGGCGTCGCCCTGGTGCTGCACCGCCAGGCTGAGGCAGGCATTGAGGCGCTCACCGTTGACCAGCACGGTACAGGCACCGCATTGACCGTGGTCGCAGCCTTTTTTCGTTCCGGTCAGCTTCAGATGTTCGCGCAGGGCATCGAGCAGCGTGGTCCGGGTGTCCAGTTCAAGTTCCCGCCGCTTGCCGTTGACGGTCAATGCCACCGTGCTGATGACCGGCGGCCTGGGCGGCGGGGGCGCCGCCAGTTCGGCGGCGAGCGATGACGCCCCCGGTGCGGCGGACATCGCCACGGTCGTGACGCCGCCGGCGATCACCTGGCGACGCGTCAACTTCATTCCTTCATCACAACTTGGCACAGTGACCTCCTGGCGTTCGGGGAAACCCCGTGGCTGGATGGACGCGCTCACACTACCGAAGGGCTACTATGCCCCTCTGCGGGGTACAGACCTGTGAAGTCGGCGAAATGTGCGAACATGATGCAGCAAGCCCGAAGAAATCGGCTGCATCCAGCCACAGCGCGGCACTCTTGAGCCATGCGTATGCCTCACTGGATGACTCACAGTCCTGTTTGTCCCTCAGCATGAGGAACATGATGGCCCGACGCTACAAAGGCGTTCGCTGGGAGGGCTCGGGTTCGTGGATGGAGCCCTCCAACAAGGCAACGTAGGTATCAAGCCTGGTGCGAAGGCCGATCAGCATCCAGCCCAGCAGGTACAGCAGCACCATGGCGAAGATCAGTAGTGCACCCAGCGGGCCAACATCGAAAGCGCCCGCCCAGTCGCCCCATTTCCATCCGCGGAACTGCAGGTAGAGGGCAATCAACAGCGGGAATGGTCCCAGCCGCTGCAGGCCGCCATACATCATGCCCATGCGCTCAATCATGTTTGTGCGCAAGGTGCTGACGAACTTGAGTCGCCGCTCGCGCTGGACGCGCGGGAATCCGCGAAGCTCGGTCACCACCGCTTGCCAGTGAGCGAAGTCTTCATCCATCTCCCGGGCGTGCGAGAGCCGCGGCTGGCTGAACTGGCGAATGCCCCTGCGGGCGGCCAGTACGCCACCGACAATGAACCCTCCGATTTCGATTGCCAGGCAGGCAACAACCACCTGGAGCACTACACCAAGAGGCAGCCATCGATCCGGAAGCTGCCCCATGAGAATGCCGATGATCGCCGCACCCACGCCGATGCGAAACGCCCACGTCTCCACCCTGCCCGCCTTGGGGTAGATGCTGTGCTCAACCAGTCCCTGCACCCGCTGGTAGAGCCAGTGGAATGTCAGTTCCTGCGAATCGGTCTTTGCCGGCGGATCGAATCCGCCCCCTGCCTGCATGTCCATTGCATCCCCTGCCCCACCGGTCAGGTTGCCGGCGTCACCATCGTAGCCGAGCTGGGTCGTGGCGGAATACGGCCTAGCCGTGTAATCGTCAGGGCCAGGACCTTCCCGGAGTCGAGCATGGCTCGATTCTACAGAGGCGGAGCCTGCGGGCCGACCCGAACATGCACCACATGGCTGACGCCGCGATGGAACATCTTGGCGTATGGGCAGACGCGTTCGGTGTTGCGAACGAGTTCGCAGGCCAGGTTCTCATCCATGCCGGGAAGATGTACCACGATCTCGGCCGACAGCAGGTACAGCCCATCTGCCGGATCACGGGCGAAGGTGACCGCCACTTCGATGCTGGGGTTGTGCAGCAGCAGGCCGGCACGCGCGGCCACCAGCACCATGGCACCGTGGAAGCAGCCAGCGTAGCTTGCGGCCAGCAGCTGCTCGGGATTGGCGCCGCCGCCAGGCCCGCCGAGTTCCGGCGGCAGGCGCAGGTCCACCGCCAGTGCACCGTCGTCCGACCGCACGACGCCGGACGCCCGCCCGTGCTGGGCCTGGCCACCGCTCACCCGCACGCGGCCGGTATACAGCGGCTTCACGTCGTCGCCCTGGTAACGGTCCAGCATGGCGGGCGAAGGAGGCTTCAGCTCGGTCATTGCGCGGCTCCATCAAGCGCAGCTGCGGCAGGCGATCGATTCGCCGCTCAGGCAGGCTGCCGCTGCAACAGGCCGGACTGCTGCAGCCAGGCGTCGAAATCGACCTGCCCCAGCCACGCGTGTCCGACCGGCACCAGCGTGTCGATCTGCAGCGGCGCGCCGAAGTACAGCGCCTGGGCATCCGCAACGACCTGCCGGGAATCACCCGTCAGTTGCAGATACTGCCTGGCCAGATCCGCCATCGCGCTACGCTGCGGCCCGGCGATTTCCAGCACGCCATTGGCCGGCGGCTGCTGCGCGATGCGTGCCACCGCTTCGGCAACATCCTCGGCGGCAATCGGCTGCACGTCGGCGGCCGGCAGCCGCAGGGTCTCCCCATCGCCGGCGGACTGGATGATGCCCGGCAGGAACTCGAAGAACTGCGTGGAATGGATGATGGTGTACGGCAGGCCCGAGTCGCGGATCAGGCGCTCCTGGGCGATCTTGCCGCGGAAATAGCCACTGGCTGCCAGCATGTCGGTGCCTACGACGGAAAGCGCAACGTGGTGATGTACGCCGGCACGGATAGCGGCCGCAAGTATGTTGTGGCCAGCGGTCACGAAGAACGAAAGCACTGCCGCATCTTCGAACGAGGGCGAGTTGGCCAGGTCCACCACCACGTCGACGCCGTCCATGGCGGCATCCAGACCTTCACCGGTCAGCACATCCACCCCGGTCGAGGGTGCTGCCACCACGATCTCATGCCCGGCTACGCGCAGGCGTTCCACCACCTTGCTGCCGATGCGGCCGGTACCACCGATGACGAGGAACTTCATTGCATGTCTCCTGGAATGTAGAAGGGCTACCGGATGTGGCCGGGCGCAGGCATCGTAGGTAGCGCGGGCGCGAGGCAGTAGGTCCATGGCGGGCCGCGCACTGTTGCCCGGCACGCACCAATACGCTCAGGCCCAGCCAGGCCGTGCGCCTGGGTTCAGAGGGGTGGCCTGCTGGCGCGCTTCCCAGTGCGAGATCACATCCAGCTCGAGCGCGCGCACCCGCTGCGTGCTGAAGTCGATGAAGGCCCGCACGCGCTTGGGCAGCTGGCGGCGGCTGAGGTAGCACAGGTAGTGGCCGCGATCGAGCGGCGCATGCCGATCCAGGCAGGTCACCACCCTGCCCGCCCACAGCGCTTCACGCACCTGATAGCTGGGCAGCTGGGCGATTCCGAGCCCGTCGATGACGGCCTGCAGGACCAGGTCGGCATCATTGAACACCAGTGCGGCCGGCGGCTGCAGGTGCACTTCGGCACCGTCGACACGGAATTCCCAGGGCTGCATGCGTCCGCCCGGCAGGCGCCGCCCGATGCAGGCATGTGTGGACAGCGCATCCACCGATACCGGTAGACCGTACGCCTGCACGTACGCTGGTGAAACACATACGACCAGCTGCATCGGCACCAGCTGCTTGGCGATCACCTGGCTGTCTTCCAGCAGGCCGTCGCGAAATGCCACGTCGATGCGGTCACCTGCCAGGTCGGGGGCCTGCTCGTCCAGCAGCAGTTCTACAGAGACCTGCGGGTACTCGGCGCGGAATGCGGCCAGCAAGGGGGCGATCACCCGCCGGCCGAAGCCGTGGCTGGCACTGATGCGCAGGTGCCCGCGCGGCGGACCCTCGCGCAGGTCGCGCATTTCCTCCAGCGCCTGCAGGATGCAGGTCACGCCCGGGTTGCAGCCCTCCAGGAACAGCTCGCCTTCCCGGGTGAGCGTGGTCGAGCGCGTGGTGCGCAGGAACAACCGCACGCCCAGCTGGCTTTCCAGCTTCTGCACGCTGCGGCTGACGGCCGAGCGGCCGATGCCGAGGCGGTCGGCCGCGCGCGCGAAACTGCCCTCGGACGCCACTGCAATGAAGGCCAGCACACCGGCGTAGCTGGTGGAGAAGGACGCATTGAGCGCATCGTGGCCGTCACTGGCCGCGCGGGGCGTTGCGGCATTCATGGGTGGCCTGGCTCCAGGCGGGCACGTTGTGCGTGCAGGTGGCTCCGCGCCGCCGCCAACCGTTGCCTGCACGTGGAAGGGTCGAGCCCCAGCAGGGGCACGATGTCCTCGAATCCGGCGCCCAGCACGTCGTGCAACAGCAGGATCGCGCGTGCGTCGGGCGGCAGTTCGCGCAATGCGGCGAGGAAGGCCTGCCAGACCTGTTCGCTGGCAGGGCGCGATGCGGTGCGCAGGTGCGATGAGGTGTCCATGCCCGGCAGACGGCCGAGCATCGGCCGCTGTGACAGGACATTGGTGTTTTTCATGCAACAGCGTGCGGCCCGGCCCCCGCCTACCGGCGTTGCGAATGCAGGCCTAGCCTCGCTGTGCCCTTCACACGCTACAGGAACACACCATGACCGCACGCCTGGATTACGCCGCGCAATCCCCCGAACTGTTCAAGAAGCTCGGCGTGTACTCGCATGCCGCCCACACCGCCTCGATCGAAGGGGCCATCATCGATCTGGTCAACATCCGTGCATCGCAGCTCAACGGCTGTGGCTTCTGCCTGGACATGCACGTGAAGGAGGCCACCCTGCGTGGTGAGCGCCCGCTGCGCCTGCATCACCTGGCGGCATGGCGTGAATCAACGCTGTTCAGCCCGCGCGAGCGCGCCTGCCTGGCCTGGACCGAAGTACTGACCCAGCTGCCGGCGCAGGGGGTGCCCGACGAGCTGTACGCGCGCGTGCGCGGCCCGCTGTCCGATCAGGAAATGGTCGACCTCACCCACGCGGTGATGGCGATCAACGCCTGGAACCGTGCCAATGTCGCCTTCCGTACCACGCCCGGCACCCTGGATACGGCCTTTGGCCTGGACAAGGCCGGCCTGGCCTGACCCTTCCGCCGCTGCCCCATGCAGCGGCCCTCCTCCACCGCTTTGGAGACCTGCCATGCGTCGCTCTGTTCTGGTCCTGTTTGCGCTGCTGCCACTGTGCGGCGCTGCCGCCACCCCGCCCTCTCCTGCGCCCCAGCCCTTGGTGCGCGAGGTGATGACCCGCGCCCTGCCGGAGCAGCCCGGCAAGGAAGCGCTGATCCTTACCGTGGAGTACCCGCCGGGTGGCGCCGATCCTGTCCACCGCCACGATGCCCATGGCTTCGTCTACGTCCTGGAAGGACGGATCGTGATGGGTGTGGCCGGCGGCAAGGAGGTCACCCTTGGCCCGGGCGAGGCCTTCCATGAAGGCCCGTCCGATCTGCACACCGTAGGCCGCAACGCCAGCGCTACCGAGCCGGCGAAGTTCGTGGTGTTCCTGATCAAGGACATCGGCAAACCGGCGGTGCTGCCGCCGCACTGATCGCACGTCCGGCGCTGGCACCAACGACAGGTTCCCGGGTGTCACAATCCGGGGACCTGTCCCGTCTACGCTGGCATGGACGATTCCACTGCGCTGTTCTCACGCCTCCGCCCACGCCTGTTCGGCGTGGCCTACCGCATGCTTGGGTCTTCGCACGAAGCCGAAGACGTGGTGCAGGATGTCTGGCTTCGCTGGCATGGCGCCGACCAGTCACAGATCGAGAATCCGGAAGCCTGGCTGGTGGCGGCCACCACCCGTCGCGCCATTGATGGCCTGCGCCTGGCCCGGCATGCGCGCGAACACTATGTGGGCATGTGGTTGCCCGAGCCGCTGCTGACCGATGACGCCGCCACGCCCGAGTACGTGCTGGAAACCGCCAGCGATCTGTCGGTCGCCTTCCTCAGTGTGCTGGAACGGTTGGCCCCGGATGCGCGTGCGGCTTTCCTGCTGCACGATGTGTTCGATCAGGATTATGCGGTGGTCGCGCGCACACTGGACAAGACGGAAGCCGCTTGCCGGCAGATCGTGCATCGCGCACGCCAGCAGCTCAGGCAGGAGCGCCCGCGCTACAACGTCCCGCAGGACGTGCACCAGAAACTGCTGCGCCGCTTCGCCGAGGCTGCATCCAGTGGAGATTTCCGCACGATGAAGGCGTTGATGGCCGAATCGGCCGAGCTGGTGGGTGACGGCGGCGGTATCGTCACCAGCTTTCCCGGGCCTTTGCTCGGCGGCACACGCATTGCCCAGCTGCTGTATGCCCCGCACCTGCGGCGCAGCGCGCAATTGCGGATGGTACCGGCCATGCTCAACGGACGGTTGGGACTGCTGCGCTATTTCGATGGCGTGCTGGAGGCGGCGATGGCCTTCGAGACCGATGGCGAACGGATCACGCAGATCCTGGTGCAGCGCAACCCGCACAAGCTGCAGCGGTTGGCTCGCCCTACCGCCATCCAGTAGTTTCACGCCAGGTGTGGATGGCGTCCGTTGTCGGCCTCGTCCTTGCGGGATTCGAGCGGGGCGCCGATGCGCCCCGTCGAAAACCCCTGCTTGCGCTGTATCCGCAGGATCCGATCAGAAGTCCCAGAACACCGGCACCCAGCGGAACGTCTCGCCCTCCAGCGACACCCGGCCCACTGACGGGAACGGAAGATGCGTGGCCACCAGCATTTCGCCGGTGCCGGCCAGTTCCTTCAGCAGAGCGATGCGTACGCGTGCGGATTCCTCCGGGTCGTGCTCAAAACCGTTGTGCCAGTTCGGTTGGTCGAAGCCGACCGCAAACACCGCGTCACCGGCAAAGGTCAGGGCCTGCCCCGCGGACGCTACGCGCACTACGCAGTGGCCCGGGGTATGCCCACCGGTACGGCGGGCCGTTACGCCCGGCGCGATCTGCTGTTCGTCCTGGAAGGTATGCACATAGCTGCTGTACTCGGCCCAGAAGTGCTTGGCCGTGGCGCGTAGCGCATCGGGGAAACCCTGCGGCATGTTGGTGCGGCTGAAGTCCGGCGACTTCCAGAACTCCACCTCCGCTGCGGCCACGTGGATCTTCAGGTCCGGGCGCAGCTGTTCCTTCACACCTTCAACCAGCAGCCCGCCGACGTGGTCCATGTGCATGTGGGTGATCACCACATCGGTGATTTCGCCCAGGTTGATACCGGCAGCACCAAGGCGACGGATCAGCTGGCCGGCGCGCGGCAGCTGCAGGTCCGGGTCCATGCCCAGGCCGGCATCGATGAGAATGGTGCGATCCCCGCTGTGCACCACCATCACGTTCAATGCCCAGTCGAAGGCATCCTGCGGCAGGTACATCTCTTCGAACCATTCGGCACGGGCGGCCGCCGGTACGTTGTGGCCGAGCATCTGGGTGGGCAACGGCAGGACGCCATCGCTGATCACCAGCACTTCGACGTCGCCCACTTTCAGGGCGTAGCGCGAGGGCACCAGTTCATCGAGGGCGGGGGCAATGGGCGCGGCGGTGTTTTCCATACTGAACATGAGGGATCTCCACGAAGAGCCATTTGGCGGGCAGCAATGCAAGGCTGGCGCGAACGAATCCGGGCGCTTGCCCATGGCGCAGGCAGTGACATTGCCAGGGCACGGTTGCCTGGCAGGCCAGCGCTGCGGAGTTCATGGGAAGACGGGCCACTGCGCGGGCAATGGGCCCGGAACACGGCAGGTGCCGTGTGGGATCAGCCTAGGCAGTACGCCGCAGGTGCGGTAGCGCCGTGAAGGGGTACGTCATGTTGCGTTCCGGGAAGCAATGCGGAACCGGCTGCAATGCCACCATTGCAAGCACCTCTGGCTCGTTCGGTAGCGCGCAGGCCCAGGTCGGGCAGCTTCGGATGATCATCCAGTCGACCCCACTGTGGATCCGTGCACTCAGGACGATCTATCAAGAAATTCGGACTTGTCATATCCCTGGCGCCTGATCGCGGGCGCAAAGTACGTCTCACCACCCACCCATGAGAGTTCCCCGCATGAACACCTTCACCCGTGCCCTGGCCGTTGCCGCCCTCGCTCTCTCGGTCCAGGCCGGCCTGTCCGCGCAGGCCGCCGAACCGGCCACGCCGGCGGCAGTCACCAGCATCGCGCGCACCGCCAGCTACATCACCACCGCCGATGGCGTGCAGCTGTACTACAAGGACTGGGGCCCGAAGGACGGCCCGGTCGTGACCTTCAGCCACGGCTGGCCGTTGAACTCGGACAGCTGGGAATCCCAGATGATCTTCCTGGCCGATCATGGCTACCGTGTCATCGCGCATGACCGTCGTGGCCACGGTCGCTCCAGCCAGCCGTGGGACGGCAATGACATGGATCATTACGCCGATGACCTGGCCACGGTGATCAATACGCTGGACCTGCACGATGTCACCCTGGTGGGCTTCTCCACCGGTGGCGGCGAAGTGGCGCGCTACATTGGCCGGCATGGCACGGGGCGGGTGAAGAAGGCCGTGCTGATCAGCTCGGTACCGCCGTTCATGCTGAAGACCGCCGACAACCCGAACGGCCTGCCGATTGAAGTGTTCGATGGCATCCGCAAGGCGCAGATGGATAACCGCGCGCAGCTGTACAAGGACATTCCGTCGGGCCCGTTCTACGGCTTCAACCGTCCGGGCGCGAAGGTCTCGCAGGGGCTGATCGATGCGTGGTGGGCGCAGGGCATGCAGGGCGGCCACAAGAACACCTACGATTCGATCGCTGCGTTCTCCGCCACCGATTTCCGCGCGGACCTGAAGAAGTTTGATGTGCCCACCCTGGTCATCCACGGCGACGACGACCAGATCGTGCCGATCGATATCTCAGGCCGCCAATCGGCAAGGCTCATCAAGGGCGCCAGGCTGATTGTCTACCCGGGTGCGCCGCACGGCCTGACCGACACCCACAAGGACAAGGTCAACCAGGATCTGCTGGCGTTCCTGCAGGAAAAGTGAGTGACCGGGGCTCTGTTGTGATGGCAGAGCCCTTCCTTCCCAGAAGCAGGGCTGGCACCGGAGAAGCGCCGGGTGCCGCGTCAGTGCACGATTGCGGGCGTAGGATTTCAGGCCAACGATGGAGCGTGTTCCGCACTTTGATGAAGGGTTAACCTCCAACGGAGGACACTGCGCCCTCACGGCTCTTCTCCGGCGCAGAATCCTTTGCTCCCGTGTCCAGCCCAAGACGACACGGCCATGCACCCTCCCAATGCCTTCCGGATCCATGCGATCCAGCCCCTTCTTGCGCGCAATGGCGCCATCGTTCGCCTCGATCAGTTGCGATCCACCTGCAAGAGCTGCGGCTTGCGCTCATCAATGACTCAGGACGAGGGCATCAAGACGAGTCCATCGGGTACGACGCTCACGTGCCCAGCGTGCGGTGCCACGGGGCTGATGGACGAGGTGGAGATATGGCACCACTGGCTCGAACAGTGCCGGCGTGAGCGGATGCTGGCGCTCTTCGATCCCGCGCCTCACGAACCACTGGAGCCTGGTGTCCCCGAATGAGAGCGGCTGTCATGGACTCTTCGGCCGGCGCCTCAGCGCCGCGCCTCAGCCGTCGCCCGGGTGCCGCCCCGCCAGGCTGCCCATCGTGAAGGCGTAGCCGGCCTCCTCCAGCAGCGCTCTCATGCGCAGCTCCACGCGCCTGGGTGAAAGCAGGCTGTTGGGCGCATACAAGGCGTAGACATAGCCGGCGCCGTCGATGATTTCACGGCGCACGGCGCAGTCGTTGGATTCCGCCGCCTCGGACCAGACAGACATCAGCCTGGCCGGACTGATGGACTGCCCGTTGCGAAGGCGAAAGAACAGCCAGCGCACTCCCAGGGAATGGGCTGGATTCAACCTAGCCACTGAGAGCCTCCAATGCGCCGGAAGAGATCCGTGAGAACCTCAGGATCCAATCGTGGATGCTCGTCTTTTGAAGATCGCGGAAGGTCAATGCGCGCGGCACCCTTCACCAGTGCAGGCAGATCGGACTGAAGGTCGATCCACCATCCCGCAGGCAGCCGGAGCCCTGTGCCCGTTCTATCGTAGATGCAGATCGGAAAAGTCATCGCGTTGCTCCTGAATGACTCGAGCATACGCCTGCGCGATGTCAGGTCCGGATGCGACGCCTAGGGAGATGCCACATCGGCGCGCTTTGCGCATTCGAATACGTGTGCTTCGTCCTGCTGGACCCTGCGGAACGATTCCAGCCAGCCGAACGCTGCACCACGATTGTGAATCGTATCGCCGAGCCTGCCGGTCAGGCACCGTGCGCACTCCATCCCGCCAGGGCTGGGCGCGTGGCAGCAACGGCATTGCGCCATTGTTGTGGTTTTCTCCGGGCGACACTGGTACATGATCTTGGTCATCAGGCTGATCGCCTGGCTTTGTGCGGACATGCACGCTCCCTGTCTGCTGCGGAAGCAGCCGCGCGGCGCGCGGCTCCTCCTGTTCCTCAGCGGCGGGTATCGCCGCCGAGACCGCCCTTCTTTTCATCCGCTGGCTTCGGGCTCTCGCGATCCTTGTTGTCCTGCTGCTGTTGCTGTCCTTGCTTGCCGGGCTCCTCTCCGCCGGGTTCGCCCCCCTCGCCCTGCCCCTGCTGTGCAGGCTGTTCTGCTTCAGCGGACGCGTTGGAGCGGTCATTCCTGTTCTGTTCGGGGACGCTGTTCATTTCGATTCTCCGCCGCAGCAAGTCTGCTGCCGATTGACTGTGGGCGTGTCGCCGTTACGGGAACGTACGGGGACGCGTCCCATATGAACAAGGGTCATGAACAGGCCCGCAGCAACAAGCGTGTACAGTGGAGTTTCGAAAAGGGGTAACGCCATGATCCATGGAAGAAGCAAGCACGTTGTCGACGTCGAGCGCGAGCTGGCCCACTGGAAAATCGCGTTCAACCTGGGCGCCCTGCCCGCGATGAGCTTCCGATATGAAGTGGCGCCCGTTATCCGGCTTGCCTGCGATATCTATGTGAGAGATCCGCATGGCACACGGTCGGCATGGATCGACGATCTGCAGGGCAGGCTTGCGAAGCGATCGAGCCTGCGCGGCCATCCTGGCGCAGCGGAGATTGCCGATCGGTGCTGGTCCCTGCTTGGCTGCGCCTAGGCGCGGCTGGCTGCGTGATTCCGCTCGCGCATCAACTCATCATTCAGTACGTGGACAATGGACATCACCGCGTCGGCAAGTCCACGAGAATCGCTGATGGATCCGTAGAAGTAGATCCTGGCGCCTTCAATGCGAACATCCGCCAGCTGGAGCTGGGACGCCAGTGCCCTGCACTTGATGAGGAACATCTCTGTCCAGCGAGCGCCCGGCGCCAGATCCAGCAGCGCGGTGATGGCTTCGTCGGTGGATGCGTCTACACGCTCATGCAACAACGGGACATCGAAGCCGACGATTCTTGGGAGCATGGAAGCGTTCACCTGACCATCCTCTCGCTGATGGGCGCTGCGAGTACTCCCACAGTACAACAGAATGCGTCCAGCCCCAGATGAGATGGCGTCAGCTGGCCTGCCCCAGCTCGCGCGCAAGGAACGGCGCAGTCCTGCTTCCCTTGGCGCGGGCCACCTGTTGCGGCGTGCCCTTCGCCACGATGGTGCCACCCGCGCCGCCTGCACCTGGCCCGACATCAATCACCCAGTCCGCCTGTGCGACAGAACGCATATCGTGCTCGATCATCACCACGGTGTTGCCAGCCTCCACCAGCCGTTGCAGCTGCGCCAGCAACCTGTCCGCGTCCGATGCATGAAGGCCGGTGGTGGGCTCATCCAGCACATACAGCGTGCGTCCGCGCTGGCTGCGCTGCAGCTCGGTCGCCAGCTTGATGCGCTGTGCCTCACCGCCTGAAAGCTCGGTGGCCGGCTGGCCCAGCCGCAGGTAGCCCAGACCGATTTCCTGCAGCAACTGCAGCGGGCGGGCAATGGCGTCTTCTTCGGCGAAGAACGCCTGCGCCTGGTCCACCGTCATCTGCAGGACCTCGGCGATGGTGCGACCATTCCACAGCACCTTCAGGGTGGCCTCGTTGTAGCGGGCGCCATGGCAGGTGGGGCACGGCGCATAGACGCTCGGCATGAACAGAAGTTCGACGCTGACGAAGCCCTCGCCTTCGCAGGTTTCGCATCGGCCCTTGGCCACGTTGAACGAAAAGCGGCCCGCGTCGAATCGGCGGCGGCGCGCGTCGGGTGTCGCGGCGAAGAGCTTGCGCACGTGATCGAACAGGCCGGTGTAGGTGGCCAGATTGGATCGTGGCGTGCGGCCGATGGGCTTCTGGTCTACCTGCACCACGCGCTGGATGGCGTCCACGTCGCCGGCCAGCTGGCCCCGCGTGGCTTCGATCACGGTCGGCCCATCCGCGGGCGTGCTGTCGGCGCTGTCGTCCACCGGCTCATGCCCCAGGTGCAGCAGTATCAGCTCGGGCAGCGCTTGTGCCATCAGGCTGGACTTGCCCGATCCGGAAATACCGGTCACTGCGGTCAGAAGCCCCAGCGGCACCTGCGCGTCCACGCCCTGCAGGTTATGGCGATGGATACCCTTCAGCTCCAGCCAGCTGATGACACTGCGCTGCCGACTGGCGGGCGCAGGCACCTGGTCGAACAGGTACTGCGCCGTGCGCGAATCCTGAACGTCGCGCAAGCCATCGGGCTCGCCACTGTAGAGAACGCGTCCGCCATGCTCCCCTGCCTGCGGGCCCACATCGACCAGCCACTGCGCGCGGCGCATCAGCTCCAGATCATGTTCAACAACGAACACCGAGTTACCGCCGTCGCGCAGCCGTTCCAGTGCGTCGTACAGCGCCTGGCTGTCGGCCGGATGCAGGCCGGCCGAGGGTTCGTCGAGCACGTACAGCACGCCAAACAGCAACGAGCTGAGCTGCGTGGCCAGCCGCAGGCGCTGCAGTTCGCCGGCCGACAGCGTGGGCGTGGCGCGATCAAGTGATAGATAGCCCAGGCCGAGCTCGCGCAGTTGCCGTACACGCGCCATGACCCCGCCCGCCAGACGTTGTGCCGCCAGGCGCTTTTCCTCAGACAAGGCTGAGGTCAGGCGCACGTCGGGTGCGCCTTCGTGGGTCGCGCGGCCACTTGCTGCCCGCTTGGCGCGATCGCGGGGCGTTGCACGCCTGCTGGAACGCGCGCCGTGGCTGTGTGCACTGAAGTCGCCCCGCGCGATGGGCTCGAGCAACGCCGCCAGCTGGTCCAACGGCAGCCGCATGAACTCGCCGATATCCACACCGGCAAAGGTGACCGAAAGCGCCTCCGGTTTCAGGCGCTTTCCGTGGCAGGCCGGGCACAGCTTGCCTTCCATGTAGCGCGACACACGCTTGCGCATCAGGGCGCTCTGGGTGTTGGCAAAGGTGTGCAGCACGTAGCGGCGTGCGCCGGTGTACGTGCCCATGTAGCTGGGCTCCTGCTTGCGCTTGAGTGCGGTACGGGTCTCGGCCGGCGTGAAGCCGGCATAGACCGGCACGGTGGGCGTCTCCTCGGTGAACAGGATCCACTCACGGTCCTTCTTCGGCAGCTTCTTCCACGGCACATCGATGTCGTAGCCCAGCGTGACCAGGATGTCGCGCAGGTTCTGGCCATGCCATGCCGGTGGCCAGGACGCGATGGCGCGCTCGCGGATGCTCAGCGACGGGTCCGGAACCATCAGTGCTTCAGTCACTTCGTAGACATACCCCAGGCCATGGCAGGTGCTGCAGGCGCCCTGTGGGGTGTTGGGCGAGAAGTCTTCGGCGTACAGCATGGGCTGGTGGGCCGGGTAGGCTCCCGCCCGCGAAAACATCATGCGCACCAGGCTGGACAGCGTGGTCACGCTGCCCACCGAGGAGCGCGCATTGCTGGCGCCGCGCTGCTGCTGCAGGGCGACCGCCGGGGGCAGCCCGTCGATGGCATCCACATCGGGCACGCCCGCCTGGTCGATCAGGCGGCGCGCATAGGGTGCGACGGATTCGAAGTAGCGCCGCTGCGCCTCGGCGAAAACCGTGCCGAAGGCCAACGAGGACTTGCCGGATCCCGACACGCCGGAGAACACCACCAGTGCATTGCGCGGAATGGAGACATCGACATTCTTCAGGTTGTGCTCGCGCGCACCACGGACTTCGATGCAGCCGCTGGCTGCGGTAGCACATGACGACTCGCCAAAGGGGGTGTTGGACATCTCAGCATTCCTGCAATCGGTGGGCGGCTCGCGCATGGTGCGCCCGAGGGGGCATTGTCGCTGCTGCGGAGTGAATGGCGCGAGGGCGCCGGAGGTGGGATGCCGTCTTCACCTTCCCTTCGTACGGCGTTGCCCAGCCAGGGGCTAGCGTGGGGTGCCCACACATCGGAGGCCCTCATGCACCCCGACGTACTTGGCTGGGCCGCCACGGCGGTGCTGATGGCAACCCTGATCCGGCAGATGGTGAAGCAGTGGCAGTCGTCCCACCCGGAAGCCGTATCCAAATGGCTGTTCGCGGGCCAGATGACCGCGTCTGCGCTGTTTACTGTCTACAGCGCGATGCTGGGCAGCACGGTCTTCGTGGTGACCAATGCGATGCTGCTGTTGACGGCGGTGGTCGGCCAGGTGATGGCCTGGCGCCGCCGTGGCCGACGCCGGGCTCCCCCACCCTGCTGATTGTTAACGCGCGTTGCCTGAAGGATTGACGCCACGTTGCCCCGCCCTTGATGAGGCCGCTCACAGTGCATTCCTATGCTGGGCCCGCCACCTGCGAGGTGGTGATCAACCTGGAGATGCACCATGCAACGCGACCAGAAAGACCTTCCCCATCCGGACACGGAGGCGCAGCGCCCCGATCCTGTCAGTCCGCTGCAGGCGACGCTGCACAACCGCCGCAATCATGACGAAGCGCTGCAGGAAACCTTCCCCGCCAGTGACCCGATCTCCCCCTTCGTCGCTGCGCCCACGCCGGACGAGCAGGCCAAGCGCCTCGGGGAGCGGGTTAAACTGCCGGACCGCCACACGGATGAGGAGGCCGCGGGAGGTGACCAGTGATCCGGCGCGGTTTCGCCCGTGTCGCGGCGGCGACGGCGCGATTGTCTGGCAGCCTGGGGGCATTCGTCGCAGCGCTGGGGGTGATCATCACCTGGGCTGCCAGCGGGCCGGCCTTCCACTTCAATGACACGTGGCAGCTGGTGGTGAATACAGGAACCACCATCGTGACCTTCCTGATGGTGTTCCTGATCCAGCATACGCAGAACGCTGATACCGCTGCGCTGCACATCAAGCTGGATGAACTGATCCGGGTGAGCAAGGACGCCAACCAGGAGTTGTTGAACCTGGAGTCGATGGAGCCGGCCCATCTTGAAGAGATACGCCAGCGTTACGAGGCACTGGCGAAGACCGCTGCAGACATCAAGTCCAAGAAGGAGCGCTGCATGCCCTGCGATGCGGATGCAGCCGCCGAAGCCTGAGGTGGATGCCTGCGCCTACAGCTGTTCTGGTGTGAGGCCCTGTCTGGCAGGGCCTTCCAGCAGCGCTCCGGTGGCGGAAAAGCGGCTGCCGTGGCAGGGGCAGTCCCAGGTGCGCTCATGGCCATTCCATTGGACAACGCACTTCAGGTGCGGGCAGAGCGCCGACATCATGTGCAGGCGCCCGCCCTCGTCGCGGTAGACCGCAGTGCGCTTTCCGTCCACGTCCAGCAGTGCGCCGCAACCACGGGCGAGCTCACTGGGTGAGTGCGACGGCGCCGTGGCAAGGCGATCTCCCACCATGTGCCGCGCCACCGTGGCGTTGGTGCGGGCCCAGCCGGCCGCCGAGCGCACCGGGGTGAAGCGCATGGGGCTGAGCAACTGCTCGATCTCGCTGGTCGTGCCCATGATTCCCTCGGTGATCGCGCACGCGGCCACGCCCGCCCAGGTCAAACCGTCCGGCCCATAGCCGGTAGCGACCCACACATTATCGTGGGCGCTGCTGCCGATGTAGGGCAGCTGGTCGGCGGGCCGGAATTGCTGCGCCGACCAGCACAGCGGCTCGCGCTGCACGTTGAAGTTGCGGCGCGCGTCGGCTAGCAGATGCTGGGCCGGATCCACCGCTGGCGTTTCGCCGGTGCGGTGTGTTTCGCCAACCAGCACAAGCCAGTCGCGGCCATCAGCGCCGTGCACCCCGCGCAATGAGCGGTGCCGGTCGGCGATCCAGTGAATGCCTGCCGCAGGTGGGTTGGCAACCGGCACCGCCACCCCGTACTCGCGGTACACCTCCATCTCGGCCTGCACCAGGTTGAAGCCTGCGGGCGAATGCGTAGCCAGCACGAACTGCCTGGCCTGTATGCGGGCGCCATCGGCTGTCGCAACGCCGGCGGATGCCTCGATGCGGTTGATCCGGGTCCAGTCGTGGATGCGCACGCGACCTGCCAGATGACGTGCCAGTTGCCTGCAGAACGCCGCAGGATCCAACTGCGCCTGATCGGGAACGCGGAAGGCGTGGCCCAATGCGAACGGCAGTCCGGACTGCCGGTGTTCGCACTGCAGGCCGACGCGCTGATAGGCCTGAAGTTCACGCTCGAATCGCGTCGTCACCTCGCGCGTGCGCTCCTGCATGCCGTACTGCATGGCCACGCGTTCGAAGCCGCAACGCAGATCGTAGCGATGAACCAGCGTTTCGATGGCGCGCAGCGCCTGCTGCCGCCACTGGACGATACGACTGGCCGTGTCGCCGCCCCAGCGCGAGACCAGTTCTGCCAGCCGGGAGACGGGCCCGTAAAGATTGCCCGTGGACATCACCGTATTGCGCCCGCCGATGGGCCCTGCATCGACCACCAGCACATCCAGGCCGCTATCCGCCAGGCGGGCCGCTGTCAGCAGGCCGGTCATGCCGGCGCCCACCACCAGCACGTCCGCGCGCGTCGTGCCGGCAAGGGGGCGGAAGCAATGCGACTCGGTGTCAGCTGACCATAAGCTGGCGCGCGGAAACGGTTCGGACATGAAAGGGATCCTTGCAGCTTCAGCTGGGAGGCCTCTCTGATACGCCTTGCCGGGTGAAACGAGGGTGGCGTGGCCGTGCAGATGATGCTCACGCGCTGCCACGATCAAGGCCATGGTCAAGACCAGGTGAGCGTTGCGTGGACTACATGCCTGTGTCGCCTCTGCGAACCGCAACTCTCTGCTTGCAGCGTGGTCGCTAACGTGCTGGAAGGAGGATCAGGCAGTGAGCACGCACCTGGAAATCGATCTGATGATCGCGCAACTGGACGAACTGCTGCCGGCCTGGGCAGCGTTCTACCCCGAGCAGCAGTTCGTCTGCATGCTTGCCGAGGCACTGGACTACATTGCTGCCAGTGCAGACCCGGAGGCCCGGCTGTATTGCGTGATGCGCACCGGGCACCTCAACGTGTGCAGCGGAGAGATTCCATGGGCGGCGCGCTATGGAGGCCGCTAGGCCGGTGGATCACGCCGCGACCGCGTAGGGTTCGACCAACCTGGCCAGGATATCCATCGCCGTCTCGGTTGGCACATCGTCACCGCTGTGCTGGGCGAACCCTGACCAGTCCGCGCGGGCAAGCAGCTTCAACTGCTCGGGTTGGGTGGGCAGCCAGCGCATCGGCCAGAACGGGAGCCGCCGGTTGCCCACCCTGCCGCGCTGCAGCTCGATGAGCCCGGTATGGCTGGAGGCGCCCACCACCCGCGAATACGCCACCCTCAAGCCGTCTTCGGGCCCCTCCATGTACTGCAGGAAGCGGCTGCCGTCGAACAGCAGGACGCCGGTGACGCCGGCACTGCGGTTGAAGCGGGCGGCATCATCGACCAGATCGTCGAGCTTTCCGCTGCCCAGGCCGAACGGATCACCAGCAACGGCTGGGCCCGCTTCGCTGACGTATGCGACTGCCCTGATCGGCATTAACTGCTCCTGTAGCGAATCCCCCCAGATTCCGTGGCCGTAGGATAGGCCACCTGCGCCCCGCAGTTGTTCCCATCATGTGCATTTTGTGAATCAGTTGGGTTCCAGCTGACAAACGGCATGCAGGACGCCTACACCCCCCATGCCATGGATCGTTTACGCTTGGGCCAGATGACTCGGGAGCGCCCCATGCCCAATACCGGCCTTTTCCATGTTCTGGAGCTGGACGCTGTTTCCGGCGTGCAGGGTATTGAGCGCGTCAGGTCCATTCGCGTGCGCTGCAACACCTGCGGCGGGATTACACAGTTGTCGGGGGACGCGTTGGGGGCGGTGCCCGGTGGAACGACGCTGGTGTGCGGCGCTTGTCCTTCGCGCCAGACGGTCAGCAACGCGCGGCTGGTCGAATGCGATCATGTCCTGCCCGGCAGCGCCCAGGGATCCGACGCGTAGGCGCGGGCTACGGGTCTGCCTGCGCCCATCGCGCAAGATTCTGTTTCACTTTCCCGATACCGGCCCAAGGGTCTTTGCGCTGCCGTTTCAGCTTTGCTGGCACGTCCTTGATCGTGAACGCGTCTGCGCGCTTGAGTTTCGTCAGATCGCCCCAGGCGATCGGCAGTGCTACCGGTGCCCCCGGCCTGGCCCGCAGCGAGTAGGACGCAACCGCCGTCGCACCGCGCCCATTGCGCAGATAGTCCACGAAGATCCGCTTGTTGCGGAGGCTTTTGGTGGCCGTTGCCAGGAATCGCTGGGGCTCGGATTGCGCCAGCGCATCGGCGAAACCCTTCGCAAAGCGCCTGGTCAGGTCCCAGTCGCATCCCGGATTGAGCGGCACGACCACGTGCAGGCCCTTGCCACCGGATACACGCAGGAACGATTCCAGCTCCAGCTGCGCCAGCAGTTTCCGGATGTCGGTTGCCGCTTTCTTGACCTCGGCAAAGGGTACGTCCGGTCCTGGATCCAGGTCGAACACCACGCGGTCGGCCTTGTCGGGCGCTTCGGCGTGGCTGCCCCAGGGGTGGAACTCCAACGCGTTGAACTGCACCAGTTCAAGCAGGCTGGCCGCGTCACGCACCACCAGGTAATGGGCGTTTATACCGCTTTCTTCCTTCAGCCTTACCGGATCGACCAGTTCCAGCCCGGCTGTGTGGTGTTTCTGGAAGAAGCAGGGTTTTGCGGTGCCACTGGGGCATCGGATGATCGACAGCGGGCGATCAGCCACCTCGGGCAGGAGGTGCTCCATCACTGCTGCGTAGTAGTCCCATACCTCCTGCTTGGTGTAGCCATCGCCAGGAAACAGGATCTTGCCGGGGGACGAAAGCGCGGGCGGTGTGCGGCCGGTAGCGGGTGATTTTTTCGCCCTGCGCCCGGGTCGCGAGGGTGCATGCGTGCCACCCGCAGCCGGGGCCTTTCCGGCGCGATCGGAATCTTCGAGATCGGCGATGTCCTTGTCCGCCCGTACCGCCTTCAGCGATGCCTGGCGCAACAGCTTCTGCCCGCCAATCCCGCGATAGAAGACCTCCACAACGAAACGCGGTGCGAACCAGGTCGCGGCGCGAAGGTCGGTGTCCTGGGTGGGCACGTGCGCCGTCGGCTTGCGGCCGCCGCCGCCTTCGATGCGCCTGCTGACTTCGCCGATCAGTTCGTCCGAGAACCCGGACCCGACGCGGCCGACGTAGAGCCAGCCATGTTTCGGGTCTGGCCGCGCCAGCAGCAGCGAGCCGAACCCGGTGCGGCTGCCCTTCGGCGCGGTGTATCCGACCACCGCGAACTCGTCGCTGGCCAGCTGTTTGGTCTTGCGCCAATCCTCACTGCGGCCGCTGTGGTAGCTGCGATCGGCGCGCTTGGAAATGATGCCTTCGAAGTGCTGCTCACCGGCCAGGCGATAGGCCTCGTCGCCATCCCCCTGCACATGCGAACTGAACGCCAATGGCCTGCCCTGCCCCTCCAGCACGGAGTGCAGCAGGGCTTTGCGTTCCAGCAAGGGCGCATCGGCGATGTCCACGCCATCAAGATGCAGCAGATCGAACAATGCGTACGTCAGGACGCCCTGCCGCTCGCCGGAGAGCGTGGCCTGCAGCAGGTTGAAGTCTTCCTTGGTGCCGGCGCCGGCGATGAGCTCACCGTCCAGTGCCGCCGAAGTAAGGCCCAGTGCCGCGATCGCGTCACGTATTTCAGGCAGCTTGCCGGTCCATTCCAGTGCGTTCCGCGACCACAGCTGCACGTTGCCCTCAGCCACCGTAGCAAGGATGCGGTACCCATCCCATTTGATCTCATGCACCCACTGCCCGCCCTGGGGCGGCGCGTCGCCCAGCTTGGCCAACTGCGGCTCAAACGGTCCGGACGGCGCTGCCGCCTTTTTCGCCTTGCTGAGCGCCAGGGCCTTCTTCGCCCAGTTCTTTCGTCGGGTGCGTTTGGGCGGTACGACCGTGAGTTTCTTCTTCGCGGTCTTTCCTGCCCCGGCACGCTTCAGGTCCTCCGGGGGCGCTACAGCGACATCCGCCAGCAGATCGTCTGCCTCGATATCGCTGGCAAATTCATCGTCGTCCTTGAACAGCAGCCACTGTGGCTGGCGCGCAGGCTTGCCGGAACGGACCAGATGCCATCCACCCTTGAGCTTGGCGCCGAACAGCTCGAAGCGTAGATGGCCCTTGGCGAGCTGGGCTTCCGGGTCACCCTGCGTGGCCCACACACCGTGGTCGAACTGGGCGACATGTCCGCCGCCATACTGGCCTTTGGGAATCTCGCCTTCAAATGCTGCGTAGTCGACGGGATGATCCTCCACCTCCACCGCCATGCGCTTGACCTTCGGGTCGTAGCTGGGGCCCTTGGGAACGGCCCAGCTCTTCAGCGCGTCACCCACCTGCAGACGGAAGTCGTAGTGCCTGCGGCTGGCATGATGCAACTGCACCACGAAAATGGCGCGTTGGCCTTTTGGCAGCGCCTTGCCCGGTTCGGGCTCCCTGGTCTGGTCAAAACGACGCTTGCGGCGGTACTCGACCAGTGACATGGGCAGCTCCGCGCTACTTTCCCAGGTGCTTGCGTACAGCAGCGGCGGTGGGCCCGACCTCGGCGACCGCAGCCCGAAGTTCCTCGGCTGACACACCCAGTGCGGTGGTCCAGTACTGCAGTTCATAGTCTTCGTTGACGTTGATACGATCCCGGTCCGGGCTGCCGGTGTTCTTTTTGTCATCGCTCATGGGAGTCTCCACGCGTGATCGGGCGTGAAGTGACCGTACCGGCCGGCCCATGGGCACCAGGCGATGCCACCGTGAAGCGATGGCGAAGGCCTGCTGGGATCGGGACTGCGGCAGGCGGGCGACAGACGCCACCTCGTGAAGACAACGCGCAGGGTTCGCTTTGGCGTTCACATGCCGCCTTCACCTGGCCCCCGCCTGATCGCAACCGGGCGGGACCTACTCTGAGCGCTCCACTCACAGCGGAGCCCAGCATGGCTATCAAGACAGCGGAAGACCTGTTCATCCACGAACTCTCGGATATCTACAGCGCCGAAAAGCAGCTGACCAAGGCCCTCCCGCGCCTGGCCCGTGCGGCCGAGAACCCTGACCTGGCCACAGCGTTTGAAACGCACCTGGAAGAAACCCAGGGCCAGATCGAGCGCATCGACCAGGTGGTGGAGGTTCTCGGCATCCGGCTGAAGCGCATCAAGTGCGCGGCGATGGAAGGTCTGGTGGAGGAAGGCAAGGAAGTGATCGACAGCATCGACAAGGGCCCTGTGCGCGATGCCGCCCTGATCGGCGGCGCGCAGAAAGTCGAGCATTACGAGATCGCGTCCTACGGCACCATCGCCGCGCTGGCCAAGCAGCTGGGCTACAAGGACGCCCTTCCGCTGCTGCTGGAGACGCTTGAGGAAGAGAAGGCTACCGACGAGAAGCTCACCCTGCTGGCCAAGGGCGGCGGCAATGCCAAGGCAGCACAAGCCGCCTGATCGACGCGCCCCGAAGCCGGCCGCCATGGACGGCGGCCTCAGGGTTCGTACAGCACCTGGTCGTTCGGGCAGAAGAACGTGCGCCGCCGGGTGGTGCCCATGTACAGCTTGCTGATCGGGCCGCCGCATGCCGGGCAGACCCTGCGCGTGTGTACCTGCCAGTGCTTCTTCAACTCGAAACGGCGCTTCCACTGCAGGAAATCAAAGCTGTAGGCGCGGGCCTGCGTGATCAGCGCGGTGAGCTTGCGCGGTGGCAGGTCGCCCAGCCGCGTGGCGGGGTGCACGCCTGTACGGAACAGCACCTCGTTCTTGATGATGTTGCCCACGCCGGCAAAGACCGTCTGGTCCAGAAGCGCATCACAGACCATGACGTCCGGCATTGCCTTCAGCTTGCGCCGGGCCAGCTTCGGATCCCAAGCATCGTTCATCACGTCCGCGCGCCAATCGTAGACCTCGTCCAACGGCTCGTCGATCAGCCGCACGGAACACGCATAGAAGTTCAGCTCGCCATTGTCGAACCGCAGGGATACACGCGGCGGGGTTGGCTTACGTTCGTCGATGCGCCAGCTGCCGAACATCATCAGATGGATGCGCAGAGTGTGGCGGCTGAATTCCAGCAGGAAGTGCTTGCCCCAGCTGCGGACCGCCTTGACCCTTCGGCCCTGCAGCGGCGACAGGTCGACCCGGCTGTTCCCGGAGACGGCGCGGACCACGTGCCCCTTGAAGTGGCTGGCTGCTTCGCGCAGCAGGACGATCGAAGGGCCTTCAGGCATGTTCCTTCTCCTGCAGCAGCGCCTGCAGGTGCAGGGCGTTGCCGGTGGCGTGACCCAGTGCGGTGTTGTCCAGTACGAACCAGGCGGGTCGTTTCGCCTCGGCCTCGGCCAGCAGTTGCCGCGCAAGGTGGGCAAGGGTGGGTTCGCCGTAGGCACTGCGATAGATCTGCGGCTGGCCGTGCCAGCGCCAGTAGCTCCACGCGCGGTCACCGCCGGGCGTCGCTGCCGCCGGCACACGTGCCGGATCCGCGGCAACCCGTGCCACGCCATGCGCGCTCAGAAGCGCATCCACTTCCGGCGTGAACCAACTCGGGTGGCGCGGCTCGCACGCCACATCGGCCTGGGTGCGCGCGCGCAGGCCCCGCAGGAATGCTATGGCCGTGGCCGTGTCGTACACCAGGCTCGGCGGCAACTGCAGCAGTAACGGCCCGAGCTTTTCACCCAGCTCCAGCACGCCTTCAAGGAACCGCTCGAGCGGTTGCATTGCGTCGCGCAGCCGACGCTCATGGCTGATCTCTCGCGGCAATTTCACCGCGAACCGGAAGCCCTCCGGCACGCTCGCCGCCCATCGCGCATAGGTCCTGGCCTGGTGCGGTCGATAGAAGGATGAGTTGATCTCCACCATCGGCAGGCGTGTGGCGTAGCGCTGCAGCGCGGTGTCGCCCGCGCCGAACGCTTCCTGATCCGCGCGCGGCAGCGACCAGCCCGCACAGCCGACACGCAGTGGAGCGGATGCACGCGGGGCGGCCGCCGCCGTCATCGTACCAGCTGCCCGTACGGTTCCAGGGTCTCTCCCGCACCTGCATCCGTGTGCAACTGCGAGACCGACAGCAGACGATCCAGTGCGCTGTTTCCGGAGTCGAGCGCCAAGGCGCTGCGCACGAAGCCGGTCCAGTCAGAGATGGCGATCTTTCCCAGCGCGAGCTCATCCACCCGCACGCTGCGCATTCGCCAGTGCGGAAACTGCCGCCGCCCCACCCTGCCCCGGTTCAGCTCGACGATCCCACTGTGGCTGCCGGCCGCGAGAATGCGCGTGTACGCCGCATTGATCCCGGCCTCCGGGCCCTCCAGATACTGCAGGAAGCGCGAGCCGTCGAAAAGCAACGTGCCGGTGACATCGACGGATTCGTTGAACTGCACCGCTTCGGCCACAAGCCGTTGCAGCCGCTCTTCGGTCAGGCTTGGGGACGCTTCACTCACATAGGCAATCGCACGAAAAGGCATGGCACCACCGGTTGTCGCAGACAGCTCTACCTTAGCGACGCGGGTCGTATGTGCAGTGAGGCCGGCGTAGAGGCTGCGTCGAGTTGAGGCGCGGGCCCGCCGCATTGCTTTGACACGTGATCGAGCGCGGCGGGCGCGCCTGCGGCGCACCCGCGCGTGCACCACGTTTCGTGGAGACCGGATGAGGAATCGTGGGCTTCCGGATGACGCCACGTTGGCGGTCATGCCACCGCGGTCTAGCGCCGGATCTGGAAGATGGTCCCTGCCGCCAGTCGGGCGGCTCAACCCAGGGAGACTTTCCATGGCCAACCAGAACCAGAACCAGGGCAACAGCAACCGCGGTTTCGCTTCGATGGACGAGGACAAGCAGCGCGAGATCGCCGCCAAGGGTGGACGTGCCGCGCACGAATCAGGCAACGCCCATGAATTCAGCTCGGAAGAAGCACGCGAAGCCGGCCGCAAGGGTGGCGAAGCGGTGAGCCAGGATCGCCAGCACATGGCGGACATCGGCCGCGAAGGCGGCCAGAACAGCCGCGGGGGTGGAAACCAGGGCGGCAACCAGGGCGGCGGGCAGCAACAGCAGGAACGCGGCGGCGGCAACAACCGCGGTGGCCAGCAGCGCTGATCGCGCCTGAAGCCAGATGTACCACTTCGTGGGCGGACGTGATGTCCGCCCACTTTCGTACGCCTTGACGCTGATCAAGGGCTTCGCCACTGGGGCGCCGCAGATGGGCGCCCCAGCCCTTTCATGGCTCGCGTGGTGGCAGGTCCAGTGCTCCCGCGCCCGGGCCGGCCCCCAGCTCGGCCCCGGTGGTCGGCCGCGCTTCCGGGTCGGAGAGTGTACGCAGGGTCATGGCCTGCACCGCCGCTTGTTCGCGCGCGTCCAGGTCCACCGTGCCGCCGCCGTCGCCACCATCCACAGCGGTCTGTGCCTCGCGGTCGCTGACCCGCTCCCATAGCTCGCCGCTGTTCCAGCTGCCCTGCAGGTCGTCGGCGCCGTCGCCCTGCGACATGTCCATGTACAGATCGGTGAACGCAGGGTCCCCCGGCAGCTTGCCCGGCGGGAAGTTGGGCTGGATGCTGTGCAGCGCCTTCTCGAATGACTTCATGTGCGCGATCTCGCGCGCCATCAGGAAACGCAGCGCATCCTTGATACCGGGGTCGTCGGTGACGTTGATCAGGCGCTCATACACCAGCTTGGCGCGCGCTTCCGCAGCGATGTTCGAGCGCAGATCGGCGGTAGGTTCCCCGATCGAGTCGATGTAGGCCGCTGTCCACGGCACCCCGCTGGAATTGACCAGCGCCGGCCCGCCACCGTACAGGATCTGCTCGGTATGGCTGGTGCTGTTCTGCCCCAGCAGCCGCATATCCTCGGCCTCGGCAAGCCCTTCGGACTGAATGGCCTCCGGCCCGCGGTTGAGCATGGCGATGATGGTGCCGATGATCTCCAGATGGCTGATCTCTTCGGTGGCGATATCCATCAGCAGGTCCTTGCGGCCTGGATCGCATTCGCCGAGTCCCTGGGTGAAGTAGCGCATGGCGGCAGCAAGCTCGCCCTGCGGGCCGCCGAACTGTTCAAGCATGAGGCTGGCGAGCTGCGGGTTGGATTCGCGCACGCGCACGGTGTACATCAGCTTCTTGTGATGAAAGAACATGGGGTTTCTCCAATGGCTGGCTGTGCTGGCTTCGGGGTCAGCGCTTGGCTTGCGCGCCCGGCGTTTCGTCGCGATTGAGGAACGCACCGACCAGGCCGTCCTGGTGGTCTTCCAGCCAGCGCGCCATGGCGATCTCTTCCTGCAGGATCTGGCCACAGACTGCGGCGATGTCCGGCGCTGCGGCACGCTCGGCAGCAATCACCAGCGCCCGGTAGGTGGCGATCTCGGTGTTTTCGAAGCCGAACGAGAGCCCCACGCTCTTGACCACCTCGTCTTCCATCAGGCTTGTGCCGGCCGCATGGAGAGCCGCAGTCATGCTGGCGAACAGTCCCTTGGCGGTCGGCACGCTTCCTCCAAGCGCTTCAATGCACTGGCGCAGCGAGGCGGCCTGCCCCTGCGTCTCCTGGACGTGCTGGGCGATCCGTGCAGCGAGGTGGGGATAGTTCTGGATCCGCGAAGCCATGGCCTTCATCATGGTCTCCGCCTCCTGCTCCATGGCGTAGGCGTCCTGCAGCCACTTCAACAGGCGCTCGCTTCGGGCGTTGTTCTGGTCTGCCATTTCGTTCTCCGGTGCGGGGCGACATGCCTCCGGAGACCATGGTGGAGCGCCGGCAATCACCGCCCTGTCGGCCGGTGTGAGCCGACGAAGGTGGGCGCTGCACGCAGTGGTGATGCGGCGATAACATCCGCAGCCCTGTGTTTCACCCAGGAGGTGCTCTCAGGTCGCCATTGCGCTGGATACGCCCACGCCGACTGCAGGTCGCTCGCGCCTGGCGTTCGAGGCGCACGCGCCGCCCGCCGCCATCACGGCCTGCATTACCCGATGTTGAGCACGATGCCCGCCACCATCCACGCCCACGACATAGACGAAGCGCCCATCGAACTTGGCCTGTGCGCCTTCCATGGCGTCGTCGGCCAGCAGTGCTCGCTTCAGCGACTTCATCCAGGCCCGTTCAGGCGCCCGGTCCAGCTCCACGACGATGGCGGCACCGCCGCAGTCGAGTGGCATGCACTCGACACGCAGTACGCCTGGAGCGACAGAATCGGTTCCGGACAGCGGCATGACAGAATCTCCGATGGGGGGGACGGCGGCAGTATCCACAGCGCGTGCCAAGACGCCGTCAACGAAATCCAGGGCACCTTCCACACCTCCTCCACCCGGTTGGCGGCGCGCTCGGGGGGAGGCTTCGCGCCGGGCTGACAATGCACACGCATAGCGTTGATGCAGCACAGCACAGACTGCAGTTCCCAGGACAACACAGGCGTGCACGTATGCAATCCGGAATGAGCCAGCGCAGATGCAACCTGCTGCTGGTGGAAGACCAGCTCGACCTGGCTGCGCTGATGGAACAGGCGCTGGAGGACGCAGGCGATCAGGTGACGCATGCCTACAGCGTGTTCGATGCGCTGGGGCTGCTGGACAACCAGCGATTCGACGGCGCCGTGCTCGACGTCGAGCTTCGCGACGGCGTGGTCTTCCCGGTGGCTGATCGCCTGACGGAACTCGGTATTCCGTTCCTGTTCGTATCCGCGGTCTATGACCAGTTGGTGCCGCAGCGTCACCGTCGCGCCGCTTTCGTGGCCAAACCGTTCCACGTCGGCGAGTTGCAGGAGACGGTTCGGCGCGTCATGGGGGATGTCTGCGTGCAACCGCCGGCGCATTGATTGCCATGGGTGGTCACCCCAGGTGCGGGGCCACCACCAGGCTCAGCTGGCGCAGCGCGCCGCCACGGGAGAGCCCATCCCAGTTGCTGCGCGCCACGCTGCGGATCTCGGAGTCATCGACCCACAGCAGCCGCATTGACCAGTAGGGAAAGAATCGGCCGGAAACCCTGCCCCGGCCCAGCTCGATCAGCTCGCAATGGCTGCGGGCACTGAGGATGCGGCCGTACACCACGTTGATGCTGTCTTCCGGTCCCTCGATGTACTGGAGGAAACGGAGCCCGTCGTAAAGAAGCACATCCGTAACGCCGGCTTCGAAGTTGAAGCGGGCGGCGGCCCTGGCGAGGTCATCCACATGGTCCATGGAAAGCCCCGATGTCGCCTCACTTGCGTAGGCGACTGCACGGAGGGGCACGTTCGTTCCTTCTGACGCAGGAAATTTCCTGCTCGTCCATCATCGCTTCGCGGAGGTAGGCAGGGATGAGGGCCTTCGTGGCCTGCGCTGTCCCAACGCTCTCCTCAACCGCACGCTCCGATAACACGGGGCGCTTGCGTGACGGTGTGGCTGACCCTCAGGTGATCAGGGCCGATGCTTCCGCGCCGGAGCGCTCGCCACCCAGCGCCGCCAGATAAGCGGAGAATCCGCCTGTAGCGCGCCCCTGCAGACGCGCACTTGTCATCACCACGGGAGCGCCGGCCCATCGCACCACCGCACCGCAGCGTTGCAGCGCTCTGACAAGCGCCACGTCTTCACTGCAGTGCAGGGGAGCAAAGCCGCCCACGGCCCGATAGGAACTGGCAGAGACGCCGAGGTTGGCACCGTGGATGCGCCCATGATGGTCGCCCCACTGCTGTCTTGCCTGGAATGCCCTGCGCAGGCGCCGTTCACCCTGGCAGGTCGTCGCTATGTCCACCAGTCCGCAGAAAGCGTCACAACTGCCCTGAACCTGTGCGGCCAGCCACTCGGGAGGCACCTCGCTGTCAGCGTCCGTGCTTGCCAGCCACCTGGCGCCCCGCCCCAGCAGTTCAGCAGCGGCTGCGGCCCGGGCGACACCGACGCAGCGTGCATCCAGCTGCACGCTGCCGACCTGGTGTTGGCGGCAGATGGTGCCCGTTGCATCCGTACACGCATCCAGCGCGACCATCACCTCCACTGCTTCGCCGCCGAGGCCCGGGTGAAGGGCCGCCACCCGGATGGATTGCAGGCACCGCGCGATACTGTCCGCCTCGTTGTGGGCGGGTATCAGGACGCCTATCACCGCAGGCCCTCGTTCCGGGCCAATGACAAGGGGCCCCGTGTCCATCCCTGAAGCACGAAGTCCGCATCGCGGTAGTGGAAGGCCTCCTGCAGGCCTTCCCCCAGGCATCGATGCACCACCTCGGTCCGGCTCGCGCGTCCGTGGAACGAGGGCAACCAATGGCAGGCGACCAGCAGGCCGTCATCGCGAAGTGCTTCATCAATGCCACCGCGCAGCTCGCGCAGTGCGCCTGCCCCCAGGTAGTAGCCCATTTCGCCGCAGACGATCAGGTCGAAGCGTCCTGGCGGCCATTGCTCGGGATGGCTGGCGCAATGAACCTGCACGTGCGGCAGATGGGCCAGGTTGCGGCGCGCCTGGAACGCCGCACGTGGGCTGATGTCGGTTGCCAGCAGGCGTTCGCAACGTGCGGCCAGCGCCTCGGTCAGTACGCCGTTGGAACACCCCAGTTCCCAGCCGCGAGCGAACTGGCGCTGGCTGAGGCTTGCCAGCAGCAGCGCACGCTTGCGCTCTTCATACCACCGGCTGCGGTAGCCGAACGGGTCCTCCTGCTCATGCAGGTCATCGAAGTACGGTTGCGCGCTCATGCAAGGAATACCTCGTAGTTTCGAAAGAATCGGGCGAGTACATGTGCGGGCAGCACCGGCGGGCTGTTCAGGCCCGCCACGTCGCCGGTCTGCGTACGGAAATGCGCGATTGCGTTTCGCTTTGCGGACGCCACTGCTGAAATGTCGACCAGCTTCGGAACCTCCCACGCCATATGTGCGCAGGCAGGGTCAAGCCAGTGCCAGCCCCACACCGGGTACTCCAGCCGGTGGCAACCAACCGCCCGCGCGGCGCGGCAGGCAGCGCGTCCTGCCGCTTCGTGATCGGGGTGACCATCAAACCGCCATGGCGCCAGGACCAGGTCGCGCGGTTGCAGATACTGCTGCAGCCAACCTTCCAGCCCCTGCTCATGCGCGCTGACCGCGCCGTCGGCGATACCCAGGTGGAAGATGGAGCGAACCGGAATGCCGAGTTCGCCCAATGCCGCGGCAAGCTCCGCTCGGCGCGCTGATCGCAGGCGTTCGGGCGTCCACCACGGCTCGCCCGGGTAGCATGCTTCGCCGTCGGTCACGGCAACGACACTGACGTCGATACCCTGCCCCGCAGCGTGATGCAGCAGTCCGCCACAGCCGAGGATTTCGTCGTCCGGATGCGGCGCGACCACCACCATGCGGTCATGCCCGCTGCAGAGTGCGGTTGCCGATGTGGTCGGTTGCTGCCAGAGCCAATCGCAGTGCAGCCAGGCCTGCTCCTGGGTTCCTTCCCCTTGCAGGGGTGTCCTGGCTACAGCGCCCATGTTGCCTCCTGTGCTGCACGCTGCTCGCCCAGCCATTCCCAATCGCGGTCGGCGTGGCTCTGGCGAAGGAACACGGTCAGGTCCGCGCAGCGCCGGGCATGGGCGTCCTCCAGGCACATCGGGCCCGGGCCCAGCGCCCGACCCGCCAGGTCCAGCACACGCGTTGCCGCGCGCTCAACGACACAGCGCACGCGCACTACATCTTCGCGATGGGCCAGTTCGGGCGCGGCGTCGATGTGCGCCGCCAGTTCGCGAAGCAGCGCGGCTGCCGGGCCCAGGGCGAGGTCCACTTCACCCAGCAGCCGCGCGCGATTTCCCTCGGTGCAGGCCGGTCGCATGCGCTCGGCCAAAGCGGCCGCTGCACCAAACCAGACCGCCGCGATGCCTGCCCCGCCGTGCCAGAAGCCCGGGCGCTGCAGGTAGTCATCGCGCGTCCCCAGGATCACCATCGGTGCGCCGTCAAAGCGCACCGTGGTGGAAGGGATTGCGGCCATGCCCACGGCAGGCCATGGCTCGCCCGCAAGTGTGTGCCAGTGTTCCGCCGCTACCTGGCATAGCCACACGCCCTGCGGGTTGCGAACCGTTACCAGTGCCGCATCCACCCATGCGCTGCCGGAACACCAGGGTTTGTCACCGTACAACCCACCGCCGGCATCGATGCGAACGGTGTTGGCCGGACCCTCTGCAGCCCACACCGCCAGCAACGTGTCTTCAGCAGGGATGGGCGCCCTCAACTCGGCAGCAATCGCCTGGGCGTCATAGTGGGCCTCCAGTACCTTGGCCAGGCAAAGATCCTCTGCCCCCCAGGCTGCCAGCGCCTGCCAACGCTGCAGGGTCTGGCCGCCACCGGGCAAAGGCAATGCCGGTTGCTGCACCAGCACCTGGCGTGCGCGATTGAACAGCGAAGAGGATGACGTCACATCCTGCATGGGTGGCAGACCTGCAATGGAGATACGCCATGAACGTAGGCGGCAGGCGGTCACATGTCTGTCTTGATGGCGTGGCGGGCACATGAATGCCCGGTACCATGATCCTCACGGCCCCGTCTGCGTGCGCTGTCTTGCACGCACGCACTGCCGCAGTTCCCAGAGCCATGGCAGCACCACCAGGCCCAGCGCCGGCAGCAGGGTGAGCCACCAGACGTCCGGTGCTGCAGGCTTCACTTCGAGCGACCACCGCGGGTGGGCCTGCCAGCCCACCCAGGCCAGCAGGACCCACGGCGCGGCATCCAGCACGCTGTGCACATGTTGTTCCGCCGGGCTTGATGCGTCGACGGCCGTCCGCGCTGACGGTATCGAGATAGCCGGCGACCGCGTGTGCGATGACCAGGCCTGCCAGAAGCGCGACCAGCGACAACGTGTTCTCCAGCAGGAGCCAGGCAAGCACGCCGCTGCCGATCAGCAGCAGCTGCACCCCATGCAGCAGGCTTTCGCGCATCGCGGAAGTGTGCGGAAGATCGGTGCGCCGGTGAAAATGGAAATCCAGCGATCCGGCAGCCAGCCACAGGGCGTAGACACAGGCGATGACAATCGCGCTCATGGCGGCACGCTCAGGGTGTCAGTACGATCTTGCGGCAGTCATCGTCCTTGGCATCAAACATTGCATAGCCTTGAGCTGCATCGGCCAGGCGCATCCGGTGCGAGATGATGTCACCCGGGTGCAGCTTTCCTTCCATGATTGCGTCGAGCAGTTCCGGCATCAGTCCCTGCACGTGCGTCTGCCCCATCTTGAACGTCAGCCCCTTGTCGAACGCATCACCCAGCAGAAAACCATGGATGAAGCCAGCGTAGACACCCGGGATGCTGACCACGCCGCCGCGGCGTGCTGCCGCGATGCACTGCCGGATCGCCACGCCGCTGCTGCCCTCCAGTTTCACGGCAGTCAATGCTGACTCCAGCGCGCTGCCCTCGGCCTCGAAGCCTACCGCCTCGATGCAGGCGTCCACGCCCCGCCCACTGGTCTGGGCAAGGATGTAGTCCGCCGGGTCTTCGATCTCCTTGAAGTCGATGGGAGTCACACCGTAGGTACGGCGCGCGTAATCCAGACGGTAACGAAGATGGTCGACCATGAAGATGGTCTCTGCGCCCAGCAGGCGGCAGCAGGCCGCGCTCATCAGCCCCACCGGGCCCGCACCGAAGATGGCCACCGTCGAGCCCGCCTTCACCCCTGCGTTCAGCGCAGCCTGGTAGCCGGTGGGGAGAATGTCGGACAGGAACAGCACCTGCTCATCCGCAATGCCTTCCGGAATGCGCAGCGGGCCTACATTCGCCTTCGGTACACGCACGAATTCGGCCTGGCCCCCGGCCACGCCGCCATACAGATGGCTGTAGCCGAACAATGCGGCCGGAGGCAGCATGCCCTTCTGATTCAGTGCGGCGCCCTTGCCGGTATTGGTGGTTTCGCAAGCGGCATACTCGGCCAGGCGGCAATGGAAGCACTCTCCACAGGCGATCACGAAAGGGATCACCACACGATCGCCCGGCTGCACCTGGGTCACGCCGCTGCCGACCTCTTCCACCACGCCCATGAACTCGTGGCCGAGCACATCGCCATCGTGCAGATCCGGAATCTTGCCGCGATACAGGTGCAGGTCCGATCCACAGATGGCGGTGGCAGTTACCCTCAGGATCAGATCATCCTCGGCCGCCAGTACCGGGTCCGGTACGGTCTCGACTCGCACATCCTTGCGGCCGTGATAGGTCAATGCCTGCATCGTGCTTCTCCAGGAGCTCGGGACGCCAGCATCGCAAGGCCGCCATCCCGCTTCGGTGACATCCCGGTGTGCACGGCGTTCATTCTACGGGGTCATGGTGTTAACCCGGCCCGGTGCAGTCTTCGGTCTCTAGCCGCAGGAGCTGCCCATGAACGACAAGCTGCCCCTCAATCCGACGACAGACGTGGACGATCAGTCGAAGGCGCACACGCCGGACAAGCGGCGCAACGATCGAGCCAAGTGGAAGGAGCACGACATGCCCGACGACGGCGATGGCCCCAAGGCCGTACCGGAAGACTACGAACGTCCTGATCCTGACCCGACCGGAAAGCGTTGAGTCCGCCTCACATTCTGGATGCGCCGGATTCACGGGTCATGGCCTGCTACCCGCGCAAGCTTCGCGCACGGCCTCTGGAACAGACTGAACGAGGTGTTGCATGTGGAAACGCAACGGTCTCTCGCTGGTGCTGCTTGTGCTCACGCTTGTGTTCATCGTCGGGCAGGCGGTTGCCGGGCATCACGTGCACAACCAGGAACTGGTCGAGTACGGACGCGCGCCGATCGATCTCTGGCACTACCTCGCGACGGGGCACTTCGTCAGCGCCACGTTCGAGAACTGGGAGAGCGAGTTCCTGCAGATGGGGATGTATGTGCTCCTGACGGTCAGCCTGCGCCAGCGCGGCTCCGCCGAATCGCGGCCGCTGGACCCTGCGCAGGAACAGAATCGCGTCGAGCCGGGGCCCGCGCCGTGGCCGGTAAGGCGCGGTGGTCCATGGAAGACGCTCTACGGTCATTCGCTTGCGATCGCGTTCGGGCTGTTGTTCCTGTTCAGCTTTACGCTGCATGCAGTGGGAAGCTGGCGTGCCGAGGAGGCCGAACAGCAGTTGAAGGGATTGCCGCCGCCAGGCTTTGTGGAGCACCTCGCCAGCAGCACATTCTGGTTCGAATCCATGCAGAACTGGCAGAGCGAATTCCTGGCCGTGCTGTCCCTGGTGGTACTGACGATTTTCCTGCGCCAGAAAGACTCGCCGCAATCCAAGCCGGTTGAGGCCCCACACGCGCAGACAGGTGATTGAGCCATGCGAGATGATCCATCGACGGCCCTGCTGATCATCGACATGTTCAGTCGATTCGACTTCCCTGGCGCTCAAACCCTGGCGCCGGCGGCAGAGCGGGCGGCCCGGCAGATCCGGCGCCTGAGGGATCACTTCGACGAACGCGGTTGGCCGGTCATCTACGCCAACGACAATTTCTCGGAATGGAAGCGCGATTTCCGCCAGCAGGTGGAACAGTGCCGGCGCGACGGTGGCCCGGCGGGGCGAATCGCCAGCCTTCTCTCGCCTCTGCCAGGTCACTACTTCGTGCTCAAGCCCAAGCACTCGGCTTTTCTGGCCAGCCCTTTGCCGATTCTGCTGGCCAAGCTGGGAGTGCGCCGCCTTTGGCTGTGTGGCATGACGGCCGACTCGTGTGTCCTGGCTACAGCGTTGGACGCCAACGCCAGGGAATTCCACGTGGTGTTGGCGTCGGAGGCCGTGGCGGGAATGCCAGCGCAGAAGCGGCGGGCACTGGCGCTGCTTGCTGGTTCGGGCGCAGCGCGGGTCGCGCGGGTTTCTTCGCTTGTCTCTGGGCAGGAGCGGGATGGCGCTGACGGCGACTCAGGCCCGGTCGGCTAAACCCTTTACACCTGAATGACCGGCGCAGTGTGCGCAGCAGAAGATCTGGCCGTTTCCTTCAACACCATGCCCGATAACAGCGCAATCGCAGTGTGCGCAGCGCGGTGCGAATGCGTGGATCGCGCATTCGAACGAATCGAACGTGCCGCTGCGCCCGCCCTGCTGGAGGGTGAAGCTCTTGTCGTAGTTGTTGCCGCAGACATCACAGGTGGCCATGGGGCACCTCGTGCTGTGGAAGGAACATGCAGTGTGGACAGCGCGGGTGTTGGTGGCCGTGAATGCACCGTGTCGCGAGGGTGTAGGGCGTTCGCGTCGTCACGCGTTGGGCGCGGCCTGTCCTATTCGTCTTTGCCGGGCTCGGCACTGCCACCCCGTGACGCGCCACCACCACAGGGAAATGCGGTCCGCAGCGCTTCGGCAACCAGTGGAGACGCATCCTGCTGCAATCGCTCGCCGGGCAACTGCCGGAGATGGGAAGACACACGGTCGACCAGCTCATGCGGAAGAATCCTGCCTTGGCCACACCACTGGCCGTGGCTGGCATCGGCAACGCCCTGGATGTAGGCGCTGGCGCGAGCGCTGGACAGGTTCCGGCACTGCTCGCCGTCGCAGAAGCCATCAGCGCCTTTGCCCTGCAGCAGGGTGATGAGTTCGGCTCCACTGACAAGCCAGGTGCGTGCCGGTTGCGTTGTTCCGGCGAGGGCGGATCCTGCCAGGGCGCAGAGGCCGAGTGCGAGGAGCCGACGCAAGAGGCGGCGCGCCTGGGGTTCGTGATGTCCGTTCATGTCGGAGTCCTTGGCGCGTTCCTGTGGGATGCACACAGCGTGGGTCAAAGTCGAGCTAGCTGGTTGTGGACAGATGGCTTGTAACAGGCAGCGGCTGGCCCGCCAACACCCGGGCGGCATTCCAAGGCTTCGCCGCGATCGGGCGCCGAGCTATCGCGCTGCCGTCGACCCTCTGACCACGCACCGGCCCGTCATTACGAGTCGGCGTACCGGCAGCTCCGGCGTGCGCAGGCGCTCAAGCAGCAGCGACATCGCGGCCCGCCCCATCTCCTCAACCGGTTGCTCGATCACGGTGATGCCCGGCTCGACCAGCTCGGTCCAGCGTTCGTTGTCGAAGCCGGCCAGTGCCAACGCCTCTGGAATCGCCAGCCCGGCGCCGCGGGCGGCTTTCAATGCTCCCATCAACAGCAGGCTGTTGCTGGTGACCAGTGCTTCGGGGCGGGCTGGCGTGGCGAGCCACTGATCGACCGTCGCGATGGCGGCTTCGGCCGTGGGTTCAACCTCACGGTAGTCCGGCTGCAACCCATGCGTGCGCATCGCAGCGAGATAACCGTCACGTCGCTCGGCCGCGGTGGTACTGGTGCTGCCGAACAGTCCGCCGATACGCCGATAGCCGCGCTCCACCAGATGCTCGACCAGGCCTGCCATCGCTGCCGGATTGTCGAGTACCACGCTGTCGATCGGACCGCCGGGCGCGGCACGGTCCACCAGCACCGTCGGATAGTCCAGCGTGAGCCGCTCGAGCCGGCCCACCGTGGTCCGGGTCGGCGCGAAGATCAGGCCGCTGATGCGCTCTTCGTGCATCAATTGCAGATACAGCGCCTCCCGCTCGGGGTCCTCGTCGGTGTTGCAGAGGGTGACCCGAAGACCTTCGCGATAGGCCACCTCTTCCACGGCGCGGATCAGCGCCGTGAAGAACGGGTTGCGGATATCCGCCACGATCAAGCCGATGATGCCGGAGTGCCGGGAGCGCAGCCGTCTTGCCTGCAGGTTGGGTCGATAGCCGGTCTGGCGGATCGCCAGCTCGACCCTGCCGCGCACGTCCTCGCTGACCGGACCGCCCCCGAGCACCCGTGACACCGTGGATTTGGACACCCCCGCCACGCGTGCGACGTCGTTGATGCTGATGCTCATTGGAAACGTTCCCGGAAACGTACGCTGTTCATGGCCGGATGGCTGTTCAGGGCAATGCTAACGCCAAAGGACTATTGGATTTTTGTGCAGTGCACATTGAAATGTGCAGTGGGAACGTTCCCAATACGCCCCAGCCATCCCTCCCGGAGCCCGCTTTGTCGCCCCTGACCTCCCCTTCCCCCGTCAGCCGGGAACTGATCCGCCTGGACGCGCGGGCACAGGACAAGACCGATGCCATCGCCCAGGTGGCCCAGATGCTGGTCGCTGCCGGCTGCGTGGCGCCGGGCTACGAGGCCAGCATGGGACGCCGCGAGGCGCTGGCGAACACCTTCCTCGGCCATGGCGTGGCGATCCCGCATGGGCTCGGCGAGGACCGCCACCTGGTGCGTCGCGACGGCATTGCGGTGCTGCAGTTGCCGGAAGGCGTGGAATGGAACCCCGGCCAGGTCACCCGCCTGGTGGTTGGCATTGCCGCCCAGTCCGATACCCACATCACCCTGCTGCGCAGGCTGACCCGCCTGATCCAGGACGAGGCCACGCTGCAGCGGTTGTTCACTACCTCCGATGCAAGCGAAATCGTCAATGCGCTGGCCAGCGATGTCGCAGTCTCTGCCACTCACGTTCCGGTGGCGGACCTGGCCGAGCGTTTCGACTGGACCATTGCTTACCCCAGCGGACTGCACGCGCGCCCGGCCACGCGCTGGGCCGAGACGGCGCGGGGTTTCATGGCCCGCGCCCAGGTGCGCGCGGGCGATCAGGCGGCCGATGCCAAGAGTCTGGTGGCGCTGCTGCAGCTCGGGCTTCGCGAGGGCGATGCCGTACGTGTTTCTGCCGAAGGCGCCGATGCCCCCGCACTGCTGGCTGCACTACGCAAGACCATGGACGGGCTGGTCGCGCAGGAAAAGGCCGATGCGGAGCGTGCAGCGCAGCGAAAGACGGCGCCGGTCGCGGGCTGGAATCCGCCCGAAGCGCAGGCAGCGATCGTCGGCATCGGCGCCAGCCCCGGGCTGGCCATCGGTCCGCTGCATGTACTGGGCAGCGCGCAGGCCGATGTTGCCGATCGCCCTGCCCCGCTTGGCGAGGGCGGCGCGCGCCTGCAGGATGCGCTCAGCCGTACCCGCCAGCAGCTGGCCGCGCTGCAGGACGACACCCAGCGCCGCCTTGGCGCCTCGGATGCGGCGATCTTCAGGGCGCAGGCTGCGCTGCTTGACGACACCGACCTGATTACCCGTACCTGCCAGCTGATGGTTGAAGGTCATGGCGTCGCGTGGTCCTGGCACCAGGCCATCGAGCAGATCGCCTCCGGGCTGGCGGCGCTGGGCAATCCGGTGCTGGCCGGGCGCGCTGCCGACCTGCGCGATGTGGGTCGGCGCGTACTGGCGCAGCTTGACCCCTCTGCGGCCGGTGGCGGCCTGGCGGATCTACCGGCGCAACCGTGCATCCTGCTTGCCGCCGACCTGTCGCCCTCGGATACCGCCAACCTTGACACCACCCGCGTGCTCGGCCTCGCCACCGCACAGGGCGGCCCCACATCGCACACTGCGATCCTCTCGCGCACGCTCGGCCTGCCGGCGCTGGTTGCCGGTGGCGCCGAACTGCTGGCGATCCAGGCCGGCCGCGAAGCGATCATCGATGGCAGCAGCGGGCGACTCTACCTGTCCCCTTCCGAGGCCGATCTTGCTTCGGCACGCGCCTGGATCGCCGAGCAGCAGCAGATCCGCGCGCGCGAAGCCGCACAACGCGCGCAGCCGGCGCAGACCACCGACTGCCATCGCATCGACATCGGCGCCAACGTGAACCTGCCTGAGCAGGTGCCATTGGCGCTGGAACAGGGCGCGGAAGGTGTCGGGCTGATGCGCACCGAATTCCTGTTCCTCGAACGCGGCAGCACGCCCAGCGAGGAGGAGCAGTACGCAACCTACATGGCGATGGCCAAAGCGCTGGAAGGCCGTCCGTTGATCGTGCGTGCGCTCGATATCGGTGGCGACAAGCAGGTCGCCCACCTGGAGCTGCCGCACGAGGAGAACCCGTTCCTCGGCGTGCGCGGCGCGCGCCTGCTGCTGCGCCGCCCGGATCTGCTTGAGCCGCAGCTGCGTGCGCTGTACCGCGCAGCCAAGGACGGTGCACGCCTGTCCATCATGTTCCCGATGATCACCTCGGTGCCCGAGCTGGTCGCACTGCGTGCCATCTGCGAGCGCCTGCGCACCGAACTCGAGGCACCCGACGTGCCGATCGGCATCATGATCGAAGTACCGGCCGCGGCCGCCCAGAGCGATGTGCTGGCGCGCCACGCCGACTTCTTCTCGATCGGCACCAACGACCTGACCCAGTACGTGCTGGCGATCGATCGCCAGAACCCGGAGCTGGCCGCAGAGGCCGACAGCCTGCATCCGGCCGTGCTGCGCGCGATCCGCACCACGGTGGACGGCGCACGCACGCAGGGGCGCTGGGTGGGTGTCTGCGGCGGCCTGGCCGGCGATCCGTTCGGCGCGATGCTGCTGGCAGGGCTGGGCGTGGACGAACTGTCGATGACCCCGAACGACATCCCGTCCGTGAAGGCACGCCTGCGTGGCAGCGCGCTGGCCGATCTGCAAACGCTGGCTGCGACGGCGCTGGACTGCGAAACCGCCGAGCAGGTGCGCGCCCTCGACGGAGCCCGCGCATGAACGCCCGCGCCGTCACCGTTACCTTGAACCCGGCGATCGACCAGACCGTGCGGCTGGCCAGCCTGCGGCCGGGCCATGTGCACCGCGCCCGCAGCAGCCGCGACGATGCGGGTGGCAAGGGCATCAACGTGGCCGCCTGCCTGGCCGACTGGGGCGTGCCGACCACCGCGCTGGGCGTGCTCGGTGGCGGCAACGACGGTGTGTTCAGCGCGCTCTTCTCCACGCGCGGCATCGTGGATGGCTGCCTGCGTATCCCCGGCAGCACCCGCACCAACATCAAGCTGGTTGACGAGGACAACGGCGAAACCACCGACATCAACCTGCCCGGCCTGGCCCTCGACGATACCGCTCTGGACGCAGTGTCGCGCAGGCTTGGCGCCTTGCTGCTGCCGGGCCTTCCGGTGGTGCTGTCCGGCAGCCTGCCGTCTGGACTGCCGTCCGATGCATGGGCGCGACTGCAGGCGCAGGCCGCCGCCGCCGGTGCGCGCGTGCTGCTGGACACCAGCGGCGACGCACTTGTGGCTGCATTGAGTGACACCGCCGGTGCGCTGCCCTACGCGGTCAAGCCCAATCGCCACGAACTGGAGGCCTGGACCGGCACGCAGCTGCCTGACCGCAGCGCCCTCCGCGTCGCTGGCCAGGCCTTGGTCGAACGTGGCGTTGCGCTCGTAGCGATCTCGATGGGCACCGACGGCGCGCTGTTCATTGATCGCAGCGGCGCGCTGGTCGCACGACCGCCGCGACTGGCCCAGGGCAGCACGGTCGGTGCGGGCGACGCCATGGTCGCCGGCATCGCTGCCGCGATGCTGGAGCCCTCCCTCGATCTGGACGGCTGCGCGCGGCTGGCGACCGCGTTCTCGATGAGCCGGCTGCAAAGCGGTGACGCACGACGGCTGGACCCGGCGCAGGTACGCGGTTGGACCGGCGATGTACTGATCGAGCGGTTGGATTGACCCCCCTGCCGGGAGCACGGCGGCGGCTTCGGGCCGACCGCAGCGCTTTCGGCAAGCACGAGCCCGAAGAATTCCAGGAGTTTCCATGCACGCTTTCACCGTAGTCATCGCCGCTGGCGAACGCAGCATCGAGGCGGTTCTTGCCGCCGAAGCGCTGCGCCGTGCCGCCCGCCAGCGCGGGCTCGAGCTGATGATCGAGATCCGCAGCGACCAGGGCGTGACCGGCGCACTGTCTGCCTCGGACGCCGCCGCCGCGACGCAGTTGCTGCTGGTGGGTGAGGGTGAGGCGGACATCGCGCGCTTCGCCAATGCCGGGATCGTGCATGCCAGCCTGGGCGAGGTACTGGACGACCCGGTTGCGGCGCTCGCACCGCTCGCGGCCGCGGTGTCGGGCAACGCCGGCACGCATGCGGGCAAGCGCATCGTCGCCGTCACCTCCTGCCCCACCGGCATCGCCCACACCTTCATGGCGGCGGAGGGCCTGCAACAGGCCGCCAAGGCGCTGGGCCATGCAATCCGGGTCGAAACCCAGGGCTCGGTCGGCGCGCAGGACGCGTTGAGCGACGAGGAAATCGCTGCCTCCGACCTCGTCCTGATCGCCGCAGACCGCGAAGTCGATCTGTCGCGCTTCGCCGGCAAGCGCCTGTTCAAGAGTGGCACCAAGCCGGCGATCAACGATGGCCAGAACCTGATCCGCAAGGCGCTGGCCGAGGCCGGCGTGCAGGCAGGTAGCGCGACTCCGGGCCGCACGGCCGAAAAAACCAGGGCCACCGGCCCCTACAAGCACCTGATGACCGGCGTGTCGTTCATGCTGCCGTTCGTCACTGCCGGTGGCCTGCTGATCGCACTGGCGTTCGCACTCGGCGGCATCTATGCCTTCGATGACGCGCACAAGGGCACGCTGGCGTGGTCGCTGTTCCAGATCGGCGCCAAGTCCGGCTTCATGTTGATGGTGCCGGCGCTGGCCGGTTACATCGCCTACTCCATCGCCGACCGGCCCGGCATTGCGCCCGGCATGATCGGCGGACTGGTAGCAGTGAACATGGATGCTGGCTTCATCGGCGGCATCCTGGCTGGCTTCATCGCCGGTTATGGCGTGCACTGGATCAACCGTGCGCTGCGCCTGCCGCGCAGCCTGGAAGGCCTCAAGCCGGTGCTGATCCTGCCGGTGCTGGGCACGCTGCTGGTCGGCCTGTTGATGATGTACGTGATCGGCACGCCGGTCGCCGGGCTTCTGGCGTGGCTGACCGACTGGCTGCGCGGCATGCAGGGCGGCAGCGCGATCCTGCTTGGCCTGCTGCTGGGCGGAATGATGGCGGTGGACATGGGCGGGCCGGTCAACAAGGCGTCCTACGCGTTCTCTACTGCATTGATTTCCAGCCAGGTCTACACGCCGATGGCGGCGACGATGATCGGCGGCATGACGCCGCCGCTGGGTATTGCGCTGGCGACATGGCTGTTCAGCAACCGCTTCACCGCCGAGGAGCGCGGCACGGCCGGTGCCGCCGGCGTGCTTGGCCTCAGTTTCGTGACCGAAGGCGCGATCCCCTACGCCGCACGTGATCCGCTGCGCACCATTCCGGCGCTGATCCTTGGTTCTGCCGTGGCAGGTGCAATCTCGATGGCCGCTGGCGTCGAGCTGAAGGTGCCGCACGGCGGCGTGTTCGTGCTGCCGATCCCGAACGCAGTCACTCACCTCGGCATCTACCTGTTGGCACTGCTGGCCGGCGTGGCTGTCACTGCGGTCGCGCTGCGCATCCTCAAGAAGCCGGTCACCACGCCGGCCTGATCCACCCCATCGCCAAGACCCTGCCACCTCCCCTGCGCACGCAGGGGCGCAGCGACCTACGCCCTGCACAAGGACCCTCGCCCATGACCCGCTCTTCCCGACACGTGTTGCCGATGGTGATCGCGCTTGCCCTGCCATCCCTGGCTGCCACCGCAGACGCGAGCGACGTCTTCACTCCCAAGCTCGCCTACACCGGCGAAGCCGCCGCCACGCTCGATGGGGGCAAGCGCAGCGGCACGGCCTATGCCGGCCAACTGATGTTCGGTGCCGACGTGGACCTGGACGCTGCGTTTGGCTGGCGAGGCGTGACGATCAAGGCCTACGGCATCAATCGTCATGGCACCAACCTCGCCAACAGCAGCACGGGCAACAGCACCTCGGTGCAGGAAATCTTCGGTGGCCAGGGCACGCGCCTGGCCAACCTGACGCTGGAGCAGAAACTGCTGGACGACCGGCTGGTGCTTGAGGCGGGACGCAGCGTCGCCAACATCCATCATCTAGGTTCGGAGTTGTGCCAGTACTTCCAGGGCAACTCGGCCTGCGGCAACCCGACCTACGTATTCCGTACCAGCAACTTCACCTGGTGGCCGGTATCGAGCTGGATGGCTGATGCCACGGCATGGGTGACGCCGGATGTCTACGTACGCATGGGCGCGTACCAGGTCGACCCGAGCCAGGCCGAAGATGGCCAGCACGGCCTGAAATGGAGCACGAACCAGGCCACTGGCTGGATCGTGCCCTACACGATCGGCTGGCGCAGCCCCGCGTCGGCGCGCTTGAAGGCCCGCTACGAACTGGGTGGCTGGCAGGACAACTCGACCTACCGCGACCCGCTGCGCGATGCCAATGGCATGCCGGCGCTGCTCAGTGGCCAGGAGTACGCGACACGTCATGGTCGCTCCGGTGCGTTCGCCCGCTTCGAGCAGCAGCTCAGCAGCGATGGCAGCGGCCGTGGCCTGACCCTTTTCGGCGCCGCGCTCAAGGGCACCTCCGGCCAGGTGATCGAGGATCACTTCCTTCAGGCCGGGCTGGTGCAGAAAGGTACGTTCGCCAGCCGACCGCAGGACAGCATCGCCTTCGTCGTGACGCAGCAGAAGTACAGCAGCATCGCGCTGGAAAACCTGCGCCTTGCCCGTGCCGCAGCGGGCGGCAGCGGCACCCCGCACGGGAGCCAGGTGATGATGGAGCTGAGCTATGGCATCCAGGTCACCCCCCAGCTTCGGGTCGCGCCGAACCTGCACTACATCGTGCATCCGGACCAGTTCAACGAACCCGCACGCCAGCGGGACCTGCCGAATGCGTTGATCGCCGGCCTGCGGGTCGATTGGAGTCTGTAGGAGAATCCGTTTTCGTCCACGCGATTGCCGCTCAACGGCTCATCAAGTCTCGAAGTGGGCTTTCAGCCAGTCGTCGACACCCTCCAGTTTCACGCCAATGCTGGCATTGAACGTCCCGTCCAGGCTCCAGGAGACGCCCCTGCCTTGGGCGAAGGCAGCACGGTACTTCCTGATCATGTTTGACGGGTCACTGGCAAGCTCCTCCATCAGCTGGGGAACGCTCCACACGATCAGCTTGAAGGGAGCACCGAACTTTTCCTCAAGGATGGCGGGCAGCTGCTCATAACGGACCGTGTCTCCCGCAAGATAGACGATCTCGTTTCGAAGGGGGGGCGAGTGGAAGACGATCTGTGCAGTCATTGCACCGATGTCCTCTGGTGTGGTCAGCGTAACCGCATTGGAGGCTGTGCCAAGTGCATTGACCTTTCTGCCGGGAAGATCGATGACGCCAAACTCCGGCTCGAAGAGGTAGCTGGTGAACATGCCGGTGGAAATGACCACCCAGTCCATTTCGGCCTGTGAGCGGAGAAAGTCGCGTACATCCAGCTGGGCGTCGAAAAGATCCTGCGGCCCGCCGCGTCCGATGGCGTCAAAGTCGACCCCGAATTGCCAAGGGAAGTACCTGGGAATGCCCGACTTCACGGCGGCGCGCGCTACCTTCATGGGAGTGTCGCGGCCAGCAGCGTAGCCGGTGCAGCCGATGACCGTGTCATAACCGGAAAACAGATCAGCCAGCTCATCGACCGTGGCAGTGACCAGGTCGCCAGGAACGAGGGCCACTCCCAGCGAGCGGATCTGGTCAATGACCGTACGCTTGTCCGGTAGTGTGGATTCAATCGACGCAGGCCTCAGCATCACGCTGATGGTTGCGTCATGCACAACCGCGAGCTGGGCCAGGTTGCGGATGACGGGCATTCCGAGTTCGCCGGCACCCAGCACCAGGATTGAGCGGGAAACAATCGGGGGAGACATTGAAACCACCATCTGTGTGTACGATGGCGGCGATTCTGCGCCCCTCCCTAGTTGCCACGTAAGAAGGCACACCGATGATACCGACCGCACCGTTCATGAGCACCGATGAGCTTCTGCGACATTCACAATCGATATGCGACGGCATGAGCGCGGACGACGACGGTCTGCGCCGCGAGGTGCTCGCGCATGCCGGCAGCCGCTGGTCGCTGGGCATCATTCACGCCCTGGGGGTCTACGGAACACTGCGTCACGCCGATGTGGCGCGGCGGATGAAAGGAGTCACGCAGCGTATGCTGACGCGTACCCTGCGTCAGCTTGAAAGGGACGGACTGATCCATAGGCAGGATTTCCGTGAGGTTCCGCCGCGCGTGGAGTACACCATCACTCCGCTGGGCAGGGAGCTGCTGGTTCTTATGATCCCGATGTGGACCTGGGTAGTGGGACACGCCGAGGAATTCCGCCGCTGCAGGGAGAATTTCGACACGCATCACGGCCCTCCCCCTGACTGACCCGGCCTGCATCCGGTGCATCCAGGCGCTCCCGCCAGCCGTATGTAGGATGCCCGCGCTGTGCGGGCATCCTATCGAGGAACGCACCGTGAACGCTCTTCAGCGCATCGCCGCCGCAGTCAGCTTCGCCGTACTCGTCTCAGCCGCTTCCGCCAGCTTCGCCGCAGATCCGGTAATGGTTGGCGGGGCCGAGATGTACCCGACCAGGACCATCGTTGAAAACGCCGTGAACTCCAGGGATCACACCACGCTGGTGGCAGCGGTCAAGGCCGCAGGCCTGGTCGAGACCCTCAATGGCGCCGGTCCCTTTACCGTCTTTGCGCCCACCAATGCGGCCTTCAACAAGCTTCCAGCAGGCACGGTCGATACACTGGTGAAGCCTGAAAACAAGGCGCAGCTCACCCGGATCCTCACCTACCACGTGGTCCCAGGACGGTTCAGTTCCGCCCAGCTCCTGGCCGATGCCAGGAAGCACGGTGGAAAAGCCACGCTGAAGACAGTGCAAGGCGAGCCGCTTACCGTGGCGCTCCACGACGGCAAGCTGTGGGTGATCGACGCCAAGGGTGGCAAAGCAGGCATCAGCATCGCCGACGTCAACCAATCCAACGGCGTCATCCACGTTGTCGATACCGTGCTGATGCCGAAGTAGTGGCGCGCCCTGCCAGACCCTGCCACTCCGGCCAGCAGCATGAAGCAGTGGACGAGGATCCGGGCGCAGGCCCGGCTCCTCCGTTCACTGAAGCGCCTGGGCCAGCGTGAGTACATCCGCCGGGAATGTCGCGTAGTCATCCAGTGGCGCGCGATGGCTGTCGCGTCGGTGGATGAGGCGCACGGCAACCACGCGCTGTTGCGGAACGATGACCAGGTGCTGGCCCAGGTAACCGTTGGCGGCGTAGGCAACGGTGGGGCCGCGTTGGATGTCGAACATGTCGGACAGCTTGAGTCCACGACCGGTGATCTCGCTGCCATAGTGCTGCGGCCAGTCCGCCCCAAGTCGCTCGGCCACGTACGCAATCAATGCACTTTTGCTGTCGAATACCCTGCCCCCGGTGGCCAGCAATGCCTGCTGGACCGGAGCGCTGACCCCATGCCGCGCCAGGAAGCCGGCCATCTGGCCTTTCAGCTCATAACGCTCCCATGCTGGAATGCGCCACCAAAGAAGACCAACATCCGGGGAGCGGGCACTTGCTCCAGTCAGCAGCGCCACCGACCGCTCGCTCAGCACGCGCGTACCCGCCGGGGTCACGCCGCCATCAAGCAGCAGCTGCCCGATCTTCGCCAGATCGCGGGCACTCAGCGACAATCCGGCCATGCCCAAGGGGGTGCCCGCACCGTCCTTCAACCAGGTATATCGGGCAATGCCCAGCGGTTTGAACAGGCGCTTCTCAAGGTAGGCATCCATCGGCTCCCCTGCCAGACGCTCGACAATGCCGGGCAGCAGATTGGTAGCCTTGTTGTTGTAGGAGAACGTGGTACCTGGATCGCTGCTCAGCTCTGCCGCCAGTGCGAGCTTGACCAGGTCCGGCGCAGCTTCCAGCTCTTCCCCCGCGTTGGCCATGTTCTGCAGGCCGGAGGTATGGTCCAGCAGCATGCGTACCGTGATGTCCCTTTTCCGCCCCTGCTTCCACTCCGCGAAGATGTTGCTTACCGGCTCGTCGACCGAGGCCAGCTTTCCGTCGTCCAGCAGGAGCATGACGGCCAGCGCCACCACCGACTTGGTGGCAGACATGAGGTGAACCGGCTCCTCGCCAGTCTCTGGCTCTGGCTCCAGCAGTGCTTTTCCATCCTTCCAGACAAGCACCGCGTCGGAATGCGCGGCACGGGCGTTGCGTTCGATCGTCGCGACGGCGTCGGCCGTGGTGGTCGTGCTGGCCAGTGCAGGGAGGGCCAGCATCAAGGCCGCGAAGCTGGACAACCATCGTGCAGTTTTCATGGGCATCTCTTCCGGTGAATGCCTGCCCATATTGACTACAACTGTAGTCAAGACTGAGTGCCTGAAGTCATGCCCGGCCACATGACAGCATCAGCACCACGCCACCTGCATGGCCCCGCAGCCCGCCAGCGGATACGCGAAGCCGATGGCCCTTGCTGCCGATCCGCTTTCTGATGGTTCCAATCCAGCCGTTGCAGTCGCAGGCAGGGCGCAACGCCGCTCGATTTCGTTTCGCATTGCAGCAAATGCGGCGTGCCAGGCAGCACTGCTGATCGCTCAACTGTCTGATTTCCCGAGCTTCTGGTCATCCATCGTTCATTCTGATTGACAGCGTTGTCAGGCCGCGCTTACAAGAGCCCACGTCCGGCGCGTGGCGCGGGAACGTCCAGACATCACTTATGGGGAGAGAGGGACCCTATGACCGGCCATTTCAGGAAGAGCACACTCGCACAGGCAGTACTTGCCACCATCGTCACCGCCACTGCAGCGCTGCCGGTCGCAGCGCAATCAGTCAAGGAAAGCAGCTCGACCGCCACCAGCGAGGCACGGGAGGCCTCAACGCTGGACGCCGTCATCGTCACTGTCGAACGCCGGGAACAGGACCTGCAGAAATATGCAGGTACCGCCCAGGCAATCTCCGCGGACGATACGCGTGCGCTGGGCATCAACAATGAGCTGCGCAACATCCAGGCCCTGGTGCCGGGTATGAGCATGGCCAACCAGGAAGGCAACCTGGAGATCTTCATCCGCGGCGTGGGCTCTTCGAACAACACCGAACTGGGTGATCCGGGCGCCGCGCCTCACATCAACGGGGCCTACATTGCACGACCGCGCGGTCTGGGCGGCATGTTCTACGATGTCGAGCGGGTGGAAATCAACAAGGGCCCGCAGGGCACGCTGCGCGGCCGCAATGCGCTGGCCGGCACGCTGAACATCATCACCAAGCGCCCCGACCTGGAAGCGTTCGGTGGGTATGTTCAGGCCGAGGCCGGCAATCGTGACCATCGCGGTGGCGAGTTCGCCCTGAATCTCCCGATCGGTGGTGGCGCGGCCTTCCGCGTGGCTGGCTACAAGGTGGAGAAGGACTCTCCGTTCAAGAATGCGGGGCGCGCGCAGGACCTGGAACCGGCTGGCGTGCAGGACGACCGGGGCGCTCGACTGTCGTTCCTCTACCAGCCGGATGACAAGCTGTCGATCTTCGCCATGGCCGACATCGGCAAGGAAGGCGGCACGGGCTATCCCGGCGCCAACGTCTACACCGCCGCCAGGGCCGGCTACCTGCCGGACGATGTCGACCTGCGGAAGATCATCTACCGTGGCGCGCAGGGCAAGCTCGACAGCACCAACTGGGGGGCGCAGACCAGCATTTCCTACGACTTCGGCAAGGTGGCGGTGGAGTACAACGGCAGCTACCGCAACGTGGACTACCGCCAGACCAATGCGCAGAGCGAAGGCATCCTCTGGCCGGGCCGCAACATCGATCCGGTATCGCCCAGCAACCCCGGTGGCATCGATTACGACAACTACTCCACCCAGTACTGGCTGACCGAGTCGGAGTCGCAGGTACATGAGCTGCGGTTCACGTCCGACCAGGACGAGCGGCTGCGCTGGACCACCGGCCTGTTCCACTTCAACGAGGACCAGCGGGTGGGCTACCTTTCGCTGGTGGACAAAGGGCGCTGGTACTCGGGCACTGAATTCACCATGCCCAAGGTCAATGGCAAGTCTTCCGCCGTGTTCGCCGATGGCACGTTCGACGTCAACGATCGCCTGCGCCTGAAGGGCGGCCTGCGCTACTCCGAGGAGAAGAAGTCGCGTTACGGCATCGGCGGCAACTGGTCGCTGGGCCTGCCTGGCCAGGGCGGGGACTTTGCCACGCGCCTCGGCACGCCCGGCTTCGAGCCCGCGTTCATGAGCCGTCCGAACTTTGATGTCAGCAACATCACCTCGCAGGCGGAGATGGCCCGCTTCCTGCTGCAGGGCGTGCTGCGACACGGTCGCAACGACACCTTGCTGCAGCAGATCGGCGCGGTGCCCGATGGCGGCCCATTCGGCTGCGTGGACCGTCCCGACATCGGTGGCGATACCGTCGATTGCCCGTACCAGAGCTGGGCCCAGGTCAGCGCGATTCCGGCCCAGCAGTTCGGCAAGAGCAAGTTCAGCTTTACCGACTGGCGCGCGGGTTTCGAGTACGACGTGAGCGACGACAGCCTGCTGTACGGCCTGGTGTCGACCGGCCACAAGGCGGGCGGCTTCAACGACACGTTTGATCCGAAGGAGATTCCCGAGACCTTCAAGCCCGAATCGATCATTGCCTACGAAATCGGCAGCAAGAACTCCTTCCAGATGCTGGGTCGCACCTCGACCTTCAACGTCAGCGGGTTCTATTACGACTACAGCGACCAGGTGTTCCAGGACCTGGCGGTGATCGCCACCAACCCGACCACCGGTGAAGCCACCGGCTATGCGCTGGTCAACCGCAACGTCGGCAAGTCCGCTGTGTACGGCCTGGAGGCGGAAAGCACCTTGCGATTCCCGCACAACTTCATGGTCAACATCAATGCACTCTGGATGGACAGCGAGATCAAGCGCGGCACCGTCGCCGATGTCCGCAGCCAGAACTACGACGCCGGTGGTGCCACTTCGCTGATCGACCTGTCCGGCAATGAACTGCCGCTGGCCTCGAAGCTCACCTTCAACGTGCGCCTGCAGCATACGACCGAGCTGCGCTTTGGCACCTTCGACTGGCAGTTGCTGGCCTCGTACCGCTCGGCCTTCTATCTCACCCAGTACAACAACCGGGACGTAGAGTTCATCCGACAGGATCCGGCCACTGGTGAGCTGGTCCATGACCGTACCGAAAGTGCCGCTGCGGCCGGCTTCCCTGACCGCCAGAAGGGCGAGACCACCTTGAACGCGGGCATTGGCTTCACCTCACTGAGCGGCAACTGGCGGGTGGAAGCCTGGGGCAACAATCTGCTGGGCAACGACGTCTCGCAGAAGGCCCTGGTGGGTTCCGGCATCAACGTCCGCTTCCTGAACGATCCGCGCAGCTACGGCCTGCGCCTGCGTTACCAGTTCTGAGCAACGCAGCCTTGAAGGAGGGCCGGTTTCGCCGGCCCTCCGTGCGCAATCACCACGTCCCGCCCTGTGCGACAACGCACGGGGCGTCGCCCTGCCCGCGATGACACGAGAATCATGAAACACACAACCCGCTGGTCGCAGTTCGGTGTACTCATCACCGTCTTCTTCTTCTGGGGCTTCGTTGCCGCAAGCAACGGCATCCTCATCCCGGTGTTCAAGAAGGCGTTCCATCTCAGCCAGGCGCAGAGCATGTACGTGGCGATGGCCTTCTACGTTGCCTACACCGCTGGTTCACTGATCTACATCGCTGTTTCACGTGCCATCGGCTCCGACCTGCTGCATCGGGTCGGCTATCGCGACGGCATCTGCATCGGCCTGCTGGTCTCGGCACTGGGCGCCCTGCTCTTCTATCCAGCAGCCAACACCGGCTCGTTTGCACTGATGCTGTCCGGGCTGTTCATCGTGGGCCTGGGCTTCTCGCTCCAGCAGATCGCGGCCAATACGCTGGCGGTGATCATGGGTGACCCGGCCACCGGATCGCAGCGCCTGACCATGGCCGGCGGCGTCAACAACCTGGGAGCAACAGTAGGCCCATTGCTGGTGAGCATTGCCATCTTCGGCAGTGTGTCAGCGGGCAATACAGAGGCCAGCATCGAGAGCGTAAAGATACCGTACCTGGTACTGGGCGCCGCCTTCGTACTGGTGGCCGTGCTGCTGCGGCTCTCGTCCGTGCCCAATCATGTCCAGCTGCATGCAGCCATCCCGGCAGGTGTGCCCGAAGCTGATCAGGAAGGCAGCCGCAGATCTGCGCTCGCTTACCCGCAGCTGGTCATGGGCATGATCGCGATCTTCCTTTACGTCGGCGTGGAGGTATCGACCATCGACAATCTTCCAGCCTACCTTGAGCAGCCCTTGAGCAAGGGTGGACTGGGGCTGGAAACCTCGGTGATCGCCCCGTTCGTGTCGTTGTACTGGGCCAGCCTGATGATCGGCCGCTGGGGTGGTGCCGCAGGCGCGTTCGATGTGCGCGCAGGCACCCGGAAGCTGTTGATGCTGGTGTTGCCGTTCGTCGCGTTCGCCATCTACCTTGCCGTCAACGCGATCTCTGGCCACAACTCCGCACAGTTCCTCCACTACGCGCCGGTGATCGTCCTGATGATCATTGCAACCTTTGCCAGCAGGGGCAATCCGTCGCGCATGCTGCTGTACTTTGCCGTGTGTGGCATTGCGGCGCAGCTGGTCGGCATGTTCACCACCGGCATGACCAGTGTGATCGCCTTCATCAGTGTCGGGCTGTTCTGCAGCACGATGTGGCCCTGCATCTTTACCCTGGCCATCAGCGGCCTGGGCCGCCACACCAACCAGGCAAGCAGCCTGCTGATCATGATGATCATGGGCGGCGGCATCGTCAGTTGGGCGCAGGGCGCACTGGCCGACAAGGTCGGCGTGCACTACAGCTTCATCATTGGCGTGCTGTGTTTCTGCTATCTGGCGTTCTACGCCTGGGCGGCTGGCCGTACACTTCGTCGCCAGGGTGTTGACCTGGAGCGATTGGCAACCGAAGCGGGCCACTGAGCTGAGCCGCGCCCCTGCCCTGCCAGCGCGGCGTGGCGATCGCGGCGGCAGGCCGTTGGACCGCGTTCAATCGTGACGGACCGGTCCCGTGGATCGCCGGACCTGCAGAGCGTAGTCAATATCGACCACACCACCGCTGCCGAGCTCGCGCACTTCCTTGATCAGCTCCATGGCCGCCCGCCGGCCCATCTCACGGGTGGGCTGGCAGACCGTGGTCAACGCCGGATAGATCTGGCGGGCAATCGGCGTGTCATCGAAACCACAGACCGAGATGTCGCCCGGCACCGAAAGGCCATGTTCGAACACCGCACAGATGACGCCTGCCGCCATATCATCGTTGGCAGCGAAGATGGCGGTCGGCCGATCAGGTCGGTCAAGCAGCGCGTTGGCACCGTTGTAGCCCGACTCGTATGAAAACTCGCCCTCCAGCACCAGGCTGGGGTCGTAGCGCAGGCCTGCCCTGCGCAGGCCTTCGCGATAGCCTGCCAGGCGCCACATGCTTGCGCCATGCGCGGCGTGTCCCTTGATATGGGCGATGCGGGTATGGCCCAGCGAGGCCAGGTGTGCGATCAGCGCCACCACCGCGCCGATTTCATCCACGACGACGCCCACGTTCCGGTTCTGTTCCTTCGCCGAAATGCTGGAGTACGGAATGCCCAGGTCGACCAGGCGTTCCAGCAGGGCCGTGTCGTCGGTCAGGGGCGGCGTCAGCACCACGCCGTCGAGCTGCGACTGCATGATCAATGACTCGACCTTTTCCACGATATCGGCCGCGTCGTAGATCAGCGGAGCGAGCATCAGGTTGTAGTGCTGTTCCATGCAGGCATCCAGCACCCCCATCTCGATCTCCATCAGATAGTTCGAGGACGGATTATCGAAGAGCATCGCGATCAGGTAGGAACGCCGGCCGGCGAGGACCCGTGCAGAGGGCAAGGGGCGGTAACGCAGCTTTTCCACTGCCGCGTCCACCCGGGCCCGGGTGCTCTTGGAGACGTTCGGCTCGTTGTTGAGCACCCGCGAGACGGTCTTCATCGAGACCCCGGCCGTTGCCGCGACATCCTCGATCCGCACGCGTCCCGGCCTGCCTGCGAGCACCTGCTCAGGTCCCGGCATCCCCCGCCCTCTGCCCGTCATAGCCTCACCATCTCTACCGAAATCCTGCACCACGGGATGTGGATGCAGATGCAACTTTATCCTCAAAACCCATGCCGCTGTGCAGCAAGCATTCGTTCCACGGGCTGGGTATGCTCGACTTCGACTGACAACGCTGTCAGGTTGCTTTCTGGTCGCCGAGCCCATCCAAGCCACCCTTCCGAGATGATTGTTCCCGATGAACGTCCGTCATTCCGATCGTGCGAAGCGCAACCCCGTTTTACGTCCACACCGCCTGATGCTGGCTGCATCGCTTGCCATGGCGCTGGTGCCTGCGACCGGTGCGGCCCCTGCCCCGGTGAACGACGCAGGTACCATCACTCCCGCGCACTGGCCCAAGGCAACCTGGCCGCTGGCCAACGATCCGGCCATGGAACGACGCATCGACGCGCTGATCGCATCAATGACGCTGGAAGAAAAGGTCGGCCAGATCGTACAGGGCGATATCGCCAGCATCACGCCCGACGACGTGCGCAGATATCGATTGGGTTCAATACTGGCAGGCGGCGCATCCGACCCAGGTGGCCGCTACAACGCAAAACCCGCCGAATGGCTTGCGCTGGCCGACGCGTTCTGGGAAGCCTCGATGGACACGCGCAACGGTGGCAAGGCCATTCCCGTCGTCTGGGGCATTGATGCGATGCATGGCCAGAGCAATGTGGTGGGTGCCACTCTGTTCCCGCACAACATCGGCCTGGGCGCAGCGCGCAACCCGGAACTGCTGCGCGAGATCGCAAGGATCACCGCTGCCGAAACCCGTGTGACCGGCATGGAATGGACCTTCGCGCCGACCGTGGCCGTTCCACAGGACGACCGCTGGGGGCGCACGTACGAAGGCTACTCGGAAGATCCGGCATTGGTGGCCAGCTATGCAGGGGCCTTCGTCGAAGGCCTGCAGGGCAAGGCGGGGGCTGCTGACTTCCTCGACGACCACCACGTGATGACCACGGTCAAGCATTTTCTCGGCGATGGCGGCACGGGCAACGGCAAGGACCAGGGCAACACCACGGTCAGCGAGGCAGAACTGCGCGACATCCATGCCGCCGGATACCTGCCGGCGATCAATGCGGGCGCGCAGTCGGTGATGGCGTCCTTCAACAGCTTCCATGGCGAGAAGATGCATGGGCACAAGCCGTTGTTGACCGATGTGCTGAAGGGCCGGATGGGTTTCGGCGGCTTCGTGGTCGGTGACTGGAACGGCCATGGCCAGATCAAGGGCTGCAGCAACACCGATTGCGCGAAGACCTATGTTGCCGGCCTGGACATGGCGATGGCGCCGGACAGCTGGAAGGGGATGTATGAAAGCACGCTGGCCCACGTGAAGGACGGCAGCCTGCCGGAGGCGCGGCTGGACGATGCCGTCCGCCGCATTCTGCGGGCGAAGATGCGCATGGGCCTGTTCGACAAACCCAAGCCGTCCGAGCGCGCATTGGGCGGCAGATTCGAGCTGCTCGGGGCGCCGGCGCATCGCCAGGTGGCGCGGCAGGCCGTGCGTGAATCGCTGGTGCTGCTCAAGAACCAGAACCAGCTGCTGCCACTCCCGCCGAAACAACGGGTGCTGGTTGCGGGCGATGGCGCGAACGACATGAGCCGTCAGGCGGGCGGCTGGACGCTCAGCTGGCAGGGCGATGGCACGCGTCGCGAGGACTTCCCGAATGCTGAAACGATCTGGGAAGGTCTGGAGGCACAGGTCAGGTCGGGCGGCGGCCAGGCCGAACTGGCGGTCGATGGCCGCTACCGCAACCGGCCGGATGTGGCCATCGTGGTGTTCGGCGAAGATCCGTATGCCGAATTCCAGGGCGACCTGCCCAACCTGATGTTCAAGAACGGCAAGTCCGGAGACCTGGAGCTGATGCGACGCCTGAAGGCAGACGGCATTCCGGTCGTGGGGGTGTTCCTGAGCGGGCGCCCGTTGTGGCTGAACCGCGAAATCAACGCCGCCGATGCCTTCGTGGCCGCATGGCTACCGGGATCGGAAGGTGGGGGCGTGGCCGATGTGCTGCTGCGTGGGGCCGATGGGCGCGTGCAACACGACTTCCGCGGAAAGCTGAGCTACTCCTGGCCACGCCACGCCAACCAGTACCAGAACAACGTGGGGCAGAAGGACTACGACCCGCAGTTCGCCTTCGGATACGGCCTGACCTATGCCGACAAGGGAAATCTGCCTGCGCTTTCCGAGGACCCGGGCATTGATCCGGACGCCGCCGGTAGCGGAACCCTGTTCGATCGTGGTGTGGCCGGCACTGGGCTGATGCTTCGCCTGACTGCCGCCAATGGCGAATCGACCGATGTCGTGCACCCCAATGCAACGACTGCCGACCAGTCACTGGCGATGGTCGCAATCAACACCGATGTGCAGGAGGGCGCACGCCGGTTCAGTTTCCGGGCGCCGGCCACGGTGGCGTTGCAGGCCAATACTCCGCTGGACTGGTCGCGCGAGACCAACGGCGAGCTGTCCTTGGTAGCGACCATGCGTGTCGAACAGCTCCCCGCGGAATCCGCAGTGACACTCGGTACCGCCTGCGGGGCGGCGTGTGCTGCCGAGGTTGCGCTGGGCCCCGCGCTGTCGGCGGCGCCGCGCAATGAGTGGGTCAGGCTGGGCGTTCCCCTCAAGTGCCTGGCCAACGCCGGGGCGGACATGAGCCGCTTGAACGTGCCGTTTGCGCTGCGCGCCGGAAAGGGCACAACGCTTGCGATCACCTCGGTCGTACTGGGCACCGAGTTCGATCGCAAGGTGGAGTGTGCGTCGCAGTAGGCGCGGTGTTGAATGCCCTGGTGCGGCCGTCACGTAACGTGCCGCGCCAGGGCCTTTGCTGGGCAGCCGGCACGGTATGATGCCGCAACCCCGGCACTTGCACTGATCGCAGCGGGCGCCTGCACGCCGATCACATGCGCCGGAGAACCGGCGACGCGGTCGATGGACGGCACCGCGCACGCCCCCTACCCCATGCTCGCTTCCCATTCTTCCCTCATCATCTGGATGGCGGTGGCCGTTGCCACTGTCGGCCTGCTGTTCCGTCCGTTCCGCATTCCGGAGTATGTGTGGGCGCTCGGTGCGGCCGCGCTGCTTCCGCTCAGCGGCACTGTGTCGTTCGGCACTACCTGGCACGCAGTCGCCGAAGGCCGCGATGTCTACCTGTTCCTGGTCGGCATGATGGTGCTGGCCGAGCTCGCCCGCCGCGAAGGGCTGTTCGACTGGCTGGCGTTGTACGCGGTGCGGCACGCGGGCGGATCGGGGCGGCGCCTGTTCGACCTGGTGTTCCTGGTCGGCACGCTGGTGACGGTATTCCTGTCCAACGATGCAACGGCCGTGGTGCTGACGCCGGCGGTCTACGCGGCCTGCAAGGCGGCCCGGGCCAATCCCCTGCCCTACCTGTTCGTCTGTGCCTTCATCGCCAACGCGGCCAGCTTCGTGTTGCCCATCTCCAACCCGGCCAATCTCGTGGTGTACGGCCAGCACATGCCGCCGCTGCTGCAGTGGCTGGCGCAGTTCGCGCTGCCGTCGGCGGCGGCGATCGGTGCCACCTATCTGGTCCTGCGCTGGGTGCATCGGCGCGAGATCGCCCAGCCGCTGGTGGCCGCGCCGGCGCATCGCCCGTTGACCGACGGCGGCCGACTGAGCGCACTGGGCGTGCTGTTCACCGGCACGGTGCTGCTGGTTACGTCCGCCTTGAACGGGCCGCTGGGCCTGACCACCTTCTGCGCGGGCACGCTGAGCGTGGTGGCGCTGGCGATCCGCCAGCGACGCAGCCCGCTGCCGCTGCTACGCCACGTATCCTGGGGGGTGCTGCCGCTGGTGGCGGGGCTGTTCGTGCTGGTGGAAGCGGTAGCGCAGACCGGTGTCATCCAGAGTTCGGCCAGCGCGCTGCAGGCGCTGGCGAAAACGTCTCCGCACCAGGCCAGCTGGCTGGCCGGCGGCGCCGCTGCACTGCTGAGCAACGTGGCCAACAATCTGCCGGTCGGCCTGGCGGCTGGTTCGTTGGGGCAGATGGCGGACCTGCCGGCGCAGACCCGTGCCGCATTGCTGGTCGGCGTGGATCTGGGCCCGAACCTGTCGGTGACCGGCTCGTTGGCCACGATGCTGTGGCTGATGGCGTTGCGTCGCGAAGGCGAGCATGTCAGCGCGCTCGACTTCCTGCGCGTCGGCGCGCTGGTGATGCCACCTGCACTCATCGCAGCGTTGTTGCTGCTGTGACCAGAGTGCAGGCGGCGCCCCTGCCCTAGAAGACCAGCTGCAGGCGGGTATTGAAGGTGGTGCCTTCATCCCTGCCCATTGCGCTGCCGTTGCGGTGACGGGTCTGCCAACGGACGGCTTCGAACATCACGCGACTGAAATCGTTGAGGTACCAGTTCGCGCCCAGGGTCCACGCGTTACCGGTACCACCACTGGGCAGCTCGGCATAGTCCACGTCTTCATAGCGGCCCTTCAGCTCCCAGGCACCGCCGCCGCCGCGCGTCACCGGATCGGCGACCTTCACCTTCCCCCAGGTACCGGCCTTGCCCGAGTACGAAGGCTGGGCGCCCGCCAGGAACCAGCCAGCCGAGATCGCCCACGCCGCGTGGTCGCGATCGTAGCGACCGCCGGCATCGGCCCCGCGCAGGCTTCGCGTACCCCACTCGCCCGTTGCCCACGCCGGGCCGAAGAAGCCGGCCAGTTCCGCACCGTAGGCGGTGCTGCGCTCGGCGCCCAGCAGCGTGCCCGGTGTGATCCTGACCAGATCGTTGAAATGCCCCGCGATAGCCGAACTGCGCACCACGCCGCTGGCCCCGGCGGGAATCTTCTCGTGGAACGCCCATGCGCCCAGATGCAACGTGGCACCAGCGGTGTCCAGCGGATTCCAGTGCACGCGCGTGGCCCAGGTCTGGCTGTCGTTGTCGGTGCCGGCGTTGTTGAGATCGTTGCCGGCCACCGACAGGCTGGCGTGCCAGCCCTTTCCGTACACCCGCTCGGTCAGCCCGACACCGAACAGGCCGCGCTGCGGCAGCATCAACGTGCCGACCACGTTGCGTTCCTGGAACGGCGTGTTGGAGGTGCTGCTGGAGCCATCGATACCGCGATCGTTCAAGCGGTTGCCCATCGTGAGATCGGCCGGCAGGCCGAACAGGGTGTGGTCCAGCGTGGCGTAGACCGACTTCCAGGCCACCGCGTTGTCGGCGAAGTCACCCTCCACCACCCAGCCCAGTGTGCCGTAGCGTCCCTCGGCCCCCAGGCGCACCGAACGGACCTCGGTGCCCGAAACGTTGCGATCACCGACCGCCGAACCGTCCGTACTGGAGGCATCGACGAACAGGCGGCCGCGGGGACGGAACACCGTAGTGCCGTCGGCGCTGCTGAACTCGGGTGCGCCCTTGGCCCAGGAGACCTTGGGCTGCCTGGACTGGCCGGATTCCAGTGCGGCCACCCGCGTTTCCAGCGCGGGCGCGGGCGGCGCGGATAGTGCGGCCGCGGTGCCCTGCCCGCCCTCGACGGCGCGGAGGCGCGCTTCCAATTGCTGGATCTGCAGCGCCTGCTGCTGTACCAGGCGTGACAGCTCGGCCTGGCTCAGTGGCGTGGGCGGGGATGAAACAGACTGGGCGTCGGCGTGGCCACTGGCCAACAGCAGGCCGAGCGCGACCGGCAGCGCTGCCAGCGGCAGCACGGTGGAAGGGTTCATGGACTCTCTCTCCGGCCAGCCGGCCCCCTGGCCCGGCGCTGGCCTGTTGCGGTGGTGCGGGGGAAGATCGGGGGAGGAAGCTCGCGCCGCCGGATCGGACCGGCGGCGCGGCAGGCGGGCTCAGCCCGGCCCGGTCAGCTGGTGGCCTGTGCCTGGGCGTTGGGACGCCAGGTGATCAGCTTGTTCTCGACCACGTCCAGCAGGGCGTCGATGACCAGCACGAAGGCGGCCAGGATGATGATGCCGGCGAACACACCCACGGCATTGAAGTTGCCCTCGGCCTGCGCGATCAGGTAACCCAGGCCCGCCGAAGCGCCGAGGTACTCGCCGATGATCGCGCCGACCACGGCAAAGCCGACCGAGGTGCGCAGCGAGGACAGGATCCAGCTCGCCGCTGCCGGGAAGTAGACATGGCGCAGCAGATCGCTGCGGCTTGCGCCCAGGATGCGGGCATTGGCCAGCACCACCGGATTCACCTCGCGCACGCCCTGCATGGCGTTGAAGAACGTGGTGAAGAACACCAGCGTGACCGCCAGCGCCACCTTCGACCACAGGCCCAGCCCCAGCCACAACACGAAAATCGGCGCCAGCACTACGCGCGGAATCGCGTTGAAGCCTTTGATGAAGGGATCGAGGATGCGCGCCGAACGGCGGCTCAGGCCCAGCCAGACACCGCCAGCCACGCCCATGCCGGTGCCGATGATGTAGCCCAGCGCGGTTTCAGTAAGGGTGATGTAGACATGCTGGTAGAACGAGGTATCGGACAACCAGGTCCAGGCCTGCTGCACGATGGCCGTCGGCGAAGGGAAGAAGAACGGATCGATCACGCCCAGCGCGATACCGCCTTCCCAGCCGCCGAACACGGCGACCACCAGCGCGAGCTGGATGAATTTGTCAGTCTTGGCGTGCATAGCTCTTCTCCACTTCGCCGCGCAGGCAGGCCCAGATGTCGCGGTACAGGTCGGTGAAACGGTCATCCAGCTTGATCTCGGCCACATTGCGCGGCCGTTCCAGATCCACGTCGAAACTGCGCACCACGCGGCTCGCCGGGCCGGAGGACAGCACCACCACGCGGTCACCCAGCGCGATTGCTTCTTCCAGGTCATGGGTAATCAGGATCACCGAGCGGCGATCCTCCTGCCACAGGCGCAGCAGCTCGTTCTGCATCAGGTGGCGGGTGTGGATGTCCAGCGCCGAGAACGGCTCGTCCATCAGGATCACCTTCGGCTCGACGATCAGCGCCTGCGCCATCTGCACACGCTTGCGCTGGCCACCGGACAACTGGTGCGGATAGCGATGCTCGAAACCGGCCAGGCCGACCTTGGCCAGCCACGCGTTGGCTTTGGCCTTGCGTTCGGCTTCGGGCACGCCGCGGAAGCGCAGGCCCAGCTCGACGTTCTGGAAAGCTGTCTTCCACGGCAGCAGGGCGTCCTGCTGGAACAGGTAGCCGACCGACTCCTGCACGCCGCTGACCGTGCGGCCATCGATCGCCACGTCGCCCGAGGATGGCTTCAGCAGGCCCGCTACGGAATTGAGGATGGTGCTCTTGCCGCAGCCGGTGGGCCCGACGATGGCGAGGAACTCGCCGTCACCCACCTGGATGTCGACATCGCGAACGGCGGTGAACTCGCCGAAGGACATGGTCACCTTGTTGATGGCGACCATGGTCTGTGCAGGCTCCAGCTGCGGCGCGCCGTTGAGTTGGCGCACGGTGGCATTGAGGGCCATGGGGTTACCTCCGCTTACGGTTGGGCAGCCGGCGCCGCAGCGTTGGCACGCTCGACGAAGGCATTGGTGTAGGTCCTGGACAGATCGATGTTGGCCTTGGCCACATCGGTATTGAACTCACGCAGCACCTTCAACGGCGTCTCCAGGTCGGCCGGCGTGAAGCGTCCATCGCGGGTGAAGATCGCGCGCGCGTTCTCCACCGCGCGGGCATAGGTGGCGCGGTCGCCGGAGACGTAGCTGTCCGGCAGCGCGGCAACGATCTCCTCGGCACTGTTGTCGGCGATGAACTTCAGCGCCATCTGTTCGGCACGGGCGATCTTCTCGGCCGCTTCGGGGCGCTTGTCCAGGAAGCTCTGGTTGGCGTACATCACCGAGGTCGGGTACAGCCCGCCATAGACCTGGCGGGCGCCTTCGTCGCTGCGCGCGTCAAGGATGATCTTCCCGACCTTGCGCTCGGTGATCAGGGTTGCAGCCGGATCGTAGTTGACCAGCAGGTCGATCTTGCCCTGCTCGAGCGCGGCGACTGCAGCAGCGCCCGAGCCGACGCCGATCAGCGAAATGCTGTCGGCCGGAATATCGTGCTGCGCCAGGAAGTGGCGGACGAAGAAGTCGGACGAGGAGCCCGGGGCCGTGATGCCGACCTTCTGGCCCTTGATGGTGTCCGGGCGGGCCGGATCGAAGGTGGCATCCTCGCGGCCGGCCATCACCAGGCCCGAATTGCGCGAAAGCAGCACGAAGGCGACCACATCCTTGCCCTTGGCCTGCATCTGGATGGTGTGGTCGTAGAAACCGACCGCCACGTCGGTGGAATTCGCCACCAGGGCCTGCAGCACCTTCGAGCCACCCTGGGCGAAGTTCTCGGTTTTTACGTCCAGGCCGACGTCCTTGAAGTAGCCCTTGGCATCGGCAATGAAGAACGGAAGGTTGTTGAGGTTGTAGGAGCCGACGCTGATGCGCACGGGTGCATCGTCACCGGTGCCGGTGGATGCGCCTTCCGCGCGCCCGCTGTTGCTGCAACCGGCCGCGGCCAGGCCGGCCGCGCACAGCGCGGCCATGAAGAACTGCTTGTACATCATCCCTCCCAGGAGTGAAGCATCTACGTTGTAATGGCAGGCATGCGCGTCTGCGCCGGCCCTGCCGGGTTCAGATCATGCCGCTGACGTCCATTGGCGGGCTTGGGTGGCACTGGCCGCGGCGGGCGCGGGCGAAGTCGCGTACACGCGCCCCTCGAACAGGCGGCGTGCGGTGCGGACCACGCTGGCAATCACCGGTGCGTCATCCGAGCTGCGACTGAGGCCCACCTGCAGATCCCCGCTCGGATGTTCGAGGGTAATGCTGCCGGGAACGGACAGGCACCCGACCAAAGTGTGGGCCAGCGTGCCCGGCGTGACGGCGGCGGTGGCCAGGCCGACCGCGCCGGTAATGGCCAGTGCGGTGTGGCATTGGTGCGGCATGAAGTAACGCACCTGCAGATCGCCGCCGTGTTGCGGCGCCGACAGCAGCACCGGCTTGGGAATGACCTTGTTGCCGGCGTCGGCGATACCCATTCGGGCGCCCGCCTCGATGCGCAGCGCTTCCAGCCGGCGCATGAACGCGGCATCCGCGTTCAGTTCGGCGGGCGAGGCATCACCGTGCACGCCCAGGTCTTCGGCACGCACCAGCATCATCGGCATGGCGCAGTCCACCAGGCTGACCGGCACGCCATCGATGGTTTCCCGGGCGTGGCCGCTGGGCAGCAGCTTGCCGGTGCGGGCGCCTGCGGCATCAAGGAAGGAAAGCCTGACCGGCGCGGCCGAGCCCGGTGCGCCGGCAATGCGCGTATCACCGCGGTAGACCACATGGCCACCCGGCGTTTCCACCGTGGCGATGATCAGCTTGCCGGTGTTGACGTTGTGGATGCGCACCTCGGTCTGCGGATCCTGAGCCTGCACCAGCCCCCGCTCGATGGCGTACGGGCCCACCGCCGCCAGCATGTTGCCGCAGTTGGGGGACGTGTCCACCACCTGCTGCTCCACCCGTACCTGGGCGAACAGATAATCCACGTCGGCGTCTGCCCGGCTCGAGCCGTCGATGATGGCCACTTTGCTGGTGAGCGCATTGCCGCCACCGATGCCATCGATCTGCAGCGGATGGCCCGACCCCATTACTTCCACCAGCAGGCGATCGCGTTCAGCAATGTCCGCCGGAAGATCGCTGGCCAGGAAGAACGGGCCCTTGGATGTACCACCGCGCATGAGTACGCAGGGAATGCTGAGCAGATCGTTGGACATACGTGTGCTAGATTGATGCGTATAGGGGATGAATGACCCCTCTGTGATTCGATACTGGCATGACCCCGATTGATCTGTGAATTGCTGATTTTTTGATGATTGATACCCAATGAGCATCAATTGCGAAATCCTGGATCTACGCGCATTCCTGCTGGTGTCGGAGACGCGCAGCTTCCACCGCGCCGCGGAGATCCTGCACGTCTCCCAGCCGGCACTCAGCCGACGGATACAGAAGCTGGAGCAGGCTGTGGGTTCGCCACTGCTGGAGCGCACCACGCGCAGCGTCAGCACCACCGCCGTCGGCGAGAACCTGCTGCCGCTGGTGCGTCGCATGCTGGAGGAATTCGATGGGTCACTGTTCTCACTGCGGGGCCGGGACGATACGCGGGGCGCTACCGTCACCATCGCCTGCCTGCCCACGGCGGCGTTCTACTTCCTGCCCAGCGTGATGGCGCGTTTCCACGAAGCGCATCCCAACGTGCGCTTCCGGATCCTGGATATCCCGGCCACCGAAGGCCTGCAGGCGGTAGAGCGTGGCGAAGTCGAGTTCGGCATCAACTTCATGGGCGCCAACGATCCGAATCTCGATTTCGACGTGCTGGCCGAAGATCCCTTCGTGCTGGCCTGCCGACGCGATCATCCGCTGGCCCGCAAGCGCAAGGTGGAATGGGCCGATCTGGCCGAGCACCAGCTGATCACCGTGCATCGCACCAGCGGCAACCGCACGCTGCTGGATGGTGCCCTGGCGCGCGAGAACCTCAAGCTGAGCTGGCACTACGAAGTGACCCACCTGTCGACGTCACTGGGCATGGTCGAGGCCGGCATCGGCGTGTCGGTCCTGCCGAAAATGGCCACGCCAGACGGGGATCATCCGACCCTGGTGACGCGCACGATTGGTAACCCCGTGGTGTCGCGCACGATCGGGATCGTCCGTCGCCGGGGCGCCCTGCTCTCGCCTACTGCGGAACGCTTTCTGCAGATGTTGATGAGCCAGTGGCGCGGGGAGACCTGAGCATCGTTTGCTGGACAGGCCGCCCCCGGATCTGGCCGAGGGTGATGGCCGGGCATGGCTCGGCCCTACAGAGGAGCCAGCTCGCGCGCAAGGAAAGGCGCTGTCCTGCTTCCCCGCGCGCGGGCCACCTGTTGCGGCGTTCCCTTCGCCACGATGGTGCCACCCGCGCTGCCTGCGCCCGGCCCGACGTCAATCACCCAGTCCGCCTGGGCGACCGCCCGCATGTCATGCTCGATCATCACCACCGTATTTCCTGCGTCGACCAGCCGCTGCAGCTGAACCAGCAGCCTGTCCGCATCCGACGCGTGCAGGCCGGTGGTGGGTTCGTCCAGCACGTAAAGCGTGCGCCCGCGCTGGCTGCGCTGCAGTTCAGTGGCCAGCTTGATGCGCTGGGCCTCGCCGCCTGAAAGCTCCGTGGCCGGCTGGCCCAGCCTCAGGTAACCCAGGCCGATGTCCTGCAGCAGCTGCAACGGCCGGGCAATGACCTCTTCCGCCATGAAGAATGCATGCGCCTGGTCCACGGTCATCTGCAGGACCTCGGCGATGTTGCGGTCGTTCCACAGCACCTTCAGCGTGGCCTCGTTGTAGCGGGCGCCGTGGCAGGTGGGGCATGGGGCATAGACGCTGGGCATGAACAGCAGTTCGACACTCACGAAACCCTCGCCTTCGCAGGTTTCGCATCGGCCCTTGGCTACGTTGAACGAGAAACGACCCGCATCGAAGCGACGACGACGTGCGGCGGGCGTCGCCGCGAACAGTTTGCGTACGTGATCGAACATCCCGGTATAGGTGGCGAGGTTGGAGCGCGGTGTGCGGCCAATCGGCTTCTGGTCGACCTGCACGACCCGCTGGATGGCGTCCACATCACCGGCCAACTGGCCTCGGGTGGTTTCCATCACCGTCGGCCCGTCGTTCGGCGACGCCTCGGCGCCATCGTCCGCGGGTTCATGCCCCAGGTGCAGCAGCATCAGCTCGGGCAAGGCCTGTGCCATCAGGCTGGACTTGCCCGACCCCGAAATGCCGGTCACGGCCGTCAGCAATCCCAGCGGCACCTGCGCGTCCACTCCCTGCAGGTTGTGGCGATGGATGCCCTGCAGTTCCAGCCAGTGGGTGGCGGTGCGCTGCCGACGGGTGGGCGCGGGTACCTGGTCGAACAGATACAGTGCCGTGCGCGACTCCTGCACCTGGCGCAGGCCGCCCGGCTCACCGCTGTAGAGCACGCGCCCTCCCCGCTCGCCGGCCTCCGGGCCCACGTCCACCAGCCACTGCGCGCGGCGCATCAGCTCCAGATCGTGCTCGACCACGAACACCGAGTTTCCGCCATCACGCAGCCGGTCCAACGCGTCGTACAGCGCCTGGCTGTCGGCGGGATGCAGTCCGGCCGAAGGCTCGTCGAGCACGTACAGCACACCAAACAGCAACGAGCTGAGCTGCGTGGCCAGCCGCAGGCGCTGCAGTTCGCCGGCGGACAGCGTGGGCGTGGCGCGGTCCAGCGAGAGATAGCCCAGGCCAAGCTCGCGCAGTTGCCGTACCCGCCCCATGACTCCGCCCGCCAGCCGCTGTGCGGCCAGCCGCTTCTCTTCGGACAGGGCCGAGGTCAGGCGCACGTCGGGGGCGCCCTCGTGCGTCGCGCGGCCACTCGCGGCGCGCCGGGCACGATCGCGGGGTGTCGCATGCCTGCTGATAGGTGCACCCTTGCTGTGTGCGCCGAAATCACCTTCCGCGATGGGCTCCAGCAGATCCGCCAGTTGATCCAGGGGCAACCGCATGAACTCACCGATATCCACGCCCGCGAAGGTGACCGAGAGCGCTTCCGGCTTCAGGCGCTTTCCGTGGCAGACCGGGCACAGCTTGCCTTCCATGTAGCGGGAAACCCGTTTGCGCATCAGCGCGCTCTGGGTGTTGGCGAAGGTATGCAGCACATAGCGACGCGCGCCGGTGTATGTACCCATGTAGCTCGGCTCGAGCTTTCGCTTGAGCGCAGCCCGGGTCTCGGCAGGCGTGAAGCCTGCATAGACCGGCACGGTGGGCGTTTCTTCCGTGAACAGGATCCACTCCCGATCCTTCTTCGGCAGCTTCTTCCACGGTACGTCGATGTCGTAGCCGAGCGTGACCAGGATGTCGCGCAGGTTCTGGCCATGCCAGGCCGGCGGCCAGGAGGCGATGGCGCGCTCGCGGATGCTCAGCGACGGATCCGGCACCATCAAGGCTTCCGTCACCTCGTAGACGTGCCCCAGCCCGTGACAGGTGCTGCAGGCGCCCTGCGGGGTATTGGGCGAAAAGTCCTCGGCGTAAAGCATCGGCTGGTTGGCCGGGTATGCACCTGCACGCGAATACATCATGCGCACCAGGCTGGACAGCGTAGTGACGCTGCCCACCGATGAGCGCGCGTTGCTGGCGCCGCGCTGCTGCTGCAGGGCCACTGCCGGCGGCAACCCGTCGATGGCGTCCACATCGGGCACGCCGGCCTGGTCGATCAGACGCCGTGCATACGGCGCAACCGACTCAAAGTAGCGCCGCTGCGCCTCCGCGAAGATCGTGCCGAACGCCAGCGATGACTTGCCGGAGCCCGAAACACCGGAAAACACCACCAATGCGTTGCGCGGGATGGAGACGTCGACATTCCTGAGGTTGTGCTCGCGCGCGCCACGCACCTCGACGCAACCGCTGGCAGCGGCGGCGCATGACGATTCACCAAAGGGGGGATTGGACATCTTCGCGATCCTGCGGGCAGTGAGCGGCGCGCGTAGGGGCACGCCCGATGGTGCATTTTCGCTGCTGCGGGGTGAATACGGGTGATGGCGTGGTCACGCCATGGTGCGCCGATACAACTGATCGAGCGTAACGGTGCGAACCAGGCGGCCGCGATTGTAGAAATGCAGCACCGGCTCGCTCAACGTCACGTCAGCCGGAACCAGGTTCATGCCTTCGCAGCCGACCACGACCGACTCCCCATCGTCAGACGGGAACACCCCGCGATGCCATCCGCATATCAGCCAGGCATCCTGACCCGATGCCTGTGGCGTTACCCGCGTTGAATTGACGGCTGGATCCGAATCGGTACAGAGATTTCGCGTGGAGGAGCATGCCGTGAACCTTTCTGGCGGCGGCAGCGGGGAATCGGCAAGCGCCGGGCTCGCAGCCAGTGCAGCGATGAGCGTGATGAGCGTGATGAGCGCCTTCATTTCACTGCACACCTCGATCAAGCGGCCGCCGAACCGCAAACTAAGCGGCGTGCACGTAGGGCTCAACCGCGGCGGCCAGCACATCGATACCCCACGCAGAACCCGCAATCTCCTCGGGCTGGCTTCTCTTGAAGCGTGACCAGTCGGCCCTGGCAAGCCTGCCGACCAGAAGCTGGTCGGCAGGAAGCTGGTGCATCGACCAATAGGGGAACTGCCGGGTAGAGACACGCCCCCGGGCCAGCTCCACCACATCCGTGTGGCTGGTCGATTGCAGCACCCGCTCGTAGACGCTGGCCACCCCATCTTCCGGCCCTTCGAAGTACTGCACGAACCGCGTGCCGTCATGCAGCAGCACGCCTGTCACCCCTGCAAGCTTGTTGAACCTCGCGGCATCGGTGACGAGTGCTTCCAGGCGGTCAATCGAAAGGCCTTCAGCTGCCTGGCTTGCGTATACAACGGCCCGGATGGGCATGGGCTTCGCCTTGAATGCAGGGCCACGTCGGCACCTATTCACACTCTAGCACCCGGCGCAAGTCCGGGCCGTGATGCGTATTCTTAATTCTTCAGAATACGGTTCGCGCCTAGCAGCGCGACAGGCGGCATGATGAACGCCCCCGTACGTTCAGGGCTTTATTCATCTTCATGCGCGACATCGGACAGTTCTATGTAAACAGCGTCGAAGGAGTGGCGCGTGAGGATGGCACCCTGCTGCAGGTCACCCGGATCGATTGTTCCTGCCTGAAGTGTTCAAGGCAGTTCCGCGCCATTCCTGATCATGGCCTCGTCGATCTCAACGGCGCTGCTTCGCTCAGTTGCCCAGGCTGTGGCAACCACCAGTCCGTCAGCCGGGCGCGGCTGGAGGAGTTTGTGCTGCGTAGTGATCCATGAGCTGAAGCGCGCCCTTTCTCGACACTGTGCCAACCCTGTCGACACCTTCGCCTCGCATCTTCCCGTAGTGCACCCACAACGCCGTTCCAATGAGTCATACCGGCCTATTCAAGATCAGGGACCTCACCTACACGCCAGGCGCGGAGGGCGACCTGGCCCGTGCCCTGCAGATCGAAGCCACCTGCACGGCCTGCGGCGCAACCAGCGTCTGGGGCGAGCAGGAGATGGAGCATGTGCGAGGAGGAACCGTGCTTGCGTGCCGGGCGTGCGGTACGCGCCAGGCCATCAGCAATGCGGGCCTGATCAGTACCCCGTCAGGGATACGCCACCGCCGGGGCTGAGCGGGGCGGCACCGGGCCATGCGCTGCCCGGCATGCACGATTGATGGCCTGTCAGCGGCGGGCAACCGATGGCAGCGCCCGATGCTGGTTGATCCAGTCCAACGACTGGGCAATTCCACCGAACGGAAAGAAGTGCGGGCTGACCAACCCGTGGGCATCAGTCAAACCGCCCGCCAGACGGTCCACGAACACCTCCGGGCCCGCGCTGCCCAGCAACCGGCCGATCGAGATGCCATACCGGGACAGCATCAATGCACTGGCCCCCACCCCGCACATTGCGGCGTAGCGTACCAGCCGCGCGATGCTTGCCGGGCCCGGCACGCCAACCAGCACCGGAACGTGGATGCCACGGGCGCGCAGCGCGTGCAACCAGGCCAGGACGATGTCGGCATCGAAGGCGAACTGCGTGATGATCACTGGCGCCATGCCGCGCGCTTCGATGGACTGGCACTTGTGTTCCAGTACCTGCCAGCACGCGTCACTGCCCAGGACCGGATGGCCATCGGGGTGACCGCCGATGGCGACGACCTTGATACCGGCCCTCTCCAGAAGGCCGCTCTCGATGATCGAAGCGCTGTCAGCAAACGGTCCGGCGGGCGTGGCCAGGTCGCCGGCGATCACCAGGCACTGCGCTGCTCCGGCCTCGTTGGCGGCGCGCTGCAGGAACCGTTCAAGCACCGTGCGCGACCGGATGCGGCGGGCCGAAAGATGCGGCATCGGCTCGAAGCCAAGCGCGCGCACCGTGCGCGCGGCGGCGAGGCGTGCGTCGTCATCCTCACTGGCCAGCCAGGGAATGGAGATCGTTGTGCCGCGCGGTATGCGGTCGGCCTCGGCGCGCAGCGCGGGCATGGACTTCGCGCTGACCTCCAGTGAAAAGGTGTTGATGAAGGCTTCCGCCCGCAGTGATCCAGGTGCAGCCATCAACGGGCTCCGCCTGCATTGCCGGCCAGTGGCGAACTGTTCCGCGCCAGTTCGATGAAGGCCTGCAGGTAGTCGATGCTGGTATCGGCTTCGCGCGCACCCAGATAGATCTGCTTGGGAATGCCCTTCGCACCGAGGCGCACCGGCACCACGTCCATGCGGGTGGCGTACTCTTCCACCAGCCAGCGCGGCATGGCGGCCACGCCACGACCGCTGGCCACCATCTGCATCATGATGTCGGTGGTTTCAATGGCCTTGTGCCGTCGCGGCGTAATGCCGGCCGGCAGCAGGAACTGGTTGTAGATGTCCAGGCGCTCGAACGGCACCGGATAGCTGATCAGCACTTCCTGGCCGAGCTGGCGCGGCTTCACGTAATCCACCTTGGCCAGGGCGTGGTTGCTGGCCACCACCAGCACCTGCTCGTAGTCGAACACGGGAATGAACTTGAGGCCTGGCTTGAGCAGTGGATCGGGGGTAACCAGCAGATCGATCTCGTAGCCGAACAGCGCGCCGATGCCGCCGAACTGGAACTTCTGCTTGACGTCCACATCCACATCCGGCCACGCGGCCAGGTACGGCGAGACGATCTTCAGCAGCCACTGGTAGCAGGGATGGCATTCCATGCCGATGCGCAGCGCGCCGCGCTCGCCCTGTGCGAACTGGCCCAACCGCTCCTCGGCCAGATCCAGCTGCGGCAGCACGCGGTTGGCGACGGCCAGCAGGTATTGCCCGGCCTGGGTCAGGCGCAGGCTGCGGCCTTCGCGCAGCCATACATCAGTGCCCAGCTGCTGTTCCAGCTTCTTCATGCTGTGGCTCAGGGCCGACTGGGTCAGGTTCAGTACGCCGGCGGCCGCGGTAAGCGAGCCCTGCTGCTCGACCTGCTGCACGATGCTGAGGTGGATCCGCTCCAGCATGACGATGAATCCTGCTCATGGATAGGTGAAGTAATACCATTTTACGTCATGGAAGGGCATGGCTAGCATCGGGTCATGCTTTCACCTGCCCGCCCCCTTCGAATCGTCGCCGTGTCCGGCGGATTGCAGCGCCCCTCCAAGGCCGCCACCCTGGCCGAGCATCTGATGGGCCTGATCGGCGAGGACATCCACAGCGAGCAGCACCTGGTCGAACTGGGCGAACTGGCCCCGCAGCTGGCCGGTGCGCTCTGGCGTTCGCAGTTGCCCGACACCGTGGAACGCCAGTTGACCACCGTCGAGCAGGCCGATGTGCTGGTGGTGAGCACGCCGGTCTATCGCGGCTCGTACACAGGGCTGTTCAAGCATTTCTTCGACTTCGTCCACCAGGACGCACTGGTCGACACCCCCATCCTGCTGGCCGCGACCGGCGGCAGCGAGCGCCACTCGCTGGTGATCGACCATCAGCTGCGCCCGCTCTTCAGCTTCTTCCAGGCGCGCACCCTGCCGCTGGGCGTCTACGCCACCGACCGGGATTTCGCCGACGGTCGCGTGCACAACGACGCCCTGGTCGAGCGCGCACGGCTGGCGGTGCGGCGGGCCATGCCGCTGCTGGACCTGCCTCGCCAGCGCCTTGCCGACCTGGAAGCGGCCGCAGCACTTTGAATGCCGGATGCCCTCGCCCGCATCCGGATGTCACCCCGCACTACGGAACGCCACCCATGACGACCGACACCTTCACCTTCAGCATCACGCAGATCCCCTTCAACGAGGATTACCAGCCTGCCGACGGGACGCGCATCACCACCAATTTCGCCAACCTTGCCCGCGGCGCGTCCCGCCAGGAAAACCTGCGCAACACGATCAGCATGATCAACAACCGCTTCAACGATCTGGCGCACTGGGACAACCCCAGCGCGGATCGCTACGCGGTCGAGCTGGACATCATCTCGGTGGAGATGCACATCGGCAGCAGCGGTGGCGGTGATCCGTTCCCGCTGATCGAGGTGCTGCGCCCGACCATCGTCGACACCCGCACCGGCGCGCGCATCGAAGGCATCGTCGGCAACAATTTCTCGTCCTACGTGCGCGACTACGATTTCAGCGTGGTGCTGCCGGCCAGCAACGAAGGGAAGGCCACCTTTGGCATCCCGGAGGGCTTTGGCGACCTGCATGGCAAGTTGTTCAAGCATTTCCTGGAGTCCGAGGCCTACCGCGCCAACTTCAGCAAGGGGCCGGTAATCTGCATCAGCGTATCCAGCAGCAAGACCTATCACCGCACCGAGAACCACCACCCGATCCTGGGCGTGGAATACCGCCAGGGCGAGTTCTCTCCCACTGACCAGTACTTCGACAAGATGGGCCTGCAGGTGCGCTACTTCATGCCGCCGGGCAGCGTCGCACCGCTGGCGTTCTACTTCCAGGGCGACCTGCTGGGCGACTACTCGAACCTGGAGCTGATCGGCACCATCAGCACGATGGAGGCCTTCCAGAAGATCTACCGCCCGGAGATCTACAACGCCAATTCCGTGGCCGGCAAGGTCTACCAGCCCAGCCTGAAGCACCAGGATTACTCCTCCACCCGCATCGTCTACGACCGCGAAGAGCGCAGCCAGCTGGCGGTCAAGCAGGGCCGGTTTACCGAAGAACACTTCATCAAGCCGTACCGCGCCGTGCTTGAGCAGTGGGCTGCCCGCTGATTCATTGATTCCCCATTCGCCCCCAGGAAACCAGACGCAATGTCGACGAAGAAACTGCTTCCCACCTCCACCGCAGGCAGCCTGCCCAAGCCCTCCTGGCTGGCCGAGCCCGAGAAGCTCTGGTCACCCTGGAAGCTGCAGGACGACGGCCTGACTGAAGGCAAGCAGGATGCACTGCGCCTGTCCCTGCAGGAGCAGCAGCACGCCGGCATCGACATCGTCAGCGACGGCGAACAGACCCGGCAGCACTTCGTCACCACTTTCATCGAGCACCTCAGCGGCGTCGATTTCGAGAAGCGCGAAACGGTCCGCATCCGCAACCGCTACGATGCCAGCGTGCCGACCGTGGTCGGCGCCGTGAGCCGTCCGAAGCCGGTGTTCGTCGAGGATGCGAAGTTCCTGCGCCGCCAGACCACGCAGCCGATCAAGTGGGCCCTGCCCGGCCCGATGACCATGATCGATACGCTGTACGACGCGCACTACAAGAGCCGCGAAAAGCTGGCCTGGGAGTTCGCGAAGATCCTCAACGAGGAAGCGAAGGAGCTGGAAGCCGCTGGCGTCGACATCATCCAGTTCGATGAGCCGGCCTTCAACGTGTTCTTCGACGAAGTGAACGACTGGGGCGTGGCCGCGCTGGAGCGTGCGGTTGAGGGCCTGAAGTGCCAGACGGCGGTGCACATCTGCTACGGCTATGGCATCAAGGCCAACACCGACTGGAAGCAGACACTGGGCTCGGAATGGCGGCAGTATGAAGAATCGTTCCCCAAGCTGCAGACCTCCAGCATCGATATCATCTCGCTGGAATGCCAGAACTCGCACGTGCCGATCGACCTGATCGAACTGGTGCGCGGCAAGACGGTGATGGTGGGCGCCATCGACGTGGCCTCCAATACGGTGGAAACGCCGGAAGACGTGGCCAACACGCTGCGCAGGGCGCTGCAGTTCGTGGATGCCGACAAACTCTACCCAAGCACCAACTGCGGCATGGCGCCGCTTGCACGGGAAGTGGCACGCGGCAAGCTGCGCGCGCTCAGCGAAGGGGCCAGGATCGTGCGTGAGGAGCTTTCGGCGTAACCCTGGCTGGGGAGGTGTTCCCGTTTCGGTGCGGCGAGGATGGATTCTGGCCGGGCACAGACCAGGTTCCACCTCGTCCCTGCACCTCGGGCCTGGCGGCCATCACGCGCGGCCGTGGCGCCAGCGCTTCCTTGATCCGCCCCATCTCGCTTGCGCCGGCCTCGGCCAGGCGCCGGGCCTGCTGCCGCTGCGTCCGGGTCAGTGGCGGCGCGAACACGGCGCCCGGTTCGGGTGCACTCTGCACCAGTCGGGCGACGGCGTCACGCAGTGGCAGTTGTGGGCAGAGCCGCGCCGCGCACCAGCGCTCGGCGTAGCGCTTCGCCTGGCGGGCGCTGGCGACGGACACGACCTTGCTCTGTGACATCCTGCGTGCGTCCAGTTTCAGGCGGAACCCGAGCACGGCATGCGGCACGATACTGGCCACCGAACGGCCGTTCCACCACAGATCCCAGCGCTCGCCGCTCTGCACCCAGCCGGACGGCCGGGTGACGATCATGAAATCTGGACGGTGAAATGATGAGCCCATGATGGGAAGCATACGAACGCTCGTCGCACCGGCTGAGATCAGGGTAACGCCCCCCTGCACTGCTACGCCTCCACGAAAAGCAATCAATGTGACGCGTCACGGCTGATGCTTTCGATCCAGTCGATGTAGCGCGATACGCGAACGTTGTAGACCACCTGGCCATAGAACCCCGCCTCGAGCGCATGCTCTGGAACCGCAGTGATCCACGAACCAAGCCCCACCAGCTGCGGCGTTCCGTGATCATCAATCACCAGCGGACCGCCGCTGTCACCGTTGCCGAGAACCCCCTCCAGCGGCAGGGCCTGCGGTGGCGGATCGAACCGGTACCAGAGATACCGTTCGTTGCCGCCGGTAATCGCGTTGAATGCCCGCCGCAGGGTCGTGCGATGCGGGCCGCCCGGCACCAGCCCTACGACGCCATTGCCGGTAGCCCCCTTTCCTATCAGGGCCGCGATCTGCGCGACTTCGGCAGCACGGCGATAGAGCGCTACGGGCTGTACATCCTTTACAGCAGTCGCAAGCCTGATCAGTGCGATGTCATCCGATGCTGCCAGGAACGCGTGGATCCTGGAGGGATTTCCTGTCGCCAGCGCCTCCTTGCCCAGGGCCTCCGGCATTCTTCTGAAACCGGGATGCACAAAGACGCGCTCGACCGCATAGGCGCGTCCATTGATGGAGATGGATTCTTCCATCCCTTCCATGGGTGCCGCATGCGCTGCGGTCAGTACCCAGCGCGGGGCGATGAGAACGCCATGTCCTTCACCCGGCATGTCAGCCAGCGCCGGGAAGACAGAGGCATCGATCTGATACCGGGCGTCGTCAACGTCATCACGGATGACCACGGCACCGGCAGTGAACGGGAGCGCAGCAAGCGCCAGGAAAAGCCAGCGGTTCATGGGGTCGTCATCCCTGCGGTCGATCGCTATAGCCTAGCCGAGGGCATTGCCGCGGCGCAGACCATGCGACCAACGATGATATCCAGCGACGAACGCCAGGAATGCGAGCGCAAAGCCCTGCGGCCGACAGCCGCCGGGGCCGAGCAGTCTGTCCAGATCGGTTCCAGGCTTGTCCGACACGTCGTCCTGCGAAGCCACATTGGTCCACGGACCGGGCCGCGTGGGCCCGAGCCTCAGCGGGAGGTTCAACGCGCCGCGATTCTCCCGACCAGGGTATCGATCGCCGCCTCCATGGCACGCGCGGTCCGGTCGCCGCTCTGGTTGGTGATCACGAAGATGCCCAGATCGTGCTCCGGCATGATGTAGATGTAGCACTGCGAGCGTGGAACGCCACCGTGGTGGGCGTAATAGACACCCTTCTGGCGATCGCCAGCGACGATGTTCCAGAAATAGCCAATGCTGAACTCGTCGTCGAATCTGGCCAGAGTGCGATGCGATTACTGCACCACCGGGCCGTTGGCCAGCTGGAACTGAAGGTATTTCACCATGTCGGGCACTGTTGCCTTGACGTTGCCGGAAGCGCCCCATGGCAACTGTGGCATCGGCGAGGTCGGCACCGGATTGTCGCTGTGGTAGCCGATGGCAAGACGGTCTTTTTCCGCATTCCCCAGCTTGATCCCGATGCTGGTCATTGCTGCGGCGTCGCTGAAGAAGCCACGCAGCAATGACGTGTAGTCGGTCTTGTAGACGCCTTCCAGAATGTGGGCCGTCAGCTCCGTCCCAGCACTGGAGTAGGCGTACTCTTTCCCGGGCATCCGTGGGATCCGCACGGCGTGCAGATCCCGCAGGAAATCCGGCTTGCCGTAATGCGCATAGAGGGCACTGAGTTCACCGGGCACGCGGTGATCGGTGAAGTCCTCCAACACGGTGTTCGCCCGCTCCGGCAGCATGTTCGGCAGGCCACTGGTGTGTGACAGCAGGTGACGGACCCGTATGGGCTGGCCCTGGTACTGCAGGTTCGGATAGTCGCCCTGCAGGTAGCTGCGAACGTCATCCTCCAGGCCCACCCTGCCCTCAAGCACCGCACGGGCCATCAACGTGCCCGCCAGGGTCTTGCTCAGCGAGCCGATCTCATACAGCGTTGCGTCGGTCGGAACATCGGGCTTGCCGGCTACCATCTCGCCGCGGTGACGGATGAAGGTCTTGCCCCGGTACACCACGCCGATGGAGGCCGAGTGCAGCAAAGGCTGTTCGATCAGGGCATGGGCCGCCTCGTCGACCGCCGCCCCCACATCGTTCGGCGGTGCCTTCCTGCCCTCGCAGCCGACGGCAAGGAGCACTGCGGATAGCACGACGGCATTGAGCCATTGCCGGTTTCGGGCAGTCGTTGACATGGATTCCATGCGCCGGCGCTTGAAGGTCGTGGGAACGGGCGCTCACGATAATCGATTGCCATGAGCGGCTGAAGGTGCCATCCGGCACCTCCGGTCGCGCCCCTCCCTGGAAGGCCCCCTGCCCCCCGTCAGCGCTGGTAGTCCTTCAGGAACAACCAGGTGATCAGCGTGGCGTCCGGCCCCTTCGGGTCGGTGAATGGCAGGCCCGACTGGCTGCCGCTCCAGGCATGCCCCATGCCCTGCACCACGTAGTGCTGGACCAGCGTCCTGCCACCGTAGGCGTAGGTGTCGACGGTATACCCGCGGCCGCCCGGCACCTGTCCGTGATAGGTGCTGGTCGGCACGTATTTCACCGAGTCGTTGTCCAGGCCGTCGTCGGCCAGGTCATTGGTCTGCAGGAACTGGCGCACGGCCTGCTGGCCGTTCACCGGATTGACGGTGAGATCGGCGCTGCCATGGAACACCAGCACCGGCAGCGGTCGCGGCGACGGCGAACCCGAGCACTGCCACGCCAGGCGGCCATTGCTGTCCGGCGAATAGATGCTGCCGGCCAGCAGTGCGTAGGCGCTGCCGGAAATCGTGGTCGCGCCCTTGAACATGCCACCGGAGTGGATGGCGCCGGCAGCGAACACATCCGAATAGCAGGCCAGCATGATCGAGGTCATCGCACCACCTGCCGAAATGCCGGTGACATAGACCCGGCGCGGATCCACGCTGTAGTCCGCTTTCACCTTGTCCACGATGCCGGCCAGGATCGACCCTTCGCCGCTGTCGCGGGCCTGGTTGATCGGCAGCTGCCAGTTCCAGCAGCGGGCCGGATTGGAGGTGACGTTCTGCCGGGGGTAGACCACGATGAACCCTTCGGTGTCGGCCACATCATTGAAGCCTGACGCCTCCCCCATCAGGTTGGGCCCGTTGACGCAGCCGTGCAGCACCAGCAGCAACGGTAGCGGCTGCTGGTCGTCGTAGCCCGCCGGCACCCACACCTGGTACTCGCGGGCGCCGAACAGATTGCCGTACAGGCCAATGTCCCAATGCCCGGCCGGGCCTGCGGCAAGGGCACTGCCCGCCATCGCCAGCCAACTGCACAGCACCAGCAGTACAACCTTGATCGAATCGATTCCGGATTTCATGGCCAGATCCTCATGCGTGAGTCGTGGATGAAGTGGTACCGGGACGCGCTTCCGGCTGGGGGCGCGCCCAGTATCCGCATCCAGCGGCCGCTGCCGACTGGACCTAGGTCCACTCGCCGCTGCGTGATGACACCGCTAGCCTTGGCTGCAGGATGGCAATGGGCCATCTGCAAGCAGCTGCCTGGGGGAGGACCGAATGAAACGGAATTGCCTGAGTCTCATGATCGGCGCATTGCTGGCCTCCGGGCCGGTACTGGCACAGGAAACGCCCCAGGCCACGCCGACGGCGGCCAGGACTGCATCACCCACCAACCTGGACAGCATCAAGGTCACCGCGCGCAAGCGCGAGGAAACCCTGCAGGAGGTCCCGGTAGCGGTTACCGCATTTACCTCCGAAGCGCTGGACAAGATGAATGTCCAGGACATCAGCGACCTGGATGCGCAGGTGCCCAACCTGACCATCTACGCCGCCCGCGGTGCCAGCAGCACGGTCACCGCCTACATCCGTGGCATCGGCCAGTCCGACCCCACCTGGGGCGCCGATCCGGGCGTGGGCATCTACCTGGATGACGTCTACATCGCGCGCCCGCAGGGTGCGCTGCTGGATGTGTTCGATGTCTCGCGCATCGAGGTGCTGCGCGGCCCGCAGGGCACGCTCTACGGCAAGAACACCATCGGCGGCGCGATCAAGTACATCTCGCGCGGCCTGCCGACCCAGACCGAGGGCTTCGCCCAGGTCACCGTGGGCAACTACAGCCAGTTGGATGCCAAGGCAGCCATCGGCGGTCCGATCGGCGGTGCTGACAGCGGCCTGCGCGCCCGCGTGGCGGTGGCCAGCATGAACCACGACGGGTTTGGCGAGAACACTTTCAACGGCCAGCCGGTCAGTGACAAGCAGATCAACGCGGCACGCCTGAACCTGGGCGCGTATGCGGGCGACGACTTCGACGTGCAGTTCGCACTGGACTGGATCGACGATCAGTCCGGCATGCGCGGCTCGAAGATGCTGGCACCCAATCCGTTCCTGCGCGCCTACCCGCCGATGGACAGCCGCTATGACATCCGCTCGGGCATGCGCAACCTCAACAACGTGGAGAGCAAGGGCGCCTCGGCCACGGTGAACTGGCGGCCGAACGAAGACATCGCGCTGAAATACGTGGTCGCCAAGCGTGAATCGGACAGCGAGGCCAACATCGACTTCGATACCGCCCCGGTCAAGCTCGCCGACGTGGGTGGCACCTACCACGACGACCAGGTCAGCAACGAAGTGCAGTTGAACTACGATGCCGGCGGCCGGGTGCGCGGTGTGGTCGGCCTGTACCAGTTCAGTGGCGAGGCTGGCGGGCAGATCCAGAACAACTACTTCAGTGCCCAGTTCGCCGACAACCAGGGCAAGGTGCTGACCGACAGCATCGCGCTGTATGCGGACTGGACCTTCGACCTGACCCGCAGACTGAAGCTCGATGTCGGCGCCCGCTACACCGACGAGGACAAGCGCGCGATCGTGCTCAACCGCCTCTACGCCGACCCGGGCTTCAGCCGGCCGGTGGCGGTGACCGCCGATTTCGACAAGAAGACCAATTTCAGGAACGTCTCGCCCAAGGTCTCGCTGGACTACCAGATCACTCCGGACATCATGGTCTATGGCCTGGCGACGCGTGGCTTCAAGTCCGGCGGCTACAACATCCGCGCCAACGCGGTGGCGGTACCGCGCTCGGCGGAGCCGTTCGATGACGAGACCGTGGACAGCTATGAGGTCGGCAGCAAGATGGCCTTCCTCGACCAGCGCCTGTTCCTGAACCTGTCAGCGTTCTACAACAAGTACAAGGACATCCAGCTGTCGGTGTTCACCGGCCTGGATACCAATGGCGATGGCATCGATGATTCCTTCTTCGGTGATTTCACCAATGCCGGCGCCGGTACCGTCAAAGGCCTGGAAGTCGAGTATCAGTACCTGCCCAGCCAGCACTGGCTGATTTCCGGCAACCTGGCGTGGCTGGATACCAGATACGACGAGTACATGGACCGCGGCATCAACGTGGCCAGGCAGATGAAGTTCACCAATGCCCCGGATATCTCCGGTGCGTTCAACGTGGAATACCGCACCGACCTGGCCAACGGCAGCAACCTGTCGGCACGCGTGAGCTACAGCTACCAGAGCGAAGTGTGGCCGACCACCGACCTCAGCCCGGTGATCCGCCAGCAGGGTTACGGGCTGGTCAATGCCGGCGTCATCTGGCGCCTGGATGATGCGTGGACCTTCTCGCTGCAGGGCACCAACCTGGCCGACAAGGAATACCGCACTACTGGCTACAACATTCCTGCAGTCGGCACGCTGATTGGCTTCTATGGCCCGCCGCGCCAATATGGCCTCAGCGTCCGTTACGATTTCTAGCGCATCCGTTACGATCTTCAGGAAGCTTCTGCATGACGCAGTCTTACGACGACCTGTACTGGAACAGCGACGATGGCCTGCGCCTGCACGCGCGCGACCATGCAGCGGATGCCCGGCAGGCGCCCCGCGGCACCGTGGTCTGCATTCCCGGCCTGACCCGCAATGGTGCCGATTTCGATGCACTGGCCGAAACACTCACCGCCGAGGGATGGCGCGTGATCGCCGTCGACCTGCGTGGCCGCGCCGGTTCAGAACGTGCGCATGATCCGTCCAGCTACAACCCGCGCACCTACGCAGATGACATGGTCGCGCTGCTGCGCGCGCAGAACATCGACAAGGCGGTGTTCGTCGGCACCTCACTGGGCGTGCTGGTGACCATCACCCTCGCTTCGCGCGCGCCCGAGCGGGTCGCGGGCGCGGTGCTCAACGATGCCGGCCCCAGGGTGCCGCGTGAGGCGCTGGCACGGATCGGCAAGTACGCCGGCAAGCCGGTACCGCCGATGGACCTGGTGCAGGCCACGGCCTACGTGGAATCCATCGGCAAGGCCGCGTTCCCGCGCTTCAGCACCGACGACTGGCGGCAGATGGCCGTGCGCACCTTCCGCCCGCGCAGCGATGGCCTGCTGGAACTGGACTACGACCCAGCAGTGATCCGCACCACCCGGCCATGGCTGCTGTGGCTGTTGCGTCCGCTGCTGTGGCGTGCGGTCCGTGGGCTGACCGCACGGGTGCCGGTGCTGGTGGTGCGCGGCGCGCTGTCCGATATTCTGCCGGCCGATGTGGCGCGGCAGATGGCGGCCACCTCGGAAAGTGCCCGTCTGGTGGAGGTGCCCGATGTCGGCCACGCTCCGATGCTGTCCGAACCAGAGGCGCGCGACGCGATCCTTGCCTTGCTGGAGCGTGTGGTGTGAGTGCGGACAGCGAGCTGCCTCCCGCCCTGCAGGCGGTGCAGCAGTGGGCCGCCAGTGAGCGGCTGAGTGGCGTGACCTGCCTGGACCAGGCGCGCATCGATGCCTTTGCCGACGCCACCGGCGACCACAACTGGATCCATGTCGATCCAGCGCGGGCGCAGGCGCAGATGCCGGGCGGGCGTACCATCGCACACGGCTTCCTGCTGCTCTCGCTGACGGTGGAGGACGATGTGGCCGCTCTGGCCGGCTTCCCCGGCATCGCCCATGTGCTCAACTACGGCTTGAACAAGGTCCGCTTCCTGGCGCCAGTGCCGAGCGGGTCCGAGGTGCGGGTACGCTCGCAGCTGGTGTCACTGGATGCGCGCCAGCCCGGCCAGTGGCTGCTGATCCAGCGCAAGGCCGTCGAGCGGGTCGCCGATGGCGAGCTGGCACTGGTCGCTGAGCAGCTGTCACTGATCGTGATCACGCCCTAGCACCACCCCGCCCGATTCTCTCCCTACACTGGAGCGATGTTGACGCCCTCCATCGTCCTCTTCGCCTGCATTGCATGGACCGCACTGCTGTTTGGCGTGGCGCTGTGGGGCGAGCGCCGGGGGCACCGGCTTTCGAAGGCATGGCCGCTCATCTATGCACTGTCGCTGGCCGTGCACTGCACCGCGTGGACCTACTACGGTGCGGCCTCGCAGGGGCGGCAATGGGGTTTCCCCATTCCACCAACCCTGGCCGGCATGGCGCTGATCTTCGCGTTCGGCCTGCCGTTCCTGCTCCGTCTCGGGCGGCTGGCCAAGCAGCACAACAGTGCCACCATCGCCGATCTGGTCGTTGCACGACTGCGTGCCGATCGCGGCCTCGGCTTCACCATCACCCTGGTGGCGCTGTTCGGCATCATTCCGTACATCGCACTGCAGCTGAAAGCCGTCAGCCAGGGGCTGGGCACCCTGCTGGGTGATGGGTTCGCGCCTGCCGGTGCGCAGCTGGACATGTCGTTCTGGTTCGCGCTGACGATGGCCGCGTTCACTCTGCTGTTCGGTGCACGTAAGGCCTCGGCCACCGAGCCCAACCGCGGCATCGTGGTCGCGCTGGGCCTGGAGTCCGTATTGAAGCTGGTGGCGCTGCTGGCCATTGGCCTGTATGCGGCGTTGTCCGTGCACAAAGCCGGCACACCGCTGCTGGAGAAGATGGCGCAGCTGCCACCACCGGCCATCGTGCCGGACTATCTCACCATGGTCGCGCTGGGGGCGATCTCCGCGTTCACCCTGCCGCACCAGTTCCATGTCGGCGTGGTCGAGCTTCGCCAGACCTCGGACCTGAAGACGGCACGCTGGATGTTCCCGGTCTACCTGCTGCTGATCGGCCTGCCGTCGGTGCCGATGGCATTGGCCGGCGCTGCGCAGCTGCCGGCCTCGGTATCGCCCGACCTGTACGTGCTGGCGCTGCCGCAGGCCGCTGGCCATCATCTGCTGGCGCTGCTGGCCTATCTGGGCAGCCTGAGTGCGGCCACCGGCATGATGATCCTGTCCGGGCTGACGCTGTCGATCATGCTTGGCAACCATGGATTCGGTTCGCGCCTGCTCGGCGGCATCGGGGGCGGCGTGGCCAATGCCGATCTGCGCCCGCGCGTGCTGGCGTTCCGCCGTGCCGGCATCCTCGCCGTGTTCCTGATGTCGTGGCTGTACAGCCGCGCGATGAGCGACACCGAGGCACTCAGCGATTTCGGCCTGATGTCCTTCACCGCCCTCTCGCAGCTGGCACCGGCTGTGCTGCTGGCGGTGTATCGCCCACGTACGCCCTCCGCGGCCATCATCGCCGGCATCGTGCTGGGCTCATTGGCCTGGCTGTGGCTGGTACTGCTGCCGATGGTGATCCCGGCCGCGACGCCGTCGGTCGGCGCCGACGGGCTGCACTGGTTGTCGGTGGTCTCGCTGCGCGTGCAGCCGGGCCATATCGCGATCAGCATGGGGGCCAGCCTGGCGATCAACCTGCTGACCGTGGCCCTGGTGTCGCGGGCCGTGCGTCCGTCATTGCCGCGGCGGCGGGATGCGGTGGCTGCGGCGTCCCTGCGCAGGACCGCCGGACGCTTCCTTGGCCAGGAGCGTGCGCGCCAGCTGCTGGAGGGCCACGCCGGGCAGATGCTGGATGACGACCGGGTCACCGCCGTCGAGCGTGAGCTGACGGCCGTGGTGGGCGCAGGCATGGCACGGCTGCTGGTCGAAGCCGCACGCGAGGGCGGCGCCGCGCCGCTGGATGCGGTGACCCGCGCCGTCGGCGAAGCTACCCAGGTGCTGCGCTTCAACCAGCGACTGCTCGAAGCCGCGCTGGAGAACATGAGCCAGGGCATCAGCGTGGTCGATGCGCAGCTGCAGCTGGTGGCCTGGAACAGCCGCTACGCCGCGCTGTTCAAGTTCCCGCCGGAGCTGCTGCAGGTCGGGCAGCCGGTGGTCAACCTCACGGCGTGGGCACTGGGGCAGCTGAAGATCGGCGATGGCCCCGGCGACACGCCCACCAGGGCGTTGCAGCGCCGCGTCGCGCATATGCGCCGTGGCACGCCACACCTGTCGGAACGGATATTTCCCGATGACACCATCGTCGAGATCCGCGGCAACCCGATGCCGGGTGGCGGCTATGTAGCCACCTTCACCGATGTCACGGCGTTCCGTCGCGCGGAGGATGCGCTCAAGCGCAGCAATGAAACGCTGGAACGCCGCGTACAGGACCGCACCGCGAGGCTGCAGCAGGCGGTCCAGGAGGCCGAGCGCGCGAACGCGGCGAAAACCCGCTTCCTGACGGCGGTCGGCCATGACCTCATCCAGCCCCTGCATGCGGCCCAGCTGCTGACCGAGGCGATGTCGCAGCACATCGAATCCGAGTTCCTCGACAGTTTCCTGCAGCAGATCCGCGGCGCACTGGATTCCACCGATGACCTGCTGTCCGGCCTGCTCGATATCTCGCGACTGGAAGCCGGTGGGCTGGTGGCCGATCCACGCCCGTTCGCGCTGTCGACGGTGCTGGATCCGCTCGCGCAGGAGTTCGCGGTGCTGGCGGCGGCGCGCGGCCTGCAGTTCCGCCATGTGCGGAGCCAGGCCTGGGTCCATAGCGATCCCCTGCTGCTGCGCCGGGTGCTGCAGAACTTCCTGGCCAATGCCATTCGCTACACCCGCCATGGCGGTGTGTTGCTGGGTGTGCGCCGCCAGGGGCAGGCACTGATGATCGGCGTGCATGACACCGGCCCCGGCATTGCTCCGGAGCAGCACGCGGTGGTGTTCGAGGAGTTCCACCGGGTCGATCGCAGCAACGGCCAGGGACTGGGACTGGGCTTGACCATCGCCCACCGCATCGCCGATCTGCTGCATGCACCCTTGCACCTGCGCAGCGTGCCCGGGCACGGCTCGGCCTTCTCGATCAGCGTGCAACGCGCAGCACCGTCAGTGACCCCGCGCAGTTCGGCACCGACGGGTGGCAGCAACGCCCTCAAGGGTATCCGCATACTGGCAGTGGACAACGACCCGGACGCGCTGGAGGCGATGCGGCAACTGCTGCTTTCCTGGGGCTGCGACGTCATCGCGGCAGGCAGCGCCGATGCCATCGGGCCCTCAGGGCACGAGGCGGCGCTGTGGCTGTTTGACTATCACCTGGATGACGGCGATACCGGTGTTGCGCTGTGGCAGCGGCTCGCGGACATGCATGGACCGCGGCCGACGGTAATCCTCAGTGCGGATACCGGCAGCGATACACGCGAGGCGGTGCGCGGCGCTGGGCTGTCCCTGCTCAACAAGCCGTTCAAGCCGTTGGCGCTGCGCTGGGCGATCAACCACCTGCTGGCGGCCACTGCCACGCGCTGACCGTTCAGGGCTCGGGCAGCTCTTCGATCTGCCGGGACGGATCGGCCAACCCCATTTCGTGCAGCACGCGGATGGCCTGCGCACGGTTGCGCACGCCCAGCCGCTCCATGATGCGTGTCATGTGCGCCTTGACCGTGCGCAGCTGCACGCCCAGCCGGTCGGCGATCTGCTTGTTGAGCAGGCCTTCGGCCACCAGCCCCAGCACCTTGTATTGATGTGCGGACAGGCTGGCCAGGCGTGCGGCCAGGTCGGCATCCCTGCTGAACGGCGCCACCCGCGCCACCGGCTCGCGCAGCAGCGCCGGGATCCAGCGTTCGCCCTCCAGCACGGACTGCAGCGCGGACTGCAGCTCGTTCAAACCCGAGCTCTTGGGCAGGTAGCCCGCGGCGCCGAGGTCGATGGCGCGCCGGATCACCTGCGGCTCTTCATTGGCCGAGACGATGATGATCGCCAGACCTGGCTGAAGTGCGCGAATGGTGGCGAGGCCGGCCAGCCCATGATTGCCCGGCATATGCAGGTCCAGCAGCATCAGGTCGATCGACTGGTTCTCGATCGCCTCCAGCACGCTGTCCAGTGAATCCGCCTCGCTGATCTGCAGATCGGCGACCGCCTCTTCCGCCGCGCGATGCAGTGCCGCGCGGAACAAGGGGTGATCGTCGGCAATGAGCAGGGTTGGCATGTCCTGGCGAGATTATCAAATCGGGTGCGCGCGGGAACAGGTACCTAGGTACGCTGGTACAGCAGGAAGGGCTTGCTAGTGTGGTGAGGAGAAGGCCGGCGACCGCAACGCCGCCCACGAGGAAATGCCATGTCATCTGCCCCCACTCCCGATGCCCATGCCTATCCACTGCTGGTCAAGCAGCTGCTGCTGATGCCGCTGGCGGTGAGTCCTGAACAGGAAATCGTCTACGGCGACCAGGTCCGATTCGATTACCGCACCCTGCAGGTGCGCATCGGCCAACTGGCCGGCCTGTTGACCTCGTTGGGCGTCGGCCACGGCGACACGGTGGCGGTGATGGACTGGGACAGCAACCGCTACCTGGAGGCCTACTTCGCGGTTCCGATGATCGGTGCGGTGCTGATGATGGTGAACGTGCGCCTGGCCCCCGAGCAGATCGCGTACACGCTGAACCACAGCGGCGCGCGGGTGATCCTGGCCAACCGCGAGTTCCTGCCACTGCTGGACGCCATCGACGAGCAGCTGCCGGACCTGCGCACGCGCATCCTGTTGGACGATGCCGGTGGCCCGCTGCCGCCAGGCTTCGCCACCGAGTACGAAGCGGGGTTGCGCGGTGCCACGCCGGTCGTCCGCTTCCCGGACTTCGACGAGAATGCCCGTGCCACGGTGTTCTACACCACCGGAACCACCGGATTGCCCAAGGGGGTCTATTTCAGCCACCGGCAGCTGGTGCTGCATTCGCTGGCGGCGATGGCCGCGCTCGGCGGTGCACCCCGCCAGGGCCGCCTGCATCGTGACGATGTCTACATGCCCATCACCCCGATGTTCCATGTGCATGCGTGGGGCCTGCCCTACGTGGCTACCGCGATGGGCATCAGGCAGGTCTATCCGGGGCGTTACCTGCCTGCGAAGCTGCTGGCGTTGATCGCCCGCGAAAAGGTGACCTTCTCGCACTGCGTGCCCACCATCCTGCACATGCTGCTGGAGCACCCGGACGCGGCGCAGACCGACCTGGAGGGCTGGAAGGTGATCATCGGCGGTGCCGCCCTGCCCCGTGCCCTGGCGCAGCGTGCACTGGCACGGGGCATCGACATCTTCGGCGGATATGGCATGTCCGAGACCTGCCCTCTGCTCACCATCGCCCAGATCGACGTGGACAGCGTGACCGATGCCGATGAGGTGCTGTCACTGCGCACCAAGGCCGGCATTCCGGTTCCGCTGGTGGACCTGCGCATCGTCGACCCGGACATGGGCGATGTCGCCCATGATGGCATCGCCACCGGCGAAGTGGTGGCGCGTGCACCCTGGCTGACCCAGGGTTACCTGCACGATCCCGAGGCTTCGGCAACGCTGTGGGCGGGCGGCTACCTGCACACCGGCGACATCGGCAACATCGACGAAGCTGGCTACCTGCGTGTCACCGACCGCATCAAGGACGTGATCAAGACCGGGGGCGAATGGATCTCCTCGCTCGCGCTGGAAGACATCATCGCACTGCACCCGGCGGTCAGCGAGGTCGCGGTGATCGGTATCGCCGACACGAAATGGGGCGAGCGGCCATTGCCACTGGTGGTCAGGAAGCCGGGAAGCCATGTGGCCGAAGCGGAGATCATCGAACTGGTCGCGGCGCGCAGCCGTTCCGGAGACATCTCACGCTATGCGATCCCGGAGCGCGTGAGCTTCGTGGATGCAATCGAGCGGACCAGCGTGGGCAAGATCAACAAGAAGAAGCTGCGCGGGCTGCATGATCCGGTCCTTGGCACCGGCGGGCGATGACGGCCTCTGCCGGCACCGCTCAAGCGCGCGACGCCCCACCCTGCAGCAGCTGGACCCAGCTCTGGAATCCCTCCAGGAAGCGCTGCAGGCGCTTGCGCGTCGGCGCGTCGAAATCTTCCGCGTCATCGTCGTAGGCGGCCGCTGCTTCGGCCACATAGAGCTGTGGCGAGGCCATGGTCAATGCGCCCATGGCGGTCAGTGTATGGCGCAGCTGCGACTGTGCCAGTTTGGTGCCCCAGTGACCCGGCGTAGCGCCGATGATCGCCACCGGCTTGGCCGAAAGGACCGTGCGGTACTCGGCATCGTCGCGGGACAGCCAATCAAGCGTGTTCTTGAGTACGCCGGGCAGTGACTGGCTGTACTCCGGCGTGGCGATCAGCACGCCGTCAGCGGATGCAATGGCCGCGCGCAGGCGCTTGACCCCGGCAGGGCCGGCCGGGTCGGCGGCTTCCAGGTCTTCGTCGAACAGCGGAATATCGGCGATGGTGTCATGCACGGTCAGCAGCAGGCCCGCAGGCGCGGCGCCTGCTGCAGCCCTGACCAGGCGCCGGTTGTAACTGTTGCTGCGCAGGCTGCCGGCAAACGCCAGGATGTTCAGCGGTGGAGGGTTGTCGGACATGCGGGATTCCTCGGATGCGTCGGTGCGGGGTCACGGGCCAGGCATCGACAGCACGGGTGGGCCAGGGCCAGACTGGATCTGCAGAGGATCACGGTTCCGGCGGTGTAGTGCCTTCGTCCTTGCTGCTCCCTCTTCCAGGGTGAACAGGGCGCGGCGGGGCAATCCAGCACGTGCGACTGCCCGCGTTGCCGCCCATGTCCTGCCACACCGTACGCCTACTGCACGGGCTGGCTGGCTTCAGTGATGGACACTGGTCGTGCCATGCTGTCGAACGTATTGACCTTCCAGAGGTAGCGTACGCCATCCTGCTCGATGACCTTCTGCAACAACGGTATCTGCTTGGCTGCGATGATTCCGCTGGCACGCTGATATGCCGGTCGCCCGGCCAATGCCGGATAGCTGCCGGAAGCGTCAAGCTGATAGCTGAGGGTGGTGGCGCGGCCCGGCTGGACCGAGGAAAGCAGATAGCCTTCGTCCACATTGAATCGATTGCCAAAGGTGTGCCGGGTGGTGACGCCCTCTGCATCCTTGACGTCCACCCACTTCGTGGCCGGCGAATTGGCCTGGCACAGTTCCTTGCTGCCGTCGGCATAGCACCCGTTGGCCGGGCCGTAACTGTAGGCCCACGTAGAAGGCTGGTCGATGCCCGGCCCGGTGACTGTCCTGGAAACCAGCGACCACGTGTAGTACCTGGCGGGCGTGTATTCGATCGAGTCGAGGAACCCGCTACCGGTGCTGTCGGGCATATTGCAGCCATAACGCGCCCACGAGCGGCCATGCAGCGTCGGCTCGAAGCGATACTTCGCCACTGCACCACTGGGATGGCGGATCGAACCGGAATGGCCGTAGGTCACCACACCCGGATTCCGGCAGAAACCCCGCTCTGCGGGAACGGCACCGGCACCCATGGTGCCTACGTTGAACCCCGTAGTCTGCCAGTAGGACTGGTCCGGGAAGGTGACCTTGTAGCCACCCACCACGGTACCGTAGGTCCACGTCCTCCCACCCGCACGGACCGCGCTCACTTCGCTTGGCAGCGTGCTGGGCGATCCAGCCGTCCATTCGAGATCGACGGTGCGGCCATCGTTGGCTGCGATGCGCAGCAACTGCCGTGGATTTGCCGGATCCCACGTGTAGGTCACCGAATTTCCAAACCGGTCTCGGGCACTGGTCGGAAGAATATGGAACTCCTGCCGGAAAAGAACGAACTCGAACTCCGTAACCGAGCCGAAGTTTCCCCGCGAGTATCCCTTCTTGATCAATGGCGGTCCGCTACCAAGGCTGGCCATATGATTGAGCGTATAGGTGATACCGGCAGGCGTCGTGACTTCGAAGCCCTCACCTGCCCCATCGTCCATGGCGACGCAGCGGATGACATTGCCGCTCTTGGTTCGCATCGGGTACGCATGGCCTGTACTCGGCACCGGCCATTCGCTGCTTTGCGCGAGTAGATCCTCGTCACCGGTCTCTGGCAGGTAGAGCTGCGTTCCATGCCAGAACTCGTCGGAGTTGAAGTACTCGGTGAATGTCCCCGGCCCTGTCGGCGTCTGTGCCTTCACCGTGACGATCTCGGTTGGAGGCGGGGTGAACTTCGAACAGCGGTTGAGCGGCTCGGCCACCACGTAATTCTTCCATCCCCCCTGGGTGCTGAACGTTCCATGCACCCTGGGCAGGGCCAGGTCCCACACCCCGAACATGCCCAATCCCTGCCGGCCCTGTGCACCTGCCACCAAGCGCCGCTTGATGCCCACCTCCAGCGCACTGTTGCCCGGCAGGTCGACGTCGGTCTGCAGAAATTCCACCGAGCCGGTAAACAGCCCGATCCTCTCCCCGAACATATCACCGGTATCCAACTGCAGAATCTGCCCGCGGGCATTCAGCGCCGCCGCGTAGTCCTCCATCACCGTCGAGCCGCGGTTGGCGCTCGACGCAGGCAGGGCCGTCATACACAGCAGCGCAGCTGCCGCGATCCTTGCGTACATGGTGTCCCCCTCGTCGACGAAGCAGAGCTTACTTCGCGCTCGTCGGCACCGGCAAGGATGATTCCCCGCACGTCACAGCGTCCTGACCCGCCCCGGCGGCCCTGGAAACGCCGTTACTCAGATACGCGTCGTGGCCATGAACCGTTCGCGGTCCTGCTGCGTGCGGCGGCGGATCTCCTCCAGCGCCTGGCTTTCGGTCGCCTGCAGCATGGCCTCGAACAGACGCTGGAAGTGATGGCGCATCGCATTGCGCGCGGCCACCGGATCGCGCGCGCGCAGGGCTTCGAAGATCGCCATGTGCTCGTCGGCACGGCTGGCGCCATCATCATGGCAGACCCGTGCATAGACCTCGGTTACCCGCGGCAGTTCGCTGCGCATGCGCCAGATCTGCTGCACGAAGAACTCCACCACCGGGTTACCGGAAAGCCGTGCGATGGCCAGGTGGAAACGGCGGTCGTACTCGCCGGCTTCCGCGTCGCTCAGGTCGCGACGGCACAGCGCTTCGGCCAGCGCCTGCAGCTCGGCAATGCCGGCATCATCCAGATTGCTTGCCGCCAGAGCGGCGGCCTCGGCCTCGAATACCGCGCGGGCAGCGGTGAGGTCGAAGGCGCTGACATCCGGCAGCCCGCCGGGCGCCTGCGTCGGGCGCGGCTTTACATGCACGCCCGAACCGATGCGGATCGCGATCCAGCCCTGTGCTTCCAGTGCGATCTCGGCTTCGCGGATGGTGACCCGGCTGACACCGAACCGTTCGGCCAGTTCACGCTCGCCCGGCAGCCGCGAGCCCGGCGGGAATTCGCCGTCCTCGATCAGCTTGCGGAGCTTGGCAGCGATGGTCTGGTAAAGGCGGTTGGCGGACATGCGGCTGACCCTTGGCGATTCCTTCCCGGTCCCTGCCCTGCCACCGCGGCCGGCAAGGGTCCGGTTGGAGCGACGGCGCGACCACTGGCCGCGCCGCCCTGTTCAGAACTTGTATCGTACACCGAAATACGCACGCCGCCCGTAGGTCACCACTTCGCGGAAGTTCCCATAAAGCGGCTGGTAGGCCACGCGCGGCTCGTTGGTCAGGTTCATCAACTCCAGCGACAGCGACAACCGCTTGTTCACCCGGTAGCGCAGGCGCAGGTCCACGCTGGTGTTGTCATCGTAGTAGCGGTTCTGCTGTGCGGTGTTGCCGGTGAAGTCCTGGTAGTAGTGCGAGCGGAACTTGCCGATGGCCTGGATGTTGAAGCGCCCGACGTCCCAGTAGATCGAGCCGGACAGGACGTGCCGCGAGAAGCCGCTGAGGCCCGCCGGCGGCACGATCGCCGGAATGATCGTGCCGTCACTGGCCAGCTGCTCGCCCAGTCGCGAGTCCTGGGTCCGGTAGTCGGCATCGGCGTAGTTGTAACTGACCTTGAAGCCCAGTCCGTCGAACGGCTTGGGCAGGTACGACAGTCGATGGGTGGCGGTCAGCTCGAAGCCGGTCAGCGTGCTGTCCTCGTCGGTGGTTACCTGCTGGCGTACCGGCACGGTCACGCTCTGGCCGTCGATGGTGTAGGTCTCCGGCACCAGCGCAGTGGCGGTGCCGCCGTTGAACTGCTTCCAGTACACCGCGCCGGCCAGCATCGTGTCCGGGTTCGGGTACCACTCCAGTGACAGGTCGCCGTTCCAGGACATCAGCGGCTGCGCGGCGGGGTTGCCGCTGGCGCTGATGTCATCCAGCGCGTCGGCCAGATTGCCGTAGGTGGCATCACTGCTCACGTTGATGGTGCGCCCGGCACCCAGCGCGGCGATGTCCGGCCGTGACATCGCGCGGTATGCACCGACCCGCAGCAACACGTCCGGGCGCAGTTCGAAGGCCGCGTTGAGGCTGGGCAGCAGCTTGTCGTTGCCCGCCTTGAACACCTGCGTGCTGTACGCACCGGTGGGTTGCAGGCGGATCGTGCCGTCACCATTGTCCTCGATACGCAGCCCGGTACGCACGCCTTCGGAGCGAACGTCGGTCTTGACCCAGCGCAGGCCGAGGTTGCCGGTCACCGGCAAGCCGAACAGGCTGCTGCTGAACTCCCCCATCAGATAGAGCGCGCGTGTCTTCTCGGTGATATCGACATTGTTCGGATCCTGGAAACCCGGATCCAACCCACTGTCGAGGCTGCCACGGAACGACTGGTACAGGCAGTTCGGATCGAAGTACGCCCACGAGGAGATCGTGTTGCCGCTGGCGGCATCCATGAAGTCATCCTGTGGGAACGGCGCGCGGCAGGCCTGGTTGGCGGCGATGATCTTCGCCTTGTCGGCCGCCACGCGCTGGTCGTAATCGCTTACCAGGGTGTTGTCGCGCAGGCGGTAGTCCGCCTGGCTGGCACGCACGCCACCCTTGATACGGGTGAAGAAGCCGGACTCCGGCATGAAGCTGGCATCGAAGCGGCCGGCCTTGATCCTGTGGTCGTTCTCCGTTGCGCTGGAGGTGACGCGCGCCGCGCCGGTGTAGGCGTCCCAGTTGTTGGGGTCGAAGTTCGGCGCCAGCGCGACACTGGGCACTTCGCCGTGCCAGTCCCAGTCATAGTCCACGTAGCCGGTGGCACCACTGCTGATGCCCGGCACGATGGCATTGTTGACGTCGCGCTGGTTGGCACGAAGGCGGGTCATGCGCTCGCTGTCGAGGCGATTGGTGTGCGAGTACGAAAGATCGGTGGACAGTTCCCACGCCGGGGTCGGTCGCAGGATCAGGTTCAGGCCACCCCCGGTGTACTCCTCGCCACGCCAGTAGCGGTTTGAAGTGGAATCAATCGAGGTGCTGCCATGCAGGTGGCGCACGATGCCGTCCTCGTCCACCTCGCGCCGGGTGATGCCACGGCGGGCGTTGGACAGGCTCAGGTCGCTGCGGTTCTCGTACCAGTTGCGCTCGGTGTGTTCGAAGTCGAGGTTCACTTCAACCACGTCATTGGGCCGCCACTGCAATGCGGCGAACTCGCTCTGCCGGTCGTTGCGCTCCTGCTTGAGCCGGTAGATGCGGCTGCTTGGCACCAGGTAGTACGGCGCGCCGTTGGCGATGGCCTGCGCGGACACTTCATTGCAGTTGGCATTGCCCACGTTCTGCGTGCCATCGCAGGCATACCAGGTGGAACCGCTGGTGATGCTCTCTTCCGGGTCGGTGCCGTCCAGGCGCTGGAAGCCCAGCGAGATGCCCAGCTTCTGCCCGTTGCCGAACTCGAACTGGTCGATGTAGCTGGCGGTGCCGCGATAGCCGATGCCGTCGTCGTCGCGGTACTTCTTGTCATACTCGGCCCAGCTGCCGCGCAGGTCCAGCTGCGCCGCACGCTTGCCGTACTCCAGTGGGCGCACTGTTTCCAGGCCGATGGTGCCAGCCACGCCGCCTTCGATGATGTCGGCGCGCTGGGTCTTGTAGATGGCCACCGTATTGATCAGCTCGGCGGGGAACATGTTGAAGTTCACCGAGCGGTCGCCGCTGCCGTTGGTGATCTCGCGGCCATTGAAGTTGGTGCTGCTGAGGAAGGCACCCAGGCCACGGATGGAGATTTCCGAGGCGCCGGTCTTGTCGCGGGTCGAAGCGGCGCCGGTCAGGGTCTCGATCGCATCGGCCAGCGAAGGCGCCGGCAGGTCGCCGATGTCATCGGCCGAGAGCACGTCGGCAATGACCGTGTCATCGCGCTTCTTGTTGATCGAACTCTGCATCGATTCGCGGATGCCGGTGACCTGCACCTGGTCCAGCGTGGTGGGATCCTGCCCTGCCGCGTCCTTGCCGGATTGCGCCTGGGCCGTGGGCAGCCCCGCCAGCACGGCGAGCAGCGCCACGATCAGGGGTGTGGGGGACAACGAGATGCTGTGCACTGCTCCGGCGGGTCGCCGCATGGTTTCCTCCTCCCAAAGGATCGCCTGCATGCCAGGCGTGGGACGCAGCTTCGGCACGGCGACATGAAAATGTCAACCAATTGGTATGCGATTGTTCAAATGCCTTTGATCCATACCACTTGATCGCAATTTAATGTGCTCATGCAGCATGACTTTGCGCGAAAGCTGGCTTACAACAGACCCGAAAGTGGTATGCAGGCCCACCCTGAAACGACGGCCCGGCCGTCCCTGGAAGGATTTCATGCGCATTCACTCGCTGACGCGTCACCGATCCAATGATTCATGGCTGTTTTGCCTGACCACTGGTCTGGCAATGTGCCTGACCACTTCAGCAGCAAGTGCAGCCAGCTGGCTCGTCCACGATGTCGCGGAGTTCACTACCGCCGCCTCGGCGCTGCAGCCTGGCGATGAGATCGTGCTGGCTGACGGCACCTGGACCGATGCCCGGCTGCTGCTTAAGGGCCAGGGCACGGCAGCCGCGCCGATCGTGCTGCGCGCGCAGACCGCCGGCAAGGTCGTCCTCAGCGGGCGCTCGGACCTGCGCCTGGCCGGGAGCTACCTGCAGGTGTCCAACCTGGTGTTCCGCAACGGCTATGCGCCGGGTGATGCGGTGGTGGCGTTCCGCGAGTCGAGCAAGGCCGTCGCCAGCAACAGCCGCGTCACCGGCCTGGTGATCGATGACTACACCAACCCCGATGCCAGCGACCAGGACTACTGGGTATCGCTGTATGGCAGCAACAACCGGTTGGATCACAGCCAGCTGCGCGGCAAGACCAACGCCGGACCGACCGTGGTGGTGGTGCGCGATGCCACCCAGGGCCTGGACAACCAGCACCGTATCGACCACAACTGGTTCGGGCCGCGCCCGGCGCTGGGCGTCAACGGTGGCGAAACGATCCGCGTCGGCACCAGCGACAGCTCACTGAGCGATTCCAACAGCACGGTGGAGAACAACTGGTTCGAAGGCTGCGACGGCGAGACCGAGATCATCAGCAACAAGTCCGGCGGCAACACCTACCGCGGCAACGTGTTCTACCGTTCGGCCGGCGCGTTGACCCTGCGCCATGGCAACGGCAACCGGGTGATCGACAACGTCTTCCTCGGCGATGACAAGGCCGGCACCGGCGGCGTACGCATCATCAACGCCGACCAGACCGTCAGCAACAACTACTTCGAGCGGCTGGCCGGGTCCAGCAACCGCTCGGCACTGGCGGTGATGGATGCGCAGGCCAGTCCTCCGCTGTCCGGCTATGCGCCGGTGGTGAATGCCACGATCAATCGCAACACCTTCGTGGACGTGGCGAAGATCAGTTTCGGCGTCGGCCACGATGAAGCCAAAGGCATCGTGGTCGCCGCCAGCAGCAGCCGCTTCACCGGCAACCTGATCGTCAACCGCAGCAGCAGGAACCCGCCGAATGCCGCCAGTTCGCTGGCCGGCATCGACTTCAGCGGCAACGTGCAGTCGCCGGCAGCCAGCACCGTGTTCCCGGGTGGCGTAGAGGGCCGTGGCGTCAGTCTGCAGCAGGCTGCCAGCGGATTGTGGGTGGCCACGCCTGCCCTGCCCGCCGTGGGCGCCGATCCTGCCCTGGCGATGACCGCGCGCGAGGCGACCGGCGTCGACTGGTATCCCAAGGTGGGCGAAGTTGCCCTGTCACGCACCCGCAATGGAGTTGATCGATGAGGTTGCAGCCGCTGTTCGTTTCCCTGGCTTTGGCCGCCCCCTTCGCCCTGCTGCCGAGCGCATCGCTGTCCGCAGCGCCCGCTGCCGCTGCGCGGCAGGCCGACACCGCGCCGGTGCTGGTCACCGCTGCGCAGTGGCAGCAGATGGCCAGCGAAGGCCGCCGCTACCCGTGGTTCGCCAAGGAGCAGGCGCGCACCGAGGCAACACTGAAGAAGATGATGAAGGCCGGCATCGACGTGCCGGTGCCCAGGGACAAGGGCGGCGGGCGCACCCATGAACAGCACAAGCGCAACTACCAGGCACTGTTGGCGGCGGGCACGCTGTTCCGGTTGACCGGCGACAGGACCTACGTGGATTACGCGCGTGACATGCTGCTTCAGTATGCCCAGCTGTACCCGACGCTCGGCCCGCACCCGGAAGGCAGGGGCCAGATTCCCGGCCGCGTGTTCTGGCAGGTGCTCAACGATTCGGTGTGGCTGGTCAACGCCATCCAGGGCTACGACGCGATCCGTGACGTGCTGTCCGCCGAGGACCGCAACACCATCGAATCGAAGGTGTTCCGGCCGATGGCCGAGTTCCTCGTCAGCGAACCGAAGAACTACGACCAGATCCATAACCACGCCACGTGGGCGGTGGCCGCCACCGGCATGACCGGCTACGTGCTGCGCGACCAGGAACTGGTGGAGAAGTCCCTGCGCGGCAGCCAGAAGGACGACAAGTTCGGCTTCCTGCGGCAGATCGACCTGCTGTTCTCGCCCGATGGCTACTACGAGGAAGGCCCCTACTACCAGCGCTATGCACTGGCGCCGTTCCTGCTGTTCGCCAACGCCATCGAACGCAATGAGCCGCAGCGGAAGATCTTCGCGCGTCGCGATGGCGTGCTGCTGAAGGCGGTGGATGTGCTGGTGCAGTCCAGCTATGGAGGCCTGTTCTTCCCGATCAACGATGCGATCCTGGACAAGGGCATCGACACCGAAGAGCTGGTGGCCGGCATCGGCATCGCCTATGCGCGCACCGGTGATGACCGCCTGCTGTCGGTGGCCCAGCAGCAGAAACGCCTGCTGCTTTCGCCCGAAGGCCTGCAGGTGGCGCGGGCACTGGCCGCCAACAAGGCCAAGCCCTTCGACTACCGCCCGATGCTGCTGCGCGATGGCCCCGACGGCGACCGCGGCGGCCTGGCGATCCTGCGCATGAACGGCGAACGCGGCCAGGCACTGGTGCAGAAGGACACGATGCAGGGCATGGGACACGGCCACTTCGACAAGCTCAACTGGCTGTTCTACGACAACGGCAACCCGGTGGTGACCGATTACGGCGCCGCCCGCTTCCTCAACGTGGAAGCCAAGCGCGGTGGCATCTACCTGGCCGAGAACCGCAGTTGGGCCAAGCAGACCGTGGCCCACAACACCCTGGTGGTGGACGAGCAGAGCCACTTCAACGGCGACTGGAAGCGTGGCGAGGCGCATGCCCCGCAAGTGCGCTTCTTCCAGGCCGATGCCGATACCCAGATTGCCTCGGCAACGATGCGCGATGCCTATCCCGGCGTGGCGTTCACCCGCACCCAGGCGCTGCTGCGCCACCCCGACCTGGGCTTGCCGGTGGTGCTGGACCTGCTGCAGGTGCACGGCGACAAGGCCGCGCGCTACGACCTGCCGCTGCACTTCAACGGCCACATCGTCACCACCGGCTTCGAGGCCGAGCACTTCCCCAGCCAGCGCCCGGTTCTGGGCAAGGACAACGGCTACCAGCACCTGTGGCTGGATGCACGCAGCAAACCCGGCAGCGAGCCGCGGTCGCTGGCGTGGCTGCTGGACGGGCGCTTCTACACCTACCGCTTCGGCAGCAGTGCGCCGGCGCAGGCGCTGCTGGTGGAAAGCGGCGCGAACGATCCGGAATTCAACCTGCGCCGCGAGCCTGCCCTGCTGCAGCGCGTGGACGGCCAGAAGGACGTCACCTTCTTCAGCGTGCTGGAGCCGCATGGCGAGTACAACGGCACCGCCGAGTACGTGCATGGCGCCGACAGCCGCATCAGGGAGATCGTGCGTACCCGCGGCAGCGATGCCGAGGTGATCGAGCTGCGCCTGGCCAGCGGTGCACGCATCGCCTTGGGTGTCGCCGATAACAGCGCCACCACGAGCGAGCACAGCGTGACCGTCGACGGCCACGTCTACCGCTGGAACGGCAGCCATGCGCGCCTGGACCGCAGCAAGGGTGACGGCAAATGAACGGCCCTGCGGTGGTGGCCAAGCTGCGCAAGGTGCCGGTGCGTTCAGCCGTGCGCTGGCTGATCGTGGGCCTGATTGCCGTGGCCACGGTCATCAACTACATCGACCGCAACGCACTGGCGGTGATGTGGCCGGAAATCGCCAGGGAAGTGGGCGCGACCAAGGATGACTACGCCCTGCTGGTGACGGTGTTCATGCTGTTCTACGCCGCCGGCCAGTTCCTGTTCGGCCGCCTGTTCGACATGATCGGCACGCGCCTGGGTTTCGCCCTGTCGATCAGCGTGTGGTCGATCTCCATCGCCCTGCACTCGATCACCCATTCGATGCTGTCCTTCAGCCTGGTGCGGGCGATGCTCGGCATCAGCGAAGCAGGCGCGTGGCCGGGCGCGGTGAAGGCCAATGCCGAGTGGTTCCCGGCGCGCGAGCGCGCATTGGCGCAAGGCGTGTTCAACGCGGGTGCGTCGATCGGCGCGATCGTGTCCGCACCGGCCATCGCCGGCTTGTACCTGTGGCTGGGCTGGCGCGGCACCTTCGTGCTGGTCGGTGCAATCGGTTTCCTGTGGCTGCTGCCATGGCTGTTTGTCTACCGCGCCGGCCCGGACAAGCACCCGTGGGTGAGCGATGCCGAGCGCCGGCTGATCCAGGAAGACCAGGCCGGGCAACAGGCGGTGGTGGCGCCGAAGGCCAGCGTTCGTGAGCTGCTGGCCCACCGGCAGAGCTGGGGCATGCTCGCCTGCCGCTTCCTGCTGGACCCGATCTGGTGGCTGTTCGTGTCCTGGCTGCCGATCTACCTGGCTGAAACCTTCGGCTTCGACATCAAGCAGATCGGCCTGTTCGCCTGGGTTCCGTTTGTCGGCGCGATGCTGGGCAGCCTGAGTGGTGGCTGGTTGTCCGGGCGCCTGATACGCGCCGGGCACAGCGTGGACCGCGCCCGCAAGCTGTCCATCACGCTGGGCTGCGTGGTCATGGCTCCTGCCCTGCTGGGTGCCGTGCTGGCCAACCAGCCGCTGCTGGCGGTGCTGGCAATCGCTGCGGTGCTGTTCGGCTTCCAGGTGGCCATCGGCAACATCCAGACCCTGCCGGGCGACCTGTTCGACGGCCGCTCGGTGGGCACGCTGGCAGGCCTGGGTGGCCTGGCCGCCGTGGCCGGCACCTTGATCACCACCTGGCTGGTGCCGGTGCTGACCCGCCACTCCTATGCCCCGATCTTCATCCTCGTTGCCGCCCTGGTGCCGCTGTCGCTGGCCGCGCTGTGGTGGTGGACCGGCCCTATCCGGAAGCTCGACCGCCGCGGCGGTTGAGCCCACGTTTTTCATCCCCCCGCAAACCAAGGAGTTTTCCGCATGTCGTTCCAGGACAAGGTGGCCATTGTCACCGGCGGTGGCCGCGATATCGGTCGCGCCGTTTCGATCAAGCTGGCTGCCGCCGGTGCACGCGTCTGCATCAACTACGCCAATGACGAGGCCAGTGCCCAGGAAACGCTGGCACGGATCCAGGCGGCCGGTGGCCAGGCCATGGTGCATCGCGCCGACGTCACCGATGCCACGGCCGTCGCCGGCCTGGTCGCTGCGGCACAGGCCGCGTTCGGCGAGCGCATCGACCTGCTGGTGAACGTGGCCGGTGGCATGGTGCAGCGCCGGCCGCTGGCCGACATCGACCCGGTGTTCTTCCACACCGTGATGGACCTGAACCTGACCTCGACCTACCTCACCACCCACGCGGTGGTGCCGCACATGCGCGAAGGCGCGGCCATCGTCAACTTCGCCTCGCAGGCAGGTCGTGATGGCGGCGGCCCGGGCGCATCGATCTACGCCACCGCCAAGGCGGCGGTGATGACCTTCACCCGCGCCATGGCCAAGGAGCTGGGGCCGAAGGGTATCCGGGTGAACGCGCTGTGCTGCGGCATGATCGCCACCCGCTTCCACGATGAATTCACCAAGCCGGAAGTACGCACGGCCGTTGCCGGCGCCACCCCGTTGCGCCGCCAGGGCGCGCCGGACGAAGCCGCCGACGCTGCGGTGTTCCTGGCCTCGGATGCGGCGGCGTTCATCACCGGCGCGAATCTGGACGTCAACGGCGGCACCTACTTCTCCTGACACCTGACCGGACTCCTGCCCATGCAGCGCTGGACACTTCTGTTTTCATTGACGCTCTGCTCCGCCATGACGGCGCCCGCCGTGTGGGCTGCACCCGTGTGGGTCACTGCCTGGACGGCCGCGCCCGCGCCCGACCGCAAGGACGGAACGTCCGAGGCACCCGTACAGTTCGCCGCACAGACCGTGCGCCAGGACATGCGTATCGGCAGCCGTGGCGATGCGCTGCGGCTGCGCATCAGCAACGAGCTCGGCACGACGCCCTTGCGGGTCGAGGACCTGCGTGTGGGAGTGAAGGACGGCAAGGCCGCACCGCTGCCGGTAACGGTGGATGGCCGCGCGGTCATCGAGGTGCCGGTCGGAGCCGCGCTGCTGAGCGACCCGGTGCGGATGCCGGTGGCGGCGCTGCAGGAGATCAGCGTGAGTGCCTATTTCCCGCAGCCCACCCGCCCCGCGGTGCGCCGCACCGAGCTGCGGGTCGCAGATGGCAAGCAGACAGCCGTCGCCGACAGCGTGCGGCTGAGCTACCAGCAGAACGTGTTCTCGGCAGTGATGGTGCAGCGTGATGATCGTCCCCAGGTAATCGTGGCGCTGGGCGATTCCATCACGGAAGGCGCCACCGCACGCCGCGGCAGCTTCAACCAGTGGCCGGAGCGATTGGCGCAGCGCCTGCAGCAGGCCTGCCCGAACCGGTTCGTGGTGCTCAACCAGGGCATCAGCGGCAACAAGCTGCTTGACCACGGCCGCAGCCACAGTGCGCTGTCACGATTGGATCGCGATGTGATCGCGGTGGCCGACGCCGATCAGGTGATCCTGTTCGAAGGCATCAATGACATCCGCCACGGTGGTGGCGCGCAGCCGCTGCCTGGACGCAGTGCGGCGGACATGCTGCTGGGCTATCAGCAGGTTGCGGCGCGGCTGCATGCGCACGGCATCCGCGCCTGGCTGGGTACGTTGACCCCGTTCGGCGGTTCCGAGCGCTACGAGCCCGTGTCCGCCGCCACCCGCACCACGATCAACCAGTGGGCACGCGGCGGCAACAGCGGCTTCGATGGCATCATCGATTTCGATGCCGCGCTGCGTGACCCGAAGGCAGCCGAATCGTTGCCCAACGAGATCACCCGCGACCATCTGCATCCCAACGACGAAGGCTACCGGCGCATGGCCGATGCCATCGATCTGCGCATGCTGGGCTGCACCACCCCCGAGTGAGAGAGAACCGATGAGCCGCGTCGTTTGTTTCGGTGAGTTGCTGCTGCGCCTGGGTGCACCCGGTCGTGAACTGCTGCTGCAGACGCCGCAGCTGCAGGTTCATGTGGGAGGTGCCGAGGCCAATGTGGCGGTCTCGCTGGCCAGCCTGGGCCACGATGTGCAGATGGTCAGCACGGTACCCGGTAACGCGCTGGGCCGGCATGCTGTGGCCGAGCTGCGGCGGCATGGCGTGGGCGTGGGCGCCGTGCGTGAAGTGGAGGGTGATCGCATGGGCCTGTACTTCCTGGCGACCGGTGCGGTGCAGCGCGCCAGTGAAGTGGTGTATGACCGGGCCGGTTCTGCATTCGCAAACAGCAATGCCAGTGACCATGCGTGGCCTGCCCTGCTGTCCGGCGCGCACCTGCTGCATGTCTCGGGCGTGAGCCCGGCGCTGGGCGCCAACGTGGCCGAGTCGGTGCTGGGTGCCGTGCGTGCGGCTCGCGCGGCCGGTGTGCAGGTGTCCTTCGACGGCAATTATCGTCCCTCACTGTGGCGACGCTGGGATGGCGACGCAGCGGCGATCCTGCGCGAGGTCTTCGCCGAGGCCGACATTGTCTTTGCCGATCATCGGGACATCGAACTGGTGCTGGGGCTGCACTTCGCGCAGGACGATGCGGTCGCCCGAACCGAGGCCGCTGCGGCCGCTGCCTTTGCCGCGTTCCCGCACCTGCGGTGGCTGTCCTGCACCCAGCGCGAGGTGGTGAGTGCAGACCATCACGTGCTCGGTGCGCTGCTGCTGGGACGCGATGGAACCCGCGCGCAGGCGGCTCCGAGGCCGCTGCCCGGCATCGTTGATCGCATCGGCGGTGGCGATGCCTTTGCCGCCGGCGTCCTGCACGGATTGCTGTCCGGTCTAGACGCAGAAAGCACCGTCCGCTTCGGACTGGCTGCGGGCGCGTTGAAGCACGCCATTCCCGGCGACTTCAGCCCTGCCCGCGAAGCTGAAGTCCGGGCACTGATGGAGAGCCATCCGTTCGACGTTCGTCGCTGATCTCCCCCCGGGAGAATCCCGCTAGAATCCAACGGGCGCCGGAATCGCGCAGGGATCGCCCATGGATTACACCGGATACACGCGCAAGTTTCCCAACAACCGCCCACTGAATGCGTTTGATCGCGAGCACCGCCTGCTGCAGAAGAAGCGGCTGGATGTCGTGCCGCTGGCACAGCTGTGCGTGGTGAAGATGAATTCGAACGGCCTGGTTTCGGTGGATCGCTGGTTCGCCGCGCGTGGCTTTGCAGCCCTGCTGGGCGCGATCGGCATTGCCTTCGGGCTGGGCGGCGTGCTGATGCTGCTCTGGTTGCTGATCGTGAACAGGCTACCCAACGAAAACGGCCTGTGGGAGGCGATATTCATCGGCATGGCGATGCTGGCCGCCTTCACTGCAGCGAGCATCTGGGTGGCGTGCCTCGAGCTGTTCCGCTGGACCCACTATCCGATCGCGCTCGATCGCAAGCACCGGCAGATAGACGTGTTCCGGCTGGATGGCACCATCCTCAGCGTGCCCTGGGACCAGGTCTATTTCACGCTTGGCCGCGGAACGGGAACCTTCGGATGGTACAACTGGGATGTCCGCGGACTGATCCTGGACGCGGATGGCGTCACAGTACGGGAGACGTTCGCGTTCTGCATCGCGACCTCTCGCATCGAGAACGCACATGCCCACTGGGAGTTCCTGCGGCGCTACATGGAAGAAGGACCGGCAGCCGTCGTGGACGCGGTGCACTGCTGCATGCCGCTGGACGGCAAGCGCGAGAGCTTCGCGTCCGGCAAGGAGCGCATCTTCGCCGAAGACGCGCAGCTCCCGGGTTTCATGTGGCTCACGATGCTGCCACTCAACTACCTGCACACGATCATGCGCTGGGTGGTGATGCAGACCAGCAGGATTCCGCAGTTTCCACCGGACATCGAGGCGCGCCTGACACCGGACGCCGGTGATCCCTGTGTCCGCGACGCTTCGATGAATCCACCGGACCTGCGCTGACCCAGCGGTGCGTCCGGCAACGGCACGTGGGAATCCCGCGTCATGGGCAGGTGCGTCCTCACAGCGCCAGCAGCCACGCTTCCAGTGCGCGTGTGTCCCGCATGTCGCCGTCATAGCGACGATCCGGCACATGCGGTTCATTCGAACCACGCACCCGCCCCCGGAAAACCTTCATCGGCACCGAAATCCTGGCCAGCCCGCTTGGCAGCCGCTCCGGCCTGACATCCATGTAGAGGCTGTCGGCCGAAGTCTCGACGCCCACCTGCACCGCGCCCAGCCGTTTCCACAGATCCAGTGCATCGAGGCAGGCCGAGCCGCAGGAGGCATCGGCCACGATCACCACCCTGCCCCTGCGCAGCGGAGCGGCCGGGCCTGCGGTTGCAGCTGTATCCGCCCTGGCCTCGGATGGCTCGCGCCACACTGCCTCACCCCGGTCGCGCGCCTGTGCCATGCCCGCCGTCACCGATTCCAGCATGCGACGCAGCTCTGGCGACGCGTCGGGCGCCTGCACCAGCTTCTGCAGGAAGCCGCGCAATTGGGCGATGTTGGCCTCGGAGGTCCGCCACTCCACCCAGCTGGGATCGGACAGCGCGTCCACGGCGGCACGGCCCCAGATCAATCGCGCCAGTTCGATGCTCCACTGCGAAGCACCGCCACTGTTGCCACGCACATCCAGCACGACCGACCGTGCCTGCTGCAGTGCTTCGGCTTTTGGAGCAAGCTGCTCGAGCAGCGCGGTCAGTTCCTTGAAGTTCTGCTCCGTAGGGTCGGCATTGAAGCTGCTTGTGGTGATCCAGTAGCCGCCATTGGGCATCGTGTGCCAGCCATTGGCCGGTCGGAAGCTGCGCCGGGTGTCGGCCAGGCGCGCCTTGCGCTGTGCCGCCTGCAGTGGCTGCCACTGCAGCGCGTAGGGCTTCTCGCGTCCATCCACCCGAAAAACGCAGCTGCGCAACATTGGCACGAACGGATTGCCCTGCTCCAGCAGCACTTCACCACCACCCTGGATGCGGCTGGCCTGCAGGTTCCAGCGCCCGCTGAAGTCACCCACCCGGCGCGCAGCCAGTGTCTGCGCATCGATGCCGTCACAGGACAGCAATCGAGCCCCCAGCGGCGGATGGCCCGGACCACCGTCCACGGTCATGACCACCTGCGCATCACCGTCGAAACCGCTCAGGAACCCCGGCCACTGCGTTGGAAGATCGGGAGCGTCGGCAAGCGCGTTGAGGCTGACGTGGCCGTCATTGAAGGAGGCTGCGTAACCCTTCATCGCCCACCAGTAGCCTGCGAAGCTGTCGACATTGGCCGCGCGCGAGCGGGCAAGCGCCGAGGCGGCCTCCAGCTGCGGAACGAAACCCGGATTCCGCAGATCCACGGCGCCCGGATGGCTGCCGCGCATGGCGGCGTCGGCAGCGTCCAGATCCTTCAACAGCGTGTCCGGCCATCCGCTCGGCGCGCCTTGCGCGGCGGGCGCCGCAAGCACCGCACCGAGCAGCAGCCCTGCAATGACCATGGATTCATCCCTTTGCCGGAACAAACGCCAGTCTCGCAGTTTTCCAGCCTGGCGTACCGCGCCCGCCGCAACGGGCGCGGCCTTCCATCAATGCAGCGGCAGCTTCAGCATCGACGGCGCGTTCGCCGGTGAACTGAAGGTCACCGTGCCACCCAACTGGCTGATGCCTGCGTAGCGCAGGTCCACGGTGTCCATCACCAGGGTCAGGCGACTGCCGGCCGGCACGTCCCAGCTGCTGGCCTCCAGCCGCAGGTCGATGGTCTTCGCCTGCCCCGGCGTGGCACCCCGCAGCGTATAGGGCTTGTGGCTGATCAGCTGGCCATTGCCCAGCACGTCCTCGGCATAGAGATACGCATACAACGTGGTGTCGGCGCGGCTTGGCGTAACCGTCATCCGCACTTCCGGCGTACCGTCCAGCCGTTTGGCGCTCCACTGGATCGGCCCCTGCCAGACGCCGGCAGCACTGCGGCCAACAAACGGCACGTAGGCACCCGGCGGCAGATTGATCATCTGCAGCGCGCCGGAGGCCATCGCCACGCCGGAATTGGCTGCGGTCAGCAGCCCGCTGCCGATGCGATAGTTCCAGCCAGTATTGCTGCCATTCTCGACCAGGCCACCGGTCGGCAGCAGCAGGCCAGAGGGTGCGGTCAGGCCGTAGCTGACCGCACCCTTGCTGGTCGCCTGCCAGTTCGCATACGTGCTCCAGCTGCCCTTCTGTGACTTCAGCTGCACCGCAGGCTGCCGGTCGATGCCATTGGCCACCCCCTTCAGGTAATGGTCGAACCAGTCGCCCACCGAATCGTAGACCTCGTTGGGAACACCCAGTGCGCCAAAGGCTTCGTTGAGCGCGTGATCGCCATGGCGCAACTGCAGCTGCTTGGGGCCCTTCAGGCGGTTGAAGAAATCGACCAGCTGGCCCGGCGGGAACAGGCTGTCGTTGAAGGCGTTGGCCAGGAACACCGCAGGCTGGTTGGCGTTGATCTCGTCGATGCTGGCCCCGGGGCTGCGCTGCGCCGCCACCGGCAACAGCGAGTCCACCGCGCCCTGGTAGTTGCCGACCAGCACATTGCGATTGATGGTGGACAGCTCCGGTCCCGGGCGACCGATGGCCAGGCCTGCGGCAACCAACAGCGCGATGCCCTGTGCGCTGGGGGTGTCGTTGCTGTACAGCGAGGCCTGCAGGTCGGCCCATCCACTCAGTGCAGCCACTGCCTTGATGCGCGGATCGCGTGCGGCCGCCAGCAGGCTGGTGCCGGCCCCATAGGAGATGCCCGATACGCCGATTCGTGACGGGTCGGCGCGGGTGTTGTCCAGCGCCCAGTCAATCAGTGCACTGACGTCCTCGACCGTGGCCGGCCCGGCGATGTCGATGCTGCCGCCGGACTCCCAGAAGCCACGCGAGCTGTAGCTGATGACCACATAGCCGCGCCGGGCCAACGACTGCGCCACGCCCACGTACTCCACGCTGGGCACGGCCCAGCTGCTGGGCATCACCAGCAGCGGATACCGTCCGCTGCCCGCGTCCTGCGGTTCGATGACGAAGGCCCCGAGAGGCGTTCCATCCCAGCTGGGAATGGTGCGATGGGTGGTCTTGAACGTGGCCGCCCAGGCGGTGGGCGCCAGCCCGGTCAGCAGGATCAACAGCAGCACTACCTTGCGCATCGTGGTCTCTCCCCGTCGGTGGTGGTGCAACGGATCGGACCGTACCAGTGCGAATGGTGGGTGGCACCTTGCGACGCAGCATGGCGCTTTCGAAGCCGGCGGCCGGCTGGATCGATGCAGGATCACATTCAGGCGCGGTGAATCACCCACGCCACCATGCCCGCAAGTGGCATCAATGCAAGTGCGGCAACGACGCCCAGGCATCCAGACGCCCCGCGGTGCGGCGCGGACGCCTGCGGATGCGATCGCAGCCAGGTGGCATGACACGCCCTGCAGTAGAAGCGCTGCTTCCCGGCGCGCCAGGCGCCACTGGTACGTTCGTCATGGAGGGCAGCGTTGCCGCAGCGCCCACACTTGAAGCTGCGATGTGGCGGGCGTCTCTGTCGACGCAGCGCAGCCACGATTGCAACCCCGATCAGGGCAGCAGCAGCGCCCCCTGCAAGCAGTTCACTGTGGATCATTCGCCTTGCTCGATCCTGCGGTTTCCGGTCCTGCTGCGCAGGATATCGAGTCGTACACCCCCTGCGCTACGACGCCCTAGCACGCGCGCATGTCACCCACGCGGCGCATGATCTGACACCTCTCCAGTGCTTGCGCGCTGTCACAGCTTCGCCTTTTCGTCGTTGACCGAAAGGCGACAGCTTGTGACGCTTGCGACACCGCAGGGCCTGCATGGCCCCACCGTGCGGTCAGGTCCCACCGCAATCCGTAGCACCCGTCCCCGCAACGCCCTCCCATGACTTCGCCCCGGCCTGGTCGTGGCGGACGGCTGCGCCCTGAACTTCTGCTGGAGAACCGCAATGCGCCTTGCAACCTTCTTCTTCGCGTTCGTCCTCAGTGCCTTCGCCGGCGCTGCCCAGGCCCAGGTCGTCACCCTCAACAAGGGCGGCTTCGTGCTCACCTACGACTGCAGCATCCACAGCGCCACCCGCTACGAATACACCCTGACCGCAGACACCGGTTCGGCCGCGCGCCCGTCCAGCTTCTACAAGGATCCGGACCTGCCGGCAGGCTGCCTCGGCCAGACCAGCACCGCCTCCTACGCCAGCATCACGTCCGGCTATGACCGCGGCCATCTGGTGACGTCCAACCACATGGACTACAACGCGACCTACATCCGCCGCGCCAACTACATGACCAACATCGTTCCGCAGGTGTCCAGCTTCAACCAGGGCATCTGGGTGAAGGCCGAGAACGTGGCCGAGTGCTACCGCGACATCGCGCCGGTGGATGTCTATGGTGGCGTGGTCTACGGCGACGCCTCCAACGACTACTTCCTTTCCAGCCACGGCATCCCGACGCCGGAGTTCTTCTGGAAGACCATCATCACCCGTGACCCGAACACCGGCACCGCCAAGGCGATCAGCTGGATCATTCCCAACGAAGCCAATCTGGGCAGCCTCGACAGCTATCTGGTGACCATCGCCGATCTGGAGGAGCTGCTGGGTGCGAGCTACGTGGCGATCAACGCACCGGCCTCGTTGAAGAACATGCTGCCGGCCAGCACCTGGCCGCAGCCGGCGGGTTGTGACCTGGGCTGACCGGCCGGCCGGGAATGGGTGGCACCCAGTCCGGGTGCCACACAGGGATGGCTGTGGGAAAATGGCGGGCAATTGCACCACTGCATTGCCCCCTGGAGCTGTAGATGTCCCGTTTCCCGTTTGATGCCGTGCTGTTCGACTGCGACGGCGTACTCGTCGATTCCGAGCCGCTGGTCGCCCGCGTTCTCTCGGAAATGCTGACCGCACGCGGCTGGGCGCTGACCCCGGCGCAGGCGGGTGAAGTCTTCCTCGGCCAGTCCGTGGCCCATCTGGCCGGTCTGATTGCAGAGCGCACCGGCAAGCCGTTCACCGAGGAATGGCTTGGAGAATTCCGCCAGCAGCGCAACCGGGCACTGGAACGTGACCTTGAAGCGATCCAGGGGGCGCCCGATGCCGTGCGTGCGATCGCTGCGGCCACCGGCGGGCGGATCGCCTGCGCTTCCGGTGCCGACCTGCACAAGGTGAAGCTGCAGCTGGGCAAGGTCGGCATCCTTGATGCCTTCGGTGCCAATGTGTTCAGTGGCCAGGACATGCCGCGCACCAAGCCGCACCCGGACGTGTACCTGGCTGCAGCTGCAGCGCTGGGCGTCGACCCGACGCGCTGTGCAGTGATCGAGGACACCGTCACCGGCGCCACTGCGGGCGTTGCCGCAGGCGCCACCGTGTTCGGCTTCAGTGAGGGTGGCCCGCACCACAGTACACCCGAAGCCCTGCGTGCTGCGGGTGCAAAGGTGATTTTCCAGCGCATGGACCAGCTGCCGGGCCTGCTTGCCGCCTACGCGGTGGACGCCGTCGCCTGACCCTGCTCAGCCCGCAGTGCCCAGTGCGGCGCTGCGGCGCTTTCCGGCGTAGTGCAGCGCGAACAGGTACAGGCCGGTGAACAGTTGCAGGAACAGCGGCGGCAGCGGCGAATAGGTGATCCACGCTGCAGGTTCGCCCTGCCCCAGCCCGCGAACGGCGAAGTTGGCAATCACCGCCAGGGTGAACACGATCGAGGTCCAACGATGCACGGGCCGTGCCCAGCCACCGCGGCTCATTGCCGGCGCCTCGCTTCGGAACGGGCTTCGATCATCTTCCAACCATTGCCTGATGGGTCACGGAATCCGGCGTCGACGGCGCCATAGCGCTCGATCGGCTCCTGGGTGAATTCCACGCCCTGTGCCAGCCATTGCGTGTAGCGCGCCTGGCAGTCATCCACGGCCAGCACCAGCGGCGGCATAGCGCCCTTGGCCACCAGCTGCTGCAGCGCAAGCGCGGTAGCGGCGTCGTGGGTGGGCGGGCCTGGCACGAACAGGCCCAGCTGGAAACCATCCTGGCCCGGACTGCGTACCGTCAGCCATCGGTAACTGCCATTGCGTACGTCGGTATGCACTTCGAAGCCGAGCTTGCCGACGTAGAACGCCAGCGCCTCATCCTGGTCGCGCACATACAGGCCGACCGTGTTCACAGTGTTCGTCATGGGACCTCCCTCAGGTGGGGTCCACGTTAGCAACCGCCTCGCGGCGGCGCTTCTCCAAAACTGCGATCTTCAGGTCCGGGCGCTGTGCGGCGCGTGCATGGCATTCCGGCACGCTGGCCGACGCCGCCCGGGTTGCACGCTCACGCTCACGCACATTGCCCGGGCTGTCACCGGTGATGTCACGGAAGATGCGGCCGAAGGTACCCAGGCTGCTCCACCCGGTCTGCGCGGCGATTTCGGTGACCGGCATCTCGGTGTCACGCAACATCGCCACGGCCCGTTCGATGCGCCGGCTGAGGAGATAGCGGTGCGGTGGTAGCCCGAAGGCCTGCTTGAACGAGCGGGCGAAGTGCGCCGGCGACACCGCACTGACCTCGGCCAGGCGCGCGACCGGCCATTCCTCATGGCTGGCGCGGTCCATCCGGTCCTTGGCACGCAGCAGGCGCCGCAGCAGTTCGGGGCTCTGATTCATGGCACCACCGCCTGGGCCAGGTAGTGGCGTGCCGCGTGCCGCGCCTCAGCGGCCTGCTCGAGCAGCCAGTCACGCAATGCAATGACCTTGGCACTGCCATTTCGCGCCGTGGGTGCCACGAACCAGAAGCTGCGACCGTCGCTGGCGACGCCCGGATGCGCCTGCACCAGCCGCCCGCTGTCCAGCTCGGCCTGGAACAGGATCGGCGAACCAATGGCGATGCCTTGCCCGGCGATCGCGGCGCCGACATCCAGATGTTCGACGGCAAAGGGCGCGACGAAACTCTCCGGTGGCGGCGGTGGAATGTGCCCGTGCGCGGCAAACCACAGGGCCCACCAGTCCGGCCGCCCGAGCAGGGGAATCTCAAGCGCGCTGCTGCCCAGCCCACGCGCCTTGTGCAGCAGCGCCGGCGCACACAACGGTGTGAACACGCTGGGAAACAAGGGAGTTGCCTGAAGACCCGGCCATTCGCCCTGGCCATTGCGGATGGCGGCATCGAAGTGACCGGCGGCCAGATCCTGCGGCTGTGCTGACAGATCCAGCTCCAGCACGAACTGCTGGTGGCGGGCGCGGAAGCTGCCCAGGCGCGGCGTCAACCAGCTGGTCCCCAGTGTTGGCAATACAGACAGGCGCAGTCGCGAGGCATCGATGTCCGCAGCGCGCATGAAACTGGCACGAAGCGCGTCGAAGGCCCGGGTGGCCTCCTGCGCGACACTGGCACCTGCCACCGTCAGTTCCACATGCTGTGCGTGGCGCAGGAACAGGCAGGTACCGGTCTGGGCCTCCAGCCGCCGCACGTGGTAGCTCACCGATGCCGCACTGGTGTCAAGCTCTTCGGCGGCGCGCGCGAAGCTGCCCAGCCGCGCCGCCGCCTCGAAGGCACGGATGGCGGCAAGCGATGGCAGCTGGCGTTGGGTGACCATAAGTGTGACTTAGCCTGAGCCCCGATATCTGCGTGGTCAATCCCCCTGGTACGCGCAACGATGGAGGCACCTTCGACAGGGGATCACGCACATGGATCGACGGCAGTTCCTGGCCACCCTGGCCACCGCGGCGGCATCTACGGCGCTGCCCCCCGGGTGGGCCCTGCCCAGCCACAGCGAAGACTGGAAATGGTTGCAGGGCAACTGGCAGGTCCGGCACCGACGCCTGAAGGAGCGCCTGGTCAGGGATACCCGCTGGGAGTCCTTCACCGGTTCCAGCGCGGTCTGGCTCACCCTGGGCGGACTCGGCACCATCGATGACAACGTCATGGCGCTGCCTTCGGGCCCCTACAGGGGCCTGGGCGTGCGTGCATTCGATCCGGTGTCTTCCACGTGGTCGATCTGGTGGATCGATGGCCGCAACCCTGCCCATATCGAAGCCCCCGTGCGCGGCGCTTTCAAGGGCGATGCCGGCAGCTTCCGCGGCACCGACCGGATCGACGGGCGCCCCATCGAGGTCTGGTTCCGTTGGCATGACATTCACGGCGAGGAGCCGTGGTGGGAACAGGCGTTCTCCGACGATGCCGGTGCGCACTGGGAAGTGAACTGGCGCAACTGGTTCCGCCGCACTGCTGCGGTCCCCTCTCCGCTTCCGAAGCTGCCGGATGCACCGGGCGATTTTGATTTCCTGGTGGGCCATTGGAACGTGCGCCATCGTCGCCTGCGCGCTCGGCTGGCAGGCAGCGATGCATGGGACGCGTTCAACGGCACCCTGCACAACTGGCCGGTCCTGGGAGGATTCGGCAACGTGGGTGACAACCTGATGGACATGCCTGGAGCGCCGCTGCGAGGCATGGGCATCCGCGCTTGGAATGCGGCGGAGCGGCACTGGCTGAGCTGGTGGCTGGATGGCCGGGAGCCAACCCGGATCGGCGCGCCACTGCGTGGTGGTTTCCAGGCCGGTGTCGGCCGCTTCTTCGGCGAAGACCAGCACGACGGTCGAACAATCCGGACACGGGTGATCTGGTCACGCATTACCCCGCGCTCGGCGCGTTGGGAACAGGCGGCATCGACCGATGGCGGGCGCAGCTGGGAAACAAACTGGGTCAGCGACTTCGAGCGACAGGCATGAAGGCGCTGCTGGCCGTGATGCTACTGGTTGCTGCGTCGCCTCCCGCGTCTCCATCACGGGTGCTGCGGATCGTCGGCCCCGCCGAACGCTTTGCCCCGGGCGTTGCATCCACGCAGTACGACGAGATTCGACTGACCTTGAGCCCGGACGGAAAAACCGCACTGTGGTTCAGCCGCAACCGGCCCGGCGGTTCGGGCGGGTATGACATCTGGGTCTCCCGCCACCATGGGCAGCGCTGGCGGCCGGCGACGCCGGTCTCGTTCAACACGCCGGGACGTGACTTCGATCCCGCCTTTTCCGCCGATGGCCGTGTGGTGTATTTCTGTTCGGATCGAGCAGGCGGCCAGGGCGGCGACGATCTGTATCGGGTCAGCATGGGGAGCGACGGTCGATTCGGGGAGCCAGTCAATCTTGGCCCCGCGGTGAACAGCACGGCCGATGAGTTCGCGCCGATGCTCTCGCCGGACGGTCGTACGCTGTTGTTCTCCAGCGATCGTGCGGGCGGTGCCGGCGGCCATGACCTCTACAGCGCCACGATGATCGGCGGCGTGGCGCGGCCGGCGCGGCCGCTGGCTGGTGGCATCAATACCGCCGCGCAGGAGTTCGATGCCACGTTCCTGGGCGACGGCCGAACGGTGGTGCTTGCCCGCGCCCTGGACTTCGGCAGTGCACCGGTGCGCCAGTTCTTTGCCTACGAGCGTGGAGGCCGTTATGACGCAGGCCATGCATTGCCCTCGCCATTGAACGAGGCCTCCGGCGACAGCTACGGCGCGATGCTGGATGGCTCGCAACCCGACACCTTGACCTATTCGGCGCGGCGCGCGGACGGTGCAGGGTTGGACCTGTACCGCATCCGCTTTCGGATGATGCGCCCTTGAAGGCAGATGTTGTCGATTTTCGGCGCCCCGGTTCGTCGAGAGGATGAAACCCCAGGAGAAAACGCAGATGGCCTCACACCAGTCCCTTGCCTGCGCCTGCGGCCAGGTGCGCCTGACCGCCGCGGGCCAACCCATCGCCACCGTCGAATGCTGCTGCGACAGCTGCCGCAAGGCCGGCGCCATGCTGCAGTCGATGCCCCGAGCACCGGACGTCCTGGGCCCGCACGGCCAGACGCTCTTCGTAATGCACCGCAAGGATCGCGTCAGCATCGATGCCGGACATGCCATGCTGCGCGCGTTGCGGTTGTCCAGCAGGGGCGGCAGCCGCCGCGTCGTGGCGGGCTGCTGCAATACACCGCTGTTCCTGGAGTTCAGCGGTGGCCATTGGCTGAGCCTGTATGGCCTGTTGTGGCCGGCGTCGGCAAGACCCGCCGTGGAGATGCGGACGATGGTCCGTGATCTTCCTGACCCGTCTGTCCTTGCAGACGATGTGCCGAACCTGAAGACCCGCTCGCTGCGGTTCTACGCCCGCCTGATGAAGGCGTGGATCGCCATGGGCTTCCGCAGCCCGCGCATCGAAGTCGCGGGAGATACCCATGTCTGAGCCCGAGCGGATCGAGATCGAGAGCATCACCACGCCCGGGCACATCCAGCGCGTGGATCGGGCCAAGTATCTCGCCATGCGCCACGCCTTGCTGCGGGCCCTGCCTGCGCAACCGCCCGGCCTGACCGTTGCGCAGGCAAAACAGGCACTGCTGCCACATCTGCCCGCCACCCTGTTCCCGGCAGGTGCCACCGCCGGCTGGTGGTTGAAGGCCGTGCAGCTGGACCTGGAAGCCAAGGGCGTGATCGAGCGCGTCGCGGGCAAGCCGTTGCGCCTGTTCAAGCACCTCGCGGCCGGCTGATCAGCGCTGCGCAGGCAGCTCCAGCCGGTGCTTGCGGCACAGGCGATACACCGTCACGCGCGATATCTGCATCTGCCGCGCACACTCGGAGACGTTGTAGCCGGTCTGGCGCAGGGTCTGCAGCAGCACATCGCGCTCGGCCTGCCCCCGTGCATCGTGCAGCATCGCCGCCGGCAGGACCGCCGCCGATGCGCCCAGCTCCAGGTCACGCTCACTGATCAGCTCGCCTTCGGCCATGATCGCTGCACGCTGCACACGGTTCAGCAGTTCGCGTACGTTGCCGGGCCAGTCGAAGCGCCGCATGGCCTGTACTGCGGCCGGTGCAAAGCCGCGTGCACGCACGCCGTGGCGCAACCGGAAGCAGCGCAGGAAGTGCTCGGCCAGCAGCTGCACGTCGGCACCGCGCTCGCGCAGCGGCGGCATCAGCAGGCGCAACACATTCAGACGGTAGTAGAGATCGCTGCGGAACCGCCCCTGCGCCACCGCGTGTTCCAGTTCGACGTGGGTCGCGGCAAGCACACGCACGTCTGCGCGCAGCGGCTGGCTGCTGCCCACGCGCTCGAAGGTTCCCTCCTGCAACACACGCAGCAGACTGGTCTGTGCCTCTGCCGGGAGATCGCCCACCTCATCAAGAAACACCGTTCCGCCGTGGGCCGATTCGAACACGCCGATCTGCCGCTTGTCGGCACCGGTGAACGAGCCACGTTCGTGGCCGAACAGCTCCGACTGCACCAGGTTGGCCGGAATCGCACCGCAGTTCACTGCAATGAAAGGCTTGCCGGCACGCCCCGACAGCGCATGCAGCGCGTGTGCGGCCAGTTCCTTGCCGGTACCGGTTTCACCTGTGACCAGCACCGGCAGCTCCACCGGCGCAAACTTGTGCAGCACCGTGCGCACCGCATGCAACGCGGCGCTTTCGCCAATCAGCGCGTGCGGTCCGTGCCCACCGCAGGTTGCGTCGACAGGCGGATCATCCGCGTCGAACTGCTGGCGCATTGCGCAGACCAGGTCCTGCAGGCCGAACGGCAGCGTGAAGCGCGCGCAGCATCGCTGCAGCAACGGCAGCCAAGCCGGTGATGTGGGTCCGGCACCCGGTGGCAGTACCGCCAGCCAGGGTAGATGCTGGTGCTGCTCGATCCACGGCGCAAGCAGCTGCAGCGCGACCGCATCGAGATGGCGCAGATCGAGCACGGCGAGCAAACGATCGCGCCCGCGCAGGCCAATCGCCATGGCGGGATCGGGATGGATGCTGCGCACATACCAGCCCGCTGCCGCCAGCGCACTGCGCTCGTTTGCCAGCGGCTCGCCAAACCAGAGCACGCAACGTGACGTAGAAGCCTCCGGGACCGCTGCCATGCTTCCCCCAGCATCCGGACACCGTCGGCGGACTGTCAGGCAATCACCGGCGTGCCGCCCTCCGCCGGGACCTCTACGGCCACCGGGGTGGCCTTTGTTGGGCGGATCCTAGCGCTTCCCTAAACGGCGGCGCAATGGGCAGTGCGTCAAGAAATTCCTGGCTGAAGCGGCACCGTAGCAGACGGCGACGCCACCTGTAACACCGATGCGACAGTCGCCCGCAGCCTTTGCCCTGCGGTGCCTGGCGCTTCGAAATCCCAACAATTCCGCGACGTGCCTGTAACAGCATGGCAGCAACCCGGTCAGGTGCGGCACGGTCACCCTGTTGGCGCGTGGGCGCTTCGGAGTTGGCACGGTTGATGCGTGGTTCCGCCGCACCCATCGCGGGAGATCGGCATGGACGGCACCACCCTGATTCGCGGCTTGGCCGCAGCGCTGGCAATAGCTCTGCTGTCGGTTGGCGCCGTCGCGTCCGCGTCGGGCGCCCGCCAGGGCGTGAAGGCACAACCGGGCGAAATCGTCCTGTTGCGGGACGTCTCCGCGCGGCCGGCCTATCGCATGGCACCACCGGGCATGGCGCTGATCGCCGACCCGAAGCCGCAGCGCGAGATCGCCGCCGCATTGGGTGTCGGCGACACGACGACCGGCATGGACGAGTTGAGCGATGAGGACTATGCCGGCATGGGCGCCGGCCAGGCCGCGTCCATCGCGGCGCCGGGCGGAACCACCGTTGAACGGGTCACCCAGCAGGCCTTGGGCGGCACGCTGGGCCGCAGTGGCGACGGCATGGTCGGCAGCAGCCTGGGGGGCGCCATGAGTGGGCCGCTCGGTGCGGTCGGCAGCAGCACCCGCGGTATCGCCGATACCGTGCGCGGCGCACTGGCCCAGTTCCCGCTGCAGGGCACGGCCCCGGCAGGTGGAAAATGAAAGCCCTGCACGGATTGCTTCTGCTGCTCGCTGCCGCGCCGTGGGCAACCCGGGCCGATGACTACAGCGGCATGCTCGCCTATCTCGACGTGGCCCGCATCGACGGCCACGCACTGGCCGGGGCCAATGGCGCCATCGCCGTGAACCAGGCCGCCGGGGACCTCAACGTGCAGGCCAACCTGCGGGGTATCGCCAAGGGCGATCGCGCCGACGTGGCGATCAATGCGCGGCAACTGCAGCAGGGCAACCGCGTGCTGTCCGGGCCGCTGCAGGCCACTGCATACATTGGCGGTGATGCACTGGCCGGTGCCAGTGGCATCGCATCCATCAACCAGGCCAGCGGCATCGCCAACACGACGCTCAACGTCGTCAGCGCGACGCTGGCCCGACAGGGCATACGCGAAACCGACGATACGGCCTTGGCCGCCGAGGGTTCCGCGTTGGCAGGGGGGCGGGACGACACCGGTCGCGGCGTCGCGACGGGCACCCGCAGCGCCGGTGTAGCCAGCACCGCGCTGCGGGGATTCGACGGGGTCCTGCAACTCAATCAGATCGCGGGCAACGGCAACGATACGGCCAACGTACTGGGCCTGGTCGTGCAGGACCGCCCGTGACAACCACCAAACCGATGCACCACCTGATGAGAGAGAGGGCACCATGAAAGCGACCGTCAAACAGACCATGCTCGCCATGGCGATTGCCACTGCCTCGACCGCCGCTGCGGCCAATGGCTGGGACAACCAGAACGCCAACGCGAACATCAACCACAACCACACCGTCAGCGAAACCCGCAACGATACGCACAACCACACCGACAACGACGTGCGCAACCGCACCGTCAACGTCAATGTGCAGAAGCACAGCAACATCCAGGCCGACGAACGCAAGGAGAAGAACAACCACGGCGTCGACGTGAACCTGGAGAAGGACCTGCGGCTGAGCACCGACATCAATTTCTCCGGCGATCCGAACATCACCGGCGACATCGACCTCGACTCGGCGGCCATTGCCGTGATCGACAACCGCCAGTCGATCAGCAACAACGCCACCAGCAACAGCCTGGTCACCAACAGTGCGTCCATCGGTGACAGCGTGGGTGCCGGCGCATCGGGCAATCTCGGCTTCAATGTGGTCTCCGGCGACAACAATGCCCAGGACAATGCCGCGTCGTTGTCCGCTGCCGATGCGTCCTTCAGCTTCGGCATGGCTGACGCCGAGGTGTTCGTCAACCAGGCCGGCTTCGGCAACGCCACCATGAACTCCGGCGTCACCAACGCCGCAGGTCTTGGCGGCAACGCTTTCGGCGGCGCGTCCGGCAACATCGGCGTGAACATCGCCTCGGGCAACAACAACGAGCAGAAGAACGCGCTCGCGGCCTCGGTCGCGACCACCGCGGTGGCCCAGTCGAGCATCAGCTCCAACCAGGTCTCCACTGGCAACACGGTCAGCAACGCCGGCTTCGTGCAGTCCTACACCGATACCGTGCAGGTCGGCATGCATGGCGGCGTCAGCGGCCTGACCCTGGCCTATGGCGCGGGCACCTACCGCGGTACCGGCAACGCCTACCAGATGGCCAACTACTACCTGGATACGTGGAGTGGCGAGCTGCCACACCCTGGTGGCAACAGCACCGGCCACATCGACCTGGACAACCAGATCCAGAACGCCACGATGAACCCCAACCGGCCGGGGGTGGGCGGCCTGGGCTTCGATACGCGTGAGAGTGGCACCAGCCAGTTCGTCGAACTGGGCGTGGCCGACCTGTATGCCAGCCTCAGCGGCACGGTCAGCACCACGCGCTGGGTGAACGTCAACGCCACCAACACCTCGGCATTGTCCGGCAGCGCCTTCTCCGGCGCCTCCGGCAACATCGGCGTGAACGTGGCTGCAGGCACCGGCAACCTGCAGGCCAACAGCCTGGCCCTGGCAGTCGCCCAGCCCAGCACCGGCGGCGGTGGTGGCAGCGGCGAGTAAGCGCAACACCCCGGCCGTCCGCCAATGGCCGGGGTCCCGGGAGCCCCTGTCCCTCCTCCCCCTTGGGGCAGGGGCTCCCCCCTGCTGCCGGAGACCGTGATGATCCGTTGCCGTCTTTCGATGTGCCTGCTGGCCTGCCTGTTGCTGCTGGCCACCGTTCCTGCGTGGGCGGGCGACGTGCGCTTCAGTGGCGTACTGCCCAATGGCGCGCTGCTGCAGCAGAAGGTGGAGAGCATGCAGGAGCGGCGCTACCGCAACGTGGTACGCCAGCACACCGACTACAGCTGCGGGGCTGCGGCGCTGGCGACCATCCTTCGCCACGCCTACCACCTGCAGACCGACGAGGCGACGGTGATTGAAGGGATGATGGGGGTTTCCGATCCAGCGCTGGTGGCCGAACGCGGCTTCTCCCTGCTCGACATCAAGCGCTACGTGGAATCGCTGGGCATGCGTGGCCGGGGCTACCGCATCGATGAAACACGACTGCGCACCCTTCGCGTGCCGGGACTGGTGCTGATGGACGTGCGCGGTTTCCGCCATTTCGTGGTGCTCAAGCAGGTGCGCAACGGCATCGTGGAAGTGGCTGACCCGATCCTCGGCAACCGCAGCCTGGCGCTGCCAGAGTTCCTGGCCGCCTGGCCATCGCGCGCGGTCTTCGTGGTGATCGGCAGCGACTTCGATCGCAACACCGCTCTTCTGCAACCCAGCGAACGGCCCAGTGCCCGCGCGCTCTTCGCGCGGCAAGGGCCGATCACCGATGCCGAACTGGTCGACTTCGGCTTCAGCCACGCCGACCTGTTCTGAGGAGGTATGACCATGTTCCGCCAACACGTATGGATGGTTCTGCTGCTGATGGCCCCTGCCCTGCCCCTGCAGGCCGCCGACGGCAGGACCGGGCGTGGCCTCACGGAAATCCCCGATCCGGAGCTGAGCCTGATGCGGGGGCGCTACACCGTGGGCGGCAACAACGTCGCCTGGTTCGGGGTCACCATGGTGTCGCAGTGGCAGGCCAGCAACGGCACGACCCTGCAGGGCGGCCTGACCCTGGGCATGGACTTCCGTGGCGGTGGCGCGCCGAAACTCAGCTTCCAGCCCAGCGTGCATGTCACGGCAGCCGATGCGCCGCTGCCCGATACCCACGGACGCAGCATCGACAGCAGCGGCCTGGCCAACGCCAGCGGCCTGGTGCAAAGCGTGCAGGTGGCCGGCGATGGCAATCTCGCGCGCAACGTCACCACGCTGACGGTTCGCGAGGGTGACGTGCCGGCGGCTCTTTCTGATGGCGCAGGCAATGTCAGTGCGCAGCAGGGCGGCGCCAGCGCGACGGCGGTGCTGGAAGGCAACCAGGCACGCCTGCTGCTGCAGGTGGATGGCCAGGGGCTGGTGCAGCAGTGGATCCGCAATGGCAGCGTCGGCCAGGGCATCGCCCTCGCCGGTGACGGCCAGATCGCCAGCAACCAGTTGCAGCTGGAGCTGGTGCGCAACGCCGTGGGCGGCAACCTGCCATTGAGCCAGAACGTGGCCCAGGCGATTGCGTTGAACCGCGGCATGGGGCCGGGCCAGTAGCAAGGCCTGGCATTGGGGGAAACGCTCCACAACGCAGGACACGATCATGCACACCCTGATGAGGATCACCCCGTTGGCGCTGGCGGCGCTGGCGGGCACCGCCCTTGCCGCACCGACGACGCCGGATGATGGCGCCGACGTGCAGGCCCTGGCCAACCAGCTGGAACAGCTGAAGGCCAACTACGCACAGGAAGTGCGGCGGTTGCGCGAGCTGGACATGCAGGTGCAGGCCATGCAGGCGCGCCTGGGCGGGCGGGTTGGCCCAGCCTCGACCCCACCGGCCGCGCCATTGGCGCAGGCAGCGGCCGCCGCGGTTCCACCGAGCAGCGAGGGTTACGCCAGTACCGCCGCAGAAGCACAACAGGCCAGGCAGGAGTCGCGGCGCAGCGTGGACGATGTGAAGCAGCAGCAATCGGCCCTGTTCTCGCGCCGCTTCACCATCGAGAACAGCCTCACCTACGCACGCTACGACCGCAAGCAGCTCACCCTCAACGGCTTCCTCGCGTTGGACGCGATCTTCCTCGGCAATATCGCCATCGAGAACGTGGAGTCCGACTCACTGACCTACAACGTGGCGGCCCGCTGGGGCGTCAGCCCGAACCTGACGCTCAACCTGGATGTGCCCTACCTGGCGCGGCGCACCGTGTACCAGAAGGGCGGCGCCGGCGGTGCAGCAGCCGCCATCGCGCAGGAGCAGACCAACGGCAACGGCCTGGGCGACATTGGCCTGAGCGCGAACTACCGGCTGTTCGGCGAACGCGGCTGGCGCCCGGAAACCGTGCTCACGGCCGGCGTCACCGCCCCCACCGGGCGCGCGCCCTACGGACTGGACTGGAAGGTGATCGAGCGCGATGACGATGACTACATCCGCTTCGCCGTGCCGCGCGAGCAGCCCACCGGCAACGGCGTATGGCAGGCCAACCTCGGCCTGTCGATGGTGAAGACCGCCGACCCGGCCATCCTGTTCGCCAACATCGGCTATGTGCACTCCATCCCGCGCGGATTCAACGACATCGACAGCAATCCGGACACGGTCAATCCGGGCGACGTGAAGCTGGGTGGCTCGATGTACTTCGGCGCAGGCGTGGCCTTTGCGTTCAACGAGCGGACCAGCCTGAGCCTGTCCTTCAGTGACCGCATCAGCGCCCGCGCCTCCACCCGCTTCCAGGGCGGCAAGTGGATGAAGGTGATCGGCAGTGATGCCAATGCGGCATCCCTGAACCTGGGCGTGACCTATGCGTTGAACCAGCACACCACCTTGGTGACATTGCTGGGCATCGGGCTGACCCCGGATGCACCGGACTTCACCGTGGCGTTCAAGATTCCGTACATGTTGTAAGGGCGCACTTGAAGTGTCACGGACCTGTGGGCAGGCATATCTGCGCATGTTCCACGTGGGTACAGCCGCATCGAGGTGGAGCTGCGAGCAAAGGTATGTACTTATGCCCGTGCTGCTTCTGGCATCTGCTGCAATAGGAGCGCCAATTGGTCTGTGTCACGATCCAGCCAGCAAATTGAGCTTCTGACGATGATTGGGAGGATGGATTGCCGGGATACGCACCATTGAATGTTGAAAATACCATTCGACCTGGGCCGACCCCTGCTGGCGTGCTGTTCGCAGTAACCTCACCGCCGTGGTGAGGAGCTACCATTCCGGTGAGATCCTGCTTGGCAGATGACGGAATGGATGGATAGTCAGCGTCACCGGTCAGCAGAACGCGCGCATGATCGGATTCCACTCTTAGCGCCAGGGAAGTGTTGTTCTTCAGATATGCAGGCGTGTTGGGTGTATTCGGGCCCGGATTGCATCGATGGATCACCACAGAGCCAACACTGATATCCGGCCAATTACTGTTCCAGATGTGAAGCGCGCTCGCCCCTCCAGCCAGTTTCCTGCTTTTGAGAGACAAAAGAAGGTGGAGGTGACTTGCACCCAGGGCCACCGTCGATGGCGGCAAGCGGACAACCCATGGCCTTTCCCGAGCCGTACGACGGTATACAGGATTCACTATCCAGGCACCCTTGCTCTTGTCCCAGCGAGCCACACCAGACTTGAATGCGAAGTGCCAATGATCCTGATCCAAATGAGACAGGACCACTGGCTCGTTGGATTTCCACGACTTGCTGAAGACCAGAGGATTGAAGTTATCCAATGCTGGAGAGCTGAAGCCTTTTATGTATATGGGCCGGCCAAAATCAAAGAAAAGACGAGGATGTTCGTATTGATCCACAAGGGCATTGAAGTTGGCCTGCCCGACGTCGTAGACCGCAACGCCATGCAGCGACACATCGACGCTACGAAGCGCTGCCTCGACCTGCGACGTCTCGGCAGCCTCACTCAGAAAGGAGCGCAGGTTATTGCTCGAGGTCGCCGCGCGTCCTGTCTCGTCCTTCTGCACGGACATGTAGAGTCTTTCAGGCCTACTTCCCTCACCAGAGCCATCACCAATTGGAAGTGTCCGCACAGAGATGGCGCCGGCGAAGTTGCGGTTGGAAAGAGTGATTAGGCACCAAGCGTCTTCGCCACGCGCATACTCTTCATCGCTCAGCTCGTAGTCTTCAACCTCACGCGCGTCGACGCTCAGCAGAAGAAAGTCGACGTTATCCGGCGCCTCGTCCATCGTGGCAAATGACTCGGCCGATGCGACGGGCATCGCATCAATCAGAACCGGAGCGTCGAGGTTCCAGCGCCCATTTTCCAGAATGTCAGTCGGCTCGAAGAGTGCGTAGTACTGTGCACTGCGTTCATCGGATTTGTAGCGCGGCATGCTCTGCACCCTCCTTGGCCAGGCCCGACACAGCGTCGGCTGGGACGTCATTGCCCCTCCTCCGATTAGGCCCGGAGTCGGCGGCGGAATCAACGTCCGGACTATTACCGGGGCCCCGTGGCGCCCATTCACCTGCCGGCACCACAGCCGCCCCCGGCCACTGCTATATTCAGTCCAGCTCGGCAGGCATGGTGCCTGCCCTCGAATCACAGGGAGTTGGACATGGGTCTGGTACAGGCGGTGAAGGGTGCGGTTGGCGGTGTGCTGGCCGACCAGTGGAAGGACTTCTACACCGTGCCGGCGGGCCTGCCGTCCACGGCCGCCCTGTTCGCGGCGGTGCCGCAGGGCACCAATGCCGGCCGCGGCTCCAACACCAGCGGCTCGTCCAACATCATCACCAACGGCTCGAAAATCATCGTGCCCGAAGGCTACGGCCTGCTGCTGTTCCAGGACGGCGCGATCACCGCGTTCGTCGCCGAACCGGGTGGCTACGAGTGGCGCTCCGACGATCTGAACTCGCAGTCGATCTTCGCCGGCGACGGCCTGGTCAGCACCTTCATCAAGCAGAGCTGGGAGCGTTTCAAGTTCGGCGGCCAGCCGGGTTCGCAGCAGGCGGCCTACTTCGTCTCGCTGAAGGAACTGCCGGACAACCGCTTCGGCACCCAGTCGGAAATCTACTGGGACGACGGTTTCCTCAATACCCAGGTCGGTGCGATCACCCGCGGTTCGTACACTCTGAAGATCGTCGACCCGATCCTGTTCGTGAAGAACTTCGTACCGGCCAGCTACCTGCGGCCGGGCCAGGTGTTCGACTTCACCGATCTGGACAACGCCGCTGCCAGCCAGCTGTTCAATGAAGTGGTCGGTTCGCTGGCCCCGGCCTTCAGCCTGTATACCAACGATCCGGGCAAGGGCAACCGCATCACCAAGCTGCAGCAGGACTCGCTGGGCTTCGCGCAGAGCCTGTCGGCCGCCGTCGAGCAGGGTTACCAGTGGAAGTCCGACCGCGGCCTGGCCATCGTCAAGACCGCCATCGTCTCGATCGAGTACGACGCCAACACCCGCGAACTGCTGAAGACCGTGCAGCGCGCCGATGCGCTGTCCGGTTCGCGCGGCAATTCCAACCTGCAGGCCAGCGTCGCCCAGGGCATCCAGTCGGCCGGCGAGAACGGCGGTGCGGCGGGCCTGGTCGGTGTCGGCATGGCCTCGGGCATGTTCGGTGTCGGCGGCATGCAGCAGCCGGCCACCCCGGCTGCCGACGATCCGGTCGCCAAGCTGAAGAAGGCCAAGGAAATGCTGGACCTGGGCTTGATCACCCAGAGCGATTACGACGCGCTCAAGGCCAAGGCACTGGGCCTGTAACAGCAGGACGCACAACCGACATGTCCGATCCCCGAAACGGCCCACCGCCGCTGCCCGGATCCGCGCCCGCGACGCCGCCGCCCCTGCCGGCGGCGTCGTTAGATGGGCCCGGTTCGCCGCAGGACGTCCCTCCCCTGCCCGGCAGCTTCCCGCTGGACACTTCGAAGCTGCCGCAGGCGATCCGCGATGAAGTGGAAGCGCCCGATCCCGTGGCCATCGATACCTCGGCCAGCGAGCTGAAGGACGGCCTCAACCGCTGCCCGCAGTGCGGCGCCACCGACATCCGGCCCAAGGCCGGCACCGACATCCTCGTCTGCCTGTACTGCCGTCACGAATGGCATGGCGCGCGGGTCGAGGAGGAGTTCGGGCTGGGCGAGGCCATCGACCAGCTGCGCGGCACCGTCATCGCGTCCGGCGCACGCGACATCGATGCCGACACCTCGGCGTTGATGACGTTCAAGTGCACCGGCTGCGGCGCCGAAGTCACGGTCAATACCGAAAGCACGATGACGGCGCGCTGCCACTGGTGCCGCCACGTGTTCGGCGTCAACGAACAGATCAGCAATGGCGCGGTGCCTGATGCGGTGCTGCCCTTCCATATCAAGAAGGACGACGCGGTCGCGCGCATCCGCCAGTTCGTCGACAAGCGCCGCATGTTTGCGCTGAAGGCCTTCAAGGACGAGTTCACCCCGGAAAACGTGGTGGGCGTGTTCCTGCCCTACATGATCGTCGACAGCAATGTAAGCGCGGCCGTGGCCGGCAAGGGCGAGATCAAGACGCGCGAGTACACGGTGGGCAGCGAGAAGAACAAGCGCACCCTCTACGACGCCGATGTCTACCAGGTGGAGCGCCAGGTCGATTTCACCGTTGATGACCTGCCGCTGGAATCCTCGGCCGAGCGCGGCAATCTGGACACCCGCGCCAACACCAACAACATCATCAACACCATCCTGCCGTTCGATACCAAGAACGCGGTGAAGTGGAACGCGTCCTATCTGGCCGGCTTCACTTCGGAGAAGCGCAACCTGGACGTGGAGAAACTGCGGCCGCGACTGGAAGACCAGCTGCTGTCGATTGCCCGCGCGCAGGTGGAAGGTTCGGTGAAGCGCTACAACCGTGGCGTGCGCTGGGAGCAGGAACAGCTGGAGGTGCATGGCACCCGCTGGGTGTCGATGTACCTGCCGGTGTGGTTGTACTCCTACCACCAGCCCGGAAAGAACGGCGGCATGCTGCACTACATCGCAGTGAACGGCCGTACCGGCGAAACCATGGGCAGCGTGCCCGTGCAGCAATGGAAGATGCTGCTGGCGGCACTGGCCACCGGCACCGTCATTGAAGCCCTCGCAATTGCCTTCCTGGTGGCATCCACATGAGCGACGACAGTGGCCTCTGGCTGTTGGCGGCAGGTCCAGCCGGCGCAACCGCGCTGTACTGGGCGCTGTACCGCTATTACCGCAACACCGACAAATCGCATTCCTTCGAGCACGAGACCGAAATCGAGGCACAGCCCGTGACCGGTTCGGACCAGCAGGTGGGCCGGGTCACCGGCACCGAGGAAAAGCGCATCCGCGGTGACAACGTGTACGAGTACCGGAAACGGGTGGTGAGGGTGAAGCCCGACCCGTAGCGCCAGGCGATGCCTGGCTGCTGGAAGTGCCGGCCGCTGGCCGGCATTCCTTCGGTCTCTGGGCGCCAAGTGGGAGCCGGCCAGCGGCCGGCACTACCCTTCGCTGGGCTGCCCCAGCGCACACCCTCACACCGTCTCCCACCCCACCGGTTCGATACTCGCGCGCCCCCCCTTCCGAGGATCCTGCGATGGCTGCCGTGCTCGCCCGTACCTTCCTGTCCGCGTTGTGCTGCCTGGCCCTGCCCGCCCTGGCCCAGGACGCCTCGTTCGGCTTCGGCGAACAGACCACCCACACCGACCAGACCACGCAATCCAGCAGCACCCAGACCCAGAGCAGTGGCGCGGTGACCACCCAGACCACCACCAGCGGCAGCTCGCAGTCCGAGTCACGCAGCGAAAGCAAGGAGATCGACGTGGGTTTCGGTTTCCACGACGACAACGACGACTGGGGCCACGACCGCCACCGTGGCGGCCGCGATGTGCGCGACAGCGATCTGTTCGGCAGCTGGACGCTGGGCCAGGAGAACGGCAACACCTGCTCCATCGAGCTGAAGAACATCGAGTGGTTCGGCGGCTACAGTGCCTACGTGCCCGCCGGCTGCCCGGATGGCTTCTTCTCGGCCAACCGTTGGGTACTGTCGGGCAACCAGCTGCTGCTCACCGACACCAGCAACACCGTTTTCGGGCGCTTCCGCGCGTCAGGCGGTGGGCGCTGGACGGGCTACCGTGAATCGGATGGGGCGCGTTTGTACCTCAATCCCAAGGGACACTGATCGCGCCGTGCACGCAATGGGCACGCGCTGATCGGGAAGATCAGGCGTCCGCCCCGCCCAGCCGCCGAAATGTCCGCTCCCACCGGTTCCCGTCTGGTCATCTACGCCGCCCTCGCGGGCAACCTGGCCATCGCCATCGCCAAGTTCATTGCTGCCGGCATCTCCGGCAGCTCGGCCATGCTCAGTGAGGGCGTGCATTCGCTGGTCGACACATTGAATGAACTCCTGCTGCTGTACGGCCTGCGCCGCGCCGGCAAGGCGCCAGACCCCGTGCATCCGTTCGGCTACGGCCGCGAGCTGTACTTCTGGAGCTTCATCGTCGCCCTGCTGGTGTTCGCCGCCGGCGCCGGTGTTTCGGCCTACGAGGGCATCCAGCACATCCGCCGGCCGGAGCCGGCCACCAACCACGCGTTGAGCTACAGCGTGCTGGGCATCTCCATCCTGTTCGAGGGAGCTTCATGGTGGGTCGCGCTACGGGAGTTCCGGCGTACCAAGGGCAAACTGGGCTACTTCGAAGCCTTCCGTCGCAGCAAGGACCCGTCCACCTTCACAGTGCTGCTGGAGGATAGCGCGGCCCTGCTGGGCCTGGGTTTCGCACTGATCGGGCTCGTGGCCGCCCAGGTCCTGGACATGCCGGTGCTTGATGGTGTGGCGTCGCTGTGCATCGCCGGCGTGCTTGCCACCACCGCCTTTCTTCTCGCACGCGAAACCAAGGGACTGCTGGTGGGTGAGCCGGCCCACCCGGCCGTGGCCGAGCGGATCATGGCCGTGGCGGAAACCGATCCGGACCTGCGCCGCGCAAATGGCGTGACCACCATGCAGATGGGCCCCGAACAGGTCGTGGCCATGCTCAGCGCCGAGTTCGAGGATGACCGGAAGACACCGCAGATCGAGGCGTGCATCACCCGCATCGAATCAGCCGTGAAGCGCGAGTATCCGGAACTGGTGGCACTGTTCATCAAGCCGCAGACACCCGAGGTCTATGCCTCCCGCCGCGCGGCACTGGCCGCTCCGCCTGCGCAGGAATGACACTGCGTCTGCGCCCGTTTCACCTGTCTGGTGCCACAGTGCCATCACCGTTTGCCCGAGCCTGCCTCTACCGTGCCGGATTGGTTGCCCACCGCTCTTCAGATTCTCCCCCGCAGCTTCTACCGGCGCCCGCCCGTCGAGGTTGCGCCCGAGCTGCTCAACAAACTCCTCGTCCGTGACGATGGCCGGGCCGGTCGCATCGTTGAAGTCGAGGCCTACGCGGGCAGTGTCGATCCGGCCGCACACTCCTATCGCGGGCAGACCCCGCGCACGGCCAGCATGTTCGGCGAGGCCGGCCACCTGTATGTCTACTTCACTTACGGCATGCACTGGGGCAGCAACGTTGTCTGCGGCGAAGTGGGTGAAGGCGTGGCGGTGCTGCTGCGGGCCATCGAGCCGCTGCTGGGCCTGGAGCGCATGCGCGAACTGCGCCCCGCCGCGCGCCGCGACCACGATCTGGCCAGCGGGCCCGGCAAGCTCTCGCAGGCCTTCGGGCTGGACCGCAGCTTCGACGGCGCTGATCTGGTGACCGGCAACCACGGCATTGTCATCGCCAGCGATGGCGTGCCGCCGCCGGAGGATCCAGTGGTCGGGCCCCGCATCGGCATCACCCGCGCTGTTGATTTCCCCTGGCGTTGGCACATCCGTGATCACCGTCACGTATCGATCCAGCTACGTCGCGCTTCCGCCCCAGCGAGGAAACGATGATGACCCCGCTCGACAAACCACTGCGCCGCGAACTGCATATCGACGGCCAACCCTACACTCTCACTGTGGCCCCTGAGGGACTCAAGCTGGTTGAGAAGGGGCGGCGCAAGGGCATCACACTGCGCTGGCAGGACCTGGTATCCGGAGACGCTGCACTGGCCACCGCCTTGCAGGCATCGCTCCAACAGCACTGAGCCGGCGCGCCCACCTCACATCGGCATCACCCCGCCGTGGCGATACATAACGGCGCGCACACTAGCGTAGCGCCAGCCAGCCGCCGCAACCGCCCTCGCCACCCAGCCCTGAAAAGCGCCATGGACGAAGCCGAACGACTGCTCGAAATCGAACGACTGCACCTGTTGGATACGCCACCGGAGCCGGTGTTCGATGCCATCGTTGCCGCGGCCCGCGCCGCGACCGGCCTGACCATGGGCCTGATCACCGTGGTGGCCGAAGACCGCCAATGGTTCAAGGCCAACATCGGCCTGGAGGGCGTCAGCGAGACCGCCCGCGAGATTTCCTTCTGCACCCATGCCATACGCCAGGACGAGCTGTTCGAGATTCCCGATGCGCGCCAGGACCCACGCTTTTCCACCAATCCGCTGGTCACCGGTGGGCCGCGCATCCGCCACTACGCCGGCATTCCCCTGGGGTCAACGCACGGCGCACGCATCGGCACGCTGTGCCTGCTCGACCCGATGCCCGGCGTGCTGTCACCCTCCCAGCGCGAACTGATGGTGCATCTGGCTCGGGTCACCACCCAGGTGCTGGAACAGCGCAGCACTCTCATGGCGCAGGTTGGCCAGGCCAAGGCGCTGCATCGCGAGCTGAAACGCAGTGAGGACTTCCTGGAGCGTACCAACCGTGCCGCACGGGTGGGCGGCTGGGAGATGGACCTGCTGACCAACGAGGTGCGCTGGACACGGGAAACCAAGCAGTTGCATGGCGTACGCAGCAACTTCACGCCCACGTTGGAGTCCGCACTCTCGTTCTATCGCGAGGACAGCCGCAACATCATCCAGGCGGCGGTACAGCGCTGCATCGACGAGGGGACATCGTGGGAAGTACAGCTGCCGATGACCACGGCCGACGGGCGCGCGATCTGGACCCGGGTGGTCGGCAGCCGGCAACAGGTCGACGGCCATCCGCGCCTGGTCGGGGCAATCCAGGACATCACGGACGAACGAGCCGCGCTGGACGCGCTGGAAGCGAGTGAAACCCGCTACCGTCGGCTGTTCCACTACAGCCTGGGCCTGATCTGCACCCACACGCTGGACGGCACATTGACCTCGGTGAATCCGGCGGCGGTGCAGTCGCTGGGCTTCGAGGAAAGCCAGATGATCGGGCGCAGCCTGTGTGACCTGATGCCGCCGGAAAAACGCGAAGGCTTCAGGGCCTACCTCGCCCGGATCCAGGCAAACCACACCGACGCTGGCGTGATCGAGCTGATTGCCGCCGATGGTACGCGCCACTACTGGGCGTACCACAACGTGCTCGACAACGAAGCCAGCCCGCCCTACGTGCTGGGGCATGCACAGGACGTCACCGCGCTGAGGATGCAGGAGCAGCAGCTGCGCGACATGTCCTTCAAGGATCCGCTCACGCAGTGCTACAACCGGCGTTACCTGCACCGGCTGGATGAACTGATTGACGAGCGCTGGGCCTGCGTGATGTTCGATCTGGACCATTTCAAGCACATCAACGACACCCAGGGCCACCGCCGTGGCGATGCCGTGCTGGTCGAGTTCGCCACCTTCCTGCGCTCGCCGCTGGGCAAGGACGAGACCGTGGTACGGCTGGGTGGCGACGAGTTCATGGTAGTGCTGGTCGCGCCAGCGAATGGCCGCCTGAGCGAACTCGAGCACTGGTACCAGGACCACGCCGCGCTTTCGCCCAGCGCGTTCTCGATGGGTGCGGCCATCAACACGGCCGGTGAGCCCGTGGCCGACACCATCCAGAAGGCGGACAGCCGCCTGTACCGAACCCGCGCGCGCGTGCGTCGGGAGCGACGCGAAGACCCTGCCGCGCGTTGATCAAGCCCGCACCGTCACCCAGGCCGGCGCGTGGTCGCTGGCCTTTTCCTGCAGCCGCACCCAACGGTCGACGCCCGCATCCTTCAGTCGCTCCGCCAATACGGGATTCAACAGCAGATGATCGATGCGCAGCCCACGGTCGCGCTCGGCGTGCTGGCGGAAATAGTCCCAGAAGGTATAGATCGTGGCGTCGCCGTGCACCTTCCGCAGCGCATCGGTCCAGCCCTGCGCGAGCAGCCGTTCGAAGGCATCGCGAACCTCGGGCTGGAACAGCGCATCGCGCCGCCAGGCCTTGGGATCATAGACATCGGCGTCTGTGGGAATCACGTTGAAATCACCCAGCAGCAGCGCCGGGTGCGGCAGCTCGACCAGGCTGCGTGCATGCCGGATCAGGCGTTCCATCCAGCGCAGCTTGTAGTCGAACTTGGGCCCGGGCTGCGGGTTGCCGTTGGGCAGGTAGAGGGCACCCACGATGACGCCGTGCACCGCCGCCTCCAGATAGCGACTCTGCGTATCCTTGGGTTCGCCCGGCAATCGGCGGCGGCTCTCGACCGGCATGGTCCCCCGGGCCAGCAGCGCCACGCCGTTCCAGCGCGCCTCACCCTGCCAGAGCGCACCGTAGCCGGCCTCTTCCAATGCCGCAGCGGGAAACGCGGCGTCGGTCGCCTTCAGCTCCTGCAGGGCAACCACGTCCGGCGATTCCCTGTGCAGCCAGTCCAGCAGCTGCGGCAGTCGCGTGCCGATGCCGTTGACGTTGAACGTCGCAATACGAAGCGTTTTGCGGCGGGGCATGGATAAAGGCTCCTCGGCGCAGCGGGACGAGCATTCACTCTGCGCGCCCGGGCATGCACGGGCCGTGGATGCCACGTCATGATGCGGTGCCATTCGGTTCACGAACCGCTGCCACGGCGCACAGCAGGCTGGTCACCCGTGAACAGTGCCGGAGAAGCCCCATGGCGGTGCGTCCGCTGCGCGCGATCTACCAGATCGACCCGTATCTGTTCCGCGACAGCCAAGGCCGCGGCTGGGGCACCCTGGATGGCATCACCGAAAAGCTGGACTACCTGCAGTGGCTCGGCATCAGCCATGTGTGGCTGCTGCCGTTCTACTGCAACGCCGGCCGTGATGGCGGCTACGATGTCACCGATCACTACCGCATCGATCCACGCCTGGGCGACGAGACCGCCTTCCAGCGCCTGGTCGATGCGGCCGACGCGCGCGGCATCGGCATCATCGTCGAACTGGTGATGCAGCACACCGCCAGCGCGCACCCGTGGTTCGTCGCCGCACAGCAGGGCGACCCGGCCTGGCGCCGCTGGTACCTGTGGAGCGACCACATGCCTGACGACGGCCTGCAGCCGATGTTCCCGCCGATCGAGGCCTCTGTCTGGACATGGGATGCCACGGCCGGCGCGTTCAACCGGCACATGTTCTACCGGCACGAGCCAGACCTCGACCTGGCCCATGCGCCGGTACGCGAGGAACTGCTGCGGGTAATGACGCTCTGGCTGCAGCGCGGCGTGGCCGGCTTCCGCGTGGACGCCGTTCCGTACATGGTCGAGCGCGCCCGCCACGCCGACCCGCGCGACGACGGGCTGTGGCTGCTGGAGGCGATGCGCGCCACGGCAGACGCGCAGCAACCAGGGCTGCCACTGATCGGCGAAGCGGATGTCCGCGCGTCCCACTACGGTGACTTCCTGTGCCACGGGCGGCGGCTTTCGCACCTGCTGGATTTCCACCTCAACAATCATTTCTTCCTCGCACTGGCACGTGGCGATGCCAGCGAAGTGGCGCGGGTCATGGCCGAGTACGGCCCGCACGCGCCGCCGGACACACGCATTGCCTGGCTGCGCAACAATGATGAACTGGACCTTGAGCAGTTGGAGCCGGATGAGCGCGAAGCGGTGATGGAACGCTTCGCCCCTGAGCGTGGCATGCGCATCTATGGCCGTGGCATCCGCCGCCGGCTGGCACCGATGCTGGAGGGCGACATCGCATGGCAGGCCATGGCCTGGGCGGCGCTGCTGTCGCTGGGCCAGGTGCCGGTGATCCGCTATGGCGAAGAGATCGGCCTCGGTGATTGCCTGGAACTGCCCGAACGCAATGCCGTGCGCATGCCGATGCACTGGCATAACGGCCCAGGGGCTGGGTTCACCGACGAACCGCGGCATGCCTGGCGCGCGCCACCGGCAGACGGCCCCTACGGTTACCGCACGGTGAACGTCGAGGCGCAACGCGCGACGCCAGGTTCACTGCTGCTGCGGGTGCGCGAGCTGCTGCAGCAGCGCAATGCACATTCCGTGCTGCAGCAGGGTCCTCACACGCTCGACCCGCCCTCACCTGCGCTGCTGATGCTCCGCTACGGTGAGGCACCCCATCAGGCACTGGCACTGATCAACTTCGGCGACGAGCCAGCGGAGGTGGACGTGCCCCTGCGCGGCCCGCTGAACACGCTGGTGGGCCACGGCGCCAAACTGCAGGGTCGCCGCTGTTACCTGCAGGGTCACGGCTATACGTGGCTGGCTGCCGAAGGTGCCTGAGTGCGCAGCGCGGGCAGCACGTGTTCGGCGAAGTCGTCGATGAAGCGTTCCTGCTCGCGGTTCACGTTGTGCAGGTAGATGCGATCGAACCCCAGTCCCTGCAGCTCCTGCAGCCAGGCCCGATGCTGGCCCAGGTCTGCCGAGACATGCACGTGCTGGCGCACCACCTCGGCGCTGACCGATCGGGCCTGTGCTTCGAACTGTTCGGGCTGGTCCAGGCCTTCGGCCAGTTCCGGCGACAGCACGTTGGCACTCCACTGCTCCATCGCACCTTCCAGCGCCGCCTGTTCGGCGCGCGCGTAGGAGAGCTTGGCCTGCAGGTACATCGGCTTGCCCCTGCCACCGCCTGCCTCGAACGCTGCCACCACACGCTGTAACTGCGCCAGCGGTTGGCTGATGGTGATCAGACCATCGGCCCAGCCCCCCATCCAACGTGCAGTCTCCTCCGTGACCGCTGCACCCAGCAGCGGCAGGGGAAGCGCCGGGCGACTGTAGAGCCGTGCCTGGCGCACCTGGAAGCCACCGTCGTGGTCGACCTGCTCGCCACCCCACAGCCTCCGCATCACCTCGGCCGCATCGCGCAGTGCCTTCTGCCGCTCGCGCTTGGCTGGCCACGGCTGGCCGGTGATGCGCTCGTTCAGGGCCTCGCCGGTACCCAGCGCCAGCCAGATCCGGCCCGGCGCCAGCTGCTCCAGCGTCGCCGCTGCCTGTGCCACCAATGCCGGGTGCTGGCGCAGCATCGGGCAGGTCACCATGCCCAGGGTCAACGCGCTCTGCACCGCCAGCGCACCGGCCCACACCCAGCTGTGGCCGGACTGCCCTTGCGCAGTCGTCCATGGATGGAAATGGTCCGAGCACATCACGGCCTCGAATCCCGCCTGTTCGGCGCGCAGCGCCAGGCCCAGCAAGGTGGCGGGCGGGAACTGCTCATGCGATGCGTGGTAGCCGATGGTCATCACGGATTCCGTGCGGGGACTGGACACGATGGCAACACCCCTCCAGCTAAAACCGCGTCATGGAAACGAACGCTTCCTGCATCGGGCATCGACGCTGGGCTATCGCCGAGGGCTACATTCCAGCCTGGAGCAACGGCCCGTCACCGGAGATGCAGAGTCACGAAACCTGCTGCGTACTCAATGCCGGCGACGAGCCCGCGCATGTCACGCTGACCCTCTACTTCGAAGACCGTGATCCGGTGGGCCCCTACAGGGTCACCGTGCCGGCGCGACGCACCTGTCACCTGCGCTTCAACGACCTGCAGGATCCGGCGCCGGTGCCGCGCGGCACCGGCTTTGCCACCCTCGTTGAATCCGACCAGCCGATCATCGTGCAGCACACGCGGCTGGATTCACGGCAACCGGCCAACAGCATCATGACCACGATCGCCCATCCGTTGTGAAGTCCTCCGCGCAGGCGTCCACGCTGCAACGACACCGCGCCCTCCGGCCGTTTACCCGTATGGAGGGAGACTGGCGCCGGTTTCCTTCCGGAGAGTGACGATGGCCCTGCCCGACTACCCACGCCCGCCCTTCCCCGCCCAACAGCAATCCTTCCCCGGCAAGACCGCGCAGATGCAACCGCGTCCGGACCACGGCGAAGACAGCTACCGCGGCCATGGCTTGTTGCAGGGCAAAAAGGCACTGATCACCGGCGGTGACAGCGGCATCGGCGCAGCCGTGGCCATCGCCTTTGCGCGCGAAGGCGCCGACGTTGCCATCGCGTTCCTCGATGGTGAGCAGGACGATGCCCGCCATGTGCAGCAGCAGATCGAACAGGCCGGGCGCAAAGCCTTACTGGTGCCGTGTGACATCAGCGACCCGGCACAGGCGCGCTCGCTGGTCGACCGCGTGGCCAGCGAGCTGGACGGTCTCGACATCCTGGTCAACAACGCGGCCTACCAGCGCTACTACGAGCACTTCGACGACATCACCCTGGATGACTGGAAGCGGACGTTCGATACCAATGTCCATGCCGTGTTCAATCTGACCCGGTTGTGCGTCCCGCACCTGCGCGGTGGCGGCGCGATCATCAACACCGCATCGGTCAATTCCAAGCGACCGACCCCGAACATCCTTCCGTACTCCGCAACCAAGGGCGCGGTGGCCAACCTGACGCTGGGGCTGGCGGGCCTGCTGGCCGAGCACCAGATCCGCGTCAATGCGGTGCTGCCCGGCCCGATCTGGACGCCGTTCATTCCGGCAGGCATGGCCGCCGAGGAGGTCGAGCAGTTCGGCTCGCAGACGCCGTTCGGCCGCCCCGGCCAGCCAGCCGAACTGGCATCGGCCTATGTGATGCTGGCTTCGGACAGCGCCAGTTATACCTCTGGTGCACTGCTGACCATTTCTGGCGGCGCGGCGACGCTGTAGCCTCCATGACCGGATTGCCTGCCTGGATCGAGGACTGGCTGACCGTGGTTGTGCCGGTGGCCGAGGTGCTGGCCATCCTCGGCGTCGCGTGGGTGATGGTGCGTGCGCTGGCGTGGCTGCTGGTGCAGGCCCGGCAGCGCGGCAGGCTGGCTCCAGAGCTTCATGTCGGCCTGCGTCGCGGCGGTGCCTTGCTGCTGTATCTGGCGGCCGCGCTGCTGATACTGGAGCGGTTGGGCGTTTCGCGCTCGGTGCTGTGGACCGCGCTGACCGGGTTCATGGCCGTCGGCGCGGTGGCGTTCTTTGCCGCGTGGAGCGTGTTGTCCAACCTGTTCTGTTCGTTCCTGATCGTCGCCACGCGCCCATTCCGCATCAATGACACCATCGAAGTGCTGGAAAGCGTGGACAAACCGGGCCTGTGTGGTCAGGTGGTGGACATCAACCTGATCTACACCACGCTGAGTGATCGTGGCGAAGGCGCGCGCGGTTGCCTGCTGCGCGTGCCCAACTCGTTGTTCTTCCAGCGCATTACCCGCCACTGGGGTGACAGCGGCTATGCGCAGCTGCCAGGAAGCGTGCCGATCAAAGGCAAGGCGCGCTGAGTCGCTGTAGCGCCGAGCCCATGCTCGGCTCGCTGCGCGCGGCGCAGGGCGCATCGCGGTCTGAATGGAGAGCAGCCGAGCGCGGGCCCGGCTCTACGATGCCACCGCGGACGACGCTACTCCGCCGCCAATGCCTGGATCGGGTCCAGCTGCGCGGCATTGCGGGCCGGGAAGTAGCCAAAACCGAGCCCGATTGCCGACGAACATGCCAGCGCGGCGAGCACCGGCCCAGGCGTGAACTGGAACGGCACGCCCAGTGACAGCAGACTGGACAAGGCTCCCACACCCAACGCGGACAACACGCCCAGCACCCCACCGAACAGGCAGATCAATACGGCCTCGATCAGGAACTGACGCAGGATGTCGCCCTGCCGGGCCCCCACTGCCAGCCGCACACCGATCTCGCGCACGCGCTCCTTCACCGACACCAGCATGATGTTCATCACGCCCACGCCACCGACCACCAGCGCCACCGCCGCAATCGCCGAGACCAGCGCCGCCATGGTCTGGCTGGACTTCATCACCGCCTTGCGGATCTGGTCCGAGTTGTAGATGAAGAAATCGCGGCGCCCATGCAGCCGCTGCAGCTCTGCGCCCAGCGAGGCTTCAGCTGCACGGGTTGGTACGTCATCGCGCACGCGTACGGTGATGCTCTCCAGCCGCTGGCTGCCAAGCAGGCGCGAGGCCGCCGAGGTGTAAGGCACGTAGACCGTGGGCGTCGCGCCGCCTGCGAATGCACTGGCACCCACCACCCCGATCACGTCCACCGGCATGCCGCCCAGCAGTACCGTGCCGCCGATCGGATTGCCGTTGAACAGTGCTTTGGCCGCCTTCTGGTCGAGCACGGCCACCGCGCGATGCGCCTCCACCTCGGCATCGGTGAAGAACCGGCCCGCCTTCAGGCGCAGCCCGCGCACACGGGGTAGATCAGCGCCCACGCCAAGCACCTGTGTGTTGGCGCGCCGGTTGCCCTGCAGAGCGGCCACCGAGCTGCTCAGGTTGGGGCTTACGCTGTCTACGTAACTCAATGCGGCCAGGTGATCGGCATCGTCCACGACCAGCGTTTCGATCTCGGCCGAGCGCGGGTCGCCGAAATCCGCACCCGGGAAGATCTCCAGCGTACTGGCACCCAGTTCGTTGATCTGTGACTCGACCTGCGCCTGTGCGCCCTTGCCCAACGCGACCACGGTCACCACCGCAGCCACGCCGATGATGATGCCCAGCATGGTCAGCAAGGTGCGCAGGCGATGGGCCAGCATCGAACGTACCGCCATCCGTGCCGCTTCCCTGGTCGCATCCAGGCGCGCGCGGCGCTCGGCGCCCGGTTCCGTGCTGCGCTCGGGCGCGACGGCCTTGCGTGCAACCGCAGGATCACCCGTACCACGGTCGGATACGACCCGGCCGTCCGCGATCTCGATCACGCGTGAAGCGTGCGCGGCAATCGCCGCATCATGGGTCACCAGGATCACGGTATGGCCCTGCGCATGCAGGCGCTTGAGTTCGACCATCACCTGACTGCCGCTGGCATGATCCAGCGCGCCGGTCGGCTCGTCGGCCAGCACGATGGCGCCGCCGTTCATCAGCGAACGCGCAATGGAAACGCGCTGCTGCTGGCCGCCGGACAGCTGGCTGGGCCGGTTCGTGGTGCGCTCGCCCAGGCCAAGCGTTTCCAGCAGCAGGCGGGCACGCGTGGTGCGCGCATCGGCCTCCACCCCGGCATAGACGGCGGGCAAGGCCACGTTCTCGGTGGCGCTCAGGTTCTCCATCAGGTTGTAGCGCTGGAAGATGAAGCCGAAATGATCGCGACGCAGGTGCGCCAGTTCATCGGGCGACATCTGCTCGGTTGCGGCGCCGTGCACGCGGTAGCTGCCTTCGGTTGGCCGGTCCAGGCAGCCCAGGATGTTCATCAGCGTGGATTTTCCCGAACCGGACGGGCCGATGATGGCGATGAACTCGCCCGCCGCGATGCGCAGCGACACGTCCTTCAACACCACCACCTCGCCGGCGGCCGAGCGGTAGGCGCGCGATACGCCATGCAGTTCCAGCAGCGCGTCGGCCATGCTCACATCCCCAGCAGGCTGGTGGGCTCGGCTTCCGCGCCACTGGGCGCCTGCCCGACCACCACGTTCTCGCCTGCCTTGAGGCCGGACAGGATCTGCACCGCAGTAGCTGTGCGCAGGCCGGTCGTCACCGCGCGCTCGCGGGCACGGCCCTTGGCGTCGATCACCTGTACAGTCGCGCGGTTGCCCGCCTTGTCATCGCTCTCGGACACTGCTGTCAACGGCACCTGCAGCGCGTTGGCGGCGCGCGCCAGCTGGATCGTCACCTTCACCGTCATCGACGGCTTCAGTTTCAGGCCTGGATTGGGTACGTCAAACAGCCCGGCGTAGTACACCGCCTTCGGCGTCTGCGCCGATCCACCCGTGTTGCCGGTGGCCACATCGGCAATCGACGATGGCGCAGGTTCAAGCTGCTGCAGATGCGATTCGTAGCGGCGTCCGCCCGGCCCCAGCGTAGAGAACCACAGGGGTTGGCCAGGCGCGATCAGCTCCACGTCGGCCTCCGCGATCTCGGTGCGAACCGTCATCGTGTCCATCTGTGCCAGCATTACGATGGTCGGCGTGGTCTGCATCGAGTTCAGCGTCTGCCCGGCCTTGGTGACGATGGCCACGATGTAGCCATCGGAAGGTGAGACGATGCGGGTGTAGCCCAGGTTGATCCGCGCCGTTTCCACCTGGGTCAGCGCCTGCTCGATCTGGGCCTGCAGCGCTGCGACGTCAGAGCGCGCCGCTTCGCGCGCCACCCGCGCGGACTCGAAACCTTCCTGCGAGACCAGCCGAGACGCCACCAGCTGCGACTGGCGCTCATGCACGCGGATGGCCTGGGCGTAGCGCGCCAGGCTGGCGGCATGCTGGGCACGCAGCGCATTGGCAGCCGCTTCGGCGCTGCGCAGGGCGATGCGCTGCGGCTGCGAATCCACTTCGGCAATCAGATCACCAGCGTGCACACGCTGGCCCAACACCACATGCAGGCGCTTGACCTGGCCCGATACCTGCGCACCCACCGCCACCAGTTCCTTGGGGTTGACCCGGCCAACGGCCTGCACGGTCCTTTCCAGGTCCGCCACCCTTGCCGGGGCCGTGATCAGCGCGGCATCATCACTTTCGGCGAACAGCCACCAGCCGGTGCCGCCTGCAAGAAGCGCAACGATTGCGGCAATGATCCAGGTCCTGCGGTTGTTCATCGGAAGGCTCGCATGCACGCAGCCACCGGATGTGACCGCAGAAGCCGCAGTCTGGGAGGTGGTGGTGGATGTTTCTTGGAGCCACTGTGGAGATTGCATGGAGGCCGCACATCCGTTCAGGCACGGGGCCCGCTCCTGAACGGCACGGATCGCGTCCACGAAATCTCGACACAATCTCGACCAAGTCTCCATCAACGGCTCCTAGCCTTGTCGGCCTCGCCGACTGCGCTCCCGCCGTGTCCCTTCCGTTTCCAGACCTGCCTCCCATCGATGTCCGCCGCGCCTACCTTGCCTGGTGCGCGCCTTCGCCGTGGCTGCTTGCACTGGTGCTGGCGTCGACCAGTGCCTGGATGCTTGCCAGCGCGAACCCGGCGCCGCCCCTGCTGGCGGGCGCCGGTGCCGCCGCGTTGGTGTGGTTCCGCAGCGAAGGCCCCGGTCATTCGGCGCGCGCGGGCACCCTGGCGTCGGCGTCGCTGATCGGCCTCGCGGCCTGGTCCGCCTCCGCCGCTGACGTGAGCCTCATGCCAGCAGGGATGGCGGCTGTCCTGGTGGCTGCGTTGCTTGCCCTGCGCCTGCGGGCCTTGGTCCACATGGCCCGCCGCCTGCAGGACCGGGTGGACGCAACGGGCATGGAATCACGGTGGAGCAAGCTGCCTGCGGCCGTATCGACCCTGCTCGCACAGCACCTGCGCGCGACCGCAACACTGGCGCCCGCCCTGCAGCACACGCTGGTGCTGGCCACCCTGGCCTGGGCCGCCCACGAAGAAGCGCAGACCCTGGAACGGCCACGATGACACCGTCGCCGGCGTTTCCCATTCCTCACTTGAAACCGCAGCATGCAATGAAATCCGACGCCCGCACGCGCCAGGCGCCCCTGGTGCTGATTGCCGAAGATGAAGGCGAAATCGCCGACATTCTCGGCGCCTACCTGGCCCGCTCCGGGCTGCGCAGCGCCCGCGCCGCCGACGGCGAAGCCGCCCTCACCAGCCACCGCCAGCTGCGCCCCGACCTGGTGCTGCTGGACGTGCAGATGCCGAAGATGGACGGCTGGCAGGTGCTGAGCGAGTTGCGCCGGCGCGGCAACACCCCGGTGATCATGCTCACCGCACTGGACCAGGACGTGGACAAGCTCACTGGCCTGCGCGTCGGTGCCGACGACTACGTGGCCAAGCCATTCAATCCCGCCGAGATCGTCGCCCGCATCCAGGCGGTGCTGCGCCGTAGCGCGAAGCCCATTGCAGAAGAACCCAACGGGCTGATCCGGCAGGGGCCGTTCGAGATCGACCTGCGCAGCCATGAAGTCACCGTGCGCACCGATGACCACGTGCATGCTCTGAGTTTCACGCTCACCGAGTTCCGTCTGCTGGTACACATGGCGCGCGCACCGCGCATGGTGCACAGCCGGCTGGATCTTCTCCAGACCTGCCTGCCGGAAGGCGATGCGCAGGAGCGCACCGTGGACAGCCACGTCAGCAAGCTGCGCCGCAAGCTCGAGGACGTCGGCATCATCGGCATTCCCGCCACCATCCGCGGTGTCGGCTACCGCTTCCTGGACTGAACCGATGAACCGCAAAGGCAAGAGCATCGGGCGCCAGATCACGCTATCCATCACGGTCGCATCGCTGTGCTCGACCGTACTGTCGATCAGCGGTTTCTACCTGTTCTATTACCTCATGGAGGTGTTCTATCCACGCTGGTATGACGAGCCGGAAACCATCATGCCGTCAGGGCTGGAGTGGCTGTGGATCGGCCTGACCGCCACCGTGGTGGTGGCACTGGCCACGTTGATCGCCTCGCGCCTGACCCGGCGCATCATCACCCCGCTGAACTCGGTGGCCGAAAGCCTGCGTCGCGTCGCCAGCGGTGATCTTGAGGCGCGTGCGCGCGGCGGCGACACCTCGATGGCCGAGGCCGCCACACTGGTCAGCGACTTCAACTCCATGGCCGAGCGGCTCAGCCGGATGTCCGAGAACCGCGTGTTCTGGAATGCAGCGATCGCACACGAACTGCGCACGCCGATGACCATCCTGCGCGGCCGCCTGCAGGGCATCGCCGAAGGCGTGTTCGAGCCCGGGCCGGAGCAGTTCAACAGCATGCTCACCCAGCTGGAGGGCCTGACCCGCATCATCGAAGACCTGCGCGTGGTGAGCCTTGCCGAAAGCGGTCACCTGGATCTGCGCCTGCAGCGCAGCGATGTCAGCGTGCAGGTGGCGGCGGTGGTCGAAGCGATGTCCGAGGCGCTGACCGAGAGTGGATTCTCGGTGACATTGGATGCACGGCCGTCGCTTGCCGACTGCGATCCGGCACGCATCCGCCAGGCGGTGCTGGCGCTGCTGGAGAATGCACGACGCCATGCCATCCCCTGCCCCCTCCGGGTTCGCGTCACGCTGGCCGAAGGCCATTGCACCGTGACCGTTGAGGATGGTGGCCCCGGTGTGCCGGACGACCTGCGCGACAGCATTTTCGAAGCCTTCCAGCGCACCGATGTGTCGCGCTCACGGCAGAGCGGTGGCTCCGGGCTTGGCCTGGCGGTGGTGCGCGCGATTGCCGTGGCCCATCACGGAACGGCGCGATGCAGGGCGACCGAACGCGGTGGTAGCGCGTTCGAGATCCGCTGGCCGGTGCACGCGCGTCGTTGAGGGCCATCGCTGCCCTGGAAAGCCCGAAATGCCGGAACTGCCTGGGTAGAGTCGACTGTCAGGCGACTTGCGCGCGCAAGCGCGGGTTCTTCCAGCAGTTCGCAAAGAGCAGTCGACCAACAGTCGACTCTACCCCCGACCCACCCAGGCATTCCATGAAACACCCCCACGATCCAGCGGCCGCCGCCGGCAGCATCGGCCAGCAGAATGCGGCCGCCACCCTGAAGGCCATCCTGCGCACCTACCCCTGGCAGCTCACCGGCACGTTCTCGCTGGTGGCACTGGAAAACGCGCTGCTGCTGGCCTATCCGCTGTTCGCCGGCTTCGCGGTGGATGCCATCATCCGCGGCAACATCGGCCATGCCATCTCCTACGCCGGCGTAGTGCTGCTGTTCTGGTTGGTCGGTGCCGCCCGCCGTGCGGTCGATACCCGGACGTTTACCCGCATCTATGCCGATCTGGCAGTGAACGTGGTGCAGGCGCAGCGCCGTTTGGGCCAGGCCACCTCCACTTCGGCGGCCCGCGTCGTTCTGGCCCGCGAGTTCGTCGACTTCTTCGAAAAGCACGTGCCGATCATCGCCACCGCACTGGTATCCATGTTTGGCGCTGCGGTCATGCTGCTCGCAATTGAACCGCTGGTCGGTGGAGCCGCTCTCCTCGCGCTGTTCGGTGCTCTCCTGCTGCTGCCGTCGTTCGCGCGTCGCAACGAGCAGTTGCATGGGCGCCTCAACAACCGCCTGGAACAGGAAATCCGACTGGTGGACCGGGTCAGTCCCTCGGTTTTGCGCCGTCACTACACCACGCTGTCACGCCTGCGCATCCTGCTCTCCGATCGCGAAGCCGGCGCCGTGCTGGCCGTCGGCGCGACGGCAGCGGCCCTGTTCGCACTGACCATCGGCCGCCTTGCCACCACCGATGGCGTTACCCCCGGTCACGTCTATGCGGTGATGACCTATCTGTGGACTTCCGCCGGCAGCCTGGACGATGCACCGTCGATGGTGGATCAGCTCGCGCGGCTGAAGGACATCGGCCGGCGAGTCAGCCCCGGCATGGACGATGCGGACCACAAGGACGCCGCTTGACCGGTAGATGCCCACCTTGGTGGGCACCGATGGAAGCCAGCGCCAACCAAGGTTGGCGACTACCGGGCGCGATGGCTACCCATGCGCCGCTCGGCGCTACAGGAACTCCGCCATGCGCTGCAGCTCGTCGTCCAGCGCGCCACGAAATACCTTGTCGCGGGCCAGCGACTTGCCGGCATAGCCCACGTTCGACACCAACTCACCTTCGCGTATGCTCAGGTTGGCCCAGCCCACCACCTGGTCGTGCCACAACACCGGCAGTGCGTAGTAGCCATACTGGCGCTTCGGTGCAGGCGTGTACGCCTCGAACTTGTACACCCAATCCCACAGCAACTCGAAACGGCGGCGGTCCCACACCACCGGATCGAACGGCGCCAGCAGGCGCACCTGTTCGTCCGGCGCATGGCGGCGCGAGCGCGGATTTTCGTCCGCCGGCCAGTACCAGGTGGTGCCCTCCAACGTGCAGCTGGCCAGCTGCTGCTTGGCCAGTGCCAATGCCTTGCGGGTCTGCTCGGCCAGGTGCGGAGCGCCATGGCCCAGCAGGCGCACCAGATAGGTCAGGCCGGCCGAAGGCAGCGGTGCGTACTTGCGCACCACCAGATCGATCAGGGCGGCAGCACGTTCGATCTGCGCCTGTTCGCTGGAATCGGGCTCGGCATGATCGGCCACCGCGTAGATGCGCGTACCGCTGTCGCGCCGTTGCACGCGCAGCAGGCCGCGGTAGTGCATGCCGTCCAGCAGATGGGTACTGGCATTGCTGGTGCCGCCCCAGTAGTTGGTCACCCGCCCATGCGCGAACGCCTGGTCGACCTCGCGTGGGTGCACGCTGCCACGCTCGCGCACAAAGGCCAGCACATCGGCCGCACGGCGATGGGTCTCGGCATCCCACTCGCGCTTGGAAACCCGTGGGTGCATCAGCGCCAGATGCTCGCGCGGCAGGAAGCCGTAGTTCACCAGGCAATCCTCTTCCACCGGCAGACGCGTGTAGCGGCGCTCAAGATCGCCCGCGCGGTAGTCCTTCACCCGGTGGCGCAGGGTCAGGTCCTGCGCGCGAGCGGGTGCCCGGATCGGGTCGGCCTGCACGAAGCCCAGCCGCCGGATCGCGGTCAGCAGCGTGGTCGGCTTGAACAGGGTGCGCGCCACCGCGTAGCGGCGAAGATCATCGAGAGTGGGCGTGGCAGGCATAGCCGCATTGTATTCTCGACACTACGCGATCCGTCCAGTAGAGCCAGGCCATGCCTGGCTGGCGTCATGGTGAACGGCCACGATCATCCACTCATGGCGTGGATCTACCGAAGCCGCGATACCTCCAGCGAACCGATCACCAACGCCCGCATGCCCTGCTTGAACTCGGTGATCACCTGCCCCTCCTCGTCGTCCGCAATCGCGTAGATCGTGTCGGCGCCGGCGATGCAGTAGAACGCGATCGTGGCCAGCAGCCAGCGCGCCTTGTCCACCGGCAGGCCGAACACCTCGGCCACGTGCGCCTGGTGCGATGCGATCTTTTCCAGCATCGGCGCGGTCGCCACCGTGCGCCGCAGCAGGTAGGGCGGTAGCCCGGGATGCGCCTTCACCACTTCGCACAGTGACTGCACGAACCCCATCAGGTAGGCCTCCAGCCCACCCGGTGCGTCGACCGACGCGCGAGGAATCTGCCAGCGCTGGAACACCGCCTCCGCCACCAGGCGCTTCAACGCCTCCAAGTTGGCTACGCGCTTGTACAGCGCTGCCTGGGTCACCGCCAGTTCGGCGGCCACGTTGGCCATGGTCAGGTTGGGCAGGCCCAGACGGATGCCGATGTCGGCCAGGCGCTCCGGGGTGATGGTGGGCGGGCGGCCACGGCTCGGCGCCGTTGGATCGGGGTGCGTGCTCATACGGTGCCTGCTCTTACGGTGCGCGTCCATACCCTGCTGAGGGTGCCAGTAAAGGGACCCTCTTGTCCGCTTCGATTGATTTAGTTTAACTTACTCAACTAATTCGGAAGGCGTCCAGCACGCTGCCCGTGATCGAGCCCATGGCTCACCTCCCGCCAGGTCCCCACCCAGCCAACAACCCTGCGCTGCGCCCTCTCCCCGTGCTTGCCGTCGGCAGCGCGCCAGGCGCGCTCGCGCCTGCGATTCACAGGACTCTGGCATGACCGTTTACAACTTCACTTCTGCACAGCATCGTGCTGCCGCATTCTCAGGCCTGATGCATCCGCCGGGCATGCACCTGCGTTATCGGGTGTCCGCCTTGGCGTTAGGGCTGCTGGCCTCGTTTGCCGCCCTGGCCGACACTGCACCGTCCACCCTGCCCTCGGTGCAGGTGCAGGAACAGCGCCGGGTCACTGCGGACTATGCGGGCGGGCAAGTGGCCGCCGGCAGCCGCGTCGGCCTGCTCGGCGACAAGGACTTCATGGACACGCCGTTCAGTACGGTCAGCTACACCGAGTCCTTCATCCGTGATCGCCAGGCCAAGGACCTGACCGACGTCATCGCCGCCACCGACCCTACGGTGTTCAGCAACGGCGTCACCGGTGCGTGGAGCGAGAACTACGCGATCCGAGGCTTTGCCTCCAACACCAGCGACACCACGTTCAATGGCCTCAGCGGCATGGCGCCCTACTACCGCACCTCGCCGGAAATGTTCGAGCGCATCGAGGTGCTGAAGGGACCGTCTGCGCTGCTCAACGGCATGCCGCCGGGCGGCTCGGTCGGTGGCAGCGTCAACCTGGTGCCCAAGCGTGCGGGTGAGCTGCCATTGCTGCGGGTCAGTGCCAACTTCGCCTCCGACGCGCAGTTCGGCACCCATGTGGATATGGGTCGCCGCCTCGGTGCCGACAAGCAGTTCGGCATCCGCTTCAACTTTGCCTACCGTGATGGTGACGGCGCCGTCGGCAAGCAGCGCAAGAAGGTACAGCTCGGTTCGCTGGCACTGGACTGGCGCGGCGAACGTGCGCGGCTGTCGGCCGATCTGTACAGCGCCGACGATCGCGTGGACGGCCCGGCACGTGGCGTCGGCCTGGCACCGGGCGTGGCCATTCCGCGGCCGCCGCGTGGCGATACGCTGATCAACCCGGACTGGGCCTACGTGGACAGCCAGGACAAGGGCGCAATGCTGCGCGGCGAACTGGATATCAACGATAGCCTGATGGCCTATCTGGCCTACGGCACCAGCAAGACCGACTACCGCTACAACGGTTCGATCAGCGCGCAGATCCTCAATCCGGCTGGCGACTTCACCACGGTGATCGGCCAGCTCGCCTTCGACATCAAGAAGCAGTCCGGAGATGCCGGCCTGCGCGGTTCCTTCCACACCGGCAGCGTCGGCCACCAGTGGGCCGCCAACGTGACCCACTACCAGCACACCCAGAACGACTACGGCCGCCGCAGCGTGCCGGGCTGGGACTGGACCACCAATCTGTACAACCCGGCGTGGGGCCCTGCGGCACCGTTCGTGGCACCGCACATCTCGCATACCGAGCTGACGCTGGACAGCCTCGGCTTCGCCGACACCCTCTCCTTCGCCGATGACCGCGTGCAGTTGACGCTGGGCGTGCGTCGCCAGCAGGTGGTCAGCGAGACCTTCAGCGTCGCTACCGGCGCGCGCACCTCGCGCTACGACGAGAGCGCCACCACGCCGGCAGCGGCGCTGCTGGTGAAGGCCACCGGCACGCTCTCCCTCTACACCAACTATATCGAAGGCCTCAGCCAGGGCGCCACCGCGCCGATGACCGCTGCCAATGCCGGCGATGTGTTCGCACCGTTCCGCACCAAGCAGAAAGAGCTGGGCCTGAAGCTTGACCTGGGCAGCTTCGCGCACACCTTCAGCGTGTACGAGATCAAGCGTCCGAGCAGCTACACCGACCCGGTCACGAATATCTTCTCGTTTGGCGGCGAACAGCGGAACCGCGGCGTGGAATGGGGCTTCTTCGGCGCACCGCTGGACGGCGTGCGCCTGCTCGGTGGCGTGGCCTATGTGCAGCCGAAGCTGACCCGCACGGCCGGCGGCGTGAATGAAGGACGCATCGCCACCGCCGTGGCGCAGCGGCAGGCCAAGCTGGGCGTGGAATGGGATGTGCCGACCTTGCAGGGCCTCACCTTGACCGGCAATGCCACGGCGATGTCGAAGCAGTACATCAGTGCCGACAATAGCCTGTCGGTGCCGGGGCGTACGTTGTTCGACATGGGCGCGCGCTACAGCACCACCGTGGCGGGTCGACCGCTTGCGCTGCGGGCCAGCGTGAACAACGTGACCAACAAGGCGTACTGGGGCATGCCGTTGCTTTCAAGCCTGGCGCTGGGTGCGCCGAGGACGGTGTTGCTCTCTGCGACGATGGATTTCTGAGCCGGACGACAAACTGTCAACGGGATCCACGCATGGCGTGGATCTGCCGGAAACTGTAGAGCCAGGCCATGCCTGGCTGGTTCCATGGTGATCCGCCAAACGCATCCACGCCTGGCGTGGATCTACCGACACAAGGCATGACCACGCACGCACTGATCACGAAAGTACGCGCGCCACCACCGCCAGCACCGCCAGATGCCCCACGTAGTACCCATAGAACACCCAGCGCCAGCGCGGCAGTCGCCACGCCACCCGCGTCGCCAGCGCGACCACCGGAACAGCCAGCACTGCCCAGCCGTTGTGGTTGACCCCGCACACCGCTGCAAGCCCAACCAGCAACATCCACCACGCCCGATGCCGGAACGCGATCCAGGCCAGCAGCACGGCGCCAACACCGGCCCACTGGTAGTCCACGAACATCGGCAGCACGCCGGCAGCCAGCAACAGCAGCACAGGCCGATTTTTCGCAAGCGCATGCACGGCCACCACCGCCAGGGTGAAGGTGAGCAGGATGTTGAGCGGCAGCCAGGAACCGAACGCAAGTGCGTGCAACGGCTGCGCGATCAGCCCCCATAGCGCGAGCCGGCGGATCGATTTGCGCAGGTCGGCGCCGGGCTGGGCCAGGTTGCAGGCCATCACCAGCGCGAACAGCGGGAAGGCAATACGCCCCAGTTCGCTGATCACCGGCACGTAGCCGCCGAAGACCACCTTGGCCACGTGGTCGCCGGTCATGGTCAGCAGCGCGATCCACTTCAGCAGCTCGCGTGCGCCACTGCCGAGGGTGAGGTTGAACGTGGTCGTCCCGGTCGTGGTCGCTTGCATCGCGGAAGCTTATGCGCATCGGCCAGCGCATTTCCAGCGCCGCGCAGGAGGCCACCGCTGCAAGCCGCAGGTGGCGGCGCTATGCTGGCCGCCCCTGCTTGTGAGACACCCGCCATGCGCACCCTGTACCCGGCCATCGAGCCCTACCGCGAATTCACCCTGCCGGTGAGCGATCTGCACAGGCTGCATATCGAAGAGTGCGGCACGCCGGAGGGCATTCCGGTGGTGTACCTGCACGGTGGCCCGGGCGCCGGTATCTCGCCGACCCATCGACGCTTCTTCGACCCGGCGCGCTACCGCATCGTGTTGATCGACCAGCGCGGCAGCGGCCGCTCCACGCCGTTCGGCGAGCTGCGCGACAACACCACGCAGGACCTGGTGGCCGATATCGAGAAGGTGCGTGAGCATCTGGGCATCGAACGCTGGCTGGTCTATGGCGGCTCCTGGGGTTCGACCCTGTCACTGGCCTACGCGCAGGCGCATCCCGGGCGCGCCACCGGCCTGATCGTGCGTGGCGTGTTCCTCGGCCGCGAAATGGAGAACCGCTGGTTCGCCGAGGCCGATGGGGGTGCGCGCTGGATCTTCCCGGAGCGCTGGGACCGCTATGAGGCCTACATTCCGGAAGCCGAGCGTAGCGACATGATCGCGGCCTACTGGGCGCGCATGGACGGCCCGGACGAGGCGACCCGCATCGAAGCCGCGCAGGCCTGGCTGGGCTGGGAAGACAACGCCGCCACCCTGCAGCACGACGTGGATGCGCAATCCACCGATGATCCGCTGGATACGCTGGCCAAGGCCCGTATCGAAGCGCACTACTTCCGCAACGGCATCTTCCTGGAAAACGACCAGTTGCTGCGCGACATCGATCGCATCCGCCACCTGCCCGGCGTGATCGTGCAGGGGCGCTACGACATCATCTGCCCGCCGCGCAGCGCGTGGGACCTGGCGAAGGCCTGGCCGGAAGCGCGGCTGGAGATGGTGACCTCCGGCCACAGCGCCAACGAGCCGGCCACGGTCGATGCGCTCGTGCGCGCGACAGATGCCTTTGCCGACCGCTTCTGAACAGGTGGGTAGTGCCGGCCGCTGGCCGGCATCCCACCGTGCGAGGTAGTAGCGTCGACTGTGAGTCGACTGCAGTTGGCGACACTGCTTCGAGGCCCGCGCTGCGCGCGATAGTCGATTCACAGTCGACTCTACGGGGCCGGGTATCAGGTGCCAGTCACACCACCCGGCAATACCAAGGTATAGCCCAGCTAACCCACGAGCCTCTAGGCCAGCCCCATTCAGGGGCGGACAATAGCGCCATTGGCCAGGGCAATCCTGGCCGGCACCCTCCCCTCCTGGAGACGCAGATGGACCCCGACCCTGCCGGGCGCACCGCGCCCCCGATGCACGCAATCCGCCTGTTCCTGGCGCCTGCCCGCCGGTCCCTGCCTGCCTGAGTGACGGGGGACCGCCAGGCGCTGCTTGCCTGGAGATCGCCCCCATGTCCTACAAGATCCTCTACATCACCCTGCGCCGCCTGATCGGTGAGCGCGATGTCGCCGGCCTGCGCAGCCAACTGTTGCAACACGGCCCCGTGATGTTCGCCCGTTCGCTGTCGCTCGGTTCGCCGCGCGTGGTGGCCGACGCGCTGTCGCTGCTGCCGATCAGCGAGCGGATCACCGTGCTGCGCCATCTGCCCTACCCGCTGCGCGATGCCATGAAGCCGCTATGCATCGGCGGCAGCCAGCGCCTGCACATGCAGCCGTGGTCGCCGGCGGTGCTGGCGATGCGCCACGCCTGATCTGTTCCATCCGTTCCGTTCGTGTTCCGGCCGCGGCCGGCTCTGACATTCGAGGAGAGTCCCATGAGCCTGCTCAACGCCTGGTTCAATGCCTTCCTGCGCAGCCGTCGCGCAGGCAACCTGTTCCGCCGCCGCGCGATGCCCGAAGCCGGCTTTGGCCCGGGCAGCGCCGAGGCCGCGCCGTTCGCGCTCACCACCGGCCTGGTTACCCTCGCCCAGCAGGAGGAAGCCGAGCTGCTGGCCACACTGGAGTCGCATGCCGATGGCCTCAGCCCGCATGAGGCCGAGGAACGGCTGGCCACGCTCGGCCCCAACGAGGTGGATCACGAAAAGCCGCTGCCGTGGTGGCGCCACCTGTGGCAGTGCTACCGCAATCCGTTCAACCTGCTGCTGACCGTGCTGGCGGCGGTGTCCTGGCTGACCGAGGACATCAAGGCCACCGTGGTGATTGGTGCGATGGTATTGCTGTCCACGCTGATCCGCTTCGTACAGGAGGGGCGTTCGAACCGTGCCGCCGAGCGGCTGAAGGCACTGGTCGGCAACACTGCGCGCGTGCTGCGCCGCAATCCCGGCACCGAGGCCGCCGATGTGGCCGACCAGTACTTCGGCGCGCACCTGCACAGCCGTCGCCCGGCACGCCTGCTGGACCTGCCGATCCGCGAGCTGGTGCCCGGCGACCACATCGTGCTGTCGGCCGGAGACATGATTCCGGCCGATTGCCGCGTACTGACCGCCAAGGACCTGTTCGTCGCCCAGGCCGCGATGACCGGCGAATCGCTGCCAGTGGAAAAGTTCGCGCACCCGGGCGACGGCCTGGCCGGCCTGCTGGAACAGCACAACCTGCTGTTCATGGGCACCAATGTGGTGTCCGGAACGGCCACCGCCGTGGTGCTGGCCACCGGCAACCGCACCTACTTCGGCACGTTGGCCCAGCGCAGCACCGCCACCGACCGTGCGCCGACCGCATTCCAGGCCGGCGTCAACAGTGTCAGCTGGCTGCTGATCCGCTTCGCGCTGGTGATGGTGCCGTTCGTGCTGCTGATCAACGGCTGGACCAAGGGTGACTGGACCGAGGCGTTTCTGTTCGCGCTGTCGGTGGCGGTGGGCCTGACGCCGGAGATGCTGCCGATGATCGTCACCTCCACCCTGGCCAAGGGTGCGGTGCTGCTGTCGCGGCGCAAGGTGATCGTCAAGCGCCTGGATGCGATCCAGAACTTCGGCGCCATGGAAGTGCTGTGCACCGACAAGACCGGCACGCTCACCCAGGACAGGATCGCGCTGGAGCGTCACACCGATGTGTTCGGCCACGATTCGGAAGACGTGCTGAAGTTCGCCTATCTCAACAGCCACTTCCAGACCGGGCTGATCAACCTGCTGGACCGCGCGGTGCTGGAACACGTGGAGCTGCAGAGCTCGCTGCGGCTTTCGCAGGACTACCACAAGGTGGATGAGATCCCGTTCGACTTCGAGCGCCGCCGCATGTCGGTGGTGGTGTCCGAGCGCGAGGACCACCATGAGCTGATCTGCAAGGGCGCGGTGGAAGAGATGCTGGCGGTGTGCAGCACCGTGCGGGAGAACGGCCAGGACATGCCGCTGGACGAGCACCGCCTGGCCCGCGTGCGGCAGACCACCGAGGAACTGAACGAGCAGGGCCTGCGCGTGGTGGCGGTGGCGATGAAGGAGACCGCTGCCAGCCAGACCACCTATTCGCAGGCCGACGAATGCGGGCTGACCCTGGTCGGCTACGTGGCCTTCCTGGACCCGCCGAAGGAATCGGCTGCGCAGGCGCTGCAGGCGCTGACCGCACACGGTGTCGAGGTCAAGGTCTTCACTGGCGACAACGAACTGGTGACCGCCCGTGTCTGCGCACAGGTGGGGCTGGACGCGGACACCATCCTGACCGGCCCGCAGATCGAGCGCATGGACGACGGCGCGCTGTCGCGGGCGCTGCACCACCATCGCGTGTTTGCCCGGCTGACGCCGCTGCACAAGGAGCGGCTGGTACGCGAGCTGCGCGCGCAGGGCAAGGTGGTCGGCTTCCTCGGCGACGGCATCAACGATGCACCGGCGCTGCGCGCAGCCGACATCGGCATCAGCGTGGACAGCGCGGTGGACATCGCCAAGGAGGCGGCCGACATCATCCTGCTGGAAAAGAACCTGATGGTGCTGGAAGAAGGCGTCATCCAGGGCCGGCGCACGTTCAACAACATGCTGAAATACATCCGCATGACCGCCAGTTCCAACTTCGGCAATGTGTTCTCGGTGCTGGTGGCCTCGGCCTTCCTGCCGTTCCTGCCGATGCTGCCGCTGCAGCTGCTGGTGCAGAATCTGCTGTACGACATCTCGCAGATCGCCATCCCGTTCGACAACGTGGACGAGGAGCTGGTGCGCAAGCCACTGAAGTGGAACCCGGCGGACATCGGCCGCTTCATGGTGTTCTTCGGGCCGATCAGCTCGATCTTCGACCTGACCTGTTTCGCGCTGATGTGGTACGTGTTCGATGCGCGCACGCCGGCCGACCAGGGCCTGTTCCAGTCCGGCTGGTTCGTGGTCGGCCTGCTCACCCAGACCCTGATCGTGCACATGATCCGTACGCCGAAGCTGCCGTTCCTGCAGAGCATCGCCGCGCCTCCACTGCTGCTGATGACCGGCCTGATCATGGCCATTGGCGTGGCCCTGCCGATGAGCCCGCTGGCCGGCTACTTCAAGCTGCAGGCGCTGCCGGCCGGCTACTGGCCGTTCCTGGTGGCGATCCTGTTCGGCTATGCGGTGCTGACCACTGCGCTGAAGCGGTTCTACATCCGTCGTTACGGCTGGCAGTAAGCGCCCGCCGCCTTGTCCAGGGAGAATCACAATGGACATCAATCCGAACCTGCCGGCGTTCAACGCCGGCGCAACCCTGAGTTCGCTGATCAGCCTGTCGGTGGCGTTCGTGCTGGGCACGGCCATCGGCCTGGAACGGCAGCTGCGCCAACGCACCGCCGGCCTGCGTACCAATACGCTGGTGGCGGTGGGCGCGGCGGTGTTCGTCGACCTGGCCGTGCGCTTCCATGACCTGTATGGCGGACCACCCTCGCCGCTGCATGTGGTGGCCTATGTGATCTCCGGCGTCGGCTTCCTCGGCGCCGGCGCGATCATGAAGGACGGCGCGCAGGTGTCCGGCCTGAACACCGCCGCCACCCTGTGGGGATCGGCAGCGGTGGGAGCATGTGCAGGTATCAAGCTGCTGCCGGAAGCGGTCCTAGCCGCCGTCTTCGTGCTGGCCGCCAACACCCTGCTGCGGCCGGTGGTGAACCGCATCCAGCGGCAGCCACTGCCGGAAGCGTTCAGCGAGGCGACCTATGCGATCAACGTGGTCTGCCAGCGCGAGCAGCAGGCCGAGGTGCTGGACCAGCTGTTGCTGCTGCTTGAGCAGGCACAGTACCCGGTGCGCGCGGTGGACCAGCGCCCGTTCGGCGAGCGCGACGTGGAGATCGAAGCGGTGCTGTATGCCACCACGGTGGATGCCGGTGAGCTCGATGCCGTGCTGGCCACCCTGGCGACCACGCCCGGTGTGCTGCAGGGCTTCTGGAACGCCAGCCTGGAGGAGTAGTGCCGGCCGCTGGCCGGCAACCTCGTGATCTCCGAAGCACCGTGCATCGCTTTGGTGGGTGCCGACCGTTGGTCGGCACAGAACCTTCAGAGACCGTGTCCATCCCTGCGGTAGTGCCGGCCGCTGGCCGGCAACCTCGTGATCTCCGAAGCACCGTGCAGTTGCCGGCCAGCGGCCGGCACTACCAGGCATCGCTCTGGTTTGTGCCGACCAACGGTCGGCACCCACCACACAAGAGCACGCCGACCCAGGTCGGCATCCACCAATGCCGGCTTTGCTATCCTTTCCGCCCACGCCCGGGAGCATCCCCGATGCCATCGCTGTCGCCCCGCCGCCCGCTGGTGCTGCTGGCCCTGATCGTCGTGATGGCGGCGATCTTCCTGATCGATACCGTCACCGATTACGCCGTCGCTGCGGCCTGCTTCTACGCAGCGGTCATCCTCGCGGCGTCGCGCGTGCTGAGTGCGCGCGGGCTCATCACCCTGGCCATCGCCTGCATCGCGCTGACCGGGTTGAGCTTCTTCCTGACCCGCTTCGGTACCTACCGCATCGGCCTGGTCAACTCGGTGATCGGCATGCTGGTGATCGGCATCACCACCTATCTCGCTCTGAACATGGAAGCGGCCAAGGCCGCCGTGCAGGAAGCGCAGGGCCGCCTGCTGCGGGTGGCACGCGCCTCCACCGTGGGCGAGCTCACCACCTCCATCGCCCATGAAGTCAACCAGCCACTGGCCGCCATCGCCAGCAGCGCCGAAGCCTGCCAGCGCTGGCTGGCACAGGACCCACCGAACGTGGACAAGGCCCGGCAGACCGTAGCCCGCATCCTGGCAGACGCGCACCGCGCCGGTGACGTGATCGCCCGCATCCGCGGCCTGACCCAGGGCGCGGCACCGGAACGACGCGCCTTCGACCTGAACCAGGCGGTGGAGGAAATGCTGGCGCTGTCGCGCAGCGAGCTGGACCAGCATGGCGTGGCCGTGGCGCTGCTGCTGGACGCCGACCTGCCGCCGGTACACGCCGACCGCGTGCAGGTGCAGCAGGTGATCGGCAACCTGATCCTCAATGCAGTGGATGCAATGGAAGCCATACCCGCAGCCGACCGTCGCCTGTCACTACTGACCCGGCGTGACGGCCAGCAGGTCAGTCTCAGCGTGCGCGACCGGGGCGTGGGCCTGCCCGCCGATCATCCCGAGCGTGTATTCGATGCGTTCTGGACCACCAAGTCACATGGGCTGGGACTGGGCCTCAGCCTGAGCCGTTCGATGATCGAAGCCAATGACGGCCAGATCCGCGCCGAACGACCAGCAGGCGGCGGTGCCTGCTTCGTGTTCGACCTGCCCATCGCCTCGGACGTTCAACATGCGTAAGCCCGCTGCCCCAGCCATCGATCCAGCGCCCATCGTCTACGTGGTCGACGACGATCCGTCGGTGCGTGCCGCACTGGAAGACCTGCTGGCCTCGATGGGCCTGCAGGTGCGCGCCTTCGCCTCCACCCAGGCCTTCCTCGAACACGACCTGGAGGACGCGCCGGCGTGCCTGGTGCTGGACGTGCGCATGCCCGGCCAGAGCGGCCTCGAATTCCATCGCACGATGGGCAGCCACGGCCTGCAGCTGCCGGTGGTGTTCATCACCGGCCACGGCGACATCGCCATGGGCGTCAACGCAATCAAGGATGGCGCCATCGAATTCCTGACCAAGCCCTTCCGTGACCAGGAGCTGCTCGATGCCATCCACAAGGGCATCGAGATCGACCGCCAGCGCCGCCGCGACGGCGAGGCACTCGGCGCGCTGCAGCTACGCTGGGACACCCTCAATGCCGGCGAGCGCGAGGTGGTCGATGGCGTGGTACGCGGCCGGCTCAACAAGCAGATTGCCAGCGACCTCGGGGTCAGCGAGATCACGGTGAAGGTGCGCCGCGCGCAGGTGATGCGCAAGATGGGCGCGCGCACCCTGGTTGACCTGGTACGCATGTACGACCGCCTGCAGGCGGGGACGCCATGAACGTCCACGTCGCCTTGCTGCGCGCGGTCAACGTCGGCGGCACCGGCAAGCTGCCGATGCGCGAACTGGTGGCGATGTGTGAGGACGCAGGCTTCGCCGATGTCCGCACGTACATCGCCAGCGGCAACGTGGTGTTGCGCAGCTCGCTCGACGAAACAGGCGTGCGCCAGACCCTCGGCCAGCGGCTCCAGGCCTATGCCGGCAAGCCGGTGGGCGTGCTGGTGCGCTCGGCCAACGAGATTGCCGGCGTGGTGGCACGCAATCCGTTTGCGCAGGCGGCCGGCAACCGTGTGGTCGCCCTGTTCCTCGACGGCAGCCTGCCCGCCGACCCGCTGGACGGCGTGACCGGCCGGCGCGACGAACAGCTCGCACTCGGCACGCGCGAGATCTTCATCCACTACGGCGCCGGCATGGCCGACTCGCGCCTGCGGATGTCCTATGCCCGGCAAGGCACTGCCCGCAACATGAACACGGTGGGCAAGCTTGCAGCGATGGCCGCCGCGCTGGCCTAGCCTGCCAGCATTTCTTGTGCAGCGGTGCTGAAGTCGAGTGTCAATCGACTGCTCAGCGCTTGCGTTCGATGGCAGCTGGAGCGCTTTGCTGACGCAACGGATCACGCCCGCTGCAGGCGACGCTTCAACCGCGTATCCATCAAGCCCACGGCCAGCAGCACCGCACTGGTCAGCCAACCGGCGGCCAGCAGATGGGTGTGCGGCAGGACCACGCCCAACACGACCAGCGCCACGGCACCGAACAGATGCGAATACGGGGGGCGCCCGTACACAACGCGCTTGTAGAGGGCGCTGCCAAGCAGGTAGATCAACGGCCCGGCGACCAGCACCGTTGCATATACCGGCGTCACCGCCGCTTCCGGGTGATCCATCACCAGGTCGTTGCCCACCGCGGTGGCGATGATGCCGGCGATCAGCAGCGCATGCACGTAGTGGAAATTGGCGCCCATCCGCCCGGGGTCCTCGGAATGGGTGATCGCCGCGGTGGCGTCGCGGCTGGAGATGCCGAAATACAGCCACCACATGGCGATGGTGCCGGCGAAGGTGGCGAGCACCGCAGACACCACCGCAGCACTCCACTGCTCGACCTCGCTGAGCACGCCACCGGTAGCCAGCAGCGTCTCGCCGAGTGCGACGATGACGAACAGCTGGCAACGCTCGGCCAGGTGCCCGCCTTCGATGGTCCACTCGCGGGTGTGCGACCGGCCCAGGCCCGGAAACGCGAAACCGAACATCGGCGAGATGTATTCGCAGGCCACCGCCACCGCCCACAACGCCAGGCGCAGATTGCCCTCGGCGGCGGCGCCCGCCAGCCAGAAGCAGGCCGACACGCTCACCCACGCCAGCATGCGTCGGAAATTGGGCGCCAACGGATGGCTGCGACCGACCTCCAGCAGCACGAACGCCGTGCGCCCGACCTGCATGGTGGCGTACGCCCCCGCGAAGACCCAGGCGCGTTCAGCGAAGGCCTCGGGAATGGACGAGGACATCAACAGCGCCAGCAACATGGTGACGAACAGCAGGCTGCGGATGCGTGGCGCCTCGGGATCGAACCAGTTGCTGACCCAGCAGGCGTACTGCCAGCCCAGCCAGACCGCGAACCACAGCACCAGCGTCTGCATCACCCCGATCAGGTCCAGGTGATGCAGCAGATGGTGGCTGAGCTGGGTAACCGCAAAGACGTAGACCAGATCAAAGAACAGCTCTTCGTAGGTCACGCGGGCGTGGTGGCCATCGCGCTGGCGCAGGGCAGGCGGTCTCAGTCGTGTGCTCATGGCCGTCCTTCAGCGCGCCAGTCGCCAGTACAGCAGTCCAGCCAGCAGGGCCGGCACCGCGAACACCAGCAGCAGGATCGGCAGTTCTTCCCGCACGGCGTAGTCCGCCTTGCTCACGCCCACCCACATGTTGGCCAGCGTCACCAGCAGCCAGGTGGCGATGAACGCGAGCAGGGCCGTGGGCAACTGTGACTGGCCTACGCTCCACAGCCGCCCGAAGAGCAGGAATACCCCCAACAACAACACCCCACCCACCATCACCAGAAGCACGTGCATGGTCCATCTCCTTGAGCCTGCTTGCAGGCTAGCCGCGGCCGATTCTGCGCTCCAGACGATGATCGTGGTTTCACTTTCCAGTTCCGACGAACAATCCCCGACCCGCGCCCCACATGACAAACGCGAACGGTTCCCATTAGTATTGCGTCATCGCGCAGGGATGCCCTCCCCCGCGCGCGCCCCTTGCCCTTGCTTCCGGTCCGGATGTCCCAGCTGCCTTCCCTACCCCCTCCCGCGCTGCCGCTGGTGTCCTCGCTGGTGCGCCATTACGAGGAACTGGTGGAGTACCTGCGCCGCCGTTTCCGCTCGCCGGGTTTGGCTCGTGAGGTGGTGCACGATGTCTGCGTGCGCCTGCTGGAACGCCCGGCCGCCTACGATGCACGGCAACCCATCGCGCTGCTGCGGCGGATCGCGCACGATACGGCGGTGGATCGCTGCCGCGCCGAGGATCTGCGCCGGCACTGGGTGGAGGCGCGTGCCGAGCTGCCCGATGACGCCTGCCCGCGCCCCGGGCCTGAGCAGCAGGCGCAGGGACAACAGGCACTGCAACGATTGGGCGCCACCATCGAACGCATGCCCTGCCGCCGCCAGCAGGTCTTCATCCTGCACAAGATCCACGAACTGCCACAGGCTGAGGTTGCCCGCCGCATGGGTATCGGCCAGAAGGCGGTGGAGCGCCACCTGCGCCTGGCCATGGTCGATTGCCAACGGTCGGCTGGCCTGCGATGAGCCCACAACCGCCGCCGTCCACACCGCAACCGCCGGTCCAACCCGCAACCACCGACCAGGTGCTGGACCAGCATCGCGATGCCCTGAAGGAACGCTTCCCCATGCCCAGCGCGGATGCGCTGCAGCGTCGTCGCGGTGGACGTGCGGCGAAGATCGTCCTGCCGCTGCTGCTGATCACGGCCACGGGCGTGTTCATTGCCGACCCGGCATGGCAGGTGCACGACTATCGGAGCGCGGTGGGCGAACGCCGCGGCATCCGCCTGCCCGATGGCAGCCATCTGCTGCTCGACGCCGGTACCCATCTGCAGGTTCGCAGGCACATCCGCTCGCGGCAGGTGGTGCTGGTGCAGGGCCAGGCCCGTTTCCAGGTGCGGCACTCGACCTGGCGCCCGTTCGAGGTCGAGGCCGGGGCGGTGCATGTGCGCAACTACGGCACGGTGTTCGACGTTGACCGGCAGGGTAGCCTCAGCGAGGTAACCCTGTGGCGCGGCGAGGTGGGCGTGCGTGTGGACGGCGGGGGCGCCGAGCAGCGCCTGAAGCCGGGGCAGCGTGTGCTGGCCCAGCCAGGATCGTTGTCTCCGCCGGAAGCGGTGGACCCGGATCGAGCCGACTGGACCCGTGGGCGGTTGCAGTTCGACCGCATGCCGTTGGCCGAGGTGCTGCGCATCCTGCAGCGCTATCACGACCGTCCCATCGTGCTGGACGACCCGGTACTGGGGCCGCTGCAGGTGTCAGGCGTCTTCGATGCCGACCGCGCCGAAACCGTACTCGCGCTGCTGCCCGAGATCCTGCCGGTACAGGTGCACACCGCTTCCGATGGCAGCCTGCATCTGCGCGCCCGCGATTGAATGCCACACCGAGGGTGGGTTGCGCGTCGTCCCATCCGGCAAGTGCTTGAACCCTTCCGAAGGACCCCCGCATGACCCGCCCTGTTCCGCCTGCCGCCCTGCGCCGGCTGGCCCCTACCCTGCTCGCTGCCTGCCTCTGTGCGGCCCTGCCCGCCACTGCGCAGACCGCTGCATCCGCGCCCGTCGAGCTGCACCTGCCGGCCGGCCCGTTGCAGGCCTCGCTCACTGCGCTGGCGCGGCAGAGTGGCATCCAGCTGCTGTTCGCCGCCGACAGCGTGAGCGGCCGCAGCGCCCCGGCTGTTGATGGCCGCTACACCCCGCGTGAGGCCCTGCAGCGGCTGCTGGCAGGCCAAGGCCTGGCGATGCAGGAACGTTCGCCAGGGGTGTTCGTGGTGAGTGCCGCGCCAGCGCCGGCGAAGCCGCGCATCCCGGCCCGGGCCGCATCATCGGCGCCGTCATCCGCCTCGACGACGTCGCTGGCCCGCGTCACGGTCTCGGCCTCGACCGCGCGCATGCCGCAGGGCGAGACCGCCATGCCCAATACCATCACGGTGCTGACCCGCGAGGACATCGCCCAGCAGCTGGCATTGAGCTCGGATGTGTCGCGGGTGCTGTCGTCGCAGATCCCGGCGTTTGCCCCGGCGCGCGAGAAGATGTCCAACTACGGCGAAACCATGCGCGGCCGCGGCATCCTGTACATGGTCGACGGCGTGCCGCAGTCCACGCCGCTGCGCGATGGCTCGCGTGATTCGCACACCATCGACCCGGCGATGATCGAACGCATCGAGGTCATCCACGGTGCCAACGCGCTGCAGGGCATCGGCGGTACCGGCGGCATCGTCAACATCATCACCCGCAGTGCGCCCAATGAGCCGGGCGCGTTCCTGCTCGACACCAATGTCAGCTACAGCGCTGCCGTGCCCAGCCGCCACGACGACAATGGCCAGCGCGGCTCGGCACTGGTGGGCGTGCGCGGCGAGCAGTTCGACCTGGTCGCTGGCCTGGCCTATGAGAAGCAGGGCCTGTATCACGACGGCGAGGGCCGATCGATCGGCACCAACGCGCAGGGCGAGCTGATGGACTCGACCTCATCGAACGTATTTGCCAAGCTGGGCTGGAACATTGCCGACGGCCACCGCCTGCAGGTCATGGCCAACCGCTACGAACTGCGCGGGCTGGACAACTACCTGCCCATCAACGGTGACTACCGGACCGGTCGCCCGACCATTTCGGTTCCCGGCGATACGCCGCTCGATCCGCCGATGAACCGCTCGCGTTCGCTGACGGTGGACTACAGCGCCGCCGACCTGCTCGGCGGCCGTTTCCAGGCGCAGGCCTTCGCGGTCGATTTCGAAGGCCGCTACGGTGCCAGCCAATGGGATCCATGGGGCAACACCGGCGCCAATGCCGCCTGGGACCAGACCCAGAACGAATCGGACAAGCGCGGCTTCAAGCTGACCCAGAGCTGGAGCCGCATCGCCGACACCACGCTGGACGTGACCCTGGGCCTGGACGGCCTGCGCGACCGCACCCACCAGGTGCTGCTGGCCAGTGGCATGAACTGGGTGCCGCAGACCACCTACCAGAGCCTGTCACCGCTGCTGCAGCTGCACTGGTGGCCGACCGATCACCTGATGCTGTCCGGCGGCCTGCGCTACGAAAAGGGCGAGCTGGAAGTAGGCGACTACACCACCCTGCCCCGTTACGGCGCACGCAAGGTGGCCGGTGGCAAGCCGACCATGAGCGAGACCCTGCCCAACTTCGGCGCGGTCTGGTACATCAACGATCGCCTCAACGCCTATGCCTCGTACTCGGAAGGCTACACCGTGGCCGACGTCGGCCGCGTGCTGCGCGCGATCAACCGCGACGGACAACGCGTGGACAGCCTCGTCGACCTGTCACCGGTGGTGTCGGACAACCGCGAGATCGGCCTGGAGTACGACGATGGCCGCTTCAGCGGTGACATTGCCTACTACACCTCCGAATCCGAGCTGGGCTCGGTGCTGATCTACGATCCGGGCATCGATGCCTATGCGGTGCAGCGCCAGGCCACCCGCGTGGAAGGCTTTGAAAGCAACCTTCGCCTGCGGTTGGGCAACAGCCGCCTCGGACTGGGCTATGCACGCGCCAACGGCCGCTACGACGCCGACGTTGACGGTCGCCTCGACAGCGACCTGGCTGGTGTGAACATCGCGCCGAACCGGCTGACTGCGTTCTGGGAACAGAGCTGGACGCCGCAGCTGAGCACCCGCCTGCAGGCCAGTCACGCCTTCGACCGCGACTTCGACCTGCGTGGCGCGCGGGTGGCCGAGTTCAAGGGTTACACCACCGTGGATCTGGTCGCGCGCTATACGCTGGACAAGCATGCCTTCACGCTGGGCGTGCAGAACCTGGCGGACAGGCAGTACATCAGCTACTACTCGCAGACCACGCCGTCGAACCCGAGCTATTTCTCCGGCCGCGGCCGGGTGCTGACGCTGGGATGGCAGTACCGGTACTGATCCATGGCGTCCTTATGGGAGCCATGAAATCTATGCGAGACGCGATGAAGGAGGCCCATGCTAGTTTCTGGGCCTCCTTCAAGCGGACGTGGATCATGCGTTTTACCCTGCTCGCCTTCGCCCTGGCCGTCGCTCTTCCGGCCGTCCACGCCAGCGCCGCCGAGGCACCGCTGCCACAACTGCGGGCCTATACCGTGGATGCGTCCTGGCTGCAGCCGATGGCGCCGCTGCAGGTTGCCGACCACACCTGGCAGATCGGCACCGAGGACCTGACCGCGCTGCTGGTGCAGACCGCCGAGGGCGCAGTACTGCTGGATGGCGGCATGCCACAGATGGCCGGTCACCTGCTGGACAACATGAAGCTGCGCGGCGTGGCCCCGCAGGACCTGCGATTGATCCTGCTCAGCCATGCGCATGCCGACCACGCCGGCCCGGTCGCCGAGCTCAAGCGTCGCACCGGCGCGCATGTGGCGGCCAATGCAGAAACGGCGGTGCTGCTGGCGCGCGGCGGCAGCAACGACCTGCACTTTGGCGACGGCATCACCTATCCGCCGGCCAGCGCCGACCGCATCATCATGGACGGCGAAGTGGTCACGGTGGGCGGCATCGCATTCACCGCGCACTTCATGCCGGGGCACACCCCGGGCAGCACCGCCTGGACCTGGACCGACACCCGCGATGGGAAGCCGGTGCGCATCGCCTACGCCGACAGCCTGAGTGCACCGGGTTACCAGCTGAAGGGCAATCCCCGTTATCCGCGCTTGATCGAGGACTACAAGCGCAGCTTCGCAACGGTACGGGCGCTGCCCTGCGATCTGCTGCTCACCCCGCATCCGGGCGCCAGCAACTGGAACTACGCCGTCGGCAGCAAGGCCAGCGCCGAGGCACTGACCTGCAACGCCTACGCGGATGCGGCCGAGAAGAAGTTCGACGCGCAGTTGGCCAGGGAAACGGCCGGGACCCGCTGATTCCGAAGCGTCGAGCTTGCTCGACGGAGCCGCAGAGCAGTCGAGCACGGCTCGACTCTGTAAAGAGCAAGTCGGCCGCGAGGAAAGGTGCCGGTCAGACCGACCGGCACCACCACTGGCTGTCAGCCACCTTGCCCGTGCTGGGCAAACGGCTCGGTGCTGCCGTCGGTGCGCACCAGCTCGACGGTGTACGGCTGCACGTAGCCGTCCGGCATTTCCATGCCCGGCGAACCGGCCGGCATGCCGGGCAGCACCAGCCCGCGCGCGGCCGGGCGTTCGGCCAGCAGGCGCTTGATGTCCTCGGCCGGGATGTGACCCTCGACCACGTAACCGCCGATCTCGGCGGTATGGCAGGAGGCCTTGCCGACCGGCACGCCCAAGCGGACCTTGATCGGGTTCATGTCATCGGTGTCGCGCACATCGACCTGGAAGCCGGCGGCCTTCAGGTGGTCGACCCAGATGCCGCAGCAACCGCAGCTGGCGGTCTTGTGCACGATGGCGACCGGCAAGGCTGGATCGATCTTGGCCGGGCTGGTCTGGGCCGGTGCCGGTGCTTCGCTGGCGACCGGTGCCGCGGAGGATTCTTCGGCGGCACGAGCGCAGGCGGTCGTGGCCAGCACGGTGCCCAGCAGCAGGCCGAGGGAGAGAGTACCGTTCATTGAGTGATTCCTTTGCAGAGGCGGGCAACGTAGCCCGCCGCCCGCGCATCGAAGGCGCGGGCAGAGTCGAGAAGAAGTCGAGCAGCTACGGCAGGCGCGTAGGGCCTGCAGGAAATCACGCGATGGGGGGCCGCAGCGGGTCGAGTCTCGGCGGCGGTGCGCGTTGCTGGGCATTGGCCGGAACAGGCGCTTCGCGCCAGGGCGAGGCCGGCGTTCCGCTCAATGTCGCCAGCATGCCAAGACAGGCGGGTGGGCATTCGCACTCACCACTCTGGCAGGCCGCCGGGGCCGTATCATCGCAGCAGCCGGCTGCCGCCATCGCGGCCGCGTGCGGTGCAGCGCAGTGATCCTGATTGGCCGATCCGCCGTACGAAGACGAGGCAAGCGCCAGCGCCGGTGCATTCAGCACCAGGGCGACAAGCAGCATCCAACGCAGCAGCAGGCCAGGCAGGTTCACCCGCCGATGATAGCCGATGCAGGCGCCCTCAGTGGGCTGGCAACGACCCTGACAGCTTGACAACCACGCGGTCGACTTGCGCGACGCCCCTTGCTATGGCGAGATGGCAATCGTGCCACCCTGCATTGCCACGCCGCTGCCCCTGTCCCCGACACGGAGTTTCCCTCATGAATGGATTCATGCGAACACTGCTTGTGGTGCTGCTGTTGTCGTGCGCGACCATCACCCACGCCGAAGAACCAAGCGAAGATGAAGCAAGCGAACGCGCTGAAGTCTCCCGGCAGGCACAGCAACTGCTGGAGAAGCAGGATTTCGCCAGACTGGAGCAACTCGCCAGTCGTTACCGGGATACGGATCGCTACTTCAGCAGTGGTGTCTGGAAGCTTTCGGCGTACTACGTAGGCATCGGCTATGCCTTCAGCATGAGCAACCGTGACCCGGCCTACTGGCAGGGTCGCGAGAAGCTCGTGCAGGCGTGGATCTCGCGCTACCCCAGGTCGCCGTCGGCGCGCCTGGCCATGGCTGAGATGCTCAGCCGCCAAGGCTGGAGCATCCGCGGCCCCGGCTATGCAAATACGGTGAAGGAAGAGGACTGGGCACCGTTCAAGGCGCTGCAGCAGCAGGCCGTTGACTACCTGCTGAAATACAAGGACATCGCCAGCACGGACCCGTACTGGTACGAGTCGATGGAACACCGGGCGATCGAACAGAGTTGGGATGCAGACCGCTTCTTCGCATTGCATGACGAAGGCATCGCGCGCTATCCGGGCTACTTCCCGCTCTACTTTGCTGCCGTGCGCTATTTCGCTCCGAAGTGGGGAGGCGATCCGGCTGGCCTGGAAGCCTATGCACGCAGGGTCATGGCTGCGGCCCCACCGCAGGACCAATACATGCTGTACGCCCGTATCTACTGGGTCGCCTCGCAGCGAGAGTACGAGGACCGTTTGTTCACCGCGTCGAAAGTGAACTGGCCGACCATGAAACGCGGCTTCGAAGACGTGCTGTCACGTTATCCCTCACCATGGAACCTGCAATCATTCGCGTACTTCGCCTGCCAGGCCAATGATCCCGTCAAGGCCCGTGAACTGCTGGCGCAGATCCAGGAACCGATCGTTGGCGCTTGGCGGGATACGGCCAACTATTTCCGTTGTTCCTTTGCTCTGGATGAACCCAACCCACATGCCGAAGGCCCATAGGACTGGATTCATCCACTGCTAGGCGACCGCCGCCATCGCCCGCATCCGCACCGGGATCGACTTGGCCGCCGGCGTGCCGCTGAGGCGGTCGTAGTAGTCCAGCGGCAACAACGGGTTCAGTTCGGGGTAGTAGCCGGCCAGCGCGCCGCGCGGCATCGGGTAGTCCAGTACGGTCAGGCCCTCGATGCGCCGCTGCACGCCATCACCGCTGATCGTCTCCAGGCTGACCCGCGCCTCCTTGTCCAGCCCGCGCGCCAGCCGGTCCTCGATGTTCATGAACAGCACCATGCGATCGTTGTACACGCCGCGGTAGCGGTCGTTGTAGCTGTAGATGGTGGTGTTGTACTGATCGTGCGAGCGCACCGTGGCCAACCGCAGCATGTCCGGGTCATGTACGGGGTCGTCCACGTCCAGGCCGGGCATTACCAGGATGTTGGCCTTGCCATTCGGCGTGGGCCACACCCGGCGGCGCGGCGGAATGTCCAGATGGAAACCGTGTGGCTGCCGGATGCGCTCGTTGAAGCCGGTGTAGATCTCCGGATACACCGCAGCAATCAGCTCGCGGATGGGTGCGTAGTCGTGCATGCAGCCGGCCCAGTCAACCCTGCTGTCGGGCAGTGTGGCCAGCGCCATGCGGCAGACGATTTCGACCTCGGGCAACACATCGGCGCTGACCGGTTCGAGCACGCCGCGCGAGGCGGTCACATTGGACATCGCGTCTTCGATGGTGACGAACTGCTCGCCGGCCGGCGTGACGATGCGCTCCGAGCGCGCCACCACCGGCAGGATCAGCGCATCGCGGCCATGAACCAGGTGCCCACGGTTGAGCTTGGTGGCGATCCCCACGGTCAGGTCCAGCCCACGCATTGCCTCGTACGCGCGCGGCGTATCGGGCACGGCATGAATGAAGTTGCCACCCAGGCCGATGAACACCCTGGCGCTGCCGTCCAGCATCGCCTCGATGGATTCGACCACATGGTGGCCATGCTCACGCGGCGGGTCGAAGCCGAACACCTGCTGCACGCGGTCGAGATAGGCCGGCTTGGGCTTCTCGTCGATGCCGACGGTGCGGTCGCCCTGCACATTGGAATGGCCCCGGATCGGCCCGATGCCAGCACCGGGCTTGCCGAAGTTGCCACGCAGCAACAGCAGGTTGGCGACCTGCTGCAGCAGGCGCGAGCCGTACTGGTGCTGGGTCAGCCCCATGCCGTAGCAGATCACGGTGGCATTGGAGCGGATGTAGATCTCCGCACAGCGACGGATCTGCGCCTGCGAAATGCCGGAAACCTGCACGATCTGGTCCCAGTCCTGCGCCATCACGTCTTCGCGCAGCGGCTCCAGGCCCACCGTGTGTTCGGCGAGGAAGGCATGGTCGAGCACACGCTCACCCTGCGCCTCGCGCTCGAACATCACCTTCATCATGCCCTTGATCAGGGCCAGGTCGCCGCCGATGCGGATGTGCACGAACTCGCTGGTGATCTCGGTCGAACCGAACGTGGCCATCTGCACCATGTCCTGCGGCTCGGCGAAGCGGATCAGCGCGCGCTCGGGCATCGGGTTGACCGCCACGATCGGAATGCCGCGTTTGCGCGCCTCGACCAGGTTGCTCATCATCCGCGGTGAATTGGTGCCGGTGTTCTGGCCGATCACGAAGATCGCCTCGGCGTGCTCGAAATCCTGCAGCACGATGGTGCCCTTGCCCACCCCGATGGCCGGCGGCAGGCCGCGGCTGGTCGGCTCGTGGCACATGTTCGAGCAGTCCGGAAAATTATTGGTGCCGAACTCGCGCACGAAGATCGAATACAGGAACGCCGCTTCGTTGGGCGTGCGTCCGGAGGTATAGAACTCGGCCTGGTGCGGGCTGTCCAGCGCCTGCAGGTGGCGGCCGATCAGTGCGAAGGCATCGTCCCAGCTGCACGGCACGTAGTGATCGGTGGCCGCGTCGTAGCGCATCGGCTCGGTCAACCGGCCCTGCATCTCCAGCCAGTAGTCGGTCTGCGCCATCAGCTCGGTAACGGTATGCCGGGCGAACAGCTCACGACCGGCACGGAACTGGGTGGCTTCCCAGGCCAGTGCCTTCGCGCCGTTCTCGCAGAACTCCAGCTTCTTGCGTTCGTCGGCATCGGGGAACGCGCAGCTGGGGCACTTGAAGCCACCGGGCTGGTTCATCGCCAGCAACGCCTTCGACCCCTTGCCGATCACACTCTGCTGCAGCAACACCTTGGCGGTGGCTCCGGCGGCACCCCAACCACCGGCGGGCTGGTTGTAGGGCTTGTAACGCGGCGGCTTCTGCTCGGACATGTTCGGGAACCTGACGGGAGGAACGCGGCAACAATGGGCACAACGCGGTCCGGCGGCGCTTTCGGACGCACAGCCAGCCCCACAGTCAAACACGGCCTGCACGGCTTCGCCAGTGGGTGCGCGCTGTTTTCAGCGCAGCCTGCCATGACAACGGTTACACCTGCGTCAGCGCATGGCCACTGCGCTATTCTCGATGGCGTGGGTGGTCCACCACCTGCGTATCTCCCTTGTCCGGACGCGCTGCATGCCTGATTCGACCCCACCGCACACCCCGCCTGCCGGCACGGCCCAGCGCCCGTTGCAGCGCTGGCGCAGCGAGGGGCGACAGCCCCTGGTCGACGTGGTGGCCGAGGAAGTGCCGGTGGCGCTGCGTTACAACGACGCCGCCTTCGCGGTGATGATGGCCACGCCCTGCGACCTGGAGGACTTTGCGCTTGGGTTCTCGCTCAGCGAGGGACTGATTGCTACGCCCTCGCAGCTGCTGTCGATCGACATCCGCCCACAGCTGGAAGGCATCGAACTGCAGATGACCGTGGCCGAGGAGGCACCCGGTGCCGGCCTGGACCCCGCCAATGGGCGCCTGCTGCCCGGCCGTGGTGGCTGCGGCCTGTGCGGCACGCGCCAGCTGGAGGAAGTGCTGCGACCGCTGCCGCAGATCCGCGAACGCCGCAGCTATTCCGCCACCGCCCTGCAGCGGGCGGTGGCGACCTTGGCGCAGCACCAGCCGATGAATGCGGCAAGCGGTTCGATCCACGCCGCGGCCTGGGCCGACGCCAGTGGGCGCATCGGTTGGGTACGCGAGGACGTGGGTCGCCACAATGCACTGGACAAGCTGATCGGCGCCCTGCATCACAACGAGCACGCCATCGACGGTGGGTTGCTGGTGATTTCCAGCCGCGCCAGCTACGAAATGGTCAGCAAGGCAGCGCGTGCGGGAGCCAGCGTGCTGGCGGCGGTTTCGGCGCCGACCGCGCTGGCGATCGACCTGGCCCGCAGTGCCGGCCTGTGCCTGGTCGGGTTCGCACGGGAAAGCGGGTTCAATGTGTATACCCATCCCGAGCGGCTGCAGGCAGACGACATTTAGCGTCGACTGGGTAGTCGTCGACTGGGTAGAGTCGACTGTCAGTCGACTGCTCTTCGTTCAGCCCCCCCGAAAACCCCGCGCTGCGCGCGATAGTCGACTGACAGTCGACTCTACCCGGTCGGCTCCATTCAGACCGGCCCGGGCGACCACTGCCACCCGGGCCAGGCCAGGTCTCAGCGCAGCGCGACCTTCGGGAAGTCCACCGGCACGTCAAACGCTGCGTTGTAGAGTCAACTGTCAGTCGACTGCTCCTCGTTCAGACCCCCGAAAACCCCGCGCTGCGCGCGATAGTCGACTGACAGTCGACTCTACCCGGTCGGCTCCATTCAGACCGGCCCGGGCGGCCCGCTGCCACCCGGGCCGAACCGAATCTCAGCGCAGCGCGACCTTCGGGAAGTCCACCGGCAAGTAACGCTGCGTTGTAGAGTCGACTGCTCTTCGTTCAGACCCCCCGGAAACCCCGCGCTGCGCGCGATAGTCGACTGACAGTCGACTCTACCCGGTCGGCTCCAATCAGACCGGCCCGGGCGACCACTGCCACCCGGGCCAGGCCAGATCTCAGCGCAGCGCCACCTTCGGGAAGTCCACCGGCACGTCGAACGCTGCGTTGTAGAGTCGACTGTCAGTCGACTGCTCTTCGTTCAGACCCCCCGAAAACCCCGCGCTGCGCGCGATAGTCGACTGACAGTCGACTCTACCCGTCTACCCGGTCGGCTCCATTCAGACCGGCCCGGGCGACCACTGCCACCCGGGCCAGGCCAGATCTCAGCGCAGCGCGACCTTCGGGAAGTCCACCGGGACGTCGAACGCTACGTTGACGTAGTTGGTGAACAGGTTGAGCGCGACGTGGGCGAGGATCTCAACGATCTGCTCATCATCGAAGCCAGCCGCACGCAACGCCTGCACATCGCCATCGGCAATCTGCGCTCGTTGCTCGACTACCTTCAGCGCGAAGTCCAGTGCAGCGGCGGTAGCCGGGTCGTTGGACTGGCCGATCTGCGCAGCGGCCATCTGCTCGCCGCTGGCGCCGGCCTTGCGGCCCAGCGCGGTGTGCGCGGCCAGGCAGTACTCGCAGGCATTGCGGTTGGCAATGGCCACGGCGATCTGCTCGCCCAGCAGCGGCGACAGGCGACCGCCGCCCAGCGCGCCGAACGAACCCCACATGCTCTGCAGCGCGGCCGGCGAATTGGCCACGGCACGGAACATGGCCGGGGTGGCGCCGAAGGCGGCGTGGACCTGGCCCAGCAGGGCCTGACGGTCGGCGGTGGTATTGGCGGCATCGATCAGGGGGACACGGGACATGGTGGATCTCCTTGGGAAAGCGCCCGGGATTGGACGACCCGCTCATCCTAGGTAGACTCCATGGACGAATCAGGCGCAATAAACCACATATGTTGTCCATTCATCCATGAACGTGTCCGCCGACGCTTCCGCGCCCGACCGCCTCTCCTCCCTGCTGGAACGCTTCCGGGTGCAGGCCGCGCTGTTCCACAGCGGTCCGCTGTGCGGGCGCCACGTCTTCGAACCGCAGCCCGGTCGTGCCTTCCTGCACATCCTGCGCCAGGGTGAAATGGAGGTCCGTCATCCCGGAGGCGATATCGCGCTGCCCCGGTTGAAGATCGACACACCCAGCCTGCTGCTGTATCCGCAGCCGCTGCACCATGTGTTCTTCAACGCACCGCTGGATGGCCCGGATTTCACCTGCGCCACGCTGGACTTCGATGGCGGCGCGCGCAATCCGATCGTGCAGTCGCTGCCACCGGTGATGGTGGTGCCGCTGGCGGCGATCGGCGAACTGGATGACACCCTGCACCTGCTGTTCGCCGAGGCCGATCGCCAGCGCTGCGGTTCCCGGCTACTGACCAACCGCCTGTTCGAGGTGGCGCTGATCCAGATCCTGCGCTGGGTGGTGGACCACCCGGAAGCGGCGGGCGTCAGCCATGGGCTGATGCGCGGGCTGTCCGATGCGCGGCTGGCCCGTACGCTGGTGGCGATGCACCAGGCGCCGCAGGACGAATGGACGCTGCCGCGCATGGCTGCGACTGCCGGCATGTCGCGCAGCGCGTTCGCGGCGGTGTTCAAGGAGGTGATGCAGGCGACGCCGGCCGCTTATCTGCTGGACTGGCGGCTGAGCCTGGCCTGCGCGCAGCTGCGGGCAGGCGTGGCAGTCAAGCAGGTGGCGATCGAGGTGGGGTTTGCCGATACCGCCTCGCTGTCGAAGGCGTTCCGCAAGCGGCTGGGGGTATCGCCGAGGGCGTGGCTGGCCGCGGGCGCCGCGCAGGCTGGGCAGACGCGCGAGGAGTAGAGTCGACTGTCAGTCGACTAGCGCGCGAAGCGCGGGTTTTCGCTGTCTGATTGAAGAGCAGTCGACTGACAGTCGACTCTACCGAAGCAGCATTTTCGTGGCCTGACCGAAGGGCAGCCGACCAGCGGTCGGCTCTACCACGGGCGATGTCTGCGCGCCGGCTGGCCGCTCAACTGGACGTTCCGTCAGACTTCGCCAACAACCCGGCGATGCGCTCGGCAACACGGGCGCGCACGCCTTCGTCCAGCTGGCCTTCGTACATCGCCTCGTAGATCCACAGGCCATCGGCGGCCAGGCGCGCCACGAAATTGTCGAGCGTCGTCGGATCGACATTCCCGGCCTCCGGCGCGGATGGTGCCCAGCGCCGTACCGCCGGTCCCCACGGACGCTCATCGGCGTCCGGGTCCGCCGATTCCAGCATGAACATCAGTTCGGCACGGGTGGCACTCTGCGCCGAGACACGCACGAAGGTCTGGTAACGCTCCAGTGCCGTCGCTTCATCCGCGCGCTTGCCCAGCAGCGTTTCCATCGACGTTTCCCAGGCCTGCACCAGGTGCTCGTCGATGCCGCGCAGCAGTGCCTCGCGCGACGGGAAGTGGTACAGCAGGCCGCCGCGGGTCAGCTTGGCCTCGGCCGCCACCGACTCGAAGGTCACCGCACGCACGCCGTCACGATTGATCACGTTGACGGCGGCGTCGAGGATGCGGTCGCGCTTGCTGGTTCTCATCGCTTCATTTTACGCGATCGGCCGCACCTTCGCGGCTGCCAACGCGGCCGCGCAGCAGGCGCGCCAGGATCGTCGCGCCCAGCGCCAGCACTACGGTGATCACCAGCAGCACGATCTGGTAGCCACGGTCATATGCGGCCGCAGCCAGTGCGAACCACTCACCCTGCCCGCTCTCGCGCGCGACATGCAGCGCCTGGGTGAACCCCCCGCGGGCGAGCACCGGCATATCGGCCGAGACCGGCAGGAACGCGCTGTACATCGCGGCGCTCAGGCTGCCCAGCATCGCCACCGCCAGCAGGCCGCCGAATTCGTAGGACACCTCTTCGACCGACGAGGCCATGCCTGCGCGGTGTGCCGGCACATTGTTGAGGATGGCGGTGGATGCCACCGAGATGGCCGAACCCATGCCGAAGCCGGTGATGGCCATACCAGCCACCACCCAGCCAAGGCCGTGCGGAAAGCCGAACGCCACCACGCCGACGCCCAGCGCACCTGCGGCCAGGCCACCACAGATCAGCGGGCGCAGGCCCACCCGGTGCAGGATGCTGCCGCCCAGCAGCGCGCTCGGAAGGCTGCCCATTGCCGCCACCGAGACCAGCAGGCCCGCCTGCAGCGGCGTGAAGCCTGCCACCAGCTGGAAGCGCTGGGTGGTGACCAGCTGCAGGCCAGCCATCGCGAACAGGGTGAACACCGCCGACAGCGTGCCGGCCAGGAACGCAGGATTGCGGAAGATCACAAAGTCCAGCAGCGGGTACGGCAGCTGCTGCTGGCGGCGCGCGAACGCCGCACCGCTGATGACGGCCAGCAGCAGCGCGCCCGCGCCCAGCGCATACGACGGCGGCGTAGCGATCAGCGACTTGATCGCCAGCACCAGGCCGGACAGCGCCGCCAATGCCAGCACCGAGGACACAAGGTCCCATGGCCGCGAGGTGTCGCGCTGGCCTTCCGGCGCCAACAGCAGCGTGGCCACGAACGCGACCACCACCACCGGCACGTTGATCAGGAACACCGAGCCCCACCAGAAGTGCTGCAGCAGCCAGCCGCCAATGATCGGTCCGAGCGCCGCGCCGACGATGGCCACCGAACCCCAGATCGCGATGGCGATGTTGCGTTCGCGCTCTTCGTGGAAGCTCAGGCCGATCAGCGCCAACGTGGCCGGCATCATCGCTGCGGCACCGACCGCCAGGAAGGCACGTGCGGCAATCAGCTGCGCTGCGGTGTCGGCGAACGCCGCTGCCAGCGAGGCGACGCCGAACACCACCAGGCCGATCAGGAACATGCGGCGATGGCCGATGCGGTCGCCCAGCGTGCCCGCACCCAGCAGCAGGCCGGCCATCACCAGCGGATAGGCGTTGATGATCCACAGCGCCTGTCCGGCACTGGCCGAGAGTTCCTCGGTCAGCGTCGGCAGTGCGGTGTAGAGCACGGAGTTGTCGAGCGTAACCAGCAGCAGGCCAGCGGCGACGGTAAACAACAGTGCCCAGCGGCGGGCACGCGACAGGGCCGGAGCACCGGCCAAGGGCTGGGACAAAGCCATGGGAGAACCTGGCGGGGTGGATTACGACCATAACTATACAGGATGTCCTGTGCAGTTATGGTCGTCGGAGCCAGCCGATTCAGTTTTTGTAGAGGCGGGCATGCTCGACGGGGCCGCCAGCCAGGCATGGCCTCGCTCTACTGGTGAACGATTACCGGCAGTCCTCCGGCAGCGCGGCAATCGCCGACACCACCGCGCTCTGCATGCCCTGCCCCACGGCGGCGTCCAGCTCGCCACCAATGTCACCATGCTGGCGCCGCAGTTCGTCCTCGCACAGGCCGCGCACGCGCGCACGGGCATTCGCGCGCAGGCTGCTGCATCGCCAGTCGGTGCCACCCAGCGGCAGCACCGAATACACCACGCTGTTGCAGGCGTTGCCGGCGCGCTGCTGCAACGACAGTCCGCCGAAATCCCGCGGTTCGCTGCTGCGTTGCGGGTCGAAGTAGCTGTCCGGGAACGTGCGCGCGTACTGTTCGATGTCCACGGCCACGCGGCGCCCATCGGCCAACGGCATCTGCAGCGGCTGGCCGCACTGCGTCGCATCGGCGCTATGCTGGATGTACTGGTAGATCGGCCGGTCCAGCGAAGGATCCTGCTGGGTCACCGCACTCACCGCCGCCAGCACCGGCAGCGACGCACGATTGGCCATGCGCGCCAGCACTCCCGCCTGCGCCGGCTGGCAACGGTCGCGCACTGTTGCTGCGAGCAGGAACAGCACGTCGTTGCGGAACGCGTGGTCGTCACCCAGGCGCTGTTCGATACGCTGGCTGGCATTGGACGTCGGCGCCGGAAACGCGACCGCAGGCGGCGCGACGGGTGCGCGCTGCCGCTGCCACCACAGCAGCAGCACCACCCCGCCCAGCAGCACCCCGGCAGCCATGATCCATCGCCTGCGCATCAGTTGCGGATTACCGTCAGCGTGGCTGCCGCGGCATCGTAGGACGCGCTGGCGATGTCCGCGTCGAAACGCTTCACCCGCAGGCGGCCGGCAAGCCGGTACGGATCCCACAGATCGCCCAGCGCGATCGGTGTCGCCAGGGTCACGTGGATGATCTGGTTCGGTGGTGGTGGCGGCACGTGGATGCACGCGCCGTAGAACGGCACGAACAGCAGTTCATCCACCAATCCTGCATCGTTGGTGCCGAGCGGTACCACGTAGCCATCCAGATCCACCGTGCGACCATCGACAGCATCGACCACGCGCGAAGAGCCGAACTGCTTGGCGCGATCCGGGCTGGAATGGTCGATCTCCTGCCCCGGCGGCGTGCCTGAGCCGGTGTCGTCGATCAGCCTGCCCACATCATCCATGCCACCGCGTGACAGGCCGATCTGCGGCGGCGGGCGCTGATAGGTGACCTCGTCGGGCCGCAACGCATCCCAACGGTCGATGGGGGCTTCGGCCGTGGCGGAGGGCGCCGGTTTGTCCTGCGGCGTGACCCCCACCGCATCGCCGCCAGGCGCCGTGCAGCCCGCCAACCACAGGCATCCCAACGCCAGCAACAGGTGACTACGGTTCATACGGCCTCAGCTGTGCGTCACGCATGGTGTAGGCCGAACCGGCCAGATCGTCGTCCAAGCGTTCGGCATGCAAGGTGCCGGCCAGGAAGAACGGCGAATACATGTCAGGCATGTCGATCGGCCGCGGCAGCACCACGTGCACGATCTGGTTCGGCGGCGGTGGTGGCACGTGGATGCAGGCGCCGTAGTACGGCACGAACAGGAATTCGGTCAGCCGCCCGTCCTGCGCGTTGGCCAGTGGTACCACGTAGCCCGGCAGGCGCACCGGCCGCTGCAGTACCGTGTCCACGGTGCGGAAGGTGCCGAACTGCGGCATGCGCCGGTTGCCGTTGTGTTCGACTTCCGGGCCCTCGCCGCGTTCCAGCGCGGCCAGCTCGTCCTTGGGCATCATCTGCAGCCAGTCCAGCTCCTGCTCTGCCGCATCCGCAGCGTCAGCGCGGTCGACAACCGGCGCGGGTGGCAGGGCCTGCACACCGGTATCCACCGGCCGCTCGCAGGCAACCAGGGCCAGTACCATCGGCAGCGACAGCATCCAGCGCATGCTCAGCCTCCCGGTGAAAGGCCATCGGCCAAGGTGCTCCGGTAAGCGAGCAACGCCGGGACCAGCCCAGCCGCCGCACTGATCGCCAGCACGCCTGCCACCCACGCCAGCTCGCGGCCATCCGGCCAGACATGGGTGATCGACAGGCCGAAGGTGGCCAGTACCCAGCCGCGCCCGGCAATGCTGGCGACCACCAGCAGCGACAGGGCCAGCACGCAGGCCACCGCACTGGTCGCCACCGCCTCCACCACCAGCAGGCCAGCGATGTAACCCGGTCGCGCGCCGGTGGCACGCAGGATGGCCATCTCACGCCGCCGCTCCTGCAGGGTCGAGACCAGCAGCGCCACCAGCGAGACCATGCCCAGCAGCACCACCATTGCACTGATCAGCTGCAACGCCCGCTCGGCGGTGCCCAGTGACTGCCACAGCTGCTGCAGGGTCACGCCGGGCAGGATCGCCAGCATCGCCTCGTCCGGATACTCGTTGATCCTGCGCTGTACCGAGAACGTGGCGATGCGCGAATTCAGTCCGAGCATGAAGGCGGTGATGCTGGTCGGAGTCAGGTCCAGGTGGCGCGCCTGCTCGGCGCTGACGCGCTGGCTGCGCAGCTGCACGCCGGATCGCCAGTCGACATGGATCGCTTCGATCGCCGGCAGCGAAACCAGCAGCGACGAATCCACCGGCGTGCCGGTGCGCTGCAGGATGCCGGCAACACGGAATGGCTTGTCGGCATGCGTGGCCAGCGTGACCGCGCCGGTGCCGTGTGCCAGCACGATCTGGTCACCGAGGCCGACCTTCTGCGCGCGCGCCACCTCCGCGCCGATCACCACGTCATACAGATCATCGAAGGGCCGCCCCTGTGCAAAGGCCAGCGCGTGGCCGGAACCATAACGATAGTGTTCAAAGTAGCCGCCAGTGGTACCCACTACCCGGTAGCCGCGCCAGGAATCGCCCAGCGACAACGGCACCGACCACTTCACCTGCGGCAATGCGGACAGCTCCTGGTAGGACTGCCAGGACACGTTGTTGGTCGGGTCGCCGATATGGAACACCGAATACAGCAGCAGGTTCACCGGTCCCGAACGCGCACCGACGATCAGGTCGGTGCCCGACACCGTGCTGGCGAAGCCTTCGTGTGCCTGCGTGCGCACGCGCTCGACGCCCAGCAACAGCACCACGCTGAGGGTGATGACCAGCACGGTCAGGCCCACGCTCAACGCACGGCTGCGCAGGCTGGCCCAGGCAAGCTCAAGCATGGCCGGCACCTGCCTGGTTGATCTGAGACAGGGCAATCGTGCGGTCGAACAACGGCTGCAGGCTGTCGTCATGGCTGACCACCAGCACCGTGGTGCCGGCCGCCTGGCACTGCGCGGACATCAGCTTCAGGAACGCGGTTGCCGCTTCACGGTCAAGCGCCGAGGTGGGCTCATCGGCCAGCAGCAATGCCGGACGACCGATCAGGGCACGTGCTGCCGCCACGCGTTGTTGCTGGCCAACACTGAGCGTACCTGCGCGCCGCTGCATAAGCTCAGGGTTGAGCTGCAGGGCCTGCAGCAGGCGGGCGATCTCGGCATCCAACGGCCCACTGATGCGCGCGCTGCGCAGGCGCGAAAAGCGCAGGCCCAGCGCAATGTTGTCGCGCACGCTGAGGAACGGCAGCAGGTTGAACTGCTGGAAGATCACGCCCAGCTGGTCGGCGCGGAAGCGATCCCGCGCCGCGCCTCCCATGTCCTGCAGCGCCTGGCCGGCCACCTCGACACGGCCCTTGCCAGGCAGCAGCACGCCTGCCAGCAGGCCCAGCAGGGTGCTTTTGCCGCCACCGCTGATTCCCCGCAGCAATACGCTGCTGCCCTGCTCGACCCATAATCGCGGGATGTCCAGCACCCGCTGCATGCCGTAGCCGAACTGCACGTCTTCCAGCGAGATCACCGGTGCCGCGCTCACGGTGCCAGCACCACGCGCAGGCTGTCGGGCGTCAGCACGCTGCGATTCTGGCCGTTGGCGGTTGCGCTGTTGACGATGACTTCGTGCAGACCCGGGAACAGTACGGGCAGGCGCACGACGATGGCGCGCAGCGCGGCAGGTTTGGCACAGTGGTACTGCAGCGTTGCGCTGAAACCTGCGTGACGGTGCTGTCCCGGCGGCGGCGCGGCGGCCGTCGCGTCGAATCCCTCGGCCTTGGCATCGTTGCCTGAAAGGCGGCAGCCTGCGGCGGTGGGCAAGGTGACCCAGCTGCCGCCCTTCAGCACTGTCGTAGCCCGTGCCAGCGCGGCCTGCTCGGCTGCATTGGCCGGCGGTCGCTCGTAATCGAGGATGCCGATGCCGGGGGCCTGCAGGGCGAATTCCAGCGTCTGCTGGTCAAGCGCAACATCGACGGTCGCCTGGCCGTGCACGTGCGGTGCGTGCTGGCGGATGTCATGGGCCTGCGCGGCACTGGCAGCCAGCAGCAGGAAAAGAGCAGCAGAACGCTTCATGGGGGAGGCTCCAATTGTTACTATGTAACATTATGGACCACATCCCCACGACGCCCGCAAGGGCCCTGGCCCAGCCGCCAACTTCGGCACGCTGGCACCCCCGCTTCGATCTTGCCGGTGCTTGGCTGTCCATGGCCTGCGCCGCCCATTGCATCGCCCTGCCCCTGCTGCTGGCCTTCGTGCCGGCCGCGATGATGGCGCTGCGCTCGTTCCAGCATCCCGGCCATGGCGCGATGACATTGCTGTTGATGATGTCGCGCTGGGAATGGCTGTTCGCTCTGCTGGCCTCGTCGCTGGCCTTGGCGAGTACCTCGGCCGGGGTGCACCGGCACGGGCGCTGGCCGCCCCTGCGGCTGGCCTGCGCCGGCGCCATCCTGCTGCTGTCGGCCTCGCTGTATCTGCCGCTGAAGGAATCGCTGCTCTGGCATGGCGTGGCGACAGCCAGCGGTGGCGTGCTACTGGCGGCGGCGCACATCCGCAACCGGCGGGCGCTGCACAACCGCCGGTAGTGCCGGCCGCTGGCCGGCAGCCCCAAGGACCCGGCAGCCGGCCAGCGGCCGGCTCTACCCATCCATGCATGGGCCACGCAACAGGTGATACACAGTTGGTAGTACCGGCCGCTGGCCGGCAGCTGCTGTGATCCGGCAGGAGGGGAAAAGCCGGCCAGCGGCCGGCTCTACCGATCTCTATTCGTCAAACGGACGCTGGCCGAGCGTCTGCGTCACGTGGTCCACGAAACAGGTGATGCGGGCGGCCAGCGCGGTGTTGCGGTAGTACACCGCGTTGATCGGCTGCCGCACTTCCTGCGTCTGCCTGGCGAACAGCTGCACCAGGCGGCCATCACGCCGGTCCTGGCGGGTCAGGAAATCAGACAGGCAGGCGATGCCCAGCCCGGCTACCGCCATCTGCCGCAGTGTCTCGCCACTGGATGAAGCGATGGCCGGCTCGATCACGAAAGGCCCGCCATCGGCATCCTGCAGCGGCCATTCGTTCAACGAACTGGGCTGCGTGAAGCCCAGCAGGTCGTGCTCACGCAGCTGCTCCACGCGCGTGGGCGTTCCCTGGCGGCGCAGGTATTCGGGGCTGGCCACCACCCGGATGCGGCTGTGGCCGATCGGCCGCGCATGCAGGGTCGAGTCGCGCAGCACGCCAATGCGGAATGCTATGTCGGTGCGCTTCTCGATCAGGTCGGTGATGCCTTCATTGGAATTCAGCTCCAGCTCCACCTGCGGGTAGCGCTCACGGAACCCCTCAAGCAGCGGCACGATCACGTGCAGCATGAACGGCGTGGCGGCGTCCACGCGCAGGCGCCCGACCGGCTGCAGCCGCCGCGCGGCCATCTGTTCCTCGGCCTCGTCCACCGTGGCCAGGATCGTGCGCGCGTACTCCAGGAACGCCGCGCCTTCCTCGGTCAGTTCCAGCCGCCGCGTGGTCCGTCGCAGCAGCGTGGTCTGCAGCTTGTCCTCCAGCCGCGCCAGGGTGCGGCTGGTGGCAGAGATGGTCAGTTCCAGCGCCTCGGCCGCCGCCGTGATCGAACCGCTGTCGACCACGGCCACGAAGGCCTTCAGCTCATCCAGGGTGGTTTTCATTTTTTACCTCGGCGCAAAAGCGTTTCCCGTATACACGGCTTAATCAACAAATGTAAAGCGCCCACACTTCGCCCTGTCCCGAGCCCACCGGCTCTCAACGAAGTCCCTGGAGTCCATCATGAGCGTTCCTTCCTTTGGCGTCGGCACCTTCCGCCTGACCGGCCAGACCGTCATCGACTCGGTGCGCAACGCCCTCGACGTTGGCTACCGTGCGGTCGATACCGCGCAGATCTACGGCAACGAAGCCGAAGTCGGCCAGGCCATCGCCGAATTCGGCGTCCCGCGCGACCAGCTGTTCCTGACCACCAAGATCTGGGTGGACAACTACGCCGCCGACAAGCTGATCCCGAGCCTGCGCGACAGCCTGGCGAAGCTGCGCACCGACTACGTCGACCTGCTGCTGATCCACTGGCCGGCGCCGGGCAACGGCGTTGAACTGCGCGAGTACATGACCGCGCTGGCCGAAGCCAAGACGCTGGGCCTGACCCGCCAGATCGGTGTGTCCAACTTCAACATCGAGCTGACACGGCAGGCCATCGAGGTGGTCGGTGCCGGCGAGATCGCCACCAACCAGATCGAACTGAGCCCCTACCTGCAGAACCCGGCACTGACCGCCTTCCTGCAGGACCAGGGCATCACCGTGACCTCCTACATGACCCTGGCCTACGGCAAGGTGCTGAAGGATCCGGTGCTGGCCGCCATCGCCGACAAGCACCAGGCCACCGTGGCCCAGGTCGCGCTGGCGTGGGCACTGCAACTGGGTTACTCGGTCATCCCGTCCTCGACCAAGCGCGAGAATCTGGCCAGCAACCTGCTCGCCCAGGACCTGCACCTGGATGCCGATGACATGGCCGCGATCGCTGCACTTGACCGCAACGGCCGCGAAGTCGATCCGCCGGGCCTGGCCCCGGCCTGGGACTGAGGAGCCTGGCCATGGGCAGTGCGTTGGCGCGGCTGCAGGCCGGTGGTTTCAGCATCGGCATCGAAGCACCGCTGGACAATGACTGGACGCCGCTGGGCGAACAGGCACGACGCGCCGCACGACGCCTGCCCGGTGAACCGGACCTGCAGCGCCATGCGGAACTGGCACGGTTGGCCGACCGCCTCGGCTTCCGTGTGCTGTGGGTACGCGACGTGCCGGTGTACGACCCGGCCTTCGGCGATGCGGCGCAGGTGTTCGAGGTATTCAGTTACCTCGGCTACCTGGCCGGCATCACCAATGACATCCTGCTGGGCACCGGTGCGGTGGTGCTGCCGATCCGTGAGCCGTTGCTGACCCTGAAGTCGGCGCGCAGCGTGCAGCGGCTGAGCGGCGACCGCCTGTTGCTGGGCGTGGCCAGTGGCGACCGCCCGGTGGAGTACCCGCTGTTCGGTCGCGACTTCGACAGCCGTGGCAGCCGTTTCCGCGAGCAGATCGCATTGCTGCGCGAAGGCGCCGCCGCGCACCTGCCGCAGGGCCTGGACGTGCTGCCCGCCGATGGCCCGGCCCTGCCGTTGTTCGTGGCCGGCCTGGCCCAGCAGCAACCAGCATGGATCGGCCAGCACATGGACGGTTGTCTGGCCTACCCGGGCGCGCCGCAGGACCATGCGCAACGCGTGGCGGCGTGGCGCGCCGTGGCCGGCAACAAGCCGTATGCCAGCTTCATCCACCTGGACCTGGTGGCCGATGCCGATGCCCCCCTGCAGCGCTGGCGCTTCGGCCTGCGTGGCGGCCGCAACGCCCTGCTGGCCGAGCTGCACGCCCTGCAGGCGGCCGGTGTCGACCACATCGGCCTGCAGTTCCGCCGCAACGAACGGCCGTTGGCCGAAACCTTCCACGAAATCGCCGAGTACGTGCTGCCGCACTTCCCGGCCCATGCCGGCGCCACCGCGACGGCCTGACAGTTACCGGAGCTTTGCCATGAAGATGAAGACCCTGGCCGCGCTTGCGCTGGCCACCCTGCCGCTGTCCTTCCAGGCCACCGCCGAGGAGTGGTATCCCTCTGCCTACGGCGCCAACGACGAGATCGGCGCGGCCAACCTGCTCACCGCTGACGTGGTCAAGCACGCGGTCTCGCTGGTCAGGACCGGCAAGACCTATCCGCTGGCGGTGCCGGTGGACAAGAACCTGCCCGCGTTCCGCCACCGCAGCTTCCGCCTGTACAACGTGCAGGTCGGCCAGCAGGCTGGCAAGTCGCTGGGCCCCAACAAGTTCACCTTCAACGATGAACTGGTGAACGCCTGGACCGGCGTTGGCACCCAGCTCAACGGCATCGGCCATATCGGCATCGACAACGTCTACTACAACGGCAACAAGGCCGCTGACTTCGTCACCGTGGACGGTGTGCGCAAGCTCGGCGTCGAGAAGGTACCGCCGATGGTCACCCGCGGCGTCGTGCTGGACATACCGCGTACTACGGCAAGGCGATCGTGCCCGGCGGCACCGAGTTCACCGTGGCCGACATCCAGGCCGTGCTGAAGAAGCAGGGACTGAGCCTGCGCAAGGGCGACGTGGTGCTGTTCAACACCGGTTGGCTGGAACTGATCGGCAAGGACAACACACAGTTCCTGGAAGTGGAGCCGGGTATCGGCATGGAGGCCGCGAAGTGGCTGGCCGACCAGGGCATCGTCGCCTTCGGTGGCGACACCTGGGCCTCGGAGGTCTACCCGAACCCGAACGGTACCGAGGAGTTCCCGATCAACCAGTACATGCTGGCCAAGCGCGGCATCTACAACCTGGAGCTGATCGACAGCCGTGCGCTGGTGCGCGACAAGGCCTGGGAATTCCTGTTCGTGCTCGGCCAGCCGCTTTACGTCGGCTCGACCCAGGTCAACATCAACCCGGTGGCGATCCGATGAACACGGCCCCCGCCTTGCCGTTGTTCGCCGGCCGCCGCTTCCGCGTCAGCTATGACGGCCTGGCCGCCGACAATGTCTACAGCGCCGATGGCCGCCACGTGCAGTACGCCATCGTTTCCGGCGCCTATGCCGGTGCGCAGGGCGAAGCCGCCTGCGAGTGGCAGCAGATCGGCGAAGGGGTCTATGCCATTTCGTGGCAGGAAGCCGATGGCGCAACGGTCGTGCATGTCGACGACTTCGTCGGCGGGCGTTCGCTGGCCTGGTTCACCGCCACCGATGGCAGTTTCCATCGCATGCAGGGGCCGTTGGCAGCACTGTGATGCCGGCCAGCGGCCGGCACCACCGGTGCGTGGACGGAACATTACAGATCGGTAATGTTCGGGTCAGGGCGGCGAAAGGCGCCGCCCTCCACCCTGAGGGCCACGTCTTCCACAGGTGTCCCGCGCATGACCCGTTCCCTTCGCCGCTCCGCCTCCCTGGCGCTTCTCCTGTCCGGCCTCGCGGTTGCGCCGCTGGCCCTGGCCCATCCCAGCCTGGTGCGTTCGACGCCGGCCGCCGACGCCACCATTGCCCCGGCGACCGAGATCACGCTGCAGTTCAGTGAGAAGGTGATGCCGCGTGCCACCCGCATCGAACTGAGCATGGACCATGGCCGCATGAAGATGGCCATGCCCACCACCGCACAGGACATTTCCGAAGATGGCCACACGCTGCGCGCGCGTTTCGCCAAGCCGCTGCCCGCAGGCAGCTACGCACTGCAATGGCGCGCGGTCGGCCAGGACAGTCATCCGATGACCGGCAACTACCGCTTCACCGTGAAGTAAGGCCGCCGCCATGGCCGAGCTCTCGCCGTATGCGCTGCGGCTGGCGCTGTACCTGGTGCTGATGCTGCTGTTCCGGCGGCTGCTGTTCGTCCGCCCCGGACTGCCGCGCAGCATCTCGCTGACGCTCGCCGTGGTTGCGCTCATCCTGGTCGTCATCGATGCAGTAAACCGGTTGTCCGGCGTGCTTGGCATCCCGGCAGCCGACATCGACCCAGCAACGGCGCACTGGTTCCTCACCGGCACGCCGGTGGGTAAGGCCGGCCTGCTGCGCACCGTGGCAGTGCTGGCGATGCTGCCCCTGCTGGCATCCGTTACGCCGCTGCGGGGCCTGCGCCGCCTGGCGCTGCTCGCGTTGTCCGCCACCGCCCTGGCCAGCCTGTCCTGGAACGGGCATGCCGCCGCCGGTGATGGATTCGGCGGCACCTTGCGGCTGACGGCCGGCATCGTGCATCTGCTCGCCGCCGGCGCCTGGGTCGGCGCGATCGCCGCCATCCTGCAGCTGGCGCTGCGTCCACAGGGCCTGCGCCTGCGCGAACGTACCCGCGAACTGTGGCAGGCCGCGCACTGCTTCGCCGTGCCTGGCACGATCATCGTCGCCCTGTTGGCGATGACCGGCACCTATACCTATGTCGATCTCGGCGGTTCCATACAGACCCTGACCGGCGCCGCGCACGGACGCTGGCTGCTGCTCAAACTCGCCCTGGTCGGTGGCATGCTGGGCCTGGCCGCGCTGCATCGCTGGCGGCTGGTGCCGGCGCTGGCGGTCTCCATCCGTGGCGGCTGGCAACCCAGGCCGCTGCGCTCGCTCCGCCAAAGCCTGGCCTGCGAATCGCTGCTGGCGCTGCTGGTGCTGGCCTGCGTCGCGGTGCTTGGCACGCTGGACCCACTGGCATGATCAATCCGTTCCGGTACGGGCCCAAGCTGCGATGATGGGCGCATCATGAAACTGCTGATCGTCGAAGACGAACCCAAGACCGGCAACTACCTGCGCCAGGGGCTGATCGAGGCCGGCTACGTGGTCGATCTCGCCTGCAACGGCGTCGACGGGCTGCACCTGGCCGGCAGCGGCGAGTACCAGCTGGTCATCCTCGACGTGATGCTGCCCGGCCTGGATGGCTGGAACGTGCTGTCGCGGCTGCGCGAGGCCGGCTGGCAGGTGCCGGTACTGTTCCTGACCGCGCGCAGCAGCATCGCCGACCGCGTGCAGGGCCTTGAGCTGGGCGCCGACGACTACCTGGCCAAGCCATTCGCCTTCGCCGAGCTGCTGGCGCGGGTACGCACCCTGCTGCGTCGCGGCCAGGCGCAGCCGCAGGCCGAGCGCATCGTCATCGCCGACCTGGTGGTGGACACCCTGCGCCGCCGGGTTGAACGCGGCGGCCAGCGCATCACCCTCAGCCAGAAGGAATACACCCTGCTGGAGCTGCTGGCGCGCCGACGTGGCGAAGTGCTGCCGCGCTCGTTGATCGCTTCGCAGGTGTGGGACATGAATTTCGACAGCGACACCAACGTGATCGACGTGGCGATCCGCCGCCTGCGCGCGAAGATCGACGATGACTTCGATGCCAAGCTGATCGTCACCGTGCGCGGCATGGGCTATGTGCTGGAGGCGCCGGACGACGGTGCAGTGCACAGCGGATGAGCCTGCGCCGTTCCATCGCGGTGCGGCTGACGCTGCTGTTCGCCATCGTGGCCACGCTGGTGCTGGCCGCGTTGGGCGTGGCGATCTATGTCAGTGCCCGCCACGACCTGGTCGCCCAGGACTTCGTCGAACTGGAAAACAAGGTCGCGTTGATCCGTGACCTCGCCGATAACGGACCTGCGTCCACACGCGCGAAGCGCTTGGCAGAGGCGCTGGGCCATCATCCGGAAATCGCCTTCCACGTTGTTGATGGGCGTGGCGCGGTGCTGTTCTCGACCGCACCGGCGCTGCTGCGCGAGCATGCACGCGGCCAGCCGATCGACGCCGCGCCACGGCGGCACGACTGGATCCTCGCCGATGGCCGCTGCATGCATGCCCTGCACCTGCGCCAGACCCTGGCCGACGGCAGCCCGCTGGTCACCCTGCTGGCCATCGATGACGACCGCCATGCCGATTTCCTGCAGCGCTTTCGCCACCTGCTGGCGATCGCGATCATCGGCGCCGCGGTGGCCAGCAGCCTGCTCGGCGGTTATGTGGTGCGGCGTACGCTACGGCCGCTGCGCACGCTGGCCGATGAGGCCAGGCAGATCACCGCCGGTCGCCTGCAGCGCCGCCTGAGCGCGCGCAGTGCACCGGCCGAACTGGAGCAGTTGGCGGAGACCCTCAACGGCATGCTGGCACGCCTGCAGCAGGACTTCGCGCGGCTGACCGAGTTCTCCGGTGATCTCGCCCACGAGTTGCGCACCCCGATCACCAACATGCTGACCCAGGTGCAGGTGGTGCTGGCGCACCCGCGCAGCAACGAGGCCTACCGCGAGACGCTGGCGTCGTGTGCCGAAGAACTGCAGCAGCTGGCGCAGACCGTGGGCGACCTGCTGTACCTGGCGCAGGCCGAGGCGCCGGGCGCGCTTCCCTCACGCGAGCCGGTGGCGCTGGATGGGGTGGTGGATTCGCTGCTCGAGTTCTACGACCTGCTGGCCGAGGACCGGAAGTTGACCCTGCGCCGCGACGGTGTGGCGAGCGTGGAAGGCAACCGCCTGATGCTGCACCGTGCGATCGCCAACCTGCTGTCCAACGCGTTGAAGCACGCAGCCGTGGGCAGCGAAGTACGGGTGCGGCTGCTCGAGGCTGATGGCGTGTGCAGGGTCAGCGTGCACAACCTTGGCACGCCGATTGCCGCCGAAGCGCTGCCGCGCCTGTTCGATCGCTTCTACCGCGGCGAGCGCGGCCGCCACGAAGGTGCCGGACTGGGGCTGGCGATCACCCGCGCGATTGCACAGGCCCATGGCGGTAGTGTGAGTGTTGTGTCGGATGACACCGGCACCGTGTTCGAGCTGGTGCTGCCGGGCGCTGCCGCCCGGTAGTGCCGGCCGCTGGCCGGCACCCCTGGTACATCAAGCGCATTGCAGTTGCCGGCCAGCGGCCGGCACTACCCAGCGCGCGCGCCCCTGGTCGGTAGTGCCGGCCGCTGGCCGGCAACCCCGGTCTGCTCGAACACCCCGGCCACCCAGTCGATGAACACCCGCAAGCGTGGCGACGGCGTGCGGTTGCGCGGGTAGACCAGGCTCAACGGGCTTGGCGTCGGCGGCGTCTCGGGCAACAGCTCAACCAGCTGCCCGCGCGCGATATACGGGTCCATCCGGTAGCGCGGCGCCTGGATGATGCCCAGGCCCGCCAACGCGGCCCCAAGGAATGCATCCGCGCCGGAAACACGCACCCGCGCCTGCAGCGGCACGTAGCGCAGCTGTCCCGCCTGTTGGAACTCCAGGGGGATCAGCTGGCCAGTGGCGGTGGATCGGTAGCCGACCATCTGATGGCCTTGCTCCAGCGATTCAATGGTATCGGGCAGGCCGTGCGCCTGCACATAACCCGGAGCGGCCACCGTGACCTCGCGCAGCATCGTCAACCGGCGCGCCGCCAGATCGCTGTCGGCCAGCGTCCCCACCCGCAACGCCGCATCCACGCCTTCGCGCAGCAGGTCGACATAGCGGTCGCCTTCACTGACGTCCAGCTCGATCTCCGGGTAGCGCTGCAGGAACTCCGGCAGGTGCGGAAACAGCAGGTGCCGGCCCAGCGTGCCATGCACTTCAATGCGCAACGGGCCACGTGGCGGGGCATCACGGAACGCTGCCTCGGCATCGTCCATGTCGGCGATCAGGCGCAGGCAACGGCCATAGAAGGCCTCGCCTTCCGGCGTCGGCACCACCAGCCGGGTGGTCCGGTGCAGCAGGCGCACGCCCAGCCGCTGTTCCAGCGCCTTGATCGCGTCGGTCACCGTGGCCCGCGGCAGGCCCAGGTCCTCGGAGGCCCGGGTGAAGCTGCGGCGCTCGACGATACGGACGAAGGCGCGCATGGCCGTGAAACGATCCATTGTTCGGCTGTCCGGATGATGTTGACGGATTATGCAGGATTATTCGAAAGGACAATCTCGCGAAGATGGCCCTGTGCCACTTCGGCGCGCCCCAGTGGAAGCCACCATGACCCTCTCCCCCGCCCGCTCTGTCGCCCTGGTCACCGGCGGCTCCCGTGGCATCGGCGCCGCCATCTCCCGCCGCCTGGCCGCTGAAGGCCACGCGGTCGCGATCAACTATGCGGGCCGCCGCGACGACGCCGAAGCCTTGGCGGCCGAACTCAGCGCGGCCGGCGCGCAGGCCATCGCGCTGCAGGCCGATGTCGCCGATCCGCAGGCGGTGCGGCAGCTGTTCGATGCCATCGAGGCGCGCTTCGGCGGTATAGACGTAGTGGTGAACAGTGCCGGCGTGTTGCAGCTGGCACCATTGGCCGATACCGACGACGCCCTGTTCGAGAGGGTGATCGGGATCAACCTGAAAGGCGCCTTCAACGTGCTGCGCGAGAGCGCGCGACGGGTGCGCGACGGTGGCCGCCTGATCACCCTGTCCACCAGCGTGGTTGGCATCAAGCTGGAGAACTACAGCGTGTATGCCGCCAGCAAGGCGGCGGTGGAGACGATGGGCGCGATCCTCAGCAAGGAGCTGCGCGGGCGCAACATCACCGTGAATGCAGTGGCGCCCGGCCCGACCGCCACCGACCTGTTCCTGGACGGCAAGTCGCCGGAACTGATCGAGCGGCTGGCGAAGATGAACCCCTTGGAGCGGCTGGGTACGCCGGAGGACATCGCCGGTGCGGTTGCCTTCCTGGCCGGTGCCGATGGCGGATGGATCAACGGCCAGGTGCTGCGCGCCAATGGCGGGATGGTGTAGTTCGCGGCCATCGCACACCGGTAGTCGCCCACCTTGGTGGGCGCTTCGCCGTCTGCCAACCAAGGTTGGCCTCTACCGGGCGGAGAGCCGGATATCGCCGTCAGCCCGTGCGGGCCTCGCGGCGGTGATGCACCCAGTAGTACAGCGTGGGCAGTACCAGCAGGGTCAGCAGCATCGCCGACAGCAGGCCACCGATCACCACCACCGCCAGCGGCTTCTGGGTCTCGGCGCCAATGGCATGCGAGGTCGCCATCGGCAGCAGGCCGAACATCGCCAGCAGTGCGGTCATCAGCACCGTGCGCAGGCGCTGCAGCGAGCCCTGCACCACCGACTGCAGCAGGTCCATGCCCTGCTCGCGCAGCTGGGCGAAGCGGCTGAGCATCACCACCCCGTTCAAGACCGCCTGCCCGAACAACGCGATGAAGCCGATCGCCGCCGACACCGACAGTGGAATCCCAGTCAACCACAGGGCGAGAATGCCGCCGATCATCGCAAGTGGCACGTTGGCCAGGATCAGCGCGGCGCTGCTGATGTCCTTGAAGGCATCGAACAGCAACACGAAGATGATCAGCACCGACAGCGGGATCACCCAGCCCAGCCGTTTCATCGCACGTTGCTGGTTCTCGAACTCCCCGGACCATTCCAGCCGGTAGCCTTCCGGCAACTGCACGCTGGCGTCCACGCGCTTGCGCATGTCGGCCACCACGCTGCCCATGTCGCGGCCGGCGATGAAGATGCTCACCGCCTTGACCCGCTGTGCGTTCTCGCGCGAGATGTTGATCGCGCCGCTGGCCATGCGGAAGTCGGCCACGTCGGACAGTGTCACCGTGTGCCCATCGCCGATGCCGACCGGCACCGTGCGCAGCCGCTGCAGGTCGCGGTCGGCGTCGTCCAGGCGCAACGTGATCGGGAACCTGCGGTCACCTTCCCACAGTTCGCCGACCTGGCGCCCGCCCAGTGCGGTCTCGATCACCTCGTCGATGTCGCGCACGTTCAAGCCATAGCGCGCAGCACGGTCGCGGTCGATTTCGATCTGCAGCTGCGGCAGTGAGCCGTCACGGTCGATGAAGGCGCTCTCTACGCCCTCCACGCTACGCACCTGGCCCAGGATCGCCTGCGCCTGCTGGTTGAGTACATCCAGATCCGAGCCGCTGACCTTGATCACCACCTGGCCCTTGATCTGCGAGATGCTCTCCAGGATGTTGTCGCGCACCGGCTGCGAGATCGAGAACTCCGGCCCTGGAATACGCTGCTCCAGCGTGCGCTGCAGGTCGCTGACCAGCTGCCGCTTGTCCACGCCCTTCGGCCATTCCTTCTCCGGCTTCAACGCCACCAGCGCCTCGATCTGGTTCGCGCCCTTGGCATCGGAGCCGTCTTCCGGGCGCCCCAGTTTGGCCACCACCGTCGATACCTGCGGGAAGGTGCCGACCAGCTCACGGATGCGCCGCGACTGCTGCTGCGCCTCGGCCAGGCTGGTGCTGGGGTCAAGCGTGGCGGTCAGCCAGATCGAGCCCTCGTCCAGCTCGGGCAGGAACTCCGAACCCAGCCGCGTGCCCAGCGCGAGCGTGCCGACCAGCAGCGCAACCGCGGTAAGTACCACCGCACGCGGGCGAGCCAGAGCGCGCTCCAGGATCGGCCGGTACCAGCCGGTCAGGCGGTCCATCAGCGGATTGCCGTCGCGCATGCGGTCGCGCCGCAACCACCAGTAGCAGAACAGTGGCACCACGGTCAGCGCCAGGATCAACGCACCGATCAGGGCCGAGGTCACCGAGTACGCCATCGGCGCGAACATGCGGCCTTCCTGGCGCTGCAGGGTGAAGATCGGGATGTGTGCGGCGATGATGATCAACATCGAGAAAAACGTCGGCCGCCCCACTTCCGATGCGGCTGAAAGAATGGTCGAGAACCGTGTCTTCCGGTCGGCCGCAGGGGGCAGCTTCGACAATCGCGAAACGATGTGCTCGGTGACGATCACCGCGCCGTCGATGATGATGCCGAAGTCCATCGCACCCAACGACAGCAGGTTGGCCGGCACGCCCCACAGGTGCAGGCCGAGGAAGGTCGACAGCAGCGCAAGCGGCATCATCGCCGCCACGATCAGTGCGGCGCGGGCGTTGTACAGGAACAGCCACAGCACCAGGAACACCAGCACCGCGCCTTCCAGCAGGTTGCTGAAGACGGTTTTCAGCGTGGTCGAGACCAGCCACGAGCGGTCGTAGAACGGCTCGATGCTGACCCCGTGCGGCAGCTGATTGGCCTCGATCTCGGCGATACGCGCATGCAGGGCGTCGAGCACGTCGGACGGATTCTCGCCCTTGCGCATCAGCACCATGCCGAACACCGCATCGTCATTGCCGTCCTGGCCGACCAGGCCCTGCCGGGGCAGGCCGGCGTCGGCGATGCCGGCCAGGTCGCGCACCAGGATCGGCGTGCCCCCGCGCTGCTCCACGACCACATTGCCGATGTCGGCGGGCGAGCGCATCAGACCGACGCCGCGGATCAGGAACTGCTGCTGCCCGCGTTCCACGTAGCCGCCGCCGGCATTGGAGCTGCCCTTTTCCAGCGCCTCGGCGAACTCACCCAGGCTGATGCCGCGGTCACGCAGCTTGTCCAGGTCCGGCTTGACCTGGAACGTGCGCGCGAAGCCGCCGAAGCTGATCACATCGGCCACGCCCGGCACGGTGCGCAGGCTGCGCTCCATCGTCCATTCCTGCACGGTGCGCAGCTGGGTCGGCGTCATGTGCGGGCCTTTCAGCACATAGCGGTAGATCTCACCCACCGCCGAACTCATCGCCTCCAGTTCCGGTGTCACCCCTTCCGGCAGCTCCACCCCCTGCAGGCGCTCCAGCACCTGCTGGCGCGCGAAGTAGTCATCGGCCTTGTCGTCGAAGGTCAGGATGATCATCGACAGGCCGAACTGCGTATGCGAGAACACCCGCACCGAATGCGGAATGCCGGACAGCGCCACTTCCAGCGGCATCGTCACCTCGCGCTCCACCTCTTCGGCCGCGCGCCCGGGGTGCAGCGATACCACTGTCACCTGGGTATCGGACACATCCGGAAAGGCCTCCACCGGCAGCACGCGGAACGCGGCAATGCCAGCGCCGATGAACAACAGCAGCGCCAGCATCACCATCAAGGGCTGGCGCAGGCAATAGGCAATGAGGCGATCGATCATGGCGCGGCGTGCCCCGTGCCGGTGCTGGCGGCGGCTGGCGCGCTGTCGACCAGCTGCTGCAACAGCAGGCCGCCCTCGACCACCACCCTGCTGCCAACCGCCAGACCGTCACGCACCCACAGCCGGCCATCGCCCAGTTCCTCGGCATGCACGGCATGGCGCACGTAGCGTCCCTTGTCCTCCTCCACGAACACCACCTGCTTGCCGTCGATCAGCAGCACGGCCGCATCGGGCAGCGAGACACCGCCCTCGGCCGGCAACGCCACCTGGGCGCGCACGTACTGCCCCGCCTTGAAGCTGCGTGCGCGGTTGTCCAGCTCGGCGCGCGCCTGCACCACGCGCCGTTCGCTGTCGACGAAGTCATCCACGTGCTGCAGGGTCGCCTGCAGCAGTTGGCCATCGGCACCAGGTACGCTCACCTGCATGCCCGCCTTCATGCGTCCGGCCAGGCTCTCGGGAACATCCAGCAGCAACCACAGGCGGTCCGGATCGCCAATCACCGCCAATGGCTGTTCGCTGTCCGGGCTGACCGACATGCCCGGGCTCATCCGCCGCTCCACCAGCACGCCATCAATGGGCGCGCGCAGCGGCAGGCGCTGGTCGACGCGCTGGCCGTTGCCATATGCCTTGGCGAAGGCGGTTGCACGCGCATGATCGGCCTGGCTGCCGGCGAAGTTGGCCTCGGCCTCGTCCAGTTCGCGGCCCGACGCCACACCCGCCGCATGCAGCTCGCGGGTGCGCTCCAGCTCCTTGCGCGCCTGCTGCAGCTCGGCGCGGCCACGCACGCCCTCCGCCTGGGCCTGGCCGAACTCGGGCGAGGTGATCCAGGCAATCACTTGGCCGGCCTTCACTTTCTGGCCCGGCTGCGCCTCGATGCGCGCCACCTGCCCCGGCAACGGCGTGCGCAGTGCACTGGAACGGGTCTCGTCCCAGACCACCCGGCCCGGCAGCTGCAGGCTGGCGCTGGCGCCGGCGGTCACCGCCTCGCTGCGCAGCACGTCCAGCTGGCGGCTGCCGGCAGGAAACTGGATCTGGCCGGCACTGATCTGCGGCGCATCCTCGGTGTAGGACGCCGGCTCACGGCCGCAGCCGCCCAGCAGGGCCAGCGCCAGCAAGGCCGGCAGCACGGCGTGTCGCGCCCGCGGGCGATGGGCGACGGGGGACTTCATCGGGACTCTCCTTCAGCAACGGATGTGGCCGCTTCCCAGCGCGCCAGGGCAATGGCATGGTCGGCGCGCGCATCGATCAGCGCGGCCTCGAAGTCGCGCCAACTGCGGCGCGCATCCAGCAGATCGGTCAGGCTGGCGGCGCCGCGCCGGTACGCCAGTTCGATGCCCTGCACCGCCTTGCGTGCGGCGTCGGACTGCAGTCCCTCATAGTCGCTGCGGCGCTGTGCGGCGGACTGCGCGCTGGCCTGCAGCTGGTCCAGCTCGGCGCGTGCTTCGCGCTGCAGTACCTGCAGCTCCAGCGCGGCGCTGTCACGGTCGGCCTCGGCACGCTGGATCGCGCCGCGTGCACGTGACGGGCCGCCGAGCGGAATGGTCAATGACACACCCCAGGTGACACCGCTGATGTCGGTCGGCTCGCGCTCGGCCTCCACACCCAGCTGGATGTCGCGCTGGCGCTCGCTGCGCGCCAGCGCCACACCGGCGTCGGCCGCGGCCAGGCGCGAACGTGCCGCGCGCAGATCGGCACGCTGCTGCGGGTCGAACGCACCCGTATCCACCCTGCCCGCGGGGTCTGGCCACGGATCATCGGCGCTGAGATCATGGCTGTCGTCGCGGCCGAGCAGCAGCCCCAGCGCATGCCGTGCATCGCGCAGATCCAGGGCCGCCTCGCGCGCCGCGTCGGCTACGGCGAGATCGTCCACCGCTAGCCGCGCGCGATCCACCGGTGCCATCGCCCCTGTCGCGACCTGCTTGTCCGCCGCCGCCATCTGCTCGGCCGAACTCTGCCGGTTGGCATCAGCAATCCGCGCCCGCTCCTGGGCGCCCTTCAGGCCGAAATAGGTTTCATGCAGCGCCACCTGCTGGCGACGCCGCGCATCCAGCATCTCCAGCCCGGCCACTTCCAGCAGCGCGTCGGCCTGGCGGATGCGCAGTGCGCGCTTGCCGCCGCGCTCCCAGGTCCAGCCCAGGCCCACGGTGCTGTCCACCCGCTTGTCCTGCCAGCGTCCGGGGCCAATGCCGTGCTTGGGGCTGATCTTGCTGGTGCCGATCGACAGCTCGGTGGCCGGGCGCATTGCCGCCGTCTGCGCATCGCCCTGCACACCGCGCAGCTCCAGTGCCGCTGCGCGCAGGTCAGGGTTGTGTGCTTCCATTGCGCGCTGCGCTTCCTGCAGGGACAGCGCCGAAGCCGCAGGCGCGCACAGAAGCGTGGCCAGTACGGCCGCAAGACGAGAGGAGAAATTCATGCACGTCACGGTAAGGTGATGCACTTGCGCCAAACTTGCCCCAACCTTGCACGAAGCTTGCAATGCGAATCCTGCTGATCGAAGACGACGCCGCTCTGGCCGATGGACTGATCCGCGCCCTGCAGGGTGCCGGTCATCTGTGCGACCACCTCTCGCGTGGACTGCACGCGCCGGCGGCATTGGCCAGCGCACCGTATGACGTGATGGTGCTGGACCTTTCATTGCCCGACGTCGATGGCCTGGACCTGCTCTCGCGCCTGCGCAACGACGGCGCCACCCTGCCGGTGCTGATCCTGACCGCACGCGATGGTGTGGAGGACCGCATCCTCGGCCTCGACCGCGGTGGCGACGATTACCTGGCCAAGCCGTTCGCACTCGGTGAGCTGGAAGCCCGCCTGCGTGCACTGTCGCGCCGCCGCAGCGATGCACCGGCGCAGAAGCGATTGGGCCGGTTGTGCTTCGACAGCATCCGCAATGAAGTGCAGGTTGAAGGCCAGCGCATCGAGTTGACCGCGCGCGAGCTGTCGCTGGTCGAGGCACTGATGCAGCATCCCGGTCGCACCGTCACCAAGCAGCGCTTGTTCGATGCGCTGTACAGCTGGGACCACGAGGCCAACCTGTCGGTGATCGAGGTGCATGTCAGCCGCCTGCGCCGCAAACTGGAACAGGCGCGCGCCGGCGTCGGCATCCGCATGCTGCGTGGGCTTGGATACCGGCTGGAGGCCGCGGGTGACTGAGCGCGTGCACAGCCTGCGTGGCCTGCTGCTCAGGCGCCTTTGGCTGCCGCTGCTGGTACTGCTGCTGTGCAGCGCAGTGGGTTCATTTGCGCTGGCCCGGTTCTATGCCGGCCAGGTCTACGACCGCTGGCTGCTGGATTCGGCGATGTCGTTGTCCGAACTGGTGACGGTGCAGGATGGTCGCGCTTCGATCGAGATCACCCCGGCGGTCTCGCGCATGTTCAGCTGGGACACCGCCGACGAAGTGCATGGCGAGGTAGTCGATGCCGAGGGTGGGCGTCTGTATGGCGACCTGCCCGAAGCCCTGCCCCGCCCGGCGACGTCCGCCAACAGTGACGACGCGGTCTACTATGATGCGCAGCTGCGTGGTCAGGCCGTGCGCATGGTCGAGGTGGTGGTCAGCGCCGGACCGGGCCATGACATCCGGCTGCGCGTGGCTGAGACGCTTCGCAAACGCCACCGGCTGGAGCGCAAGCTGCTGCTGACCAGCGTTCCCTTCCAGGCCGCGATCCTGGCACTGGCGGCGTGGCTGGCCTGGTCCGGTACAGGCGCTGCCGCTCGCCATGCCAACCTGGTTGCGCGGAAGCTGGCCAGCCCGCGGCCGGATCCGTTGGCACCGTTGGACCCCGCGCAGGAGGCACCGCGCGAACTGTGGCCGGCGGTAGAGGCCTACAACGCGCTGCTGCAGCGTCTGGACTCGATGCAGGATGCGCAGCGGCGCTTTGTCAGCAATGCCGCGCACCAGCTGCGCACGCCCTTGGCGGCGATGCAGGTGGAACTGGAGAGTTCATTGCGCCAGCACGACCCGCAGGCCCAGCAGCTGGCGCTGTCCGGCACGCTGGCCGGGCTGGCCCGCTTGCAGCATCTGGTCAACCAGCTGCTGATGCTCAGCCGCTCGGAAGATCCGCATGGCAGTGCACTGCCACTGCAACCGGTGGACCTGGCTGCGTTGGCACGCGGGGTGGTGGAGCGCTACGCCGACCGTGCGTTGGCGGCGGGCGTTGACCTGGGCTACGAGGGGCCAGACGACGGCGTGCAGGTACAGGGCGATCCGCAGCTGCTGCGCGAAGCATTGGGCAACCTGCTGGACAACGCGCTGCGCTACGGTGCCGTGCCCGGTGTGATCACCCTCGGCGTTCGGCAGGAGGCCGAAGGCGTGCAGGCATGGGTTGACGATGACGGCGCCGGCATTGCCGAAGCCGAACGCACGCGCGTCACGGAACGCTTCTACCGGGCCAGCAGCGAAGGCGATGGCTGCGGGCTGGGTCTGGCGATCGTGGCCGAGATCGCGCAGCGGCATGGTGCGACCCTGATGATTGATACCGCCCCGATCGGTGGCGCGCGGGTGGGGTTGCGGTTCCGTTTCCGCTGACGTGTCACGTGCCAACCAAGGTTGGCACTACCAGGCGCGGGGCAATGACGGCGGCAATGCGGCGCCGCCCCGCATCACCGGCTCATCGAGTACGGTGCCTGCGCGCCCTGCCCCGGCCAGTCCTTGTTCGGCTCCGCCTGCATGCTGAAGCGCAGCTCGCCACCGGCCAGGATCTCGTCGTGGCGCAGGAAGGTGCGCTGCAGCGGCTTGCCGTTGAGGCTCACGCTGCCCACATAGGTGTGCCTGTCATCCAGGCCATCGGCCACGATGGTGAACGTCTTGCCGTTGGGCAGGCGCATCGCGGTCTTCGGCAGGAACGGGCGGCCGAGGATGTACTCGCCCGAGCCCGGTGCCACCGGGTAGAAGCCCAGCGCGGTGAACACATACCACGCCGACATCTGGCCGACGTCATCGTTGCCGGCCAGGCCATCCGGACGGTCGGCGTACTGGGTGTCCATGATCTGCTTCAGGCGCGCCTGGGTGCGCCACGGCTGGCCAGCGTACGAGTACAGGTAGGCCACATGGTGGCTGGGTTCGTTGCCATGTGCATACCAGCCGATCAGCCCGGTGATGTCTTCCATGTGCTCGAAGATGGACGGATCCACCTTGGCGTTGAACACCTCGTCCAGGCGCGCGAGCAGCTTGTCGCTGCCACCGTGCGCTGCTGCCAGGCCGGCGACGTCCTGCGGCACGTACCACGAATACTGCCAGGCGTTGCCCTCGGTGTAGTCGGTGCCGTAGCCGCTGGCGCTGGGGTCGAACGGGGTGCGGAAACTGCCGTCGCGCTTGCGTGCGCGCATGAAGCCGGTGTCCTTGTCGAACGCATTGCGCCAGTTGGCCCCGCGCTTGTCGAAGGTCGCCGCGATATCGCCCTTGCCCATCGCCTGCGCCATGCGTGCGATGGTCCAGTCATCGAAGGCGTATTCCAGCGTCTTGCTGGCCGCTTCACCTTCCTCGTCGATCGGTACGTAGCCCAGCTCGCGGTACTGTGCGATACCGTCATAGGGGCCGTAATTGGCGGTCTCGACCATCGCCTTCAATGCCTTGTCGGCGTCGAAGCCACGAATGCCCTTCACGTAGGCGTCGGCGATCACCGGCACGGCGTGGTAGCCGATCATGCACCAGTCTTCCAGGCCATGGAACGACCACACCGGCAGCATGCCGTAGGGGCTGTGCTCATGGTGGGCCAGCATCGAATTGACGAAGTCGCTGTTGCGCTTCTCCGGCTGCACCAGGGTCAGCAACGGGTGCAACGCACGGTAGGTATCCCACAGCGAGAAAGTCGAATAATTCGTGAAACCATCGGCCTTGTGCACGGCATTGTCCGAACCGCGATACTGGCCATCGGCATCCATGAACAGCGTCGGCCCCAACAGTGTGTGGTACAGCGCGGTATAGGCGCTGCGGCGAGCGTGCTCGGGTGCATCGATGTCGAGCACCGACAGCGCCTGCGTCCATTCCTGTTTCGCCTGCGCACGCACGCGGTCGAAATCGAAGTCGGCCACTTCCGCGTCGAGGTTGGCAATGGCGCCGGCCTCGCTGACCGGCGAGATGGCAACCTTGACCACCAGCGGTGCGTCCAGCTTGCCGAATGCGAAGGTACCGACCAGCTGACGGCCCTCGATCTGTGCGCGCTGGGACGGATCCTTCTCGCCCGGCGGCGGGAAGCCCTTGTAGACGATGTCCTGCTCGGTGTTGTGCAGCTCATGCCCGGCCAGCGGGCGCGAGAAGCGCATCGCGAAATACAGCTGGCGGCCCGGCGCCCAGCCGCGCGTCTCGCGGAAGCCGGTCACCGTGCCGTCGGCACGCACCCGCACCCGCGACCACAGCACTTTGCCCGGGTAGTCGTACATGCTGGTGCGCATGTCCAGCAGCACCTTGGCGTCGATGCCCTTGGGGAACGCATAGCGATGCACGCCCACGCGGGTACTGGTGGTCAGCTCGGCACGCACCTTGTAATCGTCCAACGTGACCGCGTAGTAGCCCGGCTCCGCTTTCTCGTCATCATGGCGGAAGCGGGAGGCATAGCCGCTGCGCGGCTTCTCGGGATCGCCACGCTCCAGGCCGGGACTGCCGGTGAACGGCATCAGCAGGATGTCGCCCAGATCGGAATGGCCAGTGCCGGAAAAATGGGTGTGCGAGAAGCCGACGATGCTGCTGTCGTCGTAGCGGTAGCCGGCCGCCCAACCGTAGGCCTTCTCGCGCGGCTGGATACGGGTATCCGGGCTGAGCTGGACCATGCCGAACGGTACCGTCGCACCCGGATAGGTGTGACCTTCCCCACCGGTGCCGATGAAAGGGTCCACCGATGCATAGGCCTTGTCGGCGGCGGTTCTGGCAGGCGCGGCCGAAGCCAGGCCGGAAGCGAGCATCGCCGTGGCGGCGACAGCGATCAGGAGACGACGGTCCAGCGTGGGCATCGGCATTTGGATCGATTCAGGTGATAGCCGGATGCTAGCACCGGGCCTGTCACGCCGCATGCTGCAGTGCGACTGCCCCGCGTGCTGCGCCCGGTTCACTCCTCAATCGGGAAGCGCGCCCTGCAATGACATGAGGTCCGCGCTGTCCAGCGGCCTCACTACCCGCGCGACGTCGTCTCCATCGTGCAGCAGCACCACCGTCGGCCACAGCTTCACTTTGAACGCTCGGCCCAGGGGCCTGCCCTTGCCATCCTCGATCTTCCAGTGCGGCAGATCGTTCGCTTCGACAAAGGCCTGCAACGCGGGCTGCGCGGCCTGGCAGTGGCCACACCAGGGCGCGCCAAACTCGAGAAGCAGCCAGCCGACCTGCGCCTCCACATCCAAGCGGTCGGGCTCCGCCGACAGGTGATCGCGCATGAATGGCATCCGCGCTACGCCGCCAGCGCCTTCTGGATATCCGCCAACGGCGCGTTGGTCAGGTCCTTGGCGATGTCGCCCAGCAGGCGGGCCTGGGTTTCCTTGTGCAGCAGCGGACGGATGCGTCCCAGCGTGGTCGGATCAGCGATCAACACCAGGTGTGCATAGCGGTTCTTCAACGCATCCTCGTTGAGCTGTTCCGCCACCTGCTTGGCGAACGTCGCCTCGTTGAGCTGGGATACCGACATGTCCTTCGGCACTGCACCCGCAGGCCCCTGCCCGGATACACCCTGCTCGCTGATGTCCTGCAGGCGCAGTTCGCCTTCCTGCTTCAAGGCCAGCTGGTGATCGCTGCCGACATTGGTGAATACACGGGCCGAACCGCCATCGGCGACAACCACAAGCGTACCTTCGGGAATGCGACGGGTCATGCGATGCTCCTTCTCTGTTGCGTTCGCCCACAACGTAGAGGGCGGCATGTGAGCAGCACGACCAGATTCCGTTCAATGCACGTCATCATTGCTTTGCAGATGAACAGGCATGATGGAACACAGCGTGCAGACAACTGCGCTTCGCTGCACGCTCACGCGCGTGCCGTTATGATGGACCGATGATCGACACGACCCACTACGTGACGGGCGCACCTGTTACGTGGAAAGCACTGCCGACCGGCGCTTCGCTTGCCACGCATGTTCCTGCTCCGCCCATCCATCGCCTCGCGCTGGATCCTGGCGGATGACGCCCGCAGGCACTTCGCCTGCATCCCCCGCATCGCTGTGATTCCCGGCCGCTGACCGCGCGGCCGTCGTGATCCCGTTGCCGTGCTTCCGCCGAAACGGCGGTGCCACGCCGTGCGCGTGCATCCACGCATGCCGCCGTTTTCTCCTTTTCAAACCTCCCAGGGAGCCCCCATGCAGGACACCCCCGATGCACATGCCCATTTCGGCTGGTTCAAGCGCCGCCGTCACCTGAAGGTCGATGAGATCACCGTCGTCGACACGCCCATGCTCAAGCGCGCCGTCGGTGCCGCCGCACTGGGCAATGCCATGGAGTGGTTCGACTTCGGTGTCTACGGCTATCTGGCCGTCACCATCGGCCAGGTGTTCTTCCCGTCCAGCAACCCCACCGCACAGGTGATCGCCGCCTTCGCCACCTTTACCGTGGCGTTCCTGGTGCGTCCGCTCGGCGGCCTTGTGTTCGGCCCGCTCGGCGACCGTTATGGGCGCCAGAAAGTGCTGGCGTTCACCATGATCCTGATGGCGCTGGGCACGTTTGCGATCGGCCTGATTCCGTCCTACGAGCGCATCGGCATCTGGGCGCCGGTGCTGTTGCTGCTGGCGCGCGTGGTGCAGGGCTTCTCCACCGGTGGCGAGTACGGCGGTGCGGCCACCTTCATCGCCGAGTATTCCACCGACCGCAACCGTGGGTTGATGGGCAGCTGGCTGGAGTTCGGCACGCTGGGCGGCTACATCGCAGGCGCCGGTACCGTCACTGCGCTGCACATGCTGCTGAGCAGCGAGCAGATGCTGGACTGGGGCTGGCGCATTCCATTCCTGGTGGCCGGCCCGTTGGGCCTGCTCGGCCTGTACATGCGCATGAAGCTGGAGGAAACCCCGGCGTTCCGCGCGTTCGCCGAAGAAGCCGAGAAGCGCGAGCACGACCGGCCGGGGCTGGGCGCACTGTTCCAGGTGCATGGTCGCCAACTGCTGGTGTGCATGGGCCTGGTGCTGGTGTTCAACGTCACCGACTACATGCTGCTGACCTACATGCCCAGCTACCTCAGCGTCACCATGGGCTATGCCGAGAGCAAGGGCCTGCTGCTGATCATCATCGTGATGCTGGTGATGATGCCGCTGAACATCGTCGGCGGGTTGTTCAGTGACAGGCTGGGCCGCCGACCGATGATCATTGGTGCCTGCATCGCGCTGCTGGTGCTGGCGATTCCGTGCCTGCTGCTGGTCGGCAGCGGCAACGACGGGCTGATCTTCCTTGGCCTGATGCTGCTGGGCCTGGCACTGGTGTGCTTCACCAGTTCGATGCCGTCCACGCTGCCGGCGCTGTTCTATACGCCGGTGCGCTACAGCGCGCTGTCGATCGCATTCAACGTGTCGGTGTCGCTGTTCGGTGGCACCACGCCACTGGTGACCGCGTGGCTGGTGGAACGTACCGGCGACCCGCTGGTGCCGGCCTATTACCTGATGGGCGCGGCGGTGATCGGGCTGGTGACCATGCTGTTCGTGAAGGAGACCGCCGGCCTGCCGCTGCGTGGCTCACCGCCGGCAGTGGGCAGCGACAGGGAAGCCGCTGCGTTGTTGAAGAGCGATGTACCGGTAACGGTGGACCCGACCTTGCCACCACTGCCGGAGGCTGCGGAGCCTGAGCAGGTGAAGCCGGCCTGAGGCCGGCCGCAGAACGCGGTCCCCGCTTGGCGTGGACCTACGGGGCCAGTGGCGCCGGGCGAATACGCCCGGCACTCCCTGGCGCTATTTCCTGATGTGAGTCAGCTTCCCCGGCGTCCAACGCAGCGTCCATGTGTAGTTTCCGTCCGGCGGACAGACGTGGCGGTTCGGGCTCTTCCATTCGCAGACCGTCGCGCCGGCACTGACAGTGAAATCGACAACGATGCGATCACCCTGGATGCGGATGGCACGGATGGCGCCTGGAATCTGTTCAGCCGCGTCGTCAGCATAGCCATACCTGCGGATGGCGGCATAGTCCTCTGCTTCCACCGGCGACAGGCTGTTCGGGTTCTCCCGGCCGCGCGGATCGTTTGCCGTCAGCGCCGTCATCACCGCAACAACGTTGCTTTGGGCGAAGCTGCCGCCGGAATAGTCGGACGTGTAGAAATACACGACCTCGGCACGGCCATCACCATCGAGATCGGCAACAGCGGTCCAAACCGGGCGGAAGCCGGATTCAATGTCGCCGCCGGGAATCAGCCGCAGGTTGGCTTCGGCGGCGTGGAAGGCCTGCACCAGGCTGGGCGGCGATGGTCGCTTGGCTGCAGGCGACGCGGCCATCGTCGGCATGCAGGACAGCGCGAGCGCGGCAAGCACCAGGCAGATGGAACTGAAGCGGAACGTCGCAGGTCCGTGCATGTCATCCTCCTTGAGTGTGCGGTCAGTCTAACCGCAGCTCCGGTGGCAGTCGTGCACGGCGCGGTTTCGCGCGATGTGTGAAGGGTATCCACGTATGGCGTGGATCTAATTCGAGGTATTCAACTCCATCGCACGCATCACGATGGGCTTGGCCCAATCCGGCGTATGCAGCAGCTCGGCCACTGAGACCGGGTACTGCAGCTGGCCATGCGCCATCGCCAGCACCGGCAGCGGCTCGACGCAGCCGTCGGCGTCGGCGGGAGCGCTGTTGTCGTAGACATGCAGCTCGGCCAGGTGTGGCAGCAGGTCCAGCAGGTTCTCGCGCGCCGAATCGAAGCGGGCGTGGATCTTCTCCACCGGAATATCGTGGCCACCGGCCGCTACCCGCGCAGCGACGCGGGCGATGTGCAGCTCGACGCTGGACAGGCCGCAGAACCATACCGCCACATGATGCTGCTCACAGGCCTCGCGCAGCAGGCCTGGAATGGTGTTGCCGCCCAGCGTGGTCTCGAAGGCGAAGTCCGTGCCATCAGCCATGGCCTGGCGCAGGCGGCGGGTGCCTTCCTGCCAGGCCTCCGCATTGGCATCGGGCAGCGGCCAGCCGGCCTCCACCAGGCGCCGGGTGAACGAATCTGGGTTGAACCAGCCCAGCCCTTCGGCTTCCAGCCAGGTACCCAGCAGCGAACTCTTGCCGGCGCCATTGACGCCGGCAAGCACCAGGATCCGCCCCATCGGTCAGAGCGGACGGCCGAGGGTGACCTTGCGACCGCGGCGGATCGGCTGGCCCAGCACCTTGCCCAGCCCCTCCCCGCGCTGCAGGCTGGCCAGGGTCTGGTCAAACTCACCGCGCAGGCGCAGCAGTTCTTCGCTGCGCTCGCCGGCATCGCCGCCAGCGGCCTTGGCCAGCAGTTCCTGGTAGGTGCGGATGTCCACGATCACCGCTTCGGGGTGGTTGTGGTTGGTGATGACCAGCGCCTGCTTCTCGCGCACGGTGCGCATCAGGCTCGGCCAGCCACGGGTCTTCACCGACGACGCGGGGGCCTTTTCGAGGCCAGGCAGATCCAGCGGCAGGGTCATGGCACGGCTCCAGACGGGGACAGTTGAGGCCATTATGCCCAATTTGGCCCAATTGGGGATAAATGGACTTTTACCTGCCGGAACCGCCCGCCGCCGCGCCGGGAGCGTCGGTCTGCAGCAGGCTGTCTCGCTCGCGCAGCGGAAAGCGGATCCAGGCATCCAGGCCCTGCGGGCCAAAGCGCAGCTCGCCGCTGCCGGCGAGTTCGTAGGGCACGCGCTGCTCGATCAGCGCCCGGCCAAGGCCACGCTGCCGGGGCTGCTCCCAGTCCTCCACTTCGGCATGGCGCTCACACCAGTGCAGACCCAGCCATGGCTGGCCGGCCTGAACCTGCAGATCCCAGGTCACCTCGATCCGGCCATCCTCATGGGTCAGTGCGCCATGCCGCAGGGCATTGCTCGCCAGCTCGTGGATCGCCAGGGACAGTACTTCGGCCGCCTTCGGCGGCAGCAGCACATCCTCGCCCTGCAGGCGGTAGGCCGCCGCTGCCGGCGTCTGCGCCGCGATCTCCTCATCGAGCATGCCACGCAGACAGACCCCGGCATTGGCGCCGCGGGTCAGCAGGCTCTGCGTGCGCGCCAGCGACATCAGTCGCCCGCACAACCGTTCAGCGTATTCATCCACGCTGCTGACCGACTCGCGGGTCCGCCAGGCAATGGCATGGATGGTGGACATGATGTTGCGCACCCGGTGCTGCAGTTCGGCCAGCAATACAGACTGGCGCTCGGTGGCACGCTTGAGATCGTCGATGTCCACGGCGATGGCAAATACGCCGCTGACCTCACCGTCGCCATCGCGCAGGGGCGCGGCCGCAACCCGGGTCCAGCGCGCGCGCCCATCGTCATGCAGATACTGGAACTCCAGCCCAGGCACCACGGTCTCGCCGCGCATCGCACGGGCGATGGCGAAATCCTCCGGCCCGATGGCGCTGCCGTCCGCATGCCAGCCAAGCCAGCGATGCAGGTTCACCTCATCCGTGGAGGGCACCTTGCCGCTGGGCAGGTAGGCACGCATCTGGTCGTTGGACAGCTGCAGGCGCCCTTCGGTGTCGACAATGCAGACGCCCACCGGCAGCACCTTGAAGGCCAATGCCAGGCGCCGGTCCGCCTCCCGCCGCTTCTGCTCTTCGCGCTCGCGTGCCGATTGGGCCACATGCGCCGCTGTGGTCTCGAACATGGTCACGAGCACGCCGTTGATGCGCCCTTCCTCGCCAAGGATCGGGCTGTAGGTAATGGTGAACCAGACATCCTCCAACCGCCCGCGGCGTGCCAGGGGATAGAGTTTGTCCTCGTAGGTGATGGTTTCGCCCTGCCAGACGCGCTGGTAGATGGGCCCATTGATATGCCAGACCTCGGGCCAGCACTCGCGGGTCGGCTGGCCGAGCCCGCCGGGATGCTTGTCGGCCAGAATCTCGGCATAGCCATCGTTGTAGAGCTGCACCAGCTGCTCACCCCACAGCACGATCATCGGGAAACCATGGGCCAGCATCAGGTCGACGGTGGCGCGCAGGTGGGGCGGCCACTGCTCGCAGGCACCCAACGGCGTGGATGACCAGTCGTGGCGGGCGATGCGCGCGGCCATGCCATCGTGGCGCACATGCAGCTGCGGTGCAGGTGGCATCTGGCCACGCAGCTTGGCGGCGTGGATGTCTTCAGGACGGCGCGACATGCCGCGCAATCAGGCAATGCCCGCAGAGACCTGCGGCGCCGCCACCAGCGCGGCCAGCTGCTGCACCAGCGCTTCGATGTGATAAGGCTTGGTACAGCGCGGCGCGCTGGCAAAGCGGCTGGGCAGGTTGTCGTCGTAACCGGAGGTCAGCAGGAAAGGGATACCCGCCTCGGCCAGTCGATCGGCCAGCGGATAGACCTGCTCACCGCCCAGGTTGATATCCAGCAGTGCCACATCGATGGGATGGATATCGACCAGCCGCCCCAGCGCCTGCAGGTCACCGGCAGGCCCCACCACCTGTGCGCCTTTCAGCTCCAGATAGTCGACCAGAAACATCGCGATGGCGAATTCATCCTCCGCCACCAGTACACGCAGCCCTTTCAGGCCCTCTGGTTTGTTGCCCGCTTCCAGCACGACCGGCGCTCCTCGATACACGCGGCCCAGCTCTGCCGCAACACCCGAAGGATGCGCGAAACGGGCTACAAGAGCGCGTGATGATGAATGAAGATCGCGGCCACGGCGCGTTCACCGTGGCAGCGCAGCGGCGCGTTCAGAAGGCCCGTTCCCATTTCAGGCTGAGCAGGCTGCGGTCGTGGCTGTACAGCCAGCCGACGTTGCTGTCGATGCGCGCGTAGCGCAGGCTCAGGCTGGGCACCAGCCCGGCCACCGCCAAGCGCTCGCTGCGCACGACAGCAATCAGGTTCTGTTCGCTGTCCTCACGCCGCGCCTCCAGCAGCGGGCTCCACGCATCGTAGTCGCGCTCGCGCAACGACACGAACACGGTGGCGGTGGTGCCCGTCCACTGGCGCGCCGCCCCCAGGCGCAGTCCACGCTGGCGGTAGCCGTTGGCCGGATTGGCGGCGCGGCTGTCACTCAGGTCCAGCCCGGCAAAGAGGGTCCAGCGCGGGTTGAGCGCACGGAACCAGGTGGCATACACCGCGGCCAGCTCACCGTCGTAATTGCTGGCCAGGCCGCGCTGGCGATAGCGCTGGCGCTTCCAGTCGGCCTCCAGCCTGAGCAGGCTGCGCGCGTCCAGTGCATATTGCCACTCGCCATGCAGCCCGCTGCCGCCCTGCAGAGCCCGGTTGCCCAGGCCCTGGTAGTCATAGCTCGGCGCGATCTGCAGGGTATGCCGTGCGCTGCGCCAGCTATAGCCCGCCTGCACGCTCGCATTGAGCTCGTTGTAGGCGCTGTGCCCGCGCCATGCCTGGCCGAACGCAAGCGCGCGCACATAGACGCCGTGATGACCGGCCAATGCCCAGCGACGCTCCAGGTTGCCGTCGTAGTCCAGGCCCATGGCGCGCTGGGCATCGGGAAGATTGCGCTGGATGATGCAGGTGTCGCCCACTCCGAACAGACAGGTGCGGCTGGCCGAGCTGCGGTTGACGTTGTTGCTCCATGCCGGGCCGGCTGCCAGCGCTCCTTTCCAACGCCTGCGCGCCTGCAGTGCGGCCAGGTAGGCGTCCACCCGTCCGCGTACACCTCCGGTAGTGGGGTCGTCGGCATTGATGTCACCGGCGATGGCCGTGAACAACGCCTCCGCATCGCGGTCGCGCTGGTCCTCGGCATGGACACGTGCAAGCTCAAGGCGGGCCGGCAGGAAATCCGGCTGCGCCGCCAGCAGTGCTTCGTACTCGTTGGCCGCGCGGTGGTGATTGCCGGCCACCCGCGCCAGGCCGCCCTGCGCGTAGTGGCGCAGCAACGGGTCGTGGCCGGGCAGTTCGATGTATTCGTCCAGGAAGCGCTGCGCTGCGCCCCATTGCTGATGCTGCAGCGACAGGTACAGCGCCTGGCCCAGATCGTCGACCGTGCGCTCCACGCGCAGGGTCTGGCCGTCGATGGTGATGGTCGGTCGCGCCGACTCGGCCTGCTGCAGGCGCTGCTGGTCCTGCTGCTGGTGGCGCAGCTCGCTGCCCTGCTCCAGCACACGACGAAGATCATCCTGCTGGGCGCGCACATCGGCAGCCGCCAGCAACAGGATCACAAGGAAGATGGGATGGCGCATGGTCGATCCGTGGCGGTGCATGCAGCGGGCCGAAGCAGGGACTGGCGGATCGCGGCTTGTCCCTGCCCTGCCCCGTCAGGGGCGTGGCAATCAGTTCTTGCTGCCGCCGAAGGCGGTGTCGTACTGGCTGTTGCCGGCGAAGGTGGCGATGCCGGCCAGGGTGGCGGCGTTGGCGCCGAAGAACTGGCCCTGGGTGGCGCCATTGACGCTGCCATTGACGTTGGCCGAACCGGCGAACGATGCATCGGCACTGTTGATGTTGGCAACGATGGCCAGGGTCAGGCCATTGCCGGACAGCGCACCATCCAGGGTGCCGGCGCCGAAGTCGGCGTCGAAGGTGCCGCTCAGCAGGTTGCTGCCGTTGAACTTGTTCAGGCCGGCCACGGTGTAGGACGCCACGCCGGCGGGCAGCGTGGTGCCGGCGCGGTCGCCAACGAAGTAGACCTGGCGGTTGTTGAAGCCACCGGCAGCGCCATCCTTGGACCATTCGCCGAACCAGACATCGCCACTGCCGACCTTGACGAAGTTGAAGTGGCCCATCCCGGCGTGGCTGCCCGGTGCGCCGGTGATCGGCATGGCCAGGGTACGTACCGTCACGCCATTGACGGTGGTGGGTGCCGAGTAGGCGCTCAGGCCCTGGAAGTCCACCGGCTTGGCCTGGGACACGGTACCGACACCGATGCCGGCCTTGCCAGCGCGGTGCGGGCCGCCATTGACCTGCGATTCGCCAACCGCCACGTACAGCTCGGCATCGGTCCTGGCACTGGCGGCACCGACGATATCGGCAGCATGCGCGGCACCGACCAGAGCCAGCGAGGCGGCAACGGCGAGCACCGAACGGGAGATCATTTTCATGGTATTGCTCCTTGGTTGAGGGAACTACGGGTACAACGCTTGAAGGTGGGAGATCAGAAGCGCGCGGTGACGCCGAGCTTCAGGGTGCGACCCGGGGCTGGCAGCGTGGACCGCGTGGCTGGATCGACGTAGTAGCGGTTGCCGAGGTTGCTGCCGACCAGTTCGACGTTGGCATGCTCGTTGAAGCGCCAGCGCGCATAGGCATCGACAGTGGTGATGTTTCCCCAGGTGAACGGCACGTTCTGCCAGAGCAGGCCGCTGCCCCCGCTCAGCAGGCGATCACGGTAGGCCTGCAGGTCAGGGTTCTCGTGCCGCTGGTAGTGCACGATGCGGCTGCCCAGCTCCAGGCGCTCATCGAACAGGCGGGTGCCCAGCGACCCGTTGATCGACAGCTTGGGGATGGCCTGGGTCAGCAGGTAGCCACCGACGAAACCATCCTGCACGCAGTTCGGAACCAGGCCGCGGTTCGCGTCCAGGAGCACCGCCGTGCTCTCGTCACACACCTCGTTTTCCAGCGTGCGGGTGATGCCCAGATCGGTGAAGAAGCGCCGATTGTCGAAGCGGGCCTGCAGTTCGATACCACGGATGGTCTGCTTGTCGATGTTGTCGAACAGGAAGTTGCCATCGCGTTCGATCACGTCACGGGTCTTGTGCACGTAGTACGCCAGCTTGACGTCGGCATCGGCGGTGTTGCCGAACAGGGCCGACAGGTTGTGCACGTAGCCCACCTCGTAGTTGTAGGCGTGCTCGGGCTTGAGCGCATGCAGCGGATTGAGGCTGCCGGAGAAGGCGATGGTGCTTTCGAACATGCTCGGGAAGCGCACCGCTTCGCTGTAACGCACGTAGGCACGGGCGGCCGGGGACAGGTGTGCAGTGGCCGAGAAGGTCGGCAGCCAGGCATGGTCGCGGCGGCGGCTGTTGCGTCCATCGACCGGCTGCGACTGTACGCTGTTGCCGATGTTGCAGACCTGGTCGCTGCCGGCGAACACCGGCTGCACGCCGGGAATGGCCGCCACTTCGCCATTGAGGCAGGGATTGCCGGCGCGGGTGTAGTTGCCATCGGCATCGGGCAGCCAGGGCCGCGTGTACCGGACCGGACGCGGCGTCTCGTACGGTGCCAGCAACGCACGGATGCTGTCGTCGATGAACCAGCCCATGCCGCGCTTTTCCCATACTGCGCGGCGTGCTTCCAACGCGTCGATGCGGGCCTGCAGATTGGCGGGACGGGGCGGCAATTCGTTCACGGTGTACTGCGCTTCCTTGCCACCTACGCCCTTGGTGAGCAGCTCGGGGTGCGCCTCGAGGAAATCGTCGAAGGCCCAGTAGCGGCTGTAGCGCACGCCTGCATTGAGGGTGAGGAATTCGACCGGCCGCCACTCCAGGGTCAGGTAGCCTTCACCCTCCTGGCGGCGCCCGGCACGCGGGAACATGCGCCAGCCATCGGTGGTGCCGAAGTACGGATCGCGGGACCCCAGCTTCTCGTACTGCCAGTTGCCGCCCACGGTCAGGTCCAAGGTCGAATGCAGCGCGAAGCGGTTGCTCAGGATCAGGCCGGTGCGGTCATTGCGCGCGTTGGCCAGCGCGGTATTGCGCAGGATCGGGCTGGCGTCCGGATTCCATGCCGGATTACCCACTGCGAAGTTCGGGAAGCCGCCAGCGCTGTAGGTATCGCTTTCCGTTTCCGTGCGCCACAGGTTGGCGTACAGGTCCAGCCAACGACTGCCGGCGGGCTGGAAACGGTATTCCAGGTTCCACGCATCCGAATCGACCCGGCTGAGCGGCCACTGGATGCGGCCGTAGTCGGGGGCCGACAGGATGCGAGACGGCATGATCTCGCCGTAGTGCGACAGCGTGCGCCGCCAGGTCGCCTTCAACTGCTGGTCATCGTTGATCTGCCAGCTGCCTTTGACCAGCCAGGACTCCTGTTCGCTGGAGGTATTGGGCACTTCATCGCCGGGCTTGAAGTAGCGCGCCAGCGTGGTGATGTAGTCGATGCCCTGGTACTCGAACTGCTCGCGCTGGTCCTGTTCGTAGTAGGCGCTGCCCTGGGTCCCGGAGAAGTAGTTGCCGCGCTTGCGCCAGGCGTAGGCGGCCATCAGGTCGACGTTGTCGCCACGCACGCCCAGCGCCAGGCGCCAGGCCTGGTCCTCGCCATCGAAGGGATTGTTGCCACTGCGCGACTTCACCGGCACCACCAGGGTGCGGTCGTCGTAGGGTGAGTTCGGCGAGCCCTGCGGGAAACCCGGCACGGTGCGGTAGTCCTCGCCGGTGTGCAGCCGCGGCAGGCGCGGTGCCACCGCATTGCTGCTGCCTTCGATCTTCAGCTCCCCGCCGAAGCGCTCGCCGGCAGCGACGACGTCATCGACGTCGATGGTCTTGATCACCAGCGCGCCACCGATCCCGCTGTGCACATCGCGCACCAGCCCTGGCCCCTTGATGACCTGGATGCCACCAATCAGGTTGGGATCGATGTAGTTGCGATTGCTGACGCCGTTGTAGCCACGCCAGACCGTGAGCGCCTGTTCGCCGCCGTCGATGCTGACCGGCACCCGCCCGGGCCCCTGGATGCCACGGATGTTGACGTCCAGCGCGCCGCTGTTGCGCGCATCGCCACTGAACACGCCGACCAGATCCTTGACCACATCGGCCGGATTGGAGCCTCGGTAACGCTCCACCCGGTCGCGCCCCGAATACGCCGTGGTCAGGTCCAGCGCGAACACATCGTCGTAGCCACGCCGATCGCGGGCCTCACCCCCTTCCGACTGAAGGCGACCGGCCACGTCCAGTGTTTCGGTCACCCGCACCCCTTCGCCCTCACCCGCCTCCGCTGCGGCCCGCAGGCTCCAGGTACCGTCCATGCCGCGCTGTGCACGCACGCCGCTGCCGCGCAACAGCTGCTGCAGCGCCTGCATCTGGCTGTACTCACCCTTCACTGCGCTGGAGCGGCGGCCTTCCACCAGGTCGCTGCGGAACACCACCTGCACATCGGCCTGGCGGCCAAAGGCGCGTACGGCGTCAGCCAGCGGCTGCTCCGGAATGGTGTACTGCCGCACCGGCGCGACGATCGCCGGCTGCGCCTGCACGGCCGGCACCCAGGCCAGCGGCAGCAATGCGGTGGAAACAGCCAGGGCCAGAGCGGTGGCGCGACGATGACAGGCGGATGCCGTGGACGGCATGGACGGGAACTCCTCAAGCGTGGCGGAACCACGGGCACATCCGGTGCCGGTGGCATGTCTGGCTTGAGGAGAAACGGTGTTTCGCTCTGGCTATACCTCTATAGACAGCGGGGCACTGCAGTTGCCCACGGTTCTTTCATGTTTTTTTCATGCGACCCGTTCATCCGGGTGCTGCGCGGGCCTCACCACAGCACCAGCGCGCCGCCGGGCAAGCGCTGCACGCGCAGTCCTGCCTGCGCGGCCACCGCGTCGATGGCCGTCTCCGGTTGCTGCAGGTGGAACAGGCCACTGACCCGTACGCTTGCACCCTGCCCGCCCAGTACCCAGACCGGGGCACAGCGGTAGCGCGCCAGATCGGCGATGGCCTGCGCGGCGGGCTGATCGTCGATCACTACCTCGCCACGCCGCCACGGCGCCATGGTCTCGGCATCTTCCAGCTGCATTGGCTGCAGCCAGCGACCGTCACGGAACACGCGTGACTGCCCCGCATGCAGGCGCTGTACGCTGCCATCGCCCGGACGCACGTCGACCACACCCTCGCTGACCTGGGTGGTGACCGTGGTATCCAGCATCGACACGCTGAAGGCGGTACCGATGTCACGGACCAGGCCGCCCGCCGCCTCGACCTGGAACGGTCGCGCCTCATGGGCCACCTGGAACCAGGCCTGGCCGCGCAGCAGGCGCAGGTGCCGCTGCTGGCCATCGAACGCAACCGCCAATGCGGTGCCCGCATCGAGTACGGCGGTGCTGCCGTCCTCCAGCTGCACCACGCGCGGTGCATCGCTGCTGCGCAGGTCACTGCGTGCCAGCAACAGCGCGTGTGGCGCAGCGGCAACCATCAGCACCACTGCGGCTGCACTGGCCAGCAGCCACGGCAGGCGGCGGCGCGGTGCGATCGGGCGCAGCCCCTGCCGATCTGCGGTCAGCCCGGGCAGCGCGGCCAGCACGTCGGGCCCGGCGGCATCCAACCCTTGCCAGAAGGCCTGCTGCTGGCGCCAGGCCAGCGCATGGCGCGGATCGGCCTGCAGCCAGCGCTGCAGGGCTCGTTGCTGGCGTTCCGGCAGCGGGCCTGCACTGCACTGGATCACCCAGCGCAACGCCTGCCTGGCCTGACGCGGCGAGGGTTCGGACGTGGTCATGGTTGTAGCCTGCCGCACCACGAACGGGTGCGCCTTCCTGTTGTGACAACGGCGGGCGCGATCTGCCCACGGCAATCGCCGCTCATCGATGCAGTCCCTGCTGGTGCTGCTGGATCAACAGCGCCGCGCGAAGCACGTGCTTGCCGACCAGGCTCTTGGAAATACCCAGCCGGGTGGCGATTTCGCGCTCGCTCAGGCCCAGGTAGCGGTTGAGCACGAAGCACTCGCGCACCTGGGCCGGCAGCGCGAGGATGGTCTGGGTGATCTCGCGCAGCTGCGCCTGGTCCAGCGCCTGCGCCTCGCCATCGCGACTGGCCTCGGCCATGTCGAGGGCGTACTCGGCCATCGCATGCCGCTCGCGGGCGTCGGACTGGCTGCGGTTGAGCGCGTGGTGGTAGGCCATCCGGTACAGATAGCCACGCGGCTCCAGGATGGGCGGATCGCCGGGCACGCTGCTGGCCTTCAGGTACAGGTTCTGCAGGGTGTCCTCGGTACTGGCCGGGTCGAGATAGCGCGCGATGAAGCGAGACAACGCACGGCGCTCGCGGATCAGCAGCTCGACCAGCGCCAGGGCATTGGGAGACATAGGTGCCAAGGCCGGACCGGGGAATGATGGGCGTGATGGCGACGGTCCGGACGTGGATTGTGGGCTGCACGGCCGCAGGCGGCAAGCGAAGGCCCGTCGCGCGGCACCAGGATCATCCACGCATGGCGTGGATCTACCAGGCGGTGGCGGATCCAGTAGATCCACGCCATGCGTGGATGGAAGAGCTAGGGTTCCTCCAGCGCCTCGAAGCGTTCGGCGAGGTAATCGATCAGTGCACGCACCGCCGGCAACAGGCCGCGTCGCGACGGGAACACCGCGTGCACGATGCCGTGCTTGGGCACCCACTCCGGCAGCACCGGCACCAGCGCGCCACTGGCCAGTTCGTCACTGATCATCATCCGCGGCAGCATCAGCAACCCCACCCCGGCCACCGCAGCGGTGCGCAACGCAATCATGTCATCGCTGACCAGCCGCGGGCGATGATGCACGCTGGCCAGCACGTCGCCCGGCCCGGTGTATTCCCATACATGCTGCTGGCTGGGCGATGCCAGATCGACGGTCGGCATCATCGCCAGGTCGGCCGGCACCTGCGGCGTGCCCAGCCGCTGCAGCAGCGCCGGACTGGCACTGGTACACCAGACGCGACGCGCCAGCACGCGTACCACCAGGTCGCTGTCCTCCAGTGGCGGCGGCCGCACCCGAATCGCCACGTCCACACCCTCGCCCACCACGTCGACGCGCCGGTTGGTGGCGTCCAGCTGCACCGTCACCTGCGGGTGCTGGGCCAGGAAGTCGGCCAGCATCGGGCCGATGCGCGCGTGCAGGATCGCGATCGGGCACGCCAGGCGGATCGTGCCGCGCGGCTCGGCGCGCGACATCGCAATCGCTTCTTCGGCTGCTTCGGCTTCGACCAGCATCGCCTTGCAGTGGCGGTAGTAGTCCTGGCCGACCTCGGTGACCGAGAAACGCCGGGTCGAGCGCTGGATCAGGCGCACGCCCAACCGTTCCTCCAGCAGCGCGATGCGCCGGCTCAGTTTCGACTTCGGCATGGCCAGCGCCCGACCGGCCTGCGAGAAGCCGCCGTGCTCGACCACCATGGCGAAGTAGAACAGGTCGTTGAGGTCGCAACGGCGGATATCAGCGATGAACACGGGGCGATCTCCTGTGGCGCAAGGCGCGCACCCATTGTTCACCAGATAGGACTATGACGGCAAATATTGGCGTCTACCGGCCCAATTGTCGCGGCGATATCGTCTCCTGCAACGAAGAACAGCGGCCGGCAGCCCCGGCCAGGAGATCGCCATGAAGCGTGTCACCGGTACCTACAGCGCCCCGCGCCCGCACTGGGTGGGCGACGGATTCCCCGCCCGCTCGATGTTTTCCTACAACACCCACGGCCAGCACCTGAGCCCGTTCCTGCTGCTGGACTACGCCGGCCCTTATACCTTCGCCCCCAGCGATACCCCGCGCGGGGTCGGCCAGCATCCGCATCGCGGTTTCGAGACCGTCACCATCGTCTATGAGGGCGAGGTCGCCCACCGCGATTCAACCGGCGCCGGCGGCACCATCGGCCCGGGTGACGTGCAGTGGATGACCGCGGCCTCCGGCATCCTCCACGAGGAGTTCCACACACCGGAGTTCAGCAAGCGCGGCGGCACGCTGGACATGGTGCAGCTGTGGGTGAACCTGCCGGCGCAGGACAAGATGGGTGCACCGGGCTACCAGACCCTGCTCGACGCACAGATCCCCTCGGTTGAACTGCCTGAAGGCGCCGGCCGGGTGCGTGTCATCGCCGGCCGCTTCGACGGTCATGCCGGCCCGGCCCGCACCCACACGCCGATGGATGTCTGGGACATCCGCCTGCGGCAGGGCCACCACGCCGAACTGCCGGTGGCCGATGGCCGCACGCTGGCGCTGGTGGCGCTGAAGGGCACGGTGCGGATCAACGGCGGCCAGCCAGTCGGCGAGGCACAGCTGGTCACCTTCGACCGCAGCGGCGAGGACGTGTTCGTCGACGCCGACAGCGACGCCACCGTGCTGCTGCTCAGCGGTGAACCGATCGACGAGCCGGTGGTGGGCTATGGCCCGTTCGTGATGAACAGCCAAGCCGAGATCGCGCAGGCGGTCAACGACTTCAACAGCGGCCGCTTCGGCCAGATCGCGCACTGATCGTTTCAATGCGGCGGGCATTGGCCCGCCGCACCTTCCGGGCCATCGCCCACCTTCTCCAGGAGACTGACCATGAGTACCCCCGCCAACTTCAACGGTGCCCGCCCGGTGATCGATCCGGACAACGCTGCGATGCTGCTGATCGACCATCAGAGCGGCCTGTTCCAGACCATCGGTGACATGCCGTTCACCAGCGTGCGCGCCCACGCCACCGCGCTGGCGAAGATGGCCACGCTGGCAAAGATGCCAGTGATCACCACCGCCTCTGTTCCGCAGGGCCCGAACGGCCCGCTGATCCCGGAGATCCACGACGCGGCCCCGCATGCCCAGTACGTGGCACGCAAGGGTGAGATCAACGCCTGGGACAACCCGGAATTCGTTGCCGCGGTGAAGGCCACCGGCCGCAAGCAGCTGATCATTGCCGGCACCATCACCAGCGTGTGCATGGCCTTCCCGTCGATCGCCGCCGTTGCCGATGGCTACCAGGTGTTCGCAGTCATCGACGCGTCCGGCACCTACTCGAAGATGGCCGAGGAGATCACCCTGGCCCGCGTGGTGCAGGCAGGCGTGGTGCCGATGGACACCGCCGCGGTGGCCTCGGAGATCCAGCGCACCTGGAACCGCGACGATGCCCAGCAGTGGGCCGAGGTCTACACGAAGATCTTCCCGAACTACCAGCTGCTGATCGAAAGCTACCTGAAGGCGCAGGACGTGCAGAAGAACCACGAACAGCTGGATTCGCAGCGCAGCTGAGTGGCCTTCGTGCCGGCCAGTCGCCGGCTCCCCCCCTGAACAGGAGACCCACCATGTCCAGTGAACCGATCCGCGACCCGGTCAGCGATCATCTGCTGACCCCGCAGAATTCCGCCTTCATCATCATCGACTACCAGCCGGTGCAGGTGAACTCCATCGCCTCGATGGACCGCCAGCTGCTGGTCAACAACATCGTCGGCACCGCGAAAGCCGCCGTCGCCTATGGTTTGCCGATCGTGCATTCGACGGTGAACGTCAAGACCGGCCTGAACAAGCCGCCGATTCCGCAGCTGCGCAAGGTACTGGGTGACTACCCCACCTACGACCGCACCACCATCAACTCCTGGGAGGACGTCGAGTTCCGCAAGGCGGTGGAAGCCACCGGCCGCCGCAAGCTGATCATGACCGCGCTGTGGACCGAGGCGTGCCTGACTTTCCCGGCCCTGGATGCGTTGAAGGAAGGCTATGAGGTGTATGTGGTGGTCGACGCCGTCGGCGGCACCTCGCTGGTCGCGCACGATGCGGCGCTGCGCCGCATCGAACAGGGTGGTGGCCAGCTGATCAGCGTGCCGCAGCTGTTCTGCGAGCTGCAGCGCGACTGGGCCCGTTCGGAAACGGTGCCGGCCTTCATGAACCTCTTCATTGAAACCGGTGGTACGGCAGGCATCCAGTTCTCGTACGATCGTACCGAGTGATTGGATGGCGGCGCCGGTCCCGGCTAGCGCCGCCTTTTGGAGCAGTCGAGCATGGCTCGACGCCACAGACAGATGGAGAACGTGATGGCCTACGCACGCATTGTTTCAACCGCCGACAACTACCTGCACCACATCAGCAATGGCACATTCGCTGTGGATGCGGACGAGCCCGCCTCACTGGGCGGCCAGGGCAAGGGCTTCGCACCGTTCGACCTGTACCTGGCCTCGCTGGCGGCGTGCACCGCCATCACCCTGCGCATGTACGCGCAGCGCAAGGGCTGGGAACTGGGCGAGTTCCATGCCGAGCTGCGTTCGGAACGTGACGCGGATGGTCGCTTCCATGTGCACCGCGTGCTGCATGCCAGCGCCGAGCTGAGCGATGCGCAGTGGCAGCGGTTGCTGGAGGTGGTGGAAAAGACCCCGGTGACCCTGGTGATGCGCGAGGGTGCGCGCATCACCAGTGAGCGTGGGGCTGCAGCGTAACCCCATCCACGCATGGCGTGGATCTACTGTAGAGGCGAAAGCTCAGCGCCGTGAATGCAGCACGGTGCGCTGGCGCATCGCGTTGAATTCCTGCTCCACCTGCTGGATGTCTTCGGCCTGGAAACCGGCCGCATCCAGCAGCTGGTCGGCGGCAGCGGCGGCCAGCGGATCATCGTCACGCTGGCGCCAGCAGCGCGCCGGCAGGAAATAGCCCACCTCGCTGCGCCCGCGCATGATCACCACCGGCCGGCCTGCATACAGCAGGAACTCGGCCAGGTGCTGGCGCAGGCCCTCGACGGAAACATAGGCCGGCCCAACACCCAGCATCTGGCTGGACGGTTCGGGACTCTCGAACAGCTTGCGACGGCTCATCCACTCCTCCTTTTGAACAACGCGTGGTCTCCTTTCCTTAGACGGGCGCATCGCTGCGCCCCCGCCACGCACTACGTGATCCGCATCACGCCGCCACTCAGAAGCCGGTGTTGAACTCCAGCTGGAATACGTCGATCGACAGCGGCGCACCGGACACTTCCTTGGCCGCCATCCACTTGCCGCTGATCCAGCTGCGCGCGTCCAGCGCGTAGGCACCGCCCACGTAGTAGCCGCGGGCGTTGGTACCGCCCAGGTGGAAGTTCGGATCGTTGTAGGCGTCCGGCAGCGCATCGGCCTCGATGTGCTTGTAGCCCAGCAGCGCCTGCCACTGACCCTTCTCCTTCAGCTCGGTGGCTCCGAAGGTGGCCTGCACCATCCAGGCGGTGTCGCCGCTGCGGAAGGTGTCGATGCTGGCGGTACCGCCGGCGCCGTAGTTGTTGACGATGCCGTTCTGGGCGCGGCTGAACATGGCCCGCTTGTCGTAGGCCAGGTTGCGGATGTAATCGCCGTCCAGGCGCAGACCGACGCCCTGTGCCAGCTGCGTGTCCCAACGCAGGTTCAAGGTAGCCAGGCGGAAGGCCGAGGCCAGGCCGACATACTGCGGGGTCGGCGTGTTGGCCGGGTCCAGCGGATTGCGCGCGATGTCGCGGATCAGCATCAGGGTGTTGCCCTTCTGCATGAACGCCGGGCGCGACCAGTCGGTGTCACAGCCCACCGCACCCGCGTACAGGGCGCACGGTGAGGACAGGCGGCCGCTGATGTTCTTGAAGTCGTAGTAGCCCAATGCAGCGCGCAACGTATTCTCGTCATTGAAGCGCCAGTTCACACCTACCTGCGCACCGGACAGCCACTTGTTCTCATTCGGGGTCTTGACCCGGCTCTGGCTGGGCGAGCTGTCGGAGGTGTATTCCAGCGGCACCACCGCGAGGTTGCCGAACAGATCGAGATCCCCGCCGTTGAAGTCGTACTTCAGGTTGGCGGCCAGGCCATCGAAGTTGAGGTCGTTGGAGAACAGCGTGTCACTGGTCCAGAACGGATTGCCGAAGCGGCCACCGCGCACCGTCACCCAGTCCGCCGGGCTGTAGGCCAGCCAGGCCTGGTCCAGCCACACGTCCTTCTTGCTCAGGCCGCCACCCAGCTGCTCGGTGGTCGACACCGGGCCATTGCTGCTCCCGCTGGCCAGGCGCACGCCGGCCGTGGTGTGCTGACCGATGGTCGCCTCGATGCCCAGGCGGGCGCGGATGCGCCACAGGTTGCGGCGGTCCTGGCGGGTGTTCAGCAGCGGCGGCAGCTGCAGGTTGGTGTTGGTGTTGGTGTCGAAGCCGTTGCCGGAGTTGATCGACGACCAGTTGCTCACGATGTCGCTGTTGCGTTCGGAGAAGAAGCGCGACTCGCTGCGCACACGCATGTCACCGGTGACCTTGATGCGCTTGGTCCACTCGGCCACTTCGTTGGGTGCCGCCCAGCCTTCCGATTTCGCCTGCGCCATCACGTCCTGGCGCACCTCATCACGGATGCCGTCGCGCACGCTCTGCGGCACGTAGGGCACGCGCACGTCACCGGCCTCCAGGGCCACGCCACCACTGGCGGCCGAGGGCGCGGCGACTGTACCGCGCTGGGCGGCCGCTGCTTCGGCCTCGGCCTGCACCAGCAATGCCTGGCCGTCTTCGGGCTTCAGCGCACCGCTGGCGATCAGGCCCTTGATCAGCTTGACCATGGTGGTTTCGGCGGCCATCGCACCGGCCGGGGCGGCCAGGCTGAGCAGCACGGCGCAGCACAGCAGCGCCCGTCGGGCCGGCCGCAGGCGGCGGGAGTCGGTTCGTGCGCGGACGTGGTCGTTCATCACGGTTCTCATCGAAAGAAGGGAAATCACGGAGGTCGGGAATCAGGCCCCGGGCCGGCGGCCCTGGATCAGCACGCGGGCGGGGAAATCGAGCGACGGCGGCGGTGCCTGGTCGACCTTGCCGATGCGTCGCAGCGCATCGAGCACGGCCGCGTCGGCCTCCTCGTTGCCACTGCCGCGCACCAGCTCGACCTTTTCCAGGCGGCCATCGTTGGCCAGCCACACATTCACCTGCAGCTGGAACGCCAGGCGCTTGACCTTGTCATCGCGCGAGATCGCCTGCTGCATCAGGTAGCCCAGGTAGCGGCCGTAGGTAGCGTTGCCGGCGCCACCACGGCCAACGCCGGACGAACCGCCGCCACTGCCGGACTGGATACCGAAGTTGTCACCACCGGCCTGCGCATCGGCATTCATCGTTACCGGGTCGGCATTGTCCGGAGTCGGGGTCGGCTCTTCGGCCGGCGTCGGCTGATCCAGCGGCTCCGGCTCGGGAATGGTCTCTTCCGGCGGCGTTTCGGGTTCCGGCGGCTTTTCCGGTGGCGGCGGCGGCGGCGGAGGGGGCGGCGGCAGCGCCAGCATCGGCGGCTGCACCACCGGCCGACGGGTACTGGCAGTGTCCCTGAACAGCATCCACCACACGGCGATGCCGAGCACCAGCAACGCGGCCAGCACCAGCGCGACGGTCACCAGCAACTGGCGGCCGCGCATGCCGGGCTCCGGCCGAGGGGGTTGATGGGCCGTCATGCCTCAGCCCTGCGCCTTGCCGGTGACCAGGCCGACCTGGGCCAGCTCCAGCCGCCGCAGCAGGTCCAGTACCTCGACCACGCGGGCGTACTGCACCTGCGCATCACCGCGCACGATCACCGGGAAATCCGGCGTGGTCGCGCGCTCGGTGCGCAGGCGGTCTTCCAGTTCGGCCATCGTCACCGGGTAGGCATCCAGGAACACCTGTCCACTGGGGTCGATGGTGATCGCCTTGGTCTTCGGCTTCTCCAGCGCGACGCTGTTGCTGGCCTTCGGCAGGTTGACCTCGATGCCGGGGATGGAGGCGTTGCTGGTCAGGATGAAGATCACCAGCACCACCAGCAGCACGTCGACGAAGGGCGTCACGTTGATGCCCTTCTCGCGCTTCTTGATGCCGAACTTCGCCTTCTGGCCCATGGTGCGCCCCTCAGCCCTGGACCGCGGCCGGGCCGCGCCCGTCCTGCTCTTCGGCCAGGCGTGCGGCGAACTCGTCGATGAACACCGCCATGTCCGCGCCGATCGCTTCGGCACGCGCGCCCAGGTAGTTGTAGCCGAACAGCGCCGGGATCGCGACGCCGAGGCCGGCAGCGGTACACAGCAGCGCCGCGGCCATGCCCGGCGCCACCGAGTTGATGTCCACCGCGCCAGCCATCGCCGCCACCACGAACACCAGCATGATGCCGATCACGGTACCGAACAGGCCCACGTACGGCGCACCTTCGATGGTGGTCGACAGCCAGTTCATGCGCCGCGCCATCGCTTCCTGCTCGCGCACCATCACCGCATCCATCGAGGCGCGGATCGCCGCAATGGTGGCGCCACTGAGATAACCACTATTGCCGTCGCGCTGGTGGCGCTGCTGCATTTCATCGATGGCCACCTGGTAGATGCGCCACAGCGAACCGTCGTGCATCGCGGTGGGTGCCTTGCCCTGGCGGTCCATGTCGGACAGGGTGCGCAGCGGCACACCGGACAGCTTGCCGAAGCTTTCGGTGAACACTGCATTGGCCTTGCTGGTACGGCCGAAGTGCCGCCCCTTGGCGATCATGATCGCCCACGACAGCAGCATCATCAGGCCCAGGATGGCGACCACCACCCAGGCGTCGAACGGCATCGCCTTGAGAATGAAGGCGAAGTGGCTCTGCCCGGCGGACTGCTCGTCGGCGCCGTAGCTGATCAGGCGCGAGTCGGCGCCCTGCGCGGTGGCATCGGCCAGCAGCAGCGCGACCGGTCGTGCCACGCGCGAGATACGCAGCTCATCCAGCGCGCCTTCGAAATTGGCGAGCGGCTGCACCGCGCCCGGCGCATCGGCGCCCACCACCGGGGCGGTGGTCAGCGCCGGCAGCTCGCCGCTCAGCTGGGCGACCACGCGACCATTGAGGTACAACTGCAGTGCGCCCTTCTCTGCGGTCAGCGCGACATGCGCCCACTGCCCTTCCGGAACCGGCTGCGCCGGCGTGCTGCGCTGGCCATTGAGCTGCACGAACGGCACCCGGTTTTCGATGCCCAGCACCAGTTCGGACGCACCGTCGCGACGCGCGTAGATCGCCTGTGCAGCGTTGTTGCTGCCTGGCTTGATCCAGGCCGAAACAGTGAGCGGCGCGCCCGCCTCCTGCGCAAGCGATGCGCTGGCCGGCAGCGGCAGCGGGGCTGCACCCAACTGAACGCCGCGGCCGATCACCGAGCCTTCCGATGGCGGCACCACGGCACCGGCATTGTTGCCATAAGCGGTGGTGTCGCGTGCCGGCGCATTGGCCTCGGCGAAGTGGTAGACCAGCGTATAGTCCGGATCGAACACCTGCTGGCCGTTGCCGCTGGCGGGGGCCTTTTCATTGCCGTAGTACATCCAGATCATCTGCGGTGCCGCAGCGCTGACCGCCGGCACGTCCACCCAGACCAGCGCCAGACCCAGCTTGGGATCGAACTGTTCGATCTGGTGGGCCAGCACGGTGCGGCCATCACCCGAGACAAAGCGCAGGTCGTTACCCGCATCCTGGGTGCCGTCGAAGCCGAAGTTGCCGGTATGCAGGCGCAGCAGCAGCGGCGTGCGGCCCGGGTCACCGGCCAGGCCCGCGCCCTGCGGGCCGGCGTCGATGGTGATCGGCTTGCGGTACTTCCATTCGGCCTGCCACCAATTGGCATCGGCCGCAGCGGCCGGCAGCGCAACCAGCGCGGCCAGCAGCAACAACACTCGGGAAAGCAAACGGTCCATGCGAAGGGTCTCCGGAGAACGCATGTTCAAGGGAAGGGTCAGTAACTGGTGCTGATGTTGAAATGCAGGCGTGGGTCGTCCTTGCGCGTGACCGGGCCATCGGCATACGGCCAGGCGTAGTCCAGACGCAGTTGCAGGTGTTCACCCAGGCGCAGCTGCGCGCCCAGACCGACCGAGGCCAGGTTGTACTTGTCGCGCTGTTCGGGCAGCGGCTGGCGCAGGCGCAGGTAGGCCGCGTCGGCAAAGCTGTAGACACGCAGGTCGGTGCCGCTCCACAGCGACCACGCAGGCGTGCGCCATTCCAGGCTGGCCAGGCCGCCGTAATCGCCGATCGCCTCGGCCGACAGATAGCCGCGCACGGTGTACATGCCACCGGCGGCGAACTGCTCGGCCGACACCAGCGGCGCATCGGTCACCTGCAACGAGCCGCGTGCATACCACTGCCAGTCGCTGCTGAACGTGTGCGTGTTGGCGACGTCCGCCTTGAACGCGACGAAACTGGGGTCTGCCCAGTAGCGCTTCTGCCCGAACCCGATGGCATCACTGCCATAGCCGAACAGACGACGGGTACCGGCCACCAGCTGCGTGTTGATACTCAACTGATCCTTCTCGCCCTGGCGCACACCGACAAACCCCAGGGTGATCGGCGCGTACTTCAGCGGCGTCTTCAGACTCTCCTTGCCCATCTGCGTGTCTTCCTCGGTGTCCTTGAAGTCCACGCCGAGGCTGAGCTGGCGCCACCACTGGCTGCTGCCGGCCAGTCGATAGTTGAGCTTGAGACCGATCGAATGGCCGTTGCCGATCACATTGGTTCCGGTGCCGGTACCGACCTGTCCGCCCGCGTTCAGCACGCGGCTGTCGGACTTGTAGCCGGAGGCTTCCAGGCTCCACGGCGTGCCTTCGAACGGCATCGTGTACGAGGCCGAGAACACCTTGGCCTGCTTTGCATCTTCCGGCGCCAGGTACACGCCGATGTTGGCGCTGTGCCCCCGCTTCCACAGATTGTCGTAGGCCAGCGACGCACTCAGGCGCAGCTTCTCGGTGTCTGCGCTGTGGTCGTTGTTGAGTGACGCGCTGGCACGCCACGGCGACTTCTCTTCGACCTGCAGGTCCACATCCATCGTGCCCGGCACCTGGCCCTCGCGCACCAGCGGCATCACCTGGCGGCGGCCACCTTCGTTCAGCGCGGTCAGTTCCTTCTGCGCCTGGTCGAAGTCCGGCACCTTGCCTTCCGCCAGTGCCGGCACGCGTTCGCGGATGCGCTCGGGCGATTCGTGCTTCGTTCCCACGACCCGCAGCTGGCCAATCGGTGTCTGCTGTACCTTCAGCAGCACCACGCCGCCGCTGACCTGCTGCTCGGGCAGCTCCACGTAGACCGACTGGTAGCCCGCCTGCTGGTACAGCGCATTGACCGCATCGCGTGCCTTCTCGACATCGGCCAGGGTCTTTCCCGGTCCGAGGAAGGGCTCGACCGCGCGTTCGATCTGGCGCGGATCGAGCACGGTGTTGCCGCGCACGATGTACTCATTGATGTTCACGCTGGGCGCGGGCGCCGCCTCCTGCGCGAACAGCGGCAGCGGCAGCGCCGCCAGGGCCAGCACCAGCGGATGCAGGCGCAGCGGGAGGCGGACGGCTCGGCACGGAACAGGAGTCATCGAAGGCATCGCGTCGTATCGAAGGAAAGGGCCATGGAGCGGCGCGTGGGTCTACCAACAGGACGTGTACGTCGCGTCAAAACCGCCAACAGTTTTGTGACAGCACTGTCATCTTTTGACGGCACCGCAACGCACGCAGGCGGACCCTGCCATCTCCACACGTCTTCATTGCAGAACGTCGATTGCTGCGGAAGATTCGAGATGCGTGAATCACTGATGGTGGAACTGCGCGCTGCCCTCATCCTTGCGTTGCTGCTGGTGCTGGCCCCGGTGCGCGCCGACGAGGCGAAGAAGCAGGAAGACGCCGCGCCCTGCATCGAAGTACAGGTCAATGGCGAGCGCATTCCGGCCTGGGACTGCCTGCAACGCAAGTTGGCGCCGGCATCGAAAGCGGCGAAGTCACCGGCACTGCCGGAGGCCGAACGGCTGATGCGGCAGCCGGGCAACCAGCTGATGCAGTACAACCTGGAAGGCACGCGACAGCGCATGGGCGATGCCTTTGGTCGTTCGGTGGTACCGCAGCGTCCGGCGCGATGAGCCTGCGCGGCCGTAGGGCCGAGCCCACGCTTGGCAGGATTTGAAGGGTCGAGCTATCGCTCGGCAGGATTCTGTAGAGTCGAGCCAGGCTCGACTGTTCTTCCAGACGCAGCCGAGCGTAGGCTCGGCACTACGGTGCCGCGAGCACGATGCCATCGCTCGGCACCGGCGGCAGCTCAGGCACCGGCAGGCTGCGCAACTGCCCCGCCTGGTTCAGCTCCACCGCGTTGGCGCTGATGCTGGCGAGAACCGTGCAGGGCCCCAACCGCTGGCCCGGCACGTAGGCTTCGGCAGGACGGCCATCCACCGAAAGCAGCGCCAGTGGCGCGTGGTCGCCGGCCATCACGCCCAGCACGACCACCTCGGTCTGCACCGCACCGGGGGACAGCAACCGCACCAGCGGCAGGCTGGCCACTGCATCGAACAGGGGGCGTGCAGGGGCCTCTGCGTGCGTTTCGCTGGCCGCCGCCGTCGGTGTCACCGCAGACAGGGTCACGCCCCAATAGGCCACCACCGCCAGCAGCAGCGTCGCCGCCAGCAGGGTCAGTATGCGATTGCGATCCCAGCACCTGCCATCCATGTTCCGCACCATCGCCACGTTCGTGTCTGCCCACGCTAGCAGCTGCCGCTGACGCTTTTGTTTCATCATGCAGGCCTACGCTGGCAGGCATCGACCTGGACAGGAGGCAACGTCGATGCAGCACGTGCCGCGTGGTTTCACCCTGCTGGAACTGATGGTGGTGCTGGTGATCATCGGCATCTGCACGGCGGGCATCGGCCTGGGCCTGGGCAGCCTGCTCGACCCGGGCCGGCAGCTGCGACAGGAAGCTGAACGGCTGGCGCAGCGCCTGCAGGTGGCGCGCGACGAGGCGCGCATCGATGGCCGCCCCCTGCGCTGGCAGGCCGACGCCGCCGGCTACCGCTTCAGCCGCCGCGAGGGCACCCGCTGGGTTGACGTGCAGCGCGATGACCTTCTGCGTCCGCAGCAATGGCAACCGGCGGGTATCGCGGTGCAACCGACCACGCCGATTGAACTGAGCCCGGAGTGGATCGGCGTGGCGTGGGAGCTGAGGCTGTCGTTGCAGGGTCGCCAGCTGCGTCTTCGTGATGATGGCAGCGGACAGTTGCAGGTCGTGCAGTGAAGCGGAACATGCGCGGGTTCACCCTGATCGAAGTGCTGATCGCATTGGCGATCGTTTCGATTGCGCTGGCGGCGGTGATGCGTTCGGTGGCGGTGGCGACCGATGATCAATCGCGCCTGCGCGACCGTCGGCTGGCACTGATGTGTGCGCAGGACCGCTGGCAGGAGCTGCGCCTGGCCGGGCAGCCGCCGCAGGATGCACGGCAGCGCTGCGTGCAGGGGCGCAGCAGTTTCCTGGTGCTGCAGCATATCGGCACAGGGAGTGACGGACAGCCACAACTGGAACTCAGCGTGGTGGCCGAAGATGCGCCGCGGCAATCGCTGGCGCGGATGCAGCTGCCGTGGACGGCGGCGCAATGAAGCATTCCGCAGCAGGTTTCACCCTGATCGAGGTGATGATCGCGATCACCATCATGGGCGTGCTGGCACTGATCTGCTGGCGTGCGCTCGACAGCGTGGCCAGCAGCGACCAACGCCTGCGCCGGGCCGATGCCGAGACCACGACGGCGCTGCGCGTGCTGCAGCAGTTCCAGCGCGACATCGAGATGCGTGCCGACGACGCGCTGATGAACGGCGCAGTGCGCCCGGCGGATCAGCCTCAGCGCCTGCTACCCCCTTCACTGGTGAGCGAACGGCATCCGGATGGAAGCTTCGCGCTGGAGATCACCCGCAGCTTGGGCAGCGACGGGTTGCGCTGGCAACGTGTTCGCTGGTGGCGACAGGGAAGCACGCTGTGGCGGGCCAGTGGCGCTGCGACGGATCGCTACCCCTTGCCCGCACCGGATCGGTCAAGGGGGATCGCGGTGGCGCAGGATGTGCAGCGATTCGAGGTACGCGCCTGGCAGCCGGGCGCCGGGTGGGCGCTGCTACCGAGCAAAGGCGAGGTGCTGCCGGCCACCGGGCTGGAACTGCGGTTGGGCCTGCGCGATGGGCGTGGGCCGTTGAGTTACCGGCGCGTGCTGGAGCTTTAGGATTTCTTCCAGGCAAAGCATCCACGCATGGCGTGGATCTACTGCCAAGCCCGCTCTGGTGGGTGCCGACCTTGGTCGGCACTGAAGCTGGCCCAGCCATCCACGCATTGCGTGGATCTACTGCCGAGCGGCTTCTACTGCCCGGCCTGCCCTTGTGGGTGCCGACCGTTGGTCGGCACTGAGGCTGGCCCAGCCATCCACGCATTGCGTGGATCTACTGCCGAGCCTGCCGCCGGGTGCTCTCCTGCACCCGGCGGCGCCGTGTCGGTGGTCCTCACCGCTGATGGCCGCTCCCTGCCTTCGGTGCCGTCCTGGCTGGGGCCGCTGCCGTTCCGTGGCGGCTGGCCCGATGCTGTTCGTTCTTTCGGCCCGGTCGCATCCACGCATGGCGTGGATCTACTGCCGACCTTGGTGGGCAGCAACGTGTGCCGACCAAGGACGGCACCTACCGGCGCTGCGTGCCCTCGTCGCGACTTGCCTGCGGGAACTGGAAGGCACTGTTGGCGTCATAGCCGCTGTTGGCAGTGTTGCCACGCGCCGGCGGATTGATGGCGCTGGTGCCACTGCCGAAGCCGAGGATCTGCACGCTGATCACCGACGGCTGGTTGCGCCGTGCCTCGTCCTGGCTCTTGCGCATCACATCCTGTGCCGCCTGGCTGGCGCTGTTGGCTGCCGCACTGGCCGAGGCCAGCGCATTGACGTTCACCGATGCCAGCACCGGCAGGCCCTTGCTCTCGCCCTGTACCTGGATGTTGGCGGCATTGAGCACCTGCAGCGCCGCCAGGTTGATGTTGCCCGAGACGCGGATACCGGCCTCGCCCGCGTCGATGGTGCCAAGCGGTGCGATCAGGTCGACGTCGCCCGGTCGTACTTCGGCGATGGGGTTCAAGGTCGCGATGCCGGCGCCACTGGCGGGAGCCTGCGGCGACAGGATCACATTGCCCCAGCCGTCATAGACGCGACGCGGTGGCGTGTACAGCAGCGTCGTCTGCGAACCGCGACCGGCATTGATGTCACCCTGCTCCGACCACGCCAGGATGTCGCCGCCGAACGTGGTCATCACCCGCGACAGGCCCAGCAGCACGCTGTCCTGGCTGAACAGGCGGATATCGCCCTGCCCCTGGGTGACAAGGCCGGCGCTGGCAGGTGGCACCACGCCCTGCACACCGATCACGATCTGCCCACCCGGTGCCATCAGCTCGATGTTGCCGCCCGCCTCGGTACGCACGCCGGAGCCACCGTACATCACGATGTCGCCGGTACGGTCGATCGTCGCACCGGCCGCATTCCTGTCCGGCATCAGCGTGGCGATGGCTTCGCGCCCACGCAGGTAGGAGCCGAAGCGGGGCCCTTCTACATCGGTATATTCCCTTCCACCTTCGCGCAGCTCGGCGTAATAGACCTGGCGCAGGAAGATGCGCTGCTGTTCCTGCGGCAGCGCATCGAACGCGGCCAGCGCCCCGTCGCCGTCGGCAGCCACGCCGAAGCGCTGCTGCAGCCACTGCTTCAGCTCCTGGTTGTAGACCTTGACTGCCTTGCCCGGCTGCGATGCAAGCGATTGCGCGGGATCGGCAAGGTTGACTGGGTCCAGATAACGGGCACGCAGGGCCGCGAAGTCGATCTGCTGGTTGCCGGCCGTCAGCGCGATGCTGGCGCCGGGACGGGTGTCGCCCTGCACGATGCCACCGAGGCTGACGATGCTGCCCGCATCCTCCTGGCGCAGCTGGCGGCCGGCACTGATCTCGGTGTTGCCGGGGCCAGCGATGGTCGCGTTCAGATGCACGATGTCGCGGCCTGCCGCCGCCACCGTGATGTCGGTGGGCGCGGTGTTCAACGCGGTCATCGACACCCCGAGGATGTCCCGGCCTGCCCGCAGTTGCACGGCGCCGGCGGCTTCGAACCAGTTCAACTGCGTGCGCTGCCCCGCGTTGGGATTCAGCGTGCGCCGGGCGCCGGTGGCCAGGCCGATAATGTCCCCCTGCACCGCGTAGAAACGGCTCGGCGCCAGGGCCGCAGACACGGAGGACAGCGGAGTATTCGGACCGAACGCAAACAGCGGAAGCGACGCGTCCGGCGATGCAATGTTGCCGTCGACCGAAAGGTTGTGCCGCGTGCGGGTCACATTGCCTGCGGAATCACCCTGCTCGGCCATGAATGCCGGGTCGAAGGGTCCCGGCAGGCGCGCGTCACTGGCCGAGCGCGCGATCTGGGTCGCGCCAGGCTGGGCGAAGATGCCGCCACCGGCCAGGACGTCCAGCCGTCCTGTCGCCGAGGGTGCCAGCAGGATCACATCCTGCGTCCCCGGCGTGGTGCTGATCCGGTCCAGCTTGATGTCACCCTGCGCAGCAATCGCGCTGAAGCGCGAAGGATAGAGCCAGTAATTCAGCAGATCATCACCGCCACGCACAACAAGCTGGACCTGCTCGCGCCACAGATTGCTGCCCGTCACGTTTTCCGGCCCGGCGAGGCCTGGCGCGAGGTCACCACCGGCACTGAACAGATCCACGGCCGTGTTGGCGGTCCACAGGGAGAACCACGTACTGCCTGCAGCGCGCGCGCCATCATCCAGCAGCACCGCGCTGTAGTTGGCCAGCGGAACCCGGCCGGCATCGGCGACGCCGCCGAGCACCACATCGCCCCGCGCCTGCAGCTGCGCGACCGCATCGCCCAGCACCAGCACCGGCCCGCCCATCGGGCGAGCGGCGTCGGCGGCGAACAGATCGGCCGCACGCAGCTGGCCCAGCGTCGCGTAGCTTTCCAGGGTGACGCCCATTGCACCGATGCGTCCCGCATCCAGCTGCAGGCTGCCACGCAGATTGCTGAAGGTACCGTTGAGATCGAGATTCTGTCCCGCCCTGGAGGCATTGAGGCTGGAGAACGTCGCCCGCAGATTCGGATTCAGTGCGCCACCGATACGCAGTTGCAGGTCGCCGCCGCCGGTCAGGTGCAGCTGGCCATCGCTGACCCGGCCGGTCGATCCCACCGCCGCGATGATCGCACCCGAGCGCGGTGCGATCGTCGAGTCCAGCGCGTCACCTATCGCATCGCGCACGCCGGCGTCACGCCCGGCCTCCAGCGTCAAGTTGCCGCCGCCCAATGTACCGAAGCCGGTGAAGCCGACCATCCGCGGAGAGGCGCCAGCAGCAGCGGACACGTTGGTGTAGGCGCCAAAGTTCACCCACCAGCTGGTCGGCACCGGCTCCACACCGGTGGTGCTGCCGGTTCCCTGCCGCCACAGCCAATTGCCGACCGCGGCACTGGAGTACAGCGCCCAGTCGCGCTCGCTGGTGCCCGACTCTGCGCGCCCGGTCCAGACGTCACCGACGATATCTCGCCCGGCTTCGACGCGCAGGTTGCCGCCATGATCGGGATACCAGGCCTGGTAGCCGGCCAACGCGGCATCATAGCTGCCCGGCACCAGGTTCGGACCCAGCAGTGCGGTGTTCCTGGGGGCTGCTGCACGGGGCGAATTGAAGGCAGCGTCGCGGCCCTCGCCCAGCGTGGTGGGAGCGCCCGCCGTGTACACACCGAAGCCGGACTTCATCACGACATCACCGGCAGCGAGCAGTTCGAGGTCCCCCTTGCCGGTGCGCAGCACGCTCCACGCCGGCGTGCCTGCGCGCTTGCCGTAAGTGGTCACTTCGGTCTGCGTGCCGCCGCCGGCGCAGTAGGTGGGCGCCGTGCTGCAGAACTCGTCTTCGGTCATGCCAAACATCGCGGCGAAGTCCTTCGCAGGGGTGCCTACGTAGGACTCGTCGCCCCAGTAATCCAGCGAGCCCTGCGCGGCCACCTGGCGGGGGGCCGGGCCGCAGTAGTCGGCCGACATCGCGCAGAACTCGTCTTCGGTGAAGCCGAACATGTCGGCCAACTCCGCAATCGGACGGCCTGCATAGGAGGTGTCGCCGATCCAGTCCAGCGATGCCCGCTCAGTCAACGCACGATCACCCACCCAGATGATTTCGGTCTTGACCGTACCGATCGAGCCCTGGTGGGTGTCGGCCAGCACCACGCTGCCTTCACTGCCCCAGCGCCGGCTGCGTGGGTCGGCTGCCCCGGTATCGGCACCGGCAACAACGGTCAGGTCCCAGGAGGTGGTGCCCTCGGCCAGCATCGGCGCCAGCGCCCAGTTGTGCCCCTGGTTGCCGCCGGCATCGGCCGGCCGCAGATTCACCGGCCCGTTGCCGGGCAACTCCACCTTGGTCAACGATGGGATGTACGCGCCCACCTTGAGCTCGACTTCCCGTGCCAAGCGCAACGCAACCGGCAGCGTCGCGCCGGCGGGCCATTCCTGTGCCGCCATCTGTACGGCACTGCGCAGGCGGAAGCCGGCCCCCAGGCGCGCACCGGCCGCCAGCACCAGCGGCTGCTGCAGCACGGTGCCCGCCGCCAGCGTCTGCCCGGAGTCGGTGGTCACCGCCGCACCCAGCACCGTGCCCGCTGGCAGGCGCAGGTTCTGCGAGATCACCATCGGCGCGGGCAGCACGGTACCGACCGGAAGCGTTACCGATTCGACCGGCACGTCATAGTTCAGGCGGGTGCCGGCCTGGAACTCGGTGCCGGGCAGCAGCTTCACTCCGTCCACCGGCACCACCAGGCCGCCGCCAAAGGGGGTTTGCCCCGCGCTGCCATTGCGACCCTCATACAGCTGCCAGCCACCCTCATCCGGCGTGGACGGCGGCGGTGCGAACCCATCGTTGATGCTGCCGTAGACGTTGATGTTGCCTTCGGCCCGCAGCACCAGCGAGGCCGATTCGCCGAAGCCACGCCGCGATGGATCGGCGCGGTTGGCTTCGGGCCCGTAGCGGTAGCCGGACAGATCGATGTCGCCGGCAATGGTCAGGTCGCCGTCCGGGTTGGCGTCGCTGCGCCGCGCCAGCACCTGCACGCCGGGACGAAGGCGGACATCGCCCAGCGCCCGCGTGCGCTGCTGCAGATCCGCGTTGTCCAGCGCAGCATCGATCCAGGCCACGCTGTGCGGATCGACCACCTGGTCCAGCCACTGCTGGGTGACCAGCTGCGCGCGGTTGCCGCGCACGTCAGCGGTGGCTGCCAGGGGCGCATCGTCGTAGCGGCGAACACCATTGAGCTGGATGTCGGCCGCGCCATCGATGCGCAGGCCGGTGGCCGCGGCAATCGCCGCGTCGTTGCTGCCCAGCCGCGGCACATCGATCTTCAGCGTGCCGCGCGGGGTGCCATCGTTCTGGCCAGGACGTCCACCGACGGTAACATCGCTGCCCGCACGCAGGTCCAGCTGCGCCGCGCTGCCCAGGCCGACGGCACCTTCGGCGCTGCCCAGCGTGATGGTGGCCCGGTTTGGACTGTCGATGATCTTGCCATGGCTGTCCACGCGCAGGCCGGTACCGTGCGCGTCCAGCGTGCCGTCCACCTGCAACTGATCGCGGGCGTACAGGCGGATGCTGCCGACCTGCTCGCCGCTGGCATCGATGCGGCCGGCCACGGTCAGGCTGCCCGCATCGACGCTGATATCGACCCGGCGCGCCTTCACTTCGTCGCCGATCCGCAGATCGCCCTCACCGATCTGGAAGCTGCGACCGCCGACGACGCCGCCGGCGGTCAATCGCTGGTTGAGGCCGGCGAAGTCCTGCAGCTGGCGTGCCCGCACCACCAGTTCGCCACCGTCGTAGGGCACCAGCGTGCCACCGGCATCGTAGCGACCAGTGGCGGCACCCTGCAGAACACCGGCCAGATCGGCTCGGCCGGCCATTGCGGTGACCGTCAGGCGTCCGCCGCGGTTGTTGCGGGCGGAAACATCGATGCGGGAGGCCGCATCGGCGCGGATGTCACCCGTGTCGCTGGACAGCAGGACATCGCCGCCCCAGCTGAACTTGTCCACGTCGTACAGCGAGGCCTTGCGTCCGGCCAGATCCAACGCGGCCCGGCTGCCAAGCGTGATGCCCTGGCGTGCGTTCGCCGACAGCCGTCCGGACGCCAGCGCGATCGTGCTGTCCAGCGTGATCCGGTTGGCGTCGATGCTCAGCTCACTGCCCAGTGCATCGCCACCCGCCTTGCCGGTGCCCCCCTGCAGGCGGAAGTCGCCGCCGGTGCGCACGCGCAGCCGCGCGGCGGGATCGGCCGTCAACAGCGGTGTATCGATACCCAGGCTGCCACCGCTGTACTGCCAGCCCTTGTCGGCCAGATAGTCGCCGCGCTGCTGGAACACGTCCAGCGTGCCCTGCGCGGAGAACGACAGCTGCTCCGAAGCACTCAGGTTCAGCGCACTGAATCCGAGCACCTGCCGGTTCGCAGGTACTTCAGAACTGGGACGGCTTAATGGCGCCCGCCCCAGCTGCAGCTGGCGGGTAAAGATGTCCAGCTGCCCGGCGCCGAGCCGGTCCACCATCGGATCGGCCGGCGGCACCGACGCGTCACTGCCCGGCGCTTGGCTCGCCGCCAATGAGCCGTCCCAGACCAGCGTGTCCACCAGGATGCGCGCCCGGTCAGTCGCAGCACCGTAGCCGCGGATGGCCTGCGCACCAAGCACGAGCGTCTGCAGGCCACTGCGGCCGGTGGCACTGTCGCGCGCGTCCAGGTCGACGCTGCCGAACACGTTGACAGAGTCCCGCGCGACCAGGCTGAGCGTGTCCAGCGCCGGCGCGCCGGTGGCATCATTGCCGCGCAGCCGTTGCTGCAGCACGGACTGGTTCATGGTCATGCCACTGGGCAGCGCCCCTGCCGCAGCGGCCAGGGCGATCGCTTCGGCACTGCCGAGGTTCAGCGCCGCCATGCTCAGGCCGAGCTGACGGGTGCCATAGCTGGCCGAGTCGCGCATCTGCAGCGCGCCATCGGTCGCTACCGCGATGCTGCCATCGGAAACCAGCCGGGTCTGGCCGTCGCACGCCGTCTGGCACCCCCCGATGTCGATCGCCACTGGACCGGCCTCCACCCCGGTGGTGCCGGTGATCAGGTTCAGGCGCTGGTTGGACACCGCCAGCAGGCCGCCGGAGACCTGGTAAGGCACGGTCGCGCTGGCATTCGCGTTGGCGGATGCGAACGACAGTGTATCGAGGGTCGCACCGGCCTCGACCAGCACGCCGCTGCCACCGGAGGCCGCTGCCACCAGCACTTCCGGTGCGTTCAAGGTGACGCCGGAACGGATCGCCACGCTGCGCGCCTGGCCGGTCACCGCCACCTGCGAGGCCTCCTGGTTGAACTGCCCGCCGATCATCATCCGCGCCGGCAGGAAGGCATTGAGCGCGTCGTCGCTGAAGGTGGCACCGCGATCACGCGCCTGCGATTGCGCACCGCCGTCGACGATCTCCAGTGAACCGACCGCCGGGCTGGCCAACGTGGCTGTCAGCGTGCCGCCTCGCCCGTTGTCGGTGGCGGCGCCGAACCGCGCGGTGCCGGCGAAGCGGATGGCAGGCGTGTCTGCACGACCTGCGCCTTCGCCCAACGCAAGGGTCAACCCGAGCGCATCGATGGTCTGCCAGCCACGCGACTCGCCGCGGCGGTCGGCCACCGATTGCGCGAAGCTGTTGTAGGAGGTTTCGTTGTAGCCCGAGTGCCGGCGTACTACTGCGGCGGGGGTCAGCAGGATGTCGGTGAGCAACGGCGAGATTGCCGTGCCCAGCGCCGTGCGCTGCTGCCCGGACACACGCCAGGTGCCGGTACCGGTCGCGATGGGTTGCGCGATGCCCGAGGTGCCGGTGGCGCCCAGCTCAACCCGGAATGCACCGGGCTGCAGCGCATAGCTTGCCGGCATCAGCGTGTAGGTGCCTGCTGCCAGGCCGGGCACGCCCGCCGGCACGGTGATCTGCTGGCCCACGGCCGGTGCGGCGAATCCTTCCTCGCCGCTGGGGGCAAATGTCCCGGCGCGTCCCGGCACGATCGCATACACCGGGTTGCCCGACGCACTGAATCCATAGCGCGGATTGGCGTCGGCCAACGCCGTTCGCAGCACGTCGACAGAGCCACCGCGTCCTGACACAAAGGCGGCACCGGTCAACTCACCACCGCCGGACATGTCCAGCAGGGCCCCCGGCGCCACCTCGATCTCATTCGCCTTCAGGGTCACCCCCATCGAGGAGATGCCGGCCGGCGTCAGCGAACCCAGGCTGCGCGTACCGACCCGCCAGTCGACACCATCGACGGTGCCACCATAGGGCAGCGACAAGCCGGCGCCACTGGTCGAGGTGACGCTGCCTGGCAGCAGTTCCACCCGGCTGCCGACGGTTCCGTTCTGGATAAGGCCACCCAGCTGCAGCGTGCCCATCGGCGCCTGTACGTTGCCGCCCTGCTGCACCGTGGCGGCCACCAGGCGAAGCGTACCCAGCGCCGATTCCGGCGCCGGCTTCGTGTCCGCACCGGTGCCGTGGATGCGCAGCACGGCATCCGGATCGGTCCAGTAATCAGCGGTCTGCACGGTCTGCGCCGACGCGCCGGCCACCAGCGTGCCGATCGCGCCTGTGGTGGGGTACAGGCGCGCAGCGGTCACGTCCATCGAACCAGCCGTCATCAACGCGCTGGTGTTGCCACTGCTGGCAATGCCGTTGGTCAGGCGCACGTCACTGCGGCTTTCCAGCGCCACATGCTTGAAACCCGGCAGCCAGGTGACGTCGCGGATGTCGATCAGCTCGGCCTGCACCGCCAGCGCGTGATCTTCCGGCCCGGACGAAGCGACCGCGGCGGTGCCCTGCAGGTTCTCGCCCGGCATCTGGCGCCAGCGTGCCTGCGCCAGGCGAACGTAGGGCGCACTCAGTCGCAGCCCAGACGATAGCCCGGCATCCACGGCCATGCCCTGGCTCGAAGTGCCCTGGCCGTGGATGCGCAGGCTCTGGGCCAGGCGCAGGTCGACGTCGCCGACCGCGCGGATGTCACCGAACACGGACAGGTTGTCGAAACCGCCGGCCTGCAGCTGCTCGACCGACAACGCGGCGTGGCCATATTCCAATGTGGCCGGCAGTGGCTGCGCCGGTGCGCTGTGCTGGCTGAGGCTGATCGCACGCGCTCGCAGTACCTCGTCGCTGGCGCCACGTGCATGGATGCTCCCGCCAAAGGCCAGGCCAAGCGTGCCCCCGCGTGCGCCGGCACCACCGGCGGCCGCGTCCATCCCGCCGTCCAGGTACAGCGCGTTGGCCGAACGCAGCACGATCTGCCCGCCGTCGCTGTCCACGCGCACGCGGCCCTGGCCATCGATGTCCAGTTCGGCCGACGCGCCCCGCGCCTGCAGGCGCGCACCGCGTTCGACCACCACGAAGGCTTCCGGTGGTCGGTTGTCGACGAATGCGGTGGTCTCCCAGTCCAGCGCCCCGCCAATCTCGATGCGCCCACCTGCGCGCACCTGCCCGCGCAGGCGGCCGCTGGAATCGGGCAGCGACATCGCGTCTGCATCGGCATCCAGCAGCGCGCCTTCGGCGAAACGCCAGGTGCGTTCGGTGCGCTGCCCGGCGTACAGCGCGTTCTCCGGGCGCACATCGTCGATCAGGATGCGGCCGCCCTTCGCGCGCAGCGTGCCTTCAACATCGATGTTGCCTGCACCGAGCAGCGAGATCGTCTGCCCTGGATCGACCGCCACCAGTGCATCCTTGCCAACCCGAAGGTCACCGCCCACGCTGTTGCGCTCCGAACGCAGGCTGATGCTCGCACCCGCGCGCTGGCTGACGCGCCCGCTCGACGGATCAGCGCTGTACAGTGGCGCGTCCCACGCTGCCAGTGCGGACGCCCGGTCGGTCGCCATCCGCGCGTCCTGGGTCAGGCGCAGGCCTGGCAGGGCAGCGACCAGCCGCGCGCCATCGGCCACCTCCACACCCTGGTGGCCATTGATGTCGTACTGCGCGAAGCCACTGCCGAACAGGCCGGGGTCCAGTCGCAGCGATGTGCCCGCCAGGTCCGCATCGCCCAGCCGCACCTGGCCACCGGTCCCCAGCGAGAAGGAACCACCCCCCTGTCCTCGACCACTGAACCGGCTTCCGTCGCCCAGTTGCACCCGGCCACTGCCGTCGGTCGTCACCGTACTGCTGTTCGCCTGCAGGCTGACGCTGCCGCCTTTGCCGATATGGGCCTTGCCGCGCAGGTCCAGCGCAGCACCGGCCTCGACGTCAACCGTTGAGTCGGCGCCCACAGCCACGTCATGACTATTGCCCAGGCTCAGGCGGCCGCCATCCGTCCAGGCACCGCTCGCGTCGCGCGGCGTCGCCAGTGACGCATTGCTCCATTCACCGGAGAGATCGATCCGCGTGCCGTCGGCGATGGCGGTGCGCGCGCGGCCATCATGCAGCAGCGCCGTCGGCCGGCCCTGCACATCCAGCAGGTTGCCCGCCGACAGCTGGCCGCCGGCGATGCCGATGTCGCCTGCCAGTTCCACCTCGCTGCCGGTCAGGTTGAGCTGTCCGCCTGCCTGAAGCCGAAGGCTGCCGTCGATGCGGATGCGATCAGCGGTCGCCAGGTCGATCCGTCCCCACTGCTGGGCACTCAGCTCTGCGATATCCAGCCACACGGTGCCACGCCGCACTTCGTTGACCGGGGCCAGCAGCGACCACGCGGCCTTCGTCCGAGCCTTGTCATCCAGGCGCACATCCGAGCCGAACACACCGCTGCGGCCCTGGCCGTCGTAGCGCCCCAGGTACAGCTGCGCATTGCGCGCGACCGCCGTCTGCGCCTGCGCATAACCCTCCAGCGCGGTATCCGGCCTGCGGTTCTGCTGCGCGCCCTGGAAGGTAGCCGTCTCAACCTTTCCATCCAGCACCGCGGTCGGTGCGGAGATGATCAGGCGTCCTGCATCGCGGCCGACCGTGTATCCGTTATCGACACGCTGCGCCGCGAATACAATCGGATCACGGAAGGTCTCGGTGATGCCCCAGCGCTCCTGCTTTACTTCATGGCCGCTGTACAGGCCATCGAAGAGCATCTCCGCCGGCGCGTCATCAAGGCGGTAGACCTGGCCATCGACGCCGCGCACCCAGCTCTGCCGGATCACGCCGCTCTGCACATCCAGGCTGCCACCGGCAAGGTTGATGCGTGAGCCGCCATGCGTGATCACTTCCCTGCCGCCCAGCAGGACGGTGCCTCCCTGCGCGGCCCATTCGCCGATCGAGTGCCCCTGATTGTCAAGGTAGCCGCCCACTTCCAGCAGGCCACCCGCCGCGTACCAGCGCTCACCCGCGTAGCCCCCGGTACCGGCCGGAACGTGGACCAGCCTGCGGCGGTCGACCCAGACCTCGCTGCTGGTCAGCTTGCCGCTGTCGCGGTTGTCCAGGGCATCGCGCAGTTCGTTGCCCTGCACCTTGACCTGGACATTGTTGCTTTCCATCGACACCTGTACGCCCACTGCGCCGGAAACATCCACGCGTGCCGCGTCGTCTACGTAGCTGCGGGCTGCCGCGTCGGCGATGATCTGGCCGCCCGTGGCAACCGTCAGCGAATCCGCACTGAAATGGATGTTGCCACCAGAGACGATCTCCACCCGCGACTGGTCCCGGCGATCATTGTGCTGGGACAGATTGTCGAAGGTTGCCGAGCGCGCGCCGGCGCGGATCGCGTCCTGCTCTGCCGACTCCTTGATGAGGCTGTTGCGCTGCGTATCCAGCACCGTGGCCTTGCCATCGTCCTCGACCAGCACCGCCGTGGTGGCTCCATCGGCAAGCGTGACGCTGCTGCCGGCATCACTGGTCGAAGCCAGAAGATGCACGGTGCCGCGCTGCGCCAGCGTGGTGCTGGCCACGGCCACACCGGCCTGCTCGACGTTGCGCCCGGCCAGGGTCACGTCACCCTCGCGGGCGCGTAGCAGACCGGTGTTGCGTACGCTGCCCGCCGTGCTGCCAGCGACGAAGCGCGGCGCGATTTCATTGCCGCGGGTGGTGGAGCTGGTATTGGTCGCCGTACCCACGCCGCGCCGGATCACGAAACTGTCACCGGCAGCGAGTTGCACCTGGCCCTTGCGCGCCTCGATATGGCCAGCATTCTCCACGCTGTGCCCGGCCAGCAGCACGTAGCCACCGCCGCGCGTCGCGCTGGTCGGCTCATGGGTCGCGATGCGGGCACCCTGCTCCACCATCACCTTGCCAAATGCATCGCTGAGCGCGCTGCTGCTGGCGTCGGGGCTGTACAGGCCGTTGTCACGGAACTGCGCATCGCTGATCCGTGCTGCAGCCGCCAGCAGATTGCGTACATTGACCTGGCTGTTGTTGCCGAACACCACCCCGTTGCGGTTGGCCACGAACACCGTGCCATTGGCCTTCAGCTGGCCCAGGATATGGCTGGGCCGCGCCTGCGGATCATTGACGCGGTTCAGGACTGCCCAGTCAGGGTTCTGCAGGAAGTTCAGCGTGGTGTTGCCGCCGATATTGAACGTCTCCCAGTTCAGGATCGCCTTGTCCGCGGTCTGCTCGACCGTAACCTGCACCCGCCCGTCGCTGCCCTGCGACTGGATCGCGTCGCGCGCATTGAGCCAGCCGCGGGTCAGCGGGTTCTGGTCGACGCTCAGGCCATCCTTACCCAGGCCATCAGCAACGATGAAGCCAGCCTCGCGGCGCGCCTGCCGCGCCTGTTCCTGCAGGCGCTGCTGCAGGGCAATCGCCTGCGCAGCCGTACCGAGGTTGTCGATCGACTGCTGCAGCTTCTGCCGTGCTGCATCCTGCTGCTGGGCCGGCAACTGGAACTGGATCGGCACCCCGTTGGGCATCCGGCCGCTCTGTGCCGCGCTGCCCTGGGCCGCGCCCCGCTCGGCGAACCAGCCCGGGCTGAACGCCTGCTGCGCCTGGCTGACCGGGGCCACCATGCTGCCCAAGGCGACCGCGATGGCCCACGCCATCGGATGATTGCGGCGCATCGGCGCGGCCGGATGAACAGCGGACGGGAGCGGGTGCGACATCGGAACCTCATCAACCTGGTGGGCCGCGGCTGCGGCGACGATCGGGGAGGCACGCGCAACGCATGCCCTGCCACTGATAGACGGTTCACGTGACACGAAGCCGACAGCGAAACACTGCGGCGGCCGCACCGTCGCGGAAATGGCGACGCCGGCCCAGGGGCCGGCGTCGGGTCAAGCAGGATTCAACCCGTGCTGCGGATTACAGCGGACGACCGATGCCGGCGCAGGTGCTGGGATTGTTCAGGCCGGCAGTGCTGCTGGCCAGCACGAAACGGTTGCGGATCGCATCGCGCCAGGCCTTGGTCAGCGGGATGAAGCCGTGGTCGGTGATCGACTTCTCATACGCGACGGTGTAGGTCGCCGGATAGTGGCGGGCCAGGAAGCCGCGCAGGCTGGTGGCGACGCTCGAATCCTTGTAGCACTGGCCGATCACCAGGTTGGTGTAGCCGGCGATCGGATAGCCGGCCGACGGGTTGCCGAACACCGGCACCCAGTTGGCGGGGTCCTCGGCAGCGGTACCGGTCGGCGGAGCGACGGTGTCCAGGGTCGCCTGCACACTCACCTGATCCGGCGAGAAGCCCTTGACCTTGGCGACCTTGGTCGCGTCGGTCACGCTCGGGATCACGTCCGGGCCAACGTAACCGATACGGCCTTCAGCAGCGTAGACAGCGTTGTACAGCGAGGTGCCACCGGTGGCCGGCGCGGCCACCAGGAACGCCGGCAGGTTGCCGTTGGCATCGCGCTTGTACAGGTCGGCGAAGGTCGACTTGATGGCGAACTTGCCACCCACCAGGTTCGAGGTACCAGCGTTCTCAGCCGTACAGGCCGCAGTCAGGAAGCGGCTGAACATTTCGCTGGTGCCGCTGCTTTCCGGGCGGTACACCACCTGGATCGGGCCGCTGCGGTTGGCATCGATGGTCGACCAGTCGCTGATCGCACCCGAGAACACGCCGCAGATCTGCGCCACGCTCAGGTCCACCGCCGAACCGGCCTTGTTGAACGGAATGGTGACCGACGTGGCCACCGACGGCACCTGGATCAGCGCGCCGTAGCGGTTGGCGTTGGTCGGCTGGTTGAAGTTGGTGGTGTAGGTGCTCAGCTCGGTGCTGCTCAGCACCGAATCGCTGCCGGCGAAGTGCACGGTGCCGGTGGTCGAGAACAGCAGCGAGTTGTTTTCCAGGAAGGCCTTCTTGCCGGTGCCCGAACCGGTCACGGCGTAGGTGAAGTTCGCTGGCAGGATGCTGTCGGACGAACCCTTGTAGAGGTCGGCCGGCAGCGAAGCGCCGCCGCCGGTAACGGTCTGCGCGGAGGCGGCGCCAACGGTAGCGAGCAGCGCGGTGGCAACCAGCGCGGCCAGGGTCTTGTACTTGATCATGATCTTCTCCTGAAGGGTTTACTGCGAAGGGAAACGCCAAGGGAGGAACGGTCACTACACGCCTGCTGCCGCCGAGGGCCTCCCAGCCCACTCTGCGGCGACGTGTCCATGCTGGTCCGCGCCGATGACAGGCCGCTTAAGAAACCTGTGGAAGATCGAAAAAAGGTGTGGAGGATTGTGTGGAGAATCGGCCCATGCCACATTCCAGCGACGCCGCCCGATCGACTGAATTGAATCGACTGAATTGAATCGACTGAATTGAATCGACTGAATTGAATCGACTGAATTGAATCGACCTGATGGGATCGACCTGATGGGATCGACCCGATGGGATCGACCCGATGGGATCGACCCGATGGGATCGGCTGGGTAGAGTCGACTGTTAGTCGACTGCTTTTCGCACGCGGAAACGATCTGAATGCACTCGATCTCCGCGCTGGTCGACTAACAGTCGACTCTACCTGTGATGCGCGTTGCGCATCACTGCACCAACTGGTTCATTTCCATGATCGGCATCAGTACCGCCAGCACGATCGTCAGCACCACGCCGCCCATCACCAGGATCATGGCCGGCTCCAGCAAAGCAGTCAGTGCCATCGCGCGACGTTCGATCTCGCGCGAGATGGTCTGCGCAGCGCGATCCAGCAGCGGCGCCAGCGAACCGGTCTTCTCGCCACTTGCCACCAGATGCACCAGGATCGGCGGATACACCTTCTGTACCTTCAACGCAGCACCAAGCGCAGCACCTTCGCGCACGCGCGCGGACACATCGTCGGCACAGCGCGCCAGCAGCGCATTGCCCAGGGTCTGCCGCGCCGCCTCCAGTGCACGCAGCAGCGGCACGCCGGCATCCAGCAGGATCGCCAGCGTCGAGGCGAAGCGCGCACTGTTCACACCCAGCACGAATCGCCCGACCATCGGCACCCGCATGAGCATCGCGTCCCAGCGCAGGCGCAGCTCGGGCCTGCGCAGGGCCAACCGCCAGGCCACCACCAGCGCAGCGATGCCGAGCCCTACCCACACGCCCCAGCTGCGCACGAACGCGCTGGCGCCCAGCATCATCTGCGTGAGCATCGGTAGTGTCTGCCGCGCCTGCACGAACGCGGTCACCACCTGCGGCACCACGTAGCTGAGCAGGAAGATCACGATCGCCACCGATACCAGGCTGATCGCTGCTGGGTAGATGAAGGCGGTCAGTACCTTGGCCTGCAGCGCGTTGCGTTCTTCGATGTAGTCGGCAAGGCGCTCCATCACCCGCGCCAGGTCACCGGAGTCTTCACCTGCGCCCACCAGCGCCCGATAGATCGGCGGGAAATCGCGCGGCCGCGCGGCCAGCGCAACGGTCAGGCGCTGGCCGGCACGCACGTCGGCGCGCACGGCGGTAAGCGCCTGGGCCACGTGCGGGCGTTCGGCCTGCTCGATCACCGCACTCAATGCGCCTTCCAGCGGCAGGCTGGCCGCCAACAGGCTGGCCAGCTGGCGCGTAGCCCAGGCCAACTCGCTGGCGGACAACCGGCGAGCGCCCCAGCCACTGCCGGCACTGCGCGCCGCACTCACCTGCACAGGGGTCAGCCCGCGCCCGCGCAGCAGCTGGCGAGCACCGCGCGGGCTGTCGGCATCCAACTGGCCCTTTTCGATGCGGCCCTGCGCGTTGGCAGCCTGGTAGTCGAACAGTGCCATGCAGGCCTCAATCGTCGCCGGTGACGCGCAGGATCTCTTCCAGCGTGGTTACCCCGCTGTCGACCCAGCGCTGGCCATCCTGCCGCAGGGTCCGCATGCCGGCCCGCCGGGCCGCCTCGCGCAGCGCAGGCTCGCCCTGCCCTTCATGGATCAATGCGCGCACGCGGTCGTCGACCACGAATAGTTCATGGATGCCGGTTCGCCCCCGATAGCCGCTGTTGGCGCAGGCCGCGCAGCCCACCGCGCGCCATACGGTGCGACCCTCGCCGTCCACCTCGGCACGACGGCACTGCGTGCACAGCCGCCGCACCAACCGCTGCGCCAGCACGCCGCGCAGCGACGAGGCCAGCAGGAAGGGCTCCACGCCCATGTCAGCCAGGCGGGTCACCGCCGAGATCGCATCGTTGGTGTGCAGCGAGGCCAGCACGCCATGCCCGGTCAGCGACGACTGCACCGCAATCTGCGCGGTCTCCAGGTCGCGGATCTCACCGATCATGATGGTGTCCGGATCCTGGCGCAGGATCGCACGCAGCGCGGTGCCAAAGCTCATGCCGATGCGCGCGTTGACCTGGATCTGGCCGATGCCGGCGAAGTCGTACTCCACCGGGTCTTCCACAGTGAGGATGTTGCTGGTGCTGCTGTCGAGCTGGCCCAGTGCGGCGTACAGCGACGTGGTCTTGCCGCTGCCGGTCGGCCCGGTGACCAGCACGATGCCGTGCGGCTGACGGATCAACCCGGTGAACGTGGCCAGCGTGTCATCGGCCATGCCGAGGCGCTGCAGCTGCAGGCGACCGGCATCCTTTTCCAGCAGGCGCAGCACAGCACGCTCGCCATGAGCGGTCGGCACCGTGGAGACACGGATATCCAGCGGCCGCCCGCCCACGCGGATGGCGATGCGCCCGTCCTGCGGCAGGCGCTTCTCGGCAATGTCCAGGTGCGCCATGATCTTGATGCGTGATACCAGCGCCGCATGCAGTGCGCGCCGTGGCTGCACCATGTCGCGCAGGGTGCCGTCCACGCGGTAGCGCACAACCGAATGGGTCTCGAACGGTTCGATGTGCAGATCGCTGGCGCCATCGCGTGCGGCCTGTGCCAGCAGCGCGTTGATCATGCGGATCACCGGCGCATCGTCCTGTGCATCCAGCAGATCGGTGACCTCCGGCATGTCCTGCATCAGCCGGTCCAGATCGACTTCGCTTTCGGCGGCACCCACCACGGCAGCGGCATCGCCGCCGTCACGGTACTGCTCACCCAACCGCTGTTGCCACGTCGCAGCGTCCAGCGCCTGGAACGGCAGCGGGCCATGCCGGCGGCGCAGCTCGGCCACAGCCCACGCTGCGGTGTCGGCGGTGCCCAGCAACACGGGCTCGCCGCCAACTTCGGACAGCATCACGCCATGGCTGCGCACCCAGGCGTACGGCAGCGGCGCGGAAGCGCTCACGGCCCGATCACCAGTTCCGGCGTGTAGCCCAGCCCGCGCAGCTGCTGCAGCGCAGGGTCCAGCGTCGCCGGATCGCGCGGCAATCGCACGCGCAGGCGTTGCCCGCTCTCGCCGGGCGTCGCTTCGGCATAGGCCTGCAGGCCCAGTGCACGCACCTGCGCCACGCCCTGGCTGGCACGCGCCGGGTCCAGCCCCTGCGCGAACTGCACCAGCTGCGCATCGCCGTCACCGGACGGGTACAGCGCCGCCAGGCTGCTGTTCTGCAGCGGCTGGCCCTGGTCATCGCGTGCATTGCCCTGGCCGAGGACAGACAGGTCCTGCGGTGGCAGCTGCGGTGCCGACAGCGCCGGCAAGGCCCAGCTCTGTGCCGGCTGCGCGCCCGCCTGCGCGTTGCGCATGTAGTCGTAGCGGTCGCGGGTCAGGCGCTGGCCGGCGGCCGGCTCACGCACCACGTGCGGGCGCAGGAACACCATCAGGTTGGTCTTGGCGCGCTTGCGCGTGTCGCTGCGGAACAAGGCGCCCAGGACCGGGATCTTTCCCAGCCCCGGCACCGCATCACGGCCATGGCTGACGCTGTCTTCCAGCAGGCCACCCAGCACCATGATCTGGCCATCGTCCAGCAGCACGCTGGTATCCAGGGCGCGCTTGTTGGTGATGATGCCGGCCGTGCTGTTCGCGCTCTGCGCGTCGATGCTGCTGACTTCCTGGTAGATGTCCAGCTTCACCGTGCCGCCCTCGGAGATCTGCGGGCGCACCCGCAGCTTCAGGCCGACGTCCTCGCGCACGATGGTCTGGAACGGGTTGTTGCTGCCGCCGCCGCCGTCGGTCACGTAGCGGCCACTGACGAACGGCACGGTCTGGCCGACCATGATGCTGGCCGCTTCGTTGTCCAGCGTCATCAGGTTCGGCGTGGACAGGATGTTGGCACCGCCCTTGCTCTGCAGCGCGTTGGCCAACGCCTTCATGTTGAGGATCTGGCCGACGCCGGGCAGGTTGATGGTGCCGTCGATCACACCGATCTTCAGGCCATCCTTGGGCAGCACGTCCAGGGTGGTGCGTGCGGTGGTGTTCAGCCCGCTGCCACCGGTGGTGCCACCGAAGTGGGTGCCGCCGAAGGTGCGGCCATTGCCCAGCATCCACTGCACGCCCAGTTCGGCCGCGTCGGTCTGGTTGACCTCCACGATCAGGCTTTCCACCAGCACCTGTGCACGGCGCTGGTCGAGCTGGTCGATCACCCGGCGCAGGTTGCGGTACACCGGCTCGGGGGCGGAGATCAGCAGCGTGTTGGTGGCCACGTCCGCCTGTACCGAGATGCCGTTCTGGCTGAAGCCGGTGCTTCCTGCATCGATCGGGTCACGGCGGCTCGGGTCCAGGCGCTGCGATTCCAGCGCATTGCCTCCGGGCTTGGCCTGCTGCGGCTGCGACGGCTGCGCGGGGGTGGAGCGGCTGGCGTCGCCGGGCAGTGGTGTGATGCCTTCGTTGCTGCCCATCGCCGGTGCATCGCTCTGCCCGGCCACCACGCCACGCAGCACACCCGCGAGCTGGTTGGCCTGGGCATTGCGCAGGTAGACCACATGCAGGTTGCCGGATTCATCCTGGGCACGGTCCAGCTTCTCCACCAGCTGCCTAGCCAGGCGGGTGCGCCCGGGACTGCTCGACCGCAGCAGCACGCTGTTGCTGCGCGGGTCGGCCATCACCACCACCTTCTGGGTGGGCTCGGCGCCCTGCGCATCCAGCAGCGGCGCGACCATCGCCGCGACGTCAACGGCAATGCCCTGCTGCAGCTTCACCACATCGGTGTCCATGCCGGCCGGTGTATCCACGCTGGCGATCACACGCGCGATGCGCTCCAGGTTGTCGGCATAGTCGGTGATCACCAGCGTGTTGTTGCCCGGATTGGCAGTGATCGGATTGTCCGGGCTGATCATCGGCCGCAGCACCGCCACCAGCGCGGCCGCGTTCTCGTAGCGCAGCGCGAAGGTGCGCGTGGCGATCTCACCCCCCGCACCGCCGCTGCCAACGCGGCCACCGAGCAGCTTGGCATCGGCCTGCGGCACCACCCGGCTGACGCCGCCGTTCTCGACCACGGCGAAGCCGCGCATGCGCAGTGCGCCCAGCAGCAACTGGTAGGCCTGGGTACGGCTGACCGGACCATCGGAAACCACTGTCATCTTGCCGGTCACCCGTGGATCGACCAGGAACTGGCGCCCGGTGAAGCGCGCTGCCATGCGCAGTACGCCACCGATATCGGTGTCGACCAGGTTCAACTGCACCGGCTCATCACGGGCGTCCTGCGCCAGTACCAGCGCCGGTGCGTGGGCCATGCACACGATCAGGGCCAGTGCGGTACTGCAGGCAAGGCAACGCGCCCTCATGGATGGGCACCCGCGGTGGCCACCATCACGATGTTTCCGGAAATCCGTGCCGCCGGCATGTTCGCATCCCCTGTGCGTGTCAGTTGCAGCTGCTGCAGTTCGATGGCCGGATCGGCCAGCACGGGCAGCAGCCAGTTCCACAGCGCGTCGGCGGGCACTGCCTGCACCTGCAGGTGCCAACGCCCGTCGCGCGCTTCGATATGCAGGCCGGCGGCAAGGCCGGCGGTCTTGATGCCATCGCGCAGCCCGGCCAGTGTCGCGTGCTGGCTCTGCGCCAGCTGCTGGCGCTCACGGGCGCGTAGCAGCGGTGCCAGTGCGCGGGACTGCGCCTGCAGCCGCGGCAGCTCGGCCTGCCAATACGTGCGCTGCTTCAGCAGTGGCTCCAGCCACAACGACCACAGGCCCGCCACCAGCAGCGCCACCACCATCACCCACAGCATCAGCCGGTCGCGCGGTGGCAGGCGTTGCCAGCGGTGCTGCAGGCCCACCAGCCCCTCGCCCAGCCATAGGGTGCGGGTCGTCACTGCCCAGCTCCGCTCACTCGCAGGTGTCCACCGGCTTCGCGCGCCAGCTGCAGGCCCTGTGCCTGAACTGCTTGCTGCCAGTGCTCAAGCCGCTGCGGATCGTCGGCCAATGCCTGGGCATCGGCATCCAGCTCCATGTCCAGCTGCCCGGGTTGGTAATGCAGGCTGCGCACTTGCCCGGCCAGCTCCGGAACAGCCTGCAGCGTGCTGGCAACCTGACGCTGCAGCGCCGGCAACGGCGGCGCCGGCAGCGGCACCGCAAGTGCTCGCCTTGCCTGCAACACCGGGTCCACCACATCGGTGATCTCCGGGAAGCGCGCGCTGAACTGGCGCGCCATGTCCCGTTGCAGGGCCTCGCCCTCGATCCGCGAACGCGAGACCTGCAGCTGCAGGCCGAGTGCAGCCAGCAGCACTGCTGCCAGTGCCAGGCCGATCGCCAGTCGCGGTGCTTTCCGGCCTGCGCCGGGCAGCGGCAATGACCAGCCTGGCAAGGGGCCAGAGGTCTGCCGTTCATGCGTGACGGCGGTGGCCGGCAGGCTGTCCGGCCACGTCGGCGGCACACTATCGATCCACTGCACGGCCAGCACGCCCGCCTGTTGCAGGCGCACGGCCAGCGCCTGCATCACCACACAGGCATCACGTCCGCCATACCATTGAACGAAACCCCGATCGCGCCCGCTGCGTACCAGCAGATGCTCGCCGCTGACCTGCAGCGTGGCCTGGCCGTCCTGCCAGGGCAGCAGCAGTGGCGTCGGATACAGCGCCTGCAGCTGCAGCCCACACGAGCCCAGCAGCTGCTGCGCCTCCGCGATGGCCTGCTGGCCGAGCCAGGCCACCGGAACCGTGCCGTCTGCCGCCTGCGCGCCGTGGGCCAGCGCCACCTCCTGCAGGTCATCCAGCAGCATCGCCTCCACCTCACCCTGCAGCGCCGACTGCAGGCGGCGCCCGGACAACGGCGGCAACTGCAGTTCCAGCAGGATCAGGTCGTTCGGATCGAGGCAGGCACGCACCGCAGCCTGCGGATGCCGCAGGCCCAGCGTCGCCAGTGTTTCGCGGCCATGCGCCAACACCTCGCCCTTGTGCAGCTGCGCCCAGTCCACCGCGCTGTCGGCGCGCAGGTGCTCCAGCGCCGGCAGGCGCACGCGAAGCTGCACATTCATGCGCCGATCCTCGTCCACACCCGTTGCACACGCACCCCATCGTCGCGGTATTCGCGCCACAACAGCGCGCGAAAATCGACCGCACTGCCGTCAGCCTGCACCTGGCCGACGGCCAGGAACCATTCGCTATGGATACCCAGGGGAAGCACGGCCATCTGTTCGTTGCTCAGTTGGAGTCGGTTGGCGATGTCGCCGCGATTGAGCAGCCAATGGCCAGCATCGCGCTCACCGAGCAGCGCCTGCAGCCGTGCCGGCTCGACCACGGGCGTCACCGCCTGCAGAACGCGCAGGTCGCTGGTGTTGGCGTTGACCAGGGTCTGCGCCGGCAACACCACGGTGCGCCGCGCCAGCGCCTGCAACGCCACCGGATCGGCACCAGGTAGCGCTTGTTCGATCAGTGATTCGCGCGGCAGCGGCGCCTGCGCCTGCATGTCGCCATCGCGCAGGCGCGCCTGGATGTGGTCGGCGGCGGATGCGCAGGCGCCCTGGCCCAGCCCCTGCCCGGCACACAACGCGATGAACGCGCGCCGCGCCTCGGGGTCCGGCCTGCCATGCGCAAGAAGGTTGCGCAGGTTGAACATCGACTGCGCATCGACCAGCTGCAGCTGCACCGGCAACGGCGCCTGCAGCTCCAATGGGCGCGCCCAGCGCCCGCTGCGCACCGTGGTCAGCTGTTCCTTTACATCCTCACGCAGCTGCTGTGCCGCACGCTCCAGCGTTGCGTCCACCGCCATGCGTACCTGTACGCGCAGCTGGTCGCCACGCAGCGCACGCAGCTGGGCCGACTGCCGGGTCAGCAGTGCGGTGGCAATCACCGCCACCAGTGCCACCACCAGCAGGGCGACGATCACCGCCATGCCACATTGGCGGACACTCGAAACAGAACGCATCCGGGCTGACATCGGCCTGCCTCACAGCTGCCAGGAACCGATGTCCGCATTCCCGGCGTCGCCACCGGGCTTGCTGTCCGCGCCCAGCGAGAACACATCGATGTCGCCATGGGTTCCGGGAATCTGGTACTGGTACGGATGGCCCCATGGATCATTGGGCAGGCGATCCAGATAGGGCGTGACCGGCATCGCGCCACCACCCTGCGGTGGCTTCACCAGCGCCTGCAGGCCCTGCTCGGCACTGGGATAGCGACCGTTGTCCAGCTTGAACAGTTTCAACGCCTGCATCAATGCAGCGATGTCCTGGCGCGCTGCCACCACGCGCGCCTGGTCGGGACGGTCCATCAACCGCGGCACGATCAGTGCGGCGAGGATGCCGATGATCACCACTACCACCATGATTTCGATCAGGCTGAAACCCTGCTGCCGAGCCCTGCGACCACGAACCTGCCTTGCCATTGTTCCGCCCTCGTCATCCTGGAAGAGACCGCTGCGCCATGGTCAGCGGTGCATGTGTCAGTACGATAAACATCCGCTGGAAATCCGCTGCGCGTGTCCCTGTGCAGGCGCAATACGTGCAGCCGGGGCACATGCAGACTCGAACAGGTGCTGCGGCACGCTGGCCAGCGCATCGTCGATGCAGCCGCGCAGCAACGGGTGCGCGCAGGCCTGCAGCAGGCGCACGCACTGCATCGGCGACCATGCCGTTCCATGATCGAGGCCGATGAACATCCGATAGGCCTGGTGATAGCGCAGGTCGTCGTACACGCGCTGGGCACTGTTCAGACCGCGCACGACCACCAGCAGAGCCGCGCGCTGCAGCAGCCGCGCATCGCCTGCATCAAGCGGTAGCGGGCTCATCGCCGCCTCGGGCCAGGGCCGCAGCTGCAGGTCGAGGGCTTTTCGCAGCGCCGCCAGTGGGTGCGCACTACCATCCAGTGCCGCCCAGCGCGCCGCATCCGCCCAGGCGTCGCTGGACAGCACCCAGACCCACGAGCGCCCATAGCGCTGCACGTTCAATGGTGCATGCCGTGCCTGCTCCAGTGACTGGCTCAGGTGACGATCCAGCTCCAGCATGCTGATCCTGCGACTGTCTGCCATCGGCGCCGCCCGTGCTCCACGACGCGTGGTGCGTCGTACTCTGGAGAAGACGTCAGCAAGGCAGGTGAAGCGACAGCGCGCATGCAGCTCTGTGCACTGCGTGGCGCTTCATCGACAACGTCATCGCAGCGTCATCTGCCTGCAGGCTTCGCGTTCCAGCCGCGGCGCTTCGCCTCCACAACGCCGTGCCAGTATCGCCACGTCGCTGCGCGCGGCGAATGTTGCCAGCGCATTGGACATGTCCACGTCATCGAACCATGACGCCATCGCAACGCGCAGCGCCGGCAGCTGCCAGCCGTCCATCACACCATGGGTGCCTGCTACGAACCAATGCCAGAGGCGATGGTGAAGCACCTGGTCGTGCAGCTGTGCGAGATCCTCAATGCGATGCACGTCCATCAACAGCAGTGCGCGTGCAACCGCCGCGGGCGGCAACGCACCAGCTTCAGACAGCGGAAGCGACTGCTGCTGCAGGCGCAGCAGCATCGCCAGCGGGTGCGACTGCGGATCAAAGTCCAGCAGCACCGCCTGTTGCTGCCACTGCGCATCGGACACCACGCACACCCAAGGTGAGCCATAGCGATGCACCATCAATGGCCGTCGCTGCGTGGTTTCCAGCAGCGCCGACAGATTGCGACGCAGATCCAGCACACCGATGGTCTCGTTGCGCATCCTTGGCCTCTCCTCGCTTGCAACAGCCCTGCGCGGCGCGCAGGGCCAGCGTCTTCATCTATCCAAGGACGGCAATGCCACCCGGAAAGCGACGCAGATCCAGCGACATCGTCAGTCGCAGCTGCTCCAGTGCCGCGTCTGGATCATCAATACGGAAGCGACCGCTGACCGGCGCGCGCGCCAACGCCGATTCACCCAACAGAACCTTGCCACGACGATAACGGTTGATCTCGTCCACCACCTCGCGCAGCGGTGCGCGGCGGAACACCAGCATGCCTTCGGTCCAGGCGCTCACTTCAGAAGCCACGGCTTCGGCCACCACGCCACTGAGGCGCTCGTCGTACTGGGTCTGCTGACCCGCCTGCAGCTGCAGCCGGCCCTGCGGATGCTCGATGCGGGCGCTGCCCTGCAGGCAGGTCACCCGTACCTGGCCGTGGGTGTTGCGCACATCCAGGCGCACTGCGCCTTCATCGGCAATCACGCAACCCGGGCCCGCGAACAACGCCAGGCGCAGGCCGGCCAGGGTCTCGATCGCGGCCTGGCCCTGCACCAGCTCGAAGCCTTCGCCCTGCGCGTCGGCGCGGCGGCGCAGGCTGCTCTGCGTATCCAGTTCGATCTTCAGCTGTGGCAAGGGTGCGATCTGCAGACGTTCACCGGTGCCGGTGTGGAAATCAGCCGTCATCGCCGTCACCGAAGGCCACAGCCCCAGCGGCGGGCGGATTGCCGCCACCACCACCAGGCTGGCCGGGGCGGCAATCGCCGCGCCCAGGAAGGCGCGCCGGCTCCAGCGCTGGGCCGGCGTCGGCGCCACCGGTTGGCGCGCGGCGGCGGGCAGCTGCTCGCCGGCCAGGCGTACCTGCTCCCATTGCCGGCGCGCACGGCCGAACGCCTCACGATGACGCGGATCCGACTCGCACCACGCACGGAACCTGCGCCCGTCGGCGGCGGTTGCCTCGCCCGAGGTCAGCCGCACCACCCACGCGTGCGCCTGACGCTCGACGGCATCCAGCGGGCGTTGCGGGCGATCGTCAGGATCCATGGGGGCTCATGCCGGACCCGCACGCTGCGGGGTTCTGCTCGGCGTCAAAGTGTAGACGGATGCCGCCGTTCAGAACCGCACCTGGCGCCCCTGCCCGCTGCGCTCGGCCAGGTAGTCCTGGGCCGCCTTCAGCTCACGCTGCACCAGCCGCAGCGACACACCGAGGCGATCGGCCACGTCGCGCTGCTGCAGGCCATCGACGCGGATCGCCAGCAGGATGCGGCGACGGCGCTCGGGCATGCGCTGCAGCAGGCCGACCATGTCTTCCAGCGCGAAGTCCAGTTCGGCCGCCTGCGCCGGGCCGGGTGCAGGGTCGGCCATGTCCATCAGCGTATCCACCTCCTCCAGGCTCAGCAGGCGGTGGTCTGCACGCTGGCGGTCGATCACGGTATTCATTGCCATGCGCAGCAGGTAGGCCGCGGGGTTCTGCACGGCATCCAGGCGGTCACGCCGCGCGCTCAGGCGCATCCACGTGTCCTGCAGCGCGTCGCCGGCCAGCTCCTCCGAGCCCAGCTTGCGCACCAGCCGGCGCTTCAGCTCATCGTAGGCACCCAGAAGGTGGTCCATCAGGTCAATTGCCCCAGCCGTACCGTTGCTCATGTTCGAATCCTTGAAGTCATGGAAGGGGCGCGCGCCGGCCACAGTCGTGGTCGGTGCCGGAAGGACGGATCTGCAGCGTCACCGGCTGCGGCAGCGCAGCGGCATCGGGCGCCAGCACCAAGCCCTGCAGTGCCTGCAGCAGGCGCGCATCGCGGCGGGCGCTGCCACTGCCTGACAGCAGCTCGGGCTCGCTCACCTGGCCCGCGCCGTCGATGCGGAAGCGCAGCGTCGCGGCATAGCGGCCGGGCGCGATCTCCGGGTCGTCACAGAACGCCGCACGCAACCGCTGCTGCAGGCCACCGTAGCGACGCCGACGCTCGGCCTCGGGAAGTTCGGCGCCAACACCCGATTCAGCGGCCGAGGGCGCGCCCCGGCGCAGCACCACGCGCTGCTCGCCGATCACCTCGGCCTCGATACCGGAGTCCTGCAACAGCACCTGCAAGGCAGGCAGCGGCGCCAGGCTGCCGCGCAGCGCATGGCTGCTGCGGCCGGCGGCCAGGTCACCCGGGTACATCACTGACCACCCACTGATGACGCTGAAGCGCTCGACCGCCTGTTCCAGCGGCTGCGCAGGGATGTCGTAGGCATGAACAGCGTCCTGCGCGGCAGCGGCAAAGGACAGCAGCAGCCATGCGGCGATGGCCACCTTCCAGATTCTGACCGCATGGTGTCCATTCAGCCCCCTGACGTAGAACACATGACCCTCGGCAGCGACAGCAGCTGCAATGGACGCGCGCCACCACCGGAACCCCGGCCCGCGCGCGACCCGCAAGCGGGCTCAAACCGTACCGGCGCCACATGTCATTGCGATGACCGCCGCCCACGGCCTGGCATCGAGCCAGGCTCCGTAAAGCCAGTCACGCATCAGGAATCAATGAATCGAACAGACCTGTTCATTTGCTCACAGGGTCAGAGCCCGTTGCGCAGCAACGGGATCCGACCCGGTACCGACCCAAACGTGTCGACCAAGGTCGACACCCACCAGGAGCAGCTCATGCCGTTCCGGCAGATCGTGGAAATCTGTCGAAGGCGGGGTGGGTCCGGTTGCGGGGGCGTGAGCCGCATGGGCCCGAGGCATGCCTCGGGCGGGTTGGGCAGGACGCCCAACCCCGGTCTTGCCGTGTGCGCAGGACAGCGCACACGAGCAAGCCGCGACCGAGCTACATGGACGTACTTGCAGCGTCCCCCGCAACCGGACCCACCCCGCCATCCCTCAGCAGGCCCGCTGTTGCTGTTGCTGTTGCTGTTGCTGTTGCTGTTGCTGTTGCTTCTGAGGTTGCCGGCCAGCGGCCGGCACTACCCGCGGGTGCCGGGTGCAACCCGGCCGCAAACCCCATCCCTCAAAGCGGCAGCTGGGTCGTCTGCTTGATCCGCTGCATCGGAATCTCGGTCTTGGTGTTCTGCACCCCGGCAATCCGGTTCAGGTGCTGCATCTGGAACTGCCGGTAGGCATCCAGGTCGGCCACCGCCACCCGCAACAGGAAATCGCAGTCACCGGCCATCAGATGGCATTCAAGCACTTCCGGGAACGACTTGATGCTGTTGATGAAATGATTGGTGGTGTCCTCGTCCTGCCCGCGCAGCCACACCCGCACGAACACCGTGAAGCCACGGCCCACCTTGGCCTCGTTCAACAAGGCCACATAGCGGTCGATGTAGCCGCCCTCCTCCAGCAGACGCACCCGGCGCAGGCAGGCCGACGGCGACAGCCCGACCAGGCGTGCCAGCTCCAGGTTCTGCAGGCGGCCGTCGCGCTGCAGGGCGTCGAGGATGCGCCGATCGAGGTTGTCCAGCTGGTACTGCATGGAATTTCACCTCTTCCACTTTTGACCGCATGAAATATCAATCATCCAGAATCAAGTGGTATCAACGCAACCCGATTTCGCGATTGGACCGCTAGCATGGGCCACCCCCACCTTGTTGTGCCGTTCGATGGACGCCCGTACCACCCTCCCCCTGCCTGACACCTGCGATACCGCACCGCGTGCCGAATTCCTGCGCGGCCTGCGCGCCGCCGTGCCGGTGATGATCGGCTTCATTCCCTTCGCCTTGGTGCTCGGCGCGCAGGCAGCCCAGAAAGGCCTGAGCGCACTGGAAGTGCCGCTGATGACCGGCCTCAACTTCGCTGGCGGCTCGGAGTTCGCCGCCGTCGAACTGTGGACCTCGCCACCGCACATTGCACTGATCGTGGCCATCACCGCGCTGGTCAACAGCCGTCACCTGCTGATGGGCGCCAGCTTGGCCCCGCTGCTGCAGCACCTGCCGCGCCGCTGGGTGCTGCCGGCGCTGTTCTTCATGTGCGACGAAAGCTGGGCGATGGGCGTGGCCGATGCGCGCCGACGCGCGCTTGGCTTCAGCCTGGCCTACTACCTGGGCGTATCGGCAGGCCTGTACACGGTCTGGGTGGCCTGCACCGCGCTGGGCGCGATCGTTGGCCCGATGCTGGGCGACATCCACGCCTATGGTTTCGACATGGCCTTCGCCGCCGTGTTCCTGGTGCTGCTGCGTGGCATGTGGCAGGGCATGAAGGCCGCGCGGCCGTGGCTGGTCAGCCTGGCTGTAGCCGCTGCTACCTACCTGCTGGTGCCAGGTGCGTGGTACGTGGCCAGCGGCGCACTGGCCGGCCTGGCCGCGGCCTGGCTGCTGGCGGAGGACGCAGCATGATCTTCGATGGCCTGATCCACTGGACCTCGGTACTGGCCATCGTGCTGATGGCCGCCGCCACCTACCTGACCCGCATCGTCGGCTTCCTCGCGCTGCGCAACCGCACACTGAGCAAACGCGCAGTGACGGTGATGGAAGCCGCGCCGGGCTGCGTGCTGATCTCGGTGATCGCCCCGGACTTCGTGGCCGACAAGCCAGCCGACCTGGCCGCACTGGCCATCACCCTGCTGGCCGCCACGCGGCTGTCGATGCTGCCGACCGTGCTGATCGGCGTGGTCTCGGCGGGTGTGTTGCGCTATCTGATGGGGTAGCTACCGGTCCGCCGGGCAATGCCCGGCGCACCGTAGTGGCGCAGCAGAGCAATCACGCGCTGCTGCTTGCCGCCAGCAGGCACAGGCTGCGCGGCGGCAGCGTCCAGGCGCCTTCCTCATCCGGCTCCAACGGCGTTTCGTCGGTCTGCAGGAGTACGCGCCGGAACGACAGGGCGTCGTCTGACACACAGAACCGCTGCGGCTGCTCCCCGGCGTTCAACAGCAGGGCCAGGCTGACATGCCGCCCGGGCTCGCGCAGGCCACTGTCCGGGCTGCGACCGTCCAGCACGATCAGCAGCGCACGCAGCCCTGCGTCATGCCAGTCCGCTTCCTCCATGCCGCGACCATCGGGATGCCGCCAGTCGATATCGCGCAGGCCCAGTGCCTCATCGTACTCGCCGCGCAGGAACCGGTTCCGGCGCAGCAGGCCATAGCGCCGGCGCAGCGACAGCGCCCGCCGCACGAACGCCACCTGCGCCTGTGCAGCCGGCAATGCTGCGCGCTCCCAGTCGATCCAGCTCAGTGGATTGTCCTGGCAGTAGGCGTTGTTGTTGCCCTGCTGCGAATGGCCGAACTCATCGCCTGCCAGCAGCATCGGCGTCCCCTGCGCCAGCAGCAGCGTGGCCAGCAGGTTGCGCATCTGCCGCGCACGCAACGAAAGGATCGCCGCATCATCGGTGTCTCCCTCCACGCCGTGGTTGCTGGAAAGGTTGTGTGAGTGGCCGTCACGGTTGTCCTCGCCGTTGGCCTCGTTGTGGCGATCGTTGTAGCTGACCAGATCGTGCAGGGTGAATCCATCATGCGCCGTCACCAGATTGATGCTGGCCGACGGTCGCCTGCCGTGGTGTTCGAACAGGTCGGCCGAGCCGGTGAAGCGCGTGGCAAACTCCGCCAGCTGCCCGCCATCGCCACGCCACAGCGCGCGCACCGTGTCGCGGAAGCGGTCGTTCCACTCGGCCCAGCCCGGCGGAAACTGGCCCAGCTGGTAGCCGCCCGGGCCGATGTCCCATGGCTCGGCAATCAGTTTCACCTGGCTCAGGATCGGGTCCTGGCGTACCGCATCGAGGAAGCTGCCCGAGGCGTCGAAGCCATGCCGTTCGCGGCCGAGGATGGTTGCCAGGTCGAAGCGGAACCCATCCACCCGCATCTCGGTCACCCAGTAGCGCAGGGAGTCCATGACCATGCGCAGCGCACCGGCGTTGGTCAGGTCGAAGGTATTGCCGGTACCCGTATCGTTGATGTAATAGCGGCGATCATCGGCCAAACGGTAGTAGCTGGCGTTGTCGATGCCCTTGAACGACAGCGTAGGGCCCAGCTCGTTGCCTTCGGCCGTGTGGTTGTACACAACGTCCAGGATGACCTCGATGCCCGCGTTGTGCAGGCGCGCGACCATCTGCTTGAACTCGGCCACGGTGCCCAGCGACAGATAGCGTGCCTGCGGCGCGAAGAAGCCGATGGTGTTGTATCCCCAGTAGTTGCGCAGCCCGCGCTCGAGCAGCTGCTGGTCATCCACGTAGGCATGCACCGGCAGCAGCTCGATGGCGGTCACCCCCAGATGGCTGAGGTGGTCGACCACCGCATCGTGCCGCAACGCGGAGAAGGTACCGCGCTCGGCCTGCGGGACGTCGGGATGCTGCATGGTCAGTCCGCGCACGTGGGCTTCGTAGATCACGGTCCGGTCCCAGGGCGTGGCAGGTGCACGCTCTGCGCCCCAGCTGAAAGCCGGATCGATCACGGCACAGCGTGGCATGTAACCGGCGCTGTCGCGGCGGTCGAAACTGAGATCGCCATCGCGGTGACCCAGGGTGTAGCCGAACAGGTGTGGGGCCCACTTCAGCTCGCCGACGATCTGCTTGGCGTAGGGGTCCAGCAGCAGCTTGTTGGGATTGAAGCGATGGCCCTCTTCCGGGGCATACGGGCCGTGCACCCGGTAGCCGTAACGCTGCCCGGGCCGCACGTCCGGCAGGTAGCCGTGCCAGATCTCGTTGGTGTACTCGGGCAGCGCGATACGCTCGACTTCACGGTTGCGCGCGTCGAACAGGCAGAGTTCCACCCGGGTGGCGTGCCGCGAGTACAGCGCGAAGTTCACACCCAAGCCGTCCCAGGTCGCCCCCAGCGGGAACGGCCGGCCTTCGCGCACGCGCGAGGTCTGCGTCCACTTACGGCTGGCCATCGGTTCCCTCCTCGTCGCGCGCAGCGGCAATCTCGGCTTCCACCAGGCGCTCGGCCATGTGCCAATGCCGCTGCTGCTGGTCGTCCGGCCGCCCTTCCGCTTCCCATATCTGATGGGCCAATGCCTCAATCCGCTGCCGTCGTTCCCTGCTGTCCATTCCTGTCCGTCTCCTCGTTGATCCATACCGCCAACGGGCTGCCAGCCAGAAGCCGTGCCGCGTCCTCGGTTGCCTTGAAATGTTCGATGCGCCCGTCCAGCAGGTTGCGCATGCGGCCTGTCGGCAGCCCGTGCAGCATCACGCCAGTGCCGACGTCGTGTGCTGCGTGCAGGCTGGGCCCGGGCACGGCGGTGGGCGAACCACGCCGCACGATCACCAGCAGCACCTGCGCCTGATGCCTGCGCGCGAATGCCAGCCAGGGCGAACGCGCCGGTGCGGACAGCGCCTGCAGTTGGCCGTGCAGGAACAGCTGCGGGTGCCTGCGGCGGCACTCCAGCAAGCGCCTGAGCAGAAATGCCTTGATGCCACCGTCCCGCCAGTCCTCCAGCAGGGCGGGCCAACCGCGCGTATCGCGCAGCCACGCCTGCCGCACTGGATAGTCCACGGCACGCCGGTTGTCCGGGTCCACCAGGCTCAGGTCCCAGCCTTCTCCGCCCTGGTAGAGGTCGGGCACGCCGGGCAGGCAGTGCTGCAGGCACAGCTGCGCCAGGCCGTTGCAGGCGCCGGCCGGCGCAATGCGCGCCACGAACGTCGCCAGCGCCTCCCGCACCGGCTGCAATGGCGCTCCATGCAGCAGCGCGTGCAGCCACTGCGCGGCGGCCTCCTCCACCGCCACGTTGGGATCGGACCAGCTGCTGACCCGTTTGCCCTCGCGCAACGCCTTGGTCAGCCATTGCACCATCCTCGATGCGAAGTCGGCGCCCGGGTTACCGTGCATCGGCCACGCGGCCACGAGCGCCTGCCACAGCGCATAGGCCTCGGCACCCGGCAACGGCATCGGCGCGCCCGCGCGGGTCGACATCCGGCTCCAGCGCCGCACAGCCTCCCGCCACTCGACCGTGCAGGTGCTGAGAACCGCCAGCCGCGCCCGGCTGTCGGCCCCGCGCTTGTGATCGTGGGTCGCCAGCGCAAGCAATGCCCGCGGATGGCGCTGCAGGCGTCCCATTGCGTGTTCCAGCAGCTCGCGTCCCTCCATGCCCAGCCGCTGCGGATCACTTCCGACTTCGTTGCGCGACAGCAGCCTGAAGTAACGATAGAAGGCTGTGTCCTCCACCGACTTGGCATTCAACGGCGCGGCCAATTGCCCGAATCTCACCCGCAGCGCGCGCTCGACGTCCGCCTCGCCGGGAAGTGCCCGCAGCAGCAGATCCAGTGCCGCGTGTGCCGTACCGTCCAGTGCCTCGCGTGCTGCCACGGCAGCGTCCACCAGGGCCTTCCGTTCACCCGCATCCTGCAGCGAATAGGGGCGGTAGGTACGGTAGTGCCGCAGCAGCGTGGCCAATGCACGGGCAAGCGCAGCGGCTCCGATATCGGCTTCGGCCAGCCGGGGCTGCAGGACCCGCTGCGCGCTGCGCAGCAGTCGCTGGAAGTCGGTGTGAAGCGACGTGCGCAGCAGCATGCTGCGGGCATCCTGCTGCAAGTCGTCAAAGCTGCGCGCGTCGCCACTCGCTGCTTGCCAGGTGCGGGAGAGCGCGGGTGCAGCAGCCGGATCATGCAGCCAGGCGCCAACCTGGTCCATGAAGTCATAGCCCGTCGTGCCGTCGCAGGCCCAGCCATCGGGCAGCTGTTCGTCCTCCGCCAGTATCTTCTCCACATGCACGCTCACTGCCTGTGGGTCGCGACCGCCTGCCGCGCAGGCCGCGTCGAGCGACGCACGCAGGTGTTGCAGGTACGGCCCGGGTGACGACAGGCCATCCACATGGTCAATGCGCAGGCCGTCAACCCACCCCTCACGCACCAGCCGCAACGGCAGCGCATGCACCGCCGCGAACACATCGTCGCGCTCCACCCGCAGTGCGGCCAGTTCGTTGATGTCGAAGAAGCGCCGGTAGTTCACCTGATCGCCCGCCGTGCGCCACCAAGCCAGCCGGTAGTGCTGCCGCTGCAGCAGCGTGTGCAACCGTTCGACGCTGCGGTTGCAGCGTTCCGCCCATGCCGGCCACTGCGCGGGTGCCAGCGGATGGCTGCGCGGAGACAACGGCAATGCCAGCCCGTGATGACGCAGCGTCGGCCGCTCATCGTCCACTGCTACGCGCAACACGCCATCGCGCACGGCGTCGTGCAGTGGCCGGTCCAGCACTGGCAGCCAGAGCCGGCCCTCGCAGCCCGGCGCCTCCCAGTCAATGTCGAACCATCCTGCATGGGGACTTCTGCACCCGTGCAGCAGCACATCGTTCCACCAGGGCGTCTGCGGGGATGCCGCAAGATGGTTGGGTACGATGTCCAGGATCAGGCCCATGCCATGCGCACGCGCCGCTGTCGCCAGCCGCTGGAAGGCTTCTTCGCCGCCCAGTTCCGGATTGATGCGGGCCGGGTCGAGGCCATCGTAGCCATGCATGGACCCTGGCATCGCAGCGCTGATCGGCGACAGGTAAAGGTGGCTGAGGCCCAGCGCGGCGTAGTACGGCAGCTGCGCCGCAGCGGCCTCGAAGTTGAAGCCTGCATGCAGCTGCAGGCGTGCGGTGGCACGCAACCGGGTCATCGTCCCGCCTTGCGTCGCGTGGCGCTGAACCGGGCAATGCGCGCATCGGCCGCGTCCGGATCCCACGCAAGCGGCAAGCGTCGGCGCCAGTTCGGGTGACCACTGACGGTACCCGGCAGGTTCACCTGCGCGCGGCTGCCCAGCGCATCTTCCAGCGGGAGCAGCGCCAGCCGTGAAGGTGCGTGCGCCACCAGTGACAGCGCACGCGCTTCCAGCGTCGCGCCCTCGCCCCGGGCGACTGCGGACAGCGCCTGTACCTCGCTGGCACGCGCGTGCAGCGCCGCGGCAAGCTCGGTCAGCTCACCCAGGCGTGCACGCCAGCGCAGGTCGCGCCCACGCAGCCAGCCGGCCAGCGGCGGCAGATCATGGGTGGAGGGCATGGCCACCGCATCGCGGCGCCACCGTGGCGCCGGCAGGAAGCGCTCACCGTTGCGGGCGAACGGCAGCACCTCCAGCCCCAGCACGCCACGGGCTGCCAGTCGCTGGCGGATACCCGGAGGAACCACGCCCAGGTCTTCGCCAATCAGCACGCAGCGATGGCGCCACGATTCCAGCACCAGCAGGTTGATCAGATCATCGAACGGATAGCGCAGATACACCCCCTGCCCGGCGCCCGCGCCACGAGGCAGCACCCACAGCCGCTGCAGGCCCAGGATGTGGTCGATGCGCAATCCACCGCGACCCGCCATCACGGCGCGCAACACGCGGATGAACGGTTCAAACCCCTCGCGCTGCAACGCAGAGGGTGACCAGCTGGTGATACCCCAGGCCTGGCCCAGCGGATTGAACGCATCCGGCGGCGCGCCCAGCTCGAGGCCCTGCAGCAGGCGGTCGCCGCCGGTCCGGGCCTCGACGCCCTGCGGTGCACAACCCACTGCCAGATCCGCGATCAGTCCGATCGACGCGCCGTCGTTGCGCAGTCCCGCCTGCACCTGCGCCCAGCCTTGCCGCGCCAACCACTGCGCAAACGCATGGTCGTCGGCGCTTCCAGTGAATCGGTCGGCGGCGTGCTGGCAATACCGCAGCAGGGGTTCGCCCTGCGCATCGCACCACGTCTGCATCTGTTCGTACTGTGCCGGCGCCTGCTGCCGCAGCCATTGGCGCACTTGGCGCAGCCAGCGCCACTTCACTGTCGCCGAGTGCGGCCAGTCGATGCGGCGTGCTGCGGTAGCCGCTTCAACGGCCATCGCCAGTGCTTCGTCCTCGCGCAACACGCTGCCGGCGGCCTCCGGCAAAACCTGCGGCAGCGACACCTGCAGCGGATCGAGCCAGCGCCGGTCGCTGGGCGAGTAAGGACTGTAGCCCGTGCCCGGTGCCAGGCCGGCGTGCAGCGGACTCAACGCCAGTGCATCGCCGCCGTGACGGTGCAGCAGCTCGCGCCACCGCGCACAGCCGGCGCTGTCACCGATGCCGGCATCATCGGGCGCGCGCAGGCTGTAGACCTGCGCCGACAGACCCCAACCGCGCAGCAGGCCCTGCGGCCACCAGGCACGCTGCGGTGCCACCGCAACCGCCTGTTGCTGCCCGCCCTGGCGCCACTGCCAATAGCCTGGCTGATCCGGAACCCGCCAGCGCCCTTGCGCATCCGCACGTGCAGGCAACGCTGTGCCCTGCTCGTCCACCCAGCACGCCGCGCCCGTTGCCTCAGGCATGGCCAGGAGCTGACCACAGCAGGCGGTGAGCAACGGGTGGACCACCGGCACACCGTCGCACGCGAACTCCGACAGCACGGCGCGCAGCACGTCGGGCGCAACCTCGCGCTCTGCTCCGGCCACGTCGGTCCAGCGGACCAGCAGGCCCGCACGGCGAGCCGCCTCCCGCACCGCCGCATCCGTATTCATGCGGCGATCCAGCGCGCAAGCGCACCGCCGCCTGCCGGCAGCATCGCGGCCGCATCCGGCCCCACGACGCACTCGCCGGCCGGCATCGCGTGGGCCACCGGCGACGGACCCACGTTGATCGCGATCCACCACTGGCCCGATGGCAACTGCCAGCCCGCCTGCACCGCGCCCTGGCCCAGCACGCGCGCGCCCAGCGACCGCGCCTGCAGCAGGCCAGGCTGCAGATAGCGCCTGCGCAGGCCGAGGAACTCACCCGTGCAGCGCAGCCAGTGCTGCGACCAGGGATCATCGCCGGGCGGCGGCGTGTACGACGCCTGCAGGGTCGCCGCATCGTTCGGGTCCGGAATACGCGCGCGCGCGGCGGCGTCGGCAAAGGCACTGAAACCGGAGAACTCACGGCGACGCCCTTCACGCACCGCCTCGTCCAGCGGCGGCGCATAGTCGGTGAAGAACAGGAAGGGCGATTGCGCCTGCCACGGTTCGCCCATGAACAGCAGCGGGATCATCGGCGTCAGCAGGGTCAGGGCCAGCGCCGCGCGCAGCGGCGCAGGATCGGTCAGCATCGACAGGCGCTCGCCGAAAGCGCGGTTGCCCACCTGGTCATGGTTCTGCGCGAATACCACAAAACGCGCGGGCGACAGGTCGGCGCTGGGTTCGCCGCGGGGATCGCCGCGCAGGTCCGGTTCGCCCTGCCAGGCGAATCCCTCGGCCAGGCAGCGCGCCAGGAGTGCTTCGGCGCGCCCGGCATAGGCCGCGTAATAGCCTTCCTGCTCGCCGGTCAGCATCACATGCAGCGCGTTGTGGAAGTCGTCGTTCCACTGCCCCTGATAGGCGCCGCGCAGCCAACGCGCCTGGTTGCGTTCGTTCTCCAGCACCAGGTGCGCCTGCGGCACCGCAGCGCGTACCTCATCGGCCAGCTGCTGCAGGAACCGGTCATCGTCAATGGCGTGCACAGCATCCAGGCGCAGTCCGTCGACGCCATAGTCGCGCAGCCACATCAGCGCATTGTCGATGAAGAAGCGCCGCACCCAGGGCTGGCGGAAGTCGATGGCCTCGCCCCACGGCGTGCTGCGATCGTCACGGAAGAACCCGCGCGCGTAGTCGCGCAGGTGGTTGCCCTGCGGTCCGAAGTGGTTGTAGACCACATCCAGCAGCACCGACAGCCCTGCATCGTGCGCCGCCTCGATGAAGGTCCTCAGCGCTGCCGGCCCGCCGTAGGCATGGGCCGGCGCATACGGGAACACGCCGTCGTAGCCCCAGTTGCGGCCACCGGGAAACTGCGCGACCGGCATCAGTTCAATGGCGGTGATGCCCAGGGCCGCCAGCATCGGCAGCTGCGCGGTCAACGCCGCGAACCCGCCGCTGGCCTCGATGTGCACTTCATAGATCACCAGGTCCTGCCAGGCATGCCCCTGCCACGTGGGCTGTGCTCCATCCGTGCCAAGCACCACCGCGCTGTCACCATCGACGCCGTCCGGTTGCCAGCGCGAGGCGGGGTCTGGCACGTCCTGGCCGGACGGCAGGCGGAACCGGTAGCGGTCACCATGCGACGCCTGTGTCCGCAGCCAGTGGCAGCCGTCCGGGTCGCGGTGCATCGGCCGCAGCACGCCCTGCAGGCACAGCGCCACGGTGCCTGCGTCAGGTGCCCACACGCGGAACTCGACACCTTCACCGGCCACCGGCCATGCGCCCAGGCGCGGCGCCACTGCGGTCATGCATCAACCTGCAGGTACAGCGTGGACAGCGGCGGCAGTGTGAGCCGCAGCGACTGCGCGTGACCATGCATCGGCCTCGGCTCGGTATGCACTGCGCCGAGGTTTCCCGCGTTGCCGCCACCGTAGTAACCGCTGTCGGTGTTGAGCCGTTCGGTCCAACACCCCGGTTGCGGCACGCCGACCCGGTAGCCGTCGCGACGTACCGGAGTGAAGTTGCTCACCACCAGAAGGGTGCGGCCGCTACCGGCCGGATCCCGGCGGATGAAGGCGTAGACGCTGTTGCGGTTGTCATCGGCCACGCTCCAGTCGAAACCGCGTTCGTCGCGTTCGTCGCGGTGCAGCGCAGGTTCGGAGCGCAGCACGGCATTGAGGTCGCCCACCAGGCGCGACAGGCCCTGGCCCTCGTTGCTGGCCGCCCGTGCCCAGTCCAGTGCCGCATCGTGCGACCACTCCTGTCCCTGACCGAACTCGCCGCCCATGAACAGCAGTTTGCTGCCCGGGTGCGCCCACATGAAACCGTAGTACGCGCGGAGCTGGGCCAGCCGCTGCGCCGGCTCGCCCGCCATCTTGGCCAGCAGCGCTCCCTTGCCGTGCACCACCTCGTCATGCGAAAGCGGAAGCACGAACCGTTCGGAGAAGGCGTAGACCAGGCCGAAGCTGATCTCGCTATGGTGATGCTGGCGATGAACCGGATCGCGCCCGAGGTACTGCAGGGTGTCGTGCATCCAGCCCATGTTCCATTTGTGGGTGAAACCAAGCCCGCCCTGCTCCACCGGCGCGGTCACCCCTGGCCATGCGGTGGATTCCTCGGCGATCACCAGCACGTCCGGGAAGCGCTCCCTCAGCGTCTGGTTCATCCGCCGTAGAAAAGCGACCGCCTGCAGGTTCTCGCGCCCGCCCTGCTCGTTGGGTATCCACTGGCCCTCGGCACGGCTGTAATCCCGGTACAGCATCGACGCCACGGCATCCACGCGCAGACCGTCGATGTGGAACCGCTCCACCCACTCCAATGCACTGCCGATCAGGTAGGCGGCCACTTCGTTGCGGCCATAGTTGTAGATCAGCGTGTCCCAGTCGGCGTGCACCCCTTCGCGCGGGTCGGCATGCTCGTACAGCGCGGTGCCATCGAACCCGGCCAGGCCATGCGCATCGTTGGGGAAGTGCGCGCTCACCCAGTCCACGATCACCCCGATGCCGGCCTGATGACAGCGGTCCACGAAGCGTGCGAAGGCCTGTGGCGTGCCATGGCGCGCCGTCGGCGCGTAGATCCCCAGTGGCTGATAGCCCCAGGAACCGCCAAAGGGATGCTCGCTGACCGGCAGCAGCTCGATGTGGGTGAAACCAAGCCCTGCCACGTACGGAATCAACCGGTCGGCCAAGACATCCCAGTCCAGCGGCGAACCATCGTCGCTGCGCTGCCAGGAGCCCGCATGCACTTCATAGATGGACAGCGGCGTGCAGGTTCCGGCCTGCCGCCGCGCCGCCAACCATGCATCATCGTGCCACTGCATCGGCGCGGCCGAAGGCACCCGCGAGGCGGTGGCCGGTGGCAGCTCGGCCCAGCGCGCCATCGGATCGAACTTGTCGGGCATCACCCGGCCGTCGGCGCCGACAATGCGGAACTTGTAACGGGCACCGGCCTGCACGCCAGGCAGGAACAGCTCCCACACGCCAGCGGTGTGGCGCAGCCGCATCGGATGGCGCCGGCCATCCCACCCGTTGAAATCGCCGACCACGGCAACCCTTCGTGCGTTGGGGGCCCACACCGCGAAGCGCACCCCGTCGATACCCTGTACCTGCATCGCTACTGCGCCCAACTGCCGCGCTGCATCAGCATCACCGGCATGGAAATGCTGCAGCAGTGCCTCATCCAGCAACGGACCAAAGGAATAGGCATCGTGCACCTGCTCCACACCCTGCTCGAAATGCAGGGCGAGCAGCGGCACGGGCGCTTCACCTGCTGCACCTTCGAACAGGCCGGGCAAGGGGCCCGGTTGCAGATCCCAGCGCCGCTCCGGGCCCGCAATCACCTCCACGCGACGCGCGTGGGGCACCAGAACGCGCAGCTGGCGCTGGCCATCGGGCTGTTGGTGCGGCCCGAGCCAGGCAAACGCATCGGCCGGCCGTGCATGAACCAGGTCGTCCAGGACCGGAGCCACCACGCCCTCCTCCCGTCCGGCAGTTGCCATGGAGTCGTCCTCGAGGGCGACCGGCTGCAGGCTGTCGTGGCTCATGCGGCCACCTGGCAGGTCTGCTGGTACAGGGCCAGATACGCGCGTCCGGCCGCGTCCCAGCCACCCGGCCGCAGCATGGCGGCGCGGCGCATGGCCTGCAGCAGGCCGGGCAGGCGGAAGGTGCGCATCGCCCGTTCCACGCAGCGGCGCAGGCCATCGGCATTGGCGCCGTGGAACAGGAATCCGGTCACGCCATCCTCGACGGTATCGACCAGCCCGCCGGTCGCGTGTGCGATGGGCAGGCAGCCGAAGCGCTGCGCGTACATCTGGCTCAACCCACAGGGTTCGAAACGCGAAGGCATCAGCAGGAAGTCGGCGCCGGCAAACATCTGGCGGGCCAGCGCCTCTTCGAAGCCGATGAATGCGCCCACCCGTCCGGGGTAGCGCCGGGCCAGCGCCTGCACCTGCGCTTCCACCTGCGGCTCGCCGCCACCGATGATGACCAGCTGGCCGCCGGCCGCCACGATCTGCGGCGCCACGTCGCATGTGATGTCCAGGCCTTTCTGGTGCACCAGGCGGGAGACCACCGCGAACAGCGGGCCGGCCGAGGGCGCCAGGCCGAATGCACTGCGCACCGCGTGCGCATTGGTGGCGCGCCCGGTCCATTCGCCGATGCCGAAATGGGCCTTGAGGTGGATGTCGCGGCGTGGATCCCAACTGGCGTCGATGCCGTTGACGATGCCACTCAGGTGTCCGCCGGCCGCCCGGCGCGCCAACAGGTCATGCAGCCCGCAGCCGTCATCCGGGGCGGTGATCTGCTGCGCGTAGCGCAGGCTGACCGTGTTCAGCCGCGTGGCATTGGTGATGCCACCCTGCAGGAACGACATCTGCCCGTGGAAGTGCAGTTCATCCAGGTGTTCGACCGGCACGCCCAGCACAGGTGCAAGCGCATACGGAAACAGCCCCTGGTAAGCCAGGTTGTGGATGGTCAGCAGGGTCGGCACGGTGGTCCGGTCCCAACGCACGTAGGCTGCCGCCATGGCCACAGGCCAATCATTCAGGTGCAGCAGCTGCGGCGACCAGTCCAGCCCGGCACGCCCGGCCGCAATCTCCGCCGCCGCGTGTGAGAGCGTGGCGAAGCGAACCGCGTTGTCCTTCCACTCCTGGCCCTGCCCATCGACGTATGGCGAACCTTCGCGCTCGTACAGCTCTGGCGAGAGCAGCACGTAGATCGGAAGGCCGTCTGCCTGCACTGCCATGCCGATCCCGCACGCAGGCAGGCCCGCCCTCGCGCTGACCTGTCCCACCCGCTGCAGCTGTGGCAGGCGCTGCAGTACCTCCGGGTAGCCGGGCAGCAGCACGCGCGAATCACAGGCGCCGCGTACCGCACGCGGCAGGGCTGCGGCCACGTCGCCCAGGCCCCCGGCCTTGATGAAGTCGGCCATCTCGGTCGCGACGAACAACACACGCTGTACCAGCTCCGGCAGCTGCAGTGGCTGCGAGTGGCCACGCCGGGTGCCGATCGGCACGAGCGAACCGGGAGAGGTCACAACAGATGAAGCGGACTGGACAGCGCGGGCCATGGGAGGGTCTCTCGGGTATTTCAGGCAGACGGACGCCAGCGGCGCCCGGACGGGCGCTGATGGTGGGAAGGAAGTCGACGCAGGACGTGGGGGACGTCAGCGAGAGGCTCAGGACGACAATAGCCCTGCATGCGATCAATCAACCGTGAAGCCATGGCGATTTCTTTGTGACAACACGTCATGAGCTCAGTACACATGACATGCGCCCGCCTCCTGCCCGTGTCTCCTGCGATGGGGCCGAGCCCACGCCCGGCTGTTGGCAATCCCACGTGCCGCCTGAGCCGAGCTGGATTGGTCTTTAAGAGACTCACCCTGCGACACCCGGTCGCAGGCCTTCGCGCTACGCGCTTGACCAATGTCAAACCGCCCGCCGCCGCGCGGGCGTATTCCTATGCAGGACCCGAACACGCCGGCGCGGCCGGCATCCACAAGGACCCTGCGATGAGCTACACCCCCGACAACGCCCAGCTGCTGAACGCCATGCAGAACGTCATGGTGATCTCCACCACCGACCTGCAGGGCAACATCACCTACGCCAATGACCTGTTCTGCACGCTCACCGGCTTCGCCCGCGAAGAGCTGATCGGCCAGCCGCACAGCATCGTGCGCCACCCGGACGTGCCCAAGGCCGTATACAAGGACATGTGGGACACCATCAAGGCCGGCAAGACCTGGACCGGCATCGTGCCCAACCTCGGCAAGGGCGGCGTGCTCTACGTGGTCGACACCACCGTGCAGCCGCTGTTCGACGCAGACGGCAACATCACCTCCTACATCAGCATCCGCCGCGTGGTGAACGACCTGATGCAGAACTACGACCTGGTCGAGTTCAGCAAGGAAAAGTTCGACGACTTCTACGAGGCCGCGTGAACGCTCTCCCGACCAGTACGCCCTTCAGCCGTCTGCTGGTGGGTTTCGCGTCCGAGTCGGGCAACGCCCGCGCCCTGGCCCAGCGCCTGGGCGCGGAACTGCAGCCGCACGGGCCGCAGGTGCTCCCGTTCAACGACATCGACGTAGCCAGTCTCGGCCAAGGCGATGTGCTGCTGGCGATCTCCAGTTCCTTCGGTGACGGTGAGCCGCCAGCCAATGGCGAGCAGTTCTTCGAAACGCTGCGCCAGGTCCCGACGCTGAGCGGCCTGCGCTATGCAGTGTTCGGGCTCGGTGATACCGGCTACCCGAGCTTCTGCGGCTTCACCAAGGCGCTGGATGCCGCGCTGAGCGAGCGCCAGGCGCAGCCGCTGCTGCATCGGGTGGACGCCGACCTGGGCTACGAGCAGTTCTTCCAGCAATGGCAGCCGGTGCTCGGCCAGGTGTTGGATGGCGACCTCAGCGCTGGCCAGCACCTGCACCTGCAGGTCACCGCCTATGGCGAAGACAATGCGTTTGCCGCTCCTATCCTCGAACGCCGCCGCTTGAACAGCAGCGACCCGGCCGCCTGGCACCTGCAACTGGACATTGCCGGCAGTGGCATGGCCTACCGCGCGGGGGACACCCTGCACGTGGTACCCGAGAACGACCCTGCCTTGCTGCAGGCATTGGCTACCTGGTACGGCGACACCGCCGCCGTGGCCGCCCTGCACGACCGCGAGCTGCGCCTGCTGAGCAAGGGCGTGCTGCGCGAACTGGCCAGGCTCGGCGGCAGCGAGGTACTGAAGGGCCTGTTGAAGGTCAGCCAGAAGCGCGAGCTGGAAGCCTACCTGCACGGCCTGGACCTGCTGGACGTGCTGCAGGACCACGCCACGCCGGACAGCGTGCCGCTGGCCCGGCTGCGCGAACTGCTGTCACCGCGGCTGCCGCGTGCCTATTCGATCGCCTCACACCCGTGCGACGACCAGCTGAGCCTGTGCGTGCGCGAAGTGCGCTACACCCTGCGCGGCCGCGAGCGCTTCGGCACCGCCACCGGCAGCCTGCTGCATGGCGGCGACCACGCCCGTGTGTACTGCCGCTCCAACCCTGGCTTCCACCTGCCCGATACCGGCCAGGCGCCGCTGCTGCTGGTCGGCACCGGCACCGGCATCGCACCGCTGATGGGCCTGATGCAGGAGCTGCAGGCCAACGGCTGCGAACGCGAGGTGCACCTGGTGTTTGGCGAGAAGCACCGCCAGCACGATTACCTGTATCGCGACCAGCTGCAGGACTGGCACGCGCGTGGCGTGCTGGCCGGCCTGCATACCGCGTTCTCGCGCGATGGCGCTGAAAAGATCTATGTGCAGCATGTGCTGCAGCAGCGCGCCAGCGAAGTGCGCGACGTCCTGGCCCGCGGCGGGCATCTTTACCTGTGCGGCAACAAGCGCCATCTGGAGGGCGCGGTGCGCGAGGCCATCGATGCCATCGGTGGCGAAGGGCGCTGGGACGCGCTGCGCGGTGAAGGCCGCACGCACTGTGAGCTGTATTGATCGGTACCACTGGACTGCACGAATCCTGGACCGGTAGAGCCGGCCGCTGGCCGGCATTACCAGAATATGTAGCCAACCATCGCCCGTGCATCACGGTAGAGCCGGCCGCTGGCCGGCTGCCCAGTATCCCTTGGTTGCCGGCCAGCGGCCGGCACTACCATCAGATGTGACCCACCGTCGCCGGTGCGTCCATCACGGGTCAATTGCCGACAATGCGGCCGTCCACCACGCGCGCCACCTGCTGGCCGAACATGGCCACGTCCTGTGGATCGTGGCTGATCAACAGCAGCGGAATGCCGGTCTTGTCCAGCACGGTCTCCAGCTCCTGGCGCAGATGCTGGCGCAGGTCATGGTCCAGTGCGGAGAACGGCTCATCCAGCAGCAGCGCCTGCGGCTGCGTCACCAGGGCGCGCGCCAATGCAGTGCGCTGGCGCTGGCCACCGGAGACCTGCGACGGCAGCAGATCGCCCACCGTGTCGATGCGGAATGCGTGCAGCCACTGCTCCACCGCATCGAAACGCTGGCCGACCCGCGGATTCAACCAGCCCTTCTGCAGCCCGAACGCCACGTTCTGGCGCACGCTCAGGTGCGGGAACAACGCGTAATCCTGGAACACGTAGCCCAGCCGGCGGCGCTGCGGCGGCAGATCCACAGCGGTGGCCGCGTCGAACAGGGTCTGCCCCTGCAGGCGCACATGGCCCTGGCCCGGCCGCAGCAGCCCGGCCACCGCCTTCAGGGTCAGGCTCTTGCCGGCGCCTGAAGGTCCGAACAGCACCACCTGGCGCTGCGTGCACTGCAGCGATACGTCCAACACGAAATCCTGGCCGGCCGCCTGCAGGCGGCGCCGCACCTGCAGGTCAAGCCACATCGCGCAGCTCCCGGCGACGCCCGCCCACCAGCCGCGCTGCCAGCAACAGGATCACGATGCACACCACCGAAGTCAGGATCACCAGCGCATTGGCCTTGCCATCCTGGCCGGCCTGCACCGCCTCGTAGATGGCGATCGACAGCGTCTGCGTGCGTCCCGGAATGCTGCCGGCCACCATCAATGTCGCGCCAAACTCACCCATCGCGCGTGCGAAGGCCAGCAGCAGGCCGGCAAGAATGCCGCGCCACGCCAGCGGCAGCGTGACGCGGAAGAACACCGCTGCTTCGGACACTCCAAGCGTGCGCGCGGCCTGCTCCAGCTGCCCGTCCACTTCTTCGAACGCCGCGCGTGCCGGCTTGAACACCAGCGGCAGCGAAGCCACCGCCGCGGCGATCACCGCGGCCTGCCAGGTGAACACCAGGTTGATGCCGAACCACGACTGCAGCCACGCGCCGATCGGGCCGTTGCGGCCGATCAGCACCAGCAGGTAATAGCCCAGCACCGTCGGTGGCAGCACCATCGGCAGGGTCAGCAGCGAATCCAGCAGCTCGCGGCCGGGAAAGCGCCGCCGCGCCAGCAGCGCGCCCAGTGCCACGCCCAGCACCAGATTGATCGCGGTGGCCCAGCCGGCCACCTTCAGCGACAACCCCAGTGCGCTCCAGTCGAGATCCATGCGTCAGGGCTTGCCGAACCCGTGCTTGGCCAGGATCGCCTGGCCCGGCGCCGAACGCACGAAGGCGGTGAAGCGCCTGGCTTCGGCCGACTGCGCGCTGGCCCTGGTCACCGCCAGCGGATAGGCAATGCGCCCCGCCACCGGAACCGCGAAGGCGCGGCGCACCCGGTCGGGCATCGCCTGTGCATCTGTGGCATAGACGAAGCCCGCATCCACTTCACCGCGCGCCACGTAATCCAGCGACTGGCGCACGTTCTGCGTCGTGATGATCCTGCCCTGCACCGACGGCCACAGGCCCGCCGCTTCCAGCGCGCCCTTGGCATAGCGGCCAACCGGCACGCTGTCCGGGTTGCCCAGCGCAACGCGCTGCACACCGGCACCGGCCAGGTCCTTCAAGGTGCGCGGCGCGGCCCTGGCCTGCGGCGGTACCACCACCCACAGCGCGTTCACCGCGAACACCTCGCGGGTACCGGCCGCCAGCAGGTCCTGCTGCTGGGCCTGGTCCATCGTGGTTTCATCGGCCGACGCGAACACATCCACCGGTGCGCCACGGCTGATCTGCTGCAGCAGCACGCCGGATGCGGCAAAGTTGAAATCGACCTTGGTTCCCGGGTGCGCCCTCTCATACGCCGCGCCCAGCTCGCGGAAGCTCTCGGTCAGGCTCGATGCCGCAGACACCGTCAGCTCGGCCGCCCAGGCCGGCACCGTAGCCAGCAGTCCCAGCAACAACAGTCCAGCTCGCTTCATCGTCGGCTCCCGGCCAGGTTCAGTTCGGATCGGATTCGTCGGCCACCGCCAGCGCTGCCAGGCGCTCGGGCTGCAGCAACAGGATCTCGCGCTGCTTCACCGCAATGATCCCATCATCGCTCAGGCGGCGCAGCACGCGGCTGGCGGTTTCCGGCGCCATCCGCAGGTAATTGGCGATCTCGGTACGCGCCATCGTCAGGTTGAAGCGCGTGGCGGAGAAACCGCGCCGCGCGTAGCGCTCGGACATGTCCAGCAGGAACGCGGCCATGCGTTCTTCGGTACGGTGGTTGGCGGCCAGGGTCGCGACCTTGCCGATCTCCGCACTGAGCAGGCTGAACAGCTTGGCCTGCAGCCCCGGCATGCGGGTCGCCAACAGGCTGAGCTTGGGGAACGAGATGCGGCACAGGTGCACGGTGTCCAGCGCCACCGCATTGCAGGGGAAGCGCGAACCGTGGATCGCGTTGAGGCCGATCACTTCGCCCGGCAGGCTGAAGCCCAGCACCTGCTCGTTGCCCTGGCTGTCATCGACGAAGGTCTTGACCATGCCCGCGCGCACCGCAGCAATCGAATCGAACGATTCGCCGGCGCGGAAGATGTAGTCACCTGCATGGAACGGACCGACATGGTCGACCAGCACGTGCAGGTCGCCCAGTGCGGTCTTGTCGTAACCCTGCGACATGCATGCGTCGGAGAACGCGCAGGTGCTGCAGAAGTGCAGTGCGTCGCCATCATCGGCGGCGGCGGGGTTGGGTGTGGCCCGGCCGAGACGGCCCTGCGAAGGCGGAATTGAAGACATCGGGGCAAGACTCAAGCGATGGCGGCCGCCGGCCGGAAGCATGCGGCCATCATACGCCACAGCAGGCGCCCTTCTTCGGCCAGGCGCAGCACGCGCGCATCCCACTGCGCCCAGCCGCGTGCCAGCAGCGGCGACAACGCGGGCAGCTGTTCGGCGAAACATTCCTCGAACGGTTCATCGTTGCGCCACTCGAAGGCAGCCGCATCGAGGGCGTGGTCACAGGCGATGCTCTGCGCCACTTCGGCCACCAACCGCTCGTCCTCGGACAGGATCAGCCCGGCGGAGACTCCCATGTGACCCGCCAGCAGCCGCGCACGCCATTCGCCCAGTTCGTCCTCCAGCCGGTAGAACACCTCGCCGATCTGGCTGCAGGCAGACAGGCCAAGCCCGATGAAATCACTGCGGTCGCGGCGTGGCACGCTGGCAAGATCGCAATGGCGCTGGCCATCGCCCGGACCGTGCGGGTTCGGCAGATCGCCGCGCTGATAGTGATCGCCACCAATCGGTTCGTAACCCGCAGCGCGCAGCAGGCGCCAGGCCTGCAGCCAATGGACGGCCGAGGGGTATTCTGGCAGCGCACACGGCGCCGGCAGCAGGATGCGCTCCGGTGCCTCGGCCAGCACCTCGTGCAGCCGTTCAATGAAGCCAGCGTCCTCGCTGCCGGGTACCCGCAACTGGTAGTAGCGCGCGGTGAAGCCCACCTGTCGCGCCTGTGCCAGCAGGGTCGGCCCCGGTGCATCGGCGCGATCGATCACGTTCAAACGGGTGCAGCCCACCGCACGCAGCTGCGCCGGCGCCAGCGCGCTGCCTGCGTCCAGCCGCACCTCCACCTGGGGCCGCGCCACGGTGCGCAGGTGCTGCGGCACCGCATCCAGCAGCTGGCCGAGCTGCGGCGGCGGCAACGTCTCGGCCAGCCCCAGCTGCAGTACCATCGCCACCACTTCACGGTCCTCGGCCAGCACGTCGGCCTGCAGCCGCAGCGCCAGCAGCAAGGTGTCCAGATAGGCCTGCGGCGGCACACCGCGCCCGCCACGACCGACCTGGAAGCCGAGCGTCAAGCCGCGTGGGATCAGGTGCTCATTGCTGGCGCGCATGGCAGCGCGCCAGCCGCTTTCGCCAAAACCAGTACTGAACTGGTCAGCCGGCGGAAACAGCACGTGCCGCGGTTGCCGCAGCAATGCAGCCTGCAGCGCAGTGTCCTCGCTCTCGTCAACGTGGAAGCTCATGGCAGACATCTTCGGGCGTTCCTCTTCGCGTGGCCCTGATTGAAATCAAGCGTGGCGCATCTGATGGTTCCTGCCGGCCAGCGGCCGGCACTACCCTTTCATCCACCACTCGGTAGTGCCGGCCGCTGGCCGGCAGCACCCTCCACCCATCGCGCACCGTTCTGGTAGTGCCGGCCGCTGGCCGGCAAACACCTTCACCCACCGCGCACCCGCTCGGCGGCGGCCGCATCGATGGCTTCGGGCAGGTCGGTTTCGCGGTCGATCTGCGGGAAGTGGCGGCGTTCCATGCGACGGATCGCGAAGTGCATCCAGGCCAGTGCAGCGGCCACCAGCACGAACAGCAGCATGAAGCAGCTGCTCCAGATGCCCACCGCATCGTTCAATGCACCGAACACGATCGGCAGGATGAAGCCACCCAGGCCACCGATCATGCCAACCACGCCGCCCACGGCACCCACGTGCTTGGGGTAGTACACCGGGATGTGCTTGTAGACCGCGGCCTTGCCCAGCGACATGAAGAAGCCCAGCACGAACACCAGCACGGTGAACATCACCACGCCGATGGCCAGATGGAAGTGGATCGGGCCATGGATGCCCTTCACCACATACTCGGTATCCGGGTAGGCCAGCAGGAAGGTGCAGATGGCCGACACGCCGAAGGTCCAGTACATCACCCGGCGCGCCCCCATCCGGTCCGACATCCAGCCACCGACCACGCGGAACAGGCTGGCCGGGATCGAATAGCACGCCGCCAGCATGCCGGCGTGGCCCACGTCCATGCCATAGGCGCCCACCAGGTAGTGCGGCAGCCACAGCGCCAGCGCCACGAAGCCACCGAACACGAAGAAGTAGTACAGCGAGAACCGCCACACCTGCAGGTTCTTCAGTGGCGCCATCTGCTCGGCGAACGGCACCGGCTTCACGCCTTCGCGACGGCGCTGCTCCAGCGACGGATCTTCCTTGCTGAAGAGGAAGAACAGCACCGCCGTGACGGCCAGCGCGACGGCCCAGACCTTGGCGACCATGGTCCAGCCGGCCGCCACCATCACCAGCGGCGCCAGCAGCTTGGTCACCGCCGAGCCGATGTTGCCAGCACCGAAGATGCCCAGTGCGGTGCCCTGCTTGCTGGCCGGGAACCACTTCGAGACGTAGGCCACGCCCACCGAGAAGTTGCCGCCGGCGATACCCACGCACAGCGCGGCAATCAGGAACTGGGTGTAGGTCTGGGCATAGGTCAGCATCCAGGTGGCCACTGCGCCACACAGCATCACCAGCACCATCACCTTGCGGCCACCGAACTGGTCGGACCATATGCCGAGGAAGACCCGGCTGACCGAACCGGTCAGCACCGGCGTGGCGATCAACAGGCCGAACTGGGTGTCATTCAAGCCGAGCTGTTGACTGATCTGGATGCCGATGATCGAAAAGATCATCCACACCGCAAAGCACACGGTGAAGGCGAACGTGCTCAGCCACAGCGCACGTTGCTGCTGCCCGGCACTGGCGGGGGCAAGGGCCTGGTTCATGAATTCTCCTCGTTCAAGGGGGTTCAGCCGATATCCGCTTCGGCTTCGATCTCATCCAGCCCGCGCACCGGGTAGCGTTCCTGCAGCTGCAGCAGGTAGGCCTGCACTTCACGCTGGCGTACCTGCAGCTCCAGGTAGTCACGCAGCTGCGGCAGCACCGCCTCGAACGGCTGCGGCTGGCCTTCCTCGCGTGCATCGACGCAGACCACGTGGTAGCCCCAGCGCGATTCCACCGGGAAACCGGCCAGGCCCTCGCGCAGGCGGAACACCTGGCGGTCGAACTCCGGCGTGGTCTGCCCACGCTGCAGCCAGCCCAGGTCGCCGCCCTCGCTGCTGGATGGGCAACGCGAATGGCGCAGGGCGAAATCGGCGAACAGGTGCGGCGACTCTTTCAGCAGCCCGACCAGCCGCTCGCCCTCGGTACGTGCGGCGAAGCGCCCAGCCACGTCGTCGGCCGGCGCGGCCAGCAGGATATGGCGCAGACGCACGCGGTCGGGGGAGCGGAAGCGCTCCGGGTTCTGCTCGAAGTACCGGCGGCAGTCTTCATCACTCGGTACGCGGTCTTTGATCGCATCTTCCAGCAGCTGTTGGATCAGCACTTCCTCGTCGCTTACTCGGTTGCCCTCCGGCGCCTGCAGCCCAAGCCGCTGCGCTTCCAGGCGCAGCAGCTCGCGCACCACCAGTGCACGTGCCGCTTCGGCACGAGACTGCTCCGGGCGCATCGCCCGGTGGTGCTGCATCTCGCGGGCGATGTCGGCCTCGCTGATCGCGGTCTCGTCCACGAACAGCCGGCACGGTGCCGGCTGCCCGAGCGAGCGCGGCCCCTGCGCTGCCGCGTCATGGTGGTGCGAATGCGCCTCGGCGGGAACCGGCGCAGCGGAGTCGATCACGGTGATCGGCAGGAATTTCGGCAGGCTGCCCATGACTTACTCCCGCGGACCGTAGCGCAGCGTGGCCTGGCGGCGGCGCACCACCTGGTACGGCCTCCACAGGTAGCTGATCGGAATGCTCCACACGTGCACCAGGCGGGTGAACGGCGCGATCAGGAACAGGGTCAGGCCCAGGAAGATATGCATCTTGTAGACCCAGCTGACGCCCTCGATGTAGTCGGCGGCACCGGCACGGAAGGTCACGATGTGCTGCGCCCACTCGGCCAGCTGCACCATCACCCCGCCGTCCAGGTGGCCGGACGAGATGCGGATGCTGTACAGGCCCAGGCACAGCTGGGCGAACAGCAACACCAGCACCAGGGTGTCACCGAAGCTGCCGGTGGCCCGCACGCGCGCGTTGAACAGGCGGCGTACCAGCAGGATGCTGATGCCGATGAAGCACAGTGCGCCGAACACACCACCGACCACCATCGCCAGCATCTGCTTCTGCGAGGAGGTGATGAAGTGCTCGTACACTGCGTGCGGGGTCAGCAGACCGACCAGGTGGCCACCGAGGATGGCCAGGATGCCGATGTGGAAGCAGTTGCTGCCGATCCGCATGCCCTTGTCCGACAGCATCTGGCTGGAGCCGGTGCGCCAGGTGTACATGGCCTTGTCATAGCGGGCCCAGCTGCCGATCAGCAGCACGGCCACGGCGATGTACGGGTAGTACTGGAAGGCGAATTGATGCAGGGAGTAACTCATGGCTGGACCTCTCGATGCGAAGGACGGGCCGGCGAACGCACGGGCGGCTTGCAGTCTTCGGCGGGGGCTTCGGCACCGAAGCGCACCGCCTCCTCCTCCCACAAGCGGTCCATGGCCTCGGCGGTATCGTCGCGGACTTCTTCGCTGGCACGCTGGCGCAGCGCCTGCAGATCGGCCTTGCCGTCACCGGCTTCGACCAGGATCTCGAACAGCACCCCGTGCGGCAGCTCGCGCTCGGCGGCACGCGCCGCCAGCATCCCGGCGATATGGCCGATGTGGTGCAGCCACTCGCGGGCCTCGCTGCCGGGGCGATGGGCCAGGAACTCCAGCAGCAGCGGCAGGTAATCCGGCAGCTCGCGGGCATCCAGTTCAAAGCCGTTGCGGCGGTAGGTTTCGACCAGATCGACCATGGCCTGGCCACGGTCCCGCGACTCGCCATGGATGTGTTCGAACAGCAGCAGGCTCATCGAACGGCCGCGGTCGAAACTGGCCAGCCACGCCGCCTGCGCATCCAGCGCATCGGTGGCCAGCAGCTGCTGCACGAAGCTGCGCAGCTGCTGGCGGCGGGCGGCGTTCAGCGCCGGGTCGTCACAGGCGGCGAGCAGTTCCTCGCCGTGCTCCCACAGTTCTTCGCGGGGGTAGTCCAGCAATACCCCGACCAGCTTGAGCACGCTCATCACACCACCTCCTTGCGGCGGTGGTTCGGGCCCTTGTCCACCACGAAGGTGGTGGTCTTGCGCTGGCCGAACAGGTCGGCCGGGCTGTCACCATTGCAGCCGTTGCCGAAGGTGAAGCCGCAGCCGCCGCGCTCGCCGAAGGCGTCGTTGGCGTACTCGCGGTGGCCGGTCGGAATCACGAAACGGTCCTCGTAGTTGGCGATGGCCAGGTAGCGGTACATCTCCTCCACCTGGGCGATGCTCAGCCCGGTCTGTTCCAGCACCGAGGTGTCTTCCACGCCGTCCACGTTCCTGGCCCGGCGCCAGGCACGCATCGCCATCAGCCGCTCCAGCGCGCGTACCACCGGCGCCTCGTCACCGGCCGTCAGCAGGTTGGCCAGGTAGCGCATCGGAATGCGCAGCGACGCCACGTCCGGCAGTTCCCCGCTCATGCCCACGCGGCCACGCTCGGCGGCAGACTGGATCGGCGACAGCGGCGGCACGTACCAGACCATCGGCAGCGTGCGGTATTCCGGGTGCAGCGGCAGCGCCAGCTTCCAGTCGATCGCCAGCTTGTACACCGGCGACTGCTTGGCAGACTCCAGCCAGCTGTCCGGGATGCCCTCCTTGCGCGCGGCGGCGATCACCGCCGGATCGTTCGGGTCCAGGAAGATATCCAGGTGGGCCTGGTACAGGTCCTTCTCGGCGGCCACCGAAGCGGCCTCGGCGATGCGGTCGGCGTCGTACAGCATCACGCCCAGGTAGCGGATGCGGCCCACGCAGGTTTCCGAGCACACGGTCGGCTCACCCATCTCGATGCGCGGGTAGCAGAAGATGCACTTCTCCGACTTGCCGCTCTTCCAGTTGTAGTAGATCTTCTTGTACGGGCAGGCCGACACGCACATGCGCCAGCCGCGGCACTTGTCCTGGTCGATCAGCACGATGCCATCTTCCTCGCGCTTGTAGATCGCGCCCGAGGGGCACGCCGACACGCACGCCGGGTTCAGGCAGTGCTCGCACAGGCGCGGCAGGTACATCATGAAAGTCTTCTCGAAGGCGCCGTAGATCTCCTTCTGCACCTGGTCGAAGTTGTAGTCGCGCGATCGCTTGCTGAACTCCGAACCGAGGATCTCCTCCCAGTTCGGGCCCCACTCGATCTTCTGCATGCGCTCGCCACTGATCAGCGAACGCGGCCGCGCGGTGGGCTGGTGCTGGCTGTCCTTGGCGGTGTGCAGGTTCTGGTAGTCGAAATCGAACGGCTCGTAGTAGTCGTCGATCTGCGGCAGGTCCGGGTTGGCGAAGATCTTGGCCAGCATGCGCCAGCGGCCACCCGCGCGTGGCACCAGCTTGCCGCTGCCGGTGCGCACCCAGCCACCGTTCCACTTCTCCTGGTTTTCCCATTCCTTCGGGTAGCCGATGCCCGGCTTGGTTTCCACGTTGTTGAACCAGGCGTACTCGACGCCCTCGCGCGAAGTCCAGACGTTCTTGCAGGTGATCGAGCAGGTATGGCAGCCGATGCACTTGTCCAGGTTAAGCACCATCGCGATCTGTGCACGGACCTTCATCACACCACCTCCTTGCTGGCCGATGCCGAAGCACCAGCGGGCTGCTCATCGGTCGCTCCTGCGCGTCCTGCGCCCGCGACACTCGAACTTCCTTGTTCATCGTCCAACCAATCAATCTTGTCCATCTTGCGTACGATCACGAACTCGTCGCGGTTGGTACCGCAGGTGCCGTAGTAGTTGAAGCCATAGGCCAGCTGCGCGTAGCCGCCGATCATGTGGGTCGGCTTGAGCACGATGCGGGTCACCGAGTTGTGGATGCCGCCGCGGGTGCCGGAAATCTCCGAGCCCGGCACGTTGATGATGCGTTCCTGGGCGTGGTACATCATCGCCATGCCCGGCATCACGCGCTGGCTGACCACCGCGCGCGCAGCAATCGCACCGTTGACGTTGAACAGCTCGATCCAGTCGTTGTCGACGATGCCGGCGCTGCGCGCGTCGTCCTCGCTGATCCACACGATCGGGCCACCGCGCGACAGTGTCTGCATGATCAGGTTGTCGCTGTAGGTGCTGTGGATGCCCCACTTCTGGTGCGGGGTGATCCAGTTCAGCACGATCTCCTTGTTGCCGTTCGGGCGCTGGTTCAGCAGCGGCTCCACCGTGCGCGTGTTGACCGGCGGCCGGTAGCTCATGAAGGCCTCGCCAAAGTCGATCATCCACTCGTGGTCCTGGTAGAACTGCTGGCGACCGGTCACCGTGCGCCACGGAATCAGCTCGTGCACGTTGGTATAGCCGGCGTTGTAGCTGACGTTGTCGTCTTCCAGGCCCGACCAGATCGGCGAGGAAATGATCTTGCGCGGCTGTGCCTGGATGTCACGGAAGCGGATCGCCTCGTGCTCCTTGCCCACGGCCAGGTGGGTGTGCTCGCGGCCGGTGAAGGTGCCCAGCGATTCCCAGGCCTTCACCGCCACGTGGCCGTTGGTTTCCGGCGCCAGGTGCAGGATCACTTCGGCCGCGTCGATCGCGGTCGAGATGGCCGGGCGCCCCTGGCTTACGCCTTCTTCGTGCACGGTGTGGTTCAACTTGCCGAGGAACTCGACCTCGTGCTTCGTGTCCCAGCTCATGCCCTTGCCGCCATTGCCCTGCTTGTCCAGCAGTGGGCCGAGCGAGGTGAACTTGCGGTACAGGTTCGGGTAGTCACGCTCAACCACCGTCATCGACGGCATGGTCTGGCCCGGAATGGCCTCGCACTCGCCCTTCTTCCAGTCGGCTACGCCGAACGGCATGCCCAGCTCGTTGGGGGTGTCGTGCAGGGTCGGCACCAGCACCAGGTCCTTCTCCACACCCAGCACGCCCGGCGCCATCTCGCTCACGGTGCGGGCCACCTCCTTGAAGATGTCCCAGTCACTGCGCGATTCCCAGGCCGGGTCCACCGCCTTCGACAGCGGGTGGATGAACGGGTGCATGTCCGAGGTGTTGAGGTCGTCCTTCTCGTACCAGGTTGCCGTCGGCAGCACGATGTCCGAGTACAGCGCGGTGGTGCACATGCGGAAGTCGAGCGTGACCAGCAGGTCCAGCTTGCCTTCCGGCGCCTCGTCGCGCCACTTCACCTCCTGCGGCTTCACTGCGCCCATTTCGCCCAGGTCCTTGCCCTGCAGCCCGTGGCGCGTACCCAGCAGGTGCCGCAGCATGTACTCGTGGCCCTTGCCCGAGGAACCCAGCAGGTTCGAGCGCCAGATGAACATCATGCGCGGGTGGTTCTGGCTGGCGTCCGGGTCGGCGAAGGCGAAGTCCAGCGAGCCGTCCTTGAACTTGCCCAGCGCATAGTCCGCCGGGGCCACGCCGGCCGCTTCGGCCTCGCGTACCAGCTGCAGCGGGTTGCGGTCCAGCTGCGGGGTGCTCGGCAGCCAGCCCATGCGCACCGCGCGCAGGTTCAGGTCGGCCAGGCTGCCGCCGTACTTGCTCGCATCGGCCAGCGGCGACAGCAGCTCGTCCACCTGCAGCTTCTCGTAGCGCCACTGCCCGGTGTTGAAGTAGAAGAACGAAGTGCCGTTCATGTGGCGCGGCGGCTTGCTCCAGTCCAGGCCGAATGCGAGCGGCTGCCAGCCGGTCTGCGGGCGCAGCTTTTCCTGGCCCACGTAATGCGCCCAGCCGCCACCGGTCTGGCCCACGCAGCCGCACATGATCAGCATGTTGATCAGGCCGCGGTAGTTCATGTCGTTGTGGAACCAGTGGTTCATGCCCGCGCCAACGATGATCATCGATCGGCCGTGGGTCTTGTCGGCGGTACGCGCGAACTCGCGGGCGATCTCGATCACCTCGGCGCGCGACACGCCGGTGATGCGCTCCTGCCACGCCGGCGTGCCCGGCACCATGTCATCGAAGCTCGATGCCACGTTGCCGCCGCCAAAGCCACGGTCAACGCCATACTGGGCCAGCAGCAGGTCGTAGACCGTGGCCACCAGCGTCTCGCCGCCATCGGCCGTGGCCAGCCGGCGCACCGGAATGTTGCGGTCCAGTACTTCTTCGGCCGGTGCAGCGGTCCAGCCATCGCTTTCAATGCCACCGAAGTACGGGAAGCTCACTGCCTCGATGCCGTCGTTGGCCTCGGACAAGCTCAGGCGCAGGCGTGTGTCGGCGCCATTGCTTGCCTTCTCTTCGATGTTCCAGCGGCCCTTCTCACCCCAGCGGAAACCGATCGAGCCATTGGGCACCACGATCTGGCCGCTGTTCTCGTCGTAGGCCAGGGTTTTCCAATCCGGGTTGTTGGCTTCACCCAGCCCGCCCAGCTCACTGGCACGCAGGAAGCGGCCCGCCACCAGGCGGCCATCGTCGCGACGTTCCAGGCGCACCAGCATCGGCATGTCCGAGTATTGGCGGCAGTAGTCCTGGAAATACTGCGAGGGCGAATCGACATGGAACTCGCGCAGGATCACATGGCCGAACGCAAAGGCCAGCGCCGCGTCGGTGCCCTGCTTGGGGTGCAGCCAATGATCGGTCAGCTTGGCAAGCTCGGAATAGTCCGGGCAGATCGCCACTGTCTTGGTGCCGTTGTAGCGCGCCTCGGTGAAGAAGTGCGCATCGGGCGTGCGCGTCTGCGGCACGTTCGAGCCCCAGGCGATGATGTAGCGGCTGTTGTACCAGTCGGCCGATTCGGGCACGTCGGTCTGCTCGCCCCAAATCTGCGGCGAGGCCGGCGGCAGATCGCAGTACCAGTCGTAGAAGGACAGGCAGGCGCCACCCAGCAGCGACAGGTAGCGCGCACCGGCGGCGTAGGACACCATCGACATCGCCGGAATCGGCGAGAACCCGACCACGCGGTCCGGGCCGTACTGCTTCACTGTATATAGGTTGGAGGCGGCGATGATCTCGTTGGCCTCTTCCCACTGCAGGCGCACGAAGCCGCCCATGCCGCGGCGGGTCTTGTACGAACGCGCCTTCTCCTTGTCCTCCACGATGCTGGCCCAGGCATCGACCGGGGCCTTGCTCTTGCGTGCTTCGCGCCACAGGCGCAGCAGCGTGCCGCGGATCAGCGGGTACTTCAGCCGGTTGGCGCTGTACAGGTACCAGGAATAGCTGGCGCCACGCGGGCAGCCACGCGGTTCATGGTTGGGCAGGTCCGGGCGTGTGCGCGGGTAGTCGGTCTGCTGGGTTTCCCAGGTGACCAGGCCGTTCTTGACGTAGATCTTCCAGCTGCAGGAGCCGGTGCAGTTCACGCCGTGGGTGGATCGTACGATCTTGTCGTACTGCCAGCGGGCGCGGTAACTGTTTTCCCAGTCGCGGCCCTCGCTCTTGGCAAAACCATGGCCATCGGCAAAGGTCTGGGGGTCACGCTTGAAGAACTGCAAGCGATCGAGGAAATAACTCATCGGGGATCTCCCTTTGCGGACATCGGCATCGTGGCTGTGTGTGTCATCTGGCTGCGGTGCGTTTTCATGTCGTCAGCAGGGTGTCTCGGCACCGCGCCGGTAGTACCACCACCAGGTCACGGCCAGGCAGGTGACATAGAAAACAACGAATCCGTACAGCGCCATGTCGGGGCTGCCGGTCAACGTAATGGACGAGCCGTAGCTCTTGGGAATGAAGAAACCGCCGTAGGCACCGATCGCACCGGAGAAACCGACCACTGCGGCCGACTCGATGCTGGCCTGGTGTGCGGCCGTGGCCTTGCCCTCGGCGTTGTCGTTGGCCGACCAGCGCTCATGCAGGGTGCGGAAAATCACCGGGATCATGCGGAAGGTGGTGCCGTTGCCGATGCCACTGAGCACGAACAGCGCCATGAAGCTGAGCAGGAAGCCGTAGAAGTTGCCGCCCTGGCCATCGCTGGGCAGGAAGTGCAGCACGCCGAACACTGCCGCGATCATCAGCGCGAACACCCAGAAGGTCAGGCGTGCACCACCCCAGCGGTCGGCCATGCTGCCACCCACCGAGCGCATCAGCGCGCCCAGCAGCGGGCCGATGAAGGCGTAGGCCAGCGGGTTCACGTCCGGGAACTGGCTCTTCACCAGCATCGGGAAGCCGGCCGAGAAACCGATGTAGGAACCGAAGGTGCCGATGTACAGCCAGCACATCAGCCAGTTGTGCTTGCGGCGGAAGATCACCGCCTGCTCGGAGAACGACGAGCGGGCGCTGGTCAGGTCGTTCATGCCGAACCAGGCCGCGATGGCGCACAGCGCGATGGCCGGCACCCAGATGAAACCGGCGTTCTGCAGGAACAGCGGTGCCCCACCCTCCACCGCGGGCTGCGGTGCACCACCCAGCGCACCGAATACGCCCACGGTGATGACCAGCGGAATCACCGCCTGCGCCACCGACACGCCCACATTGCCCAGGCCGGCGTTCAGGCCCAGCGCCAGGCCCTGCTTCTGCTTGGGGTAGAAGAAGGAGATGTTGGACATCGACGACGAGAAGTTCGCGCCGCCGAAACCACACAGGATCGCGATGGCCACGAACACCCAGTACGGCGTGGCCGGGTTCTGCACCGCAAAGCCGAGCCAGAGCGTCGGCGCCAGCAGCGACGCGGTGGACAGCGCGGTCCAGCGGCGGCCGCCGAAGATCGGGATCACGAACGAATAGAAGATGCGCAGGGTCGCGCCGGACAGGCTGGGCAGTGCCACCAGCCAGAACAGCTGGTCGGTGCTGAAGTTGAAGCCGATCTTCGGCAGGCTGATCGACACCGCCGAGAACAGCACCCAGACCGAGAAGGCCAGCAGCAGCGAAGGGATCGAGATGACCAGGTTGCGGGTGGCGACCCGCTTGCCGGTGCGCTCCCAATAGCCGGGATCCTCCGGCGTCCAGTCGCTGATGACGCGACCGGGACTGGCAGTGCTGCGGACAACAGGATCGCTACCGACGGTCATACATGGCTCCAAGGCTGTGGAATGACGTGGGTACTGCGTTTCAAGTTGTAACCCGTCGTCATGCAGCCATTAGGCCGTGCAGCACGGACGACGGGGTTGATCTGGATCAATCAAGGGCCGGTTTCCACCCTGCCCCTGACAAATGTCAAACCGATGAAGCGGTGCTGCGGCGGGTCACCCCGCGCTGGCGCACGCTGTCGCGCACGTCCACATCGAACTGCAGCTGAAGCTGGCTTCCATCTTCCAGGGCAATGTCGAATGGCAGGCCATCGCGGCACGGCAGCCGCGCCGCCAAGGCCTCGACGGCCGAGCGCGGCAGTACCAGGCGGCAGAAGGTGCCTCCGTCGAGCAGTACCGGTTGATCGCCGCCATGCAGCGACACCGCCATGCCCCAGCCTTCGATACCGCCGAAGCGGGTCATGTTCTCGACCGTTTCACCGGCCAGCAGGCGCGCCAGCTCGGCCTCGTCCAGGCGAAGCCGTACCGATTGGTCCTGCAACTGCACTTTCATGACGCAACATCCTCCCATTGTTCGGGGGTATTGCAGTTGACCAGCCCGGCCTCGTCAACCGGCGCCAGCGCCACGGAATTCACGCCAAGACGACGCTGCAGGGCCTGCAGCGAGCGCGGACCGTCCGGGTCGCCCAGCATCGATTCAAGTACGTTGCGACAAGCATCGTCTATATCCACCAGCATGGGCAGGGGATGGCCGGCAAAGATCGTGCATGGACCGCGATGGCCGTCACGCAATTGCTGCAGCAATCGCGGCGGCAGCAGCGGCGTATCCACCGGCACCACCCAGGCCGGGCCATCGGGCATGCGCATCGCCACGCTGTAGAGCCCGCCCAGCGGCCCGCAACGTGCCACGCAGTCCGGCACGCCGCCGAACGCCGGGTAATTTCCGCTGACCCAGACCTCGCGTGCGCCAGCCTGCATCAACAGGCCCCGCATGTGTTCCAGCAAGGTCCGCCCCTGCCACGGCAGCAGCGCCTTGTCGCGGCCCATCCGGGTGGACAGGCCGCCGGCCAGCACGATGCCGTTGACGCTCATCGCCGTAGAGCCACGCCATGCGTGGCTGCGCCGGCCGGGTGCTCGGGAAAGGCCTCATCCACGCATGGCGTGGATCTACTGAACCCCGCGCCGCCCTGAAGGGTGGGGTCAATGCCCGTGGTCGTGCGCATGATCATGGGCATGGGCGGGTTCGCTGTCCGCATGGCACAGGCTGCAACCCTCGCTCCACTCGCTGTCGCCGTCCTCGTAGTGCTCCTGCTTCCAGATCGGGCACTGGTGCTTGACCACCTCGATCAACTGCCGGCACGCGCGGAACGCTTCGTCGCGGTGCGGGCTGCCCGCGGCCACCACCACCGCCACATCGCCGATGCCCAACCGGCCCTTGGCGTGGGCCACATACAGCTTCAGCTTCGGACCGAACGCCGCCTCGACCTCGGCGGCCAGGCGCTTGAACTCGTTCAGCACCAGCGGCTCGAACAGGTCGTAGGTGATCCCGGTCACCAGCCGGCCGATGTTGACGTCGCGCACCTTGCCGATGAACACGTCGATGCCGCCGAAGCCCGGATCAGAGACCGCAGCAATGCCCTCGGCTGGATCGATCGCCGCCTGCGCGCGGTCCACCACCTTCGCGATGATCTTCTCGCTCATCGCTCAGCCCCCGCTCACTGGTGGCAGGATCGCCACGCGGCCATCGTCGGGCAGCGCCTCGTGGTCGCGCAGCACGCGTTGCTGGTCGGCGAACGCCGAGTAGTCCAGCAGGCCGGCACGGAAACCCGGCCAACGCAGCGGCAGCAGCTCGCGCAGCGCCTGGCGCAGATCGGCCACGGTGCCACCGGCCACATCCACGGCGATCTCGCGGCTGGCATCCAGATCGGAAAACGCACCGAACAACTGCAGATTCACCTGTTTCATCATGACTCCTGGCTCACCAGCTGCACCGGTTCGTGGTGACCCCAGCCCTGCACGCGCACGTAGGTGCCAGCGCTGGCCAGGTCTCCCTCGGCCTCCAGCACCACCCAGGCGTTGGCCTGCAGCATGGACATCAAACGGAACGACTCCTGCCCGGCCAGCACGCGCGCACTCAGGCGCCCCTGTGCGTCCACCTCCACCCGCGCCCGCGCGTGGAAGCGCAGGCCGGGCGGCGTGCGCACGTCGGCCTGCAGGGGCAATGTCAACACCGGCTCCGGTGCCAGCCCCAGCAGGCGGCGCAGTACCGGCTCAACGAAGAAGCGCTGGCCCACCGCAGCCGACACCGGGTTGCCGGGCAGGCCGAAATACAGCGCGCCATTGGGCAGCACCGCAAACAGCAGCGGCTTGCCGGGGCGGATCGCCACCTTGTGGAACACGATGCGCGCACCCCGGCCGCGCAGCGCGTCGGGAATGAAATCGTAGCGGCCGGCCGACACCGCGCCGGTGCTGATCAACAGCTGCGCACCCGCGTCCAGCGCTGCATCCAGTACCGCGTTGAACGCGGCCACCTCATCGCCTACCGAGCCCTGCCAGACCACCTCGGCACCGGCGGCCTGCAGGCGACCGACCAGGTACGGCCGGTTGCTGTCACGGATCTGCCCGGATTGCAGCGTCTGCGCCGCCTCGGTCACCAGTTCCTTGCCGGTGGCGATCACCGCAGCCCTCGGCCGTGCCACCACTGCCACCTGGCCCACGCCGATGGCATGCAGCAGGGTGCGCGCATTGATATCAAGCACCTGGCCGGCCTGCAGCACGCGCTCACCGTCGCTTACATCTTCTCCGCGCAGGCGCACGTTCTGGCCCGGCTTCACCGATGCCTTCAGGGCGATGCGGGTCGGGCGTCCCTCCTCGCTGGCGAGGATGTCCACGTTCTCGACCGGCACCACCGTATCCAGCCCGGACGGCATGCGCGCACCGGTCATGATTTCCCAGGCACCCTCGCCACCTTCGGCACCTGCATCACCGGCTGCCTGCCAACCCTGCACGGCAAATTCGGTACCGGCCTCGAACGCCGTGCCGTTGGCGCGCAGCGCGAAGCCGTCCATCGCCGAATTGTCGAACGGCGGCAGCGACTGCGCGCTGTGGATGTCACGGGCCAGCGTGCGGCCCGCGGCCTCATGCAGCGGCAGATGCTCGGCCGGCAGCGGCTTGGCCGCGTCCAGCAGGTGCTGCAAGGCATCGCTGTAGGCAATCATCAGTGGCCATCCCCCTCGACCATCGCCAGGGCATGGCCCAGTACCGGCGCCAGGATATCCAGGCACTGCGCCGCCGCCTTCGGGCTGCCGGGCAATGCGAACACCAGCATGTTGCCCAGCTGTACCACCTCGGCGCGGCTCAGCCAGGCCATCGGCGTGTGCTGCGCACTCAGGGCCCGTACCATCTGCGCCAGGCCATGCACGGGCCGCGCGTTCAAGGAACGCAGCGCCTCCGGGGTCAGGTCACGCGGGCCCAGCCCGGTACCACCGGTACACAGGCACAGGCGCACGCCCTCGGCAGCCAAGGCCTGCAGGCGGCCCGCCAACGGCTCGATGCCATCGGGCAGCACTTCGGCGGCCACTACGTCGCCACCCAGCTTTCTCAGGCCGGTCACCAGGGTCGGGCCGGACACATCCTCATAAGTGCCTTCGCTGGCGCGATCGCTCAGCGTAATCACCGCGCAGGCCGCACTCTCCAACCCCTTAGGTGCACGTGGGTTGAAACGCACGCGCTCGGCCTCGTCCATGCCATCCGGGTGCAGCCAGACCCCGCGCTTGCCGCCTTCCTTGAACAGCAGGCGGATGCCTTCGATGCGCAGTGCCGGTTCCACTGGCTTGCTCAGGTCGTACAGGGTCAGCAACGCCGCGTTGACACCAGCCAGCGCCTCCATCTCGACGCCGGTGCGTGCCTCGCTGGCGCACTCGCACCACACGCGGATCGCCTGCCGTTCCGGCACCGGCGCGCAGAACACCTGCACCAGTTCCAGCGGCAGCGGGTGGCACAGCGGCATCAGCATCGAGGCCATCTTGGCGCCCTGCAGGCCGGCAATCTCGGCCATCACCAGCGCATCGCCCTTGGGCAGGCGGCGCTCGACGATCAGCGGATAGGCCACTGGACCGGCATGCAGCTCGCCCACCGCCACCGCACGGCGGCGGCTGATGCGCTTGTTACGGACATCGGCCATGTGGAAGGCCGCATTCAATTCCCCACTCATCGTGTTGCTCATCCTCCGATGGAGGCCAGGTGCGGGGTCAGCCCGGTCTGGCCCTGGTGCAGTCCATGCCCGGCCGCTTTCAGGCCAAGCTGTGTGGTGATGCGTGCCAGCAGCGCGTCGTGGTCCTCATCGCGCTGCAGCAGCGGGCGCAGCGGTACGCCGAACTCGCCGAACAGGCACAGCCGCAAGTCGCCCTTGGCGGTCACCCGCAGGCGGTTGCAGCCCTTGCAGAAGTCACGCGAATACGGGGCAATGATGCCGATGCTGCCGCGATGGTCGGGGTGGCCGAACTCGCGCGCCGGGCCGGCGTCGGCGGCGCGCGGACGCTCGTGCCAGCCAGCGGCCAGCAGCTGCTCGATCACCACGTCGGCGCGCAGGTGGTGGCGCTGGAAATAGGCTTCGTTGTCGCCGGTGCGCATCAGTTCGATGAAGCGCACGCTGAAGGGGCGGCCACGCAGGTAGTCCATCCACTGCGGCAACTCGTCATCGTTCAGGCCACGCAGCAGCACCGCGTTGAGCTTGATCGCCGGCAGGCCCAACGCCTGCGCCAGGGCCAGGCCCTGTTCGATCTCCGGCAGGCGGTCGTGCCCGGTGATGGTCTTGAAGCGTTCGCGCTGCAGGCTGTCCATGCTCACGTTCAGCGCAGTCAGGCCGGCCCGGTGCCACCCCGGCAGGCGCCGCGGCAGCAACGTGCCGTTGGTGGTGATGGCCACCTTGCGGATGCCCGGCACCGCCGCAACCGTGGCGATGATCTCGTCCAGGTCCTTGCGCAGGCTGGGCTCACCGCCGGTCAGGCGGATCTTGCTCATACCCAGCGCGGCAAACGCACGCACCAGCCTCGCGATTTCATCCACCTGCAGGAAGCGCGGGCGGCCATCGGCCTGGTAACCGTCGGGCAGGCAGTAGCTGCAACGGAAGTTGCAGGCTTCGGTCAACGACAGGCGCAGGTACGGAAAGCTGCGTCCGAAACCGTCGGTGAGTTGGCTCATGGCTGGTCCACCTTGTTGCTCCACCGTCTTGCCTGTGCCCGGAACGGCCCGGATACCCTCGCCTGCTGGAACGATTGCCAGAGTACGCGGCCTTCAGTTCCATGGGCATGACTTAAATCAATCGCGTTCGGCCCCGCGCGGCAGGCGTTGTGGCAGCATGCGGCTTTCCGTGCAGCGGGCGTGTGACAACCCTCATGATGATGAACGATTTCCAGCAACTGCTGCATGCCGCCGGCGAGCAGGCTGAACCGCAACGCCTGCTGTTCGTATTCGTGCGCGCCGAGCTGCCCGAATCGCCCACCGGTGACCAGCGCGACCGGCATGACCGCCGCGAGGGCGGCACCCTGTCGCCGGTGCTGTGCGTGGACAAGCTGCCAGCCGAGGTGCCCAGCTTCCAGGCGCTGGCGACCGAATCGACCACCACCGGCATCGACTGGGACCTGGTGTTCGTGGCGGCGCTGGATGGCAGAGGCGGTTTCGCACCCAACAGCGACGAAGCCGCGCGCCCGCTGAAGCTGATGGTCAACGCCATCCATGACGGTCAGATCGGCCGCTTCGCCGCCTTCGACCGTGGCGGCGAGCCCGTTCAGTTCTATTGAGCCACCAGCTGCAGGGTCAGGAAGAAGATCACCAGCACGGTGTTCAGCCCCCAGGCGACGGTCAACCCGCGCGCCGCCACACCCAGGTTGGGGTTGTGCGCGGTGGGCGCCGCCCGCCAGGCCGCCGGGATGATCCAGCCGGTATAAAGCAGCAGCACGGCAAATACCCCCAGCAGCAGCGTGGTGCGCTGGTTGGCCAGGGCCCAGAGGGCCACCGCCCACAGAATGTTGCTGGGAATGACGCCCTGCAGCCAGAACACACTCCACAGGCGGGAACGGCCCTGGGTGTCGGGGGTGGGGTGCAGCGAAGCGGTCGCGGTCATAAGTCTCCTTCTGTTTAGGAAACGTGCTGAACAAGCCTGCGCTTGGTGGCTGGGAACGTCAACCCGAGTCGCACGTCACGCTTTGACGCTTGTAGAGGCGGGCCATGCTCGACTCAGGCCCTTCCCTTCAGAGCCTGTCGTCATCGCCCCTCCCCCCTTGTTCCCTAACGCCCCCCAACCTCGACACCTGTCGCAGATTGCACGGTGCGGGCGGACCGCCGCGCCAGCTAGCGCTGGCGGTGCTTAACAGCGTGGGAGAATGCCGAAAGCGTCTCCAATCGAGTGATGTTTGCAACTCTTCTGATTGGCATTGCACAGCGCCACGGGCTCAGATGGCGTGCCACCGGAAAAGGGTGGCCGGGTTTCGAATCCCGAGTTGGTCCTGAGTGATTGCGCTTGCCAGTCGGCGTCCACATTCCGTGGCGCCGGCTGGCAATCCGTCTGCCGGCTATGGCGGGCGGTGCGTGGGGGCGTTCGCGCCCACCGGCTTGGGACCAACCCGGATTCGAACCACGTACCGCCCGCCACTTTTATGGGTGGCGGCTACCGATTGCCCTGCACGGAGCCTTGCCATGAACGAATCGGACTTCCCGCATCTGCACGCCTACCGCAGCACCGCCGGCGACGACGGCTCGCCACAGGCTGCGCCAACAGTGGACAGGAACACCTTCATTGCCAATCTCCACCGCATCGGCTCCGGTGCGGCGGCTGATGGGCAGCCGTGGCCGGAGCGGCATCAGCTGCCCGGCCGCTGCCTGGCCCTGGCAGATGCCGATTGCGCGTTGAGCGGATTGCGGGTGGTGCTGGAGATGCTGCTGGCGGCGGAGCGCACCCGGCAGAATGGCGAACCGGAAGAGTACGTGGGCGATCGGGTGATGGAGGGGTTGGTCATGGCCTGCCAGTCGTTGTGCGCGCAGGCGGTGGGGCGGTTGCAGCCCGAAGGGTGAAGGCGATGCGCAATGCCCTTCAGCTTGGATCGCTTTCAGCAGGCGTCAGTACTCGCTGAAAGCGCTCCTCAGATCGACGCCGATGATCGGCGAGAAGTCCACCTTGCACAGCTCCAGCTCGAAGAGCTGATCGTGATTGTCCAGGCACAAGGTGACCCTCACCGGTACGCCGTCGGCATCGGCAAGCATGGCCGTGGCAATGTCGCTTCCGAAAACCTGGGTCGTGCTGGACAGGAACACCACGCCCCCGAATCCGACGACTTCCACGTTCTCCACCTGGACGCTGGTGGTGTTGCCCGCTGCGTCATGGCTGCGTACCTCGCCATCCACCGCAGCCAAGCGATGGCTGGTTGGGGGAAAGGTGTAGCTGGCGGTGCCTGCCGAAGTGGTCAGCGGGGTGCGATTACCGGTGGAGTCACAATTCTCAAGCCCCCTCCTCGAAGAGAGGGCCGAGAAGGCGCGCTACTCTTGTGATCTACCAGCCAAATGCTGCTTTCTCCTCAAGGCAACCAGAAAGAAGGCTGCCGCAGCCAGGAACGCGCCACACGCATCCCAGACTCGGTCAAGCCACAGCATCAAGGCCGAAAGTGCTAGCCAAATCCCAGAAAATGTAAGAAGCCACCCGCGTGTCAGTTTCATAGGGCTCACTGCAGAGTTTGAATTCCAGCCATAGCGCAGACTATAGCTGCTCCAACCTCATAGCTCGCCAGCGCTCCTCCTCCCACTGTTGCAACACCGGCAACAAAGGGCACTTCAACAAACAATATCAGAACGGATGCACTAGACACCGGCAAAGTCAACCATGTCGGAGGCTGAACGTAAGACATGCATGACTTGAAGTACTTGCCATATGTCTTTTGATGAATGGACGCATCAGAACCATTATCGTCTTCGCACAATCCCAGAGAATCGGACTGTGAAATAGGATTCCCACCAACATACGCAAAGCTTGCAATCCCCCAAAGTAGTCCAATGCGATCACTCTGCGAATACCGCCCCACTGCAGAGACGTATTCCGCTGATAGTTGTAGAACAACCCACTCGCATCCGTCGCCTGCTGGCCCGGGAAGCGCAACGCAAGCTCGAACGCCACACCATCCCCATCAGGATCGGCACTCGGAATCTGGTTGCCGAACACTTCGCTCTTGTTGCTCCAATCCCAGATCGCGACATCACGCACCGGGTCGCTGCAGGTAAACGATCTGCTGCCAGAGCGTGGTATTCCCTGCTGCGTTGGGGCTGCGCCCAGCGAGACAATTCGCTACCGTCCGCTGCCCCAGGAGCTGCCGCCGACCAATCGAGCCGTCTGAACAGACCACGTCTCCAGAAGATGCTGCGCTCCCGGTTCACCACCATTCTTCAGTACAGAATGAATCGCATCTAGTCTATTTTGAATAGCATTGGACATTGGCAACTTCAAAATCCTCTCACGCATTCCACGGAAAAAACTCTATCCACTTCCGCACCTGCAATCCTCTGACCTAGAGATATGTGCAGGTAGGGAAAATCATCATATGTGGGAATCACGAAGGTCCATAAGTAGATAGCAGACGGTGCAGGCGCTATCGCATACCCAGAGATCACATCTCGCGCATACAAGGCAATCAAGAAATTTCCAACGGCCCGCATTCCGCTTTTCTCGGCGTCCTTTTTCAAACACCGCAGATCAAACGCTCTCATGCTATGCCACGGACCTTCCTGGAGGGCTGAGGAGCTCCCTGTTTCATGTCTCACACATTGAGAATCCGCCGGATCACCGGAGAGTCGATCAGCAGGTTCTCGCCGAGCGCTTTCGCAAGATCCTGCAACTCGGCAGACCATCCCTCAACCTGCGGAAGCGCCACCCTGGTGAACAAGGTCCTCTTCCCATCTGCCCCCACCCGAAAAACAACCAATTCCTTTGCATCTTCATCAACACAGACGAGATGGTCATACGTATTCATTGTCAATTGTTCCATGTATTCAATGGCGGAATAGGGCTTCCGCTAAGACACGCAGCATATCTCTGCGTCGCCGACGCATGACAGACCGCACCAGCTCTTGCGCCACGCACCCTGGTGATTCCATTGCAGGTATCCGTGTCAGTCCGTAGCAGGGCCTCACAATCTTCTCCCTCCTCGTCCGAACACATCGCCTGACCGGCGATATTGCCCAGAAACCCGCCGACCACCGAACCTGCGGCACCGCCGAGAGCACTCCCGCCAGCCGCGCCGCCGATGGCGCAGACTGCTGCCCCTGGGCCTGATGGACTGCAAGCCGCCGCGCCGCTGATGCCTCCCACAGTGCCTCCTCCGTAGTAGCCCGCCGCACCGCCGCAAACCGCACCTCCAGCGGTGTAGGCCGCGACACACGCTCTCTTCTTTGCCAGCCCCTTCGGATCGGTAGCAATGATTGGATTCGAATCCACATAAGCGTAAGCGCTGATGCCCCCCCTTCAATCCAATAGCATCACTCTGCGAGTACCGCCCCGCCGCCGGGTCGTACTCGCGCTGATAGTTGTAGAACAACCCACTCGCATCCGTGGCCTGCTGCCCCGGGAAGCGCAGCGCCAGCTCGACTGCCACACCATCCCCGTCCGGGTCGGCACTCGGAATCTGGTTGCCAAACACTTCGCTCTTTCTGCTCCGCGCCCAAGCCGGGACATCGGGCGACCGAGCGATTGCCACGCGCGGTCCACCCGGATGACATCAAGTGAGCGCGACTTCGCCTTAGCTGACCTATTGCGCAGGCGCGCTGGCCCGATGCGTGAGCATCAGAGCGCCGACATCAAGGGAGGTCCGTACTGACGGAAACAGAGCCGTTTTCCCTCAGCCAGACGTTCACGTAGGTATCTGGGGGAGGTATCCGATTGATCGACGCCCCTGCAGGAAGGATCTCCCAGCTGGTGATCGAGCCGCAAACTGTTTTATGGATCAACCTGCGACTGTCCAACCCCCGTCTAGCCAGTTCGGTAACAACCACTTCGGGAGGCTGGCGATCAAAGCCTTTGAAGGCAGTGCAAGTCTTTCCAGTCTGACCCATGGGGTACGTTGAACTCTCAGCATCATCCCGGCACCCCAGCTGGCCCAGAACGAGCGAGAAGATGGCCAGTATCCGAATGCATCGCATTGCGTGTTGCTCCTTCCTTTACTGCCCTGCTGTAGGCCTTGTCTACTGCGGCGCCTCCGAGTCCTCCATCGCGCAGCCGAGTTGCGCAGATCATCCGCTCTTGATATGCGCGACACTCAAGCTCATTGGCCAGCTGCCGATGCCCGATCCCACCATATTCCCAGTCCTATGGGAATGCGCTTGCACCTTTAGGCCTACCCACGCAGGGCATTAGGCACCCTCTTTTCCAATAACGCCTTATGGTTTCGCTTCGGCGTCCTTTTTCAAACACCGCAGATCAAACGCTCTCATGCTATGCCACGGACCTTCCTGGAGGGCTGAGGAGCTCCATGTTTTCATGTTTCATATCTCACACATTAATAATCCGGCGGATCACCGGAGAGTCGACCAGCAGGTTCTCGCTGAGCGCTCTCGCAAGATCCTGCAATCGAACAGAGAACCATTCACACCCGACACCGGATCAAGACGAATTCCAGCTAGCTGCAAATCGTGAAGTGATACCCATACAATCTGCCGCAACCATACGTCGCGCGCGAGTCTCCAGGCGGAGCTTACCGATTGGCTTTCACTCCTTTAATAATAATTGCCATAAACATGCCGCAGATCAGGAGCGACCCCAGCGCCATAGGCAACATTACAAAATAATCGCCCCTCTCAAGGCGGCCAATCGCATACGCCTTCAATACAAGATAGGACGAGGACCTCAAGAAGATTAGCGCAAAGAACAACAAACCAAGCCAATTAAATATTTTCTTGCGCATATGCATATCATCTCCATTATTTGCAATTGCACCCGGACCCACCCGAAACATCCCTCACCGCCTTCATGGCATCCAGTGCATCCTTGTCAGTGGCTACGCGTTGCAACAGTTTCCGTGTGGCCTTAAGGTGACCGCTGAACGTCAAGCCAAACGACAACAGCTCTCCCGTCTTCGCGCCAACTGGCCCCAGCAACTCCCCGCCCACCTCGGCGTAGATGGATTCTCTTTCCTTTCCATCTTGAGCGGTTTGTATCGCTGACACTCCATCGTACGCCGTTGCTCCACCATTCACCATTACCAGGAATCCGGGGATTGCAACTTCGGGCTGCAGAGACAAAACACCGGCAATGGTGGCTCCTGCGCCATTCACAGCTTCCAAGCCTCCAAAGGTGAGGTCTGCCACACCGAACGTCATGCCTAAGTAGTCGACGCACTCGCAGGGACACAAACCAAGTGGATCTATCAAAGACGACGGGACGCCACCTGCGTATCCGTATGTGCTGATCCCGCCCCTGAGTCCAATGCGATCACTCTGCGAATACCGCCCCACCGCAGGGTCATACTCCCGCTGGTAGTTGTAGAACAGCCCACTCGCATCCGTGGCCTGCTGGCCTGGGAATCGCAGCGCCAGCTCGAACGCCACACCATCCCCATCCGGGTCGGCACTCGGCATCTGGTTGCCGAACACCTCGCTCTTGTTGCTCCACTCCCAGATTGCAACATTCCGCACCGGATCGATCACCACGCGCGGCGTACCCAGATGATCTGGTTGGACGTAGGCCAGCTCCGGCACGCCGGTAGCCGGCACATTAATCAGCGCCACCGGGTAGTTGTCCAGCCAGATGGCCTGCTGCTGCGCCAGCCCCGTGGCCGAGTAGTTGCCCAGCCACTGCCCTGCTTCGTCGTACAAGGTGATCTGCGCTGCGCCACCAGCCGGGGTACGCAGAACGCGTTCACCGCGGTGGTTGTAACCGTAGCTTTCCAGTACGGCATTGCCCTGCTTCACCGCGTTCATGCGGTTGGCATCGTTGTAGATGAACGTCTTGCCGCCGATGCTGGTGGTGTTGCCCACCGCGTCATGGTTGCGCGCTTCGCCGTCCACGGCGGTCAGCCGGTGGCTGGTTGCGGGGTAGGTGTAGCTGGCGGTGCCTGCCGAGGTGGTCAGCGCGGTGCGATTGCCGGTGGCGTCGTAGGCATAGGTTTCAATCGGCGTGCCGGTCGCGCCGTCCTGGGTCTGGGTCAGGCGGCCCAGCGTGTCGTAGGCGTACTTGGCCAGCACCGTCGAACCTGCGCCGTTCTTCAGCTCGGTGATCGAACCGACCGGGTCGTAGCCGTAGCCCAGCGACAGACCGCCCGCAGCCGGGTCGTGCACCGCCTGCGGGCGATAGTCCAAGTCCAGCGGACGCTGCAGCTGCCGCCCATTGCCATAGGCCCAGCCGGTGGCCGGGCCGAAGGCCGCGTAGGTCACGTTGTTCACCACGATCTGGCGTGCCTGGCCGGGCCGGGTCAGGCCGATCTGGCTGATGCGCCCCTGGCTATCGCGTACATAGTCGGCCACGCTGCCGTCGGGGTAGGTCAACGCAGTCAGACGGCCCGACTTGCTATAGGCGTAGCGCAGCGTGCTGGCGACACCATTGATCGTCTGCACTTTACGGGTGACCTGGCCGAAGCGGTCATGGCAATACTGGGCGCTTCCATTGGCGTGCAGCACCTGCCCCAGGCGCCCCTTGGCAAAACGCTCGTCGGCGGTACACGCAGCAGGCGCCACGTCATAGCTGTAGCCCACGTCCAGATTGGGGTCCGGGTAGGCGATACCGATCAGGCGGTTGAGTGCATCGTAGTGATAGGTGGCGGTGACGCCACGCGCATCGGTAGCCGTCTTGCGATTGCCGGCGGCGTCCACGGCGAAGCTGCTGGCGCCACTGTCCGGGCTGACTTGCCCGGTCATATCACCGAAACCGTTGTAGGCGTAGGTGGTATGCAGGCCCTTCGGGTCGGTGACCTGGGTGACCTGGTCCAGCGCGTTGTACTGGCTGCGGATCTCCGCCGCCACGCCGCCGACATCCTGCAGGGTCTGCGCCAGTCGGTTGAGCGGATCGTACTGCTGGCTGGTCACGCGCTGCAGGGCGTCGGTCACGGTCTGCGGGTTGCCGTTGGCATCGTAGGCAAAGCCGGTAGCGTGATTGCCTGCGTCCTTCAGTGCGGTCAGCTGGCCGAGCGTGTTGAACGTCCGCGCCAAGGTGCGACGTAGCGTGCCGCCTGCATCGAGCGTGTCTTCCTTGAGGCGATTGCCGGCGTTGTCCAGCATGTAGTGAATCGTGTTGCCCGCGTTGTCCTCGATGTCGGTCAAGCGCAGCGCAGCATCGTAGAAGTAGGACACGCTGCTGCCATTCGGCTCGGTGATTTTCTGCACCTGGCCGGTTGGCCAGTAGCTCAGCTGGGTGACCCGATCCTCGGCCGTGGTCGCGCCGCGCACGGTGATGGAGGTCGGCCAGCCGCGGGGATGGTAGGTGTAATCAGTCACCACGCCGTTGGCGTCCTTGACCGACAACGGCCGCCCGAACGCGTCGTAAGCCAGAGTCTCGGCCGTCTGGCCCAGCGCATTGGTCACGCTGCGCAGGTCGCCCTTGCGATAGCTGCAGGCACCTCCGGTCGCGCACCCTGCATCATCCGCCGAGTAATAGGCATAGGTAACGGCATCGGCCACATCCGTGCGCGGGCCATCCACACTCTTCAGCAGCCCCTCCACCGGGCAGCTGCCTGCCACTGCCACATCAGCGGCTTCGCAGTACGTATAGCTGGTGATGCGCGTCTGACCGGACGCGATGTCGGTCACCGTGTTGGTTGTCGGCTGGCGCCGGCCATTGAAGGACGTTCGGGTTTCACGATTGCCGATCCGGGTGGTCAGTACCGCATTGGTTTCAACGTCGCGCGCCGTGGTCACCACACGCTGCTCGGGCAAGCCGACCGCTTCGGTCACGGTATGGATGCTGACGGCACGGCCGCTCACCGCATCAGTACCCTGCGCATAGGTGTGCTTGGTCTGGATACCGCGACGATCAGTGTAGGTATCCAGGCGCCGACGGAAGTCGACACTCTGGTCGTAGTAGGTCCGGCTGACGGTTCCCTGCGAATCACTCAGGCCGGTCACCTTGCGCGACGGAGCGGTGTCGCCCCCGGGTGTCAGGGTGTAGTCGGTCTGCCGCCCCAGCGCGTCGGTCACCAACGCACCACCATTGGGGCTGTAGGCCAGTGTCACGCCATCGGCACCGCCGGCATGTTGACTGGAGATCACACGACCGATGGAATCGTAGGTAAAGGTGCTGTAGCGGCGACCGTCCTCAGCGGTGATGCCGGTCAGGTGCTGGGGGAAGTCCTGGTTCTCGTAGTGATATGTCCGCACACCACCACCCGCATAGGTCACCGTGGCGACCTGGTTCTGCGGCGTGTAGGTATAGGTGGCGAGCGCAACGCCTTCGACCAGCACCGAACTGATCAACGCCTCATAGTCGTTGGACTGGTAAACGAACTCCAGTGTGCGGCCACTGCTGTGGGTGACCGCCGCAAGGCGGTCGCTGTCGTCGTAGATGTAGGCCAGCGACGTGCCATCCGGGAAGCGCTTGGCGGCAAGACGCCCGTCCGCGCCGAAGGTAGAGATGGAATCCGCCGAGTACAGTGTCCAGTTGCCGTTCTGGACCAGACGGTCACCACTGTCGTCGTCCGCCTCATAGGCTTGGCCGATCTTCTTGAATGCACGCTGGAAACCGGTGCTTTCAATGATGCCCACACTGTCAACGCCATCCAGTGCCAGGTGGGCGCCCAGCGAATGGGTCCAGCCATAGCCGAAGCCACCGGATGAGGTGGAGATGCCGGAGTGATAGAAGCGCGTCAGCGCGATCCAGCCCAGATCAAAGTCCTGCGCGATCTCATACTTCTCGCCCGTTTTAACATCACATGGGTTGCCGACATTGCCGTCGCAGGTACCGCCGTTGGAGGCCGGGTCCTTGTCGGGAATCGGACTCATGTTCGCCGCTGTATCGTTGCGGGGCATGGGGCAGCTACCGTTGCCGCCGTCCTTGTCGCACTTCTGCGACTTCGAGGTGATGGTCGCAACGAATTCCTCGTTGACGCAGGCGTTGTGCTTGTTGGACCACTGCGTAAGTGGAACAGGGCAATCAAGCCGGCGTTTGCGGCCGAAGGCCATCTGGCTCACGTAGGGAGCGCAGGGCGATTCGGCCGTGTTCTCCCCGATCATATCGGTGATTTGATAGAACCTGGACTCGACTACGCCTTCCATTTCGGGCACGCCGGAGAACCAGTCACCCTGTGGTGTAACAGCAGCACCCGGACACACAGGGTTACTTGCCTGGACTTCAGCGAGATAACTCGCGACCATCGCCTCTTCGGTCGAAAACTCCGCTGTACTCAGATAGGTCCAGTCTGGATCGGAGGGTTGTGCCTTCCCCATCCAGTAGGTGATCGACGTATTTCCGTTCAAGTCCACGACTTTCGACTTGATCTTGTCGACAGACTGCCAACCGAACTGGAACTCCGGCGGGAACGGACTCGGTGCGGGCAGGCTCTTGATCGCCTGCACCGCCTGCTGCTGGGTCTTGTACTGCGTCGAATTGCCGCCGGGCTGCGAAATACGCCAGGTGATCTTGCTTTCCTGCGCCTGTACAACAGCCGGCGCAATGCAGCCAACGGCAACGATCGCCAGCACGGCACACAAAATGGTCTTCAGTCGTTCCAACATCCCTGTTCTCCTTCCTGGACGAACACAGCGCCGGCGGGAACGAGAACGCGGAGCTGTGCCCCGCGTCATGCTTCGGATCGTCCCTGGTCCGGAATGCGGCAGTGCCACATGCCGCCTTTATCGTTGAGGACGCTTGCACGTTCAAGTGTGGAGCCGCGTAACCGATCACAGATTCAAGCATCCAACGCCATTCAGCGGTCTACGCCCCGTCCCCATGACTTTCTGCACAGGGAGTCGGTGTTATACATCACTACATTACCAACACGACCTGTCGCGAGGTCGGCAGGCTGTGGCACTCCGCTGCAGACCTGACCCATCGGAAGGGCTGGCACGCGTCACGGCCCAGGAGAATGGCAATGAAGATCAGCCGAGTGACGTTGTGGGCGCTGGCCGCCATGATGGCCGCAGTGGGCACCGCGCACGCAGGGGAAATCCAGGTGGATCGAGGCGCTTACACACTGCAGGCCGAAGAGATGGGGGCCGGCCCGATCACCGTGGTCTTTGAATCCGGTTTCGGGCAGGGCGCGGGGGCCTGGAAGGAGGTGGTTGCCGGTCTGGGGCGCGACTACCACAGCATCACCTACGCCCGTGCGGGACTCGGCAAGTCCGGCAGCGACGGTCATCCCAAGCGCATCGATGCGCATCTGGCCGACCTCACGGCCGTGATCGATACGCTCGCTCCCGGTCGCCGCGTTGTGCTGGTGGGTCACTCCTATGGCGGCCTGCTGGCCACGGAGTTTGCACGCCGCCATCCGGAGCGCCTGCAGGGCCTGGTGCTGGTGGACCCGGCCACAATGGGGCAGCGCCATGCGTTCAAGCAGGCCGACAGTGCCCGCGTGCAGGCAGATGATGCCCAGCTGCGGGCGATGCTGCCGCCAGCCATGGCCGCCGACTACGCCGTGCTGACCGAACAGCTGGATGCACCCGGTGCGGAAACCCCGCGCACGATGCCGGACGTGCCGGTAGCGCTGCTGACTGCAACCCAGCTGGCTGCCGAACCGCTGTTCTTCGAGGAAACCGCAGCGGGCAAGGCGCTCTGGAAAGCACAGCACGCCCTGCTCTTCTCGGGATTCACGCGCGGCTCGCACCGCTACCTGGCAACCGGCCACACCCTCCAGCGCGAGGAACCCGCTGCGGTGGTGGCAGCGATTCAATCGGTCTCCGGCACCTCGAAGTAGCTGTTCCAGGCAGGGGCTTCCCGGGCTGTCCCCGGCTACTGCCCACGCAGGCGCACCGCAAAGTACCGCGCCGGGGAAAGGCCAAGCGCTTTCTTGAACATCGTGATGAAGGCCGTCACCGACTCATAGCCCAGCGTCTCGGAAACGCGTTGTACGGGTGCACCGGCGGCGAGTTCCCGAATGGCGATGAGCAGGTGCAGTTGCTGCCGCCAGCGCCCGAAGGACAGTCCCGTTTCCCGTTCGATGAGGCGGGTCAACGTGCGCTCGCCCAGGGCCAGGCGCACGGCCCACTGGCCGATGGTGCTGCGGTCTGCCGGATCCGCCGACAGCGCCGCAGCCAGCGCACGCACCTTCGGGTGATGGCTGACCGGCAGCGACAGATGCTCAGCCGGCATCTGTACCAGCTCGTCCAGCAACACCCGCGCCAGCCGGTCGGTGTGGCTGCCATGCGGATAGTCCAGCGGCGCGTCGGCCAGGTGCAGGATCATCTCGCGCAGCATCGGCGAGATGGCCAGCGTCACGCACTGCGCCGGCAGGTCGACGATGCCGGGCTCGACGAACAGGTAGCACAGGCGCGCGTTGGCGGTGGCGCGGTTGCTGTGCGGCATGCCGCCCGGAATCCAGACGCCACACTGGGGCGGCACGATCCACAGCGCATTGGCCACTTCGCAGGTCACCGCCCCATGCAGCGCAAGAATGAGCTGACCCTTTCGATGCTCATGCACCGGAATTTCCGCGTCGTGCTCGGCCACCTGCAGGCGGCTGGCAACCGCCGGGCGATCGGTCTCGTCCGGGTCCAGGTCAAAGCCGGGGAGCGAAATGCGAGCCATTCTCACATTGACCGGTTTTAGCGATTGGTTGTCATTGTAGCGAAATTCGCCAGTGCGGCCGATCACTAGCATGAGCCGCATGCACTCCTCCAGCCCGCTCCGCCCCCACCTGCTCCAGGCATTTGCGCGGTTTAAAAGCCCTGCCCTCAGGACCGACCAGGAGGCGGTGCTGTTCTCGCTCAAATGCCTGCTCGCCGCGTCGCTGGGGCTCTATGTCTCTCTAAGGGTCGGCCTGAACCGCCCGTTCTGGGTGATCGGCACGGTCTATCTGGTATCACAGCCTCTTTCCGGGGCAACGCTCAGCCGCGGCCTGTTCCGCCTGCTCGGTACCGTGGGCGGGGCCGTCGCCACCGTCGCGCTGGTGCCACGCTTCGCCAATGCGCCCTTGGTGCTGAGCGCCGCGCTCGCCACCTGGATGGCGCTGTGCCTGTACCTGGCGATGCTCGACCGCACGCCACGTGCGTACGCGTTCCTGCTGGCCGGCTATACCACCAGCCTGATCGGGTTTCCTGCGGTGATGGTGCCGGGAGAGGTGTTCACCATTGCCATCACGCGGGTGCAGGAAATCGCCATCGGCATCCTGGCCGCCACGCTGGTACATGGGTTGGTGCTGCCGCGCCGGGTTTCGATGCGCGTGCACGCACGGGTTGCTGCCGTGCTGGAAGATGCGGAACGATGGACACGCGACATGCGCGCCAGTGCATCGGACACGGTGCTGGCGACGGACCGCTCGAAAGTGGCCGCCGACCTGCTCGAGCTGCATGTGCTGTCGATCCACCTGCCCTTCGACAGCGCCCACGGCGTGGCCCAGGTGCAGATCCTGCGTGCCCTGCATGACCGGATGCTGGACGTACTGATGCTGTCCAGCGCGGTGGAAGATTCCATCGCTCGGCTGCGTTCACCGCAGGCCGGCACAATGGATGCAAGCGGCTGGCGCGATCTGCTGCAGGCCAGCCTCGCCGCGCAACAGGCCGAGCTCGACCTCGCCCACGCCGACTGCCGCGTGCTGCAGGCACAACTGCACACTGCCCGCCCCGACTGGCGCCTGCATGTGCCTGACCGTCTTGCGCGGAATGTGCAGGGCGCAGTGATTCACCGGGATCACAGGAACGCCGCGCGCAGCGCACTGGGGGCGTTCGTCGGCATCCTGCTGAGCTGCGTGCTGTGGATCATCACGGGCTGGTCGGACGGCGCCACGGCGGTGTCCATCATCGGCACAGCGTGCGTGCTGTTCGGCACGATCGAAGCGCCGGCACCGCATGTCATGCGCTACCTGGTGGGATCTTGCATCGGCGTTGCCGTCGGCCTGCTCTACGGTCTGCTGATCTTCCCCGCGCTGTCCGATTTCGTCGGCCTGATGGCCGCGCTGGCGCCTGCGCTGCTGCTATGCGGATCGTTCCTGGCCCGGCCGCCCTTCATCATGGCTGCGCTGGGCGTGGTGCTGACGTTTCCGCTCATCGCCGGCCTGGGCGCGACCAATTCGACCAACATCGCCGGCGCGCTCAACAACAGCGTTGCGTTGTTCATCGGTACGACGGTGGCACTGTGCAGCATGCAGCTGTTCCAGACCGCCGATGCGGGCCGCAACCGCGCACGGCTGGAGCGTTCGATCCGTCGGGATATCGCACGACATGCCGCCGAACAAGGTGGCGTGACCCGCGCCTGGCTCAGCCGCATGCTGGATCGAATCGGGCTGCTCGCTCCCAGGTTGCAGGGCCGTTCCAGTGCCGCACACGATCTGCGGGAATTGTTTGCGGACGTTCGTGCGGCACGTGCATCCAGCCAACTCCGCGCGCTGGAAAGGCGGCTGCACAACCCGCAGGTTCGGGCGCTTCATGCGGCGCTGGTCGAACGCATCGCCGCACATTTCAGGATCCGCGGCCATGCGCCACGCAGTGTCGATGCCCATCTTCTGGAACTGCTCGACCGCATGCGCGAGGCCGCAGTGGCCAGCAGCGGGGGTGATCGTGAGCATCTGTCGCACCTGCTCTGCGGATTGCGCCGCGACCTGCTGGCGCCTGCTCTCACTCATCGGCACTGACCTCATGCTTTCTGATCTTTCCATTGATGGCGTGCTGATCCCCGGCCTGCTCGCCGTGGCCGCCGCCGCGCTGGCGCTGTCGATGCTGACCTCGCGCCTGCTCGCCAGCCTCGGCCTGTACCGGCTGTTCGCCGCGCGGCCCTTGGTGGGCCTGTCCCTGTTCGTGATCCTGGCGGAGCTGATGATCCGGCTCTCGCCCCTGCTCGAGAAATGAAATGAAACACCTGCTTGCCGTCATCGGGCGCTGGAGCGCTACGCTGGTTGTATTCGCGATTGCTGTCGTCGCCGCACTGTCCATCTGGAAGCGTTACGAAATGCGCCCGTGGACGCGGGATGGGCGGGTGCGCGCCGATGTGGTGCGCGTTGCATCGGACATGGGGGGGCTGGTCACCCAGGTGCTGGTGCACGACAACCAGCGGGTCAGCGCCGGACAGCTGCTTCTGGTGCTGGATCAACCGCGCTTCGCTGCCGCGCTTGAGAAGGCCGATGCAGCGGTCAGCAGCGCTCGCGCCACGCTGGCGCTGGCCCGCCGCGAATCGACACGGGACAACGCACTTGGCAACCTGGTCGCCTCGGAGACACGCGAACGCAATGCCGCCAAGGTCGATACCGAGTTGGCAGCGCTGGCGCAGGCACGGGCCGAACAGCGCGTCGCCCAGCTCAACGTGCAACGCACCGAGGTGCGCGCAACCACCGACGGCATCGTCACCAACCTGGACCTGCACGCGGGCGACTACCTGCAACCCGGTGCGCAGGCACTGGCGCTGATCGACACCCACAGCCTGCGTATCGAAGGCTACTTCGAGGAAACCAAACTGACCTGCATCACCGAGGGCGATGCCGCCGTGGCCCGGCTGATGGGCGACACCCGCGATGTCCGCGGACACGTTGACAGCATCGCCGCCGGCATTGCCGACGATCAGCGCTCAAGCACGCACAACCTGCTGCCGGCCGTGGCGCCGACCTATACCTGGGTGAGGCTGGCACAGCGCATCCCGGTACGCATCCGTATCGATGATGCGTCGCCGGATACCCGGCTGATCGTAGGTCGCACTGCGAGTGTGACCATCACCCCCTCGGCGCAGGGAGCCTGCAAGTGAGCGTGCGGACAGTACGTGGCGGGCTGCTTGCCCTGCTGCTGCCGATGACGGCCTGCGTGTCCGGCCCCGACTATCACCTGCCGGCGAGCGCTGTCGCAGCCTCCCCACGGGCGGCGCGGGCGTTCGTCTCGGGCCAGGAGGCATCGTTCAGCCACGACGCGCCACCGGATCGATGGTGGCAACTGTATGGCGACCCCCAGCTTGACGCCTACGTACGCGAAGCACTGGCGGCCAATACCGACCTGCGCGCCGCCGATGCCAACCTTCGGCGCGCCAGCGCGACCGTGCTGGAGTACCGCGCGCGCGGTGCCGTACAAGGGGACGTGGATGCATCGGGCACGCTCACCCATGCCGGTGGCTACACCCAGGCGTCGGCCGCACCGCAATCCTATGCGCTGGGCCTCCACCTCTCCTATCCGCTGGATCTCGCAGGCGGCATCCGCCGCGGCATCGAAGCCGCCAACGCGGACACGGAGGCTGTCGCTGCGGCACGCGACCAGGTCCGCGTGGTCGTCGCTGCGGCCGTCACCCGTGCCTATCTCCAGGTGTGCACAAGCAATCACACGCTCACTGCAACCCGGCAGGTGCTGGCGATACAGCGCGCTACGCTGGAGGCAACCCGACGCCTTGCTGCCGGCGGGCGCGGAACGGACTTCGATGTCAGCCGTGCCGGTGCAGCCGTCAATCGCAGCGCGGCGGCGATACCGCACCTGCTGGCGGAACGGCAGGCCTCACTGTTCGAACTGGCCGCACTGATGGGCAAAGTCCCGGCAGACTATCCCAGGGAAGCAGAAGGGTGCCCACAGCCCCCTGAGCTGCAGCAAGCATTGCCGATCGGTGACGGCTGGCAGCTGCTCCAGCGGCGCCCTGACGTACGCGCAGCCGAACGCAGCCTGGCCGCCGCGACTGCAATGATCGGTGTCGAGACGGCGGCTCTCTATCCGCAGATCACCCTGGGCGCCTCTTCGGGCGTCGCCGGCACACCGGCGCATCTGCTGTCGGCCGACGGCTTCGGTGCGAGCATCGGCCCCGTGCTGTCATGGCACTGGCCCAACCACCGCGCGGCGAAGGCCCGCATCGCAGCGGCCGGTGCCAATGCGGAGACCGCTCTCGCTTCCTTTGACGGCATCGTGCTGCAGGCACTGCGCCAGACCGAGACCGCGCTTTCTGCCTGCACGCAGGAGCTTGAACGCGAGCGCAGCCTAGCGCACGCGCGTCGGGACGCAGCCCGGGCCACCGAACAGGCACAGCACCTCTACCGCTTCGGCAGGATCGATTTTCTAGACGTGCTTTCGGCCCAGGCGGAGCTGGCAGATGCGGAGTCCGCATTGGCCGCCTCGCGCGCGGAACGCATTGACCGGCAGATGGATCTTTTCGTGTCGTTGGGCGGAGGCTGGGCTGCAACGGATTCGGCCCCGGGCGGGGTCCAATGACCCGTTGTCTGGCAACGACTGCAGGCCGCGCCGTCTGTTCAGGAAATTACCGCCTACACCCGCATTCATTCACATGGATTGCCCTATATTCCCGCCACAGCGCCGCATGCTGCGGCCATGACGGAGGCATCCCCATGAAGACCACACGTTTGCTTGCCATCGCATTGAGCGCAGCCACCGCGTTGGCCGCGGCCCCCGCCTTCGCCGATCCGCCGCACCACGCCCGAGGCAACGGCCCGCCGCCGCACGCAGGCGGCCCGCACCACCGCGACGCGCCGCCGCCGGGCTGGCAGAAGAAGGCCTGGCGACGTGGCGAGCGCCTGCCGTGGGCCGAAGTGGACCGCCGCTATTGGGTAGACGATTACGCGCGCTATGACCTGCGCGAACCGGGCCGCGACCGGCGCTGGGTGCGCCAGTCCGATAACGAGTATCTGCTGGTGGAGATCGCCACCGGCTTGATTGTTGACGCGCTGCATCGTTGAATGCGGAGCGCGCCGGGGCCCTGTAGCCGTGGCCCTGGCGCGCTCCCACCACACTGCGGCCGACATGAATGATGCGAACCACCGGATTCCAGAGCGCGTTTCTCATTGTTGGCCTCATCGCAGGCCAGCCGGCCCACGCTAGCCAGCAGCCATCAGCGGCGGATGTAAAAGCGATCGAACAGGTGGTCGAATCGTTCCGTACTTCGCTGATCAACAAGGACAAGCCGACCTACATGGGCCTGTTCTTCTCGGACAAACCAGAAGACATCGGCTGGCAGTTCGTTTCCGAAGACGTGCGCCTGCAGGAGATCCGCAAGGCCAAGCCCGATGCAATCAAGGCGCGGCAGATTCCTGCAAACAACTTCATCGCGCTGATCGACGGGGCGGTGGCCTCGCCGAAGCCGAAGGAGGAGAAGTTCTACAACACGAAGATCGAGACGGATGGTGATGTGGCTTCGGTCTCGTTTGACTACAGCTTCCACGACGATGGGGTGAAGACCAACTGGGGCAAGGAAATGTGGCAGCTGATCCGCACCGAGCAGGGCTGGAAGATCTTCTCGGTGATCTACTCGGTCCGCGATTCACGCAGCCCGGCCGATTGAGCAGGGCTTGATGCGGGCGCCCTCACCCGCGATCCATTCAGCAAGGGCATTGGCATTCGGCCAGCGATCGGGCAGAGTTCGGCCACGCGCAAGGACGCATGCCATGACCCGCCTGCTGATCATCGAAGACAACCCCGAGCTGGTTGCCAACCTGTATGCCTTCTTTGAACCGCTGGGTTACGTACTGGACGACGCCCGCGACGGCGCCAGCGGCCTGCGCCGGGCCACGCAGCACGACTACGACGCCATCCTGCTGGACCTGATGCTGCCGCGGCTGGACGGCATGACGCTGTGCCAGAAGCTGCGCCAGGAGTTCCAGAACCCGGTGCCGATCCTGATGCTGACCGCGCGCGATCCGGTCGAAGACCGCGTGCAGGGCCTGGCACTGGGCGCGGATGACTACCTGGTCAAACCGTTCTCGCTGACGGAACTGGATGCGCGGATCAAGGCCCTGGTACGACGGGCGCAGGGTCGCCAGGTCCAGAGCGTGCTGGCGTGGAAGGACCTGCAGGTGGACACGCGCTCGCCGCAAGCCTGGCGGCAAGGCCGCTGCATTGCGCTGACGCCCACGTCGCACAAGCTGCTGATGTGCCTGGTGCGTGCGGCGCCGGCCGTGGTGCGCAAGCAGGAAATGGAATACCTGGTCTGGGGCGACGAGCCACCCGACAGCGGCGCGCTGCGAACCCACATCCATGAGCTGCGCCTGCAGGTGGACCGCAGCTTCGACACCGCGCTGATCACCACGGTGCACAGCGTCGGCTGGCGCATGCAGGCGTGACCCGTGCCTCCCTCTACCGCCGCCTGAGCCTGCGCACCCGCATCACGATCTCGTTCGTGCTGTTGATGGCCGGTGCCATGGGCTTCATCGTACTGGCCGAACAGGTGGACTACGACCAGGTCCGGGCCGCTGTCGTCGCGCGGACCCAGGACAGTGAAGTACGCCGCCTGCAGGACGAACTCGCCCGTGGTCGGCGTCCCGACCTGCCCTCCGGCAGCGCACTGTTCGATGCCCAGGACGTGCCTGTCGTGCTGCGCCAATATGGCCCGGGATATCACGGCGAAGCAGCACCCAACGAGTGGCACCTGCGCGTGTTCGACAGTGCCGGCCAACGTTACTACCTGCTGCAGGACGCAGCCCCCTATGGCTATCTGGAATACCTGATCAATGCCTTTGCGGCACTGGTCATTTCGATCTGCGTGCTTGGCGCCTTCCTGATCGGTCGCAAGGTAGCGACCCACGTCATCGCGCCCATCACACGATTGGCCGATGCGGTGCAGGACGGCCACAAGCCCTTTCCCTACCAGGACGCACGCGATGAGATCGGCGTGCTCGCGCGCGCCTTTGCCCGCCATAGTGACGAGCTCGAACGGTTCCTGCATCGCGAACAGTGCTTCAGCGGCGATGCCAGCCACGAGCTGCGCACGCCCTTGGCCATCATCGGTGGTGCTGCCGAGACGCTGGCCTGCCAGCTTCCGGCCGACAGCCACCTGGTTCCCAGTGCCGAGCGCATCCTGCGCACCACCCAGGAGATGCAGCGCCAGCTGACCTGCCTGCTGCTGCTCTCTCGCGCCCCCAGCACCGTGCCACGCAACGAGGTGGCCCTGCGTGCGCTGGTCGAATGCTGCATGGATCGCTGCCAGCCCTGGCTTTCCGGCAAGCCGGTGATCGTTGCGTTTGATGCCCTGCATGACACCGTGCTGCACACCAACGCGGATCTTGCGCGCAGCGTGATCTGGAACCTTCTGCGCAACGCCTGCCAGTACACCGAAAGCGGCGAAGTCCGGATCACCCTCCACGACGCCGCACTCATCGTCGCCGACACGGGGACCGGCCTGCCCTCCAGTATCGATCCACAGCTGTTCCAGCGCTTCGTGCCCGATAGCGTGCACAGCGGCGAGGGGCTGGGGTTGTCGATCGTGCAGCGCATCGTCGAGCACCTGGGTTGGAGGATGACGGTGCATTCATCGCAGCAGGGATGCCGGTTCAGCCTGGAGTGGCCTCTCTGACGATTTCCTGACGCACGCGTGCACATGCTGGGGATTGCTCACTTCACGGCGGAAACCGCATGCAGCACCCCAAGGACAGCGGCAAGTACCCGCACGGGAAGACCGGCCTGAGCCGCATCTTCCACACCCTCATCCATTCGCGCGATGGATTCGTCGCCACCTTCCGCGGCGAGGCAGCCTTTCGTCAGCTGCTGCTTCTGCACGCGCTGTTGATCATTGCAGCGTTCGTACTGGACATCAGCGCGGTCGAGCGCGCGATAGTGCTTGCGGTCTGCTTCATCAGCCTGCTGGTGGAACTGCTCAACTCGGCGATCGAAGCGGTGGTTGATCGCATCTCCCTGGAACAGCATCCACTGTCAAAGAACGCCAAGGATATGGGCAGCGCCGCGCAGACCACCGCACTGTTGATGGTGGGCGCGGTGTGGGGCGTGATCCTGCTTGGCTAGTCCGCCCAACCTGACAACTTCCTGATAAAGCGGTTTCGATACTGCGCGCACTCCCGCTCCACGGAACCTGCTCGTGCGTCAATGCCGCCGTTTTCCACGGCCCCATCCGATCGTTCTGGCCTGGGCCGTCGCACTGTTCTTCACCACGATTGGAAACATCGCCCTCTGGAAGACGCTGTGGGGGCTGGTCGACCTCAACAGCGTGCGCAGCGTGCTGTTCCTGGCCAGCCTGCCGGTGGTGCTGTTCTGCCTGTTCAACCTGTTGCTGACGCCACTGCTGGCACTGCCGTTCCTGCGCAGGCCGCTGCTGGTGCTGCTCGTTGTCGTCAGCGCCGCCTGCAGCTACTTCATGCTGCACTACAACGTGCTGATCGATCGCAGCATGGTGCAGAACGTGTTCGAGACCAACCAGGCCGAACTGAACGCCTATCTGTCGCTGCCACTACTGTTGACCCTGCTGGCGCTGGGCGTGCTGCCTGCTGCCGGGCTCGCCCTGGTGCGCACCACCAGCGGGGCCGGCTCGATACGTTCGCTGCTGGTGTGGCCGGCCAGCGCTCTGGCGTCATTGCTGGTACTGCTGGCAATCGGCTTCGCGTTCTACAAGGACTACTCCTCGCTGCTGCGCAACAACCGCTATCTCCGTGACCAGGTGCTGCCGTTGAATGTCGTGCGCCATACCCACGGTTATCTGAAAGGCCTCTACAGCGCCCGCCAGCAACCCTTGCGCCCGATCGGCATGGACGCACGGCGCGTACCGGGCCCGCGTCCGAAGCTTGTGGTCATGGTCGTCGGCGAGACCGCGCGATCACAGAACTTCCAGCTCAACGGCTACCCACGCGCGACCAATCCCCGGCTATCGCGCAAGGAAGGCGTCATCAGCTTCAGTGATGTTTCCTCATGCGGAACCGCAACGGCGATCTCGGTGCCGTGCATGTTCTCGCAGATGACCCGCCGCCAGTATGACGATGTACGCGCAGCGACCGAGGAGAACGTGCTCGACATCCTGCAGCGCACGGGCATCAGCGTGCTCTGGCGCAACAACAACAACGGTGGCTGCAAAGGCGTGTGCGAACGCGTGCCGACCGAGGACATGCCCGCGCTGAAGGTGGCCGGCCAATGTGTCAATGCCGACGGCACCTGCTATGACGAGGTGCTGCTGCATCAGCTCGGTACACGCATTGACGCCATGAACGGTGACGCCCTGGTCGTGCTGCACCAGCTTGGCAGCCACGGCCCGACCTACTTCGAACGCTACCCGGCACAGTCGCGGGCATTCAGTCCGACCTGCGACAGCAACCAGATCCAGCAGTGCAGCAACGAGGCGCTGGTCAACACCTATGACAACACCCTGGTCCACACCGACCGCATGCTTGGCAGGACCATCGACCTGCTGCAGGGCTATTCGGACCGGCGTGATGTCGCGCTGATCTATGTGTCCGACCATGGCGAGTCGCTCGGCGAACGTGGCATGTACCTTCACGGCACGCCTTACTTCATCGCGCCGCGCGAGCAGACCCAGGTGCCGATGGTGATGTGGTTCCCACCGGAATTCAGCCGCAACGCGGGCGTGGACCTGGCCTGCCTGCGCGGGAATGCCCTGCACCGGGCGCACAGCCACGACAATGTCTTCCACTCACTGCTGGGCCTGTTCGGGGTCAACACCACGGTGTACCAGCCCGATCTGGATGTCTTCGCCGGATGCCGCGCGTCGGCTTCGCCGGCTGTGGCCACCTCGCCAGCCAAAGAACGGCGCCGGTTGATGCCGGTCGCTGCCCGCAACGTGGCGCGTTACTGCGCCGCCAGGGCGAAATCCAGGCCCGCACACACCGCCGCCACCTGGGCGTCGTTGCACTCCTGCGGGTTGGTGCGCGGGCTGTCCGGGTAGACCTCGGTGGTGGTGGCAAAGCGCGCGTCGGTGAAGCCGGCGCAGGCGCCGATCGACCGCGACTCACCCCACACCACGCCCGGTGACTGCAGCGGCAGGCCGACCAGGTTGCCCTCGGCGTCGGCCGGGGCGATATGGGTGACTGGCGCGACCGCAGCGATCAGGGCCTTCTGGAACTCGGCCTGCGGGTCTTCGCTGTTGCCGATCACGTAGAAGCCATCCGGAATGGTGTCGCGCTCGAACGGCTTGCCGTCGCGGGCGCAGCGCGCCGGATCGAACTCGTGCAGGTCGCTGTCGGTGGTCTCGTGCAGGTCCAGGTGCACCAGCAGGTTCGGTTTGCGCTCGGCCACCCAGGCCATCAGCGCGGCCGCTTCCTCGATCTGGCCGCCGTCACGGAAGCTGCGGTTGGGGTCGATGGCATCCGGGTTCCAGCGCTGGATGCGCTCGTAGCCCCACGGGCTGACGCACGGTGCCACGATCAGGTTCAGCCGGCCCAGGTAACGCTCAGCCTGCTGTTCCAGGAACTGCAGGGCGCCATGCACGCCGCTGGTTTCGTAGCCATGCACGCCACCGGTGATCAGTGCGGTCGGCAGCGCCGGGTTCCAGTCGTGGTTGACCACGGCGAACAGCGGGTAATGGTCCGGCGCATAGTCCAGCTGGCCGTACTGGATCACATCGAAGCTGTCGTCCAGGCGCTCGAGCGCGGCCACCACGTCATCGTGGTAGCTGCGCTGGCGCTGCTGGCGGGCCCGCCACTGTGCGCGTTCCGCGTCGCCCCAGGGCTGTCCGGGGGTGCCGATCGGGTAGAACTGCGCAACAGTCATTGGGTACTCCAGGGGTCGAACGGATGGGTGCAGCCGGACATTCTAAGCCTTGTCGCGCCTGCGGGCGCCCCCGCCCGGCCCCGCCTTCATCCAGGCCGGGTCATCTGGTTGTAAAATCAACGGTTTTTGGCCCCTCACCCCTTGATGGCGAACGCAGCGCAGCCGGTCCTGGGTGGACCGGAGTTCCTCCGCCTGCTCGCCCGTCTCAGCGACGGCGCGATGCCGGCCAGCAGTCCCGCCCTGACCGATCGCCTCGGCCAGTGGGTGGACTGGAGCCGTGCCGTGGCCCTGTCCGGGGCGCTCGGCGGACGCCTGCCCGAGCCCGGTGAAGCCGCCGAAGCCGTCGAGGATGTGCTGGCCGACTGCGTCCAGGCGCACGCCAGCCTGCTGGCCTCGATCAGTGAGGACGCCGAGGCCGAGCGCCTGCTGGATCTGGCCGAAGCTGCCGCTGCACCCAACTTCGCCTCGCTGCGCCAGCGCTACCGGGTACTGCAGCAGGCCATCCAGACCGCCACCGGGCGCTTGCGCGGCCGCCTGCGCGACCAGCTGGTGCAGGTTTCGCCCGAGCTGGCGCGGCTGGCCGAGGTCGATGCGGTGATGGAACAGACCCTCACCCCGCGCGAGCACAGCCTGCTGGCCACTGCGCCGGCCGTGCTCGGTGCCCGTTTTGAACGCGTGCACGGCCAGCCCGGCTGGCGCGCGGCCTTCCGCCATGACATGCGCACCCTGCTGCTCGCCGAGCTGCAGCTGCGCTTCCACCCGATCGAAGGGCTGCAAGACGCCCTGCGCTCCCACTGACCGGAACACCATGTCCAGAACTGCTTTCCATGTCGTTGTTTTCCTTGTCGGCCTGCTGGCCGTGTGCTGGATCGGCATTGGCTACGTTTCGGTGCATCCGCTGGGTGCAGCGGTGGCGGCGATCATCGCGGCCTGCTACATCGCCGGTGGCGTGGAGCTGTACCGCTACCGCCAGGCCAGCAACGGCCTGCGCAGCGCACTGAACGACCTGTCCAGCGCGAAGGAGAGCCTCGCTCCCTGGCTGGAGCGCGTGCCCGCAGGCCTGCGCAACGCCGTGCGCCTGCGCGTGGAAGGCGAGCGTACCGCCCTGCCCGCTCCGGTGCTGACCCCTTACCTGGTCGGCCTGCTGGTGCTGCTGGGCATGCTCGGCACCCTCCTGGGCATGATGGACACGCTGCGTGGCACCGGACTGGCCCTGCAGAGCGCGACCGACATGGCCGCGATCCGCGGCTCGCTGGCCTCGCCGGTGCAGGGTCTGGCGGTGGCATTCGGCACCTCGATCGCCGGTGTGGCCAGCTCGGCCATGCTCGGTCTGCTGGCCGCGCTGCTGCGTCGTGACCGCCTGCAGGCCGTGCAGCAGCTGGACCGCGCCATCTCCGGCGACCTGCATCCGTACTCGCAGGCCTGGCAGCGCGCCGAGTCGCTGCGCCTGCTGCAGGCACAGTCCGCGGCGCTGCCGGCGCTGGTCGACCGCCTGCAGGAGATGACCAGCACCTTTGAACAGCACAGTGCGGCCGCCAATGAGCGCCTGCTGGCCGGCCAGGCCGAGTTCCTGACCCAGAGCCAGGCGCTGCAGGAACGCCTGGCGGTCTCGCTGCAGCAGTCGCTGCGCGAAGGGGCTGAAGCCAGCGCCGCCGCCATCGGTGGCGCGCTGCAGCCGATGGCCGAGACCACCCTGGCTGGCCTGGCCCATCACGGCGAAGCACTGCATGCCCGCGTCGAGCAGGCCGTGCAGCAGCAGCTGGCCGGCCTGAGCGACGGTTTTGAGCGCAGCCGCGTCGCCACCGAGGCCAGCTGGGCCAAGGTGGTGAGTGAACAGACCCAGGCACAGCAGGCACTGGTGAGCGACCTGCGCCAGCACCTGCAGGCCTTCAGCGATGGCCAGGCCACGCATGCCGAAGCGCTGGTCACACGTATCGGCGAGCGCCTGCAGGCCGATGCACAGGACAATGCGGAGGCCTTGCGTGCTGCCGCCGAACAGCAGCAGGCCCTGAACAGCGCGCTGGTCGAGCGCCAGCAGCAGGCGTTGATCGCCGCCAGCGAGCATCTGGACGCGCGTGCGCAGGCGCTGCTGCAGGCACTGGAGCAGCAGCACAGCGCCAGCCAGTCGCTGCTGCAGGACCACGAACAGCAGCGTTTGCAGGATTGGCAGGCCGCGCAGGCCGCCGCTGCCACCGCGCACACCGAACTGCAGGCCAGCCTGGACAGCCGCGAGCAGCAACGCCAGGCGCGCTGGGACGCGGTCAGCGCCGAGTTGCAGCAGGCCCACGCCGCCCTGCAGGCGCAGCTGCAGGCCGGCGACGAACAGCGCCTGCAGCGCTGGAGCGATGCTCTGCAGCACGTTTCCACCGAGCTGGCCGAGCGCCTGCAGGCCAATGGCGAACGCCTGGCCGCGCAGCAGCAGCGCGTCTGCGACACGCTGGCGGAGACCGCACAGCAGATCGGCGAGAACGGTCGCGCACAGGCCAGCGCCACGCTGGCCGAAGTGTCCACCCTGCTGCAGACCGCCGCCGCCGCGCCCAAGGCCGCTGCCGACGTCATCAACGAGCTGCGCAGTACGCTGTCCGAGAGCCTGGTGCGTGACAACGCGATGCTGGAGGAACGCGGACGCCTGCTGGCCACCGTGCAGACCCTGCTGGATGCGATCAACCACGCCTCGCACGAACAGCGCACCGCTGTGGACGCACTGGTCGGTGGCTCGGCCGAGCTGCTGGAACGCGTCGGCAACCGCTTCACCGACCATATCGCCGCCGAGACCGGCAAGCTGGATGGCATTGCCGCAGCGCTCCACGGCAGCGCGGGCGACGTCGGACAGCTGGCCAGCAGCTTCGGCGAAGCGGTCGCGCAGTTCGGCAGCGCCTCCACCGAGCTGTCCGGCCGCCTGGAACAGATCGGCGGCGCACTGGATGCCTCGCTGGCCCGCAGCGATGAGCAGCTGGCCTACTACGTGGCGCAGGCGCGCGAGGTGGTCGACCTCAGCCTGCTGTCGCAGAAGCAGGTGATGGAAGAACTGCAGCAGCTGGCCACGCGCCGCGGCAAGGCCGGTAGCGCATGAGCGACGAGCTGGAGGTCGATGGCGGTTCGCACGCCCCGATCTGGGCCGCCTTCGGCGACCTGATGTCGGTGCTGCTGGGCGCGTTCGTGCTGATACTGGTCGGTGTGGTCGCGGTGCAGCTGGAGCTGTCGCAGCGGCTGGACCAGGAAGTGAAGCAGCGCCAGGCCGAAGCCAAGCGCCTGCAGACCCTCGAACAGGCGCTGGCGGGCCCGTTGGCCGCCGGTCGCGTGACGCTGGTGGATGGCCGCATCGGCATCAGCGGCAGCGTGCTGTTCGCGCTGAACTCCGACCAGCTGCAGCCGGAAGGCCAGGAGCTGCTGCGCAGCCTGGCCGCACCGCTGGCCGCCTATCTGGGCAGCCGCGAAGAGATCCTGATGGTCAGCGGCTTCACCGATGACGCACCGGTGCGCGAAGGCAACCGGCGTTTCGCCGACAACTGGGAGCTGTCCGCGCAGCGCTCGCTGACCGTAACCCGCACCCTGATCGCCGATGGCGTACCGGCTGACGCCGTGTTCGCCGCCGCGTTCGGCAGCGAGCAGCCGGTCAGTTCCAATGCCAATGAGGAAGGCCGCGCACGCAACCGCCGCGTGGAGATCGCGCCGATTCCCAAGCCCAAGGCCCCGGATGCCAAGTAAGCTTTCAGCGCTCGAAGGCCTGCGCGCACTGGTGCGCGACCTCGATGCGGGGTCGCGCTCGCTGCCGCATTACCCGCAGGTGCCGATGCTGCAGCAGGTGCAGCGCGAGTGGTCGGAGCTGCGCAGCGAACTGCAGGTGCGCCGCTCACTGCGCACCGAGGCCCCGGCCGACGGCGGCCCGCTGAACTCGGCGGTGCTGGTGCAGCGCATGCTGGACACGATGCAGGCCACCAGTCCCGGCTACCTGCGGCACTTCATCGACTATGTGGATACGTTGTCGTGGCTGCAGGCGCTGCAGGACGGCGCCGCCAGCGGCGCAGATACCGCGAAGCTGAAGCGGACACGCAAGCCGCGCTGAACATTCACTGGTAGTGCCGGCCGCTGGCCGGCATCAAACCGGACCGACCACGGCCGAAGCGCGCGCAAGCGGCGCTGAACAGCGAATGGCCGTGCTGAACATTGACTGGTAGTGCCGGCCGCTGGCCGGCATCACAACCAGACCGACCATGCATACGGATACTCGCCAATCTGCCCAGCAAGACCGGCGCGCACCGGATTCCCCAGGATGTACAGCGCTTGCTGCGCCAGCGACTCCTCGGCCCTCACGGCATGATCAAAGTAGCCAGACTGCCAGACCGTACATCGACGCCCCACCAGGCGATTCAGGGCGAGCGCGCTCGACGATTTCATCCGGCGCGCGATGTCGGGAAGGTGAGCTGCGCGCAGCTCGAACATCCAGTGGACGTGATCCGGCATGACGACCCATGCGTGTGACTGTACGAGCCCGCGCTGTTCGATGTAGTGGAACTGGTCGATTACACATGCTGCTGCAGCTTCGCTTTCAAAGAGCCGGCGGCGCTGGTGTGTCGTGGTTGTCAGAACGTAGGACTGGCCGATGATCGAGTGACGGCCCAGGCGGAGGCGATGGCTGCTCATGCGCCATGGTGGGTCGATCATTGCGCGTTGGCTGTCGGGCCATGCCTCGATGGAGGTTGGGAGATGTCTGAAGTTGAATGAGGTTGCCGGCCAGCGGCCGGCACTACCGGAGCTGTGGGTTGCCGGCCAGCGGCCGGCACTACCGGGGCCATGGATTGCCGGCCAGCAGCCGGCACTACCGGAGCTGTGGGTTGCCGGCCAGCGGCCGGCACTACCGGGACTATGGATTGCCGGCCAGCGGCCGGCACTACCACTGCCGGCAGGCGGCCGTCGGGGCTCAGCCGCGCAGGGTGGCGCCGCCGTCGACGTACAGGTCGCTCATCGCCACGTGCCCGGCCTGCTCGGAGAGCAGGAACATCACCGAGTGCGCGATGTCCTCGGGGGTGGCCAGCTTGCGCAGTGGAATGCCGGCCTTGTAGGTCTCCAGGCTGCCAGCGATCACCCGCTCGGCACCGCGCTCGTCCTGCCACATGCCGGTCTGCATCGGGGTCAACGTGGACCCCGGGGCGACGATGTTGCAGCGGATGCCCAGCGGCGCCAGCTCCAGCCCGAGGCAGCGGGTGAACATGGTGGCGGCGGCCTTGGACGCGGCATACGCCGCCATGCCATGCCGCGGCACACCGGCCGCATTCGAGCTGACGGTGACGATCGCGCCCTGGCCACGCGGTGACATCACCCGCGCCAGCGCACGCCCAACGTGGAACACGCCATCGGCGTTGACCGCGAACACCCGGCGCCAATCGGTATCGGTGGTCTCCGCAACAGCTCCCACATGCAGAACACCCGCCACGTTGGAGGCAAGGCCAATGGGCCCGATGCCGGCTTCCACACGATCCACCAGGGCGTCCACCGCTGCGCTGTCGGTCACGTCGAGTGCGAACGACCTGACCCGCGTATCGGCCACGTGTGGCGCCTCACGATCGGTCGCCACCACCGTGCAGCCGGCCTCGACCAACAGCCGTACCAGTGCCTCGCCGATGCCGCCGGAGGCACCGGTCACCAATGCCACGCGGCCTTCAAAACCGGTCAACTGCATGTTGCGATCTCCTGTTGCTCGTCCCATTGGCGCAGCCGCGCCGACAACCATGGCGCCAGCTGCGCCACCGCATCGCGGCCGGTAAGTTCGGCGTGTAGGAACGGCAGTTCCAGCGCCTGCACCTTGCGCGCGTGGGTCCGCCACAACGCCGACTGCAGCTGTGGCCGCGCCTGGTGATCCCGGCCCGCGCGGACGTGCACCAGCGTGCCGTCGAACGGTTGGTGGATGTGCTCGCGGATCAGTCGATTGGTGCCGGTCACTGCGCGCACCACGCCATCGAGCACCACATCCGGCAGGCTGCCGAGTGCACTACCGCCACGTCGCAGGAACGCCAGAATGCGTTCACGGCTGTCCAGCTCCGGATGCGCATCCGGATCGTGGCCGGCAATCGCCAGCAGTGCCCGCAATGCAGCGATGGCATCGGGTTCCGGCTCGGCCCGCCAGCACTCGCTGGGATAAGCGTCCAGCAGTACCAGCTCGCCGACCTCGCGGCCGATCTCATGCAGGCGCACCGCCATCGCCTGGGCCAGGATGCCGCCCACCGACCAGCCCAGCAGATGCACCGGCCCCTTCGGCTGCAGTGCGACCACGCGCTGTACGTAGTCGTTGGCCATCGCCTCGATGCTGCTCGGCAGCGGCTGCCGCGCGTCCAGTGCCGGCGACTGCAGGCCATACACCGGGCGTGCCGGCTGCAGTGCACGGGCCAGGGTGCGGTAGTTCCAGGCGATGCCACCGGCCGGATGCAGCACGAACAGCGGCGTGGGCCCGGCAGCGTCGGTCGCGGCCAGCGCGATCACTGGCCCCAGTGCGTGATCGGCCAGCGCCGGCGGCTCGGCAATACGAACCGCCAGCGCGGCCACGGTGGGCTGCGCGAACAAGGCACCCAGACCCAGATCACAGCGCCAGCGCTGCTCGATGGCCAGCAGCAGGTGCACCGCCGAAAGCGAGTCACCGCCGAGACTGAAGAAGTCCGCATCCACCGCCACCGGCGCCTCACGCCCAAGCGCCTGGGCGAACAGCAACGCCAACTCCTGTTCCAATGGCGTGCGCGGCGCCAAGCCGGCAACTTCAAGTTGCGGTGGCTTCGGCAACGCGTTGCGGTCGAGCTTGCCGTTGGCGGTCACCGGCCAGTGGTCCACGCCGACAAACGCCGAGGGCACCATATAGTCCGGCACGCGCGTGGCCAGGTGGCTGCGCAGCATCACGGCATCGGCAAGCGCGGTCGGCACATACGCCACCAGACGCGCTTCGCCGGGAGCATCCTGGCGCAGCAGCACTTCCACCCGCTCCATGCCAGGCAGCTCGCGCAGTGCCGCCTCGATCTCGCCCAGCTCGATGCGCAGGCCGCGCAGTTTCACCTGATGGTCGCTGCGGCCCAGATACTCCACCGCACCATCGCGGCGCCAGCGCGCCACGTCGCCGGTGCGGTAGATGCGCTCGGCCGCCAGGAAAGGATCGGCCAGGAAGCGTTCGGTAGTCAGGTCATCGCGACCCAGATAGCCACGTGCCAGTTGTACGCCACCCAGGTACAGGTCACCGGCCACACCGACCGGCACCGGCTGCATCCGGGCGTCCAGCACGTACAGGCGGGTGTTCCAGACCGGGAACCCGATCGGCACCGGCCGCGAGCGATCCTGCGCCGACGCCGGCCAGTAGCTGACATCCACCGCAGCTTCGGTCGGGCCATACAGGTTGTGCAGCTCTGCGTGCACGCGCGTGTGGAAACGATCGCGCAGCGATGCGTCCAGCGCTTCGCCACTGGTGAACACGCGGCGCAGCTGCAGGCCCTCGGAGGCTGGTGAGGCGAGGAAGGCATCGAGCATCGACGGCACGAAATGCGCCGTGGTGATGCCATGCCCACGGATCAAGCGCGCCAGTTCGGTAGGATCACGATGCGCGTCCGGCCCGGCGACCACCAGCGTGGCTCCACACAGCAGCGGCAGGAAGAACTCCCAGACCGAGACATCGAAGGTTGCCGGGGTCTTCTGCAGCACGCGGTCATCGGCGCGGATGCCGTAGTGCTCGCGCATCCACAGCAGGCGGTTGACGATGGCACGATGTTCGACGACCACGCCCTTCGGCTCGCCGGTCGAACCGGAGGTATAGATCACATAAGCCGCATCGCTGGGCGCAGGATCGGCCCATGGCGCGGCGAAACTCAGCGCAGTCCACTGCTCCGGCGCAAGCACCGGCACACCGGCCATGCGCGCCGATACGTCCGCCGCAGCCAGGACGCAGACAGGCTGTGCCGAGGCGAGAATGCGCGCCAGCCGCTCATCGGGATGGGCAAGGTCCAGCGGAAGATAGGCCGCGCCTGCGCGCAGCACTGCGACCAGCGCGATCACCAGCTCCAGCGAGCGCGGCAATGCCACCGCCACCACGCGGCCCGGGCCGACATCCATCGCCCGCAGCTGTGCCGCCAGCGCGAAACTGCGCGCTTCCAGCGTTGCGTAATCCAAGACAGCGTCGCCGAACACCAGCGCCGGCGCGTGCGGGTCCCGATCCATGCCCTGCTGCAGCAGCTCGACCAGGGTCGTCTCCGGCAGCGCGTGCGCGGTGGCATTGAATTCCTGCAGCACCTGCTGCGCCTCCGCGGGCGTCGCCAGAGGCACGGCTGCGATATCGTCAGCCTGCAGTGCCGCCGACACGAAATGCAGCAGCCGCGCCGCGTGCGCTTCGACATCCTCGCGACTATACAGCGCGGGATTGGCCTCGATCTCCAGGTCCAGCAGGTGCTGGCCATCGCCACGGAAGCCCAGCGTCAGGTCATCCACCGGCCCGGTGCACAGCACCTCCAGCGTCGCCTGCACGCCGGCCAGCGCCAGCGGCTTGTAGAACGGCTGCACATTCACCAACGGGCCGTGCAGGCGCTGCTGCGCGCCGACCAGGCCCAGGTCCCGGCGCAGCTGCTCACCGCGGTAACGGCCGTGCTTGCGCCCCTGGCTGAGCTTCCGGCCCAGGCCGCGGGTGAAGGCCTCGACGCTGCCCTCGCCGGCCGCTACGCGCAGCGGCAACACATTCATCACCATCGCCGGCACCCGCGCCGACGCGTTGCCGAGCCGCCCCATGTAGGGCACGCCCAGCACCACTTCATCGGCCGCGCTCATCCGCCGCAGGTACTCGGCCGACAACGCGGCCAGCACATCCGGCCAGGGCTGCAGCCAACGCACCGAGGCCTGCAGCAGCTGCTCACGGAAGGCCGCATCGAGCGGCTGCACCCAGCGCAGCGCGTCGTCACTGGCCGCGAGCGTGCCGGCCAGGCCCACGCCTGCCGGTGCGCCCTGCATGTGCTCACGCCACCACTGCCCGGCCAGCGCGCGGCGCGGATCGGCACGATAAGCGGCATCATCGGCCAGCACGCCCGCCAGCCCCGGCAGTGGCTCACCCATGCGGCCGGCGTACAACGCGCACACGCGATCGGTGAACAGCGCCATGCCATAGCCATCAGCCGCCAGATGATGCACCCGCAGGTACCAGACCCAGCGCTGCCCGCCCAGCTCAAGCAGCATCTGTTGGCTGATCCGGTCGCGGGCGGGGTCGACCGGGCTCAGCCGGTCGGCGTGCATCAGGCTGCGTGCCGCAGCGGCAGCATCCGCTTCGGCGGAAACATCACGCACCGAGAGCAGCGGCACGTGTGCCGGGTCGTACCACTGCAGCGGCTGGCCATCGGCCCCTTCGGCAAAGCGCAGCGCAAAGGCCTGGGCTTCGACCGCAGCCTGGTCTGCCGCTGCAACGAACGCGGCCACGTCCAGCGGGCCATCGATCCACACCGCGTGCGCGGTATTGAATGACGGATTGTCCGGCGCCAGCCGCTGTGCAAACCACAGTCCGGTCTGGGCCTCGGTCAATGCCACCGGCGTGGCCAGCGCAGCGGCGTTCATGCGTTCTGCGCGGCCTGCAGCGTCTGCACCACGTTCCACCACTGGCGCAGCGTGGTGTGCTCGGCCAACTGCGAGAACTCAATTGGCAGGCCGGTGTTGCCCCAGGCCAGGACCAGGCCGAGCATGCGCATCGAGTCCAGGTCCAGGTCAATCAGGTTGTCCTCGTCACCGATCTCGGCCGGCGTACATTCCAGAACGCGTGCCACGTCGGCACGCATCCGCTCCAGATCCAGCACCTCAGCGGTGGCAGCCATCACAGCACCTCCAGCAACTGGTCGGTGGCCATCGGCACCCCGCTGGTGCGCGCGATCCACTGCAGCGCCTGATCGTGATCGGCGCGCGAGAAGTCCGCCACGGCATCGGCGGCAATGAAGGCCTCGATATCACGCTGGAACGCCTCGACCACGGTCGCCGTGCAGCCGATATGGGCGTACACGCCGGTCACCAGCAGCTGGTCGCGCCCGCGCACCCGCATCAGCGTCTCCAGGTTGCTGCGCTGGAACGCGCTGTAACGGTGCTTGACCAGCACGTGCTCGCCCGGCTGCGGTGCCAGCGCGTCGATGATCGGTTCATGGTCGGCGCTGCGGCGCATGCCCGGTCCCCACAGGTCGGCCTGCAGGCCACGGTCACGGCGATCCTGGTCGCCATGCTGGGCGGTGTAGAACACCGGAATACCGTGCGCGCGGCAATGCGCCAGCAGGCGTGCGATGTTGTCCACGGCCAGCCGCAGCGGTGCATTGCCTGCGTCGAATGCGGCCAGGAAGTAGCGCTGCATGTCGTGTACCAGCAGCGCGACGCGATCGCGCTGCGGGCGCCACGGGCCGCGTGCCTGTGGCAGTTCGGCGGCAGTCGGCAAGGGGTAATCGGTGATACGGGGCAGCGCCATCAGCGCGTTCCTCCTGTCTGTTGCAGATGACGCGCACGCAACTGCGCGCGCAGTTCGCGGCGGCTGATCTTGCCGACCGCGGTGGTATCGAAACTGTCGACGAACACGACCTGGTCGGGAACCTTGAACGCCGCCAGGCCGCGCCCGCGCATCCAGGACTTCAGCGCCGGCGCCTTGAACGGTTCGCCCTGCGGAATCACGAAGGCACAGCTGCGCTCGCCCAGGTACTCGTCGGGAATGGAGACCACGGCCGCATCGAACACACCGGGGTGGGCCAGCAGGTGATCTTCGATCTCTTCGGCGGAGATCTTCTCGCCGGCACGGTTGATGTGGTCACCAGCGCGGCCCTGCACCACCAGGTAGCCTCCGGGCAGCTGCTGCACACGGTCACCGGTACGATAGAAGCCGTCATCGGTGAACGAGCGCGCATTGGCCACCGCGTCGTTGTGGTAGCCGCGGATGGTGTACGGCCCACGGGTGAGCAGATGCCCCACCTCGCCTTCGGCTACCGGCTGGTCATGGTCATCGACCACGCGCACTTCATCATCCGGACTGATCGGCCGGCCCTGGCAGGCCACGATCAGCTCCTCCGGGTCATCCAGCCGCGTGTAGTTGACCAGGCCTTCGGCCATGCCGAACACCTGCTGCAGCGTGCAGCCAAGGCCATCGATCACCCGCCGTGCGGCTTCCGGCACCAGTTTGGCGCCGCCTACCTGCAGTACCTGCAGGCTGGACAGGTCATGCTTGCTGGTGGCGGCGGCCTGTGCCCACAGCAACGCCAGCGGCGGCACCAGCCCACAGCAGGTCACCTGCTCGCGGGCGATCAGCGGGAAGGCCGCATCCGGACCGGGGCCTGGACTGAGCACCACGCGGGCGCCGGCATACAGTGCGCCGAAGAAGCCCGGCGAACTCATCGGGAAATTGTGCGCGGCCGGCAGCGCGACCAGATAGACGCTGTCGCGGTCGATGCCGCAGAGGTCATTGCTGGCGCGGAACGAGTAGATGTAGTCGTCGTGGGTACGCGGAATCAACTTGGACAGCCCGGTGCTGCCTCCGGAAATCTGCAGGAACGCCACCGACTGCGGGTCCGGATCGGACGGCAGCTGGCTGCGATCGCCGTGCAGTGCCTCCAGCGCGATGAATTCCGCCGCATCGCCGTCGATCACCACATGGCGAACCGCCGGCACTTCGGCCTGCAGCGCCCTTGCCAACCCGCGATGATCGAAGCCATCGTGCAGTGCGGTGGTGATGTAGGCACTGGCTTCCGCCTTGCTGGCGAAGTGGACCAGCTCGGTGATGCGGTGCGCCGGCAACGCATACACCGGCACCAGGCCGGCGCGGAACAGGCCGCAGACCGTGGTGATGAACCCGGCGGTATTGCCCAGCTGCACCAGCACCCGTTCGCCAGGCTGCAGGCCGAGCGCCAGCAGGCCCGCACCGATGCGGCCTGCCTCATGCCACAGCTGCGCATAGCTCAGGCGTACGTCGCCGGCGACCACCGCGATGTCATCGGCATAGCGTTCTGCACGCTCGCGCAGGAAACCCGGGAAGGTCTCGCCACGCCAGTGACCGGCTTCGCGATAGCGCGCCACCAGCGTGTCGGGCCACACCTGCTGCAGCGGCAGGCGGGAAGAGTCAGTGGAGGTACTCATGCGGCAGGCTCGATGGCGGGCGCGGATTCATGGACACCCAGCGCGTTCAACAGGGCAGCGAACTTCGCTGCGGTTTCGGCCACCTCGGCCTCGGGGTGTGACTCGGCGACGATGCCGGCACCGGCATACAGGCGCAGCTGCGTGCCCTGCAGGCGCGCGCAGCGGATCGCCACGTACCAGTCGCCGTCACCCTGCGCGTCCAACCAGCCCACGGCACCGGCGTAGAAGCCGCGCGGCACCGGCTCCAGCTCGCGGATGCGCTGCAGCGCCGCCAACCGTGGCGTACCGCAGACTGCCGGCGTGGGGTGCAGCTGCGCCAGCAGTTCGGCGGCAGACGTCTGCGGATCCTTCAGGGTGGCGTGGATGCGGGTGCCCAGGTGCCACATGCTCGCGGTGGCATGCAGCACCGGGCGCGGCTGCGCATCGATGTGGCTGCAGTACGGTGCCAGGCCCTCGACGATGGCTTCGACCACGTGGCGGTGCTCGTCGTGGTCCTTGGCCGAGGCCAGCAGCGCCTGCGCCGCACGCTCGTCCTCGGCGGCATCGGCGCTGCGCCGCGCGGAACCGGCCAGCGGATGCGACAACAGCTCGGCGCCGCGCTTGCGCAGCAGCAGTTCCGGCGTCGCCCCCACCAGCCAGGCCGGTGCCTGGCCCAGCTCCACCGGCAACGGCACCGCGTAGGTCGCCACCGACGGATCCGCGCCCAGGCGTGCCAGCAGCACGTCCGGAGACAGCGCCTGGCGGGTGCGTGCCAGCAGGCTGCGCGCCAGCACCACCTTCTGCAGGCTCAGTTCGGGCGCGCGCAGTACCTGCACCGCCGCGGCAACCGCTGACGCATAGTCCTGCGGCGCAGGCTCGGCGCGCAGGGCACCGTCCAGCGGCGGTGCGGCCTGCGGCTGCAGTGCCAGCGCCGGCAGCAGGCGCTCGGGCTGGAACAGCGCATCGTCCGCACGCGGTTCGAACGGCACTGCGCCAACCAGCAGGCCCGGGCCGCCACGCTGCCGGGCAAAGAACGCCGAGACGCGTTCTGCCAATGTCGCCAGTGCACCGGCCGGCAGCGTGGCGCGGCAGCCGCGTGCATGCACGTGCTGGCCGGCATGCTGCAGCAGGAACAGCGACGCGTCGTCGGTGCTGTCCAGCGGCGCTGGCGCAGCCTCCGGCCACGCGCCCTGCATCAGGGAATCGTTCATGGGGTCTCCTTCATCCGATGCGCTGCAGCCAGCGCGCACAGCAACAGCAGCAGCGCACCGACCAGCAGGTAAGGCAGGCTTGGCCCGCCGCGATACAACAGCGTGCCGAGCATCGGCCCGGCCACCATGCCCAGCCCCTGCGCGGCAGCGACGGTGCCGGCGGCGGCGCCCTGCTCGTGCGCCTCCACCGCATCGGCGGCCAGCGCCTGGAACGAGGGGAATACGAAGCCCATGCCAAACGCGGCCAACGCGTACGCCGCCGGCAACTGCCAGCCCTGCTGCACGCCCGCCACCGAAGCAAAGCCAATGCCGGAAATCAGGGCGCCAAGGACGATCCAACGGCGTGGATGCACCTCCAGCTTCATCACCAGCGCCTGCGCCAGGATCAGGCCGACACCAACGGCGGTAAGTGCGATGCCGGCCATGCGTGCACCGGCCGCCGCATCCAGGCCCAAGCGATCAATCGCGAAGAAGCCGACCGTCACCTGCGCGATGGTCACCGAGACCATCGCGATGAACGCTGCCAGCTGCGGCAGGCGCAGGCGCGGATCGAGACGGCTCATCGGCGCGCGGCGCTTTGCGGACGCACCCACCACCGGCGGCGTCGCTGGCAGCCGCCAGGCCAGCAATGCCAGTGCCAGCAACGGCAGCGACGCGGCCACGTACAGCGCCAGCGAAAGATTGGTATAGGCCAGCCAGCCGGCAGCGGCCGGACCCAGTACCATGCCCAGCGCGTTGGCACTGCCCAGCCGGGCGAGGAAACTGGCGCGCTGCCCGGTCGGTGCCTTGTCGGCAATCAGCGCAGCGGCCGTGGGCGGCACGGCCGCGTAGAACAGCCCAATCAAGCCGCGCGCGCCCACCAGCACCAGCACCGACACCAGTACCGGCGGCACCGCCTGCAGGGCGACGTCGATGAACACCGCCAGTGCGATGTAGACCGCCGTATAGGCACTCATCGCCAGCATCAGCACGCGCTTGCGGCCGATGCGGTCGCTGAGCTGGCCCCAGGGGCGCGCGGCCAGCATCCACAACACGCCTGCGGCGGTGACCGACAGGCCGGCATGCCACTCGGACAGGCCGAGCATGCGGACCACCGGGCCGATCACTGCGACGAAGGACATCATCGCCATGGTGCCGATCAGGGCAGCCAACACCAGCGCCGGTAAGCCGGGAACGACGGGACGTGCTTGCATGGAACACCAGCCGTAACAGGAAAGGATGGCCGGGCGCACCTGCGCGCCCCACCCGGCACCGGCCCTGCTCAGGACCAGGCACCACCCTTAAATGATAACGGCTCGTATTTGCATTTGATACCCATTCTCTTGAATGGGCATGCAACAGCGGGTTCAGCGCATTGCACGCAGGCCGAGCAGGCCACGGCGCTTGAACCACCACTCCAGCGGCAGCGTCACCAGCGGCGGGATGGCTGCCAGCAGCGCCAGCGCACTGGCCCACCACGGCCAGCGCAGGCGCACCGCCGCGAACAGGGTGACTGCCACATAGACCAGGAAGGCCACGCCGTGCAGCGGCCCGAACAGCTTCACCAGCGCCACGTTGGCCATCGGGCCGTACTTCATCCACATGCCGATGAGCAGGCCGGCCCAGGTCACGGCCTCGATGAAAGCGACCGCGGCGAACAGACGTCCGGTCGGGTGCATGGGGGAACGTTGGGTCACGCGGGGCTCCAGCATCGGGGTATCAAATGCGAATGATACGCAGATGCGAACCCCATGTAGAGTCGAGCCGTGCTCGACTGCTGGAGCGTGCCCACCGAGGTGGACAGCTACCGGAGCGTGTGTGGCAGAACGTGCTCCCCGATCTCACGCAGCATCGCGTCCATCGGCCGCCCGTTGTCGACCAGGTTGAACATCACGTGCGCCACGCCCTGCGCACGCACGCGCAGCAGGTAGTCACGCAGGCCATCGCGGCCGACCTTCAGGCCCAGCGGCAGCGGCTCGGCTGGCGCCTGCGGATCGGCCTGCAGGTCCAGCAGCATCGACTGCACGAACGGCTTGGCTGGCCCACCACGCTGCACCAGCGCCTGCTGCCACAGGCCGATGCGCCCTTCCTGCGCGGCCTCCTCGCGGTGATAGGTGGCCCAGCCTTCGGCCTCGCGCGCGATCCACTGCAGGCTCTGCCGCGCGGTACCCACCACCAGCATCGGGATGCGGGTTGCCGGCGCCGGCAGCACGTCGAAGCCACCCGTCGCCTGCAGTACGGCGGTCCGCTCATCGGCCTCCGGTGACAGCGCCGCGCGCAGCAACGTCCAGCGCGCACGGAAGGTCGCCGCCCTGCCCTCCAGATCCTCGCCGAATGCGGCGAACTCTTCGGGGCGGTCCCCCGAACCCAGGCCCAGCACGAACCGTCCGCCGCTGATCCGGTCCAGGCTCAAGGCCGACTTCGCCACCTGCAGCGGCTGCCGCAATGGCAGCACGATGGCCGCGCTGCCGACCACGATGCGTCCGGTCGCGGCAGCCAGCATGCCCAGCCACAGGAACGGGTCATCCAGCGCGCTTGCTGTCGCGTCCGGACCCTGCGGCACCATCAGTGGTACATCACGCGTCCACAATGCGGCAAAGCCCAGATCATCGGCCAGTCGCGCAATGCGCCGCGCCTCATTCGGATCGGCCAGTCCATGCGCGGCGACAGGCGTCATCAGGCCCAGGCTCAGGCCCTGTTGCGGAAACAAGGCAGCGTAAGCAGGATTGAAATCACTCATGCCGCCAGCTTAGCGTGCAGGCCTGCGGCAACGATGACGCGCCGCCCACTACCGGAAGAACACTGCATGCCGACGATCCGCCCTGCCCACGTCGATGACCTGCCTGCGATCAGCGCGGTGTGCCTGGCCGCGTTCACTGCGGCGGTCGCGCCTTCGCTCAGCGCGGCCGGCATCGCCACCTTCGGCAGTGTCGCCGCTGCCGAAGCGTTCGGCGCGCGCCTGCACGGTGACAACCACATCCTGGTGGCCGAGCAGGACGGCCGTGTCATCGGCGTGATCGAACTGAAGGAGGGTCGGCATCTTGCGATGCTGTTCGTCGATCCCGCCTGCCAGGGCCAGGGCATCGGCCATGCTTTGTTCGAGGCGGTGCTTCCACAGGTGCGCGAGCCGGTCCTGACCGTGCGCGCCTCGCTCAATGCAGTACCGACCTACCTGCGCTATGGCTTTGCGCTGGACGGTGACGTCGGCGAGTTCAATGGGTTGGTGTATCAGCAGATGGTGCGGGCAGCGGCCTGAAGGCATCCGCCCGGCGTTGCCCGGCAATGCCCGGTGGGCGTCATGCCCTGCAGCACGCCCGTCATGAGCAAACTGAATCAGCGGGCTCCCCGGCGGTTCCTACAATGGCCTGTCACCCTGCCCTTCGAGATGCTGCCGATGCGCGTCGCGCTTTCCGTGTTGCTGCTGGCTTCGGCGCTGAGCGCCTGCACCCCGGCCCCGGTTTCCACCGCCAACTCCGCTGAGGCACCCGCGCCGGCGTCCGCCATCGCCTGGCGCCAGGGCGATGTGGACGATGCCTTCGCCGAAGCCGCCGACAGCGGCAAGCCGGTGCTGCTGTACTGGGGCGCGGTCTGGTGCCCACCGTGCAACCAGCTCAAGGCGGGCCTGTTCAAGGACCCGGCCTTCATCGCGCTGACCAGCAAATTCGTGCCCGTCTATCTGGATGGCGACGAAGAAGGTGCGCAGGCCTGGGGCGAACGCTTCGGCGTACGCGGCTATCCGACCCTGATCGTGCTGGACCCACAGCGCAACGAAATCACCCGCGTGGCCGGCGGCAACGACGCCGCCGAACTGACCCGGGCACTGACCGTTGCCGCAGGCCGCCGCAGTGCTGTTGCCGCCACCTTGGCCACCGCGCTGGCGACGCCGGACCGCCTGGCCGCCGAAGACTGGCAGGTACTGGGCGACTACGGTTGGGAAGTGGACGCAAACCGCCTGGCCGGCGAGCGCAGGAGCCAGGACGTACTGCGCCAGTTGTCCAAGGCCGCACCGGATGCCGCCCTGCAGCGCCGCTTCGCTCTGCTTGCCTTGGCAACGGCCGAAAAACCCGCTGCCTCGCCCACCGAAGTACGCGAGCTGCTGCAGGCAGTGCTGGCGCAACCGGCAGAAGTACGCCGCAACCGTGAGTTGCTGGGCTATGCAGGCGTGCAGCTGGTCAAGCAGGCCAGCGCTGGGCCAGCCACCAGCAACACGCTGGGACAGCAGCTGCTGGTCGCACTGGAGCGCGCGGACGCCGAGCGCGGTGATCGCGCGGACGACGCGTTGTCGCGTGCGCTGACCGAAGTATCGCTGGCCCGCCAGCAGCAGCCGAAGGGCGCACTGCCCGCGGCCCTGGTTGAGCGGGTCAAGCAGCGCGTGGCCGCTGCCGATGCCGCCGCCACCGATGCGCATGCGCGCCAGGCCACAATCAGCAGCGCGGTCTATGCCCTGCGTGAGGTCGGCGACGACGCGGGTGCCGAGGCGCTGTTGCTGGCCGAGCTGAAGCGCAGCGAACAGCCCTACTACTACATGCCCGAGCTGGCCGAACTGGCCGAGCAGCGCGGCGACACCGCCGGTGCGCTGGAGTGGCTGAAGCGTGCCTACGACGGTGCCCAGGGCCCGGCCACCCGCGTGCAATGGGGCGTGCTGTACGTGGAGGGCCTGCTGAAGCTGGCGCCGGACGATGCACCACGCATCGAGCAGGCCACCACCTCGCTGATCGCCGAACTGGAAGCGCAGCCGTCGGGCTACCACCAGCGCACCCGCCAGCGCTTCGAGCGGCTGGCCGGGCAGTTGAAGACGTGGAGTGGCAAGCACCAGGGTGCGGAGACACTGGCGCGGCTGCAGCAGCGGATGCAGCAGGTATGCGGTGACCAGGTGGATGGTGCGTGCAAGGACTGGTTGAGTTGAGTTGATGAAAACGCTGGCAGCGGGCACGTCAGCGCGCCGGTGAGGTTCGAAAAGCGGGTTCTGGTAGTGCCGGCCGCTGGCCGGCAACCCGACCTTCGCTGATTGCCGGCCAGCGGCCGGCACTACCATGCCGCTCCTGCTCCCTTTCACGCATTTCAATCCTTCCCCTTGACCTCAACCAATGTTGAGGTGCGATAACAGTCTCCCCACGGCCAGCCCCCTGGCCTTCCCCACGGAGACTGATTCGATGTCGTACTCGCTTCCCCCGCTCCCCTACGCCTACGACGCCCTTGAGCCGCATTTCGATGCGCGCACGATGGAGATCCACCACAGCAAGCACCACCAGACCTACGTCAACAACCTCAACGCCGCCATCGAGCAGGCCGGCATCGCCGAGCAGCCGGTCGAGGCGCTGATCGCCAACCTCGATGCCGTGCCCGAGGCGCAGCGTGGCGCGGTCCGCAACAACGGTGGCGGCCACGCCAATCACAGCCTGTTCTGGACCGTACTCAGCACCAACGGTGGTGCACCCGATGATGAGCTGGCCGCCGCCATCGACCGCGATCTTGGCGGCTTCGATGCCTTCAAGGATGCCTTCACCAAGGCGGCGCAGACCCGCTTCGGCAGCGGCTGGGCCTGGCTGACCAGCGATCGCGATGGCCGCCTGCAGGTGGAAAGCAGCGCCAACCAGGACAGCCCGCTGATGGGTGCAGCCGTGGGCCTGTCCGGCAACACCCCGATCCTCGCACTGGATGTCTGGGAACACGCCTACTACCTGCACTACCAGAACCGTCGCCCGGACTACATCGGTGCGTTCTTCAACATCATCAACTGGGCCGAGGTCGGCCGCCGCTACCGCCAGGCCAGGGCCTCATGAGCGGCGAGACACTGCCGTACGCCGGGCCGTGGGCGGGGGTCTTCCCCGCCCCGGCCCCGGTGCCGTCGGTCGAGTTGCCGCCGCGCGCACTGCGGCGGCTGCTCGGCCACTTTCCTACCGGCGTGGCCATCGTCTGCGCACGCGATGCGCAGGGCAAGCCCATCGGCCTGACCATCAATTCGTTCGTGCCGGTGTCATTGCAGCCGCCCCTGGTGCTGTGGAACCTGGCGTTGCACGCGCAGAGCCTGTCCACCTTCCAGCGCGCCACCCGCTTTGCGATCAGCGTGCTGGCGGCCGACCAGGAAGCGCTGGCCCGGCGCTTTGCCGATCCGCACGTACGCAACCGCTTCGACGGCCTGACATTGCTGGATGACGATGAGGACGCCCCACCGCGCATCGCCGGTGCGGTCGCCCATCTCACCTGTACCCGCCACGCACAGTGGCCGGTGGGCGATCACCTCCTGCTGGCCGGCCGCATCATCGACGTGCACGAGAACGGCGGCGCGCCGCTGCTGTTCCATCGCGGCCGCTTCCAGCCAGGCCCGGCCGAGCTGCTGGTGGAGGTGCGCTGATGAACATCGAAGCTCTGGAATGCATGCTCGCCGCCGGCAAGGACGGCGCGCTGCTGCGCTTCGGCCTGGGCAAGGCCTGGCTGGATGCCGGCAACCCGGTGCGCGCGGCCACCCATCTGGGCCGTTGCGTGGTGCTTGATCCGCAGTACTCGGCGGCGTGGAAGCTGCTGGGCAAGGCCTGGCTGGCCAGTGGCCAGCCGCAGGCGGCGCGCGAAGCATGGCAACGCGGCCTGAGCGTGGCCGGCAGCAAGGGCGACCAGCAGGCACGCAAGGAAATGCAGGTGTTCCTGCGACGCCTGGACCGCGAGCAGGCGGACCTGGCGAAAGCGGGCTGAGTCGATCAGCCCGCGTTGGCCGATGCCGGTGCGGACATGATGTCCGACATCGGCAGGCGGCGCGGCTTGCTCGGGAACGCGTGACGCAGGATGCGCCAGACCACCTGCCCGAACTGGCGCGGCAGCGAGCCGTTGTTGTAGTGCTGGCCGTAGCGGCGGCAGATGTCCTTCACTTCCTTGGCGATGGCCGCATAGCGGTTGGCCGGCAGGTCCGGGTAGAAGTGGTGCTCGATCTGGTGGCTGAGGTTGCCCGACAGCACGTTGATCAGGAAGCCGCCACTGATGTTGGACGACCCGCGCAGCTGGCGCAGGTACCAGTGGCCGCGCGATTCATTGCGCAGGCATTCCTTCGGGAAGGTTTCCGATTCGGCGGTGAAGTGGCCGCAGAAGATGATCACGTAGGTCCAGATGTTGCGCAGGCCGTTGGCCACCATGTTGCCCAGCATCACGGTGAGGAAGAACGGGCCGGCCAGCAGCGGGAAGAACACGTAGTCCTTCAGCACCTGGCGGGCCATTTTCCGCGCCACCGGGCGGGTCTGCATCCACATTGCACGGCCGCTGATGCGGCCCTTCAGCCAACGGCCCAGGCGCAGGTCCTGCGCGGCCACGCCCCACTGGAACAGCAGCGCAAAGATCGGTGCGATGATCGGCTGCAGCAGGTAGAACGGCTTCCAGCGCTGTTCCGGGAAGATGCGCAGCAGGCCGTAGCCGATGTCATCGTCCATGCCACGCACGTTGGTGTAGGTGTGGTGGCGGAAATTGTGGGTCTTGCGCCAGTTGTCGGCGGTGGCAACGATGTCCCACTCGTAGGTGTTGCCATTGAGCTTGGGGTCACCGGTCCAGTCGAACTGGCCATGCATGACGTTGTGGCCCAGCTCCATGTTCTCCAGGATCTTCGACAGCGCCAGCAGCAGCGTGCCGGTGATCGCAGCCGGCCACAGCAGCGGCATCCAGAACAGCGGCGAGAACGCCGCCAGGAACAGCAGGCCGCGCCCCCCCACGCCGAACCAGCGCACGGCGGCAGCCACGCGGCGGATGTAGCGGGTATCGGAGGCGCCGAGGCTGCCGATCACACGGTCGCGGATCGCATCGAGTTCCTCACCGAAGGCATGCATCTCGGCGGTGCTCAGGGCACGGTCGGTAGCGCGGGTCATGGCAGGCGTCCTCAGAGATCCAGGGTCAGGTCGGTAGTCGGTGCGCTCACGCAGATCCGCACCGGCTGTGCCGATTCGGACTGCAGGTCGCCGGTGCGCAGATGGCGAGTGGCGCCACTGACGCGGTCACAGCTGCAGCTGTTGCAGATGCCCATGCGGCAACCATGCTTGGGCTTGATGCCGTGGGCTTCGAGGCTTTCCAGCAGCGAGCGGCCACGCGGCACGCTCAGCTGACGGCCACTGCGCGCAAGCGTCAGCGACACCTCGCCTTCGCTGCTGGCATCGCGCAGCGGTGCCGGCGGGGTGAAGGCTTCGGCCTGGAAGCCAGCCACCTGCTGCGCCAGGCGTTCACGCGCAGCAGCAACGAAGCCGTCCGGGCCGCAGGCCAGCACATGGCGCTGCGCCAGCGGCGTGTCATCGCCGGCCACCTGCAGATCATGGGTATCGATTCGCGCTGCCGGCGCCTCACCCTCGCGGGTGGTCAGCAGGTGCACGCGCAGGTTCGGATGCGCCGCGGCCAGCGCCTGCAGTTCATCACGGAACTGCAGATGGGCGGCGGTGCGCTCCCAGTAGAACAGGTCCACCGGCGCTGCCAGCGGACGATGGCAGGCGTCGCGCAACAGGCTGCGCATCGGCGTGATGCCGCTGCCGGCCGCCAGCAGCAGCACCGGCGCCGCGGCCGGCATATGGAACTCGCCGAAGGCGGCATCGAGGCGGAACAGTTCGCCCGGCTGCGCATGGTTGACCAGATGCTGGCTGACCCGGCCGCCGTCGATCGCCTTGACGGTGATCGCCAGTTCTCGCCGACCCAGTGCGGTGGGGCTGTAGCTGCGCTGCCACAAGCGCCCTTCAATCTCGACGCCGAGGGTGACGTGCTGGCCAGCGCGCATGCCGGCCCAGTGCCGGTTGGTGCGCAGGACCAGGGTCGCCGCGCCCTCGCCGGCCGGCTCACGCCGGACCAGGCGGGCCACCGGCTCGCGCAGGGTCCACAGGGGATTGAGCTGGCCCGCCCAGAAATCGAACAGCGACGGCGAGACCCAGCGGTACGGAGAGAACAGGGACGGACGGACGACAGCGCTCATGAGCGAACTATACGGGCGCACATACACCTGTGTATACATGTGTATATTGAACCGGATTGGGTATGATTCAGCCTCGCCCCACCGGAACCCCCATGGCCGCCGCCACCGCCTTGTCGACGCCCGAAGATGCCAACAGCCCGGCCCGCCGTACGGTGAGCCGCGAGGATCTGCTGGCCGCCGCCCTGAAACTGATCGGGCCGCACCGCAGCCTGTCCACGCTCAGCCTGCGCGAAGTGGCTCGTGAGGCCGGCATCGCGCCGAACAGCTTCTACCGTCAGTTCCGCGACATGGATGAACTGGCCGTGGCGCTGATCGACGCCGCCGGCCGCTCGCTGCGCACCATCATCGGCGAGGCCCGGCAGCGCGCCACCTCCACCGCCACCAGCGTGGTGCGCGTTTCCGTGGAGACCTTCATGGAACAGCTGCGCGCCGACGACAAGCTGCTGCACGTGCTGCTGCGCGAAGGCGCGGTCGGCTCGGACGACTTCAAGCACGCGGTCGAACGCGAACTGCACTACTTCGAGGAAGAGCTGCAGCACGACCTGGTGCGTCTGGCCGCACTGGATGGCGCCGTACTGCATGCCCCGGAACTGGTGGCCAAGGCCATCACCCGGCTGGTGTTCGCGATGGGCGCCACCGCCATGGACCTGCCGCCGGAGAAGGATCCGGAACTGGTCGAGCAGATCTCCACGATGATCCGCATGATCATCGTCGGCGCCCGCACCCCCGCCGCGTTCCGCCGCGGCTGATCAAGCTCCCCTGGGCCGGGGATCCCTTTCCGCAGGAAAGGGCCCTGCCCCGCACACCTGGGCTCCAGCCTCCCGCACGGCACTGCCGTGCCGGTGAACCGTGGGCGCCATCACAGAACTGTGTCGCGAATGCGCAGGTTGGACATCCTGCACGCGCCATTCACTGAGATCTCACGCACGCTGAATTATTCAGACCGCGCGCTCCATTCAGTTTGGCGAGTTATTGAACGGGGTTTGAATCCGGCACGTGCCGCTGCAGTCGTTTCAGATTAATTGCATGGCCCAGGCAAGACCCGATCCGCACAGTGCCGCCTCCGGCCCTGCGGATGCAGGTCCCACCCCAATGAGCTTCAAGGAGAAACACCCATGCGCATGATGCAGTTCACGCCGAAGTTTCCTTCCGCCAAGAACCAATCCGATCTAGCTCGGGCTATTGCCACGGCATTGCTGATCGCTACTTCTGGTGCAGCCGGCGCAGCAACCGTCAATCCAGGCCAGACTCTTGTGGTGAATGCGGGCTCCCTACCTCAAGCCTACGACGTAAACGGTGGCACGCTGATTGTGGAAGGCGCCACGACCAACCGAATCGACACCAACTATTCTGGAGGTCAACCCGCACGGGTCATTGCGAATGGCGCAAGTATTTCCAGCATGCGGCTGCTCAATAGTGTTGGCACGCTGCACAACTCGACTGTGAATGGCCAATTCACCCTCTCAATCAACGTCGGCTCAGGCAATTCTGGACTTACTCGGCCACATCTTACGACGGCAGGCAGCACCTTCAATGGGCCCTTCACCGGCAGCGGCGGCGGCCGGCTGGACTCGGAGGGAAGCACCTTTGCGCAAGGAATTCGCAGCCTTGGCACAATCCTCAACCTGAAAGCCAACACCAAGGTCGTCGGAAGTACCTATGGCATCAGCCTCACGAACTCCGCAATCGCAGGTTCGGCGGGCATGCAGGATTGGGGGCTGCTCCTCGATTCTTCGCATGTTGCAGCAACAAGCGGGCCGGCGCTTCTTATTGGCGGCACCACGACGGGATACCCTGTCCGCGTAGCAATCCAAAACGGATCGACGCTTTCCAGCAGCAATAATGTCGTGATCGAAGGGCGCGACAGCTCAGTATTTGACGTCACCGCCCGGACCTCCAACCTAAACGGCGATATCACCATTGCCGATACCGCCAGCGGCACGCTGCGCTTCCTTGACGGCCTCGACCTCACCGGCCGCATCCTCGGCCCGGCCGACGTCATCGTCGACCAGGGCGGCCGCTGGACACTGTCCGGCGACAGCAACACCGGCAACCTCACCCTGGGTGCAGGCAGCAACATCTTCCTTGGTGCAGCGGGCACTGCGGCGTATCCGCAGCTGACCGTCAATGGCAACTACACCGGCAATGGCGGCACCCTGCACTTCAACACGGTGCTGGCCGGCGACGACGCAGCAAGCTCGCGCGTGCATGTCACCGGCGATACCAGTGGCACCACCCAGGTCACCGTCAACAACATTGCCGGTGCTGGCGCGCAGACCGTCAACGGTATTCCGCTGGTGCAGGTGGACGGTACCAGCAATGGCAAGTTCACTCTGCAGGGCCGTGCCATCGGCGGCATGCACGAGTACTTCCTGCACAAAGGCTCGCCGGGCGCCGCCAACGGCAACTGGTACCTGACCTCGGTCTACACCGGCAATCCGTGCGATATCAATCCATCGCTGCCGGAGTGCACGCCGGTGGATCCGGTGGATCCGGTCGACCCTGTGGACCCGGTTGATCCCACCGATCCCACCGATCCGGTCCCCGTGCTGCGTCCGGAGCCGGGCGCGTACCTGGCCAACCAGGCCGCGGCCGTGCAGATGTTCCAGCTGCGCCGCCATGACCGCGGCGAGCCCGGTTTCGACCGCGCCCGCATCGGTACCTGGGTGCGCGCCGGGCGTGACCAGCTGCAGGCCAACGTGGCCGGCCAGGTCGATGCCCGTACCCACATCAACACCCTGCAGCTGGGCAGCGATGTCTGGCGCTGGGGCGATGGACGCGGTCAGGTCGGCGTGATGCTCGGCACCGGCGAGGCGACCACACAGGCGGTGTCGACGCTGAGCGGTTATGGCACCCGCGGCAAGGTCAAGGGCAAGTCGGCCGGTGTCTACCTGGGCTGGGTTCAGGATGCACAGAGCAGTGCCGGCCTGTATGTGGACGGCTGGCTGCAGGCGGCGCGCTTCGACAACGAGGTGCAGGGCGAAGGCATCGCCCGTGAGACCTACGACTCCAGGACCCGCAGTGCATCGTTGGAAGCCGGTTATGCCTGGGCCATCCGCAGCACTGAGGCCAGCACGCTGTACCTTCAGCCGCAGGCGCAGCTGACCTGGACCGACTACGACGGCGACAGTCTGGTTGAAAACAATGGCACCACGGTCGAAGACGGTCGCGGCGGCGGCCTCAACAGCCGCCTCGGCCTGCGCCTGTTTGGCCAGAGCACGCTGCAGGGCAACCGCGTGCAGCCGTTCCTGGCAGCGAACTGGCTGCGTGGCCAGCGCGATGAGGCCATGCGCTTCAACAGCGAGTCGTTGAGCGCGAAGACGCCGGAGAACCGCTACGAAGTGCAGGCCGGTGCCCAGCTGCAGCTGGGCCAGCGTTGGAGCGCATGGGGTGACCTGCGTGTGCAGCGCGGCGACAGCGGCTACCGCAACCATGGAGCCCAGGTGGGTCTGCGCGCCGCCTGGTAAGGCCAACGCCGCCCCGGGCCCAGGCCCGGGGCGGCGTTCCTCAACTCCCCTCGCACCCTGCCGGGAATGACATCCGGCAGGGTTCTGGCGCTTATTTGTAATGTTATAACATCGTCGTCCGCGATGTTCTGATCCCGCTTTCGGCTTCGTGATTGCACGGACTTATTTATATAGCAGTTGCTATATTTATAACCCTCTGCTTTCATATGCGTCAGCCAGGTCGCCCTCGCCGCCTTTCCTCTCCCAAGGACGACGCCTTCATGCCCGTTGCCACACCCCTCTTCCATCGGCTGCCCCTGGCCGCCGCCATCGCCCTGACCCTGCCGCTGCCCGCACTGGCCGCCACACCGAAGCCGACCGAGCTGGACCGCGTGCAGGTGAAAGTCAGCACCGCCACCCGCAGCGAACGCCTGCTGTCCGATGTCCCGATCCGCACCGAAGTGCTGCGCAAGGAAGACATCGCGTTGCGCGCGGCCACCGACTTCTCCCGTGCCGCCGAGCTGATCAACGGCCTGCGCGTGGAAAGCAACTGCCAGAACTGCAACACCAGCGAAGTACAGCTGCTGGGCCTGCCCGGTGCCTACAACCAGCTGCTGTTCGATGGCATCCCGCTGCTGTCCACGCTGGGCAGCGTGTACGGCCTGGAACAGATCCCGGCCGGGTTCGTCGACCGCATCGAAGTGGTCAAGGGCGGTGGCTCGGCGCTGTACGGCCCGGGTGCGGTTGCCGGTGTGATCAACCTGATTCCGCCGCTGCCGGCGCGCAGCGGTGGCCATGTGCAGGCCGGCGTGGATGTCCTGAAAGGCACGCCGCAGAAGAACGCCGACGTGCGGCTGGACCTGGTGGCCAAGGAAGCAGACGCCGGCCTGTCGGTGATTGCCCAGCGCAACTGGAACAGCGGCATCGACTACAACGGTGACGGCTACACCGAAATCACCCGCAAGAACCTCAAGGTCGGCGGGCTGCAGGCCTGGTACGCACCGACGCCGGGAACGCGGCTGCGCCTGGACCTGCAGGTGACCGATGAAACCCGGCGTGGCGGCAACCGCCTGGACCAGCCGGAATACCTGGCCAACATCGCCGAATCGCTGGATACGAAATACCGCCGCGGCAGCGTGTCGTGGGACCAGGAAATCAATGCCGACGTCGATTTCCGCCTGGCCTACGCCTTCGCCGACATTGACCGCGACAGCTTCTATGGCGGTCTGGGCGACGTAGTCACCGATCCGTCCGCGCCGGGCTATGACCCGTCGCAGCTGGACCCGAACGTGGCCGGCAGCGCGGCCTCGCGTTCGTGGCGCCAGTACGGCCGCACCCACAACCCGCTGCACTACATCGACAGCCAGTTGAACTGGCGGTTGGGTGCGCACGCGCTGGCCTTCGGCGTGCAGTACAAGCACGAGGCGCTGCGCGACGACAACCGCACCGGTGACGGCCAGCGTCTTGCGGTACTGGAGGATGCGACCTTCCACAACCTGGGCGCCTTCATCCAGGACGAGTGGAGCCTGCGCGACAACGTCGACCTGGTGTTGGGTGCACGCGTGGACAAGAGCTCGGAACTGGACAGCGCGGTGTTCTCGCCGCGCATCGCGCTGGCCTGGCAGGCCACGCCCAACCTGAAGTGGCGTGCCGGCATCGCCACCGGCTTCCGTGCTCCCGAGATCTTCGTCGAGGACGTGCATGTCGACACGCTGGGTGGCGAACAGGTGCGCGTGCGCAACACCGATGGCCTGAAGGAAGAGCGCGCGTTGACCACCCTGTTCGGCTTCGACTGGCGCTCGGACCCGGCCAATCCGGTGTGGAGCTGGGATGCCACTGCCTCCTATGCACGCATCCGCGACACCTTCGCGCTGGGCGAGATCCAGCGTGGCGATGACGGACAGCTGAGCCAGCTGCGCTACAACGCCTCCGGCTCCAACGTGCTGGGCGCGGAAACCAACCTCGGCTGGCAGCCGTCGCCGCAGTGGCGCCTGACCGCCGGTGCCTCGTGGTACCGCTCACGCTTCCGCGAACCGCAGCGCATCTTCGACGACACCGGCGATGGCGGCGACACCGTGATCGAAAGCCGCGACTACCTGAAGACCCCGCGCTGGACCGGCCTGGCCCAGCTCAGCTGGATGCCCGCCGAGCCGTGGGAAACCTTCGTCGCGCTGCGCCACACCGGCCCGATGGCGGTGCTGAACAACCGGCTGGGCGAGCTGCACCGTACGCGCTCGTTCCTGGTCACCGATCTTGGTGCGCGCTGGCACCGGCATCTGGGCGCGCAGGCGCAGCAGGAAGTGTCGGTAGCCGCAGGCGTCAAGAACGTGTTCGATCAGCGCCAGAAGGATCTGGAGATGGGCGCGCTGCGTGACAGCGACTATGTCTACGGGCCGCGTTTCGCGCGCTCGTGGTACGTCAACCTGCGCTATGCGTTCTGAAGCACTGCGAGCGCTGTTGCTGGCCTGTGCCGCGCTGCTGGCCGCACCGGCGGTGGCTGCGGACCTGCACGCACAGGTTTCGGCCTCGCTGATGCGGCCGGAACAGCGCTCGCTGCGACCGATGCAGTGGACGCCGCCGCCGAAACTGGTGGCGCTGTACTTCGGCGCCGACTGGTGTGCACCGTGCCATGCCTTCGTACCCACGCTGCGCAGCGTGCGCGACGCGTTGCGCGAGGCCGGCGCCGATACCGAAGTGGTGTACGTCAGCCTGGATGAGAGCGAGAGCGCACTGCGCCGCTACATGCATGCACAGGACATGCCGTGGCCGGTATTGGACCCGCGCCGCGCCGCGCGCATGCCGGCACTGCAGGCGTTGGCTGGGCTGGCACCGCCGAATCTGGTGCTGATCGATGCCGACGGCGCGGTGTTGGCCAATGGCTGGCAAGGCCGGCGCTATGAAGGCCTGCAGCCGGTGTTGAAGGAATGGACGAAACGGGCGTGCGCGCAGGAACAGGCACGCTGCCCGCCTGGATTGTAGGGTCGCGCGAAATGCCGCCGGGCATGGCCCGGCGCCACCGCTACGGCGCCCCGCCCTCGGCCTTGCGCACGAACGCTTCGAACAAGGCCAGCGTCTGCTCGCTCACATGGTGCTCGATGCCCTCGGCATCGCGCCGCGCGGTATCCGCGTCCACGCCCAGCGCCAGCAGGAATCGCTCCACGGTCTGGTGGCGCTGGCGGCTGGCATGTGCCAGCGCCTCGCCTTCCGGGGTCAGGAACACACCGCGGTACGGCCGCTGCACCACCCAGCCATCACGGGCCAGGCGCCGCAGCATCTTCGCCACGGTGGGCTGGGCCACGCCCAGGCGGGTGGCGATGTCGACCTGGCGGGCCTCGCCGCCGTCGGCCAGCAGGTCCGAGATCAGCTCGACATAGTCCTCCACCAGCTCCATCCGGTGCGCCTCGCGCACTTGCCGGAAGCTCTCGACCTGGCGCTCGGCCTCGATCAAGGGGGTGCTTTTCAGCGATGTCGAATCGTCGGTCTTGCCCACGCCTGCGCCTGTCCTTCCGGGGTGATCCGGTGTTGAACCTGAATTCTGGACCAGTAACGCGATAAAGACGATTGTTTCACATTGCTAATGACTATAGCAGGAGCTATATTCGGACCCATGAACACCCTGGCGCCCCGCGACCCTTCGGCCTCCACTGCGGCCAGCCTGGGTGCGCTCAACGCCTCGGTGGCGGTGCCCGACAAGGGTCACTGGTGGTTCCGCCTGCTGGCCTTCCTCGGCCCGGGCTACATGATCTCGGTCGGCTACATGGACCCGGGCAACTGGGCCACCGACCTCGCCGGCGGTTCGCGCTTCGGCTACCTGTTGTTGTCGGTCATCCTCATTTCCAACCTGATGGCGGTGATCCTGCAGGCGCTGTCTGCGCGGCTCGGTATCGCCACCGGCATGGACCTGGCCCAGGCCTGCCGCGCGCGTTACCCGAAGCCGGTGAACCTGGCGCTGTGGGCGCTGTGCGAGGCGGCGATCATCGCCTGCGACCTGGCCGAAGTGATCGGCACCGCGATCGCATTGAAGCTGCTGTTCGACCTGCCGCTGCTGTGGGGCGCGGTGATCACCGCCCTGGACACGCTGCTGGTGCTGCTGCTGATGAACCGCGGCTTCCGGGCGCTGGAAGCCTTCGTGATCGCGCTGCTGATGGTGATCTTCGGCTGCTTCATGGTGCAGATCGCGCTGGCCGCACCGCCGGTGATGGACGTGCTGGGCGGCTTCATTCCGCGCGCGCAGGTAGTGACCGATCCGCACGCGCTGTACATCGCGATCGGCATCATTGGTGCCACGGTGATGCCGCACAACCTGTACCTGCATTCGTCGATCGTGCAGACCCGTGCCTACCCGCGCACCGATGAGGGCCGTCGCAGCGCGCTGCGCTGGGCGGTGACCGACAGCACCCTTGCGCTGACCCTGGCACTGTTCATCAACGCCAGCATCCTGATCCTGGCGGCGGCGGTGTTCCATGCCAATGGCCGATTTGATGTGGAAGACATCGAACAAGCCCACCAGCTGCTGGCGCCGATGCTGGGGGTGGGCGCGGCGGCGACGTTGTTCGCAGTGGCCCTGCTGGCGTCGGGCCTGAATTCGACAGTAACCGCCACGCTGGCCGGCCAGATCGTGATGGAAGGTTTCCTGCACCTGCGCCTGCCGCCGTGGCTGCGGCGGCTGATCACGCGCGCACTGGCAATCATTCCGGTGGTGGTGGTGATCATGCTGTTCGGCGACCAGGGCGCGGTAAAGCTGCTGGTGCTGAGCCAGGTGGTGCTGTCGATGCAGCTGCCGTTCGCGATCATCCCACTGGTGCGGATCGTAACCGACAAGATGACGATGGGCGCGTTGGTCGCACCGCGCTTGCTGGGTGCGATTGCCTGGGTGATCGCGCTGGTGATCGTGGTATTGAACGTGAAGCTGCTGGTGGATACCTTCAGCGGCGGGTGATGCCAGATCCAGGGGTTGGACCCAGTAGATCCACGCCATGCGTGGATGCCTTTACACGATGCGGGGTCAGAGCCCTTGCCTCTGGCAAGGGATCCGACCCCACCATCTCCACGCTACAGATGCAACGCGATCGCGGCCTCGATCTGTTGCGGCGACTGGAATCCGGCCAGGCGCGTACGTTCGTCACCGTCACGGAACAGCGACAGCGTCGGCGTCTGCCGCAGCCCCAGCTCCCTGAAGAACGCCTCACCCAGCACTTCCAGCTGCACGCGCAGCAGGGTCGTTCCCTGCCCCGCCGCGCTGTTGGCCACCCGGTGCAACGACATCTCCAGCATCCGGCACCCCGGGCACTGGTCCTTGTGGAAATCCACCAGCACCCGCGGGTGCTCGGCCAGCAGCTGCTGGAACTGCTCAGGCGTGGTGGCGTCGATGATCTGCATCGGTGTTGCTCCAATAGTGGGCCAGGACCGCGTCGGTCCAGGCCTCGATGGCCCCCGCATGGCGTTGCCCATGCGGCATCTGTTCGATTTCCAGCGGCGGATAGTCGCTGCGGAAGTAGCGGATCAGGCGGTGCACGGCGCCGCAGTAGTACTCCTGCCCCCACTGCGTTTCGCCGGTGCCGAACACCGCCAGCTGCCGCGGCCGCTCGCCGCGTTCGGCGATGCCGGCCACCCATGCCTTCATCTCCGACGGCGTGCGGCCGGCGTTGTCGGTCCAGCAGCCCAGCAGCACCAGGTCGGCCTCGTCGGCCGCCAGCGGCGGCGCCTGGCGCAGGTCGTCGGCCTCCTGCCAGTGAACCGCATGACCGGCAGCGCGGCAGCGCTCGGCAATCTGCCGGCCAAGTTCGCGGGTATTGCCGCTCAACGAGGCGACCACCACCAGGATGCTCAGCGCGGCGCCGGACTCACAGGTCGTCGAAGCCGTTGTCGACGTTGGTCTTCTTGTAACTTGCATTGCGCATCTCGAAGAAGTCGGTCTTGGTTTCGGTGAAGTTGTCGGCGTAGGCCTTGATCCACGGCATCACGTTGTCGGTGGTATCGCTGTACAGGCGTTCGATGCCGAGCATGCCGGCCATCTTGTTGGCGCGGTACTTCACGTAGCGCACCATCTCGTCCACGTCGATGCCGTCGATGCCATCCAGCACCTCCGACGACCACTGCGTCTCCAGCTCGATGGCATGCTCGAACGATTGGTGTACGTAGGCGGTCAGCTCATTGGTCTGCAGCTCCGGGTTCTCGCCGATGATGGCGCGGATCAGCTCGCTGATGAATTTGGTATGCGCCAGCTCGTCGCGGTTGATGAAGCTGATGATCTTGCCGGTGCCATTCATGCGGTTCTGCCGCACCATGTTGTAGAAGTACGCGAACCCGGAATAGAAATTGATGCCCTCCAGGATCGAGGACTGGATCAACGACTTGAGCAGAGTCTCGGCGGTCTTCTCGCGCATGAAATCGTCATACGCCCCCATGATCGGCGCATTGCGCTTGATGATGGTCGGGTGGGTACGGGCGATCTCGAAGATGCGGTTCTGGTTCGGCAGGTCGGTGATCGAGGCCAGCACGTAGCTGTAGCTCTCGTTGTGGATCACTTCCTGCTGCCCGATGATCGCCGCGTTGGCGTGCGCGGCCGGGTCGGTGATGTACTCGGCCACGTTGTAGATGAAGCGCGTCTGCGGGGAATCGAGCGTGGCGAGCAGGCCGATGATGGAGTCGTAGGCGTTCTTTTCGCGCGCGTTCAGCTCGCCGTACTGGCGGGCGTCCAGCTTCATGTCGACCTCGTCGGGAATCCAGAAATTGGTCGACAGCTCCTTGTAGGCCCGATAGAACGACGGGTACGGGATGTCGTTCCAGTTGAGGATGCCGCTGGTGCGGCCGTTGATGATGCCGGTGCTGCGGTTGGGATGGCGAGGTTCGAGGATCTTGATGCGGTCGAGGGGAGTTGCCATGGTTTTCTGCCTTCGTTCTCTTTCTATCGTGTTGCCGGCCAGCGGCCGGCACTACCGAAGATCGCGGGATTGCCGGCCAGCGGCCGGCACTACCGAAGATCACGGGGTTGCCGGCCAGCGGCCGGCACTACCGAAGATCACGGGGTTGCCGGCCCGCGGCCGGCACTACCGAAGATCACGGGGTTGCCGGCCAGCGGCCGGCACTACCATTGATCAGCTGGAGCACCACTCGCATTCGCTGATGTCGATGTCGTTGGAGCGCACGTAGTAGGTGGTCTTCAGGCCTTCGCGCCAAGCGCTCAGGTGCAGCTCCAGCAGCGTGCTTGCACGGATGGTGCTGGGCACGTACAGGTTGAAGCTGATCGACTGGTCGACATGGCGCTGGCGGCGCGCGTTCTGGCGCACGCTGGCGAACTGGTCGACCTTGTAGGCACCCTTCTCGTAGTACGGCCAGGTTTCCAGCGACAGGCCCGGCGCCGCCACCGGCCGCCGGAAGTCCTTCTTTTCCTCGTAGTAGAACGCGCTGTAGATCGGGTCGATCGAGGCCGTGGAGCCTGCAATCTGCGCGGTGCTCATATTCGGCGCCACCGCCAGCAGCCAGCCGTTGCGCAGGCCGTGCGTGGCCACTTCGTGGGCCAGGCTGTCCCACGCGGCGCCACTGTAGTCGCGGTCACGGAAGTAACGCCCGTTGTGCCAGTCGCTGCCCGCGAACATCGGGTAGCTGCCCTTCTCCTTCGCCAGTTGCGCGCTGGCCTGGATGGTCAGGAAGTTGATGCGTTCGTAGAGGCGGTCGGCCAATTCTTCGGCATCCGGTGATTCCCACTGGATTGCCTGCTGCGCCAGCAGGTGGTGCCAACCGAACGTGCCCAGGCCGATGGCGCGATACTTGCGATTGGTGATCGTGGCCTGCGGCACCGGCAACGCATTGAGGTCGATCACGTTGTCGAGCATGCGCACCTGGATCGGGATCAGGCGCTCCAGCACATCGGTGGCCAGCAGGTCATCCGGTGCGCTGATCGCCCGGCCGAGGTTGATCGAGGACAGGTTGCAGACCACGAAATCGCCGGCACGGCGTGTGGTGACGATCTGGTCGCCGCTGACGATCTCCTGGATCATCCGCGTCGGGCTCATGTTCTGCAGGATCTCGGTGCACAGGTTGCTGGAATAGATCATGCCCGCGTGTTTGTTCGGGTTCCGGCGGTTGACCTCGTCGCGGTAGAACAGGAACGGGTTGCCGGTCTCCAGCTGGCTGAGCATGATCCGCTTGAACAGATCGATGGCCTTCACCGTGCGGCGGCTGATGCGCTCGTCGGCCACCAGTTCGGCGTAGCGGTCGCGGAAGCTGCCCGCGCCGCGCGTCTCGTCGTAGAAGTCCTGCAGGTACCAGCCCTTGGCCTGCTTCACCTCGTGCGGGTCGAACAGGTACCAGTCGGCGCGGCGCTCCACCGCCTCCATGAACAGGTCGGGCACGCACACCGAGGTGAACACATCGTGCGCGCGCAGGCGCTGGTCGCCGTTGTTGAGGCGCAGGTCCATGAACGCTTCGATGTCGCGGTGCCAGATGTCCAGGTACACCGCCACCGCGCCCTTGCGCTGGCCAAGCTGATCGACCGACACCGCGGTGTTGTTGAGCTGCTTGATCCACGGCACCACGCCGCCAGAGGAATTGGCCACGCCACGGATCGGCGCGCCGCTGCTGCGCACATAGCCCAGGTAGGCGCCAACGCCGCCGCCATGCTTGGACACACGGGCGATATCGGTGTTGGAGTCATAGATGCCCTGCAGGCTGTCATCCACCGTGTCGATGAAGCAACTGGAAAGTTGCCCACCCACCTTGCCGGCATTGGCCAACGTTGGTGTGGCGACCGTCATGTACAGGTTGGACAGCGCCCAATACGCCTCGCCGACCAGCTGCATGCGCCGCTCACGCGGTTTTTCTTCCTGCATGAGGTACAGCGCGATGGTCAGCCAGCGCTCCTGCGGCAGCTCGTAGACCTCGCGGCTGCGATCGCTGGCCAGATAGCGCGTGGCCAGCAGGTACAGGCCGTTGTAGGCGAACAGTCGGTCGCGCTCCGGATCGATCATCTCGCCGGCCTGCTGCAATTCTTCCTTCGAGTAGCAGCGCAGGATGTCGTTGCTGTAGATGCCGCGGTCGGCCAGGCTTTCCTGCAGGCCCACGTAGGAGCCGTACTTCAGGCCGACATCGTAGAAGCGGTTGCGGCTGGCGCGCTTGTACAGGCGGCGCAGGTAGATGCGCGCGGCAAACTGTTCCCACTCGGGTGCGACCAGGTCCACCCGCGACTCGGCCTCGCGGATCAGCAGATCGACCAGGTCATCGGCGCTGATGCTGGGCTTGCGCTCGACCATCGCCTGCACCACGCGGCGGTAGTCGCTCACGTCCAGCTGCGGGAACTCGGCATGCACGGCGTCGATGCTGCGCTGCAGGCGTTCGGCCTCGAACGGCAGGCGGCGGTTGCCGGCCTCCTTGGTGATCCAGGTCGGCACGCGCTCGCCACCGGCGCGCAAGGCGTCGCCAGCGCCGGCCAGATCGGCCACGCGGAAGGTACTGTCGGTCATGGTGGTGAAACTCCAGGCTCGCGCGCGCGTTGGCGGTCGATGCCATGGCGGCCCTGAACGCGATACCGGCGCACGGGGCGAACGGGTGGATTGCCAAGGCACGGGAACGTAGGTCGTCGGCATCTGCCTGCGCCTGCGGCCGGTATCCGGGCCGTGGGGGCGACCTGCGTCCGCACGATGGCGGCCGCGTCGACACGGCAAGCCTCAGGGGCGGGCCGCGGGACGTTTGCTGCATGTCCGGCGGCGGCGGCTGACCGGGAGTGACGGCCACAACATAGTGGGGATATCCGAACTCGTCAACACAAGATGCGGTAATCAACACATGTCGCGACGATCAGTCGCAGGATGCCGTGTTGCACCTGCGGCGCCTTGTCGACAGCGCCTGCGTCCCCAGTTCGGTACAACATCAACTTTCCCCGGAACACCGCCCATGCGCGCTGCCCAGTACCCCTCCTTCGGCGATCCGACCGACGTCCTTGCCATTGCCGATGCGCCGCTGCCCGAGCCCGGCCCCGGCGAGGTGCGCATCCGCACCGTGCTGGCCTCGATCCACAACCACGATCTGCTGACCGTGCGCGGCCTGTACGGCTGCAAGCCGACCCTGCCGGCGATCGGTGGCAGTGAAGCGCTGGGCGTGGTCGATGCACTTGGCGATGGTGTCGACGGCCTGCAGATCGGCCAGCGGGTGGCCGCCGCCTCGGTACACGGTACCTGGGCCGAAGCGTTCGTCGCGCCGGCACGCATGGTGATTCCGATGCCGGAGGCGATCCCGGACGAAATGGCCGCGCAGCTGATTGCCATGCCGCTGAGCGCGCTGATGCTGCTGGAGTTCCTGCACGTCGAGCCGGGCCAGTGGATCGTGCAGAACACCGCCAACGGCGCGGTGGGCAAGTCGCTGGCGATGCTGGCGAGGGCGCGTGGCGTGCATGTGGCCAACCTGGTGCGCAATGCCGATGCGGTCGCGCAGCTGCAGGCGCTGGGCATCGATCATGTATTCGACACCTCGCTGGACGGCTGGAAGGATCGCGTGCGTGAGGCGACCGGCGAAGCACAGGCTGCGGCCGCGGTGGATTCCATCGGCGGCGACGCCAGCGGTGACCTGGTCGACCTGCTCGGCCACCACGGCACCCTGGTGTCGTTCGGAGTGATGAGCGGCGAACCGATGCGCATTCCCGCCGGCGGCCTGATCTACAAGGAAGCCACGGTGAAGGGTTTCTGGGGCAGCAAGGTCAGCCAGGCGATGGCGGTGGAGGACAAGCGCCGGCTGGTTGGCGAACTACTGAAGCGTGCGGCGAGCGGCGAACTGACCCTGCCGGTGGAGCAGATCTTCGCACTGGACGACATCGCCCAGGCAGCGAAGGCTGGCGCCGGTTCGGGCCGTAACGGCAAGGTGCTGCTGCGGCCTTGATGCCTCAGCGGATGGCGCTGCCCCGGTAATGGCGCTGTCCCGGTATGGCGCTGTCCCGGTATGGCGCTGTCCCGGTAGAGTCGACTGTCAGTCGACTCTCGCGCGTAGCGCGGGGGGATGAGGCTTCTTTCCACAGGGAAAGGGCTGTGACCCTGCAGGGTGTGCGGACCAACGGTCCGCACCCACCAAAGATCGGTGCCGCACCCACCGAGTGGGTCTGCTCCAACGGAGGCACCGACTTTCGTTAAGAACCTGTGATGTATAACTGAATGCGCTTTCGTCATTGGAAGGCGCATGTGCCTGCGTGCGGTACTGACGGTTCCTCCCCCGTTCGGCGTTGTCGCTTCCATGTACCGCACCACCCTGAACCTGCTTGCCGGCGCGATCGCGCTGGGCCTCACCGCCGGCGCAGCCGGCGCCGCTGAATCCGCCGACACCGGCAAGGACAGCACCACCCTCGGCGCCGTGCTGGTGACCGGCTCCAACATCAAGCGCAGCGATACCGCCGGGCCGAACCCGGTGCAGATCGTCAGCCGCGAACAGATCGAGCAGACCGGCCGCTCCACCCTCACCGACGTGCTGCGCAACCTGTCGGCCAATGCCGGCAACAGCTTCGACGAACAGTACACCGGCAGCTTCGCCGCCGGCTCGGCCTCGATCGGCCTGCGTGGCCTATCTCCGAAGAACACGCTGGTGCTGGTCAACGGCTACCGCGTCTCCAACTTCGGTTTCGCGCTCAACACCGAGGACACCTTCGTCGACCTCAACGCGCTGCCGATCAGCGCAGTGGAACGCATCGAAGTGCTGAAGGATGGCGCCTCGGCGGTGTACGGTTCCGATGCCATCGCCGGCGTCATCAATATCATCCTGCGAAAGAACTTCCAGGGCGTGGAAGTCGGCGGCGGCTTCGGTACCGCCACCCATGGCGGCCTGAACGAGCGCAAGGCCAACCTGCTGGCTGGCTTCGGTGACCTCGAACAGCAGGGCTGGAACGTGCTGTTCGGGCTGGACCTGCTCAAGCGTGATCGCCTCGACGCCGACCAGCGTGCCTACACCCGCAGCGGCGATTTCCGCGACAAGCCCGGCGGTCGCCTGGCCGGTTGGTCCACCGCCGGTGGCAACTGGCTGTCCAACCCGCGCGCACCGCAACCGTTCGCCAACTGCCCGGATGGCAGCCAGCTGCGCCCGTACAGCGATTTCGGCAGCACCCTGCCCGGCCAGGCCTGCGCCTTCAACGCGCAGCCGTTCAAGACCCTGCAGCCCGGCGCCGAGCGCCTGCAGGCGTCGTTGAGCGCGACCTACCGTTTCAATGACAGCGTCGAAGCGTTCGCCGATGTGCTGTACAGCCACAACAAGGCCGACCAGATCTTCAGCGCGCCGCTGACCGTCGGCCCCGGCCTGCGCGCGTACAACCCGGCCACCGGCACCCTGATCGACGTGCCGGCGGTGCTGCCCGTCGGCCACCCGAACAACCCGGGCAGCGCGCCGCTGCCGTTCGAGTACACCTTCTTCGATCTCGGCCCGCGCCTGAAGGACAACACGCAGGTGTTCTACCGTGCGCTGGCCGGCGTGCGCGGCAGCGGCGAGCGCTGGGACTGGGAAGTGGCGGCGCTGACCTCGCAGAGCGCGCAGCGCGAATACGTCGACAACTTCGTCAACCGCTACGCGTTCGAGCAGATCCTGCGCGATGGCAGCTACAACTTCCTCAACCCGTCAAGCACGCCGGAGGCACTGGATGCACTGCGCCTGCAGACCAAGCGTCCGGGCTGGTACAAGCTGCATTCGTTGAACGTGAAGGCCTCGACCTCGCTGTGGGAGCTGCCGGCCGGTGCGGTCGGCTTCGCCTGGGGTGCCGAGTTCCGCAAGGAATCACTGGACGCGCGCACCAGTGCGCAGGTGCTGTCGGGCACCGAACTGCGCCCGGCCATCAACGTGGTCAACGGCGAGCGCCAGGTCAGCGCCGCCTACGCTGAACTGAGCGTGCCGCTGCACCGCACGCTGGAGCTGCAGGTGGCCGGTCGTGGCGATCACTATGACGACTTCGGCAACGCGTTCTCGCCGAAGGTGGCGCTGCGCTGGCAGCCGCTGGACAGCCTGCTGCTGCGTGGTTCGTTCTCGCGTGGCTTCCGCGCGCCTTCGCTGCCGGAGATCGCGCCGGGCCAGACCGTCAGCTACGGCTCGGTGATCGATCCGCTGGACCCGCTGCAGCCCGGCGGCAGCCGTGGCGTCACCAACATCCGTACCGGCAACCCGGACCTGAAGGCCGAACGCTCGCGCAACTTCAACGTCGGTGCAGTGTGGTCGCCGGATGGCGACACCAGCATCGGCCTGGACTGGTACCGCATCGAGCAGGACAACCTGGTCAAGCCGGACAGCGCGCAGTTCATCGTCGACAACCCGACGCTGTTCCCCGGCCGCGTGCAGCGTGATGCACAGGGACGCATCCAGTTCATCACCAACCAGTATGCCAACCAGGGCGAACTGACCACCTCGGGCCTGGATCTGGAAGCCAACCGCACCTTCCGCACCGAAGGCTGGGGCAACTTCACCGTGGCCGGCAGCTGGACCCATCTGCTCAGCTTCAAGCAGCCGCTGGTGGCCGGTCAGGCACCGTATGAAGGGGCCGGCAACAACCGCCACGGCGCACTGCCGCGCACCCGCGGCACCACGTCGCTGAACTGGGCAGTGGGCGACTGGAGCAGCACGCTGAGCCTGCAGTACGTGAGCGGCTATGACCAGCGCGTGGCGACAGCGACCAGCAACCCCGGCCTGCGTGATCGCATCAAGCCGTATCACCAGCTGGACCTGTACGTGGCGTACGAAGGGATTCCCAACACCACGCTGTCGCTGTCGGTGCTGAACCTGACCGACAAGGACCCGCCGTTCGACCCGGCCGGTGGCTCCAATGGTTTCGACATCAGCCAGTACAACCTGCGCGGGCAGTTCATTTCGCTGGGGGCGCGCTACCGGTTCTGATGCGCCAACGGGGCGGCGGTGATGGGCCGCCCCGTTCGCGTTGCCGGCCAGCGGCCGGCACTACCATCACCGGCTCAGGTGCAGGAACTGCAGGTGCCGTTCGTACTGGCTGATGATGTCGTTGATGATCTGCTTGCGGCTGTAGCCCACCAGGTCGTAGTCCTGGCTGCCTTCGAACAAGTGCACCTCGGCGCGGTAGTAGCGCTGGTTGCGCAGCTGCTGGGCCGCGAACGACGGGGTCAGGTAGCCGCTCAGGATCACCCGGTACAGGAAGTCCTGCTGCTCGCCGTGGTTCACCGTCAGCTCCATGTCGCCGGCCTCGAAGCGCGTGGCCACATCCCAGCCCTGCCCGCGCAGCTGTTCGGCCACCGCTTCCATCGCTGGCTTCACCGTGTCGTCCATGAAGCGGTAGACCTGGTCGCGCACCGGGAAATGCATGGCCTGGCTCAGGCGCTGGCGCCAGCCCTGGTGGTGGCGGTCGTCGCCGATCAGCGGCGAGGGCCGGTACTGCAGCGCGCGCTTGCGGTGCGATTCGTCACTGAAGGCGCGGGTCAGCCCCCACATCATCAGCAACAGCACCGCCGAGAACGGCAGCGACGCCAGCACCACCGCAGATTTGAGCGCATCGATGCTCCCAGCCAGCAGCAGCCCGGCGGTCAGTACGGCGATCACCGTGCCCCAGAACACACGCAGCCAACGCGGACCATCATCCTCCGGTGCACCGCCATGCGAGGACAGCGTGGACAACACCACCGCCCCCGAGTCGGCCGAGGTCACGAAGAAGATGAAGCTGACCAGCACCGTCACCGCGATCACCGTGCGGCTCCACGGGTAGCCATCCAACAATGCATACAGCACCGTCGGTGGATCATCCACCGCCAGCTGTGCCAACTGCTGCTGGCCGTGGTGCAGGACCTGGTCCAGCGCGCTGTTGCCGAAGATCGACAGCCAGGCCAGGGTGAAGCCCAGCGGGATCAGCAGCACGCCGAACACGAATTCGCGGATGGTGCGGCCACGTGAGATGCGCGCGATGAACAGGCCGACGAACGGCGCCCAGCCGATCCACCATGCCCAGTAGAACACCGTCCAGCCGCCCAGCCATTCCGGTCGGCCGCCATAGGCGTACACATCAAAACTCTTGCCGACCACGCTGCCCAGGTAGTCGCCCAGGTTCTGCATCAGCGTGCTGAACAGGTACTGCGTCGGCCCGGCAAACAGCATGAACAGCACCAGCGCGATCGCCAGCAGCATGTTGATGTTGGCCATCCAGCGCACGCCCTTCTCCACGCCGGAGACGGCCACGGCCACCGCCGCGCCCATCATGCTGACCACCAGGATGATCTGCACCAGGTTGGAATGCGGGATGTTGAACAGGTGCGCAAGGCCGGCATTCAGGTGCAGCACCCCGAAGCCCATGTCGGCACCAATGCCGAACACGGTGGCGACGATGCCCAGCGCGTCCACGGTGTAGCCGATCGGCCCGTTGATACGCTTGCCGATCAGCGGGTACAGCGCCGAGCGCAGGGCCAGTGGCAGGTTGTGGCGGTAGGCGAAGTAGGCCATGGCCATCGCCGCCAGCGCGAACACACCCCAGCCGTGCAGGCCCCAGTGCAGGAACAGCAGCTGCATGGCCTGGCGCGCGCCGGCCTCGCCCGCGGCCGGATCGCCCTGCGGCGGCTGCAGGTAGTGGGTCAGCGGTTCGGAAACGCAGAAGAAGAACAGGGTGATGCTGATGCCGGCAGCGAACAGCATGCCGGCCCAGGAAAGGTAGCTGAACTCCGGCTCGTCATGGTCGGCGCCGAGCTTGATGCCACCGTACTTGGACAGCGCCACGCCGACCACGAACACCAGATAGAGGGTCATCGCCAGCAGGTAATACCAGCCGACATTGAGTGCGGCCCAGTCCTGTGCCTTCAGCAGAAGGCGGCCCGCACCAAGCGGGAACAGGCTGACGAACAGCGCGAACGCCACGACAACGATCGCCGCGAAGGCGAACACAGGCCGAAGGGTGCGCACCGGGGATTGTTGCGGCTCCAGTACATCCATGGGGCGGCGTTCTCCGGTAGATCAAAGGGTTAGCCGGTCGATTCTGGCTGAACCGCAGTGGACAGAGCATGAAGTTGCGGCCTGTGGTCACAGGCCCGGCCCGCCATTCCGTGTTATCACGCGCGCGCCGAAGCGTACCTGCGAGCGCAGCCGCGCGCGGACCGCGTGCATCGCGGCCACGCGCGTACTGTCCAATCACGACATCACATGCACCACATGCACCGCGCACAGCTTGTTGCCGTCCGGGTCGCGCAGGTAGGCCAGGAACAGCTGGCGCCCGGCCATGCTGCGGATGCCAGCCGGGTCTTCGATGGCCGTACCGCCATGGGCCACGCCAGCATCCTGCCAACCGCGCACGGCCTCGGCACTGTCGAGGGTGAAACCAATGGTGCCGCCGTTGGCATGGCATGCAGGCTGCCCATCGATGGGCGCGGTGACGCCGAACATCCGCCCATCCTTGAAGTACAGCAGCCGACCCTTTTCGTCGAACACACCCGGACGTGCCCCCATCGCGGCGAACAGGGCATCGTAGAAGCGGCGCGCGGCATCCATGTCGTTCGTTCCTACGGTGATGTGGCTGAACATGCGGGCACTCCTTGTGGAAAGCCGCAGTGTCGGCGAGCACGCCGGGCATCGCAAATCCGGCGATCTCTCCTGCTGCGGCATGCGCAGGATTTGTCGTGCGCCGCCCGATCACCTTATAATGGGAATCATTCTCATTAATGACCCATGCCGATGGCCGTGCCCGCCGCCTCCAGCACCGCGCTGGCGGGGTTCTACCGCGAACACCATGGCTGGCTGCTGGGCTGGCTGCGCCGCCGCACCCACAACGCCGACTGCGCCGCCGACCTGACCCAGGACACCTTCCTGCGCCTGCTCAGCCGTCGCGTCGATCCATCCGAACTGCGCCTGCCGCGCGCCTATCTCAGCACCATCGCGCACGCGCTGCTGGTCAATCACTGGCAGCGCGCGGACCTGGAACGCGCCTATCTGACCGCGCTGGCCGCACAACCGGAGCCGGTGCATCCCTCTGCGGAGGAGCGCACACAGGCGCTGCAGCTACTGCATGCCATTGCTGACATGCTGTCCGGCCTGGCCGAGCGGCCACGGCGTGCCTTCCTGCTGGCCCGGCTTTCCGGACTGGGCTATGCGGAGATCGGCCGACAGCTGGGCGTGTCCGAGCGCATGGTCAAGAAGTACATGGCGCAGGCGATGCTGCATTGCCTGCGCCTCTCCGGCGACGCGGCGGCATGAGCGCGGCAGTGGCCGGCCCGGCGCTGGAGCAGGCGGCAGAGTGGTTCGCGCTGCGCCAACAGGGCTGGAGCGACGACGACCAGCAACACTGGCGTGCGTGGCTGCAGGCCGACGCCGGTCACGCCGACGCCTGGCGCCGGGTCGAGGCGATCTGGCAGTCGTTTGCCCCGCTGTCGGCACCGGCGGCAGCAACGGCGCTCGATGCCGCCGGCCATCGCCGCCGCCGCGCGCTTCGCAGTCTCGGTGGCGCCCTCGGCATCGGTGCGGTCTCGCTTCTCGGCCTGCACGGGCTGCAGGCGCAGCGCCACCTGCAGACGCAACGCACCGCTGCCGGGCGCACCGGTCATTGGACGCTGGCCGATGGCAGCCGGTTGTGGCTCAACGCCGGCAGCGAAGTGACCGTCGACATCGGCAACGGCAACCGCGCCCTGCATCTGCTGCGCGGCGAACTGCTGCTGCAGACCGGCCACCACCCAGCATTCACCGGGTTGCCCCTGACCGTGCATGTACCCGGCGCGCGCCTGCAGCCGATCGGCACCCGCTTCGCGGTCGGCCGCGAAGCCCAGCACAGCCGGTTGGACGTGTTCGAGGGCGTGGTGCGGTGCCTGCCGACGTTCGGCGCGGCGCTGGATGTGCCTGCGGGAAGTGCGCTGCAGATCGGACCGATGGGGGGACTCACAACGGTCGCTGCCGATCCTCTGCGCGGCGACTGGCAGGACGGACGCCTGCAGGTGCAGGACACGCAACTGATCCGGGTGATCGACGAACTGGCCCGTCACCATCGGGGCTATCTGGGCTGTGATCCGGCACTGTCCGCATTGAATGTCACCGCAGTATTGCCGCGCCTGGACAGCCTGCAGGCCCTGAAACTGCTGGCGCGCGCCCTGCCGATCCGCATCGAGCAGCGCTGGCCATGGTGGACCGTTGTGCGTCCGCGTTGAAATCGCGGTTCCCTTTCTGCGCGCTCGGCGGGCACTACAAGGGAACCCATTGCGGATGTCGCCGCCCCCATGAAACTACCCTGCCCTTCCCCTCGCCCGCTTGCCATCGCGCTGTGCCTGGCCCTGGCCACGCCGTGCCTGTTGCCGGCCGCCGCCCACGCACAGGATGCTGCCGCCGCCGTTCGCTGGCAGATCCCGGCCGGTCCGCTCGACCAGGCCTTGACCGCGTTCGGTCAGCAGTCCGGCCTGTCCATCGCTGCCGATGCGCGCCTGACCCGCGGCCGGCACAGCGGTGGCGTGCAGGCCTCGCTCAACACCGAGGCCGCGCTGGCACAGCTGCTCACCGGCACCGGCCTTTCGTTCCAGCGTGATGCCAGCGGCGTGGTGCTGCAGGCCGCCCCGGCCACCGACGCCGGCGTACGCCAGATCGGCACGCTGCGTGTGACCGGCCAGGCCAGCGAAGGCGCTTCGCCGTGGGGGCTGGCCGATGCCGCCGCCGTCTATCGCGACAGCGGCTCGCGCGTGCATCTGGACCACCAGCAGCTGGAACGCTTCCGCGGCCAGTCGATCGGCGATGTGCTGGCCGGCGCAGTCGGCGTGCACACCGGAGACGTACGCAATGGTGGTGCGCTGGACGTCAACATCCGCGGCCTGCAGGGCCAGAACCGGGTGCCGGTGATCATTGATGGTGGCCAACAGGCCATCGATGTCTATCGCGGCTATGCCGGCGTGCAGCAGCGCAGCTACCTGGACCCGGACCTGATCAGCGCGATCAGCATCGAAAAGGGACCGAGCCTGGCCGCCAATGCCGCCAGCGCGATCGGTGGCGTGGTCTACATGGAAACGCTGAAGGCCGAGGACATACTCGATGACGGCCAGGCCTGGGGACTGCGCGTGCGCGGCGGCGTGGCCGACAACAGCATCGACCGCACCCGCACCTTCAAGCAGACCGCGCGCGGCAGCGACAACCGCAACAGCCTGCGCGACCCGCGCGACTGGAACGGCAGCGTCGCCTTCGCCCAGCGCGGCGAAGACTGGCAGCTTGTCGCAGCCTACGCACGGCGCCGCCAGGGCAACTACTTCGCCGGCAGCAACGGCGCCCACCGCTACGACGACCAGCACCTGTCCAGCGGCGGTACCGGCATGTCCAGCCAAGCCGTTTCCAAGCTGTACCACCCGGGCGATGAAGTCCTGAACACGCACACCGACAACGAATCGGCGTTGCTGAAGTTCACCTGGACGCCCAACCCGGACCAGCGCCTGGAGCTGAGCCACCGCTTCTTCAACTCCAGCTTCGGCGAAATCATGCCGTCGGCGATCGGCCGCGTGGGTGAGTCCAACGAATGGGTGACCTACGTGGACAAGGCCAACACCATGTTCCAGTTCGAGCCCGGGAAGATGCGGGTCAACGCCACTTCGCTGCGCCATCGCTACCGCCCCGAGGCGCACCCGTGGCTGGACCTGAGCAGCACGCTGTGGTTCACCACGGCCACCAGCCGCATGTTCAACAGCAATATCGCCAATACGCCGCTGTTCAAGGACGTGCCCAACGACCAGATGCCCGACACGCTGGGCGAGACCTACGGCCCTGGGCTGCAGTCGGACGTGAAGACCCGGCGTTGGGGCCTGGACAGCAGCAACACCACGCGTTTCAGCAATGATCTGGGCGACTGGACGCTGCGCTATGGCGCGTCCTTCCAGCATGAAGACACCGCACCCAACTCGCCGGTACTGCCGGTGGACTACAACAACAACCGTTACCTGCGATCGGGCACGCGCCGCGAGGCCAGCGTGGTGGCGTCGTTGCAATGGCAGCCGTGGGACTGGCTGTCGCTGACGGCCGGCGGCCGCTTCATCGACTACCGCACCCGCGACCGCAACCGCGTGGCCTTCGTCAGTGAATCGCGCGACCTGCGCTACACCTTCGCGCGCCTGAGCAAGGGTGGCCAGCTGCTGCCGGGCTGGTACAAGGAGTGGTACCCGGATGCACAGGGCAACTACACGTATGACTCGCTGCGCGCCACGCCCTATGGCGACAGCACGCTGGGCCAGACCTACGATTTCGACGGCTTCATCCGTGACCCGCGCGGTGCCAACGGCTTCCATACCAAGCAGATTCCCACCGCCTGGGGCTACAAGCCGGCGATCCGCCGCTCCGGCCACGGCTTCGCGCCGTATGCCGAAGCCCGCTTCAACCTCGACGCGGACATGTTCTTCTACGTGAAGTACGCGCAAGGCTGGAAGATGCCCAGCCTGTTCGAATCAACGCTGGGCAACAGCACCTCGGCCCCGGTGGCCGACCTGAAGCCGGAGAAGAACCGTTCCTGGGACATCGGCTTCAGCCTGCTCAAGCAGGACCTGTGGCGTGACGGTGATCGCCTGGCATTCAAGGTCGCCTGGTTCAAGAACGATATCGACAACGCCATCACCCGCCGCTTTGATTCCAGCAACTGGGCCTTCCATGTCGACAACGTCGACAACTACACGGTGTCTGGCTACGAGCTGCAGTCCGGTTATGACGCCGGCATTGCCTACCTGGACCTGTCGGCCAGCTATTACCAGCGCGCGCGCACCTGCGATGCGGCCACTGCCAAACGCCTGCGCGAAGACCCGTATGCGAAGTGGAGCAAGCTGGACACCACACCGGACTGCGTGGACGGCGGCTTCGGCACCTCGTTCGTCAACGCGCAGAACCCGCCGAAGTACTCGATCCACAGCACGCTGGGCGTCTGCCTGTTCGACAAGCGATTGGATACCGGCATCCGCCGCACCTACAACAGCGGCCCCACCCATGAACTGGACAAGCCCTGGAACACCACCGGCTCGACCGGCCTGCAGAACATCTACCTGCCGACCGCGATCTATGACTTCTATGCGCGCTGGCAGTTCACCCCGAAGGCCGAAGTGGAACTGGTGGTCAGCAACCTGCGCAACACCTATTACATGGACACGCTGGCGATGAGCCTGATGCCGGGCCCGGGCCGCACCACGCGGCTGAACTTCACCGCACGGTTCTAACTGCTGCAGAAACAGCAACGCCCCGGAGAGATCCTTCGGGGCGCTTGCCTGCGGCGGCTCACGCTCTGGCAGGCGCCAACCTTGGTTGGCACAGCGCTTCCGCACCGGTAGATGCCAACCTTGGTTGGCACGGCGACGCGCTACTTCGCGGTACTCAGCAGCAGCACCGCGACGGTCACCAATGCGATGCCGACCCAACCGATCGGACGCAGGCGATTGCCGAACAGCAGGCGGCCGCAGGTGGCGGTACCGATCACGCCGATCGCCCCCCACATTGCATAGGCGGTGGCCAGGTCCATGTAACGCACGGCCTGGCCCAGCAGGGCAAAGGCGATCCAGACCATGACGATGGCTCCAACGCCCCAGCGCCAGCGGCGGAAGCCCTCCGACTTGGCCACCATCATGTTGGCGGCGACGTCGATCAGCGCCGAACAGATCACGAAAAACAGGGCCAGGGTATTCATCAGTGCGCCTCCCCGAGAGTGACGCAGACGATGCCGACCAGCGCCAGCACCAGGCCGGCCAGCTGCTGCAGCGACAGGCTTTCACCGAAGACGGTGAGGCCGACCACGGTCAGCAGGGTCAGGCCCAGGCCTTCCCATACCGCGTAGGCCACGCCCACCGCGATGCGGCGCACCGACTGCGCCAGGAAGAAGTAGGACAGCGCCAGCGCGCCGGCCATGACCAGATAGCCGGTCCAGCCGCCATCGCGGGCGGCATGGGCCATGAACGAGGTGCCGACCACTTCGGCGACGATCGCCACGGTCAGGCAGGCCCAGGCGACCAGCGCGCCACGGGCGGGAACAGTACGGGACATGTGAAGCTCCTTGCAGGGCGGGGACCACGCCGCCTCATCAATGGATCCACGCCGAGCGTGGAGGGTCCGGAACGCCCCGCAGACAGGGGCGACGGCGCCCAGTATCATCGCCTTTTACGGTGGAAACAAAATGGATTCCATCGACAGGAGCGATGGATATATGCCCTACTCCCCTGAATCCCTGCAGGCCTTCGTGGAAGCCGCGGCGCTGGGCTCGTTCTCGGCCGCCGCGCGACGGCTGCGCAAGACCCAGTCGACGGTCAGTACCGCCATTGCCCACCTGGAAACCGACCTGGGCGTGAGCCTGTTCGATCGCAGCGGGCGCTACCCGCAGCTGACCGAGGCCGGGCGCCAGGTGCTGGGCCACGCGCAGGAGATCCTGGCCGCCGATGCCCGCCTGCAGCAGTTGAGCGTGCGCTTGGCGGCGCCGGTCGAGCCGCGCCTGACCGTGGTGTTTTCCGATGTCTACCAGCTTGATCCCGAACAGCGGATCCTGCAGCGCTTCTCCGAGGCGTTCCCGGAGATCGAACTCGAATGGCTGGATGCCGAGGGCGAGGACGTGCTGGAACTGGTGAGCAACGGACGCGCCGCGCTCGGCCTGCTGCCACGGCAGGAGCACTATCCGGATGGGCTGGTGGCACGGCCGCTGGCGCATCACAGCGAACTGTCGGTATACGTGGCGCGCGACCATCCGCTGGCCAGCGCCGGGCGTCGCGCCGCCGCACAACTGGCGCGGCATCGGCAGGTGCGCCTGAGCGCGGAGGTCGATCATTCCCGCGTGGTCACGGGCCTGGCCTGGACCGCCACCGACTACCTGATGGTGATGGAGATGGCCGAGGACGGCATCGGCTGGGCCGAGCTGCCCCGCGCGCTGGTGCAACGCTACGACCGCGGGCAACTGGTGGAACTGACCCTGCCCGGGTGGCCGCGGCGCATCCACAGCGACCTGCTGTGGCGCCGCGACACGCCTCCCGGACCGGCCGCACTATGGTGGGCCGACGCGCTTGGATGAGGTAGTGCCGGCCGCTGGCCGGCAATCCCAGTGTCCCGTGGTTGCCGGCCAGCGGCCGGCACTACCGATCAACGATGGGCGAGCGCGTAATCCAGCGCCGAGCACACCGCCGCCACCTGCGCGTCGTTGCACTGCTGCGGCGTCGCGACACCCCGCCGGGACCGGCCGCACTGTGGTGGGCCGACGCACTGGGATGAGGTAGTGCCGGCCGCTGGCCGGCAATCCCAGTGTCCCGTGGTTGCCGGCCAGCGGCCGGCACTACCGATCAATGATGGGCGAGCGCGTAATCCAGCGCCGAGCACACCGCCGCCACCTGCGCGTCGTTGCACTGCTGTGGCGTCGCGACACCCCGCCGGGACCGGCCGCACTATGGTGGGCCAAAGCGCTTGGATGAGGTAGTGCCGGCCGCTGGCCGGCAATCCCAGTGTCCCGTGGTTGCCGGCCAGCGGCCGGCACTGCCGATCAACGATGGGCGAGCGCGTAATCCAGCGCCGAGCACACCGCCGCCACCTGCGCGTCGTTGCACTGCTGCGGCGTCGCGACACCCCGCCGGGACCGGCCGCACTGTGGTGGGCCGACGCGCTTGGATGAGGTAGTGCCGGCCGCTGGCCGGCAATCCCAGTGTCCCGTGGTTGCCGACCAGCGGCCGGCACTACCGATCAACGATGGGCGAGCGCGTAATCCAGCGCCGAGCACACCGCCGCCACCTGCGCGTCGTTGCACTGCTGCGGGGTTGCCCGCGGGCTGTCCGGGTAGACCTCGGTGGTGGTGGTGTACTTGGCGCCGGTAATGCCGGCGCACAGGCCCAGCTTCACCAGCGGGTACTCGATCACGCCATGGGCCACCACCGGCGAACCGATGATCTCGCCCTTGTCGTCGGCCGGCGCGATGTGGGTGACCTTCTCCACCGCGGCGATGACGGCCTGCTGGAAGGCCGGTTGTGGGTTCTCGCTGTCGTCCACCAGGTAGAACCCATCGGGAATCAGGCCCGGCTCGAACGGCTTGCCGTCACGCGCGGCCAGCGCCGGGCGGAACTCGCTCTCGTCGCTGTCGGTGGTTTCGTGCAGGTCGATGTGCAGCACGAACTGGCCCTTGTACGGCGCGATCAGTTCGATGACGGCGGTCGATTCGCGGGCCGGGCCGTCGGCGCGGAAGTTGCGGTTCGGGTCGATCGCATCGAAGTTCCAGCGGTTGATGCGCTCGAAGCCCCACGGATTCACGCACGGCGTCACCAGCAGGTTGGCCTTGCCGGCATAGTCGGCGGCGTGCTTTTCGAGGAACTCCAGCGCGCCCATCACGCCGCTGGTCTCATAGCCGTGCACGCCACCGGTGACCAGGGCAGCCGGCAGCGCCGGGTTCCAGTCGCGGCTGCGCAGGGCGAACAAGGTGTAGGTCTCGCCCGCGTAGTCGAGCTGGCCGTAGGCCACCTTGTCAAAGCGCGAAGCCAACGCCTCGATGCGCGGCAGCACCTCTTCGTCATAGCGACGCAGGCGCTGCTGGCGGCCACGCCACGCCTCCCGCTCCGCCGCTCCCCACGGCTGGCCAGGGGTTCCGACGGGGTAGAAAGCAGCTTGGGACATGGCGGATCTCAGCGGGTCAGGAAGCAATCACCCACTCTACCACCGGGACATCGGCATGAACCGGAGGCGCATTCCAATAGCGAATGGAATCAGCAATAATTCTCATTTACGACCTTCCACAACCCGCACCGATGCCCATCCACGCCCTGCAACCGGCCCGCCTGCCCCTGGCTGCCGCCCTCGCCCTGTGCCTGCTCCCGGCCACCCGTGCCTTCGCCCAGGACGGCGCCACCACGCTGGACAGCATCCAGGTTTCCGGCAGCTGGCTGGGCACCGGCCTGCATGACAGCGTCAAGAGCTTCGCCGGCGCGCGCACGGTGGTCGACCGCCAGCGCATCGAGGCCAGTGGCGCAGCCAGCATCGGCGATGCCATGCGCCGCATCCCCGGCGTGCAGGTCACCGACAACTCCGGCACGGCCGGCAGCTCGGTCTCGCTGAACATCGGCGTGCGCGGCCTGACCGGGCGCTACTCGCCACGCTCGACCGTACTGCTGGACGGCGTGCCGCTGGCGGTGGCGCCGTATGGCCAGCCACAGCTGTCGTTCGCACCGACCAGCCTGTCCAACATCGAATCGATCGACGTGGTGCGCGGCGGCGGCGCGGTGCGCTACGGCCCACAGAACGTGGGCGGCATCATCAACTTCAGCACCCGCGCCATTCCGACCGGCGCGGGCCTGCACGGCGAAGCGGGTGTGCGCTACACCGCCTACGACCATGGCGGCGGTGACAGCACCCAGTACAACGCCTTCCTCGGCGGCACCGGCGGCAACGGTCTGGGCGCGGCGCTGCTCTACTCGGGCCAGGACGGGCGCGGCTGGCGCCAGGGCAGCGATGACCGCTTCAACGACCTCGCGCTGAAGTTCGCCTATGCCATCGACGAACAGCAGGAACTGCGCGCCAAACTGTCCTACTACGATGTGCGTTCGCTGACCCCGGGCGGCCTGACCCGCGCCCAGTACGAGGCCGATCCGTTCCAGAACACCCGCCCCACCGATTTCTGGAAGGGCCACCGCACCGGCATCGACCTGGGCTACACCAATACGCTGTCGGCCAACAGCGAGTTCGAGGTGCTGGCCTATTACAACGAAAGCAGCCGCGCCAGCTCGCTGATCAACGCCGCCAACACCCAGCTGACCGTGCAGCCGCGTGACTACCGCGTGCTCGGCATCGAGCCCCGCTACACCCAGCGCCTGCACTGGGGCGCCAGCGTGCACGACATCACCGCCGGCTACCGCTTTCTGCGCGAACGTGGCAACGACCGCAGCTACACCGTCACCCGCCGCACCGGCGTGGCCAGTGCCACCAACCGCTTCGACAACGCCACCGACGCCCACGCGTTCTACATCGACGACCGCATTGCGATCGGCCAGTGGCGGATCACCCCGGGCGTGCGCATGGAATGGATCGACATGGACCGCCGCCAGGCCGGTGGCACGGCGACCTTCAGCAGCCGCAACGACAAGGCTCTGCCCTCGCTCAACATCGCCTACCTGCTGACCCCGCAGCTGACCGTGTTCGGCAACTACACCACCTCGTTCGGGCCGGTGCAGAACATCCAGCTGAATTCGCAGACCGCCAGCAATCCGCTGAACCCGGAAATCGCCAAGACCACCGAACTCGGTGCGCGCTGGCAGGACGGTGCACTGCGCGCGGAAGTAACCGTGTTCAAGATGCGCTTCGACAACCAGATCCTGCAGGTGCCGGGGATCACTCCGCCGACTTTCCAGAACATCGGCGCCACCGATCACAAGGGTGTGGAGAGCGCACTGGAATACCGCTTCGCCGAGGACAGCGCGCTGGCCGGGCTGGAGCTGTACGCCAACTACACCTGGACCAAGGCGATCCAGCAGTCCGGCGACAACCGTGGCCTGGACGTGCCCTTCTACGCGCGCGACACCGACAGCGTCGGCGCCCGCTACGCACTGGCCGGCTGGACCTTCAATGTCTCCAGCACCCACCAGAGCGGCCAGTACGCCGACGCCGCCAACACCTGGGCCGAGAGCGCCGATGCGCGCGTGGGCCGCGTGCCGGGTGTTCGCCTGTGGAACGCGCAGGTGGCCTGGCAGGTGCCGGGACTGGGTGACAGCGAGATCGCACTGGGCGTGAACAACCTGGCCGACAAGCGCTGGCACACCCGCAATGTCGATGGCAACGCCGGCCGCATGGTGGCCGCGCCGCGTACCTTCTACGTGCAGGGCCACTACCGCTTCTGAAGCGGTAATCGCCCGATGCAGTGACGGTGGCGATCACGGTGGCAGCGTATCATGCCGCCACCATGTCACCGTCTGCTTTGCCATCGCGCCTGCATCTGGCCTTCCAGGGCCTGCGCCTGCGACTGCGTGGCAGTGATCTGTGGTTCATCGCACTGGCGCTGCTGGTCGGCCTGATCGCCGGCTACCTGACCCTGCTGCAGTCGGGCATCGCGCGCTGGTTGCAGGGCACGCTGTATGGGCTGGACGAAGGCATGCGCCTGAGCTCCCTGCCCTCGCTGACCTGGACCGCGCTGCTGGTGCTGCCACTGGGCGGCCTGCTGGTCGGCCTGGTCAGCCTGGCGGCGACGCGGCTTAAGCGCCCCCTGCTCGATGCGGTGGAAGCCAATGCCCTGCATGGCGGCCGCATGTCGATGCGCGACAATCTGATCGTGCTGACCCAGACCCTGCTGTCCAATGGCTGCGGCGCCTCGGTCGGGTTGGAGGCTTCGTATACGCAGATGGGTGCCGGCAGCGGCTCGCAGCTGGGCCGGGTGATGCGCCTGCGTCGCAACGACGTGCGCATCCTGGTCGGTGCCGGTGCCGCCGGTGCCATCGCCGCCGCCTTCGGTGCGCCATTGGCTGGTGCGTTCTATGCCTTCGAAATCGTCATTGGCGCCTACACCCCGGCCGCACTGGCACCGGTGGCCGTCGCCGCGCTGGCCGGTGCGTTCGTGGCCGACCAGGCTGGCATCGAGGCCTACCTGCTGCCCGCTGCCTCTACCATCGACGTGCGTGCCGCCGACTACGCCATCTACGGCCTGCTCGGCTGCTGCTGCGCGATGGTCGGCATTGTCATCATGCGCCTGATCGCTTCGATCGAAGGCACGGTCAAGCGCAGTCCATTGCCGCTGTGGGGTCGCCCGGTGGTGGGCGGCCTGCTGCTGATCCCGCTGGCCCTGGCCAGCCCGCAGGTGCTCTCGTCCGGCCATGGCGCGCTGCACCTGGACCTGACTACCCACCTGCCGTTGATCTGGATCGGCGGCCTGCTGACCCTGAAGTGCCTGGCCTCCGGCATCTCTCTCGGGTTTGGTTTCCGTGGCGGCCTGTTCTTCGCCTCGCTGTTCATGGGCACCCTGGTCGGCGCCCTGTTCGCCGGCCTGCTGGCGATGGCCACCGGCGTGCCGGTGGTCGACGCCACGTCCGCCGCGCTGGCCGGCATGGCAGCGTTGGCCGCGGCGGTGGTCGGCGCGCCCATGACCATGGCCATGCTGGTGCTGGAAGGCACCCACGACTTCCTGCTGACCAGCGTGGTGATGAGCGCGGTGCTGGTGTCCAGCACGCTGGTACGGCAGTGGTTCGGCTACTCGTTCTCGACCTGGCGCATGCACCTGCGCGGCGAGACCATCAAGAGCGCCCGCGACGTCGGCTGGGTGCAGAACCTCAACGCCGGCCGGCTGATGCGCAAGGGCGTGGCCACCGCGCCGGCCGATCTCGATGCCGCCGCGTTCCGCCAGCGCTTCCCGCTGGGTTCGGGCAGCCGGGTGATCCTGATCGACAGCGAAGGCCACTACGCCGGCATCGTGCAGATTCCGCGCGTCTACGGCGACGGCGTGAAGCCGGAAACCACAATCGGCGAGCTGGCCGAGAACCGTGATGTGTCGCTGCCGCCAGCGGCGGACGTGGTCAGCGTGATGCAGCGCTTCGACCAGACCCAGGCCGACGAACTGGCCGTGGTCGCCGCCGACGGCCAGGTGCTGGGCGTGGTCTCTGAAGCCTTCGTACGCAAGCGCTACGCCGAGGAACTGGACAAGCGCCAGCGCGAACTGATGGGCGAGCGCGTCGAGGACACCGACTGATCCCGCAAAAAGGGGGACGGAGGGGATTAAGTCGTTTCTGGCACGCTGACTAGCCACGCGTGGCGTGGATCGCTGGAAATCCACGCATGGCGTGGCTCTACTGTCACTTCGACCGGGTAGACTCCGGCCATGCGCTTCATTGAGACCTTCCAGGCCGGTCCCTTCGCCGACACCGTGGTGAGCCTGCTGGCCGCCTTCGTGCTGGGCACGCTGATCGGCGCCGAGCGCCAGTACCGGCAACGCACCGCCGGCCTGCGCACCAACGTGCTGGTCGCCGTCGGCGCCGCCGCCTTCGTCGACCTGGGCATGCGCATCGCCGGCAGCGCCGAGGCGGTGCGGGTGATCTCCTACGTGGTCTCCGGCGTCGGCTTCCTAGGTGCCGGCGTGATCATGAAGGAAGGCATGAACGTACGCGGCCTGAACACCGCCGCCACCCTGTGGTGCTCGGCGGCGGTGGGCAGCTGCACCGGCGCGGACATGCTGGCCGAAGGCGTGCTGCTGACCGTGCTGATCATCGCCGGCAACACCCTGCTGCGGCCGCTGGTGAATGCGATCAACCGTATCCCGATCAACGAGGCCGCCACCGAAGCGACCTACGAAGTGCGCCTGAGCGTGGATGCCGAAGCCGTGCCGCGGGTGCGCGAGCGCCTCGTCGATGCGCTGGAGGCTGCGCAGTATCCGGTCGGCGACGTGCAGGTGGTCGAGCATGCCGATGCACCCACCGATGTGATCGCGGTGCTGGTCAGTACCGCCGTGAGTGCCGATGAGCTGGATGTGGTGCTGGCGCGGATGGAACACGTGCCGGGCGTGCTGCACGCCACCTGGGAAGTCAGCACCCGCGATTGATTCATCCACGCATGGCGTGGATCTACCGAGGTCGTGGTGAAGTAGATCCACGCCATGCGTGGATGCTTCTCTCACCCACCCGCCATGCGCTGCTGTGCGCGCAGCAGCTTGCGGAATGAACCGCACTGCCGCGCGTCCTGCGCTTCCGGGCAGGCCGCCGCGCGCTGCAGGTGCCGGCGCACCCGCTGCAACTGGGTGATCTGCCGCTGCAGCACATCGGCCTGTGCCAGCAGCGCCTCACGGTCCAGCGAGATACATCCATCCTGCGGCGGCAGCGACAACCCGATCTGCTGCAGCGACAACCCGGCCGCCTGGCCAAGACCGATCAGCGCCAGCCGTTCCAGCACGCGCTCGTCGTACTGCCGGCGCAGGCCGCGACGGCCCAGTGCCTGCAGCAGCCCAAGCTGTTCGTAGTAGCGCAGGGTCGAGGCCGGCACGCCACTGCGCTTGACCACCTCGCCGATATCCAGTTCACGCACGGGCTTGACCTCAAGTGACCTTCAAGCGCCAACCTATGGGCGACTTCCCCGCAAGGCAAGACCATGACCAGTACATCCCCCGTTGATCAGAACGCGCTGTGGAACGGCCCCGGCGGTCAGATCTGGGTTGCGCAGCAGGCCATCCTCGACGGCCTGTTCCAACCCCTGGCCGACCTGCTGGTCGACGAACTGCCCGACACCGTCACGCAACTGCTGGATGTAGGCTGCGGGACCGGTGCCAGCCTGCTGGCCTCAGCCGCCGCACGCCCGTCGGCGCACTGCACCGGCCTGGACATCTCCGCGCCGATGCTGGCGCTGGCCCGTCAACGCGCCGAGGCGGCAGGACTGGACGCAGACTTCATCGTCGCCGACGCACAGCAGCATCCGCTGCCCACCGCGCACTTCGACTGGATCCAATCGCGGCTGGGTGTGATGTTCTTCGAAGACAGCCAGGCCGCCTTCGCCAACCTGCACCGTGCCGCGCGACCGGGTGCCGGCCTGCGTTTCATCGCCTGGCGCAGCGCAGCGGAGAACCCGTTCATGACAACGGCCGAGCGCGCCATTGGCGATGAACTCGATCTACCCCCACGCGCGCCCGGCGCACCGGGCCAGTTCGCCTTTGCCGATGGCGAGCGTGTGCAGCACTTGCTGCAGGCCGCCGGCTGGAATGACGTGGAGGTTGTTGCGGTCGACCTGCCCTGCTCGCTCGCCCGCGAAGAACTGCCGACCTATGTCGGCCAGCTGGGCCCGTTGGGCCTGGCGCTGCGCAATCTGCCCGAAGACCGGGCCACCTCGCTCCGGAACAAGGCGGTAGCGACATTCACCCCGTTCATCGAAGGCGACCGCGTACGCGTGGATGCCGCCTGCTGGCTGGTCCGCGCCCGCGCCTAGGAAAAGGGGACGGAGGGGATTAAGTCGCTCTTGCCCCGAGTGTGCCGGAAACGACTTAATCCCCTCCGTCCCCTTTTTCCCTACAGCGCCTCGCCCGCGTCGGCCAGGCGCGATTCGATCAGCGCATACCACTGCTGCAGCACGTCGATCAGCATGTCCAGCTCGGCGTCGGTACGCTGTGCGCGGCCACTGCGCAGGCAGGCCTGGGCTTCCTGCAGCTGGGCCAGGAACCCGGCCACGGTGTCTGCCTGCAGGATCAGCCCCGGCAGGCGCCGCCCGGGAATGCGTACCACGGCATGGTTGCCGAGCTGGCCGTACACGCTGAGTGTGGTTTCCGTCTTCATGGAAAGAGGCAGGAATTGAGCGTTCATCGCGTGCACCATGGGAAACCTGAGCCGCCGGCAGGCGTGGTCAACGGGGGAGACGTAACCACGTCCTGCCGACGGTCAGGGGGGACTCGGGATACCGGGGCATGGCCCCGGTGCGGGACTCTCAGCGCGGTTGGGCGATCCCAGCGATCTGCACGCGACGGTTCGGCGCCAGGCAGGCGATCAGCTCGCGCCGATTGCGCTGCTCGCACTGCACGATCGGCTCGGCTGCGCCCCGCCCTTCGGCGCTGATGCTGGCCGCAGGCACCCCGCCCTGCACCAGCGCGCTGCGTACGGCCTCGGCACGTCGCTGCGACAGGGTCTGGTTGTAGCTGGCACTGCCGATACGGTCGGTGTACCCGGTCACCCGGATCGACTGCACCTGCGCAGCCTCGCGCACCTGCGCCAGGATGCCCTGCACCGCCTGCTGGCCTTCGGCGCTGAGTACCGCGCTGTCGAATCCGAACAGCGCGTCGGCCGACAGCCGCAGGGGTTGCTCCGGCAGCGGTGCCGGTGCAGGCGGCGCCGGTGGCCGTGGCGGTTCGATCACCGCCGCGCACGATTCCGGCTTCCAGTAGCCCCCCTGGGCGATGCCCTTGCTGTCGAAGCGCACCTGGAACTGGCAGGTGAAATACTCCGCGCCCTGCGCGGTGCGGAAGTTGAACAGGTAGTTCCACTCGCGCACGCCCCACATGCCTTCGTTGAAGTGCGGCGTGCCCAGCAAGGTATACAGCTGCCGCTTGCTCATGCCCGGCGCGAATCTGCGCAGGTCGGCGACGTCGGGATAGATGCCCTCCTTCAACGAAGCCTTCGACGCCTCCGGGAACTTCACGGCGGTGGTGTCGGCAGGACGGTCGGCGGCCGGCGCATGGCTGCGGCAGGCGGCCAGCAGCCCCATCCCCAGGACCAGGCCCAGCACTGCGGCCATCTGGCCGGTGCGGGCGATGCGATGCTGTTTCATGTCATTCCCCCCTTTGGACGTTTCCGCGATGCCGGGCCGCGCGTGCGGCCCGGCCGCGGGGATCACCACTGGATGCCGGCACCGACGGCCACACCGGCCTCGCCACGGCTGTTGGTGGAGCCGCTGAACTTGTAGATCCAGCGACCACCTTCAGAGACACCGGAGATACCGATCGCCACGCCCGACTCGCCGTTGTAGCTGCCAGCGGCGACCGAGGCCATGCTGCGGCCCGCTTCGCTGGGCTGCGGCAGCGCTGCGGTGGCCATCGCCGACGCGATACCGGCCGAGGCGCGGTTGTCGGTCTTGCGCAGGTCGCGCTCGAAGCCGCCCATGCGCTCGTCGGTGTACGCCTTCGACCAATCCAGGGTCTGCGCCATGCCCGACTTCAGCTGGTCCACGTTGACCGCGTCGGTACCGGCGGTGCCGGCGGCGACGTTGCGCACCGTGGTCGGGCCGCTGCTGGTGCTGCCCAGGGTGACGCTGTTGTAGTTGGTCGCACCGTTCACCGTGGTGTCGTAGCGGATCGTGCCCTGCTGCGAGGCCTGCAGCTGGCGTACGTTGACCGCATCGGTGGCCTGCGAACCGTCGGCCACGTTGACCACCTGGCGTTCGGCACCAGCGGCACCCACCGAGACCGTGTTGGCCCGGTTCGCCACCGATCCCGCACCCAGCGCCACCGAGTTGTCGGCCTGCGCCTGCGAACCATTGCCCAGCGCGGTCGAGTTGGCGCCGGCTGCGGTTGAGCCTGCACCACCGGCGGCCGAGTTGGCACCGCTGGCGGACGGGTCGGCCAGGTTGTTGGTGTTGTTGGCGCGGAAGCTGCCGGCCACGTTGGTGATGTTCTGGATCTTCTGGTCGGTGTACTTCTTCGATTCGTCGATGGCGTAGTTCACGCCGTTCTTCAGCTGGCCGACATTGGTTGCGTCGTACGTATCGGAACCGTCGGCGACATGCGTGATCTTGCGCTCACTGCCAGTACTGCCGACCGAGACCTCACCGGCCGAGTTGCTGGCACCGGTCTGGCCGTAGGCACCGGTGTAGCCGCTCTGCGCACCGACGCTGGCCACCGAACCTGCACCCAGTGCCACGCTGTTGCCGGCACTGGCGCTGGCGCCGTTGCCGACCGCCACACTGTTGGCACCGGCCGCACTGGCCTGCGGGCCGACCGCCACCGCCTCCGCCCCGGCCGCCGTTGCGGCCGCTGCCGTCGAGTTCACCGCCAGGTAGGCACTGCCACCGCCGCCGTTGGTGATGCGCTGGTTGAGGACCTTCAGCGAGCCGTCCACCGCAGTGAAGGCGGCGGTGACATTGTTGTAGTCGCCGCTGGTGAAAGTGCCATCGGTGGCGATGCTGGAGATGCTGAACTTCGGCGCGGTCCACACGTTGGTGGTGCCGTTGTACGCGGTGGTGCCACCGAAGTAGTTGGCGATGGTGCTGTGGGTGCTGAACAGCTGGTCGCCGGTGATGGCATCGCTGCTGCCGGCCAGGATGCTGCCGGCGGCGACGTTGGTGATCTTCACCGCGCCGGTGCCGGTGCCCGTCAGCGTCACGCTGTTGAGCACGTTGCCGCTGCCGTCGACGTCGTACTTCACGGCCAACTTGTCGATCTCGCCGGTCTGGTCGGCAACGTTGGCCAGCGAATTGCTGACCGCGTCGAAGGCGGTACCGACGTCGTTGTAGTTGCCCTTGGTAATCGTGCCGTTGGCGGCGACGTTGTTGATCGAGTAGGTCGGTGCGGTCAGCACGCCGCTGGCGTTGACCGCCGCGCCACCACCGAGGTGGGTGGCAACGGCCTGGTTGGCCGCAAACAGCTGGGCACCGTTGATGGCCTCGCTGCTGGTGGCACTGACCTGGCCCGGGCCCAGGTTGCGCAGCGTGGTGGCGGTGCCGCTCTGGCCCAGCGTGGCACTGGCGTAGTTGACGCTGCCGTCGCCGTTGAGGTCATAGCGCAGGGCGCCCTGCTCCGACGCCTGCAGCTGGCCCAGGTTGACCGCATCGGTCGCGGCGGTACCGGCGGCCATGTTGGTGACCTGGCGTTCGGCACCCGCCGCACCGATGGACACGCTGTTGGCACGGTCGGCCAGGCTGCCGGCACCCACCGCGATACTGTTGGCGGCGGTGGCGCGGGCGTTGGTACCGACCGCGATCGAGTCGGCGCCGGTGGCCAGCGCCTCGGTACCGGTCGAGTTCACCCGCAGGTACCTGGTGCCACCGTTGCGGATATCGGTGATCTGCGTGTTGAGATTGACCAGCGAGCCGTCGACCGCGGCGAAAGCATCAGTGGCGTTCTCATACAGGCCCTTGGCGATGGCGCCGCCGGTGGAGATGGTGCTGATCTCGAACAGCGGTGCAGTGAACGCGCCGCTGGCCGGATCGAAGGCCGCGCGGCCGCCGAAGAAGCTGGCGATGGCAGCATTGGTCGCCGCCAGCTGGCCGCCATTGACCGCTTCCAGACTGCCGGCAGTGACCGCACCGCCGGCCAGGTTGCCGATGGTGGTGGTGCCGGTGCCCGCGCCAAGCGTGACACGACGGTAGTTCGGATTGCCGCCAGCATCCAGGTCGTAGGTGACGGCGGCATCGGCCACGCCGTTGATCAGGCTGATCGCGCCCTTCAGCTGGGCTACGTTGACCGCATCGGTGTTGACGCTACCGGCAGCCACGTTGGTGATCTGGCGCTCGCCACCACCGGCGGTGCCCACCGACACTTCGCCCGCCGAAACCTGCGGAGCAGTCAGGCCGTAAGCACTGTAGCTGGCCTGCGCGCCGCGCAGTGCGGCCGAGCGGTAGCCCAGTGCGACCGAGTTGGCCTGGTTGGAGGTGGCTTCAGCACCGAGCAGGGTCTGCCCGTTTGCGGTACCGACGGCACTGTCGCCGACGATCACCGAATGGCCCATGCGCGCAGCGTAGTCCGCGGTCGGTACACCGGTCGGGTTGCTCGGGTCGTTGACCCCATCACCCGGGAAGGCGACGTTGGCATCGACCTTCGGCAATTCGTGCCGTGCATTGGCACCGATCACCACTTCCTTCGAACCGTTGGCGAAGGCGCCATCGCCCATCAGCACCTGGTAGTCCTGCGCGGCGTTCACGGCCCAGCACGAGATGTCAGCCAGGGCGACGTCCAGGCACTTGGCGGCCCACGCCGGCGAGTCCTTCGGCAGCAGCAGGCCCAGCAGGCCGCCCGGATTGCCGTTGTTGATGTTGTAGATGTAGCTGTCGGAGGTAACGCCACCGATCAGGGTCAGGTGCGAGCTGCCACCGGTAGCGGCACCGCCCAGCCCGTTGAGGGTGCTGCCGACCGGCGACAGGTTGACCACCGGCAGGCCCAGCACATTGACCGTCGAGTAGGTCTGCATCACGTTGGCATTGCTGAGCTTGAGGTTGCCGTTGCTCAGGTAGCCATCGCCACCGAACAGGCTGGTGGTGGTCGGGCCGATCAGCTGCCCGACATTGCCGACCAGGCCGCCGGTGCCGATGATCAGGCCCGCGTTCGGATCGGCCGGAGCCGGCGCCTTCGGGCTGGTGGGCGGGATCGCCGAGGGCTTGGTCAGGCCGAGGCCACCGAGCGTGCCGCCGACCAGGCCGCCGACCGCGCTGCCCAGATTGCCGAGGGTGCCATTGAGGTTGCCGTTGAGCAGGTTGCCCACGGCACTGCCGACGTTGCCGAGCGTGTTGCCCAGCAGGCCACCCAGGCCAGTGCCGGAGCCGGTGGCGCCATTGAGCAGACCGCCGACGGAACCGACGGTGTTGTTGAGCGTGCCGCCGACCGCAGTGCCGACGCTGCCAACCGTGCCGCCTACGGCGCCGCCCACGCTGCCGACCGTGCCATTGAGGGCGCCGCCGACCGCACCACCGACGGTGCCTACGGCGCCGTTCAGTGCGCCGCCTACGGCGCCTACAGTGTTGTTGAGTGTGCCGCCTACGGCGCCGCCCACGCTGCCGACCGTGCCATTGAGGGCGCCGCCGACCGCACCACCGACGCTGCCTACGGTGCCGTTCAGTGCGCCACCCACGGCGCCTACAGTGTTGTTGAGCGTGCCGCCAACAGCGCCGCCCACGCTGCCGACCGTGCCATTGAGGGCGCCGCCGACCGCACCACCGACGGTGCCCACGGCTCCGTTCAGTGCGCCGCCTACGGCGCCCACAGTGTTGTTGAGCGTGCCGCCTACGGCGCCGCCCACGCTGCCGACCGTGCCATTCAGGGCACCACCGACCGTACCACCAATGCTGCCTACGGTACCGTTCAGTGCGCCGCCAACGGCGGCCACGGTGTTGTTGAGCGTGCCGCCCACGGCGCCGCCGACGCTGCCGACCGTGCCATTGAGGGCGCCGCCGACGGCACCACCGACGGTGCCTACGGTGCCGTTCAGTGCGCCACCCACGGCGCCTACAGTGTTGTTGAGCGTGCCGCCAACAGCGCCGCCCACGCTGCCGACCGTGCCATTGAGGGCGCCGCCGACCGCACCACCGACTGCATTGCCTGCGGCGCCGACCGCACTACCCACCAGCCCACCGACACCCAGTGCGCTGTTCTGCGCCGCAACCGTTGCCTGGCCGGCCAGTTTCAGATTGCGATCGGCAACCACTTCTTGGCCATTCGGCGCCTGCACGCGCACCTTGCCGGCAGCACCAGCATCGAATGCTGCGGTGATCGCGCGATCGTGGGTTTCTCCCGGCAGTTCCTCCTTGGCGGGCAGCGTGATCGCCGCCGTCGCCTTTACCTGGCCCTGGGCGTCGATCTGGTGGCCTGCCACCTTCAGCTTCGAATCCAGCGCCCCATCCACAGAAGCCTTCAGACCCCGCAGTGCGCCCGCCGGCGCGCCGCTGATGCCGGCGGCCGCCTTTGCACCGGTATCGATTGATGCCACCTGCGCGCCGCCAAGACCGATGTTGGCATTCGCTCGGACATCAGCGGCAAGCCTTGGCACGGCGACCTGCTTCGGCGCCGTGTTCGCGGCCAGCTTGACCTGCACGGAGGCCGGCAGCACGTCACGCACCACCGGCAGCGACGCGGTGCTCAACTGCAGGCCGACGCGCGCATCCGCGCTGATCGCCGGGCTGCTCTGGGCCTGGCTTGCGGCAGCCGCGAGGGCTACCTCGGCATCGACCTTGACTGGCATCGGCTGGGTGTACTTGGCTGCAAGAGCCTGCAGATCACGCAGCGACTGATTGGATTCGGATGCTCCTGCGTGGCCACTGGCCAGCACGCACAGCAGGGCCAGGGCGAGCGTGGTGGGCATCAGCAGGAAGGCGCGCGGATCCCGCGCGGCGCTGCCGCCGCTGTCGCCGGTGGCCAGTTCCGAAGCCACAACCAGAGCATTGAGCTGGCGGTTCCATACACGCCGGTAGATGCGATTCATGAGCACTTCCCCCGTAGGCGAACAACTTGAATGTCAGTGGACTTGCCGTTAGGCAGGTGACTGACATTTCAGCGTTTGCAACGGTGGCTGCGCACTTCATTCCGGCACGGCAATCGCGCATTCCGGCAAATCCACGGCCGGAATCGGCAGCGGGCTATGCAGAAGCGGCAACGATATCGGCAAGCGCATGGGCAATTCCGGCAGAAACCACCCCGAAACCCTTGCGGCGCTTGATTCAGGCCGGCTGGCCGATCTGCGCGGGAGCGCGCATCAGCGTATCGCGCGGCAGCTCGCCGAAAACCTTGCGGTAGTTGTCGGCAAAGCGGGAGAGGTCCCATAGGCCACAGCTGAGGGCGATCGCCTTCACCGAACGGCGGCTGGAATCGGCCATGGACAGGCTGCGGCAGGCAGCGCACAAGCGCAGCATCGACAGATAACGGTTGGGCGAAGTTCCGAACAGATCCTCGAAGGCATAGCGCAGGCCGCGTTCGCTGACACCCGCCGCGTCGCATATCTCGTTCATGTAGATATTGCGGCGCAGGTTGAGCCGCATGAAGTTCTCCGCCCGCTGCGCGATCAGATAATGCGTGCGCCGGGCGCGGCTGCAGCCGGGGCGATCGGCGGCGCCTGCACCGAGCAGGGCCTGCACGTGCTCGTGCAGCAATCGTTCGGTTTCCTGCGGCTGCAGGCCAGCGCCCTGGCCGAGCTGAAGATGCAGCTGCTGATAATGATGGGCGAGTGGCGCCGAATCGTTCGCCAGATTGAACAGTGAAAGTGCCTGGCCCGCGGGCGGTGTGCTGCGCAGGCTCAGTTCGGTCAACTTGCGTTGCACCCGTGCGACCGGCACCAGCATCAGGGTCATGTGCGTACCGGGGCTGAGCGTAAACTCGCTGATGCCTTCGGGCATCACCGTCAGCGCCATCCCCGGTGCAAGCGGCACCCCGTGGCACCAGCTCAGTGTTTCATCGGTGGCGTGCAGATACCCCAGCATCGCCCAGTCGGGTGGCAGCATGAAGCGGCCACGGCAGTGGAAACCGCAACTGATGCTGCAGAACAGGGCTTCCTCATGCACGCGCGAAGCGAAGGCCGCCCGCGGCCCGTTGCCATCGAGCAGCAGCAGTTCGACATCGCACACGCGAAGTACGCCGCCCAGCGTCGCCAGATCGATCGATCGCAGGCCGCTGTCGTCGCTGTCTTCTACCCCACCATCGACCATGACAGTGTCGTCCCCCCGTTGATCCGCAACTCGCTGCGGCCCCCACTGCCTGACAGGGCCACACCATTCCTCCAGGAACCTTCGCCATTGCCGGGATGGCCGCGGCCGGTGCCGCGCGACCAACCCGGTTGAAAGCAGCAACGTGAGAGCGAGTATGCCCGATAATCATCGAAGGTAAACCCGAACTCCGCATTGAAGAAAATAGATACAGAGATGAAGAAAATGTCGTCGCCAGTGGCACGATATTCGCATGCACCATTTGCGCCATCACAATATCTGCACGTCGATGAATCGTTTTGCCAGCGAACGGATACGCGTCACAGAAACAACCTGAAAGTTTAAGGGCTGCCGCGTTTCTGCCGAATTTGCATATAGGTTCCAGTTGCAGCCAACCGCCATTCAGGCAAAGTCGACGACACGGTGATCCGGTCGCTTCAAAAACGACCACACCTGGGGGAGCGTATGACCACGACCGTATCGCAGAACAGTTCGACCGCCGGCGCATCGCCGCGTGGTTGCGACGTTGCGGCCGGCATTTCCCCCGGGGCAGATCACCAGGAATGAGCACGGCGGGTCATTCCCGTCTTGCCACCCCGCCAGGATGTGCGGGGCCCACGGACGATCCCGGCGGAGCCGGGCCACCGCCCAACAGGTGTCCTGCATCTGCAGACAACAAGTAGAGGGAGACAAGGCCATGAACGCATCCATCCGCAAGTTCCTGAAGGAAGAAGATGGCGTCACCGCGCTCGAGTACGGGCTGCTGGCCGCCGTCATCGCCGGCATCCTGATCGCGGTCGGCAACAAGGAGATCAAGGGGTTCTTCGAGACGCTGTTCAAGAACCTCTCCGAACTCGCCACCAAGGCCTCCGGGTCGGCACCTGCGACCGGCGGCTGAGCCTGCGTGCATCGCACATCCCTGCAGCGGTGCTGGGATGTGCCCGGTGGCAACTGCAGGCTGTCCAATGACGGACGACGGAGTGCGCGATGACGTTGCTGGGACTATTGGCCATCGGCGTGTGCCTGCGGATCGCGATCAGCGATCTGTATGCCCGCCGGGTGCCCAATGCCTGGCTGTTGTCTGCGTCCATCATTGCCATCGCATTGATCATCGCGGGGCAGTTCAGTACGCCGCGCCAGCCGTGGCTTGCCCACGCAGCGGGCGCGGCGCTCGGCCTGGTGGCCCTGCTGCCGTTCTATGCCATCCGCTGGATGGGCGCCGGTGACGTCAAGTTCTTCGCGGTACTGGGGCTGATGCTGGGCTGGAAAGCCCTGCTGCCGATCTGGATGGTGGCCAGTCTCGCGGCCGGCCTGCACGCGGCAGTGATCATTGTCGGCCGCCGCCTGGGCGTGATGCTGCCCACGGGCCTTCAGATGCAGGTCAACCGCGCCAGCAGCCAATGGCAATCGCACCCGGCCCTGCGCGACATGCAGGCCGCGCGCCAGGGACGACATGGCATTCCCTACGCAGCCTACCTGGCCATCACCGGCATCGGTTGGGTCCTGGCAAGCGTCTATGGAGGTGTGGCATGAACATCCGCAATCCACGGCGTCAACGCGGTGCAGCCAGCATCGAATTTGCCCTGATGCTCATGCTGGGCCTGCTGCCACTGCTGCTGTTCACGTTCTCCGGCGTGATGATCATGGCCGCGCAACAGACATTGGCGACGGCCTCGGCCGAGGGCGCTCGCGCTTCGTTGCGCTATGGCAGCGCCAATGAACGGCGTACCGCAGCCTGCGTAGCAGCCCGCAGTTCGATGCAGTGGCTGTTGAAATTCTCTGGACAGGGTGTCGACTGCAGCAATGGCGGCAGCAACGCAATCGTTGTCTCCGCGCAGGCACCCTGCGCCGGCCTGGCCACTGCCCAGTGCATGACGGTGACCGTCAGCTACGACTACGCCAGCCATCCCTTCCTGCCGGGCACCGCCACGCTTTACAAGTGGGTGATGCAGGCCCCCATCCGTAGTGTCGCGGTCGCCCAGCTCGACCTCGGCAGCGGCAACTGACCATCGGCACAGGAGACGGTTCCATGCTCAAGTTGACCCGCATCGCTGCCGTCGCCCTGATCGGGCTGGCCGTGCTGCTGGCGGTGATCGCCTTGATGATCGGGCGCAAGCAGGCCGCGCCGGCCACGGTTGCCCCGGTTGCGCAGAGCGAAGCCCAGGCGATCACCGTGGTAGAGGCGGTGGCACGACTGCCGGCCGGTGAACCGATCTCTGCCAATGGAGTGCGCCTTGCGCAGCGGACCACGGCGGTAGCCGGTGCTGCCACCAGCATCTCGGCCGTGGTCGGCAAGGTGCCGGTGCAGGACATCGCCGAGGGCACCGCCATCAGCAGCGGCGCCCTGGCACAGGGATTCTCGCTGCAGCTGCGCCCCGGCGAACGCGCGCTGGCCGTCCCGGTGGACGAACTGGTCGGCGCCGGAAACCGCATCCTGCCGGGTGATTTCGTCGATGTCTTCCTCAACCTGCGCAATGCCCAGCCCAACGCCAGCGGTCCGGCAGAGGCCGCGCAGACCCGCCTGCTGCTGTCGCGGCTGCGCGTGCTCAGCTACGGTCAACAGGACATCGCTCCGGTCACCGGCGATGCCGTCGCCGGCAACGAAGGCGATACCCGCAACGATCCCCGCGCCGCCGACATCACCGGCAATGGCAGCAATCATGGCTCGGGCAACGAGGCCACCCAGCCGGCACGCAGTGCGGTGCTGGCAGTGCCGGTGGCCGATGCCAACCGGCTGCTGCTGGGTGCGCAGCAGGGAAAGCTGTTCCTTGCCCTGCGCAACCCGGCCGATACGGGGCAACCCGACCTTGCACTGTTCCCACAGGCGCGTGGCGTGATCGATCCCGTGCGTGGCCTCGATGCCGAACAGCAGCTCGCACTGCAGCGGCCGGAGAACCACGCCTTCGCCGGCATCGATGGTGATGCCCTGGCCGGCCGCGGCAACAGCGCAGCCCGCAGCAACCCGCAGCCCCCGGTGCATGCGCCGGCGGCTCCACGCAGCGCACCGCGTGCGTCGGGCATCGAGATCATCCGTGGCGACAGCTCCGCCCCCCGCGGTTCCCTTTGACCTGCATCGAGCGCATCCATGACCGAACGCCGCCGCCCACGCCCCTCCCCCCGCCAGTGCTGGCTGGCCCTGCTGCTGGTGCTGCTGGCTCCGGCAACAAGCGTGGCCGCAGACGATCTCGTGTTGCAGGCGCGTGAGCAGCGCCCGTGGACGCTTCCGGCCGACCTGGAACGGGTCGCCATCGCCGACCCAGGCGTCGCCGATATCGTGATGCTGCGTGGGCAGCGGCAGGCCCTGCTGGTCGGGAAAGCGCCGGGTACGACGACCCTCCTGCTGTGGCACCGCAAGCAGGCCGAGCCGCAACGCCTGCAGGTGCGGGTGCAGAGTGCCGTGCAGGGCGCGGCAGACGCAGGCTCCAACGGGCTGGTGTTCACTCAGCAGGACAACCAGGGCCTGCTGCAGGGAAGCGCCGATAGCGTGCTCTCGCACATGCAGGAACAGAAGACCGCGGCCATGGCGCTGGGCAAGGACGGGCTGCTTGCCGACGCGTCGACGGTCAGCAGCGGCGGCGTGGTGCAGGTCGAGGTCAAGGTGGTCGAGTTCAACAAGACCGCGTTGAAGCAGATCGGCATCAGCTTCCAGAACCGCAATGGCAGCTTCGCCTACGGCTTCGCCCGCCCGGGCGGCCAGTTGCCGGGCAACACCGGCATCCTGCCGGGCATGAAGGAAGGCAACTCCGGCAACGAGGCCGAGTCACCCATTTCTTCGGCGTTCCGGCTGGTGTTCGGCTCGACCAAGGGCCTGTGGAACGCCGATGTCGACCTGTTGCAGAGCAACGGCATGGCGCGCGTGCTGGCCGAACCTACCCTGGTCGCACTATCCGGCCAGAGCGCCAGCTTCCTGGCTGGCGGCGAACTGCCGATCCTGGAACCGCAGGGCCTGGGCACCACCACCATCACCTATAAACCGTTCGGCATCGGCCTGACGGTGACACCAACGGTGCTGGCCCCCAACCGCATCGCGCTGAAGGTCGCACCGGAAGCCAGTGATCTGGACTACAGCAACGCCATTGCCCTCAATGGCGTGCAGATTCCCTCGATCACCACGCGCCGTGCCGACACCACGGTCGAACTGGGCGATGGCGAGAGCTTCGTGATCGGCGGTCTGGTCAGCTCCAATGTCGTCTCCAACGTCGGCAAGATCCCGCTGCTGGGCGACCTGCCGATCATCGGCTCGTTCTTCCGCAACTTCGACTACAAGCGCCAGGACAAGGAGCTGGTGATCATCGTCACGCCGCGGCTGGTGCAGCCGCTGGCCCGCAACACCGAGCTGCCGTTGCCTGGCGAACGCGAGGCCAAGCCGCACATGCCCGAATGGGGCGCCTGGCTGCTGGGTCCCATCAGCCAGGACCCGGTACCCGGCTTCTCACGCTGATTCCATGATGCCTGCGATACCACGCCCATGCCCTACGCCACTGCCCAGCCGCTGCATCCGCAAGGACCGCCGATGAATCTGGTCCTGTACGGAATGGATCGCGAACTGCTGCCCCGGCTGGCGGCCAAACTGCCGCCGACCACTACCCTGCACTGGCAGGACAGCAGCACGCCGACCTCCGCTCTGGACCTGCAACGCGGGCCGCAGAGCCTTGTGCTGCTGGATTTCCGCCCTGAACATGCCGCCGCCTCCAGCGTACTGGCGCAGCAACTGCAACAGACCGAACCGGATCTTGCATTGGTTGCCGTCGGTGCCACCAGTACCGGCCAGGTGGAAGGCATCGTCATCGCATTGCGGGCGGGCCTGCGCGATGTGCTGGACCTGGACAGCGACAACGTCGGCATCGAGGCCGCGCTGCGCCGCGCCCTGTCGCCGCGACCGGCTGCCGCCGCGCAGCACGCGCACAAGGCGCGCCTGATCGTGCTGCTGGGCGTGCGCGCCGGAGTGGGCACCAGTACGCTGGCCGCGCATCTTTCGGTGCTGGCACAGCAGACCCGTGCGCTGGCGCAGGGCGAGGCACTGCAGCAGGACGGCCTGCTGATGGAGCTGGCCCAGCCTTCGGGTGACCTCGCGCTGTACCTCAACCTGGACAGCCGCTTCCATTACGAAGACGCGCTGCGCAACGCCAGCCGCATCGACGCCACCCTCGCCCGCACTGCGATGGCTCGCCATGACACCGGCCTGGTGCTGCTGGACCGCGCCAGCGGCAGCGATGCGGTGCCGCCATCCGATCCGGCTGCGCTGCTGCAGCGCCTGCGCCACGTATTCGCCAGCGTGCTGTGCGATGCCGGTGGCTGCCCGCTGCGGCAGCTACCGCCGCTGTTGCTGGACCAGGCCGACGAGATCTGGCTGGTCACGGACGCTTCGATCGCCACGCTGGTATCGCTCGACCAGGCCTTGAAGCACCTGGCCGGCCAGCGCGAACGGGAGAAGCGCCTGCAGCTGGTGATCAACCGCCACGACGACAGCAGCGGCATGAGTCCCGACCAGATCGCACGCCGATTCGAAGTGCCACTGCTGGCCACGCTGCCCGAACGCCCGCGCGTGCGCCTGGCGGCCAGCCAGGGACATCTGCTGCTGCAGGACGCACCGCGCGACCCCTACCTGCGTGCCCTCGCCCCGCTTGTGTCGCGCCTGGATCCGGCTGCCTGCCCGGTCCAGGCCCATGGCCTGCGGGAAAGACTCTCCCTTGCCCTGGGTGGATCGCAATGGAAGACAAGGTAACCCCGTTCCCGCATGCCGCCATCCGCCCGGTGCTGCCCGACAGCGCCCCGGCCCACCTGCCGTTCGCGCAGACCGAGCAGTACCAGAAGGTGCTGTCGGCCGCCCATGAGCACCTGCTCAACAGCATCGAGGACGAGCGCATCGACATCGATTCCTGGGCCCCTGACACCATCGCCCGCTGGGTGCAGGTGCAGACGGTGGGCTTCATCCAGGAATGGCGCATCCCGATCAACGAGGAGGAGATGCAGGTGGTGGCCGAAGGCCTGGTCAAGGAGCTGACCGGCTTCGGCCCGCTCGACGACCTGCTGCACGACCCGACGATCGAGGACATCCTGATCAATGGGTTCAAGGATGTGCATGTCTCGCAGGGAGGACAGCTCAAGCGCGCCACCCAGCGTTTCACCGACGACACCCACCTGCTGCGCATCCTTCGCCGCATCCTCGCGCCGCTGGGCCGCCGACTGGACGACTCCAACCCGATGGTCGATGCGCGCCTGCCCAACGGCGGCCGCCTCAACGCGATCATCTCGCCGCTGGCAGTGGATGGGCCGATGGTCTCCATCCGCAAGTTCCGCAAGGATCCGTTCACCCCGGACGAGCTGCTGGCCAAGGGCACCTTCGATGCGCCGATGCAGGCGCTGCTGAAGGCCATGGTGCTGGGCCGCTGCAACATTCTGGTGTCCGGCGGCACCAGTTCCGGCAAGACTTCACTGCTGAACGCACTGGCCAGCTACGTGCCGCCGAACGAACGCGTGATCACCGTCGAGGACACCGCCGAACTGTCACTCAACCACCCGCACGTGGTCCGCCTGGAAAGCCGCATCGGTGGCGCCGAAGGCCATGGCGCGGTGAGCATCCGCGACCTGGTCCGCAACAGCCTGCGCATGCGCCCGGACCGTATCGTGGTCGGCGAGGTGCGCGGCGCCGAAGTACTGGAAATGCTGCAGGCGATGAACACCGGCCATGACGGCTCGATGGCGACCATCCATGCCAACTCTCCGCGCGACTGCCTGTACCGCATCGAGATGCTGGCCGGCTTCGCCGGGTTCCAGGGCAGCGAGGACAGCCTGCGCCGGCAGATCGCCAGCGCCATCGACTTCATCGTGCAGATCTCGCGGCTGGGCAGCGGCCGGCGCGTGCTGGTCTCGATCACGGAAATCACCGGTGTCAGTGACAACCTGATCACGACCCAGGAAATGTTCCGTCACGAACTGCAGATCGATGGCAACGGCAAGGAAATCGATCGCTGGATCGGACTGGGCTTCCACCCGCATTCGCACAAGCTGGAGCCGTTCCGGCAGCAGTTGCGCGAATCGTTGTACGGAGACTTCTGAGCATGGGCACGGGCCTGCTGCTGGGTGTACTGAGCATCATCTCGGTGCTGCTGGCGCTTGCGGTATGGCTGTGGGGCACCGCCAGCAACCGGGAGCAACGCCAGGCTTCGCTGCAGCACGCCGAGCAGCAGCTGGCTCGCGGAGGCGCCAGTGGCGGAGCCCCGGCCGGGGCATCCGTAGCCGCCGCCAACGACCCGGCGCGACCGGCAAGTGCCGGGCGCCGGGTGTTGCCGCTGGACGGCCTGCTGCAACGTGCGGGCCTGCAGACGGGTTGGAAGCTGCCCATCATGATGCTGGTGCCGGGACTGGTGCTTTCGGTCGTGGCCATGCTCAGGCTCGGTACGGCGTGGATGTTCCCCCTGACCCTGCTGCTGTACCTGCTGGCCTGCTGGCTGTGGGTCATGCGCCGCACCACGAAACTGCGTGCACAACTGCTGCACCAGCTGCCCGACTTCCTCGACAACCTGGTGCGGCTGACCGCGCTCGGCAACAGCCTGCAGGCTGCCTTCCAGGTGGCGTCGATGCAGACCAGCGCGCCGCTGCGGGGACTGCTGGACACCACCGTGCGCTACGCGCGCAGCGGCATGGACCTGGACCGTGCCCTGAGCCTGGCGGCACAGCCCTACCGGATGGATGTGCTCAAGGTGCTGTCCGTCGTGATTGGTGTCAGCGTACGCATCGGCGGACGCTCCGATCAGATCCTGCAGCGCATGGGCGATTTCATGCGCGACCTGGAGCAGGCCCAGCAGGAGCTGGCCGCGACCACGTCGGAAACCCGCATGTCAGCCTGGGTGCTCGGCCTGCTGCCACCGGCCAGCGCGGTGCTGATGGCCATATCGAGCCCCGAATTCTTCCAGCCGGTGCTGCACGATCCGCTGGGTCACAAGATCCTGTTGATCGCGCTGGGGCTGGAGCTGTTTGGCGCTTTCCTGCTCTACCGCCTGGCCAAGTCGCTATGACCACCCGGATCCGCCACGGAGGTGCCCGATGAGCGCCAGCACCTGGTTTGCCCTGTCGCTGCTGGTTCTGGCCGCCGGTGTTGCCCTGCTGGGCATCGCCGGATGGGTACGCAGCCATCGCGAACAGCGCACCTCGGCCACCTTGAAGACCGCACTGCAACCGCGGGATGAGGCGCGCGACACGGAGGCCGCGCGCCGTGATTCGCTGGGTTGGCTGGAACGCTTCGGGCGCGCGCTCAGTGGCGGCCGCCTGGAATCTGCATTGCTGGCCAATGAAGACCGGCTGCTGCTGGACCTGGCGGGCTGGAACACACGTCGTGGCACCGCCATCTATCTTGGCCTGCGCCTGCTGCTGGGCGTGCTGGTGCTGGTGCTGGCCCTGGCGTTCAGCAGCTCCCAGGGGCTGGCCAGGATGATGGTTGTGATCGGTGCGCTCGCGGCAGGCCTGCTGCTGCCGAAGTTCATCCTCTCTTCGTGGGTGAAGCGGCGACGGCGCGCCGTCGACAACGAGCTGCCCCTGCTGATCGACCTGCTGCGCCTGCTGCAGGGCGTGGGCTTCAGCATGGACCAGAGCCTGCAGACGCTGGGCGACAAGCTGCGCGACGCGTTGCCGGTGCTTGGCGGCGAGTTGCAGGAGGCCAACGTCGCGTACACCCATGGCCGCACGCGCGCGCAGTCCCTGCGCCGGCTGAGCGAGGTCTACGCGGATGATGACCTGACCAGCCTGATGCAGTTGATCCTGCAGGTGCACGCGCACGGCGGCGCAGTGCAGGAACCACTGCGGCAGTTCAGCATCCGGTTGCGCGAACAGCGTCGCAACGCCCTGAAGGAAAAGGTTGGCAAGCTCTCGGTGAAGATGACCGTGGTGATGATGCTGACCCTGCTGCCAGCGCTGATGCTGGTTCTTGCCGGACCGGCGCTGGTCGCGCTGGCCACCACCATGTCCAAGATGGGATCGCCCTGATGCCTGCCCTGCGCACCTCCTGCCTGTTGCTCGCCCTTGCCGCCGTCGCCAGTGGTTGTGCGTCGACCACGCCGAAGTACCTGCGCGCGCCCAGCCTGGCCGCGCCCGAACCGGCGCCGCAGGACAGCCGCAATGCCTACCTGGAACTGATCGGGCGCATGCAGCAGCAGGGTGCCTGGTATGCCTCGCTGGCCCACGTCGATGCCTTCCGCCAGCGCTATGGCGACCCGCCGGCGTTGCGCCTGCTGCAGGCCGACGCCCTGCGCGAGACCGGCCAGGCCGACGCTGCCATCGCCCTGTACCGCGAGCTCTCCAGTGGCCCGCAGGCCGCTGCAGCCGCACACGGCCTGGGCCTGATCGCCGCGCGCCGTGACGATGATGGCGGCAGCGAGGAGGCACTGGCCCGAGCCACGCAGCTGCAGCCATTGAACACCGATTACCTGGGCGATCTCGGCTATGCACGTCTGCGTGCAGGCCAGTTCGAACAGGCGCGTGAACCGTTGGCCAAGGCGCTGGAGCTGTCTCCAGGCAATGCCAAGGCCACCGCCAACCTCGCCCTGTGGGCGGTGCTGCGTGGCGACACCACCACGGCAGAGCGCCTCGCCGGACAGGCCAATCTCAACGAGGACACCCGCCGCAGCATCCAGCAACAGGCCGCGCAGATCCGTGCCCGCCTGCAGCAGCGCCAGGCCGCCGCGGCAGCTGCCGCAGTCGTGCCGGCCCCTGCGCGTGCTACCGCCAGCGATGCCGGCAGCAACCGGCCCGGCGCCACGCGACTGGCGGCGGAACCACGCCGCGACAGCCGCGATGAGCGCGATCCGCAGCGCCTGCCGCCCTCGATGCTGGAGCGCTTCAGCACCTCCGATCAGCCGAACGGAAACACTCCATGAGCACCATGCCCCTGACCCGACACCTGTTGCCTGCACTGGCCTGCCTGCTGTTGACCGGCGGCGCGCAGGCGCAACAGCAACCCCTGACCGGGCAGATGCTTGGCGGCGGCACGCCCGCTGCGCCGGCTTCGCAGCCGCTGCAGTCCGAGTCACTGGCCACCGTGGACCTGGCGACCCCGCCGGCACCGGTGCCGCAGGCGGCGCCTGCAGCGGTCGCCACCACCGACGGCAACGCTGCAGCCGCGCGACCCGGCCGCAGCCAGATCGGCGACACCACGCGCGACCTGTTCCGCCTGCAGGCATCAGGGCAGCAGGCCGGGCAACGCCTGCCGATCCTCGGCGACCAGGCTACGTTGAGCTACGCCCGCTACATGAAGAGCTTCGAACACGAGATCCCGGACTTCTTTGAAACCGATGTCGCCAAGTCCAAGGGATCATCCTCATCGGGACGCTGAGGTAGGCCATGAAACGCCCACGCCAGTTCAGTTTCGGCCGCCCCCGCGGCGGCATGTCGGTCACCATGATGCTGGTCATGCTGGCGCTGCTCGCCATGCTGGGCCTGGTAGAGATCGGCTATCTGTTCTGGGCCAAGCGTGACGCACAGAAAGTCGCGGACCTCGCTGCACTGGCCGGTGCACAACGGCTGGAGCTGTGCACGTCTGACAACAGCGACAACAGTGCAGCGCGGCAGAGCGCGGTCACCCAGAACAGGTTTGCAGGCACCGTGCAGATCCGCTGCGGCAACTGGAGCGCCACACGCAGCACGTCGAACCGCTTCGTCACCACCGTCGATGCCAGCAACCCGCGCAATGCCGTGCAGGTGGTCGCGCAGCGCAGCGTGCTGCCGTTCTTCGGCCAGAACACCGGCCTGCCCACCGTCAGCGTGGAGGCCGTAGCCCGCCGTTCGAAGCCCACTGCAGTATTCGCGGTCGGTTCGCAGCTGCTGCGCACCAATGGCGACTCGGTACTGTTGTCGACCCTGCGCCTGGTCGGCCTGGATGTGACCAATGCCACCGTGCTGTCCTATGACGGCCTCGCCCAGGCCAACATCACGCCGTCGGGTCTGCTCAAGGCGCTGAACATCCCGGTCAGCGCCAACCTCAGCGTGGCTGACTTCAACCGGCTGCTGTCGGTCAACAAGGTCTCGCTGGCACAGCTGGTCGATGCCACCGCCACCGTGGTCGGCCGCGACAGCACCGTGGGCGTACAGCTGCGTGCACTGTCCGATCTGGTCGCCACCCAGCTGGACATCAACAAGCTCAACATCGTGCTGGGCAGCCAGTCCGGTGGCGGCGGTCTGTTCGCCGAAGTGGTCTCGCCCGATGGCACGATCGGCAGCGCGCTGGAAACGAAGGTCAACGTGCTCAACCTGATCAGTACCGCCATCTCCATCGCCAACGACGGCAATGGCGTTGCGGTGAAGGGACTGGACCTGCTGGGCATCAACATCCAGGCCGGCGTGGTGGAACCGCCCTCGATCGCCATCGGTGGCGTCGGCACACGCGCGTACAACGCGCAGGTGCGGCTGATGGTGGACGTGGACAGCAACAACCTGTTCGCGGTGGGCCCGTTGCTGAACCTGCTCGGCACGCGCCTGCACCTGCCACTGCATGTCGATGTCGCCAACGCGATGGGCACGCTGACCGGTATCCAGTGCGGCGCCAGTCCACCCAAGGCCACCATCCAGGTCGATTCGTCGGTGCTGCGCGCCTGCGTCGGTAATGTCGACCCGGCGCAACGCTTTTCCAGGAGCAATGTCTGCGACGCCACCCTGAAGAACGAGCAGTTGCTGAGACTACTCGGACAACCCTTGATCAATGACAGGATCACCCTGCCCGCCCTGACCGGCTCCCAGAACCTGACCCTGGCCGCCGGCGAGACCGCCTCGACCCGGATCAACCCGCTGGCAGTAGGCAACGCGGTGTCTGACCTGGTCAATGAACTGCTGCGCGTGCTGTCAGGCATGCTCAGCTCACCCAAGCAGGGCATGAGCGCCAACGACACTGCCAAGGCACTGGCCGACCGCTACCTGCAGGCGGCCTTCCCGCCGAACACCCGCTATGAGGTGGACAAGTTGATTCCACTGCTGCGCGATGGCGACGCAAGCCGGCAACTGGCCCCGCTCAACAGCTGGACCGTACCCGGAGGCCTGCCCTACGCCTGCGGCCTGCTGAACCTGGCCACCTGCCACAAGGACGGTCCGGTCTGGGACGCGTTCAAGGTGACCGTCACCGGCCAGGGACTGGGCGTGCTCGATGGGCTGCTGGGATCGCTGGTGGGCGGCCTGCTGATCAACCGCTGCGACAGCCTGCTGGGCAACCTGATCGACTACAACGGGTGTGTACGCAACAACCTGGCCTCGTACATCCAGACCGCGCCGGCCGGCTTCCTCGATGGTACCGGTGGAACCGGCGTCACCAATCCGGATGGCAGCGTGAGCTGCAGCGGCCTGCTGTGCACGCTGCTCAAGCCGATCCTGACCGCCCTGCGGCCGGTGCTCAACAGCGTCGGCACCCTGCTGACCAACCTGCTGGCGAGCGTGCTGGGCCTGGAACTCGGCCGCACCGACGTCAACGTGCAGTCGATCCAGTGCAGCGCGGCGCAGCTGGTCTACTGACCCGTGACGGGCGCCCTTGGCGGCGCCTGCGCCCATGCTAGACTCCCGGCGGGGAACCACCTTCATCTCAACCCACACTCATCCGTGGATGGTCTAGACATGCGAGAAACTTCAGGGGGCGCGGTCTTCGCCCGGCACGCGCGCGGCGCGGCACTGCTGGCCGTAGCCATGATGCTGGTGGCACCGGCGGCCATGGCTGCCCGTGGCGATCGCGAAGCAGCCGCAGAGCCGGCCGCACGCAGCGCGCCGGTGGTGCGCAACACCGTTGACGAGCTCAAGCAGCTGATGGATTCGCGCCAGCTGACCGAGCTGCGCACGACCTACAACGGCAACTATGGCGCCAGCCTGCTGTTCAACGCCAACACCCTGACCTACTACGTCGCCCTGTTCCAGGAGAAGAACTTCTGGCGGGTGATCAAGACCGATGCCGTCGACAACGCCGAGCGGGTCTACCGTACCTTTGCCCAGCAGTCCGAGCAGCTGGCCCAGGTGTACATCGATACCACCCGCCTGGAAGCCGGCAAGCGCTACACCGAGCGCCTGGTGGCCTACAACGAGGAACGCCTGCGCACCCTGCAGCAGGAAATGGAACAGCAGCAGGCGCAGTCGGCCCAAGTCAGCGCGGCCCTGCAGCAGGCGCAGCAGCAGGCGGTCAGCCTCAGCACCGACGTGCAGAGCACCAACAGCCAGCTGGATGCCCTGCAGCGCCGCATCCAGATCCTGCAGGCCGAACAGGGCAACCCGGAGCTGAGCCTGCCCAAGCCGGAAGGCGTGCCCTCGCCGGCACCGGCTGCCGCGAGCGACGGGCGCTGAAGGCCAGCGCACAGTAGTCCCGCACGACGGCGCCCTTGGGCGCCGTTGTCGTTTCCATCATTACCGGATTCAGCGGCACGCGTCGTACACCGCGTCATCGAGCTGCCGACGCTGTACGAAGTCCAGGCGCTTGACCTTGGCCAGCACCTCCCCGCGGCGCTGTCGTGCGCGCTCACAGGCCCTGGGGTCCGTGCTGATGGGTATCAGCGCGGCCTGCGGCCGCCCCGAGCGCACGGTGCGCGGTCGCGCTCGCACCGCGCTGCCCGCGCCGGCCAGCTTTGGCTCCGGTCCGCGTGACAGCGACTGCTCCTCGGGCACCTCCCAGCGCCATTCCGCATGCCCCTGGCAGGGTGTCTGCTGATAGACCGGATGTGGCCCGTCCACGCATTTGTAGACGTTGGTCTGCGCATGAACCGCCGTGACCAGCATCAGGCACAACAGTGGGCTACATCGCATTCTCGGCATCGCGAGCTCCTCGACCAGGCTGCCGCCATCGTCTGTGCGGTGGCCGCTTCATGCCAGAGCGATACGCGTCACAGTCCGGGCAATCCAGCACAGCCGTGCAAGCCGTCCGATGTGCACTGCGATGTACTGCCGAAGGCACCGGCACCGCTGCCAGTGCCTTCCCTCCCTTCCGCCAAGGAACCCGCAATGAGCAATTACGTCACCGTCGCCGATGGCGCCCGCATTTTCTACAAGGATTGGGGCACCGGCCAGCCGGTCGTGTTCGCCCACGGCTGGCCGCTGTCGTCCGATGCCTGGGACCCGCAGATGCTGTTCATGGGCCAGAACGGCTTCCGCGTGATCGCCCACGACCGTCGCAGCCACGGCCGTTCGAGCCAGACCTGGGATGGCAACAACATGGACACCTACGCCGATGACCTGGCCGCGGTGATCGAGGCGCTGGACCTGAAGGACGCGATCCTGGTCGGCCATTCCACCGGCGGCGGCGAAGTGGCCCACTACATCGGCCGCCACGGCAGCAAGCGCGTGTCAAAAGTGGTGCTGGTCGGCGCCGTGCCGCCGCTGATGCTGAAAACCGACGCCAATCCGGCCGGTACCCCGCTGGAAGTATTCGACGGCATCCGCAAGGGCACGGGCGGTGACCGCTCGCAGTTCTTCAAAGACCTGACCACACCGTTCTTCGGTGCCAACCGCGATGGCAATACCGTTACCCAGGGCATGCGTGATTCGTTCTGGCTGCAGGGCATGCTCGGCGGCGTCAAGGGCCAGTACGACTGCGTGCACGAATTCTCGGAAGTGGACTACACCGAGGACCTGAAGAAGATCGACGTGCCGGCGCTGGTGGTGCACGGCGATGACGACCAGATCGTCCCGTTCGATGCCTCGGCGAAGCTGTCCTCGCAGATCATCAGGGATGCCAAGCTGAAGGTGTACGCCGGTGCGCCGCATGGCCTGACCGTCACCCACGCCGACCAGTTCAACGCCGACCTGCTCGCGTTCGCGCGCAGCTGATGTACCGCGGCGGCGCCGTAACGGCGCCGCCGCCCCTTCGGTAGTGCCGGCCGCTGGCCGACAACCCGATCACCATCGTGATCACGCGCAGCCGGCCAGCGGCCTCTGCTTCGGTAGTGCCGGCCGCTGGCCGGCAACCCGATCACCATCGTGATCACGCGCAGCCGGCCAGCGGCCGGCTCTACCACTGGCGGGTCAAACGCCTCTGCTTCAGTAGTGCCGGCCGCTGGCCGGCAACCCGATCACCATCGTGATCACGCACAGCCGGCCAGCGGCCGGCTCTACCACCGGCGGGTCAAACGCCTCTGCTTCGGTAGAGCCGGCCGCTGGCCGGCAACCCGATCACCCATCGTGATCACGCACAGCCGGCCAGCGGCCGGCTCTACCACCGGCGGGTCAGATGTCGGTGTGGTGATGCGGCACGGCGGCAGGCAGCGGGTCATGCCCACCCACGAAGTGACGCACCACGGGGGCACGCTCACCGCGATGCAGCTCCCGCAACACTTCCTGGATGGCCTTGTCATCAGCGGTGATGCGTTCGTGCTGGCGCAGGTGCTCCAGCCACGACGGGGTCACGAAATACTCCAGGTGGATGCCTGGACTGGCCACGTCCTCGACCACGCCCCAGACCACCGCGCCATCGCGGCGGCGGATCGTGCCCAGCGCGCGCATCTGCGACTGGAACGCGGCACGATCAGCACCGTCGATGCGGTACTCGATGGTGACCAGCACCGGGCCGCGATCGTTCGACACCGGCACCGACAGCTCGGGTGCGGGCCAATGCCCGGCCGGACGCAGGTTCAGATCCTCGGTGCCAGCAATCCGCACGCGCCACACCAGCAGTCCGCCGATCACCGCACCTGCGGCAGCCACCAGCAACGCCAGCTCCGGCGAGGTGCGCTGTGCCAGCGCGCCCCAGCTCAGGCCACCGGCCGCCATGCTGGCCGAGAACACCATGATGTACAGCGCCAGCGCACGCGCACGTACCCATGCCGGCACCGCCGTCTGCGCGGCGATCTGCAGCGACGACAGTACGGTGATCCAGGCGAAGCCATTGACCAGCATCACAGCCGGAAGCACGTACCAGCTGCGGGTCAGCGCCAGCCCGACCAGGCTGAGCGCCAGCGACAGCGTGGCCAGCAGCACCAGCAGGTCGCGATCCAACTGCGCGCGCAGCTTCGGCAGCAGCAAGGCCCCGCCCACTGCACCGATACCGATGCAGCCCAGCAGCATGCCGTACTGCCCCGCCCCACCCTGCATCTGGCCGCGTACCACCACCGGCAGCAGTGCATTCATCGCCGCAGCAAAGAAGAAGAAGCCCACCGACTTGATCAGCACGGCCTGCAGGCGTCCAGCGCGGCTGGCATAGCGCAGGCCCGCCTTCAGCCCTGCACCAAAGCCCTCCGGTGGCAGGCTGGATTGCTTGGGATCACGCTTCCAGCCCCACACCACGAACAGCATCGCGGCAAAGGTGATGGCATTGAAGCCGAACGCCCACACCGCACCCAGCTGCGCCACGATCACGCCACCAATGGCCGGGCCGATCGAGCGGGCGATGTTGATGCCGATCGAGTTCAGCGCCACCGCCGAGGCCAGCATCGGCTGCGGCACCAGCTCGGACACGATCGCGGCCTGCGCCGGCATTGCCATCGCTGCACCGCAACCCATGCAGAAGGTCAGCAGTACCAGCAGCTGCGGAGTCAGCATGTCCATCGCAGTCAGCGCCGCCATCACGGCCGCGACCAGCAGCATCCAGCCCTGGGTCGCCAACAGGTACCTGCGGCGATCGACGATGTCGGCCAGCGTTCCGGCGGCGAGTGCCAACAGCACGATCGGTACCGTTGTGGCCGACTGCACCAGCGCCACCATCAGCGGCGAACCGGTGCGTTCGGCCATCACCCAGGCGGCGGCCACGTCGTTGACCCAGGTGCCGATGTTGCTGGCCAGGATCGCCAGCCAGATCGAACGGAACATCTGGATCTTCAGCGGGGACCAGGCACCTGCGGCCTGTACGGGGGGTTGCGACGCGCTTGCGTTCACCATTGCCATGCTCCAACGATCGAGGCGAACAGCGTGTCCTGGCCACCGGCCTGCTTCAGCGCAGGACCGGCATCGACCCAGGCCAGCTGCAGCTGCCATTGCCAGTGTTCGCTGGCCTGCCAGCGGGTTTCGGATTTGTATTGATTACCGATGCGGCGCGCAGCACCGGCACTGCCGGGCAACGCCACCAACGGCGCCGGCGTGGTGTAGACCGCATCGGCGCGACGATGCTTCCAGGCCATCTGTACGCCCAGCTCCGTCGTCACCGTGTCGTGCAGGCGCAGGCTCAGGGTCGGCTGCACGTCCATCAGGTTGGCCGGGGCCAGCAGGCTGGCCTCGCTGAAGTAGGCCGATTTCGGGAACAATGCATTGAAGGTCCCCAGGCGGTCGTCACGCGGATTGCCATCGCCACTGGCGATGTCGGCCTTCAGCCCCAGACGCGGCTGCAGCGGCAGCTCCGCCCAGCGCCACCCTGTATCGGTGGCCAGCGTCCAGGCGCGGATATCGAGCGTGCCGACGGCCGTTCGCAGTTCACCGCCCTGCGCCACCAGCTCGCTGTTCCAGTCCAGTGCACCGGCCTGGCCGAACCAGCGTGTACCCACGGTCTGCCGGCGTTCGATGCCGGAGCCCGCCGCGAAGCGCGCACCCTCGCGGCGATAGTCGAGCAGATACAGGTCCCACTGTCCTGCGCCCTGCCCGCGTGCCGTGGTGGCGTAGGCGCCCCACAGGTGGGCACCGTGTTCCCCTCGATCATCAAAGGCGCCCGGCCGGTTCTGCACCGGTCGCAGTGCCATCAGATCAAGCGTGCCGAGGCGGCCCTTCCAGCCCAGGCGCGCACCATCGAAGGCCAGGCGGATGTTCGGCCCATCGCGCACCGACAACAGCCGTGAGCTTCCGTAGCCGGCTTCCTGCCGACCGAGCTGCAGGTGGAAGCCGCTGCGCTGCCAGCGCCAGTACGCCTGCTGCACGTCCAATGCGCTGCGGTCGGTGCGGCCCGGGCCGCCGGCCTTGCCATTCTCGGCATGCACGCCCAGCTGCAGCTTTGCCTGCCAGCGGTCCTCCACATAGGTGGCCGAGGCCAGCGCACGCAGCAGGCCATGGCCATCTTCGCTGCCACCGATGCCGAACCGGGTCGGATCGTAGTACAGGCCACGCAGGCGCAGTGACGCATCCCACTGCAATTGGCCGTCACCGGCATCAGTGCAGTGGCCACCCTCGCAGGCCAGCGCCAGCGATGGCACGGTCAGCAGCGCCAGGCTCAGAACGCGAAGCACGAGCATCCCATCGCGCCCCAGAACGCGGTCAGGTCATCGGTGGGCGCCGCATGCTGCGCGGCGTGACCGTGAGCGCCATGCGTACTGCAGGCCACGCCGTGATGGTGGCGATGGGCGGTGGCCAAGCCGGTGGCGGCACCGCCGACGTGGTAGCCACCGAACCGGTTGACCGGCGACCAGTCCGGCATCGCCGGCGGCAGCTGCGGCGCCAGCCCTGCATAGTCGGCATCTGCATGCACGATGCGTCCGCCGACCACGGTCAGCACGCTGGTGATGTCGGCGATCTGCGCGTCATCCACGCGGAAGAAGTCGGCCGAGAGCAGTATGAAATCAGCCAGCTGACCGGCTTTCAGCGTGCCCTTCACCGCTTCGTCGCCGGAGAACCAGGCGCTGCCTTGGGTCCACAGGCGCAGCGCCTGCTCGCGTTCGAGCAGGTTCTCATCGCCATACAGGGCCAGACCGCCCACGGTGCGCCCGGTCACCAGCCAGGACAACGCCACCCACGGGTTGTAGCTGGCCACGCGGGTGGCGTCGGTACCGGCACCGACCGGTACGCCATCGGCCAGCATGCGCTTGACCGGCGGTGTATGCCGCGCGGCCTGCACGCCATAGCGCTCGACGAAGGCTTCGCCCTGGTAGGCCATGCGGTGCTGCACGGCAATGCCGCCACCCAGCGCACGGATGCGTTCGATGTTGCGCGGGGTGATGGTCTCGGCGTGGTCGATGAACCAGTGCAGGCCATCGAACGGCACCTCGCGGTTGACCTGTTCGTACACATCCAGGATGCGGGTGATGCTCTCGTCGTAGGTGGCGTGGATGCGGAACGGCCAGCGCTTCTCGACCAGCAGCTTCACCACGTCGTGCAGTTCCGGCTCAAGCTCCGGCGACAGTTCCGGGCGGGGCTCGTTGAACAGTTCGAAGTCGGCGGCGGAGAACACCAGCATCTCGCCGGCACCGTTGTGGCGCAGCAGGTCATCGCCCTGGCGCGGCTGCAGGATCTCGCTCCAGCCACGGAAGTCATCCACTTCCCTGCCCTTGTTCTGGGTGAACAGGTTGTAGGCAATGCGCACCGTCAGCTGATCATCGCGGTGCAGCTGCTCGATGATTTGGTAATCCTCGGGATAGTTCTGGAAGCCACCGCCGGCGTCGATCACCGAGGTGATGCCAAGCCGGTTCAGTTCGCGCATGAAGTGGCGCGTCGAGTTCGCCTGGTACTCGATCGGCAGGCGCGGTCCCTTGGCCAGCGTCGCGTACAGGATCAACGCATTCGGCTTGGCCAGCAGCAGCCCGGTCGGGTTGCCCAGCGAATCGCGCACGATCTGCCCGCCCGGCGGATCCGGCGTGTCCTTGGTGTAGCCGCAGGCGCGCAGCGCGGCACGGTTGAGGAGTGCGCGGTCATACAGGTGCAGCAGGAACACCGGTGTATCCGGCGCGATGTCGTTGAGCTCCTGCAGGGTCGGCAAGCGCTTCTCGTTGAACTGCGCGGCAGTGAAGCCACCGACCACGCGTACCCACTGCGGCGCGGGCGTGCGGTCGACCTGGGCTTTCAGCATGTCCAGGGCGTCGCCCAGCGAGCGCAGGCCGTCCCAGCGCAGTTCCAGATTGTAGTTCAGGCCACCGCGGATCAGGTGGGTGTGGCTGTCGTTGAGGCCGGGCAGCAGGCGCCGGCCCTGGGCGTCGATCAAGGTCGCTTCATTGCCCCAGCCACGCATGATCTCCTCGTCGCTGCCGACGGCAACAATGCGTCCTTCCTGCACGGCCAGCGCCTGCGCATGCGGCTGCTGCGGGTCGAGGGTGGTGATGCGGGCATTACGGATGACCAGCGTGCTCATGCGACGCTCCTTGGAAGTGGAATCGAGTTCGGCACCGGCACGGCCGGCCAGACCGAGCGCAACAGCGGCGCCGCTGGCCAGCAGCACGTTGCGGCGGCCGTGATCGAGGGGATCGTGACTCATGCGAGGTCTCCCGGAAGGCGGTGGACGTCCAGTGCCCAGGTGCCGGGCCCGGCCAACGCGATGGCCAGCAGTACCGTGGTCCACATCAACGGGTACTCACTGCCACCGCGCATCCAGAACCAGCCCCTGGGCAGGGCCAACAGGACGGTGAAGCCGATGAAAGCAGCCGCTGCAAGCGCGGCGATGCGGGTCTGCCAGCCCAGCAGCACGGCCAGCCCGGACAGCACCTGCAGCAGGGCCAGCAACAGCGGCAACGGTGCCACCGCTGGCAGCCCGAAGCTGCGCAGCTCGGTAGCGAAGCCGGACAGCCCCGGTCCACCGAACCAGCCGAACAGCTTGCCCAGTGCGTGCGGCAGCAGGAAGCCTCCTGCCGCCAAGCGCAGCATCAGCAGGGCCAGGTCGAGGCCATGGCCAGCCAGCATGCTCAGTGCCCGCCTTCCTGCGCGCCGAACATGCGCTTGGCGTACTGGATGCCGATGCCGTAGCCGCCGGCATGGTCGCGGGCAATGCCGGTGGTCAGGTCGTAGGTTTCACCGCGTGCCCAGTCGCGCTGCAGTTCGAGCAGGTACTGCACGCTGGTCATCGGCACCGCGCCGGCCTGCACCATGCGGGTGATCGCACGCTCGTGCGCTTCTTCGCTGACATCGCCGCAGGCATCGGTGATCACGTAGACCTCGAAACCCTGCGCCAGCGCCGACAGCGCCGGCCCGACGATGCAGACGCTGGTCCAGAGGCCGGCAAGCACCAGGCGGCGCTTGCCGATGCGGTTGATCTCGTCGATCACCGCCCGGTCTTCCCAGGTATTCATCGAGGTGCGGTCGAACACCGGCTGGCCTGGGAAGATCTGCGGCAGTTCCGGGAACATCGGGCCGGAGAACGACGCTTCTGCAACCGTGGTCAGCACCACCGGCACATTGAAGCCCTTGGCCCCCTTGCTGATCAACGACACGTTGTTGCGCAGCGCGGAGATGTCGATGGTATGGGTAGCGAATGCCATCTGTGACTGGAAGTCGATCAGCACCAGGGCATGGTCGGTGGGCGACAACAGGGCCGGGGCGGGCGTGGCGGTGGCAAGGCTCATGGGTGAACTCCGTTGGAAACACGATCAGGGGGAAGCAACAGGGCTGCATCGCCGGCCAGGTACTGGCCGGGGCTGCAGCCGGTCTCGGCGCGGAAGCTGCGGACGAAATGGCTCTGGTCGAAGAAGCCGAGCTGCTGCGCCAGGCAGGACATCGGCAGGTGCTGGGCCGACAACAGCTGGCGCGCACGTTCGATACGGCGACGGCGTACATAGCGCAGCGGGCTGGCGCCGGTACCGCTGCGGAACAGGCGCACCAGATGGAAGCGACTGACGCAGGCGACGGCCGCCAGTTCGGTGACCCGCAGCGGCTGTGACAGGTGTTCATCGACATAGCGCAATGCACGCTGCAATGCGGCGACCTGCTGCGGCGCCAGTGAAGCGGCGGGCGGATCAGGCGGAAGGATGGTGGCCATGCGGGACGCCGCGAAGGGATGCCCCATGGTGCGTGACCCCTGCGTGATGCCCTACCCCCGTCGGTCGAGGCCAGCACCTACCCGAATGGGGGAGGCCGACGGCCGAGCAGGCGGCGCCCGAACAACCGCGCATCCAGTGAATAGGCGCCAGGGCCCAGCGCCAGCAAGGCCAGCGGCAACACCACCAGTGGCCACGGCAGTGCCTGTGCATACAGGCCCAGTGTTGCCGGCACTACCGCCAGCGGCGTCAATACGCCCAGTGCAAGCATCACCACCGCCAGCAGGCATAGCGCCGACAGCCAGCCCGCGTGCGTGCCCGGCGTGCACAATGCAGCGGCCACGCACAGCCGCAGCCACAGCAGGCCGATGCCCGGCCCGCGGTCGGGGAACATCACGAACAGGCGCTGCATGGCCGGACTCCACAGGACATGCCGGCGTGATAGCCGACCACGGCACCAGGCGCCTACCCCGTTCGGGTCACCCGCGGCTGCCCCGCACCTGCCAGAATGCGCGCCATGCATGGCCGCCCCTTCCCGTTCCTGCGTCGCCTGCCGGCGCTGCTGGCGTGCCTGCTGCTGTGGACCGCCCTGCCCGCCCTCGCCGTGCAGCGGCCGGCCGTGAGCAGCGGGTTGCCCGGCTACGAGCACACCGCCTGGCGGGTCGGCCAGGGTGCACCCGGTGACATCTGGGACATCAGCCAGGACCGTGACGGCCTGTTGTGGTTGGCTACCGGTTCGGGCCTGTACCGATTCGACGGACGTCGCTTCGAACGGCAGGCGCCACCGGCTGGCACCCGCTACCCGTCCACCAACATGGTCACGTTGGAACACAGCGCCGATGGCGCACTGTGGATCGGCTACTTCCAGGCAGGCATCAGCCAGTTCGCGCGCGGCCAGCTGTACAACTACGGCCGCGGCCAGGGCGTGCCGGTTGGCGTGGTACCGCACTTCAGCCAGGACCGCGACGGCCGGATGTGGGCAGCCATCAACGGAGGGCTGCGCGAGTTCGATGGCCAGCGCTGGCAGCCGCTGCCCGCAGACACGGGCGTTCCGGAACACCGCGTGCAATGGGTGCTGCACGACAGCCGTGGCACCTTCTGGGTACTGGCCAACCTCAGGATCTGGATGCGTCCTGCAGGCCAACCGCGTTTCGAGGACACCGGCATTGCTGTATCCCAGATGGCGACGCTGACCGAGAGCCCGCAGGGCGAAGTCTGGCTGGCCGACCGTGTGCGCGGCACCTCGCCGCTGGCCAATGCGCAGGGCCTGCTGCCGGACAGCGAACGCGAAGCGCGACGCCTGCCGGACCTGGTCGCCGCGCGCCTGCAGTTCACTGCCGACGGCGCGTTATGGGCCACGATGAGCCCGCATGGCGGTGTGGCCCGGGTCACGTTCGACGGCAGCCGCGCCGTGCGCATGGAGCGTTTCGATTCGCCGCACGGGCTGACCGCCACCTCGGCCGTGCCGATCATCGCCGACCGCGAAGGCAATCTCTGGGTCGGCACCAATCTGGGCCTCAACCGCTTCCGCGTGCGCAGCGTGCACACGCTGGCGGTCGGCCCCAGTGATCCCTATCGCTCGCTGGTGCGGGCCAGCGATGGGCGTGTGTACGGCTACGGCGAGGACCTCAAGCCGTACGACCTGCGCCGGCCACTGCTGGAAGGCAGCGCCGCACAACTGCAGGCGGCCGCGCGCCGGGCGCCCACGCCGATCTGGCAGTTCGACTGGGTCAACCTGGCACGCACGGTGGCCGGCCACACCACGCTGATTCCGCTGCCCGAGCCCTTCACCGGGCAACCGCTGCATGCCCTGCTGTTCGCCGATGACGACCAGGCCTGGGTCTGCACCGGTGAACGTGGCGTGCTGCACTATCTGCACGGCCAGTGGCAGCGCGAAACGCGCCTGCCCGAACAGGCCTGCTCATCACTGGCGCTGGATGCCAATGGCCAGCTGCTGCTCGGCTATGCCGACGGCCGGCTGCGCAGCATGGGCGCGACCCGCATCGAAACCTTCGATGCCAACCACGGGCTGTTGGTCGGGCCGGTCACCGCGCTGCTGCACCACCAGGACCTGTTGCTGGTGGCCGGTGAGGCCGGGCTGGCCGCCCGCCTCGGCAATGGCCGCTTCATGCCGGTCAGCACCGACATGGCCGGCGTGCTGGAGGGCATCACCGGCATGGTTGCCGATGCGCACGGTCACCTGTGGCTCAATGGCAGTCGTGGCCTGGTCCGGTTGGGGAGCGATCAGTTGCGGCGGGCGCTGCGTACCGGGCAGCCGGTGACGCCACGCCTGTTCGATGCGGTGGATGGCATGCCGGGCATCGCCCTGCAGAGCGGACCGATCCCCACCGCCGTGCTGGCCGACGACGGCCTGCTATGGCTGGCCACCAACCAGGGCCTGGCCTGGCTGGACACCACCCGGTCGCACGTCAATGCGATGGCTCCCAGCGTGCGCATCGGCGACGTGCTGCATGGCAGCGAACGGCAACCACTGCGGGACGGCCTGCGCCTGCCGGCCGGCACCAGCCAGCTGCAGATCGACTACGTGGCGCTGTCGCTGGCACGCCCGGAACGCAACCGCTATCGCTATCGCCTGTCCGGCGTTGACGATAGCTGGCAGGACGCGGGCAGCAGCACCCGCGCGTATTACACCAACCTCGCGCCAGGCAACTACCGGTTCGAGGTGGAAGCCGCCAATGAGGACGGCATCTGGAGCACCGCACCGGCCAGCCGCAGCTTCCGCATCGCGCCTACCTTCATCCAGACCGTGTGGTTCAAACTGCTGTGCACCGCCGCCGTGCTCGCACTACTGGTGCTGGCAGTACGCATCCGCAGCGGGCAGCTGGCCGCGCTGTTCCGTGCGCGCCTGCAGGAACGCAATGGCGAACGCGAACGCATCGCGCGCGACCTGCACGACACCCTGCTGCAGGGCAGCCAGGGCCTTATCCTGCGCCTGCATGCGATCAGCCAGTCACCCCAGACCCCCGAGCCGGTGCGCAGCCAGCTGGAGTCGGCGATGCAGCTGGCCGAGCGCAACCTGGCCGAGGGCCGCGAGCGGGTCAATGCGCTGCGCGAGGGGCCGTTCGCGGGTCGCGACCTCGCTTCGGCACTGGCCGATGTGCACGCCGAGTATGCCGGGCACGGCACCAATCCGCTGCGCCTGACCGTGGAAGGCCCCCACCCACCGCTGCAGGCTGATGCCGCCGAGGAAGTGTTCCTGATCGGACGCGAGGCGATCCGCAATGCGCTGCGCCATGCCAATGCCAGCGCCATCGAAGTGGAGCTGTCCTACGGCACGCGGTGCTTCCTTCTACACGTGCGCGATGATGGCGTGGGCATCGCCGACGAAAATGCCGGCCATGGCCATTGGGGCCTGCAGGGCATGCGCGAGCGCGCGCAGCGCCTTGGCGCGGAACTGCAGCTGTGGACCCGCCCCGGGCTGGGGACCGAAGTCGCGCTGGCAGTTCCCGCCCGGCGCCTGTATCACCGCCGCCCATCACGTTGGCGCTGGCCCTGGAGTAGAACGAGCCATGACTGAAACCCCTGCCCCGATCGGCGTACTGGTGGTCGACGACCACCCGCTGCTGCGTGACGGCCTGGCCGCCCTGCTGGGCGCACAACCCGATCTGCACTTGCTCGGTGAAGCCGCCGACGGCGAGGAAGCCATCGCACGCTATCAGCAGCTGCAGCCGGACGTGGTGCTGATGGACCTGCAGATGCCCCGCCTGGATGGTGTGGAAGCCATCGTGCGGATCCGCGCAATGGACCCGCGCGCGCGCATCATCGTGCTGACCACCTACCGCGGTGACGTACGTGCGGTGCGGGCGTTGCAGGCCGGCGCCAGCGCCTACCTGCTGAAGGACATGCTGCGCCACGAGCTGGTCGACACGATCCGCATGGTTGCGGGCGGCCGGCGCGCGCCGATTCCACCAGCGGTGGCGGCGAGCATCGCCGCGCATGTGGTGGAAGACCGGTTGTCGCCGCGCGAGACCGAAGTGCTGCGGCACGTGGCCGGTGGCCTGTCGAACAAGCGCATCGGCGAGCGCATGCAGATTTCAGAGCAGACGGTGAAGGCGCACATGAAGAGCCTGATGGACAAGCTGGGCGTGGGCGATCGCACGCACGCGGTGACCCAGGCGCTGCGGCGCGGCATCATCAGCCTGGACGACAGCGGTCACGATTAGGGGGTTGTTCGGCAGGGCTGCAAGCCCTGCCGAACGCCCCCCTTACTTCAAGCGCAGGAGCAGGCTGCCGCCCGCACACACCACTGCCAGCCAGGCCACGCCGTGCCACCCCCACTGCGCCAGCGCCAGGCTGCCCAGCGCACCACCGGCGGCCATGCCGATGAACATGCCCGTGAACAGCAGCGCATTGAGGCGGCTGCGGGCCGGCGGCACCAGGCCATAGACCAGCGTCTGGTGCGCCACCAGCGCCGACTGGAAACCGAAGTCGAACAGCAGCGCACTTACCACCAGCAGCGGCAGCAGCGCAACGGCCGGCAACCAGGCTTCGGCCAGCAGCAGCCCGAAACCCACCAGCGCCACTGCGATCGCCAGCCGCGCCACCGCATGGCAACCCAGGCGATCGGCGAAACGTCCTGCAAACGGCGCAGCCAATGCGCCGGCCGCGCCGGCGATACCGAACGCACCCGCCGCCGCACTGCCCAGCCCCAGGCGGGCATGCAGCATCAGCGCCAGCGTCGACCAGAACGCGCTGAAGCCCACTGCCAGCAACGACTGGCTGGCCACCGCACGGCGCAGCTGCGGCTGCTCGCGCCACAACGCCAGCAACGAACCCAGCAACGCCGGATAGCGCAGCGTGCTGGTCGGTGCGAAACGCGGCAGCGCGCGCGCCATCACCGCGCCCATCACCGCCACCGATACCGCGGCCAGTACGAACTGCGTGCGCCAACCCCATGCTTCAGCCACCACGCCACTGACCACGCGCGACAGCAGGATACCGAGCAGCAGGCCGGTCATCACCCGGCCGACGATCTGGCCGCGTTGTGCATCCGGCGCCAGCACCGCAGCGGCGGGCACGATGTCCTGTGCCAGCGTGGCCATCAACCCGACCAGCAGGCTGGCCATCAGCAGGCCCGGCAGGTGCCCGGCCATCGCTGCAGCGCCCAATGCCAGTGCCAGCAACGCGGACTTCAACAGGATCAGGGTGCGGCGGTCGAAGCGGTCGCCCAACGGCGCCAGCAGGAGAATGCCAAGCGCATACCCAAGCTGGGTCAAGGTCGGCACCAGGCCGGCGGCGCGCTCGCCTGCGCCGAGGTCCTGGGCGATCAGGCCCAGCATCGGCTGGCTGTAGTACAGCGAGGCGACCGAGAAGCCGGCGCCAGCCGCCATTGCCAGCACCAGCGGGGTGGAGGGTGCGGTCGCGGGCGCGGCGACGGATAGCGAAGGGGTAGACATTGGGGGAGTCCGGAGGAGGAAGTGGGCGTATCCTGCCGGTATTCGCCCGGCGTCTGTAGTAGGCTCCTGCACATACACTTCATACGTGAAACGCATGAATGACCTTGCCACCGGCGCGGATCGCCTGGATCTGCTGCGCACCTTCCTGCGCATCGTCGATGCCGGCAGCCTGTCTGCTGCTGCCGTGCAGCTGGGCACCACCCAGCCGACGGTCAGTCGCCGCCTGCAGGCACTGGAGCGACAGCTCGGCCTGCGCCTGCTGCAGCGCTCCACCCACGGCCTGCAGCTGACCGAAGATGGCCTGCGCTGCCAGCGCCATGCGCAACGCGTGGTCGACGAATGGGAGTCGCTGCAGGCCGAACTGCACGGCGAACCGGAAACGCTGCGCGGACGCCTGCGGGTAATGGTGCCGCACGCCTTCGGCCAGGCGCAGCTGCTGCCGACCATGCTCGCGTTCCTCGCCCAGCACCCACAGCTGAGCCTGGAGTGGATCCTTGAAGATCGTCGCCCGGATTTCATCGCCGAAGGCATCGACTGCGCGGTGCGGGTGGGTCCGGTCGACGAACCGCGCATGGTCGCACTGCCGCTCGCCGAAGTGCCGCGCATCGTCGTGGCAGCGCCGTCGCTGGTGCAGGCCACCGCGATCAGCACACCAGAACAAGCGCAGGCACTGCCGTGGATCTCACTGGTCACCTACTACCGCGAACGCCTGCTGCTGCATGACGCACAGGGCCGCGCGCATACGCTGTCGATCAGCCCACGCCTGCTCAGCGACAACCTGTTCGTGGTGCAGCAGGCTGCACGCGCCGGGCTGGGCGCAGCGGTGGTCTCGGCCTGGCTGGTGGCCGACGACCTCGCACAAGGACGTCTGGTGCAGCTGCTGCCGGACTGGCAGGCGCCGGCACTGCCGGTGCATGTCGTGTTTCCTGCTGCGCGCCAGCAGCCGCCGCGGCTGCGCGCCTTCATCGATGCGATGAAGGCCGCACTGCCGCAGCTGCATGGCATGCGGCCGGCACCGCGTTAGGCCAACGGCCGTGTCATCCACGCATGGCGTGGATGCCGTCCAACTCCATGGGTCGGATCCCTTCCCACTCGGGAAGGGCTCTGACCCTGTCGATCACTGCGTCTTCGCCGCCTCGGCATTCCACGCCGCGACCTTGGCCTTGGTCTCGGCCAGCATCTTGTCTAGTGCGGCGCGGTCATACACGCTGCCACGCAGGATCACGCTGTCGATCTTCCCGGTGGCGGCGATGTCCTGCAGCGGGTTGGCGGTCAGCAGCACCAGATCGGCGGCCTTGCCCTGTGCGACACCACCGTAGCGGTCCATCTGGCCGAACCAGGCCGGACCGGAACGGGTTGCGGCGGACAGCGCCTGCGGCGCGGTCAGGCCTTCCTTCACGAACAGCTGCAGTTCCTGGTGCAGCGCGATGCCCGGGAAGTTGAACGAATTGAGGAAGCCCGCATCAGTACCGGCGATGATCGTCACGCCCGCCTCCTGCAGCAGCGGCAGCACCGCGGCCACCTGGTGGTACTGCGCGTGGCGCGCTTCAATCTGCGCCGGCGTGGCCTTGGCTGCGCGGTCCACGCGCCACTGGTAGGTCGCGCGCAGGCCAGGGCCGATGTAGGCCAGGTACGGATCGTTGGCGTGGTCATCCTGGTCAAGGAAGTCGAGGATGCGGCCACCGTTGAGGGTCGGGGTCACGAATACGCCGCGCTTTGCGAAATCACGGTAGGCATGCATCGCAGTGTCACGGTCGAAGCTGGCGTCGAGGCGCCGGTTGGCTTCGGCACGGTCGATGCGGCCTGCGCCGAAGTCGGCGGCGATCTGCGCTTCATCCTTGCTGCCGGCCTTGAATGCGTAGTCCAGATGCTCGATCGAAGCCAGGCCGGCATCGACCGCCTGCTCCACGGTCAGTGCCATCGGAATATGCCCCGAGGCTTTGAAGCCGGCCTTTCGCGCAGCGCTGGCCGAGTACAGGAACAGTTCCGGCTTCAGCGTGCTGTCGGTGATCTTCACGAAATCGACCTTGTCATGCTGCAGGCGGGCGATCGCCTTGTCGGCGTCGGCCTCGCTGCCCACTTCGATCGTGCCCTTCCAGACCGGCTTGATGCCTTCGATCTTCGCACCGGAGCTGAGCAGGCGCGGGCCGAACAGCGTGCCCTTGGCGATCTCGCCGCGCCACTGCAGCACCTGCTCGGGCAGGTCGCCGGAGCAGTCACGCACGGTGGTGATGCCGTGCGCGATGTACAACGGCAGCAGCGCCTTGTTCTCTTCGATCAGCGCCGGACCACCACCGAAGTGCACGTGCATGTCCCACAGGCCCGGAATCAGGTACTTGCCCTTGGCATCGATCTGGCGGGCCGCATTCCATCGGCTGCGCAACTGCGCGTCCGGGCCGACGGCGACGATGTCCTCGCCACGGATCACCACGCTCTGCCCGGCCAGGGTGCTAGCGTGCTCGACATCGACCACGGTGGCATTGCGGATCAGCAGGTCGGCGCGCTCGGCGGCAGACGCCGACAGCGGTGCTACCGCAAGGAGGATGGCAAGGGACAACGGACGGGAACGGAACATGGACAGCATCCTGATGGGCACGCCCCGCGTGCGGGTGGAAGGGGTTTGCATTCAACGCACCGCGCCGTGCTGGCGCAGCAGGGTCTCAATTCCGGTATAGCCGCGCTGGCGCGCGTGCGCCAGCGGCGTCACGCCGTCGCCGTCGGCAAGCTCCGGGTCGGCACCGGCCTCCAGCAGCAGCTGCACGATCTGCACGTGGCGCGCACCACCATCGCCGAGCAGGATCGCTTCCAGCAGCGCGGTCCAGTGCAGCCGGTTGACATGGTCCACCGCCACACCGGCCCGCAGCAGCGTGCGCACGGTGGCGACGTGACCGCGCTCGGCGGCCGGAATCAGCGCGGTGCCGCCATAGCGGTTGGTGCTGCGCAGATCGGCGCCATGCGCCAGGGTCATCGCCAGGATCTCGTCCAGGCCGCGCGCACCGGCGTACAGGTAGGCGCTGTCCTGCAACGCGTCCTTGGCGTTGACGTCTGCCCCGGCCTCGATCAGCTCACGCGCGGCATCCACGTTGTTGCCATGCGTGGCCAGCAGCAGCGCGGTGCGGCCCTGGCCATCGCGCGCCTCCAGCGTGGCGCCATCCTCGATCGCCTGTCGCACCGCATCGGCGTCGCCGCGGCTGGCAGCATCCTGCAGGCGCGCGTCTGCGTCGGCCCTGGACGTGGCGGTGCAGGCGGGGGTGACCATGGCCAGCAGGCACAACAGCAGCACGCGCGTGAACGGCGCAGGCCAGCCAGCGGAATGATGGACGCGCATGACAGTGTCTCCTCATGTCCGTCGCCACGGAACGCCGTGCGGCGGTAGCAACAACCGGGCATTGCCGGCCCCTGCCCTGCATGGTAGAAGTCGGCCTGGGTATCCAGAAGTGAAATGTTCAAATGCAAGACAGTGTCAAATCGAATAGAACCCTGTTCGAACTGGACCTGCTGCGGGCGCTGGTGATGGTGGCCGACTGCGGCAGCTTCACCACGGCGGCCACGCGCCTGCATTCGACCCAGTCCACGGTCAGCCAGAAGGTGCGCCGGCTGGAGGAACTGGCCGGGCATCGCCTGCTCGAACGCGGCCATCGCGACGTGCACCCCACCGATGCCGGCCACACCCTGCTCGGCTACGCGCGGCGCATGCTCGACCTGAACGAGGAAATGGCGCAGGCGCTGGCCGGTGCGACGGTGGAGACCGCGGTCCGCATCGGCGTGCCCGAGGATTTCGTCAACGCGCAGACCACGCGCATGCTGGCCGCCTTCAGCCGTCGCCACCCGCAGGTGAAGCTGGAGATCAGCAGCGGCCTCAGCCGCGACCTGGCGCAGGGCTTCGACCACGGTGAGCTGGACCTGGTGCTGGTCAAGCAACGCCGCAACAGCCGCCAGGCGGTGCATTGCCGGCGCGAGCCGATGCACTGGATCGACAGCCTGCGCAGCAGCTGCCTGCAGCAGGACCCGCTGCCGCTGGTCACCTTCCCGCCGCGCGGGCTGTACCGCGACGAGATGATCCATGCCGTGGAAGCGCTGGGCCTGCGCTGGCGCATCGCCTTCACCAGCTCGTCGCTGAGCGGCATCCAGGGCGCGGTGGCCGATGGCATCGGCATCAGCCTGCTGCCGCGCCGCGCGGTCAGCCGCGAGCACCGCATCATCGATGGCGAGCGCGAGCTGCCGGTGATCGACAACTACGAGATCGGCCTGCTGCATCGCGCGGACGCCGATGATGCCGTGCGCGCACTGGCCAGCGAGCTGTGGCGGCAGGTGCAGCGCGAACCGGAATGACCACGGTAGATCCACGCCATGCGTGGATGGAAACGACCATCCGGCATCGAAAAGGGCGCTGGTGTGCCTGCAATTACACGCTTGTCGCAAAAGGCCCACTGATGGCGTACCCAAGGTCTGGGCGATAGGGTGGTGAACTCCCTTCTCCGGATTACCCCGCCTATGACCAGCACGTACCAGGTTACTTTGACCCCTGCTCCGAAGGATGAAGCCGACATCCGGTTCGATCCGCTGCCACCTGCACTTATCGCGCACATGCAGCAGCAGCGTGCACAGGTTGCTGCCCTTGTCGCATCTGCGTTCCCCACCGTGCCTGTTCAATGGCCGCTGCTGCCGAGCACGCTGCAACGCGTAGTCGATGCAGTGCTGATCGATCACGATGATTGTGACGGCTGGGAAGCACTGGGGGTAGCATTCGGTGACTGTCTGGCACAGCGTGTACCGGAACTTGCCTGGACCCAAGTAACGGATGCCTGGGGCGTCGACGCGGTTCTCCGCTATGGAGACGCCAATATCATGGTCAGCGCCGGCACCCTGTTGATCAAACGCGTCGAAGAAGGCGAGACCATCGAGATCAACCATCTGCTTGAAACTCTCGAGGAATTCGTCATCCAGCAAGCGCGCAAGTCCAGCTGAGCCCATGAGAGGACGATTGAGCCGCGCAGAATGACGTATACGGACCCTGATGCTGCACCTGCGGAAGCAACCAGAGTTCGCGCATTGATCATCGATATCTGATCAATCCGGCCGCACGGCAGACATCATCGCCTCGTACAGTGCCGGTTGTTTCCGTGCCCCACGGCGCCCTGCCATGTCCGATGAAATCCCTACCCGCTTCGATCCGCTGCCTGCGGCGCTGCAGACGCATCTGCAGCACCAGCGCTCGCTGATCGCTGCGCGCGTGGCCGCCGGCTTCCCGACGTTGCCGGTGCAGTGGCCGCTGGCGGCCAGCACACTGCAGCGCGTGGTCGATGCCGAGCTGATCGACCGTGCCGACTGCGATGGCTGGGAAGCGCTGGGCGTGGCGTTCGGTGACACCCTGGCCCAGCGCGTGCCGGGTCTGGCCTGGATGCAGGTCACCGATGCCTGGGGCATCGATGCGGTGCTGCGCTATGCCGACAGCAGCCTGCAGATCGGCGCCAGCACACTGCTGCTCAAGCGCGTCGAACAGGGCGAAGTCATCGACATCGCCCATCTGCTGGCGTGGCTTGAGGAATTCGTCGCCACCCGCGCCGACGATTACGTCTGAAAGGCCGCCGAGCATGGCTCGGCGCTACAGGGGATTGCGTGGCGTGGATCTACAGCCAGCGGCCGTCGACCACCACGCGGCGTTCCACGGGCACCCCAGCCACGGCAGCAGGGCCGTGGTCGGCACGCACCGCCACGAAAGTGGCTGGCTGGCCTTCGGCAATACCATGCTGCGGCAGGCCGATCGCCTGCGCGGCGTGGGTGGTGACCATGTCCAGCGCCAGCATCAGGTCGGCATCGGTGTAGAAGCCGGACCGGTAGCCCAGCAACATCGCCCGCTGCAGCAGGTCGCCGTTACCGTACGGCCACCAGCAGTCGCGGATGTTGTCGTTGCCTGCGAACACGCGCACACCGGCATCATGCAGCGCGCGCAGCGGCGGGAACGGATGATCGCCCGGCGCGTTGCTCATGATCGCCACACCCGCCGTGGCCAGTGCTTCGCCCACCTGCAGCGCGCGCGCCAGCGGCACGTCGCCCAGCGAATAGGCATGGCTGACCGCAACCCGCCCCTGCAGGCCGGCGGCCCGCGTCCGCGCTGCGATGCGCAGCAGCTGGGCCAGGCCGGTTTCGCCGGGCTCGTGCAGATGGATGTCCAGCTGCACGCCGTAACGCTCGGCCAGGCCGAACAGCAGCGCCAGCTGGCCTTCGGCATCACCATCGAGCGTGGTCGGGTCGATGCCGCCGAGCACCTCCACGCCCGCGGCAAGCGCCTGCTCCAGTACGGCGGCGGTGCCGGGACAGGACATCACCCCGGCCTGCGGAAACGCCACCAGCTGGATCCGCATGATGTCGGCGCAGCGCAGTGCCGCCTCGCGCACCGCTTCAAGATGGCCGAGACCGGTGCTGCCGTCGATATCGACATGGCAGCGCATCGCCACCGTACCGAAAGCACTGCATTGGCGGATCAGCGCCTCGGCACGGTCCACCATCGGTGCCGCACCCGCCACCGCCGCCTTCTCCACCGCCAGCCGCTCACGCAGGCTGTTCACCGGCTGGTGCGGGTGCCAACGGTCGCCGACGAAGCTCTTGTCGAGGTGAATGTGGCCGTCGACCAGCCCGGGCAGCACCGCGAAGCCCTGCAGGTCGACGCATTCCGCCGCGTCGGCCGGCGTGGCCTCGCCATTGAGCCCGCTGATGCGGCCATCACGGACATGGAAATGCAGTGGCGCACCGTCGCGGTCGACACCGCCATGGACGAACTGGAGGGTCATCGGGAACTCCCGGAATGCCAAGAATGGCGCCATCGTGCGCCTCGCCGCAGCCATCGACCAACGAAATATCTGGATGGCACGCATTCACCAGAACGATGATTGTCCTGCGACAACCGGTCGCAGCCACGCCGTGCACACCCCTGAACGGGTAACATGGGCGCCTGTTTCCGCTGTGATGCCGCATGGGCCCGTCCGACCGCCACGATCGTCTCCGCCGCTGGCAGGCCGCGTCCCTGCTTGCCGCCGCCCCGATCGCCAGCCTGTCCGCCACCGATGCAGCGGCTGCCGCGCCGCTGCATTCACCGCCGGGCCAGCAGCGCATTGCCCCGGCTGCACTGGTCGAGCGCCTGCACCAGCGCGTGCTGTCCGGGCAGAGCGCCACTGCCACGCTGGAACACTGGTGCGCCGAGCACGGCCTGGCCGAACAGGCGCGGGTGCGTGCAGTGCGCGTACACGGCCAGGACAAGCCCGCGCCCACCGACGTGCTGCAGGCGCTGGGCGTGAAGCCGGGTACCGACCTGCGCTATCGCCGCGTGCAGCTGGTCTGCGGTAGCCGCGTACTGTCCGAGGCCGACAACTGGTACCTGCCTGGCCACCTCAGCCCGGCCATGAACCAGGTGCTGGACAGCACCGATGAACCGTTCGGTCGCGTGGTCGGCCCGCTCGGTTTCCAGCGCCAGACCTTGGCCGACCAGACGTTCTGGCCGCCGCGGGGCGAAGGCGACCGCGGCGTGATCCTGGAGGTGCGTGCCCTGTTGCGCGACCGCCAGCAGCAGCCTTTCAGCTACGTCATCGAGTCGTACCTGCAACAGGCGCTTCCGTAACGCGCCGTGGCGCCGGTCATCCGCCGGCGCTACGGGCCCGTGATGCCGTTGGCGGCCGGATCCACCGAGAACACGAAGCGCCCACCATGCTGGTCCCTGCCCCATGTCATCGGCGCCGTGGCCAGGCTGTAGACCGGGGCCGCCTTGTCCATGCCGATCGCCTCGGACCAGGCACTGAAATCCTCATCGGTACGGCTGCGGATCTCGCCAACGCACAGGCTGTAGCCGCAGGCAAAAGACACCAGCGTGCCGTCGTTGCCGATGAGCCGGGTCGCGGCCGCCCTGTAGAGCCGGGTCAGGTCCTGCACTTCCGGGTGACCGGCTGCATCGCGCTCGAACTGGCTGATCGCCTGCGCGAAGGCCTTGTCGGAACCCAGCACCGCCTCGCTCTTCTGTGCGGACACCGCACCCTCGTTCAGCAGCATGCGCTCGCCCTCGAGGAAGTGACCCTCTGGTTGCGCGAGCCAAGGGGCAGCCGTCGTGGTACTCGATGCCGTTTGCCCGTGCGTTGAGCCCGCATCGGCCGTTGCGTTGGGGTGGGACGGCAAGGGCGCGGCGCTGGCCGCCTCCGCAGCCTCGTTCACGCTGGCCGCCTGCCTGCCACTGCAACCTGCAATGGCCAGCACGGCAATCACGCTCCACCCCCTGACATCCATGCGCATCCTCCTCCGTGTATCGCCACAGCATGCCATGTGCGCGCCGGCAACACGGATGCACTGCACAAAGAAAAGCCCGGCAATGCCGGGCCTTTCGTTCGCCTGCCGGATCAGCGGAACCGGTAGTCCAGCTGCACCCAGTACTGGCGGCCATACGGGTCGTAGTTGCCGACCGGGTAGAACGGCCAGCCGCCACCGTTCTTGTCCGCCGGCGGGCGGCTGTTACGCAGGTTGTTGACGATCACGCCCACCGACAGGTTCTCGCCGAACTGGCGGAACACGCTGGCGTTGTAGGTCATGTACGGCGCGATGCGGCCACTGCCATCGGTCTTCGGCAGCGAGCCGAAGCGGTTGCCGTACAGCGTGGTGGTCCAGTCTCCCTGGTTCCAGGTGATGCTGCCGTTGGCCTTGCTGCGCCACTGGTAGTCATCCAGCGAATTGCGGATGTCACGCTCCGGATCATCGGAGAACTGCCGGTACTTGTGCTCCAGCACCACGGTGTAGGCCAGGCGCGTGGTGAAGCGGCCATAGCGACCGGCATCGAAACGCCAGTTGCCCTTCAGGTCCAGGCCGCGAACCGATTCAGAGGCGGCGTTGATCGGGTTGATCAGCACACGGGTCACCTGGTCCGGCTGCACGGTTGCATTGGACGGGTTGCGGATCACACGCGACAGCGCGTCCTGGCACAGCGGTGAGCCGATGTCACGCGCCTCGCCGCCCAGCGTCTTGCCCAACCGGCAATCGGCCTCGTCGCGCAGGATGCGGCTGGTATCGAGGCTGGTCACCTCGTTGTCGATGCGGATGTCGTAGTAATCGGCACTGAAATCCAGGCCAGCCAGCGGCGACCAGACCACGCCGAAGCCATACGACTTGGCCGACTCCGGCTGCAGCTGCGGGTTGGCACGGTTGCTGTAATCGATCGACAGGCCGTTGTAGTCGCAGTTGTCATACGACTGGCCTGCGGTGCGGCAGCGCCAGTAGTCGGTCATGCCCGGGTTGTAACCACGCGTCTCGGTTGCGAACACGTAGTTCATGTCCGGCGCCCGGAAGCTGGTGGCAGCGGTACCGCGGATCAGCAGGCTCTCGATCGGCCGGAACTCGACGCCGAAGCTCCAGGTTGCCTTGCCGATGTGCTCGCCACCGGCACGGTACTGGTCATAGCGACCGGCCAGGGTGGTGGTCAGCGACTGCAGCAACGGCAGCTGCAGCTCCACGCCGGCAGCATAGCGGTCGCGCTCGCCACCGGCACCAATACCGGCGCTGGTGTTCCAGAATTCACCGGTGCCCAGTCGCGGGTCCGGTCGATTGCGATAGCCCTGGCTGCCAGCCTCGACCACCGCGGCCAGCGCAGCGTCGCCACCGGGCAGTGCGAACAGCCGGCCGTTGACGCTGGCGCTGAAGGTCTGCAGCCACGCCGCGTTGCGGCTCTCCTGGTAGCCGGACAGGTCCTGGTACTCATTCGGGCTCAGCGGCTGGAACAGGCGCGCCGGGTCCGGCGCATAGACCTCTACGCCATTGCGCACGCCCAGCTTCGGGCCAAGCAGGTATTCATTGATGCCGGCCAGCAGCACCGGGCGACGGGTGCGGTTCTCGTAGCGTGAGCGGCTGTAGACCGCTTCATAATCCCAGCCACTGTCACCGATCTGGCCGCGCGCGCCGACGTTGAACGACCAGGAATTTTCCAAGAAACGGTTGGCATTGCGCGGCAGGCCACCGATTTCCTCGGGTGCAAAGCGGCGGTACCAGCTTTCCAGGTTGCCGGTGGTCTGGTTGTAGAAGTAATTGCGGGCCGAGGTCCAGGTGGGCGCACGGGTGTTGTTGGTGATGCGTGCGCTGCCCACGGCCAGATCGGCGAACAGGTCGGTGGTCTCGTTGACGTGGAAGGTCAGCAGGCCGTAGCCGTTGAGATTGCGCTTCTCGGTCTGCACCGTCCAGTAGCTGGCGGCGGCCTCGTTGCTGCCGCAATACCAGCCCTGGCGCGGGTTGAAGGCACGGAACACGCTGCCGCCATAGATATCCGACGCCGCGTCGCAGCCATTGGCGCCCGGATCGATGTTGCGACCGGTAGCGGCGTTGCGGCGATACGCGATCGCGGTCGCCTGCGGCGCCTTGCCGGCGGGGTCATCATCCAGCGAGTCCATGAAATCGCGCTGGCGCGCATGGATCGCCTTGCGCACATCGAACTCGAAGCCGAACAGCGCATCCCAGCGCTCGCCGGAACTGCCACCAACCACCTGCGCGCGCTGGTTGTCGCCACCGCCCTGCTGGGTGCCGCCGGCCCGCACGTTCACGTCCACACCCTCAAAGCGGTCCTTGAGGATGATGTTGACCACACCGGCGATGGCGTCGGAGCCATACACCGCCGACGCACCGGCCGCCAAGACCTCGATGCGCTCGATCAGCGCACTGGGAATGTTGGCCAGGTTGACCACGTTCACCGAGCCCTCGTAGGCCAGCGGGTAGTCGGCCTGGCGGCGGCCGTTGACCAGCACCAGCGTGCGGTTCGGGCCCAGCCCGCGCAGGTTGATGGTGTTGGCGGCCGGGGTGAAGGTGTTGCCGAAGTCCTCCCCCTGCACGTTGCCGGTGTTTTCAGTCAGGGCGCTCAGCGCGTCGAACGCGTTGCGGTAGCCCTGCGCGTCGATCTGCTCGCGGCTGATCACGGTCACCGGCGACGGCCCTTCGACACTGGCGCGCGGAATGCGCGAGCCGGTGACCTTCACTTCCTGCAATGAGGTGGGTGCGCTTTCCTGCGCGAAGGCCGGCGACGACACCAGCATCAGGGACGACAGCGCGAGCACCAGCGGACGCGGGCGCAGCGCCTTGTGGGAGGCAGACATGGGCTTCCTGGGGGAGTTGGACGGGTGGTATGGGACCGGAGGCCTGCGCGGCGCATAACGATCCCGTAACGAAAGTGTCCTGAATGGATGGTTTCAACGGAAATGACCAGCCCTGATGGACTTATGCCTGAACCGAATCAGGCTCCGCCCGGTGGTCGTCGCGTTTTTGCAATCTTTTGAATGGTCTGGCGAACCGGGCATTGCCATCGTTCCGGGGATGATGACCCCGTACCCCACATCCCTCCTCCCCCCGCTGCGCCCTGTGTCGCGCCGCCATCTGCTGCAGCTGCAGGTGGCACCGGTCACCCTGCGCCCGTTCCAGCGGGCCGATCTGCCGGCCTGGCGCCTGTTCGACGACCGGCGCCGGCGCGGGCGCCGCCATCCGGCCGGTATCGACGAAGAAGCCCGCTTCCTTGCCCACATGCATCGCTCGCGGCTGGAGCAGGACAACGACCAGCTGCTGCTGGGTGTGTTCGATGACGAGCACGGCACTGTCCTGGACCAGCTGCATGTCCGCCTGCAGTCCCTGCATACGCGCTGCGCCGAGCTGCTGTCGCTGCAGCACTGGCACCCGCACGTGGATGCAGCGCTGCGCGCGCTGTGCCCGTTCCTGTTCGAGGATGTGGGCGTGCACCGCCTGTTCGTGATGCTGCCACCGGACTGCAGTGACCCGTTCGCCACTGCGCTGCACGCCTTCGGCTTCGAGCACGAAGGCCTGTTGCGCGACCATCATCTGGATCTGGATGGCTGGCAGGACCGCCAGCTGCTGGCGCTGACTGCACCGGTCTGGCGCAGCCGCCAGCAGCCACCGGGTTAGCGGACCCGCTCCAACGCGTCGCCTGCGCCGGTCAGCACCGAGCAGGCGTGGTCCTGCAGTTCTTCGGCGCTGGCCTCGTTGCCGGTGCCGGCGTCCACCCGGGTCGCCAGCAGGATGAAGCCCGGGCCGCCCTGCACGGCGTCCCGGCCGGCCACGACCAGGCTCCACTGACCAACATCGTCCACGCCTGCGAGATCGTAAGCCAGCAGATTGAGCGGATTGGCGGTCAGTTCCGCGCCCGCCAGCAGGCGTGCCTGGTATTGATGGCCGCGCAGCAGGACCGGCAGCGGTGCCCAGCGGCTGCCGAGGGCGGCAGCATGCGTGTCCAGCGCCTGCAGCACGTCGGCGCGCAGGCAATCCACGTGGATATGCAGCTGGTGCTGCGAGCGGCCGTGCGGCGAGTTCAACGCCAGGCTGGCGACGTTGCGCGGCAGTGGTTGCCGCAGGGCCTGTTCGGTGTGGCTGCGCGCCTGCCAGGCGGCAGCGAAGTAGTTCGGTGCACCACGCTGGTACAGGCTGCGGCTCTCGATACCGCTCACCTTGTCCAGCGGCATCAGCAGGAACTGGTAGTCGCCGTGCGCATCCTTGACCAGCACATCGCGGCGGTCTGCGGCCGTCTCCACGCGCAGGCAGTCGCCGCGTGGACCTTCGGGGCCCCGGCAGTCACGTTCGATCAATCGCCACAATGCATCGGAATGGGCCGGCGGCGGCGGCGCACTGGCACAGGCGGACAACAACAGCAGGGACGACAGCAGGAAGGGGCGCAGGGACACGGCAACGACTCACGGAGCAGGCACGGCAGACAGCGCCGCGCTGCATTCTAGCCAGTGCGAAGCTGCAATCAGTAGGTGCCGAACGGCACTTCAACCACGATCGGGGCGGCACCCTCGCCGGCCTGCAGGCTGTAGCGGTCCAGCGCCCCATCGTCATCGGCGTGCGGCTGGCGCTGGAAATGCAGCGGGTAGCGGGTGTCCCCCAGGCGCACGGCGCTGCCGTCGGCCTCCAGCGCTGCACCTTCCGGAATCAGCAGCCCGCCCAGGTCACTGTAGGCGCCAGGCACATCGGCGAAGCTGTAGTCGACCAGCTCGTCCACCCGCTGCATCGCATAGACGTGCGGCACATAGGGGCGTGCGGGGCTGCGGCCATTGCTCAGGTCGGTCACCCAGGCCTGCGGCAGGTGGTACTGCTCGCGCAGCGCGGCCACGCCCAGCGAGGGACTGGCCACCTGCAGGCAGCACACCGTCCGCTTGCCTTCACGGTCGAGGATGGCGAAACGATCGCCTCGGGTCGCCGCCTGCGGCAGCATGGCAAACGCCAGGTTGCGCTGCGCAGGCTCGTAGCCCGCTTCGGTCTGCAGGTTGCGCCAGGCACCGAATACCGGGGTTTCGACCGGCGCGGGTTCCGGATCGGCAGCGGAGGCGGCAAACGCCACGCCCAGCAACGACAACACCAGCGCCGTCATCGTCTTGTCTTTGCCGCGGAAACTGCCTGCCGTCATACCGTATCCAACACCTGCGCCGGAAAGGCCCGGCCTGCCCGCTGGCGTACTGCCAGCCATTCCTCCCACTATGCAATGACCACGCTGTGCCGGCAATGACCGGGACGCTGACGCCTTTCGCACGCTCGGTGCTATCGTTCCCGCCATCTTCCCTGCGCAGGAGCGCTCGCATGTCTGCATTCCGTCTGTCCTTGTTGCTGCCGGCCTCTGCCCTGCTGCTGTCGGCCTGTGTCAGTACGCCTGGCCCGGAAGTCAAAGGCAGCGGCCGCTGCGACGCCAGCCAGCTGGGCTGGGCGATCGGCCAGCCGGCCAATGAGCCCAACATCCGCCGCCTGTCCCGCGAGAGTGGCGCCGGCCTGGTCAACCCGATCGGCCCCAGCACCATCACCACCAAGGACATCCGCCAGGACCGCCTGCGCGTGTTCGTGGACAAGGACAACATCATCACGTCCACGCGCTGCGAGTAAGCGCCGCCACCGCTTTTGTAGGGTCGAGCCATGCTCGACTGGCTTTTCGCGCCGCCCGTCCGAAGACCCGTCGAGCATCGCTCGACGCTACAATTCAGGGTTCGGTATAGCCGGCACAGTCCGGCAGTGCCTGGTCCGGGTGGAACATCCCCGCCCCGAAGCGGAACAGCCGGGTGTAGGTACACGCCGGGTCCTGTTCGATGCGCAGATCCTGCTTCTTCAGCGGCCCCCTGGCCAGCGAATCCTCGAAGCGCGAAACACCGGCCGGGTACCGGGTCGCCACGGTCTGGTAGCGCAGCACTGGCATGCCCTCGGCAACCGTATCCAGCGCCAGCTTCGCCGAGAACCCGTATTCGTCGTGGCAGGCACCGGCGCGCTGCTTGATGTCCTGCTCGCTGAAACAGGCGCGGATCATCGCATTGCCCAGCCATGGCACGGTCAGCACGTCGTCGTCCACCTGGATGTCGTCCTGCAGGTGACGCACGCGTGCCAGCTGCAGCGTGGACGCGTCGGCACCTCCACCGGAGTACATGGTGCTGAACTTGACGATGCCACCCACCAGCACATTCTGGCGGGCGCGCTGCTGCGGGTCGGTCACCGGTTCATCGCTGCCCACGCCAGGGGCCAGCCGCACGATCCATGGCCACAGCGACAGCTCGCTTTCCTGCGGCACGTCGATGCTGACGTGGTAGCTGTGCGGCTTGCCCTGGCCCGGTGCCTTCTCAAGCACTTCCAGCACGGTCGGCCGGTCACCCTCCTCGGCAACCGGCTGCACGCGCACGCACCAGTTGCCGTCCCGCGTGCAGTCATAAAGCCCCGACGGTCCAGTCTCACTCGCGATCAGTACCTGTCCCAGCGGCTCCATCACGTTGCCGGCGGCATCGCGCTGCTGCGGCAGGATCGCGCTCTGGGCCAGCGCCAGCAGCGGGGTCGCCAGCAATGCAGTGCACAGGGTGGCGCGGACGGCGGCGGTGGGCATGGATGGCTCCTGCGGATGGGCTTCCGATGGTAACCGTTGCCCGGGCGGCGTCGAGCCATGCTCGTCTGCTGTCTGTCGGCAGGAGCAGCCGAGCATAGGGGCGGCTCTACATCATCCGCAATCGCAGCCACCCCAGCCCTTGGCCTTCGAGGTCTGGCCGATACCGGGATTGAACGTGTTGCTCGGGTCCAGCTGCCTGTAGAACCCGGCCAGCGCCGGCTTGGCCGGGTACAGGTGACCGACATTGTGTTCGGCCGGGTACTCGGCACCGCGCTGGTCCAGCAGCGCCCACATCGCGTGCTCGATCGCCATCGGGTCTTCACCCTTGCGCGCGATGTAGTCCTGGTGGAACACGTGGCACAGGAAGTGCCCGTAATACAGCTTGTGCAGCAGGCGGCCGTCGACATCGGCCGGCAACTGCTCGAACCAGTCGGCATCATCTCGGCGCAGGGCAATGTCCAGCGCCACGATGTCCTGCACCTGCCCGCGATGCACTTCGCGGTAGCGCACCGCGGCACCGGCCACGGCGAAGCGATGCAGGAACGCCTTGCGCCCCTCCTCGGCCGTGCAGTGGAAAAAGCCGCCTTCGTGCCCGGCGAAGAAGGCGCGCAACCAGGCCTCGGTTTCCGCAGCGTCCTGGGCAGAGACCTTCAGCAACAGGTGATGCTCGTAGCGCTGGCGGAACTCGCCCATGCGCTTGGGCAGGTGCGAGGGCAGCAGGCCGGTCAGAACCTGCATCACCCGGTCAGTCACCCCACGCAGGCCCAGCCGTTCGAACCAGCCGTCGACGCGGCTCTTCAATGCGAACGCGGCAGGTACACGTGCGGTGCCGAGGCGATCGATCAGCAGGAAGCTGTCCTTGCCGTAGCGCTCGCCGATGTCATAGGCATCGCGGTGGATGTACTCACCGGCAATCGGCAGGCGCTCGAAGCCGGTCAGCAGCTGGCGCCGGATCGCCGTGAGGCTGTCGGTGCGGTTGCTGCCGATGTAGAAGACTTCGGCGGCCTCCTTTTCGAAGGTATCCAGGCGCACCGCGAACACCGCCAGCTTGCCGGCCGAACCGGCAGCCTCGTAGTGGCGGCTGGGATCAGCATTGAAGCGCGCCGGGGTATCGGCGTCGACCTTGCGCACTTCGTCGGCGTAGCGCGGATCGGAGGCCGCGCGGCCGTCGCCGTCCCCCACATCCGACGCACTGTAGTCGCCGGCCTGCAGGCGCTGCAGGATCTGCTCGGGCGTATCGCCCAGCGCGATGCCGAGATGGTTGACCAGCTGTAGTTGGCCCTGCGCATCGACCCGCGCGTACAGCGCCAGCTCGGTGTAGGCCGGGCCACGGCGCACCAGCGCGCCGCCGGAGTTGTTGCAGATGCCGCCCAGCACCGAGGCGCCGATGCAGGACGAGCCGATCACCGAATGCGGTTCGCGGCCCAGTGGCGCCAGCGTCTGCTCCAGCCGGTCCAGCGTCGCGCCGGGCAGGCACAGCACCTGGCGGCCTTCGTTCAACAGCTGGATGCCGGTCAGGCGCAGCGTGCTGACCAGCACGATCGGACGCCCATAGTCGTTCCCATCCGGGGTCGAGCCACCGGTCAGGCCGGTGTTGGCCGCCTGCAGGATGATTGCCGCCCCGCCCTGCACCGCTGCCTGCAGCACGTGCCACAGTTCCAGCAAGGTACCCGGGCGCACCACCGCCAGTACCGGGCCATCCCCGAAGCGATAGCCGCGACGGAAGCGGCGGGTAGCCTTGTCACCGGTCAGTACATGGCGGCTGCCGACCGCGTCGCGCAACTGTGCCAGCACGGAATCGTGGCTGCTCACGGCAGGCTGACCAGTGAATCGCGACCGATATCGGCGATGCGGCGCGCGCCGGTCAGTGTCATCGCCACGCGCATCTCCTTGGCGATCAGGTCCAACAGGTTGGCCACGCCGGCCTCGCCCTGCGCGGCCAGCGCATAAACGAAGGCACGCCCCAGCAGCACGGTATCGGCACCGAGCGCCAGCATGCGCACCACGTCCAGGCCGGTACGGATGCCCGAATCGGCGAGAATCTTCAGATCGCCCTGTACCGCGTCGGCAATCGCCGGCAGTGCGCGCGCGGTGGACAGCACGCCGTCCAGCTGGCGGCCACCGTGGTTGGAGACCACGATGCCATCGGCACCGAACTTGACCGCATCACGCGCGTCATCCGGGTCAAGGATACCCTTGATCACCATCGGGCCCTTCCAGAATTCGCGGATCCACTCCAGGTCCTTCCAGGAAATGGAGGGATCGAAGTTGCTGCCCAGCCAGCCGATGTAATCCTCCAGCCCGGTCGGGTTGCCACGGTAGGTGGAGATGTTGCCCAGGTCATGCGGACGGCCGAACAGTCCCACGTCCCACGCCCAGTGCGGATGGGTGATGGCCTGGCCGATACGGCGCAGCGATGCATTCGGGCCGCTCATGCCGGAGTGTGCATCGCGGTAGCGCGCGCCCGGCACCGGCATGTCCACGGTGAACACCAGCGTGGTCACGCCAGCGGCCTGCGCCCGCTCCAGTGCGTTGCGCATGAAGCCACGGTCGCGCAGCACGTACAGCTGAAACCACATCGGCCGCTGGATGGCCGGTGCCACTTCCTCGATCGGGCACACCGATACGGTCGACAGCGTGAACGGGATGCCGCGGCTGTCGGCCGCGCGCGCCGCCTGCACTTCACCGCGCCGGGCATACATGCCGGTCAGGCCGACCGGCGCCAGCGCCACCGGCATCGCCAGCGTTTCGCCGAACAGCTCGGTTTCCAGGCTCAGGTCGGACATGTTGCGCAGGATGCGCTGGCGCAGCGCGATGTCGGACAGGTCGGAAACGTTGCGCTTCAGCGTGTGCTCGGCATACGCGCCGCCATCGATGTAGTGGAACAGGAACGGCGGCAGCCGCCGTTCGGCAGCAGCACGGTAATCGGTGGAGGCGGAGATGATCATGGGGTCAACCGTGTGGGGAAGGTAGACGCGAGGCCCGCGCACGCCGGGCTTCGTTGTCATCGAGCGTGCGCAGCGTGGTGTGCACGAACTCGAGGTGGGCATGCGCGGCGGCGCGCGCGCGTTCGGGGTCGCCGGCCAGCACCGCGTCCATCATCTCGCGATGCTGGTCGGACAGCGGCGAGAAGGTCCTCGCCGAGGTGTAGAGCTTCTCGCGGCTCTGCGAGATGTTGGTCTGCAGCAGTTCGAACAGGCCGCGCATCACCTGCAGCAGCACCAGGTTGTGCGAGGCCTCGGCGATGGACAGGTGGAAGGCCGCGTCAGCCTCCGCTTCACCGGTGGGGTCGTCCTTGCCGTGCGCGTCCATCATGGTCTGGAAGGACTGCGCGATGCGCGTGCGGTCCTCGTCGGTGGCACGCAGCGCCGCATGCCAGGCGGTGGCGCCTTCCAGCGCATGGCGGATCTCCAGTACGTCGAAGCGGTATTCCGGGTCGCCCTGGAACAGCGGCAGGTACGGCGCCAGCGGTTCATCCAGCGCCTGCCGCGCGCGCGCCGCCGGTTCGGCCACGTAGGTGCCGCCACCGACCCGTGCGGTCAGCAGGCCCTGGCTGGCCAGCTGCGCGATGGCCTCGCGCAACGCCGTGCGCGAGACCCCCAGCTGCACCGCCAGCGTGCGTTCGGCCGGCAGCCGATCGCCCGGCTGCAGCCGCTGTTCCTGCACCAGGCCGCGCAGCTGCGCGGCCACCTTGTCCGAGATACGTTGCGTGCTCATGGCGCCATTGTGGCCCGAAGCGCGCAGCGGGTGGTCGGCCAGCCGTGCATGGCTCAGGGGATCATCCAGGTCAGCCAGTAGGCCTGGGCCAGGGTGATCAGGCCGACCATGGTGGTGAAGACCAGGCTGTGCTTGACCGTGAAACGGAACAGGTCCGATTCCTTGCCGGCCAGGCCAACCGCCGCGCAGGCAATGGCGATCGACTGCGGCGAGATCATCTTGCCGGTGACGCCGCCGGTGGTGTTGGCCGCCACCAGCAGCACGTCGGACACGCCGATCTGCTGCGCGGTGGTCGCCTGCAGCGCCGAGAACAGCGCGTTGGACGAGGTGTCCGAGCCGGTCAGGAACACGCCCAGCCAGCCCAGGAACGGCGAGAAGAACGGAAAGGCGTCGCCGGTGTGCGCCAGTGCCAGCGCCAGCGTTGCCGACAGGCCCGAATAGTTGGCGATGAAGGCGAAGGCCAGCACCATGCCGATCGAATAGATCGGCATGCGCAGCTCACGCACGGTTTCACCGAAGGTCTGCAGCGCCGACCGGGCCGGCATGCGCAGCGCGATGATCGCGATCACCGCCGCGAGGATGATCGAGGTGCCGGTGGCCGAGAACCAGTCGAACTTGTAGACCGCCTCATAGCTGAGCGGCGCGTCCACGATCGGTGGCATCTTCTGCACCCTCTGGTCGAGGCCCGGCACCGGGAGCTTCAGCACCCAGCCTTCCAGCGGGCCGCCTGCCGCGAACAGCGACTTGAACGGCTTGATGCTCCACAGCGTGACCATCGCGGTGAGGATCAGGAACGGCGACCACGCCTTGGCGATCTGGCCGATGCTGTAGCGCGGCGCCTCCAGTGCCTGTGCGGCCGCCTCGGCGCTGGTTTCGGTATCGAAGCGGAAGATCCGTACCGGCTTCCAGCGGCGCAGGAACAGGGTCAGGCAGACCAGCGACGCCAGCGAGGCGGTGATGTCCGGCAGTTCCGGACCGATGAAGTTGGAGGTCAGGTACTGCGCGATGGCGAAGGAGCCACCGGCCACCAGCACCGCCGGCCAGGTTTCCTTGATGCCACGCCAGCCATCCATGATCGCCATGATCCAGAACAGCACGATGACGGTCAGGAACGGCAGCTGGCGGCCGGCCATCTGGCCGATCTCGAAGGCATCCAGGCCGGTGACCTGCCCGGCCACGATGATCGGAATGCCCATTGCACCGAACGCCACCGGCGCAGTGTTGACGATCAGGCACAGGCCGGCGGCATACAGCGGCTTGAAGCCCAGCCCGACCAGCAGCGCCGCGGTGATCGCCACTGGTGCGCCGAAACCGGCCGCGCCTTCCAGGAAGGCACCGAAGGCGAAGCCGACCATCAGCATCTGCAGGCGCTGGTCTTCGGTCACCGACAGGATCGAAGCGCGGATGATGTCGAACTGACCGGTCTTGACCGAGACCTTGTAGAGGAACACCGCGCCGATGATGATCCAGGCAATAGGCCAAAGGCCGTAGACGAAGCCGAAGCCGGCCGCACCCAGCGCCTGGCTCAGCGGCATGCGGTAGAACAGCAGGGCCACGCCAAGCGCGATGGCCACGGTGATCGTGCCGGCCAGCCAGCCCTTCATGCGCAGCACGGCCAGGGCAACGAAGAAGAACGCGATCGGCAGCAGCGCGATCAGGCTCGACAACCACAGGTTGCCGGCGGGGTCGTACAGGTGTTGCCAGGGCTGCATGAAGACTCTCGACTGGATGCGGAAGGTGCCCCACCGCAGGCGGTGGATCGCCGTGGCTGTCGATTATTGGTCGTACCAATAATGATTTCGATCAGACCACTTGCAGCGGATTTAACCGCCACTCCGGCGAGGAACCTATTAGACCATAGGGCTAGATGCCATATTGGTCCGACCATTTAGTCCGCATGGTAGTGCCGGCCGCTGGCCGGCAATTCGAGATTCCCTACGAGATCCGTTTCTCCAGCCGCCGCATCACTGCCAGCACCAGCACGCACAGCACGCTCACGCCGATGGCAATCACGTACTTGCTGATCCCCACCGCAATCCCGATGGCCGCCGCCATGATCAACGAGCTGGCCGTGGTCAGGCCGCTGACCTGGTCCTCGCGTGACCCACGCAGGATGGTGCCAGCGGCAACGAAGCCGACACAGGCCACCACCGCTTCGATCAGGCGTACCGGATCAACCTGCAGCAGGTCGCGGTAGCGCTCCTGCTGGAAATGCTCGGCCACCGAGTCGCCAAGGCCGACGATCAACGCGGCGGCCCCTGCGATCAGCATGTGCGTACGCAGGCCAGCGGCGTGCTTGCCCATCTCGCGCTCGACGCCGAGCACGCCGCCGAACAGCATCGCTGCGGCAACGCGCAGCAGGATCGAGACATCCTGGGTAAGTTCCATGGGAAAGCTCCGGAATTTTCCCGGAGCGTCGCGCGGCGATCGTGGGACGGCGGTGAAGGCGATGGCACGCCTTCTTCACCGCACGCATTCCTCCACGCATGGCGTGGATCTACTGACCGCATTCGCTCACTGCGCCAGGTAGCCACCATCGATGGCGTAGTACGCGCCGGTCGCGAACGAGGCATCGTCGCTGGCCAGCCAGGCCACCAGCGCCGCCACTTCCTCGGCCGTACCCAGCCGCTTCAAGGCGTGACGGCCTTCCAGCGTGGCGCGCACCTTCGGGTCCATCTTCTCCAGCAGCGGTGTGCTGATGAAGCCCGGGCCGACCGCGTTGACACGAATGCCGTCGGCGGCATGTTCCCACGCGGCGGTCTGGGTCAGCCCGACCACGCCGTGCTTGGCCGCCGCATAAGCGGTGGAACCGGCATACCCCACCTGGCCCAGGATCGAGGCCATGTTGATGATGCTGCCGCCGCTTCCAGCGGCTCGCATTGCCCGGATCTGCGCACGCTGGCACAGGAACACGCTGGTCAGGTTGACGTCGATGACCCGCTGCCAGCCATCGATCGGATAGTCACCGCTGCTGGCGGCCGGCCCGCCGATACCGGCGTTGTTGACCGCCACATGCAGGCCGTCGAGTTCCTTGATCGTGCGCTGCACCGCCGCCTCCACCGCTGCGTCGTCGGTGACGTCCAGCGCGATGCCAATCGCCTGTGCTCCGGCATTGCGCAACTGCGCCACGGTGGCATCCACCGCATCCTGCTTCAGGTCCCAGACCGAGATCCGCGCGCCGGACGCCGCCAGGGTCTGCGCCACGGCCAGACCAATGCCGGACACGCCGCCGGTCACGATCGCGGTCTTGCCGGTGAGTTGGTAATCAATCATCTGCGTTCTCCATCAGTGGGGGTATCGAAGTGGCCTGCAGCAGCCAACCACCCCACCCTACGCGCATTCCTGTGATGGCCTGGCTGACACCGCGTCTACGGGCGATCGTTCCAGCCATGAAACCTCAACTCAAGTTGATGTATGGAATTACGTACGGATATGCATGCAAAACGCCGGCGTATGCTCGGCGGCATTTTCACTTTGGCCGTAATCGTCAATCGTTTTGACCCTATTGGAATCAAAAGCGCGCGAATCGAGGCGACAATGGGAAACGTTTCCAGTTTCTTCGACACACTCCATTCAACCTGGCGTTTCCCCAGCCATCCAGAGTGCCCACGCCACTGCTTCCCAGCATGCCTGCGCGGGTAACGACCGGATCTGCATCTGCGTTGCAGAGCGCGTGGGCGAGGTCATGCCAGCGTCCACCTCCAAAGTACGTGCCGAGCGATGTCCCGATACTTCACTTTTGCCGATTACCGCCGCTTCGGCCACCGTCATGGCTTTGATTACCGCGCTGACCCGGAACACCTGCGCGACGACCAGTGGGCCGGCCATGGCGAGGTCAACGAGCAGTTCCTGCGCGGCGGCATGAGCCTGATCGCCTCCGACGTCCATAATCGCTTTCCTTATGTAGCGACCGCCCAGCAGAGTCCCGGCCTGGCCATCCGCGTGATGCTGCAGGGCCAGGTCGATGTGCGCATTCCGCGACGCGGTGGTTTCACCCTGCGCGCCGGCACGGCGATGACCGCGCACCACCGCGAGCAGGTCGAGATGACCGGTGCGCACCCCGGCGAAACGCGCATGCGCGGCGTCAGCGTCATGGTGCCCGGCCAGATCGATCCGGATCTGTTCCATCTGCCGCAGCTGGAGACCGCGCTCAACAGCCACCTGGAATGCCGCCACTGGGCCATTCCGCATACCCTGCTGCCGGTACTCGGCCAGTTGTTCGACAGCCCATGGGAAGATGGCATCGACGCCTTGTGGCGCGAGGGCGTTGCTCTGCAGCTGCTGGCCGTTGGCCTGAAGGCCGAGGATCTGCAGACCGACCCTGTACGAACGCTGCGGGCCGGCCAGCGCGAGCGCCTGGAGCGCGTGCGTGCCTACCTGCATGACGACCCCAGCCACGCCCACAGCCTGGTCGAGCTGGCCCAGCTGGCCTGCATGAGCCCCAGCTCGCTGCGCCGTCATTTCGCCCAGCAGTACGGCTGCTCGGTGTTCGACTACCTGCACGAGCAGCGCATGCGCCACGCCGAACAGGGCCTGCGCGAGGACGGCTGGACGGTCGAGCAGGCCGCCGCCGCCAGCGGCTACCGTCATCCCAGCAACTTCGCCGCGGCATTCCGCAAGCGTTTCGGCCTGGTCCCCAGCCGCTGGCGCACGGGGCCCTCGAAGGTGGGGTGAAGGCCAGTGCCCTGGTAGGTGTCAACCTTGGTCGACACGCTCCTGCGCCATCGCGGATGCCGGCCAGCGGCCGGCACTACCGCAGCCGCCTGAATCGACCTGCCATGGCCCAGCCTTGGTAGGTGTCGACCTTGGTCGACACGCTCCTGCGCCATTGCGGATGCCGGCCAGCGGCCGGCACTACCCCAGCCGCCGGGTATCGCACACCCGGCGGATCTCACTAACCTCAATACACCGGCAGATCGATGTAGCTCGCCTGCGCCGCGCTGTGCCAGACCCGCTGCGTGGCCTTCTGGTAATCGCCTGGCTTGGCCAGGTAGATGTTCGGCACGTAGGTCTGCGGGTTGCGGTCGTACAGCGGGAACAGGCTGGACTGCACCTGCACCATCACCCGGTGGCCCTTCTGGAACGTGTGGTTGGCGTTGGGCAGGTCGAAACGGTACGGCAGCACTTGGTTCGCCGCCAGCGGCTTCGGATCGCTGAAGCTCTCGCGGTAGCGGCCACGGAAGATCGCCAGCGACACCGGCAGCTCGTAGCCACCCATCTCCGGCGTCGACGCTTCCTGGTCCGGATACACGTCGATCAGCTTCACCACCCAGTCACTGTCGGTGCCACTGGTCGAGGCCTGCAGGTGCACTACCGGCGCGCCGCCGATGCGCAGCGGCGCGGTCAGCGGTTCGGTGATGAAGGTCAGCACGTCCGGGCGACCATCGACAAAGCGCTGGTCCTTGACCAGCCAGGTGGTCCACATGTCGCGGTCACCGAAGCGGACCGGACGCGGCACGAACGGCACCGGCTTGGCCGGGTCGGACACGTACTCCTCGAAGTCGCCCTCGCCCGCCGCCGGCGCCTGGAATGCCAGCTTGCCGCCGGCCCGCAGGTACAACGGCTTGCTGCTGGCAGCACAGCCCTTGTCGCAGCTGCGCGGCCAACCCTTCAGGCGATCCCAGTGGTTTTCGCCGGTGTTGTAGACCAGCACCGGCGGCGTGTCGGCCTTCGGCGCGCCATCCACCAGGTACTGGTCGAAGAACGGCTTGAGCACATCACGGCGGAACTGCAGCGCGGTATCGCCGTCGAACTTCAGCGCGCCCAGCTCACTGCCGCTGTAGTTCACCTGGCTGTGCCGCCACGGCCCCATCACCAGGTAATTGCGGTTATTGCCGCTGTCGCGCCCTTCCATTGCCTGGTAGGCGTGGTTGGCGCCCCACATGTCCTCCTGATCCCACAGGCCCTGCAGCCACATGGTCGGCACCTTCAACGGCGTTTTCGCCATCACCGCGTCCAGCGCCTGGCCCTGCCAGAAGCCATCATAGGCCGGGTGCTCGACCAGCTTCTTCCACCAGGTCAGCTGGTCCACGCCGGTGAAGCGCGCGTAGTCGCCAGCCGAACCGATCCGCAGGAAAGTGCTGTAGTCGTCGTAGCCGAGACTGGGCAGCGGCGTACCCTTGCCGCGCTTCTCGGTCTGCATCGCGAAATAGTTGAAGTTGACCTGGCGGAACGCACCGTAGTTGAGCCAGTCGTCGCCCATCCAGCCATCGACCATCGGGCTCTGCGGTGCGGCCACCTTCAGCGCCGGATGCGGGTCGGTCAGCGCCATCACCACGGTGAAGCCCTCGTACGACGAGCCGAGCATGCCGACCTTGCCATTGCTCTCCGGCACGTTCTTCACCAGCCAGTCGATGGTGTCCCAGGCGTCGGTGGAGTGGTCGACTTTGGTGTTGTTCAACGGCCCGCGCAACGGCCGGGTCATCACGTAATCGCCTTCGGAGCCGTACTTGCCACGGATGTCCTGGAACACGCGGATGTAACCGCCGTCGACGAACACCTCGTCGCCCTGCGGCAGCAGGTCGCGCATGCGCGGCGAATCACTGCGGCTGGCGCGGCCAGCGGCATCGTAGGGCGTGCGGGTCAGCAGGATCGGGGCATTGCGGGCGCCCTTGGGCACCACGATCACCGTATACAGCTTGGTGCCATCACGCATCGGCACCATCACCACGCGCTTGTCGTAGTCACGACCGACATCGGGGGCAACGAAGGGCTTGCCGCTGATGTCCGGGGTCATCGGCGGGGTATCGGCGGCCAGCACGGTGCTGGACAGGCAAAGGGCAATGGCTACAGCGACGGCACGCACACGCATGGACAACCCCTCCCGGCAGGAAAGCCTCAAGCCTACTCCTGCCTCGAGCCGTGAGGTGTGGGCGGGCTTTGCATTCTGCGGCGGATGCAGGCAGGACTGATGGCACATGTGCCCGCGGTGCCGCCGCGCTCGCCAACGACCGGTAGTGCCGGCCGCTGGCCGGCAACTTCATGATCCCGGGGCGCGTTACGCGGTTGCCGGCCAGCGGCCGGCACTACCGGTCAGGCCATCGGCACTTCGTGCAGCGCCAACCAGCGCCAGCGACCCTGCTCCCGCCGCAGCACGGCCAACGATTCGCGCCATGTGAGCCGGCCGCTATCGAGCGAATGCCCTTCGCGATAACGCAGCACCGCCAGCGGTGATGGCGCTTCCACCGCCTGCACGGCGTCGATGGAAATCCGCAGCCCGGGGCGCGCCCCGTGACCGCCCGCGAACAGTGCCTGCACGGCCTTCCGGTCCAGCCTGCGACCCGCGATGCCGACCATGCTGAAGTCCGCGCAGAAATGCGCCATCAGATCATCCAGCGCATCCGCAGCCACCTCGGCCCGGAACCAGGCCTGCAGCTTGTCGTGCAGGTGGTGGATTTCATGTTCTGCGGTGATATCCATCAGGCATTCTCGGGTTGCGAAAGGGAAACAGAGTGCGAGTGGCGCAACAGCGCCATCGGCAACAGCGTCATTGCGGCGGCCAGACCCAGAGCCACGCTGGTGGCGCGTGCTGGCAGCCACTGCATGGCCAGCGCCAGCAACAGCGCAATGGCGGCAGTACCAAGGCAGAAACTGAGCTGACGGTTGAGGTTCCAAAGGGCACTGGCATCGCCCAGCGCTTCGCCCTCCACGCCGTGGAACGCCAGCGTCTGCGCGGTGCTGCTGCACAGGCTGCCGCCGGCGCCCATCAGCGCGAACAGCAGCCCGGCCAACGCGAAGGCCGGCTGCTGCAGCATCGCCATCAACAGCAGGCCGCTGGCCTGCAGGAGCATGCCCATACGCAGTACCGTGGCCGGGCCGAAGCGCGCCAGCAGGCGCTTGCTGGCCGTGATCGCAATGGCCGAGGCCAGCGCCCAGGGCAGCATCAACGCGCCGATGCGTGCCGCGCTGTAACCGGCCTGGTGCAGCTGCAGGGTACTGACCAGCTGGCTGCCGATGAACACACCGGGCACTGCCAGATAGACCAGCATCGCCAGGCGGAGGCCCCGATGGGACAGCAGCGACCAGCGCAGCAGGGGCTGCGTCTGCTGCCGTGCATGCCGCAGGTGAGCCGCCGCCAACAGCATTGCGATCAACAGCATTACGGCACCGGCGGCCCGATGGCCGGGTTCACCCAGCCAGGTCAGCGCCAGCAGCAACGCGCCCAGCGCCAGCATCGCGGTGGACAGCGCATAGGCCTGCAGGCGCGGCGCACTGCGCGCGCCATCGGCCGGCATCCAGGCCAGCACCAGGCCGATCGCCACCACCGCCAACGGCAGGCTGGCCCAGAGCACGCCGCGCCAGGACAACCACTGCACCAGCAACCCGCCCAGCGCCGGCGCCAGTGCCGGCACCAGCAGCGCCACCAGCAGGATGCGGCGGGTCAGCGCGCCACGCTGGTCGGACGTGCATTGTCGGTACGCTGCCGCCTGTGCCACCGGAATCAGCAGGCCACCGGCCAGCCCCTGCAGCAGGCGCCAGCCCAGCAGCCAGCCGATACCCGGTGCGGCGCCGGCCAGCACAGCGGCAACCGCGAACAACAGCAACGCCACCAGCAGCAGGCGACGCTCACCACAGCGCGCGGCCAACCAGGGCGCCAGCGGAATCACCACGCTCAGGCCCAGCATGTAGGCGGTGCCCACCCAGGCCAGGGTACCGACATCAGCGTGCAGTTCCGCTGCCAGTGCCGGATAGGCCACCGTGGCGATGAACATGTTGACCAGATCCAGGGCGAACGCCAGCAGGAAGATCGCCTCATGGCGCAGGCGGGGGGACGGCATCGGCGGCGCTCCAGCAGGGAAGCGGCCAGCATGCCGTGCGGGCCTTGTTGGAAAAACACGACAGCAACTGCAACACTGTCAAATCCACTTTGACAATGAATTGCCATGGTCAGCCTCGATCGCTTCGATATCTTCCGCGCCGTGGTCGAGGCCGGCAGCCTCACCGCAGCAGCTGATCGGCTCGGCCTCAGCCGCGCGGTGGTCAGCTTCAACCTGAAGCGGCTGGAGCAGGAGCTGGGCGTGACCCTGCTGTTGCGCAGTACCCGCCACCTGGCCCTGACCGAGGCCGGCGAACAGTTCCTGCAGCACTGCGTGCAGGCGTTGGACGCCGCACAGGCAGCGATCGATGCCGCGCGCCGCGACCAGCACCAGCTTCAGGGCGTGCTGCGCCTGACCACCACGCCGGAGTACGCCCAGCTACGCTTGATTCCTGCGCTGGAGGCGTTCCGTGCGCGGCACCCGGCGCTGCAGCTGCACCTGTCCACGTCTCCCGCGCCGGCGGACCTGATTCCCGAGCGCTTTGACCTGGCGATCCGTCTTGGCCGTCTGCCGGATTCGGGCCTGCACGCCAGCGAACTGGAACGCCATCCACTGTGCCCCGTGGCGGCTCCGTCCCTGCTGGCACGCCTGCCCTCTGCCGATGCTGCCGACGACCCCGTGCAGCTGGGCACCCTGCCCCGCCTCGGCTACCCGCGCCTGGCCGACGTGCCGGTGGTGGCGCCGGATGGCAGCGACGCCCTGTTTGCCACCAACCCGGGCAATGCGGTGGTGCGCGTAGATGGTGCCAGCAGCCTGCGTGCCTTCGCCGTGGCCGGCGCCGGGGTCACCGTGCTGCCACGCTGGCTGATCGAGGACGACTTGGCCCAGGACCGCCTGCGCCCGGTGCTGCGCCAGCACCGCTTCCCGCAGCAGAGCGTATACGCGGTCTACCCGCACAGCACGCAGCCCTCACCGAAGGTGCGGCAGCTGATCGATTTCCTGCGCGGGTGGTTTGGCAAATGAAAAAAGGGGACGGAGGGGATTAAGTCGTTTGTGCATAAACGACTTAATCCCCTCCGTCCCCTTTTTCAGACACGGCCCTGTGCGGGCCGTGTCTTCAGGCATCAGCGCAGCACCTGCTCCACCAGCTGCACGTCCACGCTCTGCAGCGGTTCGGCCGCATTGCGCGACAGCTGGACCTGGTAGGTGCCACTGTCGATCTTCCACTGGCGCGCCTGTGCATCGTAGTGGGCCAGGGTCTTCGGCTCGGCTTCGATGCGGATGCGGCGCTGTTCGCCCGGCTGCAGGTTCACCTTGTCATAGCCGATCAGGCGGATCGGCGTGGTGCTGCCGGCCGGAAGCTTCAGGTACAGCTGGGCCACGTCGGCACCGGCACGCTTGCCGGTGTTGCGGATGTCGACGCTGGCGACCAGGCGCGAGCCCTCCACGCTCACCTTCAGGTTCTCATAGGCGAATGAGGTGTAGGACAGGCCATGGCCAAAGGAGAAGGTCGGGGTCAGACCCTTGGCCGCCATCCACTTGTAGCCGACGTTGGCGCCTTCGATATCGAAATCGAACACATCACCAAACGGCTTGGCCGGCTTGAAGCCGAGGCCGTCGATGTGCGGGCGTGGCAGCTGCGATTCGTCCGTCACCCAGGTCACCGGCAGGCGGCCGGACGGATTGACCTGGCCGGTCAGCAGCGCGGCAATGCCTTCGCCACCGCGGATGCCCGGATACCAGGCCTGCAGCATCGCCGGCACCTGCGCCAGCCACGGCGTGCGCACCGGGCCGTTGGTTTCCAGCACCAGCACGGTCTTCTGGTTGGCCTTGGCCACTGCCGAGATCAGGGCATCCTGGTTGTCCGGCAGCTGCATGTCCGGCAGGTCCACCGATTCGGCGGCCCACTGGGTGGCGAACACGATGGCCACGTCAGCCTGCGCGGCGGCCTTGGCCGCAGCGGCGGCATTGATCCCGTCCACATACTCGATGGTCGCGTCCGGGCGCGCCGCACGCAGCGATTCCAGCGGCGAGGACGGGTGGAAGATCACCGGGCCCGGCCAGGTGGTCGGCATCACGCCCGGCACCGCATTGGTGCCCTTTGCGGTCACGCCCACCATCGACGAACCACCGCCACCGATCACGCCCTTGTCGGCATGGCCACCGATGATGACGATGCGCTTCACGCTGTCGGCCAGCGGCAGCAGGTTGCCCTCATTGCGCAGCAGCACGCTGCCCTCTTCCACCGTGCGCTGGGCAACGGCGAAGCCGGCCTCGGCATCGACCTTCTGGTGCTGCGGCGGGTTGTCGAAGCTGCCATGCAGGAACATCGTGCGCAGGATGCGCGCCACCATGTCGTTCAGGCGCGCCTGCGGCACCACGCCACCGTGCACGGCCAGGCGCAGCGGTTCGTCGAAGAACACCGCCGCGTCGAACACTTCACCGGCCGACTGCTGATCGAGGCCGGCCAGCGCCGCCTTCGAGCCACTGTGCACGCCACCCCAGTCGGACATCACGAAACCGGGGAACTTCCATTCCTGCTTCAGCACCTGGTTCATCAGGTAGCCGTTCTCGCAGCCGTAGGTGCCGTTGATCTTGTTGTACGAGCACATCGCCACGCCCGGGCGACCGGCTTCCAGCGCGATCTCGAAGGCCAGCAGGTCCGACTCGTGCATGGCCTGTTCGCCGATGCGCACGTCGTGGAAGTTGCGGCGGGTCTCCATGTCGTTCAGCGCGAAGTGCTTCATCGAGGAGATCACGTGCTGGCTCTGCACGCCCTGGATCAGCGCGCCAACCATCGAGCCGGCCAGCAGCGGATCTTCACCGGCATATTCGAAGTTGCGGCCGTTGCGCGGGTCGCGCTGCAGGTTGACGCTGCCCGACAGCAGGATGTTGAAGCGCTGCTGCCATGCCTCGCGGCCCATCGTGGCGCCACCGGCGAAGGCGACTTCACGGTTCCAGCTCGATGCGGTGGACGGGCCCGACGGCATCGCCGTGGCGAAATCGCCCGGGCGGATGCCACCCGGATTGGTCACGCCAACGCCGGCATCGGCCGACTGCTGCGACGGAATGCCCAGCCGCGCCACGCCCGGCACGAAACCGGCCGAACCGACTGCGCCTTCCGGCAGCGGGCCACCGTCCTTGCCCAGCCCGAAGTAGCTGTGCAGCATCTGGAACTTCTCATCCTCGGTCATCGCCTTCAGCAGCAGCGCAGCGCGCGCGTCGGCGTTGAGGGTGGTGTCCATCCACGGCCTGTCGCCATGCGTGTCGGCGGCGTAGGCCAGGGTCAGCAGGGTGGCGCGCAGGGTACTGCCTTCCACCTTGAACGGCGCACTGCTGGCGGCCTGGAAGCCATCGCTGAAATAGCTGGCATCGGCTTCCAGCGCGACACGCGCCGGATCGAAGCCTGCGGCCTTGGCCGATTCACCGGCCACCGCGCCGAGCAGCACCGCCGGTGCACCCAGCCGCGAACGGGTGACCAGCGCTGGCAGCTGCGCCGCACCTGCACCGGCATCGGTATAGACCGCCACGGTGTGGCGGCCGTCGTCCAGGCGCAGGTAGTTCAGGCCCGGCTGGTCGGGGCCGGATTCAGCGGCGATCGGCAACCGGGTCAGCACGGCCTGGCCGCGCTGGGTCTGGCCATCATCCTTGCCGGCAGCAATGAAGCGGTACGCGTAGCCCAGGCCATCGGCCAGCACCTGCAGCGGATCGACCTGGCCGATGCCGCGCTGCACCTGGCGCACGCTCACCGCGTCCACCTGCAGGGTCTTCAGCTGGGCGGCCAGGGCCGGCATCGCCTCGGCGGTCGGGGCCTGTTCCAGGGTCAGCACAGTGAACGCGGCGGGGTCGGCCCAGGCCGGGGCGGCCAGTGCGGCAGACAGGGCCAGGGACAGTGCAAGCGGCTTTGTAAACGTTTTCATCGGCAGGCGTAATTCCGTTGCCAAGGCAATCGGTCCAGGGAAAGTGCCGCCGAAGGGTGCAGCGTTCATGCCGCGCAGGGGTTGCCAGGCAACGTCCCGCAGGCCGATGGACGGGCCGGTCTGCGCGCGGGACCCTCCTCCCGGCGTGACAACCTGCCTGCCCGGGCCGCGCAGGGCGACCCAATCCTGTGAAGATTGTGCGAGGGCGTTCACACCTGTCAACAGGACCTAAGTCACAGGGGCAACCCGGCCAGCGGTTATCAGGCCATCACCGGCGGTCATCAGCGCGCCGCGCGAGGCTGCCGATAATGAGGGTCCCTGGCCACGAACCGAGCCCATGACCGTCCATCGCGACTTCGACCATCTCTGGCGCGACCGCTGTGACACCTCCAGCCAGCGCGCGCCGCGCGTGTTGATCCGGGTGTTCGTGGCCCCGGGTGAGCTGGAGCGCAGCGTGGCGTTCTACGAGCAGCTGCAGGGTGTGGTGGCCGATGCGGGGTTCCCGTTTCCGGAGGCCGGGCTGCGTCTGGCGATGGTCGGTGCGTTCCTGTTGATCGAGGGCAGCGAGACGGCGCTGGCGCCGTTCACTTCGACCACGGGAACGCTGCTGGTCGACGATGTTCGGCCCTATCACGACAAACTGGTCGCGGCTGGCGCCGAGATCATCTTCCCGTTGCAGGTGGTACCCACCGGGGCGGCGTTCAACGCGGTGCATCCCGATGGCACGGTGGTCGAGTACGTGCATCACCGGCCGGATCCGCACGGCCGGTGAGGGGACGGCCGGGCTGCGCCCGGCACCCGCAGAGGCAACGGCCAAAGCAACAGCGGGGCTCCTGTGGGTAGGCGGGGTGGGTCCGTTGGCGGGGGACGCCGTGAATCCGTCCCTGGAGGCTCGGTCGCGCCATCCATGGCGCTCACGCCCCCGCCAACGGACCCACCCCGCCTTCGACAATTTCTCGCAACCTGCAGTAGATCCACGCCATGCGTGGATGCTCTTCGTTTCATTGTCGAATTACTCGATTTCGATGGAGATTCATCCACGCATGGCGTGGATCTACAATCCCTCCATGTCCTCCCCCGCCCTGGCCTGGAATGGCACGTTGCTGCTGGATGCTCACGTGGCCGTGCTGCAGGGCCATGCCGGTGGCAGCGCCTCGCATGCGCACTACGCCCATCAACTGCTGTTGAGCGACGGTACGCCCTGGCAGGTCGAAGTCGATGGCGTACGGCAGCAGGGCCAACGGCTGTGGCTGCCGTCCTTCCAGCCGCACGCAATCCTGTCGGCACCGGAAGCGGGCTGTACGGTGTTCCTTGAGCCGGCGCATGCCGACCTCGAACAGATCCAGCAGCACCTGCACTCGCTGCCCGGCACTGCGATGGAACTGCACGACTGGCTGCCACGACTGAGCCGCCCGCAACCGCTGGACCGCCGCGTGCAGGCGGCATTGGCCAGGATCGCCCAGCACCTGCCCGGCCCGGTGCCGGCCGCCGATATCGCCGAGGCGGCGCACCTGTCGACCAGTCAGCTGCACCGGCGTTTCCAGTCCGAGCTGGCAGTGACCCTGCGCGGCTGGGTGCTGTGGCAACGGTTGCGCCGCGCGCTGATGCATCATCTGAGCGGTCACAACCTGACCGACAGTGCGCATGCCGCTGGATTCGCCGATCTGGCCCATCTCTCGCGCAGCCTGCGCCGCATGTTCGGCATCGGTGCAGCGCAGCTGCAGGGCCTGCAGCTGCACGCGGCCTGACATGTTCGATCATTCGCGCCTGCGCAGACCTTCCGGCAACTCCGGCACCTCGCCATGCGGCAGTTCGCGGAACGGCGCCAGCAGCTGCCCCGGATAATCGCGCGGATAGTCCGGCTGGCTGCCGATGCCAAGGTCGCGTTGCTGCAGCCGATAACCCGGCGCATCGAAGGCGGTCCCCAGCAGATGGTCCCAGGCGGTCAGGAACAGGCCGAAGTTGACGTCGCCCGCGGTGCCGTAACGCATGTGGTGGAAGCGGTGCAGCGGCGCCCAGGCCATCACCCGGCCGAGCACGCCGGGACGCATGTCCACGTTGGAGTGCTGCAGCAGCAGCTGGATGGCAATGGCGAAAGCCAGCACCGCAGCCACCGGCATCGGCAGGCCCAACAGCAGCAGCGGCAGCACGCCGCCCACCGCTTCGGCCGCCTGATGCAGCGGGTGTTTCATCAGCCCGTTGAAGCCGTACATGCGGGTGACGCTGTGATGCACCGCATGCAGCCGCCACAACCAGCCGATGCGATGGCTGGCGTAGTGCACCAGGGTGATGCCGAGATCAGCGCAGACGATGGCCAGCAGCACCTGCAGCGCGAATGGCCACTGCACCGGCCACAACTGCCACGGAATGATTGCCGCCAGCAGCGGCACCGCCGCGATCGACAGCAGGTTCAGGCTTTCGTTGACCAGTGCATGCAGGGTGTCACGCAGGCTGTCGCCGTGGTCGTGGTTGAACGCGGGGTCGTACGGCCAGGCACGCTCGGCGGCGAACGAGACCGCGATGGCGGCCGCCAGCAAGGCCAGCAGCCACAACGGATCACCGTGGCAATGGCCGACCCAGACGACGGCAGCGGCAACGAAGCCCAGCAGGAACAGCGGGGCATACAGGCGGAGCATCCAGTGCTTCATGGGCAACCCGGAAAGTGAGGGGCCTGCATGCTGGCGCCGCGTATGGGGTGCTGGCTTGAACAAACGACGCAACCCGCACGCACCGGGTAGACGCCGACCTTGGTCGGCGCCGCGTTTCCCACATCCACGCATGGCGCGGCTCTACAATGGCGCCCTCATCGCGCCCGGGGCCGGCATGGATTCCTTCAACCTGATGCGTGCCTTCCGCCGCATCGTCGAACGCGGCGGGCTGGCCCGCGCTGCCGAAGACCTCGGCATGTCGCCCGCCGGCCTGAGCAAGCAGCTGCGCACGCTGGAAGCGCATCTGGGCGTGGTACTGCTGCAGCGGACCACGCGGCGCATGAGCCTGACCGAGACCGGCCACGCCTATTACCGCGAATGCTGCCGCCTGCTCGACGAACTGGAGGCGCTGGAACGCGGCATCGCCGAACAGCGCGGCGACGTGGCCGGGCGCCTGCGCGTGAACGCGCCGCAGTCGTTCGCACTGAGCACGCTGTCGCCGCTGCTGCCACGCTTCCTGCAGCAGCATCCGCAGCTGTCGTTGGATCTGGTGATGGAAGATCGCCTGCTCGATGCAGTCGGTGAGGGTTTCGATGTATCGCTGCGGCTGCGTGCCGAGCTGGATGATTCACGCCTGGTGGCGCGCCGGCTGGCGTCGCTGCAGCAGGTGCTGTGCGCGGCCCCGTCCTACCTGCGGCAGCATCCGGCACCGCAGGCGGTGGACGATCTGCAGGCGCACAGCGTGCTGGCCTACAGCCTGTCCGACTCGCCCGGCAGCTGGCCGCTGCTCGGCCCCGATGGCCAGGTGACGATCACCCTGCCGGCGCGCGTCACCGTCAACAACAGCCTGCTGCTGCGCGACCTGCTGGTGGCCGGCATGGGCATCGGCGCCCTGCCCTCGTTCCTGGCGGCACCGGCACTGGCCCGTGGCGAACTGCAGCAGGTGCTGCCCGACCACCGCTATCCGCCGCGCTTCGTGCATGCGGTCTACCCGACCTCGCGCCACCTGCAGCCCAAGGTGCGTGCCTTCATCGATTTCCTGCACGCCGAGCTGCCCGGCTGCGCCGGCCTGGATTCGTAACCGCCAGCGAAAACTGAGCTGCCCGCGGCGTGCTGTTTCGGCTACGCCGCGCTGCCTAATCTGCCGCCTCCCCTCTCACCGATGGCAGGCAGATGTCTTCCGTTCCTTCCCCCGCCACCGCCGCGCCGGTGGTCGATTTCTTCCACGACGTGGTCTGCGGCTGGTGCTTCGTGCTGGCCCCGCGCCTGCAGCAGGTCTCGGCCGAACTCGGCATCCAGGTGCGCCACCGCAGCTTCGTGCTGCAGGACTCGCGCGCGCAGATGGTCGAGGTGTTCGGCTCGATGGAGCGCGCCAAGGCGATCATCCTGCGCCACTGGACCGACTGCGCCGCGCATGAAGACACCGCGCGCATCGATATCGAAGGCATGCGCGCACAGGACTTCGAGTATCCGTCCGGCTGGCTCGGCGCACTGGCCTGCCAGGCCGCCGGCATGCTCGGTGGCAACGACGCCCATGGCGCGATGTTTGATGCCGTGCAATGGGCGCACCTGCACCAGCACCGCAACATCGGCGACGCCGAAGTACTGCTGGATATCGCCGAATCGCTGGGCCATCCACGTGGCGCCTTCGCTGACCACATGCGCAGCGACGCAGTACGCCAGCGCGTGCAGGCCGATCGTGCCGAAGCCGCTGCCCTCGGCATCCGTTCCATACCCACCGTGATCGGCGGCAACGGCCTGCGCCTGCAGACCCTGCCGCTGCCACACCTGCGCCAGGCCCTGGCGCCCCTGGTCGCGGCCTGAGCCGCACCCTCCCCCACCCTGCAAGGAGATTCCCCATGACCCCACATACCCTGGCCACCGCGCTGGCCCTGCTGCTGGCCGGCACCGCCGCGTCCACCACCGTGTCCGCACACGAACGCGTTCCCTCCGGCCAGCAGGTCGGCACCAGCCCCTGGGGGCCGAAGGACGAGATCGGTCGCCTCAACCTGATCACCGAAGCCTCGCGTGCGGCGATCCTGTCACGGGTCAGCGGCGGCAAAGCCTATGACCTGGCCACCGAATACTACGTCGGCATGCCCAGCTGGCAGGATGCCGGCGACCCGCACTACCAGTTCTGGATGACCCACACCCCGCGCGGCACGGTGATGGACGACCCGATGGGCGTGGGCGAGACCATGAACCTCACCCGCAGCTACACCGGCACCGCATTCTCGATGTACAGCCACACCGGCACCCACATCGATGCGCTGAACCACTTCGGCATCCACGGGAAGATCTGGAACGGCTTCGAGGCCGACAAGCACCTCGGCGACCGTGGCTGGAATGTCACCGGCATCGAGAAATTCCCGCCGCTGATCGCGCGTGGCGTGCTGATCGACGTGGCCGGCGCCAAGGGCGTGGACATGCTGCCGGACAGCTATCGCGTCACCCGCCAGGACCTGAAGGATGCGCTGGCACGCCAGAAGGTGAAACTGCAGCAGGGCGACGTGGTGCTGATCCGCACCGGCCGCATGCGCCTGTTCGAGCAGCCCAGGGCCTACATGGCCAACCCGCCGGGCATGGGCCTGGACGCGGCGCGCTTCCTGGTCGAGGACAGCGGCGCGATGATCGTCGGTGCCGACAACCTCAGCTTCGAGACCTTCCCCTCGGAGGTGTCCGACGACTACGTGCCGCTGCACACCTACCTGCTGGCCCAGCAGGGCGCGCCGATCATCGAGCTGGTGGCGCTGGACGAACTGGCCCGCGACAAGGTCTACGAGTTCGCCTTCATCGGCGGCCCGCTGAAGATCCGCGGCGGCGATGCCGCGCCGCTGCGCCCGGTGGCGCTGCCGGTGCGCCCGTAACCAGGGCCTGTGGGTGCCGACCTTGGTCGGCACTCCTTTACCCCTTCAGCAACCTGAAACCGGACCCTCCGATTTCATTAGTAATTCTACTCACAAGACGAGTAGCATGTCTGGTCTCAGCCCCTGATACCGGCCCGTCGATACTCGCGCCATGCCCGCCGTTTCCGCCCGTTCCTGCCGTTTCCAGCCCGCCCGGCGCCTCCCTTGGAGGGCCGGCTGATGGGTGCCGTCGTCGCCCTCGACCGGCTGCTGGACGGGCGCCAGCTGTGGCGCGGCCCGGCCCGCCAGGGGCCGGCCAGCGACCACCTGGCCAGCGGGCACCCGGCATTGGACGCACGCCTGCCCGGCGGTGGCTGGCCCACCAGCGGGCTGTGCGAGGTACTGCAGGCGGCGCCCGGGGTGGGTGAGCTGGCGCTGGTCTGGCCGGCGCTGGCCAAGCTGAGCCTGCGTGACCGCCCGATCGTGCTGGTCGCCCCGCCCTATCGCCCGCATGCCCCGGCCTGGGCGGCAGCCGGGCTGGACCTGGCCCAGCTGCAGATCATCCACGCCGCGCCGAAACAGGCGCTCTGGGCCACCGAGCAGTGCCTGCGCTCTGCCGCCTGCGCGGCGGTGCTGTGCTGGCCACACCAGGCCGACGATCGCGCCCTGCGCCGGCTGCAGGTCGCCGCCGACAGCGGCCAGTGCCTGGGCTTCGTGTTCCGCGAGGCGCAGGCGGCGCGCAATCCCTCTCCGGCCAGCCTGCGCCTGCAGCTCGACCACGGCCAGGTGCGGGTGCTGAAGTGCCGAGGCGGCCTGCCGCCGGCGCAGCCGTTGCCGCTGGCCATCGCCCACTGAGGCCGCGCCATGCACTGGGCCTGCCTGTTGTTGCCGCAGCTGGCGCTGGACAGCGTGCTGCGCCTGCAGCCGGATCCGCAGCGCCCACTGGTGCTGCTGCAGGGGCCGGCACAGCGTCGCGTACTGCGTGCGGTCAGCCCGTCGGCACGCGCAGCCGGGCTGCGCCCGGGCATGCTGCTGTCGGCTGCGCAGGTGCTGGTGCAGGACATGCACCTGCACGATTACGATCCCAACGCCGAACAGCACACCCGGCAGCTGCTGGCCAGCTGGGCCTACGCCTACAGCTCCCAGGTCAGCCTCGATTTCCCGCATGCACTGGTGCTGGAGATCGGCGCCAGCCGCGCCCTGTTTGGTGACTGGCTGACGATCCAGCAGCGGCTGCGCAACGAACTGCACGAACTCGGCTTCCGTCACCGTCTGGTGGCCGCACCTACCCCACATGCCGCGCGCGTGCTGGCCAACGTCCACGACGGCCTCGGCATCGATACACAGCAACTGCCGGCGGCGCTGGCGCAGTTGCCCCTGCCGCGCTGCGGCCTGCCCAACGAGGCGGTGACGGTGCTCGGCCGCTCCGGCCTGCGCACGCTGGGCACAGTGCTCGATCTGCCGCGCGACAGCCTGGCCCGGCGCTTTGCCCCCGAGGTCCTGCAGCAGCTGGATGCACTGCGTGGGCTACCCACCGCGCCACTGCGCTACTACCAGCCACCGGACCGTTTCGATGCACGCATCGAATTCGAGTACGAGATCGAATCCAGCCAGGCCCTGTTGTTCCCGCTGCGTCGCCTGCTGCTGGACCTGGCCGCGTTCCTGTGTTCGCGCGATGGCGGCGTGCAGCGCTTCGACCTGCATTTCGAGCACGACCTGCTGCCGGCCAGCGTGCTGACCATCGGCCTGCTGGCACCGGAACGCGATCCCGCGTTGCTGTTCGAGATCGCGCGCAACCGCATGGAAGCGTTCGCCCTGCCGGCCGGCAGCCGCGCACTGCGCCTGCAGGCCGAACAGCTGCCACCGTTCGTGCCCGCCGCGCGCGACCTGTTCGATACCCGCCCGGCACAGGCGATGCCCTGGAACCAGCTGCGCGAGCGCCTGCGCGCGCGGTTGGGCGATGACGCCGTGCAGCCGCTGGCGGTGCAGGCCGACCATCGCCCCGAACGCGCCAGTGGCAGCCAGCCTGCGGCCAAGCCTCCGTCGTACTGGCCGCTGCGCCCTGGCTGGTTGCTGGACACTCCGCAACCGCTGCGTGATCCGCGGCTGCGCATCGTCACCGGGCCGGAGCGGATCGAATCGGGCTGGTGGGACCAGGCCGACGCGCGCCGCGACTACTACGTGGTGGAAACCGCACACGGCCAGCGCGGCTGGGCTTTCCGTGAGCGCAAAGATCCGCATGCGCCGTGGATGCTGCACGGCTGGTTCGGCTGAGCCGCCATGCACAGCGAACTGCCCGGCTACGCCGAACTGCACTGCCTGTCGGCCTTCAGTTTCCAGCGTGGTGCTTCGATCGCCGAAGAGCTGTTCGCGCGCGCCGCCGGCCAGGGCTACCGCGCGTTGGCGATCACCGACGAATGCTCGCTGGCCGGCATCGTGCGTGCCTGGCAGGCGGCGAAGGCGCATGGCGTGGCGCTGATCGTCGGCGCCGAATTCCAGGTCGAGGACGGACCCAAGCTGGCCCTGCTGTGCACCGACCAGGCCGCCTATGCCGGGCTGTGCCAGTTGATCACTACCTGCCGGCGGCGCGCGGCCAAGGGCGAGTACCGTTGCCTGCGCGAGGACCTGCTTGGCCTGCCCGACGGCCTGCTGTGCCTGTGGCTGGACCGGCAACCGGCCGCCACCGACCTGGAACTGCTGCGCGCCGGCTTCAATGATCGGCTGTGGCTGGCGGTGGAACTGCACCACGAGCACGACGACGCACGCCGCCTGCAGCAGCTGCAGGCCTTCGGCGAACGCCACCGCCTGACGCTGGTCGCCAGTGGCGATGTGCACATGCACGTGCGACGCCGCCGCGCCCTGCAGGACACGCTGACCGCGATCCGCCATCGTTGCAGCGTGGCCGAAGCCGGCTGGCGCCTGTTTCCCAACGGCGAGCGCCACCTGCGTCCGCGCACCGCGCTGGCCCAGCTGTATCCCGCCGAACTGCTGGCCGAGACCCTGCGCATCGCCGAACGCTGCCACTTCACCCTGGAACAGCTGCAGTACACCTATCCACGCGAGCTGGTGCCGGAGGGGCATGACCCGGACAGCTGGCTGCGCGAGCTGGTCGAAGAAAAGATTCCCTGGCGTTGGCCAGAAGGGATCAAGGACGCACAGCGCAAGCAGATCGAACATGAGCTGGCGTTGATCCGGGAGAAAAACTACGCCTCCTACTTCCTTACCGTGCATGACATCGTGCGCTTCGCCCGCAGCCAGGACATCCTCTGCCAAGGGCGTGGCTCGGCGGCCAATTCGACGGTGTGCTTTGTGCTGGGCGTGACCGAGATCGATCCTGCGCGCAGCAATCTGTTGTTTGAACGCTTCATCTCCGCCGAGCGCAATGAGCCGCCGGACATCGACATCGACTTCGAGCACGAGCGCCGCGAGGAAGTGCTGCAGTACGTGTTCAAGCGCTATGGCCGCGAGCGCGCCGCACTGACCGCAGTAGCAATCAGCTACCGTGGCCGCAGCGCGATCCGCGACGTCGCCCGTGCGCTCGGCCTGCCGATGGACCAGGTCAACGAACTCGGCGCGGCGATGGACCACTGGGGTGGCAGCATCCCGCTGCCGGAAACCCTCCGCGAGCGCGGTTTCGATCCGGACACACCCTTGATGCGGCGGCTGCTGGCATTGACCGCCGAGCTGATCGACTTCCCACGCCACCTGTCTCAGCATCCGGGCGGTTTCGTCATCTCCGAGCATCCGCTGTCGACCCTGGTGCCGGTGGAAAACGCGGCGATGGCCGACCGCACCGTCATCCAGTGGGACAAGGACGATCTGGATGCCACCGGCCTGATGAAGGTCGACTGCCTGGCGCTGGGCATGCTCACCGCCATCCGCAAATGCCTGGCGATGTTGAAGCAGCATGGCCTGCATGAAGGACGCATGGATGCGATCCCGCCCAAGGATGCAAAGACCTTCGACATGATCTGCGCCGCCGATACCATCGGCGTGTTCCAGATCGAATCGCGCGCACAGATGGCGATGCTGCCGCGCATGCAGCCACGCACGTTCTATGACCTGGTGATCGAGGTGGCGATCGTGCGCCCTGGCCCGATCCAGGGCGACATGGTGCACCCCTATCTGGAGCGGCGCCGGATCCTGCGCGAACAGGGACCGGACGCGTTGAACGACCCGGACAACCCGCTCTACCCACCGCAGCTGGAACGCGTGTTCGCACGCACGCTGGGCGTGCCGCTGTTCCAGGAACAGGTGATGCAGCTGGCGGTGGAAGCGGCCGGCTACACGCCGGGCCAGGCCGATGCCCTGCGCCGCTCGATGGCGGCGTGGAAGCGCCGTGGCGGCCTGGAGCCGCATCGCGAGAAGCTGCTGGCCGGCATGCTCAATAACGGCTTCAGCCGCGAGTACGGCGAGCATCTGTTCGATCAGATCAAGGGCTTCGGTGATTACGGTTTCCCGGAAAGCCACGCCGCCAGCTTCGCCCTGCTGACCTATAACAGCTGCTGGCTGAAATGCCATCACCCCGCCGCGTTCACCGCCAGCCTGATCAACAGCCAGCCGCTGGGCTTCTACAGCCCCGACCAGCTGCTGCAGGACGCGCGCCGGCACGGCATCCGCGTGCTGCCGGTGGACGTGCGCCACAGCGACTGGGACTGCACCCTGGATTTCAGCAGGGGCGCGGCCGCGATCCGGCTCGGCCTGCGCCTGGTCGATGGCTGCAATGAACCCGCCGTGCAGGCCATCATGCGCGAACGTGCGCGGCGCCCGTTCGACGATGTGGGCGACCTGTGCCAGCGCACCGCCCTGGATCGCCGCCAGCAGGGCCTGCTGGCCGATGCCGGTGCGCTGCGTGGGCTCAGTGGCCATCGCCATCGTGCACGCTGGGATATCTCCGGCGTGGAAAACCGGCTGCCGCTGTTCGACCAGGCCCGCGCCACCGCCGAAGCCCGCGTGCCATTGCCGCTGCCCAGCGCATGGGAGGACATGCAGGCCGATTACCGCAGCACCGGCACCACCCTTGGCCGCCACCCGATCTCGTTCCTGCGTGCGCAGCTGCGCAGCCGTGGCTGTCTGGATGCCGCACAGCTGGTGGACCACGGTCATGGCCGTCGCGTGCGTATCGCCGGCCTGGTACGCATGCGCCAGCGCCCGCAGACCGCCAGCGGCGTCACCTTCCTCACGCTCGAAGATGAGACTGGCATGGTCAACGCCGTGGTCTGGCGGCACCTGGCCGATCGCCAGCACCGGGTGCTGGTCGATACCCAGCTGATGCAGATCGATGGCCGCCTGGAACGCGTCGATGGTGTGCAGCATGTCATCGTGCAGCGCATGCACTGCCTGGATGAGCTGCTGCAGGGACTGCGCAGCCACAGCCGCGATTTCCACTGACGCCGGGAATCACCGCGTAACGGCCACTGGGTGATGTCGAGCAGGTAGAGGTAGAGTCGACTGTCAGCCGACTTGCGCGCGCCAGCGCGGGAATCTCCGTGATCTGATCGAACAGCAGTCGACTGACAGTCGACTCTACCCATCCCCTTTTGCATCCGCTATCGTCGGCACATCCAAGGAAGGACCACCCGATGCCCCGTGCGCTGCTGCTGACCACACTGGTGGTCTCCACCCTCGCCCTGCTTGTTTCCGGCTGGACCGCCTGGAACCTGCATCGCAGCCAATCGCCACAGCGCATCATCGAAGCACGCGGCCTGGTCATCCACGATGCAAGCGGCCAGCCGCGGGTGATCCTCGGCGCACCGGTCCCCGACCCGCTCAGCCAGGGCCGCACCCAGGGGCCGCGCGCCACCGCCCTGTCTGGCCTGATCCTGCTTGGCCCCGACGGTTCCGAGCGTGGTGGTTATGGCACCAGCGACCGCGGCGGCGAAGCCCTGCTCACCCTCGACGATGCCACCGGCACTACCGAAGTATTCAAGGTCGTCGCCAACCCGGATCGCGGCGCCAGCCTGATGGTCAAGCACCAGAACAACACCGGCGCCATGCTCACCTCCTGGCAGGGCAAGCCGGAGCTGATGTTCGTCGATGACAGCGGCCAGTCCTACTACGTGCGCCCTGGCGCCAACGCCGCGCCCTGATCGGCTTCTGTAGCGTCGAGCCATGCTCGACGCTACACCCCGCACACGGCCGCCAGGTCATCGGCCAGCTGCCGCAGCTGCGTCGTCCCCAGCGCCGCACAGGTGATGCGCAGGCCATGTCCCGGCGCCGCCACCGCGAACACTTCGCCCGCCCGCACATGCCATCCGCGCGAAGCCAGTGCCAGCACCTGAGGATGGCTGTCAGCCGACAACGGCAGCCACAGGTTCAATCCCTCCATTGGCAGCGGCGTCGGCATGCCACGCGCGCGCAGCAACTCCTGCAGCGACTGCAGGCGCTGCTGGTAACGCTCACCTGCCGAGGCGATCTTCGCCCGCTGCGTTGCCGACGCCAGCACCGACGTCGCCGCATCCTGCAGCAGATGACTGACCCAGCCGGTGCCGGACGCCAATCGCAGCCGCAACCGCATCGCGGTTTCTTCATCGCAGGCCAACCAGGCCAGGCGCAGGTCGGGGCCGAGCGGTTTGGACAACGAACGCAACAGCGCCCAGCGCCGGCCATCCAGCGGCAGTACCGAGTGGTAGGCCTGCTGCGAAAGCAGCGCGTAATGATCGTCGACCAGCACCGCCACCTGCGGGTAGGCCGCCAGCAGCTGGCGCAACGCCCGTGCCCGCTTCGCATCCAGGCTGGCCCCGGTCGGGTTGTGCGCACGCGGGGTCAGCAGCACCGCGCGTGCACCGGCCTCCAGCGCCTGCCGAAGTGATTCGACCTGCATGCCATGCGCGTCCACCGCCACCGGCAACGGCGCGTGGCCCACGGCATTGAGCACATTGAGGCTGCCGAGGAAGCACGGATCCTCCACCGCGATGCGATCCCCCGGCAGCAGCCAGGCCGCCAGCAGGCGTTCAATGCCATCGACCGCGCCATGGGTCAGCTCCAGCGCATAACCCGCCGGGCAGTCCGCATCCAGCGAGGCGCGCGCCAGCGCCTGCAACCTCGGGTCGACCGTGCCCACGCCATACAGCCGCGGTGCGGCGGGGGCCAGGCGCAGGTTCGGCAGCAGGCGCGGATCCGGATTGCCACCGGCCAGGTCCTGCAGCGCCAGCCCGGGCGTACTGCCCTCGCGCGCCAGCGGCGGCGGCAGGCCACGCACCACCGTGCCGCGGCGGCCCGCCGTGCTGGCCAGGCCCGCCGCATCCAGGCGCTTGTAGGCAGCGGCCACGGTGTTGCGGTTCACGCCCAGCTGCTCGGCCAGTTCACGCACCGGCGGCAGCACGCTGCCGGCCGGCAAGCGGCCCTCGCCGATGCCCTCACGGATGCTGTCGAAGATCGACTCGGCACTGTGCCCGGTGATTTTCATTTTGTCCTATGCCAAAATATCTCTTGTCCTGTGCCAGTGTATCCCACCCTGGCCGCCCTGCATTGGAGGTGCCCGCATGCCCCTTGCCGCCGCCGACTGGCCCGTCGCCCAGTCCGTTGAACAGATCGCCGCCAACCTGGTCACGGTGCGCCAACGCATCGCCGATGCCTGCGCCCGCGTCGGCCGGGACCCGGCCAGCGTGCGCCTGCTGCCGGTCAGCAAGACCGTCGATGAAGCCCGCATCCGCATGGCGGTGGCCGCAGGCTGCCACGAACTTGGCGAGAACAAGGTGCAGGAGGCACAACGCAAGGCCGAAGCGATGGCCGACCTGGGCGTGCACTGGTCGGTGATCGGCCATCTGCAGACCAACAAGGCGCGCTACGTGGCACGCTTTGCCAGCGAGTTCCAGGCGCTGGACAGCCTGCGCGTAGCCGAGGCCCTGCAGCAGCGCCTGCAACTGGAAGAGCGCACCCTGGATGTGTTCGTGCAGGTCAACACCTCGGCCGAACCCAGCAAGTACGGACTGGAACCCGACGCGGTCGAGGCCTTCGTGCAACAGCTGCCAGCCTTCGATCGCCTGCGCGTGCGCGGCCTGATGACCCTGGCCATCTTCACCCCCGACGTCGAGCGCGTGCGCGCCTGCTTCGTGCGCCTGCGCGAACTGCGCGACCAGCTGCAACGCACCGCCCCGCCCGACCTGGACCTGTCGCAGCTGTCGATGGGCATGTCCGGTGATTTCGAAGTGGCCATCGAGGAAGGTGCCACCGTGGTCCGCGTCGGCCAGGCCATTTTCGGCGCCCGCGCCACCCCGGACAGCTTCTACTGGCCGAACAGCGGAGCCCCGGCATGAAGCACGCGGTTGTCCTGCAGCACGTTGGCTTTGAAGACCTCGGCACCCTGCAGCCACTGCTGTTGGCGCAAGGCTGGCAGCTGCAGCTGCTGCAGGCCGGCGTCGATGCGCTCGATGACGCCGAAACCGCCGACCTGCTGGTCGTGCTGGGCGGTCCCATCAGTGCCAATGACACAGGGACCTACCCCTTCGTCAACGACAGCATTGCCCTGCTGCAGCGCCGGCTGCAGCGGCAGCGGCCTACCCTCGGCATCTGCCTGGGTGCACAGCTGATGGCGCGCGCACTCGGTGCAAGTGTCGCTCCCAGTGGTGGCAAGGAAATCGGCTTTGCGCCACTGCTGCTGACCGATGAAGGCCAGCGTTCTCCGCTGCAGTCCCTGCAGGGCATTCCGGTACTGCATTGGCATGGTGAGGCGTTCGAACTTCCGGCCGGTGCACGCCGCCTGGCCAGCACGCCGGCCTGCCGTCACCAGGCCTTCGCCATCGGCAGCCACGCACTGGCCCTGCAATGCCACCCGGAACTGGACGCCCGCCAGTTCGAGCGCTGGCTGATCGGCCACACGCTGGAGCTGGCCCAGGCCGGCATCGATCCCAACGACCTGCGCGCACAGGCGCGTCGCTATGGCGCACCGCTGGCAGCGGCCGCAACCGCGATGTTCGACCATTGGCTGCAGGACCTGCCGGAGACACCGCAATGAACTACCGATTGCAGATCCACCGCGATGGCGCCCACTGGGGCCACTTCGACTGCAGCGGCCCCGATGCCCTGCAACGCATGGACGCCATTGCCGCACAGCTGCCTGCCGATCAGGGCTTCCAGCTGAAACGGCAGAAAGGTGTCGGCGAAGAGCGCATCCTGTCCAGCAATGCCGATGGCCTGCGGGTACTGGCTTCGCAGATCCAGTACCGCGACATCTGACCCGATGGTAGTGCCGGCCGCTGGCCGGCATCCGGATCTGCCGGCCAGCGGCCGGCACTACCGCGGCTGTTCGCCCGCGTGCGAAGCTTCACGCATGTTGACCCTGCAACGCGGCAACCACCACGGACTGCTCATCGCTCCGCGCTGGCCCTCCACCCGCATCCAACTGGAAGAAGAGGTACTGCAACGCCTGCTCGACGCGCAGGCGATGCTGCCTGCCGGGTTGCGCCTGCTGCTCACCCGTGGCTTCGAACCCGGCCACAGCCGTCTCGGCGGCTTCCGCCGCGCGGTACGACGGCTCGGCATCGCAGCATTCCGCACCTGCTACCCGCAACGCCGCGATGAGATCGATGCCATTTTCGGTGCCAACGGCCACGACATCGATGGCCGTCATGTCGATGTCTCACTGGTACTGCACGGCAAGCGGCTGCGGCTGCTGCCCCTGGGCGTGTTCACCCCACCGCGCTGGCAGGATCGTCGCGTTGCCCGTCATTCCGAAGCCGTCGTGCAGGTGAAGCGCAGCCTGCAGCAGTGCGGCTTCGAGCTGCATCACAACGCCACCGAAGCCCTGCAGATCCACTGCGACTATCGCCCGCGCTGACGCCGCGGTGGCCCATGCGTGCCGTGCCTCGCGCCATGGATGCAAATGATTCTCTTTTGCTGTAAGGTGCAGCCGCTGCCCTTGCCGCCGCGGGCTGTTCCCTTTCCCAGTTGTCGCCCGCCCCGTGTCCACGCCTGTCGAACCGACGGATGTCGCGCAGCTGTGCGCGGCCCATTACCGGCCGCTGCACGCCCATGTCCGCCGCAAACTCCCGCAACGCAGCGACGCCGATGACGTCGTCCAGGAAACCTGGCTGCGTGTCGTCAAAGTCGCCGCCAGCGGCCTGCTGAGCAACGGCCGCGCCTATCTGTACCGCGTCGCCCACAACCTGATCGCGGATCACTACCGGCAGCGCCAGCGCCGTCGCGAAGAGGTACTGGATGACACGCAGTTGCAGGCCATCGCCGATCCTGCACCACTGCCCGAGCAGCGACTGCTCGACGCCGAACAGCTGCGTCATCTCGATGCGATCATCGCCGCGCTGCCACCGCGCTCGCGCCAGGTGTTCCTGCTGGCGCGTGTGGAACAGATGGCCCTGGCCGAGATCGGCCGTCAGCTGGGCATCAGCCGGCAGACCGCGCACGGCCATCTGCTGCGCGCCCTCGTCGCCCTGCAGCAGGTGCCCGGCGCATGAGCCAGGACGCGATCGCGCGCGAAGCCGCACGCTGGTGGCTGGATGGACACGATGGCACCCGCGACGAGAACGCGTTCGACCAGTGGTGCCAGGCCGACCCCCGACATGCCGCGCAGTACCAGTATCTGCAGCACCTGTGGCAGGCAGGCGCGACGCTGCCCAGCCTGCAGCGGCAACAGCAGCGCAGGCAACGCCGTCGCCTGCGCGAAGCCGGCATTGCGGTTCTGTTGCTGTGTGCGCTGGGTCTCTACAGCCGCCATGCCTCGCCGCCGGTGGCGCAGGTACTGCGTACGGCCGCTGGCGAGATCCGCGATGAGACCCTTCCGGATGGTTCGCATGTCCTGCTGTCACCCGGCAGCGAAGTGAAGGTGCGCATCGATGGGCAGCGCCGCCAGCTCCAGTTGCAGCGTGGCCAGGCCTGGTTCCAGGTCGCCGCCGATGCCGACCGGCCCTTCCAGGTACACACTCCGCAGGGCACCGTCACTGCACTGGGGACCGCATTCGATCTTGCCGTGCAGGGCAACAGCAGCGTGGTCACCGTTACCGAGCATCGCGTGCGCGTGGACAGCGGCAACGCCAGCATGCTGGCCAACGACGGCGAGCAGCTGCGCTTCGATGGGCAGTCAACAGCCGATGCAACAACCACCGCCCCGGGAACACTGGCCTGGCGCGAACGGCGCCTGCACTGGGTCTCGGCCCCGCTGGCCGACGTCACGCAGGGCCTGGACCGCTGGCACGGCGGGCACACATGGGTCATCGGCGAGCAGCTGCGCCAGCAGCCGGTCACCCTGCTTGGCAGTGCCGACGGCGCAGCCAGCAACCGCGACCAGTTGGCCACTCAGTTGCAGGTGCGCGTGCTGCGCCTCGGCGACGGCGTACAGGTGTGGCTGCCGCCACGCAGGGAACGGCGTGATGGACCCTGACATCCGGCCTGCGGCTGCGTCTACCCAGGATGACGACGCTCTGCGTCAGCCCCTGGAGCCCCCGATGCTGTGCCCCCGCCCCCTTGTCCTCGCCCTGTCGCTGGCCTGCGCCAGCACCGTTCCCCTGCTGCCAAACAGCGCCCACGCGCAGGCCGCCACTCGAAGCTACGATCTGCCCGCCCAGCCACTGGCGGCCGCGCTGGACGCCTACAGCCGGCTGACCGGTGTCGATCTGGTGATCGGCGCGGCGCTGCCCCCAGGTCATTCGGCGCCTGCGCTGCGCGGTGACTTCGACGATGCGCAGGCCCTGACGCGCCTGCTGGCAGGCAGCGGCCTGCGCCCGCGCTTCGTGGATGCGCGTCGTGCCGCCCTGGAACCGGCGCCGGCCGAACGCGCCGATGGCAGCCGCCGCACCGGCCCGCTGCGGGTGCAGGGTACTACCGCACACGGCCAGGCACCGGGTGCCGGCGCCAGCCAATATGTACCGGCCACCCGCGATGGCTTTGCGCCCTCGGTCGGCAGCGAGCGCGTGGCGATGGCCGAACGCCAGGAAGGCAACAGCCTGCTGCGCTCGATGCCTGGCACCCACAGCTTCCATTCGCGCAGCCAGCCGGGCCTGCAGGTCAACATCCGCGGCATGACCGGTGCTGGCCGGGTCAACACCATGATCGACGGTGTCACCCAGACATTTCGCAACAATGCCGGGCATGGCTCGGGTGGTCCGTTCGCCTATGTCGATCCTTTCCTGCTGGCCGGCGTGGACGTGCAACGCGGTGCGGTCGCCGGTGGTGATGGTGCGGGTACGCTGGCCGGCAGTGCCAACTTCCGCACGCTGGATATCGACGATCTGCTCGGTGAGGGCCGTGACTGGGGCCTGCGTGCAGGCTATCGCCACGGCAACAACGGCTACGGCAGCGGCCGTACCTTCGCCGGTGCCTGGCGCCACAGTGAAGAGGGTGGCGACCGCCAGTTCGGCCTGCTGGCCGCTGCCAGCAGCAGCCGCAGCAGCGAATACGCGACCGCGCGTAGGCAGAAGAACAACGCCGACCCGGGCAGCCAGCAGCCCAGCAGCTGGCTGTTGAAAGCACGCCTGCAGCCCAGCGACCAGCACCGGCTGGACCTGAGCCACATGCGTTACGAAAACAACTTCTACCACAACTATCCGTGGCAGATTTCCGCGCGCAACCAGCGCGCCAGCTACCACTACACACCCTATTCGCCGTGGATCGACCTGCGTGCAACCTTCGCCGGCAACAAGACCCGGCTGTTCTATCCGCCAGTGGAGGATTCCAGCTACATCGGTCGCCGCACCCACAGCAGCCTGAGCAGCTGGACCGTGGACAACACCAGCCGCTTCGACATCGGGGCACTGCAGGCGCGCTGGAACACCGGCATCAAGCACCAGTCGGACATCTATGTGGCCGACACCCCCGTCCTGCGCGGTGCCAACCCGCAAGGTCGCAGCCAGCTGGACAGCGTGTTCAGCACGCTGGAGCTGCAGTACGACATCTACGCGCTGACCGCCGGCCTGCGCCAGGACCGCTTCGGCATCCGTGGCCACATCCCGGTGTGCTCGGATGTGCCCGGCCAGTGCGCGGAGATCAATGGCGGCGGCATCGACGTGCGTCGCACCGAGCGCGCACTCAGCCCCAGCCTGGCGGTATCGTGGCAGGCCACCGACTGGCTGCAGCTGTTCGCAGAAGCCTCGCGTACTTCCCGCCCGCCGCGGGTGCAGGAGATGTTCTTCGAGAAGATCCCGCTGGAAGGCATGAGCGATGCCGATGGCGTGGGCGCCAACCCGTTCCTGCGCCGCGAGCGCTCGCGCAACCTGCAGTTTGGTGCCAACCTCAGCACCGACTCGCTGCTGGTCGACGGTGACCTGGCACAGCTGCGGATCACCCGCTTCGACAACCGCATCCGCGACTACATCAAGCCGCAGTACCTGCTGATCGTGCATCCGCCGGAAGTGGAACCGTTCGTGGTGCCGATCGACAGCGATCCGCAACTCACTGCCTGGACCGATGCGCTGGACGTGGACGACTTCAGCACCACCACGCGCTGGATGAACCACCCCGGCGTGGTGCGCATGCGCGGTATCGAACTGGAAGCGCATTACGCCAGCGAGCACTACCACGCCACGCTGAGCTGGACCCGCTCGCACACCAGTGCGCCGGCCATCGAGTTCGTCAACCTGGAAGACATCACCGCCCTGCCCGACCGCTACTGGACGCTGGACGTGGGCGGCCGCTGGTGGCAGCAGCGCGTGCAGGCCGGCCTGCGCGCCGAGTACTCCGGGCCGACCGAGGAAGGCTACGACTTCTTCCAGACCCGCAAGACCGGCGGCACCGGCGTGCTGCTCGACTTCTACGCCAGCTTCAAGCCCCAGGCCAACACCACGCTGTGGCTGAACATCGAAAACCTGCAGAACAAGGCCTATGACAACAATGCCTCGATCGACAGCATCTTCAGCCCGATCCTGGACCGCGGCAACGGCCGTGGCCGTACCGTCTCGATGGGCGTCAATGTGGCGTTCTAGCCGTCGCTGGCTGCCCGTATGCCTGCTCGCGCTGGCGACCGTGGCCAGCGCGCAGCCGATGCCTGGCTCAGTGATCGACCTGGCCAACGGCCAGCACCTGGACGAAGCCGCGTTCGTGGCGCGTGCGGCGGACGCCCGGAGGCTGCTGCTGGGTGAGCGCCATGACCTCGCCGGAGACCACGCCGCCCAGCGCTGGCTGCTGCAGGCGCTGCAGCGGCGGCGCCCGCAGGGTTCGCTGGTGCTGGAAATGATCGCCAGCGAGCGCCAGCCACGCCTGCAGCGGGTGCAGCGCTGGCTGGCCAAGGGCAACCAGGCCGAAGGTGCACGCCTGCAGGAACTGCTGGACTGGGATACACGTTGGCCGTGGGCCGCGTATGGCGGGCTGGTACAGGATGCTGCCGATGCAGGCACGCCGCTGTTCGGCGGCAACCTGTCGCGTGCCGAGGTCAACGCGCTGCTCGCGTCCACCGAGGGCGTGCGGTTCCCGGTGGCCGCTGCCCGCCAGCGCCTGTCGGCGGTGGTGCTGGCCCAGCACGCAGACGCAGCACCGATGCTGGAAGGGATGCTGGCCGTGCAACAGGCCCGCGACACACGCATGGCACAGGTGCTGCTCGATGCGCCCGCGCCGGCGCTGCTGGTAGCGGGGCGCTGGCATGTACTGCGCGGTACCGGGGTACCGGGCTACCTGTCACCAGCTACGCCTGCGCTGGTGATCGCATTGGCTTCGCCGGGTGAAACCGTCGATGCGACGGATGCTGATCTGCTGTGGGTGCTGGACGATGAGTGAGCGTGGCCAACACTGGCGGGCGATCGCGATCACTGTCGTCCTGCACCTGCTGCCCCTGCTGCTGTTGGTGCACTGGGTCGCTGTGCCGCCGATGCTGCCGCCGCCGGAGCAGGACGTGCGCATCAGCCTGCGCCTGCTGGCACCGGCCACGCCGCCACAGCCCGTAGAGGAGCGCCAGGCCGACACCCCCAGCCAGGCGCAGCAGGCGCGCGCATCGCAACCGACAAAGTCGCCCCCGCCACCGAAACCCACCGCCGCGCGCGAGGGCGAGTTGGCCGCCAGCGAAACGGGCGGTACGGGTCGAAAGCCGCTGCCGGTCGCCCCGCCGGCGGCCGCGACCGATGCCAGTCCCGCACCGGCATCGATCACGGCCGCTCCGCCCGCTCCAGACGCGCCACCGGCGGACTTCCAGGCCGGCGCCGCCAGCGACCAGTGGGAAGCCCGCCTGATGGCGCGGCTGGAGCGTTACCGCTATTACCCTGCCGCCGCGCGCTCGCGCCGGCAGCAGGGCACTGCCTGGGTCAGGGCCAGCATCGACCGCGAAGGCCGCCTGCTGGCACTGCGGCTGGAACAGTCCAGTGGCCAGCCGATGCTCGATGACGCTGCGCTGCAGACCTTCCGTCGCGCGCAGCCGCTGCCGCCCATTCCCGGTGAACTGAAGGCACCACAGGAACTGGTGGTGCCGGTGGAGTACTACCTGCGCTAGGCGGCGTAGGCCTCCGCCTCGATCTCGAACAGCATGCCGTCCAGCGCCAGTCGCGGCACCGGGATCAGCGTGCAGGTGGGCGCCGCGCGGTTCGGCCAGCGCCGCCGCACCTGATGGGCGATGATGCCCAGCCGGTCCTCGTCGTGATCGACCACCAAGATACGCAGCCGTACCACGTCGGCCAGGCCTGCCTGCGCCGAGCGCAGCGCGGTCTGCAGGTTGTCCAGCGCCTGCCCGACCTGTTCTTCGAAGCTGGGTGAGAGACGACCCTGGGCATCTTCACCGCCCTGCCCGGCCACGTGGATCACCCGTGCCGGCAGGCGCACCACCGCCACGTGTGAGTAGCCGTTGGCCGAAGGATCGTAGAGGCCCGGTGGATTGAACAGCTCCAGCAGGCCATGGCTGAGGTCCGGTGTGGTCAGCAGATTCATGCCGCGCGCCTCGTGGGGGTTGCCGGCAGTCTGTGACCTCAACCCCGGTTGAGGTCAAATGGATCCGGTGCAACAGACCGGTCTGCCACGCGCAACGATCACGCGATCCCGTGGAATCGAGCCTGCTCGACTTCCGCTGACGAAAAGCAGTCGAGCAATCTCGACTCTACAGAAGCGTGGTCAGGTCCACGCCGGGTCTGCGGTGAAATCGATGGTCAGCCAGAACGTGCTGCCGCGCGCATCCAGCCTGACCGCGATCTCGTCACGCATCGCATCGACCTCGCCCACCGAGCCCAAGGGCGTAGCCGGATCGGCCAGCACATGGATTTCGATGAAGCGCATCCGCCCCATCTTCGCCACGTGGCTGGTGAAACCGGCATAGCCACGCTCGGCCACGAATGCCTGCATGACCTGCTGCACGCGCCGGTCCAGATCATCCGGCGCCACCTGCAGTACTTCGCGCATGGCCTTCCACGCACTGCGCGCCGGTACCGGCAGTACCGCCAGGCTGATCAATGCCAGCACGATCGAATCCAGATACGGCACCCAGTGGTGCCACTCACCGCCATGCAGGACCAGGGCCAGTACGAAGGCCAGCACTACCGCCAGGCTCATCAACCCACCCAGCAGCCAGCCCCGTACATCCAGCCACAACAGCGCCGAGCGCAGGCGCCGCGCCCGCTGGGCGACGAACGCCGCCATCGCCAGGTTGCTGGCACTCAGCAGCGCCGCCCACCACAGCGCGGGCCCGAATCTCACCTCGTGTCCGCCCGTGGTCAAACCAATCACCGCGTTGGCCAGCGCATACACGCAGGCCAGCGACAGGATCACACCGCCCAGCGCCTCGACCATCGGCTCCAGGTGCCAGTAGCCGTACTGGAAGCGCGGGCTCTGTTCCCGCGCCACCAGCCGCAGCACCGACAACGACACCAGGGTCAGGGCAACGTCGACCAGGCTGTACACACCGTCGAACAGGATGGCCTGCGATCCCACCAGCAGGCCACCGCTGAAGCCGACCACGCTGACCGCGATGGTGACCCCGATCGAGAACTTCAGGATGCGTTGCTCGCGCGCGGTATCCATCGTTCGCCGAAGGGCCGACCGTCGCCGGTCAGGCCTTCAGTACCTCCACCTTGTACGAGGTCACATCGCCGGCGTTCTCGATGATGAGCCCGTGCACGTCCGACTCGAAGCCCGGGAAGCGGGCATTCTGCTCACGGGCGATGCGCAGCGACTGGATGATCGGCTCATCGCTGTCGCCAAAGCGCTCGCCCGGCATGATGGTCGGAATGCCCGGCGGGTACGGCACCAGCATGGTCGCGGCGATGCGACCACTGACCTGCTCGATGTCGACCCGCTCGATCTCGCCCTTCACCAGGTGGTTGTAGGCATCGGCCGGGGTCATCACCGGCGTCGGCAGATCCACGTACATCTCGCGCATCACCTTGGCCACCGCGAATTCCTGGTTGAACGCATGCAGCGCGTCGCACAGGTCACGCAGGCCCCAACCGGCGTAGGCATTCGGGTAGTCGGCGGCCAGCGTCGGCAGTGCCTGGCTGAGCGGCGCGTTGCGGTCGTACAGTTCCTTGAACGCCATCAGTTCGGTGACCAGGGTGCTCCACTTGCCCTTGGTGATGCCCATCGAGAACAGGAACAGCACCGAGTACAGGTTGGTCTTCTCCACGGTGATGCCGCGGCCCCACAGGAACTTGCTCAGCACCGCCGCCGGAATGCCCAGCTTGCCCATGCTGCCGTCCATCGCCAGGCCCGGGGTCAGCAGGGTCACCTTGATCGGGTCGATCAGAACATAGTCATCCACCAGGTTCTCGAAGCCGTGCCAGTGCGCATCCGGCTGCAGGTACCACTCCTCGCGCTTGGCCACCATCGGTGCCGGCGTATCGCCCTTGTCCAGACTGCGCTCGACCTGGGTCGGTTGCCACACGCTGAACCACCAGTCGTCGCGGCCGAGATCATCGCGGACATGCAGCATCGCGCGGCGGAACGCGATCGCCTCGTCATGCATTTCCTGCACCAGCGAACGGCCGGCGTCGCCTTCCATCATCTTCGAGGCCACATCACAGGCCGCGATCACTCCGTAATGCGGGCTGGTCGAGGTGTGCATCATGAACGACTCGTTGAAGCGCTCGGCATCCAGGTTGCGCTGCGCCGAGTTGCGCACGTGGATCATCGAGGCCTGCGAGAACGCGGCCAGCAGCTTGTGCGTGGAATGCGTGGTGAAGATGATCGCATCCTGCTCGCGCGGCTTGCCCTTGGCCATGCCGTAGTGGTTCTCGTAGAACGGATGGAACGCAGCGTAGGCGTACCAGGCTTCGTCGAAATGCAGGAAGTCCACCGCGCTGCCGATCTCGTCGGCGATCTTCTCGGCGTTGTAGCACAGGCCATCGTAGGTGGAGTTGGTCACCACTGCGATGCGCGGCTTGGAGCCGGCCTTGTAGGCCTTGCTGGCCAGCGGGTTGGCGGCGATACGCTGCTGCAGCGACTCGGGCGTGAACTGGTCCAGGCTGATCGGGCCGATGATGCCATGCGCGTTGCGGCTGGGGGTGAAGTACACCGGCACCGCGCCGGTCATGATCAGCGCGTGCAGCAGCGACTTGTGGCAGTTGCGGTCGACGAACACCACGTCGCCGCGGGCCACTGTGCCGTGCCAGACGATCTTGTTGGCGGTGGAAGTGCCGTTGGTGACGAAGAAGGTATGGTCGGCACCGAAGTTGCGTGCGGCCTCGTTCTCGGCGTCCTTGATCGGACCAGTATGGTCAAGCAGCGAACCCAGTTCCGGCACCGAGATCGACAGATCGCTGCGCAGCGTGTTCTCGCCATAGAACTGATGGAACGCGCGGCCGACCGGCGATTTGGTGAACGCCACGCCGCCCGCATGGCCAGGCGTATGCCAGGAATAGTTCGACTCGGCCGCGTGATGGATCAGCGCCTTGAAGAACGGCGGCAGCAGGTTCTTCATGTAGTCTTCGGCCGCGCGCATCACCTGCCGCGAGATGAAGCTCTTGGTGTCTTCGAACAGGAAGATGAAGCCGTGAATGTACTTGAGCAGCTTGCTCGGCACCTTCTCGATGGTGCGGCGCTCGCCGTACAGGAACACCGGCAGGTTGGCGCGGCGCGCGCTCTGCTCGCGCAGGAAGGCGGTCAGGCGCTGGAACTCGCCATCCACCTCTTCGCTGCCATCGATCGAGATCAGCACCGCCGACGCCGCCACGTAGGTGCGGGCACCGGCACGGGCATCATCCAGGTTCAGGCCGCACAGCACGCGCTGGTCGTTGCTGCGCAGCTCTTCCACCAGGGCGCGGATCAGGATGCCGCCGATGCGCGGCGACTCGTAGTCGTTGTCGATGACAATGACCGGGTAGTCCAGGGACTTGAAGTACACGTTGATTCTCCTTGTCTAACTCAGGAACGCTGGGCGCCGGCGCTGATCGCCGAGGCCTCGCGGGCGCGCTGCCGCTGCTGGCGGCGCTCCTCGCTGAAGAAGGGATAGAACACGGTGATGAACAGCACGAACAGGAACGCGTACTGCACGATGGTTCCCGACGAGCCGTAGATCGCCCACAGGCAATAAACGACGGTCAGGCTGGTCAGGGTCCAGAACGCACCGGTGTGGACCAGGGTGTGCGAGCGCTCGACCACGAAGTAGCAGGCCACGCACGAGTAGATGTAGGGCAGCAGGGTCAGCACCACCGCCGCCGATGTGATCACGTCGAACTGTGCCGACGCGGTTTCCGAGGTGGAGGTGACCAGCACCGCCAGGGTCATCAGCACGGCCACGATCAGCACACCCTTGACCGGCACGTCGTCCTTGTTGGTCTTGCTGAAGATGCTCGGGAACAGGCCGTCATCGGAGGCTGCCTTGGCGCTCTGTGCGGTCAGCAGGATCCAGCCGCCCAGCGAACCGGCGGCACCGATGAAGGCACACAGGCTGACCAGCGCACCGCCCCAGCCACCGACGGCCTTGGCCGCAGCCAGTGCGAACGGCGCATCGGAAGTCTGCAGTTCGCCATTGGGCACCATGCCCATGATCACCGAGGAGCTGGCGATATAGGCGATGGCGGCCAGGAACACGCCGGCGAGGGTGGCACGGGCCACGTTCTTTTCCGGGTTCTCGACCACACCAGCGGTGACCGAGGCCGACTCGACGCCAATGAAGGCCCACAGCGTCAGCGCCGCGGCGCTGGAGATCGCGCCGAAGTTGGATTCACCCGACACGTTGTAGGCGCCCTTGAAGATGTCGGCATCGAAGAAGAACCAGCCGAAGATGGCGATGCCCAGGATCGGCACCAGCGCAAAACTGGTGGTGACGGTCTGCACCCGGCTGACGAACGCCGGACCGATCACGTTGGCGAAACTCAGCGCCCACACCAGGATCAGCACCGCGATGCAGCGCACCAGCGGCTCGGACAGGATCGGGAAGAAGTAGCTGAAATAGCCTACTGCGGCGATCGGAATGGCGACGTTGCCGATCCAGTTGGCGAACCAGTAGATGGTGTTGGTCTGAAAGCCCATGTACGGCCCGAACCAGTCGCGCGCATAGGCGTACGGGCCGCCCGCCTTGGGTGCCAGCTTGCCCAGCTTGGCGAACACGAAGGCCAGCAACAGCGCACCGGCGGTGGTGATCAACCAGCCCCAGATCGAGGCGGTACCAATCTTGGCCAGGCTCGATGGCAGCAGGAACACGCCTGAGCCCATCATGTTGCCGGCGACGAGGAAGGTGGCTCCGACCACCCCGATTTTCTTTGCTTCTGCCATGACGATCTCCGGTACTGGCATGAGCCCGGCAGCACCGGGCGTGGGGACGGTTGCGCTGGCGTACGACCGCTGGCGCCTATTTGATGAAGTTGTATTGCAGGCTGCCCTGCACCCGGACCGTGTCGCCGCGCGCGCCGCCCTGCTGTTCCAGGCGGCCGTACAGCAGCTCCATGCCCATCGTCCAGGACGGCGCGGGGCTCCAGATCAGGTTGAATACGCCGTACCGGCTCTGTCGTAAGGCATCGGCCGCCAGTTCGGCGTTCCGCTCCAAGGTCAGCTGGCCGAAGATCAGGTTCGATCGCCACAACTCGGACCAGTAGTGGGTATAGCCGACGAAGCCGCCGTGCAGGTCCAACGCGTCGAGGCGGCCATCGGCACCGACCACCGCGTCCAGCCCGGAGCCGGTCAGGTCGGCGGTATAGCGGCTGAGGCCGCGTCCTCCCAGCGCACCGAACAGCAGCAGGTCGCGCTCGCCCACCGAGGCCGAGCCACTCACCTGCAGGCCGCCGGCCATTCGCCGGTCGCGCTCGCCATCGCCGTCATAGGCCAGGCTGCGAGCCACCGCGCCCACCTGCAGGTGGCCCCAGTCGCGCTCCATGCGCGCGGTCACGGTTACGTCCGGCAGACGGTTCACCGCAGCCCGCTCATCATTGGCACCGGCAAGTTCAGTCTTCGGGTCTTCGGCCGCCACGGTCAGCGTGTTGCCCTTGCCCATCGTGAAGCTGTGGTGGATGCCGGCCACCAGCAGATAGCCGGCGCCGCCCGGCCCGGCGAAGTCCAGCGTGTCGGGCAGGCTGTCCGGGTCCATGAAGCTGGAGTAGCCATAGCCGGCATAGGTATTGCCGAGCTGTCCATACGCATGCCGCAGGCGGAACTCGTAGCCATCGCTGCTGCCGAAGAAGTCGTTCTCCAGATAGAAGCGCAGGTTGCCGTGCGTGGTTGGACGCCGCGCCTCGAAGCTGAAGCGGGTCTGCTTGGCGTGGATGTTGAAGTTGGAGACATCGCGGTGGCTGCCGCCCACCGGCATCGACGAGGGAATGAACTGATCCTCGTCGCCGGCCGCGCGCGAATCGGCGATGGCATCCAGCTTGGCGTAACCGCCGATGCGGATCACCGTATCAGTGCCGGGTATGGCAAAGAACCCCTTCAGATCCGGGTCGGTCGGGCCCGCCGCACTGTCCGGTCGCGATGCCGCAGTGGACGGATCAGCGACCGAATCGCGCTGCGGCAGTACCGGCTGCGCCACGCCCGGCACCTGGGTGCGATGGATCACGTCGGAAGGGGCGGCAGAGGCCATCGGCGCCATTGCAGGCGCGGCTGTTGCCTGCACAGGCGCAGCATCGCGCTGCTCAAGCCGGTCCAGCCGTTGCTGCATGCGTTCCAGCGCCTGGCGCATGGCGGCCATCTCGCGCCGCAATGCCTGCGCATCCTCTGCATCACCCTGTTGAGCGTACGCCGGCGTGATCGCCAGTGCCCCCAGGCATGCCAGACTCAGTACGGCCAAACGCATTGCATCCTCCCCTGACGAACACTCGCATCACGGTTCCGGAGCGCATGCATGCGCCGCCCTGGCTTCGCGTTGCCGTTGCTGGAAATGCGGGTACTGCGTCGACGACATCGGCCAGCCTGCGCACGGCAGGCAACAGGACGATGACACTGCCCCGCCTGCACCCATGTCGACTCCATCAAGGCCGCGCTGCCAGAGAGGTGGCGACCGCAGCGGTCTGGGTAACAAGCACAGAGTGAGAGTGTCGTGAATGGCTGTGCCGGCCGACCCTGATCAGGGCGTGGCGAGCGCGGCATCCATCGCGCATTGACGCTGTATTCCATGCGTCAAAGGCTAGTCTGTTTGTCGCTTTTGGCCTTGATTGGAATCAAGGCACGATGCTTGATCTCAGTCACGATTCAGACGTGACGACGAACAGACAATGCGCAAGCGGTTGTGTTCGCCTGAGGCAGGAACGCAACAGGCCCGCATGTCACCATGCGGGCCTGTGGTCTACATCATCATGCAGGCGTGGATCAGCGCGGACCAAGCACCGTCTGCAGGTCGTCGCCCTGCGGCAATCCGGCCCGGCGCTGCACCTGGCCCTGTGCATCCTGGAACAGGATGCCCGGGGTGCCCTGGAACCCCATCTCCAGCATCAACACCTGGTTGGCGTCGAGCTTGCCGGCGATCTCGCGGCTGATGTTCGGCAGCGCTTTGATGCCGCCACGGTCGAACTGGTGTTCGTTCTCCAGCAGCGCCGCGCTCGGATCACGTGCGGAGAGGATGGCTGCGGCCTTGGCCGGACTGTCCTCGCGGATCACACCCACCATGATGTGGCGCAACTGTACCTTGCCGGCGTCGACCCACGGACGGGCCGCCTCCCAGAACTTGTGGCAATACGGGCAGTTGGCATCGCTGAAGGTATAGACCACGCGGGGCGCGTCGGCCTTGCCATCACGTACCCAGGCGCTGGCTTCGAGCTTGGTCCACATTTTGGCCGACATCGGTGCGGCAACCAGCTTCTCGACCGCTTCGGCAGCCACATCATTACCTTCGGCATCGAACAGGCTGCCCACCAGTACGTGCTTGCCATCGGCCGTGACATAGGCCGCTGCAGGCTGCTGCCCTCCCACCACGCCAGCAAAACCGCGCAGGCCGTCCGGCGCATCGAACTCGGCAACGACCTCGAAGCCGTGCTTCTCGATGCCCTTCAGCACCGCTGGACGGTCGCCCTTGGCGGCAGATGCCGGAGCAGTCGTCGCCGATGCCGTGGCGGCCTTGCCCGGCGGCGTCTGTGCCTGGCTGCAGGCGGCCAATGCCAGCATGACCGGCAGCAGGAGCACCGCCGGGGCGGTGCGCAGGGAAATCGACAACATGGGAACTCCGTAGTGAGATGCCCGCGCAGGCTACCGCAGCCGGCGCAGTTTGTGTTCAAGGCCGGCTGCGGTCAGTTCGCCCAGGTGCAGTTCACGCAGGCGCCCATCGGCACCGAAAAAGAGCGTGGAAGGATACGCCTGAATGCCGAGCACGGTGGAAGCAGCAGCGTCATCATCCAGCAGCACGTTGCCCAGCATCAGTCGTTCGCCGGCGAGGAAACCCTGGACCTCATCCAGGGTTTCACCCTGGTTGAGGAATACGAACTGCACGTCATCATGTGCCTGTTGTGCCGTCGCCAGCACCGGCATCTCACGGCGGCAGGGCCCGCACCATGTGGCCCACAGATTCAGCACCAGCGGCTTGCCGCGGAACTGCTGCAGATCGATACGATCGCCTTGAAGGTCCGCCACCTGCAGCGCCGGCAACGGCATCTGCCGCTCCTGCCATGCCGACAGCAACTGGCCACCAGCGACCCAGAACAACACACCTACCAGTGCGCTCGTCAGCACCGGTGCACGCAACTGACGCCACGGCCGCAGACGCCATAATCCCCACGACAGCCCGGCCACCAGCACCACCATCAGGTGATAGCCACCATCGGTGACCTGCAGAATGCTCCAGGGCTCCGAACGATAGAGCGCGAAATTCAGCACAACAAAACTGACACGACCACACAGCAGGCCGATCAGCAGCATGTCCAGCACGATGCCTGCTGCCGACGGCAGCGGCATTCCCACTGCCCTGCGCGGCCAAAGACGGGCAACGGTCATGGCCAGCAACGTGCACATCAGGATCAACACCACCGGTATCGGTACCGGTCCAACACTCGACATCAGCCCACCTGTTCAAGTTCCACTGCCTGCATGGTCAAAGCGTCACGCCCAGGTTGCAAGCGCTCGCCCGCCCCCCCATGGTCAGGCCGCACTCCGCCCCAACTGCATTCCGGGGGACGCCTGCAGGCCGCGCAGACTTCCGGCCACCGACGGCATCAACGGTCGCTCCCGCCGCTTGCAGTTGACGTGGCGGCGATAGTTGGCCGGTGTCATGCCCACGATGCGGAGGAACAGTCGTCGGAACGCGCTCTGATCAGCGTAGCCCACCCCCCAGGCCACCTCCTCGATGCCTGCGCCCTGCTGCAGCAGGGTCTGCGCCTTGGCAATGCGCAGCCGTTGGCAGTATTCGATCGGCCGCAGACCGGTCGCTCGGAGGAAGCGCCGCTGCAGGGTGCGCGGTTCCAATCCGGAAACCTCGCAGATTGCGGCCAGAGTGGCTCCTCGTGCGGCAGTGGTATGCAGCCAGCGCTGGGCCTTCAGTACATCGCGGTCACCGTGGGCGAAGTTGGCACTGAAACGCTCAAGATCCTGCTGGATTCCTGCGGGCACGACGATCCCGAGCTGTTGCGCGACCGCGCTCGCCACGCCCTGCCCGTGCAGCCGGTACAGCAAACGCAGCCCGAGGAAACGCCATGCCTGCGATCCGCCAACCGTCAGCAGATCGCCATCGTCGACCAGCGCCCGCTCACTGGGCACCCAGCTCACCGCCTGCGCCTGCAACCCTGGATGTCGCCCCAGATCGGGGCCGCTGACCGTTCTTCCGGCCAGCAGTCCCGCACGGGCCAGTACACCGACCCCGTCGCTGGCAGCAGCCAGCAGGCTGCCCCCGTCATAATGGGCCCGCAACCAGTCCAGCAGGACCTCTTCGGCGCGCAGACAGGCTCCGGGGCTGATCTGGCCGGGAACCGCGATCACCGCGGGAATGGCGGCGTCGAGCATTTCAGCACCCGCGATGCGGTGTACACCGGTCTGGCTGGCGGGAACGATCCAGCGGGTGACAAGCACACGCTTGAAGGGTCGGCGCTGCTGTTGGGCCAGGCGGTTGGCGACGTGGGCCATTTCGGCCAGCACAGAGGCGGCGGAGGGGTCCCCTCCCGGATATTCGACCACCGCAACCTCTACGAATGCTTCGTTCCTGACTCCCTCCACAGACCACCTCCTCGGTTCGTTGCAGGCCATCGAACGGCCGGTTCAGGCGAAGGGTAGGAACAGGCCCATCTGCGGGGCTATGAAGAAAGTTGCAAAGTGGGCTGAATGCGCGCACCGAGCTGAAGCCTTGACTCTCGACCAGACTCCAGGCTTCACAATGGCCGGCAGGATCCGCAGGAAAGCTGCCATGAACATTGGACAACTGGCCCGTCAGGCGGGCGTGCCGATCGATACGGTCCGCTATTACGAACGGCAGCAGCTGCTGCCGACGGCGGCGCGCTCGGCCGGGGGTTACCGCATCTTCGGCGAGCCGGATCTGCGCCGGCTGCGCTTCATCCGCCGCGCCAAGGCACTGGGCTTCAGCCTGGAGGAAATCGGAGAACTGCTCGCGCTCAGTGATCACCACCAGCAGGACATGGGCAGCGTGCGTGACACCGCGCAGGCCCGCCTGCAGGACATCGCACAACGGATGGCCGAACTGCAGCGCATGCACATCGCGCTGTCGCAGCTGGTCGACGCCTGCCCCGGCCATGGCGCGCTGGACCAGTGCCCGATCCTGGCCGCTCTGACCGACGACACCACCGCCGCAGGCGACTGACATCGGCTTCGCAACACGCGTGAAGAAAAGTGCAACAAATGCTTGCCAACCCCCTGGGGCAAGGCTATTATTTCGCTCCTCAGCGACGTGGGGCCATAGCTCAGCTGGGAGAGCGCCTGCATGGCATGCAGGAGGTCAGCGGTTCGATCCCGCTTGGCTCCACCAATCTTTCGGCATTAGGCCGTCGAAAGGTCGCTAAAGAACATTGATGAGAATTGCGTCCCCATCGTCTAGAGGCCTAGGACATCACCCTTTCACGGTGGCGACCGGGGTTCGAATCCCCGTGGGGACGCCACTCATCACGAACAACGAGGACCCGGCCGATAACCGGGTCTTTTTTGTTCACCGCCTACCGGTATTCAGGGTGTGGCGTTGCGGTTCCCCTGCCCTCGTGGCTGCGGTTGAACCGGAACGAAAAAAGTTCAAAAAAGACTTCCACAAACGTGAACACGCAGGTATGATAGGCGGCCCGGTAACACGGGGCCATAGCTCAGCTGGGAGAGCGCCTGCATGGCATGCAGGAGGTCAGCGGTTCGATCCCGCTTGGCTCCACCACTTTCGACATTAGGCCGTCGAAGGTTCTACAACTTGAAGTTTTTCGTGCGTCCCCATCGTCTAGAGGCCTAGGACATCACCCTTTCACGGTGGCGACCGGGGTTCGAATCCCCGTGGGGACGCCAGTTTCAAAACGGACTCTGCTCCCGGCAGATCATCCGGAGTTTCATGGGGCCATAGCTCAGCTGGGAGAGCGCCTGCATGGCATGCAGGAGGTCAGCGGTTCGATCCCGCTTGGCTCCACCACTTCGACATTAGGCCGTCGAAGGATCTACAACTTGAAGTTTTCGTGCGTCCCCATCGTCTAGAGGCCTAGGACATCACCCTTTCACGGTGGCGACCGGGGTTCGAATCCCCGTGGGGACGCCAATTCTTGAAAACCCTGGCTTCGGCCGGGGTTTTTCTTTGCCTGAGATTCCCGGGAAAGCCCTGTCCACGCATGGCGTGGATCTACTGCAGGGCCGGGATGGATCCGGCGGCCGGTTGGCCCAGTAGATCCATGCCACGCATGGATGGCCTCAGCCTGAACACACCTCAGAACCGGCGATACATCCCGATCGATGCAGGTGCGGTGGGTGCGAAACCAAACTGCGCGTACAACCGGTGCGCTTCACCATCGGCCAGAAGGCTGACGTATGCAGACGGCGGCAGGTTCGCCTGCATCCAGCCATCCAGGCGACGCATCACTTCCTTGCCCAGGCCCTGCCCCTGCAGGCGCGGCAGCACGGCGATATCACAGACCTGCAGGTGGCACCCACCATCGCCAACGATGCGGCCCATCGCTACCAGCTCATTGCCCTGGTAGGCGCACACGCCATACAGGGTATTGGGCAGCGCGCGTGCCGCCGCCTCCTGGCTCTTGGCACTGAGGCCCGCCAGCACACGCAGCTGGCAATAGTCTTCGACCGTGGGGACAGCTTCGCGGAACTGGCAGCTGACGGAATCATTCATGCGGTATCTCCCTGTAGGTCGGGCTATCCTGCCGCATCCACGTCGCAACGACTGCGACCCAGGCCTGCAGAGTTCCCATGTGCTATTCCGCCCTGATCCGCGCTGACTACGCCAAGCTGGTCCGCGAGTTCGGTGCCATCCTGTCGCTGGAGGAGTTCGCCGAACTGTACGCGCACGATCCCGGCAAGAAGCGGCCGAAAACCCCCAAGGCCATGGACGACGGCTTTGCCGGCGCGCGCACCGAACAGGGTCGCGACATCGTCGCGAAGATCCAGCAGTGGCATGCGCAGGAACGCCAGGCTCTGGAGGCGGAGCTGGCCCGCCAACGCGAGCGCCGCGATATCGCCCACGCGACGCTCGCCACCCGCCCCACCCAGAAGGCACGCAACGACCTGCGCGTGGCCGGCAACCGCATCGAGCGCGCCCAGGCCCGGCTTGAGGACCTGCACCGGGTACAACTACTGCCGCGCGACAACCGCATTTTTCCCGGCACCTACGCGCCGGTGATGGTCAGCGAGAGCGGCCGACGGGTGATCAAGCCGATGCGCTACCAATGCCGGCTGCCGGACAAGCCGGCACGCAACGACGTGCTCTACCCCGGCACCTACAACGCACGACGCGACAGCCTGGAAGGCTATTGGCGCGGCGCGTTCGGCCTTCGCCACGGCGTTGTCGTGGTGCAGGCGTTCTATGAGCACGTACCACGCCACGCGATCGCAGGGCGCGCGCTTGGCGCCAGTGAAAAGGAACAGGATGTGGTGCTGGAGTTTCGCCCCGACCCGCCCCGCGACCTGCTTCTGGCCTGCCTCTGGGCGGAATGGGAGGGACCGGAAGGACGCCTGCTCTCATTCGCCACGATCACCGACACCCCGCCACGCGATGTCGCCGCGGCAGGTCACGATCGCGGCGTGATACCGATCCGCGGGGAGCATCTCGATGCGTGGCTCAACCCCGATCCGGACAACCTGGCCGGGCAGTACAGCATCCTCGACGACCGCGAGGACATCCGTTACCTGTACGAGGAGGCCGGCTGAAGCGCCGTTCTCACGCCGTTGCGCTGGAACGGCCCACCGCACGGCTCAGCGCCCGGGTCAGGTCCGCCGACAGATACGGCTTGACCAGCAGTACTCCGGACAGCATAGACTCGGGCAGCTGCTCAGCCAGCATTCCGGTGGCAAGCACGAACGGTACGCCTCGCGCCGACAATGCTGCCGCCACCGGCTCGCTGGTCTCGTTGCGGGCCAGGCGATAGTCCAGCAGGGCCACATCGGGGACCGAGTCTTCCAGCACGCGCAATGCTTCAGCCACGCTCGCCGCCAACCCGACCACGGTCGCGCCGGCATGCACCAGCTGCATCTGCAGCAAGGCTGCGCTCATCTCGTCGTTCTCGACCACCAGCACCCTCAGGTCCTGCAACACTGTCATCGGCTATGGCTCCTGGAGGCATTCAAGCCGGCGCAGTATAGCCATCGCAGAGCCGATGCCGACAGGAAACGCCTCGATCTGCCTTGCCCCTATGAAAGCCCTGCCCTCCTCGGTTACACTCACACGCTGCCTGCCGGTGTGGCGGAATGGTATACGCAGCTGACTCAAAATCAGCCGGGGGTGACCCCATGAAGGTTCGAGTCCTTTCACCGGCACCACAGCATCAAAGGCCAGGTCCATGACCTGGCCTTTTGCTTTTCAGGCGATGCAGGCCCATATAGCCGCTCCGGTGTCACTGTGTTGACGCAAAACTGCGACCGCTGACAGGGTTGTCGCTAGACGTAGTGCACACTTTTCTTGCCAGCCTCACGTACATCTGCCTATCGTGATCCCGCCGGATCCGGGGGTGGGGGACTGCATGACGTTGCGTGCTGCACTGTTTTTTCTCGTCACGCACGCGCTCGTCATTGCCTTTGTCGGCCCGCAGGACCCGGTCGGCTCCTACCTGATGCTGATCACCGCCCCGCTGCTGGCTGCACTGGCCTGCGTACGGCGTGCACGTGTCAGCCAGGCGGCCTGCCAGTGGCGACTGCTCGGCGCGGCCGTCGGCCTGTTCTCTCTCGCGCTGCTGGCGCTGCTGTACCGCAATGTGGCCGGCCTCGCCCCTGCGCAGATGACCGCCTCAACACTGATCCTGTACGTGTTCTACCGGATCCCCCTGACCTACGTCGCTGCAAGCCCGGGCGGCGGGAACCGCTACATCCGTGCGGTGGACCTCGGGATCATTGCCCTGCTTTGGCTGCTGCACTACCTGCATGCGCGGGCCATGGCGCCGCTGAACACCGCCTTGTGGACGCAGTGCCTGAACACCATGAGCGGCGTGCAGAACAGCCTGGTGTTCTGCTTCGCGCTGATCCGTTTCCTGGCCGAGGACGATCCGGACCGCCGCGATTTTTTCCGGACGCTGACGATCTACGCGCTGGGCTACTTCCTGCTGGCCTTCTACATCAATACCTATCAGCCGCAGGTGCCCGACGGCAATTGGGGCGACCTGCTGATCAGTGGACTGTTCGTGCTGCTGGCCATCCTGGCGGGCAGCCATCGTCGCTGCCCGGCAATGGAGGTATCCCGCAGCCTGCGGCGCATCATCGATGCCGGCGTACCACTGATGCTGCCCTTGCTGCTGATGCTGGTGGCGCTTCTGGTCGCGCGCCTGCAGCCGACCCTGGCCACGGTCGGCTTCATCGGCTCCCTGCTCGGCTATGCGCTGCGCAGCGTGCTGAGCCAGGTCGAGATCCAGCGCCAGCGCGATGAACTGGAAACGCTGGCGCGGCGCGATCCGCTGACCGGACTGGGCAACCGGCGCAGCTTCGATGAATCGCTGGATCGGGCCCACCGCCGCGCGCGCCGCCAGGACCAGGGCCTGGCGGTACTGATGATCGACATCGACCACTTCAAACGGCTGAACGACACCTACGGCCACCCGGAAGGTGATCGGCGCCTGCGTGCCGTCGCCGGCATCCTCGATGGCTGCCTGCAACGGGGCGACGATCTGCTGGCCCGCTATGGCGGCGAAGAGTTCATCGCCGCCCTGCCCTCGCCCGATGCCACCCACGCCCTGGGCCTGGGCGAACGGCTGCGCGCTTCGGTCGAAGCCGCAGCCCTGCCCGCCCCCGTGGCCACCGTCACCATCAGCATCGGCGTGGCCTGGCAGGCACCCGGCGAAGACGGCGATCCGCGCGGCCTGGTCGAACGCGCCGACCAGGCCCTGTATCGCGCCAAGCATGCCGGTCGCAACTGCGTACGCGGCGAGACCGAAACCAAGGAAGAACAGTCCGGTCGCCGCGCCTAGACCGCATGCAGCGCCGCCGCTCCGTGCCGGTGCCCGGCACCGCCCTGCAAGCGGAAGCTGGCCACCGTCTGCAGCAGCTGCGCCGACTGCTCTTCCATGCTGCGTGCTGCCGCCGACGCCTCCTCGACCAGGGCCGCGTTCTGCTGGGTGCCCTGGTCGATCAGATCGACGGCATGGTTCATCTGCTGGATGTCGTCGCTCTGCTGCTGCGAGGCAGTGCTGATTTCGGTCATCAGGTCGCTCACCCGGCGCACGTTGGTCACGATCTCGTCCATGGTGCGGCCCGCGCTCTCAACCTGCGCCGTACCGGCACCCACATTGGCAACCGACTCATCGATCAGGTGCTTGATCTCCTTCGCTGCGCTGGCCGAACGCTGCGACAGCTCGCGGATCTCGGTGGCAACCACGGCAAATCCACGGCCGTGTTCACCGGCACGCGCCGCCTCCACCGCTGCGTTCAGCGCGAGAATGTTGGTCTGGAAGGCGATGCCGTCGATCACCCCGATGATGTCGACGATGCGCCGCGACGAGGCATTGATCACCGCCATCGTCTCGACCACCTCATGCACCACACTGCCGCCGCGCGCAGCGACATCGGCGGCTCCACCGGCCAGCTGGCTCGCCTGGCGCGCGTTGGTGGCGGTGCGCTGCACGGTCTCGGCCAGGCCCTTCATCGACACCGCGGTTTCCTCGAGCGAAGCCGCCTGCTGCTCGGTGCGCTGCGAGAGGTCGCTGTTGCCCTGTGCGATTTCAGTCGCGCCGACCGCGATGGTGTCCGCGGCGAACTTGATCTGGCCGATGATCGCGGCCATCGCCTCGACCAGCGAATTCACGCCTTCGCACAGTTCGGCGATCGAGCCATTCTTGTCGGCGGTGGCCACGCGCTGGGTCAGATCGCCCTGCTTGGCCGCGGCCACCACCTCGCGGGTCTGCGCCACCGCGCGCTGCATGGCCTGGTTTTCATGCACCTGCGCGGTGATGTCGGTGGCGTACTTGACGACCTTGAACGGCTTGCCATTGAGGTCCAGGATCGGGTTGTAGGACGCCTGGATCCAGACCTCACGCCCGCCTTTGCCAAGACGCCGATACTGGCCGGCGTCATATTCGCCGCGCCCCAGTTTCTCCCAGAACTGGCGATATTCGATGCTGCTGCGATGCTCGGGCTCGACAAACAACGAATGGTGCTGCCCGCGCACTTCGTCCAGGCTGTAGCCGGTGGCGGCCAGGAAATTGTCATTGGCCGACAGGATGCGGCCATCCATGCTGAACTCGATCACCGCCTGCGACTTGGCGATCGCGGCCAGTTGCCCCGCCGAGTCGGCCGCCTGCAGCTTCTGCGCGGTGATGTCGGTCGCGAACTTGACCACCTTGTACGGCCGCCCCTGGCGGTCCAGTACCGGGTTGTACGAGGCCTGGATCCAGATCTCGCGCTGGCCCTTGCCGAAGCGGCGGTACTGTCCGGCGTCGTACTCGCCGCGCCCCAAGCGCGCCCAGAAGTCGCGGTATTCGGCGCTGCGCGCCAGCTCGGGGTCGACGAACAGGGAATGATGCTTGCCCTGGATCTCCTCCAGCCGGTAGCCCATCGCCTGCAGGAAATTGTCATTGGCCTGCAGGATGGTGCCGTCGAGCGCGAACTCGATGACGGCCTGCACGCGATGCAGCGCGGCCACCTGCGCTTCCAGCTCGGTGCGCTCGGTCATCGCCTTCTCTGTGCCGGTGCGTTGCTGCGGCGCCAGTACGCCAAGCAGCGCACGCCACGGCGACCAACGGGTGTGCAGCTCGGCCGGCGCCTGCGCGCCTGCCGTGAAGCCTGGAATGAGCATTGTCTGATCCTCGGTGTCCGGTAAGCGGTTGTGACCCGACGGGCGGGATGCCCGGCGGCAACATCAGTTGCCAGGGACTACAGGTGCCAACGGCACCTCTCGAGCGACTGCCAAGAACGTCTGCTGCGGGTGCGATCGGCATCTGGGAGCGGCGGAACACACTGCGCGGACCGCCCATCGGGGGCAGCCTGGGGTCCTGCGGCGGGTGACTGGAGCGGGATCCAGAGGGAGTATCGGCGATGCCGTCAGCCGCTTTAGCGGGATTCCGCGACGTCCGTCGCAACTCCGTGCATTGCAGCCGGAATGCGGTAGACGATCGCCGTGTACTTCACGCCCTGCTCACGTGCTACAGGCCGTCCGCCGAGGGACTCAGCGAGGGAACGGCTGGACCGGTTCTGCTCGGCCACCGGATAGCGGAACGCAGCACAACGCAGGCGCCCTGAGGCGGCCGACCACACCGCCGCCACGGCTTCGCGACCATAGCCGTGCCCATGCATCATTTCTGCGATCCAGATGCCCAGTTCGGGTTCTGCGTCACGGGCTCGATGCAGGCCTGCCAGGCCAAGGAATACACCATCCTCGCGCCTGCGGATCACGAACGTGATGTCGGTCCCGTCGGCGATGGTGGGCAGCCACGTTCGCCAGACAGCAGCAAACGCCTCCTTCGACGGCGGCGGCTCGAAGGACATGTAGCGGGTCAGCCCGGGGGTGATTCCCGCAAATGCCTCGTCGGCGTCACCGGGCATGAATGGCCGGAGGTGCAGCCGCGGACTGTCGATGGTCCAGTCGTCGGACGTCATGTTCTGCATTGCCTGAGCGCTGGGTACAGCATCGCTCAGCAGAAGGATGCAGCTCAAGGCAAAAAGGTTTACATGACCAATGCGGGATTCCGCGGCAGGAGAATATGACCAGCATGAAGGTCCCGCAGGATGCTCATCGACATGGAGATCGCATGTTCCCTCGCTTTGCCAGCCTTCTCTTCCTGGCCGTGTGCAGCAGCAGCGCGCTGGCCAACGACACCGCCTATCGACCGGCCTTCCACCCGGACCAGCTGAAGGGACCGCCCGCAGGGCGCCCGAACGAAGTGCTGGTGCTGGGCAGCCCGCACCTGTCCAGCCTGCCGGAGACCTTCACGCCGGCGATGCTGGAACCTCTGCTGCAGCGTCTGGAAGCCTGGCGGCCCACCGCGATCGCAGTGGAGAACCTGTCCGGCCTGCAGTGTGACTTCATGCGCCGCAATCCGGCCCGATACGCCGACAGCGTAGCGGACTACTGCGTCGATCCGGCACCGGCGCAGGCCGCCACCGGCCTGGACGTGCCCAGCGCCAACGTGGAGATGGAACGCCTGCTTGCGGATTGGCCGAAGGCGCCAACCGCTGCCCAGCGACGCCGATTGGCCGCAGTGTTCCTGGCTGCGGGCGAGAGCAGCTCGGCAGTCGTCCAATGGCTGCGGCTGCCCAGCGAAGAGCGACGTGCCTCGGACAGCCTGACACCGGAGCTGGTGCAGTTCCTCGACACGCGCATCGCACGCCGCAACGAGGCCGGCCTGGTGGCCGGCGTCCTCGCCGCGCGCCTGGGGCTGGAGCGGCTGTGGGCGGTCGACGACCACACTGCGGATTCGCCTACACCGGAATCGCAGCAGAAGGCCTACGCTGCCGCCATACGCGGTGCCTGGGACAATTCCTTCGCCAAAGCGCGCAGGGCGGCCGATGAACGACTGGAAGCCAATCTTGCTCAACCGGATGGATTGCTCGCGATGTATCGCGCCTACAACGCACCCGAGGCCGCGATGCTGGCCTTCAACAGCGATTTCGGCGCGACGCTCGTCGAACCCTCGCCGGAAGGCTTCGGCCGCAACTACGTGGGCTACTGGGAAACCCGCAACCTGCGCATGGTCGCCAACATGCGCGACGTGCTCGGCCAGCACCCGGGCACCCGCATGCTGACCATCGTCGGTGCCTCGCACAAGGGCTACTACGAGGCCTACCTCAATCAGATGCACGATGTGCAGCTGGTCAGTGCGGACGCAGTATTGCGTTGACGGGATGGGTGCCGGCCACCCGCCGGCACTATCCTGCAGGGCCCCATCCAGAGGTGCCTGCATGCTCAAGGTCATCGCCGAAGACTTCATCCATCCCGATGCCGTGGACACCGTGCTTCCGCTGTACCGGGAACTGGTCGCGTGCACGCAGCGCGAGCCGCTCTGCCTCGGCTATGAACTGTTCGTGGACCAGAAGGATCCCGGGCACTTCATCTTCATCGAGCAATGGCCTGACCGCGCCGCCCTGGACATCCACTGCGCCAGCGAACATTTCCAGCGGCTGGTGCCGCAGATCAATGCCTTCCAGCGCGCGCCATGCCGGTTCCTGCTGATGGATGCTGCGCCTCTGTAGTGCCGGCATCAACGCGACGGTGATCCCGGCGCCTGTGCCGCCACAGCACCAGGCTGGCCGCCACCGTGCACGCCAGGGTGAGGGCCAGCAGCGCCACCACGCTCGCCTGCAGCACCGGCAACATTGCCTGGGCGAGACGGTCCTCACGCACCTCCTCCAGCCGGAGCACGGCCGCCAGGGCCAGGCACCAGCCGACCAGGGCCGGGGCGAAGGCACGCACCGCCATCGGGTTGCAGACATTCATGGGATCACCTGTAAGAGAGGAGGTGCGCGGAGTATTTGCGCCCGCCCTCTCACAGGCTGAGATCAGCCCTCGACGACCTCGGAATCATCGCCCGGCAGCTCACTGGCCTCGCCCTGCACCTGCACGTTGTTGCGGCCCATCGCCTTGGCCCGGTAACACTGGGCATCGGCCGCGGCCACCGCCTGATCCACGCTCATCCCCCCGGCCAGCGGCGCGATGCCGATGCTGGCCCCTACCCGCAACCGGTCCTGGTCCCACGGAATCGACAGCGACGCCAGGGTGTGCAGCAGCTCGCCGCCAATGCGCGCTGCACGACGCGGCGTGCAACCGGACAGGATCACCGCGAACTCATCGCCGCCCAGCCGCGCCACCACATCCGAATCGCGCACCCCGTGACGCAGAACGCTGGCCACCGCCCAGAGCACCGCATCGCCAGCCAGATGGCCCCAGGTATCGTTGATCGGCTTGAACCGATCCAGATCGATGTACATCAGCGACGCGGCCTGGCCGGTACGTTCAACACGGGTGATCGCCTGCTGCAGATGCACCTCGAAGCCACGGCGGTTGCTCAGTTCGGTCAGCGGATCGATCTCGGCCAGATGACGCGCCTCGCGCTGGCGGGCACGCTGCTGGGTATCGTCGCGCAGCACCCAGACCGCGCCTCGCACGTGGCCCTCGTCATCGCGCAACCAGGCGCGGGTCAGGTCCACCGGCACCGTGGCGGCACCCAGGCGCAGCAGCAGGTCGGCATGCAGGTCGACCGCATTGCTGTCCGGATCCAGCAGTACCGACACGTCCAGCACCGAACCCGGCGCGTATTCGGTGGTCAGCGCCAGCACATCCTGCACCTTGTGTCCGGCCAGCGACAACGCGCCATCGCCGGCCAACATGCGTACTGCAGCGGCATTGGCGTAATCGATACGGCCATCGAGGCTGACGCTCAGCACCAGGTCGGCCACGGCATCCAGGGTGATGCGGCTGCGCTGTTCGCTCTCGAACAGCCGCTGCTCGCTGCTGCGCTGGGCGGTGATGTCCTGGATCTGCGACACGAAATGCAACGGCTCGCCATGCTCGTTGCGCACCAGCGAGACCGACAATCGGGCCCAGATGACCTTGCCATCGCGATCGAGATAGCGCTTTTCCAGGTGGTAGTGGCTGCGACGCCCGGCCAGCAGGTCCTGCACCAGGGCCAGGTCGGTCTGCAGGTCATCAGGATGGGTGAGTCGCTGGAAATCCACCTGCAGCAGCTCTTCCCGCGGATAGCCGAGGATCCGGCACAGCGCATCGTTGACGTCCAGCCATCGCCCTTCCAGTGACACCAGCGCCATGCCCAGCGCAGCCGAGGTGAACGCACCGGCGAACTTCTCCGCGGACAAGCGCGCTTCGGCCCTCGCCTGCAGGATCTCGGTGATGTCGATGGCCATCCCGACATAGCCGATGCGTACACCGTCGGCACCGTCCATGCGGCTGATCGAGAGGCGTACCTGGCGTGGCTGGCCGTCCTTGCGCAGCAGCGTCCATTGCCGCGAATAGGTCTGGCCATCGGCACGCGCACTGAGTGCCTCGAACACATCTGGCAGTTGGCCATCGGCATCGGCCAGCGGTCGCAGCCAGGCATTCAGTTCCTGCGGATCGTGGAAGGCATCCAGCCGGCGCTGGCCGACCACATCCGCCGCGCTGTAGCCCAGCAGGCGTTGCGCGCCGGTGTTGAACAGGGTGATGGTGCCATCGATATCGGTGGCGATCACCGCCACCTCGTCGGAGGCATCGACCACGGCCTGCAGGCGTTGCCGTGTTTCGGCCGCATCCTGTCGGGCCTGCTGCAGCTCGGTCACGTCGGCATGCGCACCGGCCATCCACAATGGTTTGCCCTGCGCGTCCCATTCGAAGACGCGGCCACGGTCCTGGATCCATATCCACTGGCCATTCTTGTGGCGCATCCGCAGCAGGCACGCGTAGTTGTCGGTGCGCCCCTCGAAATGCTCGTCCAGTGCCGCGTCCGACAGCGCTATGTCATCGGGATGGACCAGCTTCAGGAAGGTCTTCTGGCAGACCGGCTCCAGCTCTTCCAGGCGGTAACCGACAATCTCGGCCCAGCGCGCGTTGACCCGCATCTCGCCGTTCTGCACGTTCCATTCCCAGGTGCCTGCGGCGGTGCCATCGATGATCATCGCCAGCCGCCGACGCTCTTCGGCCAGCGCCTGCAGGCGGCGCTCCAGCAACCCGTTGCCGTTGGTGCCCTGGCCCGCCATCACCGCTGCCCCCGGCCCGCGCAGGCAGGCAGCGGCCGCAGCGCGACGCTGCAGACCTCAACGAAGACGACGGGTCCTGCTGGCGTCATGGCCCTCCCCAGCGACAGCGGGGTGGCCGGACGCCTCCCCTCAAGCGCAAGTGTGCGCAATCACGGGGAAAATCGACAAGTCCCCCGCCACGAATCAAGCGTGACGGGGAACACGGTCCTCAACTACGCTTGGCGCGGGCGAAGGCCTCGGCCAGGGCGTTGTTGGCCGGGGGCGTGGACGCGGCGGGACGGCCACCATTGCCCTGGCCCCGGTTCGGCCCGCGGTTCTGGCCGCCTGCATCCCGGCGCGGACCCTGCCCATGGCCGCGCTCATCACGCTGGCCCGGGCGGCTGGTGGCCTGCCCGGGGGTATCGTCCAGACGCCGGGTCAGGGCAATGCGCTTGCGCGCCACGTCCACCTCCAGCACCTTCACCTTGACGATGTCGCCAGCCTTGACCACGTCACGCGGGTCCTTCACGAAGGTGTCGGACAGCGCCGAAATGTGGATCAGGCCGTCCTGGTGCACGCCGATATCGACGAAGGCACCGAAGGCCGCCACGTTGCTCACCACGCCTTCCAGCACCATGCCCTCGCGCAGGTCCTTGATGTCCTCCACGCCTTCGGCGAAGCGCGCAGCCTTGAACTCCGGACGCGGGTCGCGGCCCGGCTTCTCCAGTTCCTTCAGGATGTCGCGCACGGTCGGCAAGCCGAAGGTGTCATCGGTGAACTGCTCGGCCTTCAGGCCACGCAGGAAGCTGCCATCACCGATCAGCGCCTTGATCGGGCGTGCGGTGCTGGCCACGATGCGCTCGACCACCGGATAGGCTTCGGGGTGCACCGCCGAAGCATCCAACGGCTGGTCGCCGTCGGCGATGCGCAGGAAGCCGGCGCACTGTTCGAAGGTCTTCTCGCCCAGGCGCGCGACCTTCAGCAGATCCTTGCGGCGCTTGAACGGGCCATTCTCGTCACGATGGCGCACGATGTTCTCGGCCACCGTGGCCGACAGGCCGGACACCCGCGACAGCAGCGCGGCCGATGCAGTGTTCACGTACACGCCCACGGCGTTCACGCAGTCCTCCACGCGCGCGTCCAGCGCCCGCGCCAGCCGGTACTGGTCCACATCGTGCTGGTACTGGCCGACACCGATCGCCTTGGGTTCGATCTTGACCAGTTCGGCCAGCGGGTCCTGCAGGCGACGCGCGATCGACACCGCGCCACGCAGCGACACGTCCAGCCCCGGGAACTCCTTGGCCGCGAACTCGGAGGCCGAGTACACCGAGGCGCCCGCCTCGCTGACCACGACCTTCTGCAGCTTCGGGTTGGCGGCAGCCTTGATCGCTTCGCCGGCCAGCTTGTCGGTTTCGCGGCTGGCGGTGCCGTTGCCGATCGCGATCAGTTCAACGTTGTGCTTGGCGCACAGTTGCTTGATCGTCTGCACCGACTGGTCCCACTGGCGACGTGGCTCATGCGGGTAGATGGTGTCGGTGGCCACCAGCTTGCCTGTGGCATCGACCACGGCGATCTTGCAGCCGGTGCGGATGCCCGGGTCCAGCCCAAGCACGGTCTTCGGGCCCGCCGGTGCGGCCAGCAGCAGATCCTTCAGGTTGTCGCCGAACACCGCGATGGCCTCAGCCTCGGCCTTCTCGCGGGCCTGGTTGAACAGGTCCAGCAGCAGATGGGTGTGCAGCTTGGCGCGCCAGGTCAGGCGGCAGGCGTCCAGCAGCCAGCGATCGGCGGCGCGGCCCCGGTCGGCGATGCCGGCCCTGCGCGCCACGCGGCCTTCGGCGTACTGGTGGCCGGCCTCGGCATCGCTGCCCGGGTCCAGTTCCAGGAACAGGATCTCTTCGCGGCGCGCGCGGAACAGCGCCAGCAACCGGTGCGAAGGAATCTTCGCCAGAGATTCGGCATGCTCGAAATAGTCGCGGTACTTGGCGCCTTCGGTTTCCTTGCCCTCGGCCACGCGGGCACGGATCACGCCGTTCTCTCCCAGCCAGGTGCGCAGCTCGCCGACCAGCGCGGCGTCCTCGCCCCAGCGCTCCATCAGGATCGCGCGCGCACCTTCCAGCGCGGCCTTGGTGTCGGCCACGCCCTTGTCGGTGTTGACGAAGGCGGCGGCGAAGGCCTGCGGATCCTGCGTGGGGTCGGCCAGCAGTCCATCGGCCAGCGGCTCGAGACCGGCCTCGCGGGCGATCTGGGCGCGGGTACGGCGCTTGGGCTTGTACGGCAGGTACAGGTCTTCCAGCCGGCTCTTGGTGTCGGCGGCCAGGATGTCGTTGCGCAGCTCGTCGCTGAGCTTGCCCTGCTCGCCGATGCTGGCCAGCACCGCCGCACGGCGCTCCTCCAGCTCGCGCAGGTAGGTCAGCCGGGTTTCCAGGTTGCGCAGCTGGGTGTCGTCCAGGCCCCCGGTCACTTCCTTGCGGTAGCGCGCGATGAACGGAACGCTGGCGCCCTCGTCGAGCAGGCCGACGGCGGCGCGCACCTGGGCGGACTGGGCACCGATCTCGTCGGCGATGGTCTGGGCGATCTGCTGGGCGAGCGCGCTCTGGGCGTTCTTGGCGTCGTGCATTGCTTCAGGTCTGTGCCGCGGTACGGGAAGATCCCATTCTGGCAATCCACGACGGAGCCGGACAAGGCATTGACAGGGGGCGAGGTTCAGCGGCGGGGCCGGAGTGGACGCCGGCATCCTGGCGGAGAGAGGGCTCGGACTGGCCCTGGGCTGGGATGCCGGCGCGGGCGCGCGATGGTGGGCGCGCCCTGCCGCGTGTTGCGAAGGTCAGCGGTAGTGGCGGGCGGCGCGCTGCATGACGATCTCGTCACGCATGCCTTCCAGGGCCATCAGGCGGACCTTGCCGACACCCTGCAGTTCCATGAACCGCTCCGTGTAGAACTCCGGCCCCAGCGCGGTGTCGGCGCGGGATTTGCTGAAGCCGTAGGGCACCACGCCCTTCTCGCCATCCTTGCTACCACCGACATAAAGAACGATTGCCATGTGATGTATTCCTCCAAATTGCTACTGCGTACTGCACTCGATGAACGATGCTGCGAGCTCATCGAGGGAGAGCTTACCGCGTCGAACCTGACTGGAACGTCACGAAGGCTAATGACGATCGGTTGCATGCAGATGACTGCGGGATCGCAGCAGAATGCTTACGGATCTTTAACTTCCGGCTAACGAATCCGTGGCGGATTCCCGCCAACGGCGCAGCCCCTCGTGGGTGGTCGTGTAACGCGTTTCATGTGATTGGGCCGGGCGGGGTGGGTGCGCAGGACACGCCGTGAACCCGTCCCTGGGGGCTCGATGGCGCCATCCATGGCGCCAACGGTCCCGCGCACCCACCCCGCCCGGCCCCTGACAGTTTTTCGGGCACGTTCACCCACGGAAAAGAAAAAAGAAGATCAAAAGCAAAAACAGCCTGGCCGGCTGATTTGTTGCTTCCTGTAGAGCCAAGCCAAGCCATGCCCCGCTCGCGAGCAAGCGCAGCGCGCGACCCGCTTCTGCTGCTCTATTTCTTCTCCGTGGCTGGACGCGCACGGAAACTGTCAGGGGCCGGGCGGGGTGGGTTCGCGGGACCGTTGGCGCCATGGATGGCGCCATCGAGCCCCCAGGGACGGGTTCACGGCGTGTCCCGCGAACCCACCCCGCCCGGCCCAATCGCATGAAACGCATTCCGCGACCACCCACGAGGGGCTGCGCCGTTGGCTGGAAACTACGGCCACCAGCCACGCCCGAACCGGGCGAAATGATCGGCCGCCCGTTCGAACGGATTGCGCGCACTCACCCCGCCGCACAGCAGGTACACCGGCAGGTACAGCGGGCCCAGCACCATGTACTGGTACACGTGCGCCCGTTCGTGATCATCCAGCCGTATCAGCGGCTCCGCGCCCCACCCTGCCTGATGCGCATAGGTGCGGCAGGAAATGCCCAGGTCATGGCCGGTATGCAGGATCACGTTCCCCAGAGTGATCGCCCCACCTGGCCCCCACGGCCAGCGGTCGAACACCAGCGCGCAGTCACGGCCGCTCCACCGCAATGTCGCGCCGCCGAGCATGCCGGCCAGGCCGCCGATCACGCCGAGCAGGGAATTGGGTGACGTCCACACCGCGCCCAGCACCTGCAGCGCGCGCAGCCAGATCGGCCAGGGCATTGCTCCAGTCTTCAATCGGCCTCGTTGGGGATCAGGAGCCACAGGATCAGGTAGACCAGGATGCCAGGGAAGGCGGCGGAGGCCAGCGAAACCAGCACGTAGATCACCCGCAGCAGGGTCGCATTCCAGCCGAAGCGATGGGCAATGCCGCCCATCACGCCGGCAATCATGCGGTCGTTCAATGAACGCGACAGCGTTTTGGGCGTGGTGTTCATGGCGGCAGCTCCGGGAAATGGACAAGGCAGTCGAACATGGCTCGACTCTACACCGCCCCCCATGTCTACGGCGTGCGGTGGCGCAGGGCCTGCAGGCGTGCGCCGAACCAGGCGGCTGCGGTCTGTTCAGGCTGCCCCGGACACTGGATGCGGTAGGGTTTGCCACTCATGCTGCTCTGGCTGGCAGCGCGCTCGATGAACTGCTCGGCGCTGTCCACCATGCCCTTTTTCAGCAGGTAATCGTACTTGCGCTGCAGGTGCGCGCGCGCGTCGCTGCCGTCGTACCAGCTGCCATTGCGCTGGAAACGGCACTGGGAGCCGTCCAGGCTGGCGATCAGCTGGGCGATCTCCCGGCGTGCATCCGTACTGGGTGCGGCGTGGGCAAGTGGTGCTGTCAGCAGTGCCGCAAGAATCAACAAAATCCGGTACATCATCATCCCCAAGTCAGTCGAGCATGGCTCGACTCTACAGATCGCGCGCCTTCAACCAGCCATCGATCGTGGCCGGCACTTCGCGCTGCGCGCGGCCGGAAACGTAGATACCAATATGCCCACCACGGAAACTGGACTCGGTGTAGTCGTCCGTGCCCAAACGCCCGCGCATCGCGCGCGAGGCATCCGGTGGCACCAGATGGTCCTGCTCGGCATAGATGTTCAGCACCGGCAGCGTCACCTGCGACAGATCCACCGCTTCCTCGCCGATCCGCACCGTGCCGTTTACCAGCCCATTGCCCTGGTAGAACTGCTTGATGAAATCGCGAAACGCCTCGCCCGCCAGGTCCGGTGAATCGAAGATCCACTTCTCCATGCGCAGGAAATCCTCCAGCGCGGCCTTGTCATCGAGGATGTCGAGCAGGCCGACGTACTTCTGCACGTTCAGGCGGAATGGCTTGAGCATCAGGTAACTGGCATTCATCAGGTCGGCCGGGATGTTGCCCAGCGTGTCGACCAGCAGGTCCACGTCCACCTGCCGCGCCCAATGCGAGAGCATGTTGTCAGCCGTCTGGAAGTCGACCGGGGTGACCATGGTGATCAGCTTGCCCAGCTTCTGCCGGCGCAGCGCGGCGTAGCACAGCGCGAACACCCCGCCCTGGCAGATGCCGAGCAGGTCGACCGGGCCGCCACTGCGGGTGCGCAGCGCGTCCACCGCACCATCGATATAGCGCAGCAGGTAGTCCTCCAGGGTCTGGAAGCGTTCGGACCTGTCCGGGTAGCCCCAGTCCAGCACGTACACGTCCTGGCCCAGCGCCAGCAGCTTCTGCACCAGCGAACGGTCGGCCTGCAGGTCGACCATGTACGGCCGGTTGACCAGCGCGTAGACGATCAGCAGCGGCGTGCGCCGGGTCGGTGCCTGTTCGCCGACGAAGCGGTACAGCACCACCTTGCCGTCACGCCAGACTTCCTCGCGTGCGGTCACGCCATAGTCCACGTCTTCCACCTGCGGCAGCAGCTTCAGCCCTTCCATCAGCTTGCGCTGCATGGCCAGGGTTTCCTGCATCAGGTCATCGGCGTTGAAGCCCAGCGGTCCTTTCATCGGTCACGCGCCCGAGTGGAAGCGCGAGACGCAGCCTTCTTCGCAGACACCTTCTTTGCAGGCGCCTTCTTTGCCGGCGCCGCCTTCTTCACGGCTTTGCGCGCGGCCGGCTTCACCTTCGCCGGTGCCGGCTGCGACACCGGATCGACCGCGGCAGTCCCCGCCAGCACCGCCACCTGTGCCTGCAGGCGACGCAGGCTGCGCTCCAGTTCGGCAATACGGCGATGCGCGGCGTCCATCTCGCTGCGGGTCGGCAGGCCGATACGCTCACTCATCTGTTCCACCTCGCGCTGCAGGCCGGCGCGCAGGCGCATCTGCGCGTTGCCCAGCGAGGCGTACACCTGCTGGAACGGTTCGGACATGGCGACCTTGGCGTAGGCCTCCTCGGCCACTTCGATCCACAGGTCGAACATCGCGCGGGCGCTGGTCAACTGGCTGCCGGGCTGTTCGTGCTCGGCCAGACGCTGCTCGAACAACGCGAAGGCCTCGTCCAACGCCTGCCTGATCTGATCAACGTAGGCGCGCGAATGCTGCTGGTACTCCTCCTGCGCCCGCAGCAGGGCCTGCCAGCGCGCCTGGTGCTCGCGGCCGGGGCCGAACGCCGGGCTCTGCAGCCACGGGCCCGCCTGCAGCTGGAACTGCTGCAGCCATGCGGCGAAGTCGGGCACGGTGGCGCCGGCGTGGGTGCTGCCACGGGCGCCCTGCAGCATCCACTGCAGCATACCGTCGCCTTGCCCCTGCACCGCCTCGCGCCAGGCCTGGGCCACCTCGGCGCTGCTGGCATCGCGGCCGGCGAAACGCGCGGCCACTTCCTGCATGGTGCCGTACCAGCTGCCGGCCTGTTCGCGGAAACGGCGCACGGCATCTTCCGGCGCGCCCTGCCCCTGTTCGGGCAACAGTTGGCTCCACCAGTCGAACAGCCGTTGCCAGCTGCCGGGGTCGCCGCCGGCCGGTGCACCGGGCGTGCTCGCGTGGCGCAGGGCATCGCCCCAGGCACCGAAGTACTGCCGCGCCAGCGTTTCGAAATCGCTGCTGCCGGCGTCGTGGGCCGAGCTGGTCATCGCAGGCCTCCGCAGGGCTGGCTCATGGCTTGGGGATACGCAGGGTCTTGCTGATCATCAGCGACCCGGACAAGGCGAACAACAGCACCATCGGGTGCAGCTGCCACGGGCCGATCTGCCACTGGCCGAACCAGAGGTCCTGGCCGATGGCATCGGTACCGGCGGCAATCGCCAGTACGATCACCAGCACCAGGCTGGTCGGGATCGGGGTGCCCTCGAAATACGTGACCTTGCCCTCGTCGCCGGCCAGCGCCTCGGCAGTGACGTTGTAGCGTGCCAGGCGGCTGACACCGCAGCAGACGAAGTAGCTCAGCACCAGCCAGTCCCAGCCGCCCTGCATGCCGCAGGCATAGGCCAGCGCCGCCGGCGCCACGCCGAAGGAGATCACGTCCGACAGCGAGTCCAGCTCGCGGCCCAGGGTGGAACTGGACTTGCGCCAGCGCGCGATGCGCCCGTCGAGCGCGTCGAAGATGAAGGCCAGCGGGATCAACGCCATGCCGAACAGCAGGTAGCCACGCTCGCCGTCCTGCAGGAAGCGCATCGCGGCAAAGACCGCACCGGTGCCGCAGAAAGCATTGGCCAGGGTGAACCAGTCGGCCAGCTGGAATTCGCGCAGCATCGAGAAGTGACGTTTCATGGGGTCTCACGGAGCATCAAGGCCCACAGGTTACCGCGAGCGCCGCCGCTGGCGACAGCACTGGCAGGACCCGCCTTCACCACACCCTCACCTGCCCTCACCGGCGGTGAATTTTTCGCCACCCATCTTGACAGCCTAGGGGGGTGGCGCCTGTCGCGGCTTATCCACAAAGTTGCCCACGCGTAATCCACACCCCCTGTGGACAACCAGATCTCACCGACTGCGACGCTGGACATTTCCTCATCACCCGGAAGCGGGGTTTCCCTACTTCCCAAGCCACAAGGTCGGCGCTATGGTCACCGGCGGACCCGCCGCCGCCACGTCCGAAACTCTGCAACGGACGATGATGATGCTGGATGCTCCCACCCTGGCCGCACAGCTGCGGCAGCCCCACGGCGAGGCCGCGCTGGCGGTGGCCGACTCGATGAACCGCAGCAACGGCGCACTCAACCTGGCCGCAATCGGGCTGCTGGCCGTCGGCGCCGGCGAACGGGTCCTGGAGGTCGGCCCGGGCAATGCGGCCTTCGCGCCACTGATGCTGCAGGCCACCGACAGCCACTATCTGGGCATCGAGCTGTCCACGGCCATGGTCGAGGCCGGCAACCAGCGGCTGGCCGACGCCGGGGTGGCCGAACGTGCGGCGATGCGACACGGCGACGCCCATGCACTGCCGGTCGCCGATGCCGCGATGGATGCCGCGCTGGCGGTCAACACCCTGTACTTCTGGCCGAACCTGGCCCCGGTGCTGGACGAACTGGCGCGGGTGCTGCGCCGGGGCGGCCGCCTGTGCCTGGCCTTCGGCGATGCCAGCTTCATGCGCAGCCTGCCATTCGCCGCCGACTTCCAGCTGCATGAGCTGGACGCGGTGGAGCTGGCGCTGCGGGTATCGGGCTTCCGCGTCTCGGCCTGGCGCAGCCACCGCGAATCCGCAGCCGGCAATGACGGCCAGACCCGAGAAAAGCACTTCCACCTGCTGCTGGCACAGCGGCACTGAAGTGGTAGAGCCGGCCGCTGGCCGGCTGCCCCGGCCATTGCGGATTGCCGGCCAGCGGCCGGCACTACCCAACCTGCACCTGCCGCCAGCGAACAAAGCAGAACACCTGCATCCGCGCCGGATGCGATCCGACCGAGTGGTAGAGCCGGCCGCTGGCCGGCTGCTCCGTCCATTGCGGATTGCCGGCCAGCGGCCGGCACTACCCTGCCTGCACCCGGCCGCCAGCGAACAAAGCAGAACACCTGCATCCGCGCCGGATGCGATCCGACCGAGTGGTAGAGCCGGCCGCTGGCCGGCTGCCCCGGCCATTCCGGATTGCCGGCCAGCGGCCGGCACTACCCAGCCTGCACCGGTCGCCAGCGAGCAAAACAGAACACCCGCATCCGCGGCGGATGCGATCCGACCGAGTGGTAGCGCCGGCCGCTGGCCGGCTGCTCCGGCCATTGCGGATTGCCGGCCAGCGGCCGGCACTACCCGGCCTGCACCGGTCGCCAGCGAGCAAAACAGAACACCCGCATCCGCGCCGGATGCGATCCGTCCGAGTGGTAGAGCCGGCCGCTGGCCGGCTGCTCCGGCCGTTGCGGATTGCCGGCCAGCGGCCGGCACTACCCAGCCTGCACCCGGCCGCCAGCGAGCAAAACAGAACACCTGCATCCGCGCCGGATGCGATCCGACCGAGTGGTAGAGCCGGCCGCTGGCCGGCTGCTCCGGCCATTGCGGATTGCCGGCCAGCGGCCGGCACTACCCAGCCTGCACCCGGCCGCCAGCGAGCAAAACAGAACACCTGCATCCGCGCCGGATGCGATCCGATCGAGTGGTAGAGCCGGCCGCTGGCCGGCTGCTCCGTCCATTGCGGATTGCCGGCCAGCGGCCGGCACTACCCGGCCTGCACGCGGCGCCGCCAATGCGCGAAACAGAACACCTGCATCACCAGCATGGCCAGCAACCCCAGCGGCCATGCCCACCACAGCCCGGCCAGACCGTGCCGGGATTGCAGCCACATCGCCAACGGCAGCTCCAGCAGCAACACGGCAGCCATGCCCAGCAACGCCGGCAACAGCACCGTGCCGCTGCCGCGCATCACTCCGACCAGCACCGCACTGCCTCCCATCGCCAGCACGCCCCACACCACGGTGCGCAACTGCAACGCGGCCAGTTCGCGCACGTCGGTCGCCGCCAGGATCAGGCCGGTCAGCCAGGGCGCCAGCGCCACAACCAGCACCACCACCCCGCTCAGCATCGCCAGTCCAAGCAGCACGCCTGTGCGTGCGATGGCCGGCAGCCGTGCCGTACGCCCCGCGCCCATCGCATGCGCCGCGAGGATGGTGGCAGTGATGCCCAGCGACATCGCCGGCAGCTGCACCCAGCTCATCAACTGGTTGACCGCACCGTAGGCGGCCGTGGCCGTGTAGCCATAGCGGTTGATCCAGCCCAGCAGCACGATTTCGGCAATGGCCAGGCTGAGCATCTGCAACGAAGACGGTATGCCGATGTGCAGCATCGAACGGATCAGCGCTCCATCAAAGCGGATGGCTTGCAGCAACTCATGCCCCGGGGCCAACGGGTGCCCCATGCGCTGCCACCGCCACATCAGCCAGGCCAGGGCCAGCAGCGAGGCGAGCGCCGCCGAGACTGCCGCACTGGCCGCGCCCAGCTGCGGCAGGCCGGCCCAGCCCAGGATCAGCAGCGGCGTGCACAGCAGGCCGACCACCGTGGCCAGCAGCAGCGCATGCAGCGGCGTTTTGGCATCGCCCACCGCACGGCTCACCGCAGTGGCCAGCCACAGCAGGAAGAACGCCGGTGCCGCCAGCAGCAGAACACGGGCATAGACGATGGATTCGCCGAGGATCGGCGCTGGCGTGCCCAGTGCCGCCAGCAGCTGTGGCGCGAAACCGCCGCCCACCGCCATCACAAGCACTGACAACAGCAGAATCAGTGCCACCGCACTGCCGGCGACCGCGCGAGCCTGTTGCGGCCGGCCCGCGCCCCAGGCCTGGCCGATCAGCACCATCGCACCGGTGGCCAGACCCATTACCAGGGCCAGCAGCAGGAAGAAGACAGGGAAGAACGCAGCGGCGGCGGCCACCGCCTGCGTACCCAGCAGATGGCCGAGGTAGACGTTGTCCAGCGTGCCTGCAGCCAGCTGCAATGCGTTGGTCAGCAGCATCGGCAGGAGCAGGGTCAGATAGGTGCGCCAGAGGGGCGGCGCGACCGGGGGGATGGGATGTGCGGGGGTGTCCATGGGGTTCTCTGGGCAAGGCGCTGCCCTGCCCGGCGTTTCCGCCAGCAAAGCAAGCACAGGGGAGCGGGCCGTGGCCCGCGATCAGGTGGCGCCGCCGCTCAGTAGCGGCGCGGTGGCTCAGCCGTCTGCGTGGTCCGAAGAATCATCGAAGGCCAGGCGCAGGGCGTGATTGCGCACATCCTCGGGCCAGCTGCGTAACGCCATTTCCAGGCCCGCCCGGTCGTGCGCGAACAGGACACGGATCGCTTCCTCGAAACCCGGCAGGTCTCCGGCGACGGTCTGCAGGAAGTGATAGGCACGCTCGCTGTGGCGGCGCTGCCGGTCCTTGTCGGCACCAGCACGGCTGGCCGCCTCCACCAGCTTGCGCAGCACTACCGAGGCCCCGCCGGGCTGCTCGGCCAGCCACGCCCAGTGGCGCGGCAGCAGGGTCACTTCGCGTGCGACCACGCCCAGCTTGGGGCGGCCGCGGCCACGCGGAGTTGCCGGCGCCTCTTCGGCAGTAACGTCGGCATCCGCCTCGACGGCGGCGGGAAAGGCTTCGACGACCCGCGCCAGCAGTTCTGCGTCACTGCCGCGCGTATCGAAATCACGGGTGCGGCCGGTAGCGTTGTCGAACACAAGCAGCGGACCGGCAGCGTTGCCGGCACGCAGCTGCTTCAGCGCCAGCGCAGCCACTTCCGGGGTACCGGAGGCGACCAGCCGGTGGCCGTCGAAGCAACTGAAGGGAGGGAGTCGGGACGCAGGCATGGCAATGGCATCGGAGGTGATGCGCGAATATTGCCCGGGTAATTTGCGTTCGTCAATATTGCCCGGACATTAATGAACCGGAAGAGCGTGCCAACCAAGGTTGGCACCCACCTGGAAGGTTGATCCCCACTCGAAAGATCGCCCCCCTCCCGATTCGCCGGCTTACAGCCGGCTGTAGGACCAGCTGACCATGCGGCCGTCCTGGTACGGCATCACGCCGTGGAAGGGGCGCGGGTCGGCGTCGAACACCAGTGGCAGGAAGTTGCGGTCGCCCTCCCACATCGGCAGCGTGTCCAGCTTGTCCAGGTCCACCCACTCCAGCGTGCCTTCATGGTTGCCGCCGTGCGGGGTGCCTTCGAAACTGTCGATGACGAACACGAAGCCCAGCCAGTCCTCGCCATGCTTGCCGAATCCCGGCCAGCTGATGGTGCCGCGCAGCCGCATGCCGGTGCAGTCGATGCCGGCTTCCTCGGCGATTTCGCGGCGCATGCCTGCCGCAACGTCTTCGGTCGGTTCGATCTTGCCGCCCAGCCCGTTGTACTTGCCCAGGTGGTGGTCACCGGGCCGGGTGTTGCGGTGGATCATCAGCACCTGGCGACGATCGGGCGACAGCACGTAGCCCAGGGTGGCGACGATCGGGGTGTACGGCATGGGCAGCATCCAGCGGCAGGTCAGCCGTGGATTATGGCCGATCAGCGCACCAGCGACAGGCGGCGTTCGGCAGCCGCAGTGGCGCCATCAGGATCGCGGCGCAGGGTGGCCACGCCGTGGCCGCGCTCGGCGAGGTATTCCAGCCACTTGCCGAGGAAGGTGTTCATGCGCATGCGGTGGCTGATCAGTTCCGCCGGCGGCGGGTACAGGCCCATGGTGTCCTGCCAGCGGCGGCCGACATAGCAATGGGTGGTCTCGGCCTGGCGCGCGTCACGGTACAGGCGCACGTAGGCCGACGGATCAGGCTCGCCGGTGACCGGGTCGGCCAGGTCGTAGGTCAGGCGAAGTTCCACCGTGTAGCGGTGGCACTCGATCACGTCCAGGCGGACATCCAGGCCGTCGCCGATCGAGGAAATGTAGCTGCCCGCCGCCAGTCCGGCCGGTTCGAACAGGCGCACCAGATGGCGATAGTTCTCCGCGTACAGGCCCATGAGCCAGCTCAACCGGCTCAGGCGGGGAATGCGTTCGGTACGGGGCAAGGCTCGGGCCATGGGTCGATCCTACACGTTGGTGCTTCAACGTGGGGGCGGGATCACCCCGACCAAAGGGCTCGGTATCGACCAACGGTCGATACCCACCGTGCAGGAGGGTCGATACCCACCGTGCAGGAGGGTCGATGCCCCCGCGCAGGAGGGGTATTGCCCCGGGAGGTAGGCCACGACCGTTGGTCGTGGCGCACGGATCAATACAACTCGCGCTGCAGCCCCAGCGTGGCCAGCACCTTGCTGGAAATCTCCTCGATCGAGGTATGCGTGGTGCTCAGCGTCGGGATCCGCTCCATCTGGAACATCACCTCGGCCGCGGCCACCTCGCGCTTGCAGGTCTCCAGGTTGGCGTAGCGCGAGTTCGGGCGGCGCTCCTGGCGGATCTGCTGCAGGCGGTCCGGGTCGATGGTCAGGCCGAACAGCTTGCGCCGGTAGTTGCGCAGGCGCGGCGGCAGGCGGTCGCTTTCCAGGTCCTCGTCGGTCAGCGGGTAGTTGGCCGCACGCACGCCGTAATGCAGGGCCAGGTAGATGCAGGTGGGCGTCTTGCCGGCGCGCGACACCGCCACCAGGATCACGTCGGCATCGTCGTAGTTCACCGCGATACCGTCATCGTGGGTCAGGGCGAAGTTCATCGCGTTGATGCGGCGGTGGTAGGTGTCGAAGTCGACCATGCCGTGGGCCTGGCCGACCCGGGCCAGGCGCGGGCTGGCAAGTTCACGCTCCAGCGGCTCGATGAACGGCGCGAACACATCCAGCATCAGCGCCCCGCTGTCGGCCAGGATCAGGCTCAGGCTCTGGTCCACGCAGGAGTTCACCACGATCGGCCGGACCTGGTACCGCTCCCCCGCCGCCTGGATCCGGGCACAGGCTTCACGCGCTTTTTCGGGGTCGTCGACAAACGACATGCGGTCGGTAATGAAGCTGAACCCGGAGAACTGGGTGAGCAGGCTATGCCCAATGGTTTCAGCGGTGATACCGGTTCCATCGGAAACGTAGAACACCGGGCGGATGGTCGACATGCGCGCTTTTACCCCCTACGAAGCTTAAAAAGGCCGCCAGCACAAGCTTGTGCCGACAGTGGTCTGCCCGGCATCATATCGGCTTCTTCCTACGGACGCGGCCACTCAGCCCGCCTCGGGCGATGGCCAAACGGAGCATCGCGCTTGAACGAGAACATCCTGTGGTTGCACGAACTGCGTCTGGCCGATCTGGCCCGCGTAGGCGGCAAGAATTCGTCCCTGGGCGAGATGATCGGCAACCTGGCCGGTCTGGGCGTTTCGGTGCCGGGCGGTTATGCCACCACCGCTGAAGCCTTCAAGGACTTCATCGCGCACAACGATCTGTCCAAGCGCATCTTCGACAAGCTGGCCACGCTGGACGTCGAGGACGTCAACGCGCTGACCGCCGCCGGCAAGGAAATCCGCAGCTGGGTGATCGATGCGCCGCTGCAGCCGCAGCTGGACCAGGACATCCGCACCGCCTACGCCAAGCTGAGCGCCGAAAACGGCGGCGGCGACGTGGCCGTGGCCGTGCGTTCGTCGGCCACCGCCGAGGATCTGCCGGATGCCTCCTTCGCCGGCCAGCAGGAGACCTTCCTCAACGTCACCGGTGCCGACGATGTCGTGCACAAGGTCAAGGAAGTGTTCGCCTCGCTGTACAACGACCGTGCGATCGCCTACCGCGTCCACCACGGCTTCAAGCATGAGGACGTGTTCCTGTCCGCCGGCGTGCAGCTGATGGTGCGTTCGGGCGTCGGTTCCTCCGGCGTGCTGTTCACCCTGGACACCGAGTCCGGCTTCCGCGACGTGGTGTTCGTCACCTCTTCGTTCGGCCTGGGCGAAATGGTCGTGCAGGGTGCGGTCAATCCGGACGAGTACTACGTCTACAAGCCCACCCTGCAGGCCGGCAAGCCGGCGATCCTGCGCCGCTCGCTCGGCAGCAAGGCGATCCGCATGGTGTATTCGGATGTCCCGGGTGAGCGCGTCAGGATCGAGGACACTCCGGTCGAACTGCGCAACACCTTCTCGATCAGCGACGAGGACGTGCAGGAACTATCCAAGCAGGCGCTGGTCATCGAAAAGCACTACGGCCGCCCGATGGACATCGAGTGGGCCAAGGACGGTGTCAGCGGCAAGCTGTTCATCGTGCAGGCGCGCCCGGAAACGGTGAAGTCGCGCAGCCACGCCACCCAGATCGAGCGCTTCGCGCTGACCGAAAAGGGCGGCAACGTGCTGGCCGAAGGCCGCGCTGTGGGCGCCAAGATCGGTTCGGGCGTGGCCCGCGTGGTCAAGACGCTGGACGACATGAATCGCGTGCAGCCGGGCGACGTGCTGATCGCCGACATGACCGACCCGGACTGGGAACCGGTGATGAAGCGCGCTTCGGCCATCGTCACCAACCGTGGTGGCCGCACCTGCCACGCCGCGATCATCGCGCGCGAGCTGGGCGTGCCCGCCGTGGTCGGTTCGGGCAACGCCACCAAGGTCATTGAAGATGGCCAGCTGGTCACCGTCAGCTGCGCTGAAGGCGATACCGGCTTCATCTACGAAGGCAAGCTCGGCTTCGAGCGCACCACCACCGATCTGGGCAACATGCCGCCGGCCCCGCTGAAGATCATGATGAACGTGGCCAACCCGGAACGTGCCTTCGACTTCGGCCAGCTGCCGAACGCCGGCATCGGCCTGGCCCGCCTGGAAATGATCATCGCCAGCCACATCGGCATCCACCCGAACGCACTGCTGGAATACGACCGCCAGGACGCGGCGACCAAGAAGAAGATCGATGAGAAGATCGCCGGCTACGGTGATCCGGTCAGCTTCTACGTCGACCGCCTGGCCGAAGGCATCGCCACCCTCACCGCCTCGGTTGCACCGAACCCGGTGATCGTGCGCCTGTCGGACTTCAAGTCCAACGAGTACGCCAACCTGATCGGCGGCAGCAACTACGAGCCGCACGAAGAGAACCCGATGATCGGCTTCCGCGGCGCCAGCCGTTACGTCGACCCGAGCTTCTCGGCCGCCTTCGCGCTGGAGTGCAAGGCCGTGCTGCGCGTGCGCAACGAAATGGGCCTGGACAACCTGTGGGTCATGATTCCGTTCGTGCGCACCCTGGAAGAAGGCCGCAAGGTCGTCGAGGTGCTGGAACAGAACGGCCTGAAGCAGGGCGAGAACGGCCTGAAGATCATCATGATGTGCGAAGTGCCGTCCAACGCACTGCTCGCCGATGAGTTCCTGGAGATCTTCGACGGCTTCTCGATCGGCTCCAACGACCTGACCCAGCTGAGCCTGGGCCTGGACCGCGACTCTTCGATCGTTGCGCACCTGTTCGACGAGCGGAACCCGGCAGTGAAGAAGCTGCTGTCGATGGCGATCAAGGCAGCACGTGCCAAGGGCAAGTACGTTGGCATCTGCGGCCAGGGTCCGTCCGATCACCCGGATCTTGCCGAATGGCTGATGCAGGAAGGCATCGAGTCGGTGTCGCTGAACCCGGACACCGTGGTCGATACCTGGCTGCGCCTGGCCAAGCTGAAGGCCAACGGCTGATGCCGTGATGGCCATAGGCTGACGTCGTGTTCATCGGCGTCGGCCGATACTGCTGCTGCACGCAAGCCCCGCCTCTGCGGGGCTTCGTGTTTCTGGCGTGCACGCACGCCCTGCCCCACGCAGACACCGTTTCTCAGCAAAGGACTTCCGCATGATCGCCGCAGCAGCACCCGCCGCCCCCGCCGCAACGCCCTGGTTCCACTCGCTCGACTGGGAACGCCTGCTGGAAACCTACGGCGTGCCGTTGCTGGCCGCGATCGTGGTGCTGCTGGTGGGCCTGTGGGTGGCACGTCGCTTGTCCAATGCAATGCCGCGCGCCACTGCGCGCATGGGTGTGGACCCGATGCTGGGCAGCTTCCTGCGCAACGTGGTGTATGCCGCCTCACTGGTGATCGTGGTGGTGCTGGCCATTGGGACTCTGGGCGTGCAGATCACCCCGCTGCTGGCCGTGCTCGGCACCGCTGGCCTGGCGGTCGGTCTGGCATTGAAGGATTCGCTGTCCAACATCGCCTCGGGCGTGATGCTGGTGACGCTGCGACCGTTCCGCGTGGGCGATGTGGTCACGGTGGCCGGCCAGACCGGCACCGTGCGCGAAGTGCGCATCTTCCAGACCGTGCTAACCGGCGCTGACAACCAGCACACCACCATTCCGAACACGCTGATCACCGCCGCGCCGATCATCAACCTCACCGCCGAGCCGACGCGCCGCGTCGAGCTGGTGATCGGCATCGGCTACGAAGACAACATCCAGCTGGCACGCGACACCGCGCTGGCGCTGATGAAGGCCGATCCGCGTGTGCTGCAGACCCCCGCACCGGACGTGGTGGTCTACGAACTGGGCGCACACGCCATCAACCTCGGCATCCGCTGCTACGTGAAGTCGGCCGACTGGTTCGGCACCAAGGTCACGCTGCTGGAACAGCTGAAGCTGGGCTATGACAAGGCCGGCATCAACATCCCGTACCCGCAGCAGGACATGCACCTGTACCTGCATGGAAAGGATGGCGGTGTGGTCGAGGCCGATGCGCTGGTGCGCGACAAGCCGTGATCCGGCAGTGGAATGCCGGCCAGCGGCCGGCACTACCCCTCGCCGCCTGACTGAAATGCCGGCCAGCGGCCGGCACTACCCCCCTCGCCGCCTGACTGAAATGCCGGCCAGCGGCCGGCACTACCCCCCTCGCCGCCTGACTGAAATGCCGGCCAGCGGCCGGCACTACCCTCGCCCACTGGTAGTGCCGGCCGCTGGCCGGCAGCCTCCAGAATCAGGCAGCGACGCTCTCTTCCAGCGCCGGGTAATCAGTGAAACCCTCCGCACCACCGCCAAAGAACGTGGCGCGATCCGGCGGATTCAGCGTCGCACCCGTACGCAGGCGCTCGGGCAGATCCGGGTTGGCGATGAACGGCCGGCCGAAGCCGATCAGGTCAGCCCAGCCTTCGGCCAGTGCCTGCTCGGCGCGCTCGGCGGTGTACTTGCCGGCGTAGATCAGCGTACCCGGGTAGACCATGCGCAGCGCCTGCTTGAACGCCACCGGCATCGGCGGTGCATCGTCCCAGTCGGCCTCGGCAATGTGCAGGTAGCCCACCCCCATCTCACCGAGCAGGTGTGCGGCAGCCAGATAGGTCGCCTGCGGCGTATCGTCCACCGCCCCCTGCAGCGTAGTCAGCGGCGCCAGGCGCACGCCCACACGCTCGCCACCGGCAACCTCGACCACCGCCTGCACCACCTCGCGCAGGAAACGCAGGCGATTCTGCAGTGAGCCGCCGTAGGCATCGGTGCGCTGGTTGGCCTGCGAATCGATGAACTGGTTGATCAGGTAGCCGTTGGCGCCGTGCAGTTCCACACCATCAAATCCCGCGGCCAGCGCATTGCGCGCAGCCTGCGCGTAATCGGCGACGATGCCCGGAATCTCGTCCTCGCGCAGCGCGCGCGGCATCGAGTGCTGGATCATCTCGCCCACACCGGCTTCGGGACCCGCCCCAGTCGGGTCGACGAACACTTTCACGCCTTCGGCGAGCAATGCCGAGGAAGACACCGGCGCCGCGCCATCGGGCTGCAGGGCCACATGCGAGACACGGCCGACGTGCCACAGCTGGGCGTAGATGCGGCCACCGGCGGCGTGCACCGCATCGGTCACCTGCCGCCAGCCCTGCACCTGCTCGGCACTGTGGATGCCCGGGGTCCAGGCATAGCCCTGGCCCTGCTGGCTGATCTGGGTACCTTCGCTGACGATCAGGCCGGCGCTGGCGCGTTGCGCATAGTAGGCGGCCATTTCCGCGGTGGCGACGTTGCCATCGGCGGCGCGCGAGCGGGTCATCGGCGGCATCACGATGCGGTTGGGCAGCGTCAACGCGCCCAGGCGGTGGGGGGTGAACATCATGGCGGCAATCTCTTGCGGGGGGAGTGCCGCAAAGGATGGGGATGCCGGCTGCCAGGCAACAGGCATGCACTGGCAAAACAATTGTTCCCTCGAGGCAAGGATCACCCGCCACGAGGGCTCATCCACGCATGGCGTGGCTCTACTCCAGCCTTGGCTCGATCCTTACCGCACCATGCGCCACGCGGTCATAGCAGGCGCGCACCACATCCTCACCGTACTTGCGCTCCAGCCGGCGCACGATGAAGTGGCCGCGCGCCATGTCCTGGTAGTAGTCGGTGAACATGGTATTGAGTGTTGCACCGGCGGCAGCACCGACGATCGGCACCGCCTGTGCGGCGAATTTCTCGGTGACCACCACGCCGAAGCGCGCCGCCACCTTTTCCACCATCTTCGCCAGCAGCTTTCCAGCTTCCTTCGGTGCCACGCCCAGGGTCAGGTCGCGGCCGGTCACCACACGCCCAGCCAGTTCGGCCGAAAGATGCCGCATCACGTCGGTGGTGAAGCCTCGGGCCAGGTAGTAGCCGGTCTCGCTGGCGTCGTCGCGCGGCGAGTTGCCACCGAGCGCGAACACCTCCAGGCACGCCTGCCGGGTGCTGAACTCGGACAGGTCGAAGCCCTCGCTGCGGGCCACGTCGGCCACGGCGCGCATCATGATGGTGGTCGACACCGGCAGTTCGATGAACAAGGCCGCGAAACCAAAGGCCCCGCCGACCGCGCCCGAGGTGGCTGCCGCCAGCTTGTGCCAACGGGTCGACGCTCCCTTGCCGGGCGAGTTGTCCATGCTCCACAGCGCCGCCTGTGCGGACTTGGACAGCGCCGCCTGCACCGCACCGTGTATGCGGCCGGAGACCGCCTTGGGCAGCGCCTTCACCGCGAACTCCAGCGGCGTGCCGACCAGATTGGCCATGCGCGCGGTGAGGGTCGGCGCTTCCAGCAGGGCCACCGCCCGCTGCAGGTCGGACCAGTCGCGGGCGTCGTGGGCAATGTCGCGGGGAAGCAGGATGGGCTCGTTCATGGCGCCGATCTTAGCGCCGGGGAGTTGAACGGTTCGTCGCGAGGCACGACAGAGGGGTCAGAGCCCTTGCCGCGGGAAGGGGTTCGGCCCCGACGCCTTGCCGGCCAGCGGCCGGCACTACCAGTTCGCGTGTCACCCGGTAGCGCCGGGCCTTGCCCGGCGTTGTTGTTCAGGCCGTGGGCAAGCCCGACAGCGCGCCCATGAACTGGCGGTAATGGCGCAGCTCTGCGATCGAGTCGTGCACGTCGCTCAGCGCGGTGTGGTTGCTGTTCTTGCCGACGCCGGCGGCCACGCTCGGCGCCCAGCGCTTGGCCAGTTCCTTCACCGTGGACACGTCCAGGTTGCGGTAATGGAAGTACTTCTCCAGGCGCGGCATCTGGCGGTGCAGGAAGCGGCGATCCTGGCAGATCGAGTTGCCGCACATCGGCGAAAGGCCGGCCGGGATCCACTGCGCCAGGAAGTTTACCGTCTGCGCCTCGGCCTGGCCGAGGGTGGTGGTGCTGCCCACCACGCGCTGCCACAGGCCCGAACGACGATGCTGGTTGCGGTTCCACTCGTCCATCGCCTCCAGCGTTTCCAGCGGATGATGGATGGCGAATTCCGGTCCTTCGGCCAGTACGTTCAGCTGGGCGTCGGTGACCACGGTGGCGATCTCGATGATCGAATCGTTGTCGGTGTCCAACCCGGTCATTTCCAGGTCGATCCAGATCAGTCGTTCGTTGGCCGCGCCGGTGTCCGCCATTGTGTCGCCTCGTTGCTGGGCAGGCGCGCGGCCTACCGGTGAAGGAAAGAGGCGCCCATCATACCCGTTCGCCCTTCAGCCCTCGCCGACGTGGTCTTCCAGCAGCAGCGGCGGCTTGCCACGCTTGGCGCGGAAATAATTGGTCAGGCGCGTACTGGCTTCCTTGGCCAGCACCCCGCCGTGGATCTCGACCCGGTGGTTGTGGCGGGCATCGCCGAGCAGGTCGAACACGCTGCCGCACGCACCGGTCTTGGGGTCGCTGGCGCCGTAGACCAGGCGCGAAACGCGCGCATGCACGATCGCCATCGCGCACATCGCGCACGGCTCCAAGGTCACGTACAGCGTGCTGCCAAGCAGGCGATGGTTGGCCAGCAGCTTTCCACCGGCCCGCATGGCCACGATCTCGGCATGCGCACTGGGGTCGTGCGAGGCGATGTTGAGGTTCCAGCCCTCGCCCAGCAGCTGGCCGTCGGCGCCCACCAGCACCGCCCCGACCGGAATCTCGTCGAACTCACGCTGCGCGCGCTCGGCCAGGGCCAGTGCATGGCGCATCCAGTGTTCATCGGCGTCGTGCACCGGTACACCCAGGACATCGGTCATGGCGGTTCTCGCTTTTCAACTGGGCCAGGATGGCCGCCGGGGGCGCATTGTACGCCCGGGGCCGTGCAGGCGCCGCTAGCGCGCGTCGAAGCGCTCGCGGGCCGCATCGAGCGCCGGGAAGTTGTGCTCGGCCCAGCGATCCAGGGCGGACAGCGTCTCGACCAGGCCGCGCGCGACCTCGGTCAGGCGGTACTCCACATGCAGTGGTTTGCTGCCCCGGTCACACCGCTCGACCAGCCCATTGCGCTCCAGCTGGCGCAGGGTCTGGGTCAGCACCTTCTGCGAGATGCCTTCGATCTTCCGCAGCAACGCGCCGTTGCGAAGCGGGCCCTGCGCCAATGCCGGCAGCAGCAGCATCACCCACTTGCCTGAAATCAGCGCCAGCGCATCGCGTGCCGAACAGTTGGCGGCATAGACATCCCCGGGAAAGGCCATGGTTACCTCAAGGTGCGTAATTGCCGGCGCGTGCCGGCACCGCGAGGATGGTCGCACACTCCTCGAACACCTCGCCCCATGCGCGCCCTGATCCTGCTTGCCCACCCCGAGCCCCGCTCCTTCAATGCACATCTGGCCGCTCAGGCCGCCGAGCAACTGCGGCATGACGCGCTGCAGGTGGACGTGGTCGACCTGTATGCGGAGGGCTTCGATCCGCTGGAAGCGGCTGACCACCATCCGCATCGCCTGCATCCCGGCCACTTCGACGCCCAACGCGAGCAGCGGCACAGCGCCGAGCAGGGCCAGCTGCCCGTCGATGTGCAACGTCACCTGAAACTGCTGCGGGCCGCAGACCTGCTGATCCTGCAGTTCCCGCTGTGGTGGTTCGCGGCGCCGGCCATCCTGAAGGGCTGGCTGGATCGCGTACTGGTGTACGGGCCGATGTACAACAGCCGCCTGCGTCACGAGCACGGAGCGATGCGCGGCAAGCGTGCGTTGCTGAGCGTCACCACCGGCTCATCGGCACGGGCCTGCGCAGTCGACGGCCGCGAGGGAGATACCCGGTTGCTGCTGTGGCCCTTGATGTACAGCCTGCGCTACGTCGGCTTCGACGTGATGGAACCGCACGTGGTGCACGGCGTGCGTTCCGGGCTGGCAGCGGAGCGCATGCAGGCCCACGACGAGGCACTGGCTGCAGCAACCCACCACTACCGCGAACGCCTGGCGCAATGGCCGCAGTGGCCCACCGTGCCCTTCAACGACAGCAGCGATTTCGAGGACGGCGTTGTGCTGCGCGCGGAGGCCACTACCTACAGCCCCTTCATCCGCCATCGCAACGCCGGATGAATCCACATCTGCGCGCTGGATCGGGACGCGCCATACTACGCACTCTTTGCAAGCACCTTGGCGAACCCATGACCACCCTCCGCCCCTCCCGCGCCGACGACGGCGCCGCTCTTGTCGACCTCTGGCGCCGCGCCGTCGACGCCACCCACGACTTCCTCAGTGCAGAAGACCGCCAGGCCATCGATGCCGAAGTCGCCGGTTTCCTGCCGCAGGCGCCGATGACCGTTGCTGTCGATGCGCAGGATCGGCCGCTGGGCTTCATGCTGATCGATGGCACGCACATGGAAGCGCTGTTCATCGATCCGGACGTACGTGGCACCGGCATCGGCCGGCAACTGCTGCAGCACGCACTGGCCCAGCATCCGCAGCTGAGTACTGACGTCAACGAACAGAACGCACAGGCCGTCGGCTTCTACCTGCGCATGGGCTTCGTCGAAACCGGACGTTCACCGCTGGATTCGCAAGGCCGTCCGTATCCGCTGATCCACCTTCGGCACAACGGCTGACATCCGTCGGCAGCAGCCACGTGCTAGCGTGGCTGCTTTCGACCAAGGAATGCCGCATGGATGGTGCAAAAGCCCTGTTGACCCTGTTTGCGCTGGGCATCAGCCTGGTCTGGATCCTGGTGCCGTTCGCCATCTTCGCCGTGCGCAACCTGCTGCGTGAAGTACTGGTCGAGCAGCGCCGTACCAATGAACTGCTTGAACACATCGGCGGTTACCGCATTCCGAAGCCGCAACCCGAACCGACCGCCTGGCGCGCGCCCTGAGCAGAAACGTGCCAGGCCCGGATCAGGCCGTCGCCTCGAAGGCCGGTGAGTACTGCACTTCGCCCTGTGCCAACGGAGGCTGCAGGCAAAGTGCCTGGAAGTACTCCGGCGGCACACCCGGCAGCACCAGGCCCGGCTCGGCACAGAAGCCGAAGCGGCCGTAATAGGCCGGCTCGCCCAGCAATACACAGCCATGTGCGCCCTGCTGACGCAGTGCTTCAAGTGCGGCATGCATCAGGGCCGCACCGATGCCCTGCCCCTGCCAGGCAGGCAATACCGAAATCGGCCCCAGGCCAAACCAGCCCGTGCTGCCATCGCTGATCGTCACCGGCGACACCGCCACATGGCCGATCACCTTCCCGTCCAACTCGGCCACCAGCGAAACGCTCAGCTCCCCGCGCGCGCGTAGGGCGTCGACGATGAACTGCTCGGTATGGCTGCTGTGCGCAGCGTTCCGGAATGCGGCCTCGGTGAGCGCATGGAGGGTGGCGTGATCATCAATGGCTTCGGCACGGATGGTGTAGTTCATGGCGTAATGCTCGCTTGCGTGAGAGTCGCGTGAATTGGCGACCGTTGTCACAAATTGGTGGTGAAATGTCGAACGCGAAGCGCAATCGCCTGGCCAACCCCGAATCGCCTGTGCCGCAATCGATTCGGCGACGCTGCCGAACGCTGAATGCGTCAAAATTCCGTCACCCACGCCTTGCCGCAGCTGGCGCCAGGTTTCCAGAACACTCCATAATCGATAAACCTGTCACCAGGGAAGGATATATGGACACGGACGCACGATGCAGGATGCCGCCATGGATGTAGCCATGCCGACACGCAAGGGATGCCATCTGGTACCGATGGGCCTCTTGCTGGCGCTGACGGCCTGCTCGCCTTACGCGGACGCAGAGCGTGACGTTGCCGCAGGTGGACGCGGCCTGGCCAAGCTCAACCCGTCACCGCAGCAGGGCTACGAGCTGGTACTGACCCTGAAGGATGCCCCCGGTCCCTTCGCGGTGGTCGAGGGCGTTGCCCAGTACGACGTCAGCAACCACAGGGACTGCGGCCGGGTCCTGTGGGCGACCGGTACCGCCAGCCGTATCACCAGCCAGGAGTTGGTGGAACTACACAAGGTCGACGAGAACGAATACCGCGGTACGTTCTACCTCGACCGCATGCAGGACGAGGATTACTACGGGCGTGGCGTCTGCCATTGGACGTTGACGGGTGTCGGTGCGATGTTGCGCGCTACGACCGGCGAGGCGGATACGCGATTCCTTACGTTCGTCGACAAGGAGCGCATGGAGAGCGACTCACCTCTTACGGTTTATTACCCAAACCTTATCTATCCGCGCGCCGACACTGTCGCCAACTTTGGCACCAGTGGCGAGGAAGATCCGTCGGGGTACAGCGAAGATCTGCGCGACGCGCTGTTCTCAACCACCACCACTGTGCAGAAGCTCGTGCCATGAGCTGCCAGTTCAACAACCCCTACCCCCAAGGAGGCCGACATTGCGCCACAAGATGATTCCGTGCCTTGCTCTGCTTCTTTTGACCGCCTGCAACCCGGAGACCGCCATGAACCAGGAACGTGCCGCTGCTGAAGCCGATGTCGCCCAGGGCGGGCGCGGCCTCGCCAAGCTCAACCCCACCCCGCGCAAGGCCTATGAGCTGGTGCTGCGCCTGAAGGATGCCCCCGGCGATTTCGCACTGGTCAAGGGCGTAGCGCAGTACGACGTCACCAACGAGGATCAGTGCGGCCACATCGAGCCGGCCACCGGCACAGCTGCACGTATCACCAGCCAGGAACCGGTGGAGCTGCGCAAGGTCGCTGAGGGCGAGTACCGCGGCACGCTATATGTGGACCGCATGCTGGATGAGGACTACTACGGTCGTGGCGTCTGCAAGTGGGAGTTCACCGGTGCCGGGGCAATGCTGAAGGCGACGGGTGCCGAAGAAGAGACCCGCTTCCTCACCTTCGTCGACGCCAAGCCGCTGACCGAAGGTGGCGCCCATACGCTCTACTATCCGGATCTGGTCTATCCGAAGGCAGATCGCGTTCCCAACTTCCCAGCCAGTGGCGAGCCCGATCGCAGCAACTACGCCGCTGATCTGCAGGACAAGCTGTTTACGATCACCCTCTCCGCAAGTGAGGTCGCGCCGTGACCATCACCTCTCAGGACTACGCCGCGTTATCCAATGACGCCTACAAGGATCGGGCCGTCGGCCGACGTGAACCCGGCCAAGAAGAAAAAGTCACGTTAAACGGCCATGAGTACAAGATACTTGAGCATGTCAACAATCGTCTCAACGGCTATCAGGGCACCGTCTATCAGCGCGTAGACACCAAAGAGATCGTCATTGCGCATCGTGGCACCGAGCAGATCGCTCGCGATGCGATTCTGACCGACGGCGGCATGGTGGTTGCGCGCACCAACGTGCAGGCGCCTGACGCGATTGCTTTGACACAGAGGACGCTCGAAGGCGCTGCGCTTCAATCCCGCTTGAACGGTGTGCCCGCGCCCCAGGTCACCGTCACCGGTCACTCCCTCGGCGGCGCTCTTGCCCAGATCACCTCGCACCACTTCAACGTCAAGGGCGAGACCTTCAATGCCTACGGCGCGGTCAGCCTAAGCTATCGCATTCCGGAAGGCGGCAACACCATGATCAACCACGTCATGGCCTCCGATCCGGTCAGCGCCGCGTCACCGCATTTCGGCCAGGTACGCATCTATGCCAAGCCCGACGAGATCAAGACGCTCGCGGCAAACGGCTTCAGCAATCACGCCCTGCGTGATCTGATTCCGGACCGCCCGATCATCGCGGCCACCAGCTCGTTCGGTGCGCACAAGCTGGGCAACTTCCTCAACGAAGGCTCGGTGCTGAAGCACCCGGAAACGCAGAAGCTGGCGAAAGACAACGCCAAGATGATCGAGGAGTATCGCGACGACGTCGAGTCACTGCGTCGCGGCGTCACCCGCGCTGCACGCGGCATCCCGGGCGGCGCCATCGATCTGTACGACCACATCCGCGGCCCGCTGCAGCCCGGTGAACCGGCACGCCGCGAAGCGGAGAAGAATGGCCATCACACCAGCATGCTGCGCATGGACGATGCCAACCACCTGGGTAACCCGCTGTTCAACGACGCGATCCGCGGCGTGCACGCACATGACGTGCGCGTTGGCCGCGTGCCGGACGTGATGAGTACGCAGCTGGCGGGCAGCCTGGCGGCGGAGATGCACGCTGCAGGCGGCAAGCGCATCGACGAAGTGGTGATGAACGCCGATGCCTCGCGCAGCTTCGCCGTGCAGGGCCAGGGCGGTGACCCCGCCCACCTTCGCGTGTCGGTGGATACGGCAGTGGCGATGAACACGCCGCTGGAACAGAGCAGCCAGCGCATCGACCAGCAGGCTGCAGGCCAGCGCCTTGCGCTGGAGCGCGACCAACAGCTGGAACAGCAGCAGCATCAGACCCGCAGCCTGCAGGCCTGATGGACAGCGCGGGAGCCGGTCATTCCGGCTCCCGCCTCAGCACCGTGACTCAGGGGCTGGTGGCCGCGACCGGCGCAGATGCACTGGCGGTCACGAACAGATCCGGCCCGGAATCCGGGAAGCCGCCGCAGGCGCGATCGCCCGGCGCGACCGGATCACACGGCCACTGGCTGCGCGGGACCTTGTCGCGCAACTCGAAGCGATCGCCGGTCCAGACCACGAAGGCAAGATGCTCGCGGTTCCAGTCACTGAACGCACGCGCCCCACCCTTCGGCACCGTCTCCGGATACTGCACGAACCAACGCATGGCCGGCCCGAACTGCAGCTTGCTGTGATCCAGCGTGATCCTGCCCCCACGCGCCAGCTGGCGTGCGCGATCCGCCTCGGTCACCTGTGGCATGACCGGCATCGCCTCGGCGGTAACATCCCTCGGCGGCGCATCGCCACGCACCTGGTACACACGCTGGCCCACATAGGCCTCGCGGCAGCTACCCGCTGGCACACGTACCGGCTCCGCGCTGAACTCATCGCGGTTGGCGACCTGGTCACTGCAGGTGAACGGCGCGGACACCAGGTAGAACGTGCTGTCGGCGTCGCGCCCTTCCAGCGAGCGCACCCAGACGTCGCCCATCCGCACGATGAAGTCCGGTCGCTGGCCGTACCCAGGCACCGCCTTGAACCAGGCCTTCTGCTGTACCTCTCGCTCGCGCCAGTTGCGCGGCAGGTGGATGTCCTGCTCGGGCAGCGCGACCAGCAGAGCGGCCAGATGCGCCGGCATGGTGCCCTGACAGGCGCCGGTCAGCAGGTCGCCCTGGGTCGCCAGTCGCCCGGCCAGATCCACCGGGCAGCGCGCACCGAGCGCCCGCTCGGTCGCCCGCTCGGGCGGCAATGGCACGATGGCCAATGCGGGCGGTGCGGGTGCTGCCGCCGGAACGGTTCGCTCGACGGTGGCAGGCGGTGCCGTCCCTGCAGGCGCATCAGCGATCGCCTGTGCCGTGGCGTGCGTTTCCGCGACGGGCGGCGCTGTCTCCTGAGCCTGTGCCGAGGCTGCGGCAAGTCCAAGTGACAGCAGCCAGAGCGGCGGCAGGCGGCGCGCGGATGCATTGCAGCGGGCAGCGGCCTGCAGGGCATTCAAGGGAACGATTCGCATGTGGTGTCCTTACGGGTGGGTTTCCATGTCGGCGCCACAGGGCGCCACGCGTCGTACGCAAAACAACGGCGGGCACCCTGCCCGCCGGCACCAAGTGCTACAGGGATCGAGAACGCTGCTCCTGCTCGCGGGCGAGCGCGGCCGTCGGATCCTGCTGCGCAACGCTGGCCGCCAACTGCTGGCTGCTCTGCGCCAGTGACTGCTGGGAGGCCTGCTCCCGGTCAACAGACGCACGCAGCATGGCCGGATCACCCAGCGCGCCCTGCACTGCAAACAGCGTACGGCCGTCGTTGCCCGCCAGCAGATGATCGATGCGCGACAGGCCGGCCTTCTGCGCCCCCAGCGCCAATGCGCCAGCGGTATTGTCGAGCTCCTGTGCACTGCGCAGTCCACTTTGCGGCCCCATCTGCCGCAGGTGCTGGCGCGCATCCTCGAACAATGCGTTGCCGGGCTCACCGGCATGCGACATGTCGCGTGCAACGGTCTGCGCCGGCGCACCGACTTCGCCGCGATCCAGTCGCGCCATCACGTCCGGCGTCAACTTCTGCTGCCAGACCTCAAATCGTTGCCGGCGCGCCTCGATGCCATTGAGCGCGCCGTTGAGCGCATAAGTTGCTTCGCGCACATCATGGCGCGCCCCCTCCGGCACCCGTGTCTGCCACTGCCATACGGCAATACGACCTGCGTGCTCGGGCTGCGCTGCCAGCTCCGGGTGATTCACCAGGTCCAGATCCAGCGCCTTGCCGGCACGCTCGTAATTCTCCTTGCCGACCAATGGCAGATAGCCGCGGCCGTGGTACTTCAGCGCGTCACCAGGCGCGTCGTTGCCCATGCGCCCGCCGTACATCAACTCAGCCAGGTTTTCCGGGCGACCACGCAGCGCTTCCTGGCGGGCGCTCTCCAACGCGGCGTTGCCATTGCGCCACGCAGCCTCCACCGGGATCTGCGAGATTCCCCGGGTGAAGTTGAAGCTCTCGTTGAGCCGGCTCAAGCCGCGCGACTCGTGCCCTGCCTGGGCCATGAAATTGGCCAGTTCAAGCGGGGAGTCGATGCCGGCTTTGGTCGCCTGTCGCAACAGCTGCGACTCTCTATCGGTCGACACAGTGCAACTCCTGAATCTTCATCAGCGCGGATTCCCTTCCGCCGGTTGGAGCTTGGCTCATGGAAGCGACACCTCGGCAACACTGGATGGGTCGAAGTCCTCGAACCTCACCCTGCCCAGCTCCGCCGCCGAGTAATCCCGGATGTTGGTCGCTTCGGTCTCGATATCCACGACCTTGCGTCTCACCCCGTCAACCCAGCAGGCCTTGTCCGCGGGCGCATAGCGGAACCGGTAGGTGCTGCTCCAGCGCTCGCGGCTACCGCCGTTGGTGATCACGCTGAAGGTGCCCTTCTCGACCATTGCATACGCAAAAGGGTCGCCGGCCAGGCCACCTCGGGTGGAACACGGCACCAGCTTGTCGTTGCGCGCGGCCAGCTGCCAGCGCCCGCGCCCATCACCGCGCAGCAACAGCAGCACCCGGTTTGGCCCGTGCTGGCCGGGCACCAGCCCTTCCGGCGTCGGCTGGTCGATGACCAGCAGCTGATACTCGATGCCATCGCCGTTGAGTTCGCCCCTTACGGCTTCCAGCAGGTTCGCACCGGACGGAACAAATGCCAGGGCATCGTCCATGTGTGCGCCAACCCTGTCTTCCATCCCCTCCCACTCCTTCAATGTGGTCATGCCGATACCCGCCTCCCTGCCCAGCCGGAACGCGTTCCGGCTTATCCGCGCCTGCGCGGACAGGAATCATAGCCTTGCGTACGGCAAGACCGCGATGATGGCGAGCGTCACCCGACGCAGGGGCTGACAGCGTCCTCATTGGACGGAAGAACCCCTGCATTCGGCGGCACTGGCGCGTCATTTTCATGACGCGTGGGGAGCTTACCGCGAGGCGTTCTGCCGCGTCGAAGTGCGAGGAAATCGAAAAGCGGAATTGATCACAGAAAACGGGGCTTAGCGTGAATGGCGCCTTACCTAATGAACAGATCCGCCGTGCAGGCCGTTCTGGCGATCCCGCATTGTCCCTGCGGCAGCTGCTTCCATGCCGCCTTCGCGTTGCATTGCTGCATCGCGACAATGACCGCTCCCTGTTCGGACATGGCGGTGGCGACGCTGGTGGTTTCAGTGCCCAGGCCCGCGTGGGCGACCGCCACGCATTGCGCCTGGAACAGGGTCGCCAACGTACATTCGCCTTTCCCGAACTCCTTGCACTCCTTCATGGATGCACGCTTGGCCTTGCCCCGCGAGCGCATCGAGTTGCTGATGAAGGTGTCGCCGCGGGCATCCATCGCCACGCCACGCACGGTCTGCGCCCAGTTGGGGCGATTGTTGTACGGGGAGCCTGAGCTGCTCACCGGAATGGGCGCACAGCCCTGTACACCCTGGCCACCGATGGGATACATGCCCTGCGGGCAATTGCCTTCGGCAAGCGCGGTGAACGGCAGCAGGCCTGCAATCAGCAGGCACGGGAGAAAAGCGAGGTGGATTCGTTTCATGGGGAGACCCATTCCTTTGCTGCCCATTGTGAGGGGTGGGATGACCTGAGCGGACGATCGTTGCCCACTGTCGATGCTGGAGCCAAGAGAACAAACGGAGCTGCGCCCAAACACATGAAGCTTTCCGCCGCCATCGCGAGTTGCGCTGACTACCAGTCCGACAATCCGATCAACGGGTCAGAATGACTCATAGACCGGCTTCGTACAGTCCTCGTATGCAACCTGACACGCCTTTCCATCGGTGTCGACGCACGACTGCTGGGCAAACTTCCGCGCTTCGGCGGAGTCCTTGGCGCTGGCAAAACCGGCGCGGGAAGCACCGCCCTGGCTATTGGGAACCTACCATGCAACGCACTGGTTTCTATACGTGTAGATGACTCGGCAATCGGAAGCACCGCGCCTACCGTAGTCTGCCAGAGCAAACTGCTCCGCGTTCTCCTTGCTCGGCCGGTCCGTCGCAACACCGGCATCTGCGGTCGCGTCGGACGACGCAATTGCCCCCCACGTCTTATGCCACTGACCCGCGGGCCCGGGTTCGCGGGCAGTTACCCCTGCCCCAGGAATCGGGGCGCACCCACCAACCCCTTGATCGCCGATGGGGTACTGGCCGGACGGGCATCGGCCCTCGGCACTGGCGTTGCTGGCAACAAGTAATGCAGCGAACAGCAGAGCAGAAATCACGAAAGCTGAATCACCACGCAGAGATTTGAAGTCGGCCATTGCCTTGAATCTCCGTGTGATGTCACAACCGATCAGTCTTGCTGGAAGAACGGCTTGGTACAGTCAGAATGGAAAACGGAGCAAGCCTGACTTCCCAAATCCTTGCAGTCCTTGATTGCCCGCTCCTGCGCCTGTTCTTTCGTCGCCCCGGTGTTGAATCTCATGCCATTGTCCGGTCGTGCAGCCCGGACAACCGCATAGCACTGGTTGTAGTAGGTAAAAACGACTGTGCAGTCGGTAGCTCCGCCCTGCCGGCATCGCTCGACCGCTTGGCGCTCTGCCGAAGCCTTGGCCTGATGCCCAGTGGCCGAACCTGCATCTCCTCCAGGCGAGCTGGCGACAGCACCCCATGTCTTGACCCAATACCCGGGATTCTCCTGCGGGGCGCTCTGAGCCGCGCCGGGTATGGGTGCGCAGCCACCAACGCCTTGGTCGCCAATCGGGTACTGACCCGGAGGGCAGCGCCCTTCAGCGAACGCCGAACTGACGTGCACAGAGCCCAGTAGGATCAGGGACAAGCACAGATGCTTTAGAGAGGCGCTTACGTTCATCAACTGAATCTCTAGTTTCCATGACTCGGATTTGCCGCACCACGCTGACCGGGAACCGCTGAACCCGGGCCTCCGGTTCCATCAAACATCTTCCCCATCGCCGACTGCTGACCATGGGAGTTTGAGCCAGAAGACGACTCCGGAGCCGCCGGCGGCGGAGCCGACATGCCCGGCGGACGACCATCGGCACTCGGCGAGGCACTTGCACCACCGCCTATCTGCGAATATGCCATGAAGGTGCCCAGGGTACCCTGGAAGAACATCGCTGCCATTGGGGGTGTAGTCAGGATCAACGCGGTGAGGATCAGGCCCATGCCTCCCTGCTGCATTGCCTGGCTGGTCATGCCGTCGGACATGCTTTCCTTGAGGATGAATTCCTGCACCAGCGCTGTGGTCCAGAAAGTGGCCGCCACACGTACCACCATGTCCAGTGCGATGGAAACCATCGCTGCAAGTACGGCCATGGAGAACATCGTGCCAATGCCGTAGAACAGCCAACGTTGGAACAACTGCTTGGTCTGGTCGAACAACAGGCAGAGGATGAACAGGGGGCCAAAGCCGATGAACAGCGCCATGGCGATTTCATACAGCATCAGCATCGCACCAGCGGTGATGGCTGGACCTGCGGTGCCCATGCCGATGAAGAACAGTGCCCGCTTCTTGTCCTCCAGCAGCTCCCCGTCATTCATGATCTGGATGGCGTCGATACTGGAAAGCGCCACCTGCATCCATGCCAGGCTCTTGTCGATCTGAGCTTCGGGTGACTCGTTCGAGCCTGTCACGACCTTCGTGATTTCTGCCTTGACGTCGTGGGTGAGGAAGCTCTGAAGGTTGGTGCCGAAAGCGCCCATCGTGGTGGCCGCGCTGACGATCAACGCCGCACGCGCCATATTGGTCACCAGCACCATCATTGAGTCCCGGCTGCGGCCGGTCACGATGCGGAAGCCCTGCACCAGCACCCACAGGGTCATGAGCGTGAGGGCGATGCCGCCGACCCACTGCATCATTTCCCCCATCATGTCGATGCCGAACTTGTTTATCTTGCTTCGCAGGAAGTCGAAGATGAACTTGAAGAACACGAAATCCCCGATCGATTGGACACGTGCAACGTGCCCCATCAAATCCTGGAATCCGCCATTGAAATCAAAATTGGCAATCGACCTGATCATTTCCGCAATCCCTTGATGTATCCCTACCGGACAACCTCGTGGAGCGGGTGCCTATGCACCTGCCCCAAGCGGCGTCAGTCGACGTGCAAAGCGCGTTCCAATGCGGCCGTCTTGACCAGCTGCGAGATGACGCCCGGCTTGCCCTTCAATGCCACGCGCGCCAGCACGCGCTGATTGGCCATCATTGACTCCTGATAGGCGTCGTAGGACCGCATGCGCGCCTCCCACTCCTGCTGCAGCTTGGAAATATCGTTTGCCGTACGCAGGGAGTCACTGTTCACGGCCGAAAGAGTTCCCGCAAGATTGCCATCGGCGCCGCCTCGCCAGCCCATGATCTCAGACAACGACGCGTTGATGCTGGGAATGGTCTTCTCGATGAAATCCACCGTCTCGTTGCGCTTCCGGTTTTCCATCATCTGGATGTTGACGCACAGCTGCTGCTGCTGCGCGTAGAGATCACCGGAGGTATCCAGCACAAACTTCTTCAGCAGGCTGCCAGCGCTGAAGCCCGCCGACGTACGGCAGAGGTCGGCGACCATATAGTCGTCTGGAACCCGCTCCAATGTGGCGCCTGGCGGCAAGCCGAAGTTGTTGATCATGCCCTGGATCTGGACAAGCGCATTTTGGTACTCCTGGAACGTCCTTCTCCACCGAGTTACCTGAGCCGCGTACTCCAGCCCGTCAGCCTTCATTTGCGCCTTCCCTTGGGCAAAGTCCTTCAGTGCCTGCATGAGATTACTGAGGTCGAAGACAGGGTAACCACCGGCCGAAACCGACGTGGTGGAGAACATGACCATGCTCCCCAGCAGGATGGCTGCCAGGCGCTTCTGACGCAGACCGCGGTGGCGCTTGTGATTTCGGGATGTCATGCTCATGTTCTTCTCCAGGGGAATGGATTTCATTCGGCGCTGTCTGATCCAGGGCTTTCAAGCCGCATCGGTTTCGGCAGAGGCCTTGGCTTTACCAGAGCCCTTTCGGTTCTTGTAGAAGTCCTCCAGCCACTGTTCCGGCGTGAGTTCGTCCACGGTGATCCGATTGCGGACTGCAGCCGTCTGCAGCACCCGATGCATGATGTCGATGTTGTCGGTCGAGGCCGAGATCACCGACAGGATGTCGTCCATGCCACGCAGGTTGAGCTGGCAGACACTGGAAGCATGGCCCTGCTTGACCAGGAAGCAGCGCGAGCGCTCGTCCAGTGCCGTGACCACCTTGAACTCCGCCTCGGTCAACTTCAGGCCATCCATGTAGTCGCTCTTGCTGGCGTTCGGGTTCGGCAGCAGGATGAGCGTGGCGGTCTGCTCGATCAGGGCAGCGGAGATATCACTCTTCAGCGCGTCTTCCGGGCTCTGCGTGGCGAAGATGCCCAGGCCGTTCTGCTTACGGATGGTCTTCTGCTTGTTCTTCGCGAACTCCTTCAGGCCACCCTCGCCGTCCAGGATCTTCCAGAATTCGTCCATCACATAGATCAGCGGTCGACCGTCGATCAGCGATTCCAGGCGGTGCAGCAGGTAATTGATGACCGGCACGCGCACTTCGGGATTGTCGATGATGTCGGTGTAGTCGAAGCCGATGATGTTGGCCTTGCTCAGATCCACCGTATCGATCGGATTGTCGAAGACCCAACCCAGCGAATTGCCCGAAGTCCAACGGCGCATGCGCGCATAGAGGCCGTCGTCGCCCATGTTGGGCAGGCTCTTCTGGAAGTTGGTCATGCTGCGCAGATGCATCGGCGTATCGAGCATGCTCTCCACCGCACGGTAGATGTCCTCTTCCTCGCGGGCGCTGTACTCGCGCTTGCCGGCCAGCACCTTGATCAGGTCGGCCAGGAACTGCACGTTCGCTTCGTTGTTCTCGCACTGGAACGGGTTGAAGCCAGTCGGCGCACCGTTCTCCAGGGCCAGATAATTGCCACCGCAGGCACGCACGAAGATCTCCGCACCACGGTCCTTGTCGAAGAAGAAGATGGTCGGTGACGGCTCATACTTCTGAACCTGGCTGAGCAGGAAGTTGATCAGCGCGGTCTTGCCGGTACCGGACTTGCCGATCACCATGGTGTTGGCGATCGCCTTCTCACCCAGCGAATTCTCGGATGGATGGGTGGCATGGAAATTGAAGTAGTACGGCTGGCCGTTGGTGGTCTGCAGCGTGGTCACGCAGTCGCCCCACGGGTTGTTGTGCTGCTTGCCCGTGGCGAAGTTGTGCAGCGGCGACAGGCCGAGGAAATTCAGTGAGCTGACGTTGGCCAGCCGCGTGCGGAAGCGCCAGTTGGCCGGCAGCTGCGAATAGAACGACGAGGTGACTGCCAGATCCTCCTTGGTCGACACGAAACCGGCGTTGGACAGCTCGGCACGGGTCGAGGCCACGTTCTGCGACAGCTTCGCCTGGCTGTCGCCATAAACCGCGATGATGAAGTGGTATTCGCCCAGCACGAAGTTGCCTGACGACAGATGATCCATCGCCTGGTCGAGTTCGACGATCTGACTGACCGCCTTGTCGCCCGACGAGATCATCATGCCCTTGGTCCGGTCCAGCACCTTCAATGCGTCCTGGCGCCCCATCGGGCTGAACGAATGGGTGATGACGTACTCGTAGTCCAGATACTTCAGACCATTGAGGATGCCCGGATAGGTCCCCTCGGCATATTCCTTGATATTCAGGATCGCGCCGAAATGGTTAACGCCATTGGGCGTATTGATCACGAAATCGCCGGTCTTGGCCGAGAACATATGACGGCTGACCGGAAGATAGTCTTTCACAGGCGCCGACAGCACCGGTACCGGCTCATCGATGCGGTTGATCAGGTAGCCGAACAGCTCAAGCGTTTCGGAAAACACCACGCCGTTCCTGGCTTCGTACATACCGAGCCGGTAAGGCGCGTAGTCGCGGATCACAGCCTCGACGTTGCCGGCGAGCTCCATCAGCTTCTCGACGGCCTGCTCCTGCTCGGCGCGCAGCTTGTCCACGTTCGCGGACTTCTCCACGAAGCGCTTTCCCGCCACCACCGGGCGATAGATCATCGTCAGGTACAGCTCGTTCTGCATGATGCGCTGGGAGGACAGCATGCCCATGTACTGGTCGGACACATCCTGGTTGAAGCGCTGCTTGTAGTAGCTCTTTCCCTTCAGGGTGCGACGGCGCCGGATGTCATGCACCCAGAAGGCAACGTTGACGAAATCCGGTGCGCGCAGCGTCTGCAGCAACCGGTTGAAGGTGTTGTGCCGATGCTCAAGCTCCCATTCTTCGCGCCCCACGAACGGCAGCCCTTCCAGGTGCCACGTCAACAGGTAGTCGCCGCCCGTGGTCTTCACCACATTCGGAGCCACGTGCGACGACAAGGGGATGAATTCGCTGATGGAGGTATCTGGGTTGAACATACGACTGCTTCCAAAAGGTACTGCCGACAAAGATGCGGAGTTGGCCAGGCGGGCGCTCAACGCCCGCCTGGCCGGATCCAGCCCTCAATCCCTGGGGGCTGGCTTGTTGCGGTAGTGATTCGGGTTGAACACCCACATGCCATCATGCTCCTGCACGTTGCGCACCTTGAGCTTGAACATCAGGCGCAGGCCCAGCAGGCGGAAGATCATCTCGTCACGCTTGGCCATCTGCCGCATGATGAAAATGGCCACCGGGATGGTCAGCAGAAACCAGAAGTTCGTGTACATGCTCAGCAGCAACAACCCACCCGCCACCATGAAAAATGGCAGGTAGGGAACGCCCAGGAACATCGCTGGGCGCGTGCATCCCCGGAACAGGACGTTCTTATGCACTGTAGTACTGGACGGCGTGCTTGATCATTTCAAACGCCATGCCAGCGCCGTCGCCACCACCGACCTTTTCGCAGCTGCCAGCCTCCTTGCCGAGCAGCATGCGCGCGATCTGGCCTGCCGCGCCGATCAGCACACCGCCGATGAGGATCGGGGCCACGTCACCGATGCGCTTGTGGGCAAACGCAATCTGGTAACCGGCGAAGATCACGGCGATCGTGACCACGGCGATCGAGGCCATGTTCAGCAGACCGTTGATGTTGGAGAAGAAGCCGCAGACCTTGCCATCGGTACCACCGAAGTCAGTGCCGGCCAGGGCCTGCGGAGCGAACACAGCACCGGCGAATGCGACGGCCATCAGCATGGTCTTCAGCGTGCGCTGGGCCTGGACGAGGTCGAGATTGAATCGCTTCATGGATTGATTTCCTTGTTGATGGACTAACACAACTGAATCGACCAGCCGGGGGACCGGTCGCACCACGACTTCGTCAGAACACGAAGGCCGCATCCCCTGCGGGAATCTGCTGCACCGGCGCACGGGGCGCCGGTGCGTTGTAGAAATTCTGGGTGTCCGCTGCCGGCGCGTTACGCTCATTCCACGGGCGCAGCATCACCGGCGCGTTCGCGCCGGCAGCCATCCCGGGAAGCTGTTGCGGCATGGCTGCCCCGCCCTGCGCCGCACCAGGCTGCTGATACGGCTGCGGAGCCTGCTGCGGCATGTCGTTTCCACGCTGTGCCTGTGGCTGCATCATTCGATCGACCGAGCCCAGCACCACGCGCGATACCGCCTGGTCGGCGATATTCAGCAGGCTGCCGCGGGCCATCGCACCGGTGGATGGGTAAACGGTGTAGGCCCGGGCCGGGTCATTGGACGGCACGTACACCGGCGCACTGGCCTGGGCGACGATGCGTGCCTGGGCCGGCGAGGCCGTCTGCGGATGATGTTCGACCCTGACCACCCGACGCTCGCCGCGGCTGACCACGTCAATCGGCGCGACGCCGTTGCTTGCGACCTGCTGACCGCGGCGGATCGAGTCGTAGATCTTCTGCACGTACCCGTGACGGAAGCCGGTCTCGAAGTTGCCCGAGTAGTAGCAGCTGAACGACTTGCCCCAGTCACCACCGGAGCGCTTGTAGCAGTCGGCGAGGATGCGCGAACCAGCCTGCAGGTTCGGGCACTGCTGGAAGGCCTTCTCGTAGGAATCCAGCCCGTACTTGCCCAGGTTGTAGCGGTTGACCTGAGCCAGGCCAATGGAGAAGTTGTAGCCCTTCTCCTCCAGCATGCGAACGGTGGCCAGCGCCTCGTCGAGGGCCTTGGGCTGGCGCACCAGGGCGCCGCCGACCACGCCGATGGCATAGGGGTTGCGCGACGATTCCACGTTGATGACGTGCTGCATCACGTCCATCGAGACGGCCATTTCCGGGCACGCCATCATTTCCAGTCCTGGCAGCATTGGTCAGCCCTCCTGCCCCTGGGCACGCCCAGGATTGAAGTCGATGCCGGTGATGTAGCGCGAGCCGGCATGCGCCTTGATATGCACGACGATGTCGATGGTCATCATCAACAGTCGCTTGATCACGTTGAACTCCAGGCCCGAACCCTCGGCCGAGGCCTTCACCATCAGCGCCAGCTGATCCCAGGTCTGCTCCGGGCTGCCGGCATGGCAACTGGTGATCGAGCCCGGGTGGCCCGATGCGCAGTTGCGGATGAAGTAGAACGCCTCGTCACCGCGCAGCTCGGCCAGGATGATGCGTTCTGGCTTCATGCGCAGGCAGGCTTCCATGCAACTCTTTGCGCTGACATTGCTGGTGCTCTGCCCGCCCTTGGAGTACAGCAGGTGCACCACATTGGGTTGGGTCAGAAACAGCTCGCGTGCGTCCTCGATCGTGACCAGGCGCTCGTTGTCCGGGATATGATTGACCAGCGCTTTCATGAAGGTGGTCTTGCCGCTACCGGTCGCACCGGAGACCACGATGTTCTTGCGGTACATCACCGCACGACGGAAGAACTCTGCGTACTCGCGCTGCTGGCGCAGTTCCAGCAGCTCGCGGTCCTGCTCGCTCAGACTGCCATCCTGTTCCAGGATCTGGTTGAAGAAACCATCCTCGTGGTACTGGGTGAGCGACTTGGTGTGCTTGGACGGCAGGCGGATCGTGATCGAAACCTTGCCGGCATCACAGGCAGGTGGAATCACGAACTGCGCACGCTGGCCGGTGGGGAACGTGAGCGACACCACCGGATCGGCATCGGTGATGCGCTGGCCGGTGTTGCTCTCGTTCACCACTGCCGTGCAGAACTGCCGGGCCCGCTCGAAGGTCAGGCCCGGCACCTCCACCCGCTGCCACCCGGCCCGGGTTTCCAGGTACAGCTCACCGGGACGGTTGATGCAGATTTCCGTCACTTCCGGGGATGTCATGTACTCGGCGATGCCCAGCACTTCGTACTGATAGCGCAGGAAATCGCTGGAAACGAGGGCGAGGGGTGACACTTCGGCGTCCATGGTTGTTCTTCGGGTTACCGGCGCGGGTTGAGCACGTTGGTGAAGTCAACGTCCTTTGCGACGTAGACGTTCACGATGGTGCCCTGGTTGATGGTGACAGTCGGCGGGCGATTCGAACTGGTGAGGGCTTCGTTGGCGAGACGCTCCATCGTGCGCGCAGTGGCGCTTTCATAGGGCGAACGAACGGCGAAACCATTGCTGGAAACCGTCGTCGACTCTGGACCATGCTCGGCTGCGGCGTACTTGAAGGCGTCGGCGATCAGGCTGATCATCAACGCCGACGCAATGCGACTACCCCAGTGCGCGCTGTACTGGCCAGGATGACCAGCACCACCCAGCTGATCCACGCCCGGGCTGGACATGGCCACGTCGATGCCATTGGGCGTGGTGATGCGATCCCAGATCACTTCCACGCGCTTGCCCTTGGGACCGCCACCGTACGCACCATAGATCTTGGACCCCTTGGGCAGCAGCAGGCTGCGGCCGTTGATCGAGTAGACCGGCTCGGTCAACAGGCACGACGTATAACCTGCAAGATCGGTGATGATGCGGGTCTCGAGTACACAACGCAGATAGGTGCCACGCACCAGCAGCGCGTCGGGGCTCCGGATGTAGGAAGCATTGGACACATCCTCCACATCAGGCCCGCGGCGCACCTTGGCCGGCGGAGCATTGCCGTTCTGCGCCTGCAGCGCAGCCAACGTGGCCTGCATGTAGGGATCGTCGTTGTCCCCTGCTGCGGCCTGGCCGCCAGCGTCGCCCGTGCCCACGCCTGCGCCACCACTACCGGCAATGCGGCGATCCAGCAGACTCGGGCCACGCTCGACCTCGCGTTCGGGTTCGGCACGAGGAATGAACGTCGGGCCCATCGTTTCCTGCGGCGGTGGCGGCAGCATCGGAATGGGCTCGGCGGCTTCCCGGGCGGCCTCGCGAATCGCGGAGGGTGCAATGATCGGCAGGTCGGGGGTGCTCGAACGTGCAACCTGCGGCGGCGCCTTGGCTTCTTCAGCGTCTTCCTTGCCCTTGCGCAGCAGCAGGAAGCCCATGGCCAGCAACAACACCAGGATGCCGCCGAGGAACAACAGCGCCTTGCGGTTCAAGCGCTGCTCTTCCGCAGAGCGAAGCTGTGGGGCACTGGCATCCAGATCCGGCGCCGCCTCTGCCTGCGCGTGCCCGTAGTAGGGGTTCGCCGATGGCTCCTGAGCCGCAGGCCCCTGTCCGTACGGAGACGGATTCGGATCGTTTTCGGGAGTGTTCTGCTGGCTCATTTCTTCACGTTCCTTCGCAGGCCGACGACGAAGTCGCCGTGGCGGATGACCAGGTACGGGTACGTCCCGTGCACGATCAGCGTATTGCCCTCAACCGTGGTGTTGACCACGAAATCCTCGCCATACTCCTTCTCGCGACCGAATACGGCCGGGAAGATACCGGTCTTGTACTCGGGCGAGTTGGGCAGTTTCAGATAGGTGAAACGGCCATCATCGTAGGCGTTGACCGGGACCAGCCATCCCATCTTCTTGGCCTTGCTGGTCGAATAGGAGTAGTTGAAGTTGTATTGGCGATCCTTGGCCAGCTCGGTACTGAGCAGCGGCTGCGCCTCCTCCTCGACCGCCGACTGGGCAGGGCCGAACACAGTGTCATTCGGATAGACGAATGCGATCTTGTACTGCACGCCGGCGCGACGGGCCTGCTCAAGCTGGCGCCAGTCGGTGGCAACGACCTTCAGCTCGAAAATGTACGAATGGGTCTCGGTACGCACCATCATGTTGGTGTCGACGTCGACGTTCTTCGGCTTGAGATAGAACACGTTCTCGCGACGGGTGAGTTCCCAGCCGCTGCTGAAGCCGGTGCTGTAGTCGAGGATCTTCTCGTTCGGGCTCAGCTCGATCTGGGTGGTGAGGCCCAGGCCGGTGCGAACCGGGTAGATGCGGTCCTTCTCATACTCGTAGTGGTCAACTGCCTGTGCCATCGCCGCGCTGGAAAACACCAGCGACAGCAACGACAGCAGCGCCCACGCGCTTCCCCTGATTTTTCGACTACTCATCGGTTGCTTGCTCCATCAGCATTTCCGGTGGAATGGTTCGGTGCCGGCATCATTGCCGGCTGTCCCGGCGCGCCCTGCCCCGGCATCGGCTGCCCCTGGACCGGCTGCCCCTGCATGGGCGCACCCTGCATCGGCTGCATCTGCCCATTGGCCGGCACTGCGACAGGCTGACCGGTGGCGGGATCGATCATGGTGGCAGCGGCCGGATTGTTCGGAACGTACATGCCCTGCGCCTGCTGTGCGGCGAGCTGTGCCTGTTGCGCGGCATCCTGGGCCTGCTGCTGCATGGCACCGTCATCCGGCACGGGCACGCCGCGCGCATAGTCGTTGTCGACACGGTACTCCGTGACCTGGAACGCCAATGGGTTGAGCACGCGGTCCTGTTCGGAGAGCGCCAGATTCTGGTTGTACTGGAAGCGCATGGTGACCAGCTGGTTGTCCAGATAGGTCGATGCACCGCTGCGCTTGTCAAGCAGGCTGCGCTGGATGCGCACGGACGCGCCACGGAAGCTGCCGTTCGCCTGCACGCCCAGCGGGGTGATGCTGAGGATCTTGACCCTGATCGCCTTGCCCCGGCCGTACATCACGAACGGATTCTGCGGATTGTTGCTGGCATAGCGCTGCTTCATGCTTGCGGCCACGGCATCACTGGACATGACGAACACCAGCTCCCAGTCGCGCAACCCCATCACCGCGGAGTCGTACGACTCGCGCGCCAGCACGTACTGGGCGACATTGCTGCGGTTGACCGCTTCATTGGTGGTGATCGTCTCGCCCTGGAACGTGCCCCTCAGGCGCGCCACCGTAGCGGTACCCGTGTAGGCATCGGCCATCACCAGGAACGGCACCTTCTCCTTCAGCGGCAGCATGTAGTAGTAGCCGCCAGCCAGTGCCAGCGACATCAGCAATGAGCCGGTGGCGACCCACCAGGCACGGCGCTCACTGCGACGCGCCATGTCGGCCACGGTGATCTCGTAGCTGACCGCCTTGGCGACCGACTGCTCGACCTTGGGACTATTGCCGGGATCCTTCTTGCGGAACATGGATTCTTCCGTACTGCTGAAACATCAATGGGCGTGGCACCCCTGCGACAGGCGCGGGGAGCGGCACGTTCGATGATTTCGAGGTGGACTCAGGTGCCGCTGTTGGAATCAGCGCCCTGTGCCGACGCGGTCGGCGTCGAACCAGCGCTCTGCACAACGATCTGGTTGCCAACGATGGAGACGGAGATGCCCTGCGCTGCATAGGCCGCCGTCAGATCGATCACGGCCTGCTGAGCGTTGGTGGTGTCGATGTTGGAAACCGCGCCGTACAGGGTGAAGTCCGAGCTCAGGCGGTAATCCAGCGTGCGTCCGGAATCCTTGGCCCAGCGCTCGAGCATGGCTTTGAGCGTGCCATCCATCGGCGAGGCCTGGTAGACGTAGCTGGAGTACAGCGGGATCTCGGTGGTTGCCGCAGCAAAGCGGTTCACCGGCTTCCAGCGGCCTCCGAAATCGGGAGCGGACTTGGTGGCGCAACCGGCCACCATCAACGCCGCCACTGCGGCGATGGACATTTTCGCGATAAACGCCTGATTCATACGGGCTTCACTTTGACGTACGAAAAAGCAGTCCCGAGCATTGGTCCCCTGGTCGTCCGGCGCTGCGTCGCGCACGCCGGAATCGGAGCGACGCACTGACTGGCAGCACACCCACTCCGGCTCCCCTGCAGCCAACGGCTGCCAACCAAGTCGCGGGGCCGCCAGACACTCCCGGCGACACACCCGCATACCTCACCAACGTCGAAACCATCCATGTTTCATGGCACAAACTCCTGGCCACCCTGCTCTACAACATCTGCCATCCATCACACATTTCTGAACGGCATGCACAGGGTCGCACAACCACGCGTCAATTCCATGTCAGACAAGTCTGAAAATCTATGAACAAATGCCGAATTCTTGACTCAACTCACGTTTTCACGTCAATGAATATGAATCTACGTCACAAATTTAACGACGTGAATTAGACGTTAAGCATTGGAACGTCGACTTTCGGCAGCAGCCGCGAGGTGAAGTAGCGATCCTTGTAGTAGCGGATCTTGTCGCACTTCACCGGATGCGGTATGCCCTCGTACAGGAACACTTCCTTGTCCGGCCCCATCGCCTTCAGCTCCTGCGGCAGCATCAGTGCCCGCCGCTCCTCGGTGAAGCTGTGGGTCTTCTCGCGGGCGTGCGTGACGTTCTTCTTGCGGATGGTGGTGTAGCCCAGCATGTCCGAATAGTCGTTGGCGTCCTGCTGCTCGCGCGGCGCGTACAGGATCTGCAGCGCGTGGTTGGTGATGATCGTGCGCGAGACTTCCCGGCCGTAGGTGGCGTCGAGCTGGGACATGCTCTGGATGATCGGCAGCAGGCGGATGTTGTAACCGGCCATGTAGGACACCGCCGAGGCGATGATCTCGACCTTGCCGATCGAGGTGAATTCGTCCATCAGCAGCAGGCACTGGTACTTCAGGTCCGGGTTGGACTTGGGCAGTTCCTTGGTGTTGAGGTTGATCAGCTGGCTGAAGAACAGGTTGATGATCAGCCGGCTCTCGGCCAGCTTGTTCGGCTGGATGCCGATGTAGATGGTCATCTTCTTCTTGCGCACGTCGGTCAGCAGGAAGTCGTTGCTGCTGGTGGCCTTGTCCAGCACCGGGTTGATCCAGGGATTGAGCGGTTCCTTGAAGGTGCCCAGGATCGAGGCGAAGGTCTCGTCGGCCTGGGACAGCATGTTGGCGAACGCCGATCGCGCGTTGCCACTGAGGAATGAACGCTCCGACAAGGCCTTGAGGTACTTCTTCAGATCGGTGCCATCGCCGGATGACAACCGGTAGACAGAACCCAGCGTCGGCGTGCCCGAGCCGCCCGGGAAGCCGCTGCTGCGCTCGTCGTCCCAGTTTTCGAACAGATACAGGGTGAAGGCCATGAACGCGTTGCGCGCCTGGCTGACCCAGAACTTCTGGTCCTCGGCGCCGTCCGGATACAGCATCGCGGCGATGCTCATCAGGTCCGACACCCGGAATGCCGGATCATCGGAGACATAGCTGAGCGGGTTCCAGCGGTGCGTGCGCCGATCCTCGGCGAAGGGATTGAACAGGTAGATCTCCTGGCCCTGGCTGGCGCGCCAGCCGCTGGTCAGGTCGAAGTTCTCCTGCTTGATGTCCAGCACCACCAGCGATTCGCCGTATTCCAGCAGGTTCGGGATGACCACGCCCACGCCCTTGCCTGAACGGGTGGGTGCCGCAAGAATCACGAACTGCTGGCCATCCAGCCGCACCAGTTTGCCGCCATGGCTGCCGACCACGATGCTCTGGCCGGTCTTCTTGAACATGCCATGCCTGGACAGGTCGGCGCCGGTGGCGAAACGCGCGTCGCCATGCAGCGAGCGCTTGTCCTTCTTCAGCAGCAGCACCAGACCGGTCACCAGCAGGACCAGCAGCGGCAAGCCGAAGCCCACGTAGCCGGCCCACTTGATCTTGCCCACGAACGGCGCAACCTGCGGTTGGCCGATGGCGTGGTAGTACTGGTAGTACGTGTTCCAGGTGAACAGCTTGGTGTCCAACCCCAGGAACAACAGGGTCAGGTAGCCGGAAAACACGAAACCAAGCAGCAGGGTCGCCAGCGTGACGATGGCGATGAGCAGATACTTCTTACTGGGCAACACCCGAATCCTCCATGATGCGCACGAGGGCGCGACGGCCTAGCGGCGGCGCCAGCGCGACGCCTTCTTCCGCAGGTTGTTTTCGTTCTCCAGCCCGGGCTCTTCGCCCTCTTCACGCACCCGCTGCAACAGCAGTTGGCGCGCTTCGGCCAGTGATACCAGGTCGGTCAGACGATCCCCATCGTCGGCGACGACCGCATGGCCGACCACATCGCCCGGAGCGTACACCGGCTCGTAGGACACTGCTACCAGCTGATAGCGGCCACGGGTTTCCAGCACATGCCTGAATTCCTGCATCGCATTCCTCCTTGTCGGGGCAACACTGCGTCCCCTGCCCCGCCATGATGCCCATCGCAGTGTCATCGGCGTATGCACAAGCGCTACGGTTTCTGCGCGAAACTGTCTGCGGATATCCAAGGAGACTGCAATGGACTGGGTAGCACTTGCACGCACGCTGGCCACCGAGGCCCACGCGGGCCAGACGGACAAGGCCGGCCAGCCTTACATCTGCCATGTGGCGCGGGTGGCGGCCGCGGTGCGCGGCGACGATGACGCCGAAGTGGTGGCCTGGCTGCATGACGTAGCCGAAGACTGCCCGGCGTTTGCCGCACGGATCGAGGTCTTTCCCGCCCCGCTGCGCGAGGCGGTCCACCTGCTCAACCGCGACGCGGCCCCCGACGCGGACAGCTACTACGCGCGCATTGCCGCCCACCCGCTGGCACTGAAGGTGAAGCAGGCCGATCTGGATGACAACGCCGATCCGCAGCGCTTGGCGATGCTCGACGCGGCGACGGCCGGGCGCCTGCGCGGCAAGTATGCGCACGCCCGGGCAGCGCTGGGCATCTGATCGCGCCGCGCGATGGCGGGTGGGCGAACGTGTCACCGATCAAACGCTGATTTACCCTGAGTGCTGCTGCCCTTGTTGCGGTGCAGCAGTACAATGACCGGCTCCCCGCCCCCATCGCGCCCCGCATGAGCCCCAACTCTTCCCTGGCTGCGCGGCTGACGCCCCGTCAGCGCACCCTGATCATCCTTGCCTTGTCGCTGGGCGGCTTCGCCATCGGCACCAGTGAATTCGCCAGCATGGGCCTGATGCTGGAGATCAGCCGCGGCCTGTCGATTTCCGAAACCCAGGTCGGCCACCTGATCAGCGCCTACGCCATCGGCGTGGTCGTCGGCGCCCCGATCCTCGCCTTCGTCGGCGCCAGCTTCCCTCGCCGCAAGCTGCTGCTGGCACTGATGGGCTTCTATGCCGTCGGCAACCTGGCCAGCGCACTGGCGCCGAACTACGGCACGATGCTCATTGCGCGTTTCGTCGCCGGCCTGCCGCATGGCGCCTACTTCGGCGTGGCGATGCTGGTTGCCGCCGCGATCAGCCCGGCCGGCCAGCGCGGCCAGGCGATGTCGCGCGTGTTGCTGGGCCTGTCGATCGCGATCCTGGTCGGCAATCCGCTGACCACCTGGCTGGGCCAGCAGCTGAGCTGGCGCACCGCCTTTGCCCTGGTCAGCGTGCTGGCCATCGCCACCGTGGCGATGATCGCGCGCTTCCTGCTGCCGGACCCGGACGAGGTCCGTACCTCGCCGATGCGCGAACTGCGCGCCTTCAACACCACCCAGGTGTGGCTGGCGCTGGCGATCGGCGCCGTTGGCTTCGCTGGTATGTTCTGCGTGTTCACCTACCTGGCACCGACCCTGGTGCAGGTCACCGGCGTGGCCGAATCGTGGATGCCGCTGGCGGTGGGCGTGTTCGGCATCGGCGCGATCATCGGCAACATCGCCGGTGGCTGGCTGGTGGACAAGTTCCACTTCAAGGCCGCCGCGGTGGTGCTGCTGTGGTCGATCGTGATGCTGCTGCTGTATCCGCTGGCCGCGCAGTCGGTGTGGACGATCGGTCCGATGATCATCACCGTCGGCACCATGGGCGCGCTGGCGGCGGTGCTGCAGACGCGCCTGATGGACGTGGCCGGCGAAGCACAGACCCTGGCCGCCGCCTCCAACCATGCCGCCTTCAATACCGCCAATGCGCTGGGGCCGTGGCTGGGCGGCATGGCGATCAGTGCCGGCTTCAGCCCGGCCAGCACCGGCTATGTCGGTGCCGCCACCGCCATCGGCGGCCTGCTGCTGTGGTGCGTGGCGGTGATGCTGGACAGGAAGCGCAAGACAGCCGGCGTGGGCAGCCACTGACCTTCGCGCCGGATTGTCAGCTGCTGCCCGCGCGGCGGCGGCGATCCGGCCGCAGCAACGCCGTATCGCCGGCCGCAAGTGTCGGGCGCGCCAGCTCACCGCGCTTGACGCGCTCCAGCACCCGCCGCGAGTTGGCCGCGCAGTCGATGCCCTCCGGCCGCGCCTGGATGTCCTCGATCAGGGCCAGCAGGTGCGCCCGGCTCTCTGCCAGCCGCAACTGCAGCGCCTCGATGTCGGCCACCTTCTGCTGCAGCATTGAGATCAATGCGTCGTGCTGCCACTGGCCCATGTCCGGTGGCAGCAAGGCGCGTATCTCCTCCAGGCTGAAGCCGGCGCGCTGCGCACCGGTAATCAGCTCCAGCAGCAGCACCGCCTGCTCCGGGTAGTCGCGGTAGCCGTTGGCCTGCCGCTGGACGACCAGCAACCCTGCCTCCTCATAGAAGCGGATGCGTGACGCCGCCAGGCCCGTGCGGCGGGCCAGCTCACCGATCTTCATCTGCCTGAATCCTCGACATCGGAACCCATTGACCTTCAATAAAACTTGAAGGTTAGCGTAGCGCCATTCCCCTGTCCTGGAGCTGTCCCATGTCGCTGTTCTCGCCCCTGGCGCTGCCTTCCGGCGCCCTCATCCGCAACCGCATCGCCAAGGCGGCGATGGAGGAGAACATGGCCGACGCCGACCACGCCCCCTCCGAAGCGCTGCTGCAGTTGTACCAGCGCTGGGCCGACGGCGGCGCCGGACTGATCATCACCGGCAACGTGATGGTTGATGGCCGCGCCATGACCGGCCCCGGCGGCGTGGTGCTGGAGGACGATCGCCACCTGGAGCGTTTCATCGCCTGGGCCGACGCCGCGCGCTCGCGCGGGGTGCAGATGTGGATGCAGATCAACCACCCCGGGCGGCAGATGCCGGCCGCGCTCGGCCAGCCGGCATTGGCGCCTTCGGCGGTCCCCTTGGACATGGGCGCACTGTCCAAACAGTTCGCGCCGCCGCGGGCGATGACCGAGGCGGATATTGAAGACGTGATCGCCCGCTTCATCCGCAGTGCCGAGCTGGCCGAGCGCGCCGGTTTCAGCGGAGTGGAGATCCATGCCGCGCACGGCTACCTGCTCAGCCAGTTCCTGTCGCCGCTGTCGAACCGCCGCGATGACCGCTGGGGTGGCAGCCTGCAGAACCGTGCGCGCCTGCTGCTGGAGATCGTGCAGGGTGTGCGCGCGGCGGTGGCGCCCGCCTTCGCAGTGGCGGTGAAGCTCAACTCCGCCGATTTCCAGCGCGGCGGCTTCTCGCCCGAGGACGCGCGCGAAGTGGTCGAGATGCTGGCGCCCCTCGGCGTGGATCTGGTCGAACTGTCCGGCGGCAGCTATGAAGCACCGGCCATGACCGGCGCCGCACGCGACGAACGCAGCGTGGCCCGCGAAGCGTACTTCCTCGAATTCGCGCGCGAGATCGCCAAGGTGGCAACGATGCCGCTGATGGTCACCGGCGGCATCCGCCGCCGCGAAGTGGCAGAGCAGGTGCTGGCCAGCGGCGTGGCCATGGTCGGCATCGCCACCGCGCTGGCGATCGAGCCGGATCTGCCGCAGCACTGGCAGCAGGGCCGCGATCCGGTGCCGACACTGCGCGACATCAACTGGCGCAGCAAGCCGCTGGCGGCCAGTGCGCACATGGCCGCAGTGAAGTATCAGCTGGGCCGGCTGAGCCGGCGCCGCCCCACCGCACCCACCGTTTCACCAGTATGGGCCCTGCTGCTGGCACAGGCGGCCGCAAAGTGTCGGACCCGCCGCTACCGGCGCTGGATCGGCGCCCGCGCCATCGCACACTGAGCCGCGCGGTCTTCTCATCGCCGCAGCGATGCTCCACCATCTGCAGGATCGGCGGCAGTTCCGCCGCCGGTCGCAGCATGGAGATGGAGCCCACGTGGCAGCAGGATCGACCAGGAACCGCGAGAAGCTGCTCGATGACCTGCTCTCGCTGGGCCGTAACTGGGCGCTGGCGATCGCCATCGCAGGTGCCGGGGCAGCAGTTCACTACAGCGAGTCGGTGTACGAAGCAGGACTCTGGCGAGGCCTGCTGCCTACCATCTGCTTCCTCGTCGCGATCATCTGGATCGTGCTCAGCATCATCCGCTTCGACCTGACCCTCCAGCAGCACTTCGAGCGCAAGCGCACGCGCTGGCTCAGCCGCCTGCTCTATGTCGTGCTGCTGGGTACCGGCATCACCGCCGTGTTCTTCGTGACCGAACTGGCGTCCAACAACCACATCGCAAGGATGTGCGACGCCGTGGCCAACGAACCGGCCAGCCGGATCCACCGGTCCACCGAGTGCCAGCGCCTGTACCAGCATCGGGCGGCGTACCGGCAGCGGTTGGAATCGGCCGAGGGCGAGTTCGACTGAGCAGATGCATGGGCGAAGGCGCACGAGGACTCACACAGGGGTCCAGCAAGGGTGGATTCGAAATAGTTGTATGGACTTCATTGCAACGCGACGCCACGCTTTCTTGCCAGAATGCCGTGATCGAACGCAGTCCATGAAGTCACCCACCGCCCGCTCCCGTCTCCCCGCCCGGCCGCGGAAAATCGGCAGCGAAGTACGCATCTTCAGGCGCTATCACCAGTACGCCATCGTTGCCGCCGGAGCCGGACCACTGGCAATACTCCTGTTTGCCGTCGCACCCGAACTTGGGCCGCTTCCGGCACTGGGCGCCGCAGCGATTTTCACGCTGTCGCCGCTGATTCTCGGCTTCGTTGTCTATTCCCCACAACGGGACCGGGTGGTACTGGAACAGGATCGTCTGGTATTCCAGCACCGTCCTCCTCTCCCGTTCAAGCAGATCCGGTCCTACAACCTGGACGATCATGTCGATCTGATCCTGATCGATGGACCGAGCGTGCTGCTGCAGCGCACGCGGGCATCGATGCATGATTTCCCAACCTTCCGGGACGCACTGGCAGAGGCGCTCGCAGATCGGCCCGCCAACGCTGCCGCGGCTCCGCAACGTCGCCACTTCTTCGGTGCCTGGCCCGCACGCGTTTGGGGTGCGGGCCTGTTGCTGGCGACGGCGGCACTGGTGATCACGGGCGTACTGCATGGCTGGCCGTTGTACAGAGCACCGATCCTTGGGATCGTGCCCGTGGTGGGCATTGGGCTATTGCTGTCGCGCCGCCGTCACTGATCACGCCGTCGGCGAAGTACACATGGCGTGGATGTGTATTCGGGCACAGTACGCGCGCCGCTCACGCTTGCAACCATCCAGCCACCATGCTCCACGCGCCTGCCCCCGCACATCACGATGCCATCGCCCTGCAGGCGGGCGTGCTCGGCAGCGTGTTGGGCGTGGCTCTGTACAAGGCCATCGCGTTGTCGGCGCTGGCGACCGGATCCTTGATCGTGATCGGGCTGTGGCTGCTGGCCTGCGCGCTGCTGGCTGCCTGGGCACTGGCCGCCTGCCTGGCCTGCCTTGCGCTGAGCCGGCGCGTATTCGTGCTGATGCTGGCGCTGAGCATGATCCTGATGATCTGCGTCGCCTGACAGCAGCAGGCGCCGGACCATCGCGCATCTGTTACAGAATAACAAGTGCAATTGGACGGATTGCTCGTGCCCGGGGTCACGTATTTGAATTCCATGGCCAGCCCGGCACCACCCGAGACCCCCCATGACCCTGCAGCCCCTGCTTCGCGCCTCCCTCACCGCCATTGCCCTGGCCACGCTCAGCGCCTGTGCCACGTATGACGACAGCAACATGCACCAGGCCTGCCAGGAGTCGCCGCATCTGAAGGACCTGCCACCCGAAGTGGCTGCCCGCGAGAGCCGCTGCAACAAGAGCATGGAAGTGTGGTCGAGCGAGCGCAAGGGCAGTGACAGGCCGATCGACCTGAGCGGCAAGAAGAAGGATCTCTGAGCCGCCGGGCATCTTGATCGTTCCAATGCATGCGGATGACCAGCCCGTCACGATCGGGGGGGCAGGATAAGGCCTCCCCATCACGACGACTTTCCCGATGCCGGCCACTGGTCACCCTGTCATCCATGCCTTTGAAGCTGTGTTCGACCTGTCTGGCGGGGTGGAGCGCATTACGGCGCTCACTGTCATCTGCCGGCATTGCTCTGAAACCCGCTCGGCCAGCGAAGACAATCTGGTCCAGCTGCCGGGCGGCGCCTTGTTCCGCTGCGACGGATGCGGCAGTCATCAGGCGGTGAGCCATGCGCGGGTTGCCGATTGGCAGGTGAATTCGCTTCTGGGTGTCTGAGGCTGCAATACGACGGTGCCACGACGCAGGCTGTTGGCGCAGGGATGATGGTGCAGTCAGAGGGCGCCCCGTGAGTCACCTCGTGCGCCGCGCAGGGCCGATGACAGCCAGGGCAAAGGAGCTGTGCAGGGCGCAATGACATCACCTCGGCTAAGCTGCGGCACCTTTCTTCGCGCACGGCCATGCATCCCTTCCCCCTTCCTGTCTCGGCACCCGATCAACTCGCCTACCGACTGCTGCAGGACAGCGACTGGGCCCGTTCCACCGACGCGATCAACGCTCCTCCCGAACTTCGCGCTCTGCTGGCGATGATCCTGGATTCTCCGGAGCCTCTGTGGATCGCATGGGGCCACGACAACAAGGCGTTCTTCTTCAACGATGCCTACCTGCCGATGCTGGGCGGCAAGCTGCACGGCGCCATGGGCAGCCGATTGGAAGACGTCTGGGCGGACGTCTGGGCCGACGTCGTCGATGCTGTCAACGACGCCTTCGGCGGTACAAGCCGCAGTTTCAAGAACATGCCGTTGATGATGGACCGTGATGGCACGTTGCGCGAGACATTCTGGACGTTCTCCTACTCGCCGCTGCGTGCCGGTTGCGGAGGCGTGGCCGGCATCATCTGCATGGTCAGCGAGCAGACCGAGCGGGTGATCGAACGCGACCGGCACACCCGCCAGGTAGCGGCCATCACCGAGCAGGCACGCGAGGCCCATCTTGAACTGGTACGCGCCCGCGAACAGCTGCGGCAGTCGCAGAAGCTGGAGGCCATCGGCCAGCTGACCGGCGGCGTTGCCCACGACTTCAACAATCTGCTGCAGGTCATCACCGGTTCCGTGGACATGCTGCTGCATACCTGGCCGGCCGAAGATGCGCGCCTGCGCTATGTACAGGCGATCGAAACCGCCGCTGACCGCGCCACTCGCCTGACCGCCCAGCTTCTGGCGTTCTCGCGCAGGCAGAGCCTGTCGCCGCAGGTATTCGACCTTTGCGAGAGCGTACGCGCGCTTTCAGACATCATCACCACAGTGCTGGGTGCACGCATCTCCGTGTCGGTGAACCTGCCCGACGCCCCGTTGCCGGTGCTGCTGGACCGGACCCAGCTCGACACCGCACTGATCAACATCGCGGTGAACGCGCGCGACGCCATTGACGGCCACGGCAAGGTGACGATCGATGTGGAACAGCTGACATCGGTGCCTTCCGTACGGTTCGCGGCGCCGATGAAAGGCAACTTCGCTGCGATCAGCGTCAGCGACACCGGTGCCGGTATCGATCCGTCCGTGGTGGACCGGATCTTCGAGCCATTCTTCACCACCAAGGGAGTGGGCGCGGGCACCGGGCTTGGCCTCAGCCAGGTTTTCGGCTTCGTCAAGCAGTCCGAGGGCGAAGTGGACGTACAGAGCCAGGCCGGTGTCGGTACGCGCTTCACGCTGTATCTGCCGCTGGCGCAGGCAAACGCCTCCATCGAGCTGCCGACCGCGCAACCGGGATTGCTGCATGGTCACGGATTGTGCGTGCTGGTGGTGGAAGACAATGTGGATGTGGCCGAATTTGCAGTCGGTGCGCTGCGCGAGCTTGAGTACAACGTCGTACTCGCGCGCAATGCCGACGAAGCACTGGCGGAGCTCGAGCGCGACGCTGCGCGTTTCCACGTGGTGTTCAGCGACGTGGTCATGCCCGGGACCAATGGGCTGGATCTGGCCCGCACCATCCGCAGCCGCCTGCCCGATCTTCCGATCATCCTCACCAGTGGCTACAGCGAACTGCTGGCCCGCGATCCAGGCCACGGTTTCACGCTGCTGCGCAAGCCCTACTCACTGAAGCAGCTGGCCTTGGTGATGACCGAGGCCAGCTGTCGCTCGCAGACGATGGTGACTGCGCATTAGCGGGCAGATCACCGGGTCGGACCGGTCCAGGAAGCAAGCGCTGAATCGAGGCCGGACATATCCCCCCGTGTGCCACAGGCCCAGGCAACGATGCCATCCGGGCGCACCAGCACCGCCCCCAGGCCCGACGCCACATCCCCGGTATCTGCGGCGCAGGCGATGGAAGGCTGCCAGCGTTGGCCATGCTGCGGCGGCGAAGACGCCGGGTCGAAAACAAGCAGCGCCCCCTGCCCCGCTCTCAGCAGTTCGCCCAGGCGGCGGCCATCGACCAACCGGAAGTCCGGCGCGCTCCTGCCGACCAGCGGGTGGTCCCCGTCAAGATCCAGCTGCTGCGAAACACCCCAGATCCGCTCGGCCAGATACGTGGCCCCATCGCGGGTGCCGGCCAGGTCGGCCATGATCGCTGCCAGTGCGCGCGAACCGGCCCCGGGTCGCATCAGCGCAACCTGCGCGCGCGACCAGTCCAGCACCTTGGCGCCCACCGGATGGCGCTCAGCCTGATAGCTGTCCAGCAGCGCCTCATCGGCCTTGCCCCGCGCCACGGCGGCCAGCTTCCAACCGAGGTTCATCGCATCGCCGATGCCGAGGTTCAGTCCCTGGCCGCCCAACGGCGAATGCATGTGCGCGGCATCACCTGCCAACATCACACGTCCGCTGCGATAGGCCGTCGCCTGGCGCGCAGCATCGGTCCATGTCGTGGCCAGGTGCAATGCAGTGATCGTTGCCTCGCAGCCAGACACCCGCCGCAGCAACGCTTGCGCGGTGTGCCGGTCCAGTGGCGTGCGATGGCCGGCGCCACCATCGAAATCGGCCAGCGCCAGCATGCCTGGCGGGTTGAAATTGCACATCCCGTGATCGGTGAACTGTCGGCCTGGTGTGAGTACACACCCATCTGCCAGTTCGACCAGCAGCGTGTACCCGGTGAACTCTGGCCCGGTTCCAGCAAAGAGGAAGCCCGATTGCTTGCGTACCGTGCTGCGGGCCCCATCACAACCGACCAGCCAGCGGCCGTGGACCCTGCCGGAGCCGGTGTGCACGGCAACCTGCGCCTCGTGCGCATCCACCGCCTGTACCGCACGCCCGCGTTCGATGCGCACGCCCAGCGCAGCCGCACGTTCGGCAAACACCGCTTCCAGGGCCTGCAACTCCACCGCCATCTGGGTGCCCGCCGGTGTCGGCAGGCGCCAGCTCCAGCGCGCCTGGTCCACATCGTCCAGTGCAAATGGAATACCCGCGAAGTGCCCACCCAGCGCACGCGGCTGCGCCAGCCAATGAGCGGTGCCGGGCGGCGGTGCGCCCTTGTCGGGCTTGAGGACCTGTGTCGCGGCGACCGCGTCCAACAGGCCGCGCCGATCCAGTGCCTCCAGCGTGGGGGCGTTGAGGCCGCGCAGCCCGGATGGCAGGCGCTTCAACGGCGAATCAGCGGACCCGGCCTGTTCCAGAACCAGCACCGAACACCCGGCCTGGGCCAGTTCGCAGGACAGGAACAAGCCAACCGGGCCAGCACCGGCAATGACAACGTCGTACAGCATGGAGATTCCTTGTGAGCGCCGGGTCGGCGCTCTGGCGGCCCAAATGTTACACTCGGTGTACGTTTTAACAAGTGAACCGCCCATGACCTCGCCCCCTGGTCGTCGCGAACAACGCAAGGCCGAGACCCGACAAGCGATTTCGGACGTCGCCACCGAGCTGATCATCCGGCGCGGCTTCGAGGCCGTCTCCATGTCCGAGATCGCCGAAGCCGCGGGCGTCTCACGCAAGACGGTCTTCAACTACTTCGCCAGCAAGGAAGACCTGGTGTTCGATCGCGATGAGGAGGCGCGCATGCTGCTGCGCGAGGGCATGATGGCGCGCAGCGCCATGACCCCGCTCGCGGCCTTCCAGTCACTCGTGCGTGAGTTGCTGGAGGCCGGCCATCCGCTGCTGCGCATCAATACCGGCGCTGCCGCCTTCTGGGGCACCGTGGCCGAGAGCCCGGTACTGGTCGCGCACGCGCGACGCCTGCAGGCGCAGTTAACTGACGATCTGGCGCGATTGATGGCCGACGCTGTCGGCCGGCCAGCACATGACGCCGAAGCGCGATTGGGCGCGGCCATGCTGCTGGCGTCGATGGTGGCGGCCTATGAGAAAGGACTGGCAAGCCAGCTTCAGCACGAGGACCCGCGCGAGGCCATGCTGCAGCTGATCGTGCGCGGTGCCACCGGGGTGCTGGTGGCCCTGGCGGGTACCCCGTATACGGATCCCGGCGCGCGTCCATAGCGCATTCGGGGGATGGGCTTCGAAGTGTTGCAAATGCTAATCTTTCTCATTTGCAGACACATGACCCTCCCCCAATGCCCCTTTCCACGCCCCTGCAGCGCAGCCTCTGCCTGGCACTGACCCTGCCCCTGGCCGCCCTTGCCCATGCTGCCGAGCCCTCGACGACCACGCCCAAGGACCTGGACAAGGTCGAGGTTCGCGGACGTGCACAGACGCTGTATCGGGTAGACGATGCTGCGGTCGGTACCCGCACGGATACACCCCTGGAGCTGGTCCCACAGTCGATCCAGGTCATCCCGCGTGAACTGATCGACGACCAGGCCGCGCGCCAGGTGACCGACCTCTATCGCAGCATCAGCGGCATCAGCTATTTCAGCTATGCCGGGGTGACCCTGCGCGGCTTCCGCCAGGAGAACGTGCTGTATGACGGCCTGCGCGGCGACCCGTACGCAGGATTTTCGGTGCCGCAGCTGTTCAACATCGAGCGCGTGGAAGTGCTGAAGGGGCCGGCAGGCGCACTGTATGGCGGGGGTGATGCGGGCGGTGTCATCAACTACGTGACCCGCAAGCCGAAAGCCAGCGACGAACGCCGCATCGAGGTCCAGCTCGGCGACAAGGACTTCCGTGCCGGATCGATCGAGGGTACCGGGCCGTTGAATGCCGCCGGCAGCGTACGCTATCGCGCCGGGCTCTATGCCGACAGTGAACAGGGCGTGCGCTGGAACACCGACAGCGAGAGCGTGATCGGCGACGCCTCGCTGGCCTTCGACGTTGGCCAGACCGGCGAGCTGGTGCTGCAGTTCACCGACATCACCCAGAACCTTGGCGGCAACCGCCTGCGTGGCGTGCCGGTCAACGATGCAGGCACGTTCCTGACCGACCGCCGCTGGAACCACAACGAGGCCAGCGACTTCCTCGACATGCGCGCCAAAGTGGCGCTGGCGCAGTACCGTTTCGCGCCGAGCGACACTCTGGACCTGGACTTCGCCGCCCGCTGGTTCAGCAACAACGAACACCAGATGTACCACGAGCCGATGGGCCTGATCGATCGTGACCGCGATGGCGTGGCCGAGTGGATGACCCGCCAGCTGCGCAACCAGATACGCGACAACGAAGCATTCACTGCCAACGGCAATGCCGTCTGGCGGGTGGCCACCGGCACGGTTGAGCACAAGGTGCTGTTCGGCGCCGATGTGTACCAGCTGGATGCGGATTTCACCGCACAGACCGCGAACAGCGCTGACCTTGCGCGTGGCGCCGGGCCGGTGCGCGGCATCGACCTGTTCAATCCCGTGTACGGCGCCAGTACCTGGCACGACTACAACCTGGCGGCCCTGCCCTGGCGCAGCACATCCACCCGCAGCAAGCGCCATGGCGGCTACCTGCAGGACGAACTGGTACTGGGCCCGCGCTGGCATTTGCTGGCCGGGGTGCGCTGGGATGGCTTCAAGGATGAGGATCGCATCACTGGCAACAGTGTGGATGGCAACGATCTCAGCTGGCGGCTGGGCAGCACGTTCACCGTGCGCGAGGGCCTGAACGTCTACGCCAACGTCGCCAGTGGTTTCGTGCCGCAGAGTGCCGCCAACCAGAACCCGGCCGCTGGCGGACCGTTCGATGCCGAGCGCAGCAAGCAGTGGGAAGTAGGCATGAAGTCGCTGCTGGCCGACCGTGTGGCCTTGAACATGGCGGCCTACCGGATCGACCGCAGCAACATCGTGCAGGCCACCGGCGAGGTGATCGGTGGCGTGAACCAGTTGGCCGCGCTGGGCCTGGTACGCAGCACCGGCATGGAGCTTGACCTGCTGGCCGACCTCAGCGAGCGCTGGGTGCTGAATCTGACGTACGCATACAACGATGCGCGGGTGAAGGACGCCGGCCCGAATGGCATCACCAACGCCTCAGGCGACCGATTCGCCAATGCGCCGCGCAACAAGCTGGGGTTGTGGACGCGTTATGACCTGCCGGCGATCAACTCCGCCATCGGTTTTGGCGCGGATCACGTCGGCGAACGCGTCAGCCTGGATGGGCAGACCGTCAAGGCCTACACCGTGTTCGACATGAGCTGGAAGACCACGTGGAGGCAGTGGCAGTTCCAGGCCAACGTCAAGAACCTGTTCGACAAAGTGTATGCGGCCAGTGGCTTCATTGAACGCAACGGGCATTTCCCCGGCGATCCACGGCGGGTGTATGTGCAGGCGGCCTACAGCTTCTGACCGGAAGCACGTGTAGCGCTGATCCACTGCCGGCAAGCAGATCGTTGCCTGGCACTGATCCACGCGTGTCCGAAACCGTCGGCACTTCCAGTCACTTGTGCACGATCTCCTCCGCCTGTAGCGTTGCCGTTGCCCAAGGAGGGCTATCAACGGAGTGAAGCATGAAGATTGGATTCAAGCTGTCTGTTGCTATTGCGGCTGCTGCACTGACCTTGGGAATCGGCAGTGCCTCCGCGCAGTCCCGCTGTACCCCTTGCTACACCGCGTATGACGCGTGCTTGGCGGCGGGTAATGGCGAGAAAGTCTGTTACCCGGCGTTTGCTCGTTGCCTGCGGAACAGCGGCTGCACCATCCCGTAAGCCACGCACTGCCGTGATGCGTGCCGGCCCCCATTTCGGGGGCTGGCATTGGCTGGCAGGCGCTGCGCCTTACTACTGAAAAGGTTCCATACGCGACTGGCGGTGTGATTTCATCCCATCCGCATCGCATGGTTCTCGCGCGCCTGCACATCAATTTCCTGCTGGCGTTGCGCGGCAGTCTGCTGGCGATCCAGGTCGACCGCTTTCATCTGCTGCAACGACTGCGCAACCGGCGTCTGTACTGCTATATCCGTGGGCATTGAAGCGCGCAGGTGGGCGGGGTCGGTCATCTCGCCCTGCACCACGAACACGTTCCGCCCTGCGGGAGCGTCGGCCGTCTGGGCGCTCAGCAGCACGTGATCGGCGCGTTCAAGCTGGTTGCGGCGGGCCAAGGCCATCACGCTCGCCACAAGACGCTCGCTGTTCTCATCGTGGGTACGTCCCGCGCTGGCATCGATCGCGGCCACGCCTTCGCGCACCTGCTGCAGCAATGTGTACTCACGGTGGCCAGGACCAATGTCGGCCAGACGGGTCGGCGCCTGTGAGGGATCCGCCACGTCGTCCACGGCTGCGGTAAGCGGGCTGCGGGTAATGGTCCGATATGGGTCGTCCGGGTGGAACTGGGTTCGCTTCTCCAGGCGCTCCAGACGAACCTCGCGCGCGTCGTTGAGTTCGGCGATACGTGAGGGATCGGTGATCTCGCGCAGCGACATGTGACCGCCGCCCGCACTGATGCTGGCCCATTTCCTGTCCGCCTCGAAGTACATCGCGTAGTAGCTGTTGCCACCGATGACGTTCGGATCGACCGCCGAGCGCCCTTCCAGGGCCTGGGTGGCTTCCAGCACGCTCAACCGGGTGAGGTACTGGCCGCCTTTCGTCCATCCCATCTGGCTGATGGCATCGACGCTGGTGTTGCCTACACGCGGGCCTCCGGCGTAGTCATTGTTGAGCATGTTGGTCCAGATCTGTTCCAGCTTCGCGGGGCCGCTCTTCTGCTCAGCCGCCTGCAGCAACACGCGCGGCGTCCAGCAGTTGGGATCGAGTTCATGCCGTTCAAATGCACGGTCGTGAGCCAGCATTACATCCTTGCCGGGAAGATTCAGTGCCAGGTCTGGGCGGCCCTGCTCCATCCAGTACAGGCGTCGCTCCAGGTCCTGGCGCAGAAGCGTCTGCCCAAACATCTCCCATTGGCGCTCGCTCAGCTGCGCATCGGGAAAGCCGGAGCCCTTGCCCTCCTGATCACGGGCGTAATCCTGCGCGTAGCTGTTTGCAACGCGGCCTGGCAGGCTGTCGTTGCGAACAACACCCAGCGCAAGCGTGCCATAGCCATCCGCATCTGGCAGCTGCGACAGATAGTTCCAGTACAACTCGCGGTTTCCGGCCTTGGCATAGCTGGCCAGAATCTTGAGATTCTCTTGCGTCAATCCACTCATAGCCTGCTCCTGAGTGCATTCACTACCGGACGCGGGAGCGCGCGAGAACATCCCGCACCGCATCTTCCATCCGCTTCCAGTCCGCCAGGAAGGCCCGCTTGTAGTTCAGCGAGATGGAAAGCTTGTTCTCCACATCCGAGAAATAGTGGAAGCACCCCGCGGCGGCTTGTCCTTGCTCACTGATGACCTGATCGCCCTGCAGGCGAACGCCATCCCCCCGGAACGCCGTGCTTTCGCATTTGATGAATGTGGCCAGGCCGCCGTTGGGAGCGCGCGCGATGTACCAGTCATCTTCAAAGGCAGGATTGCGCGTGGGCGGTTTTCCATAGCGTGCTTCGTATTCCTTCGAGAAAACCCCCATCCTCGTTTCATCGATGGCGTAAGGCGTCAGACCCATGACGTCGGGCCGCGCAATGCGCAGATCGAGCCGATCCCGAGGATCCCCTCGCTCCACCGATCCTTCCTCGGTGGATGCCTGGTTAGAGGACAATCGCTCCAATGATGTTTCGATTGGCGCGCGATCGATGTAATCGATCGCCACAGCAATCTCCTTCCGGAAATCATTCGTACGCGGATTCGCCCGCGCACCCGGCGCCGTCGGCTTCATGTCCGGCCACTCGATGACCAGCGTCACGCCCTCGCCCGGCCACGGTGCGATCTGGCTGTCCAGGTAGTTGGCTGGAATGCGGAAGGTATTCGGCCCGAGCTTCACGTCCACGGGTGCATCGGTATAGGTGTGGCCGTTGATCGTGCGGCCGGTCTGGGTTGCGCCGGACATGGCGGGATTCCTTTCGTGTTCGTTGGACGGTGGCCGCGCACAGGCGCCGGCACTCACTGCAACGGCAAGTGCAAGCGTCAGACACCGGCTGGGGGGCATCACGTGCATGGGCATTCCATTGCAGGGTTCCAGCGCCACTATAGGCAACCGGGCGTCCACGGAACAGGAACCGCATCGCAGCCCTTCATGAAACCAGGCTGCGCGCCACATACGCTGCCTGCAGTACTGCGGATACTGCTTCGGCACTCCACTCCAGGTATCAGCCGTTGCTGTCCGTGCCTTTATGGCCGCGATAGGTTTCACCCCACTCGCGCATGGCAAGCAGCACCGGCACCAACGTGCGACCGAATTCGGAAAGCTCGTACTCCACCTTCGGCGGCACTTCCGGGTACACGTGGCGGATCACCACCCCGTCAGCCTCCAGTTCCCGCAGCTGGCTGGTCAGCATGGACTGGGTGGCGTTGGGCACACGCCGGGTCAGCTCCATGAAACGTCGCTTGCCTGTCATCAGGTGAAACAGAATGATCGGCTTCCACACGCCGCCCATCACCGACAGCGTGACTTCCACCGCGCAACCGCTCTTGCCATCCCAACGCCTGCTACGCATGCATACTCCGGAAAACCATAGTACCTACGGAAATTCATCGTTCTTGTTGCGATAACGGTGCGAGCCTAGCATGGCCCCATTCCTTGAATGTGAGGCCCAGCATGACGTTCAAAGCACTGCTCACCCGCAAGACGAACAACCAGGTTTCGACCGAGCTGGTCGATTTTGATGAAGCCGATCTGATGGACGGCGACGTTCTGGTGGACGTCGAGTACTCCACGCTGAACTACAAGGATGCGCTCGCCCTGACCGGCAAGAGTCCGGTCATCCGGACGTTCCCGCTCATTCCCGGCATCGATCTGGCAGGTGTGGTGCTGGAATCCAGTAGAGCCGACTTCCAGCCAGGCGACCGCGTTGTGCTCAATGGCTGGGACCTGAGCATGGGACATCACGGCGGGCTGGCCCAGCGCGCGCGCGTGCGGGGCGAATGGCTCAACCGGATTCCCGGCAACTTCAGCACCCGCGACGCCATGGCCATCGGTACCGCAGGCTATACCGCCATGCTGTGCGTACTGGCCCTCGAACATGCGGGGCTGACGCCCGAAAAGGGCGATGTGCTGGTGACCGGCGCCAACGGTGGCGTCGGTTCGATCGCGGTGGCGATCCTCTCAAAGCTGGGCTATCGCGTGGTGGCTGCCACTGGGCGACCTGAACACGCCGAGTATCTGCACAGCCTGGGTGCCGCCGAGATCATCGACCGCGCGCGGCTTTCAGAACCGCGCGAGCGGCCGGTGAGCGCCGAACGCTGGGCCGGGGTGGTGGATGTGGCCGGTGGCCCTACCCTCGTCAACGCCATTGCCGAGACGAAATACCGAGGCGCCGTGGCCGCCTGCGGGCTGGCGCAGAGTGATGAGCTGCATGGCTCGGTGCTGCCCTTCATTCTCCGCAACGTGACGCTTGCCGGTGTGGATTCGGTGAATGCGCCGCAGGACATCCGACAGCGCGCGTGGGACCGGCTTGCCACCGACCTGGATCCGCAGAAGCTCGAAAGTACCGTGCAGTTGATCGGGCTTGCCGAGGTGCTGGACGTCTACGACCAGATCATCCCGGGCAAGGTGCGTGGGCGGATTGTGGTGAATGTGAATGCGTGAGGAGATAGTCTGGATCAACTGCATCTGATGCAGCTTCCATGCTGCGGCGAATGGTGAACATGCAGTGAAACGACGCGGGCGGTGGTGTCCCCAAGCCACTGCCGCTCGCATACGCTCGGGTTCCCATCGCTGCCTGGACACCCGACATGCCAATGACCGCGTTCGCACTTGCCGCTGCGCTTTCGGGCCTGCCCGACATCACCTGGGAGCGCGAGCGCGCCGAGGATGCGCACCAGCTCATGCTGTGCCAGATCCATCGCGATGCGCTGAAGCAGAACGAGGGCAAGGACGATGCCTATCCGCGTGCCAAAGCGGTCTGCGACCTGCTGGCACGCGAGTACAAGGACAAGTGGGATTTCGATGCGCAGGATGCCCTGGCCGCTTCGGCGGTGGATCTGGACGAGCTGATCCGACGCGGTGATGTGGTGGAAGTACCGCCGACGAAGCAGGAGCGCGCCTACGAGTGATGGTACGCGATCCTAGCGCCGTGATCTTCTCGGCCTGCCCCAGGTTGCGGAGCCACGAGCGCGCCTCAGCACCCACACCTCGCCCACCTCAAACCGCCCCCGGCAGCTCGCTCTCGATCTGCTCAACCAACTGATTGAAGACGGGTCTCATCTTCATGATATCCAGCACCGAATCGCCCACTTCATCCAGGATCATGGGGTCCGCACCACAGGAGAGAAGGTAGACAACGGCCTCGAGGCTTTCACTAATCACGGCGTTCGCCATCGGGGTCAATCCAATATCCCCGAGTACGTCGATATTGGTGACGAACGGCATCAACTCTTTGAGTAGATCCACGTCGTTATTGAACGCCGCTATATGCAGCGGCGTATCGTCGTCGATCCCATGGCTTTCCGGACTGGTCAACTCGCAGCCTTCGAAGGTGTGGCACTCATCGAACCTTGCCAGCAACCTCTTTAATTCCGGATCCACTGCATTCATCGGGGCATTCCCTCCCAAGCCATTCTCCAAGCACTGCTTCCACTTAACATGCAGTGAGCCGCCGGATCGTGGCACACCATTGCACAGGTGCATAGTGGCACGTACGGAGCCCGCATCCGGGACGCACGCGATAAACGCGACACCCCGCGACTCCACCGACCACTTCCTGCGCACGCGAAGCCCGTACCGAGGTCAATCCGCGAGCTGACGACCACAGGCGGCTTCCAAGCCCCTTATCATGTGGGCTTAGGGGCTCAATAAGCCCTATTGACGCTTGCAAGGCAGTATCTGGATGTCTATGGAATGGCGCCCTTCGGGCTGGGGCCGACGCTTGACCCGTTCGCCCCATTGGTCGCTGCGGCTTGATGGCGAGTACGTTGAACTCAGTGTCTCCGGCCAGCAGTACCGGCTGCGCGTGGATGATGATCAGCAGGTGCAAGTCCATCGAGGGGTCTTCTGGTCACGGGTCGAACTGCAGACCGGCGATGCTGCCGGGCTGTGCGTGGACGGGCTCCCCAACGGACCAGCGTCCCGGCTTGCGGGGGCCCTGCAGCACCTGCTCTTTGCGCGAACCACGCGTGGACGCAAGGCCCTGTTCGACACGATTCTGGAGCAGATCCAGTCCTGGTTGAGCGACGCGGATGCCCTCATCGATCGTGGCAGTGCCGGCCGCCGCTGGATCACCCATGAGCAGCAGCAGGCGCTGCTGGCGAAGCGCTCAGACCTGCCCCTGCAGCCGCCTGAGCTGGAGCAGCTGTTCCGCGATGATGACGTGCATGAAGATCTGCATGCGGACAGCCATCGCGCAGCGCTGGACGCCCTGCGCGACTGGAACCTGGATTGGCCCGCTGCCTGGGCCGAAGCCAATGAGGCCATGACCCTGCGCGAGCTGGTGTTGGCCAAGGGCTTCCTGGGCCGTGTCGAGAGCAAGCCGCTGACCGAGGAACAGGCCCGCGCCGTCATCTGCTTCGACAATCGGGTGCAGGTCGTGGCCGCGGCCGGCTCCGGCAAGACCTCCACGATGGTCGCCAAGGCCGCTTATGCCATTGACCGCGGCTTTGTCGAGCCCGAACGCATCGTGATGCTCGCCTTCAACAAGGATGCTGCCAAGGAACTGGAGGAGCGTGCGCAGCGAACCTTCGATCGACTCGGCATGGGCAACACCGTGGTTGAGGCCCGGACCTTCCACGCCCTGGGCCTGGCCATCATCGCCAAGGCCACCGGCCGCAAGCCCGACATCCCCGAATGGGCCATTGACGCCACGCTGGGCTTCAACAAGCTGGCCGAACTGGTGGACGACCTGAAGGATCGCTCGATCCACTTCCGCACCCAGTGGGACATGTTCCGCCTGGTGTTCGGGCGCGACCTGCCGGCATTCGGCGCGGAAATGGAGGCCGATGGCTACGAACGCGATGGCACGCCCTACATCCGCACCCTGCAGGGTGAGCGGGTGAAGAGCCTGGAAGAATGCGTGATCGCCGACTGGCTGTTCTACAACGGCGTGACGTACGACTACGAGCGACGCTACGAGTTCGATACTGCGACGGACACCCACTGCCAGTATCGCCCCAACTTCTATTACCCGCACGCCGGGCTGTATCACGAGCACTTCTCGCTGGATGCGGATGGCCAGGCGCCAGAGCAGCTTCCCGACTACGCCGAAGGTATGCATTGGAAGCGTCAACAGCATGCGGCACGAGGCACCGCCCTTGTTGAAACCACCTCGTTTGGTCTGCGCAGTGGATACGCCCTGCGGGATATGGCCGAGAGGCTTGGCGAGTCCGGTGTCGAACTCGACCCCAACCCCGACCGCGAGCTGCCCGAGCAGGGCGCAAAGCCCATGCCGGACGCGGGCCTGATCGGGCTGATGCGCACCTTCATTGCCCATGCCAAGAGCAACTGCCTGACGCTGGACGATATGGCGGAGCGCCTGCGACAGATGCCCGAAGACCAGTTCAAGGAACGGCATCGGCGCTTCCTGGAAATCGCCAGCCCTGTTTTCCAGGCCTGGGACAACGCACTGGCTGACGAGCACGGCATCGATTTCGAAGACATGCTCAACATGGCGGCCGGACTGCTGGAACAGGGCCGCTATGAATCGCCCTACGAACTGGTGATGGCCGACGAATTCCAGGATGCCTCGCGCGCCCGCGCCCGGCTCTGCCGTGCCCTGGTCAGCCGCCCCGGCCGCTATCTGTTTGCGGTGGGCGATGACTGGCAATCGATCAATCGTTTCGCCGGCGCCGACGTTTCGGTGATGACCGGATTCCGCGAATGGATGGGGCATGGCCAGGTGCTGAAACTGGAGCAGACATTCCGCTGCCCGCAGGCGCTCTGCGATGCGTCCAGCCGCTTCATCAGCCGGAATCCAGCGCAGATTGCCAAGGCGGTTCGTTCTGCCGCACCGGCAATGGGGCCAGTGCTGCAAGCGTTCCAGATGAATCGTCGCGAGGAGCTGCAGGATGGCGTTCGCCAGTACCTTGCGAAGCTGCATCAGCAGTTGCTGTCCGGGGCGGTGCCGCAAGGGCGCAAGGGACGCGTGACGGTCTTCATCCTGGGCCGCTACCGCGCGGACCGCAGCGCGATGCCTTCGGATTGGAAGACAGTCTTCGGCAGCACGATGGACGTGGAGTTCCTCACGGCCCACCGGTCAAAGGGACGCGAGGCGGACTATGTGATCCTGCCAGGCATGGTCAACCGCAGCTTCCCGAGCCTGCGCGCCGATGACCCGGTCCTTTCCCTGGCAATGCCGGAGGGTGATACCTACCCGCTGAGCGAAGAGCGGCGGTTGTTCTATGTGGCGCTGACGCGTGCGCGACGCTCGGTGGCCATGTTCACCCTACAGGGGAAGCGTTCGCCGTTCCTGGACGAGCTGGTGAAGGACGGCGCAGTGGAAGTGACCGCGATTTCAGGCGCGGCCATCCACGAAGAGCGCTGTCCGGTGTGCAAGGTCGGCGTGTTCGTGGACCGCAATGGGCCGCATGGGGCGTTCCGGTCGTGCTCCAGTTACCCGTTGTGCCAAAACAAGCCGAAGGTTGGGCGTTAGGAATGGGCCCGTGGAATCTCTTGCAACCCGCTGTGCGGGCGTTCAAGTGGACCTTGTCCGAAATGCAAAACGCCCCTTCCGGGGCGTTCGCGTTATGGCGGAGAGAGTGGGATTCGAACCCACGGAAGGTTTAACCCTTCGCCGGTTTTCAAGACCGGTGCCTTAAACCGCTCGGCCATCTCTCCGCATCGGCCCAGCCTGCTGGCCGGGCACGCATTCTCGCACGGCCGGGCGATTTGCCCAAGACCCCTACGCCACGTCCATCTGCAACTAATCCGATAGCCTTCCCACGCCCCGGCTGGCTAGAGTGACCAATTCCCTCTAGTTCCACCCGCATGGACAACTCCAGCCTCCTGAACATACGCCCGGGCATGCCTTCAGGCGCCTTGGCCCAACTTCTGGGCGCCCGATGGAAGGAGCCGGATGAACAAGGTCATCTGACTTGCCTGAGCAAGGACGTCTTCGTTCGACTGGATAGCGATCGAGTCATTGGATACGTCATTTTCGCCTGTTCAATGCCCAAGACGGTGCTGGTCGAGGGCCTGCGTACGGGCATGGCCATCGGCGACGCTCTCGCCAACACTCCTCGTCTCGCTGTACTGCCGGAAGAGCCAGAGGACGCATGCGAGGGATGGGCGACCTACGGCTTCATCACGGATGACGGATTGCAGGTGGCCGCGAACGTGAACACGCGGGACAACACGGTAAAGAGCATTCGTCTAGAGAACCCGAACGCCACCTACTGTGAGCCTGCATCGCCCATATTCGATCCGACGTTGACCAAGGCCTTTGACATAGCGCTTGGCCCCCAGCGCGTGCTCCCCAAAGCAGGCCGGGGCAGCGAATGGGCCGGAGGCTGGACGCTGGGCCTTCCTCCAGGCATCACCGCTGAACAATGGCCTTTGAGTTCCAGCAACGGGCACCCGCTGCGGCACGCCTTTACGCTGCACCTGCCCTCGGAGTACCGAACCAAGGGAAATGAGCTGGTTGCTCTCTCCCTGTTCGTCGACGATCAGCAGGAGGAGCTCTGCACCGTCGAGGAAATCGCGAAGTACTTCGCCTCTCCCCTTTCCACAACCCCGCCAGAGGGTAGCGACCTGCTTCCCTTCTGGCAGCATCGCCAGGCCAAGCATGCGCACAGCCACAGCATGGAAGACATCCTTGGAACGCAATTCTGCGCCATCTGGCTTACCCAGCAGGAGTTTGATGGCGAGCTGAGCCTGCCGCCCAAGCTGAATTCAGCCCTGCTGGATGCCCCTCCGAGCTGGATCGGGCAGGACTACGCGAGCTATTTCTACGAGCGATGGCTGTACACCAGGAACGGAAATGCCGTCATCCCGGGCGCAGGAATCGGAGGCGTCTCCAGCGAGGCCGTTGCATTGCCGGTCAGCACAGGCATCCGCGCTGACGATCCCAACGTTGGGAGGTCACCGCGGGAGCGGGAAAGCGAATGCGCCATCAGTGGATACATCGAAGCATTCAGCGAGCGCGGTGAGGAACTGAACCTGAGTCGCTGGGATTCCATTGCTCACCTCGGCGGAACGATGCAGCCCCAGCAGGGCTACCCTGAGTTCGGCCCCTACTACCTCGAATTCGAGGAGGGTTTTGGCGGCTTCAATTTCGGTGGCGGCAACGCACAGTTGGATCTGCAGCAGATGAAGATCGACTGGGCGTGCGGATGACACCGTCGCATTGAAGCAAAAAGCCCCGGAACGTCGCCGGGGCTTTTCTTCACGGAAGCGGTGCAGCAGCCCTCAGCCCGCGTCCACCGCCAACGCGCCCAGCGCACTGGCCTTGATCCGCTCCTTGGCCTTTTCACAGGCGCCACCGCAATCCAGGCGCGAGGCTTCCAGCTGCGGCGGCAGGTGCTCGGCCAGGAAGTCGATGAACACGCGTACCGCCGGCAGCAGGCCGCGGCGCGAGGCGAACACGGCGTGGCATACGCCCTGCGGCAGCGACCAGTCCGGCAGCACTACTTCCAGCTCGCCGTTGCGCACGGCGTCGGCGCACACGGTTTCCGGCAGCATGGTGATGCCGAAACCGTCCTTCACCATGCTCTGCAGCAACGGGAAGTCGAAGCCGGCCACGCGCGGCTGCAGGTCGACCCGGCGCACTTCGCCTTCCGGCCCGTGCAGCTCCCAGCGTTGGCGGGCTTCGTCTTCGCTGATGCTGAGGGTGACGTGCTGGGTCAGCTCTTCCGGGTCCTTGGGGCGACCGGCGCGGTCCAGGTACTTCGGGCTGGCCACCAGCAATTCCTGCACCTGGCCGAAGCTGCGCATCACCAGGCTGCCGTCATCGTCCAAGCGCGAACGCACGCGCAGGGCCACGTCGTAGCCTTCATTGATGATGTCCACGCGGCGGTTGCTGATGTTCAGCTGCAGGCGCACCTTCGGGTACTGCTCAAGGAACTTGGGCAGCAGCTTGGGCAGCTGCATCTGCGCCAGCGACACCGGCACGCTGGCGCGGACCACGCCGCGCGGTTCCGCGCTGAGCCGGTCCACCACTTCGCGCGCGGCCTGGGCCTCGGCCAGCATCGTCTGCGCATGGCGGTGCACGCTGGTGCCGACATCGGTGACCGCGAAACGGCGCGTGGAGCGCTGCAGCAGGCGCACGCCCAGGTCGGTTTCCAGCTGGCTGATGCGGCGGCTCAGTCGCGACTTGGGGATACCCAAGGCGCGCTCGGCGGCGGCGAATCCGCCGTGGTCGACCACCATCGCGAAGTAGTACAGATCATTCAGGTCATGCATGCCCGAGTTCCATATCTAGAACAATACGTGGCATTCAATCACCTTTATCCCGCCTTTGCAACAACCTATCGTTCTCTCCGTCGGCGGGGCCACCCCGCCCCTTCCCTCCAGAACATAGGTGACTGCCATGAAGCTTCTGCATCTCGACGCCAGCGTGCTTGGCGACAATTCCGTCTCGCGCCAGCTGTCGGCCGCCGTGGTCGCCCGCTTCACGGGCCAGATCGATGGCCTGCAGGTCGATTATCGCGATCTTGACGCCAATCCGGTACCGCATCTGCGCAGCAGCTCGCTGGCCAAGACCGATGCCGCCGAGGCGACCGATGCTGAACAGGTGATGCAGCAGTTCCTGGAGGCTGACATCGTGGTGATCGGCGCGCCGATGTACAACTTCAGCATTCCTTCCACGCTGAAGGCCTGGATCGACCGCGTGGCCGTGGCCGGCCGCACCTTCAAGTACACCGAGAACGGCCCGGTGGGCCTGGCCGGTGGCAAGCGGGTGATCATCGCCAGCAGCCGCGGCGGCATCTACACCGACTCGCCGGCCGACTTCCAGGAGCCGTTCCTGCGCCAGGTGTTCGCCTTCATGGGCGTCAACGAGGTCGAGTTCGTGCGCGCCGAGGGCATCGCCTACTCGCCGCAGCACCGCGAAGACGCGATTGCCGGTGCACTGGCAGCCCTGCCGTCGCACGAAGTGGTCGAAGCCGTCGCTGCATAAGCGTTCCAGCGTTCGGCGCCGCTCTCTCCTCGTCGAGGCGCTGAACGCGGGCCGTGGATCCCCTCCCCCATCCCGGCCCACCCTGGCGGCCCCGCTTTGCGGGGCCGTTTTTTTTGCATCAGTAGATCCACGCCATGCGTGGATCGGTGCCATGCGCGGCGCTCACCAGCACGTTAGGCTGGGGCCATGAACTACATCGTGACCACTGCGCACCGCAGCGAATTTCCGCACCCGATCACCCTGCGCCGCGGCCAGGCGCTGGTAGTGGGCGAACGCCATGAAGGCCCGGAGGGCTGGGATGACTGGTTCCTGTGCGAGGCCGAGGGGCAGCACCCCGGTTTCGTGCCGGCGCCGGTGATCGGTCGCGACGCGCAGGGTGGCGCGTTTGCCACGGAGGACTACTGCGCGCGGGAACTGGATGTGGATCCCGGGCAGCTGCTGCGTGGGCAGCGCACGCTCAATGGCTGGGCGTGGTGCGTGCCGGAGGCCGGCGACCCGGGATGGGTGCCGTTGGAGAAGTTGCGCGCTGTGGAGTGATCACGGCGGTTCATCCACGCACGGCGTGGATCTGCTGGGGCATCGGTGAAATCATGCCGAGCGCCTGCAACATCCTCCAGTAGATCCACGCCATGCGTGGATTCGGTGCCATGCAAGCATGGCACCCACCGGAGCCGCAGCACCGCCCGATCAGGGAATCAGGCGATGGTTTCCAGTCCGCCCATGTACGGCCGCAGGGCTTCCGGCACGGTGATGCTGCCGTCGGCGTTCTGGTAGTTCTCCATCACCGCGATCATCGCGCGGCCGACGGCCACGCCCGAGCCGTTCAGGGTATGCGCCAGTTCCGGCTTGCCGGTGGCCGGGTTGCGCCAGCGCGCCTGCATGCGGCGGGCCTGGAAATCACCACAGTTCGAGCACGAGGAGATCTCGCGGTAGGTCTCCTGCGACGGCAGCCAGACTTCCAGGTCGTAGGTCTTCACCGCAGAGAAGCCCATGTCGCCGGTGCACAGCAGCACCTTGCGGTACGGCAGGCCCAGCTTTTCCAGCACCACTTCGGCGCAGCGGGTCATGCGCTGGTGTTCGGCATCGCTGTCTTCCGGGCGGCTGATCGAGACCAGCTCGACCTTCTCGAACTGGTGCTGGCGGATCATGCCGCGCACGTCGCGACCACCGCTGCCGGCCTCGGCACGGAAGCACATCGAGTGGGCGGTCATGCGCAACGGCAGGCGTTCGGCGTCGACGATCTCGTCGCGCACGATGTTGGTCAGCGGCACTTCCGAGGTCGGGATCAGGTAGCGCGTGGAATCGCCCACGGCCGTCTTGAACAGGTCGTCCTCGAACTTCGGCAGCTGGCTGGTGCCGCGCAGCGAATCGGCGTTGACCAGCAGCGGCACGTTGGTTTCCTCATAGCCGTGCTCGCCAGTGTGCAGGTCGACCATGAACTGGGCCAGCGCACGGTGCAGGCGCGCGATCGGGCCGCGCAGCACGGTGAAGCGCGAGCCGGACAGCTTGGCCGCGGTCTCGCCGTCCAGCCAGCCGTTGCGGGCGCCCAGTTCGACGTGGTCGAGCACCTTGAAATCGAACTGGCGCGGGGTTCCCCAGCGCGACTGCTCGACGTTGTCGTTCTCGTCGGCACCGGCCGGCACGTCATCGGCCGGCAGGTTCGGGATGCCCATCGAGATCGCTTCGATCTTCTCGCGCAGCTCGTCCAGCGCCACTTCCGAGGCCTTCAGCTCGTCGGCGAAGGCTGCGACCTCGGCCATGATGGCCGAGACGTCCTCGCCCTTGGCCTTGGCCTGGCCGATGGCCTTGGAACGGCTGTTGCGCAGGCTCTGCAACTCCTGGGTCCGCACCTGGATGCGCTTGCGATCAGCCTCCAGGGACTCCAGGGCAGACACGTCGAGCTCGAAGCCGCGGCTGGTGCGCAGGCGTTCGGCGAGGTCGGCGGGCTGGTGGCGGAGCAGGGCTGGATCAAGCATGGCAGGTGTCGTGGTGGGTATCAGGGATGGGATTATCGCTTGTTATACGGATTTCTGCCGCCCGGTTCATTCCCGCCGTGGCAGAATCGAGCCATTCCGTACTGGTCCGGTCCATGTCTGCACCCCGCTCGTCGTCCGCCAAGTCGTTCACTGTGCATATCCCGCGCAACGCCCTGAAGATCGCCGGCATCGCCTTCGGCGTGGGCGTACTGCTGTTCGTGCTGGTCTGGCTGACCGGCCGCGACAAGGAGTTCTTCCGCGCCGATCCGGCTGCCCAGACCCCGCAGGAAACCGCCCAGATCGAGCCCCTGCCGGAACCGCTGGCCGCTGCCGCCGGTTCCAGCGACATGCCCGATGCCAAGCCGGCACCGGTGGAGGAAGAAGCGCCGAAGCTGGTGGAAACGGCCCCGCCGCCGCCCGCGCCCATGGCTGAAGCGGCCCCGGCTGCACCGGGCCCTGCGCCGGCGGCCACCGGCAACAGCCAGCCGATGCCGATTGCCGGACAGTCGCCGCCACCGTCCTATCCCGCCGCCGCCCTGCGCGCCGGTGAAACCGGTACGGTGGTGGTACGCGTGGACGTGGACGCCACCGGCTATCCGAACAACGCCACGGTGATCCAGCGCAGCGGTTCACGCGAGCTCGACCGTGCCGCCACCGACGCTGTGCGCCGCTGGCGCTTCACTCCGGCGCAAAGCAACGGCCAGGCCGTACCCGGCAGCATTGAAGTGCCGTTCGACTTCAAGACGCAGTAACTGAACACTTCCCGGCAGGCAAACTGAACCCTGCCGGTGGCGTTGACGCAACGCTGACACTTCCCGTCCGTGGCTCGGGCAACACTGCCCACGTCGTCCATTGACGGAAGGAGTTTGCGATGACCGCCACCACCCACGAAGACCTTCATTCGCCGCAGCTGCCGCACGATTCAAGCGCGCAGCACAGGCCCACGTCGCCCTGGATGTGGATCGCGCTGATCGTGGCGATGTTTGCCGGCGCCCTGCTCTGGCTGCGTCATTCGAACCAGGAAGACGTGGCACCGGCGCCGGTCGGTGAGCGCATGCTGCCGGCCCCTGAGCAGCCCGCGGTGACGGATGCAGCGGCCCCTGCCGCGCGCCAGGCAACCCCGGCTACTGCTTCGCGGAAGGCCGCGCCGGCAGTGCGCAATCGTGAAGCCCGCCCGCTGGCCAGCAACCGCATGCCCACCTACCCCGCCGCCGCGCTGCGTAGCGGCGTGCAGGGCAGCGTGATCGCCAGCCTGAATGTCGATACCCGCGGCAATGTTGCCAGCGCTGCGATCGTCTCGCGCAGCGGCGAGCGCAGTCGCGATCTGGATCGTGCGGTGCTCAATACCGTGCAGAACTGGAAGTTCCAGCCGGCGGTGCATGACGGCCGCGCAGTAGCAAGCGTAGTGCGGGTCCCGGTGGATTTCCGTACCGAGCAGCGTTGATCGCGGACGAGGGGTTCGTGATGTTTAGACGGAGGCTCCGGCCTCCGTCCTTTTATGCGGGAAAGCGTGCCAACCAAGGTTGGCACCTACCGGGAGATGTGTGCGTGCCAACCAAGGTTGGCACCTACCGGGAGATGTGTGCGTGCCAACCAAGGTTGGCACCTACCGGGAGATGTGAGCATGCCAACCAAGGTTGGCACCTGCCGGGCATTGCGATCCGCCGGGCATGACCCGGCGGATGCAGTGACGATCAGGCCAGGTTGAATCCGGCGCTGCGGGCCAGGCCGTCGAAGTCCGGGAAGGACGTGGCGACGTTGGCGATATCGTTGATGCGCACTTCGCCGTCACTGATCTGGCCGGCAATGGCGAACGCCATGGCGATGCGGTGGTCGCCGTGGCTTTCGATGGTGCCGCTGCCCAGGCGCACGCCACCATGCAGGGTGGCGCCATCTTCGGTTTCGTCCACCTGCATGCCGAGCGCGCGCAGGCCGGTGGCCATCGCTGCGAGACGATCGGATTCCTTCACCCGCAGCTCGGCGGCACCGCTCACCACGGTCTGGCCTTCGGCGGCGGCGGCGGCCACGAACAGCGCGGGGAACTCGTCGATCATGTCCGGCACCAGTGCTTCCGGAATGCGTGCACCCTTCAGCGGGGCGTAGCGCACCACCAGGTCCGCCACCGGTTCACCGCCCTGCTCGGCCGGGTTCTCTTCGGTGATATCCGCGCCCATCAGGCGCAGCGCATGCAACAGACCGGTGCGGCGCGGGTTCAGGCCGACCTGTTTCAGGCGCAGCTCGGAGCCCGGAATGATGCTGGCAGCCACCAGATAGAACGCCGCAGACGAGAAGTCGGCCGGCACCACGATATCCGTGGCACGAAGGCGTTGGCCGCCGCGCAGGCGCGCCTTGCCCGGCGAGAATTCGATGTCCACGCCGAACGCGGACAGCATGCGTTCGGTGTAGTCGCGGGTCGGGTGCGGCTCGACAACGCTGGTTTCGCCCTGTGCGTACAGGCCTGCCAGCAACACCGCCGACTTGATCTGCGCGCTGGCCACCGGCGAGGCGAAGTCGATGCCATGCAGCGTCTGGCCGCCATGCACGTGCAGCGGCGGCGTGCCGTCATCCTGGGTGTCGATCTTCGCGCCCATCTGCGACAGCGGGCCGGTGACGCGGCGCATCGGTCGGCCCGACAGCGACTCGTCGCCGATCAGCGTGCAGTCGAACGCCTGGCCCGCCAGCAACCCGGCCAGCAGGCGCATGCCGGTACCGGCATTGCCGCAGTCCAGCGGTGCGCTGGGTGCCTGCAGACCGTCGATGCCGACGCCGTGCACGATGCGCTGCGACGGGCTGGGGGTTTCGATGCGCACGCCCAGCTGGCTGAAGATGCGCGCGGTAGCGCGGGTATCTTCGCCTTCCAGGAAACCTTCGATATGCGAGGTGCCATCGGCCAGCGCGGCGAACATCACCGAGCGGTGCGAGACCGACTTGTCGCCGGGAATGGTCAGGCTGCCCTGCAGCGGCTGGCCCTTGCGGGCGATCCAGTGTTGCGCGTTGCTCATCGTTCGATCATTCCGTAAACGCCGGCAGCGCCGGCGATGCATCAGGGAGCGGCGGCCAGGGCCGCCGCAGCAGCACTCAGGGCACGGCCACCGGGTAGGAGCCCAGCACCTTGATCTGTGCCGAGTGCGCTTCCAGTTCGGCCAGTGCGGCCTGCATCGGCGCGTCGTCGATGTGGCCGGCCAGGTCGATGAAGAAGCCGTACTCCCACTTGCCGTGGTGCGACGGCCGCGACTCGATGCGGTTCATGCTGATGCCGTGGCGGGCGAACGGGCTGAGCACGTCGAACAGCGCACCGGGCTTGTCATGGATGAACACCAGCACCGAGGTGCGGTCGTGGCCGGAGGTCGGGAAGATGTTGCGGCCCACCACCAGGAAGCGGGTGGTGTTGTCGGCATCGTTCTGGATCGGCTTGGTGACCACCTTCTTCAGGCCGTACACGTGGCCGGCACTCTCGCCGCCGATGGCCGCCGCGTCGTCGGCGTTGCGCGCACGGCGCGCACCTTCGGCGTTGCTGGATACCGGAATCTTCTCGGCCTTCGGCAGGTTGGCGCGCAGCCACGCCGAGGTCTGCATGAACGACTGCGGGTGTGCGTAGATGCGCTCGATGTCCTCGATGCGGCCGCTGCGCGACATCAGGTACTGCTGCACGCGCAGTTCCACTTCGCCACAGATCTTCAGGTTGGAGGTCAGGAACATGTCCAGAGTGATCTGGATGGTGCCCTGCCCCGAATTCTCCACCGGCACCACGCCGAAATCGGCGTTGCCCGCTTCCACTTCCTGGAACACTTCCTCGATGCTGGCCATCGGCAGGCCCAGCGCGGAGCGGCCGAAGTGCTTGAGCACCGCCTGCTGGCTGAAGGTGCCTTCCGGGCCGAGGTAGCCGATCTTCAGCGGCTCCTGCTGGGCCAGGCAGGCCGACATGATCTCGCGGTAGACGTGCACCAGCAGCTCATCGCTGAGCGGGCCTTCGTTGCGATCCACCACCATCCGCAGCACCTGCGCTTCGCGCTCGGGGCGGTAGTAGTCGACGGCAGCGGCCAGCTTGCCCTTGGCCTTGCCGACCTGGTGGGCGAAACGTGCGCGCTCGGCGATCAGGCTCTGGATGTCGCGGTCGATCTGGTCGATCTTCGAGCGCACATCGGCCAGCGCCAGCGGCGCCAGGGTGGGCGCCGGGTTCGACGAAGCCTTGGACGTGCTCTTGCCCTTGGCCTTGGTGGAGGCGCTGCCCTTGGCCGGTTCGGCCTTCTTCGGCACCTTCTTGCTGGATTTGCTGCTTGCCATCGGAATTCCCTGTTGCGGGGCACGCACCCGACGGTGCGCGCCGTTCATTGCTCAGCCGTGACGCTGCTGGAAATCGGCCATGAAGGCGACCAGCGCCTCGGCCCCGGCCAGCGGCATGGCGTTGTACAGCGAAGCCCGGATGCCGCCGACCACCTTGTGGCCCTTCAGCGCCAGCAGGCCAGCGGCCCTGGCTTCGGCGACGAAGCGGGCGTCAAGCTCGGCATCGGGCAGGAAGAACGGAATGTTCATGCGCGAACGGGCCGCATGTGCGACTTCATTGCGGTAGAAGCCGCCGGAGCCGTCGATGGCACCGTACACCAGCGCGGCCTTGGCGGCGTTGCGCTTGGCGAATTCGGTCACGCCGCCCTCGGCCAGCATCCACTTGAACACCAAGCCGGCCAGATACCAGTTCCAGGTCGGCGGGGTGTTGAGCATCGAATCGCGGGCGACGTGCGAGCGGTAATCGAAGATGTCCGCGCGCGGCTGGCCACTGCGCTCGAGCAGGTCGCGGCGGATGATCATCACCGCGATGCCGACGGGCCCGAGGTTCTTCTGCGCGCCGGCGTAGATCACACCGTAGCGGCGCACGTCCAGCGGCTCGCTGGCGATGGACGAGCTGAAGTCAGCGATCAGCGGAACGTTGCCGGTGTCGGGCACATCACGGAACTCGACGCCGTGGATGGTCTCGTTGACGGTGATGTGCACGTAGGCGGCATCGCGCGACAGCTGCCAGTCGGCACGCGCTGGCAGTTCGCGGTAGCCGTGGGCCTCGCTGCTGGCGGCGATGTTGACGTCGACGTAGACACCGGCCTGCTTGACCGCGGTCTTGCCCCAGTGGCCACTGACCACGTAATCGGCACGCTGGCCCGGGGCGGCGAAGTTGAGCGGGATCAGCGCCTGCTGGGTGGTGGCGCCACCGGACAGAAACAGCACCGCATAGTCGTCGGGGATGTCGAGCAGGCGACGCAGGTCGGCCTCGGCTTCGGCAGCCACGGACATGAATTCCGCGCCGCGATGGCTCATTTCCACGATCGAAGCGCCGGACCCGTGCCAGTCCAGCATTTCCGCCTGCGCCTGGCGCAGGACCGATTCCGGCAAGGTCGCAGGGCCGGCACTGAAGTTGAACGCGCGCGTCATGTCACACCTGTGGGGCAAGACCCCTAGTATGCCGCAGTGCACCAGCCTTGCGGCCTTGTGGCGCAAGGGAAATTTGGTTTCATTGGAATCCATTGGCGACGCGACCGGGTAGTGCCGGCCGCTGGCCGGCAACCTCATGGATTCGGGGCGGCGGTTGCCGGCCAGCGGCCGGCACTACCGTCACCGCGCGACCGTCACCGCGCGCCGAACCAGAGCAGCAGGCTGAGCATTGCCGCCAGCAACAAGGCGCTGGCCAGCAGCCACGGCCAGCGCCGGACCCTGCGCGGCGTCACCGGCAGCACCGGCGCCTGTTCCGCGTCTTCGCCGGACTCGTCCGCGGTCGGCAACGGCCGCCGACGTGGATCATGCGGCACTTCCAGCACGAAACGATGCTGGCCATCGAACACCACCTGGTCGCCGGCCTGCAGCCAGCAGTGGCGCACGGCTACGCCGTTGACCCGGGTGCCGTCGGCACTGCCGAGGTCGCGCAGCAGCACACGATCACCGTGCACTTCCACGCGGGCGTGCTGTTCGGCGAAGGCCGGATCGTCGATGGCGATGTCGGCGTCGCTGCCGCGGCCGATCAACCGTGCCCGCGACAGCGTATAGCTGCGGCCATGATGCAGGCCGCCGACACCGCGCAGCAGGCGCTGCTGCTCATCGGTGCCATCGTCGTTCTTCGGCGCGGGTGCCTGCAGCAGGCTCTCGACCTCGCCCTGCAGCACCATCTCCACGCCGTCCACATAGACCGCATCGCCTGCACGCAGCAGCGCCATGCGGCGCACCGGCCGACCATTCACGTGGATGCCACGGATACCGTTGCCGACCTGCAGCCACAGGCCGCGATCGTCCATGCAGAACTGCGCCAGCAGCAGGGCGCCGTGGCCGGCGTCGCCGAGCCGCACGCTGCCGTTGGCCTGGCGCACGATGCGTTGCACCCCGGGCCGCAGCGGCTGGTCGGGCTGTTGTTGTTGACTGAAGTGAACAAGCAGGTTCTGCACGCGGCGCAGCCTAGCAGGTTGGCCGCCAACGAAGAAGAACCTGCGATGAGTGCTTGGCGCGACGGCCCTCGATGCGCACAATGCTCGCCCTCATTGATCATCCCCGCCCGGCGCCAGGAGCCTGCATGTCCACCATCGATGTCCGTCACGCCCACGCCCTGCCCGACGCGCAGGCACGCGCCGCGATCGAACAGGTCGCCGCCAAGCTGTCCGAGCGCTTCGGCCTGAAGTCGTCCTGGACCGCCGACGTGCTCAACTTCTCTGGCAGCGGCGTGGACGGTGCGATCGAACTGCAGCCGGGCGCCGTGCGCGTCACCGCCAAGCTGGGCTTCCTGCTGTCGGCGATGAAGGGCATGGTCGAGGGCGAGATCCAGCGCGTGCTGAAGGAAAAGCTGGGCTGAATCCCGGCGACGGCCGTCACGGCCGTGCAACGCCATCGCGCGCTACTCTCGGGGCAGGCCCAACTCCCACGGGAAGTGCGATGAACCAGTACGAAAACGATGACCGCCGCAACGACGACGCCTCGTTCGGTGACCAGGCCGAGCGCTTCTCGCGCAAGCTGAGTGACTCGGCGCAGCAGGTCTGGCTGGCCGGCCTGGGCGCTCTTGGCCGTGCACAGGCCGAAGGCAGCCGCTTCTTCGACGGCCTGGTGAAGGAAGGCGAAGCCTGGGAGGCCCGCCGCCGTGAACGCCACGGCGAACAGGGCCCGGGCTGGCGCGACAACGTGGAATCGTCACTGGATGAGGCCCGCGAGAAGGCCTCTGGCACCTGGAACAAGGTCGAAAAGGCCTTCGATGACCAGGTGCAGGGCGTGCTCAAGCGCCTGCATGTCCCCACTGCGGACGAGGTGACCGCGCTGGAAGCCCGTATCGACGCCCTGCACGCGCGGCTGGCCAAGCTGGAAAACCGTGCGGCCTCAGGCACCGATGCACCCGCACCGGGCAGCCATCAGTCGCCAGGCAGCGTGCCCTGACCGGCCATTGTTGCAATGCAATAAATTTTGATTGACAATCGCGAGCAACCCGCCAATCGCTTCGGCTGCCGTTTGTTCCCTCCCCTCACGGCTTCAGGATTGGCGGGTTTTTCGTGCTCGCCGTATGCCGATCTGAGCGTTCCATCACGCTTCCTGTCAGGAACGTCCTGACCCAGCCGGATAGTGCGACCTTTACACTGTCGTCTTCCGCATTCGCCCCTTCCGCGCACCTCCTGCATGCTCCCTTGGATCCTGGCCCTGCTGTCGGCCCTGCTTACCTGTTCCCTGGCTGTTGTCTATCTGTGGTGGATCAAGCGGCGGCAGAAGGAGATGCAACTCGGCCTGCAAGCGCTGGCCGGCATGCACTGGCGCGAGTTCTCGGTACTGGTCAAGCGCATGCTGCGCGAACAGCGCGGCCTGCGTGAACTGAATGACCCGGCGGAGGAGTCCCGCGAGCCAAGCAGCGACTTCCTGCTCAGCGACGGCCCCAACCAGTGGCTGGTGTCCTGCAAGCATGGCCTTGCCTACCGTATCGGCACCGCCGCAGTGAACGAGCTGGGGGCTGCTGCGCGCCTGGCCGGCGCCAAGGGCGGCGTGCTGCTGACCGAAGGCCGGATGGAACGCGACGGGCGCAGCGCTGCCGAGAAGCAGGCGGTCGAGGTGCTGGACGGTCCACGCCTGTGGCCGCTGCTGCAGCCCTACCTGCCGGCGGAAATCGAAACCCGTGTGCGCGCCAGCGCCCGCCATGAAGCCCTGCGCCGGATCGCCATTGCCGCGCTCGGCGCGGTCACGCTGGGCCTGCTGGTGGGATTGAGCCTGCAAGGCTTGCATGTGCAGGACACCGCGCCTGTTGCCGAGGTGGCGGACACCCCCGCGCCGGTTGCGCCTGCGGTTGGAGCGGCGCCCGAACCGGCACCGGCCCCCGCCACCACGCCGCCGGCCGCTGCGCCTGCACCGGCCGCGCCCTCAGCCGACGCGCGCAGCAACCCCAACCCGGATGCCGCCACGCTGGAGCGCTTCCAGGCCGATCTGTCCCGCGCCTTGGCCGGCAAGCCCGGTATCGCCAGCGGGGTCTGGCTGACCCGGCAGACGCTGGCGATCAACCGCACGGGCGAGCTGGACGCGGTCTGGCCGCAGGTCTGCGAGGAAGTGCTGCACTACCCCGCCCTGCGCAACGTGCGCATCCAGCTCAACGCCCGCCCCGGCGTGGATGAGCCGGTGCGCTGGCGCCAATGCGCCACGTACTGATGGGGCCGCATCCACGCGTGGCGTGGATCTACTGAACCCCGATGCGCGACCCCTTGGTAGATCCACGCCACGCGTGGATGCCTTTGCAGAGTTGAGCCACGCGCGAACAGCAGCCGAGCATCGGCTCGGCTCCACATGGCGCCAGCTCAGCCCAATGCCGCGAGATGGGCGATGTAACTGGAGCGCGATTCACCCGCCGCTCTGGCCTGCGCATCCAGCCTCGCCAGGATCCGGCGTGGCAGGCTGATATTGACCCGCTCGATGGTATCGTCCAGCAGAGCCGGATCAATGCAGATGTACGCAAGAATCCAACGGATGTCCTTGGATGCCTCGGCGGCGATCTTCTGCGGCGCGGACGGTGTCGGAATCGAACGCCCCTCATCCAGGGCCGCATCAATCCAGGCGAGTGCAGCTTCCTCGGCAGCGCTGAGCGCATCATCAAGCGTATCGGCCGCCGAGAAGCACCCCGGCAGATCTGGAACGACCACACCCCACGCGGTGCGCTCATCGCCTGCCTCGATCAGGACTGGATATCGCATGGGCCCTCCTACGTCAGTCCTGCGAGCTTCCGCAACGCCTGCACCAGCCCTTTCCCCAGATCCTTCCTTTGGGTGAGGAAGGGTGATGATGTGAGGGTGCTGCGGGTGCACGAATACATGATGGGATCCGCGGATCCGGCGACAGATCCAACCTGCCGCTTCCAGATCCCGGATGAGGTCCCTGCTCTTCATGCAGGGACGATACACATCGCACACACGCCCTGACAGAGTTCAAGGCGACAGTCGTTCCGGCCCAGTAGATCCACGCCATGCGTGGATGGAATCCCTATCGCGCGCCCGGCGCGAAGCGCGCCACCAGGTCCCAGGCATCCCCCAGGAACACCTGGCGCACGCGGGTGATCGGCTGTTCGCCACGCCAGGTCAGGCGTTCGATCACCAGGCAGGCGGTACCGGGCTTCACGTCCAGCAGCTTGGCGGTGGCGGTATCTGCCCCCCAGGCACTGATGCGGTGCTGGGCACGGGTCCACGACACGTTCTGCAGCAGCCAGCTGCCCGGCGCGGTAGTGTTGAAGTCGACCTCCAGTACCTCAGGCACGCCCACCGGGCTGATCAGGCGATGCTCCAGCGCCAGCGGGCGACCATCGGCCAGGTGCAGGCAGCGCATCGCCAGCAGGTTTTCCTGTCCGGCCAGCTCGACTTCACCGGCATTGCCGGCATCGGCAAGGCGCAGGTCGCGCTGCAGCAGGCGATAGGCGTACTGGTGGCCGCGCGAGCCAACCTCCATCGCGATATCGGGAATCTCCAGCGCCACCTGCTCCAGGTGCGGGGGCTGCCGCGCGACGAACGAACCGGCACGGCGACGGCGTTCGATCATGCCGCTCTCGGCCAGCGCGGTCAGCACCTTGTTCACCGTCATCCGCGAGCAGCCGTACTGCTCCATCAGCTCGTGTTCGTACGGAATCCGAAAGCCCGGCGCCCACTCTCCACTGAGGATGCGGCTTTCCAGATCGCTGCGGATACGCTGGTTGAGCGTGGCGGACTTGCTGGCCTTCACGTAATGGGGTCTCGGTGGCGGGAGGCGATCAGCCCAGCACGCCACGCAGGGCGGCGGTAAAGGCGGTGGTGATCGCCTCGCGCTGCAGGTGGCGGCCCTCGGCCACGCATTGGCGGCCATGGCGCCAGACCGATCGCAGCGCGTCATTACGTGCGGCGAACACCCAGCTGTCAAGCCATGCGTCATCCTGTCGCGCCTGCAGCGCCGGGTGCCCGGCATCCAGTTCGACCAGGTCGGCACTGGCGCCGACCTGCAGGCCAGCGGCCACGCCCAGCGCCTGTGCACCACCGTGCAGTGCGCCTTCGAACAGGAAGCGGCCGGTGCTGCGGGTGGCATCCGGGGCCAGTACGTTGCGCCCACGCAGGGTCAGGCGCTGGCCGTATTCGAGCAGGCGCAGTTCTTCGGCCGCATCGATCAGCACATTGGAATCGGAGCCGACACCGAAGCGCCCACCCTCGCGCGCGAACGCCTGCATCGGGAACAGGCCGTCGCCCAGATTGGCTTCGGTGATCGGGCACAGGCCGGCCACGGCCTGGCTGGCCACGATGGCGGCGCGCTCATCGTCGGTGATGTGGGTGGCGTGCACCAGGCACCAGCGCGCATCCACCGGTGCATGGTCGTACAGCCACTGCACCGGACGCTGGCCGCTCCAGGCCAGGCAGGCCTCGACTTCACGCACCTGCTCGGCGATATGGATGTGCACCGGGCCGTCGGTCAGCGGCAGCAACGCACTCAATTCCTCGCCGGTGACTGCACGCAGGCTGTGCGGCGCGATGCCGAGCACCGCATCCGGCAGCGCGGCCAGTGCCGGCTTGGCGGCGTCCAGCAGCTGCGCGAAACCGTTCACGTCGTGGATCAGGCGCCGCTGCGCTGGATTCGGCGCCGCCCCGCCGAAATCGGCATGCGCATAGAACACCGGCAGCAGGGTCAGGCCGATACCGGTCTGATCGGCGGCGGCAGCAATCCGTGCACTCATCTCGGCGCGGTTGGCATAGGCGCGACCATCGGCGTCGTGGTGCAGGTAATGGAATTCGCCGACGCGGGTGAAGCCGCTTTCCAGCATTTCCATGTAGGCCTGGGCGGCGATGGCCTGCACTGCGTCCGGGCGCAGATGGGCCAGGAAGCGGTACATCAGCTCACGCCAGCTCCAGAAGCTGTCACCGTCACCGCCGCCGATCTCGGTCAGCCCGGCCATGCCGCGCTGGAATGCGTGGCTGTGCAGGTTGGGCAGGCCCGGCACCAGGATGCCGACGCAGGTGTCGCCGTGCTGGGCGCCCTGCCCCATGTGGATCGCCGTGATGCGGCCGTCCTGCACCTGCAGGCGGACATCGCGGGCCCAGCCATCGGCCAGCAGGGCGTGGGCGGCATGGAAACAGTGTGGGGAACGCGAATCGGACATGGCTGGACAACCCGAAATGGACGCCTATATTGTATAGACATATAAGCACAGCCGCGTTGTGGATGCCATGCACGTCGATACCCTCTGGTCCAACGTCCACCTGATGACCCTCGATGGCGAGGGGCTGGGTGTCATCCGCGATGGCGTGATGGCCTGCGCCGACGGCCGCATCGTCCATGTTGGCCCGGCCGGCAGCGACGCCCACCTGCAGCCGACCACCCGCATCGATGGCGAAGGCCGCTGGATCTCGCCCGGCCTGATCGACTGCCACACCCACCTGGTCTACGCCGGCAACCGCGCCAACGAATTCGAGCAGCGCCTGCAGGGCGTCAGTTATGCCGAGATCGCCCGTGCCGGCGGCGGCATCGTCTCCACCGTGCGCGCCACCCGTGCTGCCACCCCGGAACAGCTGGCCAGCGAAAGCCGGCCGCGCCTGCTGGCGATGCGTGCCGAAGGCGTGACCACGATCGAGATCAAGTCCGGCTACGGCCTGACCCTGCCCGACGAACGCAAGCAGCTGCAGGTAGCGCGTGCGCTGGGCGAGGAGTGCCGGGTCAACGTGGTGACCACATTCCTCGGCGCACACGCGATTCCGCCAGGCCGCGAGGCGCAGGAATACACCGACGAGGTGTGCAACGTGATGATTCCGGCCATCGCCGCCGAAGGCCTGGCCGAAGCGGTGGACGTATTCTGCGAGAACATCGCCTTCTCGCCGGCGCAGGCGCGGCAGGTCTTCGAAGCGGCGCGCGCCAACGGGCTGGCGGTGAAGATTCATGCCGAGCAGCTGAGCAACCAGCATGGCGCCGAACTGGCCGCCAGCTTCGGTGCCCTCTCGGCCGACCATATCGAACATCTGGACGATGCCGGCATCGCCGCGATGGCCGCCGCCGGCACCGTCGCCGTGCTGTTGCCTGGCGCCTTCTATTTCACCCGCGATACCACCCTGCCGCCGATCGCTGCGCTGCGTGCGGCCGCCGTGCCGCTGGCGCTGGCCACCGACAGCAATCCGGGCACTTCGCCGCTGACCAGCCCGCTGCTGGCGATGAACATGGGCGCCACCCTGTTCCGCCTGACCGTGGATGAGTGCATCGCCGGCTTCACCCGTGAAGCGGCGCGCGCGCTCGGACGCAGCGACCGCATCGGCCGCCTCGCCGTGGGCCTGGACTGCGACCTGGCGATCTGGGACATCGATGCCCCCGCCGACCTGGTCTATCGCATTGGATTCAACCCGCTGCACGCGCGCGTGGTGCGCGGACAGCCCGACCTGCCTGCCTCCTGGAGCAACACATGAGCAACACCCTGGTTCTTCGCCCCGGCCATGTCACTCTCGCCCAGTGGCGGCAGGTCTATCGCGGTGCGCCGCTTGCACTGGACCCGGCTGCGCTGCCGGTGGTGCGTGCCAGTGCCGCGACCGTGGCCGCCATCGTCGCCAAGGGCGCGCCGGTGTATGGCATCAATACCGGCTTCGGCAAGCTGGCCAGCGTGCGCATCGAGCGCGAAGATCTGGCCACCCTGCAGCGGAACATCGTGCTCTCGCATGCCGCCGGCGTGGGCGAGCCGATGCCGGCCAGCGTGGTGCGCCTGATGATGGCGCTTAAGCTGGTCAGCCTGGCGCAGGGTGCGTCAGGCATTCGCGAGGAGACCCTGCTGCTGCTGGAAGCGATGCTGGTCAAGGGCGTGCTGCCGGTGGTGCCCGCACAGGGTTCGGTGGGTGCCTCGGGTGACCTGGCGCCGCTCTCGCACCTGGCCAGCGTGATGCTGGGCGTAGGCGAAGCCTTCATCGGCGGCGAGCGCCTACCGGCAGCCGACGCACTGGCACGTGCCGGCCTGCAGCCGATCGAACTGGGCGCGAAGGAAGGCCTGGCGCTGCTCAACGGCACCCAGTTCTCCACCGCCTATGCGCTGGCGGGCCTGTTCGAGATCGAGACCGTGTTCCAGGCCGCACTGGTGACCGGCGCACTGTCGGTGGAAGCAGCCAAGGGTTCCGACACGCCCTTCGACCCGCGCATCCACGCGATCCGCGGCCAGCGCGGGCAGATCGCCGCCGCCGCCACCCTGCGCGCGCTGATGCAGGGCTCGGACATCCGCGAGTCGCATCGCGACAACGATGTGCGCGTGCAGGACCCGTACTGCCTGCGCTGCCAGCCGCAGGTGATGGGCGCGGCGCTGGACATCCTGCGCCAGGCCGCGACCACGCTGGAAATCGAAGCCAACGGCGTGTCCGACAATCCGCTGGTGTTCACCGACACCGGCGAAGCGCTGTCCGGTGGCAACTTCCACGCCGAGCCAGTCGCCTTTGCCGCCGACATGCTGGCGATGGCGGTGTGCGAGATCGGTTCGATCAGCGAGCGCCGCCTGGCGATGCTGGTGGACCCGGCCCTGTCCGGTCTGCCGGCGTTCCTGACCCCGCGCCCGGGCCTGAATTCCGGCTTCATGATCCCGCAGGTGACCGCCGCTGCACTGGTCTCGGAAAACAAGCAGCGCGCCTACCCGGCCAGCGTTGATTCGATTCCGACCTCGGCCAACCAGGAAGACCATGTGTCGATGGCCGCGCATGGCGCACGCCGGCTGATGCAGATGGCCGAGAACGCCGCCAACGTGATCGGCATCGAGCTGCTGGCCGCCGCGCAGGGATGCGACTTCCACGCGCCGCTGCGCTCCAGCGCCGCGCTGGAAACGGTGCGCGCCACCCTGCGTGCGCAGGTGCCGACGCTGGAAGAAGACCGCTATTTCCACCCCGACATGGTGACCGCCACGAATCTTGTGCGCAGTGGCGTGCTGGCGCAGGGCCTGGGCGATCTGTTGCCGACTGTGGAACCGCAGGCATGACGACCCTTCCTGAATGGTTGACGGTGCACGAGGGCGATGCCCCCCTCATCGTCAGCTTCCCGCATACCGGCAGCGAGCTGCCGCACGACCTGATCGGCGACTACCACTCGCCGTGGCTGGCCCGCCGCGATGCCGACTGGTGGGTGCACGAGCTGTACGACTTCGTGCGCGGCATGGGCGCGACCACGGTGCGCTCGGCGATCTCGCGTTCGGTGATCGACCTCAACCGCGATCCCAGCGGCGTGTCGCTGTACCCGGGCCAGAACACCACCGGCCTGTGTCCGCTGACGACCTTCGACAACCAGCCGCTGTACCACGCCGGGCGCGAACCGGATGACGCGGAAATCGCCCGTCGTCGCGACACGTATTTCCTGCCTTACCACGATGTGCTGGCTTCGCAGATCACGCGCCTGCGTGCACGCCACGGCACCGTGGTGGTGTACGACGCACACTCGATCCGCTCGCATATCCCGCACCTGTTCGAGGGCGAACTGCCGCAGTTCAACCTGGGGACTGCCGGTCCGTCCGGCGCACCGGACACCTCCTGCGACAACGCCCTGAGCGACGTGGTGGAAAACCTGCTGAAGATCAGTGGCATGAGCCAGGTGCGCAACGGCCGCTTCAAGGGCGGCTGGATCACCCGCCACTACAGCAATGTCGCCGGCGGCGTGCACAGCCTGCAGATGGAACTGGCCTGCCGCGGCTACATGCACGAACCCCTGCCGGACCAGGTGGACGAGCACAGCTGGCCCACCCCGCTCGACCCCGACCACGCCGCACCGCTGCGCCACACCCTGGCGCAGGTGCTCAACGCCTGCCTTGAATTCGCTACGAACCGGAGCGCCGCATGACCCGCAACGACCCGTCCCGCACCATCGCCGCGCCGACCGGCACCACGCTCAATGCCAAGAGCTGGCTGACCGAAGCACCGCTGCGCATGCTGATGAACAACCTGCACCCGGACGTGGCCGAGCGCCCGCAGGAACTGGTGGTGTATGGCGGCATCGGCCGCGCCGCACGCGACTGGGAAAGCTTCGACGCCATCGTCGAAACGCTCAAGCGCCTGGACGATGACCAGACCCTGCTGGTGCAATCGGGCAAGCCGGTGGGCGTGTTCCGCACCCACGCCGATGCACCGCGCGTGCTGATCGCCAATTCCAACCTGGTGCCGCGCTGGGCCAACTGGGACCACTTCAACGAGCTGGATAGGAAGGGCCTGGCCATGTACGGCCAGATGACCGCCGGCAGCTGGATCTACATCGGTGCGCAGGGCATCGTGCAGGGCACCTACGAGACCTTCGTGGAAATGGGGCGCCAGCATTTCGGCGGCGACCTGACCGGGAAGTGGCTGTTCACCGGTGGCCTCGGCGGCATGGGTGGTGCACAGCCGCTGGCTGCCGTGATGGCCGGTGCCTCCTGCCTGGCCGTCGAGTGCCGCAAGAGCAGCATCGACATGCGCCTGCGCACCGGCTACCTCGACACCTGGACCGACAATCTGGACGAAGCGCTGCGCCTGATCGATGAATCGTGCAAGGCCGGTACGCCGAAGTCGGTGGGCCTGCTCGGCAACGTTGCCGATGTGCTGGCCGAACTGCTCAAGCGCGGCGTGAAGCCGGACCTGCTGACCGACCAGACCTCCGCGCACGACCCGGTGAACGGCTACCTGCCGCAGGGCTGGACGGTCGAACAGTGGGATGAGAAGCGCGCTTCCGCCCCCAAGGAAGTGGAGAAGGCCGCGCGTGCATCGATGGCCAACCACATCCGCGCCATGCTCGGCTTCCATGCGCTGGGCGTACCGACCGTGGACTACGGCAACAACCTGCGGCAGATGGCGCTGGAAGAAGGCGTGGCCAATGCGTTCGATTTCCCGGGTTTCGTGCCGGCCTACATCCGCCCGTTGTTCTGCCGCGGCATCGGCCCGTTCCGTTGGGCGGCACTGAGTGGCGACCCGGAAGACATCGCCAAGACCGATGCCAAGGTGAAGGAACTGATTCCGGACAACCCGCACCTGCACCGCTGGCTGGACATGGCCGCCGAGAAGATCAAGTTCCAGGGCCTGCCGGCGCGCATCTGCTGGGTCGGCCTGGGTGATCGTGATCGACTTGGCCTGGCGTTCAACGAGATGGTCGCCAACGGCGAACTGAAGGCGCCGGTGGTGATCGGTCGCGACCACCTGGACAGTGGCAGCGTCGCCTCGCCGAACCGCGAAACCGAAGCGATGGCCGACGGCTCCGATGCGGTATCCGACTGGCCGCTGCTGAACGCCCTGCTCAACACCGCCAGCGGCGCGACCTGGGTGTCGCTGCACCACGGCGGTGGCGTCGGCATGGGCTTCTCGCAGCACGCCGGCATGGTGATCGTCTGCGACGGCACCGAGGCCGCGGCCAAGCGGATTGGCCGCGTGCTGTGGAACGACCCGGCCACCGGCGTGATGCGCCATGCTGATGCGGGGTATGACATCGCGATCAACTGCGCGAAGGAAAAGGGACTGGATCTGCCGGGAATTCTCGGCTGATCGCAGGGGTGCCGGCCCGCGGCCGGCACTACCGGAAACGTATGGTAGTGCCGGCCGCTGGCCGGCTCTCCCTGATGCGGGAATCGGTGCCCTTGACCCGCTCTTCCGACGTGACCAACATGCGCCATCACCGCTGATGGATCACCGCGATGTACCGCACCCTGGCCGTTGCATTGCTCTGCACGCTGTTTGCGATCCCACCCGTTTCGGCGCTTGAAACTGCCGGCGATCTTTCCAAGCAGCTCAGCACCCAGCTGCAGACCAACCGCGAGCGCTACGGCATCGCCGGCCAGGCGGTACTGGTCGCCCACAACGGCCAGGTGCTGTACCAGGGCGCCAGCGGTGAACGTGATCCCGCTGCCCATGCGCCTGCCACTGTCGATACGATCTTCGCCGCCCAGTCGATGGCCAAGCTGCTGACCAGCACGCTGGTGATGCAATTGGTCGACCAGGGCAAGGTGGATCTGGATGCACCGGCCAGCCGCTATGTGCCGGACCTGCCTGCAGCATGGCAGGCAATCCACGTGCGCGATTTCCTCAACCACAGCTCGGGTATCGGCGAGTACTACGATCGTGTCGACAACCGTTGGGTCAGCAAGGGCTACCCTGGTGTAGCCCCTGTCCTTGGCGCTGCACTGAAGGTAGCCGGCGCGACACCGATGCAGTTCGCCACCGGCAGCCGCGTGCAGTACACCCAGGCCAACTACCTGGTGCTGACGGCGTTGCTGCAAGCGCACTACCGCAAGCCCTACCCGGCCATCGCTCGCGAACGCATCCTGCAGCCATTGAAGATGGCCAGCACCTCGTGGGGCGGTGCCAGCGTGCCGGCCCGGCGCGCGGCGGTGCCGTACATCGGCAAGGATGGCCAACTGCAGCCGGCCAATGAAGATCCCTGGCCGGACTACGGCTGGGGCCATGCCGACCTGCAGACCACCGTGGGCGATATGAACCGTTTCCTGCAGGCGCTGGCGAGCGGCAAGCTGGTGCGCACGGCGACCCTGGAAAAGCTCTGGCAGCCGCAGAAGCTGGTCGGTGGCGGCAGCAATTTCTTCTCCACCGGTTGGGACACCACCCGAAGCGACGGCTACACCCAGGTAGGTCACGATGGTGGCACCCGTGTACGTGCGCGATTGGCCTACAAGGGCACGCTGGCCAACGGCTACTGGGTGTTCGTGTACCTGACCAACGGCAGCGCCCGCAATGTCTGGTCCAGCACGCTGGTGGAGAGCACGATGGCGGTGGTTGCGCCCGGGGAGTTTCCGCACGCTGTGCTGTCCGAGCGGCTGATCGCCTATGCGGTGGATGACAGCACCGATGCGAAACCGCGAATGCGTAGCTGGCTGCGCGTCAGCAATGGCGTTCCCACCGATGAACTGGAACGTGCGATCAATGCCGATGGCTATGCCATCCGCGAGAGTCTGGGTGCCAGCAAGGCACTGAAAGTGTTCGCGCTCAACGCCGAGCTGTATCCGGATTCGGCCAACGCGTGGGACAGCCTGGCCGAGTTCCATGCGGCATTGGGCGATGCAGAGATTGCCAAGGCGCTGTACGCGAAGGCCAAGGCGCTGGCGAAGCCCTCGCCCTAAACCCTGCTGCAGAGCCGAGCCCATGCTCGGCTGCTCTTCGTTGCGATCTCAGGAGACCCGCGCTGCGCGCGATAGCCGAGCATGGACTCGGCTCTACATGGATGTTGCGGGCGGCCATACGCGAGCGATGGGTGACGTGACGCCGCCGACCTGTTAACTTGCGCGCCACTTTGGTGGTTTACAGCATTCCCGCATGTCGCTCTCGTCGTACCGCCCCACCCCCTCGCTGCTGTTCCTGGCCGTTTCCCTCGGCCTCTCTTCCACCGCCGCTGCCGCCCCACAGGCCACCACGCTGGATGCCGTGCAGGTCACCGCTGCCGCCGATGCCAGCGCGCAGGCGCGCGAGGCGCTGAAGCGCGTGCCCGGCGCCAGCAACCTGATCGACATGGCCAAGGCCGACAGCCGACTGTCCACCAGCGCCGATGTGCTGGCCTACCAGCCGGGTATCAGCGCGCAGTCGCCGGGTAATGAGGGCACCAAGATCTCGATCCGTGGCTCGGGCATCAACCGGGGTCCGGGCGCGCACGCCTCGGGTATTGCGGTGTCGATCGACGGTCTGCCACTGACCGGCCCGGGCGGCACGCCCTACGAGCTGCTGGAACCGCTGTGGCTGTCGCGCGTCGAAGTCCTGCGCGGCGCCAACGGCTTCGAGCGCGGGGCGCTGGCGCTGGGCGGTGCCATCGACTACGTCAGCCGCAGCGGTCGTGATTCGGCGGGCGTGCAGCTGCACTACGAAGCCGGCAGCCGTGGCTACCAGAAGCGCGGCATCAGCTGGGGCGGCGTCAGTGGTGATGTCGACTACTTCCTGGCCTACACCGATACCGAATTCGACGGTTACCAGCGTCATGCGCGCGGCGACGGCAAGGGTGCGATGGCCAACATCGGCTGGCAGATCACGCCCGACCTGCAGACGCGCTTCTTCGTGCGCTATCGCGAAACCAACCACGAAACACCTGGGCGCCTGACCCGCGATCAGATCCGCAACGATCCGCGCGCCGCGAACGCGGCCAATCTGGCCATCGATGCGCGTCGCCCGCAGCCGGGCAGCACCTGGGTGGGCAACGTCACCACGCTGCAGATCGATGAAGACTCCTCGTTGCAGGCCGGACTGGTCTATCACAAGTACCCGATGGACTTGAACGAGAGCCTGTACCGGCAGCAGCTGGACTACGCCAACCTCAACGCCACGCTGGACTACCGCCGCCGCCACCGGCTGTTCGGCCTGGACAGCGAAACCACGGTCGGCCTGCGCGTCACCCACGATCTGGACGCCGATGTGCGCGAGTCGCTGCGCTTTGCCAGCAACGGCTATGCCGCCGGTACGCGCACGCGTGACTTCCGGCACCACGGCACCGACAGCACGCTGCACGTCGGCAATACCCTCACCTTCAATGACCGCCTGCGCATGCAGACCGGGCTGGCACTGATCAACACCCGTCGCGATGTGCAGGTGACCTGGCCGAGCAGCGGCGGCCGCCTGCGCGACCACAACTGGGACTATACGCCGCGACTGGGCTTCACCTGGCAGCACAGCGCCCAGACCCAGTGGTTCGGCAACCTCAGCCGCTCGGTGGAGGCGCCGCACCCCTGGTCGATGATCTGGGGCTCGAACCAGTACTTCGGGCCAGGCAATGGCCCGTCCAGCGGCCGCCAGCGCGCGCCGGTGCCGATGCAGAACCAGACCGCCACCACGCTGGAACTGGGCGCGCGCGGTGACGCGGCGCTGGGCCGCTGGGAACTGACCGGCTACTACGCACACGTGAACCACGAACTGCTGAGCGTCGAACTGCAACCGGTGCCGAACCTGTTCATCGCCGAGAACAACGCCAGCCCCACCGTTCACCGCGGCATCGAGGCCGGATTGGACAGCACGCTGTGGCAGGCTGCACCGGGCCGCCTGTCGCTGCGCCAGGCGTATACCTTCAGCGATTTCCGCTATCGCCACGACGCGCGTTTCGGCAGCAACCGCCTGCCCGGCCTGCCGCGCCACGCCTACCAGGCCGAGCTGCGCTTCGGTCATGCATCCGGCCTGTACGCCGCGCTCAATACCGAATACGCCTCGCGCATCGCCGTCGACTACGCCAACAGCTACTGGGCCGACAGCCACGTGATCTTCGGCAGCCGCATCGGCTACGACGCACCCGGTGGCCGCTGGCAGGCCTGGGCGGAGATGCGCAACCTCGGCAACCGCCACTACGCCGCCACGGTCACGCCGGGCTACGACGACGCAGGCAGGGATATTGCCCGCTCGACGCCGGGCGAAGGCCGTGGCATCTACGCTGGTGTGCGTTTGCGGTTTGACTGATGACCGCAGGCGGCGCCGGGTGTGATCCGGCGCCGTCGTTCCAGGATCAGCCGATACGCCAGGCCGGCAGGCGCTCGCTGCGCTTCCAGATGGAAGGTGCGAAACCAATCAACGCCAGCGCCGCCAGCCACTTCGGTGAGGTGTTGAGCAGTGTCGAGGTAAGCGAACCATCGACAGGGGCGGCCATTTCCTGCCACGGGTTGTAGCCCAGGTAGACGACGCTGCCAGCCCACCACAGCAATGCCACACCGACACCCACCAGCAACAGAGCCAGCGTGCGGCAGGTCCAGCGCTGCGAGGTGGTGCCCCACTCGCGGGACGCCGCTACCAGCAGGCCCACCACCAGCAGCGACACCAGTGCAACCAGCCCGATATCGACCTTGTGCCCGATACGCTCATAGCTGCAGGCGCGGCATCGCGCCTCTTCCGCGGCAGTGGCGGCTTCGGCCTGCCCGGCTGCGGGCTGCGCCAGTGCCGCAAACGGCATCAATACTGCCAGCAGCGTCACCATGATCCAACGAAACAACGTCCTGTTCCTGCGTGCAGCGACATCCATGCGCTCTTCCTCGTCAGTGGTTGTACGTCCAAGGCCGCAGTATGCGGCCGTCCCATACGCCGCCCAGACCCCGTTCCGGGGGTTCGGCCATCCAGCGTCCTTGTTCCCGATGCAGCACGACAAGCTCCCGGTAGACGAAATCGCCGGAACACGAATCCCAGGCGACCGCGATCATAGCCCACTGCCCATCGACACTGAAAACGGGCCGGGTCAGATAGGCGACGTGGTCGTATGTCCGAATCGGCCCATGCACCGTTGCCCTGCACCCCTGCTCCCGCAGCGCTCGAAGCCCCGCGCCGTCCATCCGCTGCGCACCGGCCAATGCGCCCGCAGGTACTGGCGTGGGACGGCGATTGGTGGGAACCAGGTCCGCCTGCAGCTGCAATCGCAGCGCATGGATGTCCGGCGGCCACCGGTCGTCCAGCGGCAGGACCAGATCGTCCACCTCCTGGCAGGTCGAGGCACTGCTGCCCGCCCAGCAATAGGGCAAGGTCTGCTCCATCACGTAGATGTCCTCCCCCACCGGGTCGGTCAACTGCGGCTGCTCCTGCAGGCGCCATCGATCGACGCGCGTGGACGGCGTCTGCGGTGCGGTGGGCACCTTGCTCAGCGACGATGGCAGAACTGGCGTTGGCTGCGGCACTGGCGGGGCTGGAAGACGGAATGGAGGACTCTGCCGGATCGCCAGCGCCATCGCCTCCGCCTGCATCTGCGCCGTTCCCAGGTTGACCGGTGGCGGACCGATCGCCTGCTGCCACCTCGGGCGCAGGCTGCAGATTCCGGCCATGAGCGCCAAGGCCGACAGCGCAGCCGCCAGCGATGCAATGCGTCGCCAGGCGATCCGTTGTTGGCAGTCACGGTCTGGCTTGAACGAGGTATCTGTCATCACGACTCCGGCAACGCGGGCCACAGGCCCTGTCCAAAGCTCGTATAGCGGACAGGCTCCACTCGAACACGCTCCCAGCCGCCCTTCCTGCGATGCAGAAGGTAGAGGACACGCATCGCCGTTCCTCCACTGCACAGATCCGAGGCGATCGATGCCATTGCCCAGTTCCCATCCAGGCTGAACACAGGACGCTGCAGATAGACAACGCCCAGATCCGGACTGCCCGGGCCACCCGTGCATCCCTCGATACCGCGCGCGCGCCGTTGCTGAAGCTCGTCCCACGTCATCCGTTGCGCCCGCACGTGTGCAAGCTCGAACGCGAGACCGGGTACCCGTGAAGCCCGGCGGTTCGCAACCTGCAGCATCGACTCCAGATGCTGCTGCAGTTGAAAGGACGCCGCACTGTCATCATCGCGCCACTCGACGACGCTGTGACGAACCTGGCAGACCGGGGCGGGATATCCTTCACCGCAGGAAGGCGCAGTCCATTCCATCACAGCGAATGGAATGTCGGGCTCCCAGCCGCGCGGCTCGAAGTGTGCTGGCGCGACGTCTTCCAGCCGCACCTCTGCGGTCGCGAACCCACTGTTACCGGCCAGCATCGGGGAGGAGACTCCTCTCATTGGAATCGGTGGAACCGGCGGCTTTCCTGGCGGTGTCGGTCGCAGGTCGATGAGCTCTGCCATCACTTCGGCCTGCATCCGTGCCGTTCCCAGACTGATCGGAGGCGGGCCGACTTCCCGCCGCCACTGCGGGCGCACGCTGGCCAGCAGCGCTACGACTGCAACCATCGATAGAACGACCGTTGTGGCCAGGACGCGTTTCCTTGCAATGCGCTGTCGCATGAAGATCCTGGAAAAAGTGAAGCACAGAGGAAATCGCCCGGAATTGCAGCACTACCCGGCCAGCACTACCGCCATCGGGTAGCGCAGCGGCATTGCATCGACAGCGGCCGCCCACTGCAGACCCGAGGCATGGAAAACGGTGGCGCCGGTCAACGCGACGATCATGGCCACCGCGTGCGCGGCCAGCCGCACGCACGACTTCACTGCCGCGGCTCCTGGGCAACTTCAATGCACTGATGGAAAAATGGCGCGAGTTCTTCATGCCGCCGCCAGCGGGCGCGTGGCATTGCGGCCAGGGACCTCAGAAACCTGATACTGCATGCGGACATCCTTGCCGGGCACGCGTAGGCGGTGGTGGACGGATTCTAGCGCGATGGGGCCGTAGGTCCATCACCCACAGGCCGCACTGGCGCCGGCCTTGTACCCGCGCGCCGACGGCTGGATTATGATTTTCCACCAGAAGAGCTATGCGCCACGGCATGCACGCCTCCCAGTTCACCCGCGCCACCGCGCTCGTGATGTTCGTTCCAATGATTGGCCTCGCCGGTTGGGGTTCGTGGTTTGGTAGCCGCTGCTTCAGCGATGGCTGCCTCGGCGTCCTGGTGGCATGGCTTGCCGCCGTGGCCACCTTTGCGGTGCAGACGTTGCTGGTGCTCCCGACGCATGCCTGGGCCCTCAAGCGGCAGGGATCCCCCGCCTCCCGCGGCTACCTGCGTTGGCTTGGCGCGTCGGCCATCGCTGCCTTCCTGCCCATCGTGCTCGGCTGGGGCTACCTGATGATCTTCCGATGACCTGCTGCACGTCCTCCGCACACGTATAGCCGGATCAAGGAGGCGCGGCGGCCTTCAGCAACTGCGCGGCCACCTGGTCGAACGGGGCGATGTCCTGCAGTGCGCGGCACATCGCCACGGCGCCTTCCACGCTGGCGATCACCAGGCTGGCCAGTCCATTCGCCGCCGCAGGTTCGTGGCCGTCGGCAATGAAGGCTGCGGCCAGATGCCCCTGCCAGCGCACGAACACCTCTGCGGCGGCCACGCGCGGTTGGCTGGTAACCGCCTCGACCGGCTCTTCGACGGCAGCGGCCAGCACCGGACAACCCGCGCGGAACCCGGAGCGCAGCAGGCGCTCGCGCCACATCGCCAGGAACTGCTGCAGGCCCTGCACGGCCCCGCCCTTCAACAACTCAACGAGGAGCGCCTCCACCTTGTCACCAGCCATGTGGGTGGCGCGCGCCAGCAGCTCCTGCTTGCCGCCGGGAAAGTGGTGATAGGTGGAGCCCAGCGGCGCCTCGGCCAGCTTGGTCACCTCACGGATGCTGGTGGCATTGAGACCCACGCGCGCCAGCATCTGTGCCGCAGCATCAATCACGCGTTGTGGCGCATCAGAGGGGCGCGGGCTCACGGCAGGCTCCTTGCCAGGACAGTCGTCATACATTAGCGTATCGGCGATACTATAACAGTCGTCATAACCATGAATCTCTGGTTCCGCCTGCTCCACCTGCTGCTGTGCAGCCTGTTCCGGCCGAAGCTGGAGGCGCCGTTCGGGGTCTCGCGGCTGCAGTTCCGGGTGCTGCCCAACGATCTGGACAGCAACCTGCATATGACCAACGGCCGCTACTGGAACATCTTCGACCTGGGCCGGCTGGACCTGATCCTGCGCATGGGCCTGGGCCGGGTGGCACTGCGCGAGAAGTGGGCACCAATCGTCGGCGCCGGCACCATCCAGTTCCGCCGCGAGCTGAAGCCGTTCCAGCGCTTCACCCTGGAAACGCGCCTGGTCGGCTGGGTCGGCTCGCGCGGCATCATGGAGCAGCGCGTGCTGATCGGGCCCGAGCAGAAGATCGCCACCCGTGCGCTGCTGGTCACCGGCATCTACGACCGTCGCGCGCGCCAGTTCCTGGGCATGCCGAAGATGATGGAAGCGATCGGTGTGGTTGCCCCGCCGTCGCCGCCGCTCAGTGCAGCCGCCGAGGCGCTGCTGGCGGCCGATGCGGCGTTGAAGCAGGACGACGCCTGAGGCACCTCAGCCTACCTTCGGCATGTTCTTGGTCACGCAATGGATGCCGCCACCGCCACCGGCGATCGCATCGATGTCCACCTGTTCGATCACACGACCGGGATACATGTCTTCCAGTAGTTCACGGCAGTAGCCATCGGCTGCGTCGTCACCGAACTGCGGCGCGACCACCGCGCCGTTGATCGGCAGGTAGTTGATGTAGCCCATCGCCAGATCATCGTTGTCGCGGGTATGCACGTTGTCGCGCCCGTCCAGCGGCGGCGGCAGCGTGTGCACCTGCAGACGACGGCCATCGGCATCGGTGGCGCCGCGCAGAATCTCCAGGTGCTCGCGGGTCAGATCGTAGTCGTAGGACTCCGGATCGTCGTCCAGATTGGCGATCACCACGCCCGGACGCACGAAGCGCGCATAGAAATCCACGTGTGCGTCAGTGATGTCCTCGCCGGCGATGCCGGGCAGCCAGATCACCTTGCGCAGGCCGAGGTGGTGCATCAGCTCGGCCTCGATATCCGCGCGCGACCAGCCGGGATTGCGATTGCGGTTCACCCAGCAGCTTTCGGTGAGGATGGCCGTGCCATGGCCATCGACTTCGATGCCGCCACCCTCGCCCACCAGATCGCTTTCCAGCAGCGTGGCACCGGTCACCTGCGCCAGCCACGGCGCCACCGCACCATCGTTCCGTGCGCTCTGCTTGCCGCCCCAGCCGTTGAAGTTGAAATCAACCAGGCCCAGCCCGCCCTTGCCATCGGTGACGAAACATCCGCCGTAGTCGCGCACCCAGATGTCATCCAGCGGCACCTCGAGGAACTCGATGTTGTCGCGGCCGCAGCGATCCTGCGCCAGCTTCCGCTGCGCCGGGCGGCACAGCACACTAACGGGCTGGTGGCGGGCGATGGTGCGGGCCAGGCGTGCCACGGCGGTGTTCACCGCATCGGCCTGCGCGCCCCACACCCGCGGTTGCGCGGCGAAGGCCAGGAAAACGCGTTCCTGCGGCCCGTGCTCGTCCGGCATGCGCCAGATACCCGCACCCGGCCCCGCTGCGGATACGCGCGTCGGCAGCCCTGTCAGGCCGAGGGCGGCCAGGCCGCCAAGGCCAGCGGCGCCCGCCAGCTGGGTGAGGAAGTGACGACGGCTGCTCATGACGGGCTTCAGGGCCGGTGTGGGATGGACCTATGCTGCGCTTGCGTATCGATAAGCACAAACGATAGATTCAGCCACCAATTGAACAGTTTTACTTATCTGAAATGCTGAAGCATTGGCCACCGCTGAACGCGCTGCGTGGTTTCGAGGCCGCCGCCCGCCTGGGTAGTTTCCACAGGGCGGCCGAGGAACTGCACCTGACCCAGTCGGCCATCAGCCAGCAGATCCGGGGTCTGGAAGCCTCGCTGCAGCAGCCGTTGTTCTTCCGGCAGGGCCGCAGCGTCACCCTCACCGACGCCGGCATCGACCTGCTGGAAACCACCCAGTCCCTGCTGCGGCAGCTGGCCAGCGGCATCCGCCGGCTCGATCAGTACCGCAAGCCGAATCAACTGATCGTCAACACCAGTCCAGCCTTTGCCCGGCATTGGCTGGTGCCGCGCCTGGCCAGCTTCCACCGCCTGCATCCCGACGCCGACCTGTGGCTGCTGACCAGCGAGGAGGCACCGGATATGACCACGCAGACGCTGGACGTGGCGGTACGCGATGACCTCGACTCACAGGCGCAGTGCCAGCATCGCGTGCTGCTGCAGGATCGCCTCTTTCCGGCCTGCCATCCGGCCCTGCTCGCCACGCCGGTGCACGAACGCCTCACCCTGCATGGCGAGCGCGAAATGGACTGGAGCCAGTGGCAGGTACAGGGCGGCGCCGATGTCGGCCAGCGCCGCGAAGGCATGAACTTCTCCGAACCCGGGCAGCTGCTGGATGCTGCCTGCCAAGGGCTGGGTATCGCCCTGGTCAGCGAGCTGCTGGCGGCCCGCGCCTGCGATCAGGGGCTGCTGCAGCCGCTGGATGAGGCACGCGTGCGCGGCCCGCGCTGGAGCTGGCTGGTGCATGAGGACAGCGCGGCCGATCCGCTGGTGATCAGTTTCTGTGAGTGGTTGCTGGCGAGTCTGCCCGCAGAAGCTACTTCTGCTGCAGCGCGCGCTTGACCGCCGCCTCGGCCAACGGCGCCATCACCGCATAGCCCTTCGCCGTGGGATGCACGCCATCCTCGGCCAGCTGCGGATCGAGTCCTCCGGCGGCATTGGTCATCGGCGTGTAGTAGTCCAGATAGACCAGCTGCTGCGCATCGGCATAGCGCTTCAATGCCGTGTTCAATGCACGCACCTTCGGCGCTGGCGCTGTTCCCGGCAGCCACGGGTAATCGCTGACCGGCAGCACCGATGCCAGCACCACGGCGATGCCATGTGCACGGGCCAGGTCCACCATCGCATGCAGGTTGTCTTCAATCATCGCCTGCGTGGACGGGCCGGTGTTGCCGGCAATGTCGTTGGTGCCGGCCAGGATCACCACCACCTGTGGCTTCAGTGCCAGCACGTCCTGCGGGAAGCGCACCAGCATCTGCGCCGTGGTCTGGCCGCTGATGCCGCGGTTGAGCCAGCCCTTGCCGGGGAAGAATCCGGCGCTGCCTTCCGCACCCCAGCCTTCGGTGATCGAGTCGCCGAAGAACACCACGCGCGGCTGGCCCGGCACGGCCGCAGGCAGTCGCGCGTTGGCATCACGATAGCGCTGCAACTCCGGAAAATCGGCCAGGCGCTGCTGCATGAAACGAACCTCGTCGGGGCGCAACTGGTCGATGGGCGTCTGCAGCATCGGATTGACTGCGACGGCTTCGGCGGCACCCAGCGGAGAAGCCAACGCGAGGCCCAACGTCACGACGGTTGCAGCGGCAAGCTCAACAGGTCCACGCATGCGGGTACTCCTGAAATCATCCTGCGCAGTCTAACGCCCTGCCCTGTGCTCAGCGTGCAGCCGTACGCGCCGCTACACCCGTGACTTTCGCCGGCATCCACATGCCCGGCGTCCAGCCGCTGGCGGCCAGGATCGTTTTCGGGTTGTCCTGCTGGATCAGCGCACGCACCGCATCACGCTTGTCCTTGGCCTGCAGGTAATAGGCCTTGGCGATGCGGTAACCCACCCAGTACCCCAGGTCGTAGGGTTCCTGCGAGCCAGGCTTGTAGTTGTACAGCCACGGCGACAGATCGGTGCTGTCCAGATCCAGCGCGAACGCGCTTTCGATATGCACTTCCCGGCCACGGGTCCAGGCCGCGTGACGCCCATTGCCGACGTTGCCGGAAATCAGCTCGGCGATGAACTCGGCGATGCCCTCGCCCAGCGACACGCGCAGCACTGTCGCGCGCGGGTCACCCGGCTCGAAGTCGATCAGGCCGGTCTGCTGGATGTGCACGTATTCGTGTGCGATCACATGCACGAAGCGATCCTGCACATTGGCATTCATGAAGTCGGCCGCGCACAGCGCTTCCAGACCAATGATCACGCCGCTTTTCGAGGTCAGCCCGACCGGCCGGCCGCGGCCCACCGCGATGGTCACCGGCGGGAACCGGGTCTGCGGGTAGATCGCCTGCAGGTTGGAAAACACCTGCGTCAGGCGTTGCTTCACCGCGGGCAGTTCGGCCAGGCAGTTTCGTCCCTGTGCATACAGCTCGGGCTGGCTGGCGATGGACTCGGCAATGCGTTCAGGAGTGACCCGGCGCGCCTTGGCCAGTTCGGCCAGGCCGGCCGAACCCTCGGCCAGGTATCCACGCAGCTGCGCAACGCTGGGCTTGCCGCCAGCGCTGTCATAAAGTGCATAGAAACGGCTGACATCCTCGGTGAGGATCTGCGGCCCTGCCGGTACCGCTGCGGTGGCCACGCCTACCGCCCCGGCACAGGCCAGGGCCAACAGGCCGCGCAGGATCATGAACATCGCTCCGTCCTTGGTGGAGTGCATGCGAAGCGCGCAATCTATCACTCCGCCCGGCCCACTGCAGCAGGCGGATGCGGGCGCACCGGCGCTGTGCCAGACTCGCTTCGGCACCTGCCATGGAAGATGGAGCACCGCACGATGATGATCGTTCCCGCGTACTGGGCCGAAGCCCGCCTGCAGGCCCGTTTCCGTGGCCGGCCGGTGGTCGTGCGCCGCTTCGGCTGGTCCGACGAAGGCCCTGCCGAGGCGCAGGTGCACGCCGATCGCCGCGCCAACGAAGCCCTCAATGCCATCCTCGCCGGGCAGGCGCTTCCGCGACGCGAAGTGCGCAGCAACTACGGCGTGGAGGGCGTGCCGATCCGCGAGCAGATCGTGCAGCGCGACGGCGACGTCATCATTACACGCAACAGCTACGGTGCGCTGTGCCTGAACACCCCGGACGTGCTGTTCGCCGACATCGATCATGCGCAGCCACCTGCCGGTTGCGTGATGCCTGCAATCATCGCCGCAGTGCTGCTGTTCGCTGGCGCCGTCATCGGCACTCTGCTCTGGCACTGGCTGGTGGGACTGGTGCTGGGGGTGGCAGCGGTGCTGCTGGTCAACACGGCGATGCTGATGCAGCGCAAGCGGCGCCTGGCCGCGGCCGGTGGCGCCGAAGGCGTAGCCCTGCAGCGGGTCGCGGCCTTCAGCGAACAGCATCCGGACTGGCATCTGCGTACGTACCGCACGCCGGCTGGATTGCGCGTGCTGGCCATGCACGCCACGTTCCTGCCCGAAGACGAGCAGCTTCAGGCGTTCTTCAGAACGCTGGGCGCCGACACCCTGTACGCGCGCATGTGCCGGCTGCAGCACTGCTTCCGTGCGCGCCTGACACCAAAGCCGTGGCGCGTTGACCTGAGGTACCGCATCCGTCCGCCGGTGGCCGCGTGGTCAGCCGAGCAGGCCAACAACCCGGATCGCCTGGCCTGGATTGCCGAGTACGAAAAGAAGAGTGCCGGCTTCGCCGCGTGCGCCTACCTGCGCAGTTTCGGTGATACCACGCGCATCCATGCCAAGGCCGAGCACGTGCGCGAACTGCATGACCGGTTGGCGCATGCGCAGGACCGCCTGCCGTTGGCGTGAGCTCGGGTGCTCAATCAGCGCTCTGCACGAACGGCTGCCCTGCCAGGGTAGTGCCCAGCCGCACCGCAATCTGCTGTTCACCCTTCTCGAAGGTCGTCGCGCACTGCTTCCCGCCCTTCTGGCACCCCACTTCCGGAAAGCCCTCCAGCGATTCCGGCGCGCCCTGCGCCGGCTTCACCTGCCATCCCGCAGCATCCAGCAGGCGCTTGGCCTTGGCGTAGGGCATGCCGGCGATGATCCCCAGCTGCGCCAGCTCGGTGGGTAGCGACTGGGCATGGGCGTTTGAAACCAGGACCAACGACAACGTTGCAGCAAGAACGATGGCTTTCATTGCACCGACCCGGGACGAACTCACAGGGTCAGCCTAGCCCATCTGCGTGGCATGCGAATGTGCCGGTAACACGTCGTTACCGAGTCTCCACAGTTGATTGCAGAGCACGTGCGGCTGGTTACAGCCGAGCGTGGGCTTGGCGCTACAGCAGGATGCAGGAAGGCCACCCGGAGGTGGCCTTCCTGTTCCTTCACTTGGCGTTCTTCACGTAGGTGTCGAACCAGTTCAGCATTTCCGATACCAGCTGCTCGTTCGACTCCAGCGCGGTGTACCAGTGCGGCTCGTTCGGCAGCATCACCAAGCGGGTGGTACCGCCGTTGCCGCGGATCGCCTGGTACAGCTTGCGCGACTGGAACGGCTCGGTGCCCGGGTTGGCGTCGTCCTCGCCGTGGACCAGCAGCAGCGGCAGCTTGATCTTGTCGGCATAGAAGAACGGCGAGGCCTTCAGGTACACGTCCTGCGCCTGCCACACCGAGCGACGCTCGTTCTGGAAGCCGAACGGGGTGAAGGTCTTGTTGTACGAACCACTGGTCGCCACGCCGGCCTTGAACAGGTTGGTGTGGGCGATCAGGTTGGCGGTCATCAGGCCACCGTGGCTGTGACCGGTCACGCCGATGCGGTTGCGGTCGACCACGCCCATGTCCACGGCCTTGTCCACCGCCGCCTTGGCATCGGCTTCCAACTGCTCCAGATAAGTGTCGTACGCGTTCTTCGGGTCCCCGACGATAGGGAACGAGGCGTTGTCGATGATCGCGTAGCCGGCCAGCAGCATCAGGCGGTACGGCTGCAGACGGGTGAAGGTCTGCTGCGAACCGGACACCTGGCCGGCCTGCGCGGCATTGGCGAAGTCGGCCGGGTACGCATACAGGATCGCCGGCACGCGCTGGCCTTCCTTGTAGCCCGGCGGCGTGTACAGGGTGAACGACAGGTCCACGCCATCGGCACGCTTGTAGGTCACCAGCTGCTTCTTGATCTGGCGCACCTCCGGGGTCGGGTCGACCAGCTTGGTCAGCGCGGTCGCGGTGGACGCGAACTGCGCCTCGCCGGCCTTCGCATCAGCCACTGCCTCACCCTGCTGGCGGATGAAGGCATTCGGCGGATCGATCACCGACTGGTGCCAGGTCAGGTAGCGCCCCGGCGTGCTGCTGAAACCGAGGAACTGTTCGTAGGCGTCGGCACTGCTGCGGAACAGGCGCTCGCTCTTCAGGGTGCCCAGGTCCAGGCGGTCCAGGAACGGACGGTCGCCCTGCGGCGACGCGCCACGGCCGCTGAGGAACACATGGTTGCCCTCACGGCGCACCACCTGCGCGCCATTCGGCAAGCGGGCAAAGACCAGGTTGCCGGGGTTGGCGTACAGCTCGTCGCTGGACATGTCCCACAGCAGGCGGCCTTCCTTCTTCGGCTGGTCCACATCGACGATGCGGGTCTGCATCCAGTGGCGGTTCTCGTCGTTCTCGTACTGGAACGCCACGGCCGGATCGGCGGTCCACGCGAAGCCCTCAAATCGCTGCGCGGTACGGGTGATTTCGGTCGGCTTGCCGTTGAACGGGGCCTTCAGCATCAGCACGCGGTCGCGGTGCGGCACGTTGACCTTCCAGTCGCCCTTGTCCAGTGCCTCGGCATAGACCAGGGTGGCCGGATCGGTGGCACGCCAGTCGAAGCCACGCGGGCCTTCCGGTACACCATGCACCGGCACACGGTCGGCCAGCGGCAGGCTGGCGATCGGCGTGGACTTGCCGCTGCCGATATCCAGCACGGCCACGTCATTGGCGAAGCGCTGGTAGGTCACCGCATGCGAGTACGGTGCCTTGATCGACTCGGTCAGCACATGCACGCCATCGGGCGCGGCGCTGACGTCGTTGAACAGCGCCGGCTGCCCGACCGGGCGCACGCTGTTGGCGGCGGTATCGACCACGGCCAGCTGCGAGGCACCGTAATAAGCGAACAGCTTCTCGTCATGCACGCTGGTCAGCGTGTCGCGGGCTTCGTAGGTGCTGCTCTCGCCACTGCTGCCCAGCGACTCCTGTGCATCCGGGCCGGTCGGTACGCCGCCGTTGGACGGTGCCGGGCCCTGGTTGGCCGGCACCAGCTTCACCAGCAGGTTCTGGCTGCCGCCCAGCCACTGCACGGTGTTGCCGAAGATCGGATTCAACTGCACGTTCGGAATCTGCTTCACCTGCCCGGTGGCCGCATCGCCCACCCACAGCTGCACGCTGGTATCGACCGCATTCTGGAAGGCGAAGTGGCTGCCATCGGCCGACCAGAGCGCGCCGGTGGCACAGCCCTGCGGCAGGTTGACCTTGGTCTCCTTGCCGCTGCCGATGTCGACCAGGGTGAAGTCGGCCACGCAGGCCGGAATGCCGTAGCCACCTGGCGTGTCATGGCGGCTGCGGTTCTTCGGCTCCAGGCGCACGCCGGCCAGCTTCAGATAGGGCTGGGCGACGCGGCTGATTGACGGGTAGGTCTGCGCGGTGGTCAGCAGCAGGCGCTGGCCGCCCGGGGCCACGTTCGGTGCCGGCGGCGGCGGTGCCTTCAGCACCTTGAGCAGGTGTTCCGGCGGCTTCGCGTAGTCAGCGAAGGCCGGGCCAGCGGCCAGCAGGCCGACGGTGGCAACGGCAACCGCCGCCGCCAGAGAGGTTCGACGGATCAGCATCCTTATCCCCTGGGGTGTGAATGGGCGCCCGAGGACGGGCAAGGGGCCCGAATCTAGCACCGCAGGGGTTGTCGTGAATGGGCCGGAAGGGCTAGTGGCCGGATGGGGCAAAGTGTGCCGCGCCAAGAGGTGCCGCTGGTGAGGCAGCACCTGCTGGGCATGGCATGGCGCTACTGCTGGGCGTGCAGGTCCCAGGCGGTGAGGTAATCCGGGTCGATCACGATCATGCCACTGTTGCTCATCCGGTACTCGCCCGGCTGGGCTGGCAGGTACTGGTCCAGCATCGGCGGCAGATAGCGCTCATGGCCATCGTTCTCATCGGCCAGCACCACGCCTTCATCGGCGCTGATGCGCAGTACCGTTCCTGCGTACTGCTCCAGCCCCTGCACCTGGCCGTCGCCGCCGTAGCGGGTTACCCCGACAAGCACCAGCTTGCCGATCATTTCTTCGACCTTGGCGTCGTCCAGGGCCGGCAGCATTCTTTCGTATTGGTCGCTCATCGGTGCACCTCCAAAGCCTGCAGGATCATCATGGACACGCCAGCTTCAGCGCTGCGACGACCATCGGCGACGCAGGGAGCAATCTGGCGGGCATATGTGTGTGTTGCAGGGCCGGCACGAGAATGCCGGATCCGCATCGGGTGAACGTTGGCAGGTACTGTGGGTGGCGGCCATCCGTGCCGGCAGAGTGGCCGTATCAGACCAGGATCAACACCACGCGTTGCATTGCATGCGGGATAAAGCGTGACAGCTGCGCAGTTGTTGCATGACGGCCTCCTGTGGAAGGTCACACGCGAAGTTGAAGCTCCACGGACCTGATGCTGACATCGCGCGCGGAAGGGTCAAGTGAAGAATGCGCACCTGTTCACCTTTTGTATCGTATTGGGGAGACTCGATTGCGCTTAACCTTCGCTTCACCCAGGGCCCCATAGGGTCAGCCTTCATCTGCAAGGAACGCTCATGTCCCGGCACGCATTCATACGATCGTGGTCCATCGCTCTGTCCGTGGCCACGCTCTGCGCCTGCGCCCAGGCCGCCGACCGCACGCCGATTTTTCAAGGAACCGACACCATGGCCCCATCCGTACCCGAGACCTCCCCACCTTCCCCGCTCACTGCTGAGCAGTTGCTTCTTCGGCTGCTGGACCTGATCAAATCCACGACGTCCACGCGTGAGTTGACCGCCGAACGCCTGTCTGCCGCAATGCAGGCACCGGCACAGGCCTTCGGCCCCGGACACTTCGGCTATGGCGGCACGCTGACGCCGGAATGGGGCTATGGCCTGGAACTGAAACGGGCCGGCGCCGCCGATGCACGGCTGGACCTGAACTTCATCGACACCAGCAGCGATCGCAGGGCCTCTGCCGCGGCGATCTGCCAGGTCGACTTCAACCACTTCGCTTCAGCGCTGGATGCAGCAGGCTTCAAGCGCGAGACGGTGCGTGGCGAGCATGGCCGGGTGATCTACGACCGCTTCAATCGACCGCGACTGAGCATCAAGGTCGACACCATGCCCGAGAACCCCGACGCCACCGGCGGCGCAACGCATGCCTGCGTGCGCCTCGTGACCGTGCAGTAAAGGGGGGGGCGATGACTACCCTTTCAGCAGAGACGGAACGCCTGCTGGGCGAGTTCGCGGACACGCCGGGCGTCACCACCGACCAGGTCGGCAACCTGCGCACTATCATCGCGAGCTCGCCTGTGCTGGCAAAGCAGGTGGACGCAGCCATCGCGGCGGGCCACCTGAAGCACTTCGAACTGCAGCCGGCTACCACCAGCGCCGGCGGTACATATCTTGGCGATACGAAATCGATCGCACTTCCTGCTTCGTCGCTTTCCACCCCCGCAGCGCCAGCCAGGCTGGACTCGGAGGATGTGACCTTCGTGTTGGGTCACGAGATCCAGCATGGCTTCAACCACGCCGCGACCCAACGCGCAGAGGAGCAGTTCGAAGCCGATCTGCTGGACGTTGCAGGCCGCACTACTGGCCGCGACTACACCGATGCGATCGGCACCCTGCTGGCTGCCAACCGGCGCGACGAGGCCTCGGCCAATATCGAAGGCTGGAACGCACTGGTCAGCCAGGTCCGCACCGCCAAGCCGGAGGCGACGCTGCAGGATCTCTACGACGCCACCCCGCGTGCGAAACAGTTCGTGCGCCTGCAGCCAGGCCCGCCGATCACCTATGCGGTGCATCCGGACCTGGCGCTCAACGACGATCTGAGCATGACGGCCACCGCGGCCAACATCGAGGGCATGGGCAGGCACTACTACGACGAGGGCGTGAGCTCACAGCTGGGCCATAACGGCAATTCGGACTACCAGAACTACTACGGTGCCTATGCCATCAGCCGTGCCTGCGAGTACGAAGCGGTCAACCCGGCACCCGATGGCATCAGCCGGATGGAAGTCAACATGAAGAAGCTGGGCCTGCACGAAAGCCTGCTGGAGCAGAACGGGCTGTACCTCGGCGAGGGTTCGCCCCCGCGCCAGCCGTACTTCGATACCAGCACTTCGCCGTCGACGCTGCACTACTTCGATCACACCGAAGGTACCCATCGCCATGTGCCCATCACCGCCCGGCACGCAGCGATGGGTGATGCTGCACCGGCGCCGCTTGCGGAAGGGCCTGATCGCTCCCTGCATGAGCAGATCCGCGGCAAGGTGGCCGAGCTGGATACCGCCAATGGACGCAGTTTCGATGCCTCCAGCGAACGACTGAGCGCCAGTCTGCTGGTGCTGGCCCGCGAGAACGGGCTGGACCGGGTTGACCATGTGGTACTGAGCCGGCAGACCGGCGATGCCGCCGCCGCGCAGAACATCTTCGTTGTGAAGGGGCCACTGGATGATCCTGCCTCGCTGCGCGCGTCATCACCCACCGTCGAGGCTGTGCAACGCCCCGTACGGGACAGCCTGGATACGCTTGCCATGATCAACCAGCGGCAGGCCGAATACGCATCGCAGGAACAGACCCACCAGCGTGAGCAGGTGCAGGAGCAGTTGCGCGGCGCACTGTCGCACTGAGGAACGGATGGGGGCGCCGTGGCTGCATGCCCCGGCGCTCTCCTGTGCCGGCAGCACGCTAGAATGCGTCCATGCGCACCGTCCAAGCCCTCCGCTACATCACCCCCTTGCGGGAAGGTGGCTCCCTGCCCGCCGTGGTCGAGACCGACGACGACGGCATGGCCGTACTCAAGTTCCGTGGCGCCGGCCAGGGCCCGAAGGCGCTGATCGCCGAGCTGATCGCAGGCGAAATGGCGCGTACGCTCGGCCTGCCGATTCCGGAAATCCTGTTCGTCGAACTGGACCGCGAGTTCGCCCGCACCGAGCCGGATCCGGAGATCCAGGAACTGATCCGTGCCAGCGAAGGCCTGAACCTGGGCCTGGACTACCTGCCCGGTGCGATCAACTACGACCCTGCGGCGATGCCGGTGGACGCCGACCTGGCCTCCCGCATCGTCTGGTTCGATGCGTTCACCAGCAATGTCGATCGCACCACGCGCAATCCCAACCTGATGGTGTGGCATCGAAAGCTGTACCTGATCGATCACGGTGCCGCCATGTATTTCCATCACGACTGGGCCAACGCCGGCGATGCCTGCGAAAAGCCGTTCGTGCTGATCCGCGACCATGTGCTGCTGTCGTTCGCCAGCCGCATCGCCGAGGTGGATACCGAACTGGCCGCGCGCCTGAGCGATGCCGAGATCGAGCGCATCGTCGGCCTGGTGCCGGACAGCTGGCTGGTCAACGAGCCGGCATTCGACAGTCCGCAGGCCTATCGCCAAGGCTACATCGACTATCTCAAGCACCGCCTGAAAGTGCGTGCGGTGTTCGTGCAGGAGGCCATCCGTGCCCACGCTGCACACGTATGACTATGCGGTCATCCGCGTGGTACCGCGGGTGGAACGCGAGGAATTCATCAACGTCGGGGTGATCGTCTCCTGTCCTGGCGCGCGTCATCTGGAGGCGGCCATCGAGATCGATCCTGCGCGCCTGCAGGCCTTCGCGCCGGCGCTGGACCAGGAGGCGCTACGGCCGTGGCTGGATGCGATCGTGGCGATCTGCCGCGGCGACGCCAGCGCCGGGCCGATCGCACAGCTGCCCGCGCGTGCGCGCTTCCACTTCCTCACTGCCAAGCGCAGCTCGATCGTGCAGATGTCGAGCACGCATGTGGGCCGAACCGCCAATCCGGCGGGTGTGGTGGAGCACCTGATGACGAAGATGGTGCGGGTACCGGCACCGACTGGGTGACGTCGACTGGGTGACGTCGACTGGGTGGCGTCGATTGGGTGGAGTCGATTGGGTGATGTCGACTGGGTGATGTCAACTGGGTGATGTCGACTGGGTGGCGTCGACTGGGTAGAGTCGACTGTTAGTCGACTGCCGTTTGCGGAAGGAACGAAGAGCCCGCGCTTCGCGCGATAGTCGACTAACTGTGATCTCTCGGTAGGTTGTTCATCCGGGGCATCTTTGGAAAATGGTGGTTACCACACCTGTCCAGTCCCCAAAGAGCCCGGATGAACCACCATAAAAATGCCCGTTTGACGCCGTTTAGTCGAGAACTTCTTGTCCGCCGCATCACTGAGCAAGGCCTTCGGCCAGAAGAGGCCGCCCAGGCTTGCGGGGTGAGTGTGCGCACGGCTTACAAGTGGCTGGCCCGGTATCGAGCCGAGGGCCTGAGTGGGCTGCAGAACCGCAGCTCTCGGCCCAGCCGCAGCCCCCATAGCACCCCCGAGGCGCTCGTTGAGCAGATCGTCCAGCGTCGACGTCAACGGCAAACCTACCTGACCATTTCCAAGGCACTGGGCGTGGCTCACAGCACCATTTCACGACTGATGCGTCGAAGAGGACTCAATCGCCTGTGCCTTCTGGACCCACCGAAGAAGGCGGTCCGGTATGAGTACGACAGCCCGGGCGGCTTGCTGCACTTGGATATCAAGAAACTCGGCAACTTCCGCCGGCCCGGGCACCGGGTCGATCCGAATCGGCGTGGCAACGCTGGCGGCGGTGGCTGGGGCTATGTCCATGTGGCCATTGATGACCACTCCCGAGTCGCTTTCAGTAGCGTTCACACCGATGAGAAGGGCTCAACGGCCTGCCAAGCGCTGCTGGCCGCCGTGGCGTACTACAGGACGCTGGGAGTCACCTTCCAGCGTGTCCTGACTGACAACGGCGCCTGCTATCGCTCCGGCGTCTTCGCTCGACTCGTCGCCTCGTTGGGCATGAAGCACTATCGGACCAAGCCCTACACCCCGCGAACCAACGGTAAGGCCGAGCGCTTCATCCAGACCAGCTTGCGCGAATGGGCCTACGCCTGCGAGTACGCTTCGTCAGAGCAGCGCGACGCCGTGCTGCCTGAATGGCTGCACCACTACAACTGGCACCGACCCCACATGGGGATCGGCAGCCAACCGCCTATTTCCAGAATCCCGCTGAACAACGTGGTGGGTTTACACAACTAACAGTCGACTCTACCCGGTCGGCTCTACCCAGCCGGTTATACCCTGTCGGCCCTATCTGGGCAGCGCAAACGCCATCACGTAATCACCCTTCGGGGTTTCCATGAAATGGTGGCCGCCGGCCATGATCACCACGTACTGGCGCCCGCCCTGCTCGTACACCATCGGGTTGGCCTGGCCGCCCGCCGGCAGCTTGGCATGCCACAGTTCCTTGCCGGTCTTCAGGTCGATAGCGCGCAGCAGGTCATCGGTGGCGGCGGCGATGAAGATCAGGCCGCTGGCGGTCACTACCGAACCGCCGTTGTTCGGCGTGCCGATCTCGATCGGCAGGCCGGAACGGATGCCGAACGGTCCGTTGCCGCGCGCACTGCCAAACGGTCGGTCCCACAGCAGCTTGCCGGTGCGCAGGTCGATGGCACGGATACCGCCATAGGGCGGCTGCTTGCACGGCAGGCCGGTGAACGGCAGCCGCCAGCCGGCATTGACCTGGATGGCGTAGGGCGTACCCACCTGCGGGTCGCCCGCGCCTTCGGCACCGCCCTTGTCGAACCGGACCTTCTCGCGTGGCAGCCAGCCCAGCCGGTCGGCCTCCGCGCGTGGCACCAGCCGGTTGTAGTTGGGCATGTCGTTGTAGTTGGCCACGATCACGCCGCGGCGCGTATCGATGGACACGCTGCCCCAGTCCGAGCCGCCGTTGTAGCCGGGGTACTCGATGGAATGTCGCTCGCTGCTCGGCGGCGTGTAGAACCCTTCGTAGTACGCCTTGCGGAACTGGATGCGGCAGACCAGCTGGTCAATCGGGGTGATGCCCCACATGTCACGCTCGGTCAGGTCATGTTCGCGGCGCAGCGTGTGGTACAGCGAAAACAGCTGGGTGGGAGAACGCTGCTCGGGTTCGACGCCGCCAACCGGTACCTTGCGCTCTTCGGCCGCGGTCAGCAGCTGGCCGTTGCGGCGATCGAGGATATAGAGGTCGCCCTGCTTGGTCGGCAGCAGGATCGCCGGCACCTTGCCCGCCGCCGTCGGGTAGTCGATCAGGCTGGCCTGCGACCCCAGGTCGTAGTCCCACACATCCTTGCGCACCGCCTGGAAATGCCAGGCCGGCTTGCCGGTGGCCACGTCGATCGCCACCAGCGAGGTGGAATAGCGGTTCTGGTTTTCCGTGCGCGAGCCGCTCCAGTAGTCGCCCGCGGCATTGCCCAGCGGCAGGTAGACCAGGCCCAGCGCTTCATCACCGGTGGCGGTGGTCCACATGTTGGGCGTGCCGCGCGTGTAGGTCTGCTCGCGCGGCGGCAGGCCGTTGCGCTCGGGCTGGTCCATGTCCCACGCCCAGCGCAGCTTGCCGGTGATGGCGTCGTACGCCTGGATCACGCCCGACGGCGCATCGCGGCGCTGCCCATCCAGCACCTGGTGGCCGGTCACGATCACGCCGCGCACGATGGCCGGCGGCGAGTTGATCGACACGTAACCCTGTGGCACCTCGCCCATGCCCAGGGTGATGTCGACCTGGCCGTTGTTGCCGAAGTTGGCGCAGGGGCGGCCGCTGTCCGCGTCCACCGCGATGATGCGACCGTCCAGCGTGCCTTCAATGATGCGCGCCCAGCACGCCGGACGACTGCCCGGTGCAGCGCTGCGGGTGACGCTGGGCGGCGGCTCCGGCAGGGCCAGATCGGCAGCGACATCGGCCAATGCCGCGTCAGCAAGGGTCGGCGTGCTGGGCTGCTCGTAATAGCTCACACCACGACAGGCAGCGGTATAGGGAATCGAAGCATCCTTCACCTTTGGATCGAACCGCCACAGTTCCTTGCCGCTGGCAGCATCAAGCGCGATCAGGCGGTTGCGTGCGGTGCACAGGTACAGGCGGTCGCCGATCTTCAGCGGCGTGGTTTCGGCACCCCAGCGCTTCTTCGGCATATCCCCGGTACGGAACTGCCAGGCCGGCTGCAGCGTGGCCACATTGGCCGGGGTGATCTGCTGCAGTGGCGAATAGCGGGTACCCGCATTGCTGCGGCCCCACGCCGGCCAGTCGCCCTCGGCGGGCTGGTCAGCCGGCTGCAGGCCCGTGGTATCGCGCGTAGGTTCCAGTCCGGCGCTGACCGCGCCTTCCGGGAACGGCTGATGCCCATCCACTTCACCATGCGGCGCGAAAGCCAGGCCGAAGGCGGCCACGAACACCAGCATCAGCACGCCCGCCACGCTGCGCGACAGGGGTTTTGAAACCGGCTCGCGCAGTGTCGGCGCCAGCAGCGCCAGCACGATGCCGAGCGCAGTCACCAGCCCGAGCCGCGGTACCCAGCGCCAGTAGTCGCTGCCCGATTCCCACCAGGTCCACAGCAGCGTGCCGATGAACACCAGCGCATACAGCAGCGCGCCGCTGCGGCGGTTGCCGAACAACAGGGTTCCGCTGGCCAGCAGGCCGAGCCCGGCGATGGCGTAGTACGCCGAGCCACCCAGGCTGAGCAGCCACCCACCGAGGCCACCGATGACCAGGCCGAGCACGACCAGCAGCAGTGACAGCACGGTGACGAGGGGATGCCGGGAGGCGCGGACGGGAGCAGGAGCGGACTGCGGCGTGGCGGACATCGTCGATCTCCGGGGGCAGCATGCGCCCTTATCCCACCGCCTGCGTGAAGCGCGCGCGTATGCGTGGCACCCGGATACGACGACGCCGGCGCAGGGCCGGCGTCGTCGGTACCTCAGGCTCGCGGCAGGATCACTCCTGCGCGGCGTCCTCGCTGCTGGCAGCAGCCGGTGCGCCGTCGGTCGTGGCCGGGGCGGCGGCAGCCACCTCGTCCTCGTCCTCGTCGATCGAGGCATCCATGCGCTCCACCGCCTGCAGCTTCTCGTCCTTGGAGAGGCGGATCAGGGTCACGCCCTGGGTGTTGCGGCCGACGCGGCTGATTTCCGAGCCACGCGTACGCACCAGGGTGCCACCATCGGAGATCAGCAGGACTTCGTCGCTGGAGCCCATCAGCACCGCGGCGACCAGCTTGCCATTGCGCTCGGTGGTCTGGATGCCGATCACGCCCTGGGTGCCACGGCCCTTGCGCGGATAGTCCGGCAGCGGGGTGCGCTTGCCGTAACCGTTCTCGGTGGCGGTCAGGATGTACTGAACGCTGGCGTCGTCGGCGCCGTCGATCACCGCATCGCCATTGGCGGCGGCTTCCTCGACACCGTTGTCGTCCTCGTTCTCGTCCTCGATGCCACCGGCACTTTCGGCCACGATCAGGCTGACCACTTCCTCGCCGGCCGGCATCTTGATGCCCCGCACGCCGGTGGCGGTACGGCCCATCGAGCGGACCTTGTCCTCGCCGAAGCGCACGGTCTTGCCGTTGGAGGCGAACAGCAGGATGTCGCGCTGGCCGTCGGTCAGGCCGACGCCGACCAGCGCGTCGCCCTCATCGAGGTTGATCGCGATCTTGCCGCGCGCCAGACGGAAGGCGAACTCACCCAGCGGGGTCTTCTTGACCGTACCGTTCTTGGTGGCGAAGAACACGAACTGGCCATCGGCGTAATCGCGCACCGGCAGTACGGCCTGCACGCGTTCACCCGGTTCCAGCGGGATCCAGTTGATGATCGGACGGCCGCGGGCGTTGGAGCCCGCTTCCGGCAGCTGGTAGACCGGCAGCCAGAACACCTTGCCCGAACTGGTGAAGGTCAGCAGCGTGTCATGCGTGTTGACCAGCCACAGCTGTTCGATGAAATCCTCTTCCTTGGTCGCGGCCGCACTACGGCCACGACCACCACGGCGCTGCGCGCGGTACACGCTCACCGGCTGGCGCTTCACGTAACCGGCATGCGACACGGTGACCACCACGTCTTCCGGCGCGATCAGGTCGAGGATGTCCAGGTCTTCTTCGCTGTGGCGGATCTCGGTACGACGCTCGTCGCCGAATTCGGCCTTGACACTGACCAGCTCTTCGCGGATCACCTGCAGCAGGCGGTCGGGATCTTCCAGGATGTGGATCAGCCCGGCGATCACTTCCAGCAGCTGCTTGTACTCATCGGTCAGGCGGTCCTGCTCCAGCCCGGTCAGGCGGTGCAGGCGCATTTCCAGGATCTGGGTAGCCTGGATCTCGGTCAGCTGGTAGCCGCCCTCGATCAGGCCCACGCCCTTGGGCAGGTCTTCCGGGCGCGAGGCTTCGGCGCCGGCGGCACCCAGCATCGCACCGACCAGGCCCGGCTCCCACACGCGGGCCAGCATGCGCTCGCGTGCTTCGTTCGGGTTCGGCGAGGTCTTGATCAGTTCGATCATCTCGTCGATGTTGGCCAGCGCGACGGTCAGGCCTTCCAGCACGTGGGCACGGGCGCGCGCCTTGCGCAGCTCGAACACGGTACGGCGGGTGACCACTTCGCGACGGTGGCGGACGAACGCCTCCAGCATCTGCTTGAGGTTCATCAACTGCGGGCGGCCATCGACCAGCGCCACCATGTTGATGCCGAACACCGATTCCATCTGCGTCTGCTGGTACAGGTTGTTCAGCACAACCTCGGCAGATTCACCGCGCTTGATCTCGATGTAGATGCGCATGCCGTCCTTGTCGGACTCATCGCGCAGCTCGCTGATGCCTTCGATCTTCTTTTCCTTGACCAGCTCGGCGATCTTCTCGATCAGACGCGCCTTGTTCACCTGGTAAGGAATTTCGGTGACGATGATCGACTCACGGCCGTTGTCGGCCACTTCGATATCGGCCTTGGCACGGATGCGCACGCGGCCACGGCCGGTGCGGTAGCCGGCGACGATGCCGGCGGTGCCGTTGATGATGCCGGCGGTCGGGAAATCCGGGCCCGGGATGTACTCCATCAGGCCGTCGACGTCGATTTCCGGGTTGTCGATCAGCGCGATGCAGGCGTTGATCGATTCGCTCAGGTTGTGCGGCGGGATGTTGGTCGCCATGCCCACCGCGATACCGGCCGAACCGTTGACCAGCAGGTTCGGGAACCGGGTCGGCATGACCGTCGGCTCCAGTTCCTTTTCGTCGTAGTTGGGCTGGAAATCGACGGTTTCCTTGTCGATGTCCGCCATCAGCTCATGCGCCAGGCGCGACATGCGCGCTTCGGTGTATCGCATTGCCGCGGCGGAGTCGCCATCGATGGAGCCGAAGTTACCCTGGCCATCAACCAGCATGTAACGCAGCGAGAACGGCTGTGCCAGGCGCACCAGCGTGTCGTACACCGACTGATCGCCATGCGGGTGGTACTTACCGATGACGTCACCGACGATACGCGCCGACTTGAAGTAGGGCTTGTTGCTGTGCGCGTTGAGTTCATTCATCGCGAACAGCACGCGGCGATGCACCGGCTTGAGGCCGTCGCGCGCATCCGGGAGCGCGCGGCCCACGATCACGCTCATGGCGTAATCGAGGTAGCTCTTGCGCATCTCGTCTTCCAGGTTGACCTGGATGATTTCCTTGGCGGTTTCTGCCATTCGGGTTCCGTTGTCTGGTAGCGGTCCAGTCCGGCGCAGCCCCCTCCGGGAGGGGGTCGTGCCGGAACCTCGATTCAACCTGCGGATATTACCACAACAGGCCGTTTTCCGCCTCCCTTTACGGGTATTTTACCTGCACAAATCAGGAACTTAGGGGGTTGCCGGCCCGCGGCCGGCACCACCGGGGGGCGGAGGTCACGCGGCCCCTCCCCCGCGCGTCAGCCGCCGAAGGCGGCGCGCATGTTCTCCGGGGTCGGGTTCAGGATCACGCCGCGCTCGGTCACGATGGCGTCGATCAGCTCGCTCGGGGTGACGTCGAACACCGGGTTCCAGGCAGCGATGCCCTCTGCCACCGTGCGGGTGCCGCCCACGCCGTACAGCTCGCCCGGATCGCGCTGCTCGATCTCGATCTGGCTGCCGTCCACGGTCTCCATGTCCACCGTCGAGGACGGCGCCACGACCATGAACTTCACGCCGTGATGGCGGGCGGCGATGGCCAGCTGGTAGGTCCCGATCTTGTTGGCGGTATCGCCGTTGGCGCAGATGCGGTCGGCACCGACGATCACCCACTGCACAGCGCCGGTCTTCATCAGGTGCGAGGCGGCCGAATCGGCGATCAGCGTGGCGTCAATGCCATCCTGCTGCAGCTCCCACACGGTCAGCCGCGCGCCCTGCAGCCACGGACGGGTCTCGCCAGCGAACACGCGGGCAATGCGGTGTTGGGCCATGCCGGCGCGGATCACACCCAGCGCGGTGCCGAAGCCGGCGGTGGCCAGCGAGCCGGTGTTGCAGTGGGTCAGCACGCCGCTGCCGGCTTCGATCAGGCCTGCGCCCAGCGCGCCCATGTGGCGATTGGCGGCCAGGTCTTCCTCGGCGATGGCCTGCGCTTCCGCCTCCAGCTTCGCCTTCCAGTCAGCACCGGCGGCATTCAGGCAACGGCGCATGCGCGCCAGCGCCCAGGCCAGGTTGACGGCGGTCGGACGCGAAGCGTTCAGACGCTGCAGCGCCGGTTCCAGCTGCTGCAGCGCGTGCGCACCGTCTGCGGCCTGCACGTCACGTGCGGCCAGCACCACGCCCCAGGCGGCGGCGATGCCGATGGCCGGCGCACCGCGCACGGTCAACGCGTGGATGGCCGCAGCCACTTCGTCACTGTCATGGCAGACCACATGCTCGACCACGAACGGCAGCTTGCGCTGGTCCAGCAGTTGCAGGGCATCGCCGGTCCACAGGATCGGGCGGATATGGTCGTAACGGGCGTAGTCGATGTCGGAGGCAGTGTTCATGGGCCCATTGTAGGGCCACGCCCCCCGGGGTTGGAGCCCGCCCGGGCTCAATTCACCGAGAACTCGGCGCGGCAGCCACCGTCCACCCAGATGCCGTTGCGGTTCCAGCCCCAGGTGTTGCCTTCCTCGCACGGGGTGCTGGACAGCTGCTCGGAGACGGCGGCACCGACCGAGATGCTGGCGCCGCAGAAGCGGCGCTTCTTCGACTTCGATTCACAGGTCAGCCGGCGTGGTACGTCAACGAATCGGCCGTCCTCGTCAGCCACTTCGAAATCCCCCTGGCAACCGCGGCTGGTCCAGACTTCATTGCGCTTGTAGCCCCAGCCCTGTCCTTCGCGGCATGGCAGCGCCGACAGCTGGCGCAGCAGGCGTACTGGCGCGCCATCCAGGCGCACCGGGCAGCTCTGCGGGCGACCATTGGATTCACAACGCACCACGCGACGGACCAAGCGCTTGCCCTCGCTGGCTACCGGCGCGCCACCCGCAGCGCGGCGTGCGCGGAACTCGGCGCGGCAGCCCAGCGTGACCCACACGCCACTGCGGTCGGTGCCCCATTCGCTGCCACGGATACAGCTGCTGTTGGAAAGCTGGCGCACCAGGTCGACGCCGTTGCTGACATCGATATCGCAATGCACCCAGCCCATGTCGCGTGATTCGCAGGTCACCACTTCACCGTCGTAGCCGGCCTGCTGGGCAGATGCCGATGACGGCAGCCAGGCACCCCAGAGCGCGATGGAGTAAACCGGTGCAGCGACAACCGCAAACCACTTGACCAAAGCCTTCCCCAGCAGGAATGGATGAACTGCGTGCCAGTGTCCGGCATCTGCCGTGATAAGAGCATCATCCTGCTTACCGAAGCAAGCGCGGAATCGCGGAATTCCGTTCAGTCTTTGACGTTCAGGAACGCAGGTCGCTCATGCGTGGGCAAAGTCGTAGGCCAGCACGTCGGCGATGCGCGGCGTGCGGTTCATCGCCATCAGGAGGCGATCGACCCCCACCGCCACGCCCGCGCACGCCGGCATCGATGGCAGCGCGGCCAGCAGCGCCTCGTCCAGCGCCGGCTGCACCTGGCCACGTTCATGGCGTCGCTGCAGGTCACGCTGGAAGCGCGCGCGCTGCTCGTGGGCGTCGTTCAGTTCGTGATAGCCGTTGGCCAGCTCCACCGCGCCCAGGTACAACTCGAAACGCTCGGCCAGGGGTGGTGTACCGGCACGGATGCGCGCAAGCGCCGCCTGGCTGGCCGGCCAATCATGGACCACGGTCATCACTGTGTCATCAAACTGCGGCTGGATGCGATGGGTCATCAACAGGTCCAGCCAGTCGTCGCGGGTCAAACCGACCGGATCGATGTGCACATCACCCATCGCGGCCCGCAATGCAGCCTCATCGGCCTTGAACGGGTCAACGCCCACATGCTGCTGGAACAGCTCGCGGTAGCTCAGCACGCGCAGGGTCGCACTGCGCCCGACCAGCGCCAGCGCCTGGCCGACCAGCTCGGCGGTCTCCTGCACCAGGCGATGATGATCCCAGCCAACCCGGTACCACTCCAGCATGGTGAATTCCGGGTTGTGGCGGCCGCCCGCCTCGCCATTGCGGAACACCCGGCCCAGTTCGTAACAGTCACCCACGCCCGCCGCCAACAGGCGCTTGAGCGGATACTCCGGCGAGGTGCGCAGCCAGCGGCGGCGTCCGCCGGCATCGACATGGCCGGTGAAATCGGTATGGAAGCTGTCGATGTTCGGCTCGGTGTTGCCGGCCACCGACAGGATCGGCGTTTCCACTTCCAGCACATCGCGTTCGGCGAAGAAGCGGCGGACCAGCGCATTGAGCGCGGCGCGCTGCTGCAGCGCGCGCAGCAGGGCCTCGCTCACAGGATGCCCTCCGGGCGCGGGTGGTCCAGCGGCAGGGTCAGCAGATCGCGGGTGTCATCGATGTAACCGCTCGCCAGATAGAGGCGACGGGCCAGCTCGTTGTGATGGTTCACTTCCAGGCGCAGGCGGCTTACGCCGCGGCCCCGCGCCCGCTGTTCGCAGATGGCCAGCGCCTGCTTGCCGCGGCCGCGACCACGCGCACGATGGCTCAGGTACAGCTCGTCCAGCAGCATGAAGTGGCCGCCCTGCTCCAGGCTGAAGCCCATCGCGATCACTGCGTAACCGACCACCTCGGCCGCCTCGTCCAGCCACAGCAGCACTTCGCCGTTGCGTGGGTCGGCCAGCAGCGCATCCACGCCGCGACGCACGCGCGCGTCGTCGAAGTCGATCCTGTCTTCGGCATAGAACTCGCGCATCAACGCGATCAACAGTTCTTCGTCGGCACGGGTGGCCAGGCGGAAATCCAGTGGGGCAGTCTGCATCGGTGTCCCTTTGTGCTTCATGCCGGGTGCCGGGCACCCGGCGGCGTCATCATTCGTGTTCGGCAAGATAGGCCAGCAGGCGGTCCTCATCCCACACCGGCACGCCCAGCGACTGTGCCTTGTCCAGCTTGGAGCCGGCCTCGGTACCGGCCACCACGAAGCTGGTCTTCTTCGACACACTGCCGGAGACCTTGGCACCCAGCGCTTCCAGGCGTTCCTTGGCGGCATCGCGGGTGAGCTGGGCCAGGGTGCCGGTCAGCACCACGGTCTGCCCATCCAGCGGACCCGCCACGATCTCGGCCAGCGCCGGCGCCTTGGCCAGGATCTCCCGCATCGCGTTCTCGGCGGCCAACAGCATCGCACCGTGGCCATCAGCGTCCAGCCATTCGGCCAGACCGCGCGCGGTGTCATCGGGCAGGCCGGCGTTGACGAACTGGCCATGCTCGGCATCGAGCACCGCCTGTGCGCCGGGAAGCGCAGCCACCAGCTTTTCGGCGCGCAGACGGGTGATGCCGGGGATCTCCGACTCGACCAGCAACTGCGCCAGATCCAGCCCGTCGCGCAGCTTGGCACTGGGCGCATGCACATCGGCGATGCGCACCTGGCCGACCTGCAGCAGGTCATCGATGGCCTGCTGGTTGCCCTGCTGCTCGAAGAAGTGGCCAAGCGAACGCGCCACTTCGCCACCGATGTCCGGCACACGCTTGAACAACGGCCACGGCAGGTGGCGGATCAGCTCCAAGTCACCGAACCACTGCGCCAGCGCCTTGGCCGTGCTCTCGCCCACGTGCTCGATGCCAAGCGCGAACAGCACGCGCTCCAGCGTGGCCGCACGGCTGGCGTCGATCGCTGCGATCAGGTTGTCGGCCCACTTGGTGGCGATCTTCTTCGTGTTCCATTCGAAGCTGGCCGGCTGCGCCAGCGCCTGCGCGCGCCAGCCCGGATCGTTGCCGTCCAGCTTGAGCACCGCATTGAGCACCGCACCACTGCCCTCGGCGGGAAGGTGCAGCTTCAGCGCCGCTGCCAGCGCCGACGGCTCCTCGGCGTCGAGCACCAGCTTCAGGTGCAGCAGCGTATCGCGGCTGAGCCGGTACAGGTCGGCCACGCTCTTGACGATGCCCGCGTCCACCAGGGTTTCGATGTACTTGTCGCCGAGACCGTCGATGTCCATGGCGCGGCGCGAGGCGAAATGGGCAATGGCTTCCTTGCGCTGCGCCGGGCAGGACAGTTCGCCCGAACAACGCCACGCCGCCGCCCCCTCCTCACGCACGATTTCCGAGCCGCACACCGGGCAACGCGTCGGCATCTGCCACGGCAAGGTGCCCTGCGGGCGGCGATCGAGGATGACGCTGACCACTTCCGGAATCACATCGCCGGCGCGGCGCACGATCACGCTGTCGCCCACCCGCACATCCAGGCGTGCGATCTGATCGGCGTTGTGCAGGGTGGCATTGGACACGATCACGCCGGCCACAGCCACCGGCGCCAGTCGCGCGACCGGCGTGGCGGCACCGGTGCGGCCGATCTGGATCTCGATGGCCTCCACCGTGGTGCTCTGTTCCTGCGCCGGGAACTTGTGCGCGATGGCCCAGCGCGGCGCACGCGAGACGAAGCCCATCGCCTGCTGGCCCGCGCGGTCATCGAGCTTGTAGACCACGCCATCGATATCGAACGGCAGGCCATTGCGGCGCTCACCGATATCGCGGTAGTAACCCAGCAGGCCGTCGGTGCCTTCCACCACCTTGCACAGTTCACTGACCGGGAAGCCCCAGGCACCGAGCTGGGCCAGGGTGCCCGAATGGGTGTCCGGCAGCTCGCCGCCCTGCACTTCGCCAGTGCCGTAGGCGAAGAAACTCAGCCTGCGCTGCGCACTGATCTTCGGGTCGAGCTGGCGCAGCGAACCGGCCGCCGCATTGCGCGGATTGGCCAGCACCTTGCCGCCCTGCAGGCGCGCACGTTCGTTGTAGGCCTCGAAGTCGGCACGGGCCATGTAGACCTCGCCGCGCACCTCCAGCACATCCGGCCAGTCCTTGCCGTGCAGACGCTTGGGAATGTCAGCGATCTCGCGCAGGTTGGCGGTCACGTCCTCCCCGGTACTGCCATCGCCACGGGTCGCGCCGAGCACGAAATGACCATCCTCATAGCGCAGGCTGATCGCCAGGCCGTCCATCTTCGGCTCGGCCGAAAACTGAAGGCTGCGACGGCCCAGGCGCTCATCGATGCGGCGCACGAAATCGGCCACTTCTTCATCGCTGAAGGCATTGGACAGCGACAACATCGGTACCGCGTGGCGCACCTCCGGGAAGCGGCCGGAGGGGCGCGCACCGACCTGCTGGGTCGGGCTGTCGGCACGGGCCAGTTCCGGGTGTTCGCGCTCCAGCGCTTCCAGCTCGCGCACCATCCGGTCGTAGTCGACGTCAGGGATCTCCGGCGCGTCCAGCTCGTGGTAGGCGCGGTTGGCCTGGGCGATCTGCCGGCGAAGGTCTTCGGCGCGTTCAGCGGGGCTGGGGCTCATCGGGATCCGGTGGTTCTGGGATGGCCGGGGATTCTACCGCGCCCAGCCGTCAGGCCCTGTAACGCCTCCGCCTTTGCAGCGTCGAGCGTGCTCGACGGGCACTCCCCGCTCCGGCAGGTGCCAACCTTCTCCCTCGTTCCGGCAGGTGCCAACCTTGGTTGGCACATCTGCATGGCGCGACGCCACAAAAAGCAGCTTGCCGCCCACCCTCGCCGGCGCTAGCGTGCGACGGTCTGCCCTTCGGAATCCTGCCCGTGACCCTGCCCGCTTCCCGTCGACGCTTCCTGCAACTGGCCGGAGCCGGCCTCGCCGTCGCCGGCAGCGGGCTGCCGCGGCCCGGCCATGCCCAACCCGCGACAGCCGTCGCCCCGGGCCCCGCCGAAGGTGCGGTGCTGCTGAATTTCAACGAATGCCCCTACGGCCCCTCGCCCGCAGCCCAGCAGGCGGCACGCGACAGCATCGCCGGTTGCGGCCGCTACCGTTTCGCACTGGCCGGTCAGGTGCGCGACGCCTTCATCGAACAGGCGCGCATTCCGGCCGATCACGTGCGGCTCTATCCGGGTTCCAGCGAACCGCTGAACCGTGCCGCCGTGCTGTGGACCGGCCCGCAGGCGGGACTGGTAGTCGCCGATCCGACCTTCGAGACGCTGGGCGAGGTCGCGGCCGCACACGGTGCGCACGTGCAGAAAGTGCCATTGCACGACGACGGCGCACATGACCTGCGCGCGATGGTGGCCGCCGCACACGCGCGCTCGACCGGCCTGCTGTATGTGTGCAACCCGAACAACCCGACCGGCTCGATCAGCCCGCCGGATGAGCTCGCCTGGCTGCTGGCCCACAAGCCTGCGTCCACCCGCGTACTGGTCGACGAGGCCTACCTGCAGTACAGCGAGCAGCCGAGCCTGATCGCGCAGGTGGCGCAGCGCGATGACCTGATCGTGTTGCGCACGTTCTCCAAGCTTTATGGCATGGCCGGCCTGCGCCTGGGCGTGGCGGCCGCGCATCCCGACCGCCTGCGCGAACTGGCCAGCCTGGGCGACAACCCGCTACCCGTGCCAGCACTGGCCGCGGCACTGGCCAGCCTGCAGGATCCTCAGTTGATCGCGCAGCGGCGCCTGCAGAATGCCAAGGTGCGGCAGGCCACCATCGCGTGGCTGGGCAAGCGTGGTTTCAGCTGCGTGCCGTCGGAAGCGAACTGCTTCGTGGTGGATGTGCAGCGCGACGGTGCCGCCTTTGCCAAGGCGATGGCAGACAACGGCGTGATCATCGGCCGCAGCTGGCCGATCTGGCCGCAGCGCGTGCGCGTGAGCGTCGGCACCGAGGACGAGATGGCCACGTTCCGCAAGGCATTTGCCAAGGTCGCCGGCGTACCGGCCTGACCCTGTTGGTGGGGGCGAACCTTGGTTCGCCCCATCCACGCATGGCGTGGATCTACTGTTGTGGGTGCCGACCGCTGGTCGGCACACCAGGGCGCTCACCAGCGCGGGGTCTTGGTCAGCGGCGGCGCCTGGTGCTGGCGATCATAGGCACGCAGTTCGTCACGGATGTGCGCGATGCGCTGCCGGCCGAGAGCGTTGCGGCTGTCGTCCAGCACCACGCCGTCGAGCAGCTCGGCCATGCGCTGCACGGTGGGCAGCATCTTCTCCCAGGCATCCAGCGCGGTCAGCGGCGCCGGCAGGGTCAGGAAGAAGGCGATGGCCGGGGTCTCCATGGCGCGGATGTTGGCCATGTCGAAGCTGCCCGGCTTCATGATGCTGGCCATCGAGAAGATCGGGCCGCGCTCGGGGTGGCCTTCCACCAGGCGGTGGAACACGTTCATGTGGCCGAACACCAGGCCGGTCTTCTCCGCCGCCACCACGATGTCTTCGCCACGCAGCTGTTCGCCGGCGCGAGCGGCCACGAACAGCGACACGATCTTGTCGAAGTCCTGGGTGGCGCGCTTGCCAAGGTCGCTGGCCGCGCCGGCGTCGGTGTCGGCCAGGCCAAGCTCGGCCTGCTCGCCTTCCGAGCCCATGCCCGGCTCTACGCGGCCATCGGCCACAGTGACGCCATCATCGCCCAGCACCGGCTCGCGACGCTCGCCGCCGGTCGGTTCCGCGCTTTCCACGCGACGCCCCTGGGGCTTCTTCTTCGGACGGCCAAACAGGAAGATCGCAGCGATCAACAGCAGGCCGGCGGCCAGGATGCCGATGCGCAACAGTGCCGTGTCGGACATTCGATAGGTTCTCCGGCTAGTTCATTCAGGTAATTAGGATGGCACGTCAGGCCGCGCCCGCCAATCGTGCGGCTTCTTCCAGGTCCACGCTGACCAGGCGGCTGACGCCCGGTTCGCGCATGGTCACGCCCGACAGCTGGTGCGCAGCCTCCATCGTCGCCTTGTTGTGGCTGACGAACAGGAACTGCACCTTCTCGCTCATTTCCTTGACCATGTTGGCCAGGCGACCGACGTTGGCTTCATCCAGCGGTGCGTCCACCTCGTCCAGCAGGCAGAACGGTGCCGGATTCAACTGGAAGATGGCGAACACCAGCGCTACTGCGGTCATCGCCTTTTCGCCGCCGGACAGCAGCGAGATGCTGGACACGCGCTTGCCCGGCGGGCGCGCCATGATGGTCACGCCGGTGTCGAGCAGGTCTTCACCGGTCAATTCCAGGTAGGCGTGGCCGCCACCGAACAGGCGCGGGTACAGCGCCTGCACGCCGGCGTTGACACGGTCGAAAGTGTCCTTGAAGCGGCCGCGGGTCTCGCGGTCGATCTTCCGGATGGCATCTTCCAGGGTTTCCAGCGCTGTGGTGAGGTCGGCGTGCTGCGAATCCAGGTAGTCCGAGCGCTGCGAGGCCTCGCCGTACTCGTGGATCGCGGCCAGATTGACCGGCTCCAGCCGGCGCATGCGGGCATCGATCTGGTGCACGGCCTGCTCCCAGTCGCCCAGGCGGGCGTCCTCGGGCAGTGCATTGAGCACGTCCTGCAGCACGAAACCGGCCTTTTCGACCGCCGCCTGCAGGGTATCCGCGCTGAGCACCAGCGCCTGCTGGTCAAGCTTGCGCTGCGAAATACGCTCACGCTGGGCCAATGCCTGTTCGTCGCGCTGGTGGCGGGTCTGCTCGTAGTTGCGCAGCTCGGCGTCGATGCCGTCCAGCAGCGTTCGCGCTTCGGTCAGCACGCGATCGGCCCGAACGCGCTCTTCCAGCGCATTCTGGTGCTCGGCCTGCAGCGCTTCGACCGGCGAATCACCTTCGTCCAGCTGCGAATGCAGCTCGCCCAGGCGCGAATCCAGCTGCCCGCGCTGGGTGCCCATGCGCTCCAGCGCCTGGCTCAACGAGGCCAGCTGCGCACGCTGCGATTCCAGGGTAAGGGCCAGCGAGTGCGCGCGCTCGCGTACCGCACGGGCGGCGTCGCGAGCCAGGTCGCGCGCCTCGGTCAACTGGCGGCGCTCGCCCTCCAGCCGCTGCCGGGTCGATTCCAGGTCGCCCATGCTGCTGACCGCGTTCTCCAACCGCGAGCGCGCTTCACGCGCTTGTTCGTTGTTGGCTTCAATGGTTTCCTGCAGCTGCTTCAGCTCGCCTTCGATGCGATCGATGCGCGTGCGCGCGGCCTCCACCTTGCCCTGCTGGCCCTGCAGCTGGCCGGCCAGTTCGGACACCGCACGATGGGCCTGGTACAGCGCACGCTGCGCGTCTTCGCGCTGCTGTTCGGCAGCCTGCAGCTGCTCTCGGAAGCCGGCCAGCTGTTCTTCCAGTTCGGCCTCGCGGTCCTGCAGCTGCTCGATCTGCTCACGCAGCTCCTGGATCTCACGTTCGCGCAGCAGCGCGCCCTGCTCGGCGGCACCGGAGCGCGATACACGCAGCCAGCCCTGGCCCAGGCGCTCGCCACTCTGGGTGATGATCGAATCGCCTTCCGGAAGGCTGGCCTGCAGCACCTTGGCCTCGGACAGATCCCTGGCACCGTGCAGGTGCGCCAGCAGGCGCCGGATCGCTGCCGGGCCACGCACGCGTGCAGCCAGCGAGGTCGGCGCAACCTTCAGGTCCGCGCCATCATTGGCGACCAGCGCAATGTGGCCCTCGCCCAGTTCGCCCAGCGCGTCGACCAGGCTGGCCGGGTCATCGACCAGCACGCCTTCGATCAACTGGCCGAGCGCGCTTTCCACCGCGTTTTCCCAACCGGCATCGACATCCAGGCGTTCGCCGACACGCGCCGCCGAGTCCAGCCCACGCGCCTTCAGCCAGGCCACGGCGGCGCCCTGCTCCTGGCCCAGCGCAGCCTGCTGCAGGGTTTCCAGCGAAGCCAGGCGACCGCGCAGGCCATTGGCCTGCTTGCGCAGTTCGGCCAGTTCGTTCTGGCCATTGCGCTGCTGTTCCTGCACCGCCGCCACGCCCTGCTTGCGCAGCTCGACGTCTTCGCTCAGTTCATCCAGCGCGGTCTTCTGCGTGTCGTGCTGCAGGTGCAGCTGCTCGAAGGCTTCTTCCAGCGCATCCACGTCCAGCCCGGCGCGCTCGGCGGACAAGGCTTCACGACGCCGGTCGGCATCGAGGATCTGCTTGTCCAGGTAGTCCACGCGCGTGCGCTCGACGTCGCCGGCGCGCGAGGCTTCCGAACTCTGCGAGGTGTGCTGTTCCCAGCGCTGCTGCCAGCTGGCCAGCCGGTCTTCAGCCTCGCGCAGGCTTTCCTGCTTTATCTCGTTTTCTTCCTGCAGTTCTTCCAGCTGCGGGGTGGCGGCCTCTACCGCCTCCCGCAGCACCCTCAGCTTGGCCTCGTCGCCACTGATGTGCTGCCCCAGTTCGGCCAGGGCCTGCTGGGTTTCGTCGCGCGCCTTGTGCAGGCGCTGCGACAGCTCGCGCTGGTGCTGGATCTGCTGCTCCAGGCGGGCCAGCGTGCTGCCGACCTGATAGACCGCCGCCTGCGCGGTGTTGAGCGCATCGGCGGCCTCTTCGCGACGCACTCGCGAGGTTTCGATTCGGGCCTCTGCGTCGCGCTGATCGGCGATCAGCTGCTGCAGCTTGGTCTCTTCCTGCGACAGGCCTTCGCGCAGCTTCGACAGGCGCCCATCGAGGCCACGGAATTCCAGCGCCTTCCACTCGGCATCCTTGATCCGGCGCTCTTCCTGCAGGGCCTGGTACTGCTCGGCCTGCTTGGCCTGGCGCTTGAGGTGTTCGAGCTGCTTGCTGATCTCGTCGCGCAGGTCACCCAGCCGGTCCAGGTTCTCACGGGTGTGGCGGATGCGGGTCTCGGTCTCCTTGCGGCGCTCCTTGTACTTGGAGATGCCGGCTGCCTCTTCCAGGTACACGCGCAGGTCTTCCGGGCGCGCCTCGATGATCTGGCTGATCATGCCCTGCTCGATGATCGAGTAGCTGCGCGGGCCCAGGCCGGTGCCGAGGAACAGATCGGTGATGTCGCGGCGACGGCACTTGGTGCCGTTGAGGTAATAGTTGCTGGTGCCGTCGCGGCTGACCGTGCGCTTGACCGAGATCTCGTTGAACGAGGCGTACTCGCCGGAAATCGTGTGGTCGGAGTTGTCGAAGATCAGCTCGACCGTGGCCTGCGACACCGGCTTGCGGGCATTGGACCCGGAGAAGATCACGTCGGTCAGCGAGTCGCCACGCAGGCGGCTGGCCGAACTCTCGCCCATGACCCAGCGCACGGCGTCGATGATGTTCGACTTGCCGCAGCCATTGGGCCCCACCACGCCGGTCATGTTGGTCGGCAGGTGCAGGGTGGTCGGATCGACGAACGACTTGAAGCCGGAGAGCTTGATCGTGGAAAGACGCATAGGGGTTCCGGACTGGGGCCGGCAAGCGGCCTGCGTTTACCCTCCAAGCCATTGATCCTGTTGGGATCGATGCCCGTGGAACGGGTGTGACGCCCTGAGTATACCGATGTGGACGTGTTCTACGAATGGGCGTGGAACATTGTCCACCCCCACCCCGTCGGACGGACCTGGCCCGACACCGCGGAACGGCGCCAAAAACAAAACGGGCACCCTTGCGGGCGCCCGTTCTGCGGTGATGCCAAGCCTTGCGGCGTGGGATCAGGCTTCGGCGACGACGACGACCTTGACGGTGGTCTCGACGTCGGCGTGCAGGTGGACCAGCACGTCGTATTCGCCGATGTTGCGGAAGGCGCCTTCGCCCAGGATGACTTCGCTCTTTTCCAGCGGCAGGCCGGCGGCGGTGAAGGCCTCGGCGATGTCGCGCGGGCCAACCGAGCCGTACAGCTTGCCTTCGGTCGAAGCGTTGGCGGCGATGGTCACGCTCGCGCCTTCCAGCTTGGCCTTGCGGCCTTCAGCGTCGGCGTGGATGGCCTGGGCCTTGGCTTCGTATTCGGCGCGCTTGGCTTCGAACTCGGCCTTGTTGCTCTCGGTGGCCGGCACGGCCTTGCCCTGCGGCACGAGGAAGTTACGGCCGTAGCCCGGCTTCACGTCGACCAGGTCGCCCAGGTTGCCGAGGTTGGTGACTTTCTGCAGGAGGATCAGCTGCATGGTATTGCTCCAGATAAGTTATTCGTTAGCGAGGCGATGCCCCGCAACAAAGGCTGTCCGAATAGCTGGCACAGCGGGGGCGGCGCCGGGCCGCCCCGCTGGCATCAGACGTCGTGGTTGTCGGTGTACGGGATCAGGGCCAGGAAGCGAGCGCGCTTGACGGCGGTCGCCAGCTGGCGCTGGTACTTCGACTTGGTACCGGTGACGCGGCTCGGCACGATCTTGCCGTTCTCGGTCAGGTACTGGCGCAGGGTGTTGAGATCCTTGTAGTCGATCTCCTTCACACCTTCAGCAGTGAACTTGCAGAACTTGCGGCGACGGAAGAACTTGGACATGGGAAGGCTCCTTAGGCGGCGGAAGCGGCGTCGTCGCCGGCTTCGTTGTCAGCGGTGTTGTTGGACTCGCCTTCTTCGTCGTCACGACGACGGCGCTCACCGCGCTCCGGCTTGTCACCCTTCTCGTCCTTGCTCTTCATGATCAGCGACTGCTCGGTGTCAGCCTCGTCACGCTTGATGACCAGGTTGCGCAGCACGGCGTCGTTGAAGCGGAAGCTCTCGGTCAGTTCGTTCAGAACGGCCTGGTCGGCTTCGATGTTCATCAGCACGTAGTGGGCCTTCACCAGGTTCTGGATCGGGTACGCCAGCTGGCGGCGGCCCCAGTCTTCCAGACGGTGGATGGTGCCGTTGCCGTTCTCGACCAGCGACTTGTAGCGCTCGATCATGGCCGGGACCTGCTCGCTCTGGTCCGGGTGGACCATGAACACGATTTCGTAATGACGACTCATGTTTTTTTCTACCTTTCGGATGTGGCCTTGCGGCCGGACAGCCCCCCGCCGTTGAGACCGCGGTGGGGCAAGGATTCCCGCCGGGAGGCAGGAAGCCGCGCATTATGGCGCAGATGGGGGTGCCGGGCAACCGGCGGGTCACAGGGCAACCTGAACCGGGGGCGCAGCCCCCATGCCGACCCAGGCTGGCCGCTACCGGAGCCCCGCACAGCCCAAGAATCCGCCTGGATTCACCCCAGGTCGACGTGAAGGCGATGCTGGCCGCATTCCAGGCACTGGAACAGGCAGCCGACCATCATCCCGTCCCGGCTCAGGTGCGCCAGCACCCAGTCGGCGTCGCGCGGATTGACCTCCGCCACATCGGGCCGGACCTGGTCGAGGATGGGCAGCAGATCGTCGCTGCCGGCGAAACCGAGGAAGGCGCAGGGCCGTTCACAATGGCTCAGCCAGACCGATTGCTGCCATGACGGGTAGCCCGGGGTGCGCTCGCAGATCTCCAGCAGCAGCTCACGGGCGATGCTCGGTGGCGGGTCGGCCGGGTCTGGCGAGCCCCCTTCGATATCACTCCAGCCGGTGAATTCACCCTCGTAGCTGGCCGCCGCCCTGCCGTCGGCGATACACCAGGGGCAAAGGTAATCCGGACGCAGACGGGTGTAGAACGGCCCGCGGTAGCGCAGTGTGCGCGGCTGGCCGCAGCAGTCACAGATTCCGTCGACCTCTTCGAAGGAGAGGGCGTAGGCGTTGGGGTGATAGGTAAAAGCCGGTCGTTCCATCCGTGGGGTCCCTGCCGAGCCCCGCGTGCCGACCAAGGTCGGCAGCTACCGGGACGCGCCGGGCCGTCAGGCCTTGTCGGCGTCGGTGGTGAAGCTCTCGCCGCAGCCACACTCGGCGGTGGCATTGGGGTTGCTGAACGTGAAGGTCTCGCTCAGGCCGTGCTTGCCGAAGTCGATCACGGTGCCGTCCACCAGCGCCAGGCTCTTGGCGTCGACATAGATCTTCACGCCGTCCTGCTCGAACACGGTATCGCCCTCGCGCTCGTCGCGTGCCAGGTCGGTGATGTGGCCCCAGCCGGAGCAACCGGTCCTGGTCACGCCGAAACGCAGGCCCAGCGCACCGGGGGTCTGGGCGACAAAGCGCTGCACGCGCTCGAAGGCAATGGGGGTCAGGCTGACGGCCATGGGGCTACTCCAGAGGTACGGGGACATTATAAGGAGCCGTTGCCGCGAAAAATGCCTCGCAAGCAGAACGCTGCAACCGGTAAACTCCCGTGTTCACAGATCGAGTCGATCAGCAGAGGATTCAAGTCATGACGGTGGTCAGCGTTGAACATGCGCTTGCCGGGAAGATCCCGGAAGGCGGCGAAGTCACGGTACGCGGATGGGTGCGCACGGTGCGCGGTTCAGCGAATCTGGCCTTCGTGAATGTGAGCGACGGCTCCTGCTTCGCCCCGATCCAGGTCGTGGCCGGCGACAGCCTGGCCAACTTCGACGAGATCAAGCGCCTGACCAGCGGCTGCTCGGTCATCGCCACCGGCACCCTGGTGAAGTCGCAGGGCAAGGGCCAGTCGTTCGAGATCCAGGCCAGTGCAGTGGAAGTGGTCGGCTGGGTCGAAGACCCGCTCACCTACCCGATCCAGCCCAAGCCGATGTCGCCGGAGTTCCTGCGCGAAGTGGCGCACCTGCGCCCGCGCACCAACCTGTTCGGCGCGGTCACCCGCATCCGCAACTGCCTGGCCCAGGCCGTGCACCGTTTCTTCCACGAGAACGGCTTCAACTGGATCAGCACCCCGATCATCACCACCTCCGACGCCGAAGGCGCCGGCCAGATGTTCCGCGTGTCCACCCTGGACATGGTGAACCTGCCGCGCGATGAGAAGGGCGCGATCGATTTCAGCCGCGACTTCTTCGGCAAGGAAACCTTCCTGACCGTGTCCGGCCAGCTGAACGTCGAGGCCTACTGCCTGGCGCTGAGCAAGGTCTACACCTTCGGCCCGACCTTCCGCGCCGAGAACAGCCACACCACCCGCCACCTGGCGGAGTTCTGGATGATCGAGCCGGAAATCGCCTTCGCCGACCTGGCCGAAGACGCACGCCTGGCCGAAGAGTTCCTGAAGTACCTGTTCCGTGCGGTGCTGAACGAGCGCAGCGACGACCTGGCCTTCATCGCCGAGCGCGTGGACAAGAACGCGATCACCAAGCTGGAAGACTTCATCAACGCACCGTTCGAGCGCATCGACTACACCGACGCGGTCAGCCTGCTGCAGAAGTCCGGCAGGAAGTTCGACTTCCCGGTCGAATGGGGCCTGGACCTGCAGACCGAGCACGAGCGCTGGCTGACCGAGGAACACGTCGGCCGCCCGGTGGTGGTGACCAACTATCCGGAGCACATCAAGGCCTTCTACATGCGCCTGAACGACGACGGCAAGACCGTTGCCGCGATGGACGTGCTGGCCCCGGGCATCGGCGAGATCATCGGCGGCAGCCAGCGCGAAGAGCGCCTGGACGTGCTGGACGCGCGCATGGCCCAGTTCGGCCTGGATCGCGAACACTACAGCTGGTACCGCGATTTCCGCCGCTATGGCTCGGTGCCGCACGCCGGCTTCGGCCTGGGCTTCGAGCGCCTGGTGGTTTACGTCTGCGGGCTGTCCAACATCCGCGATGCGATCCCCTACCCGCGCGCCCCGGGCAGCGCGGACTTCTAAGCCCCATACGACCACGGAGGTACTGCCCCCATGACCCTGTTCTTCGCCCTCTGTTTCGTCGGCGTTGCAGTGGCCGGGTTCAGTGCCTTCGTGATCTTCTGGCCGCTGACCCTGGTGCACGTGCGCGACCGCCATCCGGCGCTCGCCGCGCGCTTCGGCAGCGGCGCCTTCCTCAAGCCCGATGCCCTGGCCTGGCTGCTGCGCCGCGACTATCGGCAGCAACCGGACCGCTCGCTGTCCGGGCTGGCGACACCGGCCTGGGTATCGCTGCTGACCCTGCTGGCCGGACTGGGCATGGCCGCCCTGCTCTGGCTGGCCTCGCTCTGGTAACACACCCATGAATGACATCACCGCCTCGCGCGACAGCTGGTGGCTGGCCAGCCTCGGCAACACCCTGATCTGGGCGCGCCTGCGCGTTCGCCCGGCCGGCACCGCCGAAGTGCTCGACAGCGATGGCAACACGCTGAGCTACGACAGCGAAGACACCGCCCGTTCGCAGTTGTTCGACGCCGAGTTCGTCGAGTACGACGGCCTGGACGAGGAGGACGCACTGGTGCGCGGCTTCAGCCTGCACGAAGTGCAGCCGCCGCAGGCCGACAGCGACGAGGGTCTGCGTGGCCGCATGGTCCAGTCGCTGGGCGGGCGCGCCTGACCCCTGCATGTTCACCCCGCGCGCCTTCGCCGAGACCGACCTGCTCTGGCTGGACCGCCTGCTGGCGCGCGACCCGTTCGTCACCGTGCTCACCCCCGGCAGCGATGGCCTGCCGGAGCTGACCCGGATGCCGGTGCTGTACCGGCGTGACGGCGACCAGATCGAACTGCGCGGCCACTGGGCCCGCGCCAACCCGCAGTCGCGCCACAGCGGCGCGGCCAAGGTACTGGTCGATGGCCCACACGGCTACGTCTCGGCCAGCTGGTATCCGGACAAGGAGCCCGCCGCGCGGGTACCCACTTGGAACTACGCCGCTGCCGAGCTGCGTGGCCAGCTGCAGACCTTCGACGAGGCTGATGCCCTGGCCGAACTGGTCGGCGCGATCAGCGACCGCTTCGAAGCCAGTGTCGGCCAGGCCTGGCAGTTCGATGCCGCGCGCGCCGAACACGGCCCGGAGCTGCGCGCCATCGTCGGCTTCCGCTTCCTGGTGGAACACGTGCAGCTGAAGCTGAAACTCAGCCAGAACCATCCCGACGCCAACCAGCAGGCCGTGATCGCCGCACTGGAAGCGCTCGCCTCCCCGTCCTCCCATGAGCTGGCGCAGTGGATGCGCTGGCACCGTGAACAGTCCGCCTCCAGCGGCTGATCACCCCAGCTTCCCGCGACGGCGCGACCAGAACGGCCGCGCCTTGCCCCCACCCGACGCCAGGGATACCGCACATGAAAGACATCCACCGCCTGCTGCAGAACAACCGCGACTGGGCCGACCGCATCGCCAAGGAAGACCCTGAGTTCTTCCAGCAGCTGTCCAAGCAGCAGCATCCGGAATACCTGTGGATCGGCTGCTCCGACTCGCGGGTGCCGGCCAACCAGATCATCGGCATGGCCCCGGGTGAAGTGTTCGTGCACCGCAACGTCGCCAACGTGGTCGCGCACACCGACCTGAACTGCCTGAGCGTGGTGCAGTACGCGGTGGACCAGTTGAAGGTGAAGCACATCCTGATTGTCGGCCACTACGGCTGCGGCGGCGTGCACGCCTGCCTGCACAATACCCGCGTCGGCCTGGCCGACAACTGGCTGCGCCATGTCGGCGACGTGGTGCAGAAGCACCAGGGCATCCTCGATGCGATCGAGGATGACGAGCTGAAGCACGCGCGCCTGTGCGAACTGAACGTGATCGAGCAGGTCGCCAACCTGTGCCGTTCGACCATCGTCGAGGACGCCTGGGCGCGCGGGCAGAAGCTGATGGTGCACGGCTGGGTCTACAGCCTGAAGAACGGCCGGGTCAGCGAAATGGGCATCGATGTCGGTGGACCGGAAGAGCTGAAGCCAGCCTATGAAAAGGCACTGTCCTACGTGCCCCGCCAGGGCCGGCGCGACTGACCTCACTACGGACCACGACCATGCTCGCCTCGCCGATCAACCTGCACGCCTGGATCGAAGAAAACCGCCACCTGCTGAAGCCGCCGGTGGGCAACAAGATGATCGACAACGGCGACTTCATCGTGATGGTCGTGGGCGGGCCGAACTCGCGCACCGACTATCACTACGACGAAGGCCCGGAGTGGTTCTACCAGCTCGAGGGCGAGATGGTGCTGAAGGTGCAGGAGGACGGCGCGGTGCGCGACATCCCGATCCGCGCCGGCGAGATCTTCCTGCTGCCGGCCAGGGTGCCGCACTCGCCGCGGCGCCCGCCCGGCGGCATCGGCCTGGTGGTCGAGCGCAAGCGCCTGCCGCACGAGAAGGACGGCGTGATCTGGCACTGCGAACGCTGCAACCACAAGCTGCACGAAGAGTTCTTCCCGCTGCAGAACATCGAGACCGACCTGCCCAAGGTGTTTGCGCGCTATCACGCCAGCCTGGAGCTGCGTACCTGCAGCCAGTGCGGGCACGTGGATCCGCTGCCGGTGCCGGCGGCGGGCTGACGCCCACACCGGTAGGCGCCCACCCTGATGGGCGCATGGATCCACGCGCGCCAACCAAGGTGGGCCACTACCAGAAAACGCGGCGCTCGAAGCGTGGCCGCGTCTACCGGGCCATGCCCCAGGCGCTACACTGGCGGTCCCGTTGCAGCCTGTTGCCCGACCATGTCCGACCTGCTCAGCCGCACCCACGCCATTGCCCTGGACGCCGCCGATCCGCTGCGCCCGCTGCGTAACGAATTCCTGATTCCGCGCCATGGCGGTGGCGAGCAGACCTACTTCGTCGGCAACTCGCTGGGCCTGCAGCCGCGTGGCGCCCAAGCCGCGGTGCAGGAAGTGATGAAGCAATGGGGCGAGCTGGCGGTGGAAGGCCACTTCACCGGCCCGACGCAGTGGCTGTCCTACCACCGCCTGGTGAGCGCGCAGCTGGCCCGCGTGGTCGGTGCACTGCCCAGCGAAGTGGTGGCGATGAACACGCTGAGCGTGAACCTGCACCTGATGATGGTCAGCTTCTACCGACCGACCGCGCAGCGCCCGGTGATCCTGATGGAAGCCGGTGCGTTCCCGACCGACCGACACGCGGTCGAAGCGCAGATCCGTTTCCACGGGTTCGACCCGGCCGAGTGCCTGGTGGAAGTGCAACCGGACGAAGCCAACGGAACGATCTCGCTTACCGCGATCGAGCGCGCCATCGCCGAACACGGTCCGCGCCTTGCACTGGTGCTGTGGCCCGGCGTGCAGTACCGCACCGGCCAGGCCTTCGACCTCGATGCAATCACCCGTGCTGCCCGCCTGCAGGGCGCGCGCATCGGCTTCGACCTGGCGCACTCGGTCGGCAACCTGCCGCTGCGCCTGCATGACGTCGCACCCGATTTCGCCGTGTGGTGCCACTACAAATACCTCAACAGCGGCCCGGGTGCGGTGGCCGGCGCGTTCGTGCACGAGCGCCATCACCGCGACACCACGCTGCCGCGCTTTGCCGGCTGGTGGGGCCATGAGGAAGCCACCCGCTTCCAGATGGCACCGCAGTTCACCCCCGCCATCGGTGCCGAAGGCTGGCAGCTCAGCAATCCGCCGATCCTCGGCCTGGCGCCGCTGCGCGCGTCGCTGGACCTGTTCGAGCGCGCCGGCATGGAGGCACTGCGCAGCAAGTCGCTGGCGTTGACCGGCATGCTCGAAGCGCTTGTACGTGCACGCCTGTCCGGCGTGCTCGACATCATCACCCCGGCCGAGCCGCAGCGCCGCGGCTGCCAGCTGTCATTGCGCGTGATCGGTGGGCGCGAGCGCGGCCGTGCGCTGTTCGAGCACCTGCGCGGCATCGGCGTGCTCGGCGACTGGCGCGAGCCGGACGTGATCCGCATCTCGCCCACCCCGCTCTACAACCGCTACCTGGACGTGCACCACTTCGTCGAGGAAGTGGAAGCCTGGGCCGGCCTCTGAGCCGGTCCCTCCCCTACTGCTGGACAGTTCGTTGATCGCACATGCTTCCCGCTCGTTGAGCATTATCGGTGCCGGCCTCGCCGGGTCGCTGCTGGCCATCCTGCTGTCACGCCAGGGCTGGCGCATCACCCTGTACGAACGCCGTGGCGATCCACGCGTGGCCGACTATGAGAGCGGCCGCTCGATCAACCTGGCGCTGGCCGAGCGTGGGCGCAATGCGCTGCGCCAGGCCGGTGTGGAAGACGAGGTCATGGCGCGCGCGGTGATGATGCGCGGACGCATGGTGCATCCGCGCGAAGGCGAACCGCAGCTGCAGCGCTATGGCCGCGACGACAGCGAAGTGATCTGGTCGATCCATCGCAGCGACCTCAACACCACGCTGCTGGAGCTGGCCGAACAGGCCGGCGCCACCGTGCACTTCCATCGCCGCCTGCATACCGTCGATTTCGACGCCGGCTACGCACGCTTCATCGACGACCGCGACGACAGCCCGCATGACATCCGCTTCGACACCCTGATCGGTGCCGATGGTGCAGGCTCGGCCCTGCGCGCGGCGATGAACCGGCGGGCGCCGCTGGGCGAGGACATCGCGTTCCTCGATCACTCCTACAAGGAGCTGGAAATTCCGCCGGCCGACGATGGCAGCTTCCGCATCGAGCGCAACGCGCTGCATATCTGGCCGCGCGGCCATTACATGTGCATCGCCCTGCCCAATCACGAAGGCACCTTCACCGTCACTTTGTTCCTGCCCAACCAGGGCGATCCCAGCTTCGCCACGATCAATACCGGCGCGCAGGCCGAGGCGCTGTTCGCGCGCGAGTTCGCCGACACCCTGCCGCTGATCCCGAACCTGCGCGCAGACTGGGAACAGCACCCGCCGGGCCTGCTTGGCACGCTGACGCTCGATCGCTGGCACCAGCAGGGCCGTGCCGTGCTGATCGGCGACGCCGCGCATGCGATGGTGCCGTTCCACGGCCAGGGCATGAACTGCGCGTTCGAGGACTGCGTTGCGCTGGCCCGCCACCTGATGGAGGCCGATGATCTGGAAGGTGCGTTCGCCGCGTTCGAAGCCGAGCGCAAGCCGAATGCACGTGCCATCCAGCAGATGGCGCTGGAGAACTACCTGGAAATGCGCGATCGCGTCGCCGACCCTGCATTCCTGCTGCAGCGCGAACTGGAACAGGAACTGCAGCGGCGCTGGCCGACCCGCTTCGTGCCGCACTACACCATGGTCACCTTCCTGCACACGCCGTACGCCGAGGCGCTACGCCGCACCGAACTGCAACGCGACATGCTGGTGGCCGCCACCACCGGCCATGATTCACTGGACAACATCGACTGGGCCGCGCTGGAAGCGCAGATCCATGCGCAGCTGCCGGTCCTGGAGGGCGCGCACTGATGGCTGACAGCTTCCTGTTCTACGATCTGGAAACCTTCGGCCAGGACCCGCGGCGCACGCGCATCTCGCAGTTCGCCGCCATCCGCACCGACGCCGATCTCAACGAAATCGACACCCCGGTCAGCTTCTTCGTGCGCCCGGCCGATGACCTGCTGCCCTCGCCGATGGCCACCCTGGTTACCGGCATCACCCCTCAGCAGGCACTGGCCGAGGGCATCAGCGAGGCCGAGGCCTTCGACCGCATCAACGAGCAGCTGTCGCGCCCCGGCACCTGCGCGCTGGGCTACAACACGCTGCGCTTCGACGATGAGTTCGTCCGCTACGGGCTGTTCCGCAACTTCCACGATCCGTACGAACGCGAGTGGCGCAACGGTAATTCGCGCTGGGACCTGCTGGACATGCTGCGGCTGATGCGCGCGATGCGCCCGGACGGCATACAGTGGCCGCTGCGCGAGGATGGCGCCACCTCGTTCAAGCTCGAACATCTGGCCGAAGCCAACCACGTGCGCGAAGGCGATGCACACGAAGCACTGTCCGACGTGCGCGCCACCATCGGCATGGCGCGGCTGTTCAAGCAGTCGCAACCACGCCTGTGGGACTACGCCCTGAAGCTGCGCGACAAGCGCTTCGTCGGCGGCCTGCTGGACGTGGCCGCGATGAAGCCGGTGCTGCACATTTCCATGCGCTACCCGGCCAGCCGCCTGTGCGCGGCACCGGTGCTGCCGTTGGCCGTGCACCCGACCATCAACAACCGGGTGATCGTGTTCGACCTGGAAGGCGAGATCGACGACCTGCTGGAACTGCCGGCCGAGGTGATCGCACAGCGCCTGTACATGCGCGCCAGCGAGCTGCCCGAAGGCGCGGCACGGGTACCTCTGAAAGAAGTGCATCTGAACAAGGTGCCGGCGCTGATCGCCTGGAACCACCTGCGCGCCGATGACCACGCGCGCCTCGGCCTGGATGTGGCTGCGATCGAAGCCAAGGTGGAACGCCTGCGCGCGTTCGCCCCGCAGCTGGCCGAAAAAGCCCGGCAGGTCTACAACCAACCCCGCGCCGCCACCGTGGCCGACGTCGATGCCTCGCTGTACGACGGCTTCCTCGGCAACGGTGACAAGCCGCTGCTTGCGCTTGCACGCACCACTGCGCCCGAGCAGCTGGCCGCGCTGGAAGGTCGCTTCCGCGACCCGCGCCTGCCGGAGCTGCTGTTCCGCTACCGCGCGCGCAATCATCCCGACAGCCTCGCGCCGCCTGAACGCCAGCGCTGGCAGGATTACCGCCGCCAGCGCCTGCTCGGAGACGGCGGCCTGGGCGAACTCAACCTGCCCCAGTACCAGCAGCAGCTGGACGCACTGGCCGCCGAAGCGCCCGATGACACCCGGCGCCAGGCCTTGCTGCAATCGCTGCGCGACTGGGGCCAGCACCTGCAGGAGACGCTGTGAGCACTTACTTCTCGGACGCCAGCTTCAAGTTCCTGCGCAGCCTTGCGCGGCACAACGACAAGGCCTGGTTCAACGATCACCGCCAGCAGTACGAAGACCACGTGCGGCAGCCGTTCCTGCGCCTGCTGGGCGACCTGCAGCCGGCGCTGGCCGAGGTCAGCGAGCACTTCCGCGCCGATACCCGTGGCGTCGGTGGCTCGCTGTTCCGCATCCATCGTGACGCGCGTTTTTCCAACGACAAGTCGCCGTACAAGACCTGGCAGGGTGCTCGCCTGTTCCATGAGCGCCGCCGCGAAGTGGCCGCGCCCTCGTTCTACGTGCACCTGCAGCCGGGCGAGAGTTTCGTCGGCGCTGGCCTGTGGCATCCGGAACCGGAAACCCAGCGCCGCGTACGCCACTTCATCCTCGACAATCCGGGCAGCTGGAAGGCCGCCGCGCATGCACCGGCCCTGCGCAAACGCTTCGATTTCGAGGAGAGCGAAAAGCTGGTGCGGCCCCCGCGTGGCTTCCCGGCCGACTTCGAGTTCATCGACGACCTCAAGCACCGCAACTGGGTGATGTGGCGCTCGCTGGACGATGCCACCATGACCGGCCCGCACCTGCTGTCCACGCTGGGCAAGGACCTGGCTGGGCTCGGCCCGTTCGTTGACTACCTGTGCGCGGCGCTGGACCTGGAGTTCTGAGCCGCATCACCTGCCGTTCACCACTGGCTGCCTCACTTGCGGCAGTCTGGACAGCATGAAGAAGCTCACTGCACTGGCCGTGCTGCTGGTCCTGTCCTTGGCTGCGTGGTGGTTCGGCGGCCCGTACATGGCCGTGCGTGGCCTGTCCAAGGCCATCGAAGAACGCGACACGGCGCGACTGGAACGCTATGTCGATTTCCCTCGCGTGCGCAGCAGCCTGCGCGCCCAGCTCAACGACTATCTGGTACGCCAGGCCGGCCCGGATGTAGCGGCCAGCCCGTTCGGCGCCCTGCTCTACGGCCTCGGCGACCAGCTCGGCGGTGCAGCGGTGGAAACCATGGTGACCCCGACCGGGATCGGCGCAATGCTGCAGGGCCACGTGCTGTGGAAGCGCGGCCGCAATGAACTGCAGGGCGGTGATGCCTTCGGCGCGACCGAGCCGGCACGGCCATTGAAGAACGCCGAGCATCACTTCGAAGCGCTGGACCGCTTCGTGATCGACGTCGATCGCGGCCCCGACCAGCCGCCGATGAAAGTGGTGCTGGAACCGCAGGGCCTGCGCTGGAAGGTGGTGGATCTGCAGTTGGGGATGTCGGCCACCCCGTGACGGGTCATGCCCTTCGACGGTGCTGCTTTCGGTAGATGCCCACCTTGGTGGGCATGGATCCAGGACGGCGCCAACCAAGGTTGGCGACTACCGCGGTACACCGCTCTGGTAGATGCCCACCTTGGTGGGCGTCGATGCATGGCAGTGCCAACCAACGGCTGGCACCCACCCGGCATGGTCTCACCCCTCGTTGGCGACACCGTGCGGTACGTGGCCGGCGGCCACGTGTTCGCGCGCACTGTCGATGTTGTGCTGCGAATCATCGAAGAAGATGTCGGCACCGAACGCCTGCAGGAACGGCCCCTTGTGGCGGCCGCCGAGGAACAGCGCTTCGTCGAGGCGCACTCCCCACTCGCGCAGGGTGCGGATTACGCGCTCATGCGCCGGTGCCGAGCGTGCGGTCACCAGCGCAGTGCGGATCGGCGCGCTCTCGCCCGCCGGGAACACTTCCTGCAGCGTATGCAGGGCCGACAGGAAACCGCGGAATGGGCCGCCGCTGAGGGGTTCGCGGGCCCGTTCACGCTCGTGCCGGCCAAACGCCTCCACGCCCTGCTCGCGCGAGATGCGCTCGCTCTCGTCACCGAAGATCACTGCGTCACCGTCGAAGGCGATGCGCAACTGGCCGGCCGGGCGACCGGTATCGATCTGGTCGGCCGCCGCGGCGGCGGTTTCGCCAGGCGGCTTGGGCAGGATGGTCGCCGCGGCGATGCCGTGGCGCAGCGCGCTGCGCACCGATTCCGGGTTGGCCGACAGGAACAGGTCGGTGCCGAACGGCTTCACGTACGGCCAGGTCGGCTCGCCGGCGGTGAACGTTGCGCGGATGATGCCCAGGCCGTAGTGCTGGATCGAATTGAAGATGCGCAGGCCGGTATCGGCCGAGTTGCGCGACAGCAGGATCACCTCGACGCGAGGATTCTCCGGGCTGGCGCCCTGGTTCAAAGCCAGCAGCTTGCGTACCACCGGAAACGCCACGCCGGGGCCGAGGATATCGTCCTCGTGCTGGCGCTGGAATTCGGCATAGGCCGCCACGCCATCGCTCTCGAACAGCGCGTGGCTTTCCTCGAGGTCGAACAGCGCGCGCGAGGTCACCGCGACGGTCAGCAAACGGGGGGAGTTGTCGCCCATCGGTGGGGGTCCTTCAAGCGGTCGGCACGGCCGGCTGCCCATTGTCCTCAAAAAACGAACTGTTCGCTCAGGATCCGGTCTTCCAGGTTGTGCTCCGGGTCGAACAGCAGGGTCACGCGGCGGTCCTTCGACTCACGGATGGTCACCTCGACCACGTCGCGGGTCTCGTGCGAATCGGCAGTCACGCTGACCGGGCGCTTGTACGGATCGAGCACGCGGAAGCGCACTTCGGTATCGGCCTTCAGGATCGCGCCGCGCCAGCGCCGCGGCCGGTACGGGGCCAACGGCGTCAGCGCGATGGTGTGCGAGCCCAGCGGCAGCACCGGACCATGCGCGGAATAGTTGTAGGCGGTACTGCCGGCCGGGGTGGCCACCAGCACGCCGTCGCCGATCAGTTCGGCCACGCGCTCCTGGCCGTTGAGGTCGATGCCGATATGCGCGGCCTGCCGGGTCTGGCGCAGCAGCGAAACGTCGTTGTAGGCCAGCGAGCCGGTACTGGTGCCGGACTCGGTCAGCGCCACCATTTCCAGCGGGCGCAGGTTGGCCGGTTCTGCGCGTGCGATGCGGGCCTGCACGTCGTCGTCTCCACGGTACTGGTTCATCAGGAAGCCGACCGTGCCCAGCTTCATGCCGAACACCGGCTTGCCCAGGTGCCCATGCCGATGCAGGGTCTGCAGCATGAAGCCGTCGCCCCCCAGCGGGCACAGCACGTCGGCCTGCTCGGGCGTGTAGTCGCCATAGCGCGACACCATGGCCGCGCGCGCCATCTGCGCGGGCTCGGTGGTGCTGGCCAGGAAAGCGATGCGGGGGGTGTCGCTCATCGGTGGATCCGGGTGGGTGTGCCTGCAAGAGCATACCCGGTAGTGCCGGCCGCTGGCCGGCAGCTGCACCCGGTTGCGGTTCATGCGGCTGCCGGCCAGCGGCCGGCACTACCGTGCAATGCAGAACGGCCCCGCTTTCGCGGGGCCGTTCCGGTTCACGCATGCCAGGCATGGCCTGGCACTACTTCACTTACGCGCCGTGTGCCGCCAGCTGGCCCAGGCGCTGCACCGCGACCGAAACGGTCGGGTAGTCCAGGGTCTTCTGCTCGGCCAGTTCGGCCAGCATCGCCAGGGTGAAGCGCAGGCTGTTGTCGTCACGGCCCATCCAGGCTGCGACCTTGGCCTCCGCGCTGCTGCCCTTGGTGCCCAGCACCTGGCCGGCCAAGTTGCGGTGGTTGGCGGCCAGCTCGTCACGCAGCACGCCACGTGCCACGGCGTGCCAACGACCGTTGACCTCCAGCGCATCGACCTGCTCGAACAGCCACGGCAGCTGCAGGGCATCGCCCAGGCGGAAGTGGACCTTGGACACGTCCACCGGCTTCAGCTTGCGGGTGCGGGCCAGTTCGATGATGTCGAAAGCCGGCTCCAGGAAGTGCAGTTCGGCCAGCTGCTGCGCCAGCGCGGACGGCAGGCCCTTTTCCTTCCACTCGGCCACCAGGGCTTCGTAGGTCGGACGCTGCGAATCCGGCAGCACACCCGAGGCAACGCGGATGTCGTTGAACGGACCCTGGTAGCGGTTGACCGCTTCGGTGATGCCCGGCATCGCGCCCGGGCGCGACAGCAGCCAACGCACGAACGAACGCTGCAGCTTCCAGATCACTTCCAGTGCGTCGATCTGCACCGACTCCGGCACCTTGCCGTCGAGTGCATCGATCTGCGCCCACAGCGCGCGCGCATCCAGCGTTTCGCGGCTGATGGTGTAGGCCTTGGCGACCTCGGCGATGGAACGGCCGGTGTCTTCCTGCATGCGCATCAGGAAGGTGGCGCCCATGCGGTTGATGGTCTGGTTGGTCACGGCCGTGGCGATGATTTCGCGCTTCAGGCGGTGACGCTCCATCGCGTCGGCGTACTTCTTCTGCAGCGGGGTCGGGAAGTAACGCTGCAGTTCCTTGGACAGGTACGGATCTTCCGGGATGTCCGATTCCAGCAGCTGGGCGAACGCCACCAGCTTCGAGTAGGACAGCAGCACCGACAGTTCCGGGCGGGTCAGGCCCTGGCCGCGTGCCTTGCGCTGGGACAGCTCGGCGTCGGACGGCAGGAACTCGATCTGGCGATCCAGCAGGCCCTGCTGTTCCAGGGTACGGATGAAGTGCTGCTTGGAACCCAGGCGCTTGACCGCCATCCGCTCCATCAGGCTCAGCGCCTGGTTCTGGCGGTAGTTGTCATTGAGCACCAGCTCGGCGACTTCATCGGTCATCGAGGCCAGCAGCTTGTTGCGCTGCTCGACGGTCAGCTTCTTGGCCCGCACCACATCGTTGAGCAGGATCTTGATGTTGACTTCGTGGTCGGAGGTGTCCACACCGGCCGAGTTGTCGATGAAGTCGGTGTTGAGCAGCACGCCGGCCTGGGCGGCTTCGATGCGGCCCAGCTGGGTCATGCCCAGGTTGCCGCCCTCGCCCACCACCTTGCAGCGCAGCTCGCCACCGTTCACGCGCAGGGCGTTGTTGGCGCGGTCGCCGACATCGCTGTGCTGCTCGCTGGCAGCCTTCACGTAGGTACCGATGCCGCCGTTCCACAGCAGGTCGACCGGCGCCTTCAGGATCGCGCTCATCAGATCGTTCGGCGACAGCGCCTTGACGTTGTCATCCAGGCCCAGCGCTTCACGCACCTGCGGGGTGATCTCGATCGACTTCAGGCTGCGCGGGTACACGCCGCCGCCCTTGCTGATCAGCTTGGCGTCGTAGTCCGCCCAGCTCGAACGCGGCACGGTGAACAGGCGCTCACGTTCGACGAACGTGGTGGCCGCATCCGGGTTCGGGTCCAGGAAGATGTGGCGGTGGTCGAAGGCAGCGACCAGGCGGATGTGGCGCGACAGCAGCATGCCGTTGCCGAACACGTCGCCGGACATGTCGCCGACGCCGACCGCAGTGAAGTCCTGGGTCTGGCTGTCACGGCCCAGCGCACGGAAGTGGCGCTTGACCGATTCCCACGCACCGCGTGCGGTGATGCCCATGCCCTTGTGGTCATAGCCAACCGAACCACCGGAGGCGAACGCATCGCCCATCCAGAAGCCGTGCGCGATGGCCAGGCCGTTGGCGATGTCGGAGAAGGTCGCGGTGCCCTTGTCGGCGGCCACCACCAGGTACGGATCGTCCATGTCGTGGCGCACGACATCCACCGGCGGCACGATCTTGTTGTTGACGATGTTGTCGGTGATGTCCAGCAGGCCCTGGATGAACAGCTTGTAGCAGGCCACGCCGTTGGCGAAGATCGCGTCGCGGTCGCCGTTCACCGGCGGAGTCTTGGCGAAGAAGCCGCCCTTCGCGCCGACCGGCACGATTACAGTGTTCTTGACCATCTGAGCCTTGACCAGGCCCAGCACTTCGGTACGGAAGTCTTCGCGACGATCCGACCAGCGCAGGCCACCACGGGCGACCGCGCCGAAGCGCAGGTGGGTACCTTCCACGCGCGGGCCGTAGACGAAGATCTCGCGGTACGGGCGCGGCTTCGGCAGGTCCGGCACCAGCGCCGAATCAAACTTGAAGCTGATGACATGGCCGTGCTGGCCGTTGGCATCGGTCTGGTAGTAGCTGGTGCGCAGGGTCGCGTCGATCACGCCCATGAACGAGCGCAGGATGCGGTCCTCGTCCAGGCTGGACACACGGTCCATCAGCTTCAGCAGCGCATCGCGCGCGGCCTGCATCTGCGCGTCGCGGTCACCCTTGCGGGCGTCGACCACGGTCTTGAGCACCTTAAGGGTGGCGTCGTCGCCAGCAGCCAGCACATCGAAGTGGGCCTTCAGCTGGGCCTGGCCGGCGGCGATGTCGTCCTTGCTCTCGTGGCCGGTAGCCGGATCGAAGCGCGCTTCGAACAGCTCGACCAGCAGTCGGGCCAGCAGCGGGTAGCGCGCGAAGGTGCCTTCCACGTAGGCCTGCGAGAACGGCACGCCGGTCTGCAGCAGGTACTTGCAGTAGCCACGCAGCATGGCGACCTGGCGCCAGTGCAGGCCGGCAGCCAGCACCAGGCGGTTGAAGCCGTCGTTCTCGGCATCGCCGTGCCAGACGCGGGCAAAGGTCTCGCCGAAGGCTTCATCGACGCTGGCGGCATCGATCGCGCCGGCGGTCGATTCGACCTCGAAGTCCTGCACGTACACCGGGGCGTTGTCGACCGACAGGCGGTACGGACGCTCGGCGATCACGCGCAGGCCCATGTTTTCCATCATCGGCAGCGCGTCCGACAGCGGGATGTCGTCCAGCTGGCGATACAGCTTCAGGCGCAGGCCATCACCGCTTTCGCGCGGCACGGCCTGCAGGCTCAGGCGCAGGTCGTCCGGGCCGGTCAGGGCATCAAGCTGGCTGACATCGTTGGCCGCAACAGCCGTGCTGTTGTCTTCGATGTAACCGGCCGGCAGCGCCTTGCCGATGCGGGCGGCGATGCGCAGGCCTTCGGTCTCGCCGTGGCGGGCCACCAGCGCTTCGCGCAGGTCGTCCTGCCAGTTGCGCAGGACCTGGGCCAGCTTCTGCTCCAGTTCGGCGGTATCAACGTCGAGCATTTCACCCGGCTTCGGGCGCACGATCAGGTGCACCTGGGCCAGCGGCGATTCGCCCAGCACCACCGAGCTGTCGACGTACTCGCCGTGCAGCGCGTCCTTCAGCATCGCTTCGATGCGCAGGCGCACGTCGGTGTTGAAGCGCTCGCGCGGCAGGTAGACCAGCGCGGAGATGAAACGGCTGTACTTGTCGCGGCGCAGGAACAGGCGGCTGCGCACGCGTTCCTGCAGGCCCAGCACGCCCATCGCGGTGCGGAACAGTTCGTCCTCGCTGGACTGGAACAGTTCTTCGCGCGGCAGGGTTTCCAGGATGTGGCGCAGGGCCTTGCCACTGTGGCTGGCCGGGGCCAGGCCGGACTGCTTCATCACGTGCTCGTGGCGCTGGCGCACCAGCGGGATCTCCCACGGGCGACGGTTGTAGGCGCTGGAGGTGAACAGGCCAAGGAAGCGCTGCTCGCCGATGATCTTGCCCTTGGCGTCGAATTCCAGCACGCCGATGTAGTCCATGTAGCCGGCGCGGTGCACGCGCGAACGGGCATTGGTCTTGGTCAGGATCAGCGCGTCCTTCAGGCCGGACGTGGCGTTCAGGCCCTGCGCGGCCAGGGTCTTGACCGGGCGGGCAGCGGACTTGTCCTTGCCGCGCATCAGGCCCAGGCCGGTGTCGTTCAGCGGCGCCAGTACGTCTTCCTTGCCCTGCTTCTCGACGCGGTACTCGCGGTAGCCAAAGAAGGTGAAGTGGTTGTCGGCGGCCCAGCGCAGGAACTCCTGTGCTTCCTTGCGCGATGCATCGTCGACCGGCAGCTGGCGCTTGCCCAGGTCGTCGGCCAGCGCCAACGCCTTGTCCTTCATCGGCTGCCAGTCGCGCACGATCGCGCGCACTTCGTCCAGCGCCTTGTTGATGGCCTGTTCGATGGCGGCCATCGCTTCGGCCGGCTGGCGGTCGATCTCCAGCAGCATCACCGACTCGGCATCACCCTCGCCGACCTTGACCAGCTTGCCGGCCTTGTCGCGGGTGAAGCGCAGAACCGGGTGGCCCAGCACGTGGACGCCCACGCCCTGCTCGGCCAGCGACATGGTGACCGTATCGACGAGGAACGGCATGTCATCGTTGACGATCTGCAGCACGGTGTGCGGCGATTCCCAACCGTTGGCCTTCGCGGTCGGATTGAACACGCGGACGTTGGCCTTGCCGGCCTTGCGGGCACGCGCGAATTCCAGCGTCTCAGCCGCGAGAGCGGCCCACTCTTCAGCGCTGTGGTGCGGGAACTCGTCCGACTCCATGCGCTTGTAGAAGTCAGTGGCAAAGGCCACTGCTTCGGCCTGTGCGGCCGCGGGGTAGCGCTTGCGCAAGGCCGTGTACACCGGCTCCAGGGAGAAACCAGCGGTCACTGCGACCTCCGACTCTGCTGGTTTCGTCTTGTTCTTCACGGTCTTGGCTGCGGTTTTTTGCGGTTTCATGGCAGAGCGATGCGCTTGCTCAGTTGGGAAAATGAAATTGTAGCCCTACCGCGCGAAAAGGCCTTGCTGCAGGACGGAATAAGCAGATTCGGGTTTGCTGCGGTTCAAACGCCTATTCAGTTCGCACCGGTATGGTGCTGGCGCCTGTTTCAGCACTGCCGACAGGATCGGCAAAACGTGTTACCGGAAGACACACGCGGCGACGCCGATGCGATTCCACAATCCTGAACTGGACGGTATAGTCCACCGCGTGAACCCGGCCTACCTCCCCGTTGCCCTCGATGCACGCGATGAGCGTGTGTTCGACGCCGTACGCGAACTGCTGGCCCAGCAGGGCATGCAGATGAGCATGGAGGCGGTGGCCCAGCACGCCGGTTGCTCCAAGCAGACCCTGTACTCGCGCTACGGCAGCAAGCAGGAACTGCTGCGCCGGGTGATGCAGCGCCACGTCGGCCACGCTACCGGCGCCATGGTTCGTGCACTCCGCACTGACGACCTGCGTGCCAGCCTGCTCCAGTTCGCCACCGACTTCCTGGAGCACTTCAACCAACCGCACGTGGGCCAGGCCTGCCGGCTGATCGCCGCCGACGCGGCCCAGTTTCCCGAAGAGGCGCGTACGCTGTACCGGCACGGAGCCGGCGCACTGACGCTTCATCTTGCTGAATGGATTGAAACCGTTTGCATGCGTGGCCAGCTCCGGCATGACGACCCGCACTTCATGGCCGAACTGCTGCTGAGCATGATTGCCGGTCAGGATTTCGACAAACAGCGTTTCCATACCCCCCATCGTGATGACGCGCGGCTGCGTCGGCGCTGGGCAGAGTTCTCCGTCGACAGCTTCCTGCGCGCCTTCGCGCCTCAGCCGTCGCCGGCCCCGTCTTCAAACCAACCCCGGAGTTCCTCCTGATGACCGCCCCACTCCGCACCCTTGCCTTGACGTGCGCCGTTGCTGTCGCGCTGGCTGCCTGCAAGAAGCCGGAACAGCAGACGCCCCCGCCGCCGGAGGTGGGCGTGATCGACGCCAAGCCGCAGACCCTGCCGCTGCAGCGCGAGCTGGTCGGTCGCCTGTCGCCGTTCCGCAGCGCCGACGTGCGTGCGCGCGTGCCGGGCGTGCTGCTCAAGCGCGTCTACCAGGAAGGCTCGCAGGTCAAGCAGGGCCAGCCCCTGTTCCTGATCGACCCGGCGCCGCTGCGTGCCTCGCTCAACGCCTCCGAAGCACAGCTGGCCTCGGCCCGCGCGACCTACGCCAACGCCAAGGTGGCCGCCGACCGTGCACGTTCGCTGGCGCCGCAGCAGTTCGTCTCCAAGTCCGACCTGGACAACGCTGAATCGGCCGAGCGTACCGCGCTGGCGGCGGTCAAGCAGGCCGAAGCAGCGGTGACTTCCTCGCGCATCAGCCTGGGCTACACCGAAGTAACCGCACCGATCAGCGGCGTGGCCAACAAGCAGCAGGTCACCGAAGGCGCGCTGGTCGGCCAGGGCGATGTGACCCTGCTGACCACCGTCGACCAGCTCGACCCGCTGTACGTGAACTTCTCGCTGAGCGTGGACGAGCTGACCCAGCTGCGCGCGCAACAGGCCAAGGGCGCGCTGGCGCTGTCGGGCGACGGCAAGGCCACGGTGAACGTCAAGCTGGCCGATGGCAGCACCTACAGCGAGCCGGGCACCCTGGACTTCTCCTCGACCACGGTCGACCCGGCCACCGGTGCGGTGTCGTTGCGCGCGTTGCTGCCGAACCCACAGCAGATCCTGCTGCCGGGCGCCTTCGTCAGCTTCCAGGCCAACCTGGGCGAACGCAACAATGCCTTCCTGGTACCGCAGCAGGCCCTGCTGCGCGACACCACCGGCGGCTACGTGATGGTGGTCGGCGCCGACGGCAAGGTCGCGCGCAAGAACGTGAAGACCGATGGCGCGCAGAACGGCAACTGGCTGGTCAGCGACGGCCTGGCCGCCGGCGACAAGGTGATCGTGGCCGGCGTGCAGAAGGTCAAGGAAGGTGCACCGGCGGTGGCCAAGCCGTGGAGCCCGGGGCAGGACGCCAACGGCAAGCCGGCCGCAGGCGGCGCCGCTCCGGCGGGCACCGCACCGGCGGGCACCGCACCGGCTGCTGGCAAGGCACCGGCCGACGCGGCCAAGCCCGAGCAGGCCGATGCGGCCAAGCCGGCCGCCACCGATTCGAACAAGCAGTAACGGGAACCTTCCGTCATGCCTAAATTTTTCATCGAACATCCAGTCTTCGCCTGGGTGGTGGCGATCCTGATCTCGCTCAGCGGCGTGATCGCGATCCTCAACCTGGGCGTGGAGTCCTATCCCAACATCGCCCCACCGCAGGTCACCGTCTCGGCCACCTACCCGGGCGCCAGTGCCGACACCACGGAAAAATCGGTCACCCAGGTGATCGAGCAGCAGCTGACCGGTATCGATCACCTGCTGTACTTCAGCTCTTCCTCGTCGTCCAACGGCCGTGCGCAGATCACCCTGACCTTCGAGACGGGTACCGATCCGGACATCGCCCAGGTGCAGGTGCAGAACAAGGTCTCGCTGGCCACGCCACGACTGCCTTCGGAAGTGACCCAGCAGGGCGTGGTGGTGGCCAAGGCCAACGCCGGCTTCCTGATGGTGGTGGCGCTGCAGTCCGATACCCCGACCATCAACCGTGATGCGCTGAACGACATCGTTGGTTCGCGCGTGCTCGACCAGGTCTCGCGTATCCCCGGCGTCGGCAGCACCCAGCAGTTCGGTTCCGAGTACGCCATGAACATCTGGCTGAACCCGGAAAAGATGCAGGGTTATGGCCTGTCGGCCAGCCAGGTGCTGGCTGCGGTGCGCGCGCAGAACGTGCAGTTCGCCGCCGGTGCGCTTGGCTCGGATCCGTCGCCGGAAGGCCAGCACTTCACCGCCACGGTCTCGGCCGAAGGCCGCTTCAGTTCGCCGCAGGAGTTCGAGAACATCATCCTGCGCGCCAACGCTGACGGCTCGCGGGTGCTGTTGAAGGACATCGCCCGCGTTGCCTTCGGTGCCAACAACTACGGTTTCGACACCCAGTACAACGGCAAGCCGACCGGTGCCTTCGCCATCCAGCTGCTGCCGGGCGCCAACGCCCTGAACGTGGCCGAGGCGGTGCGCGCCAAGATGGACGAGCTGCAACCCAGCTTCCCGGCCGGCGTGACCTGGTTCTCGCCGTACGACAGCACCACCTTCGTCAAGATCTCGATCCAGGAAGTGGTCAAGACGCTGTTTGAAGCAGTGTTCCTGGTGTTCCTGGTGATGCTGATCTTCCTGCAGAACTTCCGCGCCACGCTGATCCCGACCCTGGTCATCCCGGTGGCGCTGCTCGGTACCTTCCTGGGCATGTGGATGATCGGCTTCACGATCAACCAGCTGACCCTGTTCGCGATGGTGCTGGCGATCGGCATCGTGGTCGATGACGCGATCGTGGTGATCGAGAACGTCGAACGCATCATGACCGAGGAAGGCCTGGCGCCGAAGCCGGCCACGCAGAAGGCGATGACCCAGATCACCGGCGCGGTGGTGGCGATCACCGTCGTGCTGGCTGCGGTGTTCATCCCGTCCGCCCTGCAGGGCGGCGCCGCCGGTGAGATCTACAAGCAGTTCGCCCTGACCATCGCCATTTCGATGGCGTTCTCGGCGTTCCTGGCGCTGGGCTTCACCCCGGCGCTGTGCGCGACCTTCCTGAAGCCGACGCACAACGACAACCCGAACATCGTCTACCGCACCTTCAACAAGTACTACGACAAGATCAGCCACACCTATGTCGGCCACATCACCTCGGCGGTGCGCCATGCGCCGCGCTGGATGATCCTGTTCGTGGTGCTCACCGCACTGTGCGGCTTCCTGTTCACCCGCATGCCGGGCAGCTTCCTGCCGGAAGAAGACCAGGGCTATGCGCTGGCGATCGTGCAGCTGCCGCCGGGCTCGACCAAGGGCCAGACCAACGAAGTGTTCGCGCAGATGCGTGGCATCCTGGAAAAGCAGGATGGCTATGAAGGCATGCTGCAGGTGGCCGGCTTCAGCTTCGTCGGCTCCGGCGAGAACGTGGGCATGGGCTTCATCCGCCTGAAGCAGTGGGAAGAACGCAAGTTCACCGCACCCGAGTTCATCCAGAACATGAACGGCGCGTTCTACGGCATCAAGGAAGCGCAGATCTTCGTGGTCAACCTGCCCACCGTGCAGGGCCTTGGCCAGTTCGGCGGCTTCGACATGTGGCTGCAGGACCGCAGTGGTGCCGGTTACGAGCAGCTGACGCAGGCCCGCAACATCCTGCTCGGCCAGGCCGCGCAGAAGCCGGACCACCTGGTCGGCGTGCGCCCGAACGGCCTGGAAAACGCGCCGCAGCTGCAGCTGCATGTGGACCGCGTGCAGGCGCAGTCGATGGGCATGTCGGTGTCGGACGTGTACAGCACCATCCAGCTGATGCTGGCCCCGGTGTACGTCAACGACTTCTTCTACGAAGGCCGCATCAAGCGCGTGACCATGCAGGCCGATGGTCCGTACCGCACCGGCCAGGAGTCGCTGAAGAGCTTCTACAGCCCCTCCAGCCTGACCAAGAACGCCGATGGCACCAATTCGATGATCCCGCTGAACACGGTGGTCAAGTCCGAATGGGTGTCGGCACCGCCGTCGCTGAGCCGCTACAACGGCTACTCGGCGATCAACATCGTCGGCTCGCAGGCCCCGGGTACCAGCTCGGGCGAGGCGATGCAGACCATGGAGAGCATCGTCAACGACGATCTGCCGGCCGGCTTCGGCTACGACTGGTCCGGCATGTCCTACCAGGAAATCCTGGCCGGCAACGCCGCGACCCTGCTGCTGGTGCTGTCGATCGTGGTGGTGTTCCTGTGCCTGGCCGCGCTGTATGAAAGCTGGTCGATCCCGGTGGCGGTGCTGCTGGTGGTGCCGCTGGGCGTGCTCGGTGCCCTCGGCCTGTCGATGCTGCGCGGCCTGCCAAACGATCTGTTCTTCAAGATCGGCCTGATCACCGTGATCGGCCTGGCGGCGAAGAACGCGATCCTGATCGTGGAGTTCGCGGTGGAGCAGCGCGCCGCCGGCAAGAACCTGCGCGATGCCACCATCGAAGCGGCCCGCCTGCGTTTCCGCCCGATCCTGATGACCTCGTTCGCGTTCATCATGGGCGTGATCCCGATGGCGATCTCCACCGGCGCGGGCGCCAACTCCCGCCATGCCATCGGTACCGGCGTGATCGGCGGCATGCTGTTCGCCACCCTGCTCGGCCTGTTGATGATCCCGGTGTTCTTCGTGGTCGTGCGCCGCATGCTGGGCGACAAGCTGGATGAACCGTCCAAGGAGTTCATGGAACGCCAGCGCGACGCGGATGCAGCACACCGTCCGGATCGTTGATCCAGCGGTGAACTGAAACGAGAAAGGCCCCGGTGCGATCCGGGGCCTTTTTTGTTGCCGCTTCTGGACCCATGCCGCCCCAGGTCGGCATCTACCGGAGCGACGCATACCCGGTAGTCGCCAACCTTGGTGGGCGCTGTCCGGGCAGCGTCTCAGCGCAACACTGCGATCACCACGCATGCCGCCACAATCGCCAGTGCAGGCCATTGCATCGGCAGGAAGAAGAAGTGATGCGGAGCATGCTGCCCAGGTGCACGCGGCTTTCGATTGAGCACGAAACCCAGCACCGTGTTGATTGCCGAGCCAAGGCCGAACGCCAGCAGGACCTGACTGAGTGAAGTATTGCCGCGACCTACCGCTGGATCCGGGAACAGGATGAGGATGAGCAGCACGGCAGCGATCGGTGTGAGCAGGGTCAGCAGCCCTGCGCCTCGATAGATGAGCATGTGGTGGCGTCCATGAACGGTGGAGCATTCTGCGACCAAGGAGCGGGAATGCCAATGGACCGTTGGCATGTCGCCTGCCCGGAGACCGGTCGCATACGGCCTGTACTGAAAAGTCCCTTCCACTGCTGCGCCGACAACGAGGCGCTCAAGGCGTCTACCGGTTTCGCATAAGGCCCCCGCTTTGGATTCCTGGGCGCGCAGAAGTGCGGCACGCCCGGATCGTTGCTATCCAGATGCCTCCACGGCAATCGATCCGATGCCGCCCAGGAGACAGTTCATGGAAAGAGCACCACTACGACGCTTCAGCCGCCCCGCCCTTCTGCTTGGCGCGCTCTTCGCGGCCAGCAGCGTCCAGGACGCACATGCGGCAGGCGTCCTCGTCTGCGACAACTGTCGCGATCCACGCGCACTGGCGCTTTACTCGGGCACGGGGCCCACCATCGTCGTCGACTTCCAGCAGCGCCGGCTCCATGGCTTCGATGTGGAATACGATCGCGAGCTGCGTCGGTATCGCGCCACCAGGGCGCAGATTCCCGAGCCAATCAACGCATCCTTCAATCGGATCATGGGGATGCTCGACAACAACGTGCCAACCGTACAGTTCGCGCCGCGGCAGTGGGCCGGAAGAGGAGTCCAGTACGAGGTTCATCCTGATGACCCGCAGTACGCCAACGGCATAGGCTTCCCGGAAGAGCACAAGAACCTCAACGCCTACGATGTCGTGCAGATGGCAACCGAGCGATTCAGGCTGGAGAGCGCCATGGGCAAGGCATTCACAGGCGCCACGACATCGTCGAGGGCCTGGAACAGCATGGCGACATTCCTGTCCTCGATCGGCCTGAGCTTCGTCAGCAAGGCCCTCGGAATCGACGGTGCAATCTACAGGATCACCTGGCGCGATGGCTCGAAGACTACGCTGGCCATCGTCTCTTCGTCAGTGGACACCGCCAGATACGTGCAAGGCCAGAGCAAGGACGCCAATGGCAACATGATTCCCGACGGCGCGGCAACCAGCCCCGGCCTGGCCCAACACTTCGCCGGCACCTACAACTTCAACAGCCGGGACGATCTGGATCGATGGATCGACTCCGGTCGCCTCTATGGGGTGAACATGTTCCCCGGTGCTCCACCTGAGTCGCTGCAGATCGTCTGTGAATGGAACGGAACGGATATCGTTTGCCGATTGCCACGTTGATCGCACAAAGGAAACGGGGCGGCAATCGCCGCCCCGTCGCGTCCATCAGCGCAACCCGGTCTCGTTGCGCGCGATCACCAGGCGCTGGATCTCCGAGGTGCCCTCGTAGATCTCGGTGATCTTGGCATCACGGAAGTAACGCTCCAGCGGCATCTCCTTCGAGTACCCCATGCCGCCGTGGATCTGCACCGCCTGGTGCGTGATCCACATCGCTGCTTCCGAAGCGGTCAGTTTGGCCACCGCTGCTTCGGTGCTGAAACGCTTGCCCTGACCCTTCACCCACGCGGCACGCAGGGTCAGCAGCAGCGCTGCGTCCAGCTTGCACTTCATGTCGGCGATCTTGGCCTGGGTCATCTGGAAGGTGCCGATGGCCGCGCCGAAGGCCTTGCGCTCCTTCACGTATTCCAGGGTCGCCTCATAGGCGGCTCGGGCGATGCCGATGGCCTGCGAGGCGATGCCGATGCGGCCAGCATCGAGCACGCTCATGGCGATCTTGAAGCCCTCGCCTTCCTGGCCCAGCACGTCTTCGGCCTTCGCCACGTAATCGTTGAACTCGATCTCGCAGGTGGCCGAAGCGCGGATGCCCAGCTTCGGCTCGGTCTTGCCGCGACCGAAGCCCGCCTTGTCGGTATCGATGAGGAAGGCGGTGATGCCGCGCGCGCCCTTGTCCGGCTCGCTCATCGCGAACAGCACGATGTACCTGGCCACCGGGCCGGAGGTGATCCAGCTCTTCTTGCCGTTGATGACGAAGGTGCCGTCGGCCCGCTTCACCGCGCGGCAGCGCATGGCGGTGGCATCGGAGCCGGACTGCGGCTCGGTCAGCGCGAACGCGCCGATGGCCTCGCCCTCGGCGATGGCACGCACGTAGGTCTGCTTCTGCTGCTCGGTACCGTGGGTGAGGATGCCGTTGCAGAACAGCGAGTTGTTGACCGACATGATGGTCGAATGGGCTGCGTCGGCGGCGGCGACCTCCACCATCGCCAGCACGTACGCAACCGGGTCCATGCCCGCGCCACCGTATTCGGTCGGCACTTCGATGCCCATCAGGCCGTTCTCGCCCAGCAGGCGGATGTTGTCGAGCGGGAACTCGCCGGTACGGTCATGGTGCTCCGCGCTAGGGGCGATCTTCTCCTGCGCGATGCGCCGCGCAACGTCCTGCAGCATCAACTGCTCTTCGGTAAAGCTGAAATCCACAACACCCTCCCGGGTACATGAAGTTATGGGCTACATACGGCGCGCCCAGGTGCCCCGATTGTACCGGGGCCCGGCTGTTTCCGTACGCTGGCGACTTGACCGCGACGGGCCCTTTCAGCGAATATATCTCTATATCGCGATAGGTAGATATTTATGGATCTTGAAGACTGGTCGACCCGCCTGAAGGTGTTCGCCGATGCGACCCGCGTGCGCCTGCTGGCGCTGCTGGAGCAGGAGGAACTGACCGTGGCCGAACTGTCGGCGATCACCCGGCTGGCACAGCCACGCGTGTCCACCCACCTGGCGCGCCTGAAGGAAGCCGGCCTGGTCCGCGACCGCCGTGCGGGCGTATCGGCCTATTACCGCTTCGACGAGGCCCAGCTGGACCCGGCGCAGCGTGCATTGTGGCATGCCTTGAGCAACGGAAGCGATGACCCGCTGCTGCGCCAGGACGCTGAACGCGTCGCTGCCGTGCTGGCCCACCGCGCCTCCGACCAGAACTGGGCCGACAGCGTGGCCGGCGACATGGAACGCCACTACTCCCCGGGGCGCACCTGGGAAGCCCTCGCCCGCACCGCGCTGCCGCTGCTGGAGACCGGCGACGTGCTGGACATCGCCTCTGGTGACGGCGTGCTGGCCGAACTGGTGGCCCCGCATGCCAAGCGCTACATCTGCATCGACACCAGCGCGCGCGTGGTCGCCGCCGCCAGCGAGCGCCTGCGCCGTCTGCCCAACGTGGAAGTGCGCGAGGGCGACATGCATGCGCTGCCCTTCAAGGACAACAGTTTCGATCTGGTAGTGCTGATGCACGCGCTGACCTACGCCAGCAAGCCGGCGCAGGCGGTGACCGAAGGCGCGCGCGTGCTGCGCCCGGGCGGGCGCCTGCTGCTGTGCAGCCTGGCCCGCCATGAACACAAGGCCGCGGTGGAGGCCTACGGCCACGTCAACCTCGGCTTCAGCGACAAGGAGCTGCGCAGGTTCGTCGACAAGGCCGGCCTGCAGGTATCCAGCCTGGAGACGGTCACCCGCGAGAAGCGTCCGCCGCACTTCGAAGTGATTTCGCTGATCGCCCACAAACCCTGAGCCCGAGAACGCCATGCCTGCCCTGCCCTGGTTGCATCCTGAGCGTGCCAACGCCCTGCTCGACGCCCTGCGCGAGCGGATCCTGATCATCGACGGTGCGATGGGCACGATGATCCAGCGCCACGGCCTGCAGGAAGACGATTACCGTGGCGAACGCTTCGCCGGCGGTTACGACCATGCACATGGCCCGGGCTGCGACCACGCGGCACCGGAGGGCCATGACCTGAAGGGCAACAATGATCTGCTGCTGCTGACCCGGCCGCAGATCGTCGCAGACATCCACACCGCCTACCTGGAAGCGGGCGCGGACCTGGTCGAGACCAACACCTTCAACGCCACTTCGGTCAGCCAGGCCGACTACCACCTCGAACACCTGGTGTACGAGTTGAACAAGGCCGGCGCTGCGGTCGCGCGCGCCTGTTGTGACGCCGTGGCCGCAACCACCCCGGGGAAGCCGCGCTTCGTGATCGGGGTGGTCGGCCCGACCAGCCGCACCGCCTCGATCAGCCCGGACGTGAACGATCCGGGCTTCCGCAACACCAGCTTCGACGAACTGCGCGACACCTACCGCGAAGCCATCGAGGGCCTGATCGACGGCGGCGCCGACACCATCATGGTCGAGACCATCTTCGACACGCTCAACGCCAAGGCCGCGCTGTATGCGCTGGAGGAAGCGTTCGATGCGCGCGGCGCGCGGTTGCCGGTGATGATCTCCGGCACCATCACCGACGCTTCCGGTCGCACCCTGTCCGGGCAGACTGCGGAAGCCTTCCATGCCTCGCTGGCGCATGCTCGGCCGCTGTCGATCGGGCTGAACTGCGCGCTGGGCGCCGATGCGATGCGACCGCACGTGGAAACCCTTGCGCAGGTCGCCGACTGCTACGTCAGCGCACACCCCAATGCCGGCCTGCCCAATGCCTTCGGCGAGTATGACGAGACGCCGGAGGACATGGCCAGCACCCTGCGAGGCTTCGCCGAAGATGGCCTGCTGAACCTGGTCGGCGGCTGCTGCGGCTCCACGCCCGACCATATCCGCGCCATTGCCGCGGCTGTGGCCGGGCTGCCGCCGCGCGCACTGCCCGGCACCCGGGAGCAGGCCGCATGAATGTCGCCGCCACCGTTCCGCACTTCCCGCCCTATTGCTGCTGAGCCGACGCCTGCCATGACGCCTGTCCGCCCTACCCGCCTGTCCGGCCTGGAACCCCTGGTCATCACCCCGGACCTGCTGTTCATCAACGTCGGCGAACGCACCAACGTGACCGGCAGCGCGCAGTTCCGCAAGCTGATCAAGGAAGGCCGCTACGAAGAAGCGGTGGACGTGGCCCGCCAGCAGGTGGCAAGCGGCGCGCAGATCCTCGACGTCAACATGGACGAGGGCCTGATCGATTCGGAAGCGGCGATGACCCGCTACCTCAACCTGATCATGTCCGAGCCGGACATCGCCCGCATCCCGGTGATGGTCGACTCCTCCAAGTGGAGCGTGATCGAGGCCGGCCTGAAGTGCCTGCAGGGCAAGAGCGTGGTCAACTCGATCTCGCTGAAGGAAGGCGAGGCGCTTTTCCGCGAACACGCGCGCAAGGTCCTGCGCTATGGCGCCGCCGCGGTGGTCATGGCCTTCGATGAAAGCGGGCAGGCCGATACGTGTGCGCGCAAGGTCGAGATCTGTACCCGCGCCTACCGCATCCTGGTCGACGAGATCGGCTTCCCGCCGCAGGACATCATCTTCGACCCGAACATCTTCGCCGTCGCCACTGGCATCGAAGAACATGACAACTATGCGGTGGACTTCATCGAAGCCACCCGCATCATCAAGCAGACGCTGCCGCACTGCCACGTCTCCGGTGGTGTCTCCAACGTCTCGTTCTCGTTCCGCGGCAACGAAACGGTGCGCCAGGCCATCCATTCGGTGTTCCTGTACCACGCCATCGCCGCCGGCATGGACATGGGCATCGTCAATGCCGGTGCCATGCCGATCTACGATGAGCTGGAGCCGGAGCTGCGTGAGCGCGTGGAGGATGTGATCCTCAACCGCCGCAGCGATGCCACCGAACGCCTGCTGGAGATCGCCGAGCGCTACAAGGGCAGGAAGGGTGCGGCGAAGACCGAAGACCTGGCCTGGCGCGACAAGCCGGTGGCGCAGCGCCTGGCGCATGCACTGGTGCACGGCTTGGATGCCTTTGTCGAGGAAGACACCGAGCTGGCCCGGCAGGCCTCCAGCCGCCCGCTGGACGTGATCGAAGGCCCGCTGATGGACGGCATGAACATCGTCGGTGACCTGTTCGGCGCCGGCAAGATGTTCCTGCCGCAGGTGGTGAAATCCGCGCGTGTGATGAAGAAGGCCGTGGCCTACCTGCTGCCGTACATCGAGGCGGAGAAGGCGCGCAGCGGCGACACTGCCAAGAGCAACGGCAAGATCATCATGGCCACGGTGAAGGGCGATGTGCATGACATCGGCAAGAACATCGTCGGCGTGGTCCTGGCCTGCAACAACTTCGAGGTGGTCGACCTTGGCGTGATGGTGCCGGCGCAGAAGATCCTCGATGCCGCGCGCGAGCACAATGCCGACCTGATCGGCCTGTCCGGTCTGATCACTCCCTCGCTGGAGGAGATGAGCCACGTCGCCCGCGAGATGGAGCGCCAGGGTTTCAATCTGCCGCTGCTGATCGGCGGCGCCACCACCTCGCGCGCGCACACCGCGTTGAAGATCGACCCGCACTACAAAGCGCCTACGGTGTGGGTGAAGGACGCCTCGCGCGCGGTCGGCGTGGCCCAGTCGCTGATCTCGCGCGACCTGCGCGAAGCCTTCGTTGCCGCCAACGAGGCCGACTATGCCGAGATCCGGGCACGGCACCGCAATCGTGGCGATGCCAAGCGCCTGGTGTCGCTGGAACATGCACGCGGGCAGAAGTTCCAGGGCGACTGGGGGAACTACACGCCGCCCGCACCGAAGCAGCCAGGCCTGCACGTCTTCGATGACTATCCGCTGGCCGAGCTGGTCGAGTACATCGACTGGACGCCGTTCTTCCAGGCCTGGGAGCTTGCCGGCAAGTTCCCGGCGATCCTCACCGACGAGATCGTCGGCAGCCAGGCCAGCGAGCTGTACCGCGATGCCCGCGCGATGCTCGACCGCATCGTCGGCGAGAAGTGGCTGACCGCCAAGGCCGTGTTCGGCCTGTGGCCGGCCAACAGCGTCGGCGACGACGTGCGCGTGCAGCACCCACAGGGCGAGACCACCCTGCACTTCCTGCGCCAGCAGGTGGACAAGCCGGCCGAGCGTCCGGATTTCTGCCTGGCCGATTTCATCGCGCCGACCGACAGCGGCAGGCAGGACTGGATCGGCGCGTTCGCGGTCACTGCCGGCATCGGCATCGATGCCCACGTGGCGCGCTTCGAAGCCGAGCATGACGACTACAACGCGATCCTACTGAAGGCCCTGGCCGATCGCTTCGCCGAAGCCCTGGCCGAGCGCCTGCATCAGCGTGTACGCACGGAATTCTGGGGTTATGACCAGGCCGAGACGCTGGACAACGACGCCCTGATCGATGAGCAGTACCGTGGCATCCGCCCCGCTCCCGGCTATCCGGCGTGCCCCGAGCACAGCGAGAAGCGGCGCCTGTTCGATCTGCTGCGGGCCGAGGCCAACGCCGGCATGGAACTGACCGAGAGCTTTGCGATGCTTCCGACCGCCGCGGTATCGGGCTACTACTTCAGTCATCCGCAAAGCCAGTACTTCGTGGTCGGGCGCCTCAGCCGCGAGCAGGTCACCGACTACGCCCGGCGCAAGGGCGTGGAGCGCGCCCAGGCCGAGCGCTGGCTGGCCTCCAACCTCGACTACGATCCCGAATGACACAGAATGGGGACGGAGGGGATCAAGTCGCTTGTGGCACAAATGACTTGATCCCCTCCGCCCCCTTTTTGCTTCATCATGCCGCGATGAATGTTCCTGCTGCCCGCCTCTCCAGCTTCTATCTGTTCTACTACGCGGCACTCGGCGCGTTCACTCCGTACTGGAGCCTGTTCCTCACTGCACGCGGGATGAGCGTGACCGCCATCAGCGTGATGATGGGGCTGTGGTATGCCACGCGCGTGGTTGCACCCAGTGCCTGGACCTCGCTGGCAGCCACCTCACCGCGGCCGATCCGACTGTTGCGCATCGGCTGCGTGCTGACCCTGATCAGCTTCGCCGCATTCCTGCTGCCTCTGCCGCAGCCATGGATGTATCCGGCGATGATCGTGTTCTGCTTCTTCTACAACGCGGTGATGCCGCAGTTCGAGTCGATCACCCTCACCCATCTCGGCAGCGACAGCCATCGCTACGGCCTGATCCGGGTCTGGGGTTCGCTTGGGTTCATCGCCATCGTCACCCTGTTCGGCTGGCTGATCGAAGGTGACGGCACCGCCGGCCGCGCCGGGCTGCTGCCCTGGATGATGCTGCCGCTGTTCGTCCTGCTGGTCGCCTCGGCCTTCAGCAACCACTACGCACGCGACATCGGCAGGACCGGCGGCGATGCCAGCGGCTTCTGGCAGATCGTGCGCCGCCCGCCGGTGCTGGCGTTCTTCCTGGCCGCTTTCATGGAGCAGCTCTCGTTCGGCCCGTACTACACCTTCTTCTCGGTCTACATGGACCACCACGGCTATCGCACATCCACGCTCGGCCTGCTCTGGACCATCGGCGTGGTGTTCGAAGTGGGCGTGTTCTTCACCATCGGCCGCTTCTTCCGCCGCTATGACGCCAGCTGGATGCTGCTGATCGCGCTGGTCAGTTCCTGCCTGCGCTGGGCCGTGACCGCACTGTTCCCGGAAAACCTGCCGGTGATGCTGCTGGCGCAGACCGCGCACGCGCTGGGCTTTGCCGCGTTCTTCGCCGCGGCGATGCAGATGCTGGCGATCTACTTCCCCGGACGCCTCAATGGCCATGGCCAGGGCCTGCTGTACGGTTTCTCGTCCGGTGTCGGCGGCGTGCTGGGCGCGCTCATCGCCGGCCAACTGTGGAAGATCGACGAGGGACGCACGGCCTTCCTCGCAGGTAGCGGATTCGCTCTGGTCGGCGCACTGCTGTGCTTCTTCGCGCTGAGCCTGCCGTTGATCCGTGCACGCCACAGCACTGCGCGCGTCCGGTAACGAAAACGCCGGGCAATGCCCGGCGTTCTCATCGTGCAGCAGGTGCAGTTACCAGACCAGGTCGTCCGGTACCTGGTACTGCGGGTCCGCGTAGGGATCTTCCTCGGCCGGCGCGTTCGGATCGACCTTCAGTGCCACCGATGCGGCAAACACCGCTTCGGACTGTGCCAGCACTTCGGCGGTCACCAGCAGGTAACGGCCATTGAGCTGGACCACGCCCAGCTCACCGGCATTGAGCGCGGTCAGCTGTTCGGCGGTCACGTAGATGCGCTTGATCTTGCCGCCATACGGGAAGTGGCGAGCGATATCAGCCGCCTCGGAGTTCAGGCCCTTGTCCTTCAGCAGTTCTTCCAGCTTGGCCTTCGCCTCGCGGCGCACGCGTGCTTCTTCCTGCTTCAGGCGCTCGGTCTCGATGCGCTCCTCCTTCTCACGCTGCGCACGGATGGCATAGGCCTTGGCCAGATCCATCTCTTCGGCGCTGCGCGGCTTGCGCGGGCCCTGCTGGCCCGGGCCACGCGACTGGCCGGGCCTGCCCGGGCCACCGTGGCCATGCCCGCGACGCTCACCGGGCTTGTGCTCGCCCTTGCCAGCGCCCTGCGGCTTTCCATTGCCGTTGCCACCCTTGCCCTGCGGGCGGCCATCACGGCGGGGGCCATCATTCTTGCGCTCGGGCTTGGGCGCGGGCTTGAAGCCCAGGCCCATCAGCTGGTCGCGGAGGGTATCGCTCATAGGATTCGGATCAGTAGTGCGGCGGCGGTGGTTCGCTCGCCGGATCGGAAGAATTCAGTGCGTTGCGGACCTTGCCCAGGTCCTCCAGCAGCACACGCAGCACGTCGGCGTTGCGCATGCCCTGCATGCGGGCATCGGCCAGCGCATCGCTCAATTCGGCAAGCGCCTGTTCCTGGAAGGACACGCGCATTTCCAGTTCGACCAGGCGCGCTTCCAGCGCCTGCTCGCGTTCGGTCGGCAGCAGGTCAGACATGCAGCGAACGCCCCCGGCCAATGCCGTAGTACGCCAGGCCGGCAGCTTCCACTTCGGCAGGATCGTACAGATTGCGTCCATCGAACACCGCCGCGTCCTTCAGCTGCTCGCGCAGCTTCTGGAAGTCGGGGCTACGGAACTGCTTCCACTCGGTGACCACCACCAGCGCGTCGGCCCCTTCGAGGGCCTCATCAGCACTGCTGCAGAACACCAGGTCATCGCGCTCGCCGAAGATGCGCTGCGATTCATGCATCGCTTCCGGGTCGTAGGCACGCACCGTGGCACCGCCCTCCCACAGCTGCGCCAGCAGGCGACGGCTGGAGGCTTCACGCATGTCGTCGGTGTTCGGCTTGAAGGCCAGGCCCCACACGGCAAAGGTCCTGCCGCGCACGCCTTCGTCCTCGCCCTTGTCGTAATGACGCTGGATGAGGGCGAACAGGTGGCCCTTCTGCGCATCGTTGACCGCTTCCACCGCGTTCAGCAGCTTCGGCTCAAGACCATGTTGCTGGGCGGTGCGGGCCAGCGCCTGCACGTCCTTGGGGAAGCAGGAGCCACCGTAGCCGGCGCCCGGGTAGATGAAGTGCCAGCCGATGCGCGGGTCCGAGCCGATACCCTGGCGGACCTGCTCGACGTCGGCACCGACGCGCTCGGCGATGTTTGCGATTTCGTTCATGAACGAAATCTTGGTCGCCAGCATCGCGTTCGCCGCGTACTTGGTCAGCTCGGCCGAGCGCACGTCCATTTCCACCACGCGGTCGTGGTTGCGGTTGAACGGCGCATACAGACGACGCATCACCGCGACAGATTCCTCGCTGGTCGCACCAATGATGATGCGGTCCGGGCGCATGCAGTCGGCGACCGCGTCGCCTTCCTTCAGGAATTCCGGGTTGGACACCACGTCAAAGGTGATGTCCGCGCCACGCGCGGCAAGTTCTTCAGCAATGGCCGCACGCACCTTGTCGGCGGTGCCCACCGGCACCGTCGACTTGTTGACCACCACGGTCGGCACACTCATGTGCCGGCCAATGGTACGGGCCACGGCCAGTACGTACTGCAGGTCAGCGCTGCCGTCCTCGTCCGGCGGGGTACCGACGGCGATGAACACCACCTGGCCATGCGCGATCGCGGACGCGGCATCGGTGGTGAATGCCAGCCGCGACGCGGCGTGGTTGGCCTTCACCATCGGCTCCAGGCCGGGCTCATAGATCGGGATGATGCCCTGGTTGAGGCCATCCACCTTGGCCTGGTCGATATCGACGCAGACCACCTGATGACCGACATCGGCCAGGCAGGTACCGGTCACCAGACCTACATAACCGGTACCGAAAATCGCAACGCGCATGTCCGTGCAGGCTCCGTGGTGGCTTACGGCAGGACGCCCAGCAGCTCGACGTCGAACGTCAGAGTCGCGTTCGGGCCGATCGGGCCACCCGGCGTACCGTTCTCGCCATAAGCCAGATTGCCCGGGATCCAGAAGCGGTACTTCGAACCGACCGGCATCAGCGCAACGCCCTCGGTCCAGCCCTTGATCACCTGGTCCAGGCCGAACTCGGCCGGCTGACGACCATAGGAGCTGTCGAACACGGTGCCGTTGAGCAGCTTGCCTTCATAGTTCACGCGCACCTTGCTGCTCGGCAGCGGGCGCTCGCCGCTACCCGGGCGGATGACCTGGTACTGCAGGCCCGAGGCCGTCGTCACGACACCCGGCTGGGTCTTGTTCCTGGCCAGGAAGGCATTGCCTTCTTCGCGGTTGGTCTGCGCAGCAGCGGCAGCCTTGGCCTGCATTTCAGCCTGCTTGCTGCCCATGAAGGCCTGGATGGTGGCGGTCGCGTCAGCTTCCGTCATCTTCGGCTGGCCCTTGGTCAGGCCGGTGCTGATCGCGTCAAACAGCGAGGCAACATCGATGTCGTCCTTCAGCTGCGCCAGCGACGGGCCCACAGAGTAGGAACCGATCATCTGCGACACCTTGACGCGGTCGACCTTCGGCGGCTGCGAACCCGGCGCCATGCCCGGCACCTGCTGGCCGCTGCGGGCCATCACGACCTGGCGCAGGGCCGCGTCGGTGGCCTTGGCCTGTTCCTGGGTGATCTGCGGCTGCAGGCCTTCGAACGAACGCTCCACGGCGGTGCGCAGCGCGGCCACGTCGATCTCATCGGCGATCGGGGTGAACGACTTGGCCACGTCCAGGCCGATGGCGTAGCCGAGCTTCTGCTTGGGGGAATTCAAGGTTGCGGTCTCCTTGGCGGCTGCGGGGGCAGCCGATTGTTGCGACAGAGCGACACCTGAAGTGCCCATCGCCAGAATCAGAACCGACGCCGCGGCGCCGCGCATTCCCATCTTCATTCGCTGCATTCCTGGAAGTGTCTGGGCGCCGACGTCGGCGCGAAAAGAAGCATTGTCGCACGCATGCCGTCGATGTCGAGGCATCCGTGCCGGATATCAATGTGCGGCCGCTGTGGCCAGCGCCTTGTCGATGGCCGCAGTCAGCTGCGGATCATCCGGCGTCACCTTGCTGGCGAACTGGGCGATGACCTTGCCATCGCGGCCGACCAGGTACTTGTGGAAATTCCAGCCCGGGGCCACGCCGGTGGCCGCGGTCAACCGTTGATAGAGCGGCGTCGCCTCCGCACCGACCACGTGCACCTTCTCGAACATCGGGAACTTGACCCCGTAGGTGAGCGTGCAGAAATCCTGGATCTGCTTCTCGTCACCGGGCTCCTGGCCCTTGAAATCGTTGGACGGGAAGCCGAGCACGGCAAAACCTCGGCCGGCATAGCGCTTCTGCAGCGCCTCCAGGCCTTCGTACTGAGGGGTATAGCCGCACTTGCTTGCGGTATTGACCACCAGCAGCACCTGTCCGTGGTAGCGCTGCTGCAGGTTGACCTGCTGCTTGCTGGCCAGCGGGCGGTAGTCGAGGTCGAGAAGATCGGCCGCCAGCACGTGGGTGGAACCGGCCAGGCCGGCTACCAGCAGGGTCAGCAGGGACAGGCCGCGCAGGCGGCGCGGCATAACGGTCGGCAAAGGCATCGAGAGCAGTCCGCGGTGGCCATTCACAGGGCCGGCCGGTAGCGGCCGGAGTCGGCCGAACTATAGCACCGGGCCCCCTTCCCCCTTGCTGCAAGGGGCGCCTGTGGCTTTGCGCGGCGTGGCGCTTTCCTGCACGACCCGCCAGCAACGGCGCAGTAATGACATAGCATGGACAACGCTGAATGGAAGGCGGGCCTGGGTCGGCCCGCGCCAGAACCGGATTTCCCTTCCGAATCAATCGGATAAACGGATATTTCAGCGATTTGACCACCCCTGCCATCAGTTGGGGACGGCAAGGGGTTGCACGTAGGCGTGCCGGTGTTATAGTTGCATACAACACCAGTCACCTGAGACAGGGGGAAGCCATGAACGCCCGGATCCGTCGCAACCTCACCGCACCCGCGGCCGCTGCTGTTTCGACCCTGATCGTGCTGGCCTGGCTGGCCACGCCCACCGCCCCCGCCTCGTCCGACAGTGCGCAGGATGCAATCGCTACACCGGCCGGGAACGCCGATTCCTCCCCCCCTCCCCCGCGTCGGCTGCACAGCTCCCTGTCCATGCCGTATTTCTCGTTCGCCCAGCCGCTGACCCCACGGAGCTGAATATGAGCGACATCCAGTGGAGCGACGGCGCTCCCATCTACCGTCAGTTGAAGGAGCGCGTGATCGCCATGATGCTCGACGGAATCCTCAAGCCGGGCGATGCCCTGCCTTCGGTGCGCCAGGTGGCCGCCGATTACCAACTGAACCCCATCACCGTTTCGCGCGCTTACCAGGAACTGGCCGACGAAGGTCTGGTCGAAAAGCGCCGCGGGCTGGGCATGTTCATGACCGAGCAGGCCGCCACGCAGCTGCGCAGCAGCGAGCGCGAGCGCTTCCTCAATGAAGAATGGCCGGCCGTGCTGGAGCGCATCCAGCGCCTGGGCCTGAGCCTCGACGAATTGCTGCCCCAGGGGAAAGTCTGATGAATAGCACCGCAAGCGAACCGGTCATCACCGCCCGCGGCCTGCGCAAGGCCTACAAGTCCACCGTTGCCCTCGACAGTGCCAGCTTCAGCATTCCGAGCGGGCGCATCGTCGGCCTGATCGGTCCCAATGGCGCCGGCAAGACCACCGCGCTGAAGGCCATTCTTGGCCTCACCTCGGTGGAAGGTGAGTTGAGCGTGCTCGGGCGCGACCCGCGGCTGCACCGCGACGAACTGATGAACGACATCTGCTTCATCGCCGACGTCGCCGTGCTGCCGCGCTGGCTGAAGGTGCGCGAAGCCATCGATTTCGTCGCCGGCGTGCATCCGCGCTTCGACCGCGCCCGCTGCGAGCGCTTCCTGGCCAACACCAAGCTGCAGCCGAAGCAGCGCGTGCGCGAGCTGTCCAAGGGCATGATCGTGCAGCTGCACCTGGCACTGGTGATGGCCATCGATGCCCGCATCCTGGTACTGGACGAGCCCACCCTGGGCCTGGACATCCTGTACCGCAAGGAGTTCTACCAGCGCCTGCTGGAAGACTATTTCGACGAGCAGAAGACCATCATCGTCACCACCCACCAGGTGGAAGAGATCGAGCACATCCTCAGCGACGTCATGTTCATCCGTGATGGCCGCATCGTGCTCGATGCGGAAATGGACGAGGTCGGCCAGCGTTACACCGAACTGCTGGTCAACGCCGACCAGCTGGAGACCGCGCGCGCCCTGAAGCCGATCGACGAACGCAGCCTGGCGTTCGGCAAGACCGTGATGCTGTTCGACGGCGTACCGCGCGCCCAGCTTTCCACCCTTGGCGAGACCCGCAGCCCGGGCCTGGCCGACCTGTTCGTCGCCGTCATGAAGGGGACCTACGCATGAATGCCGTCAACCATCCCGTCAGCCCCCTCGGCACGCTGCGCTGGCTGCTCAAGCGCGAGTACTGGGAAAACCGCGGCGGTTTCCTGTATGCCCCGCTGATCGCCGGCCTGATCTCGCTGGTGATGAGCACCGTCGGCATCGCCTTCGGCCTGTTCGCGCTGAACCGCGCGGCGCGCAACGGTGCGCTGCATGTCGATGGCGAGAGCGTGAACGTCAATGGCCTGGACCTGGCGCTGCTCACCCGCAACATCGACGGCAAGGACCTTGCCGACCTCGGTAACGGCCTTGACCTGACTCTGGTGCTCAGCTCGGCATGGCCGTTCCTGGTGCTGGCCTTCGTGGTGTTCTTCTATTGCCTCGGCGCCCTGTACGACGACCGCCGCGACCGCAGCATCCTGTTCTGGAAGTCGTTGCCGCTGTCCGATACCCAGACCGTGCTGTCCAAGGTCATCAGCGCACTGATCGTGGCACCGCTGATCGCGGTGATTGCCGGCATCATCACCATGTTCGGCTTCATGCTGATCATCAGCATCGTCGCGCTGATGCACGGTGGCAGCCCGATGGCGCTGATCTGGGGGCCCGCCAGCCCGTTGACCCTGGCCGCTGGCCACCTGAGCTGGATTCCGGTCTACGCGCTTTGGGCCCTGCCCACTGCAGGGTGGCTGCTGCTGTGCTCGGCCTGGGCCAAGAGCAAGCCGTTCCTGTGGGCGGTGATGCTGCCACTGTTTGCCGGCGTCATCGTCAGCACCACCAAGATCATGCCGCTGTTCGGCCTGACCACCGGCTGGTTCTGGCAGAACATCGTCGGCCGCCTGCTGCTGGGCGGCGTGCCCGGCATGGACCTGCTGTACCGCCTCGGCGCAGGTGAAGGTTCGCGCCGCGACCTGGATTCGGTGGTCAGCCTGATGTCCCCCGCCTCTCAGCTGAAGTCGCTGGCGATGCCGGAGCTGTGGATCGGTGCGGCCGTCGGGGCACTGTTCATCTTCCTCGCCATCCGCCTGCGCAAGCGCGCCGGCGAGATCTGATTCCATCCACCCGGAGGCACCACCCATGCGTTCTTTGCTCGCCTGTTCTGCGTTGTTGCTGTTGCCGTTGTCGGCGCTGGCCGCCGATGCTCCGAACTGCAAGTTCACTGCCGCCCGCGCGCTGAAGCTGGACGTGGCCGGTGCCAAGACGGTGGTGTTCGAGGTCAACCAGCATGACCTGAAGGTGGTCGCCAGCGCTGGCGGCGGCCAGCTGGACGGCCGCGCCTGCGCGTCCAGCCAGGAATGGCTGGACCAACTGGTACTGGACCAGCGCAAGGTGGGCGACAAGCTGGTGGTGAGCCTGCGCCGCGAAGGCCGCCAAAGCGGCATCAGCCTGGGCAACAGCTACGCCTGGCTGGATATCCGTGGCAGCGTGCCGGACAACCTGCCGCTGCAGTTCAAGGTCGGCTCGGGTGACGCCAGCGTGGAAAACGCACAGTCGCTCAGCGTGGACGTCGGCTCCGGTGACGCGGTGGCCCGCGGTACCCGTGGCAGCATCCACGCTGCAGTGGGTTCCGGCGACCTCAACATCGATGGCGGCAGTTCGCTGAATCTGCTGTCGCTGGGTTCGGGCGACGTCAATGCCCGCAACATCGGCGGCGATGCCATCACCGGCACTGTCGGTTCGGGTGACCTGAAGATCACCGATGTGCGTGGCAACACACGCCTGGATACGGTCGGCTCCGGCGACATCGAGTTCAAGCGCGTGCAGGGCAGCGTCGAAGTCGGCGTGGTCGGCTCCGGTGGCATCGATCTGGCCGATATCGGCGGCAACGTGCATGTGCGCAGCCACGGCTCGGGCGACATCCAGGTGGACGGCGTACGCGGCAGCCTGACCATCGATCACAGCGGCAGCGGCGATATCGAACACCGCAACGTCAGCGGCCGGGTCACCCTGCCGCGCAGCAAGTAATCCTCTTCCACACACGTCCAGGGGAACATCATGAACCTGTTGCGCCTGCTGCCCGCCACCCTGCTGTGCCTGCCGCTGATCGCCTGTGGTGGCACGTCCTCCGCCCCCGACAAGAGCGTCGGCAAGAGCGTCGCCGAAGCCACCAGCGGCGTCGGCCAGACCGTCAAGGAAGCCATGGACGATGCCCGCAAGGACATCGCCCAGGGCAACATCAAGATCTCGGCCGACAAGCAGCCGCGTGCGGAGATCACGCCGGATGGCCGCCTGCTGATCGCCGGCAAGGAGGTCGCCGCCAACGACGTCCAGCGCCGCCACCTGCAGGAGTACCGCGGTCACGTGGTCGCCGTTGCGATGGCGGGCATGGATGTCGGGCTGGCCGGCGCCAAGCTCGGCGCCAACGCCGCCGGTGAAGCGCTGAAGGGCATCTTCAGCGGCGACAGCGAAGGGGTGGAGAAGCGCATCAACGCCGAAGCCGCCAAGATCGAGGCCCAGGCCAAGCGCATCTGCGATCGCCTGCCGGCGATGCTGGCCAGCCAGCAGGCACTGGCGCGCGAGCTGCCGGCGTTCAAGCCCTACGCGACGATGGACCAGAGCGACGTGGACGACTGCGGCAAGGACAACTCGGTCACGTTCTCCAACTGAGACAAATCGACGCACCCGACCGGCTGCGGCCTTCCGTTGCCGGTCGGGCACTGTCGGCGGGCTTACAATGGGGGCCCCGGATGCCCCCGAACCGAACGCCATGAAGAAGTTGTTCCTGCTGCTGGCCACCCTGCTCTGCCTGGGTCTGGTCGGCTGCGACAAGGATTACCGCAATCACCGCGCCGAGCGCGGCAAGCCCAAGATTTCCGTCAGCGAAGGCATGGTGACCGTGCGCCGCCCGCCGGCACCGAACATCATCATCCTCGGCGACGGCACGATGAAGGTGGACGAGATCCAGATTCCGCTGGACGACGGGCAGAAGCAGATGCTGCAGACGATGTTCGGCAAGCTGCAGGTGCTGCGCCAGAACACGCTGGTGGCCGCACCGGCCGATCCGAACATGCAGCCGGTGAAGATCCAGCCGCCGGAGGGCATGGAGGTGATCCCGGCCGACCTGATCCAGCGCATCCCCGAGTTCAAGGATTACACCGACACCTTCGGCAACATCGTCGCCGACCGTCGCTGAAGAAAAACGCCGCCCGAGGGCGGCGTTCTTCGTTTCCGTAGAGTCGAGCCATGCCCGACTCCGGAACAACCGTCGAGCGTGGCTCGACTCTGCAACCGGCAGATCACCCCCCGGCGCCACCACCGCCAGCCTGGATGCCACCAGCAGTCAGCGCAGTCGGGTCCAGCAGGCGACGCAGCTCGGCCTCGTCAAGCCCGCTGTCTTCCAGCGCCACGTCCAGCACCGGGCGCTGTTCCTTGTAGGCACGCTTGGCAATCGCCGCTGCCTTCTCGTAGCCGATGATCGGGTTCAGCGCGGTGACCAGGATCGGGTTGCGCGCCAGCGCCTCGGCCACGCGGTCCTCGCGCACCTTCAGCCCTGCGATCGCGCTGTCGGCCAGCAGCCTGGACACATTGGCCAGCAGGCCGATGCCATCGAGCAGGTTCACCGCGATCAACGGCAGGGTGACGTTGAGCTGGAAGTTGCCGGTCTGCCCGGCCACGGTGATCGCGGTGTGGTGGCCGATCACCTGCGCGCAGGCCATCACCGTGGCTTCCGGAATGACCGGGTTGACCTTGCCCGGCATGATCGAGCTGCCCGGCTGCAGTGCCGGCAGTTCGATCTCGCCCAGCCCGGCCAGCGGACCGGCGTTCATCCAGCGCAGGTCATTGGCGATCTTGATCAGTGCCACGGCCAGCGCATTGAGCTGGCCCGACAGTTCCACCGCATCGTCCTGCGCGGCCAGGCCTTCGAACTTGTTCTCGGCGCTGTCGAACTTGAAGCCGGTCTGCTGCTTCAGCGCCTTGGCCACCTGCGCGCCGAAGCGCGGGTCGGCGTTGATGCCGGTACCGATGGCGGTGCCGCCCAGCGGCAACCGGCGCACGCGCTTGAGGCTGTCTTCGATGCGCTCCTGCGCCGAGGCCAGCTGCGCCGACCACGCACCGAATTCCTGCTCGAAGGTGAGCGGCATCGCGTCCATCAGGTGGGTACGGCCGGTCTTGACCACCTTGCGCAGGCTGCGGCCCTTCTTGTCCAGGGTCTTGCGCAGGTGCACCAGCGCCGGCAGCAGCTGCTCGTGCGTCGCCAGCACCGCCGACACCCGCAGCGCAGTCGGAATCACGTCATTGGAGCTCTGCCCCTGGTTGACGTGGTCATTGGGATGCACGGTGGTCTTGCCCGCCTTGCCGGCACGGTTGGCCAGGGTGGCGATGACCTCATTGGCATTCATGTTCGACGACGTGCCCGAACCCGTCTGGTAGACGTCGATCGGGAACTGCGCGTCCCAGTTGCCGGCGGCCACTTCGGCAGCAGCGGTCTGGATGGCCTTGGCCACATTCTTCGGCAGGTGGCCCAGCTCGGCGTTGACGCCGGCGGCTGCGCCCTTGACCAGGCCCAGGGCGCGGATGAAACCGCGCGGCATGCGCTGGCCCGACACCGGGAAATTCTGCACGGCGCGCTGGGTCTGCGCGCCCCACAGGGCATCCGCAGGCACCTGCAGCTCGCCCATGCTGTCGTGTTCGATTCTGAAACCCTTGCTTGCAGCTTTGCTCATTGCATCAACTCCGCACTACTTCAGTTGGGGAAAGGGAAGCGGCGGCTGGCAGGGTGTCGCTTCCCGGGCTGGCGGCTGCGGCCACAATACTCCCTTGCCCGCAGCATGGGATGACGAGGGCGGGCCAGATCGTTCCACCTGCACGGCCGTTCTGCGCGCGCAAGGGTAGTGCCGGCCGCTGGCCGGCAACCACGCCCGGCCTACGCCGCCATGGCTTGCCGGCCAGCGGCCGGCACTAGCTGACCGGCACGTCGTAGAATATGGCCCCCGCCGCTCGTCCCAGCCCTGCCGACATGTCCGATTCCGCCCTGCTCGCCCTGTCCCCGCTCGATGGCCGCTACGCCGGCAAGGTCGACGCCCTGCGCCCGATCTTCTCCGAATACGGCCTGATCAAGGCCCGCATCGTGGTCGAGGTGGAATGGCTGCTGGCGCTGGCCGCCGAACCGGGCATCGTCGAACTGGCGCCGTTCTCCGACGCCGCCGTCGCCCGCCTGCGCGAGCTGGCGGCCCGCTTCAGCCCGGCCCAGGCCGCGCGCGTGAAGGAGATCGAGCGCACCACCAACCATGACGTCAAGGCGGTGGAGTACTTCATCAAGGAACAGCTGAAGGACGACGCCGAGCTGGCTCCGGCGCTGGAATTCGTGCATTTCGCCTGCACCAGCGAAGACATCAACAACCTCAGCTACGGCCTGATGCTGGAACAGGCCCGCCGCGAGGTGCTGCTGCCGACCCTGGACGGCATCGCCACCACGCTGCGCAACCTCGCCCACGCCCAGGCCGGCCAGCCGATGCTGTCGCGCACCCATGGCCAGACTGCCTCGCCGACCACGCTGGGCAAGGAGCTGGCCAACGTGGTCGCGCGCCTGGAGCGCCAGCGCAGGCAGATCGCCGCGGTCGAGCTGACCGGCAAGATCAACGGCGCGGTCGGCAACTACAACGCCCACGTGGCCAGCTACCCGGACGTGGACTGGCCGGCCTTCGCCGAGCGCTTCGTGACCGGCCTGGGCCTGGTGTTCAACCCGTACACCACGCAGATCGAGCCGCACGACAATGTTGCCGAGATCGGCGATGCCGCGCGCCGCGCCAACATCATCCTGATCGACCTGGCCCGCGACATCTGGGGCTACATCTCGCTGGGCTACTTCAAGCAGCGGCTGAAGGAAGGCGAAGTCGGCTCGTCGACGATGCCGCACAAGGTCAATCCGATCGATTTCGAGAATGCGGAAGGCAACTTCGGTATCGCCAACGCGCTGTTCGAGCACTTCAGCGCGAAGCTGCCGATCAGCCGCTGGCAGCGTGACCTGACCGATTCCACCGTGCTGCGCGCACTGGGCACCGCGTTCGGCCACAGCCAGGTGGCGCTGGATTCGCTGGCCAAGGGCCTGGGCAAGCTGGAGGTGAACCCACAGCGCCTGGACGCCGATCTGGACGCGGCCTGGGAAGTGCTGGCCGAGGCCGTGCAGACGGTGATGCGTCGCCATGGCCTGCCGAACCCGTACGAGCAGCTGAAGGCGCTGACCCGTGGCCAGGGCATCACCGCCGAGTCGATGCGTGCGTTCGTGCAGGGGCTGGAGCTGCCGGCGGATGCGAAGCAGCGCCTGCTGGAGATGACCCCGGGCAGCTACACGGGTCTGGCCGAGGCCCTGGCGAAGAAGATCTAAGGGGTTCCTTTGCGGCGGCGGCCGCGAGCGCTGCCTGCGGCAGGCAACTGCAACAGCAACGGCAACAGCAACAGCGATCCAGGCTCTGGGTTGCTGCGGGCTGGGCGGGGCGGGAGGGGCCAGCGGGACACGCCGTGAACCCATCCATGGGGGCTCGATGGCGCCATCCATGGCGCCAACGGTCCCGCTGGCCCCTCCCGCCCCACCTCTGACAGATTTCCGGTGACGGATCGAAGAGCGTGGAGGTTGTCGAAACGGAATTTGAAAGAGGGACGCGGCTTCGCCGCGTCCCTCTTTTGTTTTGGGATGAGCAAGCGCAGCGTGCGACCCGCTGTTGCCTTTGATTTTCTTCTTCCATTCCGTGGCGGGCCGCGCAGGAAACTGTCAGGGGCCGGGCGGGGTGGGTTCGCGGGACCGTTGGCGCCATGGATGGCGCCATCGAGCCCCCAGGGACGGGTTCACGGCGTGTCCCGCGAACCCACCCCGCCCGGCCCAGCCCATGAAGCCAGCGCTTTGCGCGACCAACCACCCCGCCACGAGGGGCTCCGCCGTTGGCCGGACACCCCGCGACAAACCCGCGCACGTGCGCAATCCCCACGAACGGCGGACAATGGAACCCTTGGCGGCCCGCTGCGCCGCCCCTCCCGCTTTCCGCTGCAAGGATTCCCCCATGGCCGCCCGCAAGTCCTCCGCCCCCCTCATCGAAGTCACCGCCCGCCCCGGCCAACCGCTGGGCATGGCGCCGGCCACCTTCCTGCGCGACTTCTGGCAGAAGCGCCCGCTGCTGATCCGCAACGCCTTCCCCGACTTCCAGACCCCGGTGCAGCCGGAAGACCTGGCCGGGCTGGCCTGCGAAGAAGGCGTGCTGGCGCGCCTGATCGAGCACGACAAGACCCAGGACGGCTGGCGCGTGCGTACCGGCCCGTTCCAGGAAGACGTGTTCCCCGCCCTGCCCGACCATGACTGGACCCTGCTGGTACAGGACGTGGACAAGTGGGACCCGGACGTGCGCGCCCTGATCGAGCACTTCAGCTTCCTGCCGCGCTGGCGCATGGATGACGTGATGATCAGCTTCGCCGCCACCGGCGGCTCGGTCGGCGCCCACGTCGACCAGTACGACGTATTCCTGCTGCAGGCCCACGGCCACCGCCGCTGGCAGATCGATGCCAGCGAATCGATCAAGGGCAGGCAGCCGCCGCTGGGCTTCCGCCCCGACGTGGAGCTGAAGCTGCTGAAGGTGTTCAAGCCCACCCACGACTGGGTGCTGGCGCCGGGCGACATGCTCTACCTGCCGCCGAACGTGCCGCACCACGGCGTCGCCGAAGACCCCTGCCTGACCTTCTCCTTCGGCATGCGCGCGCCATCGTCGGCCGAACTGATCAGCGACTACCTGGACACCCTGATCGCCGATGCCGACGAGAACATCCGCTACCAGGATGCCGACCTGAAGGTGCCGGCCGACCCGAACGAGATCGACACGGTGGCGATGGCGCGGGTGATCACCGCGCTCAATGCCATCCGCATGAACGATCCAGACAAGCTGGGTGACTGGTTCGGCCGTTTCATCACCACCTACCGCGCCGCTGGCGAAGTGATGGCTCACCAGGCCGCACCGGCACCGGAGGAAGTGGTCCAGGCCCTGGCCTCGGGCCTGCTGCTGCAGCGTCATCCGTGGGCACGCCTGGCCTGGCGCCGGGCCAAGCGCGGCGCCAGCCTGTACGTCAGCGGCCAGGACTTCGCGCTGCCGGTGAAGGACGCGCAGCGCCTGGCCGGCGCCGAGCAGCTCGATGCCGCCGCCTATCGCGGCCTGTCCGACAAGGGCCGCGCGGTGGTCCAGCAGCTGTTGGTCGGTGGCGTGTTCCAGCTGATCGATCCGAACGAGGTGTATGACGCTGAAGATGAGGATGACGGCGAAGACGCCGTGGTGCTCGGCGAAGTGGTCGAAGGCCGTGACCGTGTCGACGCGATCGACGCCGACGCGGTGTCCGACGACGTCCACACCGTGACCGTGCACGACGACGGCATCGAGGTCATCGTCAACTTCGAGGATCACGACGAAGACGACAGCGACGACGGTCGCGCCTGAGCCCTGCCATGGTCCGGGTCCAGCAGGTCAGCCACGCCGACGCCCACGTCGCCATCCACGACGTGCGCCAACGCGTGTTCGTGCAGGAACAGGGCATCGCCGCCGAGCTGGAACGCGATGCGCTGGACCCGCTCAGCGCCCATGTGCTGGCGCTGGACAGTGACAACCAGCCGGTCGGCACCGGTCGGCTGGCCCCGGACGGCCGCATCGGCCGCATGGCGGTGCTGGCCAGCCATCGCAGCCACGGGGTCGGTGAGGCCCTGCTGGAGGCACTGGTCGAGGCCGGGCGCAGGCTCGGCCTGGCCGAGCTGCACCTGCACGCCCAGCTGCCCGCCCGCGATTTCTATGCCCGCCAGGGCTTCCTGCCGGAAGGCGAGGTATTCGAGGAGGCCGGCATCGGCCACCAGCAGATGCGACGCCGGTTGGGCGCGGCCAGTGCCATCGACAGCCGCGAGCAGGCGGTGGCCATCACCACGGCCATCGTCCACCGCGCCCGCCGCCAAGTGTGGCTGCACAGCCGTCAGCTGGACCCGGGACTGCTCGACGCGCCGCCGGTACAGGCCGCCCTGCGCCGCTTCGTCACCGCCCGCCACGACAAGCAGCTGCGGGTGATCGTGCACGACGCCGCCGCCATCGCGTCTGCCGGGGCACCGCTGCTGGCCTTGGCCCAGCGCCTGCCCAGCGTGATCCAGTTCCGCGAGGTCACCGACCCGATCGACCGTGCGTTGGCTTCGGCCTGCCTGCTCAACGACGCCGGCGACTTCTACTTTCGTCTGATCGGTCATCGCCTCGACGGCGAGGCAGGCGTCGCGCTGCCTGCACGTTCGCAGCCGTTCGAGCAGCAATTGCAGCGGGTCTGGGACCGTTCGCGCGATTGCAGCGAACTGCGTGCGCTCGGCATCTGAGTGGGTACCGCCCACTCAACCTGTCTGGAAGCGGCACCGGGGGACCCGGGATGCCCGTTCTGGTGCCCCTTCCTGTCCGGATGGGGGTACAATTTGGCTGTTTGAACGCGCCCGCGCAGGGCTATTCATCTTCCTGCCGGGTCCTTCTGAAGCCATACCCCACAAAGCGAATCAACACCCTCCATCGTGGACAATCAACTGAAGCAGTTTGCGCAATCTTCGCAGCTCGCCGGCGGCAACGCCTCCTATGTCGAGGACCTGTACGAGCAGTACCTGGTCTCCCCGGACAGTGTCGATCCCAAATGGAAGACCTACTTCGACGGCTTCAAGGGCCGCGAAGCAGGCGACATTCCGCACTCGGCCGTCATCTCCCACATTGCGGACGCGGCCAAGGAAGCGCTGAAGGCCGGCACCGGCAACGGTGCGGGCGACGAGCGTGAACGCAATGTCGGTCGTCTGATCACCGCCTACCGCTCGCGCGGCCACCTGGACGCCCGCCTCGATCCGCTGGGCCTGGCCGCGCCGGTCAACACCCCGGACCTGGGCCTGCCGTTCCACAGCCTGTCCGATGCCGACCTCAACAGCGAGTTCAGCACCGGCGGCGTCGGTGGCCAGCCGCGCATGAAGCTGCGCGACCTGCTGGCACGCCTGAAGGCGACCTACACCGGCTCGATCGGTGCGGAGTTCATGCACATCTCCGAGGTCGAGCAGCGCCAGTGGATCTACAAGAAGCTGGAAGCAGCCGGTGGCAACTACCAGCTGGACGCTGACACCCAGCGCCGCACCCTGGAGCGCCTGACCGCGGCCGAAGGCCTGGAGCGCTACCTGCACACCAAGTACGTCGGCCAGAAGCGCTTCTCGCTGGAAGGCGGCGACTCGCTGATCCCGATGATGGACACCATCATCCGCAGCGCCGGCAAGGATGGCGTCAAGGACGTGGTGATCGGCATGGCCCACCGCGGCCGCCTGAACGTGCTGGTCAACACCCTCGGCAAGAACCCGCGCAAGCTGTTCGACGAGTTCGAAGGCAAGTTCGAGCACGACGAGCACGCTTCTGCCGGCGACGTGAAGTACCACATGGGCTTCTCGGCCGACGTGGCTACCGACGGCGGCCCGGTGCACCTGGCGCTGGCGTTCAACCCGTCGCACCTGGAAATCGCCGACCCGGTCGTGGCCGGTTCCGTGCGTTCGCGCCAGGAGCGCCGCAAGGACACCGCACGCAAGCAGGTCATGCCGATCCTGATCCACGGCGATGCGGCCTTCTCGGGCCAGGGCGTGGTCATGGAGCTGTTCCAGATGTCGCAGGCCCGCGGCTTCGCCGTCGGCGGCACCGTGCACATCGTGGTCAACAACCAGGTCGGCTTCACCACCTCCAACCCGCTGGACACGCGCTCCACGCGCTACGCCACCGACGTGGCGAAGATGATCGCCGCCCCGGTGCTGCACGTGAACGGCGATGATCCGGAAGCGGTGGTGTTCGCCGCGCAGCTGGCCTTCGAGTTCCGCCAGAAGTTCGCCAAGGACGTGGTCATCGACCTGATGTGCTACCGCCGTTGGGGCCACAACGAGGCCGACGAGCCGGCGATCACCCAGCCGCTGATGTACCAGGTGATCCGCAAGCACCCGACCACCCGCGAGATGTACGCCGAGCAGCTGGAAAAGTCAGGCGTGATCGCTGCCGGTGCCGGCAAGGCGATGGTCGATGCCTACCGCGAGAAGCTCGATGCCGGTGAAGTGACCACCGAGCTGGCCAAGGTCGAGAAGACCCCGCCGACCAGCCCGCTGTTCGTCGATTGGCCGAAGCTGCTGGAAGGCAAGCTGTCCGACCCGGTCTCGACCAAGGTCGAGAAGAACAAGCTGGTCGAACTGGCCAAGCTGATCAACACCATTCCCGAAGACGTGCAGCTGCACTCGCGCGTGGCCAAGGTCTATGACGACCGCCGCAAGATGGCCGCCGGCGAGATCCCGGGCGACTGGGGCTTTGCCGAGAACCTGGCCTACGCCACCCTGCTCGACGAAGGCCACGCACTGCGCCTGGTCGGCCAGGACGTCGGTCGCGGTACGTTCACCCACCGCCACGCGATCCTGCACGACCAGAAGACCGACAACTACTACATGCCGCTGCGGCAGCTGGTGGATTCGCCGGAGAAGGCCACCGTCATCGATTCGCTGCTGAGCGAAGAAGCGGTGATGGCCTACGAGTACGGCTTCTCCACCACCGATCCGAACACGCTGTGCATCTGGGAGGGCCAGTTCGGCGACTTCGCCAACGGCGCCCAGGTGGTGATCGACCAGTTCATCGCCGCCGGTGAAGCCAAGTGGGGCCGCATTTCCGGCCTGACCCTGCTGCTGCCGCATGGCTATGAAGGGCAAGGCCCGGAGCACAGCTCGGCGCGCCTGGAGCGCTTCCTGCAGCTGTGTGCACTGGAGAACATGCTGGTGGTGGTTCCGTCCACCCCGGCACAGGCCTTCCACATGCTGCGCCGCCAGCTGCACCTGACCACCCGCAAGCCGCTGGTGGTGATGTCGCCGAAGTCGCTGCTGCGCCACAAGCTGGCCGTGTCGACCCTGGACGAACTGGCCAACGGCGAGTTCCAGCACCTGATCGGCGACGCCAGTGCGGACGCCAAGAAGGTCAAGCGCGTGGTGCTGTGCTCGGGCAAGGTCTACTACGACCTGCTGGAAGACCAGACCAAGCGTGGCCAGGACGACGTGGCGATCATCCGCGTGGAGCAGCTGTATCCGTTCCCGCGTGCGCTGCTGGCTGCCGAGCTGAAGAAGTACGGCAAGGCCACCGACGTGGTGTGGACGCAGGAAGAACCGCAGAACCAGGGTGCGTGGTACCAGATCCGCCACCACCTGCAGTTCTGCCTGGCCGACGGCCAGAACCTGCACTACGCCGGTCGCGCACGTTCGGCGTCGCCGGCTGCCGGTCACATGGCTGACCACGTCCGCGAACAGCAGCAGCTGATCGCCGACGCGCTGGTCAACCCGTTCAACGACACGTTCGCTGAATAATCCTCCCCCTATTTAGAAGACAAACCAGGAAGCTCCCGCAATGGCCACCGAAGTCAAAGCCCCGGTACTGCCCGAATCCGTCGCCGACGGCACCATCGCCACCTGGCACAAGAAGGTGGGCGACGCCGTCAAGCGCGACGAAAACCTGCTTGACCTGGAAACCGACAAGGTCGTCCTGGAAGTGCCGTCGCCGGTCGACGGCGTGCTGAAGGAAATCAAGTTCGCCGAAGGCTCGACCGTGACCTCCAGCCAGGTCGTGGCGATCATCGAGGAAGGCGCCGTGGCTGCTGCCCCGGCTCCGGCTGCCGAAGCCGCTCCGGCTGCAGCCGCTGCCCCGGCCGCTGCTGCTCCGGCCGCCGCCCCGGCCCCGGCCGCCAAGTCGGCCGCCGATGCGCTGCCGCCGGGCGCCCGCTTCACCGCCATCACCGAAGGCGTGAACCCGGCCGACGTCGACGGCACCGGCCGTCGCGGCGCGGTGACCAAGGAAGACATCGTCAACTTCGCCCGCAACGGCGGCGCCGGCAAGGCCGGTGGTGCACGTCCGGAAGAGCGCGTGCCGATGACCCGCATCCGCAAGCGCATTGCCGAGCGCCTGATGGAGTCGAAGAACTCCACCGCGATGCTGACCACCTTCAACGAAGTCGACCTGTCCAAGGTGTCGGCGGCGCGCAAGGAACTGCAGGACGAGTTCGTCAAGGCCCACGGCATCAAGCTGGGCTTCATGAGCTTCTTCGTGAAGGCCGCCGCCAACGCGCTGCAGCGCTTCCCGCTGGTCAACGCCTCGATCGACGGCGACGACATCATCTACCACGGCTACTCGGACATCTCGATCGCCGTCTCGACCGAAAAGGGCCTGGTCACCCCGGTCCTGCGCAATGTCGAGCGCATGTCGTTCGCCGACATCGAGAAGACCATCGCCGACTACGCCAAGAAGGCGCGTGACGGCAAGCTGGGCCTGGATGAACTGCAGGGCGGCACCTTCACCGTGACCAACGGCGGCACCTTCGGTTCGCTGCTGTCGACCCCGATCATCAACCCGCCGCAGAGCGCCATCCTGGGCATGCACGCCATCAAGGAGCGTCCGATCGCCCAGAACGGCCAGGTCGTGATCGCGCCGATGATGTACCTGGCGCTGTCGTACGACCACCGCATCATCGACGGCAAGGATTCGGTGCAGTTCCTGGTGGACATCAAGAACCAGCTGGAAAACCCGGGCCGCATGCTGTTCGGCCTGTAAGACACCTCCCGCCCCTCCGCGCCTGCGCGGAGGGGTTCTGGTAATGCATCAAGGAATAATTCAATGGCTGAACAATTCGACGTCGTCGTCATCGGTGCCGGCCCGGCCGGTTACCACGCTGCCATCCGCGCGGCCCAGCTGGGCCTGAAGACCGCCTGCATCGACGCGGCGCTGGGCAAGGACGGCAAGCCGGCCCTCGGCGGCACCTGCCTGCGCGTGGGCTGCATCCCGTCCAAGGCGCTGCTGGATTCCTCGCGCCAGTTCTGGAACATGGGCCACATCTTTGGCGACCACGGCATCAGCTTCAAGGATGCCAAGATCGACGTCGAGGCGATGGTTGGCCGCAAGGACAAGATCGTCAAGCAGTTCACCGGCGGCATCGGCATGCTGTTCAAGGCCAACAAGGTCGCTGCCTATTATGGTTTTGGCGAACTGCAGCCGGGCAACGTGGTCAAGGTCACCCAGCATGACGGTTCCATCGTCGAGCTGAAGGGCACCAACGTCATCATCGCGGCCGGTTCGGATTCGATCGAACTGCCGTTCGCCAAGTTCGACGGCGAGACCATCGTCGACAACGTCGGCGGCCTGGACTTCACCGAAGTGCCGAACCGCCTGGCGGTGATCGGCGCCGGCGTCATCGGCCTGGAACTGGGCAGCGTGTGGAAGCGCCTGGGCGCGGAAGTCACCATCCTCGAAGCCATGCCGGAGTTCCTGGCGGCTGCCGACGCCGAAGTGGCCAAGACCGCTGCCAAGGAATTCAAGAAGCAGGGCCTGGACATCAAGCTCAATGCCAAGGTTTCCAAGACCGAGATCACCGGCAAGGGCAAGAAGAAGGAAGTCATCGTCACCTACACCGACGCTGAAGGCGAAAAGACCCTGACCGTGGACAAGCTGCTGGTGGCCGTTGGCCGTCGCGCCGCCACCAAGGGCCTGCTGGCCGAAGGCACCGGCGTCAAGATCAACGAGCGCGGCCAGATCGAAGTCGACGCGCACTGCCACACCGGCGTCAACGGCGTGTGGGCGGTCGGCGACTGCGTGCGCGGCCCGATGCTGGCGCACAAGGGCTTCGAGGAAGGCATCGCGGTGGCTGAGCTGATCGCCGGCCTGCCGGGCCACGTCAACTTCGACACCATCCCGTGGGTCATCTACACCGAGCCGGAACTGGCGTGGGTCGGCAAGACCGAAGCCCAGCTGAAGGCCGAAGGCATCCCTTACAAGGCCGGCAGCTTCCCGTTCGCCGCCAACGGCCGTGCCGTGGCGATGATCGAGCCGGCGGGCTTCGTGAAGATCCTGGCCCATGCCGAAACCGATCGCATCCTCGGCATGCACCTGGTCGGCGCCAACGTCTCCGAGCTGGTGCACGAAGGCGTGCTGACCATGGAGTTCAGTGGCTCGGCCGATGACCTGGCCCGCATCTGCCACGCCCACCCGTCGCTGTCGGAAGTGATCCACGACGCGGCGATGGCGGTCAGCAAGCGCGCCATCCACAAGGCGAACTGATCGGGATCATGGTCGGTGCCGACCGTTGGTCGGCACTCACCTGCAGACGAAAAACCCCGCCTTGGCGGGGTTTTTTGTTGCCCGTTTTCCTGCAGAGCCAAGCCCATGCTCGGCTCTCCGGTCGGCAGCCGCGGAGGGTGAAGCCGAGCGTGGGCTCGGTTCTACACCTTTCCAGCCGGCTTCTTCGGCGGATCGTCACAGATGCGGTGCTGGGCCACGGTTTCACCGGCCTTCCACTCCTTCACCACCCGGCAGCGCTCCTTGGGTTTGACCGCCTTGGCCGCTGCCGCATCCGCCTCATCGGCAGCGGCGGCCTGCTGGCGTTCCAGCCATGCGGACGGCGGGACCGGTGTGGCCAGTGCCGGCCCCGCGAGCAATGCCAGCGCGACCAGCAACACAGCCCTCATGCCGCCACCGGGCCGCCGCCGAGCAGGCGCGCGGGCAGCATGAACAGCGCGCGCAGGAACGCAAACAGCGCCGAGAAGGTGATGCCGACCATGCGGAACGGCAGGCTCAGCAGCCACACGAACGGCCAGGCGATCAGGGCGAGGATCGCCAGCGGCCAGCACAGCACGAACAGCAGGCACCACACACCGAGCGCGAACAGGGTCTTCATCACGGTCTCCTTGTGGCGGCACCTTGCCGCCTGCGGACACCTTGGCGCCCCGCTCTGGCCGCCCGCAAACGGTTTGCGACGAAACCCGGCTCGGGGCGATGAATCCGGTGGTGGGGAAACCGAAGATTGATCAGGTTGCCGGCCAGCGGCCGGCACGACCGAACGGATTCACACCGGCACTGCGCCCGGGCGGCCGTGGGTGACCTGGAAGCGCGCCGCAGTGCGCACCGGCGCATCCGCGTGCAGCACGCTGTCGGCGAAGCGCAGCTCCGCATCCACGGTCTGCCGGTTCAGCTGCAGCTTCCACCAACCACGGCGGTCACCGTCGAAATAGCGGATATGCGGGTTCTGCGGAATCGACGAACCGTAGTACGGGCCATAAGGCGTATCGTCGCCGCCGCTGCTGATCGCCGGAGCGATGAATTCGGTGGCGACGACCGGCGCGCTGGCCGCGTCGAAATCCAGCTTCAGGTCGTTGACGAAGGTGGAATGCCAGTCACCACCGAGCACGATGGCATTGCCCTGCCCGCCTGCCTGCATCGCCTGCAGCAACCGCTTGCGTGCGGCGGGATAGCCGTCCCAGGCATCGTTCCAGAAGCGCTCTCGCGCCGTGCCGCCGTCCAGCCGCAGCTGCGCCATCAGCAGCTGCTGCACCACCACGTTCCAGCGCGTGCCCCGTGCGGCCGCCATCGACTGCGCGAACCAGGCTTCCTGGCCCACGCCCAGCATGCTAATGCGTGGATCCAGCGCAGCGTCGCAGCGCGGCGACTCGCCCACCCCGCAGGGATTGGCCGGACGGAACTGGCGGCAGTCGAGCAGCGCAAGCTGTGCCAGATCGCCGTAACGCAGGCGCCGATGCACGCGCAGGCCACCGTTGCCCGCAGGCGTACTACGCATCGGCAGGTGTTCGTAGAACGCGCGGTAGGCCGCCGCGCGGCGAACGATGAAGTCCTCCGTCGAGACGCCGGGCTTCTCCGGATGGATGCCGGAGTAATCGTTCTGCACTTCGTGGTCGTCCCAGATCACCGCGAACGCGTGGGCGGCGTGCGCGGCCTGCAGATCGGGATCGAGCTTGTACAGCGCGTACTGGTCGCGGTAGCGCTCCAGGCCGACGGTCTCGCCACTGAAGCGTTCCGCATCCAGCGTGAGACCACGCGCGTTCTGCAGTGGGCTGTACTCGTACAGGTAGTCACCGGCATGCAGCACCAGGTCGACATCATTCTTCGCGATATCGCGCAGCACCGGGTAGTAGCCACTGTTCCAGGCCTGGCAGGTGCACAGGGCCAGCCGCAGCTGCTGCAGCTGCGTGTCGGGCAGCGGCGCGGTGCGGAAGTGGCCGACCGCGCTTTCCTCGTCACCGTCGCAGGCAAAACGGTAGTAGTAGTCGCGGCCTGGGCGCAGGCCATTGACCTCCACGTGCACCGAATGGGCCAGCTCGGGCACTGCCGCGGCGACGCCACGCTGCACCAGCCGGCGCATGCCCGGGTCTTCGGCCACGAACCAGCGCACCGGCACCGCCCGCGATGGCATGCCGCCGCCGTTGAGCGGGTCCGGCGCCAGACGCGTCCACAGTACGGCTCCCTGCGGATCCGGATCGCCGGCGGCGACGCCCAGGGTGAACGGATCACGCCCCAACCGCGGGCGTGGGCCGGCCGTGGCCAGCCCCGGCATCGCCGCCAGTGCGATCGCCGCCCCCGTGCCCTGCCACGCCATGCGCAACAGGCGACGACGGCTTTCCGGATCGACGGGGCCGCGCATCAGAAGTGCACGGTGGCGGTGGCCATCACCTGCCGCGGCGCGCCAACCTGCATGGTCGCCAGGCTGCGGGTCGGGTCGGCGGCGTAGGTGCCGTTGGTGTTGATCGAGGACAGGTAGCGCTTGTCGGTCAGGTTGGTCAGGTTCAGCGCCACGGTCAGGTTCTGCGCCGGGCCGAGCTTGCCGAAGTCATAGGCCACCGAAGCGTTGACCAGCCAGTAGCTGGGCACCGACACGTCGTTGGTATAGGTCACGTAACGCTTGCCGACATGGTTGGCGGCCAGGCGCAGGTCCCACGGGCCCGGGGTCCAAGCCAGGGTGCTGGCGAACATCCATTCCGGGGTGTCGACGGTCTTCTTGCCGCGGGTGGGCACCACGCCGTTGTTGACGTAGTCGTTGTCGTAGGTGCTGTCATTCCACGACAGCGCGTTGGACCAGGTCAGGTCCTGCATCGGCTTCAGCTGCAGGGTCGCCTCGGCGCCGCGGCTGGTTACCGAACCGACGTTGGAGAACAGCGCCGGGCAACCGAGGATGCCCACGCACTGCGCGATGGCCAGCAGACGGTTGTCGAACTTGACGTCGTACACCGCTACCGAGGCTTCATAGCCCTGGCCGTAGCCGCGCCAGCCCAGCTCGATGGTGCGCGACTGTTCCGGTTTCAGGTTCTTCGCGCTGGCATCGAAGGCGGCCTGCGGCACGTTGAACGGGCTGCCCACGCCCAGCGCGTAGGCGGCCACGTTCTTGGCGAACGAGCCGAAGATCTCGTTGCCCTCGTTGAGCTTGAAGTTGAAGCCCGCCTGCGGGAGCAGGCCCTTCTTCGAGGTCAGGCTGCTGTTGTTGGCATAGCTGCCCAGCGGCGTGCGCACGCGGGTGCGGGTGTGCGGCGACTTCGCGCCGATGTCGATGGTCAGGCGGTCATCGAACAGGCGGAAGCGGTCCTGCACGTAGAACTGGCGGGTGATGGTGGTGTAGCGCTGGTGCCACACGCGCTGGTCCGGATTGCGCAGGAAGAAGTCGTCAGTGATCGGGCCGTCGATGTAGTAGAAGTTGCGCTGCACGCTGTGGCCGTTGTCTTCGTACCACAGGCCCGCCTCCAGTTCGTGGCCCGCCACGTTCCAGGTGAACGCCGAGGTTACGCCGGTGCGGTCGATCGCATACTCGGTGGTGCGGATCGAGATCGGGATCTCGCGGCTGGTGCCCGGGTTGGACGGATTGGACGGGCTGAACCAGTGGCCCTGGCCACGGTTGCTGTGGTTGTAGACGTTGACCTTCAGGCGCATCGACTCGTTCAGGCCGAAATCACCGGCAATGCTGGACACATCGTCATTGCGCAGGCCGTGGCCGGAGTAATAGGCGTCCCACGGGCTGTTGACGCCACCACTGTACTTTCCGCGTGCAGCAGCCACCGCGCGATCCCAGTCCGGCGCGTAGTTGTCCCAGTCCCAGCCGAGGCGATCGATCATCTCCAGCGACAGGTCCTGGTAGTCGGCCTCGACACGGCGCGAAGCGTTGAACAGCGCGGTGATCCTGCTGTCCGTGCCGAAGTTGTAGGTGGCCTTGCCGTTGAACTGCTTCAGTTCCTGCGAGCCCTTGCCCTTCCACTTGTCGCCTTCGGAATACACGCCGGACAGGTAAGCGGCAAAGCCCTGGTGGTCGCCGGTATCGAGGCGCGCATAGCTGCGGCGCGCATTGTCGCTGCCGAAGCTCTGTGCCAGCACGACCCCATATTCGGTGGACGGATCGATCGAGTAGAACTGGAACACGCCGCCGAGGTTGCTGGTGGACGGCGTACCCAGCGCACCAATGCCGGTGGAGACCTCCGCACCGCCCAGGTTCTCGCTGATCACCGCGCGGCTGATGTGCAGGCCGTTGCTGTTGCCGTAGGCCATGTTGCCCAGCGGGATGCCATCGAGGGTGTAGCCCAGGCGATTCTGGTTGAAGCCACGCAGGCTGATGCTGGTGGACCATTCGTAGGCGCCGGTGGCATCGGCCGATTCGAAATGCACGCCCGGCTTGGCCGCCAGCAGCTTCAGCGGGTTGGCACCGGGCGGCAGGACCTTCATGTCCTCGGCGGTCACGCGCTGCACCTGGCGGGCTTCGCCGCGGCCGATCACCGAGATCGAATCGAGAGTCGTGGCCGACTGCGCGTCGGTCGCCGGGGCGGTTTCAGCGACAGCCAGCGACGGCAGCGAAGCACAGACCAGCAGGGCCAGCAGATTGCGGCGAAGCGGAGCGTGGGACGGCATGGAGGCGGATTCCTTGGGCACGCTGGACGCCGAAGGGCGGCGTCGAAGAGCAGCAGCGGCGGAATCGTAGAAGCCTCGCGTTACATGTCATTTACACGCCACGTACGGAAGATTGGCGTTCTGAATGGTTTGCAAGCCGTGGGGTGGTTGCCGGCCAGCGGCCGGCACTACGGTTATTCGAATGAGCCGACCGAGTCGTGGGCCAGGTTGTCGAAGCGGGTGTACTCACCGAAGAACTTCAGCTTGCACGATCCGGTCGGGCCACCACGGTGCTTGCCGATGATGATCTCGGCCAGGCCCTTGTCCGGCGAATTTTCCTTGTTGTAGTAATCGTCGCGGTAGATGAACACGATCATGTCCGCGTCCTGCTCGATTGCGCCCGATTCGCGAAGGTCGGCCATCACCGGGCGCTTGTCGGTACGTGTTTCCAGCGAGCGGTTGAGCTGCGACAGCGCGATCACCGGCACGTGCAGTTCCTTGGCCAGGCCCTTCAGCGAACGCGAGATCTCCGAGATTTCGGTGGCGCGGTTTTCGCTGTTGCCCGGCACGCTCATCAGCTGCAGGTAGTCGATCACCACCAGGCCCAGGTCGTGCTCGCGCTTGAGGCGGCGGCACTTGGAACGCAGCACTTCCGGCGACACGCCCGGCGTATCGTCGATGAAGATCTTGGTTTCCTTCAGCATCTTGATTGCGCTGGTGACGCGGCTCCAGTCTTCATCTTCCAGCTGGCCGGTACGCAGGCGCTGCGCGTTGATGCGGCCGTTGGAGGAGATCAGGCGCATCGCCAGCTGCGAGGCCGACATTTCCATCGAGAACACCGCCACGCCCTTCTTCGACTTGATCGCCGCGTACTCGGCGATGTTCAGTGCAAAAGTCGTCTTGCCCATGGCCGGGCGCGCGGCGAGGATGATCAGGTCGGTCGGCTGCAGGCCGGCGGTCATCGCATCGAAGTCGTTGTAGCCGGTCGGCAGGCCGGTGATGTTGCCGCCGTTCTCGAAGCGGTTGCGCAGTTCCTCGAAGGCATCCTTCAGCGCGCCAGGCATCGCCACGAAGTCGGTACGGCCGCGTGCACCCTGTTCAGCGATGGCGAACACGCTCTTCTCCGCAGAGGCCAGCAGCTCACTGCTGTCACGGCCCTCAGGCTGGAAGCCATCGTTGACGATGTCGGTGCCGACCTGGATCAGCTGCCGCAGCACGGCCTTGTCACGCACGATCTCGGCATAGGCCACGATGTTGGCCGCCGACGGCGTGGTGCTCGCCAGCTCGATCAGGTAGGCACCATCGCCCACCAGTTCCAGCTTGCCCTGTGATTCGAACCACTCGCCCAGGGTCACCGCGTCGAACGGCCGCTCGCGCTCGGACAGCTCACGGATCGCGCGGTAGATCATCTGGTGATCGCGGCGGTAGAAATCGCCCTCGGTCAGCTGGTCGTTGACCCGGTCGTAGGCCTCCGGCGCCAGCATCAGGCCACCCAGCACCGCCTGCTCGGCTTCCACCGAATGCGGCGGAACGCGCAACTGGTCGATACGCGATTCATCGCGATCACGATCAAAGCCATCACCGCGCTCTCTGCGGTTGGAACGGAAGCCGGAACGAGCGGACATGCTGCGGTGTTTCCTGCAAAAGTGGGCCGGACGAGTGTAGGCATGCGCCGACCCCGGCAGCCATGGACAAGCCTGTGGATAAGCCGTGGAGAAACGGGGGATATCCGCCAGTGCCTGGCCACTCTGGCGCGGGGGCGTCGCAGTGCCTGCGACGGGCGCCGTTGCGGCGCCCGGGTGGGTCATTATCGCAGATCAGGCGGCCAGGGTCGGATTCCGTGCAGCGCACGGACTCCGGTGCTCAGCGGAACGTAGGGCCAGGGCCCGCCGCTGCGCGCCGGGATCCGACCCGCGGCCTGGCTGCTGCTACCCCATCGGTCTCAGTCGCCCTTCACGTGCACCGCGATCAGTGCCAGGAACCGGTCCACGTACCCCTGCAGGAATTTCTGCGTGCCCTCGTTGTGGATCGTGCCGTCGGCGTCGATCAGGCCGTCCTTGAAATGGATGAACGCCTCGGGCTGGCCGAGCACGTGCATGTCCAGGAAGGCCAGGCTGTTGCGCAGGTGCTGCTGGGCCACGGCGGTGCCGATCTGGCCGATGGAGGCGCCGATCACCGCCGCCGGCTTGCCGGCAAACGCACTGTCACCGTAGGGGCGCGAGCCGACGTCGATGGCGTTCTTCAGCACGCCCGGCACCGACCGGTTGTATTCGGGGGTCACGAACAGCACCGCGTCGGCGGCGCGCACCTGATCCTTCAGCCGGGTGCCCTGAGGCGGGTACTGGCCATCGAAATCCTGGTCGTACAGCGGTAGATCACCAATCTGCACGTACTGGAAGCGCGCGCGGTCGCCAGCGATCTTCTCCAGCGCATGGGCCAGCTTGCGGTTGCAGGAATCCTTGCGCAGGCTGCCGACGAACACAGCGATGGTGGGGACGGACATAGGGACATACTCCTCACGGTGCGGGAGGCCCAGCCTAGACGCCGGGCCCGTGCCGTCCGGTGAAGATCAGCCCCCGGTCACGCGGGCCCGCACCTGCCGCCAATGCGCCTGCCAGGCCTGGAACATCAGCACGTTCCACAGGTGGGTATGCCACTTGCGCTGGCCGCCCAGGAACTGCTGCCACAGCGGCTGCACCGCCGCCGCCGACAGCACGCCTTCGCGCTCCAGGCGCGCCGGCTGCAACAGATCCTCGGCCCACGGCCGCAGGTCGCCCTTCAGCCAGTCGCTGACCGGCGCGCCGAACCCGCGCTTGGGCCGGTGCACCATCGACTGCGGCACGTAGCGGCCAAGCACGCGCTTGAGCAGCACCTTGCTGGTGGTTTCGCTGCGCTTGAAGCCCAGCGGCAGCGACCAGGCGAACTCGGCCACGCGCCAGTCCAGCAGCGGCGCGCGTGCCTCCAGGCTGACCGCCATCGAGGTGCGGTCGACCTTGCAGAGCAGGTCATCCGGCAGGTAGGTCACGTAATCGGCCAGCATCATCGCGTCGGCCGGCGTGCCGGCACCGTGCAGCGGATCGGCCAGGTCGTAGAAGCTGCCGGCGGCCTGTGCGCCGGGCACTGCCGCGGCGGGGTCGCGCCAGCGCGAGATGCGGTTGCGGTACACGTCGCCAATGCCACGCGCGCCGGACTCGGCCAACAGCGCGGCCAGTCCGCCGGTCCGCGAGGCCTCGCCCTGGTGCTGCGCGCGCGCGCCCATCCAGCGTCGCAGCGGGCCCGGCACGCGGCCCAGCATCTGCCAGTTGCGCAGCGCGCGCACGTAGCGGGTATAGCCGAAGAACAGCTCATCACCGCCGTCGCCAGACAACGCCACGGTCACGCCCTGCCGCGCCAGCCGGGCGACCAGCGCGGTCGGCACCTGCGAGGCATCGGCAAAGGGTTCGTCGAACATTGCCGGCAGCTGCGGCACGACTGCCAGTGCATCCGCGCCGCTGACGTAGAGCTCGGTGTGGTCGCAGCCCAGATGCGTGGCCAGTTCCCTGGCCAGCGGTGCCTCGTCGTGGCCCGAATCGGTGAAGCCGATGCTGAAGCTGTGCACCGGCTGCCCGCTCTGCGCCTGCATCAGCGCCGCCACCAGCGACGAATCGGTACCGCCGGACAGGAACACGCCCACCGGCACGTCGGCCACCATGCGCAGCGCCACCGCGTCGCGCAGCAGCCCGTCCAGCTGCTCCTCTGCTTCCTCGATGCGGCCCTGGAACGGCGCAGCCAGTGCCGCCTGCATGCGTGCACGCGCATCCCAGTACGGGCGCTGCGCCTGCTCCGGGCGATGCGCCGATGCACCCGCCGCTACGGCTTCGGCGTCCAGGCGCAGCATGCGGCCGGGCATCAGCTTGTAGCAGCGCTGGTGGATGCTGTGCGGGGCCGGAATGTAATCCAACCGCAGCAACAGGGTCAGCGCGTCGCGGTCGATGTCGTTGTCGAACGCCGGGTGCTGCCACAGCGCTTTCAGTTCGGAACCGAACACCAGGGTGTCACCGGCCCAGCCGTAGTACAGCGGCTTCTTGCCAACGCGGTCGCGTGCCAGCCACAGGCACTGCGCCTGGCGGTCCCACAGCGCGATGGCGAACATGCCGTTGCAACGCTGCAGGGTTTCTTCCATGCCCCACTGCAGGATCGCCGCGAGCAGCACTTCGGTGTCGGAATGGCCACGGAAAGCATGCCCCAGCGGCTCCAGTTCGGCACGCAGGGCGGCGAAGTTGTAGACCTCGCCGTTGTAGGCCATCACGTAGCGGCCATCGGACGAGGCCATCGGCTGGTGGCCCAGCGGCGACAGATCGAGAATGCTCAGCCGACGGTGCGCCAGCGCGATGCCTGCCCCGGCATCGACCCAGCTGCCGCCATCATCCGGCCCGCGGTGGTGCAGCGCCTCGCCCATGGCCAGGACCTGCGCCTGCAGCACCTCGGCCGACGCCACCGGCGCCGGCAACAACATTCCCGCCAATCCACACATGCATCAAGGTTCCTGCGCCAGTTCAAGGGCGGCGCCAATCACCGCATTGTCGCTTGGAAGCCCGAACATTGCTGCCCCTGCCAGCGGGGTATAGGTATCGGCGCCGCAGACCCGGCGCAGCGGCAGGTGGCCGAAACCGGCCTCGACCAGTGCGGTGACCACACCCTCGCCCACCCCTCCACTGTGGCGGCCCTCGTCCAGCACCAGCACGCGCCGTGCGCTGGCGGCCTGGCTGGCGATGAAGCCGGCATCCAGCGGCACCAGCCAGCGCAGGTCGACCACCCGTACCTGCCAGCCCAGTTGCTGTTCGATGGCCCGCGCTGCGCGCAGCGCCATCGGCACGCCATTGCCGTAGGTGTAGACCACCAGGTCGCCAGCCTCCGGCCCGTAAACACGGCCTTCGCCCGGCACCAGTGCCCGGCCCTGGGCCGGGTAGTCGAACAGCCACTGGCCATCGCCCGGCTCATGCAGGTCCTTGCTCATGTACAGCGCGATCGGCTCCAGGAACACCGCCACGCGCCCATCCACCCGGGCCAGCGCCGCCAGCGTGCGCAGCATCATCACCGCGTCGTCGCCGCGCGATGGGCAGCCGACCACCAGCCCGGGGATGTCGCGCAGGGCGGTGACCGAGTTGTCGTTGTGGAAATGGCCGCCGAAACCCTTCTGGTAGCCCAGCCCGGCCACCCGCACCAGCATCGGGTTGCGGTACTGGTCGTTGGAGAAGAACTGCAGCGAACAGGCTTCGCCACGCAGCTGGTCGATGGCGTTGTGCAGATAGGCCAGGTACTGGATCTCCGGGATCGGCAGCATGCCCATGTTGGCCAGGCCCTGCGCCATGCCCAGGATCATGGTCTCGTCCAGCAGGGTGTTGAAGACCCGGCGCGGCCCGAAGCGGCGCAGCAGATCCTTGGTGACGGTGTAGACACCGCCCTTCTGCGCCACGTCCTCGCCGAACAGCAGGCTCTGCGGATACTTGGCCAGCAGCTCCTGCAGACCATGATTGATCTGGATTGCGAGATGCCGCGGCGCCTGTCGTTCCGGCAATGCCTCGGCACCGCCATAGAGTGCCTCGCGTGCTTCGGCAGCGACCTCGCGCTGCGCTTCGGCCTGCACCGCTGCAGGGGTGTACGGTGCCAGCGGCGCCATCACCTCCCGCAGCGACTGCAGCTTCGCACTGCCTTCGGCATCGGCGGCAGCGGCCATGCAACGCGCGCGCATCGTTTCGTAGGCCACTTCGATGGCGGCCGCATCCATCCAGCCTGATTCCAGCGCGATCTGCGCCGAGCGCAGCAGCGGATCCTGCGCCTCGGCCGCGCACAGTTCCGGCAGCGCGCGCCATTCCACTTCAAAGTCGGTGCCGGCATGGCCCATCAGGCGCGTGGTGCGCAGATGCAGGAAGGTCGGCCGCCGCGTGCGCCGGCAGTGTTCCACCGCCGCCTGCACCTGGGCGTGCCCGGTGGCCAGGTCGAGGCCATCGGCAAAGAAATAATCCAGCCCCGGCTGGTGGCTGAAGCGCTCGGCGATCCAGCCATCGGGGGTCTTCACCGAGATGCCCAGGCCGTTGTCCTCGCAGACGAACAGGATCGGCGCCGGTAGTTTCTGGTAGGCCGACCACATCGCGGTATTGAAGGCGGTCTGCGCGGTGGCGTGGTTGGCCGACGCATCGCCGAACGAGCACAGCACGATGCTGTCGGTGGGAATGGGCAGCGCCTGCCCCAGCCGCTTGCCACTCTCGATGGCCAGCGCGGTACCCAGCGCCTTGGGCAGGTGCGACGCAATCGTCGAGGTCTGCGGCAGCACCCACAATGGCTTGCTGCCCCACACCTTGTGGCGGCCACCGCTGGCCGGATCATCCGCGCTGGCGGCGAAGGACAGTGCCGCATCGCGCAGCGGGTCGATGCCCGGCACCTGCCGCGAACGCTCGGCCATGAAGGCGCCGGAACGATAGTGCAGGAAGGCAGGATCGGTGTGCCGGCAGGCCCGCGCCAGCAGCGCGTTGCCTTCATGGCCGGACGAACCGATGGTGTAGAAGACCTTGTTCTGCACGCGCAGCACGCGCGCCATCAGGTCCAGCTGGCGACTGGCCAGCTGCGAGTCGAACAGTTCATCGAAGGCGGCAGCGGTGAGCGTACTGCCCGGCAGGATCGGAGCATCTGCCGCGGGTCGCGGGCGCGGCGTCCCGCGCCACCCGCGCACCGCCTCAAGGAAATTGACGTCGCACACCTCGGCGCGGTTGAGCCCCCGCATGCGCGCGGGAATCGGATCCGGAACCACAGCGAACATCGAACACCCTCCGTGTCGTTGTTGCATTCCGCCCGGCAATACCGGGCGCTACCCTGTGGGCATCAGGCCGCCTCGAAACGCGAGCGCACCTCGGCGGTCACCGCCGGCATCGGCAGGAAGCGCGGCTGCGCACGCACGCGCTGCAGCCAGGCGCGAACTTCCGGGAACGGCTCCAGGCTGATGCCGCCCTCGCCCGCCACATCGGTGTAGGCAAACAGGGCGATATCGGCAATGCCGTATCCGCTGCCGGTGAACCACTGCGCTTCGCGCAGGTGCTGCTCCATCACCGCCAACGCGGTGGCGGCACGCTCGTGCAGGCGTGGCAGTTCGGCACGGCGTGGCGAGTCGGGCGCCGTCCAGCCCCGGATGAAGCGCGCTACCGCCACGCACGGCTCGTGCGTGTACTGCTCGAAGAACATCCAGCTCAACGCCTGCGCACGCTCCCATCCATCGCTGGGCAGGTAGGGCGTGCCTTCGGCCAGCCAGAACAGGATCGCGTTGGACTCGGTCAGCACGCGGCCGTCGTCGCGGACGATCAGCGGCACCTTGGCATTCGGGTTGAGCGCCAGGAATTCGGGCGTGTGGGTCTGGCCATGGGCACTGTCCACTTCCACCCAGCGGTAACGGCTGCCGAGCTGCTCAAGCAGCAGCCGGACCTTGTGGCAATTGCCCGAGACCGACATGCCATGCACCGTCAGCGGGACGCGCTCTTCCACCATTGCCTGCTCCATCGGATCCGGCCGGCGGCCGGCTGCGTGCAGTCTGGCAAGTGCGCCAGGGAATGCCAAGCGCGGATGCAGCATGGCACCCCGGTAGTGCCGGCCGCTGGCCGGCAATCGCACGAATCCTGCTGCAACGAGGTTGCCGGCCAGCGGCCGGCACTACCGGGCCACGTTCAGCGTGCACGCTGCCGCCACTGTTCGCGCGACTGGCCCCAGATCTGCATCGGTTTGTCGTTGTACGGCGGCGGCAGTTCGCCCATCCGCAGCAACGTGCTGCCCAGCTTGCGCGCGACCGCCCGCGAGTTGTCGTTGTTCTCGGCGATGGTATGGATCACCTCGTGCCAACCCAGCGTGTCGAAGGCCCAGTCGATCGCCGCGACCGCCGCTTCCGGCGCATAGCCCCGGCCCCAGCTGGCGCGGCGGATGCCCCAGCCGACCTCGGTACCCGGCCAGTCCTGCGGTTGCCAGGGGCCCATCCGCCCGATCCAGTCCCCGCTGGATTTTTCGATCACGCTGAACATCGAAAAGCCGAACAGCTGCCAGGCGCCAGCCAGGCTGCAGAAGCCGCGCCAGGCTACCGAAGGCGGCTGCACGCCACCGAGCGTGCGCATCGTTTCCTCGTCGGCGCAGAACGCCAGATAGGGTTCGTAGTCCTCGCGCAGCAGCGGACGCAGGATCAGGCGCTCGGTTTCCAGGCGCAGGTCGAAGATGCTCATGCCGACTCCATGTCGAAGGGGCCACCATGATGGTGGATTCCGCCTCCACACGGATGAATGCCCGCGCTCACAACGAAACGGGCCGGCATGCGCCGGCCCGTCGGGTACAGCACGTATTCTGGATTACTGGCGCGTGGCCGCAGTGGCGCCGGCAGCAGCGGTCTGCGTGACCAGCTGGCCATCGACCACCGGCAGGCGATCGCTGGCCGGCTTGTTGTCCATGCGCACGGTCTTCTCGGCGCCGTCGTAGCGGTAGGTCACGTTGTAGCCCTTCACCACGTCATTGGTGCCCATGGCGATGCGGTTGCCCGGCTTGCTGGCCATGCGCATGGTGCCGGTGGTGCCGTCCTCGTTGCGGTAGGTCACGTTGTAGCCGGTAACACGGCTCGACTCGGAGGTGGCGGTCTCGGTGTGGCACTGGCGCTCGGTGCGGTTGACCACGCGGCCACCCACATGGCGCTTGTCGATCTGGTTGCCGATGAAGCCACCGGCCACGGCACCGGCTGCGGTCGCGGCCTTCTTGCCGTTGCCACCGCCGACCTGGTTGCCGAGCAGGCCGCCGACCACCGCGCCGACCACGGTGCCGCCGACGTTGCCGTCACGCTCCGGCAGGCGCTCCTGCACGGTCACGTCCTGGCAGACCTCGTGCGGGGTCTGGGTGGTGGAGGTCTCGCGCACGGGATCGGTGCCGATCACGGTGGCGTAGGCCTTCTGCTTCTCGGTGATCGGGTCGACCTTCAGCACGTCGGCGTATTCCAGCCCGCGCGGTGCAGACGGGTCGAGCTTGTCACCACGCGCGCCATCGTCAACGGCATTGCCGTCAACCAGCCGCGATTCACCGTTGGGGGTTCCGGCGCTGATGGAATCAGGCGACTTGTCGCCACTCTTCATGAAGGCGGCGGTGGCGATGCCACCGACCAGCAGCGCGCCCGCTGCGACCAGGACAGTTGTAGTTGTGCTTTTCATGACCTGCTCCTTGCGGACCATCCGCAACGTTCTCGGCCCAGATTGCAGCATGCACTGCCTGAACGGAATCTCCACATTTCCTGCTCATTCCTGTAACCCATTCAGCATCGGGAAATGCTGGGCCCGTGGTAGCGTTTGCATATTCCCCACGAGGATCCACGCCATGGCCAACCCGATGCTGCTGCCGGTACTGCAATGGGCCCGCCGGCTGCGCTACCCCACCCTGTTCAAGCTGACCGCCGGCCTGTTCGTGCTGACCCTGTTCATTCCCGACCCGATTCCGTTCGTCGACGAGCTGGTACTGGGCTTCGGCACCCTGCTGCTGGCCAACTGGAAGAGCCGCAATACGGTCCCGGCCCCGCCGCCGCTGGAACAGCGTTGATCCCGCTGGTCGACAGCCACTGCCATCTGGATGCCAGTGAATTCGATGCTGACCGCACGGCGGTGATCGAGCGCGCGGGCGCTGCGGGCGTGCGCGAGCAGGTGGTACCGGCCGTCACGGCCGCCAGCTGGCCGAAGCTGCGCGAGGTCTGCCGGCAGGCACCGGGGCTGTACCCGGCCTACGGCCTGCATCCGATGTTCCTGGCCGAGCACCGGCCCGACCATCTGCCGCTGCTGCGCGAATGGATCGTTCGCGAACGCCCGTGCGCGATCGGCGAATGCGGGCTGGACTTCTTCGTCGAGGGACTGGATGCAGAGGCGCAACAGGCGTACTTCATCGGCCAGCTGCAACTGGCCCGCGAGTTCGAGCTGCCGGTGATCGTGCATGCGCGACGCGCGGTGGATGCGGTCATTGCCGCGATCCGTCGCGTCGGCGGCCTGCGCGGCGTGGTGCACAGCTTTTCCGGCAGCCCGGAACAGGCCGCGCAACTGCACCGGCAAGGCTTCCTGCTCGGTCTCGGTGGTCCGCTGACCTACGGTCGCGCGCAACGGCTGCAGCGCCTGGTGCGCGGGATGCCGCTGGAACAGCTGCTGCTGGAGACCGACGCGCCCGACCAGCCTGACGCCGGCATCCGCGGCCAGCGCAACGAACCAGCGCGACTGGCAGTCATCGCCCGCCACGTGGCTGCACTGCGCGGGATGGAGCTGGACGCGGTGGCCCGGGCCACGACGGAGAATGCGCGGCGCCTGTTCGCGCTGCCGGCAATGTAACGGGCAGGTGCCGGCCGCTGGCCGGCACGATCCATCACACCTCGCTGGACTCGACCACTTCGGCCTTCACCTTCTTCGGCTCCAGCAGCATTTCAAGCGCCTTGCCGACCGCCGCGAAGGCGAAGGCACCGGTGATGTGGGTTGCCGCACCGAGGCCTGCGCCACAGTCCAGTTTCAATGCAGCATCCGCACCGAGGTTCGGGCGGATGCCGCAGACGCTGCCATCGGCCTGCGGATACTTCACGTTTTCCAGCGAGTACACCGCCGGTACGCCAAAATAGCGCTTGGCATTCTTCGGGAAATTGAACTCGCTGCGCAGCTTCTTGCGGATCAGCGCCAGCATGGCGTCGTGCTCGGTGCGCGAGACATCGCGGATGCGCACCAGGGTCGGATCGGTGCGACCACCGGCAGCCCCCACGGTCAGCAGCGGCAGCTTGCGGCGGCGGCACCAGGCGATCGTCTCGACCTTCACCCGGAAGCTGTCGCAGGCATCGATCACCAGGTCGAAGCCATGGTCCAGCAACTCGGCCATGTTCGACACGGTCAGGAATGCCTGCACGGCATCGACCTCGATGTCCGGGTTGATCGCACGGCAACGCTCGCCCATCGCCTCGGCCTTGTTGCGGCCGTAGTTGCCTTCCATCGCCGGCAGCTGCCGGTTGGTGTTGGACACGCAGATGTCATCGGCGTCGATCAGGGTCAGGTGGCCGACCGCCGAACGCGCCAGCGCTTCCACCACCCACGAGCCGACCCCGCCCATGCCCACCACCGCCACGCGGCTGCCCTGCAGGCGCTCGAGCGCACCTACGCCATACAGCCGTTCGATGCCGGCGAAGCGTTGTTTGACCTGTTCGTTCATGCGGCTATTTTAACGTGCAGGCGCCAGCGCCTACAGCGCGCCGGCATCGAACCCACCGTTGCACGCCAGGAGAGCCCGCCATGAACGCCAGCCCGCCCCGCCGCCCGTCCACTGCCCAGCGGTACCTGTTCGTGCTGTGCCTGGGCCTGCTGATCGGCCTGGTCGCCACGGTCATGGTCGGCCGCGCCCTGCAGGCCCGCCGCGACCCGTTCCCGGACAGCCTGATGCAGGTGATGCAGCGGCAAGCGCAGCTGCTGCAGCAGGCCCAGCAGCAGAACCGCTGCAGCCTGGCCGACAGCGTGCCGCGGCTGCAGGCCCTGCGCCTTCTGTCCAACGACCTCGACCTGGCCTTTCCCGGGCTGAAGGACAACGGCCGGTTCCAGCAGCACGCCAGCCAGCTGCGCGGCAACCTCAACGCCGCATTGGCGGCTCCGCCCAGTGACTGCACCGCCCTGGCCAAGGTCGTGGAAACCGTGCAGGCCGACTGCCGCGCCTGCCACCAGGACTTCCGCTGACGCGCATTCATCCTGTAGCCGGGCAAGGCACGCCTGGTTGGCACCTTGTTCACGTTCGAAAGGAGAGGATTCGTCCACCCTGCTGCATGACGCAGTACCACCCAACACCCGCCTTCACGGCCAGGAGACGCTCCATGAAGATCCAGCTCATTGCCGCCAGCGCCATCGCTACCCTCGCCCTGGCTGGCTGTGCCACCTCGCCCGGCTACGGTGGCGGTGGTTACAACAACGGCTACAACAATGGTGGCTACGGCAACAACGGCGGTTACAACCAGGGCCGTTGCGCTGACTGTGGCATCGTCACCCGCATCAACACCGTGCCGTCGGGCCGCACCGCGCCCAGCGCGACCGGCGCCATCCTCGGCGGCATCGTCGGTGCCGTGGCCGGCCATGAGATCTCCGATCACACCGGTGGCAGCCGTGGCAACAAGAACATCGCTGCGGCCGCAGGCGCGGTCGGTGGCGCGCTGGCCGGCAACCAGATCCAGAAGAACGTGACCAGTGATACCTACGACATCAGCGTACGCATGGACGATGGCCGCACCATCGTGGTCAACCAGCGCGACCTCGGCGGCATCCGCGAAAACACCTACGTGCGCGTGGTCAACGGCAAGGTCATCCTGCGCTGACCTGCGCCGGGCCGGCGGCAAAGAAAAAGGCCCGCTTGCGCGGGCCTTTTTCATGTGACGGCTTGCAGCGCGATCAGGTCGGCTGCACGGCGTCGGCCTGCAGGCCCTTCTGGCCCTGCACGACGGTGAAGGTGACCTTCTGGCCTTCCTTCAGGCTCTTGAAGCCCTGGGTCTGGATGGCACGGAAGTGCACGAACACGTCTTCGCCGTTTTCACGGCTGATGAAGCCGAAGCCCTTTGCATCGTTGAACCACTTGACGGTACCGGTCTCGCGATCAGACATCTCACTAACTCCCTGGTGACTCTCTCTTGTTGTTGGAAACGCCTGGTGGGCGGCTGACAAGCAAGGGGGAAGCGAGGTGCATCGATGCAGCGGATCGGGAAGATCTTGCTTCATCAGGCCACGATCCACGGTGACCTTGCCAAGCTCAGCGACTGCAACTTAACCCGCCCAAAACGAAAAAGCAACTGGCAAAATCTTTCACTGTCAACCCCAAAACGGCGACCATACGGGACAGCATGGGACTCTCATTCATCTTATATCTGCTAGCGGTCATTTTTGTCCTTGTCGGCATCGCCGGAATCATCCTGCCGGCCCTGCCCGGCATCCCGCTGGTGTTCATCGGACTGCTGCTGGCGGCCTGGGCGGACGGCTTCACCCACGTCGGCTGGCCGACCCTGGTCGCGCTGGGCGTACTGACCGTCCTCTCGCTGCTGGTGGACGTGCTGGCCACGGTGGTGGGTGCGCAGCGGGTCGGTGCCAGCCGCAAGGCACTGTGGGGTACGTTCGTCGGCAGCATCGTCGGCCTGTTCTTCATGCCGATCGGCCTCTTTGCAGGCCCCCTGATCGGCGCCCTGGCCGGCGAGTACTGGCACACCCGCGAACTGGGGCGCTCGACCAAGGTAGGCCTGGCCACCTGGCTCGGTATCCTGCTCGGCCTGGCGCTGAAACTGGCCGTGGTGATCGCGATGCTCGGCCTGTTCGCCTTCGCCTGGTTCCTGTAACCCGCACTGCCTTCACGCCGCGCGCACGCGGTGCCCGTGCATAAACCGTGGGGGGCTGGCCGTGAACCGGTGCAGCCGCCACACTGTGCGATTCCCGTATTCACCTAAGGGCCTGCTGCAATGACCCTGTCTCCGCTGCTTCCCCGTCTCGCGCCGCTGGCGCTGGCCCTGGCCAGTGCGCCGCTGGCCGCGCAGGAGTTCGCGCCCAGCGCCGAAGCCTCGCCGGCCGCGTGCGCGGCGATTACCACCGATGCTGCCCGCCTGGCCTGTTATGACCGCCAGTTCGGCCGTACCCCGCAGGCCACTGCCGAGGCCGACGCTGCGGCCGAGGCGGCCGCGCAGGCCCGTCGCGAAGAACGCCAGACTGCACGCGTGAGCCAGGGCGAAGAGAAGCTGCGCGAGCGGGTCAGCGATCTGTTCCGTCCAGCAGCCCCTGACAGCGCACTGGCCAATGCTGGCCGCGGTTCGTTGCTGGACAGCCGCTGGGAACTGGCCGAGGACTCCAAGCTGGGCCCGTTCCAGCTGCGCGCCTACAAGCCGGTGTACCTGCTGCCGGCGTTCTGGACCAGCGATCGCAACACCACGCCGCATTCGCCGAACCCGGCCAACACAGTCACCACGCGGCAGGTGCTGGACAGCGCCGAGCTGAAGTTCCAGATCAGTTTCAAGACCAAGATCGCCGAGAACCTGTTCGGCGACAACGGCGACATCTGGGCCGGCTACACCCAGAGCTCGCGCTGGCAGGCCTACAACGGCGAGGATTCACGCCCGTTCCGCGAAACCAATTACGAGCCGGAAGTGATGATGGTGTTCCGCAACGGCTACTCGATCGGTGGCTGGCGCGGGCGCATGACCGGCATCGCGCTGAACCACCAATCCAACGGCCGCGCCGACCCGCTTTCGCGCAGCTGGAACCGGGTGATGCTCAACATCGGCCTTGACCGCGAGAACTGGGCGCTGGTGCTGCGCCCCTGGTACCGCATTCCCGAGACCCGCAGCGACGACAACAATCCGGACATCGAGGATTACATGGGCCGCGGTGATGCGACCCTGACCTGGAACCGCAACGGCCACGAAGTCTCGCTGATGGCGCGCCATTCGCTGCGCACCGGCAGCCGCTCGCACGGTGCCCTGCAGCTGGATTACGGCTTCCCGATCAGCAATCTGCTGCGCGGGCATGTGCAGGTGTTCGACGGTTACGGCGAAAGCCTGATCGACTACAACCACAAGGCCACCTACGTGGGCGTGGGCGTGTCGCTGCTGGAGTGGTTCTGATGCCCGTGACGATCTGGCACAACCCGGCCTGCAGCAACTCGCGCGGCGCATTGAAGCTGATACGTGATGCCGGCTTTGATCCAGCGGTGATCGAGTATCTCGGCAATCCACCCGATGTGGCTACACTGCGCCAGGTGCTGGCCGAATCAGGATTGAGCGCACGTGATCTGGTGCGCAGCAAGGAAGCGCAGTTCGCCGAACTGGGCCTGGAAGGTGCGGACGAGGCCACGCTGCTGGCCGCGATGGCCGAACACCCGCGACTGATCAACCGCCCCGTGGTGCGCACGGACAAGGGCACACGCCTGTGCCGTCCACCGGAAACAGTGCTGGAGATCCTGTAACCCGCCTCGCCTTGGACACGGGGCGGCGAAGTCTGTTGGTAGAGTCGACTGTCAGTCGACTTCCTCCTCACCCTTCATATGCATCCGCGGAAAAGCCCGCACTGCGTGCGATAGTCGACTGACAGTCGACTCTACCCCAGCGCCCTCTTCTACCCGGACGCCCTCCTCCCCGGCTGGCTTACAGCCAGTCGGTGATGCCTTCGCGGCGGTACACCTCGGCGAACGCCGGGCGCGCCTTCATCAACGTGGCGTGCGCCTTCAGCACCGGCCAGGTGTCGGTGGGCCTGGGCATGTTGCGCGACCAGCGCATCAGCATCACCAGCATGTAGTCGACCACGCAGGGCGTGGCACCCAGCAGGTAGGGGCCATGTGCATGCAGGTGCGCGGCCACATGCTGCCAGGCCGCTTCCAGGCGCTGCCGTGCCATCCCGCGGCTGGCCTCGATATTCGCCTCGCCCGCCATTTCGTGTGGATAGAACCAGGCTCGATAGGCCGGCTGCAGCGTATTGGCACACCAGAACATCCAGCGGTAGGCATCGGCGCGCTGCGGCGTGCCCAGCGCGGGCAGCAGGTTGGCGTCCGGATGGCGATCAGCCAGGTACAACGCAATGGCCGCCGCTTCGGTCAGTACCAGGCCATCGATCAGCAGTGTCGGCACCACACCGGCCGGATTCAGCGCCAGGTACTGCGCCGACTTGTGCTCGCGCGCGTCGAAATCCAGCAGCACCAGTTCATGCTCGATGCCCAGCTCGATCAGCAGCCAGTGCACCACCAGCGCGGCGGTACTGGTCGAACCATACAGCGTGGTGCTCATGCAGAAGATCCTGTACAGGTGGATCAGCCGATTATGCGCCCGCGCGCACGATCGTTGCTCAGCCGCAGCTGCTCATGCAGGAATCCCGGCGTTCGCCACAGGACATCATCGGCGCGCGCATCGTACAGTCATGCGTCTTCAGTTCGCAGGCATGGCGCAGGTCCGGGTTGTCCACGTCCTTGCAGCGCTTGTCCGGCGCCGGCACCATCCGCTGCTCGCAATTGCTCTGGCGGCTGCCGAGAGAGTCATTCTGCGCCATGCAGCTGCGATAGCCGGCCTGGCACTGCACGCGGCACTGCGCCGATGCAGGGAAATCCGCGCCTTCGTACGACGCTGGGGTGTTGCAGCCGGCCAGCGCCAGCAGCATGCCTACCACGATGAATCGATGCAGGGCCATGGACACGTCCTGTGCGAGGGTGTGCCGACCGTAGCAGAGCAAGGGCTACAGGCGCGTTAATCCCCCCCCCGGATACAACAACGGCGCCACACGGGCGCCGTTGTCTGGACCGAAGCGTGCGGGGAGTTACTCCACCACCACCGGAATCTTGCCGATGCGGGCCTGCCATTCGCGCGGGCCGGTCTTGTGCACCGATTCACCGGTGGAGTCGACTGCCACGGTCACCGGCATGTCCTGCACGGTGAACTCGTAGATCGCCTCCATGCCCAGGTCAGCGAAACCAACCACCTTGGCGGCCTTGATCGCCTTGGACACCAGGTAGGCCGAGCCACCGACGGCCATCAGGTAGGCCGACTTGTGCTTCTTGATCGCCTCGATCGCGGCCGGGCCGCGCTCGGCCTTGCCGACCATGCCCAGCAGGCCGGTCTGTGCCAGCACCTGCTCGGTGAACTTGTCCATGCGGGTGGCGGTGGTCGGGCCGGCCGGGCCCACCACTTCGTCGCGCACCGGATCGACCGGGCCGACGTAGTAGATGAAGCGGCCCTTCAGATCGACCGGCAGTTGCTCGCCCTTGTTGAGCATGTCGACCATGCGCTTGTGCGCGGCATCGCGGCCGGTCAGCAACTTGCCGTTGAGCAGCAGGGTCTGGCCCGGCTTCCAGCTGGCCACGTCTTCCGGCGTGATCGTGTCCAGGTCCACGCGGGTGCCCTTGGACGCGTCGTAGGTCAGCTTCGGCCAGTCTTCCAGCGACGGCGGGTCCAGCATCACCGGGCCGCTGCCATCGAGGGTGAAGTGCGCATGGCGGGTGGCCGCGCAGTTCGGGATCATCGCCACCGGCAGGTTGGCCGCGTGGGTCGGGTAGTCGTTGATCTTGATGTCGAGCACGGTGGTCAGGCCACCCAGGCCCTGCGCACCGATGCCCAGCGCGTTGACCTTCTCGTACAGCTCCAGGCGCAGCTCTTCGATGCGGTTGGACGCACCACGGGCCTGCAGCTCGGTGATGTCGATCGGCTCCATCAGCGCTTCCTTGGCCAGCAGCATCGCCTTCTCGGCGGTGCCACCGATGCCGATGCCGAGCATGCCCGGCGGGCACCAGCCGGCGCCCATGGTCGGCACGGTCTTCAGCACCCAGTCGACGATCGAGTCGGACGGGTTGAGCATGGCGAACTTGGTCTTCGCTTCCGAACCACCGCCCTTGGCGGCGACGATCACGTCGACCTTGTTGCCCGGCACCACCTTGACGTTGACCACGCCCGGGGTGTTGTCCTTGGTGTTGATGCGCTTGCCGGCCGGATCAGCCAGCACCGAAGCGCGCAGCTTGTTGTCCGGGTGCATGTAGGCACGGCGCACGCCTTCATTGGCCATGTCTTCCACGCCCATGGTGGCGTCGTCCCAGCGCACGTCCATGCCGATTTCCAGGAACACGGTGACGATGCCGGTGTCCTGGCAGATCGGACGGTGGCCTTCGGCGCACATCCGCGAATTGATCAGGATCTGGGCCATCGCTTCCTTCGCGGCCGGCGACTCCTCGCGCTCGTAAGCGGCGGCGAGGTTCTTGATGTAGTCGACCGGGTGGTAGTACGAGATGTACTGCAGCGCGTCGGCGATGGACTGGATGAGGTCTTCCTGCTTGATCGATGTCACGTCTTGCTCGCTTGCTCGAGGCTGGCGGGGGTAATCCGCCCATTTTACCCCCTCCCCCGGCCCCGGGGTGGTAGTGCCGGCCGCTGGCCGGCAAGATTCCCCCGACGCTCTGTCACGCCACGCGCCACTGCGGCGTCCTTGCCCACATGAACGCCGAAAACGCTTTCCAGACCCACCGCCCGCGCCTGATGGCCCTGGCCTACCGCCTGCTTGGCAGCCGCGCCGACGCCGAAGACGTGGTCCAGGATGCCTGGCTGCGCTGGTCCGGCGCCGACCCGGCGGCCATCCGCGACCCCGAAGCCTGGCTGGTCACCACCACCACCCGGCTCGGCCTGGACCGGCTGCGCGCGGCCAAGCGCGAGCGCGTGCACTACGTCGGCCCATGGCTGGCCGAGCCGCTGGCGGTCACCCTGGAGCCCGACCCGGCGCCCGGCCCGGCCCAGCTGCATGCCCTGGCCGACGACGTTTCGGTCGCCTTCCTGACCCTGCTTGAACAGCTCGGCCCCGAGGAACGCGCCGCTTTCCTGCTGAAGGAGGCCTTCGACCACGACTACCGCGAGATCGCCGAGCTGATCGGCCACAGCGAGGCCAACTGCCGGCAGCTGGTGCACCGTGCCCGGCAGCGCCTGCAGGCCGGACGGCCGCGCTTCAACGCCGATGCCAGCCAGCACCGGCAGCTGCTGGCGCGCTTCATGGATGCCTCGCAGCGCGGCGACAGCGAGGCGATCCAGGCCCTGCTGCACACCAACGCGTTGCTGGTGTCCGACGGCGGCGGCGTGGTCACCGCAGCGGTGCGCCCGCTGCTGGGCGCCGAGCGCATCGGTCGCCTGTTCTGGGCCATTGCCCGCCGCGGCGCGGTGCATCCGGCGCAGTTGGGCTACGTCAACGGCGAGCCGGCGATCCTGCGCTTTGTGGGTGATCGCTTGCACTCGGTCACCACCATCGAGGTGGTCGATGGCCGCATCGCCAACGTGTACAGCGTGTTGAATCCGGAAAAGTTGCCGAAGGTTGTCACGCGCGGCGACGCTGCGGCGTCCTGGTAGTGAAAGGCGGCCATCGTGGCCGCCGTGGAGCCCCCGATGTCCAATCACACTTCTCCCCGCGTCCCCTACACCCGCCTGGCCGCCGAGGCCTTCAAGGGCCTGCTGGCCACCAGCCAGGCGGTGCATGACAGCTCGATCGATCCGACCCTGATGGAACTGGTGTTCCTGCGCGTGTCGCAGCTCAACGGCTGCGGCTACTGCATGGACATGCACGGCACGGCGCTGCGCAAGGGCGGCATCGAGCCGCGCAAGCTGGACACACTGCCGGCATGGCACGAGAGCCGCTTCTTCGACGAACGCGAGCGCGCGGCGCTGGGCTGGGCCGAGGCACTGACCCGGCTGACCGACGGCGCGCCGTCGCAGGCGGCGTTCGATGCATTGGCGCCGCACTTCGATGAGAAGGGCATCAGTGACCTGAGCATGGGCATCGCGGTGATCAATGCCTGGAACCGCCTCGGTGCGGGGTTGCTGCCGCCGCTGCCGGCCTGACCCACCCCGCCTTCGACAGTTCATCGGTGCTGCTGGTAGGTGTCGACCTTGGTCGACACGGTAGATCCACGCCATGCGTGGATGCGGGAGAGTCGGATCCCTTCGCTTCGCGAAGGGCCCTGACCCGCTGTGGGTCGCTGGGGTCAGAGCCCTTTGCCGCGCAAAGGGATCTGACCCCGGTGCCGGCCACACGCCTGCACTGACCCCCTCTGCACGTATCAGGCGCGCACAATACGCGCATGCCTGCTACCCCCACCGCTGGCGCTGCCGCCGCGAAGAAACCCAGCCTGCGCCAGCGCTTCAGGGCGATGCGCAACCTGCCGCCGTTCCTGCGCATGGTCTGGAAGACCAGTCCCGCGCTCACCCTGGCCAGCCTCGGGCTGCGCCTGATCCGCGCGCTGCTGCCGGTGGCGATGCTGTACGTCGGCAAGCTGATCATCGACAGCGCCCTGCACCTGAGCCAGCACGACGCGGGCTTCCCGCCGCTGGGCGAAGCGCTGTCCAGCGGCGTGCTGAATCCGCTGCTGGGCCTGCTGGCGCTGGAATTCGGCCTGGCCATCGCCTCGGACCTGCTCGGCCGGCTGGTCAGCTACGCCGATGCCCTGCTCTCCGAGCTGTTCGCCAACGTCACCAGCATCCGGCTGATGGAACACGCGGCGACGCTGGATCTGGAGGACTTCGAGGACCCGGACCTGCAGGACAAGCTGGACCGTGCGCGGCGCCAGACCATGGGCCGGATGAACCTGATGAGCCAGCTGTTCGGCCAGGTCCAGGACGCGATCACCGTGGCCAGCCTCGCCGTTGGCCTGCTGGTCTACGCACCGTGGCTGATCCTGCTGCTGGTGCTGGCACTGGTGCCGGCCTTCATCGGTGAATCGCACTTCAATGCGGCCGGTTACAGCCTCAACTTCCAGTGGACGCCCGAGCGCCGCCAGCTCGACTACCTGCGCCAGCTCGGTGCCAGCGTGGAAACGGCCAAGGAAGTGAAGATCTACAACCTGCACCGCTTCCTGGTGGAACGCTACCGGCGGCTGTCGGTGGCGCTGTTCCAGGCCAACCGTGCACTGGCCCGGCGCCGCGCGTTCTGGGGCACGCTGCTGGCTGCGCTGGGCACGCTGGGGTATTACACCGCCTACGCCTACATTGCCTGGCGCACGGTGCGCGGCGACTTTTCGATCGGCGACCTGACCTTCCTTGCCGGCAGCTTCCTGCGCCTGCGCCAGCTGCTGGAAGGCCTGCTGATCGGCTTCTCGCAGGTGGCCAGCCAGGCGCTGTACCTGGACGACCTGTTCTCGTTCTTCCAGATCGAGCCGGAAATCCATTCGCGCGAAGGTGCGGTGCGCGTGCCGCAGCCGATCCAGCAGGGTTTCGTGTTCGAGAACGTCGGTTTCCGCTATCCCGATGCCGAACAGTGGGCGGTGCGCCACCTCGATTTCCAGCTGCAGGCCGGCGAAGTGCTGGCCCTGGTCGGCGAGAACGGCGCGGGCAAGACCACGCTGGTGAAACTGCTGGCACGGCTGTACGAGCCGGACGAAGGCCGCATCCTGCTCGACGGCCGCGACCTGCGCGACTACGACCTGGACGACCTGCGCGCCAACCTCGGGGTGATCTTCCAGGACTTCGTGCGCTACAACCTCAGCGCCGGCGAGAACATCGGCGTCGGCCAGGTCGAGGCGATGGACGACCAGGCACGCATCGCCGATGCCGCGCGGCGAGGCATGGCCGAGGAAGTAATCGACGACCTGCCCGGCGGCTACGACCAGCTGATCGGGCGCCGCTTCAAGCAGGGCGTGGACCTGTCCGGTGGCCAGTGGCAGAAGATCGCCATTGCCCGCGCGTGGATGCGCAATGCGCAGGTGATGATCCTGGATGAGCCAACGGCAGCGCTGGACGCGCGCAGTGAGTTCGAAGTGTTCCAGCGGTTCAGGGAGCTGGCGGATAATCGTACGGCAGTGCTGATTTCCCACCGTTTCTCTTCGGTACGCATGGCCGATCGCATCCTGGTGCTGGCCGATGGCCGCATCGAGGCCAGCGGCACCCATGCGCAGCTGATGGCCCAGGGAGGACGGTACGCCGAGCTGTTCGAGCTGCAGGCGGCGGGTTACCGCTGAGAACGCCTCTCGTTCCGCCCAATGAGAACCCATCTCATTTGAGATAGAATCAACCCCGACGACTTTCGATAGATACGCCCATGTCCTCCGCTTTCGGCGCCGAAACGGTGCTTGAGGTCCGTCACTGGACCGATGCCTACTTCAGTTTCACCACTACCCGCGACAGCGGCTTCCGCTTCGAGAACGGCCAGTTCGTGATGATCGGCCTGGAAACCGAGGCACGGCCGCTGCTGCGCGCCTATTCCATCGCCAGCGCCAACTGGGAAGAGCACCTGGAGTTCTTCAGCATCAAGGTGCAGGACGGCCCGCTGACCTCGCGCCTGCAGCACATCAAGCCGGGCGACAAGGTGCTGGTCGGCAAGAAGCCCACCGGCACCCTGCTGATCAGCGACCTGCACCCGGGCAGGAACCTGTACCTGCTGGGCACGGGCACCGGCATGGCGCCGTGGCTGTCGGTCATCAAGGACCCGGAGACCTACGAGCGCTTCGAGAAGGTGATCCTCTGCCACGGCGTGCGCTACGAGAAGGATCTGGCCTACCGCGATTACTTCGAGAAGGAACTGCGTGAGCACGAGTTCCTGGGCGAGATGATCGGCGACAAGCTGCTGTACTACCCGGCCGTCACCCGCGAGCCGTTCGCCAACCAGGGCCGCCTGACCCAGCTGATGGAAAGCGGCCAGATGCAGCGCACCCTCGGCCTGCCGGAGCTGAGCCCGGAAAACGACCGCGCGATGATCTGCGGCAGCCCGCAGATGCTGGCTGATCTGCGCAGCGTGCTCGATGCCCGCGGCTTCCAGGTCTCGCCGCGCATCGGCCAGCCGGGTCACTACGTGTTCGAGCGCGCGTTCGTCGAGAAATGATGCTGTAACGGTAGTGCCGGCCGCTGGCCGGCTCTTCCTGGCACCACGGGGTTTCCGGCCAGCGACCGGCACTACCTCACAGCAGCGCTTCGATCGCGCTGCGCAGCTGTTCCGGCCTGGTGGTTGGCGCAAAGCGCGCAGCCACCCGCCCCTGGCGATCGACCAGGAACTTGCTGAAATTCCACTTGATGCGGGCGCTACCCAGCAGGCCGCGCTTCTCGCGTGACAGCCATGCCCACAACGGATCAGCCCCCTCGCCGTTGACCTCGATCTTCTCCGAAAGCGGGAAGCTGACCGGATAATCCAGCGAACAGAACTGGCGGATCTGCGCGGCGTCCCCCGGCTCCTGCGCGCCGAACTGGTTGCATGGGAAGCCGATCACCACCAGGCCACGCTCGCGATACTCCTGCCACAGCTGTTCCAGCCCGGTGTACTGCGGGGTGAAGCCACAGCGGCTGGCGACATTGACCAGCAACAGCGGGTGACCCCGGTACCCGGCGAGGGCCTGTGGCTGGCCGTCGAGGTCGCGGAAGCTGAAATCGTAGGCAGTCGTCATGGCGGTGAACCGTGGGCGGTGAATGCATGGTACCCGCGCCCGGCCGCGGCAACATGCCTTTTGACACAAGTGCGGGCGCCGCCGGCCGGGTTACCCTCGGGCCCTTGTTTGCCTTACCGGAGTTCCTGCCTTGACCACCCGCCTTGCCCTTGCCGTGGCCATGTCCCTCGGCCTTGCCCTGCCCGCCTTCTCGGCCGGCGCCGCCACCCCGGCCGCCAGCAGCACCGCCCAGCAGGCCAATCCGTTCTTCGCCGAAAGCCCGCTGCCGCTGCACTTCCCGCAGTTCGACAAGATCAAGGACAGCGACTTCGCCCCGGCCTTCGACGCCGGCATGGCGCAGCAGCTGAAGGAAGTGGAGGCCATCGCCAACAACAAGGCCAAGCCGACCTTCGACAACACCATCATCGCCCTGGAAAAGAGCGGTGACATCCTCGACCGCGCGACCACCGTGTTCTTCAGCCTGGTCGGTGCCGACACCAACGACACCCGCAAGAAGCTGCAGGCCGACTACTCGGCGAAGTTCGCCGCGCACAGCGATGCGATCGCGCTGAACGGCAAGCTGTTCGCCCGCATCCAGGCGCTGTATGACACCCGCAGCCAGCTGGGCCTGGACGCCGAAGGCGTGCGCCTGGTCGAGAAGTACTACGACAACTACGTGCGCGCAGGCGCCAAGCTGTCCGACGCCGACAAGGCCAAGCTGAAGGAGATGAACGCCGAGCTGGCCAACCTGGGTACCAAGTTCAGCCAGAACGTGCAGTCGGAGGTGAACGCTTCGGCGATCACCGTCGACGACGTCAAGGAACTGGACGGCCTGTCCAAGGAGCAGATCGCCGCCGCCGCCGAAGCCGCCAAGGCCCGCGGCCAGGACGGCAAGTACGTGATCACCCTGCTCAACACCACCGGCCAGCCGCCGCTGACCAACCTGGCCAACCGCGCCCTGCGCCAGAAGATCTACGAAGCATCGGTGAGCCGCGGCAGCCGCGGCGGTGAGTTCGACAACACCGCTCTGGTCTCGCGCATCATGCAGCTGCGCGCCGACAAGGCCAAGCTGATGGGCTTCCCGAACTTCGCCGCCTACAACCTGACCAACCAGACCGCCAAGACCCCCGAAGCGGTCAACGCGATGCTGGGCAAGCTGGCCCCGGCCGCGGTGGCCAACGCCAAGCGTGAAGCCGCCGACCTGCAGGCGATGATCGACCAGGAACAGAAGGCCGCTGGCAAGCCGACGTTCAAGCTGGAACCGTGGGACTGGGCCTTCTACAGCGAGAAGGTGCGCCAGGCCAAGTACAACTTCGACGAGTCGCAGCTGAAGCCGTACTTCGAAATGAAGAACGTGCTGGAGAACGGCGTGTTCTACGCCGCGGGCCAGGAATTCGGCCTGACCTTCAAGCAGCGCACCGACCTGCCGGTCTACCACGATGACGTCACCGTCTACGACGTGTTCGACGCCGACGGCAGCCAGCTGGCGATCTTCATCTTCGACCCGTATGCACGCGCCTCCAAGCGCGGTGGCGCGTGGATGAACTCCTACGTCTCGCAGTCCAAGCTGACCGGCTTCAAGCCGGTGGTCGCCAATCACCTGAACATTCCGAAGCCGCCGGCCGGCCAGCCGACCCTGCTGACCTGGGACGAGGTGAACACCACGTTCCACGAGTTCGGCCACGCCCTGCACGGCATGTTCTCCAACGTGAAGTACCCGTACTTCTCGGGCACCTCGGTGCCGCGTGACTTCGTCGAGTTCCCCTCGCAGGTCAACGAGATGTGGGCCGACAACCCGGTCATCCTGAAGAACTACGCCAAGCACTACCAGAATGGTTCGGCGATGCCGCAGGCACTGCTGGACAAGGTGCTGGCGGCAGCCAAGTTCAACCAGGGCTTCGCTACCACCGAGTACCTGGGTGCGGCCATGCTGGACCAGCGCTGGCACCAGATCGGCGCCGACCAGGTGCCGGCCGCCAAGGACGTGATGGCCTTCGAGCGCGCCGCGCTGGAGAAGGACGGCATCTACTACGCGCCGGTGCCGCCGCGCTACAAGACCCCGTACTTCAGCCACATCATGGGCGGCTATTCGGCCGGTTACTACGCCTACATCTGGTCGGAAGTGCTCGACGCCAACACCCAGAAGTGGTTCAAGGACAACGGCGGCCTGAGCCGCAAGAACGGCGACCACTTCCGCGCCACCCTGCTGTCCAAGGGCGGCAGCGTCGACGCGATGCAGCTGTTCCGCGATTTCGCCGGCCACGAGCCGCAGATCGAACCGCTGCTGGAAAAGCGTGGCCTGACCGGCGCCGGCAACTGATCGCCCGCGCAGTAGCCTGAAACGAAAAACCGCCCGGGAAACCGGGCGGTTTTTTTGTTGGGACATCCACGCATGGCGTGGATCTACTGGTGGGTGCCGACCGTTGGTCGGCACGATCCATTCGCGCCACGAACCCCGGCATCATCGATCCACACATGACGCACTCCAGTAGATCCGCGCCATGCGTGGATGCGCTTCCAGATCAGCGCCGAAACAGTCGCTCCCACCACCGTCGTTTCGGCGCACCGGGCGCGGCAGCGGCAGTCGATGCGATATCCGGGTGCGCTGCCACGAACTCCGCCAGCTGGGCCGCCGCGGCTTCCGCATAAAGGATCGCGCCATCCGGCGCGCAGTTCAGCAGATTGCTCAAGCTGGTCGATGCATTGAGATCCATCGGGTTCGGCTCGACCACCTCGCTGGCCTCCAGCAATCCGCATCCGCTGGCGATCGCTTCATCGACAACACGCCAGAAAACGACCAGGCGTCCATCGGAGAACAGCTCCTCCAGGCGCGCAGCAAGTGCGCTGTCCACTGCATAATCAGCGCGTAATTGCTTCAGCCGGGCATGCGTGATGAACACGCCACCACCATAGTTTTCACGTAGATGGTTGCCGGCGGCAGCATCCGCCCACTGCAACGGCACCAGTTGCCGCCAGTCCGCGAAATACCGGGCGACCACCGGATCGTCGATGAAAAACGAAAGGGCGCTCCCGCGGAGATAGTGATACCGCCGAAGGTGGCCGGCCACGATCGCCAGGTACAAAGCGTGCCCCTTCTCGAAAGGCACGTCGGCGCTGATCGAGCGAGCCTCGTCGATGCGTTCCTGCAACTGCTCCATGTAGAACGGCTCGATCCGGAACCGCTGTTGCAGCGCCTCGACCAGCGTCACGTCCTCCAGAGCACGGAAATAGATGTCACGGATCTCCGAATCCGCGACTGGATGGTAGGTGATGTCCCAACCCATGCTGCAACGCCTTCAGGAATGCGGTAACCCCGCCGACCCAACAGCGTAGCGTCGACGACGCCCACGCGCGGAGCTGACCGTGCAACACACGGATTTGGCGTCAGTAAGTATCGCATCCGGCCTGATCTACCCCTGCGCACCCTCAGCGTGGCGCCACGTACCCACCCGGTACGCCTTCCGGCGACAGCACCAGCTGCCACAGCTGCGCGTGCCGGCAGCGGAAGGTGGCCATCGATCCGGCCAGGTAGAACCGCCACATGCGGCGGAAATGCTCGTCGTAGCGCGCGTCCAGCTGCGGCCACGCCGCTTCCACGTTGCGTCGCCAAGCCTGCAGGGTGAGGTCGTAGTCGGTGCCGAAGTTGTGCCAGTCCTCCAGCACGAAGCGCCCTTCGAACGCCTTGCTGATCTGCACCGCCGACGGCAGCATTGAATTGGGGAAGATGTAGCGCGCGATCCACGGATCGGTGCGATGCCGCGAGATGTTGGTGCCGATGGTGTGCAGCAGCAGCAACCCGCGCGAAGACAGGCAGCGCCTGGCCACCTCGAAGAAACTGGCGTAGTTCTTGTCGCCGACATGCTCGAACATGCCGATCGAGAAGATCGCATCGAACGGCTCATCCAGTTCGCGATAGTCCTGCAGGCGGATCTCGATCGGCAGGCCGGCGCACAGTTCGCGTGCGAACCCGGCCTGTTCCTGCGAAATGGTCACGCCGACGCCGGTGACGCCGTAGCGCTCTGCTGCGAACTTCAGGGCTTCACCCCAGCCACAGCCGATGTCCAGCACACGCTGCCCGGGGCGCAGCCCCAGCTTGCGGCAGACCAGGTCCAGCTTGGCCTCCTGCGCGGCATCGAGATCACCGGCATTGCGCCAGTAGCCGCAGCTGTACACCAGGCGTTGGCCGAGCATGGCCTGGTAGAGGTCGTTGCCAAGATCGTAGTGGCGGCGGCCCACTTCGTAGCTGCCCTGCCCGACCTGCAGGTTGAACAGGCGCGCCTTCAGCGCATCGGCCACTTCGCGCCAACCGTGCACCCGTTCATCCAGGTGTGCCTGCATCAGGTGGACGAGGAATTCATCGAGGACGTTGGCATCCCACCAACCGTCCATGTAGCTCTCGCCGAGGCCAAGCGAGCCGTGCGCCATGACCCGCGCGAAAAAGCGCGGGTCATGCACCTGGATGTCCTGTGGCTGGGTGCCGCCGATGCGGACCCCGGCTTCCTGCAGCAGGCCGGCGACCCGCTCCTGCAACCCTGTATCCACGCCACCTCCTCGACTGCGGTCAACCGCGTGCGAACAGCTCCACGTAGTCCTTGGCCACGTGCGGCAACAGCACCGCCGCCGGTACGTCGGCGGTCTGGGTGCCGTCCGAGTATGGACCCACCTGGTACGGCGGGAAAACAAAGCGCAGCGCGGTGATCTGCCCCTTGTCGTTGGTCAGCGGCTGGAACTGGCTGAAATTGTCGGCCTGGGGGCCGGTACCGTCGGCGATCATGCGCGATGCGTTACGCAGCGATTCCTGCAGCTGGGCCGGGTCCATGTCCTCGCCACTGAGGCGGGTGGCCACGCGTTCGCGCAGCTGGTCGGCGACGAAATCACTGATCGCCTTCCAGCCCTTGGCATCGGCCACCAGCTTGTCGGCACTGAGCATCTGCTGCTGCGCCGGCAGCCACACGAAACGCGCCACCAGCGGCTCGCCGTGGGCGCCACCGGTATAGCGGCTGCCATCGGCACTGACCACCACCAGCTGCGGCGTTTCCAGCAGCTTCTCGAAGCTCAGCGACAGTTCGTAGGGCATGGTCGGCTTGTCATTGCCGAGCCCGTCCAGTGCCTGCTGCAGGTCGCTGCGTGCGCTGGTTGCGTAGTTCTGCAGCGCGCGCGCCAGGCCCGGGTAGCGATCGATGCCGGCCGGGTAGCTGATGCCCACCACTTCGCGCTCGTTGTTCTCGATCACGTCGCGCAGGTCCAGCGGCGCTTCCGTGGCCGGCGTTTCACCTGCGGCAGTGGCCTCGGCGGCGGGGGCCGCGTCGGTCGCCGGTGCCGGCTCGCTTTCACGCTGGCAACCGGCCAGCAACAGCACGCCCACCACGCCGGCCAGCACGCTGCCGTGCAATGGCCGGTTGTTTCCAATCTTCATCGGGATCCCCTGTTCATGTTTGTACATCATCGCCTGCCATGGCTGAAGCGTGGCCCGCTGGCATTCAGCCAGCGAGCAGGTCGTGGTACTCCTCGTGCCGCTGCAGGAAGGCTTCGGCGTAGGAACATGCCGGCACCACCTTGTACTTCTGCTCGCGGGCAAAGCGCAGTGCCACGCGTGTCAGCTCACCTGCGATGCCACGGCCGGCAATCGGCTCGGGTACCTCGGTGTGGGTGATGACCATGCGCCTGCGTTTGATCTGGTAATCGAGCACCGCCAGCTGTCCGCGCACACGGGCGGTGAAGCGATGGTTGGCCAGGTCGTGTTCGACCTCGTAGGCCAGACCGGGGGGCGTGACCGAAGCCATGGAACTGTCTCCTGCGGCGACTGCGTGGATGGTGCGCAGCCGGGCGCCATGATCGCGTGAAGCCTGAACAGGGGCAAGTCCAATCCATTCACGTCAGTTTTCGACCCTCAAGCTGGAGCGAGGACGGCCGCTATCGCCTGTGGAGGGGTACGGCCATGCTGGCACGGCCCTTGCGACCGTTGATCATGCGCACCACCGCGGAGGCTCCGATGCACCCCAGCGATTCCCATTCCGACACCGACCGCGCCCTGCTGGAGGGCCTGCTGCAGCTGGCGGTGGAAGGGCAGACCGAAGATCAGGATTTCCAGCGCATCGGCGAAGAGGTATTCGCCCGCCTGCTGGACACCTACGGCCAGCAGACCCGCGCCTGACCAGGAGCGGGTCCCTGCCCCCGGGGTCGGATCCAGTGGATCCGACCCCAGCCCCTCAACCGCCGCCGAGACGGAAGGTCGGGTTGGAAAGCTCGCGCAGGAAGTGGGTGAAGATGCTCGGCTGCATGGCCAGCATGAAGATCACACCGAACGCCGCGCCCGCCAGGTGGGCGCTGTGGTTGATGCGATCACCACCGCGCTTGTCCATCCAGATGCTGTAGCCCACGTAGAACGCGGCATAGACAATGGCCGGTGCCGGGATGAAGAACACCAGGATGATCGACCACGGCTTGATCAGGATGAAGGCGAACAACACCGCCGACACCGCTCCGGACGCGCCCAGGCTGAGGTAGTTCGGGTTCTTCTGGTTCTTCAGGTAGCTGGGCAGGATCGAGACCAGCAGCGCACCGATGTAGAACGCCGGGTAGGTCAGGTAGCTGCCGGTCAGCTGCACCATCACGCTCTCGATGAATCCCCCGAAGAAGAACAGGGTGATCATGTTGAAGATCAGGTGCGACCAGTCGGCGTGGATGAAGCCATAGGTCACCAGCCGGTCGTACTGGCGGTGACGGTCGATGGCCGGCGGCCACAGGATCAGGCGGTCGGCCAGCTTGCGGTTGTTGAACGCCATCCACGACAGGAGGGCGGTGATGGCGATCAACAGCAGATTGACGGGGGTCATGTCAGGCTCAGGCGCTACGGTAGTTGTCGACCATACGATAGCGTTTCGCGTACCAACCGAAGGCCAACGCCGCGACGAAGGCGAAACCGGCGAAGAAGAACATCAGGAATGCCGCCTCGCTCAGGCCCGTACTGGCGATCTTGTGGGTCACCGCATCGTTGCGCACAGCAGCGTTGGACAGCAGCACCCACAGGTTGCCGATGGTGGTGGTCAGGTTCCAGAAGCTCATCACCACGCCCTTCATCGCCTGCGGCGCCTGGCTGTAGGCGAACTCCAGGCCGGTGGCCGAGACCAGCACCTCACCGAAGGTCAGCAGCGCATACGGCAGCATCTGCCAGAAGATCGACATGGCATTGCCACCGTCCATCACCACCTGGATGCCGCCGACCACGATCCAGGCCAGGCCGCTGAAGGCGATGCCGGCGGTCATGCGGCGCAGCGCGGTCGGCTCGAAGCCGAAGCGGCGCAGGGCCGGGTACAGCACCAGGTTGTTGAACGGAATCAGGATCATCACCAGCAGCGGGTTCAGCGCCTGCATCTGCGAGGCGGTGAACCAGCTCGGCATCTGCATCTGCTGGCCCTGCAGGACCCAGGTCGAGGCCTTCTGGTCGAACAGCGAGAAGAACGGCGTGGTCAGCGCGAAGATCACCAGCACGCGCAGCACGGAGCGCACACCTTCCACGGCTTCGGTCGGGTGCAGGCCACGGGCGCGATCGAGCTGCAGCCAGGTGCCACCGCCAATACCGGCCAGGATCGACACCAGCGCCAGGCACAGGCAGATGACGATGCCCAGCGACCCAACCAGGCCGAACGAGGCCACTGCCAGCACCAGGCCGAGTACGGCGATCACCAGGCCCGGACGGCCCTGGCCGGCCACGCGCGTGGTCAGCGCGGTACGCACCACGTTGGCGAACGAATGCGGGTCCTTCGGCGGCAGCGGCACCAGCACGTAGCGCTTGCGGCCCAGCCAGAACACGAAGGTCGCGATGAACATCAGGATGCCCGGGATGCCGAACGCCCACTGCGGGCCCCAGTTCTTCAGCACCAGCGGGATCAGCAGCGAGGCGAACAGCGAGCCGAAGTTGATGATCCAGTAGAAGGCGTCGAAAACGATCTTGGCCAGGTGCTTGTTGCTCTGGTCGAACTGGTCGCCCATGAACGAGGCCACCAGCGGCTTGATGCCACCGGCACCCAGCGCGATCAGGCCCAGGCCGAGGAAGAAGCCCTCGCGGCTGTTCTCGAATAGCGCCAGGCACAGATGGCCGGCACAGTAGACCAGGCTGAACCAGAGAATGGTGTGGTACTTGCCGAAGAACCTGTCGGCCAGCCAGCCTCCGAGCAGCGGGAAGAAATACACGCCGATCATGAAGCTGTGCATGATGTCCTTGGCTTCACCGGCACGGCCTTCCGCAGTGATTTCCTGCAGCAGCAGCGAGGTGATCAGGAACTGCACCAGGATGTTGCGCATCCCGTAGAAACTGAACCGCTCGCAGGCCTCATTGCCGATGATGTACGGGATCTGGCGCGGCATCTTTCCCTGGCCGGCGATGGGGGCAACTGCGTCGTGGCTCATCCTGTAAGGCAATCCTGCAAAGCGAAAGGCGCAAGGTTACCGGAAGCGGGGCTTGCGAAGCACGCTGCAGGGCTGCATGACAACGGTGCCAATCCGTGGCAGGCAACGTCACTACATGCCGGAAGTCACGGCACCTGCACGACAAAAGCGTAAACTTATCGTTATGCGCCCCCTCGCCCACGCCCGTCTCCTGCTCAGCTGTCTCGTGCTGCTGCTGGCGTTGCAGGCACAGGCGCGGCCGCAGGCACCGGCCGCCGCCAGCGGTGAGGCCGAGCCCCGGCAGCTGACCGTGGCCGCGCTGGAATTGCCCAGCCGCGATGATGCGCAGTGGAAGCAGCGCCGCGAACAGGTGGCGCACCTGCTCACCGAGCTGCAGCCGGACGTGATCTCCGTACAGCAGGTGCTGCAGCAGCAGGGCCGCAATCCGGCCTGCTGGCTGGCCAGCCGGCTGCGCTACAGCTGCGACTTCGTTACCGCCGATCCGCCCAGCCAGCCGTTGCGGCACGGCAACGCGATGCTGACCCGGCTGCCGGTCAGCGAGGATGGCGTGACCCTGCTGCACCCACCCGGCACCTTCAGCGCCGCCGGCATGATGCGGCTGAAGCTGGGCCAGGCGCTGGTAAACATCTATGTGGCACGGCTGCGCCCGGACCCGGACGAGGCCACTGCCCGCCAGCACCAGACCAGCGACCTGATGACCTGGATCGGCGCCACCGCCGAGGGCATGCCCAGCCTGATCGCCGGTGATTTCTCGGCAACCACCGTCGAGCTCGTGCGCAGTACCCCGGGGTTCCAGCCGGCCCGGCGCAATCCGGGTGGCCGCCCCGAGCCGCCGGCGGCCAGCGGCGGTGGCGCCAGTGGTCATGGCCTGGACGTGCTGTTCCAGGTCAAGCACTTCGGCGGCATCCGCCAGCAGCCGATCCTGCTGCCGGCCGACGGCGACCTGCCGGGCCTGCGTCTGGGCGTAATGGCCACCCTGCGCCTGCAGGGCGATGCGGCCACGGCCGAATAGGTAGTGCCGGCCGCTGGCCGGCATTCCAGGGCTGCCGGCCAGCGGCCGGCACTACCAATGCGGAAAACAAAAAGGCCGGGGTTTCCCCCGGCCTTTTCTGTTCATCCTGTTACCACGATCAGGCAATCGCTTCCTGGTAACGGCGCTCGACTTCGTTCCAGTCGATGACGTTGAAGAACGCGCCGATGTATTCCGGGCGGCGGTTCTGGTACTTCAGGTAGTACGCGTGTTCCCACACGTCCAGGCCGAGGATGGGGGTGTTGCCTTCCATCAGCGGGCTGTCCTGGTTGCCGGTGCTCTCGACCACCACCTTCTTGTCCGGAGTCACGCTCAGCCAGGCCCAGCCGCTGCCGAAACGGGTCAGCGCTGCCTTGGTGAAGGCGTCCTTGAACTTGTCGAAGCCGCCCAGGTCCTTGTCGATGGCCTTGGCCACGTCGCCCACCGGGTTACCGCCCGCGTTCGGTGCCATCACGGTCCAGAACAGCGAGTGGTTGGCATGGCCGCCACCGTTGTTGCGCACCGGACCCTGCAGGTTCTCCGGCAGCGACTTGAGCTTCTTCACCAGTTCTTCGACCGGCAGGTCAGCGTACTCGGTGCCTTCCAGCGCCGCGTTGACGTTGTTGATGTAGGTCTGGTGATGCTTGGTGTGATGGATTTCCATCGTCGCCGCATCGATATGCGGTTCCAGCGCGTCGTAGGCGTAGGACAGCTTGGGCAGGGTATAGGCCATGATGCATCTCCTGATTGCGAGGGCACCCGACGGTGTCGGGCGTTGCGCGGTGAATGATGGGGACAGACCGCCAGATTACCAAGGGGGATGTAAAGGAAATTGCGTCCTGCCGGTGAGCACGACGGCAATTGTTACGCAGCGGTGACGCGGCGCCGTCCTCATGCACCGTGCAGCGCGCAGGCGCTACAGTGCGAGCACCACCCTCGCCCGCTTCCTTGCCCATGCGCAACCCCCGGCTGCTGATCACCGCCATCGCCCTGCTGCTGCTCGGCCTGGTCGTCAACCATTTCATGCAGCGCCCGCCGGCGCCGCAGTTCGCGCCGGACCTGCAGGGTGCGACTGCCGCGCGCGCACCGGCCACGGCCACGCCCGGCAAGGGCAACGGTCTGCCCGCCTTCCTGCCCGCCGAAGCCCTGCAGACGATCGCGCTGATCCAGCGCGGCGGGCCGTTCCCGCACCGCCAGGATGGCAGCACCTTCGGTAACCGCGAACAGCAGCTGCCGCAGCGTCCGCGCGGTTACTACCGCGAATACACCGTGGACACCCCCGGCGCGCGCACCCGTGGCACGCGCCGCATCGTCACCGGCGGCGATCCGCCGGAGGCGTGGTACTACACCGACGACCACTACGAATCGTTCCGCAGCTTCACCGTACCGGCCCAGGGAGCGCAGTGATGAGCCACGATGATTTCGGCCTCGGCCTGCATGACATCAACAATGCCGGCGTCTACGCCATCGACAGCGACGACATCGGCGCACTGGCCGCAGCGATGCGCGATGCCGGCCTGAAGGTGATCCGCATCGACCTGGAAGGCGTCGCCGACAAACGCACCCTGCTCGCCCGGCTGGCGGCGCAGCTGGATTTCCCGGCTGGCTTCGGCGGCAACTGGGATGCACTGTCGGACAACCTTCGTGATCTGCAATGGCTGCCGGCCGACGGTTACGCGCTGTTCCTGGCCGACGTGGATACGTTGCGCGCCTCCACACAGAAGGATTTCGACACGTTGCTGGACGTGATGGACGAAGCCAGCCGCGACTGGGTCGGCCGCGACGTGCCGTTCTGGGTGTTCCTGTCGCAGAGCGCGTAGGGCAATGCCCTGGTAGAGGCCGACCTTGGTCGGCGTTCCTGTGCCAACCAAGGTTGGCACCTACCCAAGCGCGAGCCGGCCAGCGTGTGGCGCGCGCGCCTTGCCTAGCGGCTCCCGTTATCTTCCTGCAGCTCTTTCTTGAACGGAATGTCCGGCGGCGGCCGTGCCACCGCCGGCTGGTCCTGCATGTTCGGATTGGTGAGGCCGCAGCCGCCACCCGCCTGCAGGATCGAGATCACGCAGGAGATCTTCGTACCGGTGCCCGGCAACGGAATCTCCATCGACTTGATGCCCTTGCGCACCCATTCGGCCAGCAGTGATTCCTGCGGCACCCAATACTTGTCGAACGAAGTCGGCGTGTAATCGTACGGCGGTCGCTTCAACCAGGTGCCAGACTGCGCGATGCGCTCCTTGCTCCAGCCATCGTTGGCGCCACCTGGGGCACCACGTTCGGCGTGACCGCCGCCTTCCTGCCCCGGCACGCGCACGCTGCCGTCGGCATTGAACAGGCCATTGCCCTTGCCGGCGGCACTGGCCTGGCTTGCGCCCCTGCTGGCGCCGTCGTGGTTGCGGCTCGACGCGCCCCAGTCGTCGCCCTTGGCAGGCGTAGCCCAGTTGCCCGGGTTGGGAGCCGGACGCGCGCCGGCCTGGGCCGGTGTCGTGCTGGAGGCGGATGGCCGTGGCGTGCTGCTGTTGGCCTGGGTTGCAGTGCTCCTGGCCGCAGGCGCGGGCGTTGCCGCTGGCGCGCTGCCACTGGACGTTGAAGGCGCCGCCGCGGGTGCCGACGCAACTTCGCGCTCGCGCACCTGCAGGTCACGGCCTGCCGGCGCACGCACGGTCGGCTCGCGCCCGGCCACAGCAGCCATCCGTACCTGCGGATCGACCACGGCCTGCACTTCGCGCTCGCGCACCTGCACATCGCGCTGCGGCACACGGACCTGTACATCGGCTGTGCGCAGCGGCTGCGATATCGCCGGTGCATCGACCGTACTGATTTCACGCTCCTGCACCGGGATGTCACGCAGCTGCGGCGTCCGCACCGCGATCTCCGGCGCACGCAGTGCGGCCGGGGCCGGCGGCGCCTGCACCGGCTGCACGCTGCGCTCGCGCACCGTCGGTACCGTGTCGCGCGGCACGATGCTGATCTCCGTGCGCGGCACGCTGACAGGTGGCACCACGAAATCCGTACTGGCCTCGGCTACTTCGGTGGCCTGCACCGGAGACGGCGGCGGTGCCGCGACCGGCGCCGGCTCGGATTCGGCGGGCGGCGGCGGCACGCTGGCCACTGCAGCCGGAGCGGGTGCGGACGCAGCTGCCGACGCGGACGCCGGACGCGGCTCAGGTGCCGTTGCGGCCCCTGCGTTCTGGCCAGCTGCAACCTGGCCCGGCGGTGCAGCGGCCGCCGCTTCCGCACCTGGCTGATCGCCGCCGCCCTCCCGGGTAGCGCGACCGACGAACTCCACCTGCACGCGCTCGCCCTCGGCGCCTTGTTCTTCCGGTGCCGAGGTGCGGATCACTGCCACCCATAGCAGCAGCATGAAGAACAGCAGATGCAGCAGCGCACTGGCCAAGGCCGAGACCCAACGCATCCAGCGCTGGTCGCGCGGCGCAGCATCCCAGTCCTGCCAGAACAGACGGCGCATCGCTTGCCAGGGTGACAACCGGGGCAACTGCCCGGGTGGCCCTGGCAGCGGACGCGGCAGCAGCACCGAGATCAACTCGCTGGCGTGCAGCGGCCGCGGCAACGGACCGAGCGAGCGCAGCCACAGCGCCCAGCCATACGGCAGGCGCGTGGTTTTCTCGAGGACGGCCCTGGGCTGCTGGCGGGCCAGCAGCAGGTCGATGAACTGCTCGGCCCGGGTCAGAGGCACGCGTCAGCGATCAGGCGGCGTTGCCGCGAGGGATATACGGCGCGTGGCCACTGTCGTGGTCGGTCGCGTCGCGCACGGCGGTCACGCCCGGCACGCGGCCCATCAGGGTCTTTTCAATGCCCTGCTTGAGGGTCACGTCGGCCATGCCGCAGCCCTGGCAACCGCCACCGAAGCGCAGCAGCACCACGCCTTCGGCCGAAACTTCCTGCACGGCCACCTTGCCGCCATGCGAGGCCAGCTGCGGATTGATTTCGTTTTCCACCACCCAGTGCACGCGCTCGACCAGCGAAGCGGCATCGCCGGGCGCTTCGCCCTTGATGCGCGGCGCCTTGATGGTCAGCTGCTGGGTACCGGCACTGCCGGCGACGATGTCGATCTCGGCGCCATCGAGCCAACCGACGCTGCCGGCATCAACGTAAAGCGTGAAACCATCGCAGTCCACCGCCCACTCGTCGCCGAGCAGGTCGGTCGGTTCGGCGAACTCCAGCCGGGCGTCGGCGCGCGGGGTGCCGGGATCGACCGCGCTCAAGCGCACACCCATGCCGGGCACGCCCTCGCGTTCGATCAGCTTGCGGAAATGGGTCTGGGCAGTGTCGGAGATCTGGATCATCAGGCTATTCTAGCCAAGTAAGCGTCAGCCGCTCATTCGATTTATACACCGTCCGGCGCATTGTTCAGTCAACACGAGGTGGAGATTCCCATGGCCGACCTGATTCCACTGGCCCAGGCCCGTTGCGTGCCGCGCAAAGGCAGCGACCACAAGCTCGGCGAAGCCCGCCTGGCCGAACTGCTGCCGCAGATTCCCGGCTGGGAGCTGAGCGAGGGCGGACAGGCCCTGACGCGCACCTTCCGCTTCAAGGATTACTACGCCACCATGGCCTTCGTGAACGCGCTGGCCTGGATTGCCCACCGCGAGGACCACCATCCGGACCTGGGCGTGCACTACGACCGCGCCGTGGTGCGCTTTTCCACCCACGACGTGGGCGGCCTGAGCGAGAACGACTTCATCTGCGCTGCGAAGACTTCGGCCCTGACGGAGCAACTGCCATGAACGTACGCTTGCTGAGCCTGTCCCTGATTGCTGCGACCGGCCTGGCCGGTTGTGGCCCGTCGGAACCGCCGGCACCACCGCCGCCGCCGCCGACCGAAGTGGCCGCGGTGAAGACGCCGCCACCGCAGTACCCGCTTGAACTGGCCTGCATGGGCGTAGGCGGCACCAGCACCTTCAAGGTGACCATCGGCACCGACGGCAAGCCAAGCGAGGTCGCCCTGCTGACCGGCGCCGGCAACCCGCAGCTGGACGAACTGGCCAAAACGGCCGTTCAGGGCTGGCAGTTCAAGGCCGCCACCCGCAATGGCGCTGCCGTGCCGGCCACCATCCAGGTGCCGGTCAGCTTCAACCCGCCGCAGCCGAAGCCCGATCAGTGCTTCGCCATCGAAGAACGCCTGCGCCGCGGCGGCTGATCGCGCGCGCCCCGACGAGGCCAGCCGACGCCCGCCTCGCCCTCCCCGCCCCGGGCTCATCCGGGGCGGCTGTCTGTTGACCAGGACCGCGTCGGTACATGCTGCAGATTCCCCCCGAAAATGTCTGGATCGCACTGGCGGTCACCCTCGCGGCCGGTCTGGCCACTGCCATCGGCAGCCTGCTGGTGCTGTTCTCGCGCCGCCCCAATCCGCGCCTGCTGGCGTTCGGCCTGGCCTTCGCCGGCGGCGCGATGGTCTACGTGTCGCTATCGGAGATCCTCAACAAGTCCATCGCATCGTTCGCCCTGGCCTATGGCGAGCGCACCGGCTTCACCTACGGCACCTTGGCCTTCCTGGCCGGCGTGATCGTGATCGTGCTGATCGACCACTTCATTCCCAACCCGCATGACAGCCTGGACAAACAGGACCCTGCGTTCCGCGAAAACAGTCGCGAGTACCTGAAGCGGGTCGCGCTGCTGACCTCGGTGGCGATCACCGCGCACAATTTCCCGGAAGGCCTGGCGACCTTCTTCGCTACGCTGGAAAGCCCGTCGGTGGGCATGCCGCTGGCCTTCGCCATCGCCATCCACAACATTCCCGAGGGCATCGCGATCGCGGTGCCGGTGTACTTCGCCACCCAGAACAAGTTCTATGCGTTCAGCGCCAGCCTGCTGTCGGGACTGGCCGAACCGGTCGGCGCGGCACTTGGCTACTGGCTGCTGTCCGGATCACTGTCGCACGCCACCTTCGGCTGGGTGTTCGGACTGATCGCTGGCGTGATGGTATTCCTGGCGCTGGACGAGCTGCTGCCGGCAGCCAAGCGCTATGCCAAGGGCCACGAGACGGTATATGGCCTGGTGGCCGGCATGGGCACCCTGGCGATCAGCCTGGTGCTGTTCAAGTGGTGAGGGGTTCCCGGCCAACGGGCTGAGCCCCCTCGCGGCTGGCACGTTCCGCAGTATCGAGAGGTCACGGGCGGGGTCGGCTTGCAGGGGACGCCGTGAACCCGTCCATGGGGGCTTGTCCGCGGCATCCATGCCGCAGACACCCCTGCAAGCCGGCCCCGCCCGTGCCCCGTCATTCTTCCGTGCACGCCAGCCGCGCGATGAAAAGATTGAAGAGCGAAGCGCGCGCTGCGCGCGTGAGTCGAGTACGACTCGAGTCTACAAAGGCTGCGTGCGGGTATGGGCCTACGCTGCGGATGTCCGGGTCCGCCTTGTAGCGAGCCGAGCACCGCAGGTCCGGCGAGGGCGAAGAGGCGCGGGTGTCTGAGCGCTGCGAATGGCGCCGACCAAGCGCCCGGCGCCGCCGAACTGCCGTCAGCGCAGGCGGTCCAACGCCTCGACCAGCTCATCGGCCAGCGGCGCGTTCAGCACATACGGGCTCTTGCCGTCGTCCAGCGCGAACTCCAGCGAGGCCGCGTGCAGGAACAGACGCTTCAGCCCGATCTGCTCACGAAGCCGCTTGTTGACCGCCGGATCGCCGTATTTGTCGTCGCCGGCCACCGGATGCCCCAGGTGCTGGGCATGCACGCGGATCTGGTGGGTACGGCCGGTCTCGATGCGCACCTCGCAATAGGAATGGCCGCCGCGGCGCTCCAGCACCCGGAAGTGGCTGATCGATTCCTTGCCGATCGCGTTGACCTGCACATGGCGCTCGCCGCCCTGGCGCAGGCCGACATGCAGCGGCGCATCGACCGTCATCACCCCGTCGGGCATGCGCCCGGACAGCAGGGTCAGGTAGCGCTTGCGGATGCCGGCGCCGTGGTCTTCACGCAGCAGCGCCTGCAGTTCGCTCAGCGCCGAGCGCTTCTTGGCCACGATCAGCAGGCCCGAGGTGTCGCGATCCAGCCGGTGGACCAGCTCCAGGGTCTGCCCCGGGCGCAGCGCGCGCAGGGTCTCGATGGCGCCGAAGCTGATGCCGCTGCCGCCGTGGCTGGCCACGCCGGTGGGCTTGTTCAGGGCCAGCAGGCGCGCGTCCTCGAAGACGATGGCCTGCTCCAGCCGGCGCATGAATGCCTCCGGGGGACCCACCTTGTCTCCCTCTTCGGTGAGACGAACCGGCGGCACGCGCACTTCGTCGCCCGCCTCCAGCTTGCGCTCGGCCTTGGCGCGGCCGCCGTTCACCCGTACCTGGCCACTGCGCACCAGCTTGTAGACCAGGCTGCGCGGGGCGCCCTTCAGCTGGCCGAGCAGGAAGTTGTCCAGGCGCTGGCCGGCGCGGTCGGCGGGAACGGTGATCATGCGCACGGAAGGCTTGTCGCCAGCGGGCTTGGTGGGGTCTTGGGCGGTCATCAGGCTGTTTATTCTGTTACACTCGGGGGGCGAGATAAGGGATTGATTTCGTTGGAAGTTACTCAGGGCCAGAAGCCCAGCTTCCGACGAATCCGGCACAGTGCGCGACCACCGCCCGCGGGGCGGCCATGTTAGCGGCTCACCGGCCTTCCCGGCCATCGCCGGATGCCTGACACGCAACCGTGCTGAACATGTCCCGCGTGGCGCTCCAGCCTGGCTGACAGCTGCCTGCGGCCCTGCAACACCCAAAAACCATAAGAGTGAAGCGCTCCCGCGGCCTGCCGTGGTGTCGTAGCGCTGGAAACCCAAGCCGCCCTCCCCGCGCTTGCGCGAATGGGCGGCGAGCCGTGTCCAGAGGCGAAACCCCATGGCGTTCCGCGCGGTAGCCGCTTGCGAGGAACGCAACAATGAAGCGAATGCTGATCAACGCCACGCAGGCTGAAGAGCTGCGTGTTGCCATCGTGGATGGCCAGTCGTTGTATGACATCGACATCGAACAGCCGTCGAAGGAACAGAAGAAGTCCAACATCTACAAGGGCCGGATCTTCCGCATCGAGCCCTCGCTGGAAGCGGCCTTCGTCGAGTACGGCGGTGGCCGCCATGGCTTCCTGCCGCTGAAGGAAATCTCCCGCGACTACTTCCAGGCCGGTGTCGACCACAACAAGGCCGGCATCCGCGAGCTGCTGAAAGAAGGCCAGGAGATAGTCGTCCAGGTCGACAAGGAAGAGCGTGGCAACAAGGGCGCCGCCCTGACCACGTTCATTTCGCTGGCCGGCCGCTACATGGTGCTGATGCCGAACTCACCCAGCGCCGGCGGCGTGTCGCGCCGCATCGAGGGCGAAGACCGGGCCGCACTGAAGGACGCCCTGGACAAGCTGAACATCCCCGACGACATGGGCGTGATCATCCGTACCGCCGGCGTCGGCCGCGATGCGGAAGAACTGCAGTGGGATCTGGACTACCTGCTCAATGTCTGGCGCGCCATTGCCGAAGCGGCACTGAGCAAGCCCGCCCCGTTCCTGATCTACCAGGAATCGCGCCTGATCGTGCGCGCCCTGCGTGACTACCTGCGCGCCGACATCGGCGAGATCCTGGTGGACACCGAGGAAATGTACGAGCACGCCCGCGAATTCATGCAGCAGGTGATGCCGCAGACCCTGCGCAAGCTCAAGCACTACAAGGACGACATCCCGCTGTTCAACCGCTTCCAGATCGAATCGCAGATCGAAGGCGCCTACGAGCGCAACGTGCGCCTGCCGTCGGGCGGCTCGATCGTGGTCGACCAGACTGAAGCGCTGACCGCCGTCGACGTCAACTCCTCGCGCGCCACCAAGGGCAGCGACATCGAGGACACCGCGTTCCAGACCAACCTGGAAGCGGCCGAGGAAGTGGCCCGCCAGCTGCGCCTGCGTGACCTGGGCGGCCTGGTGGTGATCGACTTCATCGACATGGCGTCCAACAAGCACCAGCGCGAAGTCGAGAACCGCCTCGCCAACGCGCTGAAGTACGACCGCGCGCGCGTGCAGGTCGGCCGCATCTCGCGCTTCGGCCTGCTGGAAATGAGCCGCCAGCGCCTGCGCCCGAGCCTGGGCGAGTCCAGCCAGATCGTCTGCCCGCGTTGTGACGGCCACGGCCGCATGCGCAGCGTCGAGTCGCTGTCGCTGTCGATCATCCGCGTGGCTGAAGAGCATGCGATGAAGGAGAACACCGGGCAGGTGCTGGTGCAGGCCCCGGTGGAGATCGCCAATTACCTGCTGAACGAGAAGCGCAGCGCCCTGCGCGAGATCGAACAGCGCCACGAGGCGCCGATCGTGATCGTCGCCGACGAGCAGCTGCACACCCCGCACTACACCGTGACCCGCCTGCGCGAGAACGAGCTGGGTGAAGAAAGCAGCAAGCCCAGCTACCAGCGCGGCACCCCGCGCAAGCTGCCGGTGCACGCGCTGACCAAGGGCCAGCTGAACATCCCGCCGCCGGCGGTGACCCAGGTCAAGCACACCTCCCCGGCCCCGGTGCGCGAGGAAGTGGAGCCGGCCGCGGCCGCTCCGGCCCCGGTCGCTGCAGCCCCTGTTGCGCCGGCCCCGGCGGGCGGCGTGATCGGTTGGCTCAAGCGCGTGTTCGGTGGCGAACCGGCGCCCGCGCCGGCACCGGCCGCCCCGGCTGCACGCCAGCAGCAGGACGGCGGTCGCAAGGACCGCAACAAGGATCGCAACAAGGACCGCAAGGACCGTCGCGACGACAATCGTGGCAATGGCAACGCGCAGCAGCAGAAGGATGGCGGCAACCGCAAGGACCGCGGCGAGCAGCGCAAGGACGGCCGCAACGGCAATAACGGCAATGCGCAGCAGCAGCAGCCGCAGCAGGGCAAGCAGAAGGAGCCGCAGCACAAGGATGGCCAGCAGCCGCCGCAGCAGCAGAACAAGCCGCGCAACGAGCAGCAGGGCCAGAACCAGAACCAGCAACCGAAGCTGAAGCAGCCCAAGCAGCCGCGCCCGCAGCAGCAGGACGGTGACAAGCCGGCCGAGAAGCCGCAGCGCAATGCCGCCGAAGCACCTGCCGAAGCCGTGACCGCAGCTGCAGCCGTAGCCGCTACGGCCGTCGCCGCCAATGGGGTGAACGCGCAGGAAGCCACCGCGCCTGTCGCCCCAGTCGCCCCGGTGGAAGCGGCCGCACCGGTCGACACCGCTGCCAATGCGGCCAGTGCGACCGACGTGGTTGCAGTTGCCGGTGAAGAGGCTGCAACCGACGCCAATGGCGAGCAGGCTGGCGAAGGCGCAACCCGCCGTCGCCGTGGCCGTCGTGGTGGCCGTCGTCGTCGCCGCGGTGGCGCCGAAAACGCCGCCGGCAGCGACGCCCTGGGTGATGACCAGGACGAGGGTGATGACGGTGATGACGCCGACGGCGCCGAGCCGAACATCGACAGCACTGCCGGCACTGCGCCGGTCGCGGCTGTGCAGCCCACGCGTTCGCAGCCGGAGTTCGACTTCGATGACGAAGCCGAGCCGGTCGCTGTCGAAGCCGAGAAGCCAGCCCGTGCTGCAGCCGCTGTTGTCGCCGCGCCGGTTGCCGTGGTGAGCAGCGCTGTGGTCGAAGCCGCCACCCCGGTCGTGGCTGAAGTGCAGGCACCGGTCGAAGCTGCGAAGACCGAAGCGGTGTCCTCGCCGGTGCAGACCAGCATGCTCGATGCCATCGACGCCGCGACCCCGGTCCAGCCGGTCGCCGCTGCCGCACCGGTCGCCAACGCCACTCCGGTGGTGGACGCTGCTGCGCCGGCCATCGAAGCAAAGCCGGTTGTGGCTGAAACGGCCGCGGTGGTTGAAGCCGCTCCGGTGATCGAAGCGAAGCCGGTCGCAGTCGAGGCCGCGCCGGTCGTGGAATCGAAGCCGCAGGTGGTTGAAGCAACCCCGGTGGTTGAAACCAAGCCGGTGGCCAGTGAGAGTGCCCCGGTGGTGGAGGCCGCCCCGGCCGTTGAAGCCACGCCGGTCGTCGAGACTGCGCCGATCGTGGAACAGCCGGTCGCTCCGGTGGCGGTCGAAGCCGCACCGATCGAAGCCGCCGCCCCGAGCGCTGATGCGGTGGTGACGCCGTCGATCGATCCGGTCGCCGATGGCCATGCCGACGCTGCAGCCCAGGCTGCAGAAGCCAAGGCTGATGAAGAAGACGAAGAGGCCGCCAAGCGCACGCCGCCGGCGAACTGATCGCTCCTTGATAGCGTGAAAACGAACCGGCGGGGATCAATGATCCCCGCCGTTTTTGTTTGTGCTTCGGGCCGAACCGTGCCAACCAAGGTTGGCACCCACCAGGGCACAACCCGCGCACGGTCACCGCTTTGGTAGAGGCCAACCTTGGTTGGCGCCGTTGATTGAGTGCACGCGGACACGCCCGTGCCAACCAAGGTTGGCACCTACCTAAGCGTGTCCCGTCAGGGTTTCGGCGCGAACTGCAGGCGGGCCCACACGCCGTAGTGGTCCGAGGCCCAGCGACCGCTGTCGTCGGGCTGGTCGAACAGGATCTTCGCCTCGCGCGCGACCATCTCGTCCTGCTGGAAGAAGATGTGGTCGATCCGCGACGGCGCCTGGTAATAGTGGCGGTTGAGCGTACTGACCCCGGACAGATCGGTGTTGACGTGCACGCTGCCGTAACTGTCGCCGTAGTGGCTGCGCAGCTCGCTCAGATCGCCGGCATCCACCAGTGCATTGAAGTCACCTGCGATCACCACCGGCGCGCCCGCCGACGTCGCGCTGATGAAGCGCAGCAGGTCCTCGACCTGACTGCGACGGATGCGTTGTCCGCTCTCATCACTGCGCTCGTTCAGATGCGTGGCGTAGACGTTTACCGGCGTGCCATCGACGTCGATGCGCAGGTGGGCCACGGTGCGGTAGTCGTCCAAGGGCTGCAGCAGATGATCCCCCTGGGCAAGGATCGGCCGCCGGGTCAGAAGCGCATTGCCGTAGCGCTTGGGCGCGCCGACCGCATCGGTGGACACGAACACGTACTTGTAACCAAGTTGGCTGGCCAGCCATTGCGCCTGGTTTCGCACGTTGCGGCGTTGGATCACCTCCTGCAGGGCAACCGCATCCGGCTGCAGGCGCTTGAGTTCGGCCAGGATGGTGCGGCGCCGGCGTGGCCAGTCCTCGCGGTCATGATGCAGATTGAAGGTGACCATGCTCATGCCTGGCGCGGTGGCGACATCAGCCGCTGCCCCGGCGGCTGGATCGGCCGCCATCGCGGCGCCCGGCAGTGCCAATGCAATGGCCAGCCCCAGGGCGCGCACGATCGTGCGCACTCTTGCCCCCTGCTGCTTCATCGTTACTGCCCCTTGCGCTCGGCGCGGCGCACCGCGCTCGGTACATCGATCTCGACCCGCGCCGGCAGCTGGTGCACGTGCAGTTCCTTGTTGACCCATTCGGCCGCTTCGCCGTTGATGGTCGCCTCACCCGGATCACCGGCGTACGGCCATGGCAACACCACGCCACCGACCGGTGGCACCAGGCCCGGCTGCACCTCCAGCACCAGCTGCTTGTCGCTGCGCTGCAGGCGGTAGTTGAGCTGGCCCTGCGGCGTGCGCAGGCCCTGCACGGCGATGCCCTCGCCCTGCAGCCAGGCGCTCGGAATGCCGGCGGCCAGCACCAGCGCATCGTCCATGTCACGACTGTACGCGAACATGTCCAAGGCCGAGCGCACGAAGTCCGAGGCTACCCAGGCGTGCGGCAGGTCACCGACGAAGAACGGCTTGCGCGGCGTGCGCGAGACCACCTCGGCCCACTGGTTCCAGGCCTGCGGCGCACGGTCCTTGAAAAAGAACTCGGTGGCCTGCCAGGCGCGGTCACGCCAGCCCAGGCGTACGAACGCCGCCACGTTGCGCCACTCGTACGGGGTGTAGTCCTTCCACTCACGCTTGCCGTCGCGGCGGGCCACGAACTCCTTCCAATAGCGCTCGAAGGTCGCCTCCAGTGCCTGCTGCGGCAGTCGGCCCTGCTCGCCGCCCGGCGCCAGCGCGATGGTGGTCGAGGTCGCATCGAAATCGCCCAGCTCGGCCGAGCCCGGCAGGTAGTCGATGTCGTGCTGCTGCATCGCCGACAGCAGCGAGGCCTGCAGGTCATCACGGAACTGGTCACGCGATCCGGCGATCTGCATCGCCTCGACCTTGCCCAGCTGGGCCGCCAGCGATGCCGCGTCCTTGTAGCCGCGCAACGCCCAGAAATTATCCCAGTACGAATGCATCGGCTTGGCCGAATAGCCTTCGTGGCTGATCGAGGCCGGCATCATCCCGTAGAAGGCCGGATTGCGTGCGCGGTTCTCCTCGGTGCGCTCGCTGGCGCGCAGCTGCTCCATGTAGTTGTAGGCGCCCTGCACGTGCGGCCACATCAGCTCGGTGAACGTGCTGTCGCCGGTGTAGCGTCCATACTCGGCAATGCTGTAGATCAGTTCGCCATGGCTGTCGTTCTCCGGTACCGGGTCGCTGCCGCGCGCGTCGACGCAGCACGGCACCTTGCCGTTCTCGAACTGGTACGGCGCATACCAGTTGATGTAGTCACGCACGGCATCGCTGCGCCCCATGCGCAGCAGGCCCTCGGAAATCATCGCGCCATCGCGGATCCAGCTGCGCGCGTACGAGCGCGTGCCCGGCTGCAGGCGTGGGCCAACCCGCGAGATCAGCATGTGCGCGACGGCCGTGCGCAGGGTATCGACCAGTGCCTGGCCCGCAGCCGGCACCTGCAGCGAGACCACGCCCAGCTTCTGCCGCCATTGATCGGCCACCTGCGCCTGCGCCTTGGCCACGTCCAGCGCCTGCGGCGCCCAGCCACCGGTCTGCGGCAGCACCACCGCCACTTCGCGGCTCTGCCCGGGCTCGAGCTTGATCGTGTACATCAGCGCACCCGACGCCATGCCGGTGCTGTCCTTCACTGCGGTCGTGGCCGGGTACTTGCCGCTTTCCAGATGCATCGCATCGAGCTTGCCATCGAACGTACTGGCAAAGCGCGCATCCGGCACCTGCAGCGGATAGATGCGCGGCTCACCGTTGACCCGAACCAGCTGTTCGCCCACATCCAGTGCATCGATGCGGCTGAAGCCACCGACGGTGTTGAGGAACTGGGTGGGCGGGTTGACCTGCCACGGACGGATTGCCAACGCCAGGGTGTACTCGTGGGCGACCTTGTCCGGATTGCTCAGCCGGTAGCGGCCGATCAGCTGCGCGCGCTCGGGCGTGCCCTGCACGAAACTGGTCACCGAAAGCCCGGCCTTCTCATGCACCCAGTCGACGGTGGCGATCGGCAGGTAGTGATCCTGCAGCGACTGGGTGATGGCGACCTTCGACCAGTCCAGCAGCTTGCCATCCAGGCGGATGAACGGCTCGATGCTGAAGCTGCCCTTGGCCGGCTCCAGCGCGCCATCTTCGCTGATCAGCGCCTGCTCCTGGCCACCATCAAGGCCGAGCAGGGTCCAGTACGGCTGTTCGCCCACATAGGCACGCGGCAACGAGCCACGCGGCAGATCGGCGGCCACCGAGGACAGGAAGGCATTGGGCGTTGCGGCGAACGCCAGCGGCTTGAGCGCGATGTCACGGATGCCGTAGCGCCAGTTCGGGCCATCGCGCAGATCGAAACGCACGTAGCGCGCGTCGGTATCCGGCAGCGCCAGCCAATCGCGTCCCCCCGCACCGCCGGTCACCTCGCGCACAGTGCGCCAGTCCCGGCCATCCTCGGACGTCCGCACGGTGTAGCGATTGGCTTCCAGGTTCGGCAGCCAATCGATCACTACACCGCCGATCTCGCGACTCTTGTGCAGGTCCAGGCTGATGGTCTGCTGCTTGACGCCACCGCTGATCCAGAACGTGTCGCTCTTGCCGTCGATCATGCGGTCCTGCAGCGCGGTGGCCGTATCGGCAATCACCGATGGCACCAACGCCGAATCATCCTGCGGCGGCAGGCCCTGCAGGGTCAGCTTGTCGAAGCACACCGTGCCGCGGCCACCGACCTTGCTGTAGATCGTGAACTCGACGGCGGCGCTTCGTGCCATCTCCTTCTCGGGCGAGGGACCCCACGCCTTGTCGATCTGGCGGCGGCGGTACTCGACCGGCGTCCACGCCTTGGGGAAGCTGTAGCCGGGCCGGTTGACCCACCAGACGTTGTCGCCGCTGGCATCGATCAACTTGAACTGCAGGTCGTTGCCCGGCGATTCGCCACGCAGCTGGAATCCGAAGCGGTAATTGACCGGGTATTCGATGTTCAGCGCGCGGCGGATGCCGACGTAGCCGGAGACATCGTGGAAGTCATAGTCCAGGCACAGCGCGCGGCCACCACCGGCACCACTGACCGGGCGCAGCGAACCGCTGACCTGGTCGGACAGCACCAGCGTCCAGGCTGCGATGTCGTCGAAGTCGTCCAGCACCTTCGGTGCCGGCAGCGCCGGAGGTGCGGCGATCGCCAGGGAAGTCCACAACAGGCCCAGTCCAACGGCGATCGCTCGCTTCATCCCTTGACGCTCCCCAGCAACAGACCTTGGATGTAGTACCGCTGCAGCACCAGGAACAGCGCCAGCACCGGGACCACGGTGACCACCGCGCCAGCCATCATCATTTCCACGTCCATGATGTGCTCGCGCGAGAGGGTGGCCAGTGCCACCGGCAAAGTGTAGTGCTCCTGGTCGGTCAGCACGATCAATGGCCACATGAAATCGTTCCATGCGCCCATGAAGGTGAAGATCGCCAGGGTCACCAGCACCGGCTTGAGCATCGGCAGCACAATCTGGAAGAAGATGCGCAGCTCCCCTGCCCCGTCGATGCGCGCCGCTTCCAGCAGTTCGTCCGGGATGGAACGCGCGTACTGGCGTACCAGGAAGATGCCGAACACACTGGCCAGCGCTGGCACGATCACGCCACCGAAGCTGTTGACCAGGCCCAGCTGCTTCATCAGCAGGAACAGCGGCAGCATCGCCACCTGCGCCGGAATCACCAGCGCCGCCATCAGTACCTGGAACAGGCGCTCGCGGCCGACGAAGTTGAGCTTGGCGAAGGCGTAGCCGGCCATGGTGTTGAGCAGCAGCGAACCGACCGTGATGCCAAGCGACACCAGCAGGCTGTTGGCGAAGTTGCCGCCCATGCCAGTGCGCGCGAACAGCTCATGGTAGTTGTGCGTGGTGATGCTGGAAGGCAGCAGCGGCGGCGGGAAATGGCTGGCCTCGCCCTGCGGCATGAACGAGACCGAGAGCATCCACAACAGCGGTGCCAGGCTGACCAGGGCCAGCACCAGCAACGCACCATTGATCAACCACGGGTACCAGCGCGACTGGCCGATTTCACGACTCATACCAACTGCCTCTTGCGGCCGAAACGCAGCATCACGGTGGTCACCGCCAGGATGATCAGGAACAGCAGGAACGCCACGGCGGAGGCGCGTCCCAGGTTCCACCACTTGAAGCCTTCCTCGAACATGAAATACAGCACGCTGACGGTGCTCTGCAGTGGGTCGCCGCGGGTCATCACGTAGGGTTCGGCGAACAGCTGGAAGTAGCCGGACACGGTAATCACGCCGACCACCAGCAGCACCGGGCCGAGCATCGGCAGGGTGATGTGCAGGAACTGCTTCCAGCGCGAGGCACCGTCGATGCGCGCGGCCTCGTACAGGTCATGCGGGATCGCCTGCAGGCCGGCCAGGAAGATCACCATGTTGTAGCCGAAGTTCTTCCACACCGCGAACAGCATGATGGTCGGCATCGCCCAGTTGGGATCGCCCAGCCAGTCGATCGGGCTGATGCCCAGATGGCCCAGGCCGTAGTTCACCAGGCCGTAGCTGGTATGGAACAGGTAGCGCCAGATCACCGCCACCGCCACCAGCGTGGTCACCACCGGCGCGAACAACGCAGTGCGGAACAGCGCCTTGAAGCGCGCAGCCGGCGCATTCAGCAGCATTGCCGCGCCCAGCGATACGCCGATCGACAAGGGCACGCCGATCAACACGAAGTAAGTGGTATTCCACAGCGACTTCCAGAACATCGGTGTCTGCAGCAGATCGATGTAGTTGCCGAGGCCGACAAAGCGCAGGTTGCTGCTGTCAGCCAGGGCATACAGGTCGAAGTCGGTCACGCTCAGCGCCAGCGCCGAAGCCACCGGCAGGCCGAAGAACACGCCCAGCACGATCAGCGAGGGACCGGCGAAAATCCAGCCGGCAAGCGAAGTACGTTTCATTGCGCGCTCCCGGCGGCCACGGCACTGCTCGATTGCGGCGACGGAACGCGCTGCTGCAGGCGTTGTTGTTCATGCATCCAGCGGCGCTTTGCCAGCACCTTGTCCACGCGCTGGTCGAGTTCTTCGACGGCCTTGTCCTGCGGCAGGCCACCGCGCACCACCTTCTCGGTGACGATGCGCATTTCCTGCACGATGCGCTCCCATTCGAGCACCTTCGGCGTCGGCTTGACCCGCTCCAGCTGGTCACGGAACGCTGCGGCCAGCGGATCGTTGGCCAGCGACGGCGCACTCCACGTGCTGCGGCGTGGCGGCAGGTCGCCGATGATCGAATGGAAACGTGCCTGGATCTGCGGGCGCGACAGGAACTCGATCAGCTTCCACGACGCCTCCTTCTGCTGCGACTTGCGGAAGATCACCAGGCTGGTGCCACCGGCGATGCCCGCGCCCGGACCTTCCGGCCCCGGCAGCGCTGCGGTGCCCCACTGCCCTTCCAGTTCCTTCGGCTGCAGCTTCTTGAACTCGCGGATGTTCCATGGGCCGGAAATGTAGAAGACGTTGAAGCCGCGGAAGAACTCATCCCAGACGTTTGAGATCTGCGTCTCGGACATCTTCGGCGCCCAGCCCTGCTCGAACATGTTGGCGTAGAACGCCAGCGTGCGGCGGAAGCCGGGGCTGCTGAAGTTGCCGCGGGTGTCATCATCGCGCAGCAGCGGATCGGGCTGCTGCAGTGCCAGCGACAGCTGCTGCTCGAACTCGTTGATCGGCATCAGCACCGCATAGCGGTTCGGGCCCTGCATGCGCTTGATCGCTGCCATCTGCTCATCCCACTCCTGCCACGTGCGCGGCGGGTGGTCGTAGCCGGCCTTGGCCAGCAGGTCCTTGCGGTAGTAGATCAGGCGCGTATCGACATACCACGGCACGCCGACCAGCTTGCCGTGGATCACGTTGGTGTCCCAGATGCCCTGGAAATAATCCTTCTCATCGACCACGGCAGAGCGATCGACGAACGGCTGCAACGGGGTCAGCGCATCGAGCTCGGCGAACTCCGGCACCCAGGTGTTGCCGAGCTGGCACACGTCCGGCAGGCCGTCGGCGGCGAACGCGGTCAGCAGCTTTTCGTGCGCAGCGGTCCACGGGATGTTCTGCACGTCCACCTTGATGCCCGGGTTCTCGGCTTCGAACTCATGGATCAGTTCGCTGACCACCTCGGCTTCCCGGCCCATTGCCCAGAAGCGCACAGTGGTCGTGTCCGGTTCGGTGCGGGCGCAGCCGGCCACGGCCAGTGCGGCCAGTGCGGCCAGGGCTGGCAGTGTCCAGCGGCGCAGACGGTCGATCCAGTTCGGCATCGGGTTACTTGCCCTGGCCTGTGTTGCGGTTGGCATTGTTCTTCTGTTCCTGCGCGGCAGCCGCGCGTGATTCGGCGATACCCACCGCGCGTGCCGCCGCGGCCTTTTCGTCTTTCTGCAGTTCCAGCGGCTGGAACGAACCTTCCGGCGCCAGCCAGCCACCACTGAACCCCGCCCGCTCCAGGCCCTTGCGGATGTACGGGTTCTTCTTCATCACTTCCCAGACGAAATCATTGCGATAGTTGGCGATCATGGTCAGGATCGGCCCCTGGTCGATGGCGATGTAGTCGCTGGCGACCCAGCCACGATCCGGCACCACGCGGCCGGTCTTGATCGGGATGTCGTAGTTGAAGCTGGGATTGAACGAATCCAGGAAGCCGTAGCTGGAATAGATGTAATCGCCGTAGCGCTTGTGCATTTCCAGCGTGGCCGGGATCACCTGTTCCGGCGCGAACACCACCGACGCGATCGCGGCGGTCGGAGCGATGGTGCCGTCATCGAAGTTCTCGCGCAGGCCAGCGCCGCGCGAAGAGTAATGGCGGAACTGGCGCTGCTCGCCACGGTATTCCTGCGTGGTGTTCTGCGGGCCATCGCTGGCGGTCAGGCCCCAGACGTTCTCGCCGTAATCCTTCCACTGCATCGGGTTGGCGATGGCGTACTCACGCTGGGCAAGTGCAGCCGAGCGGCTGTTGAGGAAGTAGGTACTGCCGCGCTCGCGCATGTAGGCGTCCTGGATGTCGCGGAAGTCGATCCAGACGTGGCTGTACTGGTGGCCGAACAGCGGGCCGAAGGACAGGTATTCCTGGCCCTGGTAGACCCCCCAGTCGTTGTCATAGGTGCGCGTCCACACCGTCCACGCATCCGGGCTGACCGGGTGCGTCGGCGAACCCAGGGCAAGGATGTAGACCATCATGGCCTCGTTGTAGCCCATCCAGTCGTGGTCGATGAAACCGCTCTCGGGGAACCAGCCCATCGAGATCAGCGGCGCACGCTGCTGCAGCCAGGGCCAGTCGACCTTCTTGTACAACGTGTCGGCGATCTGGCGGATTTCCTTCTCACGCGGATCGTCACCGTCGTAGTACGACTGCGCGAACAGCACCCCCATCATCAGCAGCGCGGTATCCACCGAGGACAGTTCGACCCAGCTGTCGTAGCGACGGCCTTCCTGCATGTCCAGGAAGTGGTAATAGAAGCCCTTGTAACCCGCCTTGCCGGTACGCTGCGGGCCCATCGGCACATCGCGGAAGAATTTCAGGGTAGTCAGGGTGCGGTCGATCGCCTGGTTGCGGCTGACCCAGCCGTTCTCGATGCCGATCGGATACGCGGTCAGTGCGAAGCCGACCGAGGCGATGCTGGCGAACGGCCGCGACGGATAGCGGTCCGGGGTCAGGCCATTGATCTCGTTGGTGGTATCCCAGAAGAACTGGAAGGTGCGGCGCTCGATGTCATCGAACAGCGGCGGCAGCTCAGGTTTCATCGGCCGCGGCGGTGCATCGGCCTCGATCAGGATCACCGGCGGGCGCGGCTTGGCAGGCTCCTGCTGGGCCGGCTGGCAGGCGGCCACGGCCAGGCTCAACGCTGCGGCGGACAACAGATGACGTGCCTGCATGGCGCGATTTCTCCGGTGGTCTGATCGATGGGAAAGCATACCGTCCAATGATCTGAAATCGTTTACAAGGTGCGTTCTTAAAAAACCACGAAAAACGTGGTTTGACACCGCGATCATTGCCCATGCCGATGCCCCCTGACCGGCAGCGGCATGGGCAATGGACCGGCACAGGGCCGGCCATTGCTGTTTTCACGCGCCCGATGCCGCCGGCGGAGCGGCGGCATCGGGGTCATGCATCCATCCGGGCTTAGAAGCGGAAGCCCACTTCGGCCTTGACCTGGCGCGGCGTACCGACGATGTCGCCGGTCTCGTTGTAGCTCGCGGTCAACTTGCCATTCTTGTAGTAGTTGTAGTTCGAGAAATTGTCGAAGTTGAACACGTTGATGATGTCGATACGCGCATACAGCTCGGTATCGCCCGGCATCTTGAACGTCTTCGTCGCCTGCAGGTCGACCGAGCGATAACCGAAGATCTTGCCACCCAGCAGGAACTTGCCGTTGCCACCCGGAACCGCCGCCATCGGGGTCGGCAGGTCGAAGCCATTGGCCTGCGGCACGCCGTACCAGTCGTTGATCGCGGTCGGGGTGGCCAGGGTGATCTTGCCACCGAAGGTGATGCCCCAGAAGCCCGCATACGAACCGGTCACCACCAGGCGGTGACGCGGCGCGCCGTTGGAGCGGATGGTCGGGTAGTCACCGATCACGCCACGGTCGAACGCGTAGTGCTCGTTGATGTCACGGTTGTGGCGGGCGGTGGTCCAGGTATAGGCGATGGAGGTGCCCCAACCGCTTTCCTGGGTGAACGGCTTCTGCGCCGACAACAGGATCTGGGTAGCACGGGTCTTGATGCCCTGCTGGCCGATGATCAGGCTGCCGAAGCCCGGTACGTTGCAGCTCCACGCCTGGCCCAGACCGGCTTCGGTGCCACCGCACAGACGCGGATCGTCGAAGAAGTTGCCGGTCGGGTAGCGATTGCCCAGGGTGAAGGCGAAGCCGTCATAGGTGAGCGTGCGCGAGATGGTGGCGTCGGTCAGCCAGTCGCCGATCTGGTTGCTCATGCCCAGGCTGAACTGGTCAGCGTAGGGCACCTTCAGATTGTTGTTCAGCAGGTCGACTTCCAGGCCGGCATTGCTGGTCGAACCGACCAGGCTCTGGAGGTTGCCGATACCGTTGAGCAGGTTCGGGTTCCAGTCATAGCACGCGGCGTTGCCCTGGAAGCACTGACCGGTTGCCGGATTGCGGAAGTAGATCGTCGGCTGCGGCAGGGCCAGCTTGGTGGTTTCCAGCTGCAGGTAGTCGAACAGGTCGCGGTCGTAGGAACGACCGGCACCACCGTGGATCACGTGCTGCTCGTCGGCATTGATGTCATACGAGAAACCCAGACGCGGCTGCCAGGCATTCTTGAATGCCTTGCGGTTGTGGCCGTTGCTGATGTAATCGTTGATGTTCAGGCCGCTCAGCGCCAGCGTGTCGGCGTAGCTCTGGCCAGCGGCGGCACGCGGATCCTGCGCGAACAGCGCATTGACCACTTCCGGCGGGGTCACGAAGTCCAGATAGGACGGGTTCTTCTCGTAGTCCCAGCGCAGGCCGAGGTTCAGCTGCAGGTGGTCGTTGACCTGCCAGTCATCCTGGATGAACAGACCGATCTGCTTCACCTTCGAGCGCACTTCGCCGGACACGCCGGACACGCCGGTGACCGGCTTCACGAACTGGGCCTTGTACGGGATGCTGTCCGGGAAGGTCGGGTTGTCGATGGTGTAGTAGAACTGCGGATTGATCTGCGCCGCATCGGAGGCGTACAGGTCGATCTGCTTGTACTTGGCACCCATCTTGATGGTGTGGTCGCCCGCCCACTGGATGCCATCCAGGGTCAGGTTGTCTTCGATCGACCAGCCCTTCTGGCCCTTCACCTGCGACGACATTGCCGAGGAACCACCGATCGAGACGATGGCGCGCTCCTCGCTCTTGCCGTCCGGCGCGGTGTAGTTGAAACCGTTGCCCATGCTCAGCGGCTTGGGATTGTTGAACGAATCCTCGTGGGTAACCATCAGCTCGTTGTAGTAACGCTCACCGCTGTGGTTCCAGCGCAGCGCGTAACGGCGGTCAGTGTTCTTGGTTTCCTTGCCGTGCATCGGCGCGGTCTGGTCCGAGAACTGCTGCTGGGTTTCATCACGGTCCTGGAAGGTCAGTTCCAGGCGATCGTTGTCGGTCGGCTCGAAGTCGACCTTGGCGAAGATCAGGTCCTGCTGGAACGGCTGGCTGGCCGGGCCCAGGCCGGCCTGGGCATCAGCCGGGACGCGGTTGGCCTTGTTGGTCACCGAACCATGCGGTGCGATGGTCACCGGCAGATCGAAGCGCTTCGCTTCATAGGTCACGAAGAAGTGGGCCTTGTCCTTGACGATCGGGCCGCCCAGGGCGAAGCCGTATTCCTTCTCGGCCGAATCCTCCTTGCCCTTGCCCGGCTGACGCTCGGCCGGGGTCATCGCGCGCATGCTGTCGTTGGTATAACGGTAGAAGGTTTCACCCTTGAACTCGTTGGTACCCGACTTGGTCGCGGCCGTGACCGCTGCACTGGACACCTGGCCGTACTCGGCCTTGTAGTTGCCGGTGATGACCTTGTACTCGCCGATGGCCAGCTGCGGGAACGGGTTACCGGCACTGCCGGACTGACCGGCCACGCCGCCGCCCTTGACGTAGCTCTTCTGGCCCACACCGTCGATGTAGACGTTGGTACCGTCGGAGTTGGTGGCACCGCCGCGCAGCGAGGTGTTGCCCTTGGCGTCGCGGGTGAAGATCATGCCCGGCACCGCGTCGGCGAACTCCAGGAAGTTGCGCGAGACCTGCGGGGTGGTCTGGATCTGCTGCAGGCTGACGGTCTTGCCGACTTCGGACGTGCGCACTTCCTGCAGCAGGGTCGGCGCGACGACGTTGACAGTGTCCAGGTTGGTGGCTGCGGTCGTACCCGGGGTGCTGCTGGCAGCGCCGGCAAAGTTCAGGGTAGCGGTCGAGGCCACGGTGACGGTGACCTTCTGCGACTGGCCGTTGGCGACCACGTCATAGGTGCCCGGGTCCAGGCCCATCAGCGAGTAGCTTCCATCGGCACGGACGGTACCGCGACGGACGGTGCCGGTGGCCACGTTGGTGGCGGTCACCTCGGCGCCGGCCTGCGCGCCGGAAACCTGGCCGCGCAGGCTGGCATTGGCCGACTGCGCCATGACGTTCGGAGCAGCAGCCAGCATCAGGCAGCTGACCAGTGCGGTGCTCAGCAGCCGGCGCGCCGGCGTGCGGAAGGTGGTGTGCATCATCAACTCAATCTCCGGGTGGCGGTAACCGCTTGCGCGGTCCCTGCGATCAATCAAAAAAGAAGGAACGCCTCCGGCTTCAACGGCCGGATGGCGGAGTGGTGGAATCGCGAACTATCAAGCGGGGAACCAGGGTCTGCTTGTCCCCTGTCCCATCCGTGGAGGTGCCGTCCATCAACTGCATCAGGCGCGTCATGGCCCGATCGCCGAGTTCGGCGATGCTGACCTGCATGGTGGTCAGCGACGGGTGGACGAAACGCGCCAGTGGAATGTCATCGAAACCGGCCAGGGCGACGTCGGACGGAACGTGGACACCTGCCTGCGTGAACGCATACAGGCAACCCAGCGCCATCATGTCGTTGGCGGCGAACACGGCATCAGGCAGCGCTCCGGCTGCCAACAACTCCTGACCGGCGCGATGGCCGGAAGCTTCGTCGAAATCACCGGGCAGCTCGATGCCTTCGGCGTCACTGCCGAAAGCCGCCAACGCGTCACGGAAGCCACGCAGGCGCTCGCGCGCGTCGAAGTTGAGGTCCGGGCCAGAAATGAAAGCGATACGGCGGTGACCCGCGTCAAGCAGATGGCGGGTCATCGCCATCGCACCGGCATGGTCATCGATGCTCAGCACCGGGTGGTCCTGCCCGGGCAGATAGGTGTTGATCAACACCGTTGGCAATGACTGCGGCAGGTTGTCGGTCAGGAATCCCGGGCTCTCCGCATAGGGCGAAAGCACCAGCAGGCCGTCGACGCGGCCGCGCATGGCGCGCAGGGCCGCGCCCTGCTGCTCCTGGTCACCGTGGTAACTGGACACCAGCAGGTGCTGGCGGCGGTTGCGGGCGACGTTGTCGATGCCGCGCATCAGCTCGGAGAAGAATTCGCCGTACAGGTCAGGCAGTACCACGCCCACCGTATTGGTGCGACGGCTGCTGAGGCTGCGGGCGGCGGCGTGCGGGGTGTAACGCAGCCGTGCGGCCACCTCCAGCACAAGCTGGCGGACCGGTTCGGCGACATTTTCATGCCCGTTGAGCGCGCGGGAAACCGTGGCCACGGAGACCCGGGCTTCGCGAGCGACGTCTTTGATTGTGATAGCTGCCTTGTTCACGAAGCCGCCCTCCACGGCTTGGACCTACCAGCATTGGCGCGGAATGTAAGCGTTTCCATCTGGGCTTGTAAACAGTCCGTTAGGCGAATGTCCTGAAATGGACATGGAAATCTGTCTGTGGCGAGCCCGCTGACGGACCCGCCAGGACAGTGTGGGACAAGGGCTCAGCCCTGTTCTGACGGGGTCAATGCGCGAATGGACAGCGCGTGGATGTCGGTCTCCATCATCGCGCCCAGCGCGGCATAGACCGCGCGATGCCGGGCCAGTGGACCCAGTCCGGCGAAGCGTTCACTGACCACATGCACGTTGAAATGGCCGCGACCATCGCGCGCACCGGCGTGGCCGGCATGACGATGACTGTCGTCTTCGATTTCCAGCACGCTCGGGGCCAGCGCCTGCTGCAGTGCGTCACGCATCCGCTCGATCCGCTCCGCGTTCACGGCAGGACCTTGCGGAACGGACGCACCTGTACATGGGTGTAGACGCCCGCGGCTACGTAAGGGTCGGCATCAGCCCAGGCCTTGGCCTGCACGAGCGACTCGAACTGCGCGATCACCACCGAACCACTGAAGCCGGCCGGGCCCGGGTCCTCGCTGTCTACTGCCGGGCACGGTCCGGCCAGCAGCAGGCGGCCTTCGTCGCGCAGCGCGTGCAGGCGCGCCAGGTGTTCCGGACGTGCCTGCAGTCGCTGTGCCAGCACGTCCTGGCCGTCATAGCCTTCAATCACATACCACACGGCATTTCCTCGCTTGCGTTGTCGGGTACGCAGATTCTAGCCAATGCCGCCCTGGCCCCAGCCCGGCTGGACACTGGCGCGACAAAGGCTTACCCTAGACACCATTGCACGTGGCTGGATGCAGCAGCCCGTCGGTTTCTGCGGCCAACGCAGCCCCCGACGACCGTCCCGCTGCTTCGAACCGGACCACCTGGCCGGGCCACGTAGACGACCTCCCCGTAGTTCCGTCGCTGCCGTTTACTGCGGCGCGTCCTGCTGTTTGATATGTGTGGAATCGCGCCGATCCCGGCGTGTCTGGTGCCGTGGGGCGCCGTGGCGTTGGCCCGGTGAACCCGCTGCCGCGACTGGTCCGATGCAATCCTGATGTCCATTAGATGACTTCCGAACTCGCGCTCGACGCGAACCCGCCAACCCGGCCGCCCGCCCCCCAGCAGCAGGAAATGCCGCTGGCCGTGGTGCATGGGCAACCGGTCCTGCAGATTCCGCAGGACCTGTACATCCCGCCGGACGCGCTGGAAGTCATCCTGGATGCCTTCGAAGGCCCGCTGGACCTGCTGTTGTACCTGATCCGCCGCCAGAACCTGGACGTACTGGACATTCCCGTGGCCGAGATCACCCGGCAGTACGTGGAATACATCACCGTGATGCGCGAGCTGCGCTTCGAGCTGGCCGCCGAGTACCTGGTCATGGCCGCGATCCTGGCCGAGGTGAAGTCGCGCATGCTGCTGCCGCGCCCGGTCAGCGAGGAAGGCGATGAGGCCGACCCGCGCGCCGAACTGGTGCGCCGCCTGCAGGAGTACGAACGCTTCAAGCAGGCCGCCGAGGACATCGACGCCCTGCCCCGCCAGGACCGCGACACCACGGTGGCACACGCCTTCATGCCCGAACGTGCTGCGGTGAAGCTGCCGCCGCCGGTGGACCTGAAGGAAATGCTGCTGGCCCTGCACGACGTGCTCAAGCGCGCCGAGCTGTTCAGTGGCCACGCCATCAAGCGCGAGGCGCTGAGCGTGCGGCAACGCATGGGCGAAGTGCTGGGCCGGCTTGAAGATGGCAAGTTCTACCGTTTTGAAGGGCTGTTCACTGCAGAAGAAGGCAAGCTGGGCGTGCTGGTCACGTTCCTGGCGGTGCTGGAACTGGCCAAGGAACAGCTGCTGGACATCGTCCAGGAAGAGCCGCTGGCGCCGATCTACGTGAAGTCCCTGGCCGCCGGCAACACCAATGCCCCGCTGCAGTTCAGCAGCGAGTTCGACGACAACGACGCCGCCAACGAGAACGAGTGAGCGCTGACTGCCGATGGACCAAACGCTGATCAACCGCATTGTCGAGGGTGCCCTGCTGGCCTCCAGCCAGCCGCTCACCCTGGCCCAGCTGAAAGACCTGTTCCCGGAAGAGGAGCCGGCACCGCCGGGCAGCATCGAACGTGCGCTTGAGCGCCTGCGCGAAGCCTGCGAAGGCCGTGGCGTGGAACTGGTCGAGGTCGCCTCCGGCTTCCGCTACCAGGTGACCGGCGAAGTGCATGGCTGGATCAGCCGGCTGTGGACCGAACGCAAGACCCGCTATACCCGTGCCACCCTGGAAACCCTGGCGCTGATCGCCTACCGGCAGCCGATCACCCGTGGCGAGATCGAGCAGGTGCGCGGCGTGGCGGTCAGCAGCAACATCATCCAGGCGCTGGAGGAACGCGAGTGGATCCGCGTGGTCGGCCACCGCGACGTGCCCGGCAAGCCTGCCCTGTTCGGCACCACCAAGGGCTTCCTGGACTACTTCGGCCTGAAGCGCCTGGACGAGTTGCCGCCGCTGTCGGAACTGAAGGACCTGGGCGAGCTGGAACCCCAGCTGGCCCTGGACCGCGACGCACCGGCCGCCGCCAGTGCCGAGGGTCCGGACATTTCAGCTGGCGCCGATGGCGCTGCTGCCAACGATGACGCCGGCCTGGCCGGCAGCGACACCCCCGATTCCGCCGACGCAGCGTCTGCGTCGGCTTCCGATGAGCAAGCACCTTCGCCCCTTGATGATGGGCACCCCGATTCCGCGCCGGGCGAGCGCGCGGTGCCCCTGAACGAACGCGAAGACAACGCCGTCGCGATGACGACCGTGGCTGTTGACCAAGCCGATTCCGAACCAGAGGCCGACCCCGAAACCGTCGGCCGGAGCAAAACTGATGAGTGACACCCCCCGTAACAAGCTCTCGCTCAAGCGCGAAGCCACCTCCGAACAGTTCAAGCTGGAAGAGCGCCTGCACAAGGTGCTGGCCCAGGCCGGCCTGGGTTCGCGCCGCGCGCTGGAACAGCGCATCGCCGAAGGCCTGGTCAAGGTCAACGGTGAAGTCGCGCAGACCGGCATGTCGGTCAAGAGCGGCGACAAGATCGAGCTGGATGGCCGCGGCTTCGTCGCCACCGCCCTGGCCGAACCGTCGCGCGTGCTGGTCTACAACAAGCCGGAAGGCGAAGTGACCACCCGCGAAGACCCCGAAGGCCGCCCGACCGTGTTCGAATCGCTGCCGCCGCTGAAGGGCGCGCGCTGGATCGCCATCGGCCGCCTGGACATCAACACCACCGGCCTGCTGCTGGCCACCACCGACGGTGAACTGGCCAACGCCATGATGCACCCGTCGTTCGAGGTCGAGCGCGAGTACGTGGTGCGCGTGCGCGCCCCGGAAGGCGAGGAGAAGGTCTCCGACGCCATCGTCGACCGCCTCGCACGCGGCGTGGCACTGGAAGACGGCCCGGCCAAGTTCGACGAGATCGAACGCATCGGCGGCACCGACTCGCACGACTGGTTCCGCGTCGTGGTGAAGGAAGGCCGCAACCGCGAAGTGCGCCGCCTGTGGGAGTCGCAGGGCTGCCAGGTCAGCCGCCTGAAGCGCACCCGCTACGGCAAGGTGAGCCTGCCGCGCGAACTGGCCCGTGGCCATTCGGTGGAACTGGGCACCGCCCAGGTTGAAGCCCTGCGTGCGCAGCTGAAGCTGGAAGAAGGCGCGCCGTCGGCTCTGACCCTGCAGCCGGTGATCGGCCAGCGCCGCGCCGCCAAGACCACCGTGCGCGTGCGCGAAGGTGGCCGTGGCAATGCCTACGTCAACGGCCATAACACCGCAGACGAAGGCCGCGAGCTGCGTCGCTTCGACAACGTCCGCGAAGACCGCGGCCGTGGCCGCGGCGGCAAGGGCGGCGGTTTCAAGGGTGGCCTGACGGTCAGCGGTGAAGCAGCAGCCAAGCAGTCGCAGAAGCCGTTCAAGCAGCGCACCCAGAAGAATGACCGTTCGCTGCCGGAAGGCAACCCGGCCGCGTTCCGCACCTGGTACGTGCCGGATGGCGTGAGCACGGGCCCGAGCGGCCATCGCAATGCCGGTCCGGGCGCGCGCGGCCCGGGTGCCCGTGGTCCGGGCGCAGGCGGCCAGGGCCGTCCGTACGGCAAGCCGAAGGGTCCGGGCGCCGGTGGCGGACAGGGCCGTGGCGGTTTCGGCGGTGAAGGCCGTGGCGGCGCAGGCGGCCAGGGTCGTCCGGCCGGTGCCGGCAACCGCTCGCAGGGCCAGGGCAACAAGCACCCGTATGGTCATCCGGGCAATGCCCCGAGCTTCCCGTCCGACCACGCCACGCCGGGCTTCAACCCGTATGGCAGCCCGAAGCCGGCGCAGGGCGCCCGTCCGGGCGGTCGCGGGCCGGGTGGTGGCAACCGTGGTCCGGGCGGCAATCGCGGCCCCGGCGGTCCGGGTGGCAACCGTGGCCCGGGTGGCCCCGGCGGCAACCGCGGTCCGGGCGGCCCGCGCCGCAGCGGCCCGCGCGGCGGCTGATCACCGGCACGCCTGAAATGAAAAACCCCGGCGCAGGCCGGGGTTTTTCGTTGAAAAGGGGACGGAGGGGATTAAGTCGTTTTTGCCACGGCCTGTATCAAAGGGGCGAAAGCGACTTAATCCCCTCCGTCCCCTTTTGCGTGGCGCTGGAACGCGGCGGGTGTGGTGCCGGTCATGCCGCGGAAGAAGGCGATGAACGGGCTCTCGGCGGAGAAGCCGGTGTCCTGCGCCACGTGCGCCACGCGTTGGCCAAGCAGCAGCAACTCCATGGCCCGCATCAGTCGCCATTGCTGGCGCCAGGCCTGGTAGCTCATGCCGGTATCACGCTGCATCAACCGGCCGACGGTACGCGCGCTCAGGCCCGTGCGCGCGGCCAGCTCCCCCAGTTCGGGCGGCAGCTGCTCGGCCACCGGGAGGCACCGTGCGATCCGCGGATCACGAGGCAGAGGCAGGTCCATCGGTGCCACCGGTGCAGCAGCGATCTCCAGCACGCACAACGCCAGTTGATGGCGTGCGCGCGGCGACTGCCAGTCATGGTCGAACGGCGCCTGCGCGATCGGCTCCAGCAAGGCCTGCAGCAGCGGCCCCACGCCGATGATCGCCGGCTGCCGGGGCAGTTGGGCCGACAGCGTGGCGTCGAAGTACAACGAACGGTAGTCGACCGCCTGGCGCATCTGCGCGCGATGGCGCAGCCCACCCGGAATCCACGCGGCGCGCGCGGGCGGCAGCAGGCTGATGCGATCACCGTAGGTCAGGCGCGTGCAGCCCTGCCGGGTGTACAGCAGCTGCGCGCGTGCATGCTGGTGCCAACCCGAGTCGTGATCCGCCAGTGAGGCTGCAATCCCCAGCACCGGAGCGCTCCAGGCATCGGCGTCGAAGTGCGCGTGCGGCTGCAACCAGGCCATGTCTGATTTCATACATTCGATGACAAGATAGACAGAGTGCGCCATTGCGGACGCGACCACAATGCGGGGCCCTGTTCCTGGAGCGCCCGCATGTCGCGCCGCCTGTTGTTGCTCACCATTGCACTGCTGATGTTCCCGCAGTTGGCACAGACCCTGTACAGCCCGGCCCTGGCCGATCTGGCCGAACGCTTCGCCCTGCCGCCGAGTGCCGCCAGCCAGGCCATGAGCCTGTACCTGTTCGGCTTCGCTGCAGGCGTGCTGCTGTGGGGGCGCCTGGCCGATCGTATCGGTCGTCGCCCTGCCCTGCTATGCGGCCTGGCCGTGTTCGCACTGGCCGCCTGCGGCGGCCTGCTGGCCAGCACCTTCGGCCAGGTCCTGCTGGCACAGGCACTGGCCGCGCTGGGTGCGGCGGCGGCCTCGGTGGTAACCCAGACCGTACTACGCGACCACCTGCAGGGACCCGCGTTGGCGCAGGCATTCTCCTGGATCGGCATGGCCCTGGCCCTGAGCCCGGCCATCGGCCTTGCACTGGGCACGCTGCTGGTCGCCGCCCATGGCTATGTCGGCGTACAGTCCGGCCTGCTGCTGATCGCTGCCCTGCTGGCAGTCGCATGCCTGGCGGGCCTGCGCGAAAGCCGCCCTGCACAGATCCCGCACGCGCCCATGCTGCCGCTGCTGCGGGAACTGCTGCGCGATCGCTGGATCTGGTCACACGCGTTGCTGGTGATGGCCTTCAACGTGGCGATGTACAGCTGGTATGTGCTCGGCCCCTTCGTGTTTGCGCGCCTGCACTGGCCAGCCACCTGGTTCGGCGCCAGCGGCGCGGTGCTGGCACTGGGCTCGGCACTGGGCGCGTGGGGCAATGGCCGCCTGCTGCGTGCAGGCGTTGCCGCAACCACGCGTATCCGCATCGCCGCAGTACTGGTTCTGACGGGAGGCCTGCTGGCCGCGCTGCTGCATGATCACCCTGCCCTGATCGCGGCGATGGTGCCGGTGGTGACGGGCTTCGGCCTTGCCATTCCCAATGTGCTCGGCCAGGCCCTGCGCGGCTATCCACACTGTCTCGGCAGCGCAGGCGCGCTGTTCGGCCTGCTCTACTACCTGTTGATCGGTGCGGCAATGGCGCTGGTCGGTGCAGTGCAGATGCTGGCACCGACCGTTATCGCGTGTGGCCTGCTGGCCTTGTGGCTGCAACGGCGGCGTCCCGCTGCAGCCTAGGAATTGCTGCAAAAGCAGCGCACTGTGCTGGCCTTCCGGGAACGGCTTTGATTCCCCGGCTATCGTGCGCGCGCTCCCACACAAGGCAGATGCCCATGATCACCATCACCGCCGAACAGGCCCGCGCCAACGTCGATGCCGCCAAGCGCCCGATCGAACTGTTCTACCGCGATCTCGACAACGCCATCCAGATCGGCTCGGAAAATGGCCGCCGCTACATCGTGTTCGGCTTCAGCCAGGTGATGGCCAGCGAGCAGCTCGTCGAAGACGTGGTCGCACAGCTGCTGAAGAATGGTTTCGGTGTCGAACGGTTGTTGAGCGATTCCGAACAGCACTACATCCGCATCAGCTGGGGAACTGCCGCGCCGTCGCGCCTCAGCGCCGGCTGAGGGTGAACGCGGTGCCGTCCACGCCCAGATCCCAGCCCTTGCCGGTACCGGACAGGGCCAGCGAGATGTCGCCCTTGGTCATCACCTGCGCGTTGCTGGACTTCACCGCACCGGCATGCGCGCCCACCGAGGCGTAAGTACCCAGCAGCTCGTTGACGCTGACTGCGCCGGTGAAGCTGCCACGTCCGTTGGTGATCTTCGACTTGCCCACGGTCAGGCCGCCGCCCTTCATCTGGATGCGCACCGGCATGCTGGCGCCATTGCTGCAGGTGACCGTGCCATTGCCGGATGCAGTCTTGTAGATCAGCGACCAGCCAGAGAGGTTGTAGCGCAGCTCACAGTCGAGGTTGCCAGCGGCGTGCGCGGCCGGGGCCAGCGATGCGGCAGACAGGGCAAGCAGCAGGGCGAAGGGCTTGTTCATGGCAGGACTTCCAGTTCGGTCGGACTGCCGGCGAATCTAGCAGCGCGCGCGTGCACGCTGGATGCAGGCGCACGCGCTGGTGCAGCAGTGTTCAGGCCGGTGCTCAGGCCTGTTCGTCCAGGTGGAAGGCATCGGCATCGAGCATCGCCGGGAAACGCGCGCGGTGTGCGGCCAGCGCCTCGGCCGAGATGGTGGTGGTGACCACCTGTTCGCGCTCGCGGATCTCCACCTGCGGCTGGCCGAGGAAATCCAGCACCGCGCTGTCGCCTGCGTAGTGCAGCCCGTTGCCATCGACACCGACGCGGTTCACCGCTGCCACGAAGCACAGGTTCTCGATCGCCCGCGCACGCAGCAGCGTCTTCCACGCATAGGCGCGTGCCGACGGCCAGTTGGCGACGAAGATCTGCAGGTCGAAATCCAGCTGCTGCGGACGCTCCACGTTGTAGCGGTTGCGGCAGAACACCGGGAAACGCAGGTCGTAGCAGACCTGCGGATTGATCCGCCAGCCCTTCCATTCCACGCTCAGGCGGTCGCGACCGGCGGCATAGCGCTCGTGCTCGCCGCCGTAACGGAACAGGTGGCGCTTGTCGTAGTACTGCAGGTCGCCATCGGGCGTGGCGAACAGCAGGCGGTTGTAGACGCCCTCGCCGTCGCGCAGCTGCACGCTGCCGATCACCGCCGCGTTCAAGGTCCTGGCCTGTTCGCGCACCCAGGCCACGGTCGGGCCGTCCATGCCTTCGGCCTGGGCAATGGCGTCGTTGGAGAAACCACTGGTGAAGGTCTCCGGCAGGATCACCAGGTCAGTGGTGCCGGCCAGCGGTGCGAGCAGCGCGCCGTAGTAGGCGCGGTTGCCGGCCGGATCGTGCCAGCGGGTGTCGCCCTGGACGAGGGAAATGCGCAGGTCCTGCATGTTCAAGCCTCGCTCAGAGCAGGCGCAGGCGTTCGATCGCCGCGTCCATCGTTGCTTCATTCTTGGCAAAGCACAGGCGCACCAGGCGCTGGCCGGCCGGCGGGTTTTCGTAGAACGGCGACAGCGGGATCGCGGTCACGCCCTTCTCGATGGTCAGCCACTTCACGAACTCATGGTCCGGCAGGTCGCTGATGGCCGAGTAGTCGACCAGCTGGAAGTAGCCGCCGGGGACCGGCAGCGCCTTCAGGCGGGTGCCGGCCAGCTGCTCGCGGAAACGGTCGCGCTTGGCCTGGTAGAACGCGCCCAGCTCCAGGTGGTGTTCGGGTTCGTCGCGGATCATCGCGGCGAAGCCGTACTGCGCCGGGCCGAAGCTGGTGAAGGTGTTGTACTGGTGCACCTTGCGGAACTCGGCGGTCAGTGCCGGCGGTGCGATCGCATAGCCGATCTTCCAGCCGGTGCAGTGATAGGCCTTGCCGAAGCTGGAGATGACGAACGCGCGCTCGCGCAGTTCCGGGTAGCGCAGCGCCGATTCATGGCGGCGGCCGTCGTAGATGATGTGTTCGTACACCTCATCGGAGATCAGGTAGATCTGCGTGCCACGCAGCAGCTCGGCCAGTGCCTGCATGTCCTGCGCCGACAGCATCGCGCCGGACGGGTTGTGCGGGGTGTTGACGATCAGCATGCGGGTGCGCGGGGTGATCGCCGCACGCACGCGGTCCCAGTCGACCGCGAAGGTCTGCGGATCCAGCGACACATGCACGGCCTTGGCACCGGCCAGGTCGATCGCCGGTTCATAGCAGTCATACGCCGGGTCGAGCACGATCACTTCCTCGCCGGCACGCACCACGGCGTGGATGGCGTTGAAGATGGCCTCGGTACCGCCACTGGTGACGGTGATCTCGCTGTCCGCATCGACCTGCGCGCCGTAGCAGTCCAGTGCCTTCTGCGCGATGGCCTGGCGCAGCGGCGCCACGCCGGTCATCGGCGGGTACTGGTTCAGCCCGGCGGCCATCGCCCTGGCGGTCTCGTCGATCAGGCGCTGCGGCGCCGAAAAGTCCGGGAAACCCTGGCCCAGGTTGACTGCGCCGTGTTCGGCGGCGAGCTGGGACATCACGGTGAAGATCGTGGTACCGACCTTGGGCAGCTTGGTGTTCGGTTGCATCGGCCTGGGCTGTGGGGGAACAGGCCTGCGAGTTTACGCAATCCGCGCGTCGGTAGTGCCGGCCGCTGGCCGGCACTCCTGGGACGATCTGCGGCGCCGGGTCGCATCTGCCGGCCAGCGGCCGGCACTACCATCGGCATTCACCGCTACAATTGCCATCGCACTCCGGCATGAAGACCCCTGCCCCTTGAACACCCCTGCATTGCTGGCCGCCAGCGGCCTGAGCTTCTCCCGCAATGACGAGCCGGTGTTCGGCCCGCTGGACTTCCATGTGGACGCCGGCGAAGCCCTGCTGGTGCAGGGCGGCAATGGCGCCGGCAAGACCACCCTGCTGCGCGTGCTGGCCGGCCTGGCCCGGCCCGGCGCCGGCCAGGTGCGGATCGACGGCAAGCCGGCGAGCAATGCCGAACGTGCACGCTACGTGGCCTACCTCAGCCATCTGCCGGCCCTGAAGCCAGACCTGGACACGCTGGAGAACCTGCACTTCCTGTGCGGCCTGCATGGACGGCGTGCGCGGCAGATGCCCGGCAACGCGCTGGCCATCGTGGGCCTGGCCGGTTATGAGGACACCCTCGTTCGGCATCTGTCCGCCGGGCAGAAGCGGCGGCTGGCACTGGCACGCATCTGGCTGTCGCCGGCGCCGCTGTGGCTGCTGGACGAGCCCTATGCCAACCTCGACCTGGAGGGCATCACCCTGGTCAACCGGATGATCTCGGCGCACCTGCGTGCCGGCGGCGCTGCGCTGGTCACCACCCATGGCGCCTATGCCGCACCGCCGGTGCGTACCCGCCAGCTCGACCTCGGCGGTGCCGCATGATCGCGCCGGGTACCGAGCCAGGCCTGTGGCAGACCGCAGGCGCCCTGCTCAAGCGCGACCTGCGCCTGCTCTGGCGCCGCCGCGGCGATGCGCTGCAACCCCTGCTGTTCGCGGTGCTGGTAGTGGTGCTGTTCGCGCTGGCCCAAGGCCGCGAACCACAGCTGCTGGCCGCCACCGCGGGCGCGGTGCTGTGGCTGGCCGTGCTGCTGGCGGGACAGCTGTCGCTGGATTCACTGTTCCGTTCCGACGCCGAAGATGGCTCGCTGGAACAGTGGCTGCTGGCGCCGGTGCCGCTGGCCTGGCTGGTGCTGGTGCGCGTGCTGCTGCACTGGGCGACCACTGCGCTGCCGCTGATCGTGGTCAGCCCGCTGTTGGCCGAAATGCTGCATCTGCCGCATGACCAGCTGCCGATGTTGCTGGCATCGTTGCTGCTGGGAACGCCGTTGCTGAGCCTGATCGGTGGCGTGGTCGCCGCACTGACCGTTGGCATCCGACGCTCTGGTATTCTCGTGGCGCTGCTGTCGCTGCCGCTGTACGTGCCGGTGCTTGTGTTCGGCGCCGGCAGCCTGGCGGCAGCCGGACGCGGGCAGGATCCGGTCGGTGCGCTGCTGATGCTGGGCGCTGGCCTGCTGCTCGCGCTGGTGCTGGCTCCGCTGGCCACTGCCGCTGCAATACGTATTTCTCTGAGTTGACCGAGCTGAGAGCCAATCCACCCCTGCTGGATAGCCGCCACGCATGAATCCGATTGTCCGCTGGTTCCACCAACTCGGTTCGCCTCCCACGTTCGACCGTTTCGCTGCCCGCTGGTCGCGGGTGTTCTACCTCGCGGCGGTGCCGGTACTGCTGGTCGGCATGTGGCAGGCGCTGCTGGTGGTGCCGCCGGAAGCCAAGCAGCTGGACAGCTTCCGCATCCTTTACATCCACGTGCCCAGTGCCTGGATGAGCCTGTTCGTATTCGCGCTGATGGCGCTGTATGCCGCCATCGCGCTGATCTGGCGGATCAAGGTCTGCGAGATCCTGGCCATGGCCTGCGCGCCGATGGGCGCCGGTTTCACCCTGATCACCCTGCTGACCGGCAGCATCTGGGGCAAGGGCACCTGGGGCACCTGGTGGGACTGGGACCCGCGCATGACCAGCGAGCTGGTGCTGCTGTTCCTGTACCTGGGCGTGATCGGCCTCTACCACGCCATCGAGGACCGCCGCAGCGCCGCACGTGCGGCGGGACTGCTGGCCATCGTCGGCGTCAGCCTGCTGCCGGTGATCCGCTATTCGGTGGACTGGTGGGGCGGCCTGCATCAGCGCCAGTCGATCAACGTGTTCGGTGAATCGGCGATCAGCAGCGCGATGATCGCGCCGCTGTGGTGGATGGTGATCGGCACCAAGTTCTGGTTCGCCGGTTCGGTGCTGGCCAAGGCGCGCGCCGACAATCTCGACCGCGAGGCCGGCAAGGCCTGGGTCGGTGGACGCGTCGGTGCCGAACGCCCGGTCCGGGAGGCCCAGCCATGACCCACCTTCCCTATGTGATCGGCGCCTACGCCGTGTTCGTGCTGGTGCTCGGCGCCGACGCCATCGGTTCGTGGCTGCGCCTGCGCGTGGCACGCCGGCTGGCACTGGCCCGCCAGCAGCGTCAGCAGACCCGCGCCGGCAGGCAGGACGCAGCTGTGCCGCTGTCGACGGAGCTGGAACGATGACCCCGGTACAGCGTCGCCGCTTGGCATGGGTGCTGCTGGCCCTGCTCGCCTCCGGCCTGGCCACTGCGCTGGTGGCGATGGCACTGGAGCGCAACATTGCCTACCTGTACACGCCTTCGGAAGTGCTGCGCGGTGATGTCGATGCGCAGTCGCGCTTCCGCTTGGGCGGCATGGTGGTGAAGGGCTCTTTCAATCGGCCGGTCGGCTCGCTGGAAGCACGTTTCGAAGTGACCGACGGCGACGCGCAGCTGGCAGTGACCACCTCGCGGATCCTGCCGGACATGTTCGCCGAAGGCACGGCGGTGGTCGCCAGCGGCCGCCTGCAGGACGGCACCTTCGTCGCCGACGAAGTGCTGGCCAAGCACGATGAGAAGTACGTGCCGAAGGAAGTGGCCGACAAGATGGGCGATGCCCACCGCAAGCACGATGTGCCGGTGACGGCCCCCGAGGTGCGCTGAGTGCTGCCCGAACTGGGTCAGATCCTGCTGATGTGCGCATTGCTGGCCTCGCTGCTGCAGGCCGGCCTGCCGCTGCTCGGCGCACATCGCAACAACACGGCATGGATGGCGGTCGCACGGCCAGCCGCGCTCGCGCAGCTGCTGCTGCTCGCCGGCGCGTTCGCGGTGCTGACCGCCGCGTTCGTGCAGCAGGATTTCTCAGTGCGCTACGTGGCCGAGAACTCCAATTCGCTGCTGCCGATGATCTACCGCTATTCGGCGGTCTGGGGCGCGCATGAAGGCTCACTGCTGATGTGGGCGCTGGTGCTGGCATTGTGGACCGGCGCGGTGGCGCTGTTCTCCCGGCACCTGCCGGCACCGGTGCAGGCGCGTGTACTGGCGGTGATGGGCGTCGTCAGCGTCGGCTTCCTCGCCTTCCTGATCTTCACTTCCAACCCGTTCCTGCGCCTGAACCCGGCGCCGCTGGAAGGACGCGATCTCAACCCACTGCTGCAGGACCCGGGGCTGATCATCCATCCACCGATGCTGTACATCGGTTACGTGGGTTTCGCCGTTCCGTTCGCATTCGCGGTGGCGGCGCTGCTGGAAGGTCGCGTGGATGCGCGCTGGCTGCGCTGGACGCGGCCGTGGACGAACGTCGCGTGGGGCTTCCTGACCCTGGGCATCGCGCTGGGCAGCTGGTGGGCCTACTACGAGCTGGGCTGGGGTGGCTGGTGGTTCTGGGACCCGGTGGAAAATGCCAGCTTCATGCCCTGGCTGGTCGGCGCGGCACTGATCCATTCGCAGGCGGTCACTGAGAAGCGCGGCACCTTCGGCAGCTGGACCCTGCTGCTGGCGATCGCCGCCTTCGCGCTGTCGCTGCTGGGCACCTTCCTGGTGCGCTCCGGTGTGCTGACCAGCGTGCATTCGTTCGCTGCCGATCCCTCGCGCGGCCTGTTCATCCTGGTGTTCCTGTCGGTGCTGGTCGGCGGCAGCCTGCTGCTGTACGCGCTGCGCGCCAGCCAGCTGAGCGTGGATGCCGACGACCCGCGCCGTGGTTTCACCGCCACCTCGCGCGAGACCCTGCTGCTGGCCAACAACCTGCTGCTGGCCACGGCCTGCGCGATGGTGCTGCTCGGCACGCTGTATCCGTTGCTGGCCGATGCGCTGTCGCTGGGCAAGATCTCGGTCGGCCCGCCCTACTTCGGCAGCCTGTTCCTGCTGCTGATGGCGCCAATGATCCTGCTGCTGCCGTTCGGCCCACTGGTGAAATGGCAGCATGACCAGCCCTCGCGCGCCTTCGCGCTGCTGGCACCGTGGCTGGGCCTGGCGCTGCTGCTGGGCGCGATGGCCTGGTGGCAGGCGCCGCAGAACGGCTGGAAGGCCGGCATCGGCGTGGCCGCTGCGGCCTGGGTCGCACTCGGTACCGCACGCTTCGTCTGGCAGCGACTGCGCGGCAACGGCCGCTTCACCGCCGAAATGCTCGGCATGATCGTTGCCCACGCCGGCATCGCCGTGTTCCTGGCCGGCGCGCTGCTGGTGGAAGCCTTGAACGTGCAGCGCGAAGTGGCGCTGGCCCCGGGTCAGCAGCTGGTGGTCGGTCGCTACGAAGTGCGCTTCGAGGGCGTGGACCATCGCGAAGGCCCCAATTTCATCGCCGACCGCGGTCACCTGCGGGTGTTCCGCGACGGCCGCGAACTGGCCCTGCTGCACCCGGAGAAGCGCCAGTACGCCAGCGGCGGCCAGGTGATGACCGAGGCCGGCATCGATGCACGCTTCGACGGCGATGTCTACGTGGCATTGGGCGAGCCGCTGGGCAACAATGCATGGGCGGTACGGGTGCACATCAAGCCGTTCGTGCGCTGGATCTGGCTGGGCGCGCTGCTGATGGCCCTGGGCGGATTCATCGCCGCCGCCGACCGCCGTTTCCGTCGTCCGTAGGAGTTTCCATGTCCGAGTCCCCCGCCCCGCGCCCCTCCCGCCCGCTGCCGCCGGTAGCCATCGTGATCGGCGTGCTGTTTTTCTTCGGCCTGCTCGGGCTGATGATCTACGGGGTTATGAAATCGGGTGATCCGCAGCGCGACGTGCTGCCATCGGCGCTGATCGACAAGCCGGCGCCAGCGTTCGCGCTGCCGGTGCTGCACGACCCGGAAATGATCGTGCACAGCGACGAACTGCGTGGCGCGCCGTACCTGTTGAACGTGTGGGGCAGCTGGTGCGCGGCCTGCCGCGAGGAACACCCGGTGCTGACCCGTTTCGCCGAGAGCAAGCGCGTGCGCGTGATCGGCTACAACTGGAAGGATGAACCGACCGATGCCCTGCATTGGCTGGAACAGCTGGGCAACCCGTTCATGGTCGTGCTCAGCGACGTGGAAGGCCGCACCGCGATCGACTGGGGCGTGACCGCCGCACCGGAAACCTTCCTTGTCGACGGCAGCGGCATCGTGCGCTGGAAGTACAGCGGTGCGATGACCCAGCGCGTGGTCGACGAGAAGCTGATCCCGGCGCTGGAGAAGATCGAGAAGGCCCAGGGCAATGCCGGCAGCACGTTGCACACGGCGCCCTGAGCCCATGCGCTGGCTGCTGGCGCTGCTGCTCCTGATGCTGCCGCTGGCCGCGCTGGCACAGCAGCCGCTGCATGATCCGCAGCCGCTGCAGTTCCGCGATGGCGCCGAAGAACGCCGCTTCCACGACCTGGCCGCGCAGCTGCGCTGCGTGCAGTGCCAGAACCAGTCGCTGGCCGATTCCAACGCGCAGATCGCGCAGGACCTGCGCCGCGAGGTGCTGCAGCTGATGCAGCAGGGCCACGACGACGCGCAGATCAAGCAGTTCCTGGTCGCGCGCTACGGTGAGTTCGTGCTCTATCAGCCACCGTTGCAGCCGGGCACCTGGCTGCTGTGGGGCGGTCCCCTGCTGATGCTCGGTGCGGGTGCTCTGGTGGTGCTGGGCATCGTCCGCCGCCGTGGCCGTACGGTTGGCGCCGCAGCGGCCGGCAAGGCCGATGAAGGAGACGGATGGTGAGCCATTGGCTGCCGATGCTGGCCGGTCTGGTTGCTGCGTTGATGGCAGCGCTGGTGCTGTGGCCGCTGCGCCACTCTGGCCGCCGCGGTTTCATGGTCGGCGTATTCGCACTGGGCGTGGCCGGTGCCTGCCTGTACCTGCTGGTCGGTGATCCACGTGCCGCACAGATGCAACCGACGCCTTCGGTAGCCACCCTGCGCGATGGCGTGCAGGCCCTGCAGGATGCACTGAAGCGTGACCCACAGCGGGCCGATGGCTGGGCGCTGCTGGGCCGGTCGCAAGCCGAACTGGGCAACGCCGCGGCCGCGGCGGACGCCTTCGCACGTGCCGCCGCTCTCGCCCCCGAAGACCCCGGCGTGCTGGTGGAAGCGGCGCAGGCACGTGCGCAGGCCGATGCCGGCAAGCAGTTCGATGACACCGCGATGGCCTGGTTGCAGCAGGCGCGTGCGCTGGCGCCCGATGCCGAGCGTGCCAGCTGGCTGCTGGGTATCGCCCTGCGCCAGCGCGGAAAGAATGCCGAGGCCGCAGATGTGTGGAGCGGCCTGCTGCCACGGCTTGAGCCCGGCGCCGCGCAGGCGCTGCAGGCGCAGATCGCCATCGCCCGTGAAGCCGCCGGTCAGCCGTCCGATGCAGCCGTTGCGGCGCCACCGGCGCTGTTGCAGGTGCGCGTGCAGTTGCCCGCGTTGAAGGGCACCGAGTGGCCGGCCAGCACCCAGGTATTCGTGCTGGCCCGCGCCGTGGGTGGACCGCCGATGCCGGTGGCCGCACGCAAGCTGCCCTTGGCCGGATTCCCGGCCACGGTCGGGCTGGGTGACGCTGACAGCCCGATGCCAACCGCACCGCTGTCGGCCCATCGCGAAGTGGAAGTGCTGGCACGCATCTCGCGCACCGGCAGCGCCAACCGCAGCGAGGATGACCTGCAGAGCGTGCCGGTGAAGGTGAGCCTGCCCCACGACGGTGTTCTGGAGCTGCGCTTCCCGTAACGCGCCGCGGTAGTGCCGGCCGCTGGCCGGCAACCCCACAGCCGCATCACGATTCATGAGGTTGCCGGCCAGCGGCCGGCACTACCTGCATCGCCGATGGAAACCAGCGTGTCGCCAGCTCCACATGCGGCCCCGCTAGAATGCCTGCATGACCGAATTCATCCCGCCCGGCACCCGCTTCCACGCCCTGCCCTCGCCCTTCCCGTTCAAGCGCGGCGGCGCCCTGCACGGCGCGCGCGTGGCCTATGAGACCTGGGGAACACTGGCGGCCGACGCCAGCAACGCGATCCTGATCGTGACCGGCCTCTCGCCGGATGCACACGCGGCAGCCAACGACGCCAACCCGGCAGCGGGCTGGTGGGAAGGCATGGTCGGACCCGGCAAGGCGATCGATACCGACCGCTGGTTCGTGGTCTGCGTGAACTCGCTGGGCAGCTGCAAGGGCTCAACCGGTCCGGCCTCGCTCAACCCGGCCACCGGCCAACCGTATCGTCTCGACTTCCCCGAGCTGTCGATCGAAGACGGCGCGCGCGCCGCGATCGAAGTCGTGCGCGCGCTGGGCATCGAACAGCTGGCCTGCGTGGTCGGCAATTCGATGGGCGGCATGACCGCGCTGGCCGTGCTGATGCTGCACCCGGGCATTGCGCGCAGCCACGTCAACATTTCCGGCAGCGCGCAGGCACTGCCGTTCTCCATCGCGATCCGCTCGCTGCAGCGCGAATCGATCCGCCTTGATCCACGCTGGAATGGTGGCCACTACGACGACGACGCGTATCCCGAGTCCGGCATGCGCATGGCGCGCAAGCTGGGCGTGATCACCTACCGCTCGGCACTGGAATGGGATGGCCGCTTCGGCCGCGTGCGGCTGGATTCGGACCAGACCGACGACGATCCGTTCGGCCTCGAATTCCAGGTGGAAAGTTACCTGGAAGGCCACGCACGGCGCTTCGTGCGTTTCTTCGACCCCAACTGCTATCTGTACCTGAGCCGCTCGATGGACTGGTTCGACCTGGCCGAGTATGCCGATGGCGATGTGCTGGCCGGGCTGGCGAAGATCCGGGTGGAGAAGGCGCTGGCCATCGGCGCCAACACCGACATCCTGTTCCCGGTGCAGCAGCAGCAACAGGTCGCCGATGGCCTGCGTGCCGGCGGTGCCGATGCGCGCTTCATCGGCCTGGAATCGCCACAGGGCCATGATGCCTTCCTCGTCGATTTCGAGCGTTTCGGCCCGGCCGTGCGCGGCTTCCTCGACGCGCTGTAAGTGGCGTGGCGGCGTAACCTCGCGCTGGCCGCCTTCGGCGCGCTGACCGCCTTGATGATCAGCGGTGTGCTGCCGCTGTGGCTGGGTGGCTGGTGCCTGCTGGCCAGTGCGGTGTCGTTCGGCCTCTATGGCCATGACAAGCGCGCGGCGCAGCGAAAGCGATGGCGCATTCCCGAGCGCACCCTGCAGCTGCTGGCCTTCGCCGGAGGCTGGCCCGGCGCGCTGCTGGGCCAGGCGCTGTTCCGCCACAAGCACCGCAAGGCCGCATTCCAGTGGGTGTTCTGGCTGTGCGTGCTGGCCAACGTGGCCTCGATCGCGGTGATGCTGCGCGAGTTCTCGCGGTAACCCTCGCAATCGGTGGTGCCGGCCGCTGGCCGGCAATTCCGTGTCCGTATCAGGCGCCATGAGGTTGCCGGCCAGCGGCCGGCACTACCGGTTTACGCTTCGCGGACCAGAGTCCCGTCGCGCAACCGGTACTGCGCATCGACCACGCCTTCGGGCAGGTCGTCGTGGGTGATCATCAGCAGGCTGCGCCCGTCCAGCAATCCGGAAAGGTCCTGCAACAGCGCACGTGCGGTATCCACGTCCAGGCCTTCGGTCGGTTCGTCCAGCAGCAGGATCGGCGCATTGCGCAGCAGCGCACGCGCCAGTGCCAACCGCCGCGCCTGGCCGGCCGACATCGTCGCGCCGTTCTCGCCCACCCAGGCCTGCAGGCCGCCGTTGCGCTCGGCCCATTCGCCCAGGCGCACGCGGCGCAGCACCGCCCACAAGGCGGCGTCGCTGGCATCGGGATCACCCAACCGCAGGTTCTCGGCCACGCTGCCGGCAAACACCGGCGCGTTCTGCGGCAGCCACGCCAGTTGCCGGTGCCAGTCGGTCTGGGCGAAATCACGCAGGTCGCGGCCACCGTAGGTCAGCCGTCCCTGCTGCGGATCCCACAACCGCAGCAGCAGGCTCGACAGCGTGGTCTTGCCGCTGCCGCTGTCTCCACGGATGGCGATGCGTTCGCCTGGCGCCAGGGTCAGCTGCAGGCCGGACAACACCGGCCGCGCGCCGCTTGGCCACTGGAAATGCACGTCATCCCAATGCACGCGCGCAGCCGGCGGCACCACCTGTGGCGCCTGCGGATCGTCCACTGTCGGCGGTTGCTCGACGATCGCCTGCAGGCGATCGGCGGCAATGCGCCCGGACTGCAGCGACTGCCAGGCCAGGCCCATGCCGGCCCACAGCTCGATCAACGCCACGGTGAGGAACACCAAACCTGCGGCCATTTCCGGTGCGATGCGCCGCTGCTCGGCCGCGTGCAGGGCCAACGCCAGCATCGCCACCAGGCCCAGCCCGGCCACCAGGCCATGCAGGGTCGAGGCCGCGATCAGGCGCCAGCGCCGACGACGATCCCGCGAGGCCAGCTGCTTGGCAGCTACGCGTACCTTCAGCTGCCACGCTGCATCGGCATGCAGCGCGGCCAGGTCACCCGCACCTTCCAACCCTTCAAAGGCCGCGGTGCGCAATGCGGCGCGATGCGCCGCGCGGTCGGCCTCTTCATCATCGTGGCCACGCACGCCCAGCCACGGCACGCCGAAGGCGATCAGCAGCGCCAGCACCGCCAGCAGCACCGCAGCCGACGGCAGGATCAGTGCCGCCGAAACGATCGCGACCAGCGACAATCCGCCCAACGCCACCAGCGGCCCGATCGCACGCACCAGCAGGCCGTCCACTTCACCGATGTCGCCGAGCAGGCGCGCCAGAAGGTCGCCGGTGCGCGTAGCCCCCAACCGTGCGGGTGCCAGCGGCAACGCGCGGCGGAAGAACCACACGCGCAGGTCGCGGGCGATGCGCAGCGTGGCGTCGTGGCCGACCAGCTTCTCGAAATAGCGCGACACGATGCGCGCCATCGTCAGCCCGCGTATGCCCGCGGACGGTGAGAAGAAGTTGAAGCCTTGGCCGAGGCCGGCCGCACCAGCCAACGCGGCGGCGGTGAGGAAGCCACCGGACAGGCCGAGCAATGCGGTGCCGGCCAGCATGGTGGTCCACAGCAGCAGCACGGTCAGCAGCAGGCGCGGCCGATGGCGCAGGAACACCGCGCGCAGCGAATCAGGCGAACGGCTCATGCGCGCACCGCCTGTGCCGGTTCGACCAGGCGCCCTTCCGGCAGCAGCAGGCAGCGGTCGGCCCAGGCGATCACCGCCGGGCTGTGGGTGGCGACCACCACACTGCGACCCCGCGCATAGGCAGCCAGGCTGCGCAGCAGTGCGGCCTCGGTATCGGCGTCGAGAAACGCAGTGGGTTCGTCCAGCAACAGGACCTGCGGGTCGCGCAGCAACAACCGGGCAAGGCCGATACGACGGGCTTCGCCGCCGGAGAGGCCGAAGCCACGTTCGCCGATCACCGTGTCCAGGCCCAGTGGCAGGCGCTGTGCGAACTGCAGCACCTGCGCGGCCTCGGCCACCGCGCGTAGCCGCGCATCGCTGGCACCGGGATCAGCCAGGCGCAGGTTGTCGGCGATGCTGCCGTGGAACAGGTACGGACGCTGGCTGGCATAAGCCACCTGCACGCCAGGCCGCAGCTGCAGCTTGCCGGCGCGCGGCGGCAGCCAGCCGGCCAGCGCTTCCAGCAGGGTGCTTTTACCGGAGCCGCTGGGACCAACCAGGGCCAGGCGCTGGCCCGGCTCCAGCCGCAGGTCCAGATCCTGCAGCACATCCTGCGGCGCGCCCAGCGGACGCAGCACCAGCCCTTGTGCCTGCAGCGGCGGCAACGCGGCCTCGGCCGGCTCCACCGCCAGCGGTGCAACCTCGTTCTCGATCAGGCCCTGCTCATCGGGCAGCGACTGCAGCAGGCGCTCCACTTCGGCGGCGGCGGCCAGTGCATTGGCGCGATCATGGTAGTGCGCGGCCAGCCGTCGCAGCGGCGCATAGAATTCCGGTGCCAGCAGCAGGCAGAACAGCCCCGCACCCAGCGTCGGCACCGCTGCATGCAGCGACATCATGCCCAGATAGCTCAGGCCCAGGTACAGCGCCACCATCGCCACGCTCACCGAGGCGAAGAATTCCAGCACCGTGGACGACAGGAAGGCAATCCGCAGCACCTTCAGCGTGCGCACGCGCACGCCTTCCGCGGCGGCCTCGATACCCTCCAGCTCGGCGTCACTGCGGCCATACAGGCGTAGCAGGCCCAGGCCCTTGATCCGGTCGGCGAAATGGCCGCTCATGCGTGCCAGCTCACCCAGCTGCGCACGGCCGGCCGCTTCGGCGCCCCAGCCCACCAGCATCATGAAAAATGGCACCAGCGGCGCAGTGAACAGCAGGATCAGCGCCACCACCCAGTCGACCCAGGCGACAGCGGCCAGGATCAGCAGCGGCACCACCACCACTTCAGTGCGCACCGGCAGGAAGCCGCTGTAATAGCTCTCGATCGCATCACCGTGATGCAGCATCAGTTCGCCCAGTTCGCCGGTGCGGCGCTGCCGCAGCCACAGTGGGCCGTGGCCCAGCAGGCGTGCGAACACGCGTTCGCGCAATGCCAGGCGTGCGGCGTCGGCCACGTCACCGGCGGCGGCCTGGGTGGCGCTGCCCAGCAGGGTGCGCAGCACCAGGATCACCGCCAATCCCGCCAGCACCGGCAGGCCAGAGGCCAGCGGCACGCGCTCCACCAGCACCTGCTGCACCAGCCAGGCGATGGCGGCAGCCTGGCCGATCAACAGTGCGCCGGACAGGCTGATGCAAAGCGCGGCCAGGCGCTGGCGGCCCCGGGCGGAGCGTGCCAGGTCGGCCAGCCAGGCCGTGCGCACACGCCGCTGGCGGGCGGTTTCAGCTTCCGGGGACAGGCCGTCAGGGGTCGTTTCGGCAGCGCTCAAGAGGTCTTCACGGGCAACGGGGGAGACACGGCATTGTAGGCGCAGGCAATAGCCCGCCCCTGCGGCCGGCGGTCGCAGTCTTCATCAGGTTGGCATACGATCAACCGGGGCACCTGTTCATACATTGATCTGGATCAAGGCTGTTTGAAGTAGTCGGTCACATCATTCACGTCGTAGACCACCCTTCCCGCCACCTGCAACGGCACTATCCAACGAGGTAGCCAGGCCATGATTGATCAGACAGTCGTAGAACTGTCGCGGCTGCAATTCGCGCTGACCGCGATGTACCACTTCCTATTCGTACCGCTCACCCTCGGCCTGTCCTTCATGGTGGCCATCATGGAGAGCGTGTATGTGATGACCGGCAAGGAGATCTGGCGCAGGATGACCCTGTTCTGGGGCGTCCTGTTCGGCATCAACTTCGCCATGGGCGTTGCCACCGGCATCGTCATGGAATTCCAGTTCGGCATGAACTGGTCCTACTACAGCCACTACGTGGGTGACATCTTCGGTGCGCCACTGGCCATCGAAGGCCTGATGGCGTTCTTCCTGGAAGCGACCTTCGTCGGCCTGTTCTTCTTCGGCTGGAACCGCCTGAGCAAGGTCAAGCACCTGATGGTGACCTGGCTGATGGCGCTGGGGACCAACCTGTCGGCGATCTGGATCCTGGTGGCCAATGGCTGGATGCAGAACCCGACCGGTGCGGTGTTCAACCCGGAAACCATGCGCATGGAAGTGGTCGACTTCATGGCGGTGGTGTTCAACCCGGTGGCGCAGGCCAAGTTCGTGCACACCGTCAGCGCTGGCTACGTGACCGGTGCGGTGTTCGTGATGGCGATCAGCGCGCTGTTCCTGCTGCGCAACAAGCACAAGGACCTGGCCCGTCGTTCGTTTGCGGTGGCCGCGGCGTTCGGCCTGCTGTCATCGCTGTCGGTGGTCGTGCTGGGTGACGAGAGCGGTTACGCCGCCAGCGAACACCAGAAGATGAAGCTGGCCGCGATCGAAGCGATGTGGGAGACCGAGCGTGCGCCGGCCGACTTCACCGCCTTCGGCATCCCCAACCAGGCGACCCACCAGAACGACTACGCGGTGAAGATCCCCTACCTGATGGGCCTGATCGCCACCCGCTCGTTGAACCAGCCGATTCCCGGCATCCTGGAACTGGTCGAGCGCGCCGAACACCGCGTGCGTGGCGGCCAGCTGGCCTACGGTGCATTGGAACGCCTGCGCGCCAACAAGAACGACGTTGAAGCGCGCGAGATGTTCGACCGTCACTGGCAGGACCTGGGCCACGGCCTGCTGCTCAAGCGCTATCGTGATGACATCCTCAACGCCACCCCGCAGGAAATCTCGCAGGCGGCGATGGACACGGTGCCGCGCGTGATGCCGTTGTTCTGGACCTTCCGCGTGATGGCCGGCCTCGGCTTCTACCTCATCGCTTTCTTCGCCCTGGCCTTCTACTACTCCTGCCGCAACAATTTCCAGGACAAGCGCTGGTTCCTCAAGCTGGCCCTGTGGACGCTGCCGGCACCGTGGATCGCGATCGAGTGCGGCTGGTTCGTGGCCGAGTATGGTCGCCAGCCGTGGGCGGTCGATGGCGTGCTGCCGACCTTCTATGCAGCATCGGGGCTGGCCCTGCATGAAATCGTGCTGACCCTGGCCGGCTTCACTGCCATCTACACCGCGCTGATCGTGGTCGAGATCAAGCTGATGCTCAAGGCGATCCGCAAGGGTCCGGACGAGGTGCTGCCGTCACTGCAGTCGCCCCAGCCGCATGCTTCCCACAATGCCTCGGCGCCGGCCGCCGGCCAGGCCTGAGGCAGGAGAACCAAGATGGATTTCATTCTTCTGGACTACACCACGCTGCGCGTGATCTGGTGGCTGCTACTCGGCATCCTGCTGATCGGTTTCGCCGTGATGGATGGTTTCGACCTGGGCGTGGGCACCCTGCTGCCCTTCGTCGCCCGCAACGACGCTGAGCGCCGGCTGGTGATCAATACCATCGGTCCGGTATGGGAAGGCAACCAGGTGTGGCTGATCCTGGGCGGCGGCGCGATCTTCGCCGCATGGCCGCCGCTCTACGCGGTCAGCTTCTCCGGGTTCTACCTGGCGATGTTCGTGATCCTGTTCGCGCTGATCCTGCGACCGGTCGGCTTCAAGTTCCGCAGCAAGATGCCCAGCGAGCGCTGGCGCAACACCTGGGACTGGGCGCTGTTCATCGGTGGCTTCATCCCGGCGCTGATCATGGGCGTGGCGGTGGGCAACGTGGTGCTGGGCGTGCCGTTCCACTTCGATGACAGCATGCGCATCTTCTACACCGGCTCGTTCTTCGGCCTGCTGATGCCCTTCGCGCTGCTGGCCGGCCTGCTCAGCGTGTCGATGCTGGTCGCCCACGGTGCCGCCATGCTGGTGCTGAAGACCGACGGCCCGGTGGCCGAACGTGCGGCCCGTTTCGGCAGCATCGCCGCGATCATCGCCTTCGTGCTGTTCGCGGTGGGCGGTGCCTGGGTGGCCTTCGGCCTGCCGGGTTACCAGATCACCTCGCAGGTGGTCACCGACGGCGCCACCAATCCGCTGCTGAAGACCGCCGAACTCGGCGCCGCCGGTGGCTGGATGCGCAACTACAGCGCCATGCCGGCCACGATCCTGGCGCCGCTGCTGGGCCTGGCCGGACTGCTGGCCAGTGCGGTACTGCTGCGGGCCCGTCGCGGCGGCCTGGCCTTCATCGCCTCGGGGGCCGCCATCGCCGGCATCATCCTGACCGTCGGCTTTGCGATCTTCCCGTTCCTGCTGCCGTCCTCGAGCCAGCCCACCTCCAGCCTGACCGTGTGGGACGCCTCGTCCAGCCACCTGACCCTGTGGATCATGCTGCTGGCCACGGCGGTGTTCCTGCCGATCATCCTCGCCTACACCACCTGGGTGTACCGCGTGCTGAAGGGCAAGACCACCACCGAAGAGATGGGCAACAACCCGAACGCGTATTGATTGCTTGCACGTGTGCCGACCAACGGTCGGCACCTACCCGGAATGAAGGAGACTGATCATGTGGTATTTCGCCTGGATTCTCGGTGCCGGCCTCGCCTCGACGGTGGCCATCCTCAACGGCATGTGGTTCGAAGCCCGCGAGCAGAACCGCATCGAGAAGGAAAATCGTCGCTGAGCTGTAAAAAAGCCTTGCCGCCTTGGCCTTCACACGGTATCTTAGGCGGCTCCTTCGGGGTGTAGCTCAGTCTGGTAGAGCGCTACGTTCGGGACGTAGAGGTCGCAGGTTCGAATCCTGTCTCCCCGACCACTTCGGTGGTCGCATTGAAGCCTGGTGAAGTCGTCCAGGCTTTTTTGTTCCCTGAAGTGGCACTGCTTCGGCAGTGTGAAGAAAACAGCATTCACCCCTTGCCGCCATCGGGGTGAATCGCTAGAATAGGCGGCTCCCTTCGGGGTGTAGCTCAGTCTGGTAGAGCGCTACGTTCGGGACGTAGAGGTCGCAGGTTCGAATCCTGTCTCCCCGACCACTTCGGTGGTCACCAAGAAGCCTGGAAGACATCACTGTCCTCCGGGTTTTTTTTGTATCAGGCACCTGGCCTCCCGCATGACGGGACCTTGCCGGAGCCCGCACGTACAATGGCCGCGCTGCCGGCCCGCCAGCAGCCCCTCCCCCACCTGCCGCTTCGGCGTAGACCGATGCCGGCGCTGCATGCCATTGCCCCGACGTGCGACACCTGCAAGGACCACCGATGAGTTCCTCCACTTCCGATTCGCCGTCGCTGCTGCACGGTCGCGTCCTCGCATTCGCCGCGATCCTGCTGGCAGCGGTCAACCTGCGCACCGCGGTCACCTCGATCACCCCGCTGCTGGACGTGCTCGGCCAGCAGTTCGGTTTCGGTACCACCATGACCGGCGTGCTGGGCATGCTGCCGACCGCCTCGTTCGCGCTGTTCGGCGTGGCCACGCCGGCGCTGGCGCGGCGCCTCGGGCTGGAGCGCACCACGCTGCTGGCGATGGTGATGGCGATGGCCGGCCTGCTGCTGCGCTCCAGTGCCGGCAACGTCGGCACGCTGCTGCTCGGTTCGGTGCTGGCACTGGCCGGCATGGGCATCGGCAACGTGGTGGTGCCGCCGCTGGTGAAGCGCTACTTCGCCAACAAGGTCGGCACCATGAGCACGCTCTACATCAGCGTGCTGCAGCTGGGCACCATGCTGCCCGCATTGTTCGCGGTGCCGATGGCCAACGCCGCTGGCTGGCGCGTGTCGCTGGGCATGTGGGCACTGCTGGCACTGGCCGCAGCATTGCCGTGGCTGGTTCTGGCCAGGCGCGCACCGAAGCCGCAGGCAGATGCCACCGACCCGGCCGCACAGCCGCATGGGAAAGTCTGGCGCACCTCACTGGGCTGGAGCATGACGCTGATGTTCGGCATGACTTCGCTGATGACCTATTCGATGTTCACCTGGCTGCCACGCATCGTGGTCGAGGCCGGCGGCACACCGGCCTTCGGTGGCGTGATGGTGGCGGTGTTCTCGGCGCTGGGGCTGCTGCCGTCGCTGGTCATTCCATCCATGGCAGTTCGCATGCAGAACCCGTTCCCGCTGGTGCTGATCGGCTTCTTCTCGTTCGTGATCGCCTTCACCGGCCTGCTGCTGGCACCGATGACGGCCCCCCTGCTATGGGCGTGCCTGCTCGGCGTCGGTCCATCCACCTTCCCGCTGGCGCTGACCCTGATCAACCTGCGCACGCGCACCCCCACCGGCTCGGCGGCACTGTCCGGCTTCATGCAGGGCGTGGGTTACAGCTTCAGCTGTCTGGGGCCGTTCCTGGTCGGCTGGCTGCATACGGTCAGCAACGGCTGGACGCTCCCGTTCAGCTTCCTGTTCGGCTGCGCCACCCTGATGCTGTGCGCCTCCTGGGTGGCCTGCAAGCCGCGCAAGCTGGAAGACCTCTGGTAAGCCGCGCAGGGCCTCGCAACCGGCCCTACCTACCGCTCGTCAGCCCGTCTGCGCATTTTGACACCGGGCTGACAATTCCGGGCGGATAGTGCCCACGAATGCCCATCCTTGCCGCGTGCCGGCATCGGGCATGGGGGCGGCAGCGCCGCCCAGGCCGCCATTCGGTGTGCGGGGGACTCTCGTTTCAGACAAGACATTGCAGGTCGCTGTCCGGGTTTGTATCCGTCCTTGCTGGACGGGAATGCACGAAGGGAGTGACGCGGGCCACGGCCACGCCAAAAGCTGGCATGTGATGTGCGTCACATTTCTCAGGTTGTCTGGTTCGGAAGCCAAGGGGGTCCCCAATGGTTGTCCACCGCCGGCTGGCGCTCTGCGTCGGCCTTGCCTGTACCGCCCTGGCCTGGGCCAGCAGCGCTGCCTCGCCTGACCGCGAGGCGGCCCTGGCCGAGATCGGCCGCTACCGCGACCAGGCCCGCTGGCTGGATGCCCTCGGCGCGATCGAGCGCGCCAGCCAAGAGCAACCCAACGACGACCTGCTGTTCAAGCTGCGCGTACTGACCCTGGGCGACATCGGCAACGCCTGGCGCGCCTGGGAGCTGTACCAGCAGCGCCCGCAGCTGTTCGACGCTGCACAGAAGCAACGCATCGAAGGCGACTACCTGGCCAAGCTGGTGGTCTGGAGCCTGGCCTACAGCAGCAGCGAAGACAGCCGCCTGGAAGAAGCCGAATCGACCCTGGCGCGCATGCAGCGCTACCTGGGCAGCGAAGGCACCCCGCCCGCGCAGGCGCCGCTTCGCGTCCGCATGGACCGGCTGATCCTGCTCAACCGGCTGGGCCGCCATGCGCAGGTGCGCGAGGAAGCCCGCGCACTGCAGGCCGAAGGCCATGCCCTGCCCGACTATGTGCTGCCTGCGGTCGGCGATTCGCTGATGGGCACCCTGCATCCGGAAGAAGCCATACCGGTGCTGCAGGCGGCAGTGGCCGGCGACCCGACACGCGATGCCTCGCATTCGGAACTGGCCTATGCCTACCTGGAGAGCGAGCAGCAGGAAAAGGCGATCGACCTGCTGCAGGCCTGGCGTGACAAGGAGCCGGCGTGGCGCTGGAGCAACGGCAAGTCACCGTACGCGAACTGGTCACGTTACGAGGCCGACCTGAATCTGGCGATGGTACGCGCCTATAGCGGCGACCTGCGCACCGCACAGCACGACCTGGAATCGATGGTCGACATCGCACCGGGCAACGGCGGCCTGCAGAGCGCGCTGGGCAGCGTGTACATGATGCGCGGATGGCCACGCATGGCACTGCAGCGCCAGCAGATGGCACATGCGCTGGACCCTCGCGACATCGAGCCGCGGCTGGGCATGGAGGAGGCCTACGTCGCCCTGCAGCGCGATGACCTGGCAAGGCCACTGCACGACGATCTTGTCGCACGCTACCCGACCCAACCCGCCGTCGAACGCATGGACCAGGCCTGGCGCGCGCATCGCGGTTGGCAGCTGAAGGCATGGACCGACATTGGTCGCAGCTCCGGCGGTGGCGGCACCTCGCCGCTGGGCAACAACGACCGTCACTACGGCATGGAAGTGCAGACACCGGTGCTCGACGACCGCTGGCGGTTGTTCGCCTTCGCCGACAGGCGCTCGGTCGACTTCCAGGACCAGCGCATCGACCCGCTGTGGCTGGGCGCGGGCGTACGCTACCGCTTTGGCCAGCTGGATGCGGAAGCGGCGGTACTGCGCGCCAACGACCACATTGGCGATACCGGCCTGCGCATCGGCGTGGGTTGGCAGTTCAACGATTACTGGCATGCCGGGCTGGTGGCCGCACGCAATGACCCGGAAGCCTCGATGCAGGCGCGCGTGGCGGGCATCAGCGCTGACAGCGTGAGCGCGCAGGTCGACTACCGGCGCAGCGAGCTGACCCACTGGATGTTCGGCGCCAGCCGCTTCCGCTACGACGACGGCAACCACCGCGAGCTGTTCAGCACCAGCCTCGAACAGCGCCTGCTGACCCGCCCGCGCTGGTTGATCGACGGCCTGGCCAGTGCCTACACCAGCCGGGGCAGCCGCGACGACGCGCCCTACTTCAGCCCGAAGCGCGACCGCATGGTCGAGATCGGGCTGCGCATCGACCAGCAGCTGTGGCGGCACTACGAGCGCCACTTCCGGCACCGCCTGACGGTCTCGCTCGGTGACTACTGGCAGGACGGCTTCGGCAGCGCTCTGGTCCCTTCGGTGTCCTACATGCACGAATGGCAGCTGGGCCAGGGCCGCGTGTTCGAGTACGGCGTGCGCTGGTCGCGGCCGGTCTACGACGGCCACCGCGAGCGTCATATCGGCTTCGAAGCCGCACTGCGCTGGGGAGAGTGACATGGCCCGCATCCTGCGACTGATCGTGCTCCTGCTGCTGGCCGCCACGCCGCCGGCGTTCGCGCAGCAGGCCCTGCATCTCGATGCCACTGACAACGGCCTGCTGATCCTCAGCTACCACGACATCCGCGACCGGGTCGCGGCCAAGGGCGACGCCGATACCTACGCGGTGAGCACGCAGAACTTCGCCGCGCACCTGGATTGGCTGGGGGCACACGGCTACCACCCGGTGTCGCTGTCGCAGGTGATCGACGCCTCCCAGGGACGCGCCACGCTGCCACCGAAACCGGTACTGCTGACCTTCGATGATGGCCTGCGCAGCGTCTACGACAAGGCGTTCCCGCTGCTGCAGGCGTACCGCTACCCGGCGCTGGTGGCAGTGATCACCGATTACGTGGACATGGCGCCCGGGCGCACGATCGACTATGGCTACCGGCCGTTCGGCCACGATGACTTCGTTACCTGGGCGCAGCTGAAGCAGATGCACGACAGCGGCCTGATCGAAGTGGCCAGCCATACAGACGACCTGCACCACGGAGTGCTTGCCAATCCGCAGGGCAATTCGACGCCAGCGGTGGTCACCCGCATCTACCGGCCGGCCACGCGCAGCTACGAGAGCGAGGCGCAGTACGAGCAGCGCCTGCGCGCCGATCTCGGCCGCAGCGTGCAGCGCATCCAGCAGCATCTGGGCGTGCGCCCGCGCGCCATCGTCTGGCCGTACGCGGCCTACAACCAGTTGAGCAACGACATCGCCGAACAGCTGGGCATGCCGGTGTCCTTCGATCTGGAAGGCCGCAGCACACCAGTGGCCAGCGACCTGCATGGGCTGGCGCGCTTCCTGGTCAGCGACAACCCGACCGTGGAGGGCCTGGCCTACGAGCTGCGGCGCGACGTTGCGCTCGACGGCATCCGCGCGTTGCAGGTCGACCTGGATGATGTGTACGACCCGGACCCGGCGCAGCAGGGGCGCAACCTCGATGCGCTGATCGAGCGGGTCAAACGCATCTCGCCCACCCACGTCTACCTGCAGGCGTTCGCCGATCCGGACGGCAACAACACCGCCGAAGCACTGTACTTCCCCAACCGGCACATGCCGATGCGCGCGGACCTGTTCAGCCGGGTCGCCTGGCAGCTGAAGTCGCGCGCGGGGGTGAAGGTCTACGCATGGCTGCCGGTGCTCGGCTTCGAGCTGCCCGACCCCGTGCAGCGCAAGGCACTGGCGATCCACAACGGCGATGCCGACGGCATGTACCGGCTGGACTTCACCAATCCGAAGGCACGCCAGATCATGCTCGACATCTACGAGGATCTGGCCGTCAACTCGTACTTCGAAGGCCTGCTCTTCCATGATGATGGCTACCTGCGCGACACAGAACTGCCGACGCTGGCGGCCGGCGACGATGGCAGCGCTCGCACCCGGGCGCTGATCGACTTCACCCTGGCCCTGCGCGACAGTGCGCAGCGTTGGCGGCCGAAGCTGGCCACGGTGCGCAACCTGTACGCGGAGCCGGTGCTGCGTCCGCAGAGCGAAGCCTGGTTCGCGCAGCGCCTGGACCTGTTCAACAAGGCCTACGACCAGACCGCACTGATGGCGATGCCGTGGATGGAAGGCAGCAGGCATCCGGAACGCTGGCTTGACCAGCTGCTGGCCGCGGTGCGTGCGCACGATCCCCAGTTGCAGCACACCCTGTTCGAACTGCAGACCGTCGATTGGCGCAGCGGGCAACCGATTCCCGCCGAGCGCCTGCGCTCGCAGATCCGCCAGCTGCAGGCGCAGGGCGTGCACCACTTCGCCTGGTACCCGGACGACTTCATCGCCGGCCAGCCTTCCACCCATGATGCCCGCGCGGCGATGTCCGCCGGCAACTTCCCGTACCCGGAGAAGTGACATGGACATGCACCCGCTGCTGCAGGTCCTGTTCCAGTTCGCCTTCTACTACCCGATGGTGATGGCGTTCTTCTGGATGTCGGGCGGCCTGTATTACTACTTCCGGCGCGAACGCCATTCGCGCCCACGCAACGACCCGCCGCTGATGGTCGATCCACCGTTCGCGAGCCTGTTGATTCCCTGCCACAACGAGTCCGCGAACCTCGACGACACACTCGGCGCGGCGCTGGCACAGCGCTATCCGGCCGACTACGAGGTGATCGCCATCGACGATGGCAGCAGTGATGACACCGGCGCCCGGCTCGACGTGCTGGCGGCGAAGCATCCGCGGCTGCGCGTGCTGCACCTGGACCGCAACCTCGGCAAGGCCAACGCGCTGCGCATGGGTGCGCTGGCGGCCCGCTCGGAGTACCTGGTGTGCATCGATGGCGATGCCATGCTGGAGGAACACGCCCTGCACTGGATGGTCTGGCACCTGGTCAGCGGCAACCGCGTCGGTGCGGTCACCGGCAACCCGCGCATCCGCAACCGTTCCACCCTGCTTGGACGCCTGCAGGTGGCCGAATTCTCCTCGATCATCGGCATGATCAAGCGCGCGCAGCGCGTGTACGGGCGCATCTTCACCATCTCCGGAGTGATCGCCGGCTTTCGCCGCACCGCCCTGCACCAGGTCGGCTGGTGGTCGGACGACATGGTGACCGAGGACATCGACATCAGCTGGCGCCTGCAGCGTGCGCATTGGGACATCCGCTACGAACCCAACGCGCTGTGCTTCATCCTGATGCCGGAAACGCTGAAGGGCCTGTGGCGGCAACGGCTCCGCTGGGCGCAGGGTGGCGTGGAAGTGATGCTGCGGCATGCGCGTTCACTGCTGCACTGGAAGGAACGGCGCATGTGGGGCGTACTGCTGGAGTACGTGCTGAGCGTGATCTGGGCCTACACCATGTTGTTCATCGTGGTGCTGTGGGTGCTGGGCAAGCTCATCGACCTGCCGCCGCAGCTGTACATCGCCAGCCTGCTGCCGCAATGGCATGGCGTGATCCTGGCCCTGGTCTGCCTGATGCAGTTCGCCAGCAGCCTGATCATCGACCGTCGTTACGAAACACAGATTGGACGCAACTACTTCTGGGTCATCTGGTACCCGATGGCGTACTGGCTGATCAGTCTTTCCACCACCCTGGTGGCGTTGCCGAAGACCCTGCTGCGCCGTCGCAGCAAGCGCGCCACCTGGACCAGTCCCGATCGGGGGATCCGATGAACGCACAACGCCCGTCCAACCGCTTCGACTCGCGGATGATCCGCAAGCCGCATCGCCAACCACGCTTCCAGCGCACCGCCTGGGGCTTCGTCACCCTCGCGTTCTGGGGGTTCTACTTCTACCTGTGGGCACCGTTGGTGACCCTGTTCTCGTGGCTGATCGGCGGCCAGCTGGCCTGGCAGCAGCTGTACGAACGGCAAAGCCAGTTCGACCCCTATGTGCTGGTGGCACTGCCGCTGATGCTGCTGTGTGCCAGCGTGCTGCTGATCGGCTGGGCCGAGTACAACCGCGCGCGCTTCCGTGGCCACGAGCGACGCCTGCCGCGACCGCTGGCCAGCCTCAATGAAGTCGCGGCCGATCTGGGTGCCAGCACCGGCCTTGCCGAGCGCCTGCTGGGCTGCAAGGCCGCCACGCTGCACATGGACGATCACGCGCGGCCGATCGGTATCCGCCGCGAGGTGGTGTGACGCCCCGGTAGTCGCCGACCCGGGTCGGCGCTTGCTTGGGTAGCTGCCGACCCTGGTCGGCGCTTGGGCCTGGTGGGCGCCGACCTTGGTCGGCACCGGGGTCTACCGCGAAGGGCATCCGCGCATCGCGTGGATCTACTTGCGCGTCTGCCCTTCACCGCGCACGACGAATCGTTCGACGGTGAGTGCTTCCAGGCCCATTGGGCCGTACGCATGCAGGCGCGTGGTGGAAATGCCGATCTCGCTGCCCAGGCCCAGCTGTCCACCGTCGGAGAAGCGCGACGAGGCATTGACCATCACCACCGCCGAGCGCAGTGCGTTGACGAAGCGCTCGGCATGGCCGGCGTCTTCGGTGGCGATCACTTCGGTATGGTCGGAGGTATAGGCACGGATGTGCGCGATGGCCGCCTCGAGGTCATCAACCACGCGCACGGCCAGCACCAGGTCGAGGAACTCGGCAGCGTAGTCGTCTTCGCTGGCGGCGGTGCTGCCCGGCAGCAGCGGCTGCGCGTTCGTGTCGGCGCGCAGCTCCACGCCACGCTCACCTAGCGCCTGCGCCACGCGCGGCAGGAAGGCTTCGGCCACATCACGATGCACCAGCAGGGTTTCCAGCGAGTTGCAGGCCGACGGACGGCTGCACTTGCCGTCCACCAGAAGGTCGATGGCTTTGCCGAGGTCGGCGCTGGCATCCACGAACAGGTGGCAGACACCCTTGTAGTGCTTGATCACCGGCACCCGCGCATGCTCGGCAACGAAGCGGATCAGGCCTTCGCCGCCGCGCGGAATCGCCAGATCGATCAGTTCATGCAGCTGCAGCAGCTCCAGCATTGCTTCGCGGCGCAGGTCGGTCAGCACGGTCACTGCCGCCGCCGGTACGCCATTGGCCTGCAGGGCGCCGGCCAGCGCCCGGGCGATGGCGGTGTTGGAGTGGATCGCTTCGGAACCACCGCGCAGGATCACGCCATTGCCGGCCTTCAGGCACAGCGCAGCCGCTTCGGCGGTCACGTTCGGGCGCGCCTCGTAGATCATCGCGATCACGCCCAGCGGCACGCGCACCTTCTGCACGCGGATGCCGTTTGGACGCACATCGTCGCGGGTGATCTGGCCGACGGGATCGGGCAGCGCGGCGACCTCACGCACGGCTTCGGCCATCGCGAACAGGCGTGCCGGGTCCAGCGCCAGGCGGTCGAGCATGGCACTGCCAATGCCTTTCTCGCGCGCAGCGGCAAGGTCGCGCGCATTACCGGCCAGGATCAGCCCGGCATTCACTTCCAGTGCCTGGGCCATTGCCAGCAGCAGCGTGCGGCGCGCCGCACTGTCGAGGCCGGCAACGATCTGGGCCGCGTCACGGCAGGCACGCGCCTGCGCTTCGATTTCGCTCATCGGGGAGTCCTTCAAACCGGTCATGGCAGCACCAGATCGTCGCGATGGACGACACTGCCACCGTAGTTGTAGCCCAGCACGGCCTCGATGTCGCGCGAATGGCGGCCGGCGATCCGGCGCACATCATCGGCCGCGTACTGGCTGACGCCGCGCGCCACGCAGACGCGGCCCTGTGGCGCGTTCCAGCACACCTGCACCATGTCGCCACGGCGGAACATGCCCTCCGCGCCGGTGATGCCGCCGGGCAGCAGCGAGGCGCCCTTCTCGCGCATCGCCTGCGCCGCGCCGGCATCGATCACGATCGCTCCCTCGACCAGCGGCGCGTGCCGCAGCCAGTGCTTGCGGGCCGCCTCACGGCTGCGCGCGGCGTGGATACGGGTACCGAACAGGCGGTCCTGGGCCAGCGCGCGTACCACGTCACCGCTACGGCCATTGAACAGATAGGTTTCGATGCCGAGACGACCCGCCTTCGCTGCCGCTTCCAGCTTGGTCCGCATGCCGCCGGTACCGGCGCGCGAGCCGGCGCCGCCGGCCATCGCCAGCACCTCGTCACTCAGTTCCGGCACGTCGTGCAGCGGCCGCGCGTCGGCCACGGTGCGCGGGTCGGCGCTGTACAGGCCATCGATATCGGTGGCGATGAACAGCGCATCGGCATCGACCAGCGCCGCCACCGTCGCCGCCAGGTTGTCGTTGTCGCCAAGCTTGAGCTCGTCCACCGACACGGTGTCGTTCTCGTTGACCACCGGCAACGCGCCCAGCCGCAGCAGTTCGTTGAGCGTGGCGCGGGCGTTGAGGTAGCGGCGGCGGTTGCGCAGGTCGTCATGGGTCAGCAGCACCTGCGCCACCGGGCGCTCGAAGAAGCGCTGCCAGAGCCCGATCAGCTGGGCCTGGCCGAGCGCAGCCAGCGCCTGCCGCGCCGCCATCGCCGCGCCAGGTTCATCGGCCCGCGGCAGGATCGCGCGCCCGGCAGCGACCGCGCCGGAAGACACGATCACCACCTCGCGCCCGGCCAGGACATTGGCCGAGACGAACTGCGCCAGGCCCAGCGCGTGGCGTGGTGACAGGCCGCCGCCATCGGCTGCCAGCAGGCTGCTGCCGACCTTCAGCACCGCACGCCGCCATGGCGGCAGCGCTTGTTCGGGGAACGGCGAGGCGACGTTGGCAGCGTGCGGGATCATCGGTCAGTGTCTCAGCGGGTGTTCCATTCGTGCACGGTCAGCTCGGAGGCCTGCATCGTCACCAGCGGATCGGTGGCGACGATGGCCTGCGCCTGCGCCAGGCTGTCCACGTTGCACAGCACATAAGCGCCACCACTGCCGTCGGCGAAACCACCAGTCAGCTGCAGCTTGCCCTGCGCCTGCAACGCATCGAGGAAATCGCGGTGCAGCTGCACCGCTGCATCGTTGAAGTCCGGCCGGCGCATCGCCATCACCAGGTAGACAGTGCCCGCCATCAGGACAGCGCCTGCCAGCGCGCGCGCAGTTCGTCCAGGCGCAGGTCGGCGGCCGAACCCGGCGACACGCGCGCGGCGAGGCTGCCTTCCGGGGTACGCCCCTGCCCTGCACTGTCGGCACCGGCCGCAGCGGCCTTGTAGGCCTCACGGAACGGCACGCCGGCCACGGCCGCTTCCACCGCCACGTCGGTGGCATACATGCCCGAATCGATGGCCGCACGCAGCTTGTCGTCACGCCATTCCAGGTTGGCCAGCAGCGCCGGCAGCAGCTCCAGCGCGGCCAGGCCACGGCCGAAGCCGTGGAAGATGGCACCCTTGGACGACTGCAGGTCGCGGTGGTAGCCCGACGGCAGCGACAGCAGCTGCTCGATCTCGGTGCGCGCGGCGGCGACGCTGGCGTGGGTCGCACGCATCAGCTCGATCACGTCCGGGTTGCGCTTGTTGGGCATGATCGAACTGCCGGTGGTGTACTGCGCCGGCAGCGCGACGAAGCCGAACTCGGCGCTGGTGAACAGCGACAGGTCCCAGGCGATGCGGCGCAGGTCCAGCGTGGCACCACCGAGCGCTTCCAGCGCGGCCAGCTCGAACTTGCCGCGCGACAGCTGTGCGTAGATCGGCGAGATCTGCATGCGCGCAAAACCGAGCGCAGCCGTGGTGTGCTCGCGGTCCAGCGGCAGGTTCACGCCGTAGCCGGCAGCCGTGCCCAGTGGATTGGCATCGACCAGCGCATGGGTGTCACGCGCGCGGATGGCATTGTCGATGAAGGCCTCGGCCCAGCCCGCCCACCACATGCCGGCCGAGGACACTACGGCGCGCTGGATGTGGGTGTAGCCGGGAATCGGCAGGTCCTTCTCGGCCTGTGCGCGGTCCAGCGCGACCTTGGCCACTTCGGCGCTGAGCTGTGCCACGCGCTGCAGCTTCTCCTTCAGCCACAGGCGGGTGGCGACCAGGATCTGGTCGTTGCGGCTGCGGCCGGTGTGGATCTTGCGGCCGGCATCGCCGAGGCGTTCGGTCAGGCGGGCTTCGATCGCCGAGTGGCCATCCTCATACTGGGTATCGAGCACGAAGCGGCCTTCGCGGAAGTCCTGCGCCAGCACCTCCAGTTCGCGCAGCAGGCCGTCCAGCTCGTCGGCACTGAGGATGCCGATGTGCTGCAGGCCTTGTGCATGTGCGGCGCTGGCGGCGATGTCATGCAGGAAGAACTCGCGGTCGAGGATCACGTCGTCACCGGCGAGGAAGGTCTGGATCTGGGCGTCGACAGCGACGCCGGGCTTCTGCCAAAGAAGGTCTGCCATGGGGGCTCCGGAAGGCGTGTTCAGTGCGGGATGGACATCAGTTCGTCGATGCCCAGCGCGAGGTTGAGGTTCTGCATGGCCTGGGTGGCCGCGCCCTTGAGCAGGTTGTCCAGGGTCGCCACCACGACGACCCGCTTGCCGCCCGGGGCCAGGGTGAAGCCACCGACCTGGGCACCGTGGCGGCCGGCGATGCGGCTGACCCACGGCGCTTCATCCACCACGTCGATCAGGGGTTCGCCGGCATAGGCCTGCTGGAAGCGCTCGACGATCTGTTCGCGGGTCTGCACGCGGTTCAGCCACAAGTTGGCGGTAAGCGTGATGCCCCGGAAATGCGGCGCGACATGTGGCATGAATTCAACAGCCACGCCCAGCTGCACCGACACCTCCCGCTCGTGCACGTGGTTGGTCAGCGCGTAGGGCATCAGGTTGTCGGCCAGCAGTTCGACGTTGTTCTTGTCCGACGGCGTGGTACCGGCGCCGGAGTAGCCGGAGACACCGAAGCACTGCGGCGGACCGGCCAGCAGGTCCAGCAGCGGATGCACCGCCAGCTGCATCGCCGTGGCATAGCAGCCCGGGTTGCTGATGTGCTTCTGGCCGTTGTAGCGGCCGCGGGTCAGCTCCGGCAGGCCGTAGTACCAGCTGTTGTCGAAGCGATGGTCGGCCGAGAGATCGACGATGACGGTGTCCGGCTTCGCCGCTTCCAGCGCAGCCACGAACGGTGCGGCCAGGCCATTGGGCAGGGCCAGGATCACTGCGTCCACACCCTTGGCCGCCACCGCGTCGGCGTCCAGGTTCTCGTACTGCAGATCGCCCTGGAATTCCGGGTGATGGTCGGACAGGCGCTGCCCGGCGCGCTCGCGCGAGGAGACGAAAGCCAGTTCCAGCCGCGGATGGGCGGCCACCAGCTTGATCAGCTCGGCGCCGGTATGGCCGCGGGCACCGACGATGCCAAGGGTAAAGGTCGAATCGTTCATGCGTGGCTGTCCAGGCGGTACTGCAGGTGGCGCTTCACGCCCTGCCATTCCGCGTCGATGATGGAGAAGATGACGGTGTCGCGCGGCGTGCCGTCGGCATGCCGCTTGTGGTTGCGCAGCACGCCATCCTGCTTGGCGCCGAGGCGGGCGATGGCAGTGCGCGAGGTGGCGTTGAACCAGCTGGTTTCCAGCACCACGCTGATGCAGCCCAGCGTTTCGAAGGCGTGCTGCAGCAGCAACAGCTTGGCTTCGGTGTTGGCACCGGTGCGCTGCACGCGCGGCGCATACCAGGTGTAGCCGAGGCTGAGTTTCGGCACACCGGCATCCATGTCATAGAAACGGGTACTGCCAACGATTCCGCCAGCCGCATCACGGATCACGAACGGCAGCACCTTGCCTTCGCTCTGCGCCTGCAGCGCGGCCCGCACATAGGTCTCGGCCTGTTCCGGCGACGGCACCTGGGTGTACCAGAGCTGGTCCAGGCCGCTGCCTTCAAGCGCATCGCGCAGGCCGGGCACGTGTTCCATCTGCAGCGGCTGCAGGGTTACGTGCTGGCCGCGCAGGGTGGGAACCGTGTTCCAGGCATCGAGGTTGCTCATTGCTCAGCCCTGCAGGCTCGGGGTGCGCTGCGCGCAATGATCGACATAGGTCTTGATCCGGTCGATGCCATCGGCACCGAACCAGAATACCTTCCAGTGGTCCTGCTTGTAGCAGCCGTCGGATTCGGCGTAGTAGAAGTGATTGATCGGGTTGCCATGGCGCGAGCGCCAGAACAGCTGCGGCGTCTCCTCCAGCATCACGTTCCAGACCGCACGGCCCAGACCCTCGCCCTGCGCGTCGTCGAGCACGGCGAACTTGTCCAGGTACACGCCCTCTGCCTCGTCGGTGAGGATGACCGCGGTGCGGTAGTTCTCGCTGACGTAGGCACGCAACAGCTTGGTCTTCTCGAAATAGTCCGGCACCAGCGCGCGGCCGAAGCTGGATTCGATCAGGCCCTTCAGGCGCGGCAGGTCCAGTTCGTTCCAGGCGGTGGCGCGCAGCACCTTTTCACCCTTGCGCACCAGCGTGCCCGAACCCTTGTGGGTGAACAGTTCCTTGGCCAGGTCGGCCGGGCGCGTGATCGACACCGACGATTCGAGCGGCAGGCGGTCGAGCAGATCCTTGATCTGTTCGATCTTCACCTTCATGCCGCCGTGGATCCACGGCTGCGCGATCAGGTGGTCGTACTCGGTGGACAGGTTGATCGAATCGATCACGTTGCCCGCCTCGTCCAGCAGGCCGCCCGTGCCGGTCAGGAAGATGATCTTGTACGGCTGCAGTTCCTGTACCAGCTCGTTGGCGGCGAAGTCGGCGTTGACGTTGAGGATCTGGCCGCCGGCGGTCTCGCCCAGGCTGGTGATGACCGGGATCGAGCCGGCGCGCAGGCTGGCCTCGATCGGTGCCAGGTTGACCTTCTTCACTTCGCCGACCAGGCCGTAGGTATCCACATCCAGGTACTCGGCTTCGAACACGCCGCCGGTGATCGAGGTGGCGCGCGCGCCGTTCTGCTGCAGCGCCTCGACCAGCCGCAGGTTGGACTGCTGGAACACCCGGCGCACGATCGCCAGCGCTTCCGGCGAGGTCACGCGCAGGCCGTTCACGGTCTGCTTCTCGATGCCGGCGGCCGACAGTTCGGCATCCAGCTGCGGGCCGGCGCCGTGCAGCACGATCGGGGTCAGCCCGACTTCCTGCAGGAACGACAGCGAAGAGGTCAGCGCGTCGAGGTCGTCGCGCAGCACCGCGCCGCCGACCTTGACCACGGCGAAGCGCTTGGCATCCAGCTGCGAGAAGCGCTTGAGGTACTGGCTGATCTCCTTCGCGCTGGCCATGCTGGAAAGCAGGCGCACGATGGTCTGGCGGGTCTGGCGATGGGGCTGGAGGGCAGGAGACATTTCGGTTTCGTCGGAAAGGGAAGAATCAGGCGCCGGCGGCGATGATGCGGTGCACGGCGTCGGTGTAGCGCTGCAACTGCTCCAGCGTCACGAACTCATCGGCGGTGTGGGCCTGGGCGATGTCACCCGGGCCGAACACCAGCGTGGTGTAACCACCGGCCGAGAACAGCGAGGCCTCGGTCCAGAAGTCCACCGCGTTGCCGATCGGCAGTTCCAGCGCATCGGCCACGTCACGTGCCAGCAGGCGGCGGTTCTCGGCTTCGGCGATGTCGCCGGCCGGCAGGCTGGGGCCACGGAAGGTTTCGGTGAATACCGCCGCTTCCGGCTCGGCGAAACCGGCGAAGGTGGCCAGCAACGCGTCGATGTTCATCGACGGCAGCGGCCGGAAGCCGAAGCGCACTTCAGCAGCGGGCGCGATCATGTTGGCCTTGATCCCGCCTTCGACGCGGCCGATGTTGAAGCGCAGGCCCGTCAGCCCACCGAAGCGCGCCGAAGCCAGCGATTCCACATGGTCCAGCGCGCGGTTGCCCCAGCGCATCGCCTGGTGCAGCGCGCTGGCAGCCGCATCCTGCTTGCCCGAGGCGTGCCCTGCACGACCGGCGAACTGCATCAGCACCGAGCTGATGCCGCGATGCGCCAGCACCGCTTCGCTCATGGTCGGCTCGGCCACCAGCACCGCGTCGTACGGAATGCCGCGGGCCAGGAACGCGGCGATGCAGCGCGGATCGTTGGCTTCTTCATCGCTGGAGAACAGGAACGCGGCATCACCATCGCTGGCATTGGCCGCAGCCACCAGTGCAGCGGCCGCGCCCTTGATGTCACACACGCCCAGGCCGACCACGCGGTCGTCCAGGCGCCGCATCACATGCGGGTCGGCACTCCAGTGCGGCGAGTCCGGCACCGTATCCAGGTGCACGTTGAACAGGTACTTCGGCGTACCACGCACGGCGTACAGGCTGACCGCGCCCGCGCCATGGTCGATCACCTCGACGTTGAAGCCGGGCAGGTTCGCGCGCAGGTAATCGAAGATGCCACCGGTGGTGATCGCACGCGGCGGGTTGCGGGTGTCGAAAGACACCAGGGCCTGCAGGTGATCGAGCGTCTGTTCAAGCATGTGTCTGAATATCCGTAGGGTTCGAAATCGGTAGTGCCGGCCGCTGGCCGGCTCCGCAATGATCCAGCCGTGCCACGAGCCGGCCAGCGGCCGGCACTACCCTCCATCGATGTTGCGAGGCGCCGGCCAGCGGCCGGCACCCCGTCACAGGTCAACCACGATTGACCTGCGCATAGACAGTGGAGCTCATCCCGAACAGCTTGATGAAGCCTTCGGCCTCCTCCACGCCCCAGTCGGCCGACTGCGCGTAGGTGGCACCCTTGGTGTTGAGCAGGTGCGGCGACTTCACCGCCACTGCATCGACGCGGCCACCGCGGGTTTCCAGCACCACTTCACCGTTCACCTTGGCCTGCGAGGACTTCAGGAAGGCTTCGATGTCGGTCTTCAGCGGGTCGTGGTAGAAGCCTTCGTACACCAGCTCCACCCACTTGCGCGCCACGTCCGGCTTGAAGCGGTTCTGCTGCTTGGTCAGCACCGCATCTTCCAGCGCGCGGTGTGCGGCCAGCAGCGAAACCAGGCCCGGGGCCTCGAACACGATGCGGCCCTTCAGGCCGATCACGGTGTCGCCGGTGTACACGCCGCGACCGACACCATACGGGGCGAACAGCTTGTTGAGCTGGGCCAGGATCTGGTCGCCCGGCAGCGCCTTGCCGTTCAGTTCAACGGCTTCGCCTTCAACGAACTTCAGGGTGACGGTCAGCGCCTGTTCCGGCCACTCGCTGCGCGGTGCGCACCAGCCACGGGCGCCCTCGCCCGGGGCTTCCCAACGGTCGATCTCGCCGCCGGACATGGTCAGGCCCAGCAGGTTCTCGTTGATGGTGTAGGCCTGCTGCTTGGCGCGCACGCCGAAGCCGCGCTCTTCCAGGTACTTCTGCTCGTAGGCGCGGGTCTGGGTGTGTTCCTTCTGGATCTCGCGGATCGGCGCGATGATCTGGTAGTCACCCAGCGCCTTCACGGCCAGGTCGAAGCGGACCTGGTCGTTGCCCATGCCGGTGCAGCCGTGGGCGATGATGTTGGTGCCCAGTTCGGCGGCACGCTTCAGCGCGGCATCGACGATCAGGTAGCGGTCCGAGACCAGCAGCGGGTACTGGCCCTGGTAGCCTTCGCCGGCCCACACGAACGGCTTGACGAAGCCTTCCCAGATCGCCGGGCCACCGTTGACGGTGACGTGGCTGGTCACGCCCAGTTCGGCGGCGCGCTTTTCGATAAAATCGCGCTCTTCATCATCCACGCCGCCGGTGTCGGCGAACACGGTGTGCACGTTGTAGCCGCGCTCCTGCAGGTACGGCACGCAGAAGCTGGTATCCAGGCCGCCGGAGAAGGCGAGAACGACGTCTTTGTTGCTCATGGGAGTCAGGTCCACTTGGGGGATGGGAATTCGGTAGAGCCGACCGTTGGTCGGCTGGAATGATGGATGCGCCGCTGCGGGAGCAGCCGACCAACGGTCGGCTCTACCCCTTGTTCGATCTAGCGCCCGGCAACCGCCGCCATGATCGCCTTCTGCACGTGCAGGCGGTTCTCGGCTTCGTTGATGGCGATGCACTGCGGCGAATCCATCACCGCGTCGGTGGCCTTCACGTTCCGGCGCAGCGGCAGGCAGTGGCTGAACACACCGTTGTTGGTCAGTGCCATCTTCCGCTCGTCCACGATGAAGTGCTTGAACTGGTCGCGGATCGGCTTCTCCGGCTCCCAGTTGCCGAAGAACGGCAGCGCGCCCCAGCTCTTGGCGTAGACCACGTCGGCGCCGGCGTAGGCGCTGTCGATGTCATGGCTGATCTTCAGCGAACCGCCGCTATCGGCCACGTTCTGCTCGGCCCAGCCCATGTAGCGATCGTCGAGGATGTAGTCTGCGGTCGGGCACAGCAGGGTCACGTCCATGCCCATGCGGGTGGCGATGGTCAGTGCCGAGTTGGCCACGGCGGTGTTCAGCGGCTTGGGGTGGTAGGTCCAGGTCAGCACGTACTTCTTGCCACGCAGGTCCTGGGTGCCGAAGTACTCCTGCAGGGCCATGACGTGGGCCAGTTCCTGGCACGGGTGGGTGATGGTCTCCATGTTGATGACCGGCACCGGCGAATACTTGGCGAAGCTGTTGAGGACGATGTCCTGGCGGTCGTAGGCCCAGTCGATGAACTTGGGGAACGCACGCACGGCGATGATGTCGCAGTAACGGCCCAGCACCTTGGCCACTTCCGCAATGTGTTCTTCGGTATCGCCGTCCATCACCGTGCCGAGGTTGAACTCGATCGGCCACGCATCCTTGCCCGGCTGCAGCACCACCGCGTGGGCGCCGAGCTGGAACGCGCCCAGTTCGAAGCTGGTGCGGGTGCGCATGGAGGGGTTGAAGAACACCAGCGCGATCGACTTGCCCTTGAGCTGGTCGCCGAGCTTGTTGCGCTTGAACAGCGCGGCCTGGGTCAGCAGCGCGTCAAGATCGCTGCGGCTCCAGTCCTGGGTGTTCAGGAAGTGCTTGGGGGACATCATCTTTCCTTGCGTGGCGGCGCCGGGTTCGACGCGGTGGAAGGGAAAAGCAGGAAGCAAAGGTGGATCGAAAAGGTTGCAGTTGCAGCTTTCAGCACATGCATTTTTGAAGCGCGGAAACGAAAAAACCCAGCCGGCGGGCTGGGTTTTTTTCGGACGAACAGCAGAAAGCTCCGGTTACCCAGCGAGGATGTGGGGTTCCGGTCGACGCGCACGCGAGGTCATGCCCGACGCCTGTCGGGCTGCGCTGCTGTCGTGCTGGAAGTCGGTGAGCTTCATGGCCGCCAATCTTTGCATGCGGCCGGGGCCGACGCAAGGGGCCGGGGTCGCAGAATCAGGGATTACCGGCGGCGCCCTGCTCGGGGCCGACCCAGGGGGTGATCGAAACCCGGATCTTCAGCCGGTTGCCGGGGTCTTCCGGCAGGCGCGACCGGTACTTGGTGCCCTTGTAGACGTAATCCACGTCATAGGCGATCGGCCGGCGGAATTCACGCCCGACCGGCACGATGCGGCAGTCGCGGGTCAGCATCGGGCCGTTGTTGGCCGGTGCCGGGGCAGGCGTCTCGGCGGCGGTCTCCTCGGAGACCTCTTCATCGCTGCGCTTGAACATCGAGCGCACCGAGTCCCAGAAGCGGCTGATCCGGCCCTTGTCCTCGACCGGCTCTTCACCGGTAACGTTGACCGGGGCCAGGGTGCGGGTCGAGATCGGCTCGCAATGCTCCTCGGTGCGGGTCGCGCGCAGGGTCTGGAACACCGGCTCGACGTTCAGCACCTGCGCATAGTCGAACTTCACGTTCTCGACGATCACCACCCGGTTGCGCGGCTCGGCCTCCTGCGCCTGGGCCACGGCGGCCGTCGCCGACAGGCAGGCCAGGGTCAGCAACGCGGTGGATTTCAGTGGCGACGGGAGCAAGGACACGGCAATAGTGTAGGCAGTGACGAGCGCAAGGGGCTGAACATTACCCGTCCACGCCGCTCCTGCCCACCCCACCTTGGGTGGAGCCGGCGTCCACCGGTGGCAATCGGCGCCCCAAAGCGGGCCGACACGTTCTAAAATCACAGGCTTGTCCCCCAGCCACAGCCCCATGACCCTGCGCCTGCACAACAACCTGACTCGCCAGCTCGAACCGTTCACCCCGCTCGATCCGGCCTGTCCGACCCTGTATGTGTGCGGCCCCACGGTCTACAACTACGTGCACATCGGCAACGCCCGTGGCCCGGTGGTGTTCGGGGTGCTGGCCGATCTGCTGCGGCGCCGTTTCGGTGGCCTGCGCTACGCGCGCAACATCACCGACGTGGACGACAAGATCAACACCGCTGCGCGCGAGCAGGGGGTGCCGATCAGCACCATCACCGACAGGTTCGCCGCCGCCTACCGTGAAGACATGGCCGCGCTGGGCGTGGTGCCACCGGACATCGAGCCGGAAGTGACTGCGCACATGCCGCAGATCATCACCATGATCGAGCAGCTGATCGCCAATGGTCATGCCTATGCCGCCGAAGGCCATGTGCTGTTCGCGGTGGCCAGCTTCGACGGCTACGGCAAGCTCTCGCGACGCGATCCGGAAGAGATGCTGGCCGGCGCCCGCGTCGATGTCGCCCCCTACAAGCGTGATCCGGGCGATTTCGTGCTGTGGAAGCCGTCCAGCGACGACCTGCCCGGCTGGGAATCGCCCTGGGGCCGCGGCCGCCCGGGCTGGCACATCGAATGCTCGGCGATGGCGGCCGCCCATCTGGGCGAGACCATCGACATCCATGCCGGCGGTGTCGACCTGCAGTTCCCGCACCACGAGAACGAGATCGCGCAGAGCGAATGCGCGCATGGCGGCAGGATCTTTGCCCGCTACTGGCTGCACAACGGCATGCTCAACTTCGGCGGCGCCAAGATGAGCAAGTCGCTGGGCAACATCGAGCGCGTACACGACCTGGTGCGCCAGCATCCGCCGGAAGCGCTGCGTCTGGCCCTGCTGTCGGCCCATTACCGGCAGCCGCTGGACTGGTCCGATGGCCTGATCGAGCAGTCGGTGCGCACCCTGGACCGCCTGTACGGCACGCTGCGCGAGCTGGCGTCGATCGAAGCCAGCGCGGTGATCCCGGCCAGCGTCGAGGCGACCCTGGATGACGACCTGAACACCCCGCAGGCGCTGGCCGAAGTGGCCCGCATCGCCGCCGATGCACGCCGCGCCACCGACCCGGCCGAACAGGCACGGCTGAAGGGCGAGCTGCTCGGCGCCGGCCTGGCGCTGGGCCTGCTGCAGGCCGATCCGGCGCAGTGGTTTGGTACCGCTGCGGGCGATGACGGCGACGATGCCCGCATCCAGGGCCTGATCGACGAGCGTGCAGCGGCCAAGAAAGCGCGTGATTTCGCCCGTTCCGATGCCATCCGCGACCAGCTGGCCGCCGAAGGCATCGTGCTGGAAGACACCCCGCAGGGCGTGCGCTGGTCGCGCAAGCGCGGCTGACCTGCCCTGCCCCGTGCCGGCCCGCCGGCCACGCCCCCACTGTAGAGACTGTTGTGACCGACTCCCCGTTCCCGCTTGAACCTACCGCCGCCGAGGCCCAGACCGCCATCGCCGAGGAATTCGGCTTCTTCGGCGACTGGTCCGAGCGCTACCAGTACCTGATCGACCTCGGCCGCAAGCTGCCCGCCTTCCCGGACGAATGGAAGACCGAAGAGCACCGCCTGCTCGGCTGCCAGTCGATGGTCTGGATCGTGCCGGAAGGCAACGCGCAGTCGCTGCGCTTCCATGCCATCAGTGATTCGGCCATCGTTTCCGGCCTGATCTTCCTGGCCCTGCGCGTGTACTCCGGGCGCTCGGCACAGGAAATCCTGGACACCGAGCCCAGCTACATCCAGGACATCGGCCTGGCCCGTCACCTCTCCCCCACCCGCAGCAACGGCGTGGCGGCGATGCTGGCCTTCATCCGCGAGACCGCGCAGGCCCAGCTGCAGCGCGACCCGTCGTGAGCGAGCCTGCCACAGCCGAAGACACCGCGCTGGGCCTGCTGTCCCGGCCCGGTTTCGCCAAGCTGCTGGCCTACCGCATCTTCGCGATGCTGTCCTACCAGGTGGTGGCGGTCACCGTCGGCTGGCACATCTACGAAGTCACCCGCAATCCGTTCTCGCTGGGCCTGGTCGGCCTGGCCGAGGTGCTGCCGTTCTTCTGCGTGGCACCGTTCGCCGGCTATCTGGTCGACCACCTGCCGCGCCGCCGGCTGGGCATGGTCGCCTGTTCCGGGCTGATCGCCACGGCGCTGGTGCTGACCGGCGTTGCGACGGGTTGGCTGCCGTTCGAGGGCGTGTGGCCCATCTATGCGGCCATCGCCCTGACCGGCATGGTCCGCGCCTTCCTGTCGCCAATCTACAACGCACTGTTCGCCCGCGTGCTGGCCCGCGACCAGTTCGCGCGTGGCGCCGGACTGGGTGCCGTGGTGTTCCAGGCCGGCATGGTGGCCGGCCCGGCGCTGGGCGGAGTGCTGGTCGGCTTCGGCGGCAAGGGCCTGTCCTACGCGGTGGCTACGGCCTTTGCCCTGGTGGCGATGGCCTGCCTGGCCACGCTGAAAGTGGAGGAGCCGGTGCACACCGGTCCGGCCGCGCCGATCTTCAAGAGCATCGCCGAAGGCGCGCGATTCGTGGTCGGCAACCGGATCATGGTCGGCGCGATGGCGCTGGACATGTTCTCGGTGCTGCTGGGCGGCGTGGTGGCGATGCTGCCGGCCTTCCTGCACGAAATCCTGCACCACGGTCCGGAGGGCCTCGGCATCCTGCGCGCGATGCCGGCGCTCGGTTCGGTGTGCGTGGGCCTGTGGCTGGCCCGCCACCCGCTGCACCGCAATGCCGGCCGCGTGTTGCTGTTCGCGGTGGCGGGGTTCGGCCTGTGCGTGATCGGCTTCGGCCTGTCGCAGCACTTCTGGCTGTCGGCGCTGATCCTGCTGTTCTATGGGGCCTTCGATGGCGTTTCGGTGGTGATCCGCTCGACCATCCTGCAGTTGGCCACGCCGGAAGAAATGCGCGGACGGGTGTCGTCGATCAACGGCATCTTCATCAGTTCGTCCAACGAGCTGGGCGCGTTCTATGCCGGCACGATGGCCCGTCTGCTGGGGCTGGTGCCTGCAGTGGTGCTGGGTGGGTTTGCGGTGCTGAGCGTGGCCGGGATCACCGCGTGGAAGAACCCGACGCTGCGGAAACTGAATTTGCGTGATCTGCAGTGACCCTGCGGAGAGCGCGTTCGGCGGCGCCGGGCGTTTGACTGGCCACGTCACTTTCCCTCGATGAATGGGTTTGTCACTTTCTTTGCGCGCGCAAAGAAAGTAACCAAAGAAACGCGCCGCCATCCGCGAGCCGGTGCTGCGCACCGGTGCCCTGCGCTCCTCGGTGAATCAGGGGACGGCGCCGAACTCGCTGCGCTCAAACAGCGGCGCCTCTTCGCCCCCGATTCCCCTGCGGTGCTCGGCTCGCTACAAGGCGGACCCAAGTCAACGGCCACAACTGCCCGTGCCAGCCACGGTCGCTTACCAACGATCCCCCAACAAAAAACCCGGCCAAGGCCGGGTTTTTCGCATGACCAGACAACGATCTGGAATCAGTCGCCCTGCTGCTTCTGCAGGTGCTCCCAACGCTCTTGGGCGTCGATGGTGCGTTCGGCGGTGAGGCGCGCTTCCAGGCGCTCCAGGCCGATTTCCTCGCCGGTGTCGACGCAGTAACCGTAGTCGCCCGCTTCCAGGCGCTTCAGGGTGCTGTCGATCTTGCCGATCAGCTTGCGATAGCGGTCGCGGGTACGCAGTTCCAGCGAGTTCTCGGTCTCGCGGGTCGCACGCTCGGCTTCGTCGCCGATGTCACGCACTTCCTCGCGCAGGTTCTCGATGGTCTGCTTGGACTCTTCCACCAGGTCCGCGCGCCAGTTCTGCAGGCGCTGGCGGAAGTACTCCTGCTGCAGCGGGCTCATGTATTCCTCTTCCGAGGACGGCTTGTAGCCAGCCGGCAGGATCGGGCGGCCGGTGGCCTCGTCGGTCTTGTACTCGACCACCTTGTACTTGCTGCGCGGGGCCGGTGCCGCCGAGCGGGCGGCGACGGCCACGGCAACCTTGCCGACAGGGCGCGACACGGTCTTCGGGGCGGAATCGGATTTCACGGCGGTTTTGGCAGGCGATTTCGAAACGGGCACGGGATTCTTGGATTGCGGGGCCTTCGAGGCGGCAGGAGCGGCGGCCGGGGCCGGCTTGGAGGCCGGTTGGGCTGCTGCCACTGCCACGGTCTTGGCCGGGACAGGCTTGGCCGGAGCCGGCTTGGCAGCAGGCTTCGGTGCGGACTTCACTACTGGGGCCGGGGTCGGCTTTACGGCCGGCGCGGCAACATTCTTGGCAACCTTCTTTACAGCGGCAGGCGTGGCGACCGGCTTGGCCGCAGCGACCTTCTTTACTGCGGGCTTGGCGACCGGCTTGGCTGCAGCCTTCTTCACCACCGCCTTCGGCGCCGGCTTGGTTGCTGCCTTCTTCGCCACTGGCTTGGCGGCAGCCTTCTTCACCGGCGCGGCCTTGCTGGCGGCCTTCTTCACCACCGGCGCCTTCTTGCTGGCAGCGGCAGGCTTGGCCTTGGCGGGCGCAGCAGCCTTCTTCGCCACCGGCTTGGTTGCCTTGACCGGCGTTTTCTTTGCGGTGGCCTTCCTGGCCGCCGGTTGCGAGGACGCTGCCTTGGTCGCCGGCTTGCTGGCCGGTTTCCTGGCAACGGGCTTTGCCGCCAACTTCTTCACAACAGGCTTGGCGGTTTTCTTGGCGGCCGTTGCGGCCTTCTTTGCAGTTTTTTTAGCAGCCACGAAACGCTCTTCCTTGGATTCCCCGGGGCCCGGGAAAGCGGGCCTTTATAGCCTACCCGACCCGCAGCAGCAACCTCGGCACCCTGCTCCATTCAGTCCTGGAGTCAAGGCGCCCTTGGAGGCAGTCCGACGAACACGGACCGCCTTGCGCGGTACGGAACCTGGCCAGCACCCGCAGGTGCTGGTACCGGTCGCAGGCCATCGGCGACATGCGACCAACGGCCCATCCTGCACAAATGCGGCCTTCATGCCAACTGGCATAAGATGACTGGGTGATCTCGCGCCTGCTCATTGCCCTGCTGCGCTTCTACAAGCGCTTCATCAGCCCCTTGCTGGGGCCACGCTGCCGTTTCGTGCCGAGCTGTTCTGAATACGCGATGGAAGCCATCTCGCGGCACGGCCCGCTGCGCGGCAGCTGGCTGGCTGCACGCCGGCTCGGTCGCTGCCACCCGTTCCATCCCGGCGGCTTCGACCCCGTGCCCGAGTCTCCCAACGCCCCCTCTTGCCGTTGCACAGGAAAACACTGACATGTCCTCCACCCTCATCACCAACGCCCGGATGGTCAACGAAGGCCGCACCTTCGACGGCGACCTGCGCATCGAGAACGGCCGCATCGCGCAGATCGGCAGCGGGCTGGCGCCGCGCGACGGCGAACAGGTGGTGGATGCGGCCGGACGCTGGCTGCTGCCCGGCATGATCGATGACCAGGTGCACTTCCGCGAACCGGGCCTGACCCACAAGGGCGACATCGCCAGCGAATCGGCCGCGGCCGTGGCCGGTGGCCTGACCAGCTTCATGGACATGCCCAACACCAACCCGCCGACGCTGGATTCGACCATCCTGGAAGCCAAGTACGAGCTCGCGCGCGGCCGCGCCTGGGCCAACTATGGCTTCTACCACGGCGCCAGCAATGACAACCTCGACGCGATCCGTGCCCTGGATCCGAAGAAGGCCCCGGGCGTGAAGGTGTTCATGGGTGCTTCGACCGGCAACATGCTGGTGGACAACCCGGAAACGCTGGATGCGATCTTCCGCGAATGCCCGACCCCGATCATCACGCACTGCGAAGACACGCCGATGATCGATGCCAACCTGAAGGCCTTCCAGGAAAAGTACGGCGATGCGCTGACCCCTGACATGCATCCGGACATCCGTTCGCGCGAGGCCTGCATCAAGTCGACCCGCCTGGCGATGTCGCTGGCGCGCAAGCACGGCACCCGCCTGCATGTGCTGCACATCTCCACCGCCGACGAGCTGGCGCTGTTCGAGAAGGGCCCGCTGATCCGCGCCGACGGCAGCCGCAAGCAGATCACCGCCGAGACCTGCGTGCACTTCCTGCACTTCGCGCGCCCGGACTATGCGACCAAGGGCAACCTGATCAAGTGCAACCCGGCCATCAAGGAAGTGTCCGACCGCGAGGCGATCACCGCTGCGCTGGCCGACGACGTGCTGGACGTGCTGGCCACCGACCACGCGCCGCACACCTGGGAAGAGAAGCAGAAGCCGTACGCGCAGGCACCGTCGGGCCTGCCGCTGGTGCAGTACGCGCTGGTGGCCGCGCTGGAGCGCGTGCACGAAGGCAAGCTGACCCGCGAACAGGTGGTGCAGAAATTCGCCCACGCGCCGGCACAGTTGTTCGACGTGGAAGAACGCGGCTTCCTGCGCGAAGGCTACTTCGCCGACCTGGTGCTTGTGGAAGACGTGCCGTTCACCGTCAAGCGCGAGGACGTGCTGTCCAAGTGCGGCTGGTCGCCGTTCGAAGGCACGACCTTCCGTTCGCGCGTGGCCTCCACCTGGGTGAACGGCCAGCTGGTGTGGGACGGCAGCAAACTGGTGGGCGAGCCCGCCGGCCAGCGCATGACCTACGACCGCTGATGCGCGCGGCTCTATTTACCGGGGCGCTGCTGCTGGCGGCACCCCTGCTCAGCGTACCGTCGGCTCACGCGCAGGATGCCATCGGCAGCCTGATCGACAGCCGCGTGGTGTTCCCGGCCAGTGCGTCGCAGGGCGCACTGGTGATCGGCAAGGTGCCCGCCGGCAGCCGCGTGCAGTACGCCGGTCGCCAGCTGCGGGTGAGCGGCTACGGCAGCGTGGTGTTCGGCATCGGCCGCGACGAGAAGGGACCATTGCGCGTGCAGGTGCAGCGCCCCGATGGTGGCAGCGAGACCGCGACCATTGCGGTGACGCCGCGCGACTGGCCCACCGAGCGGGTCAACGGCGTGCCGCCGAAGACGGTCAATCCGCCGCCGGCGATTGCCGAGCGGATCAAGCGCGAACAGGCGCAGGTGACCGCCGCGCGTGCTCGCGATGACGACCGCACCGACTTCACCCAGACCTTCATCTGGCCGGTGCAGGGCCGCATCAGCGGTCGCTTCGGCAATGCGCGCGTGTACAACGGGCAGCCCGGTGCCGGTCATTCCGGCATGGACATCGCGGTACCGACCGGCACCCCGGTGAAGGCACCGGCCGCCGGCATCGTCACCTTCGCCGGGCCGGACCTGTACCTGACCGGCGGTACGCTGCTGCTCGACCACGGTTTCGGGGTCAGCTCCAACTTCCTGCACCTGTCGCGCATCGACGTAAAAGTTGGCGACCGTGTGGAACAAGGCCAGGTGATCGCCGCGGTCGGCGCCACCGGCCGTGCCACCGGCCCGCACCTGCATTGGGGCATGAACTGGTTCGATACCCGTATCGATCCGCTGCTGGTGCTGGAACGCAAGTAAGGCGCGCAATGCGCTTTGGTGGGTGCCAACCTTGGTCGGCACAACCTCACAGAGCGTGCGGACCAAGGTCCGCAGCCACCAGAAGCAGTCAACAGCGCCGATCGATCAACCGCGCGCGGCCCACCACACGCGCAACAAGGTGCGCACTGGGGTCGCTTCAATCGGCTTGCCTGCGGCCTGCGCGGCAACGCGGGCGCGCGCCAGGCTGGACCACACACGGCGCGGGCGCGGGCCGGGCACGCGCGTGCCCCAGCCCTTCAACAGATGCTGCGCCCAGCGCTGTGCAGCCGTACTGGCATCACCGTCCAGCAAGCTGCGCGGCACACCGGCCACGCCGGCATCCTGCAGGCGCTGGGCCAGGGTCTGCAGCTGCACCGCACGGCCGGCACCGGTGCGCGGCTTGTCCGCGAACAAGGCCGCCTCCACCGCAGCTACGGCCTCGGCGTAGTTGGCCAGCGCACGCTCGGCACCGGCCGCATCCAGTGCGACGGTGCGCGCTTCAACCAGATCCGGCAGCGCCTCGGCCAGCTGCGCCCATGGCGCGCGCACGGGCTCCAGCAGACGGCCCAGTGGATGGCGCGAACGATGCCCGGCCCAGCTGCGCAGCTCCTCGCCCCACCATGCCAGCTTGGCATCGGCCGGCAGCGGATCGCCGCCGGTATTGAGCATGTCGTCGAACTCCTGCAGCAGCGCGAACCACGCCACGGCAAGCTCGCGTTGTGATTCGGCCACGAACGGGGCGGCCACCGACCATTCCGGCCAACGGCTGCGCCACTTGTCGAGGAAACTGTCCAGCGCGGTACTGCTCACTACGTGATTCCTTACGGCTGGGCCGGGGCTGCCGGCCGGGTCGGCCAGAGACTGGCCAGTTGCAGAAGTTCGGCGTTCTCGACCAGCACGTCGGCCTGCCAGGCCAGCGGGTCGTCGCTGTGCAGGCGGTAGCCCCACAGCGCCGCCACCGACGGCATGGCGGCAGCGCGTGCGGCGATGATGTCGCGCTCGTCGTCACCCACGTACACGCAGTCTTCGGCGGCAATGCCAATGGCCTGCGCAGCGTACAGCAGCGGCAGCGGGTGCGGCTTGCGTTCGGCCAGGCTGTCACCGCCGACCAGCACCGCGCAGCGCTGCTGCCAGCCATGCTGCGGCAGGATCAGGCGCGCCAGGTACTCGGGTTTGTTGGTGACGATGCCCCACACCGTACCGGCCTCATCCAGCGCGGCAAGCATGCCGGCCACGCCGTCGAACAGCACTGCGTGCTGGCCGATCAACGCTTCATAGCGCTGCAGGAATTCCGGGATCAGTGCATCGCGCGCAGCGGCATCCAGGTCCGGGAACGCGGCCGAGACCATCGCCCGCGAGCCCTTCGACACCACCGGGCGCAGTGCGGCCGGATCGATGGGTGCACGACCACGTTCGGCCAGCATCGCGTTGCAGGTGGCGACGAAGTCCGGCGCGCTGTCCAGCAACGTGCCATCCAGGTCGAACAGCACCGCACGCGGGAAGCGGGCGGAGGTCATGCCGGCTTGACCGCGTAGGCCAGGTAGTTGATGTCGGTGCGGCTGCTCAGGCGGGCGTGGTTGCGCCACGGCTCGTAGGCCATGCCGCTGACGTCCACCAGCTGCATGTCGGCCTCGCGCAGCCAGCGCGCCAGCTCGGCCGGCTTGATGAATTCCTGGTAGTGGTGCGTGCCCTTGGGCAGCAGCCGCGCCACGTACTCGGCACCGACAATCGCCACTGCGAAGGCGGCAGCGGTGCGGTTGATGGTCGACAGGAACAGGTGGCCGCCCGGCTTCAGCAGGCGCTTGCAGGCCTCGATGATCGCGCCCGGGTCCGGCACGTGCTCCAGCATTTCCATGCAGGTCACCACATCGAAGCTGCCCGGCTGCTCGGCGGCCAGGTCCTCGGCGGCCTGCACCCGGTAATCGACCTTGGCGCCGCTTTCCAGCGCATGCAGGCGCGCGACCTTGACCAGCTCCGGGGCCAGGTCGATGGCGGTGACGTCGGCGCCGGCCTGGGCCAGCGCTTCGCTCAACAGGCCGCCACCGCAACCGATGTCGAGTACGCGTGCGCCGCGCAGCGGAACGCGGTCGGCCACGTATTTCAGGCGCACCGGGTTCAGCGCATGCAGCGGCTTCTGCGGGCCGTCAGCGTCCCACCAGCGGTTGGCCAGCGCGGCGAACTTGTCCAGCTCGGCCTGATCGAAATTGGAGGAAGCGTGGGGGGCAGTCATGAGGGAGTCCTTGCGGCGCCGGGGTTCAGGCGCGGATATGACGGATGCGCTCGCGCCACTGGCGCGCGTTGGCGATGATGCCCGGCAGGTCCATGCCGACCAGCTCGCGCTGCACCAGCTTCGGCTTGCCGGCGATCCAGACGTCGCTGACCTGCTGGCGGCCGGTGGCGTACACCAGTTGCGACAGCACGTTGTGCAGCGGCTGGGTTTCCAGTGCGGACAGGTCGACGCAGACCAGGTCGGCCTGCTTGCCGACTTCGATCGAACCGATGCGCTCGCCGAAGCCCAGCGCGCGGGCACCGCCCAGGGTGGACGCGCGCAGCGTGGTTGCCGCGTCCAGCGCGGTGGCGTCATCGGCCACGGCCTTGGCCAGAATCGCCGCGGTGCGGTTCTCGCTGAACATGTCCAGGTCGTTGTTGCTGGCGCAGCCGTCGGTGCCGATCGCCAGGTTCACGCCGGCGCGCTGCAGGGCGCAGGCCGGGCAGAAACCGGAGGCGAGCTTCAGGTTCGATTCCGGGCAATGCACCACGCTGACGCCACGCTCGGCGCACAGGTGGATTTCCGCATCGGTCAGCTGGGTCATGTGCACCGCGATCAGGCGGTCGTTGACCAGGCCGAGGCGATCCAGCCGCGCCAGCGGGCGCTGGCCGTGCAGCTTGATCGAATCGTTGATCTCCTGCGCGGTCTCGTGGGTGTGCAGGTGCACCTGCATGTCGAGCTGGTCGGACAGCATCCGCACCCGCTCGAAGTTGGCATCGTTGACCGTATACGGCGCATGCGGCGCGAACGCGGTGCCGATCAGCGGATCGGTGCGCCACTGGTCATGCAGTTCACCGGCCTTGGCGAAGTACTCGTCGTCGGTCTTGGCCCAGGCGGTGGGGAAATCGATGATGACCGCGCCGACCAGCGCGCGGAAACCATGCTTCTTGTAGACGGCGGCCTGCACATCGCCGAAGAAGTAGTTCTCGTTGGCGCAGGTGGTGCCGCCGCGCAGCATCTCGGCGATGGCCAGGGTGGTGCCGTCGGCGACGAATTCGGGGCCGATCACCGCCGCTTCCACCGGCCAGATGTGCTGCTGCAGCCAGGTCATCAGCGGCAGGTCGTCGGCGACGCCGCGCAGCAGGGTCATCGGGTTGTGCGTGTGCGCGTTGACCAGGCCCGGCATCAGCGCGGCCTCAGGGCGGCTGACCACCTGGGTGGCACGGAAGCGCGCGCGCGCCTCGGCACGCGGCAGGATGGCCACGATCTCGCTGCCACGCACGGCAACGGCATGGTCTTCCAGCACCACCGCATGCGGCTCGATCGGAACGACGTAACCGGCTTCGATGAGCAGGTCGCAGGCTTCGGGGAGGTGCGGGCTATCGCTCATGCGGACTCACTGGCTGGGGGGCGGCGAGATACTTCTGGGGGACACGCCCCTGAGTCAGGGGCTGCCGCGAAGCGGCGGGGTCTGGAGACCCGTGAAGCGGGGCCCATGATCTGCCGAAGCAGATCATGGGAGCGCCAGCGCGAACGCGATGGCGCGTATCCGGCCAGCGGCCGGCACTATCGTAATCCGGCTGCGCCGGATTACTTGACGCGTGCGGAGTATTCGCCCGAACGGGTGTCGACGCGGATCACTTCGTCCTGGTTCACGAACAGCGGCACGCGGACCACGGCGCCGGTTTCCAGCGTGGCCGGCTTGCCGCCGCCGCCCGAGGTGTCGCCACGGACGCCCGGATCGGTTTCGGTGATCTTCAGCTCGACGAAGTTCGGCGGCTGCACGAAGATCGGCTCACCGTTCCACAGGGTGACCACGCAGGACTCCTCGCCCTTCAGCCACTTCTCGGCGCCGCCCATGCCGGCCTTGGTGGCCTGGACCTGCTCGAAGGATTCCGGGTCCATGAAGTGCCAGTACTCGCCGTCGCTGTACATGAAGTTCATGTCGGTATCGACGACGTCGGCTGCATCCAGCGAGTCGGTCGACTTCATGGTCACTTCCTGGGTACGGCCGTCCTTGATCAGGCGGTACTTCACGCGGGTGAAGGCCTGGCCCTTGCCCGGCTTGACGTATTCGGTGTCGATGATGACGGCCGGTTGGTTGTTGACCAGGATCTTCATCCCGTTCTTGACGTCGTTCATGCCGTAGCTGGCCATGCGTAAACTCCTGAGTGGCAAAAACGCCGCGGGTGCGGCGAGCCGTTAGAATGGAAAGCCCACCGGATGCCGGTGGGCGACTGTTTTTCTGCCCCCATGATAACCGCAGGCCCCCTCTCCATGCAGCTTTCCGCCTTCCCCCGGCCCCAGTCGCCAGGCGCGCCCGCGCGCTGGCAGCAGCTCTGGCGCCAGGCACTGCGCGACCCGCAGGCGCTGCTGGCCCGGCTGCAGCTGGACCCGGCGGCACTGGGCGTCTCCGAAGCGGCCATGGCCCAGTTCGCGCTGCGCGTGCCGGAGGGGTTCGTGGCCCGCATGCGCAAGGGCGATCCGGCCGATCCGCTGCTGCGGCAGGTGCTGCCGATCGACGAGGAAATGCGCCCGGCGCCCGGGTTCAGCTTCGATGCGGTGGGTGATGGTGCGGCCAAGAAGGCCACCGGCGTCATCCAGAAGTACCGTGGCCGCGCCCTGCTGGTGGCGACGGGCAGCTGTGCGATCAACTGCCGCTACTGCTTCCGCCGCCACTTCGACTATGGCGCGGAAAACGCTGCCAAGGGCGGCTGGCAGGAGGCCGTAGCCGCCATCGCCGCCGACCCGGACATCGACGAGGTGATCCTGTCCGGCGGTGACCCGCTGTCGCTGGCCACGCACAAGCTGGTCGAGCTGACCGACGCCCTGCGCGCGATCCCGCATATCCGCCGCCTGCGCATCCATACCCGGCTGCCGATCGTGCTGCCCGAGCGCGTGGACGAGGAACTGCTGGCCTGGCTGGGTGGCCTGCCGTGGCCGCTGGCCATCGTGGTCCACGCCAACCACGCCAACGAATTCGACGCCAGCGTGGACGCGGCGATGGCCCGCCTGCGCGGCATCGGCGCCCAGCTGCTGAACCAGGCGGTGCTGCTGCGCGGGGTCAACGACAGCGTGCAGGCCCTGCAGGACCTGAGCGAGCGCAGCTTCGCCGCCGGCGTGCTGCCCTATTACCTGCACCAGCTGGACCGGGTCGAGGGCGTGGCCCACTTCGAAGTGGACGACACCCGGGCCAAGGCATTGATTGCCGGGTTGACCGCGCGCCTGTCCGGCTATCTGGTCCCGAAGCTGGTGCGCGAACTGCCCGGCGACCCGAGCAAGCGCCCGGTGTAATTCCGTAGCGTGGGTCATCCCTTTTACTGCGGAAAAGGGATGACCCACGGCACAACGTCAATCGGTCAAACGCCCGATTCGATCATCCGCACCACTTCGGTGGCGGTGACCGGGTGGCTCAGCCAGTAGCCCTGCCCCAGATCGCAGCCGCGCTGCGCCAGCAGTTCGAACTGCGCCTGCTGCTCGATGCCCTCGGCCACCACCGTGATGCCCAGCGCGTGGGCCATGGCGATGATCGCCGTGGTCAATGCGAGGTCGTCGGGATCACGCTGCATGTCGGCCACGAAGCTCTTGTCGATCTTCACGCCGTCCACCGGCACCTGGCGCAGATGACTGAGCCCGGAGAAGCCGGTGCCGAAGTCGTCCAGCCATACCTTCACGCCGGTGCGGTGCAGCTTGTCCAGCAGCTGCGCGGCGACCATCTCGTCACCGATCACCGCGGTCTCGGTCAGCTCCAGATGCAGGCGCGACGCTGGCAGCCCGGACTCATGCAGGCATTGCGCGACCAGCGCCGGCAGTTCGCCGCCGCGCAGCTGCCGCGGTGACACGTTCACCGACACGAACAGGTCGTCGCCGGCCGCCCCGCGCGGCCACTGCGAGGCCTCCATGCAGGCCGCACGCAGTACTTTCGGGCCGATGATCTCGATCAGACCACTCTGCTCGGCCACCTCGATGAACACCGATGGCGGAATCGTGCCCAGGGTCGGATGCTGCCAGCGCAGCAGCACTTCGACGCCGACCATGCGGCGGTCGCGCATGCGGAAGATCGGCTGGTAGGCCAGGCGCAGTTCGCCGCGCTCCCAGGCCCCGCGCAGCTCCTGTTCCATATGCACGCGACGTTCGACCGCGTGGTCCATCGCCCGGCTGTAGTAGCGATAGCAGTTCTTGCCGGCCATCTTCGCCTGGTACATGGCGATGTCGCCGTTTTTCAACAGGGTGGTCGCATCGGCCGCATCGTCGGGAAACAGGGTCACGCCGATCGAGGTGCCCAGGAACAGCTCCCTGCCCTGCACCACCAGCGGCCTGCCCAGCTCGCGCACCAGCACTTCGGCCAGCAGCCGCGCGTTGGCGGCCACATCACCGTCGCCCACCAGGATCACGAACTCGTCACCGCCGAAGCGGGCCAGCAGGGCCTCGTCGCCGCCTGCCTCCGCAACGGCGCGGCCGATGCGCTGTGCGAACTGCAGCAACGCCTCGTCACCGGCCTCATGGCCAAGCGTGTCGTTGACCCGCTTGAAATCGTCGATGTCGGCGAACAGCAGGCCCAACCGGTGATTGGCGGCACGCGCGGCCATCAGCCGATGGTCCAGCGCTTCGCGGAATGCCAGCCGGTTGGTCAGCCCGGTCAGCGCGTCGGTATAGGCCATGCGCCGCACTTCACGGTCATGGCGGGCGATCGCATCGCGCATGCGGGCGAAGCCGCGCACCAGCTCACCCACTTCGTCGTCACGGGTGTTCTCGGCCAGGGGCGTCTGGTAGTCACCGGCCTCGATGCGGCGCGCGGCCGCGGCCAGATCGCGGATCGGCGCGACCAGCGTGCGCTGCACGTACAGGATCACCACCACGCCGATCACCACCAGCAACCCCAGCATCAGCAGCAACCAACCCAGGTGGCGGCTGCCGACCAGTTGCAGGCGCTCGCCAAGGGTGGCGTTGGCCGCCTGCTCGCGTTGCTGTACTTCGTCCAGCGCCATGCCGACGCGGACGCCGCCGATGCGCTGGTTGCCGACCATGATCGGCATCGTGTTGTCCAGCACCTTCGGCGATTCCTGCACCAGCAAGGCCTGCGCCGCCGCAGCCTTGGGTGCCAGGGGATCGCCCATCGGCTGGCCGAATCCCGGGACCTCGACCGAGCCGTCGTGCACCAGCCGGCCGCGCTCGTCGAACACCAGTACATAGCGCACCACCGGCTGTCGCGCCGTGCTGCGCACCAGCACGCCGACCTGGTCCAGGTCGCGGTAATACAGCGGGTTGGCCAGCGCATCGGACAACTCGCGCGCCATCGCCTCGCCGCGGCTGCGCACGCTGCGGTCGAACAATTCATGGATGACGCCACCGCTGAGGGTGCGCACCTCGCTCTGCATCGCCGTCTGGCGCCCCAGCAGCACCGCCAGAATGGCGACCACCACGACCATCGCTCCGCCCATCGCCAGCAGGAACCGGGCCTGCATCCCCGAGCCGAGCCACTTCATTCCACTTCCATCCGCACGCGCGTCAATCCTTGTTTCAATTCATCCAACCGCTGCTGCGCATGCGCATCGACACGGTGGAAACCGGAAGTGCCAAAAAACCGATGCAACGCGCCCTGTGCCTGCGGGTCGCTGGCTGCCTGCAGCAGGACTTCCTGCAGGCGGTCGCGCACCCGGGCATCGAGGTCGGCGCGGACCATCTCCACCGCACGCGGGTAGGGTTCGGTGCGCAGCAGTTCGCGGAAATCGCGCCGGAATGCAGCCGGCACCCGCCGCTCGTCGTTCCAGTCCACGCTGCTCACCGCCCCCACATCCGCCATCCCCTTGTGCACGTACGTCGCGATGTTCAACTCGCTGCGCGCGAACACATACCCCACGCTGTCACGCCCGGGCACGTCCCAGACCCCGGCCAGGATCTGCGGCGACAGGCCATGGTTCAGCAGAGTCATCACCGGCACCAGGTAGGCGCTGGTGGATGCCGTGTTCTGCAGGGCCAGGCGATGGCCGCGCAGATCCTGCACCCGCTGGATGGGACTGTCGCTGCGCACGAAGAACACCGTCTGGTATTCGCGCACCCCGTTGCGCTCGGTCAACAGCAGCGGCCGCGCACCACTGCGCTGGCCCAGTGCCACCGCCGTACCGGAGGTTTCCGTGACCCAGTCGACCCGTCCCCGCCGCAGATAGCTGGCCATCTGCTGCGGGTCGCGGGCCATCAGTACCCGCCCCTCCTGGATGCCGACGTCATGCATGCGCGCCACCACGTAGTCCAGCAGGGGTTGCAGCTGCTCGTAGTGAGCCTGGGGGTCATCGCTGATCCGGCCCAGCACCAGCACCGGATCCGGTGCTGCATGCACGGCTCCGGCCAGCAGGACCATGGCCAGGCTCAGCAGTCCCCCCTGCATTGCCTTTCGCAGACCCGACACAGACGTCATCCCCCCCTGGGTATCCAGACAGACTACCCGAAAAAATGAGAACGTCGTCAGCTGTCCTTGCTGCCGGCCTGGGCCAGACGCGCCATGCGCTGGGTGTCGGCGAGGATGCCACGCAACAGGCGCACTTCCTGCTCGCTCGGCTCGCTGCGCAGGAACAGGCGGCGCAGCTTGCGCATCGCCGATTCCGGCGCGCGGCCCTTGTGGAAATCGATCTCGTCCAGGGTGTCGCCGAGCTGGGCGAAGAAGCTCTCCATCTGCTCATGGCTGGCGGCCTGTTCGCGGAAGCCCGGCTCGGCGTCGGCGGCCGGCTGCGCGCCCAGCAGCTGCATGCGCGTTTCGTACGCCAGCACCTGCACGGCGGCGGCCAGGTTGAGCGAGCTGAACTCCGGGTCTGACGGGATGTGCACTGCGGCGTGGCAGAGCTGCAGCTCCTCGTTGGTCAGGCCGGTGCGCTCGCGGCCGAATACCAGTGCGACCTCGGCACCTTCGCCCGCCTTGGCCACCGCACGGGCAGCGGCATCGGCCGGCAGGTACTCCTCCAGCTGGACGCGGCGGGCACGGGCCGTGCAACCCAGTACCAGGCGGCAATCCGCCACGGCCTCGGCCAGGGTAGCCACCACCGGAGCGTCCCCCAGCACGTCTTCGGCACCGGCCGAGCGGCGGAAGGCCTCCTCGTCCAGCGGCTTTTCGGGGGCGACCAGCACCAGGCGGGCCAGGCCCATGGTCTTCAGGGCGCGGGCGGCAGCCCCCATGTTGCCGGGGTGCTGGGTACCGACCAGGACGAATCGGAGGCGGGTGGCGGCGGGAAACTGGGACATGAACAGGGAAAAGGTCGAGCTGGACGATGACCAATGGTAAACTGTGCGGCCGGCCACTGCGCCGGACCCGCTCTTTTCCCCCGCCAGTCCATCTCTTCTGCCTTTCCGGGAGCCCACGCCATGCAGAAACCCGCCGTCACCGTCATGGTCAAGGCCGCCCGCCTCGCCGGCAACGTCCTGTTGCGCAACATCAACAAGCTCGAGGCACTGAACGTGGTGCAGAAGGGCCGGATGGACTACGCCAGCGAAGTGGATGCGGACGCGGAAAAGGTCATCGTCAAGGAACTCAAGCGCGCCTACCCGGATTACGGCATCTTCGGTGAAGAAGGTGGCGTGCAGGGCGAGCGCCGCCAGATGTGGGTCATCGACCCGCTGGATGGCACCAGCAACTACCTGCGCGGCGTGCCGCACTACTGCGTGTCGATCGCCCTGGTCGAGAACGGCGAGCCGACCGATGCCGTCATCTTCGATCCGCTGCGCAATGAACTGTTCACCGCCAGCCGTGGCGCCGGCGCCGTGCTGAACGACCGCCGCATCCGCGTGGCCGACCGCAAGGATCTGGAAGGCACGATGATCCACACCGGCTTCGCCCCGCGCGAACGCAGCCGCGCCAGCGCGCAGCTGAAGTCGGTCGACACCCTGCTGGTCCAGGCTGAGGACATCCGCCGCACCGGTTCGGCCGCGCTGGACCTGGCCTACGTGGCCTGCGGCCGCGCCGACGCCTATTTCGAAGCCGGCGTGAAGGCGTGGGACATCGCTGCCGGGCTGCTGCTGGTCCGCGAGGCGGGTGGCAAGGTCTGCGACTTCAAGGGCGCGACCCTGGGCCGGATGGACAACCGTGGCCCGGAGACCCACCAGATCGTTGCCGGCAACCTGAAGGTGGCCGAGTCGCTGCAGAAGGTGCTGGTGAACACGGGCTACGCGGCGGAGTTCGACGCGAAGTTCTGAGGTTTCGCCTGAAGCGGTTCATGGAGACGGCACCTGCGAGGGTGCCGTTTTCGCTTGTGCGGTGATCGTGCTTGTCACTTTCTTTGCTCGTGCAAAGAAAGTGACACCTCCCCGCAGGCGCGGAAACGATCCGCCGGGCACGATCCGGCATCAGCAATGCACCGCGCAAACAAAAACGCCCGGCGCGGGGCCAGGCGTTCCTGCACTACCGTAGAAGTACGGAGACTTACGCCACCGTCGACGCCCGCAGCGCGGCGATGCGCTCTTCCAGCGGCGGATGGCTCATGAACAGCTTCTTCGCCGTCGAACCAGCAATACCGAAAGCGGCAATCTGGGTCGGCAGCGTGCTCTGGCCGTGGTTCAGCTGCAGCCGCTCCAACGCGGCGATCATCTTCTGGCGGCCGGCCAGCGAGGCACCGCCGGCGTCGGCGCGGAACTCGCGGTGGCGCGAGAACCACATCGAGATCATGGTGGCGAACAGGCCGAACACCATCTCCAGCACGAACACGATGATGTAATAGGCGAAGCCACGGCCGCCGCCTTCGCGGTTACCCGACAGCGCGCTGTCGATGATGCCGCCGACCACGCGGGCCAGCACGATCACGAAGGTGTTCAGCACGCCCTGCAGCAGCGCCATGGTGATCATGTCACCGTTGGCGACGTGGGCGATCTCGTGGCCCAGCACCGCTTCGGCCTCGTCTTCGCTCATGTTGTGCAGCAGGCCGGTGGACACCGCCACCAGCGCGTTGTTGCGGTTGGCGCCAGTGGCGAAGGCGTTGATCTCCGGGCCTTCGTACACCGCTACTTCGGGCATGCCGATACCGGCCGCCTTGGCCTGGCGCTCGACGGTGGCCAGCAGCCAGCGCTCGGTCTGGTTGCGCGGCTCGGTGATCACCACCGCACCGGTGGAGCGCTTGGCCATCCACTTGGAGAGCAGCAGCGAGATGAAGGAGCCACCGAAGCCGAAGATCGCGGCCATGACCAGCAGGCCGCTCATCTGGCTTGGATTGACCCCGAGCAACGACATCACGATGCTGGCGAGAATCAGGACCGCGAAGTTGGTCGCCAGGAACAGGGCAATGCGGGTAAACATGGGAAAATCCGGCTCGGAAGGGGTCGATACCGGTCAATTTGCGGTGTGGTCAGCTTGAATTCAAGCGCCAACCTGACCGACGATTCAGCCAGCATGACCTCCCCCATTCCCTGCGGTCGTTTCGCGCCCTCGCCGACCGGCCTGCTCCATCCCGGATCCCTGCTCGCCGCCTTCGGCAGCTGGCTGCTCGCGCGACATAACGGCGGCTTGTGGCGGCTGCGCATCGAAGACGTCGATCCACCACGCACCGTGCCCGGCGCCGCCGAGTCACAGCTGCGGGCGCTGGCCGCGTTCGGCCTGGTCCACGATGGCCCGATCCTCTGGCAGAGCACCCGCGGCGAGGCCTACCAGGCCGCGCTGGACGTGCTGCTGGCCAGCGACCAGGCCTTTGTCTGCCACTGCAGCCGCAGCGACCTGGCCGCCAACGGCGGCATCCACCATCGTTGCGTCGCCCGGCAACCTCGACCGGACCCTGCCGTCCGCTTCCGCGTGCCACCGGGCAGCATCGTGCACTTCGACGATGGCCTGCGCGGCCCGCAGCAGCAGGACGTGCACGCCGAAGTCGGCGACTTCGTGCTGCGCCGCGCCGATGGCTGCTGGGCCTACCAGTTGGCCGTGGTGGTCGATGACGCCGCACAAGGAGTGACCGAAGTGGTGCGCGGCGCCGACCTGCTCGACTCCACCGCGCGGCAGATCCTGCTGCAGCAGGCATTGGGGCTGGCGGTGCCGCGCTACTGGCACCTGCCGCTGCTGCTGGATGCGCCGGGCCACAAACTGTCCAAGTCGCTGGCGGCGCTGCCGGTGGACAGTTCGCACCCGCTGCCCGTGCTGCGCCAGCTCTGGAAGCTGCTCGGCCAGGCACCCGGGGCGCTGGAACCTGCGCACGACCTGGATACGCTGCTGGCCACCGCTCGGCAGGCCTTCGACCCGGCACGACTGCCGCGGACCGACATCCTGTTGCCAGCCGGCGCACTTTCCGCGCCGATGTTGCAGAATCCCCCTTCCCCCACCCGACACCCGGACAACACTCCATGACATCTCGCGTCGCACTGGTCACCGGCGGAACCGGCGGCATCGGCACCGCCATCTGCCAACGCCTGGCCGACCAGGGCCACCGGGTCGCCACCAACTACCGCGACGAGGCCAAGGCCCGCGCCTGGCAGCAGGCAATGACCGAACGCGGCTACAGCGTGTCGATCTTCCCGGGCGATGTCTCCGATCCAGGCAGCGCCGAAGCGCTGGTGCGCGCCGTCGAGGCCGAGCTGGGCCCGGTCGAGATCCTGGTCAACAACGCGGGCATCACCCGCGACACCACGTTCCATCGCATGCGCGCGGACCAGTGGCACGATGTGATCAACACCAACCTCAATTCGGTGTTCAACGTCACCCGCCCGGTCATCGAGGGCATGCGCCGCCGCGGCTGGGGCCGGGTCATCCAGATCAGCTCGATCAACGGCCTGAAGGGCCAGTACGGCCAGGCCAACTACGCGGCGGCCAAGGCCGGCATGCACGGCTTCACCATCTCGCTGGCGCGCGAGAACGCCGGCTTCGGCATTACCGTCAACACCATTTCGCCCGGCTACGTCGCGACCGACATGGTGATGGCGGTGCCGGAAGAAGTGCGCGCCAAGATCGTCGCCGACATTCCCACCGGGCGCCTCGGCAAGCCGGAGGAAATCGCTTACGGGGTGTCCTTCCTGGTGGCGGAGGAAGCCTCGTGGATCACCGGCAGCAACCTGGACATCAATGGCGGCCACCATATGGGCTGGTAAGCCGCGCCGGCGGCCGCGGCGGCCTCGGCGGCGCACACCCGCCGCCCCTGCCGATGGTCATGCTGCGCAGCACGCAAACCCTTGTTGCGCAACATGATCCCCTGTGAAAGCCAAGCCTGGCGGGGGCTGAGGCGGTTGCAACGGCTGCTGCACTGCGCCATGCTTCGCATCTACTGTGACGAGTGACCGCTTCAATGGCTGCGACCCGCATCATCAAGAAGTATCCGAACCGCCGTCTCTACGACACCGAGATCTCCAGCTACATCACCATCGAGGACGTGCGCCAGCTGATCCTGGACGGTGAAGACTTCGAAGTCCGTGACGCCAAGAGCGGCGACGACCTCACCCGTTCGGTCCTGCTGCAGATCATCGCCGACCAGGAACAGGACGGCGAACCGATGCTGTCCACCCAGCTGCTGAGCCAGCTGATCCGCTTCTACGGCGATTCCCTGCAGGGCTTCATGGGCAACTACCTGGAGCGCAGCATGCAGGTCTTCCTCGACCAGCAGCAGCAGTTCCGCCAGCAGATGGGCAACCTGCTGGGCCAGACCCCGTGGGCGATGATGAACCAGCTGACCGAGCGCAACCTGGAGCTGTGGCAGGAATTCCAGCGCAGCATGGGCACCGGTTTCGGTGGTCCGCGACCGGGTGGCACCGGTACCGGCACCGGCAACAAGCCCAACGAACCCGGTACCGGCACCGGCGGCAAGACCCGCCGCTGAGCCGATGTACCGGCGGATACGAAAACGGCGCGCCCAATGGCGCGCCGCTTTGTTTTGTGCCCCGGGGGAGCATCAACGTTTCGCTTTGCACCCCGTGCATACGCGTTCGACCTTGTAGCCCTTCGCCTTCAGCTTCTCGACCACGCCGTCACCGCCCAGAAGGTGCAGCGTACCGACCACCACCAGCGTGCCACCCTGCCCGGCCTGCAGGTACGGCAGCAGCTTCGGTACCCACGCATCGTTGCGCCCGGTGTTGATGCGCTGGTAAAGCTGCGGATACTGCTGGCGCATTTCCGCGGCCATCTTCGTCCACAACACGCGCTCATCGCCTCGCCGCCAGGCATCATGCAGCTGGCGCGCCTGCTCATCGCCCTTGCCCGCCTGATCCAGCGCCTCGGACAGCATCTGTCGCTGCTCCTGCACGGTCATGCCGTCGAGCATGCCGATCTGGGTATCGATGTCTTCCAACCCAGCGGTCCTGCGGCCGGTCTTCTGTGCGCGCTCCATGAAATGACGGTCCAGGCCCAGCGCCGGGTCCAGGCCCATCTTCTGCATCTGCCCGACCGAAATGCTCAGGCCGACGAACCAGGGCTTCATGCCCTGCATCTGTGCCAACGGAAGCTTGTTCTCGGATGCGAACGCCTGCAGCTTCTGCCAGGTGGCCGCGTCAAGATCGCGCTTGAGCTCGCTGCCATCGGTGCGCACGGCAGCCTGCACCATGCGGCTGGCCAGCTGCGGCGACTGCATGTCCTCCGGCGACAGTTCGAACACGACCCGCTGCGAGGCCTCGAAGGCCTGCTCGACATCGGGCGACAGCGGGTAGTCCTGCGGTTTCAACAGGTGGAATGATCCAAGCAGGTATACGCGTGAATCACCCGGGCCGGTCACCTTCCACAGCAGCGGCACCGGCGGCTTGGCCGCCGCCGTGGCCGCGGCGTCGGTGGCCGGTGCATTGCGCGCCGGTGCCAGCGGTGCGATTGCAAACGCTGCCATCAGCAGCGTTGCACGGAACAGTCCCTTCAACGGCATCTCAGCCCTCTCCTTCAGACAGGTGGTAGGCCTTCTCGCCCGCTTCCATGCGCAGGTCCAGCCTGTTTTCCGGCGGCGCCAGCGGGCACGTGGCATAGGCGGTGAATGCACACGGCGGGTTGTAGGCATGATTGAAATCGATGCGTAGCGTGCCGTCGGCTGCCGGCGCATCGGTATCCAGGTAGCGCCCGGCCGGATAACTGCCGCGGCCACTGGTGCGGTCGGCAAAGATCAGGAACAGCGGCTGCCCGGTGGCTCCGATCGCCTCCAGCCGCCATGTGCGGCCGTCGCGTTCGAATTCGACCGCCCCCGCATTGGGCATCTCGGTGGTCAGGCCGGTGATGTCGACAATGGGCAGGGTCTTGCCCGCCGGATGCGGGATGAAGCGTGCCTGCACCTGCCAGTCCGGGCCACCCGGCCAGTACTCCAGCCCGGCGAAATCACGGCGCGCCGGCGCATCGGCATGCTTGACCCGCAGCGCATCGCGCGGCCCGCGCCGGATGATGCTGAGCTGGCCCTTGCCACCGTCGAAGGCCAACAGGGTTGGCTGCGGATCCTTGTCGGTGTCGATGCGGATACGGCCGCGCACCGGCTGGCCATCATGGCTGACATCCACACCGGCTTCGGGCGTGAACCACCACTGGCTGCCCTCGCGACGCAGCAGGCCCAGCTTGTCCGGGCCAACCGTCAGGCGGATGCCGTTGGTGGCACCACTGCCGACGAAGTGTGATTTGTTCTGCAGCCAGTGCAGGCCGACCAGGGCCGTCCAGCCATCGGGCCGGGTCAGGTCCTGGTAGCGGGCCACCCGCCATTGCTGCTGCGCGGCCGCATAGGCCGGATCTTCGGTAACCTTCGGCGCCGGCGGTGTTGCCGGACTGCACGCGGCCAATAGCAAGGCGGCCAGCAGGCCGCCCATTCCCCGATAACGCATCGATGCTCCCCTCAACGTCCGCGCAGGAACCAGCGGTCGATCTCCGCCAGCGAAAAACGGGCCCAGGTCGGCCGGCCGTGGTTGCACTGGCCAGACCGTTCGGTGATTTCCATGTCGCGCAGCAGCGCGTTCATTTCCGGCACGGTCAGGCGCCGGTTGGCACGCACCGCACCGTGACAGGCCATTGTCGACAGCAGTTCGTCACGTGCGCTGGCCACGCGGCGGCTCTGGCCGTGCTCGCGCAGGTCGGTCAGCACATCGCGCAGCAGCCCCTCCGGTTCGGCATGCGCCAACAGCGCTGGAATACTGCGCACGTGCAGCGATCCGGGACCGGCACGGGTCACCTCGAAGCCGAGCGCCGCCAACGTTTCGGCTTCACTTTCGGCGGTGTCGGCTTCGCGCTCGCCCACGGCGAGTGTGATCGGCACCAGCAGCGGCTGCGACTGCAGGCCGATACCATCGTGCGCGTTCTTCAGGCGCTCGTAGCCGATGCGCTCGTGCGCGGCATGCATGTCGACCACGATCAGGCCTTCTGCGTTCTCGGCCAGGATGTAGATGCCGTGCAGCTGCGCGATCGCGTAGCCCAGCGGCGGTACGCCGGCGTCGGCACTGGTCACCGGCAGTCCGTTCTCGGTCGGCATCGGCGGCAGCGCAGCACCGCGTTCGGCACCGGCCGGCGCGGCATACAGCGCGGCATAGGCCGCCGGTGCATCGGCCACCTGCAGTCCAAGGGGCTGCTGCGGGCGCCAGCCGGAAAAACCACCACCACCGCCACCCGAGCCGGCACCGGGCGCAGGTCCACGCGCCAGCCCGAAACCCGATGCGCCCGCGCTCGATGTCATCGGTGCAGCAGCGGCGTCCACCGGATGCACCGGACCCGCACCGATCTCCTGCGCCGACATGCCGGCGCGGGTATCAGCCAGCGCGTCCTTCAGCGTGCGGTAGACGAAATCGTGCACCAGCCGCGAATCACGGAAGCGAACCTCGTGCTTGGCCGGGTGCACGTTGACGTCAACGCGGGTCGGGTCGAGCTCGAGGAACAGCACATAGGCTGGCTGGCGGCCGTGGTACAGCACATCGCCGTAAGCCATCTTCACCGCATGGGCGACGCTGCGGTCGCGCACCGAACGGCCGTTGACGTACAGGTACTGCTGGTCGGCGCTGGCGCGCGAATAATGCGGCTGCGCGATCCAGCCGTGCAGGCGCAGGCCGGCACCACTGTGGTCAACGCGCACGGCCTGGTTGGCGAAATCCTCGCCCAGCGTTTCGGCCAGGCGCGCATCGGAATACAGATCGCCCGGCTTGTAGCGGCGCGAGGCCTTGCCGTTGTGCGACACGCGCAGCTCGACATCCGGTCGCGCAAGCGCCAGCGAACGCAACCACTCTTCGATATGGCCCAGTTCGGTACGCTCGGCGCGCAGGAACTTGCGCCGCGCCGGTACGTTGTAGAACAGCTCGCGCACTTCCACCGTGGTGCCCGGTGCATGCGCACGTGGCGTCACTTCGCCGATCTTGCCGCCTTCGATCTGCAGTGCCGAACCGTGTTCGTCATGCGCGCGACGCGAGGACAGGGTAAAGCGGCTGACCGAGGCGATCGACGGCAGCGCTTCGCCACGGAACCCGAGCGTGGCCACCGATTCGAGGTCGTCCAGATCGGCGATCTTGCTGGTGGCGTGGCGCGAGACCGCCAGCGGCAGCTGTTCCGGCGCGATGCCACTGCCATTGTCGCGGATGCGGATCAGGCGGACACCACCCTCTTCAAGATCGATATCAACGCGGCTGGCACCGGCATCGATCGCGTTCTCGACCAGCTCCTTGACCACTGACGCAGGACGTTCGACCACTTCGCCGGCGGCGATCTGGTTGATCAGGATTTCCGGCAACGGCCGGATCGGGCGCGGTCCGGGCGCGCTCATGGGAGAGGATGGGCAGCAGACTTCATGGGTTGATGATAGCGGAGCCGCCCCGTGTAGAGTCGACTGTCAGTCGACTGCCCTCCGCCGGGCGGCGAAAACCCCGCGCTGCGCGCGTAGTCGACTGACAGTCGACGCTACAGAAAGCAGCAACCTGCCTTCGGCGGGGTTACTTGCTGCCGCCGGCCATGGTCCCGGCAGCGTCGATCTCGGCCTGGGCACGGGCTGCGTACAGCGTGCCCGGCGGTGGCTGGCGGCTGAAGAAGGTGTGCACGCCATCGAGCACGGCGCCGGCGATCTTGCGCTGGTAGGCCGGGTCGATCAGGCGGCGCTCTTCGTCCGGGTTGGAGATGAACGCGGTTTCCACCAGCATCGCCGGCATGTCCGAGGTGCGCAGCACGGCGAAGTTCGCACGTTCGATGTTCGGCTTGTGGTTGTTGCCGATCCGCTTCAGGCCGCCCAGCACGTGGCCGGCGGCATCTTCAGACGCCTTCATGTAACCGCTCTGGGCAAGGTCCAGCAGCACGTTGGCAAGCGTGCCTTCGGTCTGCTGCAGGCGCACGCCACCCACCAGGTCGGCCGCGTTTTCCTTGTCCGCCAGCCAGCGGGCGCGCTGCGAAGAGGCGCCCTTGGTCGACAGCACGTATACCGACGAACCAGTGGCCGAACGGTTTTCGGCCGCGTCGGCATGGATCGAAATGAAGATGTCGGCCTTGTTTGCACGTGCCTTCTGCGCACGCATCGGCAGCGGGATGAACACGTCGCTGTCGCGGGTCAGATAGGCCTTCAGGCCCGGCGTCGCATTGACCTGGCGGGCCAGCTCACGCGCCACCGCCAGGGTGACATCCTTTTCGCGCTTGCCGGTCGGGCCGATCGCGCCGGGATCCTGGCCACCGTGGCCGGGATCGATGGCGACCACCAGATGACGCATGCCGGCCTGCATGCGGATGCGCGAGGCATCGCTGGGCATGGCCGGGCGCGGCGGTTCCACCGGCGTCGGCGCCGGCACGGTAGCCGGCGGCGTGGTCACCACGGCGGCGGTGCGCTGGCCGGCCAGGATCGCGGCCGGCGAGGAAGAAGGTGAGCTGCTGGCCACGGTACCGGCCGCCGCAACCTGGGCCGGCGCGGTGGACGGCGCCGGGGTCGGCGTGGCCGGTGTGGCGGCAGTGGCACTGGCCTGCTGCCGCACCTGCGCGGTCAGCAGCGCGGTCGCACGTGCGGCATCGGAACGCGACTGTGCGCTTTCAGCCGGGGTCGGCGCGGGCGTGGCCACCGGTGCCTGCGGCTGCACCGCCGGCGTTACTGCAGGACGGCTGGCGGCCACGGCCGGGCCATCGCCCGGCCATTCGATCACCAGCTTTGATTCATTGCCCTCGCGCTGCATCTGCGGGCGGAACGGCGCCACCGATTCAGCGAGGTCGAAAACGACACGGAAGGTGCCCGGCACCGGCTGTCCGGTACGCACCGCCGTGACCACGCCCTGCGCAGCCGGCATCTTCAGGTTGCGTATGGCGCTGGAGTCAGGGAAGTCGACCACCAGACGGTTCGGACCGGCCAGAGAAAGCGTCTTGTAGCCGCCACTGCCGACCAGCGAGATCTCGGCACGGGTGCCGGTGGCGCCGGTATTCAGCAGGACCTGGCGGACTTCACCGGCCCACGCGCTGACGCTCGCCAGACCCAGTCCGACGGCGGCACAGATAGCGATGAGACGGTTCCCCAGGCGCATGGCTCAGGATTCAATCACCGCGCTGAACGGAATGCAACACCTTTTTCCTTAATAATCCGTAACCTGCCGGTCTTTGTTCTCGTCAGCCGACAGAAATGGCCTGCAAGTCGCCCCCTTGCGGAAGCCGCTTCAGCCACTCATGTCCGACGTCGCTGGCTCCGGTGAGACGGGCGCGACGCCCCTGCCCCTCGATCTCCAACGCCACCACCAGGTCGGTCGGCGGCAGCGCGCCAGCGCCGCGTTCCGGCCATTCCACCAGCCACAACACCGCGCTGCCCTCGTCCAGGCCCAGGAAATCGAGTTCGCCGGCCTGGCCGATCCGGTACAGGTCCAGGTGCCAGGCCTCGCCACCGCTGGCCAGCGGATAGCGCTCGACCAGGGTGTAAGTGGGGCTGCGGATCGCGCCCTGCACGCCCAGCGCGCGCAGCAGTGCGCGTGCGGTGGTGGATTTGCCGGCGCCCAGGTCGCCGCGCAGTTCGATCAGCGCCTGCGGCGGTCGGGTCGCCGCCAGCCATTGCCCGAGCAGTTCGGTGGCATCGCTGTCGGCAAGGAAGAATTCAGTCATGAAGAGCGTTCCGGGTTGGCCAGTTGCCGGAGCGGCACCAGCAGATCAGTGGGAAGCATGCCGCGCGCGCCGTCGGCGGCCGCAGCGTCGCCGGCGAGCGCGTGCAGCAGTGCGCCAGCGGCGGCAGCGTCGAAGGCGGCCAGGCCCTGCGCGCGCAGGCTGGCAATGATGCCGGTGAGCAGGTCGCCCATGCCCCCCACGGCCATGCCGGGGTTGCCTGCAGCAATCAGCCGTGGCACCTGCCCGGGCGCCGTCACGACGCTGCCCGCGCCCTTCAGCACCACCACGGCGTGGAATCGCTCGGCCAACGCCTGCGCACAGCGGTAGCGATCGGCCTGGATGTCAGTGGTACTGCAGTCGAGCAGACGCGCGGCCTCGCCCGGATGTGGCGTAAGGATCGCCTCCGGCAGCGCGCGCGGATCCTGCGCCAGCAGATTCAGTGCATCGGCATCAACCACCAGCGGTTTGTCGCTGTCCAGCACCTGCGCAAACATTGCGCGTGCCCATTCGTCCTGGCCCAGGCCGGGGCCGATCGCCACCACCCTGGCCTTGTCCAGCAACGCCGGCAGCACATCGCCATCTTCAAGCGCATGGGTCATCGCCTCGGGAAGCCGAGCCAGCAACGGGCCGACGTGATCGCGCCGGGTGGCCAGGCTCAACAGTCCCGCGCCGGCACGCAGTGCCGCTTCGGCCGCCATCGCGATGGCCCCGCCGCTGCCATGGTTGCCGCCGACGCACAGCACATGCCCGGATTCGCCCTTGTGGGTATTAGCACGACGCGGCGGCAGCAGTGCCGGCAAGCGAGCCTGGGTCCAGTGCTCTGCGGCGGGTGACACGCCCTGCCATGCGGCCGTGGGTAGCTGCAGCGGCGCCAACGCCTTCCGCCCGCAATGATCCAGCGCATCGCCGGTATACAGCCCGCGATGCGGCACGATGAACTGCAGGGTCAAAGCAGCCTTCACCGCCTCGCCCGGTACGGCGCCCTGGTCGGCATCGACGCCACTGGGGACGTCCAGCGCCAGAACCGGTGCCGTCTGCGCGTTGAGGGCGGCGATCAGCGCCTGCGCCGCGCCTTCCGGCGCGCGATCGAAGCCCAGACCGAACAGGGCATCAACCCAGATATCGGCCTCGGGCAGCGCGCCGTCGAAATCAGTGATGGTGCCGCCGTCGGACGTGAATTCCGATGCTGCACGCTGTGCCAGCGACGTCGCCGGTGGCTTGCCCGGCAAGGCGATCACCGCCACCGCGCGCCCGGCCTTCCGTGCGTGGCGGGCCAGCACCAGGCCGTCGCCGCCGTTGTTGCCTGCTCCGACCACCACGCCGATACGCTGCGCCTGCGGCCAATGCTGCAGCAGGCACTGCCAGGCGGCCTGGCCGGCCTGCGCCATCAGGCCCCAACCGCCCTCGGCGGCCAGCGCCGAGGCCTGCGCATCAAGCGCACGCGCGGCAGCGGAATCGAACAGATCGGCAAGGTTGGCCATGCAGGGATTTTATACTGGTGCACATGTCCCCCGCCCCCGCCCCCGCCCCCGCCCCCGCCCCCGCCCCCGTCGATCCGGCCCAGGCCGTGCAGCGCATCCGCGCACTGGCCCGCGCGCATGGTTTCCAGCGCTGCGGCATCGCCGGCATCGAACTGGGCGAGGACGAGGCGCACCTGGCCGACTGGCTGGGCCAGGGCCTGTACGGCACGATGGACTGGATGGCGCGCCACGGCACCCTGCGTGCGCGCCCGGCCGAGCTGCTGCCCGGCACCGTACGGGTGATCTCGGTGGGCATGGACTACAGCCACAAGGACGACACCGAAGCCTGGGCAACCCTGGCCGACCCGGGCCGCGCCTACGTGGCCCGTTACGCCTTGGGCCGCGACTACCACAAGCTGATGCGCAACCGCCTGCAGAAGCTGGCCACGCAGATCAACGATGAAGTGGCACCGCTGGGCTACCGCGTGTTCGTCGATTCGGCGCCCGTGCTGGAACGCGCACTGGCGCGCAATGCCGGCCTGGGCTGGATCGGCAAGCACACCTGCCTGATCGACCGCCATGGCGGCTCCTGGTTCTTCATCGGCGAGATCTACATCGATATCCCGCTGCCGATCGATGCACCGGCCACGGCACACTGCGGCACCTGCACGCGCTGCATCGATGTCTGCCCGACCCAGGCCATTACCGGCCCGCAGCGGCTGGACGCGCGGCGCTGTATTTCCTACCTGACCATCGAGCACGACGGTGCCATCCCCGAAGACATGCGGCCGTTGATCGGCAACCGCATCTACGGCTGTGACGACTGCCAGCTGGTCTGCCCCTGGAACAAGTTCGCCAAGCGTACCGACGAAGCCGATTTCCGCGCGCGCAACAACCTCGACACTGCCCGTCTGGACCAGCTGTTTGCCTGGGACGAAGCTGAATTCCTGCGCCGTACCGAAGGCAGCCCGATCCGGCGCAGCGGCCATGAACGCTGGCTGCGCAACATCGCCGTGGCACTGGGCAATGCACCGTCCTCGGCCGAAGCGTTGGCCGCGTTGCATACCCGCGTCGATGATCCCTCGCCGCTGGTGCGTGAACACGTGCAGTGGGCGCTGGGCCAGCACACGGTGCGCTGACGTGCGATCCTGAGCCCCCGTTCCGCCCGCAGCACGCCGTTCCCATGCAGCCACGCAACAACGACATCCTCACCCCCAGCCAGCTCAACACCCTGGCCCGCGACCTGCTGGAAGGCAGCTTCCCGGCGATCTGGGTCGAGGCCGAACTGGGCAGCGTGGCGCGTCCCGCCTCCGGGCATCTGTATTTCACCCTGAAGGATGCGCGTGCGCAGCTGCGCGCGGCAATGTTCCGGATGAAGGCGCAGTACCTGAAGTTCGTGCCGCGCGAAGGCATGCGCGTGCTGGTGCGCGGCAAGGTGACCCTGTACGACGCCCGTGGCGAGTACCAGATGGTGCTGGACCACATGGAGGAAGCCGGCGAAGGCGCGCTGCGCCGCGCGTTCGAAGAGCTGAAGGCACGCCTGGAGGCCGAAGGCCTGTTCGACCCGGCACGCAAACGGCCGCTGCCGGCGCACGTGCAGCGCCTGGCGGTGATCACCTCGCCCACCGGCGCCGCCGTGCGCGACGTGCTGAGCGTGCTCGGCCGCCGCTTCCCGCTGCTGGAGGTCGACCTGCTGCCGACCCTGGTGCAGGGCAGCAGCGCCGCTGCACAGATCACCCGGCTGTTGCAGGCTGCCGACGCCAGTGGCCGCTATGACGTGATCCTGTTGACCCGCGGCGGCGGCTCGCTGGAAGACCTGTGGGCGTTCAATGACGAAGCCCTGGCCCGTGCGATCGCCGCCAGCCGCACGCCGGTGGTATCGGCGGTGGGCCATGAAACCGACTTCAGCCTCAGCGACTTCGCCGCCGACCTGCGCGCACCGACGCCATCGGTGGCGGCCGAACTGCTGGTCCCGGACCAGCGCGAACTGGCGCTGCGCCTGCGCCGTACGGCCGCGCGCATGGTGCAGCTGCAACGGCATGCGATGCAGCAGGCGATGCAGCGTGCCGACCGCGCCCTGCTGCGCCTGAACGCACAGAGCCCTCAGGCGCGGCTGGACCTGTTGCGCCGCCGCCAGCTCGATCTGGGCCGGCGCCTGCATGCGGTCTTCAACCAGCAGCAGGAGCGCCGTGCCGCACGCCTGCGCCATGCGGCCGCGGTACTGCGCGGGCACCATCCGCAACGCCAGCTCGACGCGATGCAGCGCCGCCTCGCCGCCCTGCGCGGGCGGCCGCAGGCAGCGATGCAGCGTCTGCTGGAGCGCGATGCACTGCGACTGCGCGGACTGGCGCGTTCACTGGAAGCGGTCAGCCCGTTGGCCACCGTGGCCCGTGGCTACAGCATCCTGACCCGCACTGACGATGGCACGCTGGTACGAAAGGTCGACCAGGTGCAGCCAGGTGACGCGCTGCAGGCCCGCGTTGGCGACGGCGTGATCGACGTGCAGGTCAAGTAAAGGGGGGGGCGGCAGGGCTGCGCCCTGCACCTGCAGAGGCTTCAAGCAACGGCCGAAGCAACAGCCAAAGCGGCTCTGGATTGCTGATGGTTTGGCGGGGCGGTGTGGCTGTGCAGGACACGCCGTAAACCCATCCCTGGGGGCTCGATGGCGCCATCCATGGCGCCAACGGTCCTGCACAGCCACACCGCCCCACCCTCGACAGTTTCCCGATGACGGTCGGTAGATCCACGCCATGCGTGGATGAATCTCTGTCAGATATCGAATCAATTCGGGGTCAGATCCGTTTTCCGTAGGAAAACGGATCTGACCCCACGCCATTCCGACAGATCGCGAGAATCTGTCGAAGGCGGGGTGGGTCCGGTTGCGGGAGTGTCCGCGGCATGGATGCCGCGGCCAAGCCTACACGGACGTACTTGCGGCGCCTCCCGCAACCGGACCCACCCCGCCATCCCACGGAATGCACGCTGTTGCTGTTGCTGCTGCCGGCCAGCGGCCGGCACTACCGCGGGTGCAGGGCTGCAAGCCCTGCCGCCCCCCTTACTTTGCCTGCTCGCAGAATTTCTGCCGGTACTCGAGCGCCTTCGGCATCAGCGCCTGCAGGTTCTGGATGCGGGTGCCCGGGTTCGGGTGGGTGGAGGCAAACTCCGGTGGCGACTGGCCGCCGCTGGCCTGGCCCATGCGCTGCCACAGCGGCACCGCCTCGCGGGGATCGAAGCACGCCGCTGCGGCCAGCATCAGCCCCACTTCATCCGCCTGTGTCTCGTGGCTGCGCGCATACGGCAGCAGATACCCATAGCCCATCGCCGACATCATCATCTGTTGCTGATGCGCATCCATGCCGCTGGCGGCGCCGGCCACCTGCCCGATCTGGGTCAGCTTCTGCTGGGCCATGCGCTGTGCACCATGGCGCAGCAGCGCATGGGCGATCTCATGCCCCATCACCACCGCCATCGCATCGCGGGTGCGTGCTACCGGCACCAACCCGGTGTAGACCGCCATCTTGCCGCCCGGCAGGCAGAACGCATTGGCCTGGTCGGACGGAATCACATTCACTTCCCACTGGAAATCCCGCGCGAAATGCGCCGGCTGCACGCCGTGCTCCTGGGCCAGCGCGGTCTCCACCACATCGACCTTGGCAATCAGGCGCTGGGCGATATCGCGCACGTCGCGCGCGATCGGTGCATTGGGGTCCATCGGCCGTTCCTGCGACAGGATCTGCTGGTAGGCCTGCAGCCCCAGCGCGGTTTCCTGGCGCGCGTCCAGGCTGCTGTCGATCATCACCTTCTCGCCGGTGTACGGATCGACCGTGCGGTTGGAGAACCAGTAGAACAGCGCATAGCCGGCGGCCAGCAGCAGCACCCACCAGCGGATGTTGCCGAACAGGCCACGCCGCTGTGGGCCTTGCGACGAGCGGGAGAAGGGATCGTTGCGCATCGGGGGACTTCCTGCTGGCCCCGCCGGCTGGCGGGCACGGCGCAATCTTAGTGCGCCGCTGCCCGCAGCGGGTGAAGCCGGGTGCCGCTCAGATGCCGCGCACCAGGCGGAAGCCGATGCGGGCGTTGGTGGTATCCGAATCCTGGGATTGCCGCCAGGCCGCGCGGGTCTGCTCGGGGGCATTGGCCCAGTTGCCACCGCGGATCACCCGCGACCGGCAGCCCGGGTTGAACCAGGCGACGCCATCGGACGGTGCGCGGCGGTAGCTGGCATGCCAGCAGTCGGCCACCCATTCGCTGAGGTTGCCGCCCATGTCGTGCAGACCGAAGGCATTGGCCTGGAAGCTGGCCACCGGCGCCGGCCCCCACCAGCCATCGCCGTACCCGATAAACGCGTTGTGCCAGTGCCGTCCCGAAGGCGAAACGTCCTTGCTGCCGGTGAAGTTGCCGCTGCCTGGCGGCGGCACGCCGGCATCGCCCCACGGATAGCGGCCACTGCTGCCAGCGCGCAGCGCGTACTCGAACTCGGCTTCGCTGGGCAGCCGGTAGCTGCGGCCAGTCTGCTCGGACAGCCACGCTGCATAATTCTCGGCATCACGCACACTGACGTGCATCACCGGCGAGTTGCCCAGCGCGCGACCGCCGTCGTAGTCGGAACGCCAGTCCACGCCGCTGCGGCGGATGAAATTGCCGCTGCGTTCGTCGTAGACCACCGAATGGCCACGCCGGGTCGCGCGCGGGCGCGCATTGGAGGCTTTCACGTAGCGCTCGAAATCGCTGACGGTGATCTCGGTGATCGCCATGGCAAAGCCGCGATCGAAGCGCACGTAGTGCGACGGACGCTCGGCATCACTCGAGCCCGGCTCGGCATCGCCTGCACCCATCTGGAAGCCACCGTGGGGCACCACCACCATCTGCGGTCCGCGCCCCCCATCGCGCATCGCATCACTGAACACCTGTCCCGGCCGGAAGCTCCCGTAATGGGTGGCCAGGTCGATGCGCTCGCGAAGCTGTCCCACCACTGCATCACCCGGCAGAGCGATGCGAAGCGCCTCGGCCAGCTTCTCGCGCGCCGGCTTCAGGCCTTGTGGCGTGGCAAGGTCACGCAGTCCGTCATCACGCAGCTGCAGCAGCGTGGCGGCGCGGATCTGCTCGATGCGTTCGAAGGCATCGGCGATCGTCGGTGACGAATCGCGCACTTTGCTGGCTTCGGCCAGCCAGGTACCCGCACTGGCAAAATCGCGCGCCCGAGCAGCCTGTTCGGCACGGCGGATCAACCCGCTCTCGGCTGCGGCCAGGCCCTGCCGTGCGCGGCTGTTGTCTTCATCCAGCGCCAGCGCTTCACGGAAGTTGCCGATGGCACCGTCGCCATCCTCACCGATACGGTCCGAGCGCAGGTCCTCCTCGCCAGCACGGTTGTAGGCCACCACCCGTTGCGCCAGCTCCGCCCGCGCCTGCAGCGCACGCACCTGCTCGTCCTTCGGCGACAGGGTCAGCAACACCAGTGCCTGGCGGCTGGCCTCGGCCAGCGCCTCGCGCTGCTTCAGCGGCCGCACCAGCAGGGCATCGACCAGCTGCTGCAGTCGCTGGCGGGCACGCTGCAGGCCCAGCCGGGCCTGGCGGTCATCCGGGTCTTCTTCCTGCACCGCCAGCCACAGCGGAATGGCGGCATCCGCATCTTCATAGAGCCGGCCTTCAGCGAACGCCTGCTCGGCGGCGCGCCGCAACTGGGCAAGGCTGCGGCCCTGGCGGTCCACCCGTGGCGGCGTCCACTGCTGTACGTCCTCAGCGGCATCTTCACCGGCGATGGTCACGCTGCCCTGCCCGGCCTGCGAACTGGCATTGGCGCCGGTGTCGGCGCCCTCGGCCGCGCGCGCCTCTTCGCTGGCGGCCCGTTCCGCCGGCGCGGACGGCGACGGCGTGCAGCCGGCCAGGGCCACGGCCAGGGCGGTGCACAACACGGGCGACAACGGAAAACGCAAGCAGAGCCTCCTTCGGCACAGACGCGGACCGACGTTAGGCTATTCTCCCCTGCCTGAGCAAACCCGAGTAGTAGGCCCTGACCCGTGGCAACCTGGATCACCACCCCCGCCGAGCTGGATGCGTACTTCCAGCAGCGCCCGACCCGCATCGGCCTGGACACCGAATTCATCCGTGAACGCACCTTCTGGCCGCAGCTGGCCCTGGTGCAGATGGCGGTCGGGCAGGACATCCTGCTCATCGACCCGCTGATTCCCGGCATGACCGAGGCGCTTGCGCATTGGCTGGCCGATGAATCCATCACCAAGGTAATGCACAGCGCCAGCGAAGACCTGGTTGCCTTCAAGTGGGCCTGCGGCGTGCTGCCGCGACCGCTGTTCGACACCCAGATCGGGGCGTCGCTGGCCGGCATCGGCGGCGGCATGGGCTACCAGAAGCTGGTGGCGGAGATCACCGGAGTGGCGCTGGCCAAGGGCGAGACCCGCTCGGACTGGATGCGCCGCCCGCTGTCCGAGTCGCAGCTGCAGTACGCCGCCGACGATGTCGAGCACCTGTTCGCACTGCACGACGCCATTGATGCCAGGCTGCAGGCGCTGGGCCGCCAGCAGTGGTTGCACGACGATGGCGAGCGCCTGCTGGCCAGCGTCGCCAACGATGAAGATCGCTGGCCGCACCTGGCGATGCGCTCGGCACAGTTCCTCGATGCCTCCGCGCAGCACCGCCTGTTGCGCCTGCTGCGCTGGCGTGATGTGCAGGCACGCAGCAGCGACCGCCCGCGAAGCTGGATCCTGGACAACGAACTGGCCGCCACTCTGGCGCGCACGCCTCCGGCCGACGAGGCAGCGCTGGGCAAGCTGTTCGAGCAGTTCCCAAAGGCACCGCGCAAACTGGCCGGCGCCGTGTGGCAGGCGCTGTCCACGCCGCTGGCCGACGAAGCCGACGCGCCGCTGGCGCTGCCGGCCAACGACAGCAACAAGCAGGCGCTGAAGAAACTGCAGGATGCCGTGGCCGAACGCAGCCGCGAACTGGGACTGCCAGATGGCATCCTTGCCTCGCGCAAGCACCTGGAAAGCTATCTGGAACGTCGCCAGTGGCCCGCCGCACTGGCCGGCTGGCGCCAGCAGGAACTGGAGTCGCGCCTGCAGGCGCTGCTGCCGGGGAACTAGCAACCCGCATCGGCCGCCTCACGGGGCGGCCCTGCCAATGCTCGACAAGGACATTGCTGCGTGCCTGCATGGCCCTCTTCCTGCATGTCACGATGGATGATCGGCTCGCTGCTGCTGGCCAGCAGCACCCCTGCATGGATCGCAGCAGCCAGCTCAACGCCTACGCGGCATTGACGGGCGGGCTGGATCTGGCCCGTTCGGTTCACTACCTCGCGCTTTCGGCACGCCTGATCGAACAGGCCCCCGCTGCCAGCGAGCAGGACAAGCTCGAACCCTGGCTGCATCCGCACGCCTGATGCACGGCTATTTCCCGGAATCGAGGCGTAGAGACAGGGCCAGGGCACACTCGCCTACCGGCCCGAGCTGCTGCTTGCCTTTCCGCTGCACATGGACGATCCCAACGCGAACGCCTGTTCCGGGTGACGGGATTCACCTTCAAGCCTCCTGCTGAATGCCACCGGCACGGCAGCCGCATGTCCTGCTTGCCGCCTCTAACGACCGCGCTTCTAATGTCCAGCCTCGTACTCGCCGGATTGCAGCAATGACAAACGGATTTGCAAAAGACGGGCTTTCCCCCGAAGACCTTGCCTGGCGCGTGCAGGCGCGCACTGCGCTGCAGGAACGGCGCTATGCCGAACTGGATGCGTTGCTTGCTCCACATGAGCTGGCCTGGCTGCAGGGAGAGAATGCGCTGCCCGGCATCCGCTGGCGGCTGCGCAACCTGCACGACGCTACGGTGACGCTGGAAGCCCGCCTGCAACAGGCCCAGCAGTGGGCCTCGGCCGCCCCCGGCAGCTACTACGCCTGGCTTTGCCTGGGCGCCTGCTGGCAGGACGCTGCCGGCGAACTGCGCAGCGCCGATGTTGCCGCACTGGTCGAAGACAGCCAGTGGCTGGCGGCGCAGCTGGCCCGCGACCATGCCGTGCACGCCTACCTGCAGGCGATGCCGCTGTCGCCACGACCTGCGTTGGCGCTGGATGGCATCAAGCGCATCACCAGCTACCTGCGCGAACCGAACTGGCTGCGTGCGCTGCAGGCCGGGCAGCCCGCCGCATCCGATGACGCCACGCTGGCCGAGCACTACCCTCAAGCCTGGCCAAAGGCATTGCAGCTGCTGTCGCGCTTCGGCACGCCGTTGCAGACGCTGCCGGATACGCTGCCCCCGTTGCTGCGCGAGCGCAGCCAGGACGATTTCGACGCACCACTGGCGTACTGGATGCGCCTGGTGCTGGAGCAGCGCCCGGACGATCTGGCCACGCTGGAAGACACCCTGTACTTCCTGTACCCGCGCTGGGGCGGCAGCCATGAGACGATGGAGAACTTCATCGAGGGTGGCTGGTGCCGTGGCCTGGAACTGGCGCAGAGCAACGCGCTGCGGTGGCACAAGGAGCAGGACTGGATGGGCGATCTGCCCCACCGTGAGGATGCTGAGGCCGTGGCCGCGCACGAGCGCGCCTACACGCAGATCCTCGACTGGCACCTGGACCGCCACCTGCGCGCGCAGGTGCTGGCCCAGCGCGCCGGGCTGCGCTACCGGCTTGGCCGCGTTGAAGACAGCGAAGGCGTCGTGCAGTGGGATCCGGACCACATGCAGGCGGTGCTTGAAGATCTGCAGCAGGCATGGACCTTGGACCGCGATGTGGTCCTGCATGAGGGGCTCAGCAACCTGGAGGCCTGCACCTGGTTCGCCCATGTCGACGGTGCCGAAGCACTGTTCGCACAGGTGGTGGACTATGCCGCGCGCGAAGGCGATTCGGCGATCGGCCTGCTCTGGGCCGCCACCGCCATCGAGCATGGCCTGCTCGGCCAGGCCAGCGACCCGACACGCGCCAGTGTCCTGCTGCAGCGCGCGTTGAAGCTTGCGCAGCAGGACGACACCTCGGCGGTGACGTTCGCCGCCAATCTGTTCTGTGATGTTTCGCAAGCCGCAGGCCTGTCGCTGCTGCAGCGCATGGCGGACGATGGCGACGCCGGCGCGATGTCGGCGCTGTGCGACCTGTACAAGGGCCGCCTCGGTGGCCGCGACCAACCGCAGTTCGCCGATGTGGAAAAGGCCGCCTACTGGCAGGAGCGTGCGGTGGAAGGCGGCGACCTGATCGCCACCTACAACCTGGCCGTACGCCTCGTCGCCGCAGGCGGCGCGGAGAATGAAGCGCGTGCGCGCGAGCTGTACCTGCGCTGCCTGGATGAGGCCGAGGCCGGCGAGCGCGTGTGGGGCCCAACCTGCCGCAACCTGGCCTGCCTGGCATTCGATGGCCGGAACGACGCGCACAAGCGCGAAGCGGTCGAACGCGCCTTGATTCCACTGTGGTGGCGCGGCGACGACGACGACAAGCTGTGGGCTGCCGGCTATCTGGCCGACATCTACCACTTCGGTAACGGCGTCCCGGCCAATGCATTCCTCGCTCTGACCTGGCTGCAGCGTGCCAGCGAGATCGATCCGGAGTATGTGGACGTGGTACGCATGGCACCGCTGATCAACGGCGAAGGCCGCTGGTTCGGTGCCAGCCGCGCACGCAAGCAGCAGGAACAGGACCGGCAGCAGGTGGACAGCGCCACTTGGGCCCTGACCTTCGGCCAGCGCAGCCAGGACAGCAACCTCACTGCAGTCTGAAGCAACGAAAAGGGCGGCCCGGATCACCGGGCCGCCCTTTGCATTCCAGCAGTGCGATGGCGGGATGCCCCGCCATCGCGACAGCGCATTACCAGTTCATGTTCAGCGAGACACCGACGGTACGCGGTTCGTTGTAGACCGCGGCCATGTAGTTCTCGATCACGCCCTTGAGGTTCTTCTCATTGGTGATGTTGCGCGCGAACAGCGCCACTTCGTAGGCACCGTAGTTGCCCGAGTAGCCGATCTTCAGGCCACCCTCGAAGTCACCCTTGGAGTTGAACTCCTTGCTGTCGTACAGCACGAAGCTGGTGTAACCCTGCTTGTTCCAGTCGGTGGACACGAACATGGTGCCCGCGTCGCTGACCGGGAAGTCGTAGCGGGCGGCTAGGTTGACGTTGTACTTCGGCGCGTTCGGCAGCGGGTTGCCGTCGATCTGGGCGAAGGTGTTGGCACCGACCTTGATGGTCGGGTCACCGACGGTGCAGACCACCTGGCCGTTGAGGCCGCAGACCTGCGCATACACGCGCTTGTCCTTGATCTCGCTGTGCAGCAGGCTCAGGCCGGCGCTCAGGGTCAGGTTCGGGATCGGGCGCAGCTCCATGTCCGCTTCGAAACCGTAGGCCTTGGCCTTGTCGGCATTGAACAGCACGCCATTGCCGTCCGAATCGTTGCCGTTGAGCTGGATGTCGTTGACGGTGTAGGTGAACGCGGTAGCGTTCAGGCGCAGGCGGTTGTCCCACAGGCTGCTCTTCACACCCGCTTCCCAGGACAGGATGGTCTCGGAATCGGCGGTGGTGAAATCGGCGTTGAACACCGCCGAACGCCCCTGGATGGTCGGGCCGCGGAAGCCACGCGCGACCTTGGCGTAGACGCTCACGTCCGGCGTGATCTGATACATCGCGCTCAGATCCCAGCTCGGGGTGGTGTCGGACATCCTGACGTCGGTGCGGCCCTTGTAGGTGACCACGCCAGCGGCAGTGTCAGCGGTCTTCAGCAGGCGGGTGTGCTTTTCGTCCTTGGTCTGGCGCAGGCCGGCGGTGACAGTGAACTTGTCGGTGAAGGCGTAGCTCAGCTGGCCGAAACCGGCCCACGAGGTGTTCTTGTTGCGCAGGCGCACCCAGTTGTTCGGATTGCGGGCCGCGCCCTGCAGGAACCACGCGCGCTGGTAGAAGTCGGTGGTGTCGCTGCCGTTGAAGTAGAACGCACCGGCCTGCCACTGCAGGGCGCTGTCATCATGGCTGGCCAGGCGGAATTCCTGGGTCCACTGGTCCAGGTCACGGATGCGGCCCATCGACTGGCCGTAGCCGTTCGGCACGCCGTTGACCGGGAAGTTCACCGCGGCGCCGCCGTCGGTGTCGCCGCGGCTGTAGCCGGAGGTGGTTTCGTAGGCGGTGATCGAGGTGAAGTCGATCGCGCCGAAGTCATAACGCGCCTTCACCGAACCGCCGTAGGTCTTGTAGGCCTGCGGGTTGTTGTCGGCTTCGTCGTAGGCGACCTTGTCACGCGGCACGTCGGTCTTGTTCGAGCCCTTGGTCAGCGCACCGCGCAGGAACAGGGTCGAGGTGCCCTCGTAATCACGGGCGTGGGCCGAGGCCAGGATCGAGAACTGGTCGCTCGGGGTCAGCAGCAGCTGCGCGCGTACGTTGCGGTCATCGAAGCCGCCCATGGCGTTCTTCTTTGGGCTGACCGTGCCGTCGGCGCTCGGGCCGCGGTAGGTGTTGTCGACGTAGTCGTCGCGGTGCTGGTACAGGGCCGACACGCGGAACGAGGCGATGTCGTTGATCGGGCCGCCGAAGCCGCCGTCGATCGACACGCTGTTATAGGTCGCATAGCTGGCACTGACGCGGCCGGTGTAATCCTGGGTCGGCTTCAGGGTGTCGAACTTGACGATGCCGGCGGTGGTGTTGCGGCCGAACAGCGAACCCTGCGGGCCGCGCAGCACTTCCACCTGGTCGACGTCATAGACCGGGTTGGACTTCAGCACCACGTGCTCCAGCACCACGTCGTCCTGGATGATCGACACCGGCTGCGAGGCACCCAGGTAGAAGTCGATGTTGCCCAGGCCACGGATGTAGAAGCGCGGGAAGATGCGGCCGGTGGTGGTTTCCGCATACAGGCTCGGCACGCGGCCGGACAGCGCCAGCAGGGTGTCATCGCCGCCGGCGGTGAAGTCGCGCATGCGCTCGCCCTGCACCACGCCCACCGAGACCGGCACTTCCTGCAGGTTCTGCTCGCGGTGTTCGGCGGTCACGGTGATCGTGTCCAGCCCGGTCGGGGTCGGCGCGCTGTCCTGCGCGGCGGCACCGAAGCTGCCGACCAGAGCCAGGCCGGCACAGGCCAGGGCCAGCGGATGGCGGCGGAAGGAAACGAAGGAAGACGACATACCCGACAGGCGGCGGGAATCGGAATGGGAGGGCATGAAATGCTCTGAGGAGGCGTCCGTGCGGCCTGCGCGAGCCGGGCGGCAAAAGGGAGGAGAACTGCGCAAGCCGCCATTATCCCCCAAATTGTTACGATTTCGTTGCGCGACCTCCAAGCCCGGCGAAACCAGCGGTTTCGGCACAGTCAGCCAGCACCGCCTGGGGTCAGATCCGTTTCCCAAGGGAGAACGGATCTGACCCCGGATCTCAGGGCAACGGGGTCAACGCGACATCGACCATCGCCAGCAGGCGCTCGCGGCTGATGCCGTCACGCGCCTGCACCGAGATGCCATGCAGCACCGTGGCGAAGTGGTCACCCAGCGCCTGCACCGCCGCGTCGTCGGCCAGCTCACCCTCGGCCTGCGCCTGCTGCAGCCGCGCGATGATCGCCGCCGTGCGCTGGCGACGATGGCTGGCCAGCCAGTCCCGCACGCCCTCGCCATCAGGCGAAACGCTGCTGGCCGAGGACACCACCAGGCAGCCATGCGGACGCCCACGGCGGGTGTAGGTCAGCACCGCCTCGCGCAGCATGGACCCGATCGCCTCGCGCAGCGTGGCCTGCTCCAGCGCGCGCGGCGCGAAACCACCCTCGCCCTCTTCGTACAGCGCAACGGCTTCGCGGAACAGCTGCTCCTTGCTGCCGAACGCGGCGTAGATGCGTGCAGAGGCAATGCCCAGCGTTTCGACCAGTGCCGACATCGACGTGCCTTCGTAGCCGTGCTGCCAGAACAGCAGCATCGCCTTGCGCAACGCCTGGTCCCTGTCGAATTCGCGCGGTCGCCCTGCCATCTGCCTGCCTGCTCCAGTGAGGCGCGCAGTGTAACGCGGGTGTTGACCATCGCGAGGGTCGCGCCTATTCTTTGTCGACCGACAAATAATTGGAGCAACACATGCAGACCCTCAAGGGCCCCAGCCTGCACCTGGCGCAGTTCGCCGGCGACCAGGCCCCGTTCAACTCACTTGCCAGCATTGCCGAGTGGGCCGCTGGCCACGGTTTCAAGGCACTGCAGATCCCGGCCTGGGATGCACGCCTGTTCGACCTGGCCACCGCTGCCGACAGCCAGGACTACTGCGACGACATCCGCGGCACCCTGGCTGAGCACGGCCTGCAGGTCAGCGAGCTCACCACCCACATCCTCGGCCAGCTGGTGGCCGTGCATCCGGCCTACGATGAACTCTGCGATGGCTTCGCGCCGGAAGCACTGCGCGGCAACCCGAAGGCGCGCAGCGAATGGGCGCAGCAGCAACTGCACCTGGCCGCCCGTGCCTCCCGCCGGCTGGGCCTGCAGGACATGGGCACCTTCTCCGGCTCCTTCGCCTGGCCGTATCTGTTCCCGTTCCCGCAGCGCCCGCCGGGCCTGATCGATGCCGCCTTCGACGAACTCGCGCGCCGCTGGCGGCCGATCCTCGATACCTGCGAGGACAACGGCATCAACCTCTGTTACGAGATCCATCCCAGCGAAGACCTGCATGACGGCACCAGCTTCGAGCGATTCTTCGAGCGAGTCGGCCAGCACCAGCGCTGCCGCATCCTGTTCGATCCCAGCCACTTCGTGCTGCAGCAGCTGGACTACCTGGAGTACCTGGACATCTATCACCCGCTGATCCGCATGTTCCATGTCAAGGATGCGGAGTTCCGTCCCAGCGGCCGCCAGGGCATCTATGGCGGCTACGCCGACTGGACCGAACGGGCCGGTCGCTTCCGCTCGCTGGGCGATGGCCAGGTCGACTTCAAGTCGATCTTCTCCAAGCTGGCCCAGTACGACTACCAGGGGTGGGCGACGCTGGAGTGGGAGTGCTGCCTGAAGGACCAGGAAGCCGGTGCACGCGAAGGCGCTGCATTCATCCGCGACCACATCATTCCGGTCACCGACAAGATCTTCGACGACTTCGCCGGTGCTCCGATCAGCACCGCGCAGATGCAGCACATGCTCGGCATCGCCTGAGCCCCCACGGAGCACTCCCCCATGACCCCTTCCCTTCCCGCTGGCGCTGCCGGCGACGACGCCCTGCGCCACCACTACCTGCGCATCGATGGCCAGCGCGTGCATTGCGTCTCCGCCGGCCACGGCGAACCGGTGCTGTTGATTCCCGGCTGGCCGCAGACCTGGTATGCCTGGCGCCATGTGCTGCACGCCCTGGCCCAGGCCGGTTTCGAAGCCATCGCGGTTGATCCGCCGGGCATCGGCGAATCTGACCGCCCTGCCCACGGCTACGACACCGGCAGTGCCGCCGCCGTCCTGCACCAGACCATGCGGGCGCTGGGCCACGAGCGCTACCAGGTGGTCGGCCATGACATCGGCATGTGGATCGCCTATGCACTGGCCAGCGACCAGCCGCAGGCGGTGCGCCAACTGGCGGTCACCGAAGCGGTGATTCCCGGCCTGGCGCCGGAACCGGGCATCTTCGCCGCACCGGCCGACAACATCTTCCTCTGGCACTTCATGTTCAACCAGGTGGCCGATCTGCCCGAGGCGCTCATCAGCGGTCGCGAGCGCGCCTACCTGGAATTCATGTTCGACCGCTGGTCGTACCGCCGCGATGCGGTGGCCGCCGATACCTACATCGCCGCCTACAGCCGCCCCGGCGCACTGCGGGCCGGCTTCGCCTGGTACCGCGCGATTCCGGAAACCATCCGCCAGAACAAGGAACGTGCGCAGCGCCGGCTGGCGATGCCGGTGCTGGCCATCGGCGCCGAGCACGCCACCGCCGATGCGCCGATGCTGACCCTGCAACCGCATGCCGACAACGTGCGCGGCAGCATCGTGCCGGGCTGCGGCCACTTCATCATGGAAGAAGCGCCGCAGGCGTTCCTGGCGCAGCTGCTGCCGTTCCTGCAGGAGGCGCGCCATGCAGCTTGAACCCGCGCTGCAGCAGTTCGTCGATGCCGTCGCGGCCCATCCACTGCCGGACGACCTGCGCGAGCTGCGTGCGATCAGCGAGAGCGCGCTGCCTCAGCTGCAGGGCGCGCCGCAGCCGGTTGCGCATGTGATCGAGCATGCGGTGATCGCACGCGACGGCCACGCGTTGGAAGTGCGCCTTTACACACCGGAAGGGCTGCCCGATGGACCGGCACCGGCGTTGTTGTTCGCGCATGGCGGCGGATGGTTCCAGTGTTCGCTGGCGGTCTATGACGGCCCCTGCCGCGCGCTGGCCAATGCCAGCGGCTGCGTGATTGTCGCCGTGGGCTACCGGCTGGCGCCGGAGCATCCGTTCCCGCTGCCGCTGCACGACGTTGCCGATGCCTGGTCGTGGCTGCTGGCCAACGCGGTCAGCCTCGGACTGGACCCGCAACGGCTGGCAATCGGTGGCGACAGTGCCGGCGGCAATCTGGCAGCCGCCTGCTGCCTGCGGCTGCGCGATCTCGGCCTGCCGCAGCCACGCCACCAGTTGCTGCTGTACCCGGCACTGGATGCCGGCATGGGCAGCGACTCCTATCGCGAGTACGCCAGTGGCTACTACCTCAGCGCCGAACTGATGCAGCGTTGCTGGCAGGCCTATCTCGGTGATCCTGCCACACCGCCGGCACTGGCCTCGCCTGCCCATGCAACGGATCTGCATGGACTGGCACCAGCCTCGGTACTCAGCTGCGAGCACGACCCGCTGCGTGATGAGGCCGAACAGTACGCACGGCGGCTGCAGGCGGCAGGTGTCGACTGCACGCTCGAGCGGCTGCCGGGGATGATCCATGCCTGCATCCACCTGCACGCGGTCAGTGCCAGCACCGACGTGGCGGCACATTGTGCCGGCGCGCTGCTGCGCCGGGCCCTGTCCTGAACCGGTCAGGGGCGGTAGCCGACGCGGCGCGACCACCGTCCCGGCCCGGAGCTTGGCAAGCCCGGCAGGCAGCGCTACACTGAAACCCTGCCGTGGGGCCATAGCTCAGCTGGGAGAGCGCGTCGTTCGCAATGACGAGGTCAGGAGTTCGATCCTCCTTGGCTCCACCACTTTTCAGAAGAACCCGCAGATCCTCGCGATCTGCGGGTTTTTTCTTTTCCGGGTGCTGGCTCAGGCAGGCTCCTGGCCGCCATCCTTGCGCTGCGGGCTGCGCGAATGCGTATCGCGCACCTGTTGATCGCGCTGCCCCGGCCGCTGCCTGGCCACATCGTCCTGCTTCCTGTCCTGGCGGCTTTCCTGCACGCCCTGCTTCGGATCGTTCTGGCGGTTGCTGCGCACGTTCATCGAACACTCCCTCGCCGGCGGAAAGCCCGCGCTGGCCTCCACGCTAGAGACTGCCGGGTAAGCCGCAGGTCAACCTGCCGCCAACGCCGCGTGCAGCCGCGCACTCAGGTCCGCGTGATCGACACCCCACCCTCCACGCGCATCGCGGTACCGGTAACGAAACTGCTTTCATCGCTGGCCAGGAACAGCGCCGCGTTGGCGATCTCCTCCGGCTCGGCCATGCGCTTCAGTGCGTGCAGCGAGCGCACGAAGTCGCGCGCATCGCCGGTCGGTGCCGCCTGCCGGCCCATCTCGGTATCGGTGCCACCGGGCAGCAGCACGTTGCTGCGCACGCCGCGCGCACCGTATTCGGCGGCGATCACCTGGCTCAGGCCGATCAACCCGGCCTTGCTCGACGCATAGGCCGCCATGCCGGGGAAGCCCACGGTGTGGCCGACAAAAGTGCCAACAAACACCAGCGAGCCGCCGCCGCGCGCCAGCAGTGCCGGCAACTGCGCACGTGCGGCATGGAACGCGGCATCCAGATTGGTCGCCATCACCTCGCGCCAGGCGTCCACCGGGAACTCCGCTGCCGGCACGCCCGGCCCGAGCATGCCGGCATTGTTGAGCGCGATGTCCAGGCCACCAAATGACTGCCGGGCCAGATCGACCAGTGCCGGGGCCGTGGCCGGATCCGCCACGTCGGCGGCATGCACCACCACCTCGCCGCCGGCGGCACGGATCTGCTCGGCCAGCGCCTGCAGCGGCTCCGGCCGCCGTGCGTTGAGCACCAGCTTCGCCCCTTCGGCGGCGAAGCGCAGCGCGCTGGCGCGGCCGATGCCGGCGCTGGCTCCGGTGATGAGGGCGATCTTGTTGTTCAGGCGCATGGTGGCAGTACCGGTTGTGAAGTGGCCGCCACGATGCCGCGCCTCTCCCCTGCCGACACTCCGTTTCCGGGCCTGGCCCGTCGGTGCAGGAAACGGAGTTTCCGCAGAACCGGCACGTGCCAGAATCCGGCCATGGACAGTACCGCCACCACCGCCTTCGATGCCCGCGTCGAACGGGTCTGCCGCCACCTTCAGGCGAGCCTCGACGAACCTTCGCTGCAGGAGCTGGCCGACATCGCCGGCTGCAGCCCGACGCGCCTGCATCGTATGTTCAAGCAGGCCACCGGGCTGACCCCCAAGCAATACGCCGCCGCGCTGCGCGCCGACCGCCTGCGCACCGGACTGGAACAACAGGAGCGCATCACCGATGCCTTCCACGATGCCGGCTTCGGTTCCAGTGGGCGCTTCTACGAGAACGCACCGAAGTTGCTGGGCATGACGCCCAAGCAATGGCGCGCAGGTGGTCGCGGCGAAGTCATCCACTTCGCGCTTGCCGAAAGCTCACTGGGCAGCGTGCTGGTGGCCAGCAGTGCCACCGGCGTGGTTGCGATCCTGCTCGGCGACGATCCGGAGACACTGCTGCAGTCATTGCAGCAACGCTTCCGCCAGGCCGAACTGGTCGGTGCCGACCAGGGCTATGAGCAACTGGTGGCACAGGTGGTAGGCCTGGTCGAGGATCCTTCGCGCGGCGCCACGCTGCCGCTGGATATCCGCGGCACCGCGTTCCAGCAACGGGTGTGGCAGGCACTGCAGCAGATTCCGCGCGGGCAGACCGCCTCATATGCGGATGTCGCCGCGCGCATCGGCGCCCCGCGCTCGAGCCGTGCGGTGGCCCGCGCATGCGCGAGCAACCCGCTGGCGGTGGCGGTGCCCTGCCACCGCGTGGTGCGCCGCGACGGCGACCTGTCCGGCTATGCGTGGGGCGTAGCGCGCAAGCGCGAACTGCTGCGCCGGGAAAAGGCCTCGACTGCCTGAAGCAGGTGCCGACCTTGATCGGCACGCTCAGCTTCCGGTAGGTGCCGACCTTGGTCGGCACGCCGCCAAGCCCTCAATCCAGCTTCACCACCAGCTTGCCGAAGTTGCGCCCCTGCAACAGCCCAAAAAACGCCTCCGGCGCATTCTCCAGCCCTTCCACCACATCCTCGCGGTACTGGATGCGACCTTCGCGCAGCCACTGCCGCATCTCGCGTTCGAAGTCCGGCCACAGGTGGTTGAAGTCGTGCACGATGAAACCACGCACGGTCAGGCGCTGGCGCAGGATCTGGCTGAACAGTGCGGGCAACCGGTCCGGGCCGGGCTGCTCGATGCCCCGCTCGTTGTAGGTGGCGATGGTGCCGCACACTGGAATGCGGGCGAAGTCGTTGAGCAGCGGCAGCACCGCATCCAGCACGTGCCCGCCCACGTTCTCGAAATACACGTCGATGCCCGCGGGCACCGCCGCGCGCAGCTGTTCGGCAAAGTCGGCCGCACGATGATCCAGCGCCACGTCCACGCCCAGCGTCTGCAGGTAGGCACGCTTGGCTTCGCCACCGGCGATGGCGACCACGCGCGCGCCCTGCAGCTTGGCCAGCTGGGCGACGGTCGCGCCCACCGGCCCGGTCGCGGCAGCCACCACCAGCGTCTCACCCGGCTTCAAACGGGCGATTTCGTGCAGGCTGGAATAGGCGGTGAAGCCGGGCATGCCATATACCCCCAGCGCGGTACTCAACGGCAGGCCGGCCGGATCCAGCCGACGCCCCAGCGCCTTGGCCGGCAGCACCGCATGGGTCTGCCAGCCACCCGGCGCCAGCACCAACTCACCTGTGGTTACGCCCTCGGCGTTCGACTGCAGCACCTCGGCCACGGTCTGCCCTTCCATCACCGCGCCCACCGCCACCGGCGCGGCGTACGACGGGCCCTCGTCCATGCGTCCACGCATGTACGGGTCCAGCGACAGGTAGCGGTTGCGCAGCAGCACTTCGCCATCCCCCAATGCCGGCAGCGCAGCCTGTTCCAGGCGGAAGTTGGCCGCGCTTGGTGCGCCCTGCGGACGCGAGGCCAGCACGATACGGGAGGTAGCGAGGGAATCGGACATGGTGACCGGCTCTGCTGTTGCCAGCATCAGGAAAGGAATGCCGACACTACGCTGCAACGATCGCCGGCAACGGCCATGAAAACAGCGTTCCATGGACCAGCGCGGCGCGGGTCCGGCGCAGCCCTTGGCCTTGCAGCTTTGGCGATCGCGGCGATCTGCTGATTTCCACCGCAGACGATGATCGACTGACCACGCCCCCGTCCCACAACGGAGGATCAAGCACTTGCGAGCCCGCAGACGGCAATGTGAAGAAATCTTGGCAAAACGCTTGCCGAAGGCAGCCGACCTCCGTAATATACGCGTCCTTGGCAGCGACCTCGCTGCAACGAAACATGTGGCCGAGTAGCTCAGTTGGTAGAGCAGGGGATTGAAAATCCCCGTGTCGGCGGTTCGATTCCGTCTTCGGCCACCACTTTCGAAGGCCTGCAGAAATGCGGGTCTTTTTTTTCCGGAAACCGGGTTTGATCACGGTTGCCACACAATTTGGCCGAGTAGCTCAGTTGGTAGAGCAGGGGATTGAAAATCCCCGTGTCGGCGGTTCGATTCCGTCTTCGGCCACCATCTTCAGAGACCTGCAGAAATGCAGGTCTTTTTTTTGCGTGCGGCCTGCGATCCACGCATGGCGTGGATCTACCTGGCGCTGGCCCCTTCCATGGCCTCGATCCATGCCGGGCCACTGCCGTCTGGTTGACGAAACATTTACACCGGTACCCGCCGCGGCACCTACGCTGCAGATTCCTGCCGGAGCCTGCCGATGCAATTGCGCCCCACCCTGCTCGCCTGCCTGCTGCTGGCCGCCCCTGTGATCGCCGCCGAACCGGTGCGTGCAGTCGATACGCTGGACATCGATCGCTATGCCGGCCAGTGGCACGAGATCGCGCATCTTCCGGTGTCGTTCCAGAAGCAGTGCGTCGGCGAGATCACCGCCAACTACGGGCTGCGCCGCGATGGCCGCATCAGTGTCACCAATGCCTGCCGCAACGGCGACGGGGAACGTGTGGTTGCTGAAGGCGTGGCACGCCCGGTTGCCGGCCATCCCGGCCAACTGCAGGTCCGCTTCGTGCCGGACTGGCTGAGCTGGGTGCCACTGGTCTGGGCCGACTACTGGGTGTTGGCGCTGGACCCGGACTACCAGTGGGCCCTGGTCGGTGAACCGGACCGTAAGTACCTGTGGATCCTCTCGCGCCTGCCGGAAATGGATCGCGCCCGGTTCGAGCAGTTGAAGGAAAAAGCCGAAGCCATGGGCTACGACCTGCGCCCGCTGCGCCTGATGGCCCCGCTTCGCGATACGCCCGCCGATTGAGCCGCAGTTCAATCCGTACGCGCACCGTGCGCCCGAAGATCCAGCGCCGCGCACGCCCCGCCGCCATCTTCACGCGCTACCCTCTGCGACGGCTCGCCACAGGCGATCCAAACGACCATACGCCGTAGTATGCTTATTCCAACGCACCGCCTCCAGAGGACCTGCGCCCATGCTCCACCGTTTCCGTATCGCCTTGATCGTCCTGAGCACCCTCGCCCTTGCCGCCTGCGGCAACGGCATCGTCAAGCGTGTTTCGGAACCGGCGGCCAGCCTGCAGCAGCTGACCGTACGCGCCGACGGCAACTGGACCGTGGCCCTGCGCCTGCAGAACTACAGCTCCATGCCGATGACCTTCGATGACGTCTCGCTGGCACTGACCGTCGGCGACAGCGACGCCGGCACCCTGCAGGCCAAGCCCGGTATCTCCATCGGCGGCACCTCCGCGGATGTCATCAATGTCGACCTGGTGCCCAGTTCGGCCGCACGCCTGGTGGTGGCCGATGCACTGGCCGGCAACCGCACCCTGGCCTATGGCCTGAAGGGAACGGTCGCGGCCACGCCGCAGGAAAAGAAGCAGCGCAGCTTCGATATCAGCAGCCGCAGCACCCTCAACCAGGCCCCGGGCCTGCCGGGCGTGCTGCGCTGATTTCCACCTCCGTCGCGGCGCCTGGCGCCGCTCTCCCCTGCCCTGATCAAATCGAGACGTACCGATGAGCAGCTACACCGCCCCGCTTTCCGACCTCCGTTTCGCCCTGCACGACGTGCTCAAGGTCGAACCCCTGTTCGCCCGCCTGGGCTTCACCGACGCCACCGCCGACGTGGTCGATGCCGTGCTGGAAGAAGCTGGCCGCTTCAGCGCAACCGTGCTGGCCCCGCTCAACAGCGTTGGCGACGAGATCGGTTGCGTGCTCGACCAGGCAACCGGTGAAGTGACCACCCCGCCCGGCTTCAAGCAGGCCTACGACCAGTTCGTCAATGGCGGCTGGACCGGCCTGACCGCCTCGCCGGAACTGGGGGGCCAGGGCCTGCCGCACACCCTTGGCGTGCCGCTCAACGAAATGATCAACGCCGCCAACCTGGCGTGGGGCAACTTCCCGCTGCTCTCGCACGGCGCCATCGAAGCGCTGAAGCAGCACGGCGAGGCCTGGCAGCACGAGGCCTTCCTCAAGCCGCTGATCGAGGGCCGCTGGACCGGCACCATGTGCCTGACCGAGCCGCACTGCGGTACCGACCTGGGCCTGCTGAAGACCAAGGCCGAGCCGAACGCCGATGGCAGCTACTCGATCACCGGCACCAAGATCTTCATCACCGCCGGCGAGCACGACCTGACCGAAAACATCGTGCACCTGGTGCTGGCCAAGCTGCCCGACGCCCCTCCGGGCGCCAAGGGCATCTCGCTGTTCGTCACGCCCAAGTTCAAGGTCGACCGCGATGGCAATGTCGGCGAGCGCAACGCACTGCGCTGCGGCTCGATCGAGCACAAGATGGGTATCAAGGGTTCGGTCACCTGCGTGATGAACTTCGACGGTGCGCAGGGTTACCTGGTCGGCCAGCCGCACAAGGGCCTGCAGGCCATGTTCACCATGATGAACACCGCGCGCCTGGGCGTCGGCCTTCAGGGCATCGGCCTGTCCGAGCGCGCTTACCAGAACGCACTGAAGTACAGCCGTGAACGCCTGCAGTCGCGCGCCCTGAGCGGTGCGAAATTCCCGGACAAGCCGGCCGACCCGATCCTGGTGCACCCGGATGTGCGCCGCATGCTGCTGACGGTGAAGTCGCTGGTCGAGGGCAGCCGCCTGCTGGCCCTGCACGCCGCCACCCTGATCGACATCGCCCACCATGCCGAGGATGCCGCCGAGCGCGAGCGCGCCGACACCCTGGTGAGCTTCCTGACCCCGATCTCCAAGGCCTGCCAGACCGAATGGGGCATCGAGAACACCTACAACGCCCTGCAGTGCTTCGGTGGCCACGGCTACATCCGCGAACACGGCATGGAACAGCTGGCCCGCGACGCTCGCATCACCACCCTGTATGAAGGCACCACCGGCATCCAGGCGCTGGACCTGATCGGCCGCAAGACCGCGTCCAGCCAGGGCGCCGGCCTGAAGCTGATGCTGGCCGAGATCGAAGCCTTCGCCAAGGAACACGAGGGCAACGAAGCGCTGGCCGAGTTCATCGGCCCGCTGCGCGCCAAGTCCGCCGAATGGGGCAAGCTGACCCTGGACGTGCTGCAGCGCGCGGCCGGCAATCCGGACGAACTGGGCGCAGCCAGCTACGACTACCTGTTCTATTCGGGCTACGTGGTACTGGCCTACTGGTGGGCCCGCAGCGTGGCCGCCGCCGACGCCAGCGCGCACGGCGCCGCCTTCGCCAAGGGCAAGCGCGAAACCGCTCGCTTCTACTTCGCCCGTGTGCTGCCGCGCACCCTCAGCCACGCCGCCGCGATCCAGGCCGGCGCCGCCCCGCTGATGGCGATGGACGACGAGCGCTTCGGCGCCTGAGCCGGGCTGCCGCCCGGCACCCGCGGTAGTGCCGGCCGCTGGCCGGCAACCGCAATAGCAACAGCTGGATCCCGGTGGATGGCGGGGCGGTGTGGGCTGGCAGGACACGCCGTAAACCCCGCTCCGCGGTCCGGCCCAGCCGCTGGCGACTGTGCGTTCGGGCGCTTGCGAAGCAGTGCTTCGCAAGCAAAGCGCCCTCACCCTTGGGGGCTCGATGGCGCCATCCATGGCGCCAACGGTCCTGCCAACCCACACCGCCCCGCCTCTGACAGTTCCCCGCGATCTGCGTAGATCCACGCCACGCGTGGATGAGAACCCCCTAAATCCCTCTGGAGAAGAGCCCCTTTTTGTTAAAGGGGGCGCGCCGACAGGCGCGGGGATTAGGAAGAATGCGCGGGCAACCCAGCGCGCCAACGGCGGGCTGGGTTGCTAAAGGGGGCGCACCGACAGGTGCGGGGGATAGGAGGAATGCGCGGACCTGAATCGTTGCGATTTGCGTATCGCCGACAGGCGATACACAAATCGTCAACATTCAGGTATAAGCTGTTCTCCCGATGGAGACAGACACTACACGCTTGGGTCTGATCGAAGCCGGAGCTCCGTTTTCTGCTCCGGGCGCCGAAGCATCGCCCAACGCCACGACGCTGCATCGCCCCGGTTCGGTCCGGCTGCTCTCGCTTGATGCCCACGGACGCGTACTGGACTGGATCACCTGGCAGGATGCGGCGTGCCTCTACGCCCGCGAAGCGGTGGCCTGGACGCTGGGCGATCCCTGCCTGCACATCCACGGCGGCACCAATCGCTTCAGCGGCCTGCAGAGCGGCATGGACCTGCACCCGATCATCGCCGCGCGCGGCCATGCCCGCTCCCGCGCGATCGACCCCACGCCGAACCTGACCAACCCGGCCCTGTTCGCCCGCGACGCCCACCTGTGCATGTACTGCGGCCAGCAGTTCAACCGCCCCACGCTCACCCGCGACCACGTCGTGCCACTGTCCAAGGGCGGCCTGGACTGCTGGGAAAACGTGGTCACCGCCTGTTTCCACTGCAACTCGCGCAAGAGCGACCGCACCCCGCAGCAGGCCGGAATGCCGCTGCTGGCCGTGCCCTACCGGCCCAGCTGGATCGAGCACCTGATCCTGTCCAACCGCAACATCCTGGCCGACCAGATGGCCTTCCTGAAGGCGCAATTGCCCAAGCGGTCGAAACTGAGCACCTGAACGCCTGAAAATGCAACCCTCACCGTCCTGTCACGGACGGCGGCGTTTGCTTGCCCCACCCCCGTTTGAGGGCGAAAATGGGCATTCAGAAAAAGTGCGAACATGATGATCGACTCTGCCCGCTATCCCCGCCTCGCGCGCATCCAGACGCCGGATGACCTGCGCACGTTCGACGAATCCGAACTGAGGGCGGTTGCCGACGAACTGCGCGCCTACCTCATCGAATCGGTGGGCAAGAGCGGTGGCCACTTCGCCGCCGGCCTGGGCGTGATCGAACTCACCGTAGCCCTGCACTACCTGTACCAGACTCCGGTCGACCAGCTGGTCTGGGACGTCGGTCACCAGACCTACCCGCACAAGATCCTGACCGGGCGCCGCGACCAGATCCACACCGTCAAGCAGAAGGACGGCGTCGCGCCATTCCCGAAGCGCGAGGAGAGCGAATACGACACCTTTGGCGTCGGCCACTCCTCCACCTCGATCTCGGCGGCACTCGGCATGGCCATTGCCCGCCAGTCCGAAGGCGACGACCGCAAGATCGTGGCGGTGATCGGTGACGGTGCGATGACCGCCGGCATGGCCTTCGAAGCGCTGATGCACGCCGGCGGCATGGACCCGGAACCGAACCTGCTGGTGATCCTCAACGACAACAACATGTCGATCTCCGAGGCGGTCGGCGGCCTGACCAAGATGCTAGGCCGTGCCACCGGCAGCCGCACGCTCAATGCGCTGCGCGAAGGCGGCAAGAAGATCCTCGGTGACAAGAAGAACAACCCGGCGCGTTTCGTGAAGCGCTGGGAAGAACACTGGAAGGGCATGTTCGTGCCGTCCACGATGTTCGAGGAGATGGGCTTCCACTACACCGGCCCGATCGACGGCCACGACATGCCCGCCCTGCTGTCCACGCTGAAGACGCTGCGCGCCTCCAAGGGCCCGAAGCTGCTGCACGTGATGACCACCAAGGGCAAGGGCTACGAGCCGGCCGAAGGCGACCAGATCGGTTACCACGCCGTGGGCCCGTTCGATCCGGACAAGGGCCTGGTGGCCAAGGCCGGTGCCAAGAAGCCGACCTATACCGATGTGTTCAGCGACTGGCTGTGCGATGCCGCCGCCGCCGAGCCCCGCCTGTACGGCATCACCCCGGCGATGCGCGAAGGCTCCGGCCTGGTGCGTTTCAGCAAGGAATACCCGCAGCGCTATTTCGACGTGGCGATTGCCGAACAGCATGCGGTCACCCTCGCCGCCGGCATGGCCACCCAGGGTGGCAAGCCGGTGGTGGCGATCTACTCGACCTTCCTGCAGCGCGCGTACGACCAGCTGGTACATGACGTGGCGATCCAGGACCTGGACGTGCTGTTCGCGATCGATCGCGCCGGCGTGGTCGGCCCGGACGGTGCGACCCATGCCGGCAACCTCGACCTGAGCTTCCTGCGCTGCGTGCCCAACCTGGTGGTGATGGCACCGTCCAACGAAGCCGAGTGCCGGCAGATGCTCAGCACCGGCCTGCAGCACCCGGGCCCGGCCGCCGTGCGCTACCCGCGCGGCACCGGCACCGGCGTTGCAGCCGGCACCGACCTGTCCACCCTGCCGATCGGCAAGGGCGAACTGCGCCTGCAGGGCAGCCGCATTGCCCTGCTCGCCTTCGGCAGCACCGTGGCCGCCGCCGAGCAGGTCGGCCGCGAACTCGGCCTGAGCGTGGTCAACATGCGTTTCATCAAGCCGCTGGACCGCGAGCTGGTGCTGGCTGTCGCCGCCCAGCACGAGGGCCTGGTGACGATCGAAGACAACGTGGTGGCCGGTGGCGCCGGTTCAGGCGTCGGCGAGCTGCTCAATGCCGAAGGCGTGCTGCGCCCGATCCTGCACCTGGGCCTGCCCGACAGCTACCAGCACCATGCCAGCCGCGAGGACCTGCTGGCCGAAGCAGGTATCGACGCCGCGGGCATCCGTGCGGCCGTGCTCAAGCGTTGGCCGCAGCTGGCCACAGGTACCCCGCCGCTGAGCGCGGCGGGCTGAGACCGATTGCCACCCAGTGGATCCGCGCATGGCGTGGATAGCGGGGCCAGGAAACAGGACCTGGCCGGAAACCCCCGCCCTCAGCCGTAGCTGACCGCTTCCACGAAGGCGCCGCTGGCTTCCACGCGCACGGCAGCGCGCTGCCCGGTATCGACAAAGTGCAGGCGCGCCAGGGTTTCAGCGAAGTCGAAGGCGCGGGCACCGTCGCGGAAATCGATCGGCTCCGGCCGGTCCGGATGCAGCACGCGCCATTGGCGCTGTTCGCATTGCAGGCGGATCAACATGCGGCTCACTCCTTGAGGCAGCGTATCGACGGTAGCGGGACATTCCTGCCGATCACGGCAGGCATCGTCGCAACAGATCAGGGACACACAGAGATGCCCTGATCGCAGAAGATACGGCAATTCAAAATGTGAGCTGTATCAGATTTTTCTGATTTTAGAGGGGCACGCTCAGTTCACCTGGAACTGTGCCCGGCAGCCGTCGCTGACCCAGATGCCACGACGATCCCAGCCCCAGGTCTGGCCCTCGATGCAGGCACTGCGCGAATCCTGGCGAACCAGGCGCACGCCGCGGCGGATGCGGGCGTCGCAGTACTCCTGGCGATGCCCATTGGAATGACAGGTGATCACCTCGCCGCCGCCCCAACCGTTGCCGTTGCCGTTGCCCCAGCCACCCCCATTGCCCCAGCCACCGCCACGACGGTACTCGCCGACGAACTCGGCGCGGCAGCCCTGGGTCACCCAGACGCCATAGCGCGACTGGCCCCAGGTCTCACCTTCCACGCACGGCGAGCCGGACAACTGGCGGATCATCCGCGCGCGGCCCTCCAGACGGCACTCGTTGCTACGGTTCTTGATCGACTCGCAGCGCACGATGCCGCTGCCTTCGCGGCCACCGTAGCGGTCATCGTCATAGCCGTAGCCATAGCTCTGCGCCTGGGCGCCCCCCGCCGCCGCCAGCATCGGCAGCAGGGTGCAGGCCAGGGTACGCCAGGTGAGTGCCTTGCCCATCGAGATCTCCAGATGAATACGATGGCGCAAGCATCCGGGATTCGCGGCACGGCGCACAGGGGGGCGCGTGACGCCGGTTTTTCCCCATTCAAACAACGCAACCGTAGCTGACTGCACCGCAACGACCGGCGTCAGTCTCCTACGTGCAGGGCATCCACCGCGCTGCCGAGCGCCTCGACCCGCACCGTGCTGCGCTGGCCGGTGCGACGGTGGTGCTCGAGGGCCCGCGCCGCGGCGACATCGAAAGCCTCGGCGCCCCGCGCATATCGGGTTGCGTCATGCACCTGCGGATCCAGCACGGACCAGTGCCGGGCGTTGCGTTGAACGGTAATGACCATGAGGGGCTCCTGCGGATGGAAGGATGCGACGGCAGGCGGACGGTCCACGTGCCGGTACACCTTCAGGCTAGCGATCACCTCAGGGGTGGCCCATCAGATTTGTACGAAAATGCCGCGCCCTCCGGTCAGCCCTTTGCCTGCCCTCACATCCCTGAGTCCATTTAGCCTGTTCATTCCGTGATTCTTGTCACGGAGTCAGCCGGGCTTCACACTACCGTCATCAACAGGGGCCCCTTCCACATGCGCACCTTCTTCTCGCAGCAGCGTTGGACGCTGCTGAAGTTCTATTTCGTGGCCAGCTACCTCGTGCTGATCGAGGAACTGATCCGCGCCGCCATGCACTGAGCGCTTGCTGCAGGGCTATTTGCGACAGACACTGTCGCTTTAGGCACGGAGCCCGCCCGATGAAAGCGCTTCTTCTGATTCCAGCCCTGCTGGTGCTGTCCGCCTGTGCCAACCAGCATCAGGCCGCTGCGCGTGCCGATACGGCGGCCACTTCGCCTGCCACGCCGAAGGTCGGTGGCGACCGCGATGCCCACGGTTGCATCGGTTCGGCCGGCTACCAGTGGTGCGAGCACAGCCAGCGTTGCGAACGTCCGTGGGAACTGGCGCAGGCACAGGGCCTGGCCAACACCGCCGAAGCCATCGATGCCTACTGCGCGAAGCCGGCCAGCCCGGGGCGCAAGTGAGTCGCGCCGCCCATGGCTGAGCTGAGTCCGCTCCCCACCCTGGCCCCAGGCCGCTACCGCCACTTCAAGGGCGGCGAGTACGAAGTGCTCGACATCGTCCGCAGCAGCGAGACCCTGCAGCCGATGGTGCTGTACCGCGCGCTGTATGGCGAAGGTGGCCTGTGGGTACGCCCGTACGCCATGTTCGTCGAGCAGGTGCCCGGCGAGCACGGACCGCAACCGCGTTTCGCCCGCGTCGACGCATGAGGGTTCCGCTGCCGGCCATGGCCGGCAGCGCGCGGTAACGCGGCGGGCCTGCGTTACAATCGTACCGTCCAGTCGGTTTCTTCCCGCCATGTCCGCATCCCCCTCCCGTTCGCGCCGCAAGGCGCCCGACAGCGTGCGCCAGTCACTGCTGCAGGCCACCATTGAAGTGATCGGCCGTAACGGCCTGGCCGCGCTGACCGTGCAGGACGTCGCGCAGGCCGCCGGTGTCAGCAAGGGTGCGTTGTTCCATCACTTCAGCAGCAAGCAGGTGCTGGTGGATGAAGCCATCGGAGCGCTGATTGGAGAATTCGAAACGCGCGTGCGCGCCCTGCTGCAGGAAGACCCCGAAGGCCATGGTCGTTTCAGCCGCGCCTATGTGCAGGCCAACTTCGAGCATCTGCTGCAGCAGGAGCAGGACAACGACATCGGCCTGACCTTGGGCAACCTGATGGAACCGGGCCTGCTTGCGCACTGGCGCAACTGGAAGCGCGCGATGCTGGCCGAGTTCCCTGGCGAAGCCGGCGACCCACGGCTGTACGCGGCGCGCTGCGCTGCCGATGGCTACTGGGCCACGGCCTATGGGCGTCCGCTGGACGAGGAAGAACGTGCCAATGCATTGGCCATGGCCGAACAGGCCCTGAAACTGTGCGACCCGCAGTGAGCTGGAGCGCTCGATGAATCCCTACCTCTACCTTGCCGCTGCCATCGTGCTGGAAGTGATTGCCACATCACTGCTGAAGGCATCCGACGGCATGAGCCGGCTGGCGCCGACACTGGGCGCACTGGTCGGCTACGGGCTGTGCTTCTACCTGCTGTCGATGACCATGAAGTCGATCCCGACCGGCATCGCCTACGCAATCTGGTCCGGCGTCGGCATCGTGCTGATCTCACTGATCGGGCTGGCGGTGTTCAAGCAGCGCCTGGATGCACCGGCGTTGATCGGCATCGGCCTGATCTGCGCCGGCGTACTGGTGATCAACCTGTTCTCGCGCAGCAGCGCGCACTGAGCACGCTGCTGCGCGATCAACGCTAGCTGACCTTCTTCGCTACGGTCATGCCGAGCAGGAACAGCACCACGGCGATGATGATGCCGGCCCAGAACAGGAACTTGGCGATACCGACCGCGGCACCGGCAATGCCACCGAACCCGAGCACGCCTGCGATCACACCGATGACGGCGAAGATGATGGCCCACTTGATCATGTCAAACCTTTCCCTGCGGGGACTGCGTACTGGATGATCAGGCTAGGCCGTGGCCGATGCGGCAATCGTGAACAGGCCGCGTGCGCGGCGTGAATCAGCGCGGACGGAAGCGCAGCAGCGCGACGGCAAACGCCAGGAACACGCTGCCCACCAGGCGCTCGAACCAGCGTCGCGCAAACGGCTTGGCCAACCAGCGGCGAAGGCCATGGCCACCGGCCGCATACATCACGTACCAGAACAGTTCGCACGCGGCAAAGGTGGCCACCAGCACGCTGTACTGCAGCGCCTGGCCGCGTGACGGGTCGACGAACTGCGGCAGGAACGCCGCCGCGAACAGCAGCAGCTTGGGATTGCTCAGGCCCACCAGAAGGCCACCACGGAACACCTTCCACGCGCCCAGCGAGGCCGCAACCGGCGGCGTAGCATCGACCGTCACCGGCGGCGCCGGCCGGCAACTGTCACGCCATGCCTTCAGGCCCAGCCAGGCCAGATAGGCCACGCCCAGATAACGCAGCACCTCGAACAGCATCGGCGACGAATGCAGCAGCGCACTCAGGCCTGCTGCGGAGGCCGCCAGCACCAGCAGCATCGCCAGCAGGCAGCCGGCCATCGCCGGCACACTGCCACGGAACCCCAGCCCGACGCTGCGACCGAGGATATGCAGCATGTTCGGCCCCGGCGTACCACACAGAACGAACACCGTGGCGAGGAACCACCACCAGGTATGCAGGGCCATAGCGCACATCCACTTCAGAAGATCCAACCAGCATAGAGTGCGCCGGGCCTGCCGCGGCACACACAGCGCAGCATGGATGTGGTGGTTACAGATCGCCGCCATCGGCAACCGGGCACCATCTGTGCTGCAATGAGGGCTCCTGGCACGGAGCGGCGCATGAAGACCCTTGGCCTGATTGGTGGCATGAGCTGGGAAAGCTCGGCCCAGTACTACCGGCTCATCAACGAGGAGGTACGGCGGCGGCTCGGCGGTGCGCACTCGGCACAGCTGCTGCTGTGGTCGGTGGATTTCGCCGGCATCAAGCAGCTGCAGCACGAAGGCGACTGGGACACCCTGGGTGACCACATGGTCGATGGCGTGCGGCGCCTGCAGGCGGGCGGCGCCGACCTGCTGCTGATCTGCACCAATACCATGCACAAGCTGACCGATCGCATCGAGGCGGCCTGCACGCTGCCGCTGCTGCATATCGCCGACCCCACCGCCCAGGCCATCGTGCAGGCAGGCGCACGCAAGGTGGGCCTGCTCGGCACCGCCTTCACCATGGAACAGGACTTCTACCGCGGCCGGCTGCAGGATCGCTTCGGACTGGAGGTGCTGGTACCCGAAGCCGATGATCGTCGCAGCGTGCACGACATCATCTACCAGGAGTTGATCGCTGGTGTGGTCAGCGAGCACTCACGGCAGGTCTATGCCGGCGTGATCGCGCGACTGGTGGCGCGCGGTGCCGAAGCAATCATTCTTGGCTGCACCGAGATCATGCTGCTGGTACGCCCGGAGGACAGTGCAGTGCCGCTGTTCGATACCACCGCCCTGCATGCGCGGGCCGCCGTGGACACGGCCCTGGCTTGAATCAATGCGCGCCGGAGCGCGGAATCAGTCCGCGCCCTGCACTTCCAGCGCGGTGATCAGCCACTCGACCACCGCCGATGAATCGCACAGGAAGAAGATGGCGTCACCGGAGCGTGCTTCGGTAAGCAGCCGATAGACCGTGATCGCCACCGCCGACTGGTTGGCGATGAACACTTCCGGGCTGCGCGGCCCTTCACTATGCCCGGCAACGGCATGCAATGCCTTGCGCGCAGCCACAGTGGCAGCCGGGTCCGCGCTGCGGGTCAGTTCCGGCCCGCGCAGCCCCCAGGCAACGAACACATGCTTGCCCTTGAACGTAGTGTCCAGGACCCGCACCTCGGCGCCACCTGCGTCGGCCGAGCGATGAATGACGGTACTGCTGATCAACGCAACCCCCTGTGGTCGTCGTGGTCCGCGCATCCTCCCCCGCAGGCCGCCCGCACACCAGTGACGGCAGCCACAGGCTGCGCCGACAGGCATGGAAGACATGTAAGAAGGTGTAAACCGATGCGATCGGATGTGCAGCGATGATACGGGATGTAAGCCTCTGCATGGGCTGGTGCGCACTACTAAATCCCTCCTGAGCCGCTTCCGGAACGATGCGTTCCGACGGCCCCGTGCTGGGTCATTCTTGCCGCCCGAATCCCCGCCCGAGGCTCCCCCATGACCCTTCGCCCGCTGCTGCCGATCACCGGCGCCGCCCTTGCCCTGCTGCTGGCCGCCACCGCCGTGGCCGCCCAGGACTACGACACTGATCACATTCCAGCGCTGCGCTGCGAATCCCAGTTCAACAAGACCGAGCAATGCCCCATCGAGGGACCGATGCGCCTGGCCAGGCAGCTGTCGGTGACCCATTGCGTGGAAGACCAGAACTGGGGCCAGAGCCGGCGCATGCTGTGGGTGACCGACGGCTGCCGCGCCGAGTTCGTTGCCGACGAACACGGCCGCTGGCCGGGACGTGGCCGCAGCCGTGATCGCGACAACGAGGGCGAACGCCTGGTCTGCGAGTCCTACGAGAACAAGGACAAGGAGTGCCGGATTCGCGTGCGCCATGAGGTACGGCTGGTCAGGCAGAAATCGGTGACAGCCTGCATCGAGGACCGCAACTGGGGCTGGGACCGCCGTGGGGTGTGGGTCAGCGACGGCTGCCGTGCCGAGTTTCGTGTGTATTGACTGCCGGCCGCGCGCTGGCTGCATCGAGCAGGCGTGCGTGCCAGGCGGAGTCGATAGACTATGGCCTGCACGGCAGGGAGCACGACATGGAACGATGGTATCTGGCGACGCTGCTGGCGTTGATCCTGCATCAGATCGACGCTGCGTTCTGGCAGGAATGGGCCATGTTCCATGTCCCCGGTGGCATCCAGGGCTTCCTGCTGTTCAACCTGTTCGCAGTCGGCGCCGTGCTTTGGGGTTATCGCCAGATCGTGCTGGGCACATCCACGGCGCGCAGCTATGCACTGGCTTGCGGGGGGCTCGGCATTGGCACGGCACTGATCCATCTGGCCTTTGCCCTGTTCGGTCGCAGTGAATTCCACCTGCCGCTGTCGATTGCGGTCCTGCTCGCCTGCTTTGTGTCGGGTGGCGGCCTGTTGCTGAAGCTGCGCCCGCGATGAACCGGACGTCCTCTTCTCCGCACCTGCGCGACGGCATTCCGCAGGACGCAGATGCCTTGATCGCGCTCGACAGCGTGGCAGCCACTGATCCACGGCGGATCATGCAGATTGCCGACTGGCTGGCGCACGGCGTCGTGCAGGTCGCCGAGCAGGACGGCAAGATCGTCGGCTACCTGGTCATCCATCACCACTTCTTTGGCGAAGCCTTCATTGAAATGTTGATGGTGGCGCGCGAACAGCGCAGCCAGGGCATCGGCGCCATCCTGCTGCGGCACGCGATCACGTGGCGCGGTGGCGGCAAGCTGTTCACCTCGACCAATGCCTCCAACACGGGCATGCAACGCCTGCTCGCTGCCGCGGGCTTCGTGGGCAGCGGCATCGTGCATGGCCTGGATGAAGGCGATCCGGAACTCATCTACCGCTTCGCGGAAGACTGATCAGCATCTGCAGAACGCACAAAAAAGCCCACGCATTGCTGCGCAGGCTCCTTGATTCATCACAGTGGTCGGGACGGCCGGATTCGAACCGACGACCCTCTGCCCCCCAGGCAGATGCGCTACCAGGCTGCGCTACGCCCCGACTGATGCTGCGATGTGCCCGCCAGTGCGGCGGGCCGTGAAGTATAGCGGATTACGATGGAAATGGGATCAGCGGCGCAACAACTGCAGCACTTCTTCCAGCTCCATGCGCACCTGCTTGATGATCTGGTTGCTCAGCGCCGATTCCTCGCGGGCATCGGGACCATCCAGACGCAGGCGTGCACCACCGATGGTGTAGCCCTGTTCGTACAGCAGGCTGCGGATCTGCCGCACCATCAGCACGTCATGGCGCTGGTAGTAGCGGCGGTTGCCTCGGCGCTTGGCCGGCTCAAGGCTGGGAAACTCGGTTTCCCAGTAGCGCAGGACGTGCGGCTTGACGTCGCACAGCTCGCTGACCTCACCAATGGTGAAGTAGCGCTTGGCCGGGATCGGCGGTAGTTCGCGGTTACTGCCCGGATCCAGCATAAGCCTCCACCCTCTCCTTGAGCTTCTGGCCCGGACGGAAGGTGACCACCGTACGGGCGGAAATCGGAATTTCCTCGCCGGTCTTGGGGTTGCGACCCGGGCGCTGGTTCTTGCGCCGCAGATCGAAATTACCGAAGCCCGACAGCTTCACCTGACGTCCCTGTTCCAATGCTTCACGCAGCACATCGAAAAACGCGTCGACGAATTCCTTGGCTTCACGCTTGTTCAGACCGACTTCGTCGAACAGCTTTTCCGCCATCTCCGCCTTGGTCAATGCCATTGCCTGCTACCCCCGAGTGCTGCCCGCTCAGCCGCGGATCCGGGCGTGGTGTTCACGCTCGATGGCAGTGACCGCCTCGGCCACCACCGCATCCACGTCGCGGTCCGTCAGAGTGCGCGACTTGTCCTGCAAAATCAAGCCCATAGCGAGACTCTTGAAGCCCGGCTCGACGCCCTGGCCAACATAGCGGTCGAACAGGTTCAGGTCGCGCAGCAGCGGGCCGGCGGCCTGGCGGACGGTCGCCGCCAGGTCGGCCCAGGCCACCTGCTCAGGCACCAGGAACGCCAGGTCGCGGCGCACCGCCGGGAAGCGCGACAGCTCGCCGGCACGCGGCAGGCGACGGGCGGTCAGCGGCTCCAGGTCCAGCTCGAAGGCGTACACGTCGGCCTCGATCTCCATCGCCCGCGCCAGGCGCGGATGGATCTGGCCGATCCAGCCGATGGCCACGCCATCGCGGAACACCTCGGCCGAACGCGCCGGGTGGCCGTAAGCGCGGGCCGACGGACGGAACTCCAGCTGCGCGCCACTGGCAGCCGCCAGCGATTCCAGGTCGCCCTTCAGGTCATGGAAATCGACCTTGCGGGTCGGCAGGCCCCACTGCACCGCCTGCGCCTCACCGCAGACCGCAGCGGCCACGCGCGGGGTTTCCAGCGGCGCCGGTTGGCCGTCTCCGCCCTGCTGGGCAAACACACGGCCGATCTCGAACAGGCGCACGCGGCCCAGCTGGCGCGCGGCATTGCGGCCAAGCGTGGCGACCAGGCCCGGCAGCAGCGACGGACGCATCACCGCCAGTTCCGCCGACAGCGGGTTGGCCAGCGGCACCAGACCGTCGCGCAGCTGCCACTGGGTCAGCAGCGCGTCGTCGACGAAGGCGAAGTTGACGGTTTCCTGCTGGTCACGGGCGATCAGCTGGCGGCGCACGCTCAGCGCGTCCAGCTGCGTCTCGCTCGGCATCGCCACGCGCGAGGCACCGCCCGGCAGCGTGGTCGGGATCTGCTCGTAACCGTGGATGCGGGCCAGCTCTTCGATCAGGTCTTCTTCGATGGCGATGTCGAAGCGGCGGCTCGGCGCCGTGACCTGCCAGCCCTTGGCGGTGGCAACCACGTCCATGCCAAGCGCGCGCAGGATGCGCTCGACTTCGGCATCGTCGATGCTGATGCCGAGCACGCGGGTGATGCGGGCGCGGCGCAGCACGATGGTCGCCGGCTGCGGCAGATCGGCTTCACGCACGGCCTCGGTGACCGGTGCCGGGGTACCGCCGGCCAGGTCCAGCACCAGGCGGGTGGCGTACTCGATCGCGGTGCGCGGCAGCGCCGGATCGACGCCGCGCTCGAAGCGATGGCCGGCATCGGTGTGCAGGCCCAGCTTGCGGCCACGGCCCATGATCGCGGCCGGCGCGAAGTGCGCGGCTTCCAGGAACACGGCGGTGGTCGCGTCGGTGACGCGGGTGTCGAAGCCACCCATCAGGCCGGCCAGGCCGACCGCACGGTCAGCATCGGTGACCACCAGGAAGCTGTCGTCCAGCGCAGCATCGCGGCCGTCCAGCAGCTTCAGCGTCTCGCCCGCGCGCGAACGGCGCACGGCGATGCTGCCCTGCAGGGTGCCCAGGTCGTAGGCGTGCATCGGCTGGCCCAGCTCCAGCATCACGTACTGGGTGATGTCGACCAGCAGCGAGACCGGACGCACGCCGCTGCGGCGCAGGCGCTCGGCCATCCACAGCGGGGTCCTGGCGGCAGCATTGACACCTTCGATGACACGGCCCAGGTAACGCGGCGCTTCGGCGCCGGCGTCGAGCTGGATCGACAGTTCGCGGTTGCCAACCGGCACGATGGCATCGGCGGCGAAATCCAGCACTTCACTGCGGGTGGCCGCAGCGACGTCGTAGGCGATGCCGCGCAGGCTGAAGCAGTCGGCGCGGTTCGGAGTCAGCTTGATCTCGATGCTGGCGTCCGGCAGGCCCAGGTACTCGACCAGGGTCTGGCCGATCGGGGCATCGTCCGGCAGTTCCAGCAGGCCGGACGCATCGCTGTCCAGGCCCAGCTCCTTGGCCGAGCACAGCATGCCGTTGGACTCGACGCCACGCAGCTTGGCCGGCTTGATCTTCAGCTCGCCGATCTGCGCACCAACCATCGCCAGCGGCGCGACCAGGCCCGGGCGTGCGTTCGGTGCGCCGCACACGATCTGCAGCAGTTCGCCCTGCCCGGCATCGACCCTGCACACCTGCAGGCGGTCGGCTTCCGGATGGCGCACGGCTTCAACGATGCGTGCCACGACCACGTGATCGAGGCCTTCGCCAAGCGCGGTTACTTCTTCCACTTCCAGGCCGATGGCGGTCAGCACCGCGCTCAGCTCATCGCGCGAGGCGGAGGTCGGGACGTGGCTGCGCAGCCAGTTTTCGGAGAATTTCATGGTGTCACCCTGGTGGGAGGCGTGCCTCCCGTTGCGGTTTTTGGGGTCGCCCAGCGCATGCGCAAGCAGGCGTCCATCCAGAAAGCAGCCGAGCAGGGCTCGGCTCTACACGGTTGCGGCTTACGCGAACTGCTTCAGGAACCGCACATCGTTCTCGAAGAACGCGCGCAGGTCGTTGACGCCGTAGCGCAGCATCGCGAAACGCTCCACGCCCATGCCGAAGGCAAAGCCGGTGTAGCGCTCCGGATCGATGCCGACATTGCGCAGCACGTTCGGATGCACCATGCCGCAGCCGAGCACTTCCAGCCAGCGGGTGCTGCCATCGGGCTGCTGCCAGGCGATGTCCACTTCCGCGCCCGGTTCAACGAACGGGAAGTAGCTGGGACGGAAACGCATCTCGAAATCGCGCTCGAAGAACGCACGCACGAACTCGGCCAGCGTGCCCTTCAGGTCGGCGAAGGTCGAATGCTCGTCGACCAGCAGGCCTTCCACCTGGTGGAACATCGGCGAGTGGGTCTGGTCGCTGTCGCTGCGGTACACCTTGCCGGCGGCGATCATGCGCAGCGGCGGCGCGTGGTCGCCCATGTAGCGCACCTGCACACCGGAGGTATGCGTACGCAGGAGGCGGCCGTCGCCGAAGTAGAAGGTGTCGTGCATGGCGCGCGCCGGGTGGTGCGGCGGGAAGTTCAGCGCCTCGAAGTTGTGCCAGTCGTCCTCGATCTCCGGCCCTTCCGACAGCTCGTAGCCCAGCCGGCCGAAGATGCCGGTGATGCGCTCCAGTGTGCGGGTGATCGGGTGCAGGCCGGCACGGTCGCCATTGCGGCCCGGCAGGGTGATGTCGATGGCTTCGGCGGCCAGGCGCGCATCCAGTGCCGCGTCTTCCAGCAGCGCCTTGCGCTCGCCCAGCGCGCGGGTCAGCACGTCGCGGGCCTGGTTGATCGCTTCACCGGCGGCCTTGCGCTCGTCGGCCGGCAGGGCACCGAGCTGCTTGAGCTGCGAGGTGATGCTGCCGCTCTTGCCAAGCAGGGCCACGCGCAGCTGCTCCAGCACGTCGGGGCTCTGTGCGGCGGCCACATCGGCCAGCGCCTGAGTGGTGAGGGATTGGATGTCGCTCATGGGGGGCTGGAACTCCAGTCGATCTGCCATCGCGATGCGCGAAGGGCCGACCCCTGTCGCCACCGCCGTCCCCGCGCTGCCGTCGTGGCCTCGCCGGGACCCAAAAAAGAATGGGGAAGGACTTGCGCCCTTCCCCATGCATTGCCTTGACCTGACACCGTCCGAGTGAACGGTTACGGCATCGGGAAGGACTTATGCCGCCAGCGCGCCCTTGGCCTTTTCGGCCAGCGCAGCAAAACCGGCTGCGTCGTGCACGGCGATGTCAGCCAGGACCTTGCGATCCAGGGTGATGCCGGCCTTCAGCAGACCGTTCATGAAGCGGCTGTAGCTCAGGCCGTTGATGCGGGCAGCCGCATTGATACGGGTGATCCACAGCGAACGGAAGTTGCGCTTCTTCTGCTTACGGCCGATGTAGGCGTACTGCTGTGCCTTGATGACCGCCTGCTTGGCGACGCGGAAGACCTTACGGCGGGCGTTGTAATAGCCCTTGGCGAGATCCAGGATTTTCTTGTGGCGGCGACGCGCCTGTACGCCACGCTTAACTCGTGCCATTTTTCAGTTCCTCAGAGGTAAGGGAGCATGCGGTCCAGACGGCCTGCGTCTTCTGCACGGACATGGCCCGTCTGACGCAGATTACGCTTACGCTTGGTCGCTTTCTTCGTGAGGATGTGGCTACGGTTGGCGTGGCCGCACTTGTACTTGCCCGAGGCGGTCTTGCGGAAACGCTTGGCCGCTGCCCGGTTGGTCTTGATCTTGGGCATTGCAATGTCCTTGATGGGATATGACCCTGGTTTCTGACTGATCTGGCGGCGGCCTGGGCCGCTCTTTCCGTCCTGCCATGATCGGCGTACGACCCGTCCTGGGTGGGTCGAGCCGGGCATGATACAGGCAAAACCGCCCTGCCACCAGCCCCTGCAACCCTTTACCGGCGATTCACCGGCGTCCTGCAAAAGCAAAGGGACGCCAGCGGCGTCCCCTTACCCTGAACCCTTCAGCCAGGCGCCCCGGAAGGCGGCCCGTCAGGCCTCAGGTCTTCTTCTTCGGCGCGATCATCATGACCATCTGACGCCCTTCCAGGCGCGGACGGGATTCAATGACGATGTCCTCGCCCAGATCGGTCTCGATCCGGTTGGCCATTTCGCGGCCCAGTTCCTGGTGGCTCATTTCACGGCCACGGAAACGGATGTTGACCTTGATCTTGTCACCATCTTCGAGGAACCCGCGCATCTTGCGCAGCTTGATCTGGTAGTCGCCCTCGTCCGTGACCGGACGGAACTTCACTTCCTTGATCTCGACCTGCTTGGTCTTCTTCTTGGCCTCGCTGGCCTTCTTCTGCGCTTCGAACTTGAACTTGCCGAAGTCCATGATCTTGCAGACCGGCGGATCGGCCTGCGGCTGGATCTCGACCAGGTCCAGGCCTTCATCTTCGGCCATGGACAGCGCTTCGTCGCGCGACAACACGCCGATCATTTCTCCGTCACTGCCGATCACGCGGACGCGCGGCACACGGATTTCCTGATTCTTGCGGTTCTGTTTGTTGTCAGGGGTGCTGATATTACGTTCTCCCAAGGGTATCGAACCGGTCCGGGTGCCTGTGCGCCCGGACCGGACCTTTGCTTACGCGCCCTCGGCGTGGAGCCGCTCGATGAAGGCCTGCAGGCTCATGCTGCCCAGATCTTCGCCAGAACGCGTACGCACCGCCACAGCCCCATTTTCCTTCTCGCGGTCACCAATGACCAGCAGGTAGGGCACGCGCTGCAACGTATGCTCGCGGATTTTATAGCCGATCTTCTCGTTACGCAAATCCGAGCTGACGCGGAAGCCTTGCTCCGCAAGGGTTTTGGTCACGCCCGAGACGTAGTCGGCCTGGGCGTCGGTGATGTTGGCCACCACCACCTGGGTCGGGGCCAGCCAGGCCGGGAACTGGCCGGCATGGTGCTCGATCAGGATGCCCAGGAAGCGCTCCATCGAGCCGACGATGGCCCGGTGCAGCATGACCGGGTGCTTCTTCTGGCTGTTCTCGTCCACGTACTCGGCGCCCAGGCGGCCCGGCATCATGAAGTCGACCTGCATGGTGCCCAGCTGCCAGGTACGGCCGATGGCGTCCTTCAGGTGGTACTCGATCTTCGGGCCATAGAAGGCACCCTCGCCCGGCAGCTCCTGCCATTCCACGCCACAGGCGGTCAGCGCCGAGCGCAGCGCGCCTTCGGCCTTGTCCCAAGTGGCGTCGTCACCCAGGCGCGATTCCGGGCGCAGCGCGATCTTGATCTGGATCTCGTCGAAACCGAAGTGCTGGTAGACCGCCAGCGCCTGCTGGTGGAAGGCCGTCACTTCCGACTCGATCTGGTTTTCCGTGCAGAACACGTGGCCGTCGTCCTGGGTGAAGCCACGCACGCGCAGGATCCCGTGCAGCGCGCCGGACGGCTCGTTGCGGTGGCAGGAACCGAACTCACCGTAGCGGATCGGCAGGTCGCGGTAACTGTGCAGGCCCTGGTTGAACACCTGGATGTGGCCCGGGCAGTTCATCGGCTTGACCGCGTACGTGCGCTTCTCCGATTCGGTGAAGAACATGTTGTCCTGGTAGTTGTCCCAGTGACCGGACTTCTTCCACAGGCTCACGTCCAGGATCTGCGGGCAGCGCACTTCGCCATAGCCGCTGTTGCGGTAGACCTTGCGCATGTACTGCTCGACCACCTGCCACAGCGCCCAGCCCTTCGGGTGCCAGAACACCAGGCCCGGTGCTTCTTCCTGCAGGTGGAACAGGTCCTGCTGCTTGCCGATGCGGCGGTGGTCGCGCATTTCAGCTTCTTCGATGCGCTTGATGTACGCCTCGAGCTGCTTCTTGTCGGCCCAGGCGGTGCCGTAGATGCGCTGCAGCTGCTCGTTCTGCGCGTCGCCGCGCCAGTAGGCGCCGGAGATGCGGGTCAGCTTGAAGGCCTTCAGGAAGCGCGTGTTCGGCACGTGCGGGCCACGGCACATGTCCACGTATTCCTGATGGTAGTACATGCCCATCGCCTGGATGTCGTCGGACATGTCCTCGATCAGGCGCAGCTTGTAGTCCTCACCACGGGCCTTGAAGATCTCGATCACTTCGGCGCGCGGGGTCATCTTCTTGATGACGTCGTAGTCCTGGGCGATCAGCTCGCCCATGCGCTTCTCGATCGCGGCCATGTCGTCCGGGGTGAACGGGCGCTCGGAGTAGATGTCGTAGTAGAAGCCTTCGGCGATCACCGGACCGATCACCATCTTCACATCCGGGTACAGCTGCTTGACCGCGTGGCCGACCAGGTGGGCGCAGGAGTGGCGGATGATCTCCACGCCCTCCTCGTCCTTGGCGGTGATGATGCGCAGGCTGGCATCGTGGTCGATGACGTCGCTGGCATCGACCAGCACGCCATCCACGGCACCGGCGATGGTGGCCTTGGCCAGGCCGGCACCGATCGACTGGGCGACGTCCATGACGCTGACGGGGTTTTCAAACTCGCGGCGGCTGCCGTCGGGGAGGGTAATGTTGATCATCGGAGTGGCTTCGTGCGGGGCCCGCTGGGCGGGCTGGAAAGCGCTCCCGGGGCGGCGCCCGGGCAATAAAAAAGCGCCACGAGGGCGCCAGGGACACAGGGCCTTCGGGGGCAGGTCAACAGTGGGCGGTGGTAGTGCTCATGTCGCACGCTCGGCCGGCGCTGGGCGCGGGCCACCTTGTTCCAGTCAGGGAGTGTGATGATCTTAAACCAGCGCACCGGAAAGCCCAAGGGCTACCGTACGGTACGCTGAATGGCCCTCGCTGGCGGCGTGAAAACGCAATGATTACCATGTCCGCGCAGCCCGCCCCGTGCCAGCCTGCCCGCTTCCCCCCAGGACCTCGTGATGCGCCACCCGCTCCGACCGGCTCCCGCCGGCCCCGCCCGTGCCCCGCGTTCGCTGGCCCGCTGCCACGGCGGCCGCCCGCAATGATCACCGTCGGCCTTTCCACCCTGGGCTTCTGCAGCCTGGGCATGCTGGCGGCGATGTTCTCCGCGCTGGCCTTCTATGCCGCTTCGCCGCATTGCCGCTGGCCGCGCCTGCGCCGCGCCGGCCGCCTGGGCCGCCAGATCGGCCTGGTCGCGGCCGCCGCCGCGCTGTGGCTGTGGATGGCCGAGCTCGGCTTTGCCGCCGGCCTGGTGGCCATGCTGTGCACCTGGATGCTGGCGGCGATGCTGCTGCCGGCACTGGCCGCCTGGCATCGCCCGGGCACGGAGTCGCCCTGATGTGGCCGCGCGCCTTCGCCGGCATCGTCGCCGGCTTCTTCCTGGCCGCGGCCGCGACCGGCCTGCTGGCATGGCTGCCGCCCGGCCCCTGGCAGCGGGCGCTGGTGCCGACCCTGATCGCTTTCATCCCGCTGTGGATGCTGGCCGCCCTGTGGGCGTTCAGTTTCCGCAGCGCGCTGCGTGCCTGGCTCGTGCTGGGCGGCAGCGCCGCCGCCGGCTTCGCCGTGCTCGGGCTGCTGCGCCTGACCGGCGCGGTGCAATGAGACCTCTCCCATGAAGTTCAGTTCGCAGACGCTGCGCACGTTCACCACCCTGCACACCTGGGTCGGCCTGGTCGCCGGGTTCGGCCTGTTCGTGGCCTTCTACGCCGGTGCGCTGACCCTGTTCCATCACGACCTGCCGCTGTGGCAGACCCCGGGCGCGGCCACCGCACTGCCAGCCGGGCTGGACGATGCGCAGTACCTGCTGGAAGACGTACTGGCGACACACCCGGAAGCCCGCCGCCACGTCGGCATGACCTTCCCCGGCGCCGACCACCCGCAGCCACTTGCGTACTGGCAGGCCGATGATGGCAGCTGGCGTTATGCCTGGCCGGGGCAGATTGGCGGCAGCCCGACGCCGCCGCAGACCGGGCTGGCCGAGCTGGTCAACGAGCTGCACTACAGCCTGGGCCTGCCCGTGGCCGGCATCTACGTGATGGGCATTGTCAGCCTGCTGTACGGCATGGCGCTGCTCAGCGGCCTGGTGATCCATCTGCCGAAGCTGCTCGGCGACCTGTTCGCGCTGCGTCCGGGGCGCAACCTGAAACAGCTGTGGCAGGACGCGCACAACGTGATCGGCGTACTGAGCCTGCCCTTCCACCTGATGTTCGCGGTGACCGGCGCCCTGCTCTGCCTGGTGTTCGTGCAGATGGCCCTGCTCAACCCCCTGATCTTCGACGGCAAGGCCCTGCAGGCCGTGCCAACAGCGATGGACACCGCACCGGTGCGTGAAGCGACCGGCATCCCCTCGCCGCCGGGCAGCCTGCGCGTGCTGCAGGCGCGCGCGCTTGAAGTCGCCCGCGCACAGGGCGTGACCAGCTTCGAGCCGGCCTACCTGAAGCTGGCCAACGCGGGCGACACCAACGCCACCATCGAGATCACCGGCGAATCCACCGGTACGCTCGGCCCGCTTGGCGCGGTGGCGCTGGACGTGGCCACCGGCGACGTTCTGGCCTCGCAGCTGCCGGGCCAGCGCGACGCCAACCACGCCACGCTCAGCGCCGCCTACGCGCTGCACTTCGGCGAATTCGGCAACGGCGTGGTGGTCTGGCTGTACTTCCTGCTCGGCCTTGGCGGTGCGTTCCTGTTCTATTCGGGCAACCTGCTGTGGATCGAGTCGCGGCGCAAGCGTCGCCAGCCGCAGCAGCCGCGCGCCGGGGTGAACATGGCGCGGGCGACGGTCGGCGTGTGCATCGGCCTGTGCGTGGCGATCTCGGTCGCGTTCGTCACCGCGCTGGTGCTGGAGCGGCTGGCGCCGACGGCGGTCGATCGCGGCATCCGCTGGGCCTGCTTCGGCAGTTGGGCGGCCTGTGCGCTGTGGGCCGCGCTGCGACGCCCGGCGCAGGCCGCACGCGAGTTGCTGTGGGCGGCGGCGATCAGTACCGCGCTGGTACCGGTGCTGCACGGCGCACTCAATGGTGACTGGCTGTGGCGTGCGGCCGCGCGTGGCCACTGGCCGCTGTTCTGGGTCGATGCCATCGCGCTGGCCATGGCCTTCGGCTTCGCCCGCCTGGCAGTGGCCAGTCAACGCCGCGCCCGCAACGGCGATCCGAACAGCGTCTGGGCCAACTGAGCCTTCGCCGGGCATGGCCCGGCGCTACCTGCCATTGCGCGCAACGCCCCCTGTAGCGTCGAGCTTGCTCGACAGCTGTTGATTTCGCGCCAAGCACCGTCGAGCAAGCTCGACGCTACCCGAGCAGGATCATGCCTCGCCGGGGTAACGACTCACTTCGATCAGGTTGCCATCCGGGTCGCGGAAATACACCGATTCGATCGGCCCCAGCGCACCGGTGCGCGCAACCGGCCCCTCCTCCACTGCAACGGACTGCGCCTGCAGGTGGGACAGCACATCGACTGTCGCCATGCGCGTGACCAGGCACAGGTCGGCACTGCCCGGCGTGGGCCGCAGCGCATGCGGCTGCAGCGGGGCACTGGCCGCATGCAGATTGATCTTCTGCTGGCCGAACTGCAACGCGGTACGACCCGCGCCGAAGCGCACGACCTGCATGCCGAGCACGCGCTGGTAGAAATCACAGCTGCGGTCGATGTCGGCGACGGTGAGGACCAGATGGTCCAGGCGTTCGAGATGGATCATGCCCGCAGCGTAACGCTGCGGGCGTGGCCATGCTGTGCGGGGTTGGGCCGATGGCGTTGCGGCATTGCGCCGGGCATCGCCTGATGCAGCTCAATCGCCGATGCGCGCCTTCTGCCAGGGGCCCAGCATGGCGTTGAGCAGGCTGGCCTGTTCGTCGTCGCCGGTCAGCTCCCACATGAACACCCCGGCCAGGCCCTGCTCGCGGGCGAACTGCGCACGCAGGCCGATCGAGCGCGGGTCTTCATAGCTGATGAAGATCTTCTGCCCGGCGTTGTACAGCCACGGGCTCTGCGCCTGCGGCTGCCAGTGTTTCGTCCAACCCGGCTGATCGAGATAGCGCGCCTTGATCACCCGCCAGTCGCCGGCATCGGCCGGCGCACTGTAGGACTGGTACAGACCATCCGCTGCATCGCCGGTGACCTTGAAGCCGCGCCCGTAGAACGGTACGCCCAGCACCAGCTTCTCGGCCGGCACGCCGTGCTCGCGGTAGTACTGCACCGCGCCGGCCACGTTGTTCCAGCGCCGCAGCTCCGGGGCCAGCGGATCGGCCGGCACTTCATGCAGCGGCGCATTGAAGGTCGACACCGCAGAGAAACCGGTGCCCATGTCGTAGCTCATCAGGTTGATGAAATCGAACACCTTGGCCAACGCCGGCAGGTCGTAGCTGGCGGCCGGATCGTAGGGGCCATCGGTCTGCAGGCGACCGGCGGCCAGTGCGGCGGTCAGCAGCATCGGCTGTCGCTCCTTGCGCCCGTGCGCGTCGAGTGCCACGCGGAACGCCTGCGCGAGCCTGGTCAGATTGGCGCGATCCTGCGGGCGGTGCGCCAGCTCCTTCGGGCCGCCACTGACAGGAAATTCCCAGTCGATATCCACGCCATCGAAGCTGCCGGCATGGCGATCGAAGAACAGTGCCATGCACGAGTCGACCAGGCGCTTGCGGCTGGCCTCGGTCAGCGCTGCATCGGAGAACCCACCTGCGCCCCATCCGCCAATTGAGATCAGCGTGCGCAGATGCGGGTGCGCCTTCTTCAGCTCGGCCAGCGCCGCGAAATTCTTCGGCGCTTCGGCACCGATCGTGCAGCGCCCGTCCTCGATGGTGGAGAACGCGTAGAACAGATGGGTGAGGCGCTCGGCCGGAATGCTCGACACCGGGTAGCGCTCGGCCGAACCACCGGGGTAGTAGGCACCGAAGATCGGTGGCTGCGCGGGCGCCGCATGCACGGCAATGGGCAAGGCACCGGCAATCAGCACGGCAAGGACAGCCACGGTCTGGCGGAACATGGGATCTCCCGGTTCGAAGGCGCAGCCACGTTAGCAAACGGATGGGGCTGTGGGACGGTTGTCGCGGCATGTCGTCCAGTGGACAGGCACGCCGCATCCCTTGACGACATCGGGGCAGACATGCGATTGCCGTCATGCACTGCAGCAGGACACACACCGACGCCGGTCTCCCATGCATCGGCTAAGGTAGCCGCGGACCTCCAACCGTGCATGGACATGAGCACCGACCACAACGACATTGACGACGGCGACCTGCTGGACGACGAAATCCTCGACGAACACCAGGCACTGGAGGCACGCGCCTACGCCGTTTTCCGCGAGGGCGACCTGCAGCAGGCAGTGGCTCTGTTCGGCGAGCTGATCGCACTCGCTCCCGAAGTGCCGTATCTGCATTACATGCGCGGATTGGCGCACAAATACCTGCGCGACTGGGCTGCCTCGCTGCAGGACAACCGGCAATCAGAACAGCTGCGCGGCGAGTTCGATGAAGCCACCGCGTGGAATGCCGGTATCGCCGCCACCGGCGCCGGTGACTGGGCCGAAGCGCGCCGCCAATGGGCCCGCTGTGGCATCACCCTGCCCGAGGGCGAAGGTCCGATCGAGGGCAACTTCGGCGTGGCCTGTGTGCGCTTGGCACCGTGGTCCGATGCCGAAGTGGTGTATATGAGCCGCATTGATCCGGTGCGTGCACGCATCGACAACGTACCGCTGCCCGAAAGCGGCTTCCGCTTCGGCGACATCGTGCTGCACGACGGCGCATCAACCGGCCATCGCACCTACGGCGAGCGCCAGGTGCCGGTGTTCAACGCGATACAGCGCCTGCAGGCATCGGACATGACGACCTTCACCGTGTTCGTGCAGTGTGATTCGGCCGATGACATCGCTGCCCTGGAGGCCATCACGCTGCCAGGCATCGGCATGGTCGAGGACTGGACGGCCACCGTGCGCCGGCTGTGCCGCCGCTGCAGCTACGGCACGCCGCACCAGCATGGTGATGAGGCGCCAGATGAAGACCAATGGAGACGCGAACGTGACCTCGGCGTGGCCGCACAGGGCCGGGCTGCGGTGGAAAAGCTCATGGCGGTGTGGGGCGCTGCAGCCCCCAGCCGGGTGCTGGAGGCCATCGAACAGCGCGAGCACCCGATGAGCGCCCCGGAGCCAGGCCAGGTCTGGTGGCTGGGGGAGGACGAAGAAGGCGCGTAAGTGCAAGGACCAACGGTCCTCATCCACAGGATTCCAGGCAAAGAAAAAGCGGGCCGAAGCCCGCTTTTTCATTTGCGAAAGCGTGAGGACCAACGGTCCTCACCCACCGCACAATCAGCAATACCGATTATTCGGCGCTGGCGGCGTCGCCTTCTTCCACGGCCTTCATCGACAGGCGGATACGGCCCTGCTTGTCGACTTCCAGCACCTTGACCTTGACCACATCGCCTTCCTTCAGCACGTCGCCGACCTTCTCGACGCGATCGCTGGAGATCTGCGACACGTGGACCAGACCGTCCTTGCCCGGCAGGATGGTGACGAACGCACCGAAGTCCATGATCTTGGCGACCTTGCCTTCATAGATGCGGCCCGGTTCGACGTCCGAGGTGATCTGCTCGATGCGGGCCTTGGCGGCCTGCGCAGCGATGGCGTTGACCGAAGCGATGACGATGGTGCCGTCGTCCTGGATGTCGATCTGGGTGCCGGTTTCCTTGGTGATGGCCTGGATGGTCGAACCACCCTTGCCGATCACTTCGCGGATCTTGTCCGGGTGGATCTTGATGGTCAGCAGGCGCGGCGCGTAGTCCGACAGCTCTTCACGCGGAGCGGTCAGGCCGTGGGCCATTTCGCCCAGGATGTGCAGACGGCCAGCCTTCGCCTGCTGCAGGGCCTGCTTCATGATCTCTTCGGTGATGCCTTCGATCTTGATGTCCATCTGCAGGGCGGAAATGCCCTCAGCGGTACCGGCGACCTTGAAGTCCATGTCGCCCAGGTGATCTTCGTCACCCAGGATGTCGGACAGGACGACGAAGCGCTCGCCTTCCTTGACCAGGCCCATGGCGATACCGGCCACCGGAGCCTTCACCGGCACGCCGGCGTCCATCAGGGCCAGCGACGAGCCGCAGACCGAGGCCATCGACGAGGAACCGTTCGACTCGGTGATTTCCGAGACGACGCGGATGGTGTACGGGAAGGCTTCCAGCGACGGCATGACAGCCAGCACGCCGCGCTTGGCCAGGCGACCGTGGCCGATTTCGCGGCGCTTCGGGCCCATCATGCGGCCGCACTCACCCACCGAGAACGGGGGGAAGTTGTAGTGGAACAGGAAGTTTTCCTTGTACTCACCGGCAACGGCGTCGATGACCTGACCGTCACGGGCGGTGCCCAGGGTGATGGTCACGATGGCCTGGGTTTCGCCACGGGTGAACAGCGAGGAACCGTGGGTACGCGGCAGCACGCCGGTCTTCACGGCGATCGGGCGGACGGTGTCCAGCGCACGGCCGTCGATACGGACCTTGGTGTCCAGCACCGAGTCACGCATGGTGCGGTATTCCAGCTCGCCGAATTCCTTCGACAGCTCGGCCGGGTTCCAGCCTTCGGCGGCCACGCGGCCAGCCAGGGTTTCGAACACGTCCTTCTTGATTGCCGAGATGGCGTCGCGGCGCTGCAGCTTGTCACGCACCTGGAAGGCTTCGCCCAGGCGCGGGCCGATGGCTTCCTTCAGGGCGGAGATCAGCGCGTCGTTCTTGGCCGGGGCTTCCCAGGTCGACGGCTTGGTGCCGGCTTCGACGGTCAGCTCGTTGATCGCGTTGATGACCTTCTGCATTTCGCGGTGACCGAAGGTCACAGCGCCCAGCATCACTTCTTCGGACAGCAGCGCGGCTTCGGATTCAACCATCAGCACGGCGTTGGAGGTACCGGCGACGACCAGTTCCAGCTGCGAGTCAGCCAGTTCGCTGACGGTCGGGTTCAGGATGTACTCGCCGTTCTTGTAACCGACCTTGGCAGCGCCGATCGGACCCATGAACGGGGTGCCGGCCAGGGCCAGGGCAGCCGAGGCACCGATCAGGGCCGGGATGTCGCCGTCCACGTCCGGGTTCAACGACATGACCGTGGCGATGATCTGCACTTCGTTCTTGTAGTCTTCCGGGAACAGCGGACGGATCGGACGGTCGATCAGACGCGAGATCAGGGTTTCCTTCTCGGTCGCACGGCCTTCACGCTTGAAGAAACCACCCGGGATACGGCCGCCGGCGTAGAACTTTTCCTGATAATCGACGGTCAGCGGGAAGAAGTCCTGGCCTTCGCGCGCGCTCTTGGCGGCGACGGCGGTGACCAGCAGTACGGTGTCGTCCATCTTGACGATGACGGCGCCGCTGGCCTGACGGGCGACTTCGCCGGTCTCAAGCGTGACGGTGTGCTTGCCGTACTGGAAGGTTTTGGTGATTTTTGCCACGGAGGGTGTCCTTGGGGATGCTGTCTGCGAATTTGGACCGTCGGCGACCCTTGCCGCCAGCGGGTGGCCGGATCGTTCCGGCCTGAATCGGGGATTGCGGTACTACAAAACAAAACCGCGGCGCATCGCTGCGCCGCGGGGGATTCGTTGCTTAGCGACGCAGGCCAAGCTTCTCGATCAGGGCCTTGTAGCGCTCGACGTCCTTCTTCTTCAGGTAGTCGAGCAGGCTGCGACGGCGGTTGACCATCTGCAGCAGGCCGCGGCGGCTGTGGTGGTCCTTCTTGTGGGTCTTGAAGTGGCCGGTCAGCAGTTCGATGCGGGCGGTCAGCAGCGCAACCTGGACTTCCGGGGAGCCGGTGTCAGCCGAGCTGCGCTTGTTGTCTTCAATGACCTTCTGGGTGTCGATCGACATTTCTTTTTCTCTGTGATGCGTGGCCGGCAGGAACGCGCTTCGCGCACCGCCAGGCTCGCCGTGGACTACGAGGATGAAACCTGCGCCAGGCAGGCTGCCGGAAAACGGCCGCGAAATTGTAACGGTCGGGGGCTTCCGGGACAAGGACCGGGGCTGAACCGCCCGGGCCCGGTCAGAGGTTGAAACGACGCTGCGGGGCCAGCAGGCCGCTTTCGTCGACCTGGCCCAGGCCCTGGACAGCGTCGTCCGGACCAAACACCGCCACCAGGCCACGCGGCCAGGACAGATCGCGCTGGCGCTGGCCGACGCAGAAGCGGTGGGCCTGGTCGGCATCCAGGTCGACCCGCGGGTACTCGGCCAGGCCGGCCGCCAGCGGCAGCAGCAGCGCGTCCATGCCCGCCTCGTCACCCGCCTCGACCATCGCCCGCAACTGGTCCAGGGTGACCATCACCGGCTCACGGAACGGCTCGACCCAGAGCCGACGCAGTGCGCTGATGTGGGCACCACAGCCCAGCGCCTCGCCCAGGTCGCGGGCCAGGCTGCGGATGTAGGTGCCGGAGCCGCAGGTCACGCGCAGCCGCAACCGTTCCGGCTGCTGCTCCAGCACCTCGATGGCGTGTACCTGCACCTCGCGTTCGGGCGCTTCGATGACATCGCCGCGGCGGGCCTTCACATACAGCGGCTCACCGCCCTGCTTCAGCGCCGAATAGATCGGGGCACGCTGGCGGATGTTGCCGGTCAGCGCCGCCAGTGCGGCCTGCAGCGCTTCGGCACTGATGGCCGGCACCGGGCGCTGCAGCAGCACCTGGCCTTCGGCATCGTCGGTATCGGTGGTCTGGCCCAGCACGATCTCGGCGTCGTAGGCCTTGGCCGAGCCGAGCAGCAGGCCGGCGATCTTGGTTGCCTCGCCGAAGCACAGCGGCAGCAGGCCGGTGGCCAGCGGGTCAAGGCTGCCGGTGTGCCCCCCTTTCTCGGCGCGGAACAGGCGGCGGGCTACCTGCAGGGCGGCGTTGGAACTCATGCCGGTCGACTTGTCGAGCAGCAGGATGCCATCCAGGCGGCGGAACTGAATTCGGGTCATGGCAGAATTTTGTAGGGTCGAGCCATGCTCGACTGCCGCAGCGCGGTCTGCATCAGACATCGCGCAGCCGGAATGCAACAACGCCGGGCATGCCCGGCGCCACGCGGTTATTCTTCGTCGCTCTCGCGACGCTTCTCCGCGGCCAGCGTATCGGGCAGGTCGCGCAGGATGTTGTCGATGTGCTCACCACGGTCGACCGAGTCGTCGTAGTGGAAATGCAGCTCCGGCACGTGGCGCAGCTTCATCGCGCGTGCCAGGTCCATGCGCAGGCGGTAGCCCAGCTCCTTCAGGCCGGCCACGGCTTCGGCCGAACGTTCCGGCATCAGCGCGGTGACGAACACCTTGGCATGGGCCATGTCGCGGGTGATTTCCACGTCGGACACGCTCACCGAGGGCAACCCGTGCTCGCGCACGGCGTTGTGCACCAGGGTGCCGAGTTCACGGCGCAGCTGGGCGGAGACACGGTCGGTTCGATGGAAAGTCTTGGGCACGAGGAGCTCTTCGTTCAGTTGTCGCCCGACCAACGGTCGGGCGCTACCTTTGATTCGATTGTCGCCCGACCAACCGTCGGGCGCTACAGGTCCATGGTGGGGCCCGACCGTTGGTCGGGCCACCTTGCAGCATTACAGGGTGCGCGGCACTTCGATACGCTCGAAGCACTCGATCTGGTCACCCGGCTTGACGTCGTTGTAGGCCTTCACCGCGATACCGCACTCGGTACCGTTGCGGACTTCCTCGACGTTCTCCTTGAAGCGACGCAGCGATTCCAGCTCGCCCTCGAAGATCACCACGCTGTCGCGCAGCACGCGGATCGGCTTGTTGCGCCTGACCACGCCCTCGATGACCATCGAGCCGGCAACGGCGCCCAGCTTGGAGCTGCGGAACACGTCGCGGACCTCGGCGATACCGATGATCTCTTCGCGGATCTCCACGCCCAGCAGACCGGAGGCCACCTGCTTCACCTGATCGATCACGTCATAGATGATCGAGAAGTAGCGCAGGTCCACGCCGTTGGATTCGATGATGCGACGGGCCGAAGCATCCGCACGCACGTTGAAGCCGATGACGGTGGCCTTCGAAGCGGCCGCCGAGTTGGCGTCCGATTCGGTGATGCCGCCCACGCCGGAGTGGATCACGTTGATGCGGATGTCTTCGTTGGACAGTGCCACCAGCGCCTGGCTGAGGGCCTGCACCGAACCCTGCACGTCGGCCTTGATGACCAGGTTGAGGACCTGCTGGCCCTCGCCCTTGCCCAGGGTCGCCATGATGTCTTCCATGCGGCTGCCGGCGGTGGCGACCAGGCGCGATTCACGGCGCTTGGTCTCACGCTGCTGGGCAACGTCCTTGGCCAGGCGCTCGTCCTCGACCACCACGAAGTCGTCACCGGCTTCCGGCACGCCGGACAGGCCCAGGACCTGCACCGGGATGGACGGGCCGGCGAATTCCGGCTGCTTGCCGGTTTCGTCGAACAGCGCACGCACGCGGCCGTACTGGATGCCGCACACCAGGTAGTCGCCCTTCTTCAGGCGGCCCTGCTGCACCAGCACGGTAGCGACCGGGCCGCGGCCCTTGTCCAGCGACGATTCGATCACCACGCCCGAGGCGCGGCCTTCGTCGACGGCCTTCAGTTCCAGCAGTTCGGCCTGGATCGAGATGGCGTCCAGCAGGTCGTCGATGCCCAGGCCGGTCTTGGCCGAGATCTCCACCATCTGGGTGTCACCACCGAAATCTTCGGCCACGACCTGCTCGGACAGCAGTTCGTTCTTGACCCGCATCGGGTCGGCGTCGGACTTGTCGATCTTGTTGATCGCCACGATCAGCGGCACACCCGCCGAACGGGCGTGCTGGATCGCTTCCTTGGTCTGCGGCATGACGCCGTCATCGGCGGCCACGACCAGCACCACGATATCGGTCAGCTTGGCGCCGCGGGCACGCATCGAGGTGAAGGCAGCATGGCCCGGGGTATCCAGGAAGCTGATCACGCCCTTCGGCGTATCCACGTGGTAGGCACCGATGTGCTGGGTGATGCCGCCGGCTTCGCCGGTGGCGACCTTGGTGCGGCGGATGTAATCCAGCAGCGAGGTCTTGCCGTGGTCGACGTGGCCCATGATGGTGACCACCGGCGGACGCTGGGTGGCTTCGCCCTGGTTTTCACCGGTCGAGGCCAGCAGTGCGTCCTCGGCGTCGTTGTCGTTGGCACGGATCGCCTTGTGGCCGAGTTCTTCGGTCACCAGCGCGGCGGTGTCGTGGTCGATGGACTGGGTGATGGTGGCCATCACGCCCATCTTGAACAGCGCCTTGACCACCTCGCCGCCCTTCAGCGCGAGCTTCTGCGCCAGGTCGGCCACGGTGATCGTGTCGCCGATCGCCACTTCACGCACCACCGGTGCGGTCGGACGCTCGAAGGCGTGCGGGCCGGCATTGTTGCCACCGCGCGACATGTCGCGACGGCCACCGGCCTGGTTACGGCCGCCCGGCCGACCACGGGTGTTGCTGTTGTTGCTGTTGCCACGACGCGCACGGTCGGCAGCCGACAGGTGCATCTGGCCGGCGAAACGGTCGCCCGGGCCACGCTCGTTGCGCGGCGCGCTGCGGTTGTTGCGGTCGTCGTTGCGCGGCGGCGGCGGCGCACTGCGCGGCGCAGCCGGAGCGGCGGCCGGCGTGCGCGGCGGACGCGGCGCGGTTTCATCGATCGGAGCGCGCTTGGGCTTGGCGGCCGCCAGTGCCTCGGCAGCCTTGGCGGCGGCCGCAGCTTCCTCGGCAGCCTTCTTCTCGGCCTCTGCGCGTTCCTTGGCCGCAATCTCTTCCTCACGGGCACGGACGATGGCTTCGTCGCGCAGACGATCCTTCTCGGCCAGGGCCTGCTGTTCGGCGAGGTTGCGGGCGCGCGACTCTTCCAGCTTGCGCAGGATGTCGGCGCGCTCTTCGTCCGGCGTCATGGCGCGCGCACCATCCTTGACGTAGGTGCGCTTCTGGCGCACCTCGACATTCACGGTCGTCTTGCTGCGACCGGAATTGACCGTCACTTCCTGCTGCTTCCGGCGGTTGAGCGTGATCTTCTTTGCAGACTGATCGCTCTCTTCCGGGGCCTGCTCGGGCTTGCCGTGCGAACGACGAAGGAAGCCCAGGAGCTTCACCTTCTCGGAGCTGGTCACGACCTGGTCGGGACCGCTGAACTTCATGCCGGCACCGGCCAGCTGTTCCAGCAGTTTTTCGACCGGCGTGTTGACCAGTTCGGCAAGCTTGCGGATGGTGGTTTGCTGCGACATTCGGATCCTATGATCTTGTGGGCGCCCCCCCGCATCTGGAGGTGGCGCGGATTCTACGCCCTGAGCGGCTCAGGGCCCTGTTCATTGCCGGCTCATTCGCCGCGTTCCAGTCGGGCGATCTCTTCGGCACGGGCGGCCAGGATCAGCGCAGCGGCGCGCGCCTGATCCAGTCCTTCGATGCCAAAGTCCATGACCTCGTCGGCGGCCAGGTCGGACAGGTCCTCGCTGGTACGCACGCCGTGGCCGGCCAGCGCATATGCGGTGGCTTCGTCCATGCCCTTCAGGGACAGCAGGTCCTGCGCCGGCTGGCCGTCTTCAAGGCCTTCTTCGACTGCCAGGGCCTCATTGAGCAGCGCATCGCGGGCACGAGCGCGCAGCTCTTCGACGATGTCTTCGTCGAAACCTTCCACGGCCAGCAGTTCGCCGACCGGGACATATGCGATTTCCTCGACGGTGCCGAAGCCTTCGCTGACCAGGATGCCGGCGATTTCCTCGTCCACTTCCAGCTTGTCCATGAACAGCTGGCGGGCCGAAGCCTGCTCGGCCTCCGACTTGGCGGTGACCTGGTCCTGGGTCATCACGTTGAGCTGCCAGCCGGTCAGGCGGCTGGCCAGGCGCACGTTCTGGCCGCCCTTGCCGATCGCCTGGGCCAGGCGGTCTTCGGCAACGGCCAGGTCCATCGAGTGCTTGTCTTCATCGACGATGATCGACTGCACTTCGGCCGGCGCCATCGCGTTGATGACGAAGTTGGCCGGGTTGTCGTTCCACAGCACGATGTCCACGCGCTCGCCATTGAGCTCGTTGGACACGGCCTGCACGCGCGAACCGCGCATGCCGATGCAGGCACCGATCGGATCGGTACGCTGGTCGTGGGCGAGCACGGCGATCTTGGCGCGGTCGCCCGGATCACGGGCGCAGGCCTTGATTTCCACCAGGCCCTGGCCGACTTCCGGCACTTCCAGCTTGAACAGCTCGATCATGAATTCCGGGGCGGCGCGGCTGATGAACAGCTGCGGGCCACGGGGTTCCGAACGGACTTCGGCCAGGTAGCCGCGCACGCGGTCACCGGCGCGCAGCACGTCGCGCGGAATGCCCTTGTCCTTCGGAATGAAGCCTTCGGCATTGCCACCGAGGTCGACATAGATGTTGCCGCGCTCGGCGCGCTTGACCACACCGGTGATCAGTTCGCCGACGCGATCCTTCCACGCATCCACGACCTGCTGGCGCTCGGCTTCGCGCACGCGCTGGACGATGACCTGCTTGGCGGCCTGGGCGGCGATGCGGCCGAAGTCCGGGTTCTCGATCTGCTCTTCGATGTAGTCGCCGACGTCCACGCCTTCGGCCTCGTCGACGGCGTCCATCAGGCGGATCTGGCGGTCCGGCGATTCCATGACCACGTCGTCGGCCACCACTTCCCAGCGGCGGAAGGTTTCGTAGCTGCCATCCTTGTGGTCGATGACCACGCGGGTCAGCACTTCCTCGTCGGGATAGCGCTTCTTCGCTGCCGAGGCCAGGGCGGCCTCGATGGCATCGAAGATCACTTCACGCGGCACGCCCTTCTCGTTGGCGACCGCGTCGACTACCAGCAACAGTTCCTTGCTCATTGGCTCACTCCGCGCGCGGCTTCTTTGCCGCCGGCTCGTTGGAAGAAGAATTCGTGTTCGGCTTCGGACGCTTCGGCGCCGGACCGGTCGGCTTGCTCGGGGCCAGCCCCAGCGCCACCCAGTCGGGCATGATCCGTGCCTTGTCGATGTTGTCGGCCGACACCACCACTTCGGTCTTGTCGACGATGAAGGTGATGGTGCCTGCGGCCTCGTCGGTCGCTTCGATACGGCCCTGCAGGCGACGGCGATTGTCCTGCGGCAGCTTCAGCGTGACCTTGGCCGATTCACCCTGGTGGCGAGCGAACTGCTCCAGGTTGAACAGCGGGCGATCCACGCCCGGCGAGGACACTTCCAGCGTGTAATTGCCGCTGATCGGGTCCTCGACGTCCAGCTGCGCCGACACTTCGCGGCTGACCCGCTCGCAGTCGTCGACATTGATGATGCGCTCGGGCTGTTCAGCCAGCGGCACGTCGATGTAAAGGCGCAGGGTCGCACCGCCGGGGGCCGGCAGATACTCAACGCCCAGCAGCTCCAGGCCCAGCGACACAACGGTCGGGGCGAGCAGATTCGCGATGTCGGTTGCCTTGTCGCTCACAGCCTGCCTTGATCTCTTGGTTGGGTGCCGGCCTTGGCCGGCGTGAAAACATGACGCCCCGGAAACGACAAAGGGCCCGCTGGGCCCCTTTTCCGGAAAGACTCCGGTGACTGGATTCCGGTTGCAACCTGCAGTGCCTGCCGGTTGCGGCCCTCCTTCCGGGTCCGCACTCCCGCCGGGAGGCCGCCTTCAGGGGTACTGCTAGGCCGCTGATGATAGCGGCTGCACCGCGCTGGTGCAAGGTGCGGACCTGGGGTCAGATCCCTTTCCCGCGGAAAAGGGATCTGACCCCGATCACGCAGAAACGACGCAGCCACCCAAAGAAAAACGCCTTCGAAGCAGGACTTCGAAGGCGATCTCTTTACTTGGTAGCGGGGGCAGGATTTGAACCTGCGACCTTCGGGTTATGAGCCCGACGAGCTGCCAGACTGCTCCACCCCGCATCAGAAGCGGAATTATGAGCGTTGGCTCCAAAAAATGCAAGCTTTCCCTCGTTCATCAAACCGGTTGGCGCCGATCTGAAGTTGGTAGCGGGGGCAGGATTTGAACCTGCGACCTTCGGGTTATGAGCCCGACGAGCTGCCAGACTGCTCCACCCCGCACCGGAAGTGTTTGAACTGCTGCCCTGCTCTCTTTCGAGGAGGGCTACCGCAACGATGTTCTGGCTGAACCGCTGCAGTAACAACTCAGGCTGCGCATATTACACGAATCGCGCAGCTTTGTGTCAACTTTTATGCAAGATGCGCAAATGCCTGCTGGCACCAGACCATGATCGGGTTCCAGGCCAGGCCCAGCGCCAGCAGCGCCAGCGCGTTCACGCCCAGCACCAGGCCCAGCACGCGGTCGTTGCTGCGCGGCATGGCCTCGCCCACCGGCTCATCGAAGTACATGACCTTGATGACGCGCAGGTAGTAGAAGCAGCCGACCACGGCACACAGCACGCCGAGGATGGCCAGCCACAGCAGGCCCCCGTTGACGGCCGCGCCCAGCACCGCCAGCTTGGTCCAGAAGCCCAGGAACGGCGGAATGCCGGCCAGCGACGCCATGATGCACAGCACCAGGCCGGCCATCCACGGGTTGCGGGCATTGAGGCCCTTGAAGTCCTCGATGTTCTCGGCTTCGAAACCGGCACGCGACAGCGCGATGATCGCGCCGAAGGCGGCGGTGGACATGATGGCGTAGGCCAGTGCGTAGAACAGCGCGGCGGCATAGCCCTGCGCGCCACCACCGGCGACGCCCATCAGCAGGAAGCCGATATGCGAGACGGTGGAGAACGCCAGCATGCGCTTGAGGTTGCTCTGCGCGATGGCCATCAGGTTGCCGATGACCAGCGAAACCGCGGCCAGGCCGGCGATCAGCAGCTGCAGTTCAGTCGACAGCGGACCCACGCCCATTTCCAGCAGGCGGTAGGCCATGCCGAAGGCGGCCAGCTTCGGCGCCGAGCTGATGAACAGTGCGATCGGTGCCGGGGCACCCTGGTACACGTCCGGCAGCCACATGTGGAACGGTGCGGCGCCCAGCTTGAAGGCGACGCCGGCGATCATGAACACCGCACCGGTGATCAGCAGCACGCGCTCTTCCGAGTGCGGGATGGCGTCACGGATGACGTCCAGGTGCAGGCCGCCGGTGGCGCCGTAGATCAGCGACATGCCGTACAGCAGCAGGCCCGAGGCCAGCGAACCCAGCACGATGTACTTCATCGCCGCTTCCGAGGCCAGACCGTTCTCACGGTTGCTGGCAACCAGTGCGTAGGAGCACAGCGCCAGCAGTTCCAGGCCCAGGTAGACCATCAGCAGGCTGCCGGCCGAGACCAGAATCATCATGCCGGCGGTGCCGAACAGGATCAGCACCGGGATCTCGCCCTGGAACAGGTTGCGGTCACGCAGGTAGCGCCAGCCGTAGACCAGGGTCAGGCCGCTGAGCAGCACGATCCCGGTCTTCATCACGTCCGCGGCGGTATCGCGCACGAACATGCCATGGAAGACCTCGCCCTGCCCGCCCACGCCGGTGGCCAGCATGAACAGCACCACGGCCAGCGCAGCGAGCGAGAACAGGTGGGTGACGATCTTGTTCCGGTTGCTGACGAACAGGTCGAGGATCATCAGGGCGAAGGCGCTGCCGATCAGCACCAGCTCGGGAGCGAGCGGTGGCAGGTCAGCGGCGGTCAATGGCAGCAGCGGCGAGGTGGTCATCATCAAATCCTGGAATTACAGCAGCTTGCTGGATGCGATCTGCATCGCCAGCTTCGCGATCGAGGGCTCCATCAGGTCGGTCAGCGGCTTGGGGTAGATGCCCAGGGCCAGCACGCCGATGGCGAACACGCCCAGCACCAGCCATTCGCGGCCGTTGATGTCCTTCAGTTCGGCCACGTGGCTGTTGGCCACTTCGCCGAAGAAGATGCGCTTGTACAGCCACAGGGTGTAGGCGGCGCCGATGATCAGGGTGGTGGCCGCGCCCAGTGCGATCCACGGATTACGCTGGAAGGCCGACAGGATGACCATGAACTCGCCGACGAAACCGCTGGTGCCCGGCAGGCCCGCATTGGCCATGAAGAACAGCATGGCGAAGGTGGCGAACCACGGCATCACGTTGACCACGCCGCCGTAGTCGGCGATGCGGCGGCTGTGCATGCGGTCGTACAGCACGCCGACACAGGAGAACATCGCACCGGACACGAAGCCGTGCGAGATCATCTGCACCATGGCGCCCTGCAGGCCCAGGCGGGCAGCATCGGCGTTGCCGGCTTCACGCACCAGCCACAGGGCGATGAAGGTGCCCAGGGTGACGAAGCCCATGTGCGCGATCGACGAATAGGCGATCAGCTTCTTCATGTCGTCCTGCACCAGGGCGACCAGGCCGACGTAGATCACCGCGATCAGCGACAGCGCGATCACCAGCCAGGCCCATTCCTGCGACGCGTCCGGGACGATCGGCAGGTTGAAGCGCAGGAAGCCGTAGCCACCGATCTTCAGGGCGATGGCGGCCAGGATCACCGAACCGGCGGTCGGCGCTTCCACGTGGGCGTCCGGCAGCCAGGTGTGGACCGGGAACATCGGCACCTTGACCGCGAAGGCGATCAGGAAGGCGAAGAAGATCCAGGTCTGTTCCTTGGCCGACAGCGGCAGCGCGTACAGGTCGGCCAGCTGGAAGCTGCCGCCCTTCATGTACAGGTAGATCAGCGCCACCAGCATCAGCACCGAGCCGAGGAAGGTGTACAGGAAGAACTTCAGTGCTGCGTAGATGCGGCGCGGGCCACCCCAGACACCGATGATCAGGAACATCGGGATCAGCATGGCTTCGAAGAACACGTAGAACAGCATCGCGTCCGTCGCGGCGAAGATGCCGACGGTGACGCCTTCCAGGATCAGGAAGGCCGCCACGTACTGGTTGACGCGCTTGTCGATGGCGCTCCAGGCGCCGATCAGGGCAAGCACGCTGACCAGGGTGGTCAGCAGGATCAGCGCCACGGCAATGCCGTCCACGCCCAGGTTGTAGCCGATCTTGTACGCCGGGATCCAGGCATGGGTCTCGACGAACTGCAGGCCGTCGATGCCCGCGTTGTAGCCGCTCAGCAGCGAGAGGCTTGCAACGAAGGTGAGCACCGCGACGCCCAGCGACGCCCAGCGGGCAGTCTGTGCATCACGGATCGCAAGGATCAGGGCGCCACCGATGATCGGCAGCCAGATGAGGACACTGAGTAGAGGCCAGTTCGACACGTCTTCTTATTCCGTACAGGTCATCAACGCAGGTAATGCATCAGCACGCCCAGCAGGGCAATCAGGCCGATGATCATCGCGAAGGCGTAGTGATAGAGGAAACCGGATTGGGTACGACGCAGCACGCCGGCTGCAACGTCCACAACACGTGCCGAGAGATTGACCACGCCGTCGACGATGTTGCTGTCGATCCAGCGCGAGACCTTGCCCAGCTTGACGCTGCCACCGGCAAAGCCATCGATCCACAGCTTGTCGAAGCCGTACTTGTTTTCCAGCACCGAAACGATCGGGGCGAAGGTCTTGCGTGCCTTGCCCGAGAGGTCCGGCTTCCACAGGTAGAACAGCGCAGCCAGCAGGAAGCCCGCCAGGGTCAGCCAGAACGGCGGCAGCATCATGCCGTGCAGCGCGAACGCGACCGGGCCATGGAACTCTTCACCCAGGAACGCGACGGTGTTCTTGGCCGGATCGTAGAAGTCGACGATTCCGGTGAAGAACGTCTGCGCCTGGCCCTTGATCGCCTCGTGCGCATGGTTGCCGGCCCAGTCGGTGCCGTGCAGCATCGGACCGATGCTGAAGAAACCGATGGCGATCGACGGGATGGCCAGCAGGATCAGCGGCAGGGTCACCACCCACGGGGTTTCATGCGGTTCATGCGGACCGTGGCCATGGCCGTGGTCGTCATGGGCATCGCCATGGTGGGCATCGGCGGCGTGGTGATCGTCATGGCCGTGGCCATGATCGTCGTGCGCGTCGCGGAAACGCTCCTTGCCGTGGAAGGTCATGAACAGCAGGCGGAAGCTGTAGAAGCTGGTCACCAGCACGCCACCCAGCACCGCCCAGTAGCCATAGGTGGCCACCCAGCTGTTCTGCATGTGGGCGTGGATCTCGGCCGCCTCGATGATGGTGTCCTTCGAGTAGAAGCCGGAGAAGAACGGCGTACCAACCAGGGCCAGCGTACCGATCCACATGGTGATGAAGGTGATCGGCATGTACTTGCGCAGGCCGCCCATCTTGCGCATGTCCTGCTCGTGGTGCATCGCGATGATGACCGAGCCGGCGCCCAGGAACAGCAGGGCCTTGAAGAAGGCGTGGGTCATCAGGTGGAACACGGCGGCCGAGTAGGCCGACACGCCCAGGGCGACGGTCATGTAGCCCAGCTGCGACAGCGTGGAGTACGCGACGACGCGCTTGATGTCGTTCTGCACGATGCCGATCAGGCCGGTGAAGAACGCGGTGGTGGCACCGATGAACAGCACGAAGTTCAGCGCCGTCTGCGACAGCTCGAACAGCGGCGACATGCGGGTGACCATGAAGATACCGGCGGTCACCATCGTCGCGGCGTGGATCAGTGCCGAGATCGGGGTCGGGCCTTCCATCGAGTCCGGCAGCCACACGTGCAGCGGGACCTGGGCCGACTTGCCCATGGCGCCGATGAACAGGCAGACGCAGATGACGGTGGCGATCGACCAGATCACCGGCTCGTTCAGCAGCTGCATGCCCAGGAGCGTGCCGTCCCAGATCTGCAGCTGGGCGCGCGGGTCAGCCAGCATGCCGGCCTGCGAGAACACCTGCGAATAGTCCAGGGTGCCGAACACCCACAGCACGCCGGCGATACCCAGCAGGAAGCCGAAGTCACCGACGCGGTTGACCAGGAACGCCTTCATGTTGGCGAAGATCGCGGTCGGGCGCTTGAACCAGAAGCCGATCAGCAGGTACGACACCAGGCCCACCGCTTCCCAGCCGAAGAACAGCTGCAGGAAGTTGTTGCTCATCACCAGGGTGAGCATCGAGAAGGTGAACAGCGAGATGTAGCTGAAGAACCGCTGGTAGCCCGGGTCGTCCTGCATGTAGCCGATCGTGTAGATGTGGACCAGCAGCGACACGAAGGTCACCACCACCATCATCATTGCGGTCAGCTTGTCGACCATGAAGCCGACGTGCGCCGAATACTGGCCGACTTCGAAGAACGTGTAGATGTTCTGGTTGAACGGCTGCGCGCCGCCCCACATCAGCTGGTAGAACGTGTACATCGACAGGCCGCAGGCTACCGCGACGCCGAGGATGGTGATGGTCTGCGCGCCGAAGCGCTTGACCTGGCGACCGAACAGGCCGGCGATGATGCTGCCGAACAGCGGTGCAAGCACCACTGCGATCAACAGACTCTTGGAGAGAGTGATTTCCATCTGTGGATCAGCCCTTCAACGAATCGACTTCGCCGACATTGATCGTGCGGCGGGTACGGAACAGGGTCACCAGGATCGCCAGGCCGATGGCGGCTTCCGCGGCGGCGACGGTCAGGATGAAGAACACGAACAGCTGGCCGGACGGATCGCCCAGCTGACGCGAGAAGCCGACGAAATTGATGTTCACCGACAGCAGCATCAGCTCGATCGACATCAGCAGGACAATGACGTTCTTCCGGTTGAGGAAGATGCCGGCCAGGCTGATGGCGAACAGCACCGCGCCAAGCGCAAGCATGTGGCCAAGGGTAATCACGGCTGGGTCTCCTCGCCGGTGGCCGGCTTGCTGTTGCTGTGCACGACCGGTACTTCGGCGCCCATCTTGACCATGCGCAGGCGCTGGCCGGCCTTGACCATGGTCTGCTCACCCGGGTTCTGGCTCTTCACGCCGGTACGGCGACGCAGGGTCAGCATCACGGCGGCGACCACGGCCACTGTCAGGATGACGGCGGCGAACTCGAACGGCAGCAGGTATTCGGTGAACAGCGTGCGCGCCAGCCAGGTGACGTTGGAGCTGTCGGCAGCGACCGCAGCGGCGTTGTCGGCCGGGAACGGAGTGACCGCCCTGCCCTTCACGCCGATCAGGATCAGCATCTGCACCAGCATCGCCACTGCCACGATCAGGCCGACCGGCAGGTAGCGCACCCAGCCCTCACGCATCTTGGTGGGATCGATGTCCAGCATCATCACCACGAACAGGAACAGCACCATCACCGCGCCGACGTAGACCAGCACCAGCGCCACGCCGAGGAACTCGGCGCCCACCAGCAGCCACACGCAGGCAATGGAGAAGAAGGTCAGCACCAGGCACAGCACTGCATGCACCGGGTTGCGCACGCTGATCACCGCACCGGCCGAAACCGTTGCCGCGATGGCGAACACCCAGAAAGCGATATTTACCCAATCCATCTCTCGACCTCAGCGGTAAGCGGCATCGGCGGCACGACGCTCGGCGATCTCGTTTTCGAGACGATCGCCAAGGGCCAGCAGCTGCGGCTTGGTAACGATGTTTTCGCCACGGTTCTCGAAGTGGTACTCGAGGATGTGGGTTTCGACGATCGAGTCCACCGGGCAGCTTTCTTCGCAGAAGCCGCAGAAGATGCACTTGAACAGGTCGATGTCGTAGCGGGTGGTGCGGCGGGTGCCGTCCTCGCGCTTGGCCGAGTCGATGGTGATGGCCAGGGCCGGGCACACCGCTTCGCACAGCTTGCAGGCAATGCAGCGCTCTTCGCCGTTGGGGTAACGGCGCAGCGCGTGCAGGCCACGGAAGCGCGGCGACTGCGGGAACTTCTCCATCGGGTACATCATCGTGTACTTCGGCTTGAAGCTGTACTTCAGCGTCAGCCAGAGGCCCGCCAGCAGTTCGAGCAGCAGCAGGCTCTTGAAGTAATGGGTAATCCTGTTCATCACTTTAGACGCCCTTTTGAATCACGCCGAAGAACACCATGACGGCGGTAACCGCGATCCACAGAATGGCCAGCGGGATGAAGACCTTCCAGCCCAGGCGCATGATCTGGTCGTAGCGGAAGCGCGGGAAGCTGGCACGGAACCAGATGTAGGCACTGGCGAAGAAGAACACCTTGACGAACAGCCACGGTGCACCGCCCTTCCAGATCCAGTCGACCAGCGGCGAGACATCGCCGAAGTTGACCCAGCCCTGGACCGGGCTCAGCCAGCCGCCGAGGAAGAAGATCGAGATCAGGAAGCTGATCAGGATCATGTTCGCGTATTCGGCCAGGAAGAACAGCGCGAAGGCACCGCCGGAGTATTCGACCATGTGGCCGGCGACGATTTCCGATTCGCCTTCCACCACGTCGAACGGCGCGCGGTTGGTTTCAGCCACGCCCGACACCCAGTAGATGACGAACAGCGGGAACAGCGGCAGCAGGAACCAGTCGAAGAAGCCGGAGCTGCCGGCCTGCGCCATCACGATATTGCTCAGGTTCAGGCTGCCAGCGGCGATCATCACGCCGACCAGGGCGAAGCCCATGGCGATTTCGTAGCTGATCATCTGCGCCGAGGCGCGCATGGCACCCAGGAACGCGTACTTCGAGTTGGACGCCCAACCGGCCAGGATGATGCCGTAGATGCCCAGCGAGGTCATCGCCAGCAGGTACAGCAGGCCGGCGTTGGCATTGGACAGCACGATCTGCGAATCGAAGGGGACCACCGACCAGGCCGCGAAGGCCGGGGCCAGGGTGATCAGCGGTGCCAGCAGGTAGATCGCCTTGTTGGCGCTGCTCGGCTGGACCACTTCCTTGAACAGCAGCTTGAAGACGTCGGCGAAGGCCTGGAAGATGCCCATGCCCACGTACATCGGGCCGTGGCGGACGTGCATCCAGCCGATCAGCTTGCGTTCCCAGACCACGTAGAAGGCCACCGAGATGATCACCGGAACGGTGATCACCAGGATCTTCAGGATGATCCAGATCAGCGCGCCGATGTCACCGAGGCCCAGCAGCCACTGGTGCAGCGGGTCGACCGCGTTCAACAGCAATTCGTTCATGCAGCCACCACCGTTACGCGAGCGGCACCCAGCGGCGCGGTCGCGCCGTGGCCCGATTCAATCCAGACCGAACCCGCAGCGACGCGGGCGTCGACCACCACCGGCAGGGTGGCCTTGCCGGCATCGGTGCCGACCTTGGCCATCTGCCCTTCCTGCAGCTGCAGGCGAGCGGCATCTTCAGCGTTCAGCACGATGCGCGGGGCGTTGTTGAGCGGATGCGACTGCAGCGCCGGGGCGCGACGGACCACCGCATCGGTGCGGTAGATCGCGGCGGTCGAAGCCACTTCCAGGCCTTCGCCGGCAACCACCGGCTGCGCCGAAGCGGCAACGGTGACCGACACTGGGGCCAGGCTGGCACGCAGGCCGGCCAGGTCGGTGAAGTCGAAACCGGCCAGCGCCATGTCGCCGCCCAGTGCGCGCAGCACGCGCCACCCTTCACGGGCCTCGCCCGGCAGCTTGCCGCCGGCACGGGCCGACTGCTCGCGACCATCGAGGTTGGTCAGGGTGGCGTCGATTTCCGGCAGCGCACCGATCGGCAGGATCACGTCGGCGACGTCGCGGGTCGAGGCACAGGCGAACTGGCTGAAGGCCACCACCTGGGCACCGGCCAGCGCCTTGCGCGCGGCAGGTGCATCGGCGAAATCCAGGCCCGGCTCCAGGCCGTACACCACGTAGGCCTGGCGCGGCTGCGCCAGCATCGCGGCGACGTCCTTGCCGGCCGGCAGCACGCCAGCGCGGGTCAGGCCCACGGCGTTGGCGCCCTGCGGGATGCGGCACAGCTTGGCACCGGTGGCGGCGGCGAAGTCACGCGCGGCGGCGCGGATGGCGGCAGCCTGCGGGTGGTTCTCGGCGATGCCACCAACGATCAGCACGGTGTTGTTGCCGCCCTGCACGGCCGAACGCAGCTCGGCGCTGGCCAGCGCGTCGACGAACTTCGACGGCGCGACGATCTGCTTGCCGGCGATGCTGAAAGCGAAGTCGAAGTCCACCGGATTGACGACGTGGATCTTCGCGCCCTTGGTGGTCTGCGCCTTGCGCAGGCGGGCGTGCAGCAGCGGCAGTTCGTGGCGGATGTTGCTGCCCAGAACGACGATGCGGTCGGCGCCTTCGATCTCGGCCAGCGGCAGGCCGAACACTTCGGCGGTTGCGGCGTCGGAGAAATCGCGGTTGTTGATGCGGTGGTCGATGTTGCTCGAGCCCAGGCCCTTGGCCAGGCGGGCCAGCAGCGCGCCCTCCTCGTTCGAGGTGGACGGGTGCACCAGCACGCCCAGGTTGTCGCCCTGGTTGGCCTTGAGGATCTCGGCGGCAGCAGCCAGGCCTTCGGTCCAGCTCACTTCCTTCCACTCGCCATTGACCTTGCGCAGCGGCTTGACCGCACGGTCTTCGCTGTACAGGCCCTGGTGCGAGTAGCGGTCACGGTCGGACAGCCAGCACTCGTTCACCGCTTCGTTGTCGCGCGGCACGGTGCGCAGCACTTCGCCGCGACGCACGTGCAGGAACAGGTTCGAACCCATCGCGTCGTGGTAACCCAGCGACTCGCGCGCGGTCAGTTCCCACGGGCGGGCGCGGAACTGGAACACCTTGTTGGTCAGTGCGCCGACCGGGCAGACGTCGACGACGTTGCCGGACAGTTCGGTGGTCAGCGGCTTGCCGTCGAAGGTACCGATCTGCAGGTTCTCACCGCGGTACATGCCACCCAGTTCGTAGGTACCGGCGACGTCGGCGGTGAAGCGGACGCAGCGGGTGCACTGGATGCAGCGGGTCATCTCGGTGGCGACCAGCGGGCCCATGTCCTCATCCGGCACCACGCGCTTGCGCTCGTTGAAGCGGCTGACCGAACGGCCATAGCCCAGCGACACGTCCTGCAGCTCGCACTCGCCGCCCTGATCGCAGATCGGGCAGTCGAGGGGGTGGTTGATGAGCAGGAACTCCATCACCGAGCGCTGGAACTTCAGTGCCTTCTCGCTGCGGGTGGCGACCTTCATGCCATCCATCACCGGAGTGGCGCAGGCCGGCGCCGGCTTCGGCGACTTTTCCACGTCCACCAGGCACATGCGGCAGTTGGCGGCGATCGGCAGCTTCTCGTGGTAGCAGAAGCGCGGAATCGAAATGCCGGCCTTGTCGGCCGCCTGGATGATCATCGAACCCTTGGGCACGACCAGGGACTTGCCATCGATTTCGATGGTCACGTGATCCGGTGGCACGTTCGGGTTTACGGGTTGCGCGCTCATGCGGCGGCTGCCTCCACCTTCTTGCCGTCAACCATCGAATGACCGTTGACGATGTAGTACTCGAATTCGTCCCAGAACTGGCGCAGGAAGCCCTGGATGGGCCATGCAGCCGCTTCACCGAACGCACAGATGGTGTGGCCTTCGATCTGGCCGGCCACCGCCTTCAGCTGGTGCAGGTCTTCCATCGTGGCCTTGCCGGCGACGATGCGCTCCAGCACGCGGTGCATCCAGCCGGTGCCCTCACGGCACGGGGTGCACTGGCCACAGGATTCCTTGTGGAAGAACTGGCTGATGCGGCAGGCGAACTTGACGCAGCAGACGCTGTCGTCGAGCACCACGATCGCGCCCGAACCCAGGCCGGAGCCCAGCGCGCGGATGGTGTCGTAGTCCATCGGCAGGTCCTTCAGCTCGGCCGCGGTCAGCACCGGCATCGACACGCCGCCCGGGATCGCGCCCTTCAGCGTGCGGCCCGGACGCAGGCCACCGGCCATTTCCAGCAGGTCGTGGAATTTGGTGCCGAGCGGCACTTCGAAGTTGCCGCCATTCTGCACGCAGCCGGACACCGAGAAGCACTTCGGACCGCCGTTGGCGGTCAGGCTCAGGCCCTTGAACCACTCCGGACCGTTGCGGATGATCGCCGGCACCGAACCATAGGTTTCGGTGTTGTTGATCGTCGACGGCTTGCCATACAGGCCGAAATTGGCCGGGAACGGCGGCTTGTAGCGCGGCTGGCCCTTCTTGCCCTCCAGCGATTCCATCAGCGCGGTTTCTTCGCCGCAGATGTACGCGCCGGCGCCCAGCGCGCCGTAGATGTCGATGTCCACGCCGCTGCCGAGGATGTTCTTGCCCAGCCAGCCGTTCGCATAGGCGTCGGCCAGGGCCTGCTCGAAGTGCTCGAACGGCTCGTGGTGGAACTCACCGCGCAGGTAGTTGTAACCCACGGTCGAACCGGTGGCGTAGCAGGCGATCGCCATGCCTTCCACCACCGAATGCGGGTTGTAGCGCAGGATGTCGCGGTCCTTGCAGGTGCCCGGCTCGGATTCGTCCGAGTTGCAGAGGATGTACTTCTGCATGTTGCCCTTGGGCATGAAGGACCACTTCAGGCCGGTCGGGAAGCCTGCGCCACCGCGGCCGCGCAGGCCCGAGGCCTTGACCATCTCGATGACCTGCTCCGGCGGGATCTTCTCTTCGAGGATCTTGCGCAGGGCGGCGTAGCCACCGGTCTTCAGGTAGCTTTCGTACGACCACGGGGTGTCGTAATGCAGGGTGGTATAGACCACCTGGTGCGGCAGCGGCGCGGGGCCGACCGGACCCTTGGATTCGTGGTGATGTGCCATGCCCTTACTCCAGCCCGTCCAGCAGCTCGTCGACCTTTTCCAGGGTCAGACGCTCATGGTAGTGACCGTTGATGACCATCATCGGCGCGCCACCGCAGCCAGCCAGGCACTCTTCCTCGCGCTTGAGGTAGACGCGGCCGTCCGGGGTCGATTCACCGTGCTTGATGCCCAGCTTCTTCTCGCAATGGCGCACGATGTCCTCGGCGCCATTGAGCCAGCAGCTGATGTTGGTGCAGATGGCCACGTTGTTGCGGCCGACCTTCTCGGTCTCGAACATCGAGTAGAAGCTGGCGACCTCGTAGGCCCACACCGGCGGCAGATCAAGGTACTTGGCCACGCCGGCGATCAGCTCGTCGGTCAGCCAGCCCTGGTTCTGCTCCTGGGCCGCATGCAGGCCCTGCAGCACGGCAGAGCGCTTGCGGTCCGGCGGGAACTTGGACAGCCAGTGATCGATGTGAGCGCGGGTCTTGTCGCTCAGCACCACCATCGGGTCGACGTCGCGCGCCGCCTCGAAATTACCTGTCGCCTTCATCGGCCGACCTCAGCGAAATGCATAACGTGAAATTCCAGAAACTGCGGCGCCGGCTTGCGCCGGCTGCCTGCAGCGGGCGTTGGCGTGGCGGACGGCATTACCGGTCAACCTCGCCGAACACCAGGTCGTAGGTGCCGATCATCGCCACCACGTCGGCCAGCATGTGGCCGCGCACGATCGAATCGATCGAGGACAGGTGGGCGAAGCCCGGCGCACGCAGGTGCACGCGGAACGGCTTGTTGGCGCCATCGGAGACCAGGTAGCAGCCGAATTCGCCCTTCGGGGCTTCCACCGCCGAGTAGGTCTCGCCGGCCGGCACGCAGTAGCCTTCGCTGAACAGCTTGAAGTGGTGGATCAGCGCTTCCATGTCGTCCTTCATGTCCTCGCGCTTGGGCGGAGCGACCTTGAAGTTCTTCACCATCACCGGGCCCGGGTTGGCCTTCAGCCACGCCACGCACTGCTTGATGATGCGGTTGGACTCGCGCATTTCGGCAACGCGGACCAGGTAGCGGTCGTAGCAGTCGCCTTCCTTGCCCAGCGGGATGTCGAAATCGACGGCATCGTACTTGGCGTACGGGCGCTTCTTGCGCAGGTCCCAGGCCACGCCCGAGCCACGCAGCATCACGCCGGTCATGCCCCACTGGTGCGCCAGTTCCGGCGTCACCACGCCGATGCCGACGGTACGCTGCTTCCAGATACGGTTGTCGGTCAGCAGGGTTTCGTATTCGTCGATGCGCTTGGGGAACTCGACGGTGAAGTTCTCCAGGAAGTCCAGCAGCGAGCCCTCGCGCGAAGCATTGAGCTGCTTCAGCGCCTTGCCCTTGTGCCAGCGCGACTCCTTGTACTTCGGCATGTGGTCCGGCAGGTCGCGGTAGACACCGCCCGGACGGTAGTACGCCGCGTGCATGCGTGCGCCGGAGACTGCTTCATAGCAGTCCATCAGCTCTTCGCGCTCGCGGAAGGCGTACAGCATCACCGCCATCGCACCCAGGTCGAGCGCGTTGGAGCCCAGCCACATCAGGTGGTTGAGGATGCGGGTGATCTCGTCGTACATGGTGCGGATGTACTGCGCACGCTCCGGCGCCTCGATGCCCATCAGGGTCTCGATCGCGCGCACGTAGGCGTGCTCGTTGCACATCATCGACACGTAATCCAGTCGATCCATGTAACCGATCGACTGGTTGAACGGCTTGGACTCGGCCAGCTTTTCGGTACCACGGTGCAGCAGACCCACGTGCGGGTCGGCGCGCATGATGGTTTCACCGTCCATTTCCAGGATCAGGCGCAGCACACCGTGAGCGGCCGGATGCTGCGGGCCGAAGTTCATGGTGTAGTTGCGGATTTCCTGCCGACTTTCGGCGGCGTTGCTGGCGAATGCTTCGCCGGCCTGGTGTACGTGGCTCACTTCACTGCCTCCTGCGCGCGCTCACCTTCTGCGGTCTGCAGACGGGCGTCGTCGCGGATCACGCGCGGCACGCCGACACGCGGCTCCACCGAGGTGACCGGTTCGTAGATCACGCGCTTCTTTTCTTCGTCGTAGCGGACTTCGACATTGCCGATCAGCGGGAAGTCCTTGCGGAACGGATGGCCGACGAAACCGTAGTCGGTCAGGATCCGGCGCAGGTCCGGGTGGCCTTCGAAGATCACGCCGTACAGGTCGAACGCTTCGCGCTCGAACCAGTTCAGGCCCGGCCAGATGCCGGTCAGCGAGGACACCACCGGCAGTGCTTCGTCAGGGGCGAAGCAGCGCAGGTGCATCATCAGGTTGTGCTGGTACGAGCGCAGCTGGGCGACCACGGCGAAACGCTGGGTCGGCATGTGCTGCGGGCGGGCACCGTCGGCACCGTTTTCCTCGGTGGGGAACTCACCCCACGCGAAACGGCCCTGGGCCTTGCCTTCGACGCCACGGCTGAAGCCCTGCGAGGACACGTCGGCGGTGTCCCATTCGTCGGAGCCATAACCCAGGTAATCGACGCCGCAGAGATCCACGGCCTGCTCGAAACCAAACTCGTCACGCAGCGCCAGGGCGGTGGCGTGCCACTCGGCGGCAGGCACTTCCAGCGTCACTTCGCCGCGGGGTTCGACCACGATGACCTTCGCACCAGCGAAACGTGCGGAGAGTCGGTCGATGAAGGATGCTTGCTCTGCCATGGGGGCTTGGCGCGCTCTTGTCAGGTGAAGGGGTCAGCGGGCGATGGTCTGTGTACGCCAGATCTTCTTCTGCAGCTGCAGGATCCCGTACACCAGCGCCTCGGCGGTCGGCGGGCAACCCGGGACGTAGACGTCCACCGGCACCACGCGATCACAGCCGCGCACGACAGAATAGGAGTAGTGGTAATAGCCGCCACCATTGGCGCAGCTACCCATCGAGATGACCCACTTCGGGTCCGGCATCTGGTCGTAGACCTTGCGCAGCGCCGGGGCCATCTTGTTGACCAGGGTACCGGCCACGATCATCACGTCGGACTGGCGCGGCGACGGGCGGAACACCACGCCGTAGCGGTCAAGGTCCAGGCGCGCGGCGCCGGCGTGCATCATCTCGACCGCGCAGCAGGCCAGACCAAAGGTCATCGGCCACATCGAGCCGGTGCGCGCCCAGTTCAGCAGTGCATCGACGCTGGTGGTGACGAAGCCCTTTTCCAGCAGCGGGTTGTCGCCTTCCGGCCGCAGGATGTCATCAACCCGGCCTTCCGGCGTGGGGTTGTTCATGAGGCCATCGAGAGTCTGAATCACTCCCATTCCAGCGCTCCCTTCTTCCAGACGTAAATGAAACCGAGGAACAGCATGCCGACGAACAGGCCCATGGTGACGAGCGAACGCGCGCCCAGCTCCATGAAGACCTGGGTCCACGGCACGATGAAGATGATTTCCAGGTCGAAGACGATGAACTGGATCGCGATCAGGTAGTAGCGCACGTCGAACTTCATGCGCGCGTCTTCGAAGGCCTCGAAGCCGCACTCGTACGGCGACAGCTTTTCCAGATCGGGGCGGCGGGGACCGAGGAATCGACCAACCAGCATCAGCGTAATGCCGATACCGGTGGCAACGATCAGAAACAGCAGAGACGGCAAATATTCGGCCAGCACAGCGATTCTCTCTTGCCTCTGCCGCTGCGCCTGCAGGCGCTTTGGCATGGGGGAGTGGACGGGAATCTACCTGGCGCCTTGCGCGCCAGGCGAACCCGCTTTACTTACAAATGGTGCCCAAGAGGGGACTCGAACCCCTACGACCTAAGTCGCTACCACCTCAAGGTAGTGCGTCTACCAATTCCGCCACCTGGGCAAACGATCACATCAGACTATCTTCCCGATGCGCCGCGTATTGTAACCGGCTTCAGTGTTTCTGGGAGCCTTCCGAAGGCTTTTCTTCACCAGAAACCGAAGATTCCGCCTGAGCCGGCACATTCGCGGCCGGAACCGGGGCGGCCGGGACCGCATCAGCCTTCGGAACGGCCGGCAATTCGCCTGCCGGAGCCGCCGGAGCGACCGCCGCCGGGGCGGACATCAAGCCCAGATCCTGGTCGGCCGCCGGACGACTGCCATGACCGGCATACCAGGCCATGAAGAGGCTGATGCCGAAGAACACGACGGCCAGCCACTTGGTCGACTTGGACAGGAAGTTCGAGGCGCCACGCGCACCGAACACCGTACCCGAGGCGCCGGCACCAAAGCCCGAACCCGCCGCCGCACCCGAGCCACGCTGCATCAGGATCAGCGCGATCATGGCCACAGCGACCAGCACGTAGACGACATTGAGGATCAACATCAGCATTGGAAACCGCCCTCGGACAATACTTCTAGGATTAGTTCGCGGCCGCCGCCCTTGCGATGGCCAGGAAGTCCGCAGCCACCAGGGAGGCGCCGCCGACCAGCCCACCATCGACATCCGGCTGCGCGAACAGTTCCCCGGCATTGTCGGGCTTCACGCTACCGCCGTAAACAATGGGCAGTGAATCAGCGATTCTAGCATCGATACGCGCGACTTCGCCACGGATGAACGCGTGCACCTGCTGTGCCTGCTCCTTGGTGGCGGTACGGCCGGTACCGATGGCCCAGACCGGCTCATAGGCGACCACAGCCTGGGCGAAACCGGCCGCGCCAACCAGCTCCAGCACCGGTGCCAGCTGGCTGGCGATGACCGCTTCGGTCTGCCCGGCCTCGCGCTGTTCCAGGGTCTCGCCCACGCACAGCACCGGCACCAGGCCGGCGTGCTGGGCGGCGGCGAACTTGCGCGCGACCAGCTCGCTGCTCTCGTGGTGGTACTGGCGGCGCTCGGAATGGCCGACCAGGCCATAGCGGGCCCCGACCTCGACCAGCATGGCCGCGCAGACCTCGCCGGTGTAGGCGCCCTTCTCGTTGCTGCTCACGTCCTGCGCGCCAAAGGCCAGGCCGGTCTCGCCGAAGTCCTCGACCAGCTCGCCCAGGTACGGCAGCGGCGGCAGGATCACCACGTCCACCCCCTCCAGCGGCAGCCCGGCAGCCACCTGCCCCAGCAGTTCATTGGCGAATTGACGGCTGCCATGCAGCTTCCAGTTTCCGGCGACGATCTTGCGGCGCATGAGCGGGTGGCTCCTGTGTGAAGTCAGCCGGTCATGATACCCGCTGCGGCAAAAATCCGTTTCCTTGTAAGCGGTTACATGGATTTTCAGCCAACGGCGCAGCCCCTCGTGGCGGGGGGCGGGTTGGTCGCGTATCACCGGTTGGATTGGTGAGATTGGCCGGGCGGGTGAGGATGCCGGGGGACGCCGTAAACCCGTCCCTGGGGGCTTGGCCGCGGCATCCATGCCGCGGACACCCCCGCCATCCCCACCCGCCCGGCCTCTGACACAGTCCGGCGGTTCCGCCCGCCACGGAAAGAAAAAAGAAGAGCAAGAGCAAAGGCAAAAGCTGCATTCCGGGTTGCTGCCGGCTGGACCAACCCCTACCCCACTTCGATCCGACAGATCTCATCCACGCAAGGCGTGGATCTACCGTGTCGACCAAGGTCGACACCCACCAACCGTCACCGGGAAACTGTCGAAGGCGGGGAGGTGTGGGTTGGCAGGACCGTTGGCGCCATGGATGGCGCCATCGAGCCCCCAGGGGTGAGGGCGCTTTGCTTGCGAAGCACCGCTTCGCAAGCGCCCGAACGCCCAGCCGCCAGCGGCTGGGCCGGCCTGGGGGTTCGCGGCGTGTCCTGCCAACCCACACCGCCCCGCCCAACACGCAGAAACCCAGAGCCGCTTTGGCTTTGGACTTGCCGGCCAGCGGCCGGCACTGCCGCGGGTGCAGGGTGCAACCCTGCAAAGACAAAGGCCGCCTTTCGGCGGCCTCACTTTTCTTTACTTCAGCTTGATCTCGCGCAGGCGCTCCTCGAGGAAGCCGTGGGCGGTGATCGGCTCCGGGTACCGGCTCGGGTTCTCCGGGGTGATGCACGAGGGCAGCACGTCGATCAGGAAATCCGGGTTCGGGTGCAGGAAGAACGGCACCGAGTAGCGCGGCTGGCGGGCCAGCTCGCCCGGGGGGTTGACCACGCGATGGATCGTCGACGGGTACACATGGTTGGTCAGGCGCTGCAGCATGTCGCCGATGTTGACCACGATGGTGTCCGCGTCCGAGGTGAACGGCACCCACTCGCCCTCATGCGACTGCACCTCCAGGCCCGCGGCGCTGGCGCCGACCAGCAGGGTGATGAAGTTGATGTCGCCATGCGCGCCGGCACGCACGTTCGGGATGTCGTCGGTGGTGATCGGCGGGTAGTGGATCGGGCGCAGGATCGAGTTGCCGAAGTTGGTCTTGTCGGCGAAGAAGTCTTCCGGCAGGCCGATGTGCAGGGCCAGCGCGGACAGCACGCGCGAACCCAGGTTGTCCAGCGCCTGGTACAGGCCGTAGCCGCGCTCACGGAAGCCCTCGACCTCGGTCGGCCACAGGTTCGGTGCCATCACATCGCGGTACTTGGAGTCGTCGGCGATTTCACGACCGATGTGCCAGAACTCCTTCAGGTCGAAGTGCTTTGAGCCCTTGGCGGTTTCCACGCCGAACGGGGTATAGCCGCGGGCGCCGCCGCTGCCGGCCACGTGGTACTTGCGCTTGACCTCTTCCGGCAGGGCGAAGAAGGCCTTGAAGGCATCGTAGGCCGCGTCGATGTCGGCCTGCGGAATGCCATGGTTGCGGATGCCCGCGAATCCCCATTGGCGGTAGGCCGCGCCCAGCTCGGCCACGAAGGCCTCGCGGTCGCTGTCGAAACGGGTGATGTCGAGGGTGGGGATCTGGCTCACAGCAATTCCTGGCTTGTCATTGGGTCTGGGGGGCCTGCGCATTCATGGCCCGCCTGAACATTGTGACAGATCACCCGGCGGACGCTACTCGATCCTCGGAAACAAATCGATACAATGCGCGACCTGCGCACAATTTAACGAATCCATCACGTTGGCAGCGCAAGCCCCGACCGCGCCTCCCCGACCCGACGCACCATGCCCGACGCCCCAGCCGCCATCGCCCTTCCCTCTGCGGGCCCTGCCCTTCGCTGGCGCCGGCTTGCGTGGTGGTCCCTGTTCGTCCTGGGCAATGCGCTGCTGGCGACGGTGATCACCCTCGGCAACGTGCCGCTGTACGACAACCCGGGCGGCCGCCAGGGCCTGGCCTATCTCGCGATTGCCCTGCCCGGGCACCTGCTCGCCTTCGGCGCGCTGGCCGGCGCGCTGCCACTGCTGCTGGGCCTGTGGCCGCGCAGCGCGCGCACGCTGAGCATCAGTGCGGTACTGCTGCAGGGCTTGTGGTTGTGCCTGCTGCTGGTCGACGCCAAGGTGTTCACCCTGTACCGCTTCCACCTCAATGCCATGGTCCTGAACATGGTGTTCGGCGGCGCCCTGCAGGACCAGGTTGCGTTGTCGTGGAAGACCTGGGTACAGGTCGGCCTGCTGGTGGCGGCCATTTTCACCGCCGAGGGCATCCTGGCCTGGGCGTGCTGGAAGCTGCTGCCGGCCGCGCCCCGCCGGCGCAGGGTGCTGCAGGCCTGGGCGGTGGTCGCCCTGCTGATGGCGAGCGGCCAGGTGGCCACCGCCTACTACGACGCACGCGGCGACCGTGACGTGATTGCCCAGTGGAACTACCTGCCCTGGGCCCAGCCGATCACCGCCAAGAGCTTCATGCGCAGGCTGGGCGTGGTCAGTGAACAGCAGGTCGGCCTGCCCGATCCTCGCCATGCGCAGCTGCTGTATCCGCTGCAGCCACTGCGCTGCCAGAGCCCACAGCGGCCCAATGTACTGATGGTCGTGCTGGAATCGCTGCGCCACGATGCGCTTACTCCGCAGATCATGCCGAACACCTCGGCACTGGCGGCCTCCGCTCGTGTCTACGACCGCCATTTCAGCACGGGCAACGCCACCCGCTATGGCCTGTTCGGCCTGCTCTACGGCCTGCCGGGCGGCTACTGGCAAAGCATGCTTGACGAACAGCGCGGCTCACAGCTGTTCAAGGTGCTGGGCCAGCAGGGGTACGACCTGCATCTGTACGGCAGCGCGCCGATGTACAGCCCGGAATTCGACCGCACTGCATTTGCGGACGTCCGCGACCAGCTGCACCAGGGCCCGCCCGGCCTGGGTTCGGAAGGCCGTGACAGCAGCATCGTAGCCTCGCTTCAGAAGGACATCCGTGCAAGCCAGGCAGCGCACACGCCGTGGTTCGGCTTCGTCTTCCTCGATTCCACCCATGCGCCCTACCACATGCCCGCAGGCTACCCGCCGCTGGCGACCCCGATGGCGCAGGAAATCGACTTCCTCAGGTTCGGTCCGGACCACGACCCGGCCCCGGAACTGAACCGTTACCGGACCGCCGTGCATTACGCCGACAGCCTCGTCGGCACCCTGCTGGACGATCTGCGCGCGCAGGGCCTGGATCAGAACACCATCGTTCTGGTCACCGGCGACCACGCCGAGGAGTTCAACGACCTGAAGCTGAACTACTGGGGCCACAACGGCAACTTCTCCGACTACCAGCTGCAGGTACCGTTCGTGCTGCACTGGCCCGGCCAGGCCAGCGGCCATGAGACACGCACCAGTTCACATGAGGACTGGGTGCCGACGTTGATGCGCCACGCCCTGGGCTGCGAGAACGCACTGAGCGACTTCAGCACCGGCCAGGATCTGCTGGCCGAACCCGCAGGCGAGCGCGCACTGGTGGTGGAAAGCTGGTCACAACGCGCCGTCCGCCATGGCAATGGCATCTACGTGTTCGACAAGTTCGGCAATGCGACGGCGCTTGACCTGCATTACCGCCCGCTCCCGCGCCAGGCCCCGGATGCCGGCGCCGTCCGTACCGCATGGGAAGCGCTGACCCGCTTCCGCAACCGCTGACCACAGAGGATGGATTCCATGAAACGCTCGCTGCGGATCCTGCATACCGAAGCTGCCCGGGGAATGGGCGGCCAGGAGATCTACATCTTCCGCCACATGCAGGTGATGCGTGCGCGTGGGCACCAGGTGTCCCTGCTGTGCCAGCCCGATGCCCGCCTGGCCCAGCTCGCGCGCGACGATGGCTTCACCGTGCATACCCTGCGCATGGGCGGCCTGGCACGGCTGCTGCGCGGCATCTGGTCGGTGTCACGCCTGGTACGCCGCGAGCGCTACGACGTGGTCAACACCACCAGCCGCCGCGACGCACTGATCGCCGCGGCTGGCGCACGCCTGGGCGGCACGCCACTGGTGGTGCGCTCGCGCCACCTGATGAGTCCGGTCAATTCGTTGCTGACCTATACCGGTCTTCCGCACCGGATCATCACCGTCAGCGATTTCGTCAAGCGGCTGCTGGTCGACCGCGGCATTGCCGCCGAGCACATCGGCATCGTGCCCCCCATGGCGACGCCGCCGCGCTGGGGCATGACCGAGCAGGGCGATCCCTGGGAGAACCTGCAGGCCACCCGCGCACAGGTCCGCGCCGAACTCGGTTTCGCCGAGCGCGACATCGTGGTCGGCTGCGTGGCCGTGCTGCGCGAGCCCAAGGGCCATGCCGAGCTGCTGCGCGCCATGGCGCCACTATGCAAGACCAATCCCGACCTGCACCTGGCCGTGGTCGGCGACGGCGAGCCGGTCATGGGCCGCCTGCAGGCCCTGCGCAGCGAACTCGGGCTGGAGCGCCAGGTGCACCTGCTCGGCTTCCGCAGCGACGCACACCGGCTGATGGCCGGTTTCGACATCTTCGCCCTGGCCACCCACAAGGAAGCCTCCGGGACCGTGTTCCTCGAGGCGGCGCAGGCGGCACTGCCGATCGTCTCGCATCGCGTTGGCGGCGTGCCTGAAATGCTGGTGGAAGGCAGCAATGCCATCCTCACCCGGCTGGGTGATGACGCCGCCCTCACTGGTGCGTTGCGGCTGCTGGTGGATGATCAGGAACGTCGCCGGCAGATGGGCCGCGCCGGTTGGGACTGGATCCGCAGCGCCAAGCAGTTCAGCGCGGCCGGCCACGGAGAGGCCACTGAAAACTACTACCTCCAATGGTTGAAGGAGCTGGGTCATGGCTAACGCCAGAACCGTACCGGTGCTGATGCACCACCATGTCAGCAACTCGCCGGGAATGATCACCGTATCCCCGGAGAACTTCGAGAGCCAGATCGCCTGGCTCGCACGGACCGGCTGGACCTCGCTGACGCTGGACCAGTACGCCGGCTTTCTCGCCGGGAAGCCGGTGCCGCGCAAATCGATCGTGATCACGTTCGACGACGGCTACCTGGACAACTGGGTCTACGCCCATCCGATCCTGCAGAAATACGGCATGCATGCGGTGGTATTCGTGGTCACCGGCTGGATGCACGAAGGTCCGATCCGCCCGCATGCAGGCATCGAAGGCGCCGAGCTGCCGGCCACGCCGGAACATCGCGCCTGCGAGGACCTGATCTACAAGCAGGGCCGCAGCGACGAAGTGATGATGCGCTGGAGCGAAGCGCGTGCGGCAATCGAAGCCGGCACGTTCGAGGTCCACTGCCATACCCACAGCCACACCCGTTGGCTCAAGCGCGATGACCTGGACCGTGCGCAGCGCCGCGAAGGCATCAGCGGCGACCTGGCCATGGCGAAGCAGACGCTGCTGGAGAAGCTCGGCGAAGTCTCCGATACGCTGTGCTGGCCCTATGGTGACTTCGACGATGACTACATCGAAGTGGCACGCGAACAGGGCTTCCGCTACCTGCACACCACCCATCCCTTCGGCCGCAACGTGATTGGCGGCGATCCGGAGCGGATCTATCGCTTCGCGATCCGCAACCGGCCGGCCAGCTGGCTGCGCAAGCGCATCGCATGGAGCTACAACCCGTTGATCGCGCCGATCTTCAACGGCTTCAAGGCGCGGCAGAAGAAGATGGTGCCTGGCCCTTAGGAGGCCACGTTCATCTTGATCGCGGCAGCACCCGTTTTTCGAATGGACTCAAAGGAACAGTGAAGGCAATGAACGTACTGGTGACCGGCGGTGCTGGCTACATCGGCTCGCATGCATGCGTGGAGCTGCAGCAGCAGGGGCACGGCGTGGTCATCGTGGACTCGCTGTGCAACAGCGACGCCAGCGTGGTCGAGCGCATCGGACGGATCACCGGCACGGCACCGGTGTTCGTGCAGGCTGACATCCGGGACCGGCCGCGCATGGCCGCCTTGATGCAGGAGCACGCGATCGATGCCGTACTGCACTTCGCAGCGCTCAAGTCCGTGGGCGAATCCCAGAAGATTCCACTGCAGTATTTCGACAGCAACATCAGCGGTTCGATTGCCCTGCTCGGTGCCATGCAGGATGCAGGCGTGCAGTTGCTGGTCTTCAGCTCTTCGGCAACGGTGTACGGCAACCAGGACCACTGCCCGGTGGCCGAGACCGCTTCAACCTGTGCGATGACGCCCTATGGGCGCACCAAGCTGGTGGTCGAGCAGCTGCTTGCCGACCTGGCGGCAACGGGCCAGGACCTGCATATTGCGACGCTGCGCTACTTCAACCCGGTCGGCGCCCACGCCAGCGCGCTGATCGGCGAGCTTCCGCATGGCACGCCGAGCAACCTGATGCCCTACATCGCGCAGGTCGCCGCCGGGCTGCTGCCGGAGGTCCAGGTCTTCGGGGACGACTATCCGACCCATGATGGTACCGGCGTGCGCGACTACATCCATGTGCAGGACGTCGCCAGCGCCCACGTACTGGCCCTGCAGTTCCTTCGCGACCAGCGGCGCAGCATCACCCTCAACCTTGGCACCGGCCAGGGCCACAGCGTGCTGGAACTGATCCAGGCCTTCGAACTCACCACCGGCGTGCGGGTTCCGTTCCGCATCGTACCGCGGCGCGATGGCGACATCGCGGTCAGCTTCGCCGATGCCTCGCTGGCGCTGCGCGAGCTGGGCTGGAAGGCGCGTCACGATCTCACCGACATGTGCCGGGACACCTGGAAGTGGCAGCGGGCGATGTCACGCACCGCACAAGGTGCAATGCCAGAGCACCTGCCCGCGCGCTGATGCGGGCAGGACCCAGCGGTCGGAAACGCCCGTACACGACGCGTCACAAGGTGCGCAGCCGCAGCTGAACGCGATCGCGGGTCGCGCACGGTTGAGTCCCCCCCCTACCAGAAAAAAACATGGCCGCAAACGCGGCCATGTCGGGTGCAACACGCGGTATTGCCACGCTGCTCAGGCAGCGGCTTCGCGCACCGCAGCGGACAAGCGATCGAGTGTCTCCTGCATCAGCGTGGCGTCATCGGCTTCGACGGTAACCCGCACCACCGGCTCGGTACCCGACGGGCGCAGGAACGCGCGACCGCGGCCGGCCACCGACTGCTGCGCGGCCGCCAGCGCGGCCTGCACACTGGCGGCCTGCACCGTGGCCTTGGCCGAGACATTGCCCAACCGCACGTTGACCGTTTTCTGCGGCACCCGCTCCAAACCCTTCAGCGCCTGGCGCAGGGTCTGGCCGCCGTTGCGCAGTGCCACCAGTACCTGCAGGGCACTGACAATACCGTCGCCGGTGGTCGCCCGGTCCAGGCACAGCAGGTGGCCCGAGGCCTCACCGCCAAGCACGCCCCCGCCTTCGACCAGCGCCTGGTGCACGTATCGATCACCAACGTTGCTGCGCACGAACGGGATCTGCAGATCGGCGAAAGCTTTCTCCACGCCATAGTTGCTCATCAGCGTGCCGACCACCGGGCCGCGCAGGCGGCCTTCGTCCTTCCAGGCGCGGGCCAGGATGTACAGCAGGTCATCGCCGTCGACCGGGTTGCCCTGGTCGTCGGCCATCAGCACACGGTCGCCATCACCATCGAAGGCGATGCCGAGATCGGCACGGGTCTCGCGGACTTTGGCCGCCAGGTTGTCGATATGGGTGGAACCCACGCCTGCGTTGATGTTGACGCCATTGGGCTCGGCACCGATGCCGATCACCTCGGCGCCCAGTTCGCGGAACAGCAGCGGTGCGATCTGGTAGGTGGCACCGTGCGCGCAATCCAGCACCAGGCGCACGCCACGCAGGTCGAACGCGCGCGGCACGCTGGCCTTGCAGAACTCGATGTAGCGGCCGACCGCTTCGCGCGCGCGCGACGCCTTGCCCAGCTTCTCCGATTCGGCGGTGGTGAACGGAACGTCCAGCGCCGCTTCCAGGGCCAGTTCGGTGGCGTCGTCGAGCTTCTCGCCCTGGGCGGAGAAGAACTTGATGCCGTTGTCGTAATGCGGGTTGTGCGAAGCGCTGATGACGATGCCGGCGTCCACGCCCAGCGTGCGGGTCAGGAACGCCACCGCCGGGGTCGGCATCGGCCCCAGCAGCTGTACGTCGGCGCCGGCAGCGACCAGGCCGGCCTCCAGCGCCGCTTCGAACATGTAGCCGGAAATGCGGGTGTCCTTGCCGATCACCACGATCGGCCGGCGCCCGTCCTGGCCGCGCTGGGCGACCAGGACACGGCCCAGGGCGTTGCCCAGGCGCAGCACGAAGTCGGCCGAGATCACGCCTTGGCCGACCCGCCCACGGATGCCGTCAGTACCGAAGTACTTGCGGCCTCCCATCAAGCCACCTCCGGCGCCGGCTGACGGCCCAGCATTGCCAGCAGATCGGACAGGCGGTCGCGCATCTCGCGACGGTCACAGATCTGGTCGATGGCACCGTGTTCCAGCAGGAACTCCGAACGCTGGAAGCCTTCCGGCAGCTTCTCGCGCACGGTCTGCTCGATCACGCGCGGACCCGCGAAGCCGATCAGCGCCTGCGGCTCGGCGATGTTGATGTCGCCCAGCATCGCGAACGAGGCCGACACGCCACCGGTGGTCGGGTGGGTCAGCACCGAGATGTACGGCAGGCCCGCTTCACGCAGCTTGCCCAGTGCGGCCGAGGTCTTGGCCATCTGCATCAGCGAGAACAGGCCTTCCTGCATGCGCGCGCCGCCACTCTGCGAGAAGCACACGTAGGGGGCACCGATCTCCACTGCGGTTTCGGCGGCCAGCGCGAAACGCTCACCCACCACCGAGCCCATCGAGCCGCCCATGAAGGCGAAGTCGAACGACGAGGCCACCAGTGCACGGCCCTTGAGCAGACCGCGCATGGCGATCAGCGCGTCGTACTCACCCGTGTTCTTCTGCGCGATCTTGATGCGCTCGCTGTACTTCTTCTGGTCCTTGAACTTGAGCAGGTCGGTCGGCCCCAGGCGCGCACCGATCTCGGTGGTGCTGTCGGCGTCGAACAGGGCGGCCAGGCGCGCACGCGCGCGGATCGCCATGTGGTGGCCGCACTTCGGGCAGACCTCCAGGTTCTCTTCCAGTTCCGGACGGTACAACGCGCTGCCGCAGTTGCTGCACTTTTCCCACAGGCCCTCGGGGACACTGCGCTTCTTGCTGGGGGTGTTGTCGGTGCGGATGCCGGACGGCATCAACTTGCTGAGCCAACTCATGCGGGAGGACACTTCCGTTCAGGGCGGCCCGAGGGCCGCAAAGGCGGACAGTCTAGCTCCGCTTTCCCCGCCCGTGCACCCCCTTGCCGGCCACGGAGCCGCCGGAAAAAACCATGCTGGGACGTACGTTTAGGTGCTGGGTCATGCCGGCCGCTGGCCGGCAGCCCCCTACGTGCAGACCCATGGGTAGTGCCGGCCGCTGGCCGGCAGCCCCTACGTGCAGACCCATGGGTCATGCCGGCCGCTGGCCGGCAGCCCCCTACGTGCAGACCCATGGGTAGTGCCGGCCGCTGCCCGGCAGCCCCTTACGTGCAGACCCATGGGTAGTGCCGGCCGCTGGCCGGCAGCCCCTACGTACAGACCCATGGGTAGTGCCGGCCGCTGGCCGGCAGCCCTTGCATGTGGCCGTCAGGAAGATGCCGGCCAGCGGCCGGCACGACCGTTACGCGTCCAGCGCCTGCCGCAGCGGGGCCAGGAAAGCTCCAGCGCGCTGCGCGGCCTCTTCAGCCGAGCCCGCTTCGGCCAGCACCGCCACCAGTGCACTGCCGACCACCACGCCGTCGGCCTGGCGCGCCATCGCCGCCGCACTGGCGGCGTCCTTGATGCCGAAGCCAGCAACCACCGGCACCGAAGCGCGCGCGCGCAGGGCCTGCAGGCGGGCACTGGCGGCATCGCTGTCCAGGCGCTCGGACGCGCCGGTGACACCGGCAAAGCTGACGTAGTAGAGATAGCCACGGGCCAGCGCCAGCAGCTTGTCGGCCCGCGCTTCGCTGGTGGTCGGCGACGCCAGCAGGACCAGTGCCAGGCCGGCTGCATCGAAGGCCTGCTGCGCTTCACCCGCTTCTTCCGGCGGCAGGTCGACCAGCAGTACGCCGTCCACGCCTGCGTCGACGGCGGCCTTGGCGAAGGCCGCGTAGCCATGGATCTCCACCGGGTTGAGGTAGCCCATCAGCACCACCGGGGTCTGCGCGTCGCGCTCGCGGAACTGCGCCACGGCCTGCAGGACGTAGCGGCTGCCAGCCCCCCGTGCCAGCGCGCGCTCGGAGCTGCGCTGGATGGTCGGGCCATCGGCCATCGGGTCGGAGAACGGCACGCCCAGCTCGATCACATCGGCACCGGCATCGACCAGCGCGTGCATGACCGGCACCGTGGCCTCCAGCGAGGGATCACCGGCGGTGACGAAGGGGATAAGTGCCTTGCGCTGCTGCTCGCGCAGGCGCTGGAAACAGGCATCGAGTCGGGATACGGGCATCTCAGGCACATCCTTCAATCAGTTCAATCGCATCGCTGGTCCCCCAGTACATCCGGGTGACCTTCCCTTCATAGAGTTCCAGGCGGATGCCCAGGTCCGAGCCCGGGTCCTGCCAGGTGAGGTACTCGCCCTGGTCGCCGTCATAGGCATGCGGACTGGACACCGGCGGATTCGGAAACTGCGCCATGGCCTGTGCGCGGGTCATGCCGACGCGCAGGCCAAACGGACCGGGCTGCTCAACCGGCAGCTCCGGGTCGTCACCCGGCTTCAGATCGAAACGCACCACGCGCTCGTCATCGGTCATCATCGACACGCCGGCCGGCAGCGCCTTGCCATCGTAGTACTCGCAGTCGCCTTCGAAGAACTCCTTCGCGCCCTGCGCTTTCCAGGGACCCAGGGCCTTCAGGTCACTCATGTGCTGGCCGACCAGCACCTCGCCGGCATGATCCAGCGCCACCGAGGCCACTGCAGGCACGTCGTCGCTGTCCGCGCCTTGCGCAGACGGTGGATCGACGATCGGCGTACGCGCCATCGGGTCGAGGTCATCGTTGGCGGCCGGCTGCTGGGCCGGCTGCGTGGTGGCCTTGGCGGCCGGCGCCAGTACCGGTGGCTCCGGCGGCTGGCACGCGGCCAGCCCAAGCGCCAGCAGCAGCACGCCGCTGTTCCGCAGCCGCGCGCTCACAGGACCAGCCCTTCGCGCGCAGCGATGGTGTGCACGTCCTTGTCGCCACGGCCGGATAGATTGCACAGCACGATCTGGTCACGCGGTCGCTCACGCGCCAGCTTGATCGCCTGTGCCAACGCATGGCTGGACTCCAGTGCCGGCAGGATGCCCTCGGTATGCGCCAGCAGGTGGAAGGCCTGCAGCGCTTCCTCGTCGGTGATGCCCAGATAGCGTGCGCGACCGGTATCGGCCAGGAACGCGTGCTCCGGGCCGACGCCCGGATAATCCAGGCCGGCTGATACCGAGTGGGTCTCGATGATCTGGCCGTCGTCGTCGCACAGCACATAGGTGCGGTTGCCGTGCAGCACACCCGGGCGACCGGCAGCGATCGACGCGGCGTGACGGCCGGTGCTGATGCCATCACCGGCGGCTTCGGCGCCGACGATCTCGACCTGGCGGTCGTTGAGGAAGGCATGGAACAGGCCGATGGCATTGCTGCCGCCGCCCACGCAGGCGGTGATCGCATCCGGCAGGCGGCCGTATTCGGCCAGCATCTGCTCACGCGCTTCGCGGCCAACGATGGCGTTGAAGTCACGGACCATGCGCGGATACGGATCCGGACCGGCGACCGTACCGATGATGTAGAAGGTGTCCTGCACGTTGGTCACCCAGTCGCGCATCGCTTCGTTGAGTGCGTCCTTCAGGGTGGCCGAGCCGGAAGTGACCGGCACCACCGTCGCGCCCAGCAGCTTCATGCGGTAAACATTGATCTTCTGCCGCTCGATGTCGGTGGCGCCCATGTACACCACGCATTCGAGGCCCAGCCGCGCGGCAACCGTGGCACTGGCCACGCCATGCTGGCCGGCACCGGTCTCGGCAATGATGCGCTTCTTGCCCATCCGCGCGGCCAGCAAGGCCTGGCCGATGGTGTTGTTGATCTTGTGCGCGCCGGTGTGGTTCAGGTCCTCGCGCTTGAGCAGGATCTGCGCGCCACCGACGTGATCGCTCAGGCGCTGGGCGTGATAGATCGGGCTCGGCCGGCCCACGTAGTGCGCCAGGTCGCGGTCATAGGCCAGCTGGAATGCGGGATCCTGGCGCGCCTGGTCATAGGCCTGGGCCAGTTCCTGCAGCGGGCCGACCAGGGTTTCGGCAACGAAACTGCCGCCATAGCGGCCGAAGTGGCCCTGGGCATCCGGGAAGGCGTGATAGTCGGCAATGCGGGAGGCAGACATGGATACGACCGGTGGTTCAGACAGGTGGATACTCTAGCGCACGGGTCATGACCGGAAAATGGATATTATCTGGCGCATATCGTCAGGAAATCTCACATGAGCCGTTCCCTGCTGCCTCCCCTCAATGCGCTGCGCGCGTTCGAAGCGACGGCCCGCCTTGGCGGCGTTGGGCGCGCCGCGCAGGACCTGCACGTCACCCACGGCGCGGTCAGCCGGCAGTTGAAGCTGCTGGAGGATCACCTTGGCCTGGCGTTGTTCCAGCGGGCCGGCCGTGGCCTGCGCCTGACCGCTGCGGGCACGCGGCTGCAGGCAGCATGCAGCGAGGCCTTCAGCGGCATCGAAGACTGCGTGCGCGAACTGCGGCGGCCGACGGCAGCCCCGGCGCTGGTACTGGGCTGCAGTGGCAGCGTGCTGGCGCGCTGGATGATTCCACGACTGCCAGCATTGCAGGCTGCCCTGCCCGGCGTGCGCCTGCAGTGGTCGGCACTGGATGGCAGTTTCACCGAAGCGCAGGCGGCGCTGGACGCGGTGCTGCTGCTGGCGCAGGGCCCGTGGCCACGAGGCTGGCAGGTACGCGAGCTGGCGCCGGAACGGGTCGGCGTGGTGGTGGCGCCATCGCATCCGGCCGCGCAGCGCCTGCGGCATGCACCGCCGTCGGCGCTGCTGCAGGAGACGCTGCTGCACACCAGCTCACGGCCGCAGGCATGGCCGGCATGGGCACAGGCGCACGATCTGGACGTGTCGAAGCTGCAGCTGGGCACCGCCTTCGAGCACCTGTACTACCTGCTGGAAGCCGCGGTGGCCGGGCTGGGCCCGGCAATCGCACCGGAACCGCTGGTGGCCGAAGACCTGGCCGCAGGCCGGCTGGTCGCACCGTGGGGATTTACCGCCACCGGCGGCTTCTGGGTGCTGGCGCGGCCGGATGGCCCGGCCGATGCACGGGTGGACGCCCTGGCCGACTGGGCAGCAGCACAGCTGCGATGAGACAAGGCTCCGGGTGGCGTTCGCTCCCGAAGCCGGCAACACAAGCCTCAGCGACCGCCCATCGCGACCCGCTGCTGCTCCTCATGCACCTGCTGCTGATGCGGCGGATCTGCCAGCAGCTTGGCACTGGTCTGCTCCAGCGGCGGTGGCGCCTGAGCCAGATCGACGGCGGTGCGGAAGCCCGGCGTCGCGCCGATCACGAACGCCTTGCCATCCTGCACCGTGATGCTCTGCAGCTTGTCGGCCGCATCGATACCGTGATTACGTTCCGTTGGAAAACACGTCGAGCACGTCCGCACTGACCCAGCCCTGCGCGCAGTTCCCGGCGTAACGTCCCGGCGCCGCCACATGGCAGGCCTCGCCCCCCGTGTTCGCCAGGCCAGTGATCGGCCTGTCGCCATAGGTGTCACACAACGTGTTGCCCTTGCACTTGCCGACCGTTGCTGCGGGAACCGCCACGACGTAATAGAACAGCGGATTCTGTCCGGTACGCCCGATGCCCTGCACGCAGACCAGCTGCCCCTTCGACAGCTTTGCGGTCACGCTGGCCTTGCTGCCGGTGGATCGCACCGCATTCAACGTCTCCACGCCCTTGGCGTCGGCTACGTCCGCGAAGAAGCCCTGGTCACCACAGTCCGGCGACAGTTCGACATCGTAGAAATCACCGCTGTCCACATCGCCGGCCGTGCAGCCGCTGCCCGTATTGGCGTTGCTGCATTTCACGCCACTGGCCTGGATCAGCGCCGCCAGGCCGTCGGCAGCCGGTGCTGCCGCCGGAACCGTCGCCGGTGCTGTGGCGGCTGCGCCTGCCGGTGTGGCAGCGGCCGGTGCCGATGCAGTCGGGGCGGACGAGTCACCGCCCGCACACGCGCCCAATGCAAGCAGCAGGCCGGGCATGATCGTCAGGCGGGCCAGGCGGATACGGTGGGAAGAGAGATGGCGCATATCCATTGCGTCCTCGTTCGAAAGCCAAGGCGTATCTCAGGGGTGCGGCCAGCGACACGCACACCGCATCGCACCCAGCCAGGTCAGGCCGGGCCCATTGTGTCCGATCAGATGCTCGGGAGTGTCGACTTCCTGGCGCTGGATCCTGAATTACCCGAAAGTGGGATGCTCACCGCATTCAGTAGACGTCCGCCTTCATGGCACGGCACGCGACAGGCAGAACACAGACCCGGCGGAATGCACCGTCGGCGATGACGTTCCGGGTGCGCCCTCAGGGGGCGCGGATCACTCCAGGACCGTGCAGTCCGCGCGGCGCACTTCCTCGACGAAGGTGCGCATCCTGTAGCCGTCCTTGATGCCCGGCTCCAGTTCGATGCCGCTGGACACGTCCACGCCCCAGGGAAGCGTGGCCAGCACAGCGTCGTAGACGTTTTCCGGGTTCAGGCCACCGGCCAGCAGGAACGGCCGGTGCAGGCCGGTCGGGATACGGCCCCAGTCGAAGGCCACGCCGGTACCGCCGCCGCCGCCGGGAGCGTGGCTGTCGAACAGGAACCCCGCCGCGCTCGGGTAACGCAGCTGCAACGTGCGCGCATTGACCTCTTCCCGGCCCCCCATGGCAATCGCCTTCAGGTAGGGCATGTTGAAGCTGCGGCAGAAGCTCTCGTCTTCCTCGCCGTGGAACTGCAGCAGGGTTGGCCGCACCGTGCGCAGCACCTCGCGCACCTCTTCCTTGCTGTTGTTGCGGAACAGGGCCACCACATCGACCATCGGCGCGATCGCCTGGCGCATCGCGCGTGCTTCGGCAGGCGCAACCCGGCGGCTGCTCTCGCGGGCAAAGATGAAACCCACTGCGTCCACGCCCAGCTCACCGGCCAGGCGGACATCGCCGGCACGGGTCATGCCACAGAACTTGATGCGCGTGCGGTAGTAGGAGCGGCTCATAGCGTGACCTCGGCGGGCAGATGCCAGTTGTCGGGGTACAGGGGCCCAAGGAACACCAGGCCCTGCGGCGGTGCGGTGGGACCGGCTACGGTGCGATCGCGCCCGGCCAGCAGTTCGGCGATCCATTCCACCGGTTTTTCACCGCTGCCCACCAGGATCAACGAACCGACGATATTGCGGACCATGTGATGAAGGAATGCATTGCCCTGCACGGCCACTTCAATCACTTCGCCCTGGCGGCTGACCTGCAGTGATTGCAGCTCACGCCGCGCATGCAGCGCCTGGCACTGCACGGAGCGGAACGCGCTGAAGTCATTTTCGCCGATCAGGGCCTGGCCGGCGGCGTGCATCAGCGTCTCGTCCAGCGCCCGGCGCTCCCAGCTGAGGGTCTGCCGGTCCAGCGCCGGCCGCACCTCGCGGTTGAGCAGGCGGTAACGGTAGCGGCGCGCGCGTGCCGAGAAGCGGGCGTGGAAATCGTCGGCCACCGGCACGCACCAGCGCACCGCGATCGAGCGCGGCAGGCGGGTGGTGGTGCCTAGCATCCAGGCGCGCGGGTCGCGCACCACGTCGGTATCGAAATGGACGACCTGGCACTGGCCATGCACGCCGGCATCGGTGCGGCCGGCGCAGACCACCTGCAGCGGCGTATCGGCCACCGACGACAGGGCCTGCTCAAGGCTGGCCTGCACGCTGGGACCGCCCTCGCCCAGGTTCTGCCAGCCCCTGAAATCGCTGCCGTCGTATTCGACGCCAAGCGCGTAACGCATGTGCTACCTCGATATTGCGTATGGGACGGCGCTCAGGCCGGATCGCGTTCGGACCAGACCGCCAGTTCGTTGCCACCGGGCTCGACGAACTGGAAGCGGCTGCCACCGGGGAAGGAAAACACCGGGCGCACGATCTCGCCGCCGGCGTCGCGCACGGCGGCCTCGACCGGTGCCAGTGCGTCGGCATACAGCACCAGCAGCGGTGCACCGCTGTCGCTGGCCCGCTGCGGCTGGCCGCGGAAGAAGCCGCCCTGCAGGCGGCCATCGTCGAACGCCGTGTAGTCGCTGCCGTAATCGACGAACGACCAGCCGAACACCTTCTCGAAGAAGGCGCGGCTTGCGGCCGGGTCGCTGGAAGCGAATTCAACGTAGTCGATGCGACGCTCGCGGCTCATGGCAGGGCCCTTGTCGGCAGGTTCGGTCACGGCAGGCGGGCCAGCAGTTCGCGGGCCTGGGCCTGGCTGTGCAGGTCACCGCCTTCGGCGACTTCCAGCAACAGGGTGCGCGCAGTCTGCGCGTCGCCCAGATCGAGGTAGGCAATGGCCAGTTCCAGGCGCTCCTGGCCGGCACGCGGCGACCAGCCCGCGTCGCCGGCGGGCGCGGCCGCGCTCGGCGCGATATCGTCGGAATGAGAAGCGTCGACGCTGCCGTGGTCGATGCTGTCGATGGCCTCGGGATGTACGGTATCCGCCGGAGCCTCGTTCTCATGCGCGTCAGCCGGCAGATCGAACACTCCGCGGAACTGAGGCTGCTGTTCGGCATGCAGTGCGTAGTCCGGCACCGCCACTTCGGCCGGCGCCTGCGGTACAACGCGTTCGTCCTGCAGCGGCTCGGCGACGACAACCTCGTCGCCGGTGGTTGCGGAATCGTCCCAGCGCGGCAGATCGGTCACCGCTTCGGGCAATGCCACCGCGTCCTCGTCGCGCAGTGTCTCGGCCTGCCATTCGGCCCGCACCGCGTGCTCGGCGACGGGTTCGGCGACCACCACTTCGTGTACTTCGGTTTCGGTCGCCCAGGCAGGCATCGCCGGTTCCTGGCGACCATTGTCGGCAACAGCCGACGACCACGAGGACTGCTCGGCCAGCGTATCCAGCGCCGCACCTGCCGGCACCGCAGCGGCCAGGCCGGCGGCATCGTCTTCCTCACGCAGCGGCGGCAGCGGCGACGGCTTGCGACGACGCAGCAGCCAGGCCGCGCCCGCCGCCAACAGCAGCACCGGCAGCCCCAGCCAGTACCACGGCGTTGCCGCATCACGGGAACCCGGCGCCTGTGCCAGGCGCTGCTGCGCGGCAGCCAGGTCGTTGTCCTTCATCGCGATCAACGACTGCTGCTGCTCCTTCAGCTTCTCCAGATCGGCCACGCGCTGCTTCAGTTCACCGATCTCGGCATCGCGGGTGGCGATGTCCTCACGCGCCTGGCGCAGTTGTTCATTGCCCAGCATGTCACCCTCGCTGCCGGCAGCGGTGCCGGTGGTTGTGCCCGCATGCGCGGCGTCGGACGCCAGCGCCGGAGCGATCTCAAGTCGTGCCCCGTTGGCGGCAGCCGGGGAAGAAGCGTTCGCGGTTGCCGCCTTGGCGGCCGGCGCGACCGCACCCGCCGGTTGCGGCACGGTACGCGCCTGCCGCCATTGCGCGGCGTGCTCGCGCACCAGCGCGGTGGCCTCGGCGGCATCGACAGCGGCAAGCGCGGTGCTGCCCGGCACGCGCAGCACCGCGCCCTGCTTGAGCAGATTGACGTTGCCACGGATGAAGGCTTCGGGATTGGCGCGCAGCAGGGCGATCATCGCGCGGTCGCGGCTGACCTGGTTGCCACGCGCCACCGCGCTGGCGATCTGCGACAGGGTCTGACCGCGCTGTACGGTGACGCTGCCATCGGCCGCCGGTGCAGCGACCGGCGCGGAGGCCGCACGCGGGCGTGCCGGTGCAGGCGCCACCGCAGGTGGCGGCGTAGTGGGCGCCTCTGCCGCTGGCACCGTTGCCGAAGCCGGTGCAGGTTCGCGCACGATGGTATTGGAGAGCGTGCCTGCCGGCGCGACGATCTCCGGCTCGGCCACGGCCAGCGCGCTGGACGGCGCGTCGACCAGCGCGGAGTACTCGCGCACCAGGCGGCCCTGGCCCCAGTCAGCTTCGATCAGGAAGCTCAGCGATGGCGTCTCCACCGGGGCCTGCGAGGTGACGCGCACCACCGCCCTGCCCTGCGCATTGCGGGTCAGCTCGAACTGCAGCTCGCTGACCAGCCCGGTCGGCCGTTGCAGGCCGACGCGTTCGAAGGTGACCGGCGAGGCCAGCGCCACGCGCAGGTTTTCCAGTTCGGACGGGTCCGCCGACACCACCGGGATTTCGGCCAGCAATGGCTGCCCCGGCTTGGACAGGACACGGATGTCTCCCAGGCCCAATGCGAGTGCCGAACTGCTGGCCAGGGCCAGCAGCGCGGTGGAAAGATAGAGGAGCGGGCGCTTTGCGCCCCTGGCCCGTTTATTCATGGGCGACACTATAAAGCGTGCGGACCGGGGTCCGCACCCACCGGAAAGACCCTTGAGGTAGTGCCGGCCGCTGGCCGGCATGCACTCCGGCACATGGATCACGGCAATGCCGGCCAGCGGCCGGCACTACCGGTGAGGCAACCGCTGTGATCAGCGCTGCTCGGCGGCGACCAGCTCGGCCAGCTGCACGGCATTCAACGCCGCGCCCTTGCGCACGTTGTCCGACACGATCCACAGGTTCAGGCCGCGCGGGTGCGAGAAGTCCTCGCGGATGCGGCCGACGTACACCGCGTCCGTGCCCGAGGCGTGGGTGACCGGGGTTGGGTAACCACCGGCTTCGTGACGATCCACCACTTCGATGCCCGGCGACTGCTCCAGCAGCGCGCGCGCTTCGGCGACGGTGACCTTGTCGCGGGTCTCGATCGCCACCGACTCGGAGTGGCCGTAGAACACCGGCACGCGCACCGCAGTCGGGTTCACCAGGATGCTGTCGTCGCCGAGGATCTTGCGGGTTTCCCAGATCAGCTTCATTTCTTCCTTGGTGAAGCCATTGTCCTGGAAGTCGTCGATGTGCGGGATCAGGTTGAAGGCGATCTGCACCGGGAAGCGCTGCGGATCGATTTCCTGGAAGCTCAGCAGCTGGCCGGTCTGCTTGCCCAGTTCCTCGGTAGCCGAACGGCCGCCGCCGGACACCGACTGGTAGGTGGAGACGTTGATACGCTCGATGCCGTACTTGCGGTGCAGTGGCGCCAGCGCCACCAGCATCTGCATGGTCGAGCAGTTCGGGTTGGCGATGATGCCGCGCGGACGGTTGGCCACCTGTTCCGGATTGACCTCGGACACCACCAGCGGCACGTCATCGTCGTAACGGAAGGCCGAAGAGTTGTCGATCACCACCGCACCGGCAGCGGCGAACTTCGGTGCGTATTCCTTGGACACACTGCCACCGGCCGAGAACAGCGCGATCTCGACGCCGCTCGGATCGAAGGTGGCCAGGTCCTGGACCGTGACCTTCTGGCCGTTGAATTCGATCTCGCCGCCGGCCGAACGCTCGGAAGCCAGGACGCTCAGGGTACCGACCGGGAAACCACGCTCGGCCAGGATCGACAACATGGTCTCGCCGACCGCACCGGTGGCACCGACGACGGCGACGTGGAAACTGCGCTGTGCATTGCTCATGGGGGAACTCTCACGAAAACGGGAATGGGGAAGAAACACGCACAACAGCTGGGTTCGGGGAACCTCCTCAAGCGGGGCGCGCGGAGGTTCCCTATCGTTTCCCGGTTTTTTTGCCCAGCGTCACGCGCGCGGCCATCGCCGCATCAGCGTTGATCGCGCTCGGCATGCGCGACGGGCCGCCGTCCAGGCCGAGCCCGGCAACCAGATTATCCACGGCCAGCTGTACCATCGCCGTGCGCGTGGCCAGCGAGGCGCTGCCGATGTGCGGCGTGAGCACGACATTGCGCAGCGCCAGCAGTTCGGGGCGCACCGCCGGCTCACCCTCGTAGACATCCAGGCCGGCAGCGGCCAGACGGCCTCGGGCAAGCGCGTCGGCCAACGCCAGTTCGTCGACGATGCCGCCGCGGGCGATGTTCACCAGGGTGGCTGAGGGCCTCATCTTCGCCAGCGCAGCCGCATCGATGATGTGATGCGAGGCCGGCGTGTAGGGCAGCACGGTGACCAGGTGGTCGGACTGCGCCAGCAGCGTGTCCAGGTCGACGTAGGTCGCGCCGAGCGCAGCCTCGGTCTCGGCCGGAAGGCGCGAACGGTTGTGGTACAGCACCTTCATGCCGAAACCATGCGCGCCGCGGCGGGCGATGCCCTGGCCGATGCGGCCCATGCCGAGGATGCCCAGCGTGCTGCCATGGATGTCTGCGCCAAGCATGGTCTGGAACGACCATTGCTGCCACTGGCCTTCGCGCAGCCAGCGCTCGGATTCGGTGATCCGGCGCGCGGTCGCCATCAACAGGGCGAAACCGAGATCGGCGGTGGTTTCGGTCAGGACGTCCGGCGTGTTGCTGGCGAGGATGCCGGCTGCGCTGAGCGCATCGACATCCAGGTTGTTGTAGCCGACGCCGACATTGGCGATCACCTGCAGCTGCGCGGCGTCGGCCACCTGGGCCGCACCGATGCGCTCGTTGAGGGTGATGATCGCGCCGTCGACGCCGTCCAGCTGTTCGGCGACCTGCTCGGGCGACCAGGCGGTGACCGCATCGGTGCTGCGCAGCTGCACGCGATCGCGCAGCGGCGCGATGGCCGCGTCGATCAGCGGCTGGCTCACCCACACGGTCGGCCGCGTGTCAGCCATCGATCTGCCCGGGAATGCGCGGGGTGATCGTGCCGACATCGCCGCACTGCGCGCGATGGCGCAGCGCCTGGTCCATCAGCACCATCGCCACCATCGCCTCGGCGATCGGGGTGGCGCGGATGCCGACGCAGGGATCGTGGCGACCGGTGGTGACCACCTCGACCACGTTGCCGGCGGTGTCCAGCGACGGGCCCGGCAGGCGCAGGCTGGAGGTCGGCTTCAGGGCGATCGAGGCGACCACCGGCTGGCCGGTGGAGATGCCACCGAGGATGCCGCCGGCGTGATTGCTGGCGAAGCCCTGCGGGGTCAGCAGGTCACGGTGTTCGGTGCCCTTCTGTGCGGCGCTGGCGAAACCGTCGCCGATCTCAACGCCCTTCACCGCGTTGATGCTCATCAGCGCGGCGGCCAGTTCGCCATCGAGCTTGCCGTAGATCGGCTCGCCCCAGCCCGGCGGCACGTTGTCGGCGACCACGTCCACGCGCGCGCCGACCGAATCACCGGACTTGCGCAGCGCATCCATGTACGCCTCCAGCTCGGGCACCTGTGCGGCATGCGGCCAGAAGAACGGATTGTCTTCCACCGCCGACCAGTCGAAACCAGCCGGGGTGATGTCGCCCAGCTGCGACAGGTAGCCGCGCACGGTCACGCCGAAGCGTTCGGCCAGCCACTTCTTGGCGACCACGCCGGCGGCCACGCGCATGGTGGTCTCGCGCGCCGAGGAACGGCCGCCACCGCGCGGGTCGCGGATGCCGTACTTGTGCCAGTAGCTGTAGTCGGCATGACCCGGCCGGAACTGCTGGCCGATGTTCGCGTAATCCTTGCTGCGCTGGTCGGTGTTGCGGATCAGCAGCGCGATCGGCGTGCCGGTGGTCAGGCCCTCGTACACGCCGGACAGGATCTCGACCTCATCGGCCTCGCGGCGGGCCGAGGTGTGCCGGCTCTTGCCGGTCGCGCGACGCTGCAGGTCATGGCCGAATTCGGCCGCGTCCAGCGCCAGCCCCGGAGGGCAGCCATCGATCACGCAGCCGATGGCCGGCCCGTGCGACTCACCGAACGTGGTGACCGTGAACAGCTTGCCGAACGAATTGGAGCTCACGGGCGCTGCGCCGCCAGTTCGGTGATGCGCGCGCTGTGGGCGATCAGCTCGCGGCACTCGACCGCGAAGATGCCCATCTGGCCGACCTTGAACTCGATCCAGGCGAAGTCGACTTCCGGCAGCAGCTTGATCAGGTGCTGCTCGGATTCGCCCACTTCGCAGATCAGCAGGCCGTCCTCGCTCAGGTGCAGCGGGGCGTCACGCAGGATCTTCAGCACCAGGTCCAGGCCGTCGTCGCCGGCACGCAGGCCCATTTCCGGCTCGTAGGAGTATTCCTGCGGCAGGGCATCGGTTTCGTCGTTGGTGACGTACGGCGGATTGGTGACGATCAGGTCGTAGTGGCGGCCGGTCAGGCCGTTGAACAGGTCCGACTTGAGCAGAGTGACGTTGTGCGCCTGCAGGCGCTCCTTGTTTTCTTCGGCCAGCGACAGTGCATCGTCGCTCAGGTCGACGCCGTCCACTTCCCAGTTCGGATAGTAGTGACCCATCGCAATGGCGATGCAGCCCGAGCCGGTGCACAGGTCCAGCGCACGGCTGACATCGCGGCCGGCCAGCCACGGCTCGAAGCCGCATTCGATCAGTTCGGCGATCGGCGAGCGCGGCACCAGGGCGCGCTTGTCGCTCTTGAAGCTCAGGCCGGCGAACCAGGCCTCACCGGTCAGGTAGGCGGCCGGGATGCGTTCGTCGATGCGACGCTGGAACAGCTCCAGCACGCGCAGCTTCTCGGCCTGCAGCAGGCGCGCCTGGCCATAGGCCGGGCCGAGGTCATGCGGCAGGTGCAGGCTGTGCAGCACCAGCTGGGTGGCCTCGTCCAGCGCGTTGTCGTAGCTGTGCCCGAAGGTCAGTCCGGCTTCGTTGAAACGGCTGGTGCCGTAGCGGATCAGATCGATGATCGTGTGGAGTTCGGCGGCCGTTTCAGCGGTCATGGCGGTACTGCGGGCAAAGTGGCCCCCGATTATAGGGGCTGGCGCCCGTGGCGGCATCCGTTGCGGCGGAAACGATTCGGGCCACAGCCGGTATGATGGGGCCCACTTCGCGCGGGAGCCCCCATGTTCAATCGCAACGCCGGCATCATCCTGCTGATCGCCCTGGCGGCGGGTCTCGGTCTGCTGGCCGCCCAGCAGCTGTTCGCGCCGAAGCCGCCGGCCAATGCCCCGGCCACCGAAGCGATCACGCTGTACCCGCAGCCGCGCGAACTGCCCGACTTCAACCTGGCCCAGTCCGACGGCACCCGCCTGATCCCGGGCGAACTGAAGGGCCACTGGACCCTGGTATTCCTGGGCTTCACCTTCTGCCCGGACGTCTGCCCGACCACCCTGGCCGAGCTGGCCGGCGCGCAGAACCAGTGGGAAGCCCTGCCCGACAGCCTGCGCCCACGCGTGTTGTTCATCTCGGTCGACCCCGACCGCGACAGCGCCACCCGCCTCGGCGAGTACGTGCACGGCTTCCACAAGGACACCCTGGCCGCCACCGCTGACGTTCCCTCGCTGGAGCGCTTCGCCACCTCGTTGGGCTTCGTGTTCCAGAAGGTACCGGGCAAGCATTTCGACGAGAACCCCGAGGATTACACCGTCGAGCATTCGGCCAGCCTGGCCGTGCTCGACCCGCAGGGCCGCCTTGCCGGCCTGGTACGCCCCCCGTTCAACGCGCCGGCCATTGCCCGCGACCTGCAGAAGCTGACCGAGAAAACCGCCCCATGAGCCTCACCACCGCCCTGACGTACGCCCTGCCACACCGCCTGCTGTCCTCGATGGCGCGTTCGCTGGCGTACTCGGACGATCCGCGCGTATCGCGCTGGCTGATCGACACGGTCACCCGCAAGTTCAACGTCAACCTGGACGAAGCGGCCAACCCGGACCCGCGCAGCTATGCGACCTTCAACCAGTTCTTCACCCGTGCGCTGAAGCCGGGCGCGCGCGTGGCTGACGCCGATCCGCGCAGCCTGGTGATGCCGGCCGACGGCCGCATCAGCCAGCTGGGGAAGATCGAGGCCGGCCGCATCTTCCAGGCCAAGGGCCAGTCATTCACCGCTGCCGAACTGCTGGGCAGTGACGAGGACGCCAAGCCATACAACGATGGCCTCTACGCCACGGTGTACCTGTCGCCGCGCGATTACCACCGCGTGCACATGCCGTGGACCGGCACCCTGCGTGAGACCGTGCACGTGCCGGGGCGCCTGTTCAGCGTTGGTCCGGCGGCAGTGAACGGCGTACCGCGCCTGTTCGCCCGCAACGAGCGCCTGGTCTGCCACTTCGACACCAGCTTCGGCCCGATGGTCAGCGTGATGGTCGGTGCGCTGCTGGTGTCCGGGGTGGAAACCGTGTGGAGCGGCGAGGAGATTCCGCACTATGGCGACCGCATCACCCGCAAGGACTACCGCGGCCAGGGCATCAGGCTGGAGCGCTTTGCCGAGATGGCGCGCTTCAACTACGGCTCCACCGTGATCGTGCTGCTGCCGCCAGGCGTGGCTGACTTCGCCCCGCAGTTGGGCGCTGAAAGCCCGGTGCAGCTGGGCCAGGCGCTGGCGAAGCTGCGCTGAGGCTTCGGTAGTGCCGGCCGCTGGCCGGCATCTCCGCTGATCCAACGCGTCGAGCATTGCCGGCCAGCGGCCGGCACTACCGGTACGCGCGTTACTGCAGGGACGGGGCCGGACCGACGTCCATGCCGTCGTAGTCTTCCACGCCCTTCTCCGCGGCCAGCGCTGCGAATTCCTGGTTGCGGCGGTCAAGCGAGGCTTCGTCGTGGATCTCGACGCGCTCCACATGCAGCACGTGGAACGGCGCGTCGCCCTCTTCCGGATCCTGTTCGAACAATTCCACGAAGGTGTAACCCTGCGCCTGCAGGTGCTGCGCCAGTGCCTGCAACGGCTCGGCAGTGGAGTGCACGAAGAAGTACCCCCACAGCAACGGGCCGGTGATGTCCCAGTCGGTGTTTTCGCGGAGGTTGGCGAACAGGTTGCGGGTGTCTTCGAGGTCCATGCGGATTCCAGGGTAGGGGATTACTTGTCGCAGCCCTGCAGCTTCAGCGTCTGGCCGTGGCGCAGGCTGTAGGCCGGGGCCTTCAGGCCGTTGGCACGGGCCAGGGTGGGCACGTCGCACTGGAACTTGGCCGCGATGGCGCCCAGGGTTTCACCCCGGCCCACCTTGTGGCTGCGCACCGGCTTCGGGCGCGCCGCCGGGCGCGGCGTGGCCACCGGAGCGACCGGCGTGGTCGGCACGCTGGTGGACGCGGCCGCATCGGCCACCGGCACCACGCCGCCCACGGCCACGCTCCCGGTGTAGCTGGTCGCGGTCGGGCGCTTGATTGCTGCGTTCAGATCGGCGGTGATCAGCGTCCGGGCCAGGTCGGCACGCGGGCCACTGACGCAGTTGCGCTGGTACAGGCCGGCGATGCGGGTGGTGGCATTGATCAGCGTGCCGGCCGGGATCCAGCCATCGGCCTCATAGCGCGGGTTGAGGTTGCGCAGCGCGCGCATGTAGCCATCGCGGGTGCCGTGGCTGCCCAGGCAGATGGTCAGTTCGTAGATGGTGGTCGACTTGGCCAGGCGCAGCGTGGCCGGTTGCGCGCTGATCTTCGGGAACTCCACGCCGTATTGCTGCGGGTGCAGGAAGATCCAGGCCGCGGCGATCACCATCGGCACGTAGTCCTTGGTCTCGCCGGGGAACTGGTTGTAGACGCTGTCGGTCCAGAAGCTCTGCCCGGCGCTCTGCTTGAACACGCGCGCGGCGCGGCCTTCGCCACCATTATAGGCGGCCACCGACATTTCCACGTTGTTGTTCAGTTCGCGCAGGCGTTCGTTGAGGTAGCTGGCGCTGGCTTCGGCGGCGCTGCGCGCGTCAAAGCGGGTGTCGAAGCCGGTGCCGTCCGGGCCGAGGCCGAAGCGGCGGCCGGTGGCCGGCATGAACTGCATCAGGCCCGCCGCGCCGGCGCGCGAGGAGGCATGCACGCGGCCGTTGGATTCCTTGGCCATGATGCCGAACAGCAGCGCTTCGGGCAGGCCACGCTTCTCCCACTCCGGCCACATCACCGCACGCAGGTTCTGGTAGTTCTCGTAGCTGGTCAGCAACGCCGGGCGCATGTCGGTCAGCCAGCGGCGGATGCCGGCCTGCACCGCCGGGTTGTATTCGACCATGCTGTCGAAGGCGTGCCGCTTGTCGTTCAGCAGCGCGGCAGCGCGCGCGGCCTCCGGTACGTCGGCGGTAAGCGGGCCGATGTGGTCGGGGTCGGCTTCCAGGCGATCACCGCCCTCGTCGGCCACGTCATCGCTGGCGGCCGCGTCGGCGTCGTGCTTGAGCAGGCGCTTGTAGCTGGCCAGCAGGGTGCCCATCTGGCAGCCCTTCTGCTTCACGCAGTCGTTGAGGACATCTTCCATGTCCTCCAGCGCGGCGTCGGCTTCGTTGCTGCCCTTGGGGTCGGCATTGGCGACCAGCAGCAGCGCATCGCTGTAACGCTTCTCGGCGACGGTCATGCGCTGCTGCAGCGCATCCACCTTCACCTTGTCCCGGGCCGAAACCCGCTGCGCATGGGCGTCGGGCGCCAGGGAAACCAGGCCGGCCAGGGCCAGCAGCGGCCAACCGCGGGAAATCAGGACAGGAACGGGCATTGATGGCACTGTGTGCGAAACAGGCAGGCAGAGTAGCGGCGCCGCCAAGGTCCGGGCAAGCCGACCTTCGGACCGTCACCGCCGGCGGTTAACATTGGGCTATTCACCACAAGGGCTGGACCATGGATCCGATTCTGCTCGGCAAAGGCATCACCGACGATGTGGCCGTCACCCTGCTGCCGAAACTCGGCAACCGCCACGGCCTGGTGGCCGGCGCCACCGGTACCGGCAAGACGGTGACCCTGATGACCCTGGCCGAGGGCTTCTCGCGGCTGGGCGTGCCGGTGTTCCTGGCCGATGTGAAGGGCGATGTGTCCGGCCTGGCGGTGCCCGGCACCGGCGCCGAGAACCTGCTCAAGCGCGCCGCCGAGATCGGCGTGGCCGACTACGCACCGGCCGCCAGCCCGACCATTTTCTGGGACCTGTACGGCAAGCTGGGTCACCCGGTGCGCACCACGGTCAGCGAGATGGGCCCGACCCTGCTGGCGCGCATCCTCGAGTTGAACGACACCCAGTCCGGCGTGCTCGACATCGTGTTCAAGCTGGCCGACGACCGTGGCCTGCTGCTGCTGGACATGGATGACCTGCGCGCGCTGCTCGGCCTGGTGGCCGAGGAGCGCAAGGACATCTCCACCGAGTACGGCCTGGTCAGCGCGCAGTCCATCGCTGCGATCCAGCGGTCGGTGCTGCGCCTGGCGCAGGATGGCGGCGAGAACTTCTTCGGTGAGCCGGCCCTGGAACTGGCCGACATCATGCGGGTCAATCACGACGGCCGCGGCATGATCGGCATCCTTGCCGCCGACCAGCTGGTGCTCAAGCCGAAGCTGTATTCCACCTTCCTGTTGTGGCTGCTGTCGGAGCTGTTCGAGCAGCTGCCGGAGGTGGGCGACCTGGACAAGCCGAAGCTGGTCTTCATCTTCGACGAAGCGCACCTGCTGTTCGACGATGCACCGCCGTCGCTGGTGCAGCGCATCGAGCAGGTGGTGCGCCTGATCCGCTCCAAGGGCGTGGGCGTGTACTTCTGCTCGCAGTTCCCTGATGACGTGCCGGGCAACATCCTCGGCCAGCTCGGCAACCGCGTGCAGCATGCGCTGCGTGCATTCACCCCGCGCGACCAGAAGGCAGTGAAGACTGCTGCCGAGACCTTCGTGCCGAACCCGAAGCTGGACGTGGCCAAGGTGCTCAGCCAGCTCGGTACCGGCGAAGCGCTGGTGTCCACGCTGCAGGACAAGGGTGTGCCGATGCCGGTGCAGCAGACGATGATCGCGCCGCCGCGCTGCCGGATGGGGCCGATCACCGACGCCGAGCGTGCCCAGGTGCGTGCCGGCAGCCCGGTCGGCAGCCGCTACGACACCGCGATCAACCGCGAATCGGCCGCCGAACTGCTGGCCCAGCGTGCGCAGAAGACCGTCGAACAGGCGCAGGCACCGGCCGCGCGCAGCCGCGAGCAGGACGAAGCGCAGGAAGGCGGTTTCGGCCAGGCGATCAAGGACGCGATCTTCGGCACCAAGCGCCGCCAGGGCATGATCGAAACCATGGCCAAGCAGACCACGCGCACCGTCGGCACCAAGCTGGGCAACCAGATCGTGCGTGGCATCCTGGGTGGCATCTTCGGCGGCAAGCGCTGATCCGCCACTACTGGGGTCGGATCCCTTTCCTGCGGAAAGGATCCGACCCCATCGTTCCCCTGAAAAGAAGTCGCACCACATGTCGCGTTGGCGTCCCCCTGCAGAAAAGAGTACCGCCCTGATCACCGCCTCCGGCCATGCCCGGCTGAAGGCCGAGCTGGATGACCTATGGCGTGTGCGCCGCCCCGAGGTGGTGAAGGCACTGGCCGCGGCCGCTGCGGAAGGCGACCGTTCGGAAAACGCCGAGTACACCTATCGCAAGAAGCAGCTGGGCGAGATCGACCGTCGTGTGCGCTACCTGACCAAGCGGTTGGAATCGCTACGCGTGGTTGATACCACGCCGACCGATCCGCTGGCGGTGTTCTTCGGCGCATGGGTGGAACTGGAGAACGTGGACAGCGGTGAGACCAGCCGCTATCGCATTGTCGGGCCGGATGAGACCGATGCTGGGCTGGGTTGGATCAGCATCGATTCCCCCCTGGCGCGTGCGCTGCTGAAGAAGCGGCTGGATGATGAATTTTCGGTGGAACTGCCCGGCGGCCAGTTCACCTTCGCGGTGATCAGCGTGGAATACGAACCGCTGTAGCGTCGACTGTCAGTCGACCACCGCGCGAAGCGCGGCACAAACCTCCGCAGCCGGACGGTAAGCGCACCGTGCTCCTCATCGCGGTTGATGACTCGCCGAAGCCTTCTGTCGGGCGTTCACGGCCTCGGAACGAAGAGCAGTCGACTGACAGCCGACTCTACATAGCCCCGTGCAACGGCGGCGGGTACTGGCGGCCGGCACGCAGCGGGCGGAAGTACGCGGCATCTGCATAGAAGGCGGCATCCTGTCCCTGGTGCCAGCCCGGGATTCCCGCCAGCGGCAGCGGACGCAACTGCAGGGGATCGGTCACTGCCCTGCCCTCGACGATGGCCGAAGCCACTGCGTCAACGCAGGCATCATCGACTTCGCCGTGCACCACCACGCACTTGCCGACCAGCAGGCGCCCCGGTAGCAGCGCGTGCTCCATCAGCGCGTGCCCGAATATCGCAGCGATAGCGATGTCACCACTCTGCCAGCGCGCAGGCTCGAACAACGCCGGCCAATCATGCACGTCCCATGCGGCCAACACGTCCTCATCGCGCACACGCACGATCACACCGGTTTCGTCGAACTGGGTCAGCGCGGCCTGCGCGCGATTGCGCTGGCCCGGCGGCATGGATGCGATATGCCTGCACTGCTGCACATTGAGCGCCTGCTTGAGCTGCGGGTAACGGGCCCACACCAGTGCATTGAACAGGTCATGCCAGTTGTCGACGCGGGTGGCGATGCGCCCCTGTGCGATGCGGGCTTCGTAGTGCAGGCCGTCGGCCAGCAGCGCGGCATCCTGCTCGACCAGATGCTTGCCGGGCAGCGCGAGGCGTGCCTCGAGCGCTGCAATGGACGGCCACTCGGGGCTGGCCAGCAGGTCATGGACGTCGCGCAACCCGGCAAACACCGGGTGCGCGAACACCTGCGGATCGACCGCCGCACGCGGCGGCGGCACGAAGCGGCGGACACCGCTGCCGTCACCGGCGGCGGTCGTCGCTGCGGTCACAGCATCTTGAGATCGAATGCCGGGCGGGTAGCGGCCGGCAGCGCATCGCCGTACAGGTCGTGCTCGTCGCTCTCGGTGATTTCCACGTCGACGAACTCACCCACGCGCAGCGGCACCTGGTCGGCATTCTGGATGTGCACCAGGCCGTCGATCTCCGGCGCATCGGCCTTGGAACGGGCCACGGCGATATCGCCTTCGATGGCGTCGACCAGGCACGGCTGCACGGTGCCGATCTTGGCCTCCAGGCGCGCAGCTGAAATCTGCGCCTGCTTCTCCATGAAACGGGCCAGGCGCTCCTGCTTCACTTCTTCCGGCACCGCATCGGGCAGATCGTTGGCGGTGGCACCCTCGACCGGCGAATAGGCGAACGCGCCCACGCGGTCCAGCTGCGCTTCGTCGAGGAACGACAGCAACTCTTCGAACTCGGCCTCGGTCTCGCCCGGGAAGCCAACGATGAAGGTGGAACGCACAGTGATGTCCGGGGCGATGCGGCGCCAGTTCTGCACGCGCTCCAGGGTCTTTTCGACCGCACCGGGGCGCTTCATCAGGCGCAGGATGCGCGGGCTGGCGTGCTGGAACGGGATGTCCAGGTACGGCAGGATGCGGTTCTCGGCCATCAGTGGCACCACCTCGTCCACGTGCGGGTACGGGTAGACGTAGTGCATGCGCACCCACGCATCCAGCTCGGACAGACCTTCGCACAGTGCCTTCAGGCGGGTCTGGTAGGCCTTGTTGCGCCACATCTTCTCGGCGTACTTCACGTCCACGCCATAGGCCGAGGTGTCCTGCGACACCACCAGCAGCTCGCGCACGCCACCACGCACCAGGCGCTCGGCCTCACGCAGCACCTCGTCGACCGGGCGCGAAACCAGCTTGCCGCGCATCGACGGGATGATGCAGAAGCTGCACTTGTGGTTGCAGCCTTCGGAAATCTTCAGGTAGGCATAGTGGCGCGGGGTCAGCTTGATGCCGTAGTCCGGCACCAGGTCCACGAACGGATCGTGCTTGGGCGGCAGTGCTTCATGCACCGCTTCCATCACGCTCTGGTAGTCCTGCGGGCCGGACACCGCCAGCACGTTCGGGTAGGCCTCGCGGATCTGCTCCGGGCGCTTGCCCAGGCAGCCGGTGACGATGACCTTGCCGTTCTGGTTCATCGCCTCGCCAATCGCGTCCAGCGACTCGGTCACCGCCGAATCGATGAAGCCGCAGGTGTTGACCACCACCACGTCGGCCGAATCGTAGGACGGGACGATGTCGTAGCCCTCCGAGCGGAGCTGGGTAAGGATGCGCTCGGAATCGACAAGGGCCTTCGGGCAGCCAAGGCTGACGAAGCCGACTTTGGGGTTCAGCTGGGACATGGAATCGCGGGACTCTGGAGGCCTGGGCCCCTGCCGGCATGGCAGGGGTTCCTGGGGGCCGGGGCCTGAAAGGGCGCCAGTATACCGGGGTTGGCGGCCGGGCTCTGAACGGCCAGCCGCCCGATCGCGCACAGCCGCTGACACCGCGCTAACCCTCGCAGCACCGACAATGCAGTCCTGTCCCTGCAACGAGAGTAGATGAAGATGGCCGAGTGGATCACCCTGGATACGCACCACGGCCCCGTCCGGGCCTGGCAGGCACTCCCCGAGGGCACCGCGCGAGGCGGGCTGGTGGTGGTGCAGGAAATCTTCGGCGCCAACCCGCACATCCGCGGCGTGGCCGAGCGCTTCGCCGCCGAGGGCTATGCGGTGCTGGCACCGTCGTTCTTCGACCTGGTCGATGGCCCCGATGCCGACCCGGACGCCCTGCCCTACGACGCCGACGGCGTGAAGCAGGGCCTGGAACGGGTCAGCGCGCTGGGCATGGAGAAGGCGCTGGAAGTGGTCCGCGCGGCAGCCACCCGGCTTGCCCCCTACGGCAAGGTCGGCACCGTCGGCTACTGCTGGGGCGGTACGGTAGCGATGCTGTCCGCAGTGCGCCTGGGCCTGCCCTCCGTCAGCTACTACGGCGCGCGCAACGTCCAGTTCCTCGATGAGACGCCGAAGGCGCCGGTGATCTTCCACTTCGGCGCCCAGGACCGCAGCATCCCGCCGGAAGCGGTCCAGGCCCATCGCGAGAAGCTGCCGCAGATGGCCACCTTCGTCTATCCGGCCGACCACGCCTTCAACCGGGAGGTCGGACATGCGTATGATCCAGACAGCGCCGCCCTGGCGCTGCAACGCACCCTGGACTTCTTCTCGGAGCATCTTGGATGAGCGAATTCGAACTCGATTCACGCCTGGCCACCGATAGCGTGCTGGTGGCCGAAGGACCGTTGTCGCAAGTGCGGCTGATGAACGACGAACGATTCCCGTGGCTGGTACTGGTACCGCGCCTGGCCGGGGTCACCGAGTGGATCGAGCTGGACGGCGAGCAGCAGGACAAGCTGCGCACCGAGCTCAACCGCGCCTGCAAGGCCCTGAAGGGCGCCGACGGGGTGGAGAAGATCAACATCGGCGCGTTGGGCAACATCGTGCGCCAGCTGCACTTCCACGTGATCGGCCGCCATGACGGTGATCCGGCCTGGCCGGGCCCGGTCTGGGGCAGCGGTCCCGCGCACCGCTACGAAGCGGCCGCACTGGACCAGCATGTCGCCTACTGGAAGGAACGGCTAGGATATCCGGCCCACACCTGAGCCTTCGCCGACCCGATGCGATTCAACCTCGTTGCCGCCATCCTGCTGATCCTGATCGGCCTGTTCATGCTCGCCAGCAACCTCGGCTGGACGCACCTGAACCTGTCCAAGCTGCTGCTGACCTGGTGGCCGGTGGCGCTGGTGGGTGTCGGGATCGCGATGCTGTTCGGGCGCGGAAAATAACGAAGGCGGCGCATTGCGCCGCCCTCGTTCATGCAGAGCCGAGCCATGCTCGGCTGCCCCGCCTTGAAGCCGAGCATGGCTCGGCTCCACAAACCGCCTGCAATCTTCAGGTCCGCGGCAGGGTCACACCGGTCTGGCCCTGGTACTTGCCGCCACGATCGCGGTACGACGTCTCGCAGATGTCATCGGCCGCGGCCTGGAAGAACAGCATCTGTGCAACGCCTTCGTTGGCGTAGATGCGCGCCGGCAGCGGCGTGGTGTTGCTGAATTCCAGGGTGACGTGGCCTTCCCATTCCGGCTCCAGCGGCGTCACGTTGACGATGATGCCGCAGCGCGCATAGGTGCTCTTGCCCAGGCACACCACCAGGGTGTCGCGGGGGATGCGGAAGTACTCGACGGTACGCGCCAGCGCGAAGCTGTTCGGCGGAATGATGCACTCGTCGGCGGTAATGTCGACGAAGCTGCCCGAGTCGAAATGCTTGGGATCGACGATGGTCGAGTTGATGTTGGTGAACACCTTGAACTCGCGCGAGCAGCGCACGTCGTAGCCATAGCTGGACGTGCCGTAGCTGACGATGCGCTCGCCGTTGGCCTGCTTGACCTGCCCGGCCTCGAACGGCTCGATCATGCCGTGCTGCTCGGACATGCGGCGGATCCAACGGTCACTCTTGATGCTCATGCTTTGTCCTGGGGGATACGAGGGGCGCGAGGATTCTAGCAGGGGGCCGGGCATCGCCGACGGCACCGGCCGAGGTGCTTACAGCAGCGACGACAGGATCGGAATCGACGCCCGCGGGCGCTTGCCCACTTCCTCGATCAGGCGCTGCGCGGCATGGCGGTAGGCCTGCGCCGGCACCGAATCGGGCTGCGCCACGGTGATCGGGGTACCGCTATCGCCCTGCTCGCGGATGCCGATCTGCAGCGGCAGCGATCCCAGCAGCGGCACGCCGTACTGCGCGGCCATGCGCTCGCCACCGCCCTCGCCGAACAGATGCTCGACATGCCCGCAGTGGCTGCAGGTGTGCACGGCCATGTTCTCGACAATGCCCAGCACCGGCACCTCGACCTTCTCGAACATCTTCAGCGCCTTCTTCGCATCCAGCGTGGCGATGTCCTGCGGCGTGGTGACGATCACCGCACCGGCCAGCGGGATCTTCTGGGTCAGAGTCAGCTGGATGTCGCCGGTGCCCGGCGGCAGGTCGATCAGCAGGAAATCCAGGTCATCCCACAGCGTGTCGTTGAACAGCTGGGTCATTGCCGAGGTGGCCATCGGACCGCGCCAGATCATCGGCGTGTCCTCTTCGATCAGGTAACCGATCGACATCGTGTCCACGCCGAACGCGCGCAGGGGCTCGATGCTCTTGTTGTCGGGACTTTCCGGCCGCCCGGACAAGCCCAGCATGGCGGGCACGCTGGGGCCGTAGATGTCCGCGTCCAGCACGCCGACACGTGCGCCCAGCTGCTGCAGCGCCACGGCCAGATTGACCGCGGTGGTCGACTTGCCCACGCCGCCCTTGCCGGAGCCGACCGCGATGACATTGCGGATGCGGGCATGTGGCGTCAGTCCCTTCTGGACCTGGCTGGCATGGGGGCGGCGGGGGGAACTGTTCACAACGGGCACCAGCTGTATCAGGGGGAATAACCCAACATCATACAAGCTGGACGTAGCCTGACTGAAATTCAGGATTGCTACAGATTCGTGCACAGATTGTTAAGTTCATGTTACGTTCCTGAAGCACTGTTTTGGGCTGCGGAGCTGGTTTCCAGCGCGCACGATGGCGCATGCGCAGTGCCGATTTTTGTTTTTGCTCTCTATTGGAACTACATGAAATACGCAAGCAACACCGCACGTCGCAACACGCTCGCCGTCGCCCTGATTTCCGCCCTGATGGCCGCCGCCCCGGCAATGGCCCAGGACAAGGCGACCAACCTGGACAAGATCACCGTCACCGGTTCGCTGATCCCGCAGACCCAGGTTGAAACCCAGACCCCGGTGATGTCCATCACCGCCGAAGACATCCAGACCCGCGGCTTCAGCAGCGTTGCTGAAGTGCTGCAGCAGTCCTCGCTGACCACCGGCGGCCTGCAGGGTGGCCAGACCTCGGGTTCGTTCACCCAGGGCGCTGAAGCAGCCGGCATGTTCGGCCTGAACCCGGGTTACACCAAGTACCTGATCAACGGCCGCCCGATGCTCTCGTATCCGGCGCTGTACAACGGTAGCGACACCTTCAACAACATCAGCGGCATTCCGATCGACATCGTCGAGCGCATCGAAGTGCTGCCCGGTGGCCAGTCCTCGCTGTACGGCTCGGACGCGATCGCCGGTGTGGTCAACATCATCCTGAAGGAGCGCATGGACGGCGGTACGATGACCGTCCGTGGCGGCACCTACACCGAAGGCGGCGGCAGCAATATCCGCTTCAGCGCAGCCAAGGGCTTCAACGCGTTCGACGACCGCTTCCACGCGCTGGTCAACGTGCAGATCGAGAACGGCAGCCCGATCTGGGGCTACCAGCGTGACATCACCAAGCAGAACAACCCGGTCGGCTACACCGCGCAGGTGCCGTCGAACGACTTCGCCGTCATCACCAATGCAGACAACAAGCTGCTGATGATGGACCCGAGTCGCTGCGCCAACGTGGCAGGCCTGTACGACGGCACCACCGTCGTCGGCAAGCGCGCGTCGGGCGAGTCCTGCGGTTCGGTGTACAGCGCCGGCTACAAGACCCTGAAGAACGGCAAGAACAGCGGCCAGTTCTACTCGTCGATGACCTTCGACGTGAACGACAACTTCCAGCTGTTCGCCGACGTGCTGTACAGCAAGGAAAAGACCGAGTTCACCTCCGGCTCCAGCGCCCTGTGGTGGGGCACGAAGTCGGTCATGGGTGGCTTCTACGACCAGGGCGCAGGCAAGGTCGTGAACCTGCAGCGCGCCTTCGCGCCGGAGGAGATCGGCGAGGGCGACTACAACAACATCCTGAACTCCGATGAGAGCCGCGCCTACCAGGTCACCTTGGGCGGCAAGGGCATGGTCGGCGACTGGGATTACAGCGCCAGCTTCACCCGTGGCGAGTACCGCCTGGACCAGAACCGCTTCGTGCGCTGGAAGGACAAGATCGAGGACTTCTTCGGCCAGACCGTGCTGGGCCCGCGCCTGGGCACCTACACCGACCCGAAGGACCCGACCGCCACGTTCGGCATCTACAACCCGAACTACGCTGCCTTCTACTCGCCGATCACCCCGGACCAGTTCGCCAGCTTCACCGGCTACGGCACCCACCGCAGCAAGACCTGGCAGAACCTGGGTCGCGTGCAGGTGACCAACGGCTCGCTGTTCAGCCTGCCGGGCGGTGACGCCGGCCTGGCCGTCGTGCTGGAAGGTGGCAGCGAAGGTTGGGACTACTCGCCGGACCAGGCCTTCGTCGACGGCAACGTGTGGGGCACCACCGCCGTCGCGGGCGCCGGCCACCGCAGCAACTACGCGGTCACCAGCGAACTGCGCATGCCGCTGCTGGAGAAGCTGACCGTCAGCGCCTCGGGCCGTTATGACGCTTTCAAGATCGCCGACAAGACCGTCGACAAGGCCACTTACAGCATCGGCCTGGAATTCCGTCCGATCGAGAGCCTGCTGCTGCGCGGCAAGTACGGCACCGCCTTCCGTGCACCGACCCTGTCCGATGCCTTCCAGGGCATGAGCGGCTCGTACTCGTCCGGCCAGAATGACTACTACCGCTGCAGCCAGCTGGGCTACGGCCTGCGTGACGAGGCCTGCTCGTTCTACAAGAACACCTCGGTGTACAGCGAAAAGTCCGGCAACCCGGACCTGAAGCCGATCACCGCCGACGTGTGGAGCGCAGGCGTGGTGTGGGCCCCGGTGAGCAACTTCTCGCTGTCGGCCGACTACTACAACTGGAAGATCAAGAACGAGGTCAAGACCCTCAGCACCGACCAGCTGCTGCTGGCCGAGTACCAGTGCCACAACGGGCTGCCGAACAACACCTCGGCCAGCTGCCAGAACGTCACCGACTGGGTGTCGCGCGATGCCGGCGGCAACCTGACCCGGGTGTACACGCCGAAGCTCAACGTCGCCAGCCAGAACCTGGAAGCGGTGACGGTGGCGGCCAAGTACCAGCAGGATATCGGCCGCTTCGGCTCGCTGATGTTCTCCGGCAACTACACGAACATGCTGAAGCGTGAAGTGCAGCCGATGCCGGGCGCCGCCAAGCTCGACCTGCTGAGCGATCCGTACAACATGTGGTACTACGACAACTTCGCCAAGGTCCGTGGCGATCTGTCGGTGGCCTGGAACATCGCCAAGTTCACCACCACCGTGTACGCCAACTACGTTGGCAGCACCCCGAACTACCTGGCCTACACCGGCCGCAGCTACGGCTATGTCCACTCTTCCGGCGCCAAGGCCGGCAAGTGGGGTTCGTACACCACGTACAACCTGAGCATGAACTACCAGGCACAGGACGATCTGGTCCTGTCGCTGATGGTCAACAACGTGTTCAACAAGCTGCCGGAAGGCCAGCGCTACAACTACCCGGGCAACGAATCGACCCCGTTCAATGACGGCTTCTACAGCGTCTACGGCCGCCAGATCTCGGCCCAGGTCAAGTACAACTTCTGATCCCGTCGTTTTCCGGACTTCGTGTCTGGACCAGGCCCCGCTTCGGCGGGGCCTTTTTTTTCCTTCTATGCGGCATGGGGAAAGCCCGCGACGTATCGATTGTTAATGTCAGTTGAATTTATCAAATATTCATTTTCCCTGCTTTCCGATAATCCGGAAAACGGCAGAAATGCCTGTGGAGAAGGGGCTTTTCACCAAGCGCGCAACCGTCCGTCACCGACCGTTACAGAACTGCGCAAGGCACGTTAAGCGTGTGTTACGTTGACGCTACGCCGCTAAACCGCATAGGCAAAGCAGCTGAACAGAATCGAAATCCCAGGAAAGGGATACACGCGTCATCACGATCACACGGAGTAATCGCATGTCTCGTCGTCGCTTCGCATTCTCGCACCACCCGCTCACCCACGCCGTCGCCTGCGGCTTGTTGCTGGCCGGCAGCAGCGCCACCGTACTCGCCCAGGACAGCAGCAAGGCCGCGACCAACCTCGACCGGGTCACGGTCACCGGCTCGCTGATCCCGCAGACGCAGATCGAAAACCAGACGCCGGTGCTGACCATCAGCGCCGAGGCGATTCAGGCGCGCGGTTTCTCCAGCGTTGCCGAAGTGTTGCAGCAGTCCTCGTTGACCACCGGCGGCCTGCAAGGCGGCCAGACCTCGGCATCCTTCACCCAGGGTGCTGAAGCGGCTGGCATGTTCGGCTTGAACCCGGGCTACACCAAGTACCTGATCAACGGCCGCCCGATGCTCTCGTATCCGGCGCTGTACAACGGCAGCGACGCGTTCAACAACATCAGCGGCATCCCCATCGACATCGTCGACCGCATCGAGGTGCTGCCCGGTGGCCAGTCATCCCTGTACGGTTCGGACGCGATCGCCGGCGTGGTCAACATCATCCTCAAGGAACGCATGGACGGCGGCACGCTGAACGTGCGCGGCGGCGCCTATTCCGATGGCGGTGGCGCCAGCTTCCGCGTGAGCGGCGCCAATGGCTTCAACAGCAAGGACGATCGCTTCCGCGCCTTGGTCAATGTGCAGTATGAAAAGACCAACCCGATCTGGGGTTACCAGCGCGACATCACCAAGCAGAACAATCCGCATGGCTACACGCGCCAGCTGCCCTCGAACGACTTCCTGGTCTTCGACGCGGATACCAATGATTTCCTGATGATGGATCCGAACAACTGCGCCGGCGTTTCCGGCCAGTTCGGCGGCACCACCATCCTCGGTACGCGCCGCGCTGGACAATCCTGCGGCTCCGCGTTCGGTGCGGGTTACAAGACGATCAAGAACAGCAAGGAAAGCAGCCAGTTCTATTCGTCGCTGACCTACGATGTGAATGACAACCTGCAGCTGTTCGGCGATGTCCTCTACAGCTACGAAACCGTCAAGTACAACACCGGTGCCGGCTACAACTACTGGGGCACGGATATCAGCATGGGTCCGTTCTTCGATCAGTCCAGTGGTCGCTATCTGGGGCTGCAACGCGTGTTCGCACCCGAAGACATCGGCGGCATTGGCTACCGCGACATCATGAATACCGACCGCAGCAAGTCCTATCAGGTCACGCTCGGTGCACGCGGCGCGATCGGCAGCAACTGGGACTACGAGGCCAGCGTCACCCGCGGCGAGTACAAGCTCAACGAGCGTGGCTATGCACGCTGGAACGACCCGATCAACAACTGGTTTGCCGACAACGTGCTGGGACCGGTGCTGGGCCAGACCGACGACGGCTACAACATCTACAACCCGAACTGGGGCGCTTTCTATTCCCAGCTGCCGCAAGGGGCCTTCCAGAGCTTCACCGGCTTCACCACCAGCCGCAGCCGCACCTGGCAGACCCAGACCCGCGCGCAGATCACCAACAGCTCGCTGTTCAAGCTGCCCGGTGGCGACGCCGGCTTTGCCGCCGTGGTTGAAGGCGGCAGCGAAGGGTGGAACTACACGCCGGACGTGCGCCTGACCGACGGCACGGTGTTCGGTACCACCTCGGTGGCGGGCAACGGCCATCGCAGCAACTACGCTGTCACCAGCGAACTGCGTCTGCCGTTGCATGACATGCTGACGGTCACCGCTTCCGGCCGCTACGACAACTTCAAGATCGCCGGCCATACCGTAGACAAGCCCACCTACAGCATCGGCCTCGAGTTCCGCCCCTTCGAAAGCCTGCTGGTCCGCGGCAAGTACGGCACGGCGTTCCGCGCCCCGTCCCTGCCCGATGCCTTCCAGGGCAAGAGCGGCTACTACGCCAATGGGTCCAAGGATTACTACCGCTGTGGCCAGCTCGGGTTCGATCCGTCCAACACGGTCGACTGCCGCTACGGCAGCGTGTCGGTGTTCGGCACCCAGTCGGGCAATCCGGAGCTGAAGCCGATTACCGCCGATGTGTGGAACGCGGGCCTGGTGTGGGCGCCGATCAACAACCTGTCGGTGTCCCTGGACTACTACAACTGGAAGATCAAGAACGAGGTCAACACCCTCAGCTCCGACCAGTTGCTGCTGGCCGAGTACTACTGCCGCAACGGCCTGACCAACACCGCCGGCGCCACCTGCGAGGAAGTGGCCAACTGGGTCACCCGTGATGCCACCGGCGCGCTGGAGGAGATCTACACGCCGAAGCTGAACGTGGCACGGCAGAACCTCGAGGCGGTCACTGCCAGCTTCAAGTACGTACAGGACATCGGTCGCTTCGGTTCGCTGCAGTTCTCCAGCAACTACACCAACATGCTCAAGCGTGAACTGCAGCCGCAGCTCAACGACCCGTTCCTGGATCTGCTGGGCAACCCGTACGCAATGTGGGTGTACGACTCCTACGCCAAGGTCCGGGCTGACGGCTCGATCGGCTGGGCGATCGACAAGTTCACCACCACGCTGTACTTCAATTACATCGGCCGCACGCCGAACTACCTGTCCTACCTGGGCCGTGGCTATGACTATGTCGATCCGACGTCCGGCTACAAGGCTGGCAAGTGGGGCTCTTACACGACGTACAACCTGAGCGTGAACTACCGCGCGATGGACAACCTGACGTTCTCGCTGATGGTCAACAACCTGTTCAACAAGGTGCCGGACAACCAGCAGCACTCCTACGCGGGCAACATCGACGTGCCGTACAACAACTCCCTGTACAACGCCTACGGACGGGCGATCTACGTCCAGGCCCAGTACGACTTCGGCGGGAAGTAAGCGCAGCCAAGCGCACATGGAAGCAGAAGCCCCGCTCCGGCGGGGCTTTTTTTTGCCTGCGTGGGTCTTCCACCGCATCTCTCCGGATGCTGCGCGTCGGTGACCATCCCCGATCGTTCGCGGCTGGATTCATGAATGTCAGAAAAATATGACAATTCCACCTCATGCGGCGATCGCGTCGCCCATCACACGACAATTATTTTAGATGCATTTTCCCAGAACTTAGCTCCAGTATGGCGAATTTTACCAACCCAGGGCTTTTCCAAGTCTTTTCACCTGAAAAATTTCATTCAGGATTCATTGCATTTTTGTTCACGAGGCATTTATAAATGAGGCACGCCGTTTGTGACCGCGTTCCTGTTTGGCCACGAGGCGCACCCACTACACCCCGGAGAGAGTCCTGATGCAAACGAAGTTCTGGCGCCGCGCGGCGCTGGCTACCGCCCTGTCTGGTTGCCTTTTCTCGATCGCTCACGCTCAGTCCGTGACCGGTTACATCTACGGCCAGGCGCCGGCCGGCACGGGTTCGAGCGTGGTTGTCCGCAACCTGGGGACCGGCGCCACGCGCACCCTGCCGGTTGATGCCAATGGTCGTTACCGCGTGTCCGACCTGCCCAACGGCCGCTACTCGGTGGAACTGCGCCGTGACGGCGCCACGGTCACGACACAGAATGACGTGGCGGTCAACATCGCCTCCGGCACCGAGGTTTCCTTCGCCGGCGGCAAGGCGACTGATCTGGACGGCATCGTGGTGCGCGCCGCGTCGATGGCATCGATCGACGTTTCGCAGGTCGATACCCGGACCGTCTTCAGCTACGAAGACCTGCGCAGCCTTCCGCTGCCGCGCGACATCACTGCTGTTGCCCTGCTGGCACCCGGTGCGATCGCCAGCAACAGCTACAGCGGCGTACCCAGCTTCGGCGGTTCTGCTGCGTCGGAGAATGCCTATTACATCAACGGCTTTGCGGTAACCAACCCGCTGACCAGCATCGGCTCGACCACACTGCCCTTTGAGGCCATCGCCCAGGAACAGGTCCTCACCGGCGGCTATGGCGCGGACTTTGGGCGCTCCACCGGTGGCGTGGTCAACATCGTGACCCGTCGCGGCACCAACGAATGGAAGGCCGGTGCGTACGAGATCTGGAGCCCGGAATCGCTGCGCGCATCTCCGCGCAACATGTATTACGCCAACACCGGCCACTTCACCGCCAATGATCCGCGCGGCGCGGCTTACCAGACCGATGGCAAGCTGTATCAGTACCGCAACAAGAACAACTCCTGGCAGAACACCACCGGTGCCTATGTCGGCGGCCCGATCGTCCAGGACAAGCTGTTCTTCTTCGTCAACGGCGAGTTCACCAAGACTGACGGCACCAGCGCCCGCTACGCGACCAACACCAGCCCGGCCAACCTGACCCGCGGTTGGAACGAGTACACCTATGAATATCCGCGCTGGACGGCGAAGATCGACTGGAACATCACCGACAACCACGTCATCGAGCTGACAGGTGTGTCTGACGTTACCAAGTACGACGCCGAGTACTACTCGTTCGACTACAACAAGTTCACACATGGCGACGTGCAGACCGGCGGCATCAGCACCAAGGAAGACTCCAAACTCTACATCGGCAAGTACACCGGCTACCTGACCGACAACCTGACCCTGTCGGCGCTGTACGGTCGCCAGAAGATCGAACACTCGCAGGGCCTGTACAACTACGACGCAAGCTGCCCGTACATCAGTGCCGGAACCACTGCACGCGTGCCGGGCCTGAACTACAGCGGCTGCCAGAGCACGACCTCGCTGGTCAACGCCGACGGCGCCTTCGACGAGACCAAGGGCGGGCGTATCGACCTGACCTGGCGTCTGGGCAACCATGAACTCCGCTTCGGCTTCGACCGCCAGGATGCAGAGTCGCTGACCGGCACCGAGTATCCCGGCGGCTACGGCTGGATCTATCGTCGCTCCACCAACCCGAACACCCCGATCGATGCATCGCACGGCGTGAGCTCGGCAGCTTCCGGTGGCGGCCTGGGCGCACAGGGCTACTACGTCTATCGCCTGTACAGCACCAAGCTGGCACAGCCGAAGACCGAGCAGGCCTCGCAGTACATCGAAGACCGCTGGCAGGTTTCGGACAACGTTTTGCTATCGCTGGGGCTGCGCAACGAACAGTTCACCAACTACACCGGCACGGGCGAGAAGTATGCGAGCCAGAAGACGCAGCTGGCACCGCGTCTGGGCGTGGCCTGGGACGTTCATGGCGACTCGTCGCTGAAGTTGTTCGCCAATGCCGGTCGCTACCACCTGGCCATGCCGAACAACGTGGCAGTGCGTGCAGCCTCCGGCTCGCTCAACACCAACGAGTACTTCACCTACACCGGCGTCGATCCGACCACCGGTGCACCGACGGGGCTCAATTCCATTCCGGTCGATGCCTCGAAGGGGTACCTGTGCCCGGGCACCAACGCTGTCGCCAGCAACCTGGAATGCGGCAGTGCGCCGAATCCGCGCACCTTGGCCGCAGTGGACATGAAGTCGCACTACCAGGACGAGTACATCATTGGCATGGAGCAGCAGCTTGCGGCTGATACCGTCTGGGGCGCGAAGTTCACCTACCGCGAACTGAAGAGCGCGATCGACGACACCTGCACCCCCGCGCTGGGCGGCGCATGCTTCCTGTTCAACCCCGGCGTGGGCAACACCTTCTGGGAAGAACAGGCCGATGGCAGCTACGAGAAGGTGCACTATTCGGCAGCTGACCTTGGCCTGCCCAAGCTCAAGCGCAAGTACTACGCGCTGGACCTGTTCCTGGAGAAGCGTACGGACAACTGGTACGGCAAGGTCATGTACACCTTCAGCCGCAACTACGGCAATACCGAAGGCCAGCTGAACTCCGACCTGGATACCGGTACCGGTGGCCAGGAAGATGTGTCGGTCACCCAGGACTGGGATCTGCCGCAGCTGATGCAGGGCGCCAATGGGCTGCTGCCGAACCACCGTGGCCATGTGCTCAAGGCGTTCGGCTACATGAAGCTGACCCCCGAGTGGCGCGTGGGTGGCAGCCTGACCGTTGCCGAAGGTCGTCCGAACAACTGCACCAGCATGTACCCGACCCCAGACAAGGGCCTCTACGATGGCTCCTACTATTGGTACTGCGGCCTGCCGGGCAGCGGCACCACACCGGGCACGGCCGGTTACGTGCCGCCGTCGGCGGACTACGGTTCCTCGCCGCGCGGTTCGCACGGCAAGGCGCCGTGGCAGTTCAACCTGGGGCTGAATGTCGCGTACACGCCGGATTGGGCGAAGGGCCTGACCCTGCAGGCCGATGTGATCAACCTGCTGAATCGCCAGGTGGCTGGCAGCACGTACTCGCGTTACGCCGCCTCGCCGTACCGCGGCGCAGCGGACTACAACCCGGAGTACGGTCGTGACCTGAACTACTCGACCCCGCGCTACTTCCGCTTCACTGCCCGATACGATTTCTGATCATCCGGCAGCATCGTTGACCCGGAGGGCCCGTGCGATCCGCACGGGCCCTTCTTTTTTCCTTTCGTGGCGCGTCGCCGTCGGCCCCTTGCGCCCGGCCATGACCTTCGACACCCTTGCAGGGCAGGCCGGCGGCGTATCGTTCGGCCCACGGCCGTCCCTGCGGCCCTTCCCTGACTCACTCGGCCTGGAGGCCATCAAAGTGACCCGTACTCCCAAGATCGTGCTGCTGACCCTGGCCGTTTCGGCCGCGCTGGTTGGCTGCGGCAAGAACGAAACCCCGGCCAAGGACGCCATCGCCTCCACGCCGGCTGCCGCCGAAGCCACCCAGTACACCCTGGACGAGAGCAAGCTGCCGGCCTACAACGCCTTCCAGCCCAGCGACCTCGATACCAGCAAGGACGCCTGCGGCGCTTTCGGCGACTACGTGAACAGCAAGTGGCTGGCCGCCAATGAAATCCCGGGCGACCGCACCAGCTGGGGCGCGTTCACCATCCTCGACGAGCGTTCGGTGGCCGTGCAGCACCAGCTGGCCGAACAGGTCGCGCAGGTGAAGACCCCGAACCACATCGAGAAGATCGTCGGTGACCTGTGGGCCACCGGCATGGACGAGGCCAAGATCAACGCCCAGGGCATCGAGCCGCTGAAGGCCGACCTGACCGCGATCGATGGCCTGCAGGACAAGGCGGCCATCGCCAATTACCTGCGCTCCAGCGCCGCCAAGGGTGACAACGTTCTGTTCGGCTTCGGCGCCGAAGCCGACTTCAAGAACTCGGCCGTGAACATGGCCTACGCCAGCCAGGGCGGCCTGGGCCTGCCGGACAGCACCTACTACACCGATGCCAAGAACGCCGACAAACTGAAGGCCTACCAGGCGCACGTCGCCAAGGTGCTGGAGCTGTCCGGCGTCGCTGCTGCCGACGCTGCCAAGCAGGCCGAGGACGTGGTCAAGTTCGAGACCCGCCTGGCCAAGGCGTCCAAGTCGCGCGTCGAACTGTCGCGCAACGTCGAGCTGTACTACAACCCGGTCACCGTGGCCGACGCGGACAAGCTGACCCCGAACTTCAGCTGGACCGAGTTCTTCAAGTCGCAGGGCGTGGCCGCACCGGAGAAGTTCTCGCTGGCCATGCCGGCCTTCCATGAGGAAGTGAGCAAGGCGCTGGGCGACACCGATCCGTCGGTGTGGCGTGCCTACCTGCGCTTCCACACCGTGGACAGCGCCTCGCCGTACCTGGCCGACGCCTTCGTGCAGGAGAACTACGAGTTCTACGGCAAGACCCTCAACGGCCAGAAGGAGCAGAAGCCGCGCTGGAAGCGTGTGCTGGGCACCATCGAGAATGACGCCGGTGAAGCGTTCGGCCAGCTGTACGTGAAGGTGGCCTTCTCGCCGGAAGCCAAGGCGAAGATGGAAGAACTGGTGAAGAACCTGGCCGCCTCGCTGAAGGACCGCATCCAGGGCCTGAGCTGGATGAGCGATGAAACCAAGGCCAAGGCCATCGCCAAGTGGGAAACCTTCACCCCGAAGATCGGCTACCCGGACAAGTGGCGTGACTGGTCGGGCCTGCAGACCCAGCGCGACAGCTTCCTGGGCAACGTGCGCGCGGCCAACGAATTCAACTACAAGTTCAACCTGTCCAAGATCGGCAAGCCGGTGGACAAGACCGAGTGGGGCATGACCCCGCAGACGGTCAACGCCTACTACAACCCGCTGCAGAACGAGATCGTGTTCCCGGCCGCCATCCTGCAGCCGCCGTTCTTCGATCCGAAGGCCGACGACGCACTGAACTACGGCGGCATCGGCGCGGTGATCGGCCACGAAATGACCCACGGTTACGACGACCAGGGCGCACGTTTCGGGCCGACCGGCAACATGGAAGACTGGTGGACCGCCGCTGACAAGAAGAACTTCGAAGGCCTGACCGGCAAGCTGGTCAAGCAGTTCGACCAGTACAAGGTCGACGGCCAGGCGGTGAACGGCCACCTGACCCTGGGTGAGAACATCGCCGACCTGGGCGGCCTGGCTACCGCCTACGATGCCCTGCAGAAGGCCAGCGCCGGCAAGGAAGACCCGAAGGTGGACGGCTTCACCCGCGACCAGCGCTTCTTCTTCAACTGGGCCACCGTGTGGCGCACCAAGTACACCCCGGAGAACGCCAAGGTCCGCCTGGCGACCGACCCGCACGCCCCGGCGCAGTTCCGCGCCATGGGTGCGCCGTCGAACCTGCCGACCTTCGCGGCCGCGTTCCAGTGCAAGGCCGGTTCGCCGATGGCCCGCAGCGGCGACCAGCAGGTGGTGATCTGGTAAGCCACGGCTGACGCCGCGGCAGACCTGCAGAGGCCCGGGAATTCCCGGGCCTTTGTTTTTCCGGGGTGTTTTTCATCCACGCATGGTGTGGATCCAATGATCTCGGCGCTCCCCGTTAGCGGCCGACCCTGGCCGGCGAAAGCAGCGTGATGCGTGCATGCCGCGTCGATGCACGGCTTGCTATAGTGCGCGCGCCCTCAATCCATCACGGATTCGTTCCACATGCCCAATTTCCGTCCGCTTGCCATCGCCCTGGGCATCAGCCTGGCGACCCTGGTCCCGACCCATGATGCGTTCGCCGCCGCCAAGAAGAAGGCCGCGCGCGCCCCGGCCGTCAGCGCCCAGTGCAGCGACTTCTATGACGCCACCAACGCAGGCTGGCTGAAGGCCAACCCGGTGCCACAGACCGGTGCCACCACCGCGCTGGGCCAGCTGGTCGACCGCAGCCGTCAGCAGCAGCGTGAACTGCTCGACGCAGCCATGAAGGCGCCGCAGGGCAACGTGCAGAAACTGCTGGGCGACTTCTGGGCCAGCGGCCTGGACGAAGCCGCCGTGGAAGCCGACGGATCCAATCCGATCGCCCCGCTGCTGACCCGCATCAACGCCATCAAGAAGGCCAAGGATGTGCCGGCCTCGATCGCCGCGTTGCACCAGGTCGGCATCCCGGTGGCCTTCAACTTCGGCCCGGACGTGGACCTGAAGGCGCTGGACCGCCACATCGGTTACTTCATGCAGGGCGGCATGGGCCTGCCGGACCCGGCGTTCTATACCCGCACCGACGCCGACACCGTTGCGCTGATGGGCCGCTACCGCAATTACGTCAAGCAGATCCTGGCACTGACCGGCACTCCGGCCGCCAAGCTGGATGCCGAGTCGCAATCGGTGATCGCACTGGAAACCGAACTGGCGCGCAACGCGCAGTCGCTGGCCGGCATCAACAACCCGTTCAACAACTACGCGCCGATCTCCACCAAGGAGCTCAACAGCCGCTACCGCAACCTGCAGCTGGATGCCTTCCTGAAGGCCCAGGGCGTGGACGACGATCTGGTCTCGCTGGCCGACCCGGGCCTGTTCAAGCAGCTCGATGGCATGGTCACCAAGCTCAAGCCGGACCAGTGGAAGGCCTACCTGCGCTGGCGCGTGGGCGACTCGATGGCGCCCTACCTGTCCAAGGCCTACCGCGACGCCGAATTCGAATTCCGCGGCCGCGTGCTGCGTGGCGAAACCCTGCCGCCGCAGCGCTGGGAAGACGTGCTGGAGGCGATCAACGTGGCCGCCGGCCCGATGCTCGGTCGCGAATACGCCGCCCGTTACCTGTCGGCCGAAGACCGTCGCCAGGCCGCATGGATCGTCGACAAGGTGCGCGAAGTGCAGATCGAAGCGGTCAAGAACAGCAGCTGGATGAGTGCCGAAGCCAAGACCGAAGCGCAGGCCAAGCTGGCCGCGCTGAAGATCGAGATCGGTACCCCGCTGCGTGATCTCGACTACAGCGTGCAGCCGATGGGCCGTGGTTCGTTTGGCGGCAACATGCTGATCGCGTCGACCTGGCGCCACCGTGAGGAAATGAAGCGCATCGGCAAGGGCAACGCCGACCGCCGCTGGGACGTGCTGCCGCAGCAGCCGTCGCTGGCCTATGACCTGGCGCAGAACCGCCTGATCGTCACCGCTGCGATCCTGCAGGGGCCGGTGTTCAACGCCAAGGCCGACGCTGCCGACAAGTTCGGCAGCTTCGGTGGCCTGGTCGGCCACGAGCTGACCCGTGCGATCGATGCCAAGGGCGCACTGGTCGATGCCAAGGGCGAACTGCGCAGCTGGTGGACGCCGGCCGACAAGACCGCCTGGACCCTGCTCGGCAACCGCGTGGCCGCGCAGTACGGCGCCTACGATTTCCCGGGCGTGAAGGGTGCCAAGGTCAACGGCACGCTCACCCAGGAAGAGAACCTGGCCGACATCGCCGGTCTGGAACTGGCCTGGGCCGCGTACACCGCGCAGGAGCCGAAGGCCAAGCAGGCACAGCAACAGGGCTTCTTCCGCGCCTGGTCGGCACTGTGGGCGCAGCAGCTGTCGCCGAACGAGGCCGTGCGTCGCCTGACCGCCGACATCCGTGCACCGGGCCTGTGGCGCAGCAACGGCACGCTGGCCAACCTGCCGGCGTTCGGTGCCACCTTCAGCTGCAAGGCCGGCCAGCCGATGCAGCGCAGCGAAGCCGAGCAGATCAAGGTCTGGCGCTGAGCTAACTGCTGCAACTGGTAATGCAGAGGGCGCCTTCGGGCGCCCTTTTTTCGCTTGGCGACCCAAAAAAGGGACCCCGGCATGGCCGGGGTCCAGGTCGTTTTCTGGAGAGATCGATCAGGTGCTGCGATCAGAAGTCGTAGGACGCACTGACACGAACCGAACGAGGCGCGCTGAAGTAGGTACCCATGCCGTAGGTGTTGGACACCGTGTAGGGGCCATCTTCATAGACCGCGTCAGACTGCACGGCGCGACGCTGGTTCAGCACATTGAAAACATCCAGGCTGAAAGCCAGCTTGTGATCGGCAAACGAAGGGCGATACATCACGCCCAGATCCAGGCGGGTCGTCCAGGGCTGCCGGCCGGCGTCACCCGGACGCGACGGCTTGCCACCGCAATAGTGATAGGCCGCGTCGTAGCCCAGCGGATCACTCTCATCGGTGCCGTAGTAGCCCAGGCAGCTCTTCGGCGCCCCCGACATGATCCGCAGGGTGGCCGACGCCGACCACTCGTCGTTGAACATATAGGCGCCATAGCCCTTCAGCTGGTGACGGCGGTCGTTCGCCAGATAGCCACCGGCGTATTCCATCAGTGCCGCGGCATCCCAGTCCTGGGTCTTGGAGACGTCATCCTGGCCGATATCCGACTTCACCTGGCCTTCGGTATTGCCGAAGCTGCGCGACCAGGTGTAATCCAGACGTCCGTACCACTTGTCGCTCAGCGGGTGCTCGATGAACAGATCGACGGCGATGTAGTCACGCTTGGCCTTCTTGTTGCCGTAACCCCAGTCGGCGGAGCTCATCTGCACCGGCGTGTAACCCGAGCCATCCGCGTGTCGGATCATGAAGGTGTTGGTCTTGCCCGGATTGAAGATCACACAGCCCGGGACATCGAGATTGCTGTCGTCGACGCCCATCGCGGCAAGCTTGTCGTGGATGCGATCGGAGTCACAGGTATCGTCGATGGCCGTCTGCAGGCGACGATAGGTGAACTTGGCACCGGAGCTCCAGCGCTCGCCCAGCGTCTTCTCGAAGCCAAGGATCAGCTCGTCCTGGTACTGCGACTTCAGGTCGGTCGGCGCAATCGACAACGGATCAGGGGTCTGGCCATATTCATTGTTGGCTGACACCGGGCCCGGGCCCAGAGCGGTCAACCCGGTCGGGTTGCCGTTGGCATCAATTCCGCTATAGGTGAAGTACTCGCGGGTGAACGTCGAGGCGGAAGCACCACGAATGGCAACGCTGTTGGGCAACGCCAGGTAGTAGCGGCCCAGGTTGGCGAACACCTTCAGCGACGAATCGCCAAACACATCCCAGCTCGCGCCCAGGCGCGGCGCCCACTGGTCACCGCTGTCGACGTAAGGCTTGGCCGCACTGTTGTAGTTGGTGAACTTGTCATTGCGGATGCCGAGGGTCACCAACCAGTTCGGCGTGACCTGCCAGCGGTCCTCCAGATAGTAGGCCTTCTGCTTGACCGACATGCTGGTGGTCGTGGAGAAGATGTACTTCTGCACGAAGTAGCCATTGCCGCCCGGCGGGGTGATATCAAAGCCCGGATTCGGCGACGAGGCCGGATCAACACGACCATAGATCCAGGCATACCCCGGCCCGGTCATCGCCTGACCTTCGTTATGCCCCTGGAAGTACATGTTATCGATACCACCGGTCAGCTCGTGGTTGCCGATGCGGTACTGCAGGTCTACACGCAGGCCTCGGGTCTTGCTGCCCGCATCTGACGACTTGGTATAGAGCGCCGACTGGTCGTTGCGGATGGGGCGGCCACCGGTAATGGACGGATCCTGATTGCCCGGGCTGCTGAGATAGGGGTTGGCCGTATCCAGCGGATTCGACTCCAGATTGCTCTCCTTGCTGCGACCCCATACCGCACTCAGGGTCAGGTCATCGTTCAGGTAGCCGGTGTACTTGAAGATGTCAAAGTCGTCCTTGAGCTTCGTGGTGTTCGGGAACGTGCCGGTGCGATCACCTTCGGCCAGGTCCTCGTAGTCGAACGATCGGTAGTAGCCACCGTTGCGATCGGTGTTCTGCACGCGGGTGTATTCCAGCGTGTTGCTATCGTTGATGTTCCAGTCGATCTTTCCATAGAACTTCGGCGCATCAATGGTGTAGTGGTTGCGCACCTGCTGCGTTGCTGCAGAGCTGTTCGTGGACACACCTTCGGTGCGGTCCTTTTCCGCAGCCAAGTGAATGAACAGACGATCCTCGATCAGCGGGCCACTGGCATAGCCACTGTAGGTGGTACGCGTGGCGACATCGTCCTTGCGATAGCGATAGAGCGAACCAGGCAACGAGTCATCGGTGTAGCTGTATCCATCTGGCAGCTGGCGATTGGGATAGATGACAGTGGCCGCAGAAGCCGACAGCGAGTCCGGGGCCCAGGTGGCCTGCACGCCGAAATGCCATTCATTGGTGCCGCGCTTGCCGAGCTGGTTGATCACACCACCGGTGGAGCGCCCGTATCCCGCTCCGTAGCCGCCCATGAACGTTTCCTGCTGGTCGATCGACCCATAGGGCAGGCTGATACCACCCAGGTTGCTGAGCGGATTGTTGGCCAGGAAGCCATTCAGATAGTAGGCATTCTCAGTAACACTGGAACCACCGAAAGACAGCACCGAACGCGAGCCATTGCTGAACGCGCCACTGCCTGCGACAACACCTGGCGCGAGCAATGCGATGGCTTCGGCGCTGCGCCCCAGTGGCAACACATCCAGTTGCTCGGACGTAATGACCGACTTGGACACCGTATTGGTGACATCGATCTTCGGCACATTCGCCGCGACGACGTTCACGGCCTCCAGCGTGGTGGCGGCACTGCTGCCACCGGCAAACGATACCTCGGTGCCAACGCCGACCTTCAGCAGAACATTCTCGCGCTGATCGACGGTCCGGCCGTCACGCTGCTGGATGATGGTGTACTTGCCCACCGGCAACGAGCCGAGGTTGTAGCGGCCATTGCTGTCGACGGTCGCCGAGCGTTTCAGGCCCGTATCGCTCTGCACGACGATGGTCGTGCCGGCAGGCGCACTGCCGTACAACGAACCGGTCGTGCTCTGCGCGGCTGCGGCGCCGATGAAAGAAGTCAGGACGACCGCCAAGGCGGTGCGCTTCAACCTTGCGACGTGCTTGCTGCTGGTCATGGAGTTTCCTTGATTCGGTGAAGATCAGGCTGCAGTTGCAGAATTGCTGCACGGAAGCGACAGCCCCATGTAGCTGAACCAAATATTAATTTCATCAATTCTTAATTTGCAATGGCAGCTGAACAAAAATAACCAATTGAAATTGAAAGAAAAGTTTTGATACAAACATGAACTTTGTTCAAGTTTTGTTTATTAATCAGCCGCTTGCAGCCCGCTCCACCCGTTACCGCCCCCCCAGTCTCCGCTCACCGTGATACCCATCCCGGCTTAACACCCGGCGTGCTATCGCTGCGGCTTCGTCCATCGCGGAGCCCCGACATGGCACACAAGAACACCATCTGTGTCTGGTACGACAACGGCGCGCTCGAGGCCGCCACCTTCTATGCCAGCCTCCTGCCCGACAGCGCGGTCACCGCCGTGCATCACGCGCCGGGCGACTACCCGGATGGCAAGGAAGGCAACGTGCTGACCGTCGAATTCACCGTCTGCGGCATTCCCTGCGTCGGCCTCAACGGCGGCAGCGCGTTCAAGCACAGCGAAGCGTTCTCCTTCCAGATCCAGACCGAGGACCAGGCCGAGACCGACCGCCTGTGGAATGCGATCGTCGGCAACGGTGGCCAGGAGAGCCAATGCGGCTGGTGCAAGGATCGCTGGGGCATCTCCTGGCAGATCAGCCCGCGCATGCTCATCGAAGCGGTGACCAGCAAGGACAAGGCACTGGCCAAGCGCGCCTTCAACGCGATGATGCCGATGAAGAAGATCGACATCGCCACCATCGAAGCGGCAATAAAAGAAGGGGACGGAGGGGATTAAGTCGTTTCTTCCCATCGCCGCTGGTCCCGTGCCAATTGCGACTTAATCCCCTCCGTCCCTTTTTTCAGAGGTGCTGATGTCCTGGGATGCAATCATCATCGGGGGTGGCCACAACGGTCTGGTCTGTGCGGCCTATCTGGCGAAGGCCGGAAAGAACGTGCTGGTCCTTGAACGGCGCGGCGTGCTCGGCGGAGCGGCGGTCACCGAGGAGTTCCATCCCGGCTTCCGCAACTCGGTGGCGTCGTACACGGTGTCGCTGTTGCAACCGAAGGTGATCGAAGACCTGCAACTGCATGCGCATGGGCTGCGCATTGTCACGCGCCCGGCCAACAACTTCCTGCCATTGCCCGACGACCGCTACCTGTTGTCGGCACCTGGCCGCACCCAGGCCGAAGTCGCTGGATTCTCCGCTCGGGATGCACAGCGCCTGCCAGCGTACGAAGCACGCCTGGAGATCTTCGCCGATGTACTGCGCGCGTGGGCTCTCCGCGCGCCACCGGACATCGGCGTCGCCGGCGGCTGGCGCGGCCTGCCCGCACTTTGGCAGATGGGGAAGCTCGGCCGCGAACTGGCGGCGCTGGATGCACCGCTGCGGCAGGAGCTGCTGGACCTGTTCACGCTGTCGGCGGCGGAATACCTGGACCGCTGGTTCGAGAGCGAGCCGATCAAGGCGCTGTTCGGCTTCGATGGCATCGTCGGCAACTATGCCAGTCCATACACACCGGGCAGCGCCTACGTGTTGCTGCATCACGTGTTCGGCCAGTGCAATGGCGTGAAGGGTGCATGGGGCCATGCGATGGGTGGCATGGGCGCGATCAGCCAGGCCATCGCCAGCGCGGCGCGCGAGGCCGGGGCCGAGCTGCGCGTGGATGCCGGCGTGCGACGGGTACTGACCGAACAGGGCCGCACCGTGGGGGTGGAACTGGCCAACGGCGAAACCCTGCGTGCACGCGCGGTGGTCGCCAACGTCAATCCGAAGCTGCTGTACGAACAGCTGCTGGAGCCGGCGCAGGTACCGGCTGCCACACGCGAACGCATGACGAACTGGCGCTGCGGTTCCGGCACCTTCCGGATGAACGTGGCGCTGTCGCGGCTGCCGGAGTTCCGCGCCCTGCCCGGTCCGGGCGATCACCTCAGTGCCGGCATCATCATGGCACCCAGCCTGGACTACATGGATCGCGCCTGGCTGGATGCGCGCCGCGACGGTTGGTCGCGCGAACCGATCGTGGAAATGCTGATACCCAGTACGCTGGACGATTCACTGGCACCGCCCGGGCAGCATGTGGCCAGCCTGTTCTGCCAGCATGTGGCGCCGGTACTTCCTGATGGGCGTCACTGGGATGACCACCGCGAGACGGTAGCCGACCTGATGATCGCTACCGTTGAACGCTATGCGCCCGGCTTCGCTGACAGCGTGCTCGGTCGTCAGGTGCTGTCCCCGCTCGATCTGGAACGCACCTTCGGCCTGGTCGGCGGCGACATCTTCCACGGCGCACTGAGCGCCAACCAGTTGTTCTCGGCGCGGCCGATGGTCGGCCAGGCCGGCTATCGCGGCGCCCTTCCCGGCCTGTATCTGTGTGGGTCGGGTACCCATCCCGGCGGTGGTGTTACCGGTGCACCGGGGCACAATGCGGCGCAGGTGGTGCTGCGGGACCTGTAGCGGTGTGCCGACCAACGGTCGGCACCCACAGCCTCAAATGATCCTTCGGATCATTTGACGCTGCGCAGATGGTTCGGGCGCTTCGGTGGGCCGGGCGGGCGGCGCTTGTTGAACGGCGGCTGCCCGCGCCAGTAACGGATCAGCAACCAGCCGAACAGCATGCCGCCCAGGTGCGCGAAATGGGCCACGCCCGGCTGCCAGCCGGTCATGCCCAGCACCAGTTCGCCCACGCCGAACAGGATCACGAAGGTCCGCGCCTTCATCGGGATCGGCGGGAACAGCAGCATCACCCGCTGGTTGGGGAACAGCATGCCGTAGGCCAGCAGCAGGCCAAACACGCCACCGGAGGCGCCCAGCACCGTCGCCGGGTTTTCCAGCAGCGTGCCCACCAGCAGCTGGCAGACGCCTGCACCAGCCACGCACACCAGGTAATACAGCAGGAAGCGCTTCTCGCCCCAGGTCTGCTCCAGCGGCGCGCCGAACATGAAGACCGCCAGCATGTTGAAGAACAGGTGGCCGAAGCTGCCATGCAGGAAGCCATAGGTCAGCAGCTGCCACGGCTGGAAGTTGCCGCCCGGCGAGAACGCATCGAAGCCCTGCTGCAGCGGTTGCAGCATGAACGGCTCGAAGGTCTGCATGCCGAGCAGGAACGGCTGCTGCAGCAGGAACAGGATCGCATTGGCGATCAGCAGGGCCTTGGTGACGGTTGGCAGTCGCGGGAACATGGGAGTACCGGCATGGAACGGCCTCCATCATAGCCGCAGCACCGTGTCTTGTTGGCGGCCCTCAGGTCCGGCCTGTTCAGTCGCCAGCGGTGCTCATCCCGGGCCCCACACAGCGGCATCCAGTGCCGCTGCCGGATCAGCCGCCGGCATCCGCACCCGGCCGTTCTCCACCACTACGCCCTCCGCGCGCAACCGCTGTGACTGCTCGCGCCATCCGGCCGACCCTTCTTCCATGGCAATTCGCCCATCCGAGCGCAGCACGCGGTGCCAGGGCAGGTCCGGGTCGTCGTTCTGGCCCAGGATGCGCGCGGTCAGGCGTGCACGCCCGGGCAGGCCCGCGCGCATCGCCACCTGGCCGTAGCCCATCACCTGGCCCACGGGGATCGCGCGGATCACCGCCAGGATGCGCGCACGCGCCTGCTCCGGTGTCAGCGCCGCAGGCGGGTCACCAGCAGTACGCCGATCAGTACCAGCACGGTGCCGGCGATCTGCGCCGGTCCCATCGGTTCGTCGAGCAGCCATAGGCTCATCACGATGGTGGAAACAGGGCCCAGCATACCGACCTGCGCGGCCAGCGACGAACCCACGCGCTGCACCGCCAGCATGATCGCCAGCACCGGCAGCACCGTGCACGCGGTGGCATTGACCAGCGACAGCCATTGCACTGGCGCCGGTGCCTGCCACAGCAACGGCAGCGGATGGGTCACCGCGAAATGCAGCAGCACCAGCACGCTGGCCACGCAGCTGGCATAGGCGGTCAACCGCACCGCGCCGATGCGTGCGACCACCTGCCCACTGCCGAACAGGTACAGCGCGTAGCTGAGCGCACTGCCCAGTACCAGCAGGCTGCCGACGATGATCTGCCCGCCCTCGCGCTGCAGATCGTGGCCGAAGGCGAGCAGCACGCCGAGGTAACTCAGCACCAGCGCGCCGATCTGCCACCGACCCGGCCGCTGGCGCGTCAGCAGCACGTTGATCAGCAGCACCAGGGTCGGGTTCAAGTAAAGAATCAGGCGCTCAAGGGTCACGCTGATGTACTGCAGGCCCTGGAAGTCGAGCAGACTGGACAGGTAGTAGCCGGTGAAGCCCAGCCACAACACGCGGGCACGGTCGGCCCAGGACAGCGGCTCGGCCCGGCGCGCGGCCCACAGTGCCATCAGCACGAACAGCGGTAGCGCCATCAGCATGCGCAGGGCGAGCAGCGTGGTGGCATCCACGCCGTGACGCAGGCCGAGCTTGACGATGATGGCCTTGCCGGAGGCGGCGATGGCGCCGATCGCGGCCAGGCCGATGCCTCCCAGCGCGATGCGTGGGGAAGCGGTGGCGATACGGGAAGCGGGGCTGGACATCAGGACGACGGCGGGCCGCACGGGGCGGCCAGGGAAGGCGCAAGGGCGTCCATTGTCGCATGGGTGCGCCTGGTGACCTGGAGAGCCGAGCATAGGCTCGGCTCTAGAACCGTCCAGCTCAGCGCATCAGCACCACTTCCTCGGCCGAGGTCGGGTGGATCGCCACGGTGTCGTCGAACTGGGCCTTGGTCGCGCCCATCTTCACCGCCACCGCAAACCCCTGCAGGATCTCGTCGGCCGCTTCGCCCAGCAGGTGGATGCCCACCACCCGTTCTTCCGGACCAGCACAGACCATCTTGAACAGGCTGCGCTGGGTGCCATTGGCCAGCCCCTGCAGCATCGGACGGAAACGGCTGTGGTAGACGCTCACCTGATCGAACCGCGCGCGCGCCTCTTCTTCGCTCATGCCCACCGCGCCCAGCGGTGGATGCGAGAACACCACGCTGGCCACGTTCTCGTAATCCATCTTCGACTGCGGGCGGCCACCGAACAGGCGGTCCATCAGCCGCCGCGAAGCGGCCACCGCCACCGGGGTCAGGCCGACCTTGCCAGCGATGTCGCCCACCGCGTGCACGCTCGGCACACACGTGGTCTGCCATTCGTCCACCTGCACCTGCTGGTGTTCGCCGATACCGATGCCGAGCGCTTCCAGGCCCAGATCGCGGCTGTTGCCACGGCGGCCGGTGGCAAAGAACACCGCGTCGAACACGCTGTCGAGCGGGCCATCATGGCCGAATGCACGTACGCGTTCGCCATCGCGCTGCAGTTCGCGCAGGCGATAGCCGAAATGGATGCGCACGCCCTGCTGCTTCAGGTTCTCGGCCAGCTGATCGGTCAGCTCGTAATCGAAGCGATCCAGCAGCCGCTGGCCACGCACCAGCAGGCTCACCTTGCTGCCCAGTGCCTGCAGCAGGCCGGCCAGCTCCACCGCGATGTAACCGCCACCGATGATCGCCACCTCGGCCGGTGCGGCGCGCAGATCGAAGAAATCATCGGAGACCAGGCCCAGTTCGGCACCGGGGATGTCAGGCCGCAGCGGGTGCGCGCCGGTGGCGATCAGGATATGTTCAGCGCTGTAACGCACGCCATCGCTGCAGGCCACGGTATGCGCATCGAGCAGATGACCGCGCGCCGGAACGCGCACCACGCCGGTTTCGTCCAGGCGCTTGTGGTAGCTGGTGTGGATGTTGCTGATGTAGGCCTGGCGATGGATCACCAGCTCCTTCCACGACAATGCCGGGCGTGCCTTGACATCGAAACCCATCGCACTGGCCAGGCCGATGCGCTCGTGCAGGTCGGCCGCCAGCCACATGGCCTTCTTCGGCACGCAGCCGACGTTGACGCAGGTCCCGCCCAGTTCACCAGGCTCCAGCAGCGCCACGCGCTTGCCGTGCTGCGCGGCGCGGATCGCGCCAGCCAGGCCGGCGGAACCACCGCCAAGGACGATCAGGTCGTAATCATAGGGTGCAGTGCTCATCGGAATCGCTCGGGTCGGTAAGGGGCAGGATCGATCGCCGGCGTGCGGCCGCAGACGAGATCGGCGATCAGCTGGCCGGTGCCGGCGCTCATGCTGATGCCGAGCATGCCATGCCCCGCTGCAAGCCAGACGTGAGGATGCGCGGGCGCGCGGCCGATCAACGGCACGTCGTCCACGCTCATGGGGCGCCACCCGCACCACTGCTCCTGCAGCCGCGCACCACGTGGCGCGCGCAGGTAGTGGTCGGCGGCCTGCTGCAAGGCCTGCAGGCGGGTCGTGCGCAGCTGCGGATCGGCACCGGCGAATTCCATGGTGCCGCCCAGCCGCAGCGCTTCGCGCCAGGCGATCACGAACACGGAATGGTCCTTCAGCACGACTGGACGCTGCGGCACCTGCGCCGGTCGTGACCAGGTCAGCGAGTAGCCCTTGCCGGGTTGGATCGGCACGCGCAGATCCAGTTGCCGCGCCCAGCGCGGTGACCACGGCCCGGTCGCCAGCACCAGCTCGCGCGCCTGCAGCATGCGTTCACCGGCACGCACGCGCACACCCTGCGCGTCGGCGCTGAAAACCTCCACGTCCGACTGTTCTTCGATCACCACGCCCTGTGCGCGCAGCACGCGCGCCAGTTCGGCGGTGTAGCGGTCCGGACGCAGCTGGGCATCGCCGGGGAAGTGGATCGCACCGGCAAGGCGATCATGGAACGCCGGATTGTCGCGCGCGTAGTCGGTGCCATCGATGCGCGCCGAGGCAATGCCCTGTGCGTTCAGCGCCTCACACTCGGCAGCGTGGTGATCGAAATTGCGGGCGTCACCGAACACATAGTCCAGACCGCGCGCCTCGAACTCGCAGTCCAGCGCATGCGTCTGCACCCACTGCGCCAGGCGCAGCCGTGAATCATTCAACAATGCGCCGCGTGCCCGCGTGGCGTGCAGCCAGTCGCGTGCGTTGCAGCGCGCCCCGAACTGCAGCAGCCAGCGCCACAATGCTGGGTCCAGGCGTGTACGCACGTACAGCGGCGCACGCGGATCGAGCATCCAGCGCAGCGCGCGCAACGGCACGCCGGGCGCTGCCAGCGGTGGCGCGTGGCTGGGGGTGATGGTGCCGCAGTTGCCATGCGAAGTCGCGCCGCCGACACGCCCACGGTCGATCACGCGTACCTGCCGGCCCTGTGCACGCAGCGCGAGTGCGGCAGCCAGTCCAATGGCACCGGCGCCGACCACGATCACATCCTCGCGCGCGCCCTGCATCGATCAGCCCTGGCCGGCCTCGCGCCGCATCGGCGGCCACTGCCGATAGGTCATCGCGCGCCACAGCCATTCCATCGGCCCAAAGCGGAAGCGGCGCAGCCATACGTGCGAGATGCCCACCTGCACGGTGAACAGCAGCAGCGCGAACATCAACTGCACGCTGCGTGGCATCGTTTCGAACGCGCCCAGGCCGTAGTGGTAGAACAGCCAGGTGCACAGCAGCGACTGGCCGAGGTAATGGGTCAACGCCATGCGCCCGACCGGTGCCAGCCAGCCCAGCCGCGCGCGGCAGTGTACGATCCAGGCCAGGTAACCCAGGCACATCGGCAGGCCGCCGATCGTCACCAACGCCATCGCCGCCGTAACCGGCAGATCGTAAGCGCCCGGCGCCAGATACGGCTTCCAGGCAACACCCAGCAGCGTGACCAGCAGGCCGAAGGGCAGCGCCCCCCAACGCAACACCGCATACAGCCGCGGGAAGCGATCCGGCGTGGCCAGCGCGCCGCTGCCGGCAAACCAGCTGCCGATCAGGAACATGCCCAGCACTTCCGGGCCGGTGATCAGCATCGCCCCCATCGACGTGCCGAACTCGCTCAGCCGCTGCGCATTGGCCTGCATCCAGCTGCCCTGCCCGTACACCAGGCGCTGCAGATCGATGCTCTGCTGCGCGTCGGTGAGCATCTTCCGCACGTCCTCCGCCGAAGCCATCGACACCATCGCGCCGACCAGCAGCATCATCGCCACACCGCCGAGATAGACCGTTACACCCATCCACGGCAGCCAGCTGCGCGGCGCCTCGCGGCAGGCCAGCAACGGCAACGAGACCAACGCGTACATCACCAGGATGTCGCCGGACCAGACCAGCAGCGCGTGGCACAGACCGATCAGCAGCAGGCCAGCGCTGCGGCGCAGGTAGAACGGGGTGAAGTCACGCCCGGCCGCCTCGGCACGCTGCGCCATCACCGCGAAGCCGGCGCCGAACAGCAACGAGAACAGGGTGAAGAACTTGCCCTGCACGAACACGTAGACAAAGGCATCGGCCCAGTAGTCAATACCCTGCCAATGCACGTCGATGCCGGTGAAGGCCAGGTCCAGCGGTCCGCTGAAGGCCTCGATGTTCATCAGCAGGATGCCCAGCAGCGCAGCACCGCGCAGCACGTCCAGCACGGCGATGCGTTCGCCGGAAGCCACCGGCTGCAGGGAAGGAGAAGCGGCGTTCACGGGGCGTCCGTCGGGCAGGTCCGCCATTATGCCGCCGGCCCGCGTGCCATGGATGGCCGCGCCGTGTTCCAGAAACGCAATGGCCCGCCGAAGCGGGCCGTTGCTGCCATCATGATCGCGCTGCGATCAGTGGTGGTGACCGCCGTCGCCGTGGACGTGGCCGTGGTCGATCTCTTCCTTGCCGGCTTCGCGCACATCGACGATTTCCACGTCGAAGTGCAGGTCCTTGCCGGCCATCGGATGGTTCAGGTCGACGTCGACGACGCTCATGCCGACCTTCTGCACGGTCACCGCACGCGGGCCGAAGTTGGTCTGCAGCACGACCTGCTGGCCCGGAGCCAGCTTGGTGTTGCCGAAATGCTTCTTCGGCACGCGCTGGGACAGGCCCTCGCGGCGCTCGCCGTAGGCATCGGCTGCGTTGACGTCAACGCTGAAGGTCGCGCCGGCTTCCTTGTCCATCATGGCGTTTTCCAGGCCCGGGATGATGTTGCCGTGGCCGATCAGGATCGCCAGCGGCTCGCCGCGGTCCTTGGACGATTCGATCGGCTCCTGGCCGACTTCGGAAACGGTGTAGTGGAAGCGGACAACGCGGTCTTTTTCGATCTTCATGCGCAACTCTGTCTGGATCTGCCGGAGGCAGGCGGGTTGGGGCGGGTTGTCGCCCGGCGGGGACGCCGCCATCATGACGGCCAATCCCAAGGTGGCGCATTATCCGGAGAACATGCACATCACGCCAGTTTCGTCCGGCCTGCGCCGGCTCCTCGCCCCGGCCCTGCTGCTGGCCCTGCCCGTGCTGATGACCGCCTGCGGCGGCGGCAAGGCCACCCGCCCCGCTCCGCCCCCGCCGACCGCGAACTGGCCGAAGACCGTGCCGGACAACCCCGAGGCGGCCAACTCGGTGCTGATGCGTGCCATCAGCCTGGTCGGCACCCCCTACCGCTATGGCGGCAACACCCCGGATTCCGGCTTCGACTGCAGCGGCCTGGTGGCCTATGTCTATCGCGAGATGCTGGACCTGAAACTGCCGCGCACCTCGCGCGACCTGGCGGCGGTACAGGGTCCGAAGATCGATCCGCAGCGCCTGGCCACCGGCGACCTGGTGTTCTTCGGCAGCCGCGGCAGCGTCACCCATGTCGGTATCTATGTCGGTGAAGGGCGTTTCGTGCATGCGCCGAGCACCGGCGGCACCGTGCGCCTCGACTCGCTCAGCGGTCCCTACTGGAAGGACCACTACACAGGGGCGAAACGCGTCCTTCGCTAAAATGAACAGGCGATATGTTCAAAACTGTGACGAACATCACCGTGCAACTAACGAATTACTAACGGAATTTTTAACTTATCCGCGCTTTTACAGGGCATGATGCCCCATCGTTTTTTTCCTGTGACCGACGCGTGACGACTGACGACCTGAAAAGCGAAGGCCAGACTTCCGTATCTTCACGTAGTGCCCGCCCGCTGTTGCTTGGCCTGGCACTGTGTCTGACCAGCCTTCCGGCCTGGTCGCAGACTGCTCCGAACCGTTCCGATGTGACCCCGGGCCCGGTGGCCGAGAGCACCGCCCGACCGGCCGCCAAGGCCGAGGCTGCCGCTCCGCAACGCAGCCGCGTCGACGCCGCCGCCAGCGCTACCCTGGCCGCCCTGCTGCCTCACCTTGCCGCCAACGACACCATTCCGCTGATGGACCGCTCGGCCGTGGTGGCCGGTGACCTCAGCCGCCTCCTCGCCAACTACGACACCAGCAGCGCTGCCAATGGCAGCGTTGTCGGCACCGCGGCCGACAATGGCAAGGTGCAGTCGCTGCTGCGTCGCGCGATGACCCTGCTGGGCACCCCATACCGTTGGGGCGGCAGCAACCCGGACAGCGGCTTCGACTGCAGTGGTCTGGTCGGCTACGTGTTCCGCTCGGCCCTGGGCATTGAGCTGCCGCGCGTCTCGCGCGAAATGGCACATGACGACAACGCCGAACTGATCAACGACCGCACCGCGCTGGCCGCCGGTGACCTGGTGTTCTTCGGCCGCAAGGGCCGCGTCGATCACGTCGGCATCTATGTGGGTGATGGCCGCTTCCTGCACGCACCGAGCTCGGGCAAGGACGTGCGCGTGGACACCCTGCTCAGCGGCTACTGGGGCAACAAGTTCATGCAGGCCCGCCGGGTCGATCTCTGATCTGGCCGGTTGGCGCTACCACGCCGCCTGACACGAGAAAGCCGCTGCCCTGCAGCGGCTTTTTTGTTAGGCCCGCGCAATGGTGGGTAGCTGCCGATCTTGGTCGGCATCGCCTTCATCCACGCAGGGCTTGGATCTACCGACCTCTGGTGGGTACCGACCTCTGGTGGGTACTGACCTCTGGTGGGTACTGACCTCTGGTGGGTACTGACCTTTGGTGGGTACTGACCTTTGGTGGGTACTGACCTTTGGTGGGTACTGACCTTCGGTGGGTACTGACCTTTGGTGGGGGCCGACCGTTGGTCGGCACCGCCTCCATCCACGCATGGCGTGGATCTACCAGACCCGGCATGACCGCCACCGCGCCAGCCAGCTCCCAAACAAAAAGCCCGCCGTTCAGGGCGGGCCTTTCGTCTCCACACACCCTCAGCCGCGTGGCGGCGTCGGATCGGGGTCGTCCACACCCACATTGCTGGACGGATTGTCATACACCGCCTGGTCGAGCAGCCCGGTTTCCTTGGCCACGATCACCGGCACCAGCATCTGGCCGGTCACGTTCGTCATCGTGCGCATCATGTCGAGGATGCGGTCGATGGCATACAGGTAGCCGATCGTCTCCAACGGCAGGTTGGCCGCGCTCAGCACCACCGTAGCCATGATCACCGCGGTACCCGGAACACCGGCCGTACCGAAGCTGCCCAGCACCGAAGCAATCAGCACCACCACGTACTGTTCAGGGGTCAGCGGCACACCGCTGTACTGCGCGATGAACACCGCGCACAGCGCCGGGTAGATGGCACCGCAGCCGTCCATCTTGATGCTGGCGCCCAGCGGCACCGCAAACGAACCGTAATCCTTGTTCACGCCCAGGTTGTGGGTGATCGAACGCAGTGCCACCGGCATCGCCGCGAAGCTGGAAGAGCTGACGAACGCAACCTGCATGCCCGGCGCCGCACCACGGAAGAACTTCAGCGGGTTCAGTCCGTGCGCCAACAACAGTGCGCTGTAGACCACCACGATGTGCAGGGCGCAGGCCACGTACAGGGCCAGCACGAAATGCCCCAGCGGCAGCAGCTTCTCGAACCCGTAGCTGCCGACCAGGCCGGCGATCAGGCCAAAGGTGCCGATCGGGGTGACTTCCAGCACGAAGCGGGTCACCTGGATCATGATGTCGCTCATCTGGCCGACCAGCTTGCGCGCCTCGGTCACCTTCTCGCCGAGCTTGACGATGGCGAAGCCGACCAGGCCAGCGAAGAAGATGACCGGCAGGATCGAGCCACGGCCGGCGGCCAGCACGGTTTCGCCGGCCGCGTTGACCTTGGTGCCGATACCAGACAGCGCATAGAAGACATTGGCCGGTACCACGTCCAGCAGCACCTGCACCACGCTGGGCACTTCGCGCGGCACGTAATTGCTGGCCATCGTCAGCTGCAGGCCACCGGCGCCGGGCTGCAGCACGGTGCCCACGCCCAGTCCGACGCACACCGCCAACGCAGCGGTGATCACGAACCACAGGAAGGTGCGGCCACTGAGCGCGGCAACCGACTTCTGGCCGTGCAGCGACGAGATCGCATTGATCACCGCGAAGAACACCAGCGGCACCGCGATCATCTTGATCAGGGTGACGTACAGCTCGCCAAGCGGGCCGAACCACGTTTCCGCGGCCGGGCCGAGCGCCCAGCCGGCCAGCGCGCCGAGCACGAAGCCACCGACCACGCGCTGCCAGAATGGAATCCGCAGCCAGGCAGAGACCAGCTTCATAGGCAATCCAGAGGGAAGGAAGGGATGTTGGCACGATAGCCCATCAACGGCTGGGGAACGACCGCCCGACCGGCAAATCAGTGTGTCATCGGCGTGCCTTGCGAGGGCGGGCATAATGAACGTCCCGTTACAGTTTGTGAGATCCCAGCGTCCATGCGCCGTTCCGTCTCCCTGTTGGCCGCCTGCGCCACCACCCTGCTGCTGGGCGCCTGCGCCAGCACCACCCCCGCCACTGCCCCGGCCAGCCTCAAGGTCGCCGTCGACCCCGTCGCCCACCCGGCCGGCGAGACCCCGCAGTGGTGGTACCGCAGTGGCGCCGCCCAGGCCGCCGCCAACGGTGCGATGTCCGGCAAGGCCAAGAACGTCATCCTGTTCCTCGGCGACGGCATGAGCCTGACCACCGTGGCCGCCTCGCGCATCTACGAGGGCCAGCGCAAAGGTGGCTCCGGTGAAGAGAACCTGCTGTCCTGGGAGCGCTTCCCGGCCACGGCATTCAGCAAGACCTACAACACCGATTCGCAGACGCCCGATTCGGCCGGCACCATGACCGCCATCACCACCGGCGTGAAGACCCACATGGGTGCGATCGGCGTCAGCGCCGGCAGCCGGACCGACTGTGCCGACAGCCTGTCCAAGGGCCTGCTGACCTGGCTGCAGCTGGCCGACAGCGCCGGTCTGGCTACCGGCGTGGTCTCCACCGCGCGCCTGACCCATGCCACCCCGGCCGCCACCTACGCGCACTCGCCCGAGCGCAACTGGGAAAACGACACCGACCTGACCGAAGCGGCCAAGGCGGCCGGCTGCAAGGACATCGCCCAGCAGCTGCTGTCGACCTCACGCTATGGTCGCGGCCCCCTGGTCGCCCTCGGTGGCGGCCGCGGTGAATTCACCACCGTGGAAGAGCGCGATCCGGAATACGACGACAAGGTCGGCCAGCGCCTGGATGGCCGCAGCCTGGTGCAGGAATGGCAGCAGGCGCACCCGCAGGGTGCCTACGTGTGGAACAGCAAGCAGCTGGCCGCCGCCGCCAACGCACCGGCCATCCTCGGCCTGTTCGAGCCGGACCACATGCGCTACGAGTACGAGCGCCCGCAGGATCCGGGCGGCGAGCCGAGCCTGGCCGAACTGACTGCCGCAGCGATCAAGAATCTGTCGAAGCACCAGGAAGGCTACGTGCTGATGATCGAAGGCGCGCGCATCGATCACGCCAACCACAGCGGCAATGCCTACCGTGCACTGACCGAGACCGTGGCCCTGTCCGACGCAGTGCGCGTGGCCAACGAACTGACCTCCGCCGACGACACCCTGATCATCGTCACCGCCGACCACTCGCACACGCTGAATTTCGTCGGCTACCCGGCACGTGGCAACCCGATCCTGGGCAAGGTCAAGGACAAGGGCGGCGAAGACGGCGCCGGCAAGCTGGACTACGCCCTGGACGGCACCGGCCAGCCGTACACCACGCTGAGCTACGCCAACGGCCCGGGCCATACCGGCAGCAGCAACCAGCAGCCGGCCGGCCCGAAGCGTTACCCGCACAACCCGAGCAGCTTCGAACCGGCCAACGGCCGCCCGAACCTGCGCGAGGTCGACACCGAGCATCCGGACTACATGCAGGAAGCGCTGGTGCCGATGAAGTCCGAATCGCACGGTGGCGAGGACGTCGGCATCTGGGCACGCGGCCCGGGCAGCAAGGCGATCCGCGGCACGCTGGAACAGAACGCGATCTATCACATGATCGTGCAGGCCACCCCGGCCCTGCGCGAGCGCCTGTGCCAGGCCGGCACCTGCGATGACAAGGGCGTGCCGGTGCAGCTGCCGGCACCGACCGCGTTCGAGCGCAAGGCCGAGGCCAAGTGATCGCACGGCAGGCCGGCCCTGACGCTGCCAGCGGCCGCTTCGCGCGGTCGCTGGCCCTGCTTGGCGTGCTGGTCAGCGCCACTGCAGCGGCACAGGCACCGGCATGCAAGCTGCTGACCGACGAACACGGGTTGTGGCCACTGCCCAACTGCGAGGTGATCGATCACCGGCCGAAGATCAGCGCCGACACGCTGAAGGACCTGAATTACGACGACCACGGCCTGGCAGTGGTGTACGCCGACCAGGGTTTCCACTACGTCGACCGCAAGGGCCGCAGCCTGCCGGTGCTGACCTGGGACAACGGCCCGGAAACGCCGCAGGAAGGCCTGCTGCGCGCCCGCGTCGGCAACCGCGTGGGCTACTTCGACCTGACGTTCCGCCAGGTGGTGCCCGGCACCTTCGATTTCGCATGGCCGTTCCAGGACGGCGTGGCCGAGGTCTGCAATGGTTGCCGTCGTGGTACGCCGGATGCCGATGGCCACACGCCGATGGAAGGCGGAGAGTGGTTCCGCATCGACCGTTCGGGTCGTCGGGTGAAGTAGGGTTTTCGGCAGGGCTGCGCCCTGCACCTGCCGAAGCCGAAGCCAAATCAAGATCAAAAGCGGCTCTGGTTTTCTGTGAGTTGGGCGGGGCGGTGTGGGTGGTCAGGACACGCCGTAAACCCGTCCATGGGGGCTCGATGGCGCCATCCATGGCGCCAACGGTCCTGCCCACCCACACCGCCCCACCCCCGACAGATTTCCGATGACGGTTGGACCATCCACGCCCTGCGTGGATGAAATCTGTCAAATATCGAAATAAATCGGGGTCAGATCCGTTTTCCGCAGGAAAACGGATCTGACCCCAAGAGCAATTCCGACAGTTCGCAGGAAACTGTCGAAGGCGGGGTGGGTCCGGTGGCGGGGGTGTCCGCGGCATGGATGCCGCGGCCAAGCCCCCAGGGACGGGTTTACGGCGTCCCCCACCACCGGACCCACCCCGCCAACCTTCAGGAAACCAGCTTCTGCCGTTGCTGTTGCTGTTGCTCTGGCTCGTAGCGGGTGCAGGGCGCAGCCCTGCCAAGTAAACCCCACCCTATACTTGCCACCGTGACTGCCTTCCCTGCCCTCGTTCCGCTGGATGCGCCGCTGCTGGTGGGCTACAGCGGTGGCGTCGACTCCACCGTGCTGCTGCACTGGCTGTGGCGCTGCGCACAGACTTCCGGCACCGCCCTGCGCGCGGTGCACGTGCATCACGGCCTGCAACCCGATGCGGATGACTGGGTGCTGCACTGCCAGCAGCAATGCGACGCCTGGGGCATTGAGCTGGCCGTGCACCGCGTGCAGGTCGAGAACGGCACAGGCCTGGGCACCGAAGGTGCCGCGCGACAGGCACGACGTGCCGCGTTCGCGGCTGAGCTGCGCGAAGGCGAAACGCTGGCACTGGCGCAGCACCAGGACGACCAGGCCGAGACCTTCCTGTTGCGCGCCCTGCGCGCTTCCGGCGTCGATGGCCTGGCGGCGATGTCCACGCACAGCCGCCTTGGCGAACATCCCTTGTGGCGCCCGCTGCTGGCGGTACCACGCAGTGCACTGCTCGACTACGCGCGCCAGCACGCGCTGCGCTGGATCGAAGACCCCAGCAACGCGGAAGACCACGCCGATCGCAACTTCCTGCGCCTGCAGGTGTTGCCGTTGCTGCGCCAGCGCTGGCCGCATGCGGCTGCAGCATTGGCGGGCAGCGCGACGCATTGCCGGCAGACCCGCGAACTGCTGGACGAGGAAGACGCCGAGCTGATCGCGCATCTGGAAGTGGCACCGCGCGTGCTGTCACTGGAACTGCTGCGCCAGATGTCGCCGCGCCGCGCAGCACGCGTGCTGCGCGCGTGGGTGCTGGGCCATGATGCGGCACCGTTGCCGGCCTCGGTGTTGCAGCAGGCGCTGGAGGAGCTGTTGCCGGCCGACACCGACCGCCAGGCGCGTGTGCGCTGGCAGCAGCACGTGATCCAGCAATGGCGCGACCACGCCTATCTGCTGCCGGCCCGGCTGCCCTCGCTGCCCCTCGACTGGCAGGCCGAGTGGGATGGCCGTGCACCGCTGCCATTGCCCGACGGTGGCCAGCTGAGCCTGCTGGGCGCCGGCGCTTTCGAACAGCCACTGCAGGTCCGTGCACGCGTGGGCGGCGAGCGCATCCTGCTGCCGGGTCGCCAGCATTCGCACGCGCTGAAGGACTGCCTGCAGCGCGAGCACCTCGCCCCCTGGCGACGCGCGCAGCTGCCGTTGATCTTCGATGGCCCGCAGTTGCTGGCCGCCGCCGACGTGGTCATCGCCGCGCCCTTGCAGGCCTGGTTGCAGGCCAACGAGGCACAGCTGCGGTGGCGTCCCGGCGGCTGGTGAATTGACCCCCGCGCGCGGCCCGTCCACACTTGCCGCATGGCCAAGAAGTCCCCCGAAAACGCCTCCCCCGTCGCCCAATTCGAGCAGTCGCTCGAATCGCTGGAGCAGCTGGTGGAGCAGATGGAAACCGGCGAGCTGAGCCTGGAAGCTTCGCTCAGTGCTTACGAGCGTGGTGTCGGTCTGTACCGCCAGTGCCAGCAGGCGCTGGAGCAGGCCGAACTGCGCGTGCGCCTGCTCAGTGATCCGGCGCAGCCGGAAGCCTCCGAGCCCTTCGACCCGCCCAGCCATGACGGCTGAGGTTCTGTTCGCGCGCTGGCGCGACCGTATCGAAAGCCAGCTCGATGCCGCCCTGCCCTCGCCTGCCGAGGCGCCGCAGCGCCTGCATCAGGCCATGCGCTATTCGGTGCTTGGTGGCGGCAAGCGCATGCGGCCCCTGCTGGTCTACGCCAGTGGTCACCTGTTCGGTGCGCAGCCGGAAAGCCTGGATGCGGCGGCCATGTCCGTCGAGCTGATCCATGCCTATTCGCTGGTGCATGACGACCTTCCGGCGATGGATGACGACGCCCTGCGTCGCGGCAAGCCCACCACCCACGTCGCCTTCGACGAAGCCACCGCGATCCTTGCTGGCGACGCCCTGCAGACCCGTGCCTTCGGCCTGCTGGCCGATGCGCCGCTGCCGGCCACGTTGCGCGTGGCCTGCCTGCAGACTCTGGCCCACGCCTCCGGCGCGTCTGGCATGTGTGGCGGCCAGGCGCTGGACATCGATGCCACCGGCCAGCAGCAGACGCTGGCGGCGCTGACCCGCATGCACGCGCTGAAGACCGGCGCGCTGATCCGCGCGGCAGTGCGCATGGGCGCGCTGTGCGGCCAGGCCCACGAACCGCAGCTGGCCCAGCTCGACAGTTTCGCCGATGCACTCGGCCTGGCCTTCCAGGTCCGCGATGACATCCTCGATGTCGAAGCCAGTTCCGAACAGCTGGGCAAGACTGCCGGCAAGGACCAGGCGCAGGACAAGAGCACCTTCCCCGCCCTGCTTGGCATGGACGGCGCAAAGGCCCAGCTGCACGAGCTCGCAGCGCGCATGCAGTCGATCCTGGCCGGGTATGGCGAGGAAGCCGACGCGCTGCGCGCGCTGGCGACGCTGGCGGTGGAACGCGATCACTGATCGCTGCACGCGGCCCGGCATTCCCCGCACACGAAAACGCCCGGCAGTGCCGGGCGTTTTCAGTTCCGCGTGCGGACGATCCTACTTGATCAGGCGCAGCGCGAACGGGTAGCGATAGGCTTCGCCGTTGTTGGCCTTGACCGCAGCGATGATGCTGAACACCAGGCTGATGATGCCGACGATCGGGGCCAGGAACACGCCGATGATCACGATGGTGAGGATCATGCTGATGACCATGGCGATGGTCACGGTGATCTGGAAGTTCAGGGCTTCCTTGGCCTGGTCGGTCACGAAGGCCTTGCCAGCATCGTCCTTGTTGATCAGCCAGATGATCAGCGCGCCGATGAAGCCGGTGAAGATGCCCAGCAGGTGCGCGGCCAGGGCCATGGTGCGCTGGTCGGCCGGAACGTCGGCGGTGGCCGGTGGCGGCGGCGGGACGTTATCGAATTCACTCACGACAAAACTCCTTTTCATTGGGTGGTCTTGACCAACCAGCACCCAGCTGATTGCGTCAGGCGGGCATAGCTTACGCCATCGACGGCATCAATCATTACCTGCGATGGTCATCCGCCCCAACAGGATCGAACCGGTCCGGATGTGCGAGCGGGGATCGACGTCGCTGCCGACCGCCTCGATGCTGCTGAACATCTCGCGCAGGTTGCCGGCGATGGTGATGCCGTCCACCGGGTACTGGATCTCGCCGTTCTCGACCCGGAAGCCACCCGCGCCACGCGAATAGTCGCCGGTCACGCCGTTCACGCCCTGCCCCATCAGCTCGGTCACCAGCAGGCCATCGCCCATCTGCCGCGCGATGTCCTGCAGCGGGCCGGCATTGGCCGCCAACTGCAGGTTGTGCACGCCACCGGCGTTGGCGGTGGTCTGAAGGCCCAGCTTGCGTGCCGAGTAGCTGCCCAGCACATAGCGCTGCAGCACGCCGTCGCGGACCAGAGCCGAGGCCCGGGTGGCCACGCCGTCGCCATCGAAGGCGGCCGAGCGCAGGCCACGGCGCAGGTGCGGCAGCTCCTCGATCTGCATCCATTCCGGGAACAGGCGTTGGCCAACGCTGTCCAGCAGGAAGCTGGCCTGGCGATACAGAGCACCGCCGGACACCGCCGACAGCAGGTGCCCGACCAGGCTGCGCGCCACTTCCGGGGCGAACAGCACCGGCATGCTGCCGGTGGCCAGCGATCGTGGCTGCAGGCGGGCGACAGTGCGCTCGGCGGCACGACGTCCGACCAGGCCGACGTCCTCCAGGTCCTCGCGAGCCAGCGCACTGGTGTACCAGCCGTCACGCTGCATGCCATCGCCCTGCCCGGCGATCAGCGCACAACCGACCGAATGGTGGGTGCCGCGCTCACGGCCGATGAAACCATGCGAATTGGCATAGACCGACAGGCTCTGCATGCTCGACACCGAGGCGCCGTCGGAATTGCGGATCTGCGCATCGGCCTCACGGCCTGCGGCTTCGCAAGCCAGGGCCAGGTCCACCGCCTCGTCGGCCTGCAGCGCCCACGGGTGCCAGCCGTCCAGGTCCGGGAAGTGGGTGGCCATCAGGGCCGCTTCGGCCAGGCCGGCGGCCGCGTCATCTTCGGTATGCCGGGCGATGGCACAGGCCTGCTCGACCGTGGCCGCCAGGCTGGCCTCGTTCAGGTCGCCGGTGCTGGCGCTGCCCTTGCGTTGGCCGAAATACACAGTGACGGCGATGCCGCGGTCGCGGGTGGACTGCACGGTTTCGACCTCGCCGAGGCGGACATTCACCTCCAGTCCACGGTCTTCGCTGCAGCTGACTTCAGCCTGGCTGGCGCCCAGCGCGCGGGCGCGGTCGAGCAGCTGCTGGGAGAGGTCGGCCAGCCGTTCCAGCCGGGCCGGGCTGTCGTCGCCGACGGCGGCTTCAGGGGCGATCACGTTCAATGCTTTATCCTGTACGGGTTGGGCCCGGCATCACGCCGGGCGACTTTTTTTGAAATCAGGTATGGACGATGCGCGGACGCGACGAAGAAACCGGTGAATTCCACGACAAGAGCCGCAGCCAGAACCGGCGCGACGCGCTCGACGTCCTGGCCCTGGGCGAAAAACTGGTGTCGCTGACACCGGCCCAGCTGGCGCGCCTGCCGATCCCGGAAGACCTGCTGCCGCACATCGCCGAGTGCAAGCGCATCACCGCGCACATCGCCCACAAGCGCCAGCTGGCGTTCCTGGCCAAGCACATGCGCCGCGAAGAAGAAGCCACGCTGGATGCGATCCGCGATGCGCTGGATGCCAACAGCGAAACCGGCCGCCGCGAAGTGGCGATGATGCACCGCGTGGAAGACTGGCGCGAGCGTCTGCTGGCCGAGGGTGACAAGGCGCTGGCTGCACTGCTGGACGACTACCCGCAGGCCGACCGCCAGCAGCTGCGCACGCTGGTGCGCAATGCGCAGGCCGAGAAGGCCAAGAACAAGCCGCCGCGCGCCTACCGCGAGATCTTCCAGGTGCTGCGTGCCCTGATGCTGCCGGCCGCGCTGGGCCTGAAGGCCAGCGCCGAAGACGCCGACCCCGTCGAGAGCGACGAAGCCGACGAGGACTGAGTCCACGCCGGCCGGGGCGGTGGCGCTGGCCATCGCCCGGCTCAGGCCTGGGTACCGCCGACGGTGATGCCCTCGATCAACAGCGACGGCTGGCCGACACCCACCGGCACGCTCTGCCCGTCCTTGCCACAGATACCCACGCCCTCGTCCAGGGCCAGGTCGTTGCCGACCATCCGCACCTTCTGCATGGTTTCCGGACCGTTGCCGATCAGGGTCGCCCCCTTCACCGGCGCGGTGATGCGGCCATCCTCTATCAGGTAGGCCTCGGTGGCCGAGAACACGTACTTGCCGCTGGTGATGTCGACCTGGCCGCCGCCGAAGTTCACTGCATACAGGCCCTTCTTCACCGAGCGGATCATTTCCTGCGGGTCGTGCTGGCCGGCGCGCATGTAGGTATTGGTCATGCGCGGCATGGTCAGGTGCGCGAACGATTCGCGACGCCCGTTGCCGGTCGGTGCCATGCCCATCAGGCGTGCGTTGAGGCTGTCCTGCATGTAGCCGACCAGGATGCCGTCCTCGATCAGCGTGGTGCACTGGCTCGGGTGGCCTTCGTCGTCGATGTTGAGCGAACCGCGACGCCCGTCCAGGGTTCCATCGTCGACGATGGTCACGCCCGGTGCCGCCACGCGTTCGCCGATGCGGCCGGCGTACACGCTGGTGCCTTTGCGGTTGAAGTCGCCTTCCAGGCCGTGGCCGACCGCTTCATGCAGCAGCACGCCGGGCCAGCCAGGTCCCAGTACCACCGGCATCACGCCGGCCGGCGCCGGCACGGCGTCCAGGTTCACCAGCGCCTGGCGCAGGGCCTCGCGCGCAAACGCTTCCGGGCGGCCATCAGCGAACAGTTCCCCGTAGCCATAGCGGCCACCGCCACCGGCATAGCCGGACTCGCGGCGGCCGTTGTGTTCGACGATCACCTGCACGTTCAGGCGCACCAGCGGGCGCACGTCAGCGCCCAGCACGCCGTCGCTGCGCGCGATGAGCACCGTGTCCACGCCGCCGGACAGGCTCACCATCACCTGCTTCACGCGCGGGTCGGCGGCACGCAGGTAGCCGTCCAGGCGCTTCAGCACCTCGACCTTTGCCTCGTTGCCGACGCCATCGATGGGATCCAGCGCCGGATACAGCGCGCGTGAATTACCGCGCAGCAGCGAGCGCCCGGACTGCGCGCCACCCTCGCGCGAAATCGCACGCGCCGACTGCGCCGCGGCCAGCAGCGCGTCGGCATGGATGTCGTCGGAGTAGGCGAATCCGGTCTTCTCGCCGGACATCGCCCGTACGCCCACGCCTTGCTCGATGGAATGGGCGCCGTCCTTGACGATGCCGTCTTCCACGCTCCAGCTCTCGCGGCGGGCGTGCTGGAAATAGAGGTCGCCGAAGTCCACACCGGGGCCGAGCAGCTGGCCGAAGGTGCGCTCCAGGCCAGCGGTATCCAGCCCGCCGGGGCGCAGCAGGCGATCTTGGGCAAGCGTCAGGGCGATATCAGTCATGGTTCTCGATCTGGGGGTGCTGGGGCGCTCAGGCAAGCCCCGTGAACAGGAGGTCCACGCTCAGCGTGAGCGTGGCAGGTCGGTAACGGGCGGCGGAACGGCCGGGGCCGGGCGCGGCGCGGGCGCTGGCGGGGTCTTGTCGCGGCTGCGTTCGATCACTTCCACCTTCGGCTCCTTCCATGGACCGGTCACCTTGTAGGTGCGGGCGCCGATCTCGCCGAGCGGTTTGGACAGTACCGCATTGGTGGCCGCGCCGAGCGCCGCGCCCACCGGGCCACCGGCCACCGCGCCGACCACCGTCAGCAGGTTGCCGGCGCGCGGGTTGACATCGATGGTCTGGTCGAACCGCTGGTTGCGCAGGTCGGCCTGGCCGCGGATGGTGATGTTCGCCGCCGGGCCCTCGATCAGTACCTTGTCGGTGCGGGCCATGCCCTGCCCGAACTGCACGCTGCCGTCGACCTGGTTGAACGCGAAGCCCTTGGAGAAGAAGTCGCGGAAGTCGAACATCAGGCGCCGCGGCAGCTGGGTCACGCTGAGCAGGCCCAGCACACGGCCAGCGCCCGGCTCCAGCTCCAGCAGCTGGCCATTACGCGCGTGCAGATCAAGGCTGCCCTGCAGATTGGCCAGCTGGAAGTCCGACGGCCCCCCGCTCCAGGAGGCCTGCAGCTGCGCCTGGCCAGAGCCGCCACGCAGCTGGCCGCCGTAGTCGAGGTTCTGCATCAGGGCGCCCAGGTCCTCGCTGCGCACCTGCGCGGTCAGCTCGGTGCGGGCACCACCGGTGCGACCCAGCCAGCGACCGCTGATGTCGATCTCCTGATCGGGCGCGCGGAAGCGCAGCTCGTCCACGTTCAGGCCATTGGCCAGCGGCCGCGTACGCAGCACCGCCTGGCCCAGCACCACCTTGCCGAACTTCAGGTCGGCAATGTCCAGCGCGAACGGCGGCAGCTTGGCCGGGTCCATGTCGTTGGCGCCGGCCTGCACCCGGGCTGGCGCGGCCGCGCCCGGCGCCGGCGGCAGCGACTGCCAGTGCACACGGTCGAGTCGGCCACTGATGGTGCCTCCTTCGGCGTTGGGTACGGTCAGGCGACCGGCCAGCGAAGGTCCATCCAGGCGCACGTCCAGCGCCTGCGGTCCCGGCTGCAGCTGCAACCGGGTCTGCTCGAAGACGCCGCCGATCAGCATCAGCTTGCCGACCTGCACGTCCACTGCACGCAGCGGCATGCCGTCATCGTCGTTGCCACCACGGGCCAGACTGATCCACTCCAGCGCATCCAGAGTCGGGCTGCGGCCATTGACGGACAGTCCGCTGGGCGGCGGCTCGCGATCGGCATGGTCGCTGCCCAGGGTGACCTGCACACCGGTGCGGTTGTTGTGGCTGCGCGCGGCCAGGGCCAGACGCTGGCCAAAGGCCACATCGATGCGACCAGCGCCCATCGGCAGCTGCGCGGCCACCGTGGTCGCCAGCGGCTCGGTGGCCGGCTTGTCCAGCGGTGCCGGCAAGTCCAGGCGGGTTCCCACCAGATCCGAACTCAGGCGCAGTTCGCTGGGCGGTGCGGGCGCTCCCGGTGCGACTTTGGGCAGGTTGACCGCGATGGTCCAGGGCGAGTTACCCGCGATATAGGGCTTGAGCCACGCCATTTCCGGGGCGCGGTCAATCAGCACACCGGCGTCGAGGTTGGCCGTCAGCTGGGACTCGAACGCCAGCCTGCTGTCGTGCACGTAGCCGCCGGCACGCAGGCTCAAGCGGCCGTCCTGACCGAGGTGGCGCACCGCCAGTTCCTCGGCACCGAAGCCACCATTGCTGTAGCGCGCCTGCCCATGCATGTTGTCGAAGGCCAGCTGGAAGCGCTTGTCCACCAGCTTCACACCATTGAGGTCGACCGTGCCCTGCAGGTGACCGCCGCCTTCATCGTGGTGCAGCGGCTGCAGCAGGTCGAAGGTCACATGCGCCGGGCCCGCAGCCGTGAGGTTGTCCAGGGTGTCGCCATAGTCCTTGTGCAATGGGCTCTGCCGCAGCATTGCCAGCAGTCTGCCGGCCTCGCTCTGCGCATCGGCACGCACGTACAGCGGCTGCTGCCCGAAGTCCTGGATGCCCGCCTCGAATTTCTGCACCGCTACACCGGCCAGGTCCCCGCGCCCATGCATGTCGAAGCCGGGGCCGATGAAGGCGATATCGGCGTCGACCTGGCGCATCAGCGGCCAGTCGTGCTGGAAGCGGATGTCGCCGTTGGCGATATGGCCGGTGGCCTCGAAGCGGCCATCGTTGTTGTCGAACGGCCAGTCGTCCAGGTCACCGCTGACCAGGCCGATGCCATTGCGCACCTGGCCGCCGGCCAGCGCCATGTCCAGCCAGTCGGTGGCGCCCTTGCTCATCTTGGAGTGGATCCAGAAGCGCTTGGCCGCCGTCATCGGCACATCGTCCAGCTTGGCCGCCAACTGCAGCCAGGGCCGCGTGCCGTCGCCCTGGAACCAGACACCACCGCGCACATCGGCCGCGTAGTCGGTGCCTTCCACGCGCATCGCCGCAGTGCCGATACGCCAGCCACCGGCCTCGTCACGCCAGCCCACGATCTGGCCCGCCAGGTGCAGGTCATGCCGCACGCCGAAGCCGGTGGGCCAGTCGAACTGCAGCTGCCGTTGCGGTTGCAGCTGCAGGCTGAAGCCATCGGCGTCGCCCTCGAAATGTCCCCCCAGGCCGCGCAGACCCGGAGAATTGCCAACGCTGGCAAAGCCCAGCGACTGCAGCTCGCCCTGTGCCCGCAACGGGCCATCACGTTCGCCGGCCAGTTGCAGCTCTCGCACATCCAGCTGCGGTTTGGACAGGAACAACCAATGGCGCAGGCCTGGCTCGAGGCGATCACTCAGCGCCAGCGCACGCAGCGCCGTACCGGCCTGTACTTCGCCGGAACTCACCCGCAGCTGCCTGCCAACCTGCAACTGCAGGCCATCGAGCTGTTGTTCGCCGTCTTCGGTCTTCAAACGAAGGCGCGGTACCTGCAGCGCCCAACCGTCGGCCTGGCGCTGCCAGCGCAGGCGCGCCTGCAAGCGCTGCAGCTGCAACCGCGGCGTTGCCACGTCGGGCATCGGTGCACCGTCGACGCGCACGTCACGCAGGTCCGAATCGGTGGTCAGCGCCACCGGCGCGAAGTCGCGCAGGGTCAGCCACAGGTTCAGCTCACCCTTGCCTTCGCGCAGGCGCACGCCACCAGCTGCCAGCAGCGGCGACCAGGCGTGGAAATCAACAGGATCGGCACCCAGCCAGGCCTGCCCGTTGCCGCGCGCGCGGTCCACGTCCAGCACTGCGGTCAGCGGCAGGGCATCGGTCTGCGCCCAGGCACGCACGCCCACACGCAGGCGGTCGCCATTGACGCGCAGGCGCAGATCGATACGCGGCAGGGTGGTATCGATACCCAGTCCCGGTGCATGCACACCCAAGCGGCCATCGATCACCTGCAGCTCGCCCAGCCGGCGCAGCGCGTCCAGCGGGTCACCGCCCGTGTCTGACTTCGGCAGGCCACGCACCGACCAGCGGCCGTCCTTGCCCTGCTGCAGGTCCAGTGCCAGGCCACGCAGGCGCAGCTCGGTCAGCGAGCGACCAGGCAGCATCCCGCTGTACATCGACACCAGCACTTCGGCCTCGCCGATGGCCAGGCCCTGACCGGCACCGATGCGCAGGCCCTTCAGCTGCAGCAGCGGACCACGCCGGGTCCAGGCCGTCTGCAGCTGGTCGAAATGCACCGGCTGGCCGGCACGTTCACTCAGCCAGGCGGCAATCCTGTCGGGGTGACGCTCGGCCAGCGGCAGCAGCTGGCTGAGGGTACCCACCAGCAGTGCCAGCCCGACCAGGCCTACCGCGCAGGCGGCAATGAAATGACGGCGGATCCTTCGCAGTCGCAGGCGCGGCGGCGCGCTCATCGGCCACCGCCGGCCTGCGGCCGGCGAGGATCAGAGCAGAACGACATCGAATTGCTCCTGCAGGTACTGCTCGTCCGCCTGGAAGCGGATGCTCTTGCCGAGGAATTCCTCCAGCTCGGCCACCGCCGAGGATTCCTCGTCGGTGATGCGCGCGACCACCTTGGTCGAGGCGATCACCAGCAGGCGTGCGGCATCGAACTGGCGCACGGCACGGGTGATCTCGCGGAAGATCTCGTAGGTCACCGTTTCGGTGGTCTTGATGCTGCCACGGCCACTGCACTGCGGGCACGTTTCCGACAGCTGGCGCTCCAGGCTTTCCACCGTGCGCTTGCGCGTCATCTCCACCAGCCCCAGCGGCGAGAAGTCGTACACCGTGGTCTTGGCATGGTCGCGGGCCAGCGCCTTTTCCAGGGTGCGCAGCACCTGGCGGCGATGCTCGGCATCGTCCATGTCGATGAAGTCGATGATGATGATGCCGCCCAGGTTGCGCAGGCGCAGCTGGCGGGCCACCGCCTGTGCCGCTTCCAGGTTGGTGCGGAACACCGTCTCTTCCAGGTTGCGCTGGCCGAGGAACGAACCGGTATTGACGTCGATGGTGGTCATCGCCTCGGTCTGGTCGATCACCAGGTAACCACCGGATTTCAGCGGCACCTGCTTGTCCAGCGCACGGCCGATCTCGTCCTCCACCCCGAACATGTCGAAGATCGGGCGATCGCCTGAATACAGTTCCAGCTTCTCGGCCAGCACCGGCATGTACTTGGCGACGAACGCCTGCAGCTGCGCGAAGGTTTCCTTCGAGTCCACCTTCACCTTGTCCACGTCCTTGCGGATCAGGTCGCGCACCGAACGCAGCGGCAGGCTCAGGTCTTCATAGATGTTGCTGCACGAGGCCGCTTCGCGGCCGCGGCGCTCGACCACGTTCCAGACCCGCGACAGGTAAGCGATGTCCTCGGCGATGGCCTCGGCCGGCTGGCCCTCGGCATTGGTACGCACGATGTAGCCGTAGCCGCCATGCTGCGCAGACAGCTCGGTCACCAGGGCCTTCAGTCGGGCGCGCTCGGCTTCATCCTCGATGCGCGCGGACACCCCCACCACCTTGGATTGCGGCAGCAGCACCATGTAGCGCGACGGAATGCTGATCTGGGTGGTCAGGCGTGCGCCCTTGGTGCCGATCGGGTCCTTCACCACCTGCACCACGATGTCCTGGCCGTCACGCAGCAGCTCGACAATGGGCACGCTGGCCGGCGGCGGCAGGGTCGTGTTCTCGGTGTCTGCACTGGCCACCGGGGCCGGGCGCACCACGTCGTTGGCGTGCAGGAACGCGGCGCGCTCCAGGCCTACCTCGACGAACGCGGCCTGCATGCCGGGCATGACCCGCTGCACCTTGCCCTTGTAGATGTTGCCGACCACACCCCGGCGCCAACCGCGCTCGATGTGCAGTTCCTGCAGCATGCCGTTCTCGATCACCGCGACCCGGGTCTCGCGCGGGGTCACATTGACCAGGATTTCCTCAGACATCGGCAGCCTCCCTGGCGGCATCGGCAGTGGGGGCCAGCACGCCACAGCGCGCCAGCAGACGATCGGTATGCAGCAATGGCAGCCCCATGACGCCGGAGTAGCTGCCGGAAAGATGTTCGATCCAGCGCTCGGCCCCGCCCTGGATGGCGTAGGCCCCGGCCTTGTCCAACGGCTCGCCGGTGGCGACATAGGCGGCGATGTCGGCGGCGGCGATCGGGGCGAAGGTCACTTCGGAAATGACCAGTTCGCTGTCCAGCCCGTCGGCGCCGACCACCACCACCGCAGTCATCACCTGGTGGGTGCGCCCGGCCAGGCGCGCCAGCATCGCGCGGGCGCCGGCGGCGTCGGCCGGCTTGCCGAACACTTCACCGTCCAGCACCACCTCGGTGTCCGAGCCGAGCACCCGCGCCTGCGGATCATCGGCCAGCATCCGGGCCAGGCCGGCGCGCGCCTTGTCGGCGGCGACCCGGCACACATACTGTTCGGCGCTTTCAGCGGGCGCGCGCTGCTCGACGACCTCCAGGTCCAGGGCCTGGAAGGGGCGTCCGAGTCGGGCCAGCAACTGGTTGCGTCGGGGGGAGCGGGAAGCAAGATAGAGCATCGGCACAGCATAACCTGAGGCCGCCACCTGAATCGTCGGCAACCCGTCCCGGAACGCGTTGAACCCCGAACGGGCTCACAGCGCGTTCATCGCTACGACACCACCCTCAACGGCACAACAAGGAGTTCTCCATGCGCCTGACCGCCACCCCGCTGCTGCTTGCCCTGTCCCTCGCCCTTGGAACCTCGATGACTGCCCATGCCGCCCCGTCGTCGCCGTCGATCGCCGCCGCGGCCGAAGGCACGCTGCTGAACATCTCGGCCAATGCCGAAGCCACCCGCGTACCGGACGTGGCCACCCTGTCGGCCGGCGTGGTCACCCAGGCCGCCGATGGCAACAGCGCCATGCGCCAGAACGCCCAGCAGATGGACAAGGTACTGGCCGCGATCAAGGCCGCCGGCATCGCCGAGCGCGACGTGCAGACCAGCGGCGTCAGCCTCAACCCGCAGTACCGCTATGCCGACAACGAAGCGCCGAAGATCACCGGCTACCAGGCCAGCAACACGGTCAGCCTGAAGGTCCGTGACATCGCCAAGCTCGGCAAGGTGCTGGACGCGCTGGCCGCTCAGGGCGCCAACCAGATCAACGGCCCCAGCTTCGAGATCGACCAGCCGGAACCGGTCTATGACGAAGCGCGCCTGGCCGCGCTGAAGAAGGCCCAGGCCCGCGCCCAGACCTATGCCAAGTCGCTCGGCCTTCAGGTGCGCCGCATCGTCAGCATCTCCGAGAATGCCGGGGGTGGTTACCGCCCGATGCCGATGATGCGGACCATGGCCGCCGGCGCGGCGATGGACAAGGCCACGCCGGTCGCCCCGGGCGAATCCACTGTGTCGGTCAATCTGGACGTGGTGTTCGAGCTGGGTCGCTGATCCCATCCGTTCCGGTAGACAGAGGCGGGTCCCGCAGGGGCCCGCCTTTTTCATGGGCCGGGGCGGCTGGCTGAAGGCCAGCCCAACGGTCCTGCCCCTGCCTCTAGGCAGTGGCTGGGGCCTGGCGTTAATGATTGGCTGCCAGCCGCGTGCGGCAACCCCGCCACGGGCCCTGGTGCGTTGAGGACTTCGTCACTGGCATGGAGGTGGACCATGGTTCGTACGTATCCCGTTGCATCCCCGCACTTCGACCCCGCCCGCGTTGCCGCCTGGAGCGCGGCCATCGCCCTGCACCTGCTCGCGTTCCTGTTGCTGCTGATCCCGGCGACCTACCAGGCCGTGCAGGTCCCGCGTGACAAGACCACGGTCAGGCTGATCGAGAAGATCCCGCCAACGCCGCCCCCACCGGTGCTGCAGGAACCGAAGGAAGTCGCCCGGGTCGTGCCGAAACCGCAGGCACAGCCGGCGACACCGCCACTGCCGGCCCCAACCGCGACCGTGGAGGAAACGCAGGGCATCATGCTGCCGGCCGCCGAACCGGCCCCGCCGCAACTCGCGCCGAGCATCGACACCCATGCACCGCTGGCCGGCGCCCAGCTGCAATACCGCAGTGCCCCGCCACCGGCCTATCCGGTCGCCGCACTGCGCAACCATGAGCAGGGCACGGTGCTGCTGCGGGTGGAGGTCGACAGCAGCGGCCAGCCGGTCGCGGTCAGCATCGAGCGCAGCAGTGGCTCGCGCCACCTGGACCAGGCTGCGCGCCAACAGGTGCTCAAGCGGTGGCGCTTTGAACCGGCCCAGCGTGATGGTATAGCGGTACCGGCCATCGGTTTGGTGCCGGTGCAGTTCTCGTTGCCGGACTGACGACCCGGGCCGGTCCGACCGCCTGTCGGACCGGCCTTCGAGACCGAACTGCCAAACTCGGCAAAGTTCCAGTTCAAACGTTACGGATTAAGCAAAATTTCACGACTTCGTCACCCGTCGGAAACCTAGATTGGCCCGTCCCGGATACTCCGGAGACAGCCCTCAACGCTACGGTTTTCCAGTTAGGAGAGAAGCTGTGAAACACCTGATCCAACGGCCCGCCAGCCGCCGCCGCTGCACCCTGGCATCGTCCATCACCCACATCCTTACCGGCGGCACATTGCTGCTGGTTGGCGCCGTGGCTTCCACCTCCGCCTTCGCGCAGGAGAAGGCCACCAACCTGGACCGCATCACGGTTACCGGTTCGAACATTCCGCGCACCAACACCGAAACACCGTCCCCGGTGCAGGTGGTGACCCGCCAGGAAATCGACCGCACCGGCAAGACCACGGTCGCCGAATACCTGCAGACCCTGACCGCCGATGGTTCCGGCTCGATCCCGAAGACCTTCGGCAACGGCTTTGCCGGCGGTGGTGCCGGCATCTCGCTGCGCGGCCTGGGCGCGGGTTCGACCCTTGTCCTGTTGAATGGTCGTCGCATGGCCACCTACGGCCTGGCCGATGACGGCCAGAAGGTCTTCACCGACCTGAGCACCATCCCGCTCGACGCCGTTGAACGCGTGGAAGTGCTGAAGGACGGCGCCTCGGCGATCTATGGCTCCGATGCCATCGCCGGCGTGGTCAACATTATCCTGCGCAGTGATTTCCAGGGCGCGATCCTTCGCGGTTCCTACGGCCTGTCCGGCGACAGCGATGGCGACGCGAAGAAGGCGACCCTGACCGCCGGTACCGGCGATCTGGCCACCGACGGCTGGAATGCCTTCTTCAGCCTGGATGTCGCAAAGACCGACGCGATCAAGATCAGCGATCGCAAGAACCGCAAGTGGATCGGTACCGGCGATACCCGCCCGTGGGGCTATGGCAACAACGCCCAGTTCCTCGGCGGCGCTTTCCTCAGTGGAAAGACCCGCGGCGGTGTTGGTCCGAACGGTTCGGTGTACGACGATCGCAATGTGACCGAAGAGAATCCGGCCTTCCTGGTCGCTTTGCCCGGTTGTGCTGGTCTTACCACGATTCCGGGCCAGACAGAGGCATCCGCGCAGGCGCAGGGCTGCTTGTGGGATCCGAACCAGCTGTATCGCGATCTCACCCCGGAAGAGAAGTACGTCAACGTGTTTGGACGTGCCAGCTTCGCCTTTGGTGAAGGTGGTGAGATCTACACCGAAATCGGCTACTCAAAGAAGGAAACCACCTTCAGCAACACCCCGTCTGGCGTTTCAGGCGGCTGGGGCTATCCGGGTGGCCCGGTCAACGCCAACAGTGGCGACGGCGCTACGGTGCTGGGACCGAATCATCCAGATAATCCGATTCCGGGCCAGGCCTCGCGCCTGCGCTATTCGGCCTGGGATGTCGGCCCGCGTGTAACCAACAACACCAACGAGTTCACCCGCTTCCTGGTCGGCGTCAAGGGCAACTGGGGCGACTGGAGCTACGACACCGCGTATCTGCACTCCGGCACCGACCTGGTCAACAAGCGCACCGGCTTCCTCAACTACGACAATGTACGTTGTGCACTGGCCAACCCAAACTGCGCTGGTGGTGTTTGGCGCATCGGTGACAATGCCGGTATGAACTCGCAGGCCTTGTACGACTTCATTTCGCCGGATATCAGCGCACGTGCGAAGTCGAGCCTGGACATGTTCGACTTCACCGTGTCGCGCAGCCTGATGGACCTGAAGGGTGGCCCGCTGGGCCTGGCGCTGGGTACTGAATGGCGCAAGACCAGCAACAGCCTGACCCCGCAGACCTACACCGACCAGGGCCAGATCATCGGCCTGGGCTACTCGGCCTACGACGGCACCCAGAACGTGTACGCCGGTTACGTCGAGCTGTCCGCACCGGTGCTGGAAACCCTGGAACTGTCCGGTGCGGTGCGCTACGACAAGTACGAGAGCGGTGAAGGCAAGGCCACGCCGAAGATCGGCATCAAGTGGACGCCGGCCGATTGGATCGCACTGCGCGGCAGTTATGCGGAAGGCTTCCGTGCACCGAACCCCGCCGAGAACGGCGATGGTGGTCTGGCAGCATTCTCCAATGCGTCCGACCCCGTGCGTTGCCCGGGCGGCAATCCGGCACCAGGTGCAAACGACGACGACTGTGGCGCTCTGCCGGTCGCCATCATCACCCGCCCGAACAAGGACCTGAAACCGGAAGAGTCCAAGAGCTATTCGGTGGGTATCGTCCTGCAGCCCACGTCCACGACTTCGCTGACCATCGATGCCTGGCAGATCAAGCGCACCAACGAAATCGCCCAGGGCAGCACCTCCGAAGCCATTGCCGCCGGCAACGTGTTGCGTGACAACAACCTGCTAAATGGCGTACCCGGTACCGGCAGCATCCTGGCGGTCAACACGCAGTACATCAATGCCGCATCGACCCGGGTCCGGGGTATCGATACCGATATCCGCCAGACCTTCGATATCGGCCCAGGTCAGCTGGAGATGGACCTGCAGTGGAGCCATGTGCTCAAGTTCGAGCGCACCGATGCCGACGTGACTGTCGACTACGCCGGTACCCACGGCAACTGCGACGTGACCAACTGCATCGGCACGCCAAAGGACCGCATCAACTTCGGCACCACCTGGAGGCAGGGTCCGTGGAGCGTCAGCGGCGTTGCCAACTACATCTCGAAGATGGACAACAAGGACTTCCGTGGTCCGAACGGCTCCTACCTCTTCGCGTATGCAGACGGTACGGACGTCAAGAAGATCTCCTCGTTCACCACCTTCGACCTGTCGGGCCGCTGGAACATCACTGAAGCCTTCGAGCTGAACGCCTCGGTGCAGAACGTGTTCGATCGCATCGCGCCGCTGGATCCGTCCACCTACGGCGGTGTCAATTACAACCCGCTGCACTTCAGCGGCGCCATCGGCCGTTACTTCACTGTCGGCGCCAAGTACACCTTCAAGTAATACCGCTCAACGCACCACCGTCGAAGGCCCGGGCACCTGCCCGGGCCTTCGTCGTTGTGCGCCTTGCAGGCATGTTCACGGGCACACCGCTACCGTGGGTCAGCGGCATCAGCGCCGCAGGGGACATCATGGCCGCGACATCACAACGCCTCGGGCTGCCCGCGTTGACCGCACTGGTGGTCGGCTCGATGGTCGGTGCCGGCATCTTTTCATTGCCGCAGAACGTGGCGCGCAGCGCCGGTCCGGCGGCGGCGCTGCTCGGCTGGGCGGTCAGCGGCGCCGGCATGCTGATGCTGGCCTTCGTGTTCCAGGCCCTGGCCAACCGCCGGCCGGATCTCGATACCGGCATCTACGCATACGCGCGCGAAGGCTTCGGCAACTACATCGGCTTCTCCGCCGCGTGGGGCTACTGGGTTGCCTCGGTGCTCGGCAACGCCAGCTTCTTCGTGCTGATCTTCAGTGGCCTCGGCCACTTCATGCCGGTCTTCGGTGAAGGCAATACCCCGGCCGCCGTGGCCGCTTCGTCGCTACTTCTCTGGACCGTGCACCTGCTGGTGCTGCGCGGCCTGCGCACCGCCGCCATCGTCAACGGCCTGGTGACGGTGGCCAAGCTGCTGCCTATCACGTTGTTCCTGATCCTGGCCGCCGGTGCCTTCCGCATGGATGTGTTCCGTGCCGATTTCCTTGGCGCGCCCGCACTCGGCGATCTCGGCCAGCAGCTGCGCGGCATGATGCTGGTGACCGTGTGGGTATTCATCGGCATCGAAGGCGCCAGCATCTACTCGCGGCGTGCGGCCCGTCGCGCCGATGTCGGCCGCGCCACGGTGATCGGCTTCCTCGGCGTCTGGCTGCTGCTGGTGCTGGTCAGCCTGCTGTCGATGGGCGTGCTGTCGCAGGCCGAACTGGCGGGGTTGCCCAATCCGTCGATGGCTTACGTGCTGCGCGCCATCGTTGGCGAGTGGGGCGCGACGGTGATCATCGTCGGCTCGATCATTTCGGTACTCGGCGCGCTGCTGGCCTGGGTGCTGCTGTGTGCCGAAGTGCTGTACGCCGCTGCAGGCGACGGCACCATGCCGGCCTTCCTGGGACGCGAGAATGCGCGCGCCGTGCCCGCCAACGCGCTGTGGCTGAGCAATGGCTTGATCCAGCTGTTCCTGCTGCTGGTGCTGGTCAACTCCGGCAGCTACACGGGCCTGGTGCTGCTGGCGGCCTCGATGAGCCTGGTGCCCTACTTCCTGTCCACCGCGTTCGGCGTGCAGCTGGCGTGGCGCGGGGACGCCTATGCGGGTGAACCGGGCGTGCGCTGGCGTGATTTCGCGGTGGCGCTGCTGGCCAGTGCCTACGCGTTGTGGCTGGTGTATGCAGGAGGCCTCGACAACCTGCTGCTGTCGGTGCTGCTGTATGTGCCCGGCGTGGTGGTGTTCGCACTGACCCGGCTGCAACGCGGTGAGCAGGTATTCACGCGTTGGGAATGGGTGTTGTTCGGCGCCATTCTGGTGGTGGCCATCGCTACGCTGGTGGCGTTCTCCAGAGGTGAGCTGGCACTGTAGAGTCGAGCGCGGGCTCGGCTCTACAACAACGCAAAAAAAGACCTGCATCTTGCGATGCAGGTCTCTTCAAGGTGGCGCCCGAAGTTGGACTCGAACCAACGACCCCCTGATTAACAGTCAAGTGCTCTAACCGGCTGAGCTATTCGGGCAGACGACTAGTATAACCACTCTTCACGCGCGATGGTAGGGGTGATTCGCAATCATTGCGGCGGCCCGGTACAACTGCTCGGCCACCACCAGGCGCACCAGCATGTGCGGCAGCGTCAATGGTCCAATCGACCACTTTTCGTCGGCCAGCGCGGAAACTTCCGGCGAATGCCCTTCCGGGCCACCGATCAGGAAGGCAAGGTCCCTGCCCTGCCCACGCCAATGCTCCAGCCGCTGCGCCAGCTGTTCGGAACTGAGCTGGCGGCCCGGCACATCCAGCGCCACCACATAGGCATTCTTCGGCAGTGCGGCGATCACGCGCCTGCCTTCGTCTTCGGTGGCGCGGCGCGCATCGCGGCCCTTGCCGCGCAGGCCGGGCTCGATTTCCACCAGCTCGAACGGCAGCCAGTGCGACAGCCGCTTCTGGTACTCGGCGAAGCCCTGCGCCACCCAGCTGGGTGCGCGTTCGCCGGTAGCAATCAGGCGGGCTTTCATCAACGGTCCTCCAAAACGTCGACGGCGCCATCGGCGCCGTCGAAGGGATGCATCAACGTGCGGCTCAGGCCACTTCGTCGTCGCTGGACGGCGGCTGGTCACCAACGGTCCACAGGCGCTCCAGGGCATAGAACTCACGCACGCGCGGCAGCATCACATGCACGATCACGTCGCCCAGGTCGACCAGTACCCACTCGGCTTCGCGCTCGCCTTCAACACCCAGCGGCATCACGTCGAGATTCTTGGCAAAGCGCACGACTTCATCGGCGATCGACTTGACGTGGCGGGTCGAGGTGCCCGAAACGACGATCATGTAGTCGGCAACGCTGGACCGGCCGCGCACATCGATCTCGACCAGGTCCTTGGCCTTCAGGTCTTCGGTGGCTTGGCGGACGCTGGCCAGCAGTTCCGGCACGGACGGCGGCGGGCTGGGCAGATCGACCTTGATGGTCTGGGGCTGGGTCTGGTTGCTCAAAGTGGATCGACTCGATAAACGTGGGGGCGATTATACGGGCAAGCCGGGGCGGCGGCATTCACGGCGTAGGGGAGCGGTACAGGCCATGGGCGGCCACATAGTCGGCCACGGCCGGCGGCAGCAACGCCCGCCAGGGGCCGCCGGCGGCGATCTGCGCACGCACGGCACTGGCCGATTCCTCGCGCAGCGGATGATGCAGGCGCAGGATGCGCCCGGCCGGACTGGCGAACAGGGCCTGCTCGTTGTCGGCCCAGCGCCCTTCCAGGGCGCGGCCAAGTTCGCCATCCACCGAGGCCTGAAGGGGACTGCCCGGGCGCTCGGCCACCACGAAATGGGCCAGCCCGAACAGTGCCTCCCATTCATGCCAGCGGGTCAGGCCCAGCAGGCTGTCGGCCCCGACCAGCCAGGCCAATGGCCGGCTGGGGCCCAACTCGCCGCGCAGTTCGCGCAGGGTGTCGACGGTATAGGACGGGCGGCCGGGAAAGCGTATGGCGCGGTCCAGTTCACGATGGTCCAGCAGCAGGCCTGGCTCATCGCCGATGGCCAGCGAGAGCATGGTGAAGCGCTGGTCAGCGGTTGCGCCCGGCACCGCGCGATGCGGCGGATCAGCCGCTGGCAGCATGCGCACAGCGACCTGCAGTTCGTCACGGGCAGCACGCGCGATGGCGAGGTGCCCGAGGTGCACCGGATCGAAGGTGCCCCCGTAATAGATCCGCAGGCTCATCACTCAGGCCCGCGCCAGCAGGCGCACGGCACGCGGTTCGGCCACGGCCACCAGCAGGCGCTCCAGCGCCAGCCAGGCATCACCGTCGGCGCGCCCCTTGGCGATGCGGTCGACCAGTCCGGCCTCGGCCACGAAACGCTCCCAGCGCTTGCCCTCGGGGTGCCGCTGCAGCGCACGCTTGTAGGGCGCTTGCCGCGATTCCCAGATGCCGCGCGATTTCATTTCGGCGGCCAGATTGCCGCCACGCGCCTGTACCCGGGCCAGGCCGGCACCAGCCAACAGCTCGCGGATCACCATTGGCATCAGTGCGGCCACCGCCTCGCCTTCGCCGCGCAGGCCCGCCAGCATGCGCAGCACCGCCGGCGGCTGGCCGGAGAACGTGGCTTCCAGCAGCCGGAAAACGTCATAGCGGGCGGCGTCGGCCACCAGCGATTCCATCCGTTCCACGTCCAGCGGCTGGCCGTCGGCCAGCAACGCCAGCTTGTCGATTTCCTGCGCAGCGGCCAGCAGGTTGCCCTCGACCCGCTCGGCCAGGCGCTGCACGGCGGCCGGATCGGCACGCAGGCCCTTGCCACGCAGGCGGCGCTCGATCCAGTCCGGCAGTTCGTGCGGCTTGATCGCCCACGCCACCGACAGCACGCCGATGCGATTGACTGCCTCGGCCCACTTGCCCTGGTGGGCCTTGCTCCATTCGCTGGCGGTAATCATCAGCACCACGTCCGGCGCCGGGTTGGCGCAGAACTGGCTGATCACCTCGGCCCCGTCCTTGCCCGGCTTGCCGCTGGGCAGGCGCACCTCGACCAGGCGGCGGGCACTGAACAGGCTGGGCGCGTTGAAGCTGGCGTCGAGCTGGTTCCAGTCGAAATCACGCCCATCGGCGTCGAACACTTCCCGCTCGGCGATGCCGGCGGCGCGTGCGCGTGCACGGATGGCGTCGGCCGCCTCAAGCACGCGCAGGGTTTCCGGGCCGGCAATCAGGTAGACCGGCGCCAGCGGGGTGTCAGCGCCCTGGCTGGCCAGCTGCTCCGGACGCAGTTCCATCGTCGCGACTCAGTGCTTGGCTGCGGGAACCGGCTCGGCCGGCTCCGCCCCTTCGATCGGCTTGGCCTTCGGCGCCGTCAGGCTGCCGCCCTTCTCGATCTCGGCGCGCACCACGCTGTCGATGCGGCGGATGATCGACGCGGACATTTCCCGTCGCAGCTCATCGGCCAGGATTTCGCGTTCGGTGGTGGTACCGGTGGCGTCGGTCGGCGGCGACACGTAGTCGCGCGACAGTTCGATCACCTGCTGCGGCACCAGCTCGCTGCCATCCTCGCGACGGAAGATGAAGATCACCGCATAGCGCAGGCTGTACTCCTGCGCACGGCCCTGCGAGTCGATGGCGATCGGCAGGTCGCCCCAGCGTTCGGACAGCACCTGGAGCTGGGTACTGGGCCCCTTGCTGTCCTCGTCGGCCAGCTTGGCACCGGAAGCCAGCAGGCTGCGATTGAGCAGCTTGACCAGTTCGCTGTATGGCGCGGTGGAGACCACCTTCACCGGCGCCGTGTCGGTCGGCAGCATCAGCTTGTTGCGCAGATGGAAACCGCAGCCGGCAAGGCCGAGGACAAGAACGAGGGCAAGCAGTATTCGGGTCATGGAGACAGTCTGGCGGAGCCGGGCGATCACGGCAACACACAGCCTGCCCGAAGCCGCGTGAATGCAGGGCCATCAAGTGCATGGCCCCGCACCGGGAAGGTACCGGCCACCGCGTGGGTGACCGGCCCAGGATGCATCAGGCAGCGACGATGTTCACGATCTTGCCCGGCACGATGATGATCTTGCGCACGGTCAGGCCTTCCATGAACTTGGCCGCATTCGGCTCGGCCAGAGCCAGTGCTTCGACCTGCTCGCGTGCAGCATCGGCGGCCACCTCGATGGTGCCACGCAGCTTGCCGTTGACCTGCACGGCCAGGGTCAGCGCGTCGCGCACCAGCGCACCGGCGTCGGCCTGCGGGAACGGCTGGTCTTCCAGCAGCGTCTCGCCATGGCCCAGCACCTGCCACAGGGCGTGGCTGGCATGCGGGGTGATCGGGTTCAGCAGCAGCACGATGGCCTGCAGCGCTTCCTGGCGCACCGCACGGCCCTGCTCGCTGCCGTCCTCGAACTTGGCCAGCGCGTTCATCAGTTCCATCACCGCCGCGATGGCGGTATTGAAGCTGTGGCGACGGCCATAGTCGTCACCGACCTTGCCGATGGTCTCGTGGGTCTTGCGACGCAGTGCCTTCTGGTTGGCGTCCAGCGCGGCCACGTCCAGCGCCGGGGCGGCACCGTCGGCGGCGTGCTTCTGCACCTGGGCCCACAGGCGGCGCAGGAAGCGCGCCATACCGTCCACGCCGGCTTCGTTCCACTCCAGCGACTGTTCCGGCGGGGCGGCGAACATCGAGAACAGGCGCACGGTGTCGGCACCGTACTTGTCGACCATCGCCTGCGGGTCCACGCCGTTGTTCTTCGACTTGGACATCTTTTCAGTGCCACCGACCACCACCGGCTGGCCGTCGGCGATCAGCGTGGCGCCAGTGATGCGGCCGCGCTCGTCGCGCTGCACTTCTACATCGGCCGGATTGATCCAGTCCTTCGAGCCGTCCGGGTTCGGGCGGTAGTAGGTCTCGGCGATCACCATGCCCTGGCACAGCAGGTTGCGTGCCGGTTCGTTGCTGTCCACCATCCGCGCGTCGCGCAGCAGCTTGTGGTAGAAGCGGAAATACATCAGGTGCAGGATCGCGTGCTCGATGCCGCCGATGTACTGGTCGACCGGCAACCAGTAATTGCCGCGCTTGTCGACCGCATCTCGGGCACCCGGCGAGGTGTAGCGGGCGTAGTACCAGCTCGACTCCATGAAGGTGTCGAAGGTGTCGGTCTCGCGCTCGGCCGCGCCGCCGCATTCCGGGCAGGTGGTCTTGCGCCATTCCGGATCAGTCTTGATCGGCGAACCAGTCCCCGAGAACGCCACGTCCTCCGGCAGCACCACCGGCAGCTGCTCTTCCGGCACCGGCACCGCACCGCACTTGTCGCAGTAGATCACCGGAATCGGGCAACCCCAGTAGCGCTGGCGGCTCACGCCCCAGTCGCGCAGGCGATAGTTGACGCGGCGCTGGCCCTGGGCCTTGCGCTCGAAGCGTTCGGCCAGGGCTTCGAAGGCGCCCTGGAAATCCAGCCCATCGAATTCGGCCGAGTTGACCAGCTCGAAGGCACGGTTCTTGTCGCTGTACCAGTCCTGCCAGCGGGCACCATCCCAGGTGCGCTCGTCGTCGTTGCGCGGATCCTTCAGCGCGATCACCTGCTTGATCGGCAGGCCGTACTTGTTGGCCACTTCATTGTCGCGCTGGTCGTGGCCCGGAACAGCCATCACCGCACCGGTGCCGTAGCCCATCAGCACGAAGTTGGCGACCCACACCGGCACCTTTTCGCCGGTGACCGGATGGATGGCACGCAGGCCGGTGTCCATGCCGCGCTTTTCCTGGGTTTCCAGCTCGGCCTCGGACACGCCACCCTGCTTCATTTCCGACAGCAGCGCAGCCAGTTCCGGGTTGTTCTTCGCCGCATGCAGGGCCAGCGGATGTTCGGCGGCGATCGACACGAAGGTCACGCCCATCACGGTATCCGGACGGGTGGTGAACACGCGCAGCGGATCCAGCGCAGTGCCGTCGACATCACGCACGTCGAACTGGATTTCCAGGCCTTCGGAGCGGCCGATCCAGTTGCGCTGCATGGTCTTGACCGAATCCGGCCAGCCGTCCAGTTCATCCAGGCCGTCCAGCAGTTCCTGGGCGTAATCGGTGATGCGCAGGAACCACTGCGGGATCTCGCGCTTCTCGACCAGCGCACCGGAACGCCAACCACGGCCATCGATGACCTGCTCGTTGGCCAGCACGGTCTGGTCGACCGGATCCCAGTTCACCACCGCATTGCGGCGGTAGGCCAGGCCCTTGCGCATCAGGCGCGTGAACATGCGCTGTTCGTGGACATAGTAGTCCGGGCGGCAGGTGGCGAATTCGCGCGACCAGTCCACCGCATAGCCCATGGCCTTGAACTGGCCACGCATGTGCTCGATGTTCTTGTAGGTCCAGGCCGCCGGTGCGGTCTTGTTCTTGATTGCCGCGTTCTCCGCCGGCAGGCCGAACGCGTCCCAGCCCATCGGCTGCAGCACGTTGTGGCCGGTCATGCGCTTGTAGCGGCTGATCACGTCGCCGATGGTGTAATTGCGCACGTGGCCCATGTGCAGCGCACCGGACGGGTACGGAAGCATCGACAGGCAGTAGTACTTCGGCTTGTCCGAAGTCTCGTCGACTTCGAAGGCACGGGTGGCGTCCCAGTACTTCTGGGCGGCGGATTCAACCTGCTGCGGGTCGTAGGCGTTGGTTTCAGCGCTGGTCATGGAACACGCGGATGCGGCGGCAAAGCGGTACAGCGTACCGCAGTGCGGCAAACGTCTCCAATCCTGCCCGCCGACCGCCGGCCCCGCCAGCGCCCGGAGCCGGTCTCAGCGCGGTCGCGACAGAGGCAGGGCCAGCGCCAGCCAGACCGCCCAGCAGGCGAATGCAAGCCGTTGTGCCAGCGGCGCCGGCAGCACGCCCTGCAGCGCAAAGGCAGCCAGCGCCGCCAGCACGCCACAGGCGAGCGCCACCCCGCCCAGGGCGCGGCCGTGCGTCTGGCGCAGCTGGGAGATGCCCAGCAACAGGGTGCCGGCGACGAAGCCCAGCACCCAGATCATCCAGGCACTGGCGTGCAGCTGGCTGGCCGGCCCGTGCAGATCGTCCACATCCAGCGGCATCAAGCCCATCGCGGTGAAGGCCAGTCCGCCCAGCAACAGCATCTGGCTGCCCACCCGCGGCGCCCAGCCAGCACCGGGCGGCAGCTGTCGGCGCAGGCACTCGGCCACGACCACCGCCAACAGGCCCGGCAGTACGAAGCCCAGCAGATTGAAGGCCAACGCGTGCGGCACGCCATGTGCGCCCAGCAGGGCCACCGGGTGCCGCGCCTGTGCATAACCTTCCAGGCCGGCGCCGAAGCCCAGCACCGCCAGCACGAACAGCAGTGCGGCGGCGGGGCCGGACAGACGCGACAGGGAAGACGGGGAGGTCATGCGGGCTCCAGGAGCAACGGCGGCGGGAACGACGCATTGTCGGGCATTTGCCGCAGTCCGGGTTGAGACTGGCATCGATCGTCACCATAGAATCGGTCTCCAGATGCCAATCGATGCCTCCCCCATGACCGAGACGACCTACGTATTCGACGCCACCACTGCGACCTTCGAGGCCGAAGTCCTGCAGAAGTCGCTGCAGACGCCGGTGCTGGTCGACTTCTGGGCCACGTGGTGCGGCCCCTGCAAGACCCTGGGGCCGATGCTGGAAAAACTGGCCGCCGAATACAACGGCGCCTTCGAGCTGGCCAAGGTCGATGTCGACAAGGAACAGCAGATCGCCGCCGCCTTCCAGATCCGCTCGGTGCCGACCGTGTTCCTGGTCAAGGGCGGCCAGCTGGTGGACGGTTTCCCCGGCGCCATCCCGGAAGGCCAGCTGCGTGAGTTCCTGGCCCAGCACGGCATCGTGCCGGCCGACGTCGGCGACACTGCCGCCGAGGACGAAGCGCCGTTGGATCCGCAGGCACAGGTGGATGTACTGCGTGCGCAGATCGCCGCCGAGCCGGACAAGGACGAGCTGAAGCTCGACCTGGCCCTGGCCCTGCTGCAGATCGGCGGCGTGGACGAAGCCGGCACGCTGATCGACGGCCTGCCCGCCAACCTGGCCACCGACGACCGCGCCGTGCGCGCCCGCGCCCGGCTGTCCTTTGCCGCCGCCCTGAAGGACGCCCCGGCCGCCGAGGTGCTGGACGCGCGCATCGCCGCCAACGGCAATGACCTCAAGGCCCGCCACCTGCGCGGCGTGCAGCTGCTGCTCGGCGGCCATGACGAGGCCGCGCTGGCGCAGTTCCTGGAAATGCTGCGGATCGACCGGAGTTTCGAGGAAGGCCTGCCGCGCAAGGCGCTGATCGATGCCTTCAATGTGATCTCCGACGAGGACCTGGTCGGCCAGTACCGCCGCAGGATGGCCTCCCTGCTGTTCTGAACGGAAGCCGGGTTCGTTCAGAATCCCTGCACTGGACGCGGGCAATAATGCGCACGATGGCGGCCGTACGGCCGCCACGATCCGTTCGGGGGGATGAGGTCGGGGCCATGGGGTCTTGCAGCTGCACCCCCGCATTGCCGGGATTGCAAAACTGTGACCTTCGTCCGCTCGCTGTTGTTTGCCATGCGCTTCCAGGGCGCCCTGCTCTGTGCCCTGCTTCTGCTGCCGGCCATCGCCGCCGCGCAGGACTGGAACTACCGGGTCCGCCCCGGCGACACCCTGTGGGATCTGGGTGGCGTGTATCTGAAACCCTCGGTGCGCTGGCAGCAGCTCCAGCAGCACAACCGAATCGACAACCCCTACCGGCTGCCGCCCGGCCAGCTGCTGCGTTTCCCCATCAGCTGGCTGCGCATCGAACCGGCGCCGGCGCGGGTGCTCTCGGTCCGCGGCAAAGTCGAACTGTCCAGTGGAGACGGCAGCGCCAGCCGCGCCATCCAGGCCGGCGAGCAGCTGCATATCGGAGACACCGTACAGACCGAGGGCGAATCCAGCGTCACGCTGGAATTTGCCGATGCGTCGCGCCTGCAGCTGCGTGAGTACTCGCGCCTGCGCCTGGACCAGCTCAGCCGCTACGGCCACACCGGCATGGTCGACACCCGCCTGCGCCTGCAGCAGGGCCGCGCCAGCAATCGGGTGACGCCCGCGCGCGGCCCGGCATCGCGTTACATCATCGATGCGCCCACCGCCACCAGCAGCGTGCGCGGCACCGTCTTCCGGGTCAGTGCCGGCGACGGTCGTGATGTCGCGGCCACCGAGGTCCTGCAGGGCAAGGTGCAGGTCGGCAACACCCATGGCCAGCGCATGGTCCAGCCCGGACAGGCCACCCGCAGCGCCAGCGCAGACGCCGCACCGGACGCAGTCTCCGCACTGCTGCCGGCACCGCAGCTGCGCAACGATGAACTGCGCCTGGCCCCGTTGCCGACGCTGCTGGCATGGACTCCGGTCGCCGGCGCCGCGCATTACCGCGTTGAAGTGGTGGAGGCAGCCACGCCGGAGATCCTGCTGTTCGCTGCCACCACCCCCGATACCCGCCTGGCCATCGGCGATCTGCCGCCGGGCCAGCTGCGCATCCTGCTGCGCGCGGTCGATGCGCAGGGTGTGGAAGGCATCGACGCCAGTGCCGACTTCGAACTCAGCGACCAGCCTCCACCGCCGCTGACCCTGGCCCCGCTGCATGGACAGACAATCAACAGCGACCGCCCGCGTTTCCGCTGGAGCCAGGCCCCCGGTGCGCGCAGCAGCGTGCTGCAGATCGCGGCTGATTCCAGCTTCGTACAGCCACTGCAGGAACAGACCAGCACCGGCACCGACCTGCGCCTGGCGCAGCCATTGCCGCCGGGTCACTACTTCTGGCGGATCGCCTCCCGCAGTGCCGATGGGCACCAGGGGCGCTATGGCCAGGCCCTGCCACTGCAGCTGAGCAACGAGCCGGTCGATCCTGCGCTGCAACCGCCCGAGGCCGCGCACGGTGAACTGACCCTGCGCTGGCAGGCCGGCAGCGAAGGCCAGCGCTATCGCGTGCAGGTCGACCGCCGCGGCGACTTCAAGGCACCCCTGGTCGACGAAACCGTGGCCGAACCGCAGGTCAGCTTCAAGCGTCCGTGGCGCGGCACCCTGCATGTGCGCGTGCAGTACATCGACGATGACGGCCATGCTGGCGAGTTCTCGCCTGCCCAGAAGATCGCCCTGCCGTGTCGCCTCTGCTATGGCACCGGCGGCGGTGCCCTGCTGCTGTGGCTGCTGTTGTGAGGCGTTCGCCGCTGCCGTGGTCGAAGCGGATCCTGCTGGCCATGCTGGCCGGGATACTGACCATCGTCGCCAGCCAGGGCCAATGGCTGTGGCGGCAGGACGAGGCCACCTACGACGCGATGGTCGGCAACTGGGACTATCGACCCGACCCGAGCGTGCTGATCGTGGCCATCGACGAAGGCAGCCTGCAACGCATCGGCCAATGGCCGTGGCCGCGCTCGGTCCACGCCCGGTTGCTGGATCGCCTGACCGATGCCGGTGCCGAACGGGTCGCGCTGGATCTGATGCTGTCCGAGCCGGACCGCCGCGACAGCCGCCAGGACGAGGCGCTGGCCGCGGCCATCCGTCGCAATGGCCGGGTGGTGCTGCCGGTGCTGGCCGCACCGGCAGCCGGTGATCGCATGGCCGAGGAAATGCTGCCAGTTCCGCAGATCGCGGCCAGTGCCGCCGCCATCGGCCACACCGACGTTGAGGTGGACAGCGACGGCGTCGCCCGCGGCATCTACCTGCATGCGGGCATCGGCAAGGCGCATTGGCCGGCGCTAGGGCTGGCCCTGACCGGCCTGCCCGCGGGCGCGGTGCGCGGACTGCCCGACCCTGATCCCGAGGTGGGCTCGCCTTATCAATGGCGGCGCAACGACTACGTGCGGGTGCGCTATGCCGGACCTCCCGAGCAGTTGCCGCAGGTTTCCTACGCAGACGTACTCGATGGCCACGTGGACATGGCGATGCTGCATGGCCGCCGCATCATCGTAGGCATGACCGCCAGCGGCATCGCACCGCGCCTGCTGACCCCGACCACCCGCGAGTTCTGGATGAGCGGCAGCGAGTACCAGGCCAACATCGCCTCGATGCTGCTGCAGCACAAGCAGATCGAGGTGCTGCCCCGCTTCTGGCAGCACACCATCAGCGCGGTGCTGGTGGCGCTGTGCGTGATCCTGCTCGGCCTGCGCCTGCCGTGGCTGGCGGCGCTGTGTTCGCTGCCGCTTGCTCCTCTGTTGAGCTGGTTGCTGTTGCGCACCAGCAACCTCTGGTGGGCGCCAGCCACCGCCCTGCTGGGCATCCTGCTGGTCCTGCTGGCCTGGGCGATCTGGCGGATTTCGGCCTGGCACCGGCAGGCCAACCGCGACGCACTGACCGGCCTTGGCAATCGCCTGCGTTTCGAACAGGCGCTGCAGCAGGAATGCGACGCCGCACGACGCAACGGCAAGCCACTGAGCCTGGCGCTGATCGATGTCGACCACTTCAAGCGCCACAACGACCGCCATGGCCACCAGGTCGGCGACCGCGTGCTGCGGGACGTCGCCCGGTTGATCGGCGCGCATGCGCGGCGTCCGCGCGACATGGCCGCGCGTTACGGTGGCGATGAATTCGCGCTGGTATTGCCCGATACCCCGGCCGAAGGCGCGCGGCTTGTCATCCAGGACCTGATCGACTGCGTACGTGCATTGCCGGTACACGGTGACGGCAGCGACGATCGGGTGACGCTCACCATCGGCGTGTTTACCCGGGTACCGGAAGGCGGGCTGCAACCGCATCATTTCGTCGAAGGGGCCGACACCGCGCTGTACCAGGCCAAAGCCAACGGGCGCGACGGGTATGTGATCGACGGCGACGCGTGACCGGTGCCACCAGGGTGCAACATACGCATGCGAATGGTTAGACTGGACACCTCGCCCAGCGCCCCCGGATCCGCATGAACGCCCGTCTGTTCCGCTTCGGCATCAACCTCTGGCCGCCCTTCCTGTTCACCGGCATCCACGTCACCCGCATCACCCCCGACTACCGGCAGATTGATGTCGAGCTGCGCCTGCGGCCATGGAACCGCAACTACGTCGGCACCCACTTCGGCGGCAGCCTGTTCGCGATGACCGATCCGTTCTGGATGCTCGGCCTGCTGCACATCCTCGGCCGCGACTACTACGTGTGGGACCGCGCCGGCGCCATCGACTTCCTCAAGCCGGGCCGTGGCATCGTGCGGACGTCGTTCCGCATCGACGACGCGCTGCTGGACGAACTGCGCGCCGAAGCGGCCAGTGGCGAGAAGGTGCTGCGCTGGTTCAGCAACGACGTGATCGATGAAAGCGGCGAGGTGGTCGCACAGGTCCGCAAGCAGGTCTACCTGCGGTTGAAGCCACACGCACGCTGAGCGCGCCTCAATCGCGCGCCAACGCAGTCGAAGCTGGCTCCGCCTGCAACGGCACCGACAGCCATGGGCTTTCGTCGTTGCTGCGGGACGGCGAGCGGCGTGGCACCTGCAGATGGCGGCCATCCGCCGACACCTGCGGCGCCCGCACCGGCGAGGCGAACTGTGCCGGCAACCGCTGCAGGGCATCCACCGGATCCCCCGGCTGCTGCCGCAGCCAGCGCTGTGCACCCAGCAGGCGCAGCATCGCCGCGGCGTCCTGGGTGCGCGACGAATAGGCCGGATAGACCGGACCCGCAATGTCGGTCAACAGGCAACCCATGACGTTCGACAGGCAACCAAAGTCACGCTGCGGCGGCGCCGGTGCCGGCAACGGACGGTCCGCCTCCAGCGCAGCGGTCGCCGTCGCGCCACAGGCCCAACCGAGATTGCCGGCCGCACGGGCCAGGGTGCTGCTGCGGTCCAGTACCAGCGCGCCGCCGAATTCCCGCGCCGAGGTCTCGATCGCCACCCGGTTCATCGCATACTCGCCCTGCATCGCACGGCACAGGCTCTGCTCGTCGGCCCGCATCGGCTGCATGGCCTGTTCGCATTCGGCCGGCAGCGGGTGATCGGCAGGCAGTTCGACCAGCATGTCGGCCAGCAGCTGCGCGTTGGCCTGTACCAGGCTGGCGCCGATGATGCTTTCGACCAGATAGCTGCCACCGGGCACCAGCCGCCGGCCCAGCTGCACTCCCCGGCAGCTGCCGCGCAGGGCACCGTCGATGTCACCCTGTACGAACGCCAGCGCGCGTGCGCTGGTGGCATCGACCACCAGCCCGTAGGTCGGCATCGGCACCAGGATGCCCTCGCCCTTCGGCTGGAACGGCGATACGAAGTAGTCTGCTTCGGCGAGCTGATCCAGCCGCGCGTGCAACTGCTGGTGCCCGGCATGGGCCTCCACGAAGCGTTGCGGGTCCGCGCGGACCTGGGCGAGGCAGCCGCGGGCGGCCGGCCCGCAACTGGCACCGGGCCGCGAGCGCAGCTCGGCATGGTTGGCCACCAGGTGTGTCTGGCCGCCGCTGCTGCCCCGCAGGTCGGCCTCCCAACGGCGCACGTCCTCGGCCAACGCCTGCTCGCGCTGGCGGGCATCCAGATCGTCGAACGGCAGCGTCCACAACAGGGCATAACCGTTGCGCCCGCTCGCCGGCAGCCGCGCTTCCAGCCGTTGCTGCGCCTGCAACCGCGATTCCGGCACCGGCCACATGCGTGAGGCGCACCACACCACGATGGTCAACAGCAGCAGGCCCGCCAGGGTCCAGCCCAGTCCACGCAGAATCTTCAACACAGCTTCCCTTCCATGGCTCGTTGCCGCAGTCGATCCACCAGCGTAATCGACCGGCAGTGACCGCTACAATGCGCACATGTCGCTCGAAGCCCCCGCCCTGGTCCCCCGCCCCTCCCTGCAGCGCCTGTTCCTGACCGGCCTGCTGACCCTGCTGCCGATCTGGCTGACCTGGGTCGTGGTCAAGTTCGTGTTCGTGTTGCTGTCGGGCATTTCCAGCCCGCTGGTGGTACCGCTGTCCGAGCAGATCGCGACAAGCTTTCCGCACTACCTCGGCTGGGTCCGCGCCGAATGGATCCAGGACACCATCGCCCTGCTGGCCACCCTGCTGGTGATCCTGGCGGTGGGCGTGGCCAGCCGCCGCGTGCTCGGCCAGCGCCTGCTGCGCTGGGTGGGCGCGGTCATCAAGCGCATTCCGCTGGCCAGCATCATCTACGACAGCGCAAAGAAGCTGCTGGACATGCTGCAGACCGAACCGGGCAGCACCCAGCGCGTGGTGCTGATCGACTTCCCGCACCGCGACATGAAATCGGTCGGCCTGGTCACCCGCGTGATCAAGGAACACGGCACCGACCGTGAGCTGGCCGCGGTGTATGTACCGACCACGCCGAACCCGACCTCGGGCTACCTGGAAATCGTGCCGGTGGAACTGCTGACCCCGACTGACTGGACCGTCGACCAGGCCATGAGCTTCATCATTTCCGGCGGCGCCGTCGCACCGTCCAGCGTGCCGTTCACCCGCGCCGGCGAACGCACCGGCGAACGCACCGAATGACCCCGGCGCCGATCGAGCGCCCGCTGCAGGACCGCGCGGTCCTGCTGTTCATCGTGCTGGCCGCGTTCTTCTGCGGCAATGCGGTGCTGGCCGAGCTGATCGGGGTGAAGATCTTCGCGCTGGAAGACACCCTGGGCATCGCCCCGCTGAACTGGAACCTGTTCGGCCAGACCGGCTCGCTCAGCTTCACCGCCGGTACCCTGCTGTGGCCGGTGGTGTTCATCATGACCGACACCATCAACGAGTTTTTCGGCAAGCGCGGCGTGCGCTTCATCTCGTGGCTGGCGGTGGTGCTGATCGGCTACGGCTTCCTGTTCGCCTTCGCGGCCATTTCGCTGGCGCCGGCCAGCTGGTGGGTCACCTCGATGGATGGCCACGGTGTGCCCGACTACCAGGCCGCGTTCGCAGCCGTGTTCGGCCAGGGCATGTGGACCATCGCCGGTTCGCTGGTGGCCTTCCTGCTTGGCCAGCTGATCGACGTGGCGGTGTTCCACCGCATCCGCCAGGCCACCGGTGAACGCCACGTGTGGCTGCGTGCGACCGGATCGACTGCGATCTCGCAGGTGGTGGACAGCTTCGTGGTGATCTGGATCGCCTTCGTGCTGGGCCCGCAGCACTGGCCGACCTCGCTGTTCCTTGCGGTCGCCAGTGTCAACTACGTGTACAAGATGGGCTTTGCGGTCGCCCTGATTCCATTGCTGTACCTGATGCGGCGTGCCATCACCCGCTATCTGGGCGCCGATCGCGCGGCGGCACTGCGCGCCGCCGCTGCGGCTGACTGAAGCCCCAGCGCCGCCAAGCTGACTGCGTCTTCACGCTGGCCGTACGCGCGCGGATCGTGCAAGCTCCACGATCTGTGTTCCACGGAAGCTTCTTGATGCCGTATTCCCCCCGCGTCCTGGCCGCTGCCATTGCGGCGTTGTTCCTGTTCAGTGCCGTGCCGTCGGCCGAAGCAGCGAAGAAGAAGGCCAGCCGCCCTGCCGCTGCGCAGACCCGCCAGGCCGCCAAGCCCAAGGCCAGGCCCGCCCGTGCCACCGCACCGGCCCGTGGCAGTTCGGCGCGCCGCGCTGCGCCGCGTCCGGTCGCACCGGCCCGTGCCGTGCCCAAGCAGGTGCAGCTGGAACGGCTGTACGACGAGTACTGGGATGCCTCGATGCGGTTGAACCCGCTGCAGGCCACGTTCCAGGGCGAACCGCGCTACAACGACCAGCTGCCCAACATCCTGTCCGCCGCCTGGCGCCAGCAGTCGCACGACTTCACCACGCAGTGGCTGGGCAAGGTCGAAAAACTCGGCAGCGATGGCCTGCAGGGCCAGGACCTGCTCAGTTACGAGATCTTCGTACGTGACGCGCGCGCCTCGCTGGCTGCCGAGCGCTACCCGAGCTGGATGATGCCGATCAGCCAGTACTACAACATCGGCAGCATCATGGCGATCCTCGGCTCCGGCGCCGGCGCGCAGCCGTTCAACACCGTGCAGGACTACGACACCTGGTCGCGCCGCTCGCTCGGCATTCCCGAACTGTTCGACCAGGCCATCGACAACATGCGCCAGGGCATGAAGGCCGGCGTGGTGCAGCCGCGCGACCTGATGGAGAAGGTGCTGCCGCAGCTGGATGCGGTGATCAAGCCGACCGCTGAAGAGAGCATCTTCTGGTCGCCGATCCGCACCATGCCGAACACGATTGCGGCCGAAGACAAGGCGCGCATCAGTGCCGAGTACAAGCGCATGATCGAACTGCGCATCATGCCCGCCTACCGCGCCCTGCGCGGCTTCATCGCCACCGAGTACCTGCCGGCCACGCGCGCCAGCAGCGGCATGGGCGCGCTGCCCGACGGCCAGGCCTGGTACGCCAACCTGATCGTGCAGACCACCGCCAGCGACCAGACCGCCGCGCAGCTGCACGCGCTGGGCGAGCAACGCGTGCAGGAACTGCAGGCACAGATCGCCACGGTGATGAAGGACGCCAAGCTGCGTGGCACGCCGGCAAAGCTGCTGCGCAGCATGCGCAATGATCGCCAGTTCCAGTACAGCGATGCCAATGCACTGATCAGCCGCTACCGCCAGGTGCAGCAGCAGGTCAACGCGCGCCTGCCGCAGGTGCTCGATACGCTGCCGAAGTCCGCACTGGAAGTACGCGCGGTGGAGCCGGAACGGGCGCTGACCGCCGCCGCTGCCGCCTACCAGCCGTCGCCGCCCGGGCAGCCCGGCGTGCTGTACATCAACACCCGCGACCTGCCCAGCCGCAAGCGCTGGAGCGTGCCGGTGCAGTACCTGCATGAAGCGATTCCCGGCCATCACGTGCAACTGGGCCTGCAGCAGGAGCTGGCCAAGCTGCCGCGCTTCCGTCGCCTCGGTGGCGATCTTGCGTTCGTCGAAGGCTGGGGCCTGTACGCCGAAACGCTGGGGGAAGACCTCGGCGTCTACACCGATCCCTACGACCGTATCGGCTACCTGTACTCACGCCTGCTGCGCGCCGCGCGCGTCGTCGCCGACACCGGCGTCAATGCACAGGGCTGGAGCAAGCAGCAGGCCGTGGCCTACCTGCAGAAGACGGTGGACATGAGCAGCGATGACGCCAACGCCGAAGTCGAGCGGATCATGGCCCAGCCCGGCCAGGCACTGTCGAACGTCGCCGGCCTGACCACCATCGTTGCCCTGCGCGACAAGGCCAAGGCACGCCAGGGCGCAGCCTTCGATCTGCGCCGCTTCCATGCAGAACTGCTGAAAGACGGCTCGATGCCTCTGGACGTGCTGGACCGCAAGATGGAGCGCTGGATGGCACAGCCGGCCAGCGCTGCGCCCACACCTTCGCCCTGACGCTTCCGGAGCCACCATGCGCCCTGCCGTCGCCCTGTTCGCCGCCGTGCTGGGCCTGCTGCCTCTGGCGGGCGCCGCCGCACCGGTGCTGACCCCACCGGATGCCGGTATCGACGGCCTGATGCAGGCCTACGATGGCCAGGTGCCCGGCGCCGCAGTGCTGGTGCTGCATGACGGGCAGCCAGTGTTCCGCCGTGGCTACGGCCTTGCGGTGGTCGAAGACGGCACCCCGGTCACAGCCGCCAGCAATTTCCGGCTGGCCTCGGTCAGCAAGCAGTTCACCGCTGCGGCGGTGCTGCTGGTGGAAGACGGCCGGCTCGGGCTGGACCAGCCGGCCCGGCAGTGGCTGCCCGAGCTGCCACCGGCTGCAGCGGGCATCACCCTCCGCCACCTGCTCTCGCATACCAGCGGCCTGCTCGACTACGAAGACCTGATGGACCCGGCAGACACGCGGCAGGTACACGATGCCGATGTGCTGGCCCTGCTGTCGCGCCAGGACCGGCTGAACTTCGCGCCGGGCACGCAGTACCGCTACAGCAACAGCGGCTATGCACTGCTGGCACTGATCGTGGGCCGCGCATCCGGCCAGGATTTCGCCGCCTTCCTGCAACAACGCATCTTCCGCCCGCTGGGCATGGCGCATACCGTGGCCCACCAGGACGGCGTGGACACGGTCGCCACACGCGCCTATGGCTACAGCAGGATCGATGGCCGCTGGCAGCGCACCGACCAGAGCACTACCAGCGCTGTACTGGGAGACGGCGGGATCTACTCCTCGCTGGACGACCTGGCCCGCTGGGATGCGGCGCTGTACGACGACCGCCTGCTGTCGAAGGCCTCGCGCCGCGCGATGTTCAGCCCGGCCACGACCACATCGGAACCGGACGTGCCGCATTACGGTTTCGGCTGGCGCCTGAACGGCCCGGTGCAATGGCACAGCGGCGAGAGCATCGGCTTCCGCAACGTGATCGTGCGCCACCCGGAGAAGCACCTGACCGTGATCGTGCTGACCAACCGCAACGACCCCGAACCCTATCCGCTGGCGCAGAAGATCGCCCAGCGCTGGCTGGACACCCTGCAATGACCCCCGGTTCCGACGCCCTGCTGGGCATCCACCACGCCGCTCTGATCTGCAGCGACTACGCACGCTCGAAGGACTTCTACGTGCGCATCCTCGGCCTGCGCGTGCTGGCCGAGAACCACCGCGCCGCACGCGATTCCTGGAAGCTCGATCTGGCCCTGCCCGACGGCGGCCAGCTGGAACTGTTCTCCTTCCCCTCGCCGCCGCCCCGTCCCAGCCGCCCGGAGGCCCAGGGTCTGCGCCACCTCGCGTTCCGGGTGGCTGCACTGGAACCCTTCATCCAGCGCCTGGCCGCGCATGGTGTCGCCTGCGAACCGATCCGCGTGGACGAATACACCGGCCGACGCTTCACCTTCTTCGCCGACCCCGACGACCTGCCGCTGGAGTTGTACGAAGTCGGTTGACGTCCCCGGGGGTCAGATCCCTTTTCCGACGGAAAAGGGATCTGACCCCATCGCCGCAACCAAAACCTCATTCACGCATGGCATGGATCTACCGTGTCGACCAAGGTCGACACCTACCCACAGCCGCAGAAATCTGTCAGAGGTGGGGCGGTGTGGGTGGGCAGGACCGTTGGCGCCATGGATGGCGCCATCGAGCCCCCATGGATGGGTTTACGGCGTGTCCTGCCCACCCACACCGCCCCGCCATCCCACGGATAGCTGCCTTTGCTTTTGAGGTTGCCGGCCAGCGGCCGGCACTACCGCAGGTGCAGGGCGCAGCCCTGCAACGCCCCTCTTCCCCATACCCCGCCGAATGGGTATACAGTCGACCCGTACCGGCACCGTGCCGGAATGAACCCTGGGAGGGGACCATGCGCAACACCTTCAAGACCCTGCTGCTGGCACTGCCGCTGTGCCTGGCCGCGCTCTCGGCGCAGGCCGCCGATGGCGCCGCCGGCCGCTGGAAGACCATCGACGACAAGACCGGCAAGGTGAAGTCGATCGTCGAGATCACCCAGGCCGCCAACGGCACCCTGACCGGCAAGGTGGTCGACATCCTGCACTCGGACAAGGGCCCCAACCCGGTCTGTGACGGCTGTGAAGGCGCCAACAGGAACAAGCCGGTGAAGGGCATGACCATCCTCTGGAACCTGAAGGCCGACGGCGCCAACAAGTGGTCCGGTGGCACCATCCTCGACCCGGCCAACGGCAAGACCTACAAGTCGAAGATGGAACTGCAGCCCGGCGGCACCCGGCTGGACGTGTCCGGCTGCATCGCCTTCATCTGCCGCGCGCAGACCTGGCAGCGCGAATAAGCGCCCCGGCCCCCGCTTCATCCCCGTGACCCGGCCTCGGCCGGGTCACCTCGTTGCGGGCATGCGATACTCTGCGGTTCCCCTCGGCTTCACCCCGCGACCATGACCCGTACCGCGCTCGTCACCACCGCCCTGCCCTACGCCAACGGCCCGCTGCACCTGGGCCACCTGGTCGGCTACATCCAGGCCGACATCTGGGTGCGTGCGCGGCGAATGAGTGGCGGCAAGGCCTGGTTTGTCTGCGCCGACGATACCCATGGCACGCCGATCATGCTGGCCGCGGAAAAGGCCGGGGTCACCCCGGAAACCTTCATCGCCAACATCCAGGCCAGCCACGAACGTGACTTCGCCGCCTTCGGCGTGGCCTTCGACCACTACGACTCGACCAATTCGGCGGCCAACAAGGCGCTGACCGAGCAGTTCTACCTGAAGCTGGAAGCGGCCGGCCACATCAGCCGCCGTTCGGTGGCGCAGTTCTACGACCCGGCCAAGGGCATGTTCCTGCCCGACCGCTACGTCAAGGGCATCTGCCCGAACTGCGGCAGCCCCGACCAATACGGCGACAACTGCGAAGTGTGCGGCGCTACCTATGCGCCGACCGACCTGAAGGAACCGCGTTCGGTCATCTCCGGTGCCACGCCGGAAATGCGCGATTCGGAGCACTTCTTCTTCGAGGTGGGCCACTTCGACGCGTTCCTGCGCGAATGGCTGGCCGGCGACGTCGCCCTGCCGGGCGTGAAGGCCAAGCTGGGTGAGTGGCTCAATGCCGAAGGTGGCCTGCGCGCGTGGGACATCTCGCGCGATGCGCCGTACTTCGGCTTCCAGATTCCCGGCCAGCCGGGCAAGTACTTCTATGTCTGGCTGGACGCGCCGATCGGCTACCTGTCCAGCTTCCAGACCCTGTGCGGCAGGATCGGCGAGGACTTCGAAGCGCACCTGCGCGCCGGTACCAGCACCGAGCTGCACCACTTCATCGGCAAGGACATCGTCAACTTCCACGGCCTGTTCTGGCCGGCGGTGCTGCACGGCACTGGTCACCGCGCGCCGACCCGCCTGCACGTCAACGGCTACCTGACCGTGGACGGCGCCAAGATGAGCAAGTCGCGCGGCACCTTCGTGATGGCGCGTACCTTCCTCGATGCCGGCCTGGAACCGGAAGCGCTGCGCTACTACTACGCCGCCAAGTCCGGCGGTGGCGTCGACGATCTCGACCTGAACCTGGGTGACTTCATCGCCCGCGTCAACGCCGACCTGGTCGGCAAGTTCGTCAACCTGGCCAGCCGCTGCGCCGGCTTCATCAGCAAGCGTTTCGACGGCCAGCTGGCCGCGCAGCTGCCCGATGCGGCGCAGTACCAGCGCTTCGTCGACGGCCTGGCGCCGATCCGTGAAGCCTACGAGCGCAACGACCCGGCCGCGGCGATCCGCCTGACCATGGCCCTGGCCGACGAAGCCAACCGCTACATCGACGACGTCAAGCCGTGGGTCATCGCCAAGCAGGAAGGCGCCGACGCGCAGCTGCAGGCCGTGTGCAGCCAGGGCCTGAACCTGTTCCGCGTGCTGGTCACCGCCCTGAAGCCGGTGCTGCCGGCCACCGCCGCGCAGGCCGAGGCCTTCCTGGCCGCGCCGGTGAACGACTGGACCGAACTGGCACAGCCGCTGCTGGGACACCGCATCACCGAGTACACCCCGCTGTTCACCCGTATCGACCCGAAGAAGATTGACGCCATGATCGACGCCTCCAAGGACACCCTGCAGCCGGCGGCTGCCGCTGCCCCCGCCGCCAAGCCGGCCGCCCCGGCCCCGGCCAAGGACGACGCAAAGAGCGCCGACGCGCCGGCCTACATCGGCATCGACGATTTCGCCAAGCTCGACCTGCGCATCGGCAAGGTGCTGGTCTGCGAGTTCGTGGAAGGATCGGACAAGCTGCTGCGCTTCGAGCTGGATGCAGGTGAACTGGGCAAGCGCCAGATCTTCTCCGGTATCCGTGGCAGCTACGGCGAGCCGGAGAAGCTGGTCGGCCGCAGCGTGGTGTTCATCGCCAACCTGGCCCCGCGCAAGATGCGCTTCGGCCTGAGCGAAGGCATGATCCTGTCGGCCGGCTTCGACGGCGGTGCGCTGGCGTTGCTGGACGCCGACAGCGGCGCGCAGCCGGGCATGCCGGTCCGCTGATGCCCGCAGCGGGCGTGGCCTCGGCCGCGCCCGCCGGCAGCATTGGCCAGCGGAGGCAACGCGATGGGAGGCAACGGAATGGAACTGGCGCTGTTCGACTTCGACCACACCGTGACCACCTGCGATACCTATGGCCGTTTCCTGCGCCGCGTGGCCACCACCGAACAGCTGGCGCAGGCGTGGTGGAAGGTCGGCCCGTGGCTGCTCGCGTACAAGCTGAAGCTGATCTCGGCCGAACGCATCCGCGCGCGCGTCACCCGCCTGACCTTCAGCGACCGCCACAGTGACGACATCGCCACCCTGGCCGCCGGCTTCTCGCGTGAGTTCCTGCCCGACGTGGTGCGCCCGGAAATGCTGGAGCAGATCCGCTGGCACAAGGAACAGCAGCACACCGTGGTGATCGTGTCCGGCTCGCTGGACCTGTACCTGCGGCCGTGGTGCGAGCAGCTGGGCCTGCAGTTGATCTGCAACCGGCTGGAATGTCAGGACGGACGCCTGACCGGCCGTTACGCCGGTGGCGACTGTGGCCCGCGCAAGGTCGAGCACATCCGTCGCCAGTTCGATCTGTCGCGTTACGTGCGCATCCATGCCTACGGTGACAGTTCCGAAGACAAGCCGATGCTGGCGCTGGCCCACGAGCGCTGGTTCCGCGGCAAACCCCTGAAGTAACCCGACGCGCAGCCTTCGCCACGCATGAGCCTGATCCCACCCCTGACCGAACGCCTCGACCGCCTGCTGCCGCAGACTCAATGCGGGCAATGCGGCTACGACGGTTGCCGACCGTACGCGCAGGCGATGGCGCGCGGCGAGGCAGGCGTCGACCGCTGCCCACCCGGTGGCGATGCCGGTGCACGCGCGCTGGCACAGGTGTTGGGCGTACCGGCGATTCCTTTTGATCGTTCGCGCGGCGAGCACAAGGCGCCGCAGGTGGCGTTGATCGTGGAAGCCGACTGCATCGGCTGCACCAAGTGCATCCAGGCCTGCCCGGTGGACGCCATCGTCGGCGGCGCCAAGTACATGCACACGGTGATCGCCGATCTGTGCACCGGCTGCGAGCTGTGCATCCCGCCGTGCCCGGTGGACTGCATCGAGCTGGTGCCGGCCTAGCCACCAGACCAACCGGCGGTGGAGCGGCGGGGTAGAGTCGGCTGTTAGTCGACTGCTCTTCGTTCCGGCGGCGCAAAACCCCGCGCTGCGCGCGACAGTCGACTAACCGTCGACTCTACCCCCCCTCCACTGCTGGGAGGTGACCCCGCCGTTACGGCACTGCCGCCGTCACCACGATTTCGACCTTCCAGTCGGCGTGGGCCAGCTTGGCCTCGACCGTGGCGCGCGCTGGGGTCGCACCTTCCACCACCCACTCATCCCATGCCTTGTTCATACCGTCGAAATCGGCCATGTCGGCCAGGAACACTTCGGCGCGCAACACGTGCTGGCGATCACTGGCCACCAGCGCCAGCAGCTTGTCGATCTCGGCCAGCACCTGCCGGGTCTGCCCGGTGATGTCCTGGCTGGTGTCTTCCGGAATCTGGCCGGAAAGGTAGGCGACCTTGTTGTACACGGTCATTTCGGACATGCGCGGTCCGACGTCGTAACGCTCCATCATGGGCGTGGCTCCTGCGGGTGATCAGGCCTGCATTGTCCTCCAAACCGGTCAACGATGGGTGCAGGGCAGCCATCCACACACGGTCACTACCGGCTTCCGACAGCGACGCTGGTCAAATGCCAGCGACAGGCGCACGATGCGCCACGGCTGCATTGACACCGCCCTCGCCCTCCCTGACGCACCCTTGCGCCGATGACCGAAACCACCGACCCCGCCACCGCTCCCTCCACCCCGGCATGGAAGCGGGTCCTCACCATCGTCATCCCGCTGCTGATCCTCGCCCTGGCCTTGCACGGCCTGGCCAATGAGTTCGACGAGCACGGCTATCGTGCGATCCGCCAGGCGTTCCGGCAGCTCAGCGGCACGCAGATCGCGCTCACCGTGGTACTCGGCCTGGCCAGTTACGCCTGCCTGATCGGCTTCGATGCCATCGGCCTGCGTCGCAGCGGCATCCGCGTGCACCCCGCGCGCGTCGGCATCACCGCGTTCCTGGCACACACGCTGGGCCAGACCGTGGGCTTTGCCGCGTTGACCGGTGGCGCGGTGCGCCTGCGCGGCTACCGCAGCGCCGGCCTGGACCTGGCGCAGATTGGCCAGGTGGTGCTGATGAGCACGCTCGGTTTCGTATTCGGTGCATGGCTGTTGATCAGCGTGGCGCTGTGCATGGAACCGGCGGCGGCAGCGTTGGCATTGCCATTGAATCCCGATGCCGTGCGCATCGTCGGCATCGTCGCGCTGCTGGCCTATGCGGCCACCCTGCTGCTGGTCGGCCGCGATGGACGCCAGTTCAGCGTGTTCGGCCATGTGCTGTGGCTGCCCGACCGGCGCACGATGATCGGGGTGACCGTGCTCAGCGTGATCGAGCTGGTGCTGGCCAGTGCCGCGTTCTATGTGCTGCTTCCGGACTCGACGCCGACCGGCCTGCCCGGCTTCGTCGGCCTGTACCTGGTCGCGGTGCTGGCCGGCCTGGTTTCGACCGTGCCCGCCGGCCTCGGCGTGTTCGAATGGAGCCTGCTGAAGCTGCTGCCACAGGTGGCACCGGCTGCAGTGCTGGCCGCGGCGTTGATCTACCGCGTCACCTACTACGTGCTGCCCCTGCTGCTGGCCACCCTGCTCGCGCTTGCACCCGCGCTGCGCCAGCCGCTGCAGGCCAGTGCCGGGGCAACCCGTGCCGGCTGGAACGCGCTGCGCCCATGGTTGCCGCAGATCATCGCGCTGGCGGTGTTCAGCATCGGTGCTGCGCTGGTCATCGACGGCACGTTGCCCACGCCGCGCCGTCACCTGGTCAACGCATCACTGCCGATCCTGGAAACGTCCCATCTGATCGGGAGTCTCAGCGGCGTCGCCCTGCTGCTGATCGGCCAGGGCCTGGCCCGGCGCAGCCATGCCGCATGGATGCTGGCGATGGCCGTGTGCGTGATCACCCCGTTGCCACTGTGGCTGCGCGGTGGCCAACCGTTGATCGCGGTCTCCGCCCTGCTGGTGGCGATGGCGCTGTGGGCCGCACGCCGCGAGTTCTACCGCCAGGGCGCGCTGCTCGATGAAGCATGGTCGTGGCCATGGCTGCGCAACCTCGGCCTGGTACTGGTGGCGGTCACTTGGCTGTTGTTCTTCACCTACAGCCATGTCGAGTACCAGAACGAACTATGGTGGCAGTTTGCGATATCCGGCAACGCACCGCGTGCGCTGCGTGCGCTGCTGGTGGTGGCGATCGCGCTGGTGATGTTCGGCCTGGCGCGGCTGCTGCACAGTACGCGCAGCCCGCTGCCAGCCGCCGACGAGGCCACGCTGCAATCATTGGCGCCGGTACTGGCCGGTGCCACCGATACCCAGGCCTGCCTGGTACTGACCGCCGACAAGGCGGTGCTGCGCGATGATGCGAAACAGGGCTTTGTGATGATGCAGCGCTACGGCGGTTCGCTGATCGCGATGGGCGATCCGGTCGGCCCGCCTGATGTGGCGCGCGCGCTGATATGGCGCTTCCGCGAGGAAGCTGACCGGCTCGGCCTGCGCCCGGTGTTCTACCAGGTGGGCGAGACCTACTGGCAGACCTATCTCGACCTGGGCCTGGGCCTGGTCAAGCTGGGCGAGGAAGCGATCGTGCCCTTGCACGACTTCGGCCTGGAAGGCCGCGAACGCGCCGATCTGCGCCAGGCCTGGAACCGTGGCAAGCGCGGGGGCCTTTCGTTCCGCGTGGCACCGGTGGAAGAGATTCCCAGCCTGCTTCCCCGCCTGCACGCGATCTCCAACGCGTGGCTGGAAGACAAGGCCGGCGACGAGAAGGGTTTCTCGCTGGGCAGCTACGATCCGGATTACCTGGCGCGCTTCCCGGTGGCACTGGTCGAAGCCGAGGGCCAGATCGTGGCATTCGCCAACCTGTGGCAGGCACCGGCCGGTGCCGAGCTGTCGGTGGACCTCATGCGCCATGTCAACGAGGCACCGAAGGGCACGATGGACTTCCTGTTCATCGAGCTGTTCCTGTGGGGCCGCGCTCAGGGCTATGCGCGCTTCTCGCTGGGCATGGCGCCGCTGTCCGGGCTGGCCCAGCATCGCCTTGCTGGGCGCTGGAACCGACTGGCCGGCCTGCTGGCGCGGCATGGCGAACGCTTCTATGGCTTCAGTGGCCTGCGCCGCTTCAAGTCGAAGTTCGACCCGCAGTGGCGACCGCGCTATCTGGCAGCACCCGGCGGCATGCACCTGCCGGCCGCGTTGCTGGATGCCACGCGCCTGATCTCGCTGGACCCGCGGCGCAATTGACGCCCCATACCGCCGAGCATGCCCGGCACCACCTGCCGCCCGGTAGGTGTCGACCTTGGTCGACACGCCAGCGACAGCGGTCAGGCATGGCCCGGCATTACCGCGGCACGTTCTGGTGGGTGCGAACCGTTGGTTCGCACTCTCTCCGCTTCACGCCCCGCCCTTGAGGATCACCTCGGCCAAGCGATCATAGTCACCCCCGAAATGGTGATCGCCCGGCAGCTTCACCTTCCTCACGCCGTCATTGGCCGGCAGGTCCGGGCACAGTGCGTCCTCATCCTTGTCGCCGTATACGCACAGCGTTTTTTCCGCCGGCAGTCTGGCCACTTCCGGCGCGATCGGCAGGCCGTCGCCACCACCCCCCAGCCAGTTGCTGACATGGAATTCGAAGTCAGCCTTCCTGCCCACCGACAGCAGCACGATACGGTCCAGCGTCTCACGGGTGCCGGCATCAAGCTGGTTGATGGTGGCCGGCAGCACGTCGGCACCCTGCGAGAAACCGATCAGCATCACCTTGTCGCGGTGCCACTGCTGGCGGTAGTGATCGATGATCTTCTGCAGGTCAGTGGCAAATCCCTTCGGCGTGCGCTCGCTCCAGAAGTAGCGCAGTGAGTCGATGCCGACCACGGCCACGCCATGCTCGTTGAGCGACGATGCCACGTCCTTGTCCAGGCCGGCCCAGCCGCCATCGCCGGAAACGAACACGGCCAGCGTGTCGCCGCTGCCGGTCGCCGGTACTTCCACTATCGGCAGGCCCTTCAGCGCGGCTGGTGGCGGTGCCAGGCTGACGCCGGCCTGCGCGCCGATCACCCGCGCCGCCGCCACCAGGCCGGGTGAAGCATCGCCGCGCGCGGTGCGCTTGAACTCGCGTGCCATCGCCACCTGCTGCACGAAGCGGCTGGCCTCGCCAACCTTGCAGCCATGGTCGCCGGCGGCGCTCAGCCACGGGGAATTCAACTCGGCAGGCTGCAGCTTGTTGTGCTTCACGCCATCGCCGCAGACCATGCGCTCGTGGCTGTGATCCGGGCAGAAGCCGGTGGTCAGCAGGCCGGCGAATACCTGGGTGTCGGCCTGTGCGGCCAGCGTGTAGGCCATCTCGGCGCCTTCACCATCACCACCGACCAGCGGCAGGTGGTAGCCAGGCAGGTGCAGGGAGGCCTGCAACCAGCGCGAGAAGTTCTCGACGTCGCCGGAACCGAACGAACAGGTCGGATTCCCCTCGCGCTTGAGCACGCTGCGCAGATGCCCGATGTCCACGGCAGCGACCATCGCGCCATCGGCACGCAGGGCCTCGATCGGAAGGCGGCTGGTATCACCACCGGCGGTGGGTTCATGGAACCAGATCACCACACGCTGCGGCGTGCCAGCCGGCATGTGCACCGGAATCTGCTCGAACCGCCCGTGGCTGAACTGCTGCACGTTGGCCGCCGCCATTGCCGGCAGCGCTGCCAACGCCAGAACCACACCCATTGCCCTGCCGAGCCCTGCACGCTTCATGTCGCATCCCCGATGGAATGCGCACACGATACGCCGCCGCCGCGTGCACGGCACGTACCGGCGCAGGCCGTTGGGGATTCAGTGGGCTGCGGCCCGACGGCTGCGCCGGTACAGGGCCATCGCCAGATACAGCAGCCAGCCCACGATCACCGCGATCACCACTTTCTGGCCCAGCCCACGCGGCGGCCCGGCGCGCCACAGCACATGCAGCCACAGCAGCACGAAGGCCAGCCATGCCCAGCCCCAGAGCAGGCCCGCGGCGGACTGCCAACCCGGTTCGCGGCGCAGATACCAGGCCTGCAGCAGCATGCCGACGCTGGCACACAGGAACGCGGTGTTGGCTGCCAGTCCATGGATGAACGGTGCCAGCAGCGGGGTCGCTTCAGGCAGCCAGCTGTCACCGATGGCGACCGTCGCCAGCCCCAGTGCAGAGACAATGAACAACAGCGGCGCCGCCGCACTGCGGCGCGGGCCAATGCTGCCGCGATACAGCGCAATGCCAAGCGCCGCAATGGCCAGCGCCAGCAGGCAGTAGGCAGCGCGCAATGCCAGGCCCCACGGCCCGTGCAGGTACAGGCTCAAGGTTGCCCGCACCCAGTCCAGATCACTGCGCGCGACCTGGGTCCACAGCGCGGTGGCCACGAACAGCAGCAGCGCCACCAGTGCCAGCACCGCCGCCGGACGCGCACGGCTCATGGCGTTGCCTCCGGATGCCGCGTCTTCCACTCGGCCAGCGCCTTGCGATAGCGCTGCAGCTCATCGGCGTACAGATCCAGCACGCACAGCGGGCAACCACTGCCACAGCATTCGTTGGGACCGGGCTCTTCCGGTGGCAGCGGGCGGGGATCGGGATCAGGGACGGACACAGTGGGAAGCGACAATCGGTGAGAGCAGGCCCAAGTGTACCGGTCCAGCTCAGCGGGCCAGCTGTCGACGCAGGTTTTCCCGAGCCGCCGCATCCAGGCGCTGGTGGAAGAAGTCACTGAGGAAGATGCGCGGCGCCCGCAGCAGCCCCTGCAGGAAACGGCGACGCCCGGCGCGGTACAGGAAGCCCGGCACGACCCCTTTGTACTCTTCGGCCACACCACGATCGTAGGCGGCGAACACCGGCTCGGGCGCGGCCAGGATCGCCATGTCGCAGTCCAGGAACAGCGCGGCCTCGGCATCAACGTCGTCCGGGCCCAGATCGCCATGGCGGGCTGTCAGCAGGATCAACTGCTCGACCCGCGCGGCGTCGACGCCGGCCAGTTCCGGGGCCCGTGCGATTGCCTGCAGGGCCAGCGCCGCCGAACGCGCTTCGTTGTCCTTGCGGCCCGCCACATAGATCGCGTCGTGGTAGAGCACGGCCAGGTACACCTCGGCGGGCCTCTGCCAGCCCGGGCCGTCAGCCACGTCCTGGCAGTGCTGCAGCACCGCGCGTACGTGTCCGAAGTGGTGGTAGGCGCGGGGCGGCGTTGCGTAGCTGTCCTGCAGCGCCTGCCACTGCGCAGGAGCCAGCGTCAGCGGAGAGAAATCCATACCCGGATCATCCCGCCTGCGCAGCCCCGCGGCAAGCTGATGGTTTTTTCACCACATACTCACAACGCTTGCCCGGTGAGGCCTGGACGCGGTTGTCCACAGCTTTGTCGAGCGCTGGTCCACATCGGTTGTGGATGAAACGCCGTACCGGCCACGCGCCGACCAACGGTCACTGCAGCGCGGCGCCGCCGGGTCTACACTCGCTGCAGGCGGGAGCGCCCGCCGCTGCCGGGAACTGTCATGTACCGCCCTGCCGCCCGCATCTTCATCGTGGTCCTGGCCGCTTTGATGGCCGCGCCGCTCTGCGCACAGGACCACCCGCGCACCGATGCACTCCCGCCCATCGGAAGCGTCACCCCGGTGGAGGTCCCCTCACCGGAACAGGTCTTCGCGATTCCTCCCGCAATGCGCGCGATGCTGCAGGCGCAGGTGATCGACCGCAGTTCATCGCGCGAGCAGCGGCTGCAGGCACTGGTGGAAATGATCTTCGGCCGCCAGGGGCTGGACCTGCAGTACGACGCGAACGCGACCTACACCGTGGACGAAGTCTGGCAGCAGCGCCGCGCCAACTGCCTCGCCTTCACGCTGATGTTCGTGGCACTGGCGCGCGAGGCTGGCATCCAGGCCCGCGTCCAGGAAGTCGGCCAGGTCGTGTCCTGGTACCAGGACCAGGACGCCGGCGTGGTCTACAGTGTGGGCCACGTCAACGCGGGCGTGGAGATCGCGGGGCGTTACGCCACGGTCGACCTCGATCGCAACGTACTCTACGACCGCCACGGCCCGCAGCCGGTCAGCCGCGCGCGTGCACTGGCCCATTTCTACAACAATCGAGGTGCCGAACGCATGGCCGAAGGAGACCTCGTCGGCGCCCGCGCGTTCTTCGATGCCTCGGTCGTGCAGGATCGCGCGTTCCCCTCGGTCTGGAACAACCTGGGTGTGCTCGACAACCGTGAGGGCAACACCGATGCGGCGCGGCAGGCACTGGACCGCGCCCTGCGCCTGGACGGTCGCCAGGATGCGGCGCTGACCAATGCCAGCGCGCTGTATCGGCAGCTTGGGCTGGATGCGCAGGCCAAGGCCTTGGAGCGACGCTTGAAGTCGGTGCAGCGTGAGGACCCGTTCGCGCAGTACATGCTGGGCACGCAGGCCGAGCAGGCCGGAAAGCTGGCCGAAGCCATCCGCTATTACCGGCAGGCCGTGCGCCTGTATGACACCGCGCACCAGTTCCACTTCGGGCTGGCGCGCGTGTATTTCCTGTCCGGGCAGCTTGAGCGCGCCGACCGTGAACTGACCCGCGCGCAGCTGCTGGGTGGTGCACCGGAGCAGGCACGCTACCAGGCCAAGCTCGACAGCCTGGCCCGCTGGCGCGCGCAGCAGCAGGCCAGGCGCTGAGACCGATCAGGCCTTCTTGAGGAAGCAGGTCTTCAGGACCAGGCCCTTGATCTTGTCCGAGTTGCCTTCGATGTGCTCGGCATCATCTTCGACCAGGCGGATGTTGCGGATCACGGTGCCCTGCTTCAGCGGGATCGAAGACCCCTTCACCTTCAGGTCCTTGATCACGGTGACGGTGTCGCCGGCCTGCAGGGTATTGCCGTTGCTGTCACGCACGACCAGGGTCGAACCGGCACTTTCCTCGGCGGTCCATTCGAAACCGCAATCGGCGCAGATCCACAGCGCGCCATCGGCATAGGTGTTTTCCAGGGTGCACTGCGGGCAGGCGGGAACAGACGACATCGGCAAGTACCTCAAAGTGAATCAACAGCCGCCATTGTAACCGCCCGGTCCGGGGCCCCGGCTCCCTGGCAGGTGCCCGGCCGCCGCCATGACCGCGGCTGGAGCAGCCGTGACGCTGGAACTTGCAGTCGGCGACGAACTGCAGCAGAGTGCGCGGCCCCTGACCGCCCCCGGAACTCCCCATGCGCCTCGGCATCGACTTCGGTACCAGCAACTCCGCCGCCGCCATCGTGCATGAGGGGAAACTGCTGCCGATCCGTTTCGGTGACGCCGAACAGTTCCGCACCAGCGTGTACTTCCCCGGCGTGGTGCCCGACCCGGACGACTTCCAGCTCGACGACGGCCAGGAACACCAGCTGCAGCAGATGATCGACAGCGCCGCGCGTGCAGCCCGTGTCGCCGGCCAGGAACGCACGCCGCAGGCGCTGCGCCGTGAAGCCCTGCGCGCCCTGCGCCGTGAATGGATGGAGGCCCGCGCCGGCAAGGAACGCAGCGCCAGCGACCTGCTGCAGAACGCGGTCTACGGCGACGACGCGCTGGAAGCCTATTTCGAGGAACACGAAGGCAACCTGGTGCAGAGCCCGAAGTCGATGCTGGGCTACAACCTGCACCCGCGCGCGAAGCAGACCATCACCGGCATCGCCGCGCACATCCTCGAACACATCCGCCTGACCGCCAGCGCCCAGCTTGGCCAGCCGCTGCGTGCCGCTCTGCTCGGCCGCCCGGTGCAGTTCCGCAGCTCGATCGGCGCGGCCGGCAATGACCAGGCACTGGATATCCTGCGCGAGGCCGCCACCCAGGCCGGCTTCGACCAGATCGATTTCCTCGAAGAACCCGCCGCGGCGGCCATGCACTACCACGCCGAAAGCCGCGAGCGGCACCAGGCGGTGATCGTCGACATCGGCGGCGGTACCACCGATATCGCGCATGCCGAAGTCGGCGGCGACGACGCCCCGCGTATCCACCGCGCGTGGGGTATCGCCCGCGGCGGTACCGACATTGATCTGGCGCTGAGCCTGTCCAGCTACATGCCGCTGTTCGGCCGCGGCATCACCCGCGTGCCCGCCCACCACTATGTGGAAGCAGCCACCGTGCAGGACATGACGCGCCAGCGCGACTTCCGCCAGCACAAATACGATCACGTCGACGAGCCGTGGGGCGGGCGCCTGCAGGCCCTGCAGGACACCGGCAATACCGCCCGCCTGTACCGCGATGTCGAACGCGCCAAGATCGCCCTCAGCGCCGCCAGCGAGCACCGCAGCACGCTGGACTACATCGCCCGCGACCTGCATGCCGACAGCAGCGCCGATGGCCTGGCCGCCGCCGCCCACGGCTACCTGGAGCAGATCCGGGAACTGCTGGCCCAGGTCCGCAGCGACATCGGGGGCGACCCGGATGCGGTGTTCCTGACCGGCGGCATGTCCCGTGCCGGCTACCTGCGCCAGGCCGTGGCCGAGGCCTTCCCGGGGGCCCGCATGGTCCACGGCGAGCCCTCGCTGGGCGTGGTCCAGGGCCTGGCGTTGGCGGCAGCCAGCCAGGATTAACAAAACGTTACGCGGTCTAAGTTACTCTTGGTCGGCTAGAACCCCGCTGCACCTTCCACCGGCCACGCCGGTGTGTGTCCACGGTGCAGCCTGGCCCGCCCTGCGGGCCTAGCGGCCATGCCTTCCTGGCTCGTTCATGGTCCGCGCAGCACCTGAGCCGCCATCGAGACCCGCTTTGGGCACCCGCCAGGCCCCTGTGGCCTTACAACCTGACGCAGCACCTGCACCCATCGACTGCCGCCGTTGTGACGCGGTCTGTTGCCGGCTGCCCGTGCTGCTGCAGCCCGGCGACCACGTGCCTGGCCAGTTCCTGTCACGCGACACCCACGGCCGTGCCGTGATGGCGCGCAACGAGGAAGGCTGGTGCGCGGCGATCGATCCCTATCACCTGCGCTGCACGATCTATTCGCAGCGCCCGGCGATCTGCCGCCAGTTTTCGATGGGCGGCGATGACTGCCGCCGCGAGCGGCAGGACTACCTGCGCCAGGCCGACGCCTGGGCGCTTTCCTCCCCTTCCACCTGACAGGAGCAACCATGCCCCGCAAGGCAAAGACCCCCGCGAAGGCCAGCAACAGCATCCGCAGCGAACGCAAGGGCGCGGCCGCCAGCACCGTGGTCAGCAGCGATTCGATCGCTTCGGACCTGGCAGCGTTCCGCAAGGCCGGTGGCAAGATCGAAGTCCTCGGCACCACCTGGGCGCTGAAGAAAGCCAGCTGACCCAGTACCGACCGCGGCGGCGCTGCCGCCGCGGCCTGCCGGACCGTGCTCAGCGATCCAGGCGTACCCGCACACTGCCCGAATGCGACTGGATGCGGATGTCTCCATCGCCGCCCCCCAGACGCGTATCGAGATGGCTGCCCGGCCCATAGCGCGGCCGCTCCACCTGACCGGCGTCGCTGTTGATCGAGCCGCTGAAGCTGTTCACCGACAGCTGTGCCGACACCGTGCGTGGCAGGCTCAGCGTGACCGAGGCACTGACCGATTCGACATTGATGCGGCCACCGGGCGCCAGCCCGGCCGCTGCCAGATCGATGCTGCCAGAGACGGTTTCCACCGCCAGTCGCTGCACGCGCCCGGCGTCGACCTCGACCCGTCCGGACACCGTCTGCGCACCGATATCACCGGACACGCCGCCGCCGGCCTCGATGCGGCCACTGACGGTGTTCACATCCAGCTTCGGCGTCTGCAGGCGTGCGCTGACGCTGCCACTGACCGTGTTGAGCTTGCTGTCGCCACTGCGGCCAGCCGCGCTCAGGCTGCCGCTGACCGTGTCGGCCTGCAGCCGTCGCACATCGATACCACTGATGTCCTGGCTGGCGCTGACCGTGCTCAGCAGCAGCTCCACCGATCGCGGCACGTTCAGCACCAGCGTTGCACCGCCGTTGTTGCTGCGGCGCGGATATTCGATCTCCCAGCGCACACGGTTGGCGCTTTTTTCCTGGCGCAACTGCAGGCCGTCGCTGAGCGTGCCGGTGAGCTGCACGTCATTGCGGTCCCAGCCACGCACGGTCACCTTGCCGGCCACGTTGCTCAGCTCGATGCGACCGCCCGCAGCCAAGGTGTGGCGCTCGTCGATGCGGGTGTCGGCCAGTGCCACGGCAGGGGTCAGCAGCAGCGCGACACAGCAGGAAATCAGGGTTCGGGTCATGGGGGTCTCCTCAGGTCGTCAGGCCGGACTCGGCGGCATAGGCCGCCTGCCGGGTCAGTTCCAGCCGCAACGCATAGGTGCGCTTGAGCTGGCCAAGCAGGTGCGGCGCACGCGGGTCCTGCGCCAGGGCGGCACGGATCTGCGCCGCGCTTTCATCCAGTTCATGCAGGGCCGGCTGCCATTCCGGCGCCCGTCCATCGGGCAGCGCGGCCACGGCCTGCTGGTACTGCTCGGTCATCGCCGCGGCCTGCAGCTGCAGGGCGGACGGCGCCGGCGTATCCGGCTGCGCATGCCGCCACGGCGCCACCACATACAGTGCCAGGCTGGCCGCCAGGGCAGCGCCGGCCGGCAACCACCAGCGGCGCCGCGAACGCACCGGCAGGACCACCACGTTGTCCGTTGGCTCGGGTGCTGCCTGCGGTCCACGCGGCGGCAGCCGGGCGGACAGGCGTGCCCAGCCATCGGCGGGTACATCGCGCTCGTTCGGCAGCGCGCGCAGCCGGGCCAGCAGGTCGTGATCGGAATCGTGTTCGTGTGTACTCATGTCATGTCTCCCAGCCGTGCGCGCAACAGGCCGCGCGCACGATGCAGCTGTGCCTTGGAACTGCCGACAGCCATCTGCAGCTGCTCGGCGATTTCCTGGTGTTTCCAGCCTTCGATATCGTGCAGCACCAGTACCGCACGCGCCCGTGGTGGCAGTGTCGACAATGCGCGCTCCAGGTCACGCTCGGTACCCGCGCAACGGTCATGCACCGCCAGTTCCAGCAGGCCGCCATCGACTTCCTCCAGACTGTCGTGATCCTGCCCTGCGGCGCGACCACGCAGTTCCATCAGTGCGGCGTTGACCCCCAGCCGATGCAGCCAGGTGGACAGGCTGCTCTCGAAACGGAACCCTGGCAGGGCTTTCCAGGCCTGCAGGAAGGCCTCCTGCAGCGCATCCTCGGCACGTGCCTGCTGGCCGCCACACAACCGCCACAGGACAGCGAATACACGCGGCGCGTGACGCCGGTACAGCAGTTCGTAGGCAGCGGTGTCGCCGGCGGCCGCCGCCCGTACCAGAGCGGGTTCGTCGACGGCGTCGTTGGCGGCGGGCGGCGCGGGCATGGTGGTGTCGAGCATATCGCTTGGATGCGGCGACCCGGGAAAAGGTTTAGAGCCGATCGACGGCCGATGCCATGCAACCTTTTCGACGGCTGCTGCATCCATGGAAGGTCCTTCGCGAATCTGCCGTCCGGGAGTCCTGCCATGTCCAGCCCTTCCTGCGCCGCCCTGCTGGTGATCGCTGCCTGCGTCCTGCTGCAGGCGCTGGGCCTGTCACTGCAGCTGCGCCCCGACAACGGCCGCGCCTGCCTGCAGCAGCACCGCCAGGAGCTGGTCTGCCTGGCCTGGACCCCGCCGGTCGAATCCCCCGCACGCGCCGGGTAACATCGAGGGCCGTTATTGCCACCCGTCGTCGCCCCCATGATGTTGTCGCTGAAGGATCACCTGCCGGCCTGGACCTACCCTTGGCTCCACGACGCGGGTATCGCCGTGAAGATCCTGCTCACCCTGCTGGCCGCGTGGCTGCTGCGGGTGCTGGCACGGCGCTTGATCCGCCGCTTCGCCGAGCACTACACGCTGCCACCGGAAATGGTGATGGGCGCGCGCCGGATCACCAGTTTCGTGGTCTATTTCAGCGCGGTCCTGTACATCCTCAGCCTGCTCGGCGCATCGCCGTCGGTACTGTGGACCGCGTTCACCGGCTTCGCGGCGGTGGGTGCGGTGGCCTTCTTCGCGGCCTGGAGCGTGCTCTCCAACATCTTCTGCACGCTGCTGATCTTCACCACGCGCCCATTCCGCCTGCATGACTACATCGAGGTGCTGGAGAACGGCGAGAAACCGGGCCTGAAGGGCCGGGTGATCGACGTGAACCTGATCTACACCACGCTGCAGGAGACCGGCGACGGCCACGAGGGCACGGTGCTGCAGCTGCCGAACAACCTGTTCTTCCAGCGCACGGTGCGGCGCTGGCGCGACCCGGCACAGGCCCCCGGCGGCATCCAGGGCGACGGCTGAGGGGGTTTTCCTTTGCAGGGCTGCGCCCTGCACCTGCCGAGGCCGAAGCCGAAGCAAGATCAAGAGCGGCATTCCGTGGGATGGCGGGGCGGTGTGGGTGGTCAGGACACGCCGTAAACCCGTCCATGGGGGCTCGATGGCGCCATCCATGGCGCCAACGGTCCTGCCCACCCACACCGCCCCACCTCTGACAGATTCCGTGCGCTGTTGGTGGGTGCCGACCGTTGGTCGGCACATCTGTCAGATATCGATAGTCAAAATTGAATCCGACCCCGTGCCGACCAACGGTCGGCATCAGCAGCGGGTTCCAACAGATCGCGGAAATCTGTCAGAGGCGGGGCGGTGTCGGAGTGCGGGGTGTCCGCGGCATGGATGCCGCGGCCAAGCCCCCATGGACGGGTTCACGGCGTCCCCGCACTCCGACACCGCCCTGCCAACCCACGGAATGCCAGCCTTTGATGTTGACGTTGCTTCTGCAGGTGCAGGGCGCAGCCCTGCAATAAAACACCCCTTACCTCAGCTGGCTGTCCTTGCTGCCACGCCGGTTGTACCCGGCATGCGCCTGCTCTTCGTCGTCGTGCGCCTGCTGGCACGCCACGCACAGCCGTACCCCGGGCACGGCCTGGCGCCGCGCCAACGGAATCGGCGCGTCGCATTCCTCACAGTGTTCCAGACCAGGGCCCTGCCGCAGCTGGCGCCGCGCGCGGGCAATCGCATCGTCGACGGTGGCGTCAATCTGGTCCTGGACCGCGCCGTCTCCCGCCCAACCGGTGGCCATGGCCATCCTCCGCAGGTGTGTCGCCTGATATGGGGACGATACACCCGCGCACAAAGGAGCAGACCTGTGTTGAGCCGAGCCATGCCCGGCTGATCTTCAGCAATCTGAGCAGAACGTGGAGGGCTTCAATCAGGTCGATCGCGACTTAATCCCCTCCGTCCCCTTTTTGCTTACCAGACCAGGTCGTCGGGCACCTGGAACTGCGCGTAGTAGGCGTCGTCCTCGGCGTTGCCGGTGGAGATCTCCGCGGTCGAGCCCGGCTGGCCGTGGTCGACGATGATCGCTTCCGGGGCGCGCTCACGCACCTTCTCGGCAGCAGCACGTGGCAGCAGCGCGTAACCGTCGCCGTGGGCAACGATGACCAGCACGCCGACCGACAGCGCCTTGCGCAGCTTGGGGTCGATCAGCAGGGTGCGGATCGCCGCGCCATCGCTGAAGCGGTACTCGTCATCGCCCTTGTGGGGCACGGCATGGGCCGCGATGATCTGCTTCGCCTGCGCCTTCTGTTCAGCCTGCCTGGCCTGCGCATTGCGCTCGGCGGCCAGCGCGCGGTCGCGCTCGATCTTCTCGGCGCGGACGCGTTCAGCCTCGCGCTGGACCTCGGCCGAGGTCGATTCGGCCTTGCCCTGGCGGGCCTTGGCCTGCTCGCGCGCGGCGGCGCTGGCCTGCGACTTCTTGGCCAGGCCGGCCTTGAGCAATTGTTCCTGCAGCGCGTTGGGCTTTGCCATGGTCGGTGCGTACCGCGTGTAATCTTGGATGCCCCATTCTACCGACGCCCCGCCGCCCCTGCATGGCAGTCCTGAAGTACCTCACCGGCTATCCCGAACCCCTGGTCGCCCAGGTCAGCGAACTGCTGGCGCAGGGCAAGCTCGGCCCCTGGCTGCAGCAGCGCTATCCCGACCCCCACGAGGTGCGCAGCGACCGCCAGCTGTACGACTACACCCAGGAACTGAAGGACCGCTACCTGCGCAAGTCGGTGCCGCTCAACAAGGTCTGCTACGACAACACGCTGGAAGTGATCAAGCACGCGCTGGGCACTCATACCGCCATTTCCCGCGTGCACGGCGGCCGCCTCAAGGCCAGCCGCGAGATCCGCATCGCCACCGTGTTCCGCCAGGCACCAGCAGCGTTCCTGCGCATGATCGTGGTGCATGAGCTGGCCCACCTGAAGGAAGCCGACCACAACAAGGCCTTCTACCAGCTGTGCCAGCACATGGAGCCGGATTACCTGCAGCTGGAGTTCGATACCCGCCTGTACCTGACCGAGCTGGCCAACCGCGGCCAGCGCTGACCGGCCGCAGCAGCTACACTGCGCGCCCCCTGCCCGACCTTGCCGCCATGGAACCGATCCGTCTCGACAAACGCCTGTCCGCCCTGCTCGGCATCCCGCGCGGCGAAGCGCGACGCTACATCGAAGGCGGCTGGGTCACGGTCAACGGCGACGTGGTGGAGCAGCCGCAGCGCCCGGTCGATGACAGCGCGGTGATCGTTGTGGCCGAGCAGGCCAGCGATGAAAAGGCCGAGCGGGTCAGCATGCTGTTGAACAAGCCGGCCGGCGTTGCCGCTGAGACCCTGTGTGCGCTGGTCAGCAGTGACAGCCGCAGCGAACTCGATGCCAGCGACATCCGTCCGCTGCAGCGTCACTTCCATGGCCTGCAGCTGGCCGCCTCGCTTCCGGCCAGCGACAGCGGCCTGGTGGTGGTCAGCCAGGATCCGGCCACGCTGGCCCATCTGCAGCGCAATCTTGGCCGCACCGAACAGGAATACCTGATCGAAGTGGCCGAGGGCGGCCCGGAGCGTGGGCCATGGCTGATGGCGCGTTTGCAGCAGGAGGCCGGCGGCGGCAAGGTCAGCTGGCAGAGCGAACAACGCCTGCGCTTTGCCGGCAAGGGGCTTACCGCCAAGGGCCTGCGTGCAGCGGTGACGGCCGCCGGGCTGCAGGTGACCGGGGTGCGCCGCCTGCGTATCGGACGCGTGGCGCTGGGGCCGCTGCCGCCGGGGCAGTGGCGCTACCTGGGCAGCGACGAGCGGTTCTGAGGTGTGCGGGTCAGAGCCCTTTCCTGTGGAATGGGATCCGACCCCATCGGTGACGCCCCCTCGGGGTGGGATCCCGTGCCGAAGGCAAGGGCTCTGACCCCCTGTCGATCGTGCAGGCATTCCTTCACGCATGGCGTGGCTCTACCATCGGGGCATGAGCCTGCCCAAGCCGCTGTGGCGACGCCTGCTGCGCATCGCTGCAATCATTCTCGCTGCGCTGGTGCTGCTGGTGCTGTCCGGCCTGCTGCTGGCCGACCACCTCACGCCGCAGGCACGGGGCACGCGTTCGCATGTGCTGCCACTGCAGCCGGCGCAGACCCGCATCGACCAGCAGATCGTGCCATTGCAGGAGGCCCATCCCGGCCAGTCCGGCGTGGCCTTCCTCAGTGATGGCATGGATGCCTTCGCCGCACGCGCGATGATCACCACGCACGCAGGCCGCAGCCTGGACCTGCAGTACTACATCTGGCACGACGACCTGATCGGCCACCTGATGGCCAAGGCGCTGTATGACGCCGCCGAGCGCGGCGTGCGCGTGCGCATCCTGCTTGATGACATGAATGCCAAGGACAAGGACGCGCTGATGATGGCGCTCGATGCGCATCCGAACATCGAGATCCGCCTGTACAACCCGTTCCGCAACCGGACCGGCATCCTGCGCATGGTGGAGATGGTGCAGCGCTTCTTCAGCGTGAACCACCGCATGCACAACAAGAGCTGGATCGCCGATGGCCGCGTCGCGATCGTCGGTGGCCGCAACATCGGCGAGGAGTATTTCAGCGCGCGCACCGATGTGAACTTCCAGGATCTGGACCTGCTGGTCGCCGGCCCCGCCGTGGAGCAGGCCAACCGCATCTTCGACGACTACTGGAACAGCGAAACCGCCATTCCGGTATCCGCGCTTGCCTTCCATACCGACGCACAGCTGCGCCTGCTGGTGCGCGAATCGGACCATGAGGCGCAGCGGGACGTGGCCCGGCCGTACCTGGCGCGCGTGGCCGAATCGCGCAAGCGGCAGCGCCCGAGCCCCGAGCCGCTGCACTGGAGCGGTGCAGTGCGCATCGTGTCCGACCCGCCGATGAAGCACCGCAAGGACGATCGCGCTGCCTGGCTGGTGTCGACCCTGATCAGCGAGCTGCAGGCCGCCAGGCACAAGGCCCTGTTGATCTCGCCCTACTTCGTTCCCGGCAACGAGGGCCTGGATGGCTTTTCGGCCATGTCCGGGCGGGGCGTGCAGGTCGGCGTGGTCACCAACTCACTGGCCGCCAATGACGTCGCCGCCGTACATGGTGGCTACATGGGCCACCGCGTGCCGTTGCTCGAAGCCGGCGTCCACCTTTACGAACTGAAGGCACAAGGGCAGTCCGGCGATGCCGGCGTGTTCGGCAGCAGCGGCGCCAGCCTGCATACCAAGGCGTTCCTGGTCGATGACCGCCGCGGTTTTGTCGGTTCGTTCAACCTCGACCCGCGCTCGGCCTATCTGAACACCGAGATGGGCGTGCTGTTCGACGATCCGGTGCTGGGCGCACAGCTGCGGGACGAGTACCTGCGCCTGGCTGATCCCAGGCACAGCTGGTGGCTGGCGCTGGATGACCGTCGCCGGTTGCGCTGGCTGGAGCGCGAACCGCCACCGCACTGGGTGGAGGCCGAGCCGGGGGCAACGGCGCGCAAACGCTGGTTGTCGCGGGTGATCAGCTGGCTGCCGGTCGAATCGCAGCTGTAGCGCTCAGGGCGTTGGACCCGCCTCTTCCTGTCCGGCCTCATCACGTGTTTCCACGCTGCGTCCATGCAGGCGCCGCCAGATCCAACGCAGGGCATGCGGCGGCGCTGAAGGCAACTGTTCGAGCAGGGCCAGCATGCGGCTCTGGCTGGCATGTCCATGCCGGCACAGCAGGCTGGCTGCCGCCGCAGCGCTGGCCAGACGCAGGCTGTCGGCGAGTGGGCCATCGGCCTCCGGCGCCAGTGCCTGGTGCACGGGCTCGGGCAGCTCCCAGGCTGCAGCCACGCGTTGTGCCAGCGGCAACGACCATTGTTGGAGCAGTTGCAGGGCCAGCGCCGGCTCCACGGTTTCGTCGCGTGCCTGCGCTTCCTGCAGCAGCTGGCGCATCACCAGCGCTGACCCCAGCCCCTGCACCAGGCCCAGCCACTGCGCAGCGAAGGCATCACCGAAGGTGACCGTGCGCGCATGATCGGCGGCCGCACGCGAAGCCAGCAGTGCGTGCTCCCAGATGATCGTACTGAACTGCGGAAACATGCCGCACTGCACCTGCATCACCGGCTGCACCAGCACTGCGCTGATGATCTGGCGCACGCCCTCGGTACCGACCAGGGTCACCGCACGCTGCAGGCTTTCCACCGGCCGCTCATGCACCTTGTAGGCCGGGCTGTTGGCGATGCGCAGCAGATTTCCGGTCAGCACCGGGTCCTGGCCGATGATCGCCGCCATCACCCGTGCCGAGGCGGCATCGTCGTTGACGGTCTGGATCAGCTGCGGCAGCAGTTGCGGGCGCCGTGGCAGGTGCCGGGCGGCCCAGTCACGGTCCTGCAGCGCGCGCGCCACCGCTTCGCCCAGTGCCGGATCCTGCACGGGGGCAGGCTCGCCAGCCAGCCGTGGGTACAGGGCAAGTGCATGCAGGCCGCGCTGCAGGTGGGCGGCGATCTCACCGGCCTGCAGGGCCTCGCCCTGAAGGCTGGCTGCGGCAGCAGCGACCGCCTGTCGCGATACGGCCGCCAGGCGCAACGGAGCCGCCCCGGTCGAACGCGCCAGCCAGCCGCGCAGCGATCGCCACCAGGCCGGCGTCATCGCCGCCTGCCCTGTCGTTGTGGTGCCCTTGCCGTCACTGACCGCCCTGCCTCTTCACGCGAATCCGGCCACCCGCCGTCGTCGCAGCATCGGCCGCACTTTCATCTTCTTTAACCGGAAGGGCGCCGATGTCGACGGCAGCGACCGGGGGAATGGACTAGAATGGCGCCGCGCGACCCGTCCCCCTGCACTGACGACGTCGCTTTTTTTGTTTTGGGACCCTACCGTTCACTGGCCGTTCGCTGCAGTTCGCCGCTGTTCGCGCCATCGGAGACGCCATGCTATTCGAAACCCTCGCCACCACCGGCCACGAACAAGTGGTGTTCTGCCACAACCACGATGCCGGCCTGAAGGCGATCATCGCCATCCACAACACCACCCTGGGCCCCGCCCTGGGCGGCGTGCGCATGCGCCCTTACGCCAGCACCGACGAGGCGCTGGCCGATGTGCTGCGGCTGAGCCGGACGATGACCTACAAGAATGCGCTGGCCGGGCTCAACGTGGGCGGCGGCAAGGCGGTGATCATCGGCGATCCGAAGACGGACAAGACCGAGGTACTGTTCCGCGCCTTCGGCCGCTACGTCGATTCGCTGGGCGGCCGCTACATCACCGCCGAGGACGTTGGCACCGACGTCAACGACATGGAGAACATCTACCTGGAGAGCCAGTTCGTGACCGGCGTGCACCAGGTCCATGGTGGCTCCGGCGATCCGGCGCCTTTCACGGCCTACGGCGCACTGCAGGCACTGATGGCGTCGATGCGCTTCAAGTTCGGCCATGAGGAAGTAGGCAAGACCAGCATCGCGGTGCAGGGCCTGGGCCACATCGGCATGGAACTGGTGAAACTGCTGCGTGACCGCGGCGCCAAGCTGTATGTCACCGACCTGGACAGTGCGCTGGTTGATCGTGCAGTCAGCGATTTCGGCGCCGAGGCGGTCAAGCCGGACGAGATCCACGAAGTGAACGCCGATGTGTTCGCACCGTGTGCGCTGGAAGGCGCGATCAACGCCGACACGCTGCCGCGGATCAAGGCCAAGATCATCTGCGGCACGGCCAACAACCAGCTGTCGAGCCTGGAGATCGGCGACGAACTGCATGCGCGCGGCATCCTCTACGCCCCGGACTACGCCGTCAACGCCGGCGGTGTGATGAACGTGTCGCTGGAGATCGACGGCTACAACCGCGAACGCGCGATGCGACTGATCCGCAGCATCTACCACAACCTCACCCGCATCTTCGAACTGTCGCAGCGCGAGAACATCGCGCCGCAGCGGGCAGCCGATCGCATTGCGGAAAGCCGCATCCTGTCGATCGGCAAGCTGAAGATGCCGCTGGGCCGCAGCACTCCGCGCCTGGGCAACCTGCGCGGCGGCTGAGGCTGCAGACGTCGCGCCGGGAGCCTTCCCGGCGCGACCGATTGCTAGAACCCGGTGCTGTAGCGCAACGCAGCCTGCCGCGCGCCCTCGCCACCGATACGCTGGTCGAAACCCAGGCTCAAGCGGCCATTGCGGCCCCACCACGATTCCAGCGCGACGCCGATCAGCGCACTGCCGCGCGGCGCATTCCAGCCTGCCAGCGGCGCCCAGGCATCCACGCCGACAAAACTGGCCTGCCAATCGGCGTCACCGCCGTCCAGCCGCTGCTGCCACTCGGCGTGTCCGCGCAGGTTCCAACGCCCCCAGCCCCGCTCGCCACGGATGCCGGCCAGCATCTGGCTGCGCTGCGCGCGGGTGGCATCACCCCGCAGGCCGAAGCCGAAACCGCCCAGCTCATTGAACGCATCGGTATCGACACGCGTGGTGCTGGCACCGAGGTAGGGCGTCACCGAAGCGCCTGCGCGGCCCAGGCGATATCCGCCTTCCACGCTGGCGCTGCTGAAACGCCCGCCGTAACGCGCCGAGACACCATAGGCGCCCGCACCCAGCAGCAGCTGGCGATCCAGCGCGCGGGTGAACTGGCCACTGCCGAACTGGGCCAGCGCATAGCCACGCCCCAGGTTCCAGCCAGCGTACAACTGTGCCTGCGCCTGGCGATCACGCCCGCGATCACCGCCGAAACTGCTGCCACCATTGCTGCGGGTCTCACCGAAGGCGACGCCCATCAGGCCGTTGCCGCCCAGCGGCAGATCCTGGCCGGCCATCCAGCCCCGGCTGTCGGCGGCGTTGCCGGCGAAGCTGCCCTGCCCCGCCTCACCCAGCGCGCTCTGCCAGCTCCCGCGCAGGCGCGGGGTGGCCTGTACACGATCGAAGCGCTCGGCAATCGCACGCCGCGACATGTCGATGCTGTCGAAGGTGGCGGCCTCGGCGCGGGCATGCGCCTGGCCGGACAGGCTCTGCAGGCTGTCGGCCAGGCCCTGCTGGCCGCCTCCGGCCCACTGCAGCGCACCGGCTGCCGTACCGAAGGGCGATCCCTGCAGGCCGGTGTTGCCGTCGAGCACTGCGAATGCGCCTTCCAGGCGCTGCGCTGCGGCCTGTGCGGAGGCGCTCAGGCCACTGGCTGCGGCGGTGACGCTGACCTGGTTCACGTTCAACCAGGCGTTGTTGCTGTCGTAGCCATACGTGGGTGCCACCAGGGTCAGCCCCTGCAGGCCGGTGGAAGTGGCTTGGGTACTGAAGGTGCCGTTCAGGCCACCCGCGGCGTGGATGAGGTCCTGGCGCGTTCCGTTCTGCGGTACATAGCCGGAGACAAAGCCGTGCACACGCACCCCGCCATTGATCGTTGCGTTGCCGGTGACCTGAAGTGCGTTGGCACCGAGCGCGATCATCAGCTGCGCGCCGGGCTGCTGGGTGTAGTTGCCCTCGATGGTGCCGGTGGTATTGCCGGTGGTGAGGAACACGCTGCCGCCGTTGACCACATTGCCGATCACCCGCGGCGTGCCACCGTTGAACTGCAGACCGGTGGAATCCGGGTCGGGCTGGGCGAGGATCGTCACATTTGAACGGATCACGCCACCGTTCTGCAGCGTCAGGATGCCGCGCTCGATGCGGGTGGCGCCGGAATAGCTGTTGTTGCCGGCCAGTACCAGCTTGCCTCCGCCCTGCTTGACCAGGCCACCGCTGCCGGTGATGTCGTTGCTCCACATCGAGTTGGTCGAGCCGGCATCAACGTTGGCAACCACATCGCCCCAGTCGAAGCGGCCGGGACCGTTGATCGCGCGACCGATGTCGAGCAGGCCATAGCCGAACACCGGATCCACGCCGGGCGCACCGATGTCCTTGGCAGTGCCCAGCAGGGTCTGCCTCACCAGATCGTTGTTGAAGTAGGGGAAGCGCTGCCAGACCAGCGCCGCCGCACCGGAGACCAGCGGCGCGGCGAACGAGGTGCCGTAGTTCCAGTAGTAGCTGCCACCGTTGGCATCCGGGTAGACCGCGCTGCCCGGCGCTGCCAGGCAGTAGCGGGCCGCCTGGCCGCAGGCATTCGAATAGCTGGCCAGCGCGCCCGGCGTAAACGGGTCCACCGCCGTGGCCACCAGCCAGCCGCGCTCCAGATCGGCCGCCGGAAGCGTGCCTGCCACGCCCTTCTGGCTGGGCAGCGCGGCCAGGCTGCTCGGCTCGCTGCGGCCGTCATTGCCGGCGGCGAACACCACCAGGCCACCGTGGTTGATCACGAACGGCCGGTATTCGGCGGCTACCTGCGCGGTGGTCGGCAGATCGGTCCAGTACAGGCCGCCCCACGAGTTGTTCATCACCTTCACGTTGTAGCTGATCAGGTCCTGGTGGACCTGGGCCACGCCCAGCGGCCCACTGAAGGCATTGCCCTGGCCACTGCCGTCATCGGTCGGCGGCTTGTCGGAAATGATCCTTGCCGAGACGATCTGGGCGCCTGGCGCGATACCGCCCGGCCAGGTCCCCACTGCTGCGCCGGCAGCGAGGCTGGCCACGGCGGTGCCATGCCCGACCACGTCATCAACCGCCAGGTTGTTCCTGGCGGGATCGATGTAATTGAAGTTGGCCAGCACGCGACCATTCAAGGCCACCGCGTTGCGCTGCACGCCCGAATCGACGATGCCGATGCGCACGCCCTGCCCGGTCAGGCCGGCGGCCTGTGCGGCGCGCGCGTTGGTGACTGAAAGATGCGCATCAAAGGCCGGCTCCTGCGGCTTGGCCGGCGGTGGTGTCGTCGGCGGAGGCGTGGTTGGAGGTGTCGGCGTGGTCGGGGGCGGGTCGACGCGCACGTTGCTGCCGCCTCCGCCGCCTCCACCACAGGCCGTCAGCGCCATCGCCAGCGCGGTTGCCAGCACAGACCTCACCATCATCGTTCGCTCCATCGATTCCTTCCCGTGAACGTTGGCCTGCCTTCATCCCGGCAGGCGTTCGGCGCCGCACAGCGGCAGCCCTCCCCGACCCTCTATACTTGGGCCGACCCCCACGCAGTCTGCCGGGAAACCGGGGCGCATCCAACGGCCTCCGGTCTCCTTTCCGAACATTGCTTACGCATCAACGAGATTGCCATGTCCAACATCGTCATCGCCGCCGCCAAGCGTACCGCCATCGGCTCCTTCCTCGGCCAGTTCAACGGCGTGCCGACCCCGACCCTCGGCGCCGCAGCCATCGCCGCCGCGCTGGAACAATCGGGTGTCCCGGCCAGCGACGTTTCCGAAGTCCTGATGGGCTGCGTGCTGCCGGCCAACCTCGGCCAGGCGCCCGCCCGCCAGGCGGCGATCGCCGCCGGCATTCCGCTGTCGGCCGGTGCCACCACGCTGAACAAGGTGTGCGGCTCGGGCATGAAGACCATCATGCTCGGCCATGACCTGATCAAGGCCGGCTCGGCCAGCATCGTGGTCGCCGGCGGCATGGAATCGATGTCCAACGCCCCGCACATGCTGCCGAACTCCCGTACCGGCAACCGTTTCGGCAACTTCCAGGCGGTCGACCACATGGCCCACGATGGCCTGGTCAACGCCTATGACGGCAAGGCCATGGGCGAATTCGCCGAGTGCGCGGTGGACAAGTACCAGTTCAGCCGCGAAGAGCAGGACGCCTATGCGATCGAGTCGGTCAAGCGCGCGCAGGCTGCCCAGGCCAATGGTGCGTTCGCCGACGAGATCGTCGCGGTGAAGGTCGCCACCCGCAAGGGTGAGGTCGAGGTCGCCACCGACGAGCAGCCGGGGCGCTCGGACATCGCCAAGATCCCGACCCTGCGTCCGGCCTTCAAGAAGGACGGCAGCGTGACCGCCGCCAGTTCCTCCAGCATCTCCGACGGTGCCGCCGCGGTGGTGCTGCTGACCGAAGAGGATGCCGCCGCGCGAGGCATCACGCCACTGGCCCGCATCGTCGGCCACGCCACCCACTCGCAGGAACCGGAGTGGTTCACCACCGCGCCGATCGGCGCGCTGCACAAGCTGCTGGGCAAGACCGGCTGGTCGCTGGACCAGGTCGATCTGTTCGAAATCAACGAAGCCTTTGCCGTGGTGGCGATGGCCCCGATGCGCGAACTGGGCATCCCTCACGACAAGCTCAACGTGAATGGCGGCGCCTGCGCACTGGGTCACCCCATCGGTGCCTCCGGCGCACGTCTTGTGGTGACGCTGGTCAACGCTCTGCGCACGCGTGGTGGGAAGCGCGGCATTGCCACCCTCTGCATCGGCGGCGGCGAAGCAACGGCAATCGCCATCGAATTGATTTAAAAAGATTTAACGATGATTTCGCAAAAATGAATGCGGGATCGCTTGACACCCAATCTTGGCTTGTCATCATGTTGTCGGCGCGCAGCATGCGCGTTGCCTAATTCTAACGACGAGGATTCACACAATGAGCATCAACAAGCTGCTGGTCGCGATGTCCCTGGCTCTGGCCCTGGCCGCCTGCTCGAAGCAGGAAGCTGCCCAGGACGCCGCTGCTTCGGCCAACGAAGCCGCCACCGAAGCCCAGGCTGCTGCCGACCAGGCCGCCGCTGCTGGCGCCCAGACCGCCGACGCTGCCCAGCAGGCCGCTGACACCGCCGCCACCGCTGCTGACGCCGCCACCGACGCCGCTGCCCAGACCGCCGGTGCTGCCACCGACGCTGCTGCCGGCGCTGCTGCTGACGCTGCCAAGGCTGCTGAAGGCACCGCTGAGAAGGCCAAGGACGCTGCTGAAGAAGCCAAGAAGTAATAACTTCTTTCTTCACGCTGTTCTGGAAAAGCCGCTGGTTCGCCAGCGGCTTTTTCTTTGCGTGGATGCCGGCGATCAAGCCCCTGCATCGCGACCCGGTCTTCACAACGGCATGAATAGGCTGGCGTCCCCATCCATTGCAGTGCCGGAGACCGCCATGAAGATTCGTCCGATCACCACCACCCTGCTGGCCGCCTCCCTGCTGCTGGCCCTGGCCGCCTGCAAGGGCCCGGAAGCCGAACAGGCCAAGCAGGACGCGCAGCAGGCGGCCGACAGCGCCGGCGCTGCCGCCCGCGACGCCGTCGACAAGGCTGCTGCCGCCACCCGCGAAGCCGCCGACAAGACCGCCGCCGCTTCCGAGCAGGCCGCCGCCGATACCCAGCAGGCGCTGGACAAGGCCGCAGACGCCACTGCCAACGCCGCCGACAAGGCCAAGGACGCCGCAACCGACGCCGCCGCGCACGCCAGCGACGCCACCGCCGACGCCGCGCAGAAGGTCGCCGACAAGGCCCGCGATGTCGCCAATGACGCCAAGGCCAACGCCGCCAAGGAAGAAGCCAAGCACTAAGCCTTACCGGCAGCCGAGCACCGGCTCGGCTCCACAGGAAAAGCCGCGGCACTGCCGCGGCTTTTCTGCTTTTCGCTCCCTGCTTCTTCTGTTGATTCCGTGGTGTGCGCCCACGGAAAGTGTCCAAGGACGCGCGGGCAGGTTGCGCAGGGGCGTAAGCGCCATGGATGGCGCGCCCGAGCCTTATCTGATGAAAATCTGTCAGCGTAGGTGTCGAGAGCCGGCGTGGGCCGCCGCTACGGCAGCGCGCGCGCCAGCATCGCCGTCAGCTCCAGCCCCGCCGGCAGCGTCCCGAACGCCAGCCCATGCTCCCCTTCCAGCCGGCTACGCACGAACGCCTCCGCCATCGGACTGCGCGCACGCAGCAGCAGCGCCGCCTGCAGCAGCAGCGCAGTGCGCTCGCAGAACAGCCGCGCCTGCGCTTCCTCCGGTGGCGGCGCCGCTGCCCAACGCTGCAATGCTGCTGCATAGCGCGCATCACGGTCAGCCACCGACGCCAGCTCACCGCGCAACGCCGCCATCGCCTCCGGTTCACGCGCCAGCGCACGCAGCACATCCAGGCACTGGATGTTGCCGCTGCCCTCCCAGATCGAATTCAACGGTGCCTGCCGGTACAGGCGGGGCAGCATCGACTCCTCCACGTAGCCGGCACCGCCCAGGCATTCCTGCGCTTCATTGACGAAGGCCGGCGCACGCTTGCACAGCCAGTACTTGCCCAGCGCCGTCCCCAACCGCGCCATCGCCGCTTCATTGGCATCCACACCGGCACGATCCACCGCGCGTGCGATGCGCATCGCCAACACCGTGGCCGCTTCCGACTCCAGCGCCAGATCAGCCAGCACGTTGGTCATCAGCGAGTGCTCCACCAGCAGCTTGCCGAAGGTGCGCCGATGGCGTGCATGATGCAGCGCCTGCGCCAGCGCCATGCGCATCTCCGCGGCCGCACCCAGCATGCAGTCCAGGCGGGTCATCATCACCATCCCGATGATGGTCGCCACGCCACGCCCTTCTTCGCCCACGCGCCATGCCTGCGCGCCACAGAACTCGACCTCGCTGGACGCATTGGACCAGTCACCCAGCTTGTCCTTCAGCCGCATCAGCCTGAATGCATTGCGGTCGCCATCGGCCAGCCGGCGCGGCATCAGCAGGCAGGTCAGCCCGCCCGGCGCCTGCGCCAGCACCAGGAAACCATCGCACATCGGCGCGGAAAAGAACCACTTGTGGCCGACCAGGCGGTAACGTTCGCCATCGATCGGCTCGGCGCGCGTGCTGTTCGCACGTACATCCGAGCCGCCCTGCTTCTCGGTCATGCCCATGCCCAGCGTGATGCCGGTCTTGTCCGCCACCGGAACGTCGCGCGGGTCATAGACCGGCGCGGCGGCCTCGCGCGCCCAGTCGGCCAGGTGCGGCTGCGACTGCAACACTGCCACCGCCGCATGGGTCATGGTCAAGGGGCAACTGGTGCCGGCTTCGGCCTGGTGGTGCAGGTAGCTCAGCGCCGCACGCGCGACGTGTGCGCCGGGCTGCGGCTCGTGCCAGGACAAACCCGCCACGCCATGCTGCTTCGCTGCGGACATCAGCTGGTGGTACGCAGGGTGGAACTCGACCGTATCAATGCGGTGGCCCTGCGCATCGTGCGTACGCAGCCGCGGGCGATCACGGTTGGCATCGAAGCCAAGCCGGTACAACTCGTCGCCGGCCAGGGCCCCGTACACGGCCAGGCGTGGCGCTAAGGCACCGGCACCCTCGCGATGCACCGCCTCCGCCAACGCCACATCGTCGGTCCACAGCTGGCGGCCCGCGAACGGTGGCGGCTGGTTCAGCACCACATGGGTTTCAAACGGCGCGTTGCTGCTGAAGCTGGGTCCACTCATCCGGTCCATCCTGGCGGCAAGAGGTATGCGGTCCGATTGTGCCGCATGCCCCGCCAAGCCCGTGTTCAGGCCGGTTCTCACCGCCTGCACGAAGCGCAGGCCACAGTGGCCGCATGGAAGGCAATGACGATCTGGTGGTGCTGCGTCCGGAGGGGCTGTACTGCGCCGCGGGAGATTTCCACATCGATCCCTGGCGCCCGGTGCCGCGCGCGGTCATCACCCATGGCCACGGCGACCACGCGCGCCCGGGCATGGGCGAATACCACTGCAGCGAAGGAAGCCTGCCGATCCTGCGCTGGCGGCTGGGCGATGTTGGCGTGCAGGCGCACGCCGAGGGGGTGCCGTTCCGCTTGGGCCGGGTGCAGGTATCGCTGCATCCGGCCGGTCATGTGCTCGGTTCGTCGCAGGTGCGCATCGACGATGGTGAACGGGTGTGGGTGGCGTCCGGCGACTACAAGCGCCAACCCGACCCGACCTGCACGCCCTTCGAAGTGGTGCCCTGCGATACGTTCATCACCGAAGCGACGTTCGCGCTGCCGATCTATCGCTGGCCGGACACCCCGGCGGTCGCCGCAGAGATCGTGGCGTGGCGCCGCGAATGCGAACAACGTGGCGAAGCGGCGATCCTGCTGTGCTATGCACTCGGCAAGGCGCAGCGGGTGCTGGCCGAGTTGTTGCCACTGGACGACCGCCCCGCGTGGCTGCACGGCGCCATCGCCAATGGCGTGTCGGTCTACCGGCAGGCCAACATCCCGATGCTGGAGACGCTCACCGTCGCCGAACAGGGGCGTCAACCCGATGCCGCCGGCCAGTTGATCCTGGCCCCACCCTCGGCCGCAGGCACGCCGTGGATGCGCCGCTTCGGGCCGCATCAACTGGGGTTCGCCTCGGGGTGGATGCAGCTGCGCGGCAACCGGCGACGCCGCAACGTCGACCGGGGCTTCGTCATTTCCGATCACGCTGATTGGCCCGCGCTGCTGCAGACCATCGAACAGACCGGCGCGCAGCGGGTCATCGCCACCCATGGCAATACCGATGCATTGATTCCGTTCCTGCGCGAGCGCGGCGTGGCGGCTGAAGCCTTTCGCACCGACTTCGGGAGCGAGGAATGAAGGCCTTCGCCGCGCTCTACCAGCGCCTGGACCGCAGTACTGCGACGCTGGACAAGCGCGCCGCACTGGTCGACTACTTCCGCCACGCAGCGGCGCACGATGCGGCGTGGGCGCTGTACCTGCTCAGCGGCGGCAAGGTCGGCGGCGCACGCCGCAGGATCGCCGCCAGTGGTGAGCTGCGCAGCTGGATTGCCGAGGAATCCGGACTGCCCGCCTGGCTGGTGGAAGACAGCTACGCTCAGGTCGGCGATCTGGCCGAAACACTGACACTGCTGCTGGATGACCCCTTGCATCCCGCCGCCGACCGGCCGTTGTCGGACTGGATCGAACAGCATCTGCTGGCGGTGGCCAACCAGCCCGAAGTGGTGCGCCGTGCGGCGGTCGTCGCCGGCTGGCAGCAGCTGCGTAGCGGCGAGCGCCTGGTGTTCAACAAGCTGCTCACCGGCGCGCTGCGCGTGGGTGTCTCGCAACGGCTGGTGCAGCAGGCGCTGGCAGAATGGTCCGGCCTGGACATCGCGCGCATCGCCCAGCGCATGCTCGGCGAGTGGGTGCCCTCTCCCGCGTTGCTGGGGCAGCTGCTGTCGCCGGATGAACTGCCACTGGACCGGCAGCAGCCGTACCCGTTCTTCCTGGCCTCACCGCTGGAGGGCGAACCCGGCGAACGGCTGGGTCCGGTCGAAGACTGGCTGCTGGAGTGGAAGTGGGATGGAATCCGTCTGCAGCTGCTGCGCCGACGCGGTGAAGTGGCGCTGTGGTCACGTGGCGAGGAACGGCTGGATGGCCGCTTCCCGGAAATTGAACAGGCCGCGATGGCGCTGCCCGACGGCTGCGTGCTGGACGGAGAACTGCTGGCCTGGGACGAGAGCGACGACCTGCCGCGCGCCTTCACCGCGCTGCAGACCCGCATCCAGCGTCGCAAGCCCGGTGCAGCGACCTTGCGCAACACCCCGGTACGCGTGCTTGCCTACGACCTGCTTGAACGCGATGGCGAGGATCTGCGCGGGCTGCCACTGCAGCAACGGCGTGCACAGTTGGCCGAGGTCATCGGTGCCCTGGGCGATACACGCATCCAGCTGTCGCCCGACGTACCCGCTGGAGACTGGCTGCAGGCGGCCACGTTGCGGGAGGCCGCCCGTGAGCGGGGCGTGGAAGGGTTGATGCTGAAACGCCGGACGTCCGCCTACCAGTCAGGGCGACGGCGCGGCGACTGGTGGAAATGGAAGGTCGACCCCCTGACCATCGATGCCGTGCTGCTGTATGCGCAGGCCGGCCATGGACGGCGCAGCACGCTGTACACCGATTACACCTTCGGCGTCTGGGACGGCGATACGCTGGTGCCGGTGGCCAAGGCCTATTCGGGCCTGGATGACAGGGAAATCCTGGCCCTCGATCGCTGGATCCGCGCCAACACCCGTGAACGGTTTGGCCCGGTGCGCAGCGTGCGTGCCGAACAGGTGTTTGAACTGGGCTTCGAGGCAGTCAACCGCAGCAGCCGGCACAAATCCGGCATCGCCGTGCGCTTTCCCCGCATCCTGCGCTGGCGCCACGACAAGCCCGCCACCGAAGCCGACCAGCTGGCCACGCTGCAGGCGCTGGCGCGATGAACCGCCGCGAGGCGTTGCGCCGGCTGGAAGACTGGTTCGCTGCGCGCGGCTGGCGCTCACTGCCGTTCCAGCGCGCGATGTGGCGGCACTATCTGGCGGGCGACTCCGGGCTGCTGCACACCCCCACCGGCAGCGGCAAGACGCTGGCCATGTTCGGCGGCCCGCTGCTGCAGGCGATGCTCGATCCACCGTCGGCACCGCGCCGGGCCAGCGCGGTGCGGCCGCTGCAGGTGCTGTGGGTGACGCCGCTGCGGGCATTGGCCAGTGATACCGCACGTGCGCTGCAGGCAGTGGTCGACGGGCTGGGCTTGGGCTGGCGGGTCGGCCTGCGCAGCGGCGATGCCAGCAACCGCGAGCGCCGGCAGGCCCGCGAAGGCCGCGTCGACGTGCTGGTGACCACGCCGGAATCGCTGGCACTGCTGCTGAGCTATCCAGACACACTGCCACGCATGCGCCAGCTGCGCTGCGTGGTGGTGGACGAATGGCATGAACTGCTGGGCAACAAGCGCGGCGTCCTGCTGCAGCTGAACCTGGCGGTGCTGCGCGACGCCGCTCCTTCCCTGCAGCTTTGGGGACTGTCGGCCACGCTGGGCAACCTGCCGCAGGCCCGCGACGTGCTGTTGCCTGGCCAACAGGATGCACCGATCGTACAGGGCGTTCGTCCGCGCGCGATCAGCGTGCGCAGCCTGCTGCCGGAACCGGGTGAACGTTTCCCTTGGGCGGGGCATCTCGGCCTGGCGCAGCTACCGCGCGTGCTGGACGCACTGATGGCCGTACGCAGCAGCCTGCTGTTCACCAACACCCGCGCGCAGGCCGAGCTGTGGCACCAGGCGCTGGCGGCGGTATGGCCGGAAGACGCGGACACGCTGGCACTGCATCATGGCTCGCTGGATCCAGCACTGCGGCAGCAGGTGGAAGACGGCCTGCGCGCAGGCGCGTTGCGCTGCGTGGTGGCGACCTCCAGCCTCGACCTCGGCGTGGATTTCCCGGAGGTTGAACAGGTACTGCAGCTGGGCAGCCCCAAGGGCGTGGCGCGGCTGCGCCAGCGCGCCGGGCGCGCACGCCATCGTCCCGGCGCCAAGGGGGCCATCGTCTGCATACCCAGTCACGCACTGGAACTGGCCGAATATGCAGCGGTGCGCCGCGCACTGCAGGAAGGCGTGGTCGAAGCGCGTCGACCGCCGACGTTGTCACTGGACGTGCTGGCACAGCATGCGGTCAGCCGCGCCCTCGCTGGCGGCTTTGACAGTGATGCGCTGCTGGCGCAGGTGCGTCGCACCCATGCCTTCGCCACGCTGGGCGATGAACAATGGCGGGCCGTGCTGGACTTCATCGTGCAGGGTGGGCAGGCGCTGGCGCAGTACCCCGATTTCCACAAGGTCGTGCGCGATGCCGATGGCAGCTACCGCATGCACGATCGCCGCCAGGCGCTGCGGCACCGCCTGTCGATCGGCACCATCAGCAGCGATGGCAGCGTGCGCGTGCAGTTCCTGCGCGGTGGCGGGCTTGGTGCAGTGGAGGAGCAGTTCGCCAGCCGCCTGCGTCGCGGCGACCGTTTCCAGTTCGCCGGGCGCCTGCTGGAACTGGTGCAGCTGCGCGACATGACCGCTTTCGTGCGGCTGGCACGAGGGCGCGGCGATGGTGTGGTGCCGCGCTGGCAGGGAGGCCAGTTGCCACTGTCGATGCCACTCGGCCGTGAGCTGGAGTGGGTGCTGTCCGGCGCCGACGACAGTGCCGAATCCCGCTGGTTGTCACCGTTGCTGGCACTGCAGCAACAGCTGTCGGCGCTTCCCGGCCCAGAGCACCTGCTGGTGGAAGAGGTGCGGCGCCGCGAAGGCCAGTTCATGTTCGTCTACCCCTTTGCCGGCCGCCACGTACACGAGGCACTGGCCGCGCTGTTGGCGCTGCGCTGCACCCGCCAGCAACGCAACAGCATTGGCTATGCGGTGAACGATCATGGCCTGGTGCTGGCGCCGGCGCGGCCGATCGATCTGGATGAGGCGCAATGGCGTGCGTTGTTCGGCAATGACCGGTTGCTGGCCGATCTGCGCGAGGCAGTGAACCTGGGCGAGCTGGCGCGACGTCAGTTCCGGGGCATCGCACGCGTAGCAGGCCTGCTGGTGCCCAGCCTGCCCGGTGGCATGCCACGGTCGCTGCGCCAGCTGCAGGCGTCCGCGGGCCTGCTGTACGACGTGCTGCGCGAGCACGATCCGGAACACCTGCTGCTGGCGCTGGCGGAACATGAAGTGCTGTACGACAGCCTCGACCTGCCGGGGGTGCAGCAGGTACTGGAGCGGATCGGCACGCAGCAGCTGTCGCTGCAGCGACCGTCATCACTCACGCCGCTGGGCTTTCCATTGTGGGCCGAACGCCTGCGCGGTCAGTTCAGCAATGAAGACTGGCGTATGCGCGTGCAGCGCGCGGCCCAGCAACTGGAGCGCCGCCATGACCGATGAATTGCCGCTGCTGCTTGCTGGTGAGTCCGTGGTCCTGGTGGGCGCGCGTGCGCTGTACTGGCCCGCGCGGCAGGCACTGCTGATCGCAGACCTCCATCTGGGCAAGGCCGATGTGTTCCGTCGCGCCGGCATCGCGTTGCCCAGCGGCGGCACCGGCGAAGACCTGCAACGCTTGCAGCGGCTTCTGGACCTGCATGCCTGCCGCGAGCTGTGGATCCTGGGCGACATCCTGCATGGGCCGGCGCATCGCGCTGGGTGGTACCAGCAATGGCTGGGATGGCGTGAACGCAATGCTTCTCTGGACGTGCATGTCCTGCGCGGTAATCACGACCGCCAGCTGCCGCATGCGCAGTTGCAGGTCCAGATCCACGATGAAGTACGACTGCGGCCGTTCCTGCTTCGGCATGAGCCGATGCCCGATGCGGCGCTGCATGTGATCGCCGGGCATCTGCACCCGCAGGTTGCCTTGAAGCCACTGCGACGGCGCTTCCCCGCGTTCTGGCTGCGTGACCGGATGACGGTCCTGCCGGCCTTCTCCGCATTCACTGCAGGCATCGTGCCTGCCCCCGCCCGCGGCGAACAGATGATCGCCTGCGTGGAAAGCGGCCTGGTGGAACTGCCGGTCGCCTGACTCAGGCCGGGCCAATGCCCAGCTGCGGCATCAACTGGAAATCAGGGGTGTCATTCTCACGCCGCCGCGGCAAGGCCTGGATTGCCGCCAGCATCTCCTGCGCGCAGGTCCGGATGCGTGCGTGGTGTTCCGGCGACGCATGGCTGACCAGGCTGCCGACATGGAACTCGAATACATCCTCCAGTACGTCGGGCTGGTCCTCGTGCAGCATCTGCAGCAGTCCACGCAGCTTGCAGATTTCCGATTCCAGCTCTTCGACCGCGAACAACATGGCGTCCTCCTCTTCATCAAGCGGCACGTCTGGGCCGCAACAGGCCGCAACAGCAGCGCTGCCCGGGCCACGCGCGATGTTGATCACGGAAAGGAAAACGGGCGACGCGCAGTCGCGTGCAAGCTACTTCTCGCACATCCGCGGTGAGGCAACCGTTAATTCACGTGACGGCACGCTTCACGCGGTGGCCGTGATCGCGTTGCTGCGAGGTATTTCCATCGTCGTCGCCAATGCGTCGATGAAGGCCGGATCCAGCGTAAGCGAACCGAACCACCCCTGCTGCGTGCCGCTGAGCACGCGCAGCATGTGGCCACGGCCTCCGGGCAGGCGCCCCATCGGGCCCAGCAGCACGTCGCGCGTCTTCGCCCAGGCATCGCGATCGGACTGGAACAGCGGCGTCAGCCAGCGACTCCAGCGCTGGTAGACCGCCACGTGCGCCCTGCGTTGCGCCTGGTAGGCCTGCAATGCAGCGGCACCACCGCCATGCGTGCGCACCGCATCGCGCAGCGCCAGCGCATCGAGCAGCGCCATGTTCACCCCCTGCCCCAGCTGCGGGCTCATCGCGTGCGCCGCATCACCTGCCAGCACCATGCGGCCCTGGTGCCAGCGCGTCATCACTGCATCGCGATAGACCGCGCGCGCCAGCTGGCCGGCATCGCGCAGGTGGGCGAAGCGCGCACTGGCCTGCGGCCACAGCGCATGCAGCTCGTCCAGCCAGGGCGTCATGCCATCGGCCTGCCAGCGCTCGAAGTCGGTGCGTGGCAGGCTCCAGAAGAAACTCAGGCGCGGCGTGTCATCGCCGGGGCGCGTGCCGACCGGCAACAGGCCGATCATCTTGCGCGCGGCCACGTAGCGCTGCCGCAGCTCCTGCACATGCGGCCAGTCTTCAGCCGGCAACAGGCACCACAGCGCTCCCCACGGATACACGCGGTCCAGCCCGGCACCGCCGGCAATGGTGCTGCGCAGCGTAGAGGCCGCGCCATCGGCGGCCACCACCAGGTCGAACGGGCCATGCAGGCGCCCTTCGCTGTCGCGCAGGCGGCCCTGCTCGGCATCCACGGCAGCGATGGTGACGCCCGCATGCAGATTGCCTGCCCCTGCGCGCGCCTGGTCCAACAGCGAGAACAACGCCCCACGCTGCATGCCCAGGCCATGCAGGCGCGCATCCAGACCGTCGTAGCGCATGTCCATCACCGCGCGCTCGCATGGCGTGTCGCCATACAGGCGGTGCACCGGCGCGGCATGCGCGCGCACCGCATCCAGCAGGCCCATCTGCCACAGCACCTGCAGGCCGCTGGGCTGCAGCAGGAAACCGGCACCCACCGGTCCCGGCGTCGGCACGCGTTCGAATATCTCCACTTCGTGGCCGTCACGGGTGAGGAGGATGGACACCGCCTGTCCAGCGGTGCCGTAGCCGATCACGGCGATACGCAGTCGTTCCGTCATGGCCACATTGTGCCCGAGGCGGGTGGATCGCGAACCGGCCGCGGGCACGCCGCGCAAAAAAAAAACCCCGCCGAAGCGGGGTTTTCAACGCACTGTCGAGTGGATCACTCGGCCGGCGTGATGTTCGAAGCCTGGGCACCCTTCGGGCCCTGGGTCACGTCATAGGTGACACGCTGGCCTTCCTGCAGGCTGCGGAAGCCCTTGGAGTTGATGGCGGAGAAGTGCGCGAACACGTCGGCGCTGCCATCCTCCGGCGAGATGAAGCCAAATCCCTTGGCGTCGTTGAACCACTTGACGGTACCGTTCGGCATGGTGATGCGAGACCTTATGCAATGAATGGGTGGTGTACGCTGAACCCGCGCACAAGCTGAGTATGCAAAGCTTGCTCGGGGAAGACAATCACCCCCGCGCCAATTCGCCCACCAGTTCCGGAAGTCCGTTGCTGGCCGCCTGTACGTTGGCCAGCACTTCGGCCATCGTAATCTCCTCGCCATCACCACAGCCGGCAGCCCAGTTGGCGATGATCGCCAGGCAGGCGTAATCCAGCCCCAGTTCGCGTGCCAGCGCGGCTTCCGGCATGCCGGTCATGCCCACCAGGTCGCAGCCGTCGCGGCGCATGCGGGCGATTTCAGCGATGGTTTCCAGGCGCGGGCCCTGCGTTGCGCCGTAGCAGCCACCGTCATGGACCGTGACGCCGGTCACTTTGGCCGCCGCCAGGATCTTGCTGCGCAGCATCGGCGTGTACGGGTGGCCGAAATCGACGTGGACCACATCGGTGCCCTCTTCTTCACAGATGGTGCTGATGCGGCCCCAGGTGTAGTCGATGATCTGGTCCGGGCAGGCCAGCACGCGCGGGCCGAAATCCTCGGTGATGCCACCGACCGTGTTCAACGCCAACACGCGCTGCGCGCCCAGCTGCTGCAGCGCGGCCAGGTTGGCGCGGTAGTTGATCTTGTGCGGCGGCAGCGAGTGGCCTTCACCATGGCGCGCCAGGAACGCCACGCGATGGCCGAGCAGCGTACCGACGCGCACCGGGCCCGACGGGCGGCCGAAGCGGGTGTCGACCTCGTGGGTCTGCACGTCGTCAAGCTTGGCCAGGTTGTAGACACCGGTACCGCCGATCACGGCCAGGGCGATCTGTTGCATTCGAAGCACTCCATGAAAAGACGAACGCCGGCACCCGAGGATGCCGGCGGCAGAAGAAGACGCGCCGCGGGCGGCTGCGCCGTTATTCCTTCATCGCGTAGATGGCCGGCACGCAGCGCAGGGTTTCGTTGACGTCCATGCCGAAGCCGAACACGTAGCGGTCCGGCAGTTCGATGCCGGCGTAGTCGGCGGTCACGTCCGGCAGCGCGCGGTCGTGCTTCTTCACCGTCATCGCGGCGATGCGCACGTCGGTTGCGCCCTGTTCCAGGCACCAGGTGCGAACGCCCTGCAGGGTGTAGCCCTCGTCAAGGATGTCGTCGACCAGCAGCACGCGGCGGCCGAACAGCGAGGTGGCCGGCTTGTGCTTCCAGACCAGGTCGCCGCCGGTGGTTTCACCGCGGTAGCGGGTGGCGTGCAGGTAATCAAACTGCACGTCCTGGCCGCGCGCGCCCAGTTCCAGCGCCAGCTGGCCGGCGAACGGCAGCGCACCGTGCATGATGGACAGGAACAGCGGCACCTCGCCCTTGTAGTCGCGCGCGATGGCGTCGGCGATACCAGCGATGGCCTTGTCGATGGTGGGGCGGTCGACCAGCAGGTCAGCCCGGGCCAGGGCCTGGGAAATGGTGAGGTTGGGCATCAGACGGTTCTTCCAAGGGTTTCAAGCAGACGGGTTTGGGTGTCGCCATGGCGGGCATCGGCCAGCAGGCCATCCCAGCCAAGCGCGCCGCGGCCGATCAGGCCCAGCAGCGCAGCGGTATTGAGGGAGCGCCCCTGCACCGCGTGCAGGGCTTCATCGACCAGCTCCGGGTGGCAGACGAGCACCACGTCGCAGCCGGCGTCCAGATGGGCGTGCACGCGCGCCGGCACGCCGCCGGCGCTGTGCGAGGCGGCCATGCCGATGTCGTCGGAGAACACCACGCCACGGAAGCCGAGCTCGCCGCGCAGGATGTCCTGGATCCAGCGCGGCGAGTAACCTGCCGGTTCAGGCGCAATCTGCGGGTAGATCACGTGCGCCATCATCACCGCATCGGCACCGGCGGCGATGCCGGCCTGGAACGGCACCAGGTCCTGCGCACGCAGCTCGTCCAGCGCGCGCGGATCGATCGCAGTATCGACGTGGGTGTCTTCCAGCACGGTGCCGTGGCCGGGGAAATGCTTGAGCGTGGCGGCCATGCCGACCGAGTGCATGCCACGCACGTAGGCGGCGGTGAACGCGGCCACCACCTGCGGGTCTTCACTGAAGGCGCGGTTGCCGATGGCACGGTTGCCACGGCCAAGGTCGACCACCGGCGCGAAGCTCAGGTCCAGGCCGCTGGCGCGTACTTCGCTGGCCATCAGCCAGGCGTGCCGTTCGGCCAATGCCAAGGCCTGCTGCGGGTCGGTGGCATACAGGGCACCAATGTCCTGCAGTGGCGGCAGATCGCTGTAACCCTCGCGGAAACGCTGTACACGACCGCCTTCCTGGTCCACGCAGATCAGCTGCGGGCGCGGCGCGGCGGCGCGGATCGCCGCGCTAAGATCGGTCACCTGCTGGCGGGAGGCGAAGTTGCGCTTGAACAGCACCACCCCGGCCACGGCATCGTGCTGCAGCCAGTCACGTTCCTGGGCGGTCAGTTCGGTGCCGGCAACGCCGATCAGCAGCATGGTCGATCTCCACAACGCGCGCCCGCATGGCGCAGTGCCGCATTGTCGCAGAACCGGCCGACAGGCGCAGTGGTCAGAAAAAGGGGAGTGTGCGGTCAGAGCCCCTGCGGGGATCTGACCCCGGGGCCGGATCCCCGCAGGGGCTCTGACCCCGATCTGCTCAGACCTTGCAGCCGTCCGGGCCGCAGGCCTCGTCGTCGCCAGCCGGGGTGGCCGGGGCGCCCTGTTCGGCGGCAATCTGGCGCAGGGCGTTGGCGAAGGCCTCGGGGGGCTGCGCCCCGGAAATGGCCCACTTTCCATCGATGACGAAGGTCGGCACCGAGGAGATGCCCAGCGCATGCGCCTCCGCCAGCTTGGCTTCGACCTCGGCCAGGCCGCGGTCGGAGGCCAGCATCTGCGCGATTTCGCCGCCGTCCAGGCCGCCCGCCACACCGGCCTTGATCAGCACCGCGCTGTCCGCCAGGTTCTGGCCAAGCTCGAAGTGGGCGCGGAACAGCGCCTCCCCGACCGCGTCCTGCACGCCGTGCTGGCCGGCCAGCCACAGCACCCGATGTGCCGGCAGCGTGGTCACCCGCACCTGGCCCCGGCTGAAGTCCATCGGCAGGCCTTCCGCACGCGCCGTGGTCTGGGTCTGGCCGAGGATCTGCTCGGTGCGCTCGACGCCACCGAACTTGCGCACATAGGCCTCGCGCAGCGGCACCGGGGTGTCGTCCGCGTCCGGGTCCAGCTGGAACGGCTGCCAGTGGATATCGAGTTCAGGCGCATCGGCGCCCAGCAACTGCACGCCCTGCTGGAAACGATGCTTGCCGATCCAGCACCAGGGACAGACCACGTCGGAGTAGATGTCGATTCTCATCCCACCGACATGGGGCCCGCCCCCGCCGAAAAAAGGGGACGGAGGGGATTAAGTCGCTTTCCGCACAGGCGGGGTAAAGACGACTTAATCCCCTCCGTCCCCTTTTCAGGGTTTCACCACTGTGAATAGGGATGACTGGCGAGCGCGACGTTGTAGTAGCGGGCGTCGTCGGTGACTTCCGCGCCGGCCCAGTCCGGCAGCTCGATGGCCCGGTCGGCGCTGTCCAGTTCCACCTCGGCCACCACCAGACCGGCGTTGTCGCCGAGGAACTCGTCCACTTCCCAGGTCAGGCCGGCGTGCTCGACCAGATGGCGGCGCTTGTCGATCAGGCCACCCACGCACAGCGCCAGCAGCGCGCGCGCGTCCTCCACCGGAATCGGGTAATCGAATTCCTGCCGGGTGTGGCCGATGGTGCGCGACTTCAGGTTCAGCGCAGCATGGTCGCCCTCGATACGCACGCGCACCGAGGCGTTCTGGGTTCCGCGATCCAGCGCGCCCATGTCGTTGATGTAGCCCTGCGCCATCGGGATCACCCGGTGCGCAGCGGATCGCCAGCCATCGTTGATGACCAGGAATTTGCGTTCGATTTCAATGCCCATGGCGCGATTATGCGCCATGGGTGATGACAGCCGCTCAGCGCTTCTCGAACACCGCGATGCTTTCCACGTGCGCGGTGTGCGGGAACATGTCCATCGCACCGGCACTGACCAGGGTGAAGCCCTGTTCGTTGACCAGATAGCCGGCATCGCGCGCCAGCGAACCCGGGTGGCAGCTGACGTAGACGATGCGCTTGAACTGCTTCAGCGGCAGCTGCTGCAGCACTTCGATGGCGCCCGAGCGCGGCGGGTCCAGCAGCAGCTTGTCGAAGCCCTGGCGCATCCACGGCGTGCTGCGCTGGTCCTGGGTCAGGTCGGCGCTGAAGAACTGGGCGTTGGCCAGCCCGTTGCGCACGGCATTCTCACGGGCACGCGCGACCAGGCCGGCATCGCCTTCCACACCCACCACTTCGCGCACTCGGCGGGCCAGCGGCAGGGTGAAGTTGCCCAGGCCGCAGAACAGGTCAAGCACGCGTTCGTCCTCGCCCGGCTCAAGCAGGTCCAGGGCGTGGGCGATCATCTTTTCGTTGAGCTTGGCGTTGACCTGGATGAAGTCCAGCGGGCGGAACGCCAGTTCCACGTCCCAAGGCGCCAACCGGAACGACAGCGGCACGCCCTGCCCGTCCAGCGGCTGCACGGTGTCCACGCCGCCGGATTGCAGGTAGATCACGAAACCATGCTGCTGGCCAAAGGCGGCCCAGGCGGCGCGGTCGGCATCGCTGAGCGGCTGCAGGTGGCGTACGGTCAGCACCACCGCCTGGTCACCGGCGATGAACTCGATCTGCGGGATGTCGCGCTTGCCATCGAGCGATTCGATGAAGGTCGACAAGGCCTCGACCTTGGTACCGATCTCCGGGATCACGGTCAGGCACTGGCTGAGATCGGCGACGAAACGCGGGTCCTGTTCACGGAAACCGACCAGGGTCTTGTCCTTCTTCTCGACCCGGCGCACCGAGAAGCGGCCCTTGCGGCGATAACCCCAGCTCTCGCCGACCAGCGGCGCCAGCACCTTGCCCGGCTTCACATGGCCGATCCGCTCCAGGTTGTCCATCAGCACGCGCTGCTTGGCGACGATCTGCTGGTCTTCGTCCAGATGCTGCAGCACGCAGCCGGCGCAGGTACCGAAATGCGGGCACTTCGGGGTCACGCGCTGGGGCGAGGCCTGCAGCACTTCCACCGTGCGCGCCTCGTCGAAATGGCGGCTGCGGGCGGTCTGTTCGGCCATGACCACCTCGCCCGGCAGGGCGCCGCTGACGAAGGTGACCTTGCCGCCCTCGCCTTCACGGCGGGCGACGCCGCGACCATCATGGCTGAGGTCGAGGATCTCGGTCTGGAACGGGGTACGGTCGATGCGGGAGCGGGATCGGGCCACGTGGCAACAGGCTGCGGGCAAAAATGGGGGCACATTGTCGCAGATCCTGACTGGCAGGGTCCGGACCCGCTTGCGCCCGCCGCCGCCGTGCTTGATGATTGCAGCAGCTGACATGGAGGCAGCCCTGATGCAGATGACCCCGCGGGCCAGCCGGCCCCGCTTCCTGCTTGTCGAGGACGACATCATCAGCCGCGGTTTTTTCAAAGCGGCGTTGGAAACGTTACCGGCGGACGTGGACACCGCAGATTCATTGGCCAGTGCGCTGGCCAGCGCCGAGCCCGGCGCGCATGACCTGTGGCTGATCGACGTCAACCTGCCGGACGGCAACGGCGCGCAGCTGCTGCGTGAACTGCGCCGTTCGCACCCCGATACCCCGGCGTTGGCGCATACCGCCGATGGCGACACCTCCATCCATGCCCGCCTGCGCGAAGCTGGCTTCAGCGACACGCTGGTCAAGCCGCTGGGCCGCGACCAGTTGCTGAAGGCCGTGCGCCGGGCACTGGTGAACAGCCCGGCGGGGATCTCCGTTGCCCCGGCTCCGGCAGCGGTCGAGCTGCAGGTGCAGGACTGGGACGAGACCGCGGCACTGGCCGCGCTCAATGGCCAGCGCAACCACTTGATCGCGCTGCGCGAGCTGTTCCTGGCCGAGTTGCCGGGCGTACGCGACGCGGTCGAGCAGGCGGTGGACCAGCACGACGAGCGCCAGCTGCGCAGCCAGCTGCACCGGTTGCAGGCGAGCTGTGGGTTTGTCGGCGCGGCACGGCTGGGACGGGCGGTGCGGCAGCTGCATCATGCGCCCGAGTCCGGGCAGGCCCAGGATGGGTTCCGCGCCGCGGTGGCTGCCCTGCTGCATTGAGGGTTTTTCGGCAGGGCTGCGCCCTGCACCTGCCGAAGCTTCAAGCCAGGGCAACACCAAAGGCCAGAGCCAGAGCGGCTCTGGCTTTCTGCTTGTTGGGCGGGGCGGTGTGGGTTGGCAGGACACGCCGTAAACCCATCCCTGGGGGCTCGATGGCGCCATCCATGGCGCCAACGGTCCTGCCAACCCACACCGCCCCACCCCCGACAGATTCCCGGTGACGGCGGGTAGATCCACGCCATGCGTGGATGAATCTCAATCAGAATCAAATATTTCGAATTGAAATCGAAACGCATCCACGCATGGCGTGGCTCTACTGTGTCGACCAAGGTCGACACCCACCAGAGCAGAGTGCCGTTCCGACAGCTCGCAGGAATCTGTCGAAGGCGGGGTGGGTCCGGTTGCGGGAGTGTCCGCGGCATGGATGCCGCGGCCAAGCCCCCAGGGACGGGTTTACGGCGTCTCCCGCAACCGGACCCACCCCGCCATCCCACGGAATGCATGCTGTTGTTGTTGCTGTTGCTTTGGCCTCGGCAGGTGCAGGGCTGCAAGCCCTGCCGAACACCCCCCTACCTGCGGGGCGCGAGCTGCTCGAGCATTTCCCAGGACTTCAGGCCGCGTGGCCCGAGGTGATGGGCCAGCACCCGCCGCATCGGCAGGCGCAGGCTGGCCAGGTCGGCGGCAGCGGGCTCTTCGTCGGCCGCCAACGCCAGCAGCGCCGAGCCAGTGGCCGCCGCCCGGCGTTCCCCACCGCGCTCACTGAGCAGGCGCTGCGCGCCTTCCTGTGGGTCCAGCTCGTAGCGCGCGGCCGGGTCGATCGGCTGGCCGTCGCTGGCACTGTCCAGTTCGAAACCCAGGCCCAGCGCGGTCAGCAGCTCGCGCTCGAAACGACGCAGCGTCCAGGCCAGGCCGGCACCGACCGCCAGCCGTGCGCGCGCTTCGCCATAGGCCAGATACAACTCAGGCAACGGATCCTGGCGAGGTGCCAGGCGCAGGGTCAGTTCACTCAGATAGAAGCCGGCCAGCATCGCCTGGCCGACCAGGCGCGGGGCCGCATCCAGCGCTTCAGCGCCGCGCAACTGGGCCAGTTCACCGCGCTGCTGGGCGCTGAAGCGGATCCACTGCAATGGCTGCAGGGCAGCGCGCAGCACCTGGCCCTTCGCGGTTGACACACCACGCGCGAGCAGGCCAACGCGGCCATGCTGCGCGCTCAACACCTCGACCAGCAGGCTGGTCTCGCGGTAGGCCCGCGCATGCAGCACGAAGCCGGTGTCGTCCTCGATCATCATCGAAGCGACCGCAACGGCTTACTCGTAACCGAAGGCCTTCAGCGCGGCCTCGTCATCGGACCAGCCTTCACGCACGCGCACCCAGGTCTCAAGGAACACCTTGGCCCCGAACAGACGCTCCATCTGCAGGCGGGACTTGGCGCCGATCTCCTTGAGGCGGGCGCCGCCCTTGCCGATCACGATGGCCTTCTGGCCTTCGCGCTCGACCCAGATCACCGCGCCGATGCGCAGCAGGTTGCCGTCCTCGGTGAAGCGCTCGATCTCAACGGTGGTGGCGTACGGCAGCTCTTCGCCGAGCTGGCGCATCAGCTGCTCGCGTACCAGCTCGCCGGCCAGGAAACGCTGGCTGCGGTCGGTGATCTCGTCCTCGCCGAACATCGGCGGCGCTTCCGGAAGCAGCTTCAGCACGTCGCGCACCAACGCTTCCAGGCCATTGCGCTTCTGCGCCGAGATCGGATGCACGGCAGCGAAATCACGGCCTTCGGTCACCTGCTGCAGGAACGGCAGCAGCGCGCCCTTTTCCTTCAGGCGATCGATCTTGTTGACCACCAGCACCACCGGAATGCCGGCATCGCGCAGCACATTGAAGGCCAGGCTGTCTTCTTCATCCCAGCGACCGGCCTCGATCACCAGCAGGCCGGCATCGACGCCCTCCAGCGAGCCGCGCGCGGCACGGTTCATCACCCGGTTCATCGCCCGCTTCTGCACCTTGTGCAGGCCGGGGGTATCAACCAGCACCAGCTGGCCTTCCGGGTAGGTGGCGATGCCCAGCAGGCGATGGCGCGTGGTCTGCGGACGGTTGGAAACGATGCTGACCTTCGCACCGACCAGGGCATTGGTCAGGGTCGACTTGCCCACGTTCGGGCGGCCGATGACGGCCACGCTGCCGCAATGATGAGGAGTTTGTTCGCTCACTTGGAATCCAGTTGTTCTAGGACGGCCGCAGCCGCCTGTTGTTCGGCAAGCCGCCGCGAGGCGCCTTCGCCCTCGGTGCTGGCGGCCGGGTCGGCTACGTTGCAGCGTACCCGGAAGTGCTTGGCATGGTCGTCACCGGATTCTGACACCAGTTCATACTGCGGCAACGCCTTCTGTCGGGCCTGCAACCATTCCTGCAGGCGGGTCTTGGGGTCCTTCTCGGGACGGCCGGAGGCCGGCAGCGCCTCGATCGAAGCGCTGAACCAGGGCAGTACCACCGCCCGGCAGGCCTCGAAGCCGGCATCCAGGTAGATCGCCGCCACCACGGCTTCCACTGCGTCGGCCAGGATCGAGTCGCGGCGATGACCGCCGGACTTCATTTCGCCCGGGCCCAGGGTCAGCCGCTCGCCCAACTGCAGGGTGCGCGCGATCACCGCCAACGCGCCTTCGCGCACCAGCTCGGCACGGGCACGGGTCATCGCCCCTTCGTCAGCCTTGGGCCAGCGTCGGTACAACGCCTCGGCCGCCATCATGTTGACGATGCTGTCGCCGAGGAACTCCAGGCGCTCGTTGTGCGGCGCACCGGCACTGCGATGCGTCAGCGCCTGCTTGAGCAGGGCCGGGTCGCTGAAGGCATGACCGATCAGGTCGCCACGTTGGATGAATTTACTGGGCACCGCTTCGTGTCAGGTCCTGGGAAGAATCGAATTTGCCAACCACATCGAGGTTGCCGATCAGCTGGCGACGCACTTCGTAGTTGACCTTGAGGGTCCAGCCATTGTCGCGACGGTCGAACTTCACGTTGGCCGGCTTCACATTGTCCGAGTAGTTGATGTACAGGCGCTTGAAGAACAGGTCCTGGATCCGCGACGGCTCCATGCTGCCCACGCCCGGCTCGTTGGCCAGGCTCTTCATCGCCGAGCGCACGGCGTAGTACTCCTGGTACATCGGGAACAGCTTCATGCCGATGTAGAGGAAGAAACCGACCACGATCAGGACCGTCAGGAACGAGGTCAGGGTCATGCCGCGCTGCGTGTTCATCGTCTTCATTGCGTTCTCCCCAGATACGCGTTGGATGTGAAGGTACTCAGTTGATGCCCGATCAGTTGATGCTCGAGCCGATCCGCGACGGCTCGAAGCCATCCTTGCAGAACCAGCCCTGGCAGTTCAGCCAGATCAGGAAGGCCTTGCCGCGCAGGTTCTCCTCCGGCAGCAGGCCCCAGAAACGGCCGTCGTCGCTGTTGTCGCGGTTGTCGCCCATCACCAGGTACTTGCCGGCCGGCACCGTCCACTGGCCCTGGCCGCGCGGGTAGTCGGTCTCCAGCACGGTGTGGGTGCGGCCCGGCAGGTGCTCGACCAGCAGGTTGGCGCCTTCGCCCTGACCCTTGTGGCCGGCGTAGATGCCCTTGTTGTCGTACTTCAGCGGCTCGCCATTGAGGATCACGCCGTCGCCTTCGAAGACCACGGTGTCACCCGGCACGCCGATCACGCGCTTGATGAAGTTCTCGCCCTTGGCCGGGTCGTTGTCGCTGTGGCCGGGGAAGTGGAATACCACCACGTCGCCACGCGAGGGCTCGCCGAACGGCACGATCCTGGTGTTGCTGATCGGCAGGCGCAGGCCGTAGGAGAATTTGTTGACCAGGATGAAATCGCCGATCAGCAGGTTCGGCATCATCGAGCTGGACGGGATCTTGTACGGTTCGGCAATGAAGCTGCGCACGATCAGCACAATCGCCAGCACCGGGAAGAACGCACGCGAGTAATCCACCAGCACCGGCTCGGAATCGAGCAGGCCGGCGCGCTGGGCGCGACGCTTGGCGAGGTACAGCTTGTCCGCAAGCAGGATCAGGCCCGAGGCCAGGGTCAGCACGACCAGGAGGATCTCAAACAGTTTCATTCAGGGTCCTTTGCAACGTCACCGGACGACCGGCCCCGCAGGGCCGGTGCGGGATTACTTGTTGTCCATCTGCAGCACGGCCAGGAACGCTTCCTGCGGGATCTCCACGCGGCCGACCTGCTTCATGCGCTTCTTGCCTTCCTTCTGCTTTTCCAGAAGCTTCTTCTTGCGCGAAACGTCGCCACCATAGCACTTGGCCAGCACGTTCTTGCGCATGGCCTTGACCGTGGTACGGGCGATGATCTGCGAGCCGACCGCAGCCTGGATGGCGACGTCGAACATCTGGCGCGGAATCAGGTCCTTCATCTTCTCGCACAGCTCACGGCCACGACGGTCGGCATGGCTGCGGTGCACGATCAGCGACAGTGCGTCGACCTTGTCGCCGTTGATCAGCACGTCCACGCGCACGAACGGGCCGGCGTCGAAGCGGACGAAGTGGTAGTCCAGCGAGGCGTAGCCACGGCTGACCGACTTCAGCTTGTCGAAGAAGTCCAGCACGACCTCGGCCATCGGCAGCTCATAGCTGATCTGCACCTGGCTGCCCAGGTAGTTGATGCCGATCTGGCTGCCCCGCTTTTCTTCGCACAGCTTGATGATGTTGCCGATGTACTCCTCGGGAGTGAGCACGTTGGCACGGATGATCGGCTCGCGGATCTCCTCGACCTGGTTCACCGGCGGCAGCTTGGCCGGGTTGTCCATGTTGATGATCGAGCCATCGGTCTTCAGGACTTCATACACCACCGTCGGCGCGGTGCTGATCAGGTCCAGGTTGTACTCGCGCTCCAGGCGTTCCTGCACGATTTCCATGTGCAGCATGCCCAGGAAGCCGCAGCGGAAGCCGAAGCCCATCGCCTCGGAGCTTTCCGGCTCGAAACGCAGCGCGGCATCGTTCAGGCGCAGCTTGTCCAGCGCTTCGCGCAGGTCCGGGTAATCTTCGGCATCGACCGGGAACAGACCGGCGAACACGCGCGGCTGCATTTCCTGGAAGCCCGGCAGCGGCTTCGGTGCCGGGTCGCCGGCCAGGGTCAGGGTGTCGCCGACCGGCGCACCGTGCACGTCCTTGATGCTGGCGGTGACCCAGCCCACTTCACCGGCACGCAGCGCAGGCAGCACTTTCCGCTTCGGCGTGAACACGCCGACGTTGTCGACCTGGTGGTTGCGGCCGGTGGACATCACCTGCAGCTTGTCACCGGCCTTGATCTCGCCCTGCATCACGCGTACCAGCGAGACCACGCCCAGGTAGTTGTCGAACCAGGAGTCGATGATCAGCGCCTGCAGCTTCTCGGTGTCGCGCGGTGTCGGCGGCGGGATGCGATGCACGATCGCTTCCAGCACGTCCTGCACGTTCAGGCCGGTCTTGGCACTGACCGGCACGGCGTCGGAGGCGTCGATGCCGATCACGGCCTCGATCTCGGCCTTGGCGCGCTCGATGTCGGCGGTCGGCAGGTCGATCTTGTTGATCACGGGCACCACTTCCAGGCCCTGCTCCACCGCGGTGTAGCAGTTGGCCACCGACTGCGCTTCCACGCCCTGGGCCGCATCGACCACCAGCAGCGCGCCTTCGCAGGCGGCCAGCGAGCGGCTGACTTCATAGGAGAAGTCGACGTGGCCGGGGGTGTCGATGAAGTTCAGATGGTAGGTCTGCCCGTCCTTGGCCAGGTACGGCAACGACACCGACTGCGCCTTGATCGTGATGCCGCGCTCGCGCTCGATCGGGTTGGAGTCGAGCACCTGCGCTTCCATCTCGCGGGCCTGCAGGCCACCACAGAGCTGGATGATGCGGTCGGCCAGCGTGGACTTGCCGTGGTCGACATGGGCGATGATGGAGAAGTTGCGGATGTTCCGCATCGAATCAGAAGACATAGGTGGCGGCGGCGCGCGGCGTCGTCAGGGTAACGGTCGATTATCGCATGCCCGGCGCCCCACCGCGAAAGCGGACTGCTCGGGCCCCGCCCGGAAAGGCCGAAGCCCCGCCAGGGCGGGGCTTCAGGGGAGACACAGGGGCCGCCGAAGCGGCCCCGGCAAGCCTTACTGGCCGGCCTTGACCGCCACGAAGGCGCTGTTGCCGTTGCCGGTGCGCACCAGCAGCATCACCACGTCGTCCTTCTTGTAGCTGGACAGCGCCCGGTTCAGGCTCTCCACGCTGCCGACCGGGGTACGGCCGACCTGCAGGATCACCATGCCCGGAGACAGGCCGGCATCACGCGCCGCCTGGCCCTTGACTCCGGTGATACGCACGCCTTCGTTGCCATCCAGGCCGAACTGCTTGCGCTGCGGTGCGGTCAGGTCGCTCACGTCCAGGCCCAGCAGGGCATTGGCGCCGGCCTGCGGTGCCGCATCGGGCCTGGCGGCAGACGCCGCACGGGCATTGCCCTGACCGTCTTCGCTCAGCGCCGTGAGCGTGGCGCTGAGGTCGCGCGGCTTGCCGTCGCGGATCACCCCCAGCGTGACCCGGCTGCCCGGTGCCATCGCACCGATCAGCGGCGGCAGGTCGGACCAGCTGTTGACCGGGCTGCCGTTGACCGAACGCACCACGTCGCCGATCTGCACACCGGCCTTCTCTGCGGCACTGCCGGCGACGATCTGGTTGACCAGCGCGCCACGGCTGTCGGGCAGGCCCAGGCCCTGCGCCTTCAGCGCATCGATCGGCTCGACCACCGCACCCAGCTGGCCACGGGTGACCTTGCCACTCTTTTTGATCTGCTCGACCGCGCTCATCGCCAGGTCGATCGGGATCGCGAAGCTGATGCCCATGTAGCCGCCGGAGGCGGAGAAGATCTGCGAGTTGATGCCGACCACTTCGCCGCGGGTGTTCAACAACGGACCGCCGGAGTTGCCCTGGTTGATCGCCACGTCGGTCTGGATGAACGGCACGTAGCGCTGGTCGGCGCCACCCGTGCTACGCCCCAGTGCACTGACGATACCGGCGGTGACCGAATGGTCGAGCCCGAACGGCGAGCCGATCGCGACAACCCACTGGCCGGGCTTCAGCGTATTGGAATCACCCACGCGCACGGTCGGCAGGTTCTTGCCATCGATCTTCAGCAGCGCCACGTCGTACTGCTGGTCGCTGCCCACCACCTTGGCGTTGAACTCACGGCTGTCGCCCAGCTTGACCTTCACGTCGCTGGCATCGGCCACCACGTGGTAGTTGGTCAGCACATAGCCATCGGGCGAAATGATGAAGCCCGAGCCCATGCCGCGGCCCTTGATGCTGGGGCCACCGTCCGGGCCGCCCGGGCCCTGCCCCGGCATCGGGAAGTCCGGGCCGAAGAAGCGACGGAAGAATTCCGGCATGTCGTCGTCACCGCCCATCGGGCCCCGCGAAGCCTGGCGGTTGGTGCGGACGATGGTGGTGTCGACGTTGACCACACCCGGCCCGACCTGTTCAACAAGGTTGGTGAAATCGGGCAGGCCGGTAACCAGCGGCTGTGCCGGTGCCCTTGGCGCGGTGGCTGGAGCAGCCTGGGTCGGGGCGGCCGGAGCCGGTGCCTGCGCGCAGGCCACCAGCGGCAGGGTCAGGGCCAACAGGCCCATGGCCTGCGTGCGGAGTCGGGGAGTCATCGGACGGCAACCTCCGGATCGGATGGAAAGAGGAATACGGGCCCCGCTGACGGCGGGGCGTGAAAGCGCCCGGCTCAGTCGCGCGGGCGCGGCGGCACCGGCAGGTCGTCCTGCAGGCGCGGCTCGAACGGGTAGAAGGCGGCGCCACCGGTATGGGCCGGGAAGCTGGCATTGAGCGCGCCGCCGGCGGCAGGCGCCAAGCTGGAACGCGGCCACGGCCGCGCCTGCAGCCCACCGACCTCGCCAAACGGCATGTTGCGGCTGCCATTGGCGGGTACGGTCGGGGTCAGCGGCGCCTGCGCAGCAGCCACCGCGCGTTGCGGCACGTCCTCACGCTGGGCGGCACGCGCGGCCTGCTGGCTGCGGGTGGCACTGGCGCGGCGGGTGTCCTGGCGGCGACCGGCAGTGGCCATCGCCAGGGCGGGAGCCGCCGTCACAGCCATCGCGGCCGTGTCTGCAGAGGCTTCGGTAACCGGGGCAGGATCGGTCGGCACGGTCGGCAGCTCCGCCTGGCTGGCGATCACCTGAGGTGCCAACGGCTCGCCCGGGGTGGCTTCCTTCAGCTTCTCACCGCCCATGAACAGCGCCACCGCTGCCACTGAAGCGGCCAGTGCGGCACCACCGCCCCAGGCCCGCCAGCCACTGCGACGCACCTGACGGCGCGGCTCGGCCTGCGGCGCAGGCTCGGCGGCGATGGCAGCAGCCACGGCGGAACTGAACCCGGCCGGGGCCAGTGCCGACGCCTGCCCACGCATCACGTCGCCCAGCAGCTGCCAGCGCTCCTGGCAGCCGGCCAGTTCGGGGTCATGCTCCATCCGCCGCAGCAGGAAGCGCGCTTCATCGGCGCCCAGCTCGCCATCGACCAGGGCCGACAGCTGCTCGCGATGGCGCTGGTCCAGGCGCTGCCCGGCGGGCGATTGATGGTTCTGCGATTCGTTGAACGGGTTACTGGTCATACGCGGCTCTTCTCACGGGTGGCGCTGCCGATGTCCAACAGCGGCCGGAGTTCGGTGTCGATCGCCTCGCGCGCCCGGAAGATCCGTGAACGCACGGTGCCGATCGGGCACCCCATTTTCTGCGCGATTTCCTCGTAGCTCAGGCCTTCCACCTCGCGCAGGGTGATCGCCGACCGGAGCTCTTCCGGCAGCGCGTTGACGGCCTTCATCACCGTCTGTTCCAGCTCCTGGCGCATCAACTCGCGTTCGGGCGTGTCGGTGTCGCGCAGGCGCGTACCACTGTCGAACTGTTCGGCATCGCCGATGTCGATGTCATCGGTCGGTGGCCGTCGATTGTGTGAAGCCAGGTAGTTTTTGGCGGTATTCACGGCGATTCGATGCAACCAGGTTGAGAACTGGGCGTCGCCACGGAAACTTCCGATCGCGCGATAGGCGCGGATGAAAGTGTCCTGGGCAACGTCCTGACATTCGCTCCAGTCGGCGATGTAGCGGCCGACAAGGGCCACCACGCGATGCTGGTACTTGCGCACCAGGACATCGAACGCGGCGCTCTCGCCGTGCTGCACGCGCCGGACCAGTTCCAGATCCAGCTCCTGTGGTGTATCAACCTCGGCCATGAGGGGCCGCACTCCTGTCAGCCCAACCGACGTCGGGCAATGAGACTGCCAATCCCGGGAAAAGTTCAGTCGCCGATCACCCGGCGCCGCACCAGCTTTTAACCACCGTTCCGTTAGCGTTCCGGTCCACGGCCATGGATCCGGGGTCGCCACTCCCCTGCTATTGGGATTTGACGCGGGGGAAACAACCTCTGGATCATAGCCGCTTCTCCATACACAACCGGATGGAACGTCCATGCTCTCAGGCTTCGATGGTCTCCGCTTCAGCCACTGGCACCCCGAGATCCGCGACGACGGCGTGGTGGTCCTCTCCCTGGATCGCCAGGACAGCAGCGTCAATGCCATGTCGCAGGATGTGCTGCTGGAGCTGGGTGACCTGCTTGAGCGCATTGCATTGGACCCGCCCAAGGGCGTGGTGATCCAGTCGCTGAAGAAAGCCGGCTTCATTGCCGGGGCGGACCTGAAGGAGTTCCAGGAGTTCGACCGTCGCGGCACCGTTAACGACGCCATCCGCCGCGGCCAGGCTACCTACCAGAAGCTGGCCGAGCTGCCCTGCCCCACCGTGGCGGCCATCCACGGCCATTGCCTGGGCGGCGGCACCGAGCTGGCGCTGGCCTGCCGCTATCGCGTGGCCTCCAATGACAGCAGCACCCGCATCGGCCTGCCGGAAACCCAGCTGGGCATCTTCCCGGGCTGGGGCGGCAGCGCGCGCCTGCCGCAGCTGGTCGGCGCACCCGCGGCAATGGACATGATGCTGACCGGCCGTACGCTGTCGGCCTCGGCCGCGCGTGGCATCGGGCTGGTCGACAAGGTGGTGGCACCGGCCGTGGTGCTCGACACCGCCGTGGCGCTGGCGCTGTCCGGCACCACGCGCCCATTCAAGCAGCGCGCAACGGCCTGGGCCACCAACACCTGGCTGGCACGCACGCTGCTGGCACCGCAGATGGTCAAGCAGGTCGCACGCAAGGCCAAGAAGGACCAGTATCCGGCGCCCTACACGCTGATCAGCACCTGGCAGCGCAGTGGCGGCAAGCCGATCCAGGCGCGTTTGGACGCCGAGCGCCGCGCGGTGGTGAAGCTGGCCAGCACCCCGACCGCGCGCAACCTGATCCGCATTTTCTTCCTCACCGAACGCCTGAAGGGCCTCGGTGGTGGTGATTCCGGCATCCGCCACCTGCACGTGGTCGGCGCCGGCGTGATGGGCGGTGACATCGCCGCCTGGGCCGCCTACAAGGGCTTTGAAGTGACTCTCCAGGACCGCGAGCAGCGCTTCATCGACCCCGCCATGGAGCGCGCGCAGGCGCTGTTCGCCAAGAAGGTGCGCGACGAGAGCAAGCGCCCCGCCGTGGCCGCGCGCCTGCGTGCCGACCTGGAAGGCAACGGCGTGGCCGAGGCCGACCTGGTGATCGAAGCGATCATCGAGAACCCGGAAGCCAAGCGTGCGCTGTACCAGACGCTGGAACCGAAGATGAAGCTGGACGCGCTGCTGACCACCAACACCTCGTCGATTCCGCTGGTGGAACTGCGCGACCACATCCAGCGCCCGGCGCAGTTCGCTGGCCTGCACTACTTCAACCCGGTGGCGCAGATGCCACTGGTGGAGATCATCCACCACGACGGCATGGCGCCGGAGACCGAGCGCCGCCTGGCCGCGTTCTGCAAGGCGCTGGGCAAGTTCCCGGTACCGGTGGCCGGCAGCCCGGGCTTCCTGGTCAACCGCGTGCTGTTCCCGTACATGCTGGAAGCCGCCACCGCGTATGCCGAAGGCATTCCGGGCCCGGTGATCGACAGGGCCGCGGTGAAGTTCGGCATGCCGATGGGCCCGATCGAACTGATCGACACCGTCGGCCTGGACGTGGCCGCCGGCGTCGGCCGCGAACTGGCGCCGTTCCTGGGCCTGCAGATTCCAGCAGCCTTGCAGACGGTGGAGCCGGACAAGCGCGGCAAGAAGGACGGCCAGGGCATCTACACCTGGGAAAACGGCAAGCCGAAGAAGCCGGACGTGGCCAGCGATTACCAGGCCCCGGCCGATCTTGAGGACCGCCTGATCCTGCCGCTGTTGAACGAGGCGGTGGCGTGCCTGCACGAAGGCGTTGTGGCCGATGCGGACCTGCTGGATGCCGGCGTGATCTTCGGTACCGGCTTTGCCCCGTTCCGCGGCGGTCCGATCCAGCACATCCGTGCGGTCGGTGCCGATGCGATCGTCGAGCGGCTGAAGGCACTGCAGCAGCGTCACGGCGACCGTTTCGCCCCGCGCCCGGGCTGGGACAACCCCACCCTGCGCGAACCGGTGGTTTGAGTTTATCGGCCGGGCCTGCGGCCCGGCACCCGCGTTTCAAACCAAAGCCAAAGCCAGAGCCGGAGCAACAGCCGGCTCTGGCTTTTCTGTTTGGTGGGCGGGGCGGTGTGGGCAGGCAGGACACGCCGTAAACCCATCCATGGGGGCTCGATGGCGCCATCCATGGCGCCAACGGTCCTGCGCAACCCACCCGCCCGACCTCTGACAGTTTCCGTGTGCTGTCCAGCCACGTAGAAGAAAAAAGAAAATCAAAATCAAACGCCGGTCGCTTCGCTCCTGGTGTCGACCAAGGTCGACACCTACCAGTCATCGCAGTTCACTCACCGTCACCGGAAATCTGTCAGGGGTGGGGCGGTGTGGGCAGGCAGGACCGTTGGCGCCATGGATGGCGCCATCGAGCCCCCATGGATGGGTTTACGGCGTGTCCTGCGTAACCCACCCGCCCGGCCAAGCGCAGCTTTTGCTTTACACGACCAAGCAACCAGCCACGAGGGGCTGCGCCGTTGGCTGGAACAACCTGTTACCCATACGGGGCATGTGCCCGTCACACCTGCATGCGATGCTGGCGCTCTGATCCCTGCAGTGAGAACGCCCGCATGACCACCATCATCGCCCCGCGCGTGCACGACATCGGCGGACTCGAAGTCCGTCGCGCCGTCCCCACCCTGCAGGCGCGCAGCATCGGCTCGTTCGTGTTCGTCGACCAGATGGGCCCGGCGCTCATGCATCCCGGCACGGCCATCGACGTGCGCCCGCATCCGCATATCGGCCTGGCCACCGTCACCTATCTGTGGTCGGGCGCCATCGGCCATCGCGACACACTCGGTTCGGACCAGGTGATCCGACCCGGAGACGTCAACTGGATGACCGCTGGCCGCGGCATCGCCCATTCCGAGCGCACGCCGCAGCCGGACCGCGATCACGACAACCCGATCCATGGCATGCAGACCTGGGTAGCGCTGCCGAAATCGCACGAGGAAATCGAACCGGCGTTCTACCACCACGCCGCGGCTACGTTGCCCGAGCAGCGCCGCAACGGTGCCTGGCTGCGCGTCATCGCCGGCCGCGCCTATGGCGAGGAATCGCCGGTGAAGGTGTTCGCCGACACCCTCAACGTGGCAATCGATCTCGACCCGGATGCGGAAATCGATATCGACGACGGCCACCGCGAGCGCGCGCTGTACATCCTCGAAGGCGACGCACAGCTGGATGGCGTGGACATCCCTGCACAGCATCTGGTGATTCCCGAAGCCGGCGCACGTGGCCGCCTGCGCGCGAAGACGCCGGTGAAGGCGATGCTGTTCGGTGGCGAGCCGCTGGATGGCCCGCGTCACCTGTGGTGGAACTTCGTGTCCAGCTCGAAGGAACGCATCGAGCAGGCCAAGCACGATTGGGAGGCCGGCCGCTTCGGGACCATTCCGGGCGACGACAAGGAATTCATCCCGCTGCCGCAGTACTGAACATCGCGTGTTGCACACATCCGAAGGTGTATGCCTGCACCCGGCGTTGACGCTACAGTCACCCGCTGATCATTGAAATGTGACATAAATCACACTTTCGACCGTCAAAGGAGTGCAACACATGAGCATGGGTAAACGCTTGTCCGCCGAATTCCTCGGCACGTTCTGGCTGGTTCTGGGTGGCTGCGGCAGTGCGGTGCTGGCCGCCAAGTTCGGCGGTGACAGCAATCCGCTGGGCATCGGGTTCCTCGGCGTGGCGCTCGCCTTCGGCCTGACCGTGGTGACCGGCGCCTATGCGTTCGGCCATATCTCCGGCGCGCACTTCAATCCGGCGGTCAGCGTCGGCCTGTGGGCCGGTGGCCGCTTCCCGACCAAGGACCTGGTGCCGTACATCATCGCCCAGGTGGCTGGTGGCCTGTTGGCCGGCTTCATCCTGCTGCAGATCGCCTCGGGGGCCAGCGGCTTCGCCATCGACGGCAGCCAGGCCGGTGCGTTCGCCAGCAATGGCTATGGTGCGCTGTCGCCCGGCGGTTACAGCGTGGCGGCGGCCTTCCTGTGCGAAGTGGTGCTGACCGCCGTGTTCCTGATCGTGATCATGGGCGCCACCCACGGCAAGGCACCGGCTGGCTTCGCGCCGCTGGCGATCGGCCTGTCGCTGACCCTGATCCATCTGATCAGCATCCCGGTCACCAACACCTCGGTGAACCCGGCCCGCTCCACCGCCGTGGCCTTCTTCGCCGGCAGCGGGGCGGTCAGCCAGCTGTGGCTGTTCTGGGTCGCCCCGCTGCTGGGCGGTGCGATCGGCGGCATCATCTACAAGTGGCTCGGCAACGACCGCTGAGGCCTGTGCGGACCATTGCGGCTGACCTTCGGCCGCAATGGTTACGCTTGTAACCGCAATTTGTGCGATCGCTCACGTTCCGTTAAGGTTGAGTTGACCGTCCGTGCACATGCCGGCCGGCGGGGCATCCGGGGATGGGATGCCAAGGCCGCCGGTCCATCCGACGGAGCCACGACACACCACCTTGGGGGATGCATGAAGTTCGCGCCTGTAGTGTTGTCGAGCCTGCTGTTCGCTGCGGCCCAGGCCGCCGCGCAGGCTCCCACCGAATGTCCTTCATTGCCGGCCAACAGCGGCCTGCAGTGGCAACAGCAGGCACAGGCCGATTTCCTGGTCTGCCGCGCCAGCACCAGCGATGGCCGCGAGGTACTGAGCCTGATGCTCAGTGCACGCGATCCCAACCTTCCATTGAACCGCTCGCTGCGCCACGAAAAGGGCAGCTTCGGCGGTGAATCACTGTACTGGTACCAGCCCGATCTGGGAGGCCAGCAGCCGCCCGGTTATGCCGAGCGCCGCATCAGCGTGGTCAAGCTCGACAAAGGGCGTTACGCGCAGATTTCGCTGTATCCGGACAGCGCGCAGGAACTGGGTTCGCTGCAACAGCTGGCGCAGGGGATGAGCCTGACCCCGTCGGCCGTGGCTGCCGGGAACTGACGATGGCGGGGATGACTGCCTTGCAGCATCCCCGCAATGCGAGCCGACCTGACGGTAGTGCCGGCCGCTGGCCGGCACCTCGATCCGCCGTGACCGCAGGCAGTTGCCGGCCAGCGGCCGGCACCGCCTCAGAACTTGCCTTCCTGGAAATCGACGAAGGCCTGCATGAGTTCCTGCCGCGTGTTCATCACGAACGGGCCATGGCGCATCACCGGTTCCCGCAACGGACGACCAGCCACAAGGATCAGCCGCGCACCCTCGCTGCCGGCCGACAGATGCAGCTGCTCGCCACCGCCCAGCACCGCCAGTTCCTGGCGGGCGACGTCGCGCGCCGCGTCCTGCTCACCCACCGTCACCGCACCTTCGAACACATACGCGAAGGCGTTGTGCCCTTCCGGCAAGGCATAGGTCCAGGCGCGATCCGGGGCCAGCGTGATGTCCAGGTACAGCGGATCGGTGGCCGGCTGCACGATCGGGCCCTGCGTGCCATCCACGTTGCCGGCGATCACCTTCACTTCCACGCCGGCGTCCGGCTGCACCACGGGAATGCGCTCGGGCGCGAACTCCTGGTACTTCGGCTCGGTCATCTTCTCTTTCGCCGGCAGGTTCACCCACAGCTGGAAGCCGCGCATCTGACCGCTTTCCTGCTCGGGCATTTCCGAATGCACCAGGCCACGGCCTGCGGTCATCCACTGCACGCTGCCCGGGGTAAGCAGGCCCTCGTTGCCGTGGTTGTCGCGATGCCGCATGCGCCCGTCGAGCATGTAGGTGACGGTCTCGAAACCGCGATGCGGATGCTCCGGGAAGCCGGCGATGTAGTCCTCGGCACGGTCGGTGCCGAATTCATCGAGCAGCAGGAACGGGTCCAGGTCAGGCAGCGTCGGGCCGCCGATGACGCGGGTCAGGCGCACGCCGGCACCGTCGGAGGTGGGCATGCCACGGATGGTCCGCAGTACGCGGACCGGTTCGGGAAAGCTCATGGCGACTCCTGTTGGATGGATGCCACTGAAGATGGACGCCACATGGCCGCACGCCAATGGACGGCGCCGCAACCGATTGTTCCATCCCTGATGTTCGCTGCATGTCAGCACAACAAGCGTACGACCAAAGTACTACCGCCGATTCGTCCTGTGCCAATTGACCCTGCCGAGGGCACGCGGGACTCTTTGACTGTCTTTCCGGGAGAGAGCACCTCATGAAAGGGTTTTCCAAAATAGGCTGGGCGGTACTCGCCCTGCTCGGCGCCTTCTGTCTGGGCACCGTGGCCCTGCGCCGCGGCGAACACATCAATGCCCTGTGGATCGTCGTCGCCGCCGTTTCGCTGTACCTGGTGGCCTACCGCTTCTACAGCCTGTTCATCGCCAACAAGGTGATGCAGCTGGATCCGACCCGGGCCACCCCGGCGGTGATCAACAACGATGGCCTGGACTACGTGCCGACCAACAAGCACGTGCTGTTCGGTCACCATTTCGCCGCCATTGCCGGTGCCGGCCCGCTGGTGGGACCGGTGCTGGCCGCACAGATGGGCTACCTGCCCGGCCTGCTGTGGCTGGTGGTGGGCGTGGTGCTGGCCGGCGCGGTGCAGGACTTCATGGTCCTGTTCCTGTCCAGCCGCCGCAACGGCCGCTCCCTGGGCGATCTGGTGCGGGAAGAGATGGGCCAGGTGCCCGGCACCATCGCGTTGTTCGGTGCGTTCCTGATCATGATCATCATCCTGGCGGTGCTGGCGATGGTGGTGGTCAAGGCGCTGGCCGAAAGCCCGTGGGGCATGTTCACGGTGATCGCGACGATGCCCATCGCGATCCTGATGGGCGTGTACATGCGCTACATCCGCCCCGGCAGGATCGGCGAGATTTCGGTGGTCGGCCTGATCCTGCTGCTGGCCGCGATCTGGTACGGCGGCAAGGTCGCCGCCGATCCGGTCTGGGGCCCGGCCTTCACCTTCACCGGCACCCAGATCACCTGGATGCTGATCGGTTACGGCTTCGTTGCCTCGGTGCTGCCGGTGTGGCTGCTGCTGGCCCCCCGCGATTACCTGTCGACCTTCCTCAAGATCGGCACCATCATCGCGCTGGCCGTCGGCATCCTGATTGTGATGCCGGAACTGAAGATGCCGGCGCTGACCCAGTTCGCTGCCAGTGGTGATGGCCCGGTGTGGAAGGGCGGCATGTTCCCGTTCCTGTTCATCACCATCGCCTGCGGTGCGGTCTCCGGCTTCCACGCGTTGATTTCCTCCGGCACCACGCCGAAGCTGCTGGCCAATGAAGCGCACATGCGCTACATCGGCTACGGCGGCATGCTGATGGAATCGTTCGTGGCGGTGATGGCGCTGGTGGCGGCCTCGATCATCGATCCGGGCATCTACTTCGCGATGAACAGCCCGGCGGCGGTGATCGGTGCCGATGCGGCCTCGGCGGCGCACTACATCACCAACACCTGGGGCTTCACCATCACGCCCGAGCAGCTGACCGCGACCGCGGCGGCCATTGGTGAACCGACCATCCTGCATCGCGCAGGTGGCGCACCGACACTGGCGGTGGGCATCGCGCAGATCCTGCACGAAGCGATTCCCAGTGGCAGCGACGCGATGATGGCGTTCTGGTACCACTTCGCGATCCTGTTCGAAGCGTTGTTCATCCTCACGGCAGTCGACGCTGGCACCCGTGCCGGTCGCTTCATGCTGCAGGACCTGCTGGGCAACTTCGTGCCGGCCCTGAAGAAGACCGAATCGTGGACCGCCAACATCATCGGTACCGCCGGCTGCGTGGCGCTGTGGGGCTACCTGCTCTACACCGGCGTGGTCGATCCGTTCGGTGGCATCCAGACGCTGTGGCCGCTGTTCGGCATCTCCAACCAGATGCTGGCGGGTATCGCGCTGATGCTGGGCACGGTGGTGCTGTTCAAGATGAAGCGTGACCGCTATGCGTGGGTGACGGCCGTGCCGGCCATCTGGCTGCTGATCTGCACCACCTACGCCGGCTTCATCAAGATCTTCGACAGCAATCCGGCGCAGGGTTTCCTGGCCCAGGCACACAAGTTCCAGGCCGCCCTCGCCAGCGACACCATCACGGCACCGGCCAAATCGGTGGCGCAGATGAAGCAGATCGTGGTCAACGCCTACGTCAACACCGGCCTGACCGCGCTGTTCCTGCTGGTGGTGGGCGCAGTGCTGGTGTATTCGATCAAGACCATCCTGGCGGCCCGCCGCAATCCGCAGCGCAGCGACCGCGAGACCCCGTACGTGGCGCTGAAGCCGCATGAAATGGTGGATCTGTGATGAGCACGCAACTGGTTCCCGCCGGCCAGTACCAGGCACACCGCCGCATCTGGCGGCGCCTGGTGCAGACCGCCCGACTGTGCTGTGGCATTCCTGATTACGACAACTACGTCCGGCACATGCTGGAAAAGCATCCGGACCAGGAGCCGATGGATTACAAGACGTTCTTCCGCGAGCGCCAGGAAGCGCGCTACGGCGGACGCAACGGTGGTCGCTGCTGTTGAGGTTCCAGGGTGGGTGCCGGGCTTGCAGCCCGGCGCCCGCAGAGGCCGGAGCAACGGCAACAGCTGAGGCGTCGGCTCTGGGTTTCTGTGTGGTTGGCGGGGTGGTGTCGGATGGCGGGGACGCCGTAAATCCATCCCTGGGGGCTTGGCCGCGGCATCCATGCCGCGGACACCCCGCCATCCGACACCACCCCACCTTCGACAGATTTCCGGTGACGGCGAGATGCATCAGGGGTCAGATCCGTTTCCTCCGGGAAACGGATCTGACCCCTTCCATGTTCATGGAGGCCCATGAAATGCATCCACGCATGGCGTGGATCTACGCAAGCATGACGCCGGGGCGGCCCGGACTCAGCCGTTGGCCATCCACTTCAGGATCAGGCCAGTGACATAGGCCAGCCCGGTGCCGGTGGCGTAGCCCACCGTGCCCAGCAGCACGCCCACCGGAGCCAGCGTCGGATGGAACGCCGCGGCCACCACGGGGGCCGAAGCGGCTGCGCCGATGTTGCCCTGCGAACCGATCGCGAAGAAGAACAGCGGCGCGCGCAGCAGCTTGGCCACCACCCACAGCACCAGCACATGCGTGGCCATCCAGATCGCGCCGAGCAGGAACAGCCACGGCCGGTCCAGCAGCGACAGCAGGTTCATCTGCATGCCGATGCAGGCGATCAGGAAGTACAGGAACACCGTGCCCAGCCGCGAAGCGCCTGCGGCTTCCAGCCGGCGCGCACGAGTGAAGCTCAGGCCCAGGCCCATCGCTGTCGACAGCAGGATCACCCACACGAACTGGCTATCCAGGCTGAACTGGCTGGCCCAGCTGACATTGGTCTTGAACCAGCCCGCCAGCGGCGCGGCGATGGCATGGGCCAGGCCGACGCCGCCCAGTGCCACGCCGACGATCACCATCAGGTCGGTCATGCTGGGAATGCGCGCGTTCTGCGCCTCGTAGGCACTGATGCGCGCCTTCATCTCGTCGATGGCACGGGTATCGGCACCGTTGCGGGTATCGATCTGCTGCGCGCGGTTGGCCAGGAACAGCAGGATGGCCATCCACAGGCTGGCGCAGGCCACGTCGACCACCGCGAACTGGCCGAAGGTGGTGGCATCGGTGCCGAACACTTCGCGCATGGCCACCATGTTGGCGCCGCCGCCGATCCAGCTGCCGGCCAGCGCCGCCATGCCGGCCCAGGTATCACCGGCCACGGTTTCGGGGTGGATCAGCTTCATCAGCTGGAACGAGACGATGGCGCCGAGCATGATGCCGGCGGTACCGGCGCAGAACACGATCAGCAGTTTCGGGCCGAGCTTGGCAATACCCTTGAGGTCGATCGACAGGGTCAGCAGGACCAGCGCGGCCGGCAGCAGCACGTCACGCGCGACCGGGTTGTACAGCGAGGTGTTGTGGCCGTCGATGACACCGGCGGTGTTGTAGATGGCGGGGACGAAGTAGCACAGCAGCAGCGCCGGCACCCAGGCGAAGATCTTCTTCAATAACGGGGTCGGGCCACTGGCAGCCCAGAAGATCAGGGCCAGGGTGGCGGCAATCAGGCCCAGGCCAACGATGTCGTTGCTGATCAGGGCAGTAGCGGGTTCGGTCGGCATGGGATCCTCTGTCGATCGAAAGAGCGGGAAAAAAAAGCGCCGCATGAAGCGGCGCACCCCGAGATTAACATTGTCTTCACGCCGGGTCATGCTGCAGTGCCGGCTGCCCTTTCCCGGAGCCACTCCCATGCAGCTCGGCGCCTTCTCCGTCAGCCTCTCGGTCAGGGACCTGGCGGCCTCCCGCAGCTTCTACGAAGCACTGGGCTTCTCGGTGACCGGTGGCGAGCCGGCGCAGAACTGGCTGGTGATGCGCAACAACGGCATTGTCATCGGCCTGTTCCAGGGCATGTTCGAGGGCAACCTGCTCACCTTCAACCCGGGCTGGGACCAGCACAAGCAGGAACTGCCCCACTTCCAGGATGTACGTGAACTGCAGGCGGAACTGGATGCGAAGGGCATTGAACTGGCGGTGCGTACCGACCCTCATGGGCGGGGCACCGGCTACCTGCAGTTGGCCGATCCCGACGGCAATGTGATCCTGATCGACCAGCATGTGGCGCGGCCGAACGGCTGGTAATGCGAACGGACATTGCGTGGGCAGGCGTCGACCTTGGTCGACGGGCAGCATGCCAACCAAGGTTGGCATCTACCAGGACGGCCGGTTCAGGCCGGACGTGAAGCGCTGAAATCGAGCGTGGCGCGCGTGCCACGCGGCTCGCAGGGCTGCAGCTGCAGGGTCCAGCCAAGGTGCTCGCAGAGCCGGGCGATCAGGTCCAGGCCGATGCCGCCGCCACGGTCGGCGCGCTCGCCACGGGCCATCCGCGCGTGGATCGCCGCAATCTCCTCCGGGCTCATGCCATGTCCCGGATCCTGCAGGGTCAGCACCGCCGACGAGCTCAGGCGCAACTCAATGTGGCCACGCCCGCTGTTCTCGATGGCATTGCGCAGCAGGTTGCCGATCGCGGCCTGCACGACGGCCAGCGGCGCGACAATATCCACCGGGGCCGCCTGGATGCCGATGCTCAGGTCCTTGTCACCGAGCAGGTGACGATGGTCGTCGACGATTTCCGGCAGCAGCTGGTCCAGGGCGATGCGCTCGGCGCGTGCGGCCAGGCGCGCCGGGTCACGGGCCAGCACCAGCAGCAGTTCGATCAGCTGCTCCACGCTCTGCGCGGTGCGCAGCACGCGTTGCATCTGCTGGCGCGCGCGCTCGGGCAGGCCCGGCTGTTCCAGTGCCAGCTCTGCGGCACCGGTCATCACCGCAATCGGCGTACGCAGCTCGTGGCTGGCGGTGCTGATGAACACCCGCTCGCGTTCGACAAACTGCTCGTTGCGGTCCAGATAGTCGTTCAGTGCATCGGCAATGGTATGCAGCTCGGAGCTGCCACGCGGGTCGACCTCGATGCGCTGGCCCTGGACACCCGGCCGCAGCGCCGCGATGTGCTGCGCCAGCAGGCTCAACGGGCGCACCATGCGTTCCATGCCGAACGACGCCATCAGCACGGTGACGAAGATCATGATCACCCCGGCCAGCATCACCCAGCGCGTGGCGAACTGTTCCAGGTCATGGAAGTCGGAAATGTCCAGCGCCAGCGCCACCCGCCCCATCGAGCCGGTGTCACGCACCATCACCGCAGTCTGCCGCCCGTTGATCGGCACCCCGTCATGCAGCCCCGGGTGCAGCATGCGCACGCTTTCCGGCATGTTGCCTTCATCGAAGCGGAACAGGCTGAGCGTGTCCGAGTCCTGCCAGCGATAGTGCGGCTCGTGCTCGGTGTGCTCGACGATGCTGTCCAGTTCGGAATTGAGCAGCGCGCGCCAGGCAGCGTGCTCCGCATGTTCATGCACGTAATTGCCGACGCTGAACACCGCGATCGACAGCAGCGCCAGATAGCCCAGCAACCACCACACCACGCGCCGGTACAACGGCCCCGGCTTACTCGCCTTCATCATCATCCTTGCCGGCATCGCTGGGCGTGGTCACGGCCAAGCGGTAACCCACCCGCGGCAGGGTATGGATCAGTTTCTCGGCGAACGGTCCGTCCACACTGCGGCGCAGCTCGTAGACATGCGAACGCAGCAGGTCGCCATCCGGCGGTTCGTCGCCCCACAGAGCGAATTCCAGCTGCTGGCGGGTCACCGCGCCGGGGCTGGCGCGCATGAGCACTTCCAGCAGCTTGCGGCAGGCCGGGTACAGGTGCAGCACCTGGGTGCCGCGCTGGGCTTCCAGGGTGGCCAGATCCAGCACCAGATCGCCCACCTGCAGGCGCTTGCGCGGGTTGCGGCCCTGCGCACGCAGCAGCAGCGCTTCCAGCCGCACCTCCAGCTCCGGGAGTGCGAACGGCTTGGTCAGGTAGTCGTCGGCACCGGCGCGGAAGCCGGCAATCTTGTCCGGCAGCTCGTCACGCGCGGTCAGCATGATCACCGGCACTTCCGATGCATGCTCGGCGCGCAGCCGGCGCAGCACCTCCGGGCCCTCCATGCGCGGCAGCATCCAGTCCAGGATGACGGCGTCATACGGATGGCTCCCGGCCAGGTGCAGTCCGGTGATGCCATCCGGCGCCACGTCGAGCACGTGCCCGCGCGACTCGAAATAGTCGAACAGGTTGGCCACCAGCTGGCGGTTGTCCTCGATCACCAACAGACGCATGCACGAAACACCCACGGAAGTTCGTACCATGGTAGCGCCGCACATGTCGGAATGCGGTCGCCCCGGCGCCGCTCTGACGCTTTTCCCACCCCTGCCACCTCAGAATGGCCGTTTTGCTCCCGGAGCCTGCCGTGCCCGTAGCCCTGCCCCGCCGTTGGCGCCTGCCCCTGTTGTGGCTGCTGATCATTGCTGCGCTGGCAGCGGGGATCGGCCTTCGGCAGCCGCAGCCGCCGGACGAGCCGCGCTTCGTGCTGGCGGCCCGGACCATGGTCGAGAGCGGGCAATGGCTGCTGCCGCACCGTGGCGTGGAACTGTATGCGGAGAAGCCACCCGTCTTCATGTGGCTGCAGGCCGCCGCCTACGAGATCGTCGGCAGCTGGCAGTGGTCCTTCCTGCTGCCGTCGTTGCTGGGCGCCCTGCTCAGCCTGTGGCTGGTGTCGGACCTGGCGCGGCGGCTGTGGTCGCCACGACATTCCATCTACGCCCTCGCTGCGCTGTTCTGCACCCTGCAGTTCGGGCTGATGGCCAAGCGCGCGCAGATCGACATGGTGCTGGTGGGCATGACCACCGTGGCCCTCTCGGGCCTGATGCGTCATCTGTGTGAACGCCGCAACCTGCCTGCCCTGTGGCTGGCCGGCTTCGCCGCAGGCGTCGGCACGGTGACCAAGGGCGTGGGTTTCCTGCCGCTGCTGATGGTGCTGCCCTGGTTCGGCTGGTGGCTGTACCAGCGCCGCCGCGGACGCACGGTGGAGGGTCCGCATCCGGCAACCCTGCTCTGGCTGATCCCGGCCTTCCTGCTGGGTGTCGGGGTGTGGCTGGCGCCGCTGGGCTGGGCCCTGCTGCACACGCCCAGTGCCGAACTGCAGGCTTATGCGCACGAGCTGCTGTTCAAGCAGACCGGCACCCGTTATGCCAATGCGTGGCACCACCGGCAGCCCGCCTGGTATTACCTGCAGGTGATCCTTACCCTGTGGCTGCCGGGCAGCCTGCTGCTGCCGATGCTGTTCAAGCCCTGGTGGCGCCGCATCCGCCGTGGCGACCGCCGCCAGTGGCTGCTGCTGGGCTGGGCCGTGCTGGTACTGGTGTTCTTCAGCGCCAGCCCGGGCAAGCGCGAGGTATACCTGCTGCCGATGTTGCCGGCGATGGCGCTGGCCGTAGCCCCGCTGCTGCCCGGCCTGCTGCGCCGCCTGTGCGTTCGCCGCTACCTGTTCGGCTACAGCGTGGTGCTGATGCTGGCCACTGGCACGCTGGGCATGATGCTGCTGACCGAACACGCTTGGGCGGTGGCCCAGCTGGAACGCCGCGCCATGCCCGATACCCTGCTGCCGGTGCTGGGCGATGGCCTGCTGACCTTCGCCATCGCGCTGGCCACGCTGATCGTGTGGTTGCGGGTGCGCCGCGCGGCGACGCTGGTGCTGCTGACCCACGGCATGCTGTGGATGCTCTACGGCCTGGTACTGATCCCGGCGCTGGATCCCTATGCATCGGCGTCAGCGCTGATGCGCCGGGTCGGCGCGCGGATCGGACCGGATGCCGAACTGGCGCTGGTGGCCTGGCGCGAGCAGAACCTGCTGCAGGCCGACCGCCCGGTACGCGAATTCGGCTTCAAGCGGCCCTGGGCAGAGCAATGGCATGACGCCGGCCCTTGGCTCGCTGAGGCGCCGGACAAGCGCTGGCTGCTGGTGCTGGACGATGCGATGAGCCCCTGCGTGGATCCGGCCAAAGTGATCGACATCGGTGTTGCCAACAGGAATCGTTGGCAACTGCTTCCCGGTACCGCATGGAACCCGGAGTGCCACGCCGAGCGGACAGGATCGACCGCCGAAGAAGACTGAACGTTGACACGTGCCGGACGAACATTAACCCGGCACGAACGAGCATCCGACCCTTCTCCGACATCCAGGTGACGAGCATGACTGCGGATTCCCGAACCGCCCCTTCCCAGCATGCCCGTCCGTCCCCTTGATTCGGTAGCGCCGCTTGCGACATCACCACTGGCGTCTCGATTTGCCGTAACTCACCTCTGGCTGCCTGTCGCAATCGGTCTGCCATTGTTTACGCTGCTGATGGACTTCGGCGGTGATCAATGGGTGGCCGATCACCTGTTCCGTCTTGAAGGCAGCCACTGGGCGCTGCAGGACGCCTGGATCACCCGCAGCGTCGTGCACAAGGCCGGCAAATGGTTGAGCACGGCGGCAGCGCTGGTCGTGACCCTGCTGTGCTTCCACCACTGGCGTAGGGGTCGCGATCGCACCCTGCAATGGGCGCTGCTTTATGTCGTGATTGCCATGGCACTGGGCACCGGCGTGATCTCCCTGCTGAAGTCGCTGGTGCCGATGGAATGCCCCTGGGACCTGCTGCGCTACGGTGGCCACCAGCCTTTCATCGGTCTGTTCACCCTGCGCCCGGAAGGCATGCCGGCACAGGCCTGCTTCCCGGCAGGCCACGCCAGCGCAGGCTATGCGTGGCTCTGCCTGTATTTCTTCGCGTTGCTGTGGCGGCCGTCCTGGCGCTGGACCGGGCTCTGGATCGGCCTCGGCACCGGCCTGGTGTTCGGGATCAGCCAGCAGTTGCGGGGCGCCCATTTCCTTTCGCATGACATCGCCACCGCGTTGATATGTTGGCTGCTTTCGTTGGGCCTGTATGTTCTGATCCACCGTCAGCTGGACCGTCCCCACCGCCAGGAGGCAAACGCATGAGTGCATCGGTCCAACGCTCCGCCCGCCTCCCCGCCCTTGCGGGTCTTCGCAACTGGCGGCCGCAGCTCTCCACGGAAGCACTGATCGCGCTGACCAGCCTGTTCTTCGCGGTGGCCGGCAACGGCCTGTTCTGGCACAGCGCGATGGCCAGCCATCCGGGCAGCCTGCGTTACGCGCTTTCGCTGCTGCTGTTGCTGCTGGGTGCGCACGGCGTGCTGCTGGGCATCCTGGTCTGGCGCTGGAATGCCAAAGTGGTAATCAGCCTGTTGCTGCTGGTGACGGCGTTCGCTGCGCACTACATGAGCCGCTACCACATCTATCTGGATGCGGACATGCTGCGCAACGTGCTGGCGACCGACCCGAAGGAGAGCCGCGAGCTGATGACCGTATCGCTGCTGTGGCCGGTGCTGCTGCTGGCCGTGCTGCCGATGGTGGTGCTGTGGCGCGTGCAGCTGCGCCGACGCAGTTGGGGCCGCAGCCTGCTGTGGCGACTCGGCTTCCTGGTCGTGGCGGCGACCACCGCAGTTGGCGGTGCGCTGATCTCGTTCCAGGATGTCTCGGCGCTGATGCGCAACCAGCGCGAAGTACGCTATCTCGCCACCCCGGCCAACGTGCTGCTCGGTATGCCGCGCGCGCTGCGTGGCGACAACCCGGTGCAGCGCGCGCCGAAGCTGCCGATCGGCACCGACGCCAAGGCCACGCCACGCGCCCCGGTCAGCAAGCCGCGCCTGCTGGTGATCGTCATGGGCGAAACCGTGCGCGCGCAGAACTGGGGGCTCAACGGTGGCCGCAGCACCACCCCGGAGTTGGCCCAGGCACCGGTGATCAACTTCCCCGACATGCACTCCTGCGGCACCAGCACCGAAGTATCGCTGCCGTGCCTGTTCTCGCCGTGGGGACGCCACGACTACGATGAAAAGAAGATCCGTGCACACCAGTCGCTGCTGCACGTACTGAACCGCGCCGGCATCGCACCGTTGTGGCGTGACAACCAGTCCGGCTGCAAGGGCGTCTGCGAAGGGCTGGAGTTCCAGTCGCTGTCCGATGCGACCACCCCGGGGCTGTGCGCCGATGGCCGCTGCATGGACGAGATCCTGCTGCAGGACCTGGCCACCCAGGTGCGTGCCAAGCCAGGCGACCGCGTGGTGGTGCTGCACCAGCTGGGCAACCACGGCCCGGCCTACTTCGAGCGTTACCCGGCAGCCTTCGCGCGCTTCAAGCCAACATGCGACACCCGTGACATCGGCCGTTGCTCTCGCGAAGAGATCACCAACAGCTATGACAACGCGGTGTTGTACACCGATCATTTCCTGAGCAAGACCATCGGCACCCTGCAGGGCATGCAGGATTACGACACGGCGATGATCTACCTGTCCGACCATGGTGAATCGCTGGGCGAGAAGGGCCTGTTCCTGCATGGCGTGCCGTATGCGATCGCTCCGGCCGAGCAGACCCGCGTACCGATGACGATGTGGTTCTCGCCGGGCTTCGCCAGCAGCCGTGGGTTGGACCTGCAGTGCGTGCGCAAGCGTTCGGCGGCGTATACCGACCACGACAACCTGTTCCCGTCGGTGCTGGGCCTGATGCAGGTCAAGACCTCGCTGTACGAGCGCGATCGCGACCTGTTCGCCAACTGCGAAGGTTGAGGGTTGTTCGGCAGGGCTTTCAGCCCTGCACCCGCGGTAGTGCCGGCCGCTGGTCGGCAGCCTCGACAGCAACAGCAACAGCAAATGCTGGCATTCCGTGGATTGGCGGGGTGGGTCCGGTGGCGGGGGACGCTGCAAGTACGTCCATGTAAGCTCGGTCGCCGCATCCATGCGGCTCACGCCCCCGCCACCGGACCCACCCCGCCTTCGACAGTTTTCCGCGCTCTGTTGGACATGCCGATGGGGTCGGATCCGTTTTCCTACGGAAAACGGATCCGACCCCATTTTGATTGTCGATATCTGACAGATGTGTCGACCAAGGTCGACACCCACCAACGGCCGCCGCGATCTGTCAGAGGTGGGGCGGTGTGGGCTTGCAGGACCGTTGGCGCCATGGATGGCGCCATCGAGCCCCCATGGATGGGTTTACGGCGTGTCCTGCAAGCCCACACCGCCCCGCCATCCCACGGATAGCCCGCTTCTGCTGTTGCTTTGGCCGTTGCCGTTGCTTCTGCGGGTGCAGGGCGCAGCCCTGCCGAACCCTACCGACTTCCGCCACTTGCGGTGGCAGCGACGGCCCACTAGCCTTCGGCCGTCGTTCACCACCCAAGGACCGCCCGTGAAACACCGTCATCTCCTGCTGGCCTCGGCAATCGCCGCCGCCACGCTGGCCCTGGCCGCCTGCAAGAAGGAAGCTGCCCCAGGCACCGATACCGCCAGCAGCAGCGCCCCGGCCGGCGAAACCGCCGACCAGTTCGTGGCCCGCATCAATGCCGAATTCAAGGCCGCCTACCCGGAGATGACCTCGGCGCAGTGGCTGTCTTCCACCTACATCAACAGTGATTCCGAACGCATCGCGGCCAAGGCCAACGAGCGCTCGCTGACCCAGCTCAACAGCTGGATCGAACAGGCCGCCAAATTCGATGGCAAGCCGATGAGCGAGGACAGCAAGCGTGCGATCCACCTGCTGAAACTGATGTCCTCGATGCCGGCGCCGCGCGATCCGGCCAAGCTGGCCGAGCTGACCCAGATCGCCACCCGCATGGAAGGCAGCTACGGCGCCGGCAAGTACTGCACCGACGCCAACGATCCGAACTCCTGCCGCCAGCTGGGCGAGCTGGAACAGGTACTGGCGCGCAGCCGCGACTACGACAATCAGCTTGACGCCTGGCAGGGCTGGCACAGCACCACCAAGAGCATGCGCGGCGACTACCAGAAGTTCGTCGGCCTGGTGAACGAAGGCGCCAAGGGCATGGGTTTCACCGATGCCGGCCAGATGTGGCGCAGCGGCTACGACATGCCGCCGGAGCAGATCGGCCCGGAAACCGACCGCCTGTGGGAACAGGTCAAGCCGATGTACGAGCAGCTGCACTGCTACGCGCGCGGCAAGCTGGACAAGACCTATGGCAAGGACAAGGCCGAAGTGGGGAATGGCCTGATCGCCGCGCACCTGCTGGGCAACATGTGGCAGCAGGACTGGTCGAACCTGTGGGACCAGCTGGAACCGTACCCGGGCGCCGGCAGCCTGGACATCACCGCGGCGCTGGAAAAGCAGTACCAGACCAACCTGAGCGCGGCGCTGGCCAAGGCCGGCAAGGATGCGAACGTGGCCGCGCAGTACAAGGCGCAGCGCGAGGCCGAACTGCGTACCGCCAAGCAGATGACCGAGCGCGCGCAGGACTTCTACGTGTCGCTGGGCATGCCGTCGCTGCCGCAGTCCTACTGGGAAAAAACCCAGTTCATCAAGCCTGACGACCGCGACGTGGTCTGCCACGCCAGCGCCTGGGACATGAACATGGAAGGCGACGTGCGCACCAAGATGTGCATCAAGCCGAACGAAGAGAACTTCACCACCATCTACCACGAGCTGGGCCACATCTATTACGACCTGGCCTACAACCCGCTGCCACCGCTGTTCCAGGGCGGTGCCAACGATGGCTTCCATGAAGCGATCGGCGACACCATCGTGCTGGCGATGACGCCCAAGTACCTCAGCTCGATCGGCCTGGTCGATGCGCCGACCGAAAGCCGCGAGGCGGTCATCAACAACCAGATGCGCATGGCGCTGTCAGGCGTGTCGTTCCTGCCGTTCGGGCTGATGATCGACCGCTGGCGCTGGGGCGTGTTCGATGGCTCGATTACTGCCGACAACTACAACAAGGCGTGGTGGGACCTGAAGGCCAAGTACCAGGGCGTGGCGCCGGCCAGCACCCGTGGCGAAGAGTTCTTCGATCCGGGCGCGAAGTACCACGTGCCGGGCAACACTCCGTACACCCGCTACTTCCTGGCGCGCATCCTGCAGTTCCAGTTCTACAAGGGCCTGTGCGACGCGTCCGGCTACAAGGGCCCGCTGCATGAGTGCACCTTCTACGGCAACAAGGAAGCCGGCCAGAAGTACTGGGCGATGCTGAGCAAGGGTGCCAGCCAGCCGTGGCAGGCCACGCTGAAGGAGCTGACCGGTACCGACAAGCTCGATGCCGGCCCGATGATCGAGTACTTCACCCCGGTCAACGAGTGGCTGAAGCAGCAGAACGAAGGCCAGATGTGCGGCTGGCAGGCCAACGCGGCCCCGGCGGCAAAATGAAAAAGGGGCGGGTCCGCGAGGATCCGCCCCTTTCCGGTAGTGCCGGCCGCTGGCCGGCAACTACGCGATGAAGACCCAACGGGCAGCCGGCCAGCGGCCGGCTCTACCGAAACAGCAGTCAAAGGCCAGATGTGCGGCTGGCAGGCCAACGCGGCCCCGGCGGCAAAATGAAAAAAGGGGCGGGTCCGCGAGAATCCGTCCCTTTCTGGTAGTGCCGGCCGCTGGCCGGCAACTACGCGATGAAGACCCAACGGGCAGTCGGCCAGCGGCCGGCTCTACCGCAACAGCAGTCAAAGGCCAGATGTGCGGCTGGCAGGCCAACGCGGCCCCGGCGGCGAAATGAAAAAAGGGGCGGGTCCGAAAGGATCCGCCCCTTTCCGGTAGTGCCGGCCGCTGGCCGGCAACTACGCGATGAAGACCCAACGGGCAGCCGGCCAGCGGCCGGCTCTACCGAAACAGCAGTCAAAGGCCAGATCTGCGGCTGGCAGGCCAACGCGGCCCCGGCGGCGAAATGAAAAAAGGGGCGGATCCGAAAGGATCCGTCCCTTTTTGGTAGTGCCGGCCGCTGGCCGGCAACTGCACGGTGGAAATCCGTCTGGCAGCCGGCCAGCGGCCGGCTCTACCGCAACAGCGGTCAGCTGTTCTTCTTCGCGGCCATCGCTGCGGCCAGCTCGGCCTTGAATTCCTCGAAGGTCTGGCCCTTCTCCCTGGCTTCGGCCTGTGCGGCATCGCGCAGCGCATCGGAGTACATCAGGCGCACCGGCGTGCCGTTGCGCTCGTGCAGTTCACCGGCCTGCATGATCAGCGCCAGCACCTGCGCAGCGCTCTCGCTGTGGCCCGCGATGCGGCCATCCATGCCCAGCACCCATTCGCCGTCGCGGCGCACGACACCGGCCAGCAGGGTGCGCTGTGCATCGCGCAGTTCCGCATGCGGCTCCACCGGCGAGGCCTGCGCGGCGGCCTTGTTGGCGGCCTGCTTTTCCTGGCGACGGCGCTGGTCGCGGCGGGTCTTGGAGCTGGTGGACATGGTGCGGTACCGCTGCGAAAAGGGGGGCGCAAGGATAGCGCACCCCGCCCGCAGCACCGCTTCACACCCCTCAGTCCAGCACTTTGCCGTGCCGCCAGTAGCCCATGAAGGTGATCGCGCGGCGGTCCAGCCCGCAATCGCGCACCAGATGGCGACGGATCGCCATCACGGCCCCCGCCTCGCCCGCCACCCAGGCGTACAGCGGCCCGGCCACCCGGGTATCGGCCTGCTCCCAGAGGATCTGCGTATCGACGTCGATCTCCTCCAGCGCATCGCCGGCAGCCACGCCCGAGGTCCCTGCCAACCGCGCCTGGACCGCCTGCAGCAACCGCTGTCCGTAGGCGGCCTGCCCGCGCGGCAGCCAGACCAGCTCGGCGCTGGAGGGCGCCTTCAGGTGCACCGCATCACCGGCCTGCGCCACCTCCAGCAGCGCCAGCGTGCGCGGTGGGTCGACCATGGCCGCCAGTTCCTCGAGGATGCCGGCCACCGCAGGCAACGCGGTTTCATCGGCCACCAGCAGCACCTGGCCGACACCGGCCGGTGGCTTCCACTCCCAGCCCTCGCTGCTCCCGGCACAGTCGGCGTCCGGGGCCAGCAGCACCACGCGGTCGCCAGGGCGGGCGTGCATGGCCCAGCGCGAGGCGGGGCCGGTTTCGCCATGGATGACGAAATCGACGTCGACCTCGCCCTGCTCGGCGCGCAACTGGCGGATGGTGTAGGTACGCATCGGCGGGCGCTTGTCATCCGGCAGGGCCCGGTAGCGTGGGTACCAGTCTTCACCGCTGGGGACCTGCGGCACCTCCTGGCCGGGCAAGGGGAAGAACACCTTGATGCGCTGGTCAGGGCCTTCGGTCTTCATCCGCGCCACGTCGGCACCGGTGAACACCATGCGGTCCAGGGAAGGGGAAAGAACGCGGCGCTCCTTCAGCGCCACCTCGAACAGGCGGTAGGTCTGCTGCGCAGCCATGGGGAACCTCATGCAACGACATCGGATTGGCTGGCTGTCGTGCATCCACGCACCGGCTGGCTGGAGTGCCCAGCCTAGTCCGGTCGTTCCTCTTCGCAAGCGTTGCGGGCAAAGCGGCCGGCCCTACCCCTGCGCGCTGCTCAATGGCCCGTGCAGGCCGCCTGTGCCGCGCGTTCACGCTGGTGTTCCCAGTACCAGAACACGAAGCCGGCGGCGAAGAACGCGGCCTGCCCCAGCGCCAGGTGCAGCGGGCTGGCGCTGAGCAGCGGCGACACCACGCCGGCCACCACCGTGCTGATCATCAGTTGCACGAAGGCCTGCAGCGACGAGGCCAGGCCGCGCTGGTGCGGGTACATGTCCAGCACCGCCAGCGCCAGGATCGGGAAGATCAATGCCATGCCCATGCCGCCCAGGAAGATCGGCAGCACCGCCCACGGCAGCACGAACTGCGGCGACAGCGCCACGTAGCCGACATTCAGCAGCACCGACAGCGCACACAGGCCGAAACCAATGGACACCTGGCGGGTGGGCGTGGTGTGCCCGGCCATGCGCCCGGACAGGAACGAGCCGGTGGTCATGCCGCCGATGGTGGGGATGAACAGCCAGGCAAAACCACCCTCGCCCAGATGCAGGTGCTGCATCACGAACACCGGCGCCGAGGAGATGTACAGGAAAATGCCGCCGAAACCGATGCTGCCGGCCAGCGCCAGGCGCAGGAACCGCGGGTTGAAACCGATGCGCACGTAATCACGCAGCAGCACGCGCGGCGACAACGGCACCCGTGCCTCCACCGGATGGGTTTCCGGCAGGTAGCGTGCAGTGGCCGCCAGCAGGAGCAGCGCAAACACCACCAGGAACCAGAAAATCAGTGGCCAGCCGGCGCCGCTGAGCAGGATCCAGCCGCCGATGATCGGTGCGATGGCCGGAGCGATGCCGAACAGCATCGACACCTGGCTCATCAGGCGCTGCGCGTCGTGGCCGTGGTACAGGTCGCGGATCACCGCGCGGCCGACGATCATGCCGACGCCCGCTGACAGGCCCTGCAGCGCGCGGAACGCCAGCAGCGTGGTCAGGTCGGTGGACAGCGCGCAGCCGACCGAAGCGCCGACGAACACCACCAGGCCACCGAGGATCACCCGCTTGCGGCCCCAGGCATCGGACAGCGGGCCGTGCGCAAGGCTCATCAGGCCGTAGAACAGCAGGTACACGCTGATGGTCTGCTGCACCGCCACCTCGTCCACCGCCAGGCGCTGGGCCAGCTGCGGGAACGCGGGGAAGATGGTGTCGATCGAGAACGGACCGAACATGGCCAGGCCGGCGAGCAGCAGGGCCATGCGGCGGGTGGAGGGAGCAACAGCGGCGGTCATGGGAAAGGCGTCCGGCAGGGCCATGCGCGGCACGCACGGCGGGCGCCGGTCCCCTGCAGCAGGGACGGCGCCAGATGAATTCGGGTATCCGCCCATCATAGGTGGGGAATGCGCCTGATGCCATGCAGCAGTGCACAAAACGCACGGACGGGCCATCGGCCATTCAGGCGCGGCCGCCAGGTCCGAAGGCGGCCGCCGCGCCCGCAACGGGCTATAATCGGCGGGCAACACGGTGGGAGAAGCGGAACACCGCTGCCGAAGGCGCAACGCCCGTAATCGCTCAGGCCCGATACCACCCGTAACACAACTCTGGAGAGACCGGTTCGATCCGGCGCCGAAGGGGCACGAAGCTGCGGTCCGCCGCGCTTTTAAACTCTCAGGCAAAAGGACAGAGGGGCGCCCCGCAGACCGCCGACCGGCGGCTTGTGCCCGTGCGTGTGCCCTTTCCTGACGGATCCTTCGCCATGTCCCAGAACACCCCTTCCCTGCGTGAGCTCGAGCACCACAACGCGTTCGTCGAGCGCCACATCGGCCCCAACGACGCCGAGATCGCGCAGATGCTCGACGTCGTCGGCCACGCGTCGCTGGATGCGATGACCGACGCCATCGTGCCGGCCAAGATCAAGTCGCCGGCACCGCTGGCACTGCCGGAGTCGATGACCGAAGTGCAGGCACTGGCGAAGATCCGTGCGATCGCCGACAAGAACACCGTGCTGCGCAGCTTCATCGGCCAGGGTTACTACGGTACCCACACGCCGAACGTGATCCTGCGCAACATCCTGGAAAACCCGGCGTGGTACACCGCCTACACCCCGTACCAGGCGGAAATCTCGCAGGGCCGCATGGAAGCGCTGATCAACTTCCAGACCCTGTGCGCCGACCTGACCGGCATGGAAATCGCCAACGCCTCGCTGCTGGACGAAGCCACCGCCGCCGCCGAAGCGATGACCCTGGCCAAGCGTTCGGCCAAGTCGAAGTCGGACACCTTCTTCGTGCACGACGCCGTGCACCCGCAGACCCTGGAACTGCTGCGTACCCGCGCCGAGCCCATGGGCATCGTGCTGCGCGTCGGCACCCCGGCCGAAGCACTGGAAGCGGAAGCGTTCGGCCTGCTGCTGCAGTATCCGGACACCTTCGGCCAGGTCGGCGACTACAAGGCGCTGGTCGATGCCGTGCACGCACGCGGCGGCCTGGTGGCCGTGGCCACCGACCTGCTGGCCCTGACCCTGCTGGCTGCCCCGGGCGAATGGGGCGCGGACATCGTGGTCGGCAACAGCCAGCGTTTCGGCGTGCCGTTCGGCTTCGGTGGCCCGCACGCCGCCTTCATGGCCTGCCGTGACGCCTACAAGCGCTCGATGCCGGGCCGCCTGATCGGCGTTTCGATCGATGCCCAGGGCAACCCGGCCTACCGCCTGACCCTGCAGACCCGCGAACAGCACATCCGCCGCGAGAAGGCCACCTCCAACATCTGTACCGCGCAGGTGCTGCTGGCGGTGATGGCCTCGATGTACGCCGTTTACCACGGCCCGGAAGGCCTGACCCGCATTGCCCGCCGCACGCACCGCCTGGCCTCGATCCTGGCCGCAGCGCTGCGCAATGCCGGCGTGCAGGTCGGTGGCGACTTCTTCGACACCCTGCACGTCACCGGCGTGCATGCCGATGAAATCCATGCCAAGGCACGCGCCGCCGGTTACAACCTGCGCGCGATCGACAGCGACTCGGTCGGCATCAGCCTGGACGAGACCACCACCCGCGCCGACATCGTCGCCGTGGCTGCGGTGTTCGGTGCCTCGCTGGACGTCGACGCGCTGGATGCCAGCACCGCCGACGCGCTGCCGGCCGGCCTGCTGCGCCAGTCCGCGTTCCTGACCCACCCGGTGTTCAACACCCACCACAGCGAGCACGAACTGCTGCGTTACCTGCGTTCGCTGGCCGACAAGGACCTGGCGATGGACCGCACGATGATCCCGCTGGGTTCGTGCACCATGAAGCTCAACGCCACCGCCGAGATGATCCCGGTGACCTGGCCGGAGTTCTCGCAGATCCACCCGCTGGTGCCGGCCGACCAGGCGCTGGGCTACAAGGAACTGATCGACACGCTGGAAGCGATGCTGGTCGAATGCACCGGCTACGACGCGGTCAGCCTGCAGCCGAACTCCGGCGCACAGGGCGAGTACGCCGGCCTGCTGGCGATCCGCGCCTACCACCGCTCGCGCGGCGAAGGCCACCGCGACATCTGCCTGATCCCGGATTCGGCGCACGGCACCAACCCGGCCTCGGCGCAGATGTGCGGCATGAAGGTGGTGGTCACCAAGACCGATGCCAACGGCAACGTCGATGTGGAAGACATCCGCCTCAACGCCGAGAAGTACAGCGACCGCCTGGCCGCGATCATGATGACCTACCCGTCCACGCACGGCGTGTTCGAGGAAGAGGTGGTCGAGATCTGCGAGATCATCCACCAGCACGGCGGCCAGGTGTACACCGACGGCGCCAACATGAACGCCCTGGTCGGCGTGGCCAAGCCCGGCAAATGGGGTTCGGACGTTTCGCACCTGAACCTGCACAAGACCTTCTGCATCCCGCACGGCGGCGGCGGCCCGGGCGTCGGCCCGTGCGCGGTCAAGGAACACCTGGCCCCGTTCCTGCCGGGCAAGCTGGGTGACAACGGCCCGGTCGGCATGGTCAGCGCCGCCAGCTTCGGCAGCGCCTCGATCCTGCCGATCAGCTGGATGTACATCGCGATGATGGGCCGCGAAGGCCTGCGCAAGGCCACCCAGGTCGCGCAGCTCAACGCCAACTACATCGCCAAGCGCCTGGCCCCGCACTTCAAGACCCTGTACACCGGCCGCAACGGCCTGGTGGCACACGAGTGCATCCTCGACGTACGCCCGCTGGAGAAGACCAGCGGCATCGGCGCCGAGGACGTCGCCAAGCGCCTGATCGACTTCGGCTTCCACGCCCCGACCCTGAGCTTCCCGGTGGCCGGCACGCTGATGGTCGAACCGACCGAGAGCGAATCGCTACACGAGCTGGACCGCTTCATCGACGCGATGATCCAGATCCGCGAGGAGATCACCGCGATCGAAGACGGCCGGCTGGACCGCGAGGACAACCCGCTGAAGAACGCGCCGCACACCGCCACCGCGGTGACCGCCAGCGAGTGGACCCACGCCTACCCGCGCGAACTGGCTGCCTTCCCGCTGGCCAGCCTGAAGCAGAGCAAGTACTGGCCGCCGGTGGCGCGCGTCGACAACGTGTACGGCGACAAGAACGTGATGTGCGCCTGCATCCCGGTCGATGCCTACAAGGATGATGAAGTCGAGGCTTGATTCCTCGCGGCATCGGTAAAGAGAACGGCCCGCGCAAGCGGGCCGTTTTCATGAGGGCGGGTGGACCAGGGTCCACACCCACGGTAATCCCGATCACGGGTCCGGCATCTGCCCCAGGCTCAACTGCCACGACACGCCGAAGCGATCCTGCACCCAGCCGTAGCGGTTGCTGAAGTCATAGTCGCCCACCGGCATCAGCCAGTGGCCGCCCTCGCCCAGCACGCGCGCGGCGCGCTCGAACTGCTCGGCGCCGGAGCACTCGACGAACAGCGAGATCGACGGGCTGAAGGTGAAATCGTGCACGTCCAGGCTGTCAAAGCACAGGTAGTGGGTGCCACCGAGCAGGAAGATGGCCTGTCGGACCTGCCCGGGCACGCCGGCACCGGCGCCGTCCGGATGGCGCTGCATTGCCAGCAGGCGGAAATCGGCGAAGGCCTCGGCGTACAGGGCCAGCGCGGCCTCGGCCTGGCCGGTAAACATCAGGAAGGGGCGACTGCGCAGCATGCGGTACTCCCGGTCGACGGGCCGATGACGGCCCACACGATCAGGATGGCACGGCAGATGTGCAGCCCCCGTGGTAGTGCCGGCCGCTGGCCGGCAGCTCCAGTCACGCCTCGCGCATGCGCCGTGCGATGGCGCTGCCGGCGGCGATCGTGGCGGTCAGCGCCACCATCGACAGGAACTGCAGGCGGGTGTGCGACTCGCTCAGCAGCAGGCCGAAGATCAGCGCCAGGATCGCCAGCGCGCAGCAGGTCAGCCACGGGAAGCCCGCCATGCGGAACGGCAGCCGGGTACCCAGGCGATCTGCGCGGCGGCGCAACACCAGTTGCGAGACCAGCGACAGCGTCCACACCAGCAGGCAGGTGGAACCGACGATGTTCAGCAGCACCGGCAGCACCCGGTCCGGGAACAGCAGTTCCATCACCGTGGCGGCGAAACCGAACAGCACGCTGGCCAGCACGGCAATCACCGGCACCTGGCGCGGATCGGTCCAGCCCAGCACGGCCGGGGCTTCGCGGCGCTGCGCCAGTGAATACATCATGCGCGAGGCGCCGTAGAGGTTGGCATTGAGTGCCGACAGCAGCGCGATCACCGCGATCAGGGTGATGGCGGTGCCGGCGCCCGGAATACGGGCAATGTCCAGCACGGCGGCGAACGGCGACTTCAACGCTTCGCTGGTCCACGGCACGACGGCGATGATCACGCTCAGCGAGCCGATGTAGAACACCAGGATGCGCCACGCCACGGTGCGGATGGCACGGGCGATGCTGCGCTCCGGATCTTCGGTCTCCGCCGCCGCAACGGCCACGATCTCGGTGCCACCGAAGGCAAAAACGACAACCAGCAGTGCAGCGCCAATACCCGCCAGGCCCTTCGGCGCGAAGCCACCATGCTCGGTGAAGTTGCTCAGGCCCGGCGAGGTCACCTGCGGCAGCCAGCCCATCAGCAGCGCCACGCCGATGGCGATGAAGGCCAGGATCGCCGCCACCTTGAGGATGGCGAACCAGAATTCGAACTCGCCGAAGTTCTTCACCCCGAGCAGGTTGATCGCGGTGAAGAACAGCATGAAGGCCAGCGCCGCCATCGGTACAGGTACTGCTGGCCAGACCGTGGCCAGCAGCCCGGCCGCTCCCACCGCCTCGGCGGCGATCACGATCACCAGCTGCACCCACCACAACCAGCCGACGGTGGCACCGGCGGTGGCGCCCATGGCATCGGCGGCATAGACCGAGAACGCGCCACTGGTCGGTTTGGCCGCCGCCATTTCGCCCAGAGCGTTCATCACGATGATCACCAGCGCGCCGGCGACCAGATACGACACCAGGACCGCCGGACCGGCCGCCTGCACACCCACGCCCGAGCCGAGGAACAGGCCGGCGCCGATGGCGCTGCCCAGGCCCATCATGATCAGCTGTCGGGGCTTGAGCGAATGTCCGAGGCGGGACGGCGAAGCGGTCGGAATCGAGTTGGGCATCGGCAGGGCTGGCGGCGGGCTACAGGGGCGACACCTTACCCTGTCCCATGCCCGCGGGGATAGGCACAGCGCAGCAGGCGGCTCAGGCCAGTGCCGGCTCTCCGACACTGCCACCAATACGGGCGCGGTAGGCACGCGGCGAGAAACCGGTTTCAGCCTTGAACTTGCGGGTAAAGGCGCTCTGGTCGCTGAAACCGCAGGCCTGGCCGATGCTGGCGATGCTCTCGTCACCGTGCAGCAGGTGCATGGCCATCTGGATCCGCAGCCGGGTCAGCACCTGCTGCGGGGTCATCTGGAACACCTTGCGGAAGCTGCGCTCCAGCTTGGACAGCGAGAAGCCGGTGATGTCCAGCAGGGTCTGCATGCGCACGTTCTCGGCGTAGTGCGCGTTGAGGTGGGCCAGCGCCAGCCGCAGCTGCTCGTACTGGGTACCCAGGCTGTCCTTCTGGCCAAGGTCGCGGGAAATGCCGATCAGGCCCTCGATGGCCCCATCGACCACCAGCGGGCGCTTGCAGGTCAGGCACCAGCCCGGTTCGCGGTTGGCGAACAGGTGCAGCTCCATCAGGTTCTCGATCACCTCACCGGCCAGCACGCGGGCGTCCTGGTCCACGTAGTCCGCGCTCAGCCCGGTCGGGTAGATCTCCGCCGCGGTACGCCCGATCACGTCCTTGCGGGCGCGCAGGCCCAGCCGCCGCAGCATGGTCTGGTTGACGTGGGTGTAACGCCCCTGAAGGTCCTTGATGAAGAACAGCACATCCGGGATGGCGTCGAACAGGGCTTCGATGTCGGCGGGCTCGACTCGCATGGAGCAAGCATACCCGAGCCTGCTTTTGCCTGTACGTTCACCTTTGCCGGACCTCGGTTTAACGGGCCCGGTTCCAGTGTCGTGGTTCTCTTTGAGCATCCGGAGCCAACGTCAATGGCCGCCAGCAAGCCGACCGGCAAGCGCGCAACCACCCACGCCGAGAACCACCACCGCGGCAACGGCGATGAACTGCACCAGCAGGCCGGGGGCAGTCATCCGGCGATGACCACCGATCAGGGCATCCCGGTGGCAGACAACCAGAACTCCCTGCGGCAGGGACCTCGGGGGCCTACGCTGCTGGAGGACTTCATCCTGCGCGAGAAGATCACCCACTTCGACCATGAGCGCATTCCCGAGCGCATCGTGCACGCCCGCGGCAGCGCTGCGCATGGCTACTTCGAGTTGACCCGATCACTGAAGGCGCATACCCGCGCGCGCATCCTGACCGAGGTTGGCGTGAAGACACCCGTGTTCACCCGCTTCTCGACCGTGGCCGGTGGCGCAGGTTCGGTGGACACCCCGCGCGACGTGCGCGGCTTCGCGGTGAAGTTCTATACCAGGGAGGGCAACTGGGACCTGGTCGGCAACAACATCCCGGTGTTCTTCATCCAGGACGCCATGAAATTCCCGGACCTGGTGCACGCGGTGAAGATGGAACCGGACCGTGCCTTCCCGCAGGCCGCGTCGGCCCATGACACGTTCTGGGACTTCATTTCGCTGATGCCCGAATCGATGCACATGATCATGTGGGCGATGAGCGACCGCGCCATACCGCGTTCGCTGCGGATGATCGAAGGCTTCGGTGTGCACAGCTTCCGCCTGCTGAACGAGGCCGGCGAGTCAACGTTCGTTAAGTTCCACTGGCGGCCCAAGCTGGGTATCCAGTCCACGGTCTGGGACGAAGCATTGAAACTGCAATCGGCCGACAATGACTTCCATCGCCGCGACCTGTTCGAGGCCATCCAGCGCGGCGACTTCCCGGAATGGGAACTGGCGGTGCAGTTGTTCACCGAAGAAGACGCCGACGCATTCCCGTTCGATCATCTGGACCCGACCAAGATCATTCCCGAATCGCTGGTGCCGTTGCAGGTCATCGGGCGCATGGTGCTGGACCGCTGGCCGGACAACTTCTTCGCCCAGACCGAGCAGGTGGCTTTCTGCCCGGCCAACGTGCCACCGGGCATCGACTTCAGCAACGACCCGCTGCTGCAGGGGCGCCTGTTCTCCTACCTGGACACCCAGCTGCTGCGCCTGGGCGGCCCGAACTTCCACCAGATCCCGGTGAATGCGCCCAAGTGCCCGTTTGCCAATCATCAGCGCGACGGCCACATGCAGATGCAGGTTCCCAAGGGTCGGGTGGCCTACGATCCCAGTTCGCTGCAGGAGGACACCCCGCGCGAGACGCCTGCCGGATTCCGCAGCCATGCCAGCGCCGACGATGGCCGCAAGGGTCGCACCCGCGCGGAGAGTTTCGCCGACCACTACAGCCAGGCCCGCATGTTCTTCCGCAGCCTCGAAAAGCCGGAGCAGGCGCACTTGGCATCGGCGCTGGTGTTCGAGTTGTCCAAGGTGGAAACGCTGAAGGTGCGGGTACGCACCGTCAGTCACCTGCGCAACATCGATGACTCACTGGCGCAGCGCGTGGCCGATGGTCTGGCGTTGCCTGCACTGCCCGACCCGGCGCCGACCGCTACCCCAGTGCGGGACATGCCCCCCGCCCCCGAAGTGCGGGTGATCGGTCGCAACAAACCCACCCTGCAAGGGCGCTGCATCGGCATCCTGTTCGATGAGGGTTCTGATGCCCGGATCATTGCCAGCCTGAGCAAGGCAGCCAGGAAAGCAGGTGCGGATGTGAAGCTGGTCGCCCCCAGAGTGGGTGGCGCCACGCTCAGCGATGGCGCGCTGCAGGCGGCGGATGGGCAACTGGCGGGCACCCCGTCGGCCGTGTTCGATGCAGTAGCCGTGGTGCTCAGCCCGGAAGCGGCGAAGGCCTTGTCGAAAGAGAGTGCAGCCATCGAATTCGTCAGCCAGGCGTGGGCGCACCTGAAGGCCATCGCCAGCGACGCGGGCGGCCAGACGCTGCTGAAGGCGGCAAGGGTCGGCAACGACGCCGGCATCGTCGAAGCGGAAGACGCCAAGGCATTCCTGGCGGCGGCCGCCACCCGCCAGTGGGCGCGCGAACCCAAGCTGCGCCTGCTGGCCTGACTACAACAACAGGAGAACTGTCATGCCCCGTGGTGACAAATCCGCATACTCCGATAAACAGAAGCGCCAGGCCGAGCACATCGAGGAAAGCGAGCGCGAGCGCGGTGCCAGCGAAGGCACGGCCGAGCGCATTGCCTGGGCGACCGTGAACAAGCAGGATGGTGGTGGCAAGCGTAGCGGCAGCGCGCGCAAGGGTACGAAGAAGGCGACCAGCAAGAAGGCTGCCAAGAAGGCGCCTGCCAGAAAGTCGGGCACAAAGAAGGCCACGACCAAGACGACGGCGGCGAAGAAGGCCCCTGCGAAGAAGACGACAGCCAGGAAGGCGGCGGCAAAGAAGGCACCGGCTCGCAAGACAGCCACAAAGAAAACCGCAAAGAAGACAGCGGCCAAGAAGGCCGGTACAGCCGCCTCGCGCAGTGCTGCAGCGAAGAAGGCGGCGAAGACACGTGCGGCGAAGAAGACCGTGCGCAAGGTGGCGGCGAAGAAGGCCGCGCGTACCCGCGCGCGCGGCTGAGTCCTTCGATCAGGGCGACAGCGTCCTCATCCACGCGGCAACTTCGGCTGCGGCTGCGTCAGCGCGTGCCTGCAGCAGCAGATGCGGCCCTTCCAGCGAAACATGCCGGGCATCCGGCAAAAGGGCCTGCAGTTCTGCCACGCTGGGCGGCCACAGCAGGCGGTCATGGCACGCGTGCAGGCACAGCGTCGGCACGTCGATTGCCGGCAGCAATGCGCGTACGTCGACGCGCAGGGTCGCTGCGGCGCGTTGCCGCAGTGTGGCCGCCGGAATCCGGGCCAGCGCATCGCGCAGCATCGACAGGTGCTCGCGGGTGCGCCACCGCCCCAGCAGAAGGCGCGCCAGCAACGCCACGGGAGGCAGAGGCCAAGCCGGCGTCAGCAGGGCTGCGCTGGCTGCCGGCAATGGCACCGGCCGACACGCAAAGGTCGCGGCAAGCACCAGTCCGCGCAGCCCGGCGGGCTGTCGCGTGGCCAGTTCAACCGCCAACGGGCCCGAGAAGGACTCGGCAAGCAGGATGAAGGGATGGCCGGGCAGCTGCGACCACAGCCGTTGGGCCAGCGTGGCGTGATCCTGCCCTCCCTGCGCAGGCAGCGTAATCGTCTGCGTCGTCAGCCCATGAGCCTGGAGTGCTGACAGAAACGGGATCGACAGCCTGCCGGAGCCATCCAGCCCGGGCAGCATCAGCACGTGCTGCGGCGTGGGTGATGCTGAATCACAGCCCGGCTTTTCCTCGCTCCCGATTCCCATGTCACCTCCTTTGCTGGCAAGCATCGCCCACATCAGCAGGCAGCGGAACCTCCGCTCCGGCTCTCCTGCTGCTTTGCCGGTCAAGGTTGAGCGATACTCCCCGCTCTGCCGCGGGACGCGGCTGCCAAGGAGAGCCTCTGATGCGATGGACCTACGCGCTGGCCATGATGGCCATGATGCTGCCACTGAACAGTTCCGCCAACGATGGCTGGATAAACGGGGCAGGCAAGGCGATGCCGGAGACCGATGCCATGAAATCCAGCGGTGGCTTTGCGGCATCGCTGCTGGTCACCTCCGATGCCGACTGGCAGGCCAAGTGGGAGACCCCGCCAGAGACCACTCCCGGTTTTACCCAGGCCGACGAAGTCCACCCGGGCGGTGAATTGTTCCTGCTGACATTCCTGTCCAACCCGCAACTGGATGAGAACCGCGTACCCAAGGTGCACTGCGATCTGCGCATGCTGCGCCCGGACGGCACTACCAGCATCGACGAACGCGATGTTCCCTGTTTCACCGCTGCCCTGCCCGGCCCGCCAACCCTGTTGTACATGACCAACCTGCACCTGAAGTTCGTGGCCGAGGCCAGTGATCCGAAAGGCACGTGGACTGCGCAGGTGGTGGTCAGGGATCTGCTGCGGAATGTGAGCCTGCCTCTGCAGGCTCACTTCGACGTCCGTTGAACGGAGGCGTGCGGATGAAGATGCGGCGATTACTGAGCTGGACCGGTCTTGCGCTTTGCGTGGTCTACCTGCTGTTGACCGCATGGCTGGTTCACGGCGCGCAGTCGGATGCGGACCCGAAGGGGGCCTATATCCTGATGTCGCTCCCCATCACCCTGCAGTCTGCTGCACTCGATGCCATCGGCGCAGGCAGCCTGCTGTACGGCAAACCCTGGTCGACCGCGTATGCAGTACTGGTTCCGCCAACACTGCTGTTGCTGTACGCAGCCGGCTGGCTGATCGAACGCGCCGCGCGCGGCCGCTAGCCAGCGGCACCGACCGGTTGCGTGCATGCGGTGCCCTGCATGCGGGGCATCGCATGCAGGGCGTCATCCAACATCCAGTCGCAGGTTGCTTACGCCGCCTGCGCAGGCACGATGGGCATGCGCGCGCCCTGCTCCACCTTGAACACCGCCACCGACGTGGTCAGCGCATGCGCCTGTTCTTCCAGCGCGCGGCTGGCGGCAGTGGCTTCTTCCACCAGCGCAGCGTTCTGCTGGGTCACCTGGTCCATCTGCACCACCACCTGGTTGACCTGCTCGATACCGGCGGCCTGTTCCTTGCTGGCCGCTGCGATGTCGCTCATCAGCTGCGTGGTGCGCGAGCTGGCCTGGGCCACGCGGGCGATCGCGGCTTCCGATTCAACGGTCACCGCCAGGCCGCTCTTCACCTTGGCAGCGGCGTCTTCGATCAGTTCCTTGATCTCCTTGGCGGCGACACCGGCACGCTGTGCGAGCGTGCGTACCTCGCTGGCGACCACGGCAAAACCACGGCCCTGCTCACCTGCACGCGCGGCTTCAACCGCAGCGTTCAGCGCCAGGATGTTGGTCTGGAACGCGATGCCGTCGATCACGGTGGAGATTTCCGAGATGCGTGCCGAGGACTGATCGATCTCACCCATCACCGACGCCATCTGCGCCATCGCCTGCTCGGTTTCGCGTACGGCGGCACCGGCGGCGTGCGCTTCACTGTCGGCCTGACGAGCGAGCTCGGCATTCTGGCGCACAGTCGAGGTCAGTTCCTCCATCGATGCGGCGGCTTCTTCCAGGTTGGCGGCCTGCTGCTCGGTGCGGCGCGACAGGTCGTTGTTGCCGGCGGCCAGTTCCTGCGCCGCGTTGTTGATGCTGTCGGCGGCCACCTGGATGCCACGCACGATGCCGGTCAGCTGCGCGGTGGTGGTGTTGGCGTCGTCACGCATGCGGGCGAATACACCGTCGTACTCGCCGTCCATGCGTGCAGTCAGGTCGCCGTGCGAGATCGCACGCAGCACATCGGAGACATCAGCGATGCTGGCCTGCGAACTGGCCATCATGCCGTTGAGGTGCTCGACCATCGCCTTGAACTGGAACTGGAACGCAGCGGCATCGCCACGCATGCTGAAATCACCGGCGCGCGCGGCCCGGGCCAGTGCATCGATCTGCGCGTTGATCGCCATCAGGCTCTGCTTCACTGCCGCCAGAGTGCGGGTCAGCGTGCCCTTCTCGCCCGGGTAGTCCGGCAGGTCGCGGCTGAGGTCACCGATGGCGTAACGCTGCATCACTTCAGCCATCAGCAGTTCCACCTGCACGTGCGATTCGACCAGGCTGTTGGTGGCCTGCACCATGCGGCCGAAATCGCCGGGGAAGGCGCTGGCGTCCATGCGGTAGCGGATCGCACCCGCCTCGTGCTGTTCGGCCATCTGCAGCTGTGCGCCGATCGCCGCCTGCACGCTCTGCCGCACGCTGGCCATGGCTTCACCCAGCTGGGTCAGTTCATCGCGGCCGCCAAGGCGGAACTCCTGGTCCAGCTGGCCCTTGGACAGGCGCTCGGCCAGGTTCACCGCGCGGGCCAGCGGGCCGGTCAGGCTGCGCCCGATCATCACCGAGGCGGCGATGCCGACCAGCAGTGCAACGCCGCCCAGCACCAGCAACTGCAGCAGGCTGCGCTCGCCCAGGCGGATTGCCTCGGCGGCCGCCTCACGGCTTTCCTTCTCCTCGAAGTCCACGCCATCGGACAGCGCCTTGTTCCAGCCGTTGGCGGCTTCCTGCACCGGGCCCAGGGTCAGCGCCACGGCGCCCGGGTAGTCGCCCTGCTCCATCAGTTCGCTGGTCTGCTTGTTGAGCGGACGCGCGATGGCACGCTTGGCGGCGATGGTTTCGGCAATGGCCTTGCCCTCGGCGTCGCTGGGCAGCGCCTGGTAGGCCGTCCAACTGGCCTCATAGCGCTTGACCAGATCGGCGATGCGCTGCTCATCATGGCCACGGTCATCGCCCTGGCGGATCAGCATCTCGCGGCGAACGACCATCATCTGGTTGTTGGCATCGAGCATCTGCGAGAGCAGGCGCACCTTGGCCACGCTGACATCGACCACCTGCTGCATCGCGCGCTTCTGCACGACACTGGCGGTGGCGCCGGTGGCCACCACGGCCGCAACCAACAGCAGCAACAGGCCAAAGCCCAGCCCAAGACGCCAGGCAACCCTGACATTCCTCAAGTAGTTCATCGGTACATCCAAAACGGGGGGATGTGGCGTTATCGGCGGCCCGCCAGGCAATCTTGATCGCCAACCGCCAATGGCGTGGGGCACCATTCACCTTGGTGAGCCCTTGGCCGGCGGCACCCGCGCGGGGACGGTGGCGCAACGACCCGACTGCTCATGCAGACGTCAGATCTCTTTCACGGCGGCTCGGCGCGGCCTGCAGGCAAGGTGGTGGCGTCATCTGCTGGAGTTCCCAATGCCATTACCCGTGTACCGATCCACCCTGCTCGCTCTCTCGCTGCTGGCATCGCCGGCGTTCGCGCAGGCACCGCCGCCTGGACTGCCCGCCCCCATTGCCGAGAAGGCCGGACCGGACACCGCAGCACGTTCCGCCCTGCATGCCCAGGTGCTGCTGGATCGCGCGAATTTCTCGCCCGGCCAGATCGACGGTGAAGTGGGCAGCAACCAGCGGCGCGCGGTGTCGGGTTTCCAGGCGGCGCACGGCCTGACCGTCACCGGTGAACTGGACGACGCGACCTGGCAGGCCCTGCAGGCTGATAGGGTCACCCCCCTGGCCAGCTACACGCTGACCAGCGAGGATGTCGCCGGGCCGTTCCAGGCGATGCCGAAGGGCCCCGCCGCACAGGCCAAACTGAAATCGCTGGGCTTCAACAACGTCGAAGAGTCGCTGGGCGAACGCTTCCACGCATCCCCTGAGCTGTTGAAGCTGCTCAATCCGGGCGTGGATCTGAGCAAGGCGGGCAACCGCATCCAGGTGCCCAATGTCGCACCATCGCCGCTACCGAAGGCGGCCAAGGTGGTCGTCGACAAGTCCGATTCCAGCCTGCAGCTGCTGGATGCGCAGGGCAAGGTGATCGCTCAGGTGCCGGTTTCCTCCGGCAGCCAGCATGATCCGCTGCCGATTGGCGAATGGAAGATCCTGGGCGTGTATCGCGACCCGCCGTTCCACTACAACCCCAAGCTGTTCTGGGATGCGCGCAAGGGCGAAAAGAAGGCGACACTGCCGCCGGGCCCGAACAATCCGGTCGGCCGGGTCTGGATCGACCTGTCCAAGCCACACTACGGCCTGCATGGCACGCCCGAGCCCGGCCATGTCGGCAAGACCGAGTCACATGGTTGCGTGCGCATGACCAACTGGGATGCGCTGCGCGTGGCCGATGCGGTGGATACCTCCGTCCCCGTGGTGATGCAGGAGTGAGCCGATGCGCCTTTCTCAGCTGATCGTGCTGGGTGTTCTGCTGGGACTGGGGGCCGGCTGGTGGCTGCGCCGCGATGCAGGCGAGCCGGTAGCCGCCTCGCTGCCGGAAGCACAACCGGCAGCCGCTGTGGCGCCGGCCAAGGGATCGGTAGCGCCGCTCGACACGGCCCCTGCCCCCGCCGCACCGTCAGCCGCGCGGACTGCGGATGCGCCGTCGGGTCTGCTGCTGCCGGTACAGGGCGTCCTGGCCTCCCAGCTGCGCGACACGTTCACCGATGCGCGCAGCGAAGGCCGCGTGCACGATGCCATCGACATCATGGCCGATGCCGGTACGCCGGTGCTGGCAGTGGCCGATGGCACGGTGGAAAAACTGTTCGACAGCGAGCGCGGTGGCCTGACGGTCTACCAGTTCGAGCCCAGCGGACGCTGGTGCTACTACTACGCGCACCTGCAGCGCTATGCCGATGGCCTGACCGAAAAGCAGGTGATCAGGCGCGGGGAGGTGATCGGTTACGTGGGCAGTACCGGCAACGCCAGCGCTGAGGCCCCGCACCTGCATTTCGAGGTGCACGTGCTGGGACCGGAGAAACAGTGGTGGAAGGGCGAATCGATCAATCCGTACCCACTGCTGAATCCGCCTGCTTCGAAGCCCGGTGCTGCCAGCGCCGCAAGGTGAACGTGAACACCGCCAAGGCAGCCCCTGGAATCAACAGGAGCAGTGCCGCCACTTTCCAGAAGAAGAACGGCCACAACCAGACATAATCCAGGTGAGTCAGCTTCAACAGGTCCAGTGGCGGCTGCAGCTCGACGGTGGCCGCGCGATCGGCCAGCGCCGGGTCCACCTCCAGCACGGTTACCCGCACCCATGAGCGGCCGCGTGGCAATGCGTCGCCACGGCCATAGCCGAAGTAGGGCGCCATGAGGCCGCTGGACTCAACCGAAGCCAGCCCACGATTGATACCCTGCCCGGCCACTCCCGAACGCTCCCCTGCGCGGAAGTCTCCATGATCGGTCGGAGTTTCGATGCGCAGCAGCACCTCGGGGTCAGCCTCCGTACCGTCCGCGGCATAGCGCAGGCGCAGCCGCAGTTGATCATCGATGAGGCGGTAGACGGTGATCTGGGCGGTTGCGCCAGGGCTCAGCACCAACGGCACCGTCTGCGTGCGCGAAGCCAGGGTATTGGCGGCCGCGCCCAGCACCAGTACCAGGCAGGCGATGCCCCACAGGCTCCACAACACCCACAGGGTGATCCGCACGACCGTTTCGCCCTTCACGCTGACGTCCTGGTCATCGCTTTGCTTCCCCGCTGGCCCTGGCGACACAGTAACGAAAAAGCCCCGCTTGCGCGGGGCTTTTCCTGTCACCTACGCCGGGCAGCGCCCGGCGTTATCTCAGGCAAACGGATCCTGCAGGACCATGGTGTGGTCGCGGTCCGGACCGGTGGAGACGATGCTGATCGGGCAGCCGGCCAGCTCTTCCAGCGAACGCAGGTAGGCGCGCGCAGCCGGCGGCAGGTCGTCCCAATTGGTGATGCCGTGGGTGTTCTCGCTCCAGCCCGGGAACTCCAGGTACACCGGCGTGCACTCTTCCCAGCCCTGCGCGTCCAGCGGCGCGTACTCGGTGCGCTTGCCGTTGTATTCGTAGGCGATGCAGACCTTCAGCTTTTCCATGCCGTCCAGCACGTCCAGCTTGGTGATGCACAGGCCGCTGATGCCGTTGATGGCCACGGCACGCTTCAGCGCGACGATGTCCATCCAGCCGCAACGACGCGGACGGCCGGTCGACGCACCGTACTCGGCGCCGCGGTCACGGATGCCCTGGCCGACTTCGTCATCCAGCTCGGTCGGGAACGGGCCGCCGCCGACGCGGGTCGCGTAGGCCTTGGCGATGCCCAGCACGTAGTCGATCGAATCGGCGCCGACGCCGGAACCGGCCAGCGCGCCACCGACGGTGGTGTTGGAGCTGGTGACGTACGGGTAGGTGCCGTGGTCGATGTCCAGCAGCGCGCCCTGCGCGCCTTCGAACAGCACGCGCTTACCCTGCTTGCGCAGGTCGTGCAGGATGCCGGCCACGTCGGACTTCATCGGCTGCACGTATTCGCCGAAGGCCAGCGCTTCGTCGAAGGTCTTCTGGAAATCGACCGCATCGGTGTTCAGATATTTGGTCAGCACGAAGTTGTGGTAATCCAGCGCGGTGCGCAGCAGCTCTTCCAGCTGCTTCGGGTAATGCAGGTCGGCGATGCGGATGCCGCGGCGCGCCACCTTGTCTTCGTAGGCCGGGCCGATGCCACGGCCGGTGGTGCCGATCGCCTTGCCACCGGCAGCGCGCTCGCGCGCCTGGTCCAGGGCGATGTGGTACGGCATGATCAGCGGCGCGGCCGGGGAGATCTTCAGGCGCGAACGCACTTCCACGCCGGAGGCTTCCAGCTCGGCGATTTCCTTCTGCAGCGCGGCCGGCGAGATCACCACGCCGTTGCCGATCAGGCACAGCGCATCGTCACGCAGGATGCCCGACGGGATCAGGTGCAGGACGGTCTTCTTACCGTTGATGACCAGGGTGTGGCCGGCATTGTGGCCGCCCTGGAAGCGCACGACGGCGCCGATTTCCTCAGTGAGCAGATCGACGATCTTGCCCTTGCCTTCATCGCCCCACTGGGCACCCAACACTACGACAGACTGACCCATGACGGGCTCCTCGATTTGTTGCGGCCATCGGGGCCGCGGACGGGTAAACCGTGGCGGGGGCTGGCCAGCACCTGCAAGGCGGCTCCAAACGGGGAGCGGCCGGCGATGGAAGGCCCAGACACGGAAAAAGCCGAACGGGGAGGCCCGTCCGGCTTTTGTGCATTATCCGGGTTTCCGGGGTCGGGTGCCACCTTTCCGACGGGCGGCTTTACCGGCCGGTCAGCCGCCCCGCCCGGTCGTGCCGGCCGCTCAGGCCCCGCCCGGTAGTGCCGGCCGCTGGCCGGCAATCCCGGGTTGCCGGCCAGCGGCCGGCACTACCCTTTCAATGCCGCACCCACCACAGCAGGCTCAGGCCGGCCAGCAGCACCAGCCCACCGAAGCTGCGCAGGGCCGGGCTGGGCAGGTCCAGCAGACGTTCGGCCATGCGCTTCCAGGCGAACGGTGCGACGAACAGGAACAGGCCTTCCAGCACCGCGACCAGGCAGACAGCGGCAAACAGATCTTTCATGGGGGACTCCGGAAAAAGCACGGGGCCCGGCATCTGGCCGGGCCCCGTGGGGTACTGCCCTGCGACCTCAGCGGTCGTTCTTCAGGTACTGCAGGAACGGGTCGTTCTTGTCGAGCACGATCACGCCGTTGCCGTCGGTCATGGAGCCACGGTAGGCCTCCAGGCTGCGGTAGAACGCATAGAACGACGGATCGGCCGAGCCGGCCTTGCCGTAGATGCGCGCCGCCTCGGCATCGCCTTCACCGCGCAGGCGCTGGGCATCACGCTCGGCCTCGGCGATCAGCACGGTGCTGTCACGGTCGGCCTGGGCGCGGATGGTCAGCGACTGCTCCTCGCCCTCCGCGCGCAGCTTTGCGGCTTCCTGCTTGCGCTGGGCACGCATGCGCTCGTACACATCGTTGATCACCTGGCTGTCGGTCGGCAGGTCCACCTGCTTGATGCGCAGGTCGATCATCTGCATGCCCAGGCCGGCCACCGCCTCGTTGATCCCCTTCAGCTGCTCGGCGATCAGCTCGCTGCGGTCGCCGGAGACCAGCTGCTGCAGGGTGCGCGAGTTGATCTGGTTGCGCAGCGAGTCGGTGATGATCGGTGCCAGGCGGGCGTTGGCGATGCGCGGATCGCCGCCGGTGGCACGGAAGTAGTCACCCACGTTGGAGATGTAGCCGATGGCGAAGAAGTCGACGCTGACGTCCTTCTGCTCGGCGGTGAAGTAGCGCGCCGGCGCGGTGTCGAGCACCTGGAAGCGGCGGTCGAAGACCTTCACCGTTTCCACCACCGGCACCTTGAAGTGCAGCCCCGGCTTGATGTCCGAACGCACCACCTTGCCCAGGTTCAGCACCATGGCGGTCTGGTCCTCACGGACCACGTACACCGAGCCGAGCAGGCCCAGCACCACCGCCACGATCACGGCGATCCAGATAGGACTCTTCATCGGCTGCCCTCCTCACGGCCGCTCGGTCGCCCGGTCGGGCGGCCCACCGGCCGGCCCGGATCACGGGAAGCTTCCGCCGCTGCACCCGGCAGCGACGGCATCACCACGTCCGGGTTGGCCACTGCGGCCGGAGCCGACGTGCTGGGACGGGTATCGCCGGTCATCGGCACGTAGATCAGCTGGCGGCCATCGCCACCGATCACCTTGCGGTTCTCGCTCAGCACCTGCTGCACGGTCTCCAGCCACAGGCGCTTGCGGGTCACTTCCGGGGCGTCCTTGTACTGGGCCTGCAACAGGCTGAAGCGCTGCGCGTCACCCTCGGCCTTGGACACCACGGCCTGCTTGTAGCCTTCAGCGGTGGTACGGGCGCGCGAGGCCTGGCCCCGGGCTTCCGGCACGACCTTGGCGGCGTAGGCCTGGGCTTCGTTGATCAGGCGTTCCTTGACCTGCTGGGCACCGTTGACCTCGTCGAAGGCCGGCTTCACTTCTTCCGGCGGACGGGCATCCTGCAGGGTCAGGCCGGTCACGGTCAGGCCGGTCTTGAACGCCTTCAGCAGCGCCTGCAGGCGCTCCTCGGCAGCCACGGCCAGCGGGCCACGGTTGTTCAGCACGGCGTTGAGATCGGCGCGGCCGACTTCCTCGCGTACGGCGCTCTGCGCCGACTGCTCCAGCACCTGGTTGGCATCGACGGTGCCGAACAGGTACTGCTGCGGGTCGTCGATGCGGTACTGGACGTTCAGCGAGACGTTGACGATGTTCTCGTCGCGGGTCAGCACCGGCACCTGGATCGAGAAGGTCTTGATCTCGGTGGCGTTGACCTTGGTGACCGATTCGATCGGCCACGGCAGCTTGAAGTTCGGGCCGGGCTGCAGGATGCGCGAGAACTGGCCGAAGCGCAGCACCACGCCACGCTGCTGTTCGCCGATCAGCTGGAAGCTGGAGAACAGCACCAGCAGCACCACGGCTGCCACCACCCAACGCACGATGCCGCCGTCGAACAGGTCCTTCAGCGGCCCGGGCAAACCGCCCCAGCCACCACCATTGCCACCGCCGCGTGACCCGAACGGCCCGCGTCGATTGTCCTCGGGGCCTTGTCCGCCCTTGTTGCCGCCGGGTGTATTCCAGGCCATGCACGCTCCATCAAGATTTGGGCTGCGGCGCGGGCCCTTCCCGCACCGCCAGCCGTGAAACCATCACCGATCATACAAGATGGGGCGGATCGGCAGGATCGAAAGGGGGGCAACGGGGTAAGGTGGCGTTTTCCTCGAAGTCAGGCAACGCCGATGGCCCCCACCACCCCGTTCACCGCCTTCCGCATCGAAAACGACGACGCCGGCTACCGCAGCGGCCTGGTCCGGCTCGGGGTCGACGACCTCAACCCCGGCCAGGTGCTGATCCGCGCCCACTGGTCCTCGGTCAACTACAAGGACGCGCTGGCCGGTACTGGAAAAGGGAAGATCCTGCGCCGCTTCCCGCTGGTGGGCGGCATCGATGTGGCCGGCACCGTGGTCGCCAGCACCGACCCGGACTGGCGTGAAGGCGACGCGGTGCTGGCCACCGGCTGCGGCCTCAGCGAGACCCGCGACGGCGGCTACAGCCAGTACGTGCGGCTGGAATCGCGCGCGGTGATCGCCCAGCCGGCCGGGCTGACCCCACGCGAGGCGATGGTGCTGGGCACCGCCGGCTTCACTGCGGCGCTGGCCCTGCTGCGCATGCAGGACAACCGCCAGACCCCGGAACTCGGCCCGCTGGCGGTCACCGGTGCCAGCGGCGGTGTCGGTGCGCTGGCGCTGTCCATCTTCAGCCGTGCCGGCTACAGCGTGCACGCGGTCAGCGGCAAGCCGGACCAAGCAGGATTCCTGCGCAGCATCGGCGCCACCGAGGTACTGCCGCGCGAGGCGCTGGCCGACACCGGCGCGCTGCAGTCGGCCCGCTTCGGGGGTGGCCTCGATAATGCCGGAGGCGACATGCTGGCCAGCCTGCTGGCGCAGACCGTGCCCTACGGCAGCGTGGTCAGTGCCGGCCTGGCAGCCAGTCCGACGCTGGACATGACGGTGATGCCGTTCATCCTGCGCGGTGTCTCGCTGCTGGGCGTGTCCTCGGCCAATGCGCCACGCGGACTGCGTGAGGAAGTGTGGTCGCGGCTGGGGAGTGACTGGAAGCCGCAGCGCCTGGACCGCATCTGCACCGCCGAAGTCGGCCTCGATGGCCTTCCTGCCGTGTTCGAACGGATGCTGGCGGGCGGTTCGCTGGGTCGCACCGTGGTGCGGATCGACTGAACGTCGCAGGCAGGCGACGGACGGCAGACGCGGCCCTCCCGCCGGTAATGGGCCCGCACTACACTGCGGGCATTACATGGGGAACAACATGGCACGCATTCTGATCGTCGACGACTCACCGTCGCAGCTGTTGGGGATACAGCGCATCGTCGAGAAGCTCGGGCACCAGATCCTGACCGCCACCGATGGCGCCGCCGGGGTCGAAACCGCCAAGGCCGAGCTACCCGACCTGGTCCTGATGGACGTGGTGATGCCCAACCTCAACGGCTTCCAGGCCACCCGTACCCTCGCCCGCGACGAGGCGACCCGGCATATCCCGGTGATCCTGGTGACCACCAAGGACCAGGACACCGACCGCATGTGGGGCATGCGCCAGGGCGCCAAGGCCTACATCACCAAGCCGTTCTCGGAGGACGAGCTGTCCGAGGTGCTGGAGCGCGTGTTCGCGGGCCAGGGCTGAGACGCGCGCGGTAGTGCCGGCCGCTGGCCGGCAACCACCCATCACCGTCCAGGGCAATGAAGTTGCCGGCCAGCGGCAGGCACTACCTTCAAATGGTCTCGCCGAACGCCTTGGCCAGATTGCGGTACGCCTTCTTCTGCGCCTCATCGGTCGCAGCCGGGGCCACGATCTCGATCTCGACGATCTGGTCGCCATCCGGGTTGCCCGGCAGGCCACGCCCGCGCAGGCGCAGCTTGCGGCCGGCATCGGAATCGGCCGGAATCTTCAGTTCCACCGCACCACCCAGGGTCGGCACGCTGATGCTGGTGCCCAGCGCGGCCTGCCACGGCGTGAGCGGCAGCGTATAGAGGATGTTGCGGCCATCGACCTCGAACTGCGGGTGGGCAGCGTATTCCACTTCCAGCAGCAGGTTGCCGCCATGGTTGCCCTGCCCTGCCAGGCGGATCACCTGGCCCGGGCGGATGCCCTTGGGCACGCGCACGTCCAGCTGCTTGCCGTTGACGGTGATGCGCAGGCTGTCGCCGCTGTAGGCCGCTTCCAGTGGCACCGACAGCTTGGCGCGGGTATCGCGGTTGGGCGCATGGCCCTGGCTGCTGAAGCCCGGACCGGCCCCCGCGCCCGCTCCACCGCGCTGGCGCGCGAACAGGCTTTCGAAGAAGTCGCTGAAGCCGCCGTTGGGGCCGCCGCCACCGAACACTTCCTCGAAATTGAAACCACCGGCGCCGCCGTAGTTCGGCGGCACGTTGAACTCCTCGCCCGGGCGATAGCCCTGCGCGCGCAGCTGGTCGTAGGCCGCGCGCTTTTCCGGATCACGCAGCGCCTCGTAGGCCTCGTTGACCGCCTTGAACTTGTCTTCGGCCCCAGCCTCCTTGCTGACGTCCGGGTGGTACTTGCGTGCCAGCCGGCGGTAGGCGGTCTTGATCTCCGCCTCGCCCGCGCTCGGTTCCACCCCCAGGGTGGCGTAGTAATCCTTGAATTCCATCCAGCTACCTCGATTCGCTTCGGCCGCGCCGGTGGCGCCGCCCCGGGTTCATTCTACGCGCCTGCGAGGCTACGCCGCCCCTCGTGCGGCCCCGGTGAGGCCGACTGATCCTGCGCAATGCGGCTGCCATCCCCGTGCGCCACGCTGTGGCTGGAAGCCCCTGCCACAAAGCCGGAAGATGGGGCCTGCACACCGGGTTTCCAATGTCTTGACGCCCCTGTCCCATCCGGCCCACTAGCCTGCCCCAGCAAGGAGTTCCCATGACCATCCATGTCGGCGACCGCATTCCGGAAGTGACCCTCAAGCGCATCCGCGAGGGCATTGAAACGCTTGATACGCATTCGTTGTTCGATGCGCGCAAGGTGGTGCTGTTCGCCGTGCCCGGCGCGTTCACCCCGACGTGCTCGGCACGTCACCTTCCCGGCTACGTCGAAAAGTTCGAGGCCTTCCGCCAGCGCGGCATCGACGTCTACTGCATGGCCGTCAACGACCCGTTCGTGATGAAGGCCTGGGCCGCCGACCAGAGCGTGCCCGACGGCCTTCTGATGCTGTCCGACGGCAATGCCGAGCTGACCCGCGCCCTGGGTCTGGAGCTTGATGCGAGCGCGTCAGGCATGGGAATCCGCTCGCGTCGTTTTGCCCTGTACGTCGACGACGGCGTAGTTCGAGAGGCCTGGGTTGAACAGCCCGGCCAGTTCGAAGTGTCTTCGGCCGAGTACGTGCTGGAGCATCTCCCCACCTGATTCCCCACCGCAGAAGGAAACGGCCAGCCATGTCCAGCAAGCCAGCCAAAGCCAGCAAGCCCGCCGCAAACGTTCCTGGCATCAGCGATCGCGCAACCCTGCGCGAGCGCGCCCGCCGCAACCTCGAAGACGGCGCGATCACAGACAGCTACAGCGCTGACCGCGAGGTGGTGATCAAGCTGCTCAACGACGCACTGGCCACCGAGTACGTCTGCGTTCTGCGCTACTACCGGCACTACTTCATGGCCAAGGGCATGCTGGCCGACGCGGTCAAGGCCGAGTTCCTGGAACATGCACAGCAGGAACAGGCGCATGCCGGCAAGCTGGCCGAGCGCATCGTCCAGCTGGGCGGCGAGCCGGATCTCAACCCGGATACGCTGACCGCGCGTTCGCACGCCGAATACAAGGAAGGCAGCGACCTGCGCGACATGGTGCGCGAGAACCTGGTGGCCGAGCGCATCGCCATCGACAGCTATCGCGAGATGATCAACTTCATCGGTGACCGCGATACCACCACCAAGCGCATCCTTGAAGAGATCCTGGCGCAGGAAGAAGAGCACGCCGACGAGTTCGCCGACCTGCTGGATGGGTGGATCGGGGAATAGCGGCCCCGCATACGCCTTGGCAGATGCCCACCCTGGTGGGCGCATTCATCGCGTGCCAACCAAGGTTGGCACCTACCGCAGGACGTTGAACCTTACCTGTGTCCAAGCGCCATCGGCCGCCAGCGCGGTCAAGGTGTGCGCGCCCGGCTCGGCGAACTCGCGCTGCATCAGCTGCGCACCGCGCGTCTGTGCGATCCAGCGTCCATCGAGCAACCAGTCCACCGCCTGCTCGCTGCCCAGCGCGCGCAGCTGCAGGCGTACGCCATGTTCCGAATTCGGCGCGCGCGCCAGCGTGGCGCCATCGTTGAGCCCATCGATGTGCAGCGCAACGCTGGCCTCGCGGCCATCATCACGGCAGTCCGGCGACAGCGCCGGCAGCTGCGAGGCTTCGCGCGTGGCCTTGGACAGCCACGGCGACAGCAACGCTGGCCAGCGCGCGATCTCGCGCGCGACTTCTTCGTGCGGCAAGCGGCAATCGGCTGACACGCGCAGACCGGTACGCGCATCGGCAAGGTAGCGCTGCCGACCCGGTTGCCAGCGCCGTGACTCGCGTTCGGGGAAGGTCGGTGGTGCCGCGCCTTCCAGCAGATAGGCTGGCATCAGCCGCTGGCAGAGCGCAGCAGGCAGGCCTTCGGCACGCTCACCGGTCGGCCAGCAGATGTCTTCCTGGCTGACGCTGGCCGGCATCGGTGCAGCGGCCGAGTCACCGCGCTGGCGCGGCAGGCTGTCCACCACCTCGAACATCAGCGGCAGCGCGGTCACCGCGCCGTACTGGCCCGGTAGGGGTGTGCCGTCCGGCCGACCCACCCACACGCCCACGGTGTAGTGGCGGGTGCTGCCAATCGCCCACGCATCGCGGTACCCGTAGCTGGTGCCGGTCTTCCACGCCACGCGCGGGCGGCCACCGACATCGAACGTCCCGACGCTATACCCCGGCCGCGGATTCGATTCCAGCATCTCGCGCACGATCCAGCTGGCGCCCGGCGAGGCCAGGCGCCGCTCGATCATCGGTTCGTCATCGGTGTAGCGCACGCGCCCGGCGATGCCGTTGCGGTTGAGCGCGGCGAACGCACCGACCAGATCTTCCAGCCGCGCACCGGTGCCGCCCAGGATCAGCGACAGGTTGGGCGTGCTGCCCGGCGGGAAGCGCAGCTGGATGCCGGAGTGCGACAGGCGCGCAGCAAAGCGCGCCGGACCGACCCGCTGCAGCAGGTCCACCGAGGGCACGTTGAGTGACAGCCGCAGCGCGCTGGAGGCGCCGATCGGCCCATTGAAGGCCATGTCGAAGTTGCCGGGGCGGTAGCTGCCGAAACTCTGCGGCGCATCGACCAGCAGGCTTTCCGAATGGATCAGGCCATCGTCCAGCGCCATTGCATACAGGAACGGCTTGAGCGTGGAGCCGGGCGAACGCCAGGCCTGCACCATGTCCACGTGGCCGAGCCGCTGGCGGTCACCGAACGCCAGCGTGCCGACATAGGCACGCGCCTGCAGGGTCTGGTTGTCGACCACCAGCAGGGCCGCCGAGGTGCGCTCGGGCAGCGTGGAGAAGTAGCTGGCCACGCGCTCTTCCAGGGTGCGCTGCAGGCCGATGTCGATACTGCTCTGGATGCGTGCCTGGCCCGGATGCGCCGAGTGCAGGCGCTGTGCCAGCAACGCGGCATGCAGCGGCGGCCGCAGCGAGCGTGCGACCACGTTCTCGATGCGCGCATCTTCCACTTCTTCCGCTGTCCACGCGCCCAGCTCGGCCATGCGTGACAGCACCTTGTCGCGCGCCTTCTGCGCCGCTTCCGGATGGCGGTCCGGGCGCAGCCGGCTCGGCGCCTGCGGCAGCACCGCCAGCAACGCGGCCTCGGCATGCGACAGCTGCGCCGCCGGCTTGCCCAGGTAGGCCCAGCTGGCCGCTTCCACGCCCTCAATGGTGCCGCCGTAGGGTGCGCGCTCCAGGTACAGGGCCAGGATCTGCTGCTTGCTCAGGTGCACTTCCAGCTGCACCGCACGCAGCATCTGCTTGAGCTTGCCCCAGGGCGTGCGCGTATGCGGATCGAGGATGCGTGCGACCTGCATGGTCAGGGTCGAGCCACCGGACACGATGCGACCACCGCGCAGCAGCTGGCCACTGGCACGCAGGATCGCCAGCGGGTTGATGCCCGGATGGCGCCAGAACCAGCGGTCTTCGTAGGTCAGCAGCGCCTGCAGGTACAGCGGCGAGACGCTGTCGGTCGATGCCGGATAACGCCACACGCCCTCGGCATCGGCGAACGCACGCAGCGGCGTGCCATCGGCAGCCACCACCAGGGTGCTGGTATCGCGTTGCTTCGGCAGCGGCGGCGGGAAGGCGAAATCCAGCACCAGCAGCAGTGCCAGCGTGGCGGCCGTACCCCAGCGCAGCCACGGCCACAGCGGCCGCAGCCGGCGGCGCAGGGCCGCCAGCCGGGTCGTCATCGTGTTCGTCATTGCAGCGTGCCGCATTGGAGCTTGCCAGCTGGACGGGCCGCACCGTCGCGGCCCGTCCGCGCGGTCACGGCTGTACCACCGTGATCGTGGTCGGGTTGCTGCGGCCGACGCCGCGCAGCTGCGGCCGGTACATGTCCTCCACCAGCGGCGGCGGCACCGAGTAGGTACCCGGGGTCACCGCGCGCACCAGGTAGAACACGTTGGCCTTGCTGCCACGCGAGAGCTTCAGCGCGGCCACGTAGCGGTCGTCGCGGAATTCCTCGTGCTTGGTATCGGCGGCTTCACCCCGGTCGCTGATGGTGATGCCATCGACCACCACGTCGGCCCACTGCTTGGCATCGCCCAGGTTGAAGTTCTCGATCTCCAGGCCGGCCGGCAGCAGGTCGGTCAGCAGTGCATCGGGCATCGTGGTGTCAGCGGTGACGGTGACGCGCACGATCAGGGCTTCGCCTTCCTTCAGCGGCCGCGGCGACCACGGCTTGCCATCGGTGCCGTAGTAGCTGCGCTCGACGCCCAGCACGCTGTTATCCGGTGCCGGCGCGCTGCGCGGGATACCGGCGACGTCGATGCTGGCGAACATCGGCGGCTGGCCCTGCGGGGTGAAGCGCACGCCGCTGGCGAGTTCATTTGCACTGAAGTTGCGGCCGAACAGCTTGCGTTCGCCGATGGCTTCGGTGTTGCCACCGATCACCAGTTCACCGGCCACCAGCGCCTTCTGGTTGGCAGCAAGCGCCTTGCCAAGGCGGGCAATCGCCACCTGTTCCTGCGTGCTCAGCCACATCCAGCCGGCATTGCGGCGCGCATCCAGGCCGCGGCCGAGGTCAACCGCACGTGCATCCCAGGCCGGCTTGGCCAGCTTGTTTTCGTGGGTCAGCGCGATCATCAGCGCGTCATCACGGATCGCACTGCCGTAGTCGCCGAAGTACGACGGGCGTTCGCTGCTGGACTTGGCGAAGGCCGCGGCCAGCGCCGCCTGACCACGCTTGGCATCACCCTGCAACGACAGCGCCACGCCCAGGTGGACCAGCGACAGGCCGCCGACCGCCTTGCTGCGCTCGTTGTCGTACAGCGTGCGCAGGGTACCCAGCGGCGCACGGTTGACCCTGGCCAGCACGTAGCCCGAGTACGCCTGGTTGGCGAACTTCAGCTTCTCGCGGTCGTCCTGCCCATAGAACTGGTTGCCACCGGACAGCAGATCCTCGCTGAGGCGGTTGAGTGCCTTCTGCAGCACGTTGTCGGGCACTGCGAAGCCGGCGTCCTTGGCATCGAGCAGGAACTCGGTGATGTACGGGGTCAGCCACGGGTTCACGTAGCCGTCGTCACCCCACATCGAGAAGTTGCCATTGGCCACCTGCATCGACGCCAGGCGGCCAAACGCACCTTCCATGCGCTCGCGACGGGTCTTGGCATCCAGCCCGTCGGCACCGAGCATCGACGAAGTGGCCTGGTCCAGGATCAGCGCGGCGTAACCCTTGCTGGTGGTCTGCTCGGCACAGCCGTACGGGTAGTTCAGCGCGCCCTGCAGCGCACTGGCGAACGGGATCGGCGGCAGCGGGCTGACCAGCAGGCGGGCATTCACCGACTCGGCCATCAGGCCATCGGTCAGGCTGTTGTCGAGGCTGACCGCGGCCAACGGATCAAGCGTGCGCACCTGCGAACGCAGCACCTGCGGCCACGCCGCACGCACCGGCAGGTCGTAACGGCGATCGGCCTTGAAGCCGTTGCCGTCCACCCGCACCCGCACCTTGGCCACGCTGTGGCCCTCGCGTGCCGAAAGCGGGAAGCTCAACGTGGTCTTGGCATCGGCATTCAACTGCACGCTGCGGCTGCCTTCGCCCAGGTTCAGCGGTCCCTCGCTTTCCACCTTCACGTTGAACTGGCCCGGCTTGCCGGTGAAGTTCTGCACATCCAGGGTCACGGTGCTGCGGTCGCCCGGGGCGAGCACGCGCGGCATGCTGGCTTCAGCCAGGATCGGCGCGCGCACAACCGTTTCCACGTCGCGCTTGCCGTACTGGTCATCGCTGTAGACCAGTGCCGACACCCGCAGGGTACCGTTGAAGTCCGGCACCTTCAGGCGGATGCGGGCGATGCCCTTGGCATCGAGCTGCACCGGGCCAGAGAACAGGTCCACGGTCTGCACGCGCGCAGTCGGGCGCTTGGCCTGCGGCAACGCCTGCAGCGCCATGTCGCCACCGAACTTCAGCTTGCCGGCACCGCCGTCAAAGCTCTCGATCACCCGGCTGTAGATGTCGTAGGCATCGATGCCGAGGCGACGCTGGGCGAAGAAGTGCGCACCGGCATCGGGCACCGGGAAGCGGGTGATGTTGAGGATGCCCACGTCCACCGCCGAGACCGTGACGTGCGCCATTTTGCCGGCCAGCTGCGGTGCGCTGACCGTCACCGGCAGGTCCTGTTCCGGTCGCATCTGCTTGGGCGCTGCCAGGCCGACGGCCACGGTGCGCCCCTTGCGGTCCATCGGTACGTGCACCACGCCCACCGCACGGGCCGGGGTGATCTTGCTCGGCGCACTGCCGCCGCGGAACACCAGCGCGGTGATGTAGACGTCGTGGCGCTCCCAGTCAGCGGTGACCGGAATCTTGAAGGTCGAACCCGGCTTGGCGTCGATGTCCTGCACGTAGAGCATGCGGTCGGTCTCGACCATCAGGATGCCCTTGCCGGCGTGCGGCGGGGTCACCGTCACCTCTAGCGTGTCGCCTGCCTTGTAGCCGGTCTTGTCCAGGCCCAGCTTGATCTTGTCAGGGCGCGCGTCCAGGCCGCGGTTGTCATCCCCCCAGCTCCAGCCGGCGCGGAACGGGTAACGGCTGGTCAGGCCGGTGGACGGGTCGAACACGTCCACCCGGTACTCACCCCACTCCACCGGGAAATCGAAGGCGACCGCACTGCTGCCGGCATCGACGGTGCGGGTTTCCTTGTTCTCGAAACGACGGGTGAAATCGTAGTCCCAGCGGTTGTCGTTGAAGGTCCAGTGGTAGTCGCGCAGCTCGCGCACCAGAGTGATCTTCAGGCCCTTGGCCGGCTGCGGCGTACCAGCAGCATCCACGCGCATCAATTCGAAGCGCGCGTTGCCGTTGGAATCGGCACCGTCCTCCGGGTTGAACAGCGGGCGTACACCGACCAGGGCGTTGGCCGGCCACATCACCCGCTTCAGGGTACGGGTGACGGTGCGGCCACCGGTTTCATACAGGCTGCCGGACAGCACCACGGCAATCGGCGCCTTGGCCTTGGCCGCCTCTTCCGGCAGCGCCACATCCTCACGCAGCTGGCCGTTGCCCGGCAACGTGGTGTCGATCACGTCCTTGGCCTCGCGCGGCAGCTGCAGGGTCGGGTCACCGAAGAAATAGCCCGGCAGGCCCTCCACCGGCTTCTGTTCGGCGGCCACCGCCATACGTGCCGTGAAGCGGTTGCCATCGGCCGGTGCCCCGTACAGATAGGCACCATTGGCCTGCAGGCGCAGGTCCTCACCCGGCTTCAGCGTCTTCTGCGCGCTGTCCAGGTCCAGCTTCATGCGTTCCGGCAGGAACTCCTCGATGCGCAGGGTCATGCCCTGGATCGCTTCCTTGCTGGCCGGGTCGGTGCGGAACTCGATCTGCCAGCGCCCGGTCGGCGCCTCGGCGGGAATGACCTGCTCGAAGTTGATGTAGCCCTGGTCGCCCGGCTGCAGGCGGGTCTCGCGGAAAGTCTTGCCGTCGGGCTGCTTCAGTCGCAGGAACACCGGTTGCGCCTTGACCGGCTTGCCATCGTTGTCACGCAGCAGCGCGGACAGGCGCACGGTCTCGCCCGGGCGGTACAGGTCGCGGCCGGACCAGGCGTAGACGTCGAACCAGGCATTGTCACGGCCGGCCACGGCGAATTCGCTCAGGTCCAGCGCCGGCTGGTTGAACGGCAGGAAGCTGGTGTCCTTGCCAGTGCTGGCGACCAGCACGTGGGTGGCATCCAGGGTGTAGTTCAACAGCGCGTTGCCATTGCCATCGGTGCTGCCCTTCAGCACCACCTCGCCCTTGGCATCGAGAACCCGCAGGTCGATGCCCTTCAGCGGTGCGCCGTCCTTGAGGCCGGCGGTGTGCACGAACAGCTTGTCCTTGTAGGCGCGGGTATGCAGGCCGATGTCGCTGACCGAGAAGAACGCGGTATCGAACTCGCCCTCGTAGTCACCGGTGCGCTTGAGCAGGGCGAAGTACAGGCCCGGCTCCTGCAGTTCCTTGATGTCCTGGGTCGGCAGGTAGGTCAGCACCCGCTCGTTCTGCTTGCCACCCAGGATGAAGCGGTTGACGTAGACCGGCTCGGCCAGCTTGTTGATCGGGCTGCGCTCGTAGTCGCTGCTCAGCTCCCAGCTGCCACGGCGGCCTCCGCGCTGGTACTGGCTGAAGAAGGTCGGCAGGTCCTTCTCGCGCACGCGCAGGAACTCGACGTCGACCTCCGGCACGTTCACCGACACCACCGGCAGGCCACGGCTGTCCTTGGCCGGCAGCACGCTGCCCTGCGAAGCGAAGCCGACCACCGGCTTCAGCTCGCCGCTGAACACCTTCTGCTTCAGTTCCTTGCCCAGGCGGCTGCCATCGGCGGCCAGCAGGTCCGGCGAGACCACCAGGCTGAACTCCTTGCCGGCCTCGACGAACGGGTAACGGAGGGTCAGGCCGTCATCGGACAGCGTCCAGCTGCTGTCGTCGGTGCCGACCTTTTCCTCGAAGCGCACCAGTTTGTCGAAATCCTGGGTGCCGACGAGCGGGCGCGAGAACTCCAGCGCCAGCGACAAGCCGTCATTCTTCTGGTCCGGGTAGGCACGCAGCAGGGTGAACTCCTTCACCTGCTCGGCCTTGGTGGTGATCGCTTCACCGCTGGCCTTGGGCAGCTGCCCGCTGTCGTTGCGGCAGCTGGCCAGACCCAGCAACAGGCCTCCTGCCAGTACCGCCGCCGCCCATCCCCACCGCTTCCGCCGTGCCGGACCGCTCATGTCGTCACTCCTTGATCGAGGCGGCCATTATAGGCAGGCCGCGTCAAGGTGTTGACGCGATTTCGGCAATTGCCCCAGGCGCGGGTAGTGCCGGCCGCTGGCCGGCAACCGGCATGGCAGGTTGGATGGAATTGCCGGCCAGCGGCCGGCACTACCGATCGCCCTAGCCCGGCAGGTACAGGTCCACGTAGTCGGTCACCGGCATTGCCGCCAGGGCCACCGGGTCCAGCGATGCGGCCAGGATGCGCTGCTGCTGGCTGGTCGGGAAGCGGTGGGCCAAGTGCCGGCGGAACTTGTCCATCAGCAGCGGAATGCCTTCCTCGCGACGGCGGGCATGGCCGAGCGGGTACTCCACCAGCACCTCGGGCAGCTCGGTGCCATCGGTGAAGCGCACGCTCAGGCCGTTGGCGATGCTGCGCTTGTCAGGTTCCAGGTAATCGGCGCTGAGCTGCGGGTCTTCATGGCAGGTCATTTTCGCGCGCAGCGCATCGATGCGCGGATCCGCCGCCACATCGTCCTCGTAGTCCTCTGCCACCAGCCGCCCATGCAGCAATGCGATGGCGACCATGTACTGCACGCAGTGGTCGCGGTCGGCCGGGTTATGCAGTGGGCCCTGCTTGTCGATGATGCGGATGCAGGCTTCCTGGGTCCGGATCGCGATGTGCGCAATGTCCTCGACCCGCCGCCCCATCGCACGCAACTGCTGGTGCAGCATGACCGCGGCCTCCACTGCGGTCTGGCCGTGGAACTCGGCCGGGTAGCTGATCTTGAACAGCACGTTCTCCATCACATAGCTGCCTAACGGTCGCCCCAGCGTCAGTGCCTGACCGCGCATGGACACGGCCTCGAAGCCCCAGGTTGGCGCGCTGAGCACGCTGGGATAGCCCATCTCACCACTGGCCGCCATCAAGGCCAGGCGCACGCCACGGCTGGTCGCATCGCCGGCGGCCCAGCTCTTGCGCGAGCCGGTGTTGGGAGCGTGCCGGTAGGTGCGCAGCGCTTGGCCATCGACCCAGGCCAGCGACAGCGCATTGAGCATGCGCTCGCGGTCCAGCCCGAGCAGTTGGGCGACCACGGCAGTGGTGGCCACCTTGACCAGCACCACGTGGTCGAGCCCGACCCGGTTGAAGGAGTTCTGCAGCGCCATCACGCCCTGGATCTCGTGCGCCTTGATCATCGCCAGCAGCACATCGTGCACGGTCGGCGGCGGACGACGCAGGGCCTGCGCGTTGCGTCCCAGCCAATCGCAAACAGCCAAGATGCCGCCGAGATTGTCGGAAGGATGGCCCCACTCGGCAGCCAGCCAGGTGTCGTTGAAATCCAGCCAGCGCACCATTGCGCCGAGATTGAAGGCGGCCTGCACCGGGTCCAGCACGTAGTGCGTGCCCGGCACGCGCGCGCCGTTGACCACGCTGATGCCCGGCACCAGTGGACCGAGCAGCTTGCTGCAGGCCGGGAAAGAAAGTGCCTCCAGTCCGCACCCAAGCGTATCGAGCAGGCAGTGGTGCGCGGTCTGGAACGCCAGCGGTGAGTCGATGCGTGCGTCGCGCACGTAATCGACGATGTCCACCAGCAGCGCATCCCACGCTGCACGCTCGTTGGATGGGGTGTGGCTGTCGGACATCGTCAATCTCCTCGTTGCGGTGCACGGTTGCCCGTGCACCATGCCAACCAAGGTTGGCATCTACCAAAGCAATCGATCTCTGCGGCCCGGTAGTCGCCAACCTTGGTTGGCGTTTACCAACGCATCACTCGGCCGGTACCCGCACCTTGCCTTCCATCAATACGCGGGCGCTGCGGCTCATGATGGCCTTGGTCACTGTCCACTGGCCGTCAACGAGACCTGCCTGTGCACCCACGCGCAACGTGCCCGAGGGATGACCGAACGTCACCGCTTCGCGTTCGCCGCCGCCGGCGGCGCGATTGACCAGCGTGCCCGGGATCGCCGCCGCAGTGCCGATCGCTACGGCGGCGGTACCCATCATCGCGTGGTGCAGCTTGCCCATCGACAACGCGCGCGCATGCAGGTCGATCGCCGAGGCCGGGATGGCCTTGCCACTGGACGACACATAGTCCTGAGCCGGTGCAACGAACGCCACCTTCGGCGTGTGCTGGCGCGTCGCCGCGTCCTCCAGGTTCTTGATCAGACCCATGCGCAAGGCGCCGTAGGCGCGGATCTTCTCGAAGCGCTCCAGCGCTCTCTTGTCCTCGTTGATCGCCGGTTGCAGCTCGATACCGGTGTAGCCGAGGTCGGCGGCGTTGAGGAAGATGGTCGGGATGCCGGCGGTGATCATGGTCACCTCGAAGCTGCCCACGCCGGGCACGTCCAATGTATCGACCAGATTGCCGGTCGGAAACATCGCGCCCGCATCACCGTCATCGGACGGATCGATGAATTCCAGCTGGATCTCGGCCGCCGGGAAGGTCACGCCATCCAGCTCGAAATCGCCGGTCTCCTGCACTTCGCCATCGCGCATCGGCACGTGGGCGATGATGGTCTTGCCGATGTTGGCCTGCCAGATGCGTACGGTGCACAGGCCATCGCGCGGCACCCGGGCCGGATCGATCAGCCCATGGGCGATCGCGAACGGACCCACCGCGGTGCTGAGGTTGCCGCAATTGCCGCTCCAGTCGACGAAGGCGGTATCGATCGAGACCTGGCCGTACAGGTAGTCCACATCGTGGTCCGGCACCGAAGCGGTGGAGATGATCACGCATTTGCTGGTGCTGGACGTTGCACCGCCCATGCCATCGGTCTGCTTGCCATACGGATCGGGCGAGCCGATCACGCGCATCAGCAGCGCATCGCGTGCGGCGCCCGGCACCTGCGCGGCCTCGGGCAGGTCCTGCAGGCGGAAGAACACGCCCTTGCTGGTGCCACCGCGCATGTAGGTGGCGGGAATACGGAGTTGCGGGAGGAAGGTCATGGATCAGTATCCTGGATGCGACGAACCAATATCGGGGTTGAGCTTCTCGTCTTCGAACAGTGCTTCCATGCCCCGCGAAGCATTCCAGATGCGCACGATGGAAACGTGCGCAGGTAGCTCCACGTAGTAGATCAGGTAGCCGTTGAAGCGACGAACCGGATGAAAACGCAACGGCGCTGGCAGCGAGGGCAATAGACCCGCATGCAGTGCGGAACCAGCACCCGGGTGGGCCTCGATCAGCTTTACAACGGATTCCACCGCATCGATGAAGCCGATTTCCAGCACTTCTCCGCCCTGATCTGCATACCAGCCTGCGGCCTGGTCAAGATCTCGAACCGCTGCGGGGGACCAGTGCGAGGGCTTCACTTGCGGTTCCGTGCACGCTCACGCAGCTTGTCAAAGTGATCCGGCGCCAGAGGCGCCGAAGGTCCCGACGCCAGCCCCTCGGCAATCAGCTGCTTGAGCAGTTCTTCGGCCTTGCTGCGCTGGCGCTGGCGGATCAGGTCACGCACATAGTCCGACGTACTGGAGTAGCCGCCTTCGCGCACTTCTTCGTCCACGAACTGCTTGAGCGGATCGGTCAGCGAAATGTTCATGGTGGCCATGAAACTCTCCTTTGGCAGTTTTTGCCAAGCCAGTGTGCGCCCTGCCCTGGGGTCGGACAAGCCCGCCCCCGGCCTCCGGGGGCGGGCATTCAGCCGGCTATCACGCCACCTTGGCGCCTTCCAGGAAGTCCTGGGCGAAGCGCTGCAGCACGCCGCCGGCCTCGTAGATCGCCACTTCCTCGTCGCTGTCCAGGCGGCAGGTGACCGGCACCACCACATCCTGGCCGTCACGGCGGTGGATGACCAGGGTCAGCTCGGCACGCGGGGTACGCTCGCCGACCACGTCAAAGGTCTCGGTGCCATCGATCCCCAGGGTCAGCCGGGTGGTGCCCGGCTTGAACTCCAGCGGCAGCACGCCCATGCCGATCAGGTTGGTGCGGTGGATGCGTTCGAAGCCCTCGGCCACGATCGCCTCGACGCCAGCCAGACGCACGCCCTTTGCGGCCCAGTCACGCGAGCTGCCCTGGCCGTAGTCGGCACCGGCGATGATGATCAGCGGCTGCTTGCGCTCCATGTAGGTCTCGATCGCCTCCCACATGCGCATCACCTTGCCTTCCGGCTCCACGCGCGCCAGCGAACCCTGCTTCACGCTGCCGTCGTCATTGCGCACCATTTCGTTGAACAGCTTTGGATTGGCGAAGGTGGCGCGCTGCGCGGTCAGGTGGTCGCCGCGATGCGTGGCGTAGGAATTGAAGTCCTCTTCCGGCAGGCCCATCTTCGCCAGGTATTCGCCGGCGGCACTGGACGCCAGGATCGCGTTGGACGGCGACAGGTGGTCGGTGGTGATGTTGTCCGGCAGCACCGCCAGCGCGCGCATGCCTGCCAGCGTGCGCTCGCCGGCCAGTGCGCCCTCCCAGTACGGAGGACGACGGATGTAGGTGCTCTGCGGGCGCCAGTCGTACAGCGGGCTGACCGCGGTGCCGTGCTCCACGCGCACGTTGAACATCGGGTTGTAGACCTTGCGGAACTGCTCGGGCTTCACCGAGGCCTTCACCACCGCGTCGATCTCGGCATCGCTGGGCCAGATGTCCTTCAGGCGCACTTCGTTGCCGTCGGCGTCCACGCCCAGCACGTCCTTCTCGATATCGAAGCGGACGGTGCCGGCGATGGCATAGGCGATCACCAGCGGCGGCGACGCCAGGAAGGCCTGCTTGGCGTACGGATGGATGCGGCCATCGAAGTTGCGGTTACCCGACAGCACGGCCGTGGAATACAGGTCACGGTCGATGATTTCCTGCTGGATCTTCGGATCCAGCGCACCACTCATGCCATTGCAGGTAGTGCAGGCGAAGGCGACGATGCCGAAGCCGAGCTGCTCCAGGTCCGGCAGCAGGCCGGATTCTTCCAGGTACAGCTGGACGGCCTTGGAACCCGGCGCCAGCGACGACTTCACCCACGGCTTGCGCTGCAGGCCACGCGCGTTGGCGTTGCGCGCCAGCAGAGCTGCGGCGATCACGTTGCGCGGATTGGAGGTGTTGGTGCAGCTGGTGATGGCCGCGATGATCACCGCGCCATCGGGCATCAGACCCTGCGCCTGCTCGGCCTTGCCCGCTTCCAGCTTGGCCTCGTCGGCGATGCCGCGCTCGGCCAGCTCGGCAGTGGCCACGCGCTTGTGCGGGTTGGACGGGCCAGCCATGTTGCGCACCACGCTGGACAGGTCGAAGCGCAGCACGCGCTCGTACTGCGCGGTCGCCAGATCGTCGGCCCACAGACCGGTGGTACGTGCGTAGTTTTCCACCAGCGCTACCTGCGACTCCTCGCGCCCGGTCAGGCGCAGGTAATCGGTGGTCTGCGCGTCGATGTAGAACATCGCGGCGGTGGCCCCGTATTCGGGGCACATGTTGGAGATGGTGGCACGGTCACCGATGGTCAGTGCCGCGGCACCCTCGCCGAAGAATTCAAGCCACGCGCCGACCACGCGTTCCTTGCGCAGGAACTCGGTCAGCGCCAGCACCACGTCGGTGGCGGTGATGCCCGGCTGCGGGCGGCCAGTCAGTTCGACACCGACGGTGTCGGGCAGGCGCATCCACGACGCGCGGCCCAGCATCACGTTCTCCGCTTCCAGACCACCCACACCAATGGCGATCACACCCAGCGCATCCACGTGCGGGGTGTGGCTGTCGGTGCCCACGCAGGTATCCGGGAAGGCCACGCCGTCCTGCACGTAGATCACCGGAGACATCTTCTCCAGGTTGATCTGGTGCATGATGCCGTTGCCCGGCGGAATCACATCCACGTTCTGGAATGCCTGCTTGGTCCAGTCGATGAAGTGGAAACGGTCTTCATTGCGACGATCTTCGATCGCGCGGTTCTTCTCGAACGCCTGCGGATCGAAACCACCGCACTCCACCGCCAGCGAGTGATCGACGATCAGCTGCACCGGCACAACCGGGTTGACCTTGGCCGGGTCGCCACCCTTGTCGGCGATCGCATCACGCAGGCCGGCCAGGTCCACCAGCGCGGTCTGGCCGAGGATGTCGTGGCAGACCACGCGCGCCGGGAACCACGGGAAATCGAGGTCGCGACGGCGCTCGATCAGCTGCTTCAGCGAATCGCCGAGCGTGGCCGGATCGCAGCGACGCACCAGGTTCTCGGCCAGCACGCGCGAGGTGTACGGCAGGGTGGCGTAGGCGCCGGGCTGGATCGCATCGACAGCGGCACGCGCGTCGAAATAATCCAGCGCGCTGCCGGGGAGGTTCTTGCGGTAATCGGTATTCATGGGCTGGCGGAGTACTTGGGGCGGGCCGGGTGCCGGCGGTGCGGCGGCGAAAGCACCCGGCCGGCACGCGGCCGGCCGGATGGGTACGGCAGGTGGATCAGACGCGCTTGTCGATGGCGACGAAGTCGCGGTCTTCCGGACCGATGTAGTTGGCGCTTGGGCGGATGATCTTGCCGTCGATACGCTGCTCGACGATGTGCGCGCTCCAGCCGGCGGTGCGGGCGATCACGAACAGGGGAGTGAACATCGCGGTCGGCACGCCCATCATGTGGTAGCTGACGGCGCTGAACCAGTCCAGGTTCGGGAACATCTTCTTGATGTCCCACATCACCGATTCCAGGCGCTCGGCGATGTTGTACATCTTCATGCTCGACTGCTCTTCGGACAGCTCGCGGGCCACGTCCTTGATCACCTTGTTGCGCGGATCGGAGACGGTGTAGACCGGGTGGCCGAAACCGATCACCACTTCCTTGCGCTCGACGCGGGCCTTGATGTCTTCCTCGGCCTCATCGGGACTGTCGTAGCGCTTCTGCACTTCGAACGCCACTTCGTTGGCGCCGCCGTGCTTCGGACCGCGCAGCGCGCCGATGCCACCGCAGATTGCGCTGTACATGTCGCTGCCGGTACCGGCGATGACGCGGCAGGTGAAGGTCGAGGCGTTGAACTCGTGTTCGGCGTACAGGATCAGCGAGGTGTGCATCGCCTTCACCCACGACTCCTGCGGCTTCTCGCCATGCAGCAGGTGCAGGAAGTGGCCGCCGATCGAGTCATCGTCGGTTTCCACGTCGATGGCACGGCCGTTGTGGCTCCAGTGGTACCAGTACAGCAGCATCGAACCGAGGCAGGCCATCAGCTTGTCGGCGATGTCACGCGCGCCCGGATGGTTGTGGTCGTCCTTCTCCGGCGCCACGCAGCCGAGCACGGACACGCCGGTACGCATCACGTCCATCGGGTGTGCCGACGGCGGAAGCTCTTCCAACGCCGCCTTCACCGCAGCAGGAATGCCACGCAGCGACTTCAGTTTGGCCTTGTACGAAACCAGCTCGGCGCGGGTCGGCAGCTTGCCGTGCACCAGCAGGTAGGCGATTTCCTCGAACTCGCTGGTGTTGGCCAGGTCCAGGATGTCGTAGCCGCGGTAGTGCAGGTCGTTGCCGCTGCGGCCCACGCTGCACAGCGCGGTGTTGCCGGCGGCGGTGCCGGACAGGGCGACGGACTTCTTCGGCTTGAAGGTCGGGGTTGCGGTCGTATCGTTCATGTTTCCCTCCGAAAACTTGATGGTGCAGGGTACTGCTTATTTCTTGGCGGCGAACAGTGCATCGAGCTGCTGCTCGAAGGCGTGGTAGCCGATGCGGTCGTAGAGTTCTTCGCGGGTCTGCATGGTGTCCACCACGTTGCGCTGGTGGCCATCGCGACGCACCGCCTGGTAGACGTTCTCGGCGGCCTTGTTGGCGGCGCGGAAGGCCGACAGCGGGAACAGCTGGATCGCAACGCCGGCAGAAGCCAGTTCATCGCGGCTGAACAGCGGGGTGGCGCCGAATTCGGTGATGTTCGCCAGCACCGGCACCTTCACCGCGTCGACGAAGCGGCGATAGGTGTCCAGGTCGTAGGCCGCCTCGGCGAAGATGCCGTCGGCACCGGCCTCGACACAGGCGATGGCGCGCTCGATGGCCTTGTCCACGCCGTCCACCTGGATGGCATCGGTACGCGCGATCAGGAAGAAGTCCGGATCGGTCTTGGCATCGGCAGCCGCCTTCACGCGGTCGACCATTTCACCCTGCGAGACGATTTCCTTGCCCGGGCGGTGACCGCAGCGCTTGGCGCCGACCTGGTCTTCGATGTGGCAGGCGGCCGCGCCGGCCTTGATCAGCGACTTCACGGTGCGCGCGATGTTGAACGCGCTCGGGCCGAAGCCGGTGTCGATGTCGACCATCAACGGCAGGTCGCAGACATCGGTGATGCGGCGCACGTCCACCAGCACGTCTTCCAGGGTGTTGATGCCCAGGTCCGGCAGGCCCAGCGAGCCCGCGGCAACACCGCCGCCGGACAGGTAGATGGCGCGGAAGCCGGCGCGCTTGGCCAGCAGGGCGTGGTTGGCGTTGATCGCGCCGATCACCTGCAGCGGCGATTCGGCAGCCAGCGCCTCACGGAAGCGGGCACCGGCGGAGAAAGGAGTGGAAGCGGTCATGCGGCAATCCAGGTTGAAGTACGGGATAGAGAGCGCAAACACCATGCCAAGCTGCAAGCCGTTGATTTCACGGGAATGACGCCCACGCAACAGTGAAACATATGAAACATTGAAACAGATGTATCATGAAACATCCCGTCCAACGCGCGCCGCCATGTACCTGCCCCGCTCGCCCTTGCGCCACGCCGATGCCGACCCCAGTCGGCCGGTGATCTGGACCGTCAGCGTCTCGCGGCTGACCGGTCTTCTCGGCGACGTCATTCCCGAGTTCGATCGCCGCGCGCGTATCGAGCAGATCAACCTCGGCTTCGAGGAAGCGGTGGACGTGATCGGCCAACGTCTGCGTCGCGAGCACTGCGACGTGGTCATCGCCGGCGGCTCCAACGCGGCCTGGCTGCGCAGCCGGCTGGAGCTGCCGCTGGTGCCGATCCAGGCCAACGGCTTCGACCTGATGGAAGCCTTGGCGCGCGCACGGCGGATCGCCGGCCGTATCGGCCTGGTCACCCACGCCAGCGACGTGCCGGTGTTCAGCAACTTCCAGCAGAGTTTCGGCCTGGACATCGAACACCGCCGCTTCGTCACCCGCGAGGACGCCCGCGACTGCATCGCCGACCTGCGCGCCAACGGCATCGAGGTGATCGTCGGCACCGGCATGGCCATCGACCACGCCGAACAGGCCGGCCTGCCCGGCGTGCTGCTGTACTCGGCAGATTCGGTACGGCAAGCGTTCGAGCACGCGTTGGAACTGACCCAGACCCTGGCCCGCTCCGGCGGCAGCCGGCCCGCGCCGCGCCGCCGTGCCGCACCGCGCAGCGATGCCCACGACCTGCTCGGCGACAGCGAGGCCATGGCACAGGTGCGCGCACAGATCGCGCTGTACGCCCCGCATGACAGCACCGTACTGGTCACCGGCGAAACCGGCACCGGCAAGGAACTGGTGGCGCGCCAGCTGCACGCCGCCAGCGGACGCCGTGGCCGCTTCGTGGCACTGAACTGTGGCGCGATCAGCGAATCGCTGCTGGAAGCGGAGCTGTTCGGCTACAGCGATGGCGCCTTCACCGGCGCACGCCGTGGCGGCCGCGTCGGCCTGGTTGAGGCCGCTGACGGCGGCACCCTGTTCCTGGATGAAATCGGCGAGTTGCCGCTGCCGCTGCAGACCCGCCTGCTGCGCGTGCTGGAAGAACGCGAAGTGCTGCGCGTGGGCGCCACCGAACCGACCCCGGTCGACCTGCGCGTGGTGGCCGCGACCCTGCAGTCGCTCGAGCAGCGTGTGGCGGCCGGCAGCTTCCGCCGCGATCTCTACTACCGGCTGGCGGCGCTGCGCATCACCCTGCCCGCGCTGCGCGCGCGACGTGGTGACATCCCGTTGCTGGCACAGCACTTCTTCCGCCAGCTGCGCGGCATCGACGCGCCACTGGGTGAGGATGCACGGGCGGTGCTGACCGCCGCAAGTTGGCCAGGCAACGTGCGCGAACTGCGCAATCTGGTGGATCGCCTGCGCATCCATTGGCAACCCGGTGAAGGGCTGATTGATGCCGCGCGACTGCTGCAGCTGGCACCCGAGCTGGTGAATGAGGGCGCCGCTGCGCTACCAGTGGAAAGCAACGGCAAGCGGCCGCCGCGTGCGCAGTTGGAAACGCTGTTGCAGGAACACCGCAATGACCGCGAGGGGATGGCGCAGGCGCTGGGCGTCTCACGCACCACACTGTGGCGCTGGCTGCGCGCGGAGGGATTGTAACGTCCTGCCATCTGGCTGGTGCACACCGATCTCTGGCCGTGGCGAACCGATGCCGATGTCTGTTGAGGGCAACCCGATGCCTGGGCGGTGCGAAGCGATCCCCGGTGGGTGCGAACCCTGGTTCGCACCGCCTTTCCCAATCACCCCATCCACGCATGGCGTGGATCTACTGGAGCGTCCAGGCGCTACAGCACGCTCGTCGGCCGGGCGCCGAATAAAGTGCAATCAGCGTGCCCGACGCGCTTCGATCGCGAACCGTCCACTCCCCACTGCGGCAATCCATAGCAGCAACACACCCAGCGGCACTTCGCTCAAGTAGAAGAACCAGCTCAACCAATCCGGCACGCTCAATCCCGCAGGAATGCGCGCAATGCCATCGGTCAGCGCCGCCACCGCACAGATCCCCGCCAGCAGCAGGGCCGAAGGCCGACTGAGCAGGCCCAGCACCAGCAGGCCGCCCGCAATCCATTCAATGCCGCCGAGTACCGGCGCACTGAATACCGGGAACGGGATCCCCGCATCGACCAGCGTATGCACCATGCGCTCACGGCCCGCATCGGTGAACACCTTGTTCCAGCCGGACACGCAGAACATCACCCCGACGACGATGCGGGCGATCAACAGCAGGAACGCTTCCACGCCGTGACGCGGCGGCGGCACCGCAAACAGGCAACGCCAGGAGGGCATGGCAACTCCGGAAGTCGAGATCATCCATCGGAGTGTGCCGGTTATGGGCCTGCTCGCAGATGAAGCAAGCCGGTCCATTTGCGACAGCCTGCTCTTGTGGAGTCGAGCCCTGCTCGACTGCCTCATGCGTCGGAGCAGCAGCCGAGCATGGCACGGCTCTACAACCGCCGTGCGTCGGCCAGCAGAAGCTCGATTTCCTCCACCTGCACCACCGGCACCTGCCACGGATGATGCGGCACGATGCCCTGTTCGAAGATGCGCTGCAGCCGCTGCGGATCGCGCGGCAGGCAGAATTCCAGGCGTACGCTGTCGACCACTTCGGTGCGCCCCGCCTCACCCTGCACGGGCGACGCACCCACGCGCGGGCGGAACTGCTCGAACCCCGGCGCCGACCACCACATACCGTGCTCGTAGTCGCCGGCCGCCAGCGCATCCACCGCCAGGATGCCCTGCTTCACCGCGCCCAGTGCTGCCGACGGCACGAACACCACTACGCGGTACAGCGCCACGCGATTCACGCCGATGGCTCCAGCGGCATGCGGAAATAGACGACCCGTTCGGTCTCTTCGAAGCCGCAGGCCCGATGCGCGGCGTGAGCCTGCACGTCTTCCACGCGACTGTCCGAAGCCAGTTCGCGGCAGCCCGCATCGCGCGTCCACGCCTGCACCGCCGCCAGCAGGGCGCGACCGACGCCGCGGCCTTGCCACTGCGGCTGCACGTACCAGCCCTCCAGGAACCCCACCGGCGAAGACTCGGTGCCGTTCACGTAGTCATGGCGCAGGCGCACTTCAGCGAAACCAACCGCCTCGCCATCCGCCGCACAGGCCAAGAACACAGCACCTTCGGCATCTGCCAGCGACTGCGCCAGTTCCTCCAGCGGATCATCGGCATCAGGCCACAGGCCGAGACGCAACTGCGCCCACGCGGCCGCATCGGCCGGCGTGGCCTGGCGGATCGTGGACGCACTGTCGATCACGGGTACAGCAGGCGCTTGCTCCAGCGCCCTTCGGCACCGGCTTCATAGCACCAGCGTTCGTGCAGGCGGAACTGCGCGCCGTACCAGAACTCGATGCGGTCGGGCACCACGCGCAGGCCGCTCCAGCCCTCCGGGCGCGGCACATCCTTGCCCTCGAAGCGGGCTTCGACCTCGGCCACGCGCGCGTCGAACTCCTCGCGCGTTGCCAGCGTCTTCGACTGCTGCGAGGCCCACGCGCCAATCTGGCTCATGCGCGGGCGGCTGGCGAAATAGGCATCGGCTTCGGCATCGGCGACCTGCTCGACACGGCCTTCAATGCGCACCTGGATACCGGCTTCGCGCAGGCTGCGCCACAGGAACAACAGCGCGGCCTGCGGATTGGCCTGCAGCTCCTGGCCCTTGTGGCTGTCCAGGTGGGTGTAGAACACGAAACCACGCTCATCGAACGCCTTCAGCAGCACGGTACGTGCCGAGGGACGCCCGTCCGTATCGGCGGTGGCCACGGTCATCGCGTTCGGCTCGACCTCGCGGCTCTGCTTGGCCTCTTCGAACAGGCCGGCAAACGTGGACAGGGCTTCGGCGTACAGGTCGCTCATGATTGCGTTCTTCTCACACGGATTGGGCTATTGTGGCTGCATGGCCGCTGCTGCGTATATGCCCCAGGTGAAAGGATTCCCCGAAACATTGGCCGAACAGGTGCTGGACGATGCACTGGGCAACGCTGCAGCGGTTCCAGTATTGGCGATCAGCGGCCTGCAGGGGAGCGGCAAATCGACGCTGGCCGCGCAGGTGGTGGCGCGCGCCCAGTCGCGCGGCCTGAACGCCGCCACGCTGTCCATCGATGACGTCTACCTGACCCGCGCACAGCGGCAGCGGCTGGCCCGCCAGGTGCACCCGCTGCTGATCACCCGAGGCCCGCCGGGCACCCATGACCTGCCGTTGGCCCATGCAGTGCTGGACGCCGTGGCCACACGCCAGCCCTTCGCGATGCCGCGCTTCGACAAGCTGGCCGATGAACGCCTGCCCGAAGCGCACTGGCCGCGCCTGCAGCAACCGCTGGACCTGCTGGTCTTCGAAGGCTGGTTCCTGGGCACCCCCGCGCAGGATGACGACGCGCTGGACAGCCCGTTGAACGCACTGGAGCGCGAAGCCGACGCCGACGGTCGCTGGCGGCGCTGGTGCAACCAGGCGCTGGCCCACGACTACCCGGCGCTGTGGCAGCGCTGCGACCGCCTGTGGTTCCTGCAGCCGCCGGATTTCTCGGTGGTACCGCGCTGGCGCTGGCAGCAGGAGCAGAACCTGCAGGCCGCGCAGCCGGGCCGGCACGGCATGAGCCGGCCACAGCTGGAGCGCTTCGTGCAGTACTACGAGCGGGTCAGCCGCCAGGCGCTGCATGCCCTGCCCGCCCTGGCCGACCACGTGGTGGTGCTGGACGGCCAGCGACAGGTGCAGGACGTGCGCTGAGCGCGCCTATTCCACCAGGAAGGTCACCCGCAGGTTGACCCGCCATTCGGTGATTTCGCCGCTGCCATTGGTCACCACCTTGGTCTCGTTCACCCAGGCGCCCTGGATGCCCTTGACCGTCTCGGAGACCTTCTTCAGACCGCTGCGCACGGCGTCCTCCACGCTCTTCGGCGAGGAGGCGGTGATTTCGATGACCTTCGCGACCGTCATGGCCTGTACTCCGGTTGGCGCGGGAAACCCCGCAGGAACGCCTACCCTGACGTGAAGGACGTAAAGGCCAGGGCACGGAGGTGTTAGCATCACAGGGCATGAATCCTGCTCCGAACCTGATCCTGATCGGCCCGATGGGCGCCGGCAAAACCTGCATCGGCCGCCGCCTGGCCGAGCGCTTCACGCTGGACTTCGTCGATGTCGACCAAGCCATCGTCGATGCCGCCGGCGCCAGCATCCCGACCATTTTCGAGCACTCCGGCGAAGCCGGCTTCCGCAGCCATGAACGCGAGGCGCTTGCCCGCGTGCTGGAAGGTCGCGGCCAGCTGGTCTCCACCGGCGGCGGCGCGGTGCTGGATCCTGGCAACCGTGCGTTGATCGCCCAGCGCGGCTTCGTGGTCTACCTGCGGGTCAGCGTGACCGCGCAGCTGGAACGCCTGGCCCGCGACAAAGGCAGGCCGCTGCTGCAGCGCCCGGACCGTGAGCAGGTGCTGCACGATCTGGCCGCGCACCGCGACCCGCTGTACCGCGAACTGGCCGACATCACCCTTGATACCGACCCGTACACCGCTGCCGACGCGACCGCCCACCTGGTGGTCAAGCTGGCCACGCAATGGCAGCGCCAGGACCTGACCCCATGACTTCCCCCGCCCTGCTGCAGGTCGCCGTCGGCGGCGACCGCCCTTACTCCATCACCATCGGCGCCGGTGCGCAGGCAGACGGCACCGCGCTGGCCTCGCATGTGCGTGGCCGCCACGTGCTTTTGCTCAGCGACAGCGAAGTGGCCCCGCGCTATCTGGATGCCGTGAAGCAGACCCTTCTGACCGCACGCCCCGACCTGATCGTCGGCGAGCATGTGCTGGCCGCGGGCGAAGCCTCCAAGACGCTGGCCGAATTCGGCCGTGCCATCGAAGCGCTGGCCGCGCTCGGCGCCACCCGCGACGCCTGCGTGTTCGCCCTCGGCGGCGGCGTGGTCGGTGATCTCGCCGGCTTCGCTGCGGCCTGCTGGATGCGCGGCGTGGACTGCGTGCAGCTGCCGACCACCCTGTTGGCGATGGTCGATTCGTCGGTGGGCGGCAAGACTGCGGTCGACATCCCGGCCGGCAAGAACCTGGTCGGCGCGTTCCATCCGCCGCGCGCGGTGATCGCCGATACCCGTGTGCTGGCCACCCTGCCGCCGCGCGAGCTGCGTGCCGGCCTGGCCGAAGTGGTGAAGTACGGCGCGCTGGGTGATGCCGTGTTCTTCGAATGGCTGCAGCAGCATGCCGATGCGCTGCTGGCCGGCGAGGATGCGGTACTGGCCGAAGCCATCGCGCGCAGCTGCCGGCACAAGGCTGCCATCGTCGAGCGTGATCCGTTCGAGAAGGGCGAGCGCGCCCTGCTCAACCTCGGCCATACCTTCGGCCATGCCATCGAGACCGAGCAGGGCTACTCGGCCCCGGGCCGCGATGCACTGAACCACGGCGAAGCGGTCGCGGTGGGCATGGTACTGGCCGCGAAGCTGTCCACTCACCTGGGCCTGGCCGACGATGCCGATCGCGCACGCCTGCAGGCGCTGCTGGAACGGCTCGGCCTGCCGGTGTCGATCCCGGCCGGGCTGGACCCGCAGGCCCTGCTCGGCCGCATGCGGCTGGACAAGAAGAATGTGGCCGGCCGCCTGCGCCTGGTGCTGTGGCGCGGCATGGGCCGCGCCGAAGTGGTGCCGGACGTGGATGAGGCGGCGGTGCTGAAGGTGCTGTCGGCCCGGTAGTGCCGGCCGCTGGCCGGCAACGTCAGCAACGAGGAAGCCGGCCAGCGGCCGGCACGACCGCGTTGCGGCCGGGGTCACCCTGGCCCCGCTACAATCGGCCCATGCACGTCTACCTGCAACATCCCGACGCCGGTGCGCAGGCACCGCGCTTCCTGCGCCTGAGCCTGCAGCCGGACCTGTTCGGCGGCTGGGAGCTGCTGCGCGAGAGCGGCCGCGTCGGCAACCGCTCGCAGCTGCGGCGCGAGCTGTTCCTGCAGGCTGACGAAGCCCGTCATGCCTTCGAGAAGGCCCGCGATGCCGAACTGCATCGCGGCTTCCAGATCCTCTCGCACGGCGACTGACGCCGCTGCCAACTTTCGTCCAAGGAATGCCCATCGTGACCAGCCCTCTCCGCAACGATCGCCTGCTGCGCGCCCTGCGCCGCGAACCGGTGGACTGCACCCCCGTCTGGCTGATGCGCCAGGCCGGCCGCTACCTGCCGGAGTACCGCGCAACCCGGGCCAAGGCCGGCAGCTTCCTGGCCATGGCCAAGAACCCGGAGATCGCCTGCGAAGTCACGCTGCAGCCGCTCCGCCGATTCCCGCTGGACGCAGCCATCCTGTTCTCGGACATCCTCACCATTCCCGATGCGATGGGCCTGGAGCTCTACTTCGTTGAAGGCGAAGGCCCGAAGTTCCGTCATCCGGTGCGTGACGAAGCGGCCATCGCCCGGCTGGCGGTACCGGACATGGAGCAGGACCTGGGCTATGTGATGGACGCAGTGCGCCTGATCCGTCGGGAGCTGGACGGCCAGGTACCGTTGATCGGCTTCTCCGGCAGCCCCTGGACACTGGCCTGCTACATGGTGGAAGGCGGCGGCAGCAAGGATTTCGCGCGCATCAAGGCAATGGCGCTGAACCATCCGCAGGCCCTGCACCGCCTGCTGGAGGTCGCCACCGACGCGGTGATTGCGTACCTGGGCGCGCAGCGCGCGGCCGGTGCGCAGGCGCTGCAGGTGTTCGACACCTGGGGCGGCGTGCTGTCGCCGGCCATGTACCGCGAGTTCTCGCTGCGCTACCTGCAGCGCATCGCCGAGGGCCTGGAGCGCGGCGAAGGCAGCGAGCGCACGCCGCTGATCCTGTTCGGCAAGGGTACCGGCCTGCACCTGGAAGCGCTATCGCAGACCGGCGCCGATGCACTGGGCCTGGACTGGACGCTGGACCTGGACGAGGCGATGCGCCGCACCGGTGGCCGCGTCGCGCTGCAGGGCAACCTCGACCCGACCACGCTGTACGCCTCGCCGGATGCGATCGCCGCAGCCGCAGCGCGGGTGCTCGACACCTACGCCGCCGGCAATGGCGGTTCGCGCGAGGGCCACGTGTTCAACCTCGGCCACGGCATGTCGCCGGACATGGACCCGGCCCACGTGCAGGTGCTGGTCGACGCGGTGCACGCGCACAGCCAGCGCTGAGCATTCGGCATACGGTTGCGGCGCGATGTTGATCGCGCCGTGACCCACAGTGCGCGATCATGGCATCCCCCACGCTGCACCGGCCGCACCCCATGTCCACATCGCCATCGACCTACAACCGCCAGCGCCCCCTGCTGTGGCTGGTGTCCTTGGCGATCTTCATGCAGATGCTGGACTCGACCATCGTCAACACGGCATTGCCGGCGATGGCGGCCAGCCTGGGCGAAAGCCCGCTGCAGATGCAGTCGGTGGTGTTCAGCTACGCGCTGGCGGTGGCCACCTTCATTCCCGCCTCGGGCTGGATCGCTGACCGCTACGGCACCCGTCGCACCTTCCTGGTGGCGATCATTCTGTTCACCCTCGGCTCGCTGGCCTGCGCGCTGGCCCAGCACCTGCACCAGCTGGTCGGTGCGCGCGTGCTGCAGGGCATCGGCGGTGCCATGCTGCTGCCGGTCGGCCGGCTGGCAGTGATGCGATCAGTGCCGCGCGAGGATTTCCTGCGCGCGATGAGCTTCATCGCCATCCCGGCCCTGGTCGGCCCGCTGATCGGCCCCACTCTGGGCGGCTGGCTGGTGGAGATCGCCTCGTGGCACTGGGTGTTCCTGATCAACCTGCCGATCGGCGTGATCGGATTCATCGCCGCGATGAGGATCATGCCCGACCACTACGCCAGCCATCGCACCCGTTTCGACCTGCGTGGCTACATCATGCTGGCCTTCGCGATGGTGGTGCTGTCACTGGCGCTGGACGGCATCTCCGGACTGGGCACGCCACACGCGCTGGTGATGCTGATGACCGTTGCAGGGCTGGCGGCGCTGGTGGGTTACTGGCTGCACGCTGCCAATTCGACGGCGCCGTTGTTCTCGCTGGCGCTGTTCCGCGTACCCAGCTACCGCATCGGCATTCTCGGCAATCTTTTCTCGCGCATCGGCAGCAGCGCCATGCCGATGCTGATCCCGTTGCTGCTGCAGGTCGGCCTGGGCCTGGGCCCGATGAACGCCGGCCTGATGATGGTGCCGGTGGCAGCCGCCGGCATGGTCTCAAAGAAACTGGCGGTGAAGCTGGTGGAGCGCTACGGCTACCGCCGCGTGCTGATGGTCAACACCGTGCTGGTGGGCCTGGCGATGGCCAGCTTCATCCTGATGACACCCGGCCAGCACCTGGCCTGGCGCCTGCTGCAGCTGGCGTTCTTCGGCGCGGTCAATTCGCTGCAGTTCACCGTGATGAACACCGTGACCCTGCGCGATCTGGACCGTGAGTTCGCCAGTTCCGGCAACAGCCTGCTGTCGATGGTGATGATGCTCGCCGCCGGCTTTGGTGCTGCTGCGGCCGGCAGCCTGCTGGCCGCGTTCGGCAACCACCTGGACAGCAACAGCGCCACCGCCGCGCTGCATGCCACGTTCCTGTGCGTGGGCGCGATCACCTTGACCTCGACGATGATCTTCTGGCAGCTGCCCGATACCAAGCCGGAGCCACGGCAGGTCGAGCACGTTGCGGAGTGAGGGTGGTTCGGCAGGGCCTGCGGCCCTGCACCTGCAGAGGCTTCAAGCCAAGGCAACAGCAACGGCAAAAGCAGGCATTTCGTGGGTGGTGGGGCGGTGTGGGCTTGCAGGACACGCCGTAAACCCGTCCCTGGGGGCTCGATGGCGCCATCCATGGCGCCAACGGTCCTGCAAGCCCACACCGCCCCACCTCTGACAGATTTTCGCGATCGGGTAGATCCACGCCATGCATGGATGAATCTCCATCGAGATCGAATATGTCGAACTGAGATCGCAAACCATCCACGCATGGCGTGGATCTACTGCAGATCGCAGAATTCTGTCGAAGGCGGGGTGGTGTCGGAGTGCGGGGTGTCAGCCGCATGGATGCGGCTGCCAAGCCTACAAGGACGTACTTGCGGCGTCCCCGCACTCCGGCACCGCCCCGCCATCCCACGGGAAACCAGCTTTTGCTTCGGCTGTTGCTGTTGCTCCGGCTTGCAGCAGGTGCAGGGCTGCAAGCCCTGCAATAAGCCCTACCGTCCCATGACCCTGGCGATCGCTTCCACCAGCAGCTCACCGGTCACCGGCTTGCGCAGGAAACCACCGATGCCGGCCGCTTCCACCTGCTGCTGCAGGTCTGGATCGGTCCGTGCCGTCACGGCGAGCAGTGGCAGCATGTAGCCCTGGTTGCGCAGGTGCTGGGCCAGCTCGAAGCCGCTCAGGCCCGGCAGGTCCAGATCCAGCAGGCCGACGTCGAAATCCCCTGCGCTGATCTCGCGCAGTGCCGCCAGCGCATGGCCCGCATGCACCACTTCATGGCCGCGCGCACTCAACAGCCCGCGCACCACATCAGCCACGGTTGCATCATCCTCGACCAGCAGCACGCGCAATGGCGGCATGTTGGCCGCATCCTCGCGGTGCACTTCGCCCTCGGACTCTGCATTGGCATCGACCACCAGCGGCAACGGCAGGGTCACGCCAAAACACGTGCCGCGGCCGAGCTGGCTCTCGACCTGGATACGCCCCTGCATCGCCTGCGCCAGTTCGCGGCAGATCGCCAGGCCCAGGCCGCTGCCGCCGTACTGCGCCGCGGTGCGGGCGCCATCGGCCTGCTCGAAGCGGCGGAACAGGCGCTGCTGCTGTTCCTGGCTGATGCCCGGCCCGGTGTCGCGCACTTCGAAATGCAACGCGCGCAGCTCGCCGTCGCTGCGCGCATGCAGGGTGATGGTTCCACGGCTGGTGAACTTGACCGCGTTGGAGAGCAGGTTGAGCAGGATCTGCCTTACCCGCATCGCATCGCCGGTCGCCTGCAGGCCCGGCGGCAACTGGTTGTCGAGGGTGAAGCGCAGACCCTTCTGCGCTGCCAGCGGTCCCATCAGCGCGGCCAGGTCCTGCAGCAGGCAGCTCAGCGCGAACGGCTTGGACTGCAGTTCCAGCCGTCCGGATTCGATCCGTGCCAGGTCCAGTGCATCGTTGACCAGGTGAAGCAGGTGTTCGCCTGCGTGCCGGATCGACTGCGTGTAGCCGCGCTGCTGCGGGTCCAGCGGCGAGGCCAGCAGCAGTTCGCTCATGCCGAGCACACCGGTCATCGGCGTGCGGATTTCGTGGCCGAGATTGGCCAGGAAGCGGGTCTTGGCCGCCGAGGCCTGTTCGGCCAGTTCCTGTTTATGCAGTGCCAGCTGATAGGCATGGCGCCGCTGCAGGCGACGGCGATACAACCAGGCAAACCAACTGGTCAGCAGAAGCGCGATCGAGGCCAGCACCAGCAGCCCGGACAGGCTGCGCCACCACGGTGGCTGTACACGGAATTCCAGGCTCTGCACCCGCGACCAGACATGGTCGGCCGAGCGCGCCTGTACCTCCAGGCGGTAGCTGCCCGGCGGCAGGCGCGAGAACAGGCGCTCACCGGCCGGCCCCACTTCCACCCAATCGGGGTCGTAGCCGGCCAGGCGGTAGCGGTAGCTGTTGGAGGCCGAATCGGCGAATGACAACAGTCGCGCGACGATGCGCAGGTCACGGTCACCATCGGCGATCTGCAAGGGCGTGTCATGGGTCAGGTCGAGTACCTGCTCGTTGCGGCGGACTTCGACCCGTTCGATCACCAACGGCGCCCGCCGCACCGACGGACGCACCTGTTCCGGGTCGAACACCACCACGCCGGCCGGGGTACCGGCCACCAGATGGCCATCGCCGGACATCGTCAACGTGTGCTCGCGGAACTCCTGGCTGGGCAGACCGTCGTGCACGCCGTACAGGCGCACGCTCTGGCCGTCGGCGCCAACCCGGACCAGGCCGCGCGCACTGGTGGCCCAGGCCACCCCCTGTGCGTCGACCACCAGCCCGGAAGCGGAGATCGCCGGGTAGCCCTGCTCCGCGCCGACCACGGCCTGCCGTTCAAGCCGGCCCTGGCTCCAGCGGTAGCGCGACAGGCGGCCATCCTCCGACAGCCAGACCTGGCCATCGCGGCCCACGTGCAACGCATGGATCGCGGTCGCCGGCGCGCCCGGCACCGGCTGGAAGCGCTCGCTTTCCGGCAGCCACTGCAGCAGGCCACGGCTACTGGCCAGCCAGATGTGGTCCTGCGGCCCGCATTCCACATCCAGGTTGAGCTGGCCCTGCTGCAGGCCGCGCTGGCCGTTTTCCAGCTGGCGGCGCAGGCGACCGTCGAGGTCACGCTGCTGCAGGCCTGCAGGCAACATCAACCATAGACTGTCGCCGTCACAGGTCATCATCGACTCGATGACCCCTTCCATGGTCGCGTCGGCCCCGGCATCACGGCCCCAGCGACGTAGCTCACGTCGCTTCGGGTCATAGCGCAGCAACGCATCGGTCGAGCCGATCCAGACCTGGCCACGGCGATCCTCGCGTACCGAGGACAACCAGTACATGCCATTGACCCAGGTGCGGTGCTGCTCGATCTTGCCCGTCCTGGGATCGAACCGGTCCAGCGCACCGTGGCTGCCGACCGTCCAGATGCCGCCATTGCTGGAAGGGCTGGTGCCGAGCACGAAGGCATTGCGCAGAGAACCGGTGTCGTCCTCCAATCGCGACAGCACCGAGAACTGCCACCAGCGCGGCAGCAGATGCCACAGGCCGGCATTGGTACTGGCCAACCAGATGCCGCCTTCGCGGTCCTCGTAGGCGCCCGTCCAGTTCGGCCGCACCGGCCCGCGCGCAACGGCGCTGTACAGCGGAACGGTCTGGTACTGCCCATCCACGGCCCGACCAAGCCCGGTACGGGTATCCAACCAATGCCCGCCCTGTTCATCGCGCAGCATCATGCCGAGCACCTGCTCGCCCGGCGGCAGTTTCCAGGGCGGCGATTCAAAACGCCCGTCGGGGCGACGCACCGTGGCGCCGGCCATCGTACTGATCCACAGGCTGCCATCGGGTTCGCTGGTCAACCCATTGATCAGCAGGCTGGGAATGACGTCGGTGCCGACCCGCTCGAAGTCGGTGCCGGTCCAGCGCGCCACGCCATGCTTGGTGCCGACCCACAGGCTGCCATCGGCCAGCGTAGCCAGGTACGGCACCGAGGCGGCAGGCAGGCTGCGGGGATTGTTGGCCTCGGGCAGGAAACGCTGCAGGCGGTCCTGGCTGTCCAGCCGGTACAGCCCACCTTCGTGGGTGCCGAACCAGATCGCACCGTCCGGCGTGGTCGCCAGGCTCCAGACCGTGTTGGTCCCCATCAAGGGCTGGCTGCTGCGGTCGTAGAAATGCAGCTGGCGGCGGTCGGCCGACATCCGTACCAGGCCCGCGTTCTCGGTCCCGATCCAGAGCTGGTTGCGCGCATCGACCAGGACCGTCCAGATGCGGTTGTCGCGCAGGCCATCCTCAGAACGCCAGATCCGGTAGTTGCGCCCGTCGTAACGGGCCAGGCCGTCGTTGGTGGCGATCCACAGGTAGCCATAGCGGTCTTCGGCCATGCGGTTGACGGTATTGGACGGCAGGCCGTCGAATACCGTCACCTGGCGCGGGCTCGGTGGCACCGGCTGCGCGGCAGCGGGTGACAGGCCGCACAGGAGGATCAGCAGCAGCATTGCCGCCCGCAGATACACCACCGATTGCCTCCTCACGCTGCCTGATGATTCCCGCGCCGCGGGCGTCGGCATGGTAAACCGAAAGTCACGCCGTTCACGCCCGGCGTCGACGTTTTCAAGTTGTGGTCTGTCGTTTGGCGCGAGCCTGGATGATCGCTGCCACCAGCATGTCGCCGGTCACCGGCTTGCGCAGGAAACCATCGAAACCGGCAGCGAGCACCTGCGATTCGGCATACGCATCGGAGCGGGCGGTCACCGCCACCAGTGGCAGTTCGTAGCCCAGGGTGCGCAGCTGGCGGGCGATCGCAGTGCCGTCCAGCGCAGGCAGGTCGAGATCGAGCAGGCCGACATCGAAGCCGTCGGTAGCGATCTCCGACAAAGCCCCCAGGCCATGCAGCACATGCACCACCTCATGGCCGCGGCTGCGCAGCAGGCCGGCGATGACCTCGGCCACGGTGGCATCGTCCTCCACCAGCAGGATGCGCAGTGGCGGCAGCATCGGCAGTGCCGGCGCTTCGCCCGTGGCGGCTGCCTGCCGGGTCCAGGGCAGCGGCAACCGCACCCGGAAACGCGCGCCCTTGCCTGGCTGGCTGTCCACTTCGATGCGCCCGCCCATCGCCACGGCCAGCTCCTGGCAGATCGCCAGGCCCAGCCCGCTTCCACCATAGCGCGAGGCCGTGCGCGGCCCCTCCGCCTGTTCGAATCGGTGGAACAGCCGCTCCTGCTGCTCGGCATTGATACCCGGACCACTGTCGTGCACTTCGAAGCAGAGACCGCCGCCGTTCTCTTCCAGGTACACGGCCAGGCCGACATGACCGCGCTCGGTGAACTTGATGGCATTGCCCAGCAGGTTGAGCAGGATCTGCCGCACGCGCATCTCGTCGCCACTGACGCTGATCGGGCCGGGCGGATCGTCGCCACGCTGGAAATCCAGCTTGCGCTGTTTCGCCATGGGCTGCATCAGCGCCTGCACCTGGTCGAGCAGGCCGGCCAGGTCGAACGGACGCAGATCCAGCTCCAGTCGACCGGCTTCGATGCGCGCGAGGTCCAGCGCATCGTTGACCAACCGCAGCAGATGGCTGCCGGCCTGCTGGATGGAGCCGGCATAGCTGCGCTGCACCGGGTCCAGCGGTGTGGCCAGCAGCAACTCGCTCATGCCAAGCACGCCGGTCATCGGCGTGCGGACTTCATGCCCCAGCGTGGCAAGGAACCGGCTCTTGGCCTGCGAGGCCTGTTCGGCCAGCTCCTGCTTGTGCACGGTCAGCTGCCATTGCTGGCGACGGCGCAGGCGCGCACGGATCGACCAGACCAGGACGAGCAGCAGCAGCGAACCGATCAGGATGTAGCCGAAGATCGCCATGCCGCTGCGCCACCAGGGTGGCAGCACCTTCACCTGCAGCTGCTGCGAAGGCGTCCATGCACCATTGGCGGTGGCCGCCTGCACTTCGATGACGTAGCTGCCGGTCGGCAGTCGCGACAGCGTGCGCTGGCCGTCGCCGCCCTGCTCCACCCAGTTCTGGTCATACCCGCGTACCCGGAAGCGGTAGCGGTTGCCCTGGGGATTGGCATACGACAACAACCGTGCATCGATCTGCAGGTCGCGATCATCCGGTCCCAGCAGCAGGGTGCCGGTGTTCGGCAGCGGCTGCCAGCCGCGTGCATCGTCGCGGCGCACGCGCACCTCGGCAATCACCAGCGACGACCCGGGCAGCACCACGTCGTCGGCATTCACGTCGAATGCAACCAGGCCGGTCTGGGCGACGGCCAGAACGCGACCATCAGCATTCACCGCTGGCGGCCGGCTGGTGAACTCGGCATCGGACAGGCCATCGCGTTCATTGAACAACTGCAGGCGTCGTGCTTTCGGGTCCCAGCGCAGCAGGCCGCGCGGCGTGGTCGCCCACACCCGGCCATTGTCGGCCAATGCCAGGCCCCCCATGCTGACCGGCGGCACACCGGCGCTTCCATCAATGCGCTGGATCAGGCGCAGGCTCATGCCATCCCACTGGTAGCGCTCCAGCGCGCCCTGGCGGGCCAGCCACAACTGCTGCGGATCCACCCACACCAGGTCGTAGATCAGCCCGCGCGAGACCCCCGGCACCGCTTCGAAGCGACCGGCCTGCTCACGCCAGATGCCCATGTCGCCCATTACCCATGCCTTGCCATGGGCATCGAAGCGGATCTGCTCGATGGGTGAGTCGGCCGCCTTGCGGAAATCGTCGAGAGGATAGCTGCGCAGCACCCGGCCCTCCGCACTGCGCTGCTGCAGGCCCAGGTTCATCACCGAAAGCCAGACCGTGCCATCGGGTGCCTGCCGCATCAGGTCGATGCGCTGGCGCAGATCGGCGCCTCCACCGATGTGCCAGTCGTGCAGCGCGCGGGTAGCCGGGTCATACACGCTGATGCGGCCGGCACGCCCCAGCCACAGGCGCCCGTCCGACCGCGGCAGTACCGACCACACCGCACCGCTGCCGATCTCGCGGTCGCTGGCCAGCAGGCGCAACGTGCCATGTGCGTCCAGCTGATACACGCCGTGCGCCGAACCCACGTAGTAGTTCTGGCCATCACTGGCCGCGCCCAGCAGGTACTGGCTGTCCAGCGGCTTGCCATCGAGCTGGTTCCAGATCGAGAAGCGGCGCCAGTCCGGCGGGAGGTAGGCCAGTCCCTGGGTCAGCAGGGCGACCCACAATCCGCCTTCATGGTCCTGCAGCAGATCGAGCACACCGCTCTGTGCAGTGAGGAAACCACTGCCGCGGTCGCCGTCGAGCCGCCATAGCGCACTTGCGTCGCCACGCAGCAGGCCATCGGACGTGCCCGCCCAGTAGCCGCCCTGGCGATCGGCCAGCACCAGCGCCGAGCGCAGGCCGGCGCTGTCGCTCCAGCGCGGACGACTGACCCGGTCCTGCGCATCGATGCGATACAGGCCATCGTTCTGGCTGCCGACCCAGATCGAGCCATCCGGATCGCGGCTCATCCGCAGCACGCTCAATGCGCCCAGCGCGTGCGGTGCCACGGGCTCGAAGTCACGGCCATTCCAGCGTGCGACGCCGGCCTCGGTACCGATCCACAGGCGCCCCCGAGCATCGACCAGGCTGCTGTAGATGGTGTTGCTGGGCAGGCCGTCGGCACGGGCCGGGTCGTGCTTGAAGAAGCGCAGACTGCCGTCCTCCCCGAACCGGCAGATACCCTGACTGCTGGTGCCGATCCACAACGCATCCCCGGCATAGGCCAGCGTCCAGAACTGGCCCAGGCACGGACCATTGACCGCATCGAAGGTCTTGAACCGCTCGCGGTCGGCATCCAGGCGGGCCACGCCCTTGCCATTGATGCCCACCCACACACGGTCCAGCGGATCGACCAGCAGGGTCTCGATCTCGTTGCCGGGCAACGAACCGGGCTGTTCCGGGTCATGTTCCCAGACCCGCAGCGAGCTGCCGTCGTAGCGCACCAGACCGCCATCGGTTGCGGCCCAGACATGGCCCTGGCGGTCCTCGGCCAGCGCCAGCACCATGCGCGAAGGCATGCCTTCGGCGGCACCGAAGCGCCGCAGGCGTGGTGTTTCTGCCATGTCCAGGGCTGCAGCCGCCGTGGCAGACGCCAACAGCAGCAGCCCCGTTGCCGCGATGCCCAGGCACCACAGGCGCCAGCTGCTCGTCATCCTGAACCCCCTGTCCTGTCCCGATTGTCACACAGGGCCGGGGTCATGGCTGCAACAGCCTGTTGCCGGGGCAGGACCACCACGAACTGTTGCAGCCATGCACGCATCCTTGGCAGGGGCCTGTGCGTATGATCACAGCGTCCCCCTTCCGGAGCCCGCCATCGATGCGTCCCTGCCTGGCCCTGCTGCCGATGCTGCTCGCCACCGCTCCCGCCTGGGCGGATGCAGATACCTATCGCCTCGATCCGGTGCACACGCGTGTGCTGTTCAGCATCGACCACGCGGGCTACTCGCAGGCGATGGGCACGGTCTCCGGCAGTGAGGGCCGCCTGCAGTTCGATCCCGACAACTGGCGCGAGGCCACACTGGATGTCGAGGTCCCCGTGTCGCGATTGGACCTTGGCGATGCCAAATGGAACCAGGCCACGCTGGCCCGCAGCCTTCTGGATGGCGAGCGTTTCCCGAAGGCACATTTCGTCTCCAGCCGGGTCGAACCGATCGATGCCAGGCGCGCCCACGTGATCGGCACCCTGACCCTGCGCGGGGTCAGCCAGGAGATCACGCTGGACGTGACCCTCAACGCCATCAAGCGCTACCCCCTCCCCCCGTTCCGACGCACCGCCGGTTTTTCCGCCAGCACCACGCTGAGCCGGCGCGCGTTCGGCATCACCGCTTGGCCGGGCGTCATCGGTGATGCAGTACAGCTGAGGATCGAGGCCGAAGCCACCCTCGACCGCAGCGACGCCCCGGGAACTCCCGCTCCCGTTCCACACTCCGACCCCAAGACGGCCCCCTAGAGGACCCTTCATGACCGCCAAGAACACCCCCGCCTCCTGGGGGAGTGTCAGCCAGATCCTGCATTGGTTGATCGCATTGCTGATCCTCGCCCTGGGCGTGGTCGGCCTGACCATGGGCGAACTGCCCAAGACCCCCAAGTATTTCTGGGTCTATACCGCGCACAAATCGATCGGCATCACCGTGCTGGCGCTCGTGCTCTTCCGCCTCGGCTGGCGCCTGTATGCCGGTGCCCCCAAGCCGGTGCCGGGCGTGCCCAGCTGGCAGGAACGCATCGCCAGTGCCACCCACGTGCTGCTCTACGTGCTGATGTTCGCCATCCCGCTGTCGGGCTGGCTGTACGACTCGGCCAGCGGCCTGCGCCCGTTCCGCTGGTTCGGCCTGGTCGACGTGCCCAAGCTGAGCGCCCCCGACCCGCAGGTGGTCGCGGTATCGCATGCCATCCACGAGTACGGCTTCTGGCTGTTGATCGCGGTGGTGCTGGCCCATGCCGGCGCTGCCTTCTACCACCACCTGTTCCAGCGCGATGCGACCTTGTCCCGCATGTTGCCGCGCGGCTGGCTTGCCTCCCCTCAGAAGGACTGACCGATGAACCTGAAACTGACCACTCCGGCCGCCGTGGCCGCCGCCTTGGCCGGCATGCTGGCCACCACCCCGGTGTTCGCCGCCGACTACGCACAGGCGCCCGGCGCCGGCTCGATCCTGGTGTTCGCCACCAAGTACGACGGCGAAGTGTTTACCGGCAGCTTCCCGGGCTTTGCCACCAAGCTCAGCTTCGACCCGGCCAATCCTGCCGCCGGTTCGCTGGACGTGGTGATCCCGCTGGCCGGCGCCAAGAGCGGCAACAGCGACCGTGACTCGACCCTGCAGACCGCCGACTTCTTCAATGTTGGCAAGTTCGCCACCGCACGCTACACCGCCAAGGGCTTCCGCGCGGTGGGCAATGACCAGTTCGCCGCCGATGGCACACTGGAACTGCGAGGCGTCAGCAAGCCGGTCACCCTCACCTTCACCTGGAAGCCGGGCACCCAGCCGGTGCTGACCGGCAAGGCCACGGTCAAGCGCCTGGACTTCGGCGTCGGCGGCGGCGACTGGGCCGACACCAAGACCATCCCGGACGAAACCGCGATCAGCACGATCGTGAAGTTCGACGCGAAATAAACCGCGTCTGGTAGTGCCGGCCGCTGGCCGGCATCACCGGACATGGCAACGCCTCTGGTAGTGCCGGCCGCTGGCCGGCATCACCGGGCATCGCGGGGTTGCCGGCCAACGGCCGGCACTACCGGTCGACGGCCAGCCAGGCCTGGACCGTGGCCGCGTCGAACGGCCAGTCCAGCTCACGACCACCAGTCTCGTCGCGCAGCACCGGCACTCGCGCGCCGTAGCGCGCTTCCAGCGCAGGCTGATCGTCCAGGAACACCGATTTGAACTCTGGTGCCCGCGCCTTGGCCAGCTCGGCCAGGGCCATGTCGCACAGGTGGCAGTCATCGCGCTGGAACAGGGTCAACACCGGTTTTGCTCCCTCTGCCGAAATGCTGCGCCGCAGCCATGGAAGTGCGGCATGAACCGCTAGAATAGCGGTCTCCTCCGGTACCCGCAGTACGGCAACCATGGCTGTCAGCACGTTCGACGTTTTCAAGATCGGCATTGGCCCGAGCTCCTCGCACACCGTCGGGCCGATGAAGGCTGCCGAGCGATTCATCCATCGCTGGCTGCTTGACCCGGGTCGCCTGAACGAAGTCGCGCGCATCCGCGCCGATGTCTATGGCTCGCTGGCGCTGACCGGCCGCGGCCATGGCACTGACAAGGCGATCCTGCTGGGCCTGGAAGGCCAGCGGCCGAACCTGATCGATCCGGACATCATTCCGGCCACCCTGGAGCGCATCCGCAGCAGCAAGCGCATCCAACTGATGGGCCAGCACGAGATCGCCTTCGACGAGAAGCGCGACCTCGGCATGAACAAGCGCCAGAAGCTGCCGTACCACACCAACGGCATGCGCTTCACCGCGTACAACGCCGAGGACGAGGTGATCGCCACCCGCGATTACTACTCGGTCGGTGGCGGCTTCGTGGTCAACCAGGACGACGCGGCCGATGACCGCATCGTGCCCGACGAGACCCCGCTGCCCTACCCGTTCAAGAGCGGCGACGAGCTGCTGGCGCAGACCGCGCGCAGCGGCCTGAGCATCGCCCAGCTGATGTTCGAGAACGAGAAGTGCTGGCGCAGCGAAGACGAGATCCGCGCCAACCTGCGCGAGATCTGGAGCGCGATGCAGTCGTGCGTGGCGCGCGGCATCCGCGAGGAAGGCGTGCTGCCGGGTGGCCTGAAGGTCGGCCGTCGTGCACCGGCGCTGTACCGCGAGCTGTCGTCGAAGCCGGAAGCAGCGATGCGCGATCCGCTGACCACGCTGGACTGGGTCAACCTGTACGCGCTGGCGGTGAACGAAGAGAACGCCGCCGGTGGTCGCGTGGTGACTGCGCCGACCAACGGCGCTGCCGGCGTGCTGCCGGCGGTGTTGCATTACTTCGACCGTTTCTGCCCCGGCGCCAACGAACAGCGCGTATTCGACTTCCTGCTGACCTCGGCAGCGATCGGCATCCTGTACAAGGAAAACGCCTCGATCTCCGGCGCCGAAGTGGGCTGCCAGGGCGAAGTGGGCGTGGCCTGCTCGATGGCGGCCGGTGGCCTGGTCGCAGCGCTGGGTGGCAACCCGAGCCAGATCGAGAATGCCGCGGAAATCGGCATGGAACACAACCTCGGCCTGACCTGTGATCCGATCGGCGGGCTGGTGCAGATCCCCTGCATCGAGCGCAATGCGATGGGCGCGGTGAAGGCGATCAACGCCTCGCGCATGGCGATGCGTGGCGACGGCAAGCACAAGGTGTCGCTGGACAAGGTGATCAAGACCATGCGCGATACCGGCCGCGACATGCAGGACAAGTACAAGGAAACCAGCCGTGGCGGCCTGGCGGTGAACGTCATCGAGTGTTGAGGTCGACCGGTCCCGGCGCGATGGCGCCGGGCCACAGGTAGAGTCGACCGTTGGTCGACTATCGCGCGCAGCGCGGGATTTTCGCTCGTTGTGGGGAAGGTAGTCGACTAACTGTGTAAACCCACCACGTTGTTCAGCAGGACTCTGGAAATAGGTGGCTGGCCACCGATCCCCATGTGAGGGCGGTGCCAGTTGTAGTGGTGCAGCCATTGGGTCAGCACGGAATTGCGCTGGTCCGAGGAGGCGTATTCGCGGGCGTAGGCCCATTCGCGCAGGCTGGTTTGGATGAAGCGCTCGGCTTTGCCATTGGTCCGCGGCGTGTAGGGCTTGGTTCTGATGTGCTTGATCCCAAGGGATTTGAGCAGCTTGGCAAAGGCGGTGGAGCGATAGCAGGCACCGTTGTCGGTCAGGATCCGCTTGAAGGTGATTCCCAGGCTGGCGTAGTACTGCAGAGCGCCCAGCAGCGCCTGGCAGGCGGTTTCGGCCTGTTCGTTGGGGTGGACGCTGCTGAAGGCGACCCGGGAGTGATCGTCGATGGCCACGTGGACGTAGCCCCAGCCACCGCCAGCGGCGTTTCCCCGACGTTTGGCATCGGTTCTGTGCCCTGGCCGCTGGAAGTTGCCCAGCTTCTTGATGTCCAGGTGCAGCAGCCCTCCGGGCTGATCGTATTCGTATCGGATGACCTCCTTGGGCGGTTCAAGCCGACACAGCCGATTGAGGCCGTGGGCACGCATCAGCCTTGAAATCGTACTGTGGCCGACCCCCAGCGCCTTGGAGATGGTCAGGTAGGTCTGCCGTTTACGGCGGTGCTCCTTGATTTGCTCGATTACCGGAGCAGGTGTGGCATGCGGCGTCTGGTGAGGCCGTGAGCTGCGGTTTTCCAGCCCCGGTGCCCCGAACTGGCGGAATCGGGCCAGCCATTTGTAGGCCGTACGCACACTTACGCCGCATGCTTGGGCTGCTTCCTCTGGGCGCAGGCCCTCGTGGAGGATGCGGCGAATAAGAAGTGCTCGACTATGGACGGTCAAACGGGCATTTTTATGGTGGTTCATCCGGGCTCTTTGGGGTCTGGAGAGGTGTGGTAACCACCATTTTCCAAAGATGTCCCGGATGAACAACGTACAGAGAGATCACAACTAACAGTCGACTCTACCCAGTCGACTCTACCTCGTCGCCCTTGCCCGGTCGGACGACACCGTCACTGCGTTCCGGTTAGGCTCGGGGCTCCCCTATCCAGGACCGCCCCATGCGCGTGATCGCTGCCGCCCTGCTTGCCTGCCTTCCACTGCCTGCGCTGGCCGCGCCCACTTACGGGCCGCGGCTGGAGGGTTTCGACTACGGCTATCCGGTGAAGACCTTCGCGCTGGAATCGCAGCGGCAGCCGCTGGAAATGGCCTACCTCGACATCGCGCCGAAGAAGGCACCCATCGGCGTGGTGGTGCTGCTGCACGGCAAGAACTTCTGTGCCGCCACCTGGAAGGAATCGATCAAGCCACTGGTTGCCGCCGGCTATCGGGTGATCGCCCCGGACCAGGTGGGCTTCTGCAAATCCAGCAAGCCCGAGCGTTACCAGTATTCGTTCGCGCAGCTGGCCGCCAACACCCATGCCCTGCTGCAACAGCTGCAACTGGGTGATGTCCCGGTGCACCTGGTCGGTCATTCGATGGGCGGCATGCTGGCGGTGCGCTATGCGCTGATGTTCCCGCAGGACCTGCGCAGCCTGTCACTGGTCAACCCGATCGGGCTGGAAGACTGGAAGGCGCTGGGTGTTCCCTGGCGCAGCGTGGACGCGTGGTACGCCGGCGAAATGAACATCAGCTATGACAGCATCCGCCGCTACCAGCTGGACGTGTACTACGACGGAAAATGGAAGCCGGCGTATGAACCGTGGGCACGGATGCAGTCGGGCATGTACGAAGGGCCCGGCAAGCAGGCCGTTGCATGGAGCCAGGCACTGGCCTCGGACATGGTGTTCAACCAGCCGGTGGTCTACGAACTCAAGAATGTTCAGGTACCGACCACGCTGTTCATCGGCCAGAAGGACCGCACCGCGATCGGTCGCGACCTGGCGCCACCAGCGGTGAAGGCGACGCTGGGCAACTATCCGGTGCTCGGCAAGGCGGCAGCCGCGGCGATTCCCGGCGCGACGCTGATCGAGTTCGCCGAACTGGGCCATTCGCCGCAGGTGCAGGACCCGAAGCAGTTCAACGCGGCGTTGCTGAAGGCATTGAAGGCGCATTGAACGGCAGCACTCCCCTGTAGAGTCGAGCCATGCTCGGCTTATCCAGCAAGAGGGATCTCGCCAGTAGCAGCCGAGCATGGGCTCGGCTCTACAGAAGCAGTGCGATCAGCCGACGATCCGCAACACGTCATCCAGCAGCGCGGCGGCGGTGACTTCCGCGCCCGCGCCCGGGCCCTGGATCAACAACGGCTGGCGGTGATAGCGATCGCTGTGGATGGCCACCCGATTGTCGGTGCCCGCGCCCTGCGCCAACGGGTGATCGGCAGGCAACTCACGCAGGCCCACCTGCGCACCCTCGCCATCGACACGGCCAACGAAACGCAGCACGCGGCCATTGTCATGCGCCTGCTGCCAGCGCGCCTGCAACGGCGCATCCAGCTGCTCGAGCGCCGCCACCGCATCCTCCAGCGGCAGCGCTGCAAGCGCTTCAGGCACCAGTGAATCCACCTCTACCTGCGACGCATCCAGCGCCAACCCGCTGCTGCGGGCCAGGATCAGCAGCTTGCGACGCACGTCTTCACCGGAAAGGTCCAGGCGCGGATCGGGCTCGGTGTAGCCGGCAGCCAGCGCCTCGCGCACCGCCACCGAGAACGGCGACTGGCCGTCATAACGATGGAACAGCCACGCCAGCGAACCGGACAGCACGCCTTCGATGGCATGGATGTGATCGCCACCGGCTACCAGTGCACGCAGGCTGCTCAACAGCGGCAGGCCCGCGCCCACCGTCGCGCTGTCGCCATAGCGTGCGCCACTGTCGGCACAGCTTTCCGCAATGGCCTGCGCGCGGGCCAGCTGCGCACCACGTCCCAGCTTGTTGGCGGTCACCACATGCACGCCCCGCGCCAGCCACTGCACGTGGCGCGCGGCCACGTCTTCGCTGGCGGTGGCGTCGACCACCACGTCTCCACGCTCCAGTCCTTCGGCACTCGCCCACGGTGGCGAACTCTGGCCATCGCGCGGTGCACGCCGTGCCAGTTCCAGCGGCAAGGCCAGGTCACGATCGATCTCCAGCGCAGTGCGTGAATTGGCCAGCCACTGCACGCTGGGCAGTTCCAGCCCACGCGCCCGCAATGCCTGGTAACGCTGTACGAAGGCCGAGCCGACCGTGCCGGTGCCCAGCAGCGCCAGGCGTCCCACGCCCAGAGCAGGAATTTCTGCGGCAAGCGCGCTCATGCATCCACCACCTGTTTGCGGCGCGCAGCCGCATCAATCACCGCTTCGGCACGCTGCAGCGCGGCGCCGAGATCGGCCAACAGGTCACGCTCGGCCTCGATACCAACGGACAGGCGCAGCAGGCCTTCGTTGATGCCGGCCGCAGCACGCGCTTCGGCGGTCATCGCCGCATGGGTCATGGTGGCGGGGTGCGCGATCAGGCTTTCGACGCCGCCCAGCGATTCGGCCAGGGTGAAACAGCGCAGGCCATCGACGAACGCGCGCACCGCCGCGTGCGGATCATCACCCGCGCAGTGCGCCAGTTCGAACGACAGCATCGCGCCGAAGCCACTCTGCTGGCGAGCAGCGATGGAGTGGCCCGGGTGATCGGCCAGACCCGGATAATAGACGCGGCCGACCGCCGGATGCTGGTCCAGCAGCGCAACGATCGACGTGGTGTTCTCCTGATGCACGCGCAGGCGCGCATCCAGCGTGCGCAGGCCGCGCAGGGTCAGGAAGGCATCAAACGGCGAACCCGTCAGGCCCAGCGCGTTGCCCCACCACACCAGCTGCTCATGCAGTGCCGGATCGCGCGCGACGATCGCACCACCCACCACGTCGCTGTGGCCGTTGATGTACTTGGTGGTGGAATGCAGCACCAGATCCGCACCGAACGACAGTGGTTGCTGCAGGGCCGGCGACAGGAAGGTGTTGTCGACCACAACCAGAGCACCTGCCTTGTGCGCGGCATCGATGACGAAGCGCAGGTCGGTGATGCGCAGCAGCGGATTGGACGGCGTTTCCACCAGCACCAGCTTCGGCTGGGTGGCCAGCGCCTGCGACAGCGCGCGCGGATCGGTCAGGTCGGCGGTGACCAGTTCGAAATGGCCCTTCTTCGCCAGCGCATTGAACAGCCGCCAGCTGCCACCGTACGCGTCGTGCGGCACGACCAGGGTATCGCCCGGCTGAAGCAGCGCGTTCAGCACCAGGTTGATCGCCCCCATGCCGGTGGCGGTGATCACGCCGCCCGCACCGCCTTCCAGCTCGGCCAGCGCTTCACCCAACAGGTCGCGGGTCGGGTTGCCACTGCGCGTGTAGTCGTACTGGCGCTTGTTGCCGAAGCCTTCAAAACTGAAGTTCGACGACAGCACGATCGGCGGCGTGACCGCGCCATGCGCGGTGTCCCGATCGATGCCGGCACGGACGGCGGCAGTGGTGCGGCTACAGGACGGCTCGTTGGCGTGCAGGCTCATGCGGACTCTCCAGAGGTGCGGAAGGCGGTGGCGAGGATCGCGTCGATGCGATCGGTTTCTTTGAGGAAGGCGTCGTGGCCATAGGGCGAGCGCAGCACGCGCAGGCTTCCGCGCGGCCCCAGCCCCTCGACCAGGCCGACCAGGTCGGCCAGCGGCACCAGGCGGTCACCCTCCACCGCGACCACCACGGTCGGCGGCAGGATGGCGGCGGGGTTCACGCGGTGCAGGTCGATCGATTCGGACAGGCGCAGGTAGGCGGTCACCGGCGTGCGCGCGACGTACTGCGCGCCGGCGGCGTCCAGATAGTCCTCGGCGGCGACCCGCACGCGGCCGTTGATCACTTCCGGCGCGGCGTCGAAGCGCTCGCCGAACTCTTCCGGGGTGCGGTAGCTGAGCATGGCGAACTGCCGGGCCAGCGCCAGGCCGTGGTCTTCGCCGCACTGCAGTTGGCCGAGGGCGACGGCGCGGCGCTGCAGTGCGCGCCAGGCCGCGGCATACGGGTGCGGACGATGCGCGCCGCTGGCCAGCACCAGCTGGCGCACCCGGGCTCGATGACGGATTGCGAACTGCTGGCCGACCAGCGCGCCATACGAGTAGCCGACGAAGGCCTTCAGCGTGCGGATACCCAGATGATCCAGCAGCAGTGCCAGCGCATCGGCCTGGTCAGCGGTATCGATCGGCACGTCCAACGCACCGTCGGCCCCGATGAAGTCGAACGCCAGTACGCGCAACTGCTGCGGATCCAGCGTGCGACCACTGCCGACCAGGTCTTCGGCCCAGCCCTTCTCGCTGAACTGTGCGTTGGACGCCACATGGCGATGGGCGGAAATGCCGCCGGCCAGCACCACCACCGGCGCATTGGCGGGGCCGACCCACTCATAGCGCAGGCGCACCGGGCTGGGGCCAGCGTGACGCATCGACAGCACCGCGGCGAACTCACCGCGCTCGGCATGCACGCGATCTTCGACCGGCACGCTGACGGGAACAAAGGGTTCGGGGCGAACGGCGGTACTGGCAGCGAAGCTCATGGCGGGATCCGGTTGGGGAATCGGCCATCGAGCCTTCGCGGGGCTCGCGTTCGAGATGCACGTGCGGTGCATGGATCGAACCATCTTTCGGTGGACGCCACGGTCCCCGCAGGATTTGGCACCTACGCGAACGCTTTCGCATCCGCGGGCTGCCCCGGCTTCAAAGGGCCTGTCCCTCTGCCGGTCTCGATGGTGAGGCCACGATGCCAGCGCTTCCGGGCGCTGTCAATCCCTTCATGCGGATAAAGCGATGAATATTTTCGCGACAGGTATGCGAGAGGCGTCGCGGTCGCTCCGTTCAGGATCGGGTACAGTCCGGACGGTCCGTTTTCCTGAATCCGCTGATGCCACGCCTGCCCTTGACCTGCCTGCTCCTGCCGCTGCTGGCCAGCGCCTCTGCCGGCGCCAGCGACTGGCGCCAGGGCTGGGGGATGCTGCCGAAGGCGCCTACCCCCGCCAGCGCGGAGGCGAAGGCCCCCCTTCCGATGGCCCAGCTGCGCCTGCAGTCGATCGGCGAACATTGGCAGGCCCGGATCGACAACACTCTGGCCGGGCCGTTGCAGATCGAACTGCGCGCCGCCCCTGGGCACCCGGTCGACGGCTTGCCGGTGCAGTCACTGATACAGGGCGACAGCAGCCTGGTCGTCGGCCACCTCCCCGCGCCGGTCAATGGCCGGATGCTGGACCTGCGCCTGCAGTCGGTACCAGGCAACCCCGCCGCACAGGCCGAGGATGTGGCCTACCGCCTGCCCTTCGATGATGCACGCCCGCGCGTGGACCAGGCGCCGCAGGGCCGGTTCAGCCACGACGACGAGGAAAACCGCGACGCGGTCGACTTCGCACTGCCGGAGGGCACACTGGTGCTGGCCGCGCGCGAGGGCACGGTGATGCAGATCCAGGATGGCTTCCGAGGCAACGGCCAGGACCGCGAACGTGATGGTGCCCGCGCCAACTTCATCCGCGTGCTGCACAGCGACGGCAGCATGGCCCTGTACGGCCACCTGCAGGCCGGCGGCATGCGCGTGCGTCGCGGCCAGGCGGTGGGCGCCGGGCAGCCCATCGGCCTGTCCGGCAACAGCGGCTTCAGCAGCGCACCGCACCTGCACTTCGTGGTGCAGGTCAACCGCGGCATGGGCCTGCGTTCGGTGCCGGCACGCATCTTCGCCGAGCAGGGCCAGCTGCAGTTCGCCCGCCAGGGCGAGGCCGAGGGCGGCATCGGGCGCTGAACGGCCCCGGCCGGTATAATCGGGCGCTTATCTCTTTGAAAAGCGCCCCGGGCGGGCGCCACTGCCATGTCCGAAGTCGCCAACGAAGCGTCGCGTCGCCGCACCTTCGCCATCATTTCCCACCCTGACGCCGGCAAGACCACGCTGACCGAAAAGCTGCTGCTGTTCGGAGGCGCGATCCAGATGGCCGGTTCGGTCAAGGGCCGCAAGGCCGCCCGCCACGCCACCTCCGACTGGATGGCATTGGAAAAGGAACGCGGCATCTCCGTCACCTCTTCGGTGATGCAGTTCCCGTATGAAGACAAGATCGTCAACCTGCTCGACACCCCCGGCCACGCCGACTTCGGCGAGGACACCTACCGCGTGCTGACTGCGGTGGACTCGGCACTGATGGTGATCGACGTGGCCAAGGGCGTGGAAGAGCGCACCATCAAGCTGATGGAAGTGTGCCGCCTGCGCGATACCCCGATCATGACCTTCATCAACAAGCTCGACCGCGAGGGCAAGGACCCGATCGAGCTGCTGGATGAAGTGGAAACCGTGCTGGGCATCCAGTGCGCGCCGGTCACCTGGCCGATCGGCATGGGCCAGCGCCTGAAGGGCGTGGTCCACCTGCTGACCGGCGAAGTGCACCTGTACGAGCCGGGCCGCAACTTCACCCGCCAGGACTCGACCATCTTCCCGTCCATCGACGCCCCCGGCCTGGCCGAGAAGATCGGTGCGCAGATGCTGGCCGACCTGCGCGACGAGCTGGAACTGGTGCAGGGCGCCAGCCATCCGTTCGACCTGGAGGCCTACCGCGCCGGCAAGCAGACCCCGGTGTTCTTCGGCTCGGGCGTGAACAACTTCGGCGTGCAGCCGCTGCTGGACTTCTTCGTCGAGCATGCGCCGTCGCCGCAGGCACGCTCCACCACCGGCCGCGAGATCGCCCCGGAAGAAAACAAGCTGACCGGTTTCGTGTTCAAGATCCAGGCCAACATGGATCCGCAGCACCGTGACCGCGTGGCCTTCATGCGCGTCTGCTCCGGCCGTTTCAGCGCCGGCATGAAGACCTTCCACGTGCGCACCGGCAAGGAAATGAAGCTGGCCAACGCATTGACCTTCATGGCCAGCGACCGCGAGATCGCGGCCGAGGCGTGGCCGGGCGACGTGATCGGCATCCACAACCACGGCACCATTTCCATCGGCGATACCTTCACCGAAGGCGAAGCGGTCACCTTCACCGGCATCCCCAACTTCGCCCCGGAACTGTTCCGCCGCGCGCGCCTGCGCGATCCGCTCAAGCTCAAGCAGCTGCAGAAGGGACTGGCCCAGCTGTCCGAAGAAGGCGCGACCCAGTTCTTCCGCCCTCTCACCAGCAACGACCTGATCCTGGGTGCGGTGGGTGTGCTGCAGTTCGACGTGGCGGCCTATCGCCTGAAGGACGAGTACGGCGTGGAAGCCACCTTCGAGCCGGTCAGCGTGACCACCGCGCGTTGGGTCCACTGCAGCAACGAGAAGAAGCTGGAAGAGTTCCGCGAAAAGAATGCGCTGAACCTGGCACTGGATGCAGCCGGCCACCTGGTCTACCTGGCACCGACCCGGGTCAACCTGCAGCTGGCGCAGGAACGCTCGCCGGACGTGCGTTTCTCGGCCACCCGCGAAGCGGCGCATACCGTTTCGGCGGGCTGATGCCATGGGGTCGGATCCCTTTCCGGCAGGAAAGGGCTCTGACCCCAGCCAGCGCAAGGCAGGCATTCACCCACCATACGGTGACAGGCGTGCACGTATCGCCCATCGCGGCGATGATAAGGGGGTGCGGGTCCCCCTCCCCGCGAACAATGCCTACGCCATGTCCACGACGTCCATTGCTTCGATCCGTGAAGAAATCGCCAGCGCCCTGACCCATGGCCTGGGCGCGGTATTCGCCCTGGCCGCCAGCGCGGTGTTGATCACCCTGGCTGCGATCTACGGCGACGGCTGGCAGCTGGCCAGCGCGATCGTGTTCGGTATCGCGCTGTTGCTGCTGTACACCGCCTCCACGCTGTACCACGCCATCCAGCATCCGGTCGCCAAGGGCCGGTTGAAGGTGTTCGACCACTGCGCGATCTATGTGCTGATCGCGGGCACCTATACCCCGTTCACCCTGATCGGCCTGCGCGGTCCGTGGGGCTGGGGCCTGTTCACCGCGATCTGGGCGCTGGCGCTGGGCGGCGTGGTGTTCAAGCTGTTCTACACCGGCCGTTTCAAGGTGCTCTCAACGGTGATCTACATCGCGATGGGCTGGCTGGTGGTCGTGGCGATCAAGCCGATGTGGGCCTCGATCGATGGCGGCACCCTCACCTGGCTGTTCGCCGGCGGCCTGTCGTATACGCTGGGGACCTACTTCTACCACCGTGAATCGATCCCGTACTCGCATGCCATCTGGCACCTGTTCGTGATCGGCGGCAGCGTCTGCCACTTCGTCGCGGTCACCATGCAGGTGCTGTAAACGGCCGCCGACGGCGGCGTGTGCACGCCATGCACATGGTCGCTTCGCGCCCTGTCCACGAACAGGGGGCAACCATGGCAGCGTGAATGCTGCCGCCTCCCCTGCCGCAAGGCGCACGCCCCGCTGGCGCCTCCGCCGCCCCGGCCCACGAGGCCGGCGCTGGCTCACGATCCTGGTTTTCCTGCTGGCGGCGATCCTGGTACTGCTCGCGTTGTGGGACTGGAACTGGTTCAAGGGACCGGTGGAGCGCGCGGTGCAGGCACGCACCGGCCGAGTGCTGCACATCGGGAGCCTTGATGTCGACCTCGGCCGCACCAGCACGATCCGCGCCGATGCGATCACCTTCGCCAATGCCAGCTGGGCGAAACAACCTGAGATGGCCAGCGCAGACCGCGTCGAGATCGACGTGCGGGTCTGGCCCCTGCTGCGCGGCAGCGTGCAGCTGCCCGAGGTGCGCCTGACCCGGCCGGACGTGCTGCTGGAAACCGCCCCGCGCAAGGGCGAGCCGGGCAACTGGGACTTCCTCGGTGACAGCGCCGGCGGCACAAGCCCGCAGCTCAAACGCCTGCGCATCGACGATGGTCGGCTGCAGTTCATCGATGCACTGGGCCGCACCGACATCCGCGTGGGCGTGCGCAGCGGTCAGCCGAAACAGGCCGATGCCTCACCGCCGCTGCTGGTACAGGGCAAAGGCCACTGGCAAGGCAACCCGTTCACCCTGCGCGGTGGCACCGAATCTCCGCTGGAACTGACCGACAGCGACCACCCGTTCCGCATCCACCTCGACGGTCGCGCCGGCGCTACCCACGCGGTGGCCAGTGGCACGCTGACCAATCCGTTCCAGCTGCGGGTGTTCGACCTGCAGTTCGCACTCAGCGGGCAGGACCTGTCGGACCTGTACCCGCTGCTCGGCATTGCCATCCCGCCCTCACCGCCCTACGCCTTGGACGGACGGCTGAAGCGCGACCACAACGTCTGGCGCTACGACAGCTTCACCGGGAAGGTCGGTGACAGCGACCTCGCTGGCAACCTGCAGTTCGAGGTGGGACGCGACCGTCCACGGCTGACCGCGACACTGGAATCCAGGCGCCTGGACTTCGATGACCTGGCCGGCTTCGTGGGAGCGCCACCGAAGACCGGCGGCGGCGAAACCGCGAATGCGGAGCAAAAGGCACAGGCCGCCCGCGTCGCCGCCAGCAGCCGGGTATTGCCCGACACGCCCTACAACCTGGGCAAACTGCGTGCGATGGATGCCGACGTGCGCTGGAAGGCCCACCGCATCAACGCGCCCTCGTTGCCACTGGACGACATGGACGCGCACCTGCTGCTGGATGACGGCGTGCTGCGGCTGGACCCGCTGAACTTCGGCGTGGCCGGCGGCGATATCCGCAGCACGATCCGCATGGATGCACGCCAGGCGCAGATTCGCACTGCGTTGAGGGCCAGCGTACGCGGCGTGCAACTGGGCCAGCTTTTCCCGGATGCGAAGCTGGCCGAGCAGGCCAAGGGCGGCATCGGCGGCGAAGTGGACCTGAGCGGGCGCGGCAACTCGATCGCCGCCATGCTCGGCAGCAGCAGCGGTAAGGTCGGGCTGGCGATGGGCCGTGGCCATGTCGGCAACCTGGTGATGGAACTGGCCGGGCTGGATATCACCGAATCACTGAAGTTCCTGGTGACCGGTGACAAGCAGATTCCGCTGCGCTGCGCCTTCGCCGACTTCGGTGTGCAGGACGGCCTGATGACCAGCCAGGCACTGGCGGTGGACACCACCGATACCATCCTCATCGGCGAAGGCACGGTCAGCCTGCGCGACGAGACCCTGGACCTGCTGCTGAAACCGCGCCCCAAGGACAAGAGCATCCTGGTACTGCGGTCACCGTTGCATATCAGCGGCACGTTCAAGGACCCGTCGTTCCGCCCTGACTTCAAGGCGTTGGGTATTCGCGGCGCGGTGGCCCTGGCACTGGGCAGCATTGCCCCGCCGGCAGCGCTGCTGGCTACGATTGAACTGGGGCCGGGCAAGGATGCCAACTGCGGTGGGCAGTATGCGAAGTAGGGTTACAGCGTTGTTCGCGGCGCCTCCCTTCCCGCGCGTAGAGCCGGAGCAAGGCGACAGGCAGGACACGCCGTAAATACGTCCCTGTAGGCTCGGTCGGCGCATCCATGCGCCTCACGGTCCTGCCTGCCGCCTTGCTCCGGCTCCGGACAGTTTCCTGCGCGCGCGGAACGAGAGCGAAATTCAAAGTCAAAAAAAAAAGCAAAGTCAAAAGCTGTTGCCAACCAAGGTTGGCATCTACCAGGAGCGGGGGATCGGCACTGAAACGCACCGCGCTCGCGGGAACGTGTCCAGAGGCGGAGGACCCTGCCCAGCCGCACCCTCCGCCTCCCAACGTATCAGGAAGGCGCTGCTTTGGCTTTGGCTTTGGCTTTAGCTTTGGCTTTAGCTTTGGCTTTGACTTTGGCTTTGAGCTTCGAAAAGCGGGCTGGCGGGCCGCAGGCCCGCCAGCGAAAAACTCATCCCGCCACGATGTACTGCTGCAGCTGATCCAGCTCCCTGCGCTGCGCATCGATCACCGACTTCACCAGGTCGCCAATGGAAATCACCCCCAGCACCTGCACGCCCTCCACCACCGGCAGGTGGCGGATGCGGTAGTCGGTCACCAGCTGCAGACAATGCTCCACCTGTTCGCCCGGCGACACCGTCACCACCTGCGTCGTCATGATCTCGGCCACCGCCGTATCGCGCGAAGAACGATCACGCAACACGATCTTGCGCGCGTAATCGCGCTCCGAAAGGATCCCGACCAACCGCGGCCCGTCCATCACCAGGACCGCGCCAATGCCCTTTTCCGCCATCAACCGGATCGCATCGATCACCGCCGCATCCGGCGCGACCGCATGTACTTCAGGAGACTTGCCGTCCAACAGTTGCCGTACCGTGGTCATCTGCCTGCCCTCCGAGGGTGGGTTGCAGAGCCGAGTCTGCCACGGCGGATGCTAGCCACGCGTCAACCAGGTACAACGGCCGCTGCTTGGACTCTTCGTACAGGCGCCCCAGGTACTCACCGATCAGGCCCAGCGCAATCAACTGCACCCCGCCCAGGAACAGGATCACCGCCATCATCGTCGGCCAGCCCGCCACCCGGTCGCCGTACAGCGCGGCCTTGACGATCACCCACATGCCGAACACGAAGGCCACCGCCGCGGTTGCCAGCCCCAGGTAGGTCGCCGCGCGCAGGGGCACGGTCGAGAACCCGGTGATGCCTTCCAGGGCGAAGTTCCACAGCCGCCACAGGCTGAACTTGCTGGTGCCGGCCACGCGTGCGTGGCGGTGGTAGGGCACCGCCACGCGCTTGAAACCCACCCAGCTGAAAAGCCCCTTCATGAAACGATGGCGCTCACGCATCTCGCGCAGCGCACTCAGCGCGCGTGGTGACAGCAGGCGGAAATCCCCGGTGTCGGCCGGGATCGGCGTACGCGAAAGGCGCCCCATCACGCGGTAGAAGATCGCCGCCGTGGCACGCTTGATCCAGGCCTCGCCATCGCGCGCCAGGCGCGTGCCATAGACGTTGTCATGGCCCTCGCGCCAGCGCGCGACGAACTGCGGCACAAGCTCCGGCGGGTCCTGGCCATCGGCATCCAGGATCATCGCCGCCCCTTCGCGCACCAGGTCCAGGCCAGCGGTCAGTGCGGCTTCCTTGCCGAAATTGCGCGACAGCTTCAGCGCGGAGACCCGCGCGTCGGATTGGGCCAGGCGGGCGATCACCTCCCAGGTCCCGTCATGGCTGCCGTCGTCCACGTACAGAATGTGGCCGTCGATGTCGGGCAGCGCGTCGAGCACCGCGCACAACCGCGGATGCAGCAACGGCAGTGCCAGGGCCTCGTTGTAGGCGGCGATGACGAAAGTGAGCCGTTCGCGGGTCATGCCCGGATTGTACGTTGCCGCCGGCCGTAGATCAGGCGGCGCGCGCTCACTCTTCCGAAAGGTACGCGGCCCCGCCCAGCTGCCGTGCCTGGCGCTGGATCCAGGCGGCGCGCCGCTGCACGTATGGCCCTGGCTTTGCGGCGTTGTAGCGCCGCGGTGCCGGCAGCACCGCCGCCAACCGCGCGCTATCGGCCGGGCTCAACCTGGCCGCGTCCTTGCCCCAGAACTTCTGCGCCGCCGCCTGAGCTCCGTACACGCCATCACCGAACTCGGCGATGTTGGCGTACATCTCCAGGATGCGCTCCTTTGGCCACAGCGCTTCGATCAGCACGGTGTACCAGACCTCCAGCCCCTTGCGGATCCAGCTGCGGCCCTGCCAGAGGAACAGGTTCTTGGCCACCTGCTGGCTGATCGTGCTGGCGCCACGCAGTCGCCCGCCCTTGGCATTATGGTCGCGGGCCTTCTCGATCGCCTGCAGATCGAAGCCGTTGTGGTCGGGAAAACGCTGGTCCTCGGCGGCCACCAGCGAAATCGGCAGGCTCGGCGCCATCTGGTCAAGGTCGCGCCACTGGTAATGCAGGCGATAGGACCAATCGGCCTCGCCCAGCGCCTCGCCATAGCGCCACAGCATCACCATGGACACGGGCGGGTCGATGAACCGCAGCACCAGGACCTGCAGGCAGCTGAAAGCAGCCAGCAGCACCGGCAGCCACAGCAGCCGTTTCCAGCGCCAGCGCCTGCGGCGCGGGCCTTCTACGACAGCTTCCACCTTGTGCTGCTCTCCCCCTGCCCCCATTACTGGTGCATCCTTCTTCTATCTGGTTGTCGGCGCATTATCCGGCAACTGCCCCCGTTTACGCGCGATGTGAGCCGATGACCGCCAACTCCGATTCCCTGATCCGCTTCCTGCTCCCCGACGCCGGCGTCCGCGGCGTCCACGTGCACCTGCAGGCCACCTGGCAGGAAATCCTGTCCCACGCCGAGTACCCGGATACCGCCGCCGAACTGCTCGGCGAGGCCTGCGTGGCCTCGGCGCTGTTCACCGGCCATACCAAGATCGATGGACGCCTGTCGATCCAGCTGCGCAGCAGCACTGCCCTGCGCACCCTGTTCGCCGAATGCACCGCCGCCGGCACCCTGCGCGGTATCGCCCAGCTCAGCGAAGGCGGCGACGCGCCGCGCGACCTGTCCAGCCTGGGCGATGACGCGATCCTCGCCATCACCATCGAGAACCCCGGCCTGGACCCGCGTGAACCACAGCGCTACCAGAGCCTGGTCGGACTGACCGCACCGGAACTGGACGAGGCCTTCGAGGACTACTTCCGCCAGTCCGAGCAGCTGCCGACCCGCCTGCTGCTGGCGGCCGACCGCAATGGTGCCGCCGGCCTGCTGCTGCAGAAGCTGCCGGGCGACGAGGGCGACGAGGACGGCTGGGCGCGCGCCAGCGCCCTGTTCGAGACCCTGGGCAAGGCCGAACTGCTGGCCACCCCGGCCGAGCAGCTGCTGCACCGCCTGTTCCACGAAGAGAAGCCGGCGTTGATGGGCGAAAAGCCGCTGTCCTTTGCCTGCTCCTGTTCCCGCGAGCGGGTGGCGGCGATGCTGCAGTCGCTGGGTGAGGAGGAGGCCCGTGCAGCGGCTGCAGACACCGGCGCCGTCGAGGTCCGTTGCGAATTCTGCGGGCGTGAGTATCACTTTCCATTGACGGAGTTCGGCATACTGTTCCACGGCGCCCAGGGGGCTGTACCGGCGCCTGAACGGCTTCAATGAACGGCAGTCTTGTACCTGGGGAGGATCAAGGCTTGTTAAGAATTCATAAACACCCTAGGATCAAGTTCCCGTCCCCACGGGAACTTCCGTTGTCCGTCCCTGTCTGAACTGGTCCGATGCGTACCTTCCTGCGTCTACCGCTGGCCATGATGATCGCCCTTGGCGCGATCACGGGCGTGCATGCGCAGAGCAAGGACACCCGCACCGTGCTGCCGGTATGGAACAAGGGCAGCGGCAAGGTCGAGGCCCTGCTGTACCTGGAGCCGACCGGTGAGCAGGCGGCCGGGGCGCGCTGGCATTTCGGCCGCAACTCGCTGGATGCGGCCTTTGGCCTGTCCTCCGGCGATTCGCTGGGCCTGCTCTGCAGCAGCAGCGGGACCAGCATGAGCGGCCTGGCCAGCCACTGCATGCTGGCCAGCCTCGGCGACGAGGACGACCTCAACAGCCGGCGTTTCACCGGCACCGCCGCATTGAACCGTGGCAGCAGCCGCCTCGGCATCACCGCCGGCACCGGCCGTGAAACCCTGCCGGCATGGCTGGCAGGCCCGAACAAGACCCCTTCGCTGCGCGCCGAGCAGAATGACCTGACCGTGTTCGCGCAGAAGAACATCGGCCGCGAAGGCTTCGTGTCCATCGCCGGCACCTACGCCAAGGCCCGCCTGGTACCGCTGGCCGACGCCTCGCCGGCCATTGCCGACCGCTGGGACAGCAAGAGCCTGAGCATCGGCGCCGGCTACGGCAATTTCACCGGCAGCATCATCGGCCGCGTCATCGACGTGCCCGGCAAGCCCGGCAAGTGGGAAGGCCTGGGTATCGGCCTGACCTGGCGCACGCCATGGTCCGGCCAGCTCACCGTGGGCGCCGAGAACGTGATCAGCCGCGGCAAGAATCCGTTCTCGCCACGCAACGAAAGCAACGACGACGGCACCGTGCCGTACGTGCGCTACGAGCAGGACCTGTAAGCTCCCTGCCGCCTCACCGCGACGTTTCCGCGCGCGCTCCCTTCGCCCATCCCCGTAATGACACCTCGCCGCCACCACGCGGCGATGCGCAAGCGCCTGTGCGCGGCCTGGTCCAGCACGGCTGCGCAAAGGCCTGCGCCATCAAGCCTGGCTGCCCCATGAAAAAAGCCACGCCCCTTTCGGGGCGTGGCCATGTCACACGTACATATTACGCCGCGATCAGAAGCGCTGGGTGTACTTCATGTACAGGAAGCGACCGATGTCGAAGCCACCGTAGTAGGAGACGTTCGCGCTCGGCTGGCTGTACATGGTCGGGCCCACGCGGCCGAACACGTTGTTGGCACCCACGGCCACGGTCGCATTCCACGGTGCGTTCCAGCGCAGCTGGACGTCGTTGAATACGGTCGCGCCACGCTGGTTGGTCGCGCTGCCCACCGCCACGCCCTGGTTGTTCGGCGAAGCGTAGTTCGGCAGGTTGCACTCTTCCGGGAACGTCACGGCGCTCAGGCACGATTCCTTCATGCCGGAGAAGTAACGGACGGTCCAGCTGGCGCCGAAGTCACCCATTTCCCAACCCAGGTTCAGGTTCGAACGCACGCGGAAGGCGCCGCCCGCCCAGCCCACGCCGGTGCGGGGATTCGGGTGGGTGACCGGGTTCTTGGTGGTGACCAGGTCATCACGCGAGGTGTAGGTGCTGGTCCACTGCGCGCTGAAGTTGCCGAAACGATCGGTCGGCAGGCGGTAGCTGACATCCAGGTCGAAGCCTTCCACCTCGCGGTAACCGGCGTTGATGCCGGTGCGCTTGAGGTTGTTGACGATGCCGGTCACCGGGTCACGCGTGAACGCCGAGCAGCGTGCCGCGATGTCGTTGATGTAGCAGTCGTTGAGGATCAGGTTGGCCGTGTCCGAGATGATGGTGTTCTCGACGCGGATTTCCCACCAGTCCAGCGACATGTTGAAGTTCTGGATGAAACCCGGGCTCCAGACGAAGCCCAGGGTCTTGGACGTCGAGGTTTCCGGGGTCAGCTGGTCGTTGGAGCCGGAGACGAAGGCCAGCGGGGTCTGCGACGATGCAGCGGTGGTCGGGGTGAAGCCCTGCTGCTGCTGGCGGAAGTTGGCTGCATTTACGCCGGCCGGCAGTGCGGCGGCGCAACGGGCACGCACCGCAGGATTGGTGCGCGCCGCACCGTAGACCGAATCGCACGGATCGGTGAAGAAGTCGAACGACTGCGAACCGCCGCTGTACAGGTCGGCGATGGTCGGGGCACGGAAGCCTTCCGCCCAGGTACCGCGGATGAGCAGCGAGTCGATCGGCTTCCACTTGAAGCCGAACTTGCTGTTCAGCGTGGTGCCGAAGGTGTCGTAGTCCGAATGGCGGGTGGCCGCGTTGAGGCTCAGCTCGCGGGCGCCCGGCAGGTCGGCCAGGATCGGCACGTTGAACTCGGCATAGACTTCGTCAACCTTGTAGCCACCACCGGTGGGGAAGTTGGCCAGGCCGGAGGTGTTGCCCGACTGCACCAGCGCGTCCGGGCTGAAGCTGCCGGTTTCCTTGCGGTGCTCGACACCCACGGCGAAGCCCAGGTCGCCGGCAGGCAGGGTGAACAGGCTGCCAGCCAGGTTGGCGGTGACGACCTTGGTGGTGGTCTCGGCGGTGGAGTGCGCGGACGGGAACAGCAGGTTCTGCAGGGCGGTGTTGCCGGTCAATGCGCCGTTGGCACCATTGCTCTGGATGCCGGCATGCAGGAACGGGTTGTACGGCACGCACTGGTTCAGCCCGATCGGGTTGGCCACGGTACCGCACTGCGCCACGCCGCTGCTGTTGATGAAGGACGGACCCACCGCCGCACGCAGCGCGGTCAGGTTGAGGTCGCCGGTGCTGGTCTGGACCAGCTTGTTGTTGTTGTACAGGTAGCCGACATCCCAGTCGAACAGGCGGTCGGAGAACTCGAAGCTGCCTTCCAGGCCGCCGCTGAAGCGGAAGGTGGTCAGCTCGGCGCGGGTGTTGCGCGGCACTTCCGAAGTACGACGCCACCAGTTGGCGATGTCAGCACCCAGCGGATTGAACACACTGCTGGCCGAAATCGGCGAACCGAAGGCCAGTGCGCCGTACGGGTAGCCGGCGATCTGGCGGTTCGAATCGCGGAAGCTGTACAGCATGTTGGTGCGCAGGCGCACGTTGTCGGTCAGGTCGTAGATGCCATCGACGAACACTGCACGGCGTTCCTGCGGGGTACGCAGGTCGGTCTGCAGGTTGGTGTTGGTCTTGTCCTTGGTGGAGAAGCTGTTGACGTTCTGCGCGACGTAGTCGGCCTTGTTGTTCGCGTTGCCACCCTCACGCAGGATCACGCGGACTTCGCGGTTCGGGTTGGATGCGCTGGCGGCCGGATAGGTGACGCCCGGCAGGCCATCGGCCGGACGGCTGACGAAACCGCCGAACTCACCCACGGTGGTCCAACCGAAGTCCGGGTGGTTGGAGCTGCGCGGGAACGCACCGTACGGACGATCGGCCGCCCGCACCTTGTCTTCCTTGGCGTACTCGGCACCGATGGTCAGCGAACCGCGCTCACCCTTCACGCCCATGGTGAAGTCCATGGTGCGGGTGGCACCGTCGCCTTCACTGTACTGGCCGTAGTAGACGCTGCCGGTGGCGCCTTCGAAGTTGGTACGGGTGATGATGTTGATGACGCCGGCGATGGCATCGGAACCGTAGATCGACGAAGCGCCGTCCTTCAGCACTTCGATGCGCTCGATGGCCGAGACCGGCACGGTCGAGATGTCCTGCAGGCCACCGGTGGTGATGCCCAGGCGCTTGCCGTTGAGCAGCACCAGGGTGCGGGTGGCGCCCAGGTCACGCAGGCTGATGTAGGTGCCGCCGACGGCTTCGCCCGAGGACAGCGGCTGGGCACGGCTGATCGGCGGCGTACCCACGGCGCTGATGTTCTGCAGGATGTCAGCGACCGACGAGAAGCCCTGCTTCTCGATGTCAGCGCGGTTGAGGGTCAGGACCGGCTGGGCGGTTTCGACGTCGACGGTACGGATGCGCGAACCGGTGACTTCGATGCGGTCCAGGTTGGTGGCGGTCTGGGCAGACGCCACCCCGGTACCGGCAACGGATGCGGCGCTGGCGGCCAGCGCAACGCACACTGCATCGCGCAGCTTGTTGCTGTTCAACTTCATGGGCTCTCTCTCCATGGATCTTGGGTTGTGTGCTGAGTCCAACCGACGTGCCCCAAAAGGGAGGCACAAAAAACGGCTGGTGACCCGATAGTAGCCACACTTGATCTGGAATTAAAGAGTCGTTAAGAAAATGCCCAAATCGCGTGAAACCAGCCTCACCACGACATACGTTGGCGCATTGAGGTCGCCTGCAAGGCGCATTCGGCACTTGCAGGGCGCCATTCTCCCATTCAGCTGGGAATGAGCGTCTCGATCAGATGCTCGACATAGGCCTCGAAATCCTCGCGGGCCTGCTTGGGTTGCTGCAGCTGCAGCGACAGCTGCAGGAAGCCGACGTAGGCGGCATAGGCCAGGCGCGCGCGATGCCGTGCATCGGTGGAGCTGAGCCCGGCCTGGCGGAACGAAGCAACCAAATAGTCGAGCCGGCGCTGCGAAACGCGGTCGATCACCGGGCGCACCATCGGGTGGTCCAGCGCCTTCAGCAGTTCGCTGTAGATGATGTGCGGCTGCACTTCGTGCGCGACCATCTGGAACAGCTGGCGCAGGCGCACGCGCGGATCCGGCACGTCCTCCAGGCTGCCGAACACCTGTTCCTGTTCGAACAGTTCCCAGCGTTCCAGCGCCGCCTGCAGCAGTGCATCACGCGAGGGGAAGTGCCAGTAGAAACTGCCCTTGGTCACACCCAGGCGCCGCGCCAACGGTTCCACCGCGACGGCCCCCACACCTTGTTCAGCAATCAGATCGAGAGCGGCCTGGGCCCAGTCTTCGGCACTCAGGCGGCTGTTGCGGCCGGCGCGCGGTTCGCCGGCGGAAGCGTCAGGTTGATTCATGGGCTGATTTAACCATACGCCGGGGTTCGTTGCAGTACGCGGTTGCGGCCGAAACCGTCGCGACGCCCGCCTGGGCACCTGCCGCAGCGCACCATACCGTGCAGTATTGACTTCCCTCACAAGCGATCCATACTAGCAAGTATGGTTACGTCCCCTACTCCCGCTGCGTTCCATGATCTTCGCCTGGAGGCCGCCCATGGCGCACGCCTGGCCGCAACCGCCAGCGACCACGGCCGCCGTGGCCGCGTGTTGTTCGCGCACGGCTTCGGCCAGACCCGGCACGCATGGAACGCCACCGCGCGGGCCCTGTCTGCGGCGGGGCTGCAGACGCTGGCCTACGACGCCCGTGGCCACGGCGATTCGGACTGGAATTCTGCCGAACTGCCCTATCACGGCGAGCAGTTCGCTGATGACCTGATCGTGCTGGCCGGGGAACAGCCACGCCCGCCGGTGCTGGTCGCAGCCTCGATGGGCGGCCTGTTCGGCCTGCTGGCCGAATCGCGCTGGCCGGGCCTGTTCTCGGCGATGGTGCTGGTGGACATCACCCCGCGTTGGGATACCGCCGGTGTTGAACGCATTCTGGCCTTCATGACCGCCCATCCCGACGGCTTTGCCTCGCTCACCCAGGCCGCCGATGTGATCTCGGCCTACATGCCGCACCGTCCGCGCAAATCCGAGCAGTCGCTGCGCGCACTGCTGCGCGAGGACGGCCACGGCCGCTGGCGTTGGCACTGGGACCCGCGCCTGGTGGCCGAACTGGCGCGCGACAGCGAGCAGCACCAGGATGCACTGGCCGAGGCCGCACGCCAGGTGAAGTGCCCGCTGCTGCTGGTCAGCGGCGGCCGAAGCGACCTGGTCACGCCACAGACCGTGGCCGAATTCCTGGCGTTGGCGCCGCACGCGCGTCATGTACAGCTGCCGCAGGCCACGCACATGGTCGCCGGCGATGACAACGACGCCTTTACCGCTACTGTGTTGGACTATCTGGACGTGTTGCCCGCAGCGGATGCTGCAGCTTCGTCCGCCACAAACGAGCACGTCACCGGAGCACGCTCATGAGCATCGTTCTTCCCTTCCTCGCCCTGCTGCTGGCAGGCGCGTTCGTCGCCTACCACCGCATGCGGCTGGTTACCTGGACGCTGATCAGCGTGGCCCTGCTGGTCGCCTGCTGGTTCATTCCCTACGTCAACCAGACCGCCACGATCGTGGCTGCCGCCATATTGGCCGTCATCGCCGTGCCGCTGCTGCTGCCGTTCATCCGCAAGCCGCTGCTGACCGGCCCGATGATGAAGGTGTTCCGCAAGGTGCTGCCGCCGCTGTCGCAGACCGAGCGCATCGCGCTGGAAACCGGCTCGGTTGGCTTCGAGGGCGAACTGTTCACCGGTGATCCGGACTGGAACATCCTGCTCAATTACCCCAAGCCGCAGCTGACCGCCGAAGAACAGGCCTTCCTCGATGGCCCGGTCGAAGAGCTGTGCACGATGGTCAACGACTGGGAAATCACCCACGTCCACGCTGACCTGCCGCCGGAGCTGTGGGCCTTCATCAAGAAGAACAAGTTCTTCGGCATGATCATCCCGAAGGAATATGGCGGCCTGGGCTTCTCTGCGCTGGCCCACCACAAGGTGATCCAGAAGCTGGCCTCGGTGTCCTCGGTGGTCAGCTCCACCGTCGGTGTGCCCAACTCGCTGGGCCCGGGTGAACTGCTGGTGCATTACGGCACCCAGGAACAGAAGGACCAGTACCTGCCGCGCCTGGCCGATGGCCGCGAAGTGCCCTGCTTCGGCCTGACCGGTCCGTTCGCCGGCTCCGACGCCACCTCGATTCCGGACTACGGCATCGTCTGCAGGGGCGAGTGGAACGGCGAGCAGGTGCTCGGCGTCAAGCTGACCTTCGACAAGCGTTACATCACCCTGGCCCCGGTCGCTTCGCTGATCGGCCTGGCCTTCCGCATGTACGACCCGGATGGCCTGATCGGCGACACCCGCGACATCGGCATCACCCTGGGCCTGCTGCCGCGCGACACCGCCGGCGTTGAAATCGGCCGTCGCCACTTCCCGCTGAACTCGACGTTCCAGAACGGCCCGATCCGCGGCAAGGACGTGTTCATTCCGCTGACCCAGCTGATCGGTGGCGCGGCCATGGCCGGCAAGGGCTGGAACATGCTCAACGAGTGCCTGGCCGTGGGCCGTTCGATCACCCTGCCGTCCACCGCCAGCGGCGGTGCCAAGGCCGGTGCCGCCGTGACCGGCGCCTATGCACGCATCCGCAAGCAGTTCGGTCTGTCGGTCGGCCGCTTCGAAGGCGTGGAAGAAGCGCTGGCCCGCATCGGCGGCAAGGCGTACAAGATCAGCGCGCTGTCGCAGGCCACCGCTGCTGCAGTCGACCGTGGTGACGTGCCGTCGGTACCGTCGGCGATCGCCAAGTACCACTGCACCACCATGAGCCGCGAAGTGATCTCGGACATGATGGACGTGATCGGCGGCAAGGGCATCATCCTGGGGCCGCGCAACTTCGCCGGCCGCAGCTGGCAGGCCGCGCCGATCGCGATCACCGTGGAAGGCGCCAACATCATGACCCGCAGCCTGCTGATCTTCGGCCAGGGTGCGATCCTCTGCCACCCATGGGTACTGAAGGAAATGAAGGCCGCGCAGGATCCGGATACCCGTGCCGGCCTGCAGGACTTCGACCGCAGCCTGTTCGGCCACATCCGCTATGGCATCTCCAATGCCGTGCGTTCGTTCTGGTTCGGCCTGACCGGGGCACGCTTCGGTGCCGCCCCGGGTGACGCCTACACCCGCCGCTACTTCCGCAAGCTGGACCGTTACTCGGCCAACCTGGCGCTGATGGCCGACATCTCGATGATGACCCTCGGCGGCAAGCTGAAGTTCAAGGAATCGCTGTCCGGCCGCCTGGGCGACGTGCTGAGCCACGTCTACATGACCAGCGCCATGCTCAAGCGCTACCACGACGAGGGCGCACCGCAGGCCGACCAGCCGCTGCTGGCCTGGGCCTTCCATGACAGCGTGCACAAGATCGAGGAATCGCTGTCGGCGGCCCTGCGCAACTTCCCGATCCGTCCGATCGGCTGGCTGATGTGGGCGCTGATCTTCCCGCTGGGCCGTCGTGCCGAGGCCCCGGGCGACCGCCTGAGCCGCCGCGTCGCCGCCCTGCTGATGGCGCCGAACGAAGCCCGCGACCGCCTGGCCAGTGGCGTGTTCCTGACCCCGTGCGAGAACAACCCGGGTGGCCGCATCAACAGCTACCTGAGCAAGGCGATCATGGCCGAGCCGGTGGAACGCAAGTTCCTGAAGGCGCTGAAGAGCAAGGGCATCGAGGCGCTGGACTTCAAGAGCCAGCTGGACGAAGCCGTGGCCGAGGGCGTGATCACCCAGGACGAGCGCAGCCTGCTGGAAGAGCTGCGCACGCTGACCCTGGATACGATCACCGTGGACGACTTCGACACCCACGAACTGCGCGCGGCCAGCTACTACGACCGCCAGCACAAGGATCCGCATTCGCAGGCCGCCTGATCGCCCGCGATACGCGTTGCCTTCGACGGCGGGCCTCGGCCCGCCGTCGCTCTATCCGACGACCGGAACACCGACCATGTCCACGCCCCTGCTCTCGCTCTACAACCGCCTGCAGCGCTGGCCCGCCGGCACCTGGCTGTTCTCACGCGCGGTGTGTTTCAAGGCGCCCTACTTCGCCAGCATCGCGCCGCGCATCACCCGCCTGGAACACGGCCGCTGCGAAGGCACGCTGGCCGACCGCCGCAGGGTGCGCAACCACATCGGCACGGTGCACGCGATCGCGATGTGCAACCTGGCCGAGCTGGTCGGCGGAGTGATGGTGGACGCCAGCCTGCCGGCAGACATGCGTTGGATCCCCAAGGGCATGGAAGTGAAATACCAAGCCAAGGCCTTGGGCACGTTGAAGGCCGTGGCGACGCCAATGTTGTCCATCGTCAGTGCTGCGGACGGCTACGACCTGCCGGTGGGGGTCAGCGTGACCGATGCGGCAGGGACCGAGGTGTTCCATGCGACCATCGCAATGTGGGTATCGCCGCGCCCTCCGCGCACAGGCTGATCAACCATGACAACCACAGAACTACTGGTGCGCCTGGCAGGCATTCACAGTCTGGGGTTTGCCGCCTTCCATCTGGCGTTCTGGCGGCTGTTCGGCTGGAAACGCGAGCTCGCCCAGCTCGGCACAGCCAACCGCGCGATCATGCAGATCCTCAATCTGCGCGTGATCTATGTGTTCCTGGGAATGGGGCTGATCGCGCTGATCTTTGCCCCGGACCTGGTCGACACTCGTCTGGGGGTGGTCCTGCTGGGCTTCATGGCGGTGTTCTGGGTGGGCCGCGCACTTGAACAATTCGTCTTCCTGCGCATCAACGACTGGCGCGTACACCTGCTGACGGGCCTGTTCGTGCTGGGTGCGGCACTGCATGCCGTGCCGATGTGGCTGGGCTTCATGCGCGCCATCAGCCGCTGAGCGGCGACGCCTGCCAGCACGCACCGACTTCAGAACGCTCGCAACACCAGCGCCAGGATCGCAGGTACCGCCTGGATCATGAAAATGCGGCGGCTCACGCTGTAGGCGCCATAGCACCCGGCCACCACCACGCAGGCCAGCGAGAACGTCACCAGCACCGGCTGATCGATCACCAGCCCCACCACGATGCACGCCGCCAGGAAGCCGTTGTAGAGGCCCTGGTTGGCCGCCAGCACTCGGGTGACCTCCGCCTTCTGTGGTGTGTTACGGAAGGTCTTCAGGCCCAGCGGGCGGGTCCACAGGAACATTTCAAGCACCAGGAAGTACAGGTGCAGCACAGCGACCAGCACGGTCAGCAACAGGGCGATCACTTGCATATCAAATCCAGCCTCCAGATGGTGATGGTGATGGTCAACGCCGCATTTCTGCACCCTTGGGCGACCAACCTCTACGCGGTGTCCCATCAGGGTACGGAAGCGCCAATGGCCCCGTCTCCACGACGGATAATGGCGAGGAGAGTTCCACACCTACTGGCTGGACCACCACCTTCCGCAGATGAACCCTTGGATGCTGCGACAACCGTTCCAGCATGTTCTCGTCAGAGCCGCGCCCTCCTGTTGCCCGCACGATCACCAACTGGATCCTGCGATAGCGACGCAGCAATTGGATGATGACATGGCAGCAATCACTGCAAGGGCGTCGCTCCGTAAAAAGATACAACACCCCCTCGATCCGCCTCCAATGGGAGAACCGGTAGAGCCGCCGAAGTGCCAGATCAAAGTAGTTGAGCAGCAGGAACTCCGAGTCGTGGTAGACCGATCGCTTGTGCGGGTACCCTGCACACTGATCGGCATGACGGAGTTGCTCCTCGCCTCCGCCAGGGCCCTGCCGCCTCTTCTGACCTCCCCTGCCGGCTCGAGACCCGCCTTTCAACCGCCCCGCGGTGAGTTGGGGAACAGCACTCAACCAGGCGTCTGGCTTCAGGTCATTGCTGCGGCGAAGGACGTTCAACTTTCCGTGTGTGGTGCGGGTAAGAACATCAAATTCCAGATCGCGTCGGGCTGCATCGACCACCCTCGCCAACGCTCGGGAGCTGGGGCCGATAACGTGCGGAAAGATGAGCCGACCGCCAAATCCACGCGCCGAGAAGTTCATCAGCCCGAGGTTGCCCTTGAGCCATCCTCCGACATCCTCCTCCTCATCAAGGGCGTTGGCGAAGAGCGTTCTCTCCAGGTTCCCATTTCGTAGCTGGCTGACCAGCTCCAGTACCGAAAACACCCATGCTTCCAACTGAGCCTCGTCCAGAACGTGGTCCTTCGCGCTCCCCTTGATCATCCCACTCTCCCCGAAACCAGACAATCAACAACCCTGCATGAGCCTATAGTTGCACGGCCTTCAAGCATCAATCGGCGCTCTATCGATCACGCGGCAGCTTCTTTTCTTCGCGCAGCACGCCGAACGCAGCCAGGGTCATGAAGCCGGCCACCAGCACGCCGCCGATGAACACCACATGCGAACCGAACAGGGTCAGCGCCTTGTGGATCCAGGTGAAGCCCAGGTCCGCGCCGCGGTACACCACCGTGTCGATCGCTGCGCCGGCCTTGTAGCGCCACTGCCGGTCCACGCGCGTGTAGATGGTCTCGCGCGCCGGCTTGGCCAGTGCGAATTCGCTGGCGCGGGTCATCACCTGCACCACCGCGACCATCAGCGGCATCGGCGAGGCCGCCAGCACCGAGAAGCCGATCAGGATCGCGAACCCGGGAATCAGCAGCGCCGGCGCGATGCCATGGCGCGACAGCAGCCAGCGGGTCAGGCCCACCTGCATCAGCAGCGCCAGCGCGTTCACCGCCAGGTCGATGCGCGAGAAGAACGCAGTACTGGCCGCCGGGTCGGTGAAGGCCGCGCGCACGATGCTGGCCTGCTGGTTGTACAGCAGCGTGCCGACGCCCACGCCGAACACCACCATCACCGCCAGCCAGCGCAGCAGCGGCTCGCGCACGATCAATTTCAGGCCATCCAGCACGCTGCCGCCCATCGGCTTCTCGCCAGACACCAGTTGCTGCTCGCGTTCGCGCAGCACCGCCCAGTGCCGCAGCCGCCAGATGCACAGCAGGCACACGACCAGGAATGCTGCGGAGACCAGCATCAGGTTGGCGATGCCCACGCGCTGCACCAGAGCGCTGGTGATCAACGGGCCGAGGAACGCGCCAACGGTACCGGCCGCACCGATGTAGCCGTAGTAGGCACGCGCCTGTGCGTTGGAGAACACGTCGGCCATGAAGCTCCAGAACACCGCCACCGCGAACAGGTTGAAGACCATCACCCAGAGGAAGAAGGCCATGCCCCGCCCTGGCACGTGACTGTCGAACAGTGCGTAGAACCCCAGCAGGGTGACGATGAAGAAGCCGTACACCACGGGAAGGAACACACGGCGTGGGAAGCGGCTGACCAGCCAGCCGTACACCGGCTGCAGCACCAGCATGATCACGAACACGCAGGAGAACAGGAACTGCAGGACGAAGTCCTTCAACGCGATGCCATGACTGGCGAACCAGGCGATCAGCACGGGCGGGAACACCGTTTCCAGGTCCGCCGAGGCGGCCATGGCTTCACGCACCGGACGCAGCACGTAGTAGCCGCTGAGCAGGCAGAAGAAGTACAGGAACGACCACCACAGCGCCGGGGACTCGCGCAGTGCCGCCATCAGCCCCTGCAGCGGGCCCTTCTCTCGTACCGCGCTCACGCGGCGTCCCTCGCCAGATGACGGCGGTTGGACAGCGGCATGGCAGGCTCCGGGGCGGTGAAGCGCGTACGTTATCCAATGCACTGCAACATCGCCAGCAGGTGGCCGTCTGAAGGCCGCAACGCGGTGTCATGACCGGGTCCGGATGACACGTTCCGATACACGCTTTCGAGGCGTCAAAATCCCAACTTTTTCAACGAGATGCGCATTCATCTTCGCTTTGTTTGTGCACAGAGGAAAAGCGGCGCTAGAATCGCCATCAGCAGTCGCGCACGGGTCCCACCGATGAAAAAGAACAGCCTGCGTCGTCCGATCCGTTCGGCGGCCACCGGTTTGCTGGGCATGTTGATGCCTGTTGCCTTGTCCACCACCGCGCAGACCCCGCCGCCGTTGCCGCCGATGCCGGCCAACATCGAGTCCGCTGCGGCCACCGCCGTTGCCCACACCCAGCCGGCGGCCTACCGTACCGGGCTGGTGCCGCAGGTGCAGGCGCCCGCCGCAGGCTTCAACGTCGCCAATATCGAATCGATGGCGCAGCAGCTCACCTACGGCGAGCGCGTGCCGGGCATGGCCGTGGCCATCGTGCAGGGCGGCCGCATCCTCAGCGCGCGCGGCTATGGCGTCACTGACGTCAACAATCCGCTGCCGGTCGATGCGCACACCGTGTTCCGCCTGGCGTCGCTGTCCAAGGCCTTCGCCGGCACCATGGCCGGCCTGCTGGTCAACGACGGCACGCTGCGCTGGGACAGCAAGGTCACCGACTATGTGCCGGGCTTCCGTCTCAACTCGCCCGAAGCCACCGACCGCCTGACCGTGGCCGATGTGCTCAGCCATCGCGTCGGCCTGCCGTACAACGCCTACGACCGCGACATCGAAGGCAACGCCGAGTACTACGCGCTGACCCAGAAGCTGGCCAACACCAGCCTGAAGTGCCTGCCGGGCGACTGCTACGCCTACCAGAACGTGGCCTTCAGCCTGATCGGCGACGTCGTCTATGCCGCCTCCGGCAGCTTCTACGAGCAGTCGGTCGAGCGCCGCATCTTCAAGCCGCTGGGCATGAACGATGCCAGCCTCGGCCTGGCCGGCATCCAGGCCAGCTCGCGCTGGGCGCGTCCGCACGTGCGCAGCCGCAACGGTTGGGTGTCGCTGACACCGAAGCCGACCTACTACCGTGTTGCCCCGGCGGCTGGCGTCAACGCCAGCGCCAGCGACATGGCGCAGTGGCTGCTGGCGCACACCGGCCATCGCCCCGATGTGCTGCCGGCACCGCTGCTGGCCACCCTGCACTCGAGCCTGATCAACACCCCCGGCGAGATGCGTTCGGGCTGGCGCCGCGAGCGCCTGCACTCGGCCGGCTACGCGCTGGGCTGGCGCACCTTCGACTACGCCGGCCACGACGTGGTGTTCCATGCCGGTGCCGTACAGGGCTACCGCGGCCTGGTCGCGCTGGTGCCGGAACGCGATCTCGGCATCGCCATCATGTGGAATGGCGAGAGCGGCCTGCCCAGCGGCCTGCTGCCGACCGTGCTCGATTCCGCGCTCGGCCTGCCGGCACAGCGCTGGCTGGATGTGGACACCGACTTCGGCAGCGACAACCTGATGGCCGAAGGTGCAAGCCCGGCGCAGCAGGACAAGCGCAAGGGCAAGGGCGCTTCCAGCAACCGCGCGGTGGCGTCGCCGCGCTGATCAGGCGGGCGCGACCGTGAGCATGAAGGGCGGCCTGCAGGCCGCCCTTTTTGTTGGCTGTTGTGGAATCGAGCCGCGCTCGACTCTACAAACGGAGGGCTAATGCGCGAAGTAGTGCATGCCGCCGTCCACCGGAATCACCGCACCGGTGATGTAACCGGCCAGCGGCGAGGCGAGGAATGCCACCAGCGGCGCCACTTCTTCCGGCTCACCGAAGCGCCCGATCGGGATGTTACTGGCGATGAACGCGCGTCGGCTTTCCTCGGTGGGATGCAGGCGGTCCAGGATCTGCGGGCTGTTGATCCGACCCGGCGCAATGGCATTCACCGTGATGCCCTGCCCGGCCACCTCCGACGACAGCCCCTTGCTCCACAGATGCAGCGCTGCTTTCGCCGCGGTGGCGGCATTCACCGAACGGGGCTCCATCGAACCGCTGAAGTTGATCACCCGCCCCCATCCCTGCGCCTGCATCGCCGGCAGCAGTGCCTGGGTCAGCCGTCGTGCGGCAGAGAAGTTCAGCGCCAATGCCTCCTCCCAGATCGAGTCGGCTGCATCGACGGTCGTTGGCCGCGAACCGCCAGCCGCGTTGACCAGGATGTCCACCCGCTGCAACGCCGCCAGCGACGCGTCAGCAATGCGTCGCACGTCCCCGGCGTCAGTGACATCGCCCAGCAGGATGATCGGCGCGGGTGCGCCCGCCGCTTCGATCCCTGCCGCCAGCGCTTGCAGCGGTGCCTGCCGCCGTGACGAGATGGCAACACGTACGCCCTGCGCGGCCAGTTGCCTGGCGACAGCGGCACCGATGCCACTGCCCGCCCCGGTGACCAGCGCTGTGCGTCCCTCAAGATTCAAATCCATCGTGTTCTCCTTTCAGCACGGCCGGTGGATCCGGCCCCTGCAGTGCATGCTGTTTGATCACCCGTGATTGATAAACTCCGCAAAAGTTTCAGCATTCAACACCCGGAGTTTCAGATGAACCTGCTGGAAAGCATGCAGGTGTACGTGCTGATCGTGGACAAGGGCAGCCTCAGCGCTGCAGCGGCAGCACTGGCCATCTCCCCGACGATGGCCGGCAAGCACCTGCGTGCGTTGGAGGCGCGGCTGGGCATGCAGTTGCTCAGTCGTACCACCCGGCGCCAGCACATGACGCCGTTCGGGGAGGACTACTACGCCCGCTGCCGGGAGATCCTGCGGCTGGTGGAGGAAACCGATGCTCAGGCCCAGTACCAGCACCTGGCACCTGCAGGCACGCTGCGCATCAGCGCGCCGGTGATCTTCGGCACGCATGCGCTGGTACCGGCGTTGGCCGATTACATGGCGCGCTACCCCGACGTGCGTGTCGACGCGGTGCTGACCGACCGCGTGGTCGACCTCGCAGAGGAGGGTTTCGAAGCAGCCCTGCGCATCGGCACGCTGGCCGACAGCAGCGTGCTGGTGGCACGTGCATTGGCACCGTATCGCTTGATGATGTGCGCCTCGCCCGGATACCTCGCCCGGCACGGTACGCCCTCCGACCTGCTGGCGCTTGCCCGGCACCAATGCCTGTCCTTCGAACCCAGCGCGCTGGCGCAGTGGCTGCAGGCCGATGCTGGCGGGCTCGGCCATGTGCCCACAGGTCGACTGCAGATCAACAACGGCGAAGCGCTGCGTACAGCGGCGCTGCATGGGCTGGGCATCGTGCTGCAATCGGCACTGCTTCTGGCCGCGGATGTCGAGGCTGGGCGGCTGGTGCAGCTGTTTCCCGAACACGGCCACGCGGGGCGGCCGATGCACGTGGTCTACGCCCACGACCGCTACCCCTCGACCCGCCTGCGCAGCTTCATCGATTTCCTGGTGGAGCGCTTTCCACCGGCGCCGCACCGCTAGCATCGACCGTCAGCAAGGCGGTCGAGCATGGCTCGACGCTACCAATGGCCCCATAAAAAAACCCCCTCCCCGCTGGGCAGCCAGGGAAGGGGTTTCAGGATGCGGCTATCGGGAAGTACTTAGATCAGCGGCGCCGGGGTTGCCGGCAGAGCGACCGGAGCGGCCTTCTTCTTGCGGGCGGCCGGCTTGCGCTTGGCAACCTTCTTCGCTGCCTTCTTCGGGGCAGCCTTCTTGGTGGCCTTCTTCGCGGTCTTCTTCACTGCCTTCTTGGCGGTCTTCTTGACGGCCTTCTTGGCAGTCGCCTTCTTCGCGACCTTCTTGGCCGGCTTGCGGGCCGTTGCCTTCTTGGCAGTCTTCTTGGTGGCCTTCTTGGCTACCTTCTTGACGGCCTTCTTCGCGGTCTTCTTGGCAGGAGACTTCTTGGCTACCTTCTTCGCCGCCTTCTTCACTGCCTTCTTCGCAGTGGCCTTCTTGGCGACCTTCTTCGCAGCCTTCTTCACTGCCTTCTTGGCGGTCGCCTTCTTCGCGACCTTCTTCACTGCCTTCTTGGCAGCGGCCTTCTTCGCGACCTTCTTCACCGCCTTCTTGGCGGCGGGCTTTTTCTTCGCAGCTTTCTTGGTTGCCATGGGATGGCTCCTCGTCAGTGATAGGGAGTTGAAACGCCCAGGTGGATCAAACCCGCGGATGCTGCGTGCGGGGACCGCCGGCGCGTCAAGCGCGCCGTTACGGATGCGGCAATGCCCGCCTCGATCGGCGGAGCGGGCATCGGAACGGGAGGTGCCTTGCATTTCTCCGGGGGAAGCGGGGCCATGTCCACCGTCATCTGGGTCGCGGTGGTCTTGAAGGGGCTGCTTCGCATCGGACGATTGATTCTGCGCACTCGGTTTGGCAGGCAAGGTCTGCTGAGGCGAAACCTAATCACGGTTTTTTTTACTGTCAACAACCCCCGCGAAAAATTTTCACATCCGCGCCATCCGCGGTGTTGCCTGCACGGTCGCGACGCTCCGCCCTCGACGACCAACAAAGCACCACGCACGCGCGTTGCCTGCAGCAACAACAACGCAAGCATTGAACAAAAACCACTTGAAATAGGCACTCTGCGCAGATGCATGCATGTTGGCGGCCGCTGCATGCACGCAACGCCGGCACCGGCCGGCGCCGGCACCAGCGCCAGCACAACGGCACCGCAACGGGGGGCGAAAAGTTTTCACATCCGGACGCGTCGGCGCGGGGCGGAAACGCGGATTTGCGCAAAACTGCGCACGCCCCTCGGTACCGTTCGCGGGTCTGCTGATGCCGCGTCGAGGGCGCGCAGCAAACCCTGCGTCATGAGCCAACGTACTCGCCAAAACAAAAACGGCCACCCGAAGGTGGCCGTTGCAGAACCCGGAAACGACGACTCAGTGGTCGTCGTTCTCCAGGGCTTCGGCGTACGCGTCCGGGTCCAGCAGCTCGTTGACCTCTTCAGCGTTGGTCAGTTCGACCACGAACATCCAACCTTCGCCGTAGGCATCTTCGTTGATGGTTTCCGGCTTGTCGGACAGGGCCGAGTTGACCTCGACAACCTTGCCGCTGATCGGGCTGTAGACGTCCGAGGCGGCCTTCACCGACTCGACGACGGCGATCTGTTCGCCGGCCTTGGCGTCGGCGCCGACTTCCGGCAGTTCGACGTAGACCAGGTCACCCAGCAGGCCCTGGGCATGGTCGGAAATACCGACGGTGACGCGGCCATTGCCTTCGACACGGGCCCACTCATGGGACTTGAGGAACTTGAGGTCGCCGGGGATCTCGCTCATGGGACTGCTCCAGAGATATGCAGGGGTGGAAAAAACGGGGCTAGTGTAACCAACCGGCCGCCACTGCTGTCAGTGACGACCGGCATGTCCGGATCAGGCGTCGGCGAGCACGCCGGGCTGGGCCTGGCCTTCGCGCACGAACGGGAACTTGACCACGCGCACCGGCACCTGCCGGCCGCGGATGTCGACGGTGACCTCGCCGAGTTCACCGGCGGGCACGCGGGCAAAAGCGATGCCCTTGGCCAGGGTCGGCGAGAAGGTGCCGGACAGGATCTCGCCCTGGCCGCCAGCGGTGGTCACCGCCTGGCCATGGCGCAGCACGCCCTTCTCGTCCATCACCAGGCCGATCATCTGGCGTGCTGTGCCGGCAGCCTTCTGCGCTTCCAGCGCGTCGCGACCGATGAAGTCGCGGCCTTCGTCCAGCGACACCGTCCAGGCCAGCGCCGCTTCGTACGGGCTGATCTCTTCGTCCATGTCCTGGCCGTACAGGTTCATGCCGGCTTCCAGGCGCAACGTGTCGCGTGCGCCGAGACCGGCCGGCTTCACGCCCGCCGCCAGCAGGCGGTTCCAGAACGCGACCACCGCGTCCTGCGGCAGCAGGATTTCGAAGCCGTCTTCGCCGGTGTAACCGGTACGGGCGACGAACAGCTCGACGCCGTCGTCGGACTGCACCTGCAGGGCGGCGAAGCGGCCCAGCTTGGTCAGCGCCTCGCGCTCGGATTCGCGGGCCAGGCCGATCACGATCGCGCGCGCCTGCGGGCCCTGCACGGCCAGGATGGCCAGGTCCGGGCGCTGCTCGACGCTGACGCCGAACGGCGCGGCCTGCTCGCGCAGCCAGGCCAGGTCCTTTTCGCGGGTGGAGGCGTTGACCACCATGCGGAAGAAATCGTCGCCCAGGTAGTAGACGATCAGGTCGTCGATGACGCCGCCGCGCGGATTCAGCATGCACGAGTACAGCGCCTTGCCCGGCACCTTCAGCTTGTCGACCGAGTTGGCCAGCAGGCGGCGCAGGAACGGCTTGACCTGGTCACCGCGCAGGTCGACCACGGTCATGTGGCTGACGTCGAACACACCCGACTCGCGACGCACCAGGTGGTGCTCGTCCAGCTGCGAGCCGTAGTGGATGGGCATGTCCCAACCCCCGAAATCGACCATCTTGGCGCCAAGGGCGCGGTGGGTATCGTTGAGCAGCGTCTTCTGGGTCATGACCGGGTCCGGCAGCAGAGGAAACAAGAATCCCCATTATCCCAGATCGGTCGCCTGCAGGTCGCGCCGCAGCGCAGCGGGGGTGTTTGGCCGGCCTGCGGCCGGCGGGCGCCTTTTACAGGCCAGGCAACGGCAACAACCAAAGCGTATCGGCTCGGTGAAGTCGACGGCTTGGCCGGAGCGGTATGGGGCGAGCGGGACACGCCGTGAACCCATCCCTGGGGGCGCTTTGCTTGCGAAGCACTGCTTCGCAAGCGCCCGAACGCGCAGCCGCCAGCGGCTGGGCCGGACCGCGGAGCGGGGTTTACGGCGTGTCCCGCGAACCCAACCCGCCCGACCCAACACATGCCAGTCGACTAACAGTCGACTCTACCTGCGGCAGACTCGACCACCAGCGTGCTGCCCTGCACCGCTACCACCCGCACCATGGCACCGGCCTGCAGTTCCGGGCCGCTGACCTGCCAGTACGCGTCGTCGATGCTGACCCGGCCCTGCCCACCAACGATACCCTGCTGCAACGGCACCACCCGTCCGACCAGTTGTTCGGCGCGGCGGTTGAGCAACGGTGCATCGCTGGGTCGCGCCCTTGCCTTGCCCCAGCGCCGGTAGCACTGGATCGAGACAACGCTCAGCACGACGAAGGCAACGACCTGCCACAGCAATGGAATGCCGCTGAACACCGCAACCAGTACGAACACCGCCGCCGCGCCAATGCCGATCCACAGCATGAACGCCCCGGGCGCCAACGCCTCGGCGGCAAACAGCAGCAGCGCCAGCGCGCCCCAACCGACGACTTCCCAGCGCATGTCAGCCTCCGAGCGGCGGCGGCCGCTTGCCGGCGGCCTTGTTGTCCTGGCTGGCCAGCGCCTGCTTCGCCAGTTCGGCCACGCCGGCGATCGAACCGATCACGCCACTGGCCTCCATCGGCATCAGCACCAGCTTCTGGTTCGGCGAACTGGCCAGCTCCTTGAACGCTTCCACGTACTTCTGCGCAACGAAGTAGTTGATCGCCTGCACGTCGCCCTCGGCAATCGCCGCCGACACCACCTTGGTCGCCATCGCTTCGGCCTCGGCCAGGCGCTCGCGCGCCTCGGCATCGCGGAACGCGGCTTCGCGACGGCCTTCGGCCTCCAGCACGGTGGCCTGCTTTTCGCCATCGGCGCGCAGGATCTCCGACTGGCGGGAACCCTCTGCCTCTAGAATCTGCGCGCGCTTCTCGCGCTCGGCCTTCATCTGCCGCGCCATCGCATCCAGCAGGTCGCGCGGCGGCTGGATGTCGCGGATCTCGATGCGGTTGACCTTCACACCCCACGGGTTGGTGGCATGGTCGACCACGCTCAGCAGCTGGGCATTGATCACCTCGCGCTGGCTGAGCGATTCATCCAGGTCCATCGAACCGATCACGGTACGGATGTTGGTCTGCACCAGGGCGATCATCGCCACTTCCAGGTTGGCCACCTCATAGGCAGCCTTGGCGGCATCCAGGACCTGGAAGAACACCACGCCGTCCACGCGCACGGCGGCGTTGTCCTTGGTGATCACTTCCTGGCTGGGTACATCCAGCACCTGCTCCATCATGTTCACCTTGCGCCCGACCCCGTACACGATCGGAATCAGGAAGTGCAGGCCGGGGGTCATGGTGTGCGTGTAGCGCCCGAAGCGCTCGACGGTCCACTCGTAGCCCTGGGGCACCATCCGTACCGCCTTGAACAGGATCACCACGGCCACGAAGGCCAGCACCACGGTAAAGAACATGGTCGGGAACATCTTGCTTTCCTTATCTATGACGTCCAGGCCCCAGCATAGCGCGTGAAGGCCGCATTCACAGCGGGGCTACCAGGGCATGCGCCCGCGCAGGATGTCGGCGAACATCACCCAGTCGCCCATGAACGAGTACAGCGGGTGCTGGAAGGTGGCCGGGCGGTTCTTCTCGAAGAAGAAATGGCCAACCCAGGCGAAGCTGTAACCGCAGAACAGGGCAGCCAGCAGCAGCACCGGCTGCCCACGCAGGATCGCTGTCGCGACCAGCAGCAGTACGCCGCAGCTGCCGATGAAGTGCAGCCGGCGCGATACCGGGTGGCGATGCTCGCTGAGGTAGAACGGATAGAACTCGCGGAAGCTGGCGAAGCGGGACATGCGCGTGCTCCGGGAACCAGGGTCGTCGCCATCATGCACCATCGCTGACCTTGTGGCGCCGAGCCATGCCCGGCTTGCGCGCGCCAGCGCGGTCGGAAGGAGGCGCAGCCACGCATGGCCCGGCGCTACCCTGATGAGGTGCGCGGGCCGAACATGATCACCGCCATGCCGGCCAGGCACAGGGCTGCACCGAACAGGTCCCAGCGGCTGGGGCGGATGCCGTCGACCAACCACAACCAGAACAGCGCGGTGCCGATGTACACGCCACCGTAGGCCGCATAGACCCGCCCACTGGCGGTCGGGTGCAGGGTCAACAGCCACGCGAACAGGGCCAGGCTGGCCGCGGCCGGCAACAACAACCAGACGCTGCCGCCCTTGCGCAGCCATACCCAGGGCAGGTAGCAGCCGACGATCTCGGCCAGCGCCGTCAGCAGGAACAGGCCCAGCGTCTTCACGCTTTTTCTGCTGCCTTGGCGTGCTGCCACAGCGCTTCCTGCGCATCCAGGTCCATCGCAGCCAGCGCCCCACCCTGCGCGTCGGCCTGCGCTTCCATCGCGCGGAAGCGGCGTTCGAACTTGTGGTTGGCCCCGCGCAGCGCCGCACCCAGGTCGATGTCGGCATGGCGCGCCAGGTTGGCGCAGACGAACAGCAGGTCGCCCAGTTCTTCCTGCAGCCGCGCCTTGTTGCCGGCGATATCGCCGCGTTCGAACTCCTCGCGCAGTTCCTGCAGTTCCTCGGCCGCCTTGTCCAGCACCGGCAACGGGCCGGGCCAGTCGAAGCCGACCTTGGCCGCACGCGACTGCAGCTTCACCGCCCGCTGCCATTCCGGCAGCCCGCGCGAAATGCCGGCCAGCGCGGAGGTGTCCTGCTCGCCCTTGGCGGCACGCTCGGCACGCTTGATCGCGTCCCAGTTGCGCGTCACGCCGTCGGCATCGTCGACGCTCACGTCGGCGAACACGTGCGGGTGGCGGCGCTGCATCTTGTCGCTGATCGCGCGTGCGACCTCGGCGAAGGCAAAGGCCCCCTGCTCTTCGGCCATGCGCGCATGGAACACCACCTGCAGCAGCAGGTCGCCCAGCTCGTCACAGAGATCGTCGAGATCGCCACGATCGATCGCATCGGCCACCTCGTAGGCTTCCTCGATGGTGTACGGCGCGATGGTTGCGAAGTTCTGCTCCAGATCCCACGGGCAGCCGCCCTGCGGGTCGCGCAGGCGCGCCATGATCGCCAGCAGGCGCTCCAGCTCGTGGGCGGCGGCGCTGCCGGTGGTGGGGGTGTCGTGCGCGCTCATGCGGCCTCCAGGGTCAGTCGGACAACCAGTCGCGCCACGGCAGGCTGGTATCACCAAGGGCAATGAAATCGCCGTTCAACAGGGTTTCGCGGCGGTTGTAGCGGAATGGCTTGCCGGTCGCCGCCGACAGCACCGCACCACCAGCCGCGTGCAGCACGCACTGGCCGGCAGCGGTATCCCATTCGGAGGTCGGGCCCAGCCGAGGGTAGACATCCAGGCCGCCTTCGGCGATCCGGCAGAACTTCAGCGACGAGCCCTGCGCGATGGTCTCGATGCGGCCCATGCGTGCCAGCAGCGCCTCGGTTTCCGGCGAACGGTGCGAGCGGCTGGCGGCGACGCGCAGCGGGGCGGTGGCCGGCGTGCGGGTGCGCAGCACGGTGTCGTGCAGGCCCTGCCGGCGATAGGCCAGCTCGCCACGCATGGCATGCCAGACGATGCCGGTCACCGGGGCCAACACCACGCCGAAGGCAGGTGCGCCCTGGTAGATCAGCGCGATGTTGACGCTGAACTCGCCATTGCGCTTGACGAACTCGCGGGTGCCGTCAAGCGGATCCACCAGCCAGTACGCGCCCCAGTGGCGGCGGTGCTCCCACGGCACCTGCGCCGATTCCTCCGACAGGATCGGCAGGTCCGGGGTCAGCTGGCGCAGGCCCAGTTCGATGACCTGGTTGGCGGCCAGGTCGGCGGCGGTGACCGGGCTGTCGTCGTCCTTGATCTGCACCTCGAAGCCATCGGCGTACACCTGCATGATGGCCTGTCCGGCTTCCTGGGCGATGGCGATGGCGGTCTCGCGCAGGTCCGTGGTCAGTTTGATCATCGCGTTCCCTGCAGCCACTGGCGAGCGATGAACAGCGCCGCCAGCGAGCGTCCCTCGGAGAAGTCCTCGCGCAGCATCAGCTGGTCCAGTTCGGCCAGCTTCCACGGCACCACCTCCAGTTCTTCCGGCTCGTCGCCGGCCAGCTTTTCCGGATACAGGTCGCGTGCCACCACCAGCCACGACTGGTGGCTCATGTAGGTGGGGGCCAGGGTCATCGCGCGCAGCACGTCGACCCGGCGTGCACCGTACCCGGCCTCTTCCTTCAGCTCGCGGTCGGCGGCCTGCCCGGGGGTTTCGCCGGCGTCGATCCGGCCCTTGACCAGGCCCAGTTCATAGCGGTGCATGCCGGCGGCGTATTCACGCACCAGCAGCACCGTCTCGTCGTCGAGCATCGGCACCACCACCACCGCACCATGGCCACGGCTGACCAGGCGTTCGAAGCGGCGGCGTTCACCGTTGGAGAACTCCAGGTCCAGGTGCTGGCGCTGGAAGGGGCCGTTCTCCTCATCGGTGATCTTATGGATGATCGGCAAGCGCCGGCCGGCACGGTCATCGTTCATGCGGAATCTCCGCGGCGGCCGGCGCCAGCGCCGGGGCCGATAGAATGTGCAGGCAGCAACATGTTCATGAGCCCGAAATGCTAGCAGACCCAACCCCCTCCCCGCTGGCCCAGCACTGGCGGCAACGCGACCTGCAGGTGCTGTGGCATCCGTGCACGCAGATGCGTGAGCACCCGCATACCCTGCCGCTGGTGCCGATCGCCCGTGGTGAAGGCGCATGGCTGATCGACCACGACGGCAACCGCTACCTGGACGCCGTCAGCAGCTGGTGGACCAATCTGTTCGGCCATGCCGAGCCGCGCATCGGCAGCGCCATCGCGGCGCAGGCCGGGCAGCTGGAACAGGTGATGCTGGCTGGCTTCGGCCATGAGCCGGCGATCACCCTGGCCGAGCGCCTGCTGGCGCTGGCGCCACGCCAGCCCGGCCGCGAGCCGCTGGCCAAGGTGTTCTACGCCGACAACGGCTCGGCCGGCGTTGAAGTCGCGCTGAAGATGGCCTTCCAGTATTTCCAGAACCGCGGCGAGCCACGGCGCACGCGCTTCATCGCGCTGGAGAACGGCTACCACGGCGAGACCCTTGGAGCGCTGGCGATGGCGGACATTCCGCTGTACCGCCGCGTCTACGCGCCGCTGCTGGCCGAAGGCCTGTTCGCGCCCTCGCCCGATGCCTACCTGGCCGAGCCGGGCCAGAGTGCGGCTGATCGCGCACGCCAGGCCGCTGATGGCCTGGCCACCCTGTTTGACCAGCATGCCGGCGAGATCTGCGCAGTGATCCTGGAACCGCGCCTGCAGTGCGCCGGCGGCATGCGCATGCATGACCCGGTGTACCTGCAGCGGGTGCGCGAACTGTGTGATGCGCACGGCGCATTCATGATCGCCGACGAGATCGCCACCGGCTTCGGCCGCACCGGCACCCTGTTCGCCTGCGAGCAGGCCGGCGTGATGCCGGACCTGATGTGCCTGTCCAAGGGCCTGACCGGCGGCTTCCTGCCGCTGGCCGCGGTGCTGGCCACGCAGGCGCTGTACGACGCCTTCCTTGATGACTCGCGCGAGCGCGCCTTCCTGCATTCGCACAGTTACACCGGCAACCCGCTGGCCTGTGCGGCTGCGCTGGCGACGCTGGACATCTTCCGCGACGACGATGTGATCGCCCGCAACCGTGGCATCGCCTCGGTGATGGGCGCGCTGGCTGCGCCATTGAGCGACCATCCGCACGTGGCCGACGTCCGCCAGGCCGGCATGGTGGTGGCCTTCGAGCTGTCGCGGGATGGCAACAAGCGCACGCCGTTCGATCCGGCGCTGCGACTGGGCCTGCACGCCTACAAGGCTGCGCTGAAACGTGGCGTGGTGCTGCGTCCGCTGGGCGACGTGCTGTACTGGATGCCACCCTACTGCGTGGATGACGAACAACTGGAGCTGCTGGCACATACCACGCTGGCGGCGATTGACGAGGCGATTGCATGCGCGTGACCCGCTGCCCCATCGACCTGGCGCTGCACAGCGGCCAGACCGTGACCCTGCCGGAAGAGACGGCCAACCATCTGGTGCGGGTGATGCGCCTGCGCGAGGGTGATACCTGCGTGCTGTTCAACGGCGATGGCCACGACTACAGCGCCACGCTGACCGCCGCCGGCAAGCGCGAGGTGCAGGTGCGCATCGATGCGGTGCAGGCGGTGGACAACGAATCGCCGCTGGCGATCACTCTGCTGCAGGGCATTGCCCGAGGCGAGAAGATGGACCTGATCCTGCAGAAGGCCACCGAGCTGGGCGTGAGCGCCATCGTTCCGGTGAATGCCGAGCGCACCGAAGTGAAGCTGGATGCCGCGCGCGCGGAGAAGCGCGTAGCGCACTGGAACAACGTGGTGACCTCGGCCTGCGGCCAGTCCGGGCGCGCGCGCATTCCGCAGGTTGGATCGCCGGTGTCACTGGCGCAGGCGGCGGCGACGCTGCCGGCCGATACGCTGCGGCTGACGCTGGACCCGCACGGTGCCCATCGACTGTCGACGCTCGACGCGGCGCCGACGGGCGGCATCGTGATCGCGATCGGCCCGGAAGGCGGCTGGTCGCCGCGCGACCGGGATCAGCTGGCAGCGGCAGGATTCCAGGGCCTGCAGCTCGGCCCGCGCATCCTGCGCACGGAGACGGCCGGCCTGGCCGCGATCGCGGCATTGCAGGCGCGGTTGGGCGACCTGGGGTGAGGTTGATTGGTGGTAGTGCCGGCCGCTGGCCGGCATCCAAGGGATCACGAGGTTGCCGGCCAGCGGCCGGCACTACCGGGAACCCGACCGGCGGATTGCCGATCAGGCCGCCAGCGAATCCAGCGCGGCTTCCAGCGCATCCAGGTTCGGCAGCAGCGCGCTCTGCTCACCCAGCAGCACGCGCATGTGCACGATCTGCGGCAGGGTTTCCTCGGAAGCATCGGCCAGCAGGCCATCGCGCGGCACCGAGATCAACTGCGGGAAATTCTGCGTCAGCAGCGCGTAGTACGGGCGCTGCGCGTTGCCGCTGAGGGCCTTCAGCACGACGACCTTGTTGTGGCCGCCCACGGCTTCCTCGCCCAGGCCGGAAAGGCGCGCGAACGACACCAGCGGCACCTGCCAGCCGTGCCAGCCGATTTCGCCGACCAGCCAGCGCGGGGCGTCGGAAACCGGCTGCACCGGCACCCGCGACATCATTTCGGCCACGGTGGCATTGGGCAGCAGCACGCGCTCGTTGCCGGCCTGGATCAGGACGCCGCGGATTTCGTCATTGCTGGCATAGCTCATGGTGCCTCTCCGTTATCGTTTTCCACGCCCCAGCGCGAGGCGATGGCCTGCGCCAGTTCCTGTGGCTCACCCGCCACCATGCCAGCGGCGACCACCGCCGTGGCTGCGGCAGGGTCATAGCAGCCCTCGCCGACCTGCCCGGCCACCCAGGCACCGGCGGCGGCCAGATCCAGCGCCGGACCCACATGCGCAAGGTCGGCGCCGCTGAGCAGGACCAGCGCAGTGTGGTCGGCCGGCAGCCCGGCAATCGAAATGCCTTGCGCGTCGCTGACGAAATGCAGGCCGTCGCTGGCGGCCTGCACGCCGATGTCATCGGCCAGCACATGCACTTCACCGGGTGTTGCACGCTGGCCGGCTTCGGCCAGCTGCACCGGCAACGGCGACACGCGTGCCATCTGCTTGACCAGGTTGCCGTAGCGGCCACCGTCCAGGCGCATGTGCACCAGCACCGGCACGCTCAGCGACGACGGCAGCGCACCGAGCAGGCGGCGCAGCGCATCCGGGCCACCAATGCCGGCCAGCACCAGCAGCGAGCCGGCACGTGCGCCCGCAGGCGCCGCAGTGTCCAGGTCCACCAGGCTGAGGTGATCGGTATCGAAGGACGGCAGCGGGGCTTCCATCGCGGCGCTGTACCCGGTGGCTGCGGGCGCGTCTGCTACGTCCTCGACCAGCGACCACGCGGTGTGGTCGAAGGACACCGGCGGCGTTGCCGGTGTGGCAACCGGCTGCATCGGCACTGTCTCCAGCGGCTCCGGCACCACCGGCTGCAGCGCGGCCAGTGCCTGCTCCAGCGCGATCGGTTCGTGCAGGTGCGCCGGTGGCGCATACAGGCTGTCCGCCGGCACCTCGTCGGCCCAGCTCAATGCCTGGTCCAGATGCGGCTGGAGCGCTTCTTCCCGTGGTGCCGGCGGTGGTGCCGGGTGACCCGGTTCCAGCTGCAGGGCGGGTTCGTCTTCCGCACCCGGCGGCAGCACCTGCTGGTGGCCGTGCAGCTTGGCGGCCAGGTGGCGGCCCCAGCGCTGTGCCTCCCAGCCATCACGGCGCGCCGCCAGCTCGGCTTCGTCGAAGACCAGGGTCAGGCCTGGTGCGGACAGCACCGCTTCAAGCCGCTCCAGAGCATCCTCGATGGCCGCTTCCAGCGCGATCACCACGAACTGTGGACGCGCGTCCTGCAGCAGCTGCGGCTCCAGGCCATTGGGGTCGTCTTCCAGCACCAGCTGCACATCGGCATGCGACAACGCCTCGCGCAGGCGCTCGCGCGCCGCGCCAGGACGGGCCAGCAGGGCGACGGCCGGGGCCGCCTGGGCTTCACTCACGGACACGGGCGATCCCCAGCAGGTCGTACACGTTACGCATCAGGTCCAGCTCCTGGTACGGCTTGCCCAGGTAGCGCTGCACGCCGATCTCGAAGGCGCGCTGGCGGTGCTTGTCGCCGCTGCGCGAGGTGATCATCACGATCGGCACGTCCTTGTAGCGCGGGTCGGCGCGCATCGCGGTGGCCAGCTCGTAACCATCCATGCGCGGCATCTCGATGTCCAGCAGCATCAGGTCGGGCACGCGTTCTTCCAGGCGCTCCAGTGCTTCCACGCCGTCGCGGGCGACGCTGACCTCGAAGTTGTGGCGTTCGAGGATGCGGCCGGTGACCTTGCGCATGGTCAGCGAATCGTCCACCACCATCACCAGCGGCACCTGTCGCTCCTGGCGCGGTGCGTTGGCCAGCACCGGCAGCGTCGGGTTGGCGAGGAAGCGGCGCACCAGCGGCGCTACGTCCAGGATCACCACCACGCGGCCATCGCCGGTGATGGTTGCACCGTAGATGCCCGGCACCGACGCGATCTGCAGGCCGACCGGCTTGACCACGATTTCGCGGTTGCCCAGCACCTGGTCGATCGCCACGGCGGCACGCAGGTCACCAGCACGGACCAGCAGCAGCGGTACCTGGTCCTGGCCATCGGCACGCGCCGGGGCCTGCCCGACCAGGCTGCCGAGGTCGTACAGCGGATAGTCCTCGCCGCTGTAGCGATAGCTGCTGTCGGCCGCTTCGAAACGCTCGCGCGACAGGCGGCCGATGCCACTGACCGATGCGACCGGCACCGCAAAGGTGGTTTCGCCGATCTGCACGAACACCGCCTGGGTGACCGCCAGCGTCTGCGGCAGGCGCAGGGTGAAGCGCACGCCCTGGCCACGCACTGACTGGATATCGACCGAACCGCCGAGCTGGCGCACTTCGTTGCGTACCACGTCCATGCCCACGCCACGGCCGGCCAGCTGGCTGACCTGGTCGGCGGTGGTGAAACCAGAGGCGAAGATCAGGTTGTCCAGTTCCTGCTCGTTCGGCTGCGCATCGGCAGCCAGCAGGCCACGGTCGATGGCGCGGCGGCGGATCGCCTCGCGGTCCAGGCCGGCGCCGTCGTCGGCCACTTCCAGCACGATTTCCGAGCCTTCGCGGTGCAGCCGGATGGCGATCTCGCCCTCCTCCGGCTTGCCAGCGGCGCGGCGCTGTTCCGGCGCTTCCAGACCATGCGCCACGGAGTTGCGCAGCATGTGTTCCAGCGGCGCGACCATGCGGTCGAGGACGTTGCGGTCCAGTTCGCCGTGGGTACCTTCCAGGGTCAGGTGGACCTGCTTGCCGGTATCCATGCCGGACTGGCGGACCACGCGGCGCAGGCGCGGCACCAGACCGTCGAACGGCACCATGCGCGCGCGCATCAGGCCATCCTGCAATTCCGAGCTGACGCGCGACTGCTGCTGCAGCAGGGAGTCGTACTGGCGCGACAGATCGTCCAGGACGCCCTGCAGGCCGCCAAGGTCGGCGGCGGACTCGTTCAGCGCACGGCTGAGCTGCTGCAGGGTGGAGAAACGGTCCAGTTCCAGCGGATCGAACTTCTGGTCCGCCTGGTCCTGCTCGCGCTGGTAGCGGGCGACGATCTGCGCCTCGGTTTCCAGGTCAAGTCGGCGCAGCTGGTCGCGCAGTCGCGCATTGGTGCGCTCCAGTTCGGCCATGGCACCACGGAAGGCACCCAGCTGCTGTTCCAGACGCGAGCGATAGATCGCCACTTCACCGGCATGGTTGACCAGGCGGTCGAGCAGGTCGGCGCGCACCCGCACCTGCTCCTGCTGCGGACGCGCCAGCGGATCTTCGTCGGCCACGCCTTCGGCCGGCAGTGGTGCCGACAGCGGGGCATCGGCCGGCGTCGTCAGCGGGCCCACAGCCTGTGCCGGCACGGCCTCGGCCTCGCTGGCCGCACGCGCGGCCGCAGCGGCCGCCGCGATATCGGTGGTGGTGCGGACCTCGAAGGCCTCCACCAGGTCCTGTGCAGGCGCCACCACACGGTGGGCACCGGTCCGCGTCAGCAGCTGGTGCAGGCGGTCGAAGCCGCGCTCCAGCAGCTGCACGTCGCGGCGTTCGATCTCGGTGCGGCCGGCCGCCACGGCTTCCAGCAGGGATTCGATGCTGTGGCCAAGGTCGCCGATGGCATTGATGCCGGCCATGCGTGCGCCACCCTTCAGGGTATGCAGGTCACGCTGCAGGCCGGCCAGCACCTCGCGATCCTGCGGCGCATTGCGAAGCTCGCTGATCAGGCCATCGCAGTGGTCGAGCAGGTCCTTGCCTTCCTCGACGAAGATGTCGACCAGTTCGCGGTCGTACACGCTGAAGTCGAGCGCATCGGCGCCATCCGCGGTGTCTTCCAGGGTGGAGGCTTCATCGTGGAGCGGCGCCCGCTCCCCGGCGTCGGCCTCGGCAGGTTCGGCATCGGTGTTGGCCGTGCCCTGCCCCGGCGCTTCTTCCAGTTCGAAGAACCGCACCGGCTCGGCGGTGGCCTGCAGTGCTTCGGCAGCGCTCGCCTCGTTCACCGTCGCCGGGGACGGCTGATCGGCGCTCTCTCCTTCGCCGACCGCCGCCTCCCCGCCGACGTCCGCATCCTCGGCAAAGGCTTCCGCCTCGCCCGGCGCGAGTTCGCTGGCCTGGAGGCCGAGCACGGGCCATTGCCCGTCGTCGTCCAGGGTCTGCTCTTCTTCGATCACGTGCAGGCCGGCCTCGAGCGCGGCTGCCAGCGTGACCGGTTCTGCAAAACCCGGCGCAGCCATTTCATCCTGCAGGCTCGACAGCCCGCTGTCGAGTGGCAGTGCAGCAGCGGCGTCAATGACGCTGTCATCGCCACTGCCCGAATCAAAGGACAACGGCGTATTCAGGTCGATCGCGTCAACTTCCGCAGGCACCGGCCACTCTTCCGCGTCGCGGTCATCCACCGGCAGCGCACTGGCGTCGAGGTAGGGCGACAGATCGTCGGCCATGGTCAGATCAGCGTCGTCGACCGTCGCGATCGTGGGCACGGCATCTGCTTCGGCCACTTCGACAACAGGCGCACTCTCGACCGGCTGGATCGATTCAATCGCGCCGGTGTCCGCCACGGCAGGTTCACCTTCGCCCGGCACCGACGGCCAGCCGGCGTCGAAGTAACGCGAAAGATCGTCGCTGGCGGTCAGCTCGCCCACGTCCAGGCCGCTGTCGGCCGCGATGTCCAGCGTCTGCGGGTCGGTTGCAGCTGGAACCGGTTCCAGCGCATCTTCGGCAAGCGGCTGCGGCTCGGCAATGAGATCGGGCGCCACATCGAAAGCGGACGCCATGCTGGTTTCGTCCAGCGTGTCCAGCCCGGCCAGCGGCGCTTCGGCTTCGGATGCCCGCCCGACATCGGGCGCCAGCGCGATGCCCTCTTCATCCTCGTCCTCCAGCCCGACCATCGGCCAGCGCGCTTCCGGCAGTTCACCGGCCAGCGCCTGCAGGCGCTGTACCAGCGCTTCCTGTGGCGTGATGCGCGGCTGCTCGGCCTGCAGCGCTTCCATGGTCGCGGTGATCGCCTGCGCGGTCGCATCCAGCGCGGCCACGCCCTCGTCGCCCGGCACCACGTCTGCAGCCAGCGCGCGCTTGATGTAGGACTCGGCACCGCCGGTAACGGCAGTGATTTCCGGCACTTCGGTCATCGCGAAGGCGCCGTTCATGGTGTGCACCGCGCGCAACAGCGCGTCGCTGACCGGCTGCGGCGCCTGCTGTGCCAAGCGCAGCCAGTCCTGCAGGGTCGCCTGGTGGACTTCCACTTCGGCTTCCAGGATCTCGCGCAGCACGCTGTCGATGTTGGCCGGCGTGCCCAATGCTTCGGGCGCCGGGTCCGCATCGGCTTCAGCCTGCACCGACGCCATTGCTTCGGCTTCGAGGATGCGGCTGATCTCGTCCTCGCCATCGGCTTCGACCACCGGTGCGGCGGGAGCGGCCGCAACCGGCAGCGGTACGTAATAGGTTTCCTCACCCGCGCCGACGCGATCGGCAATGGCCTGCATCGCCTGCAGGTCCACGCTGATCCGCTGGCCATGACGCAACGCGGCGTTCAGCTGCGGCAGCGCGGCATGCGCGTTGTCGACCATGGCCAGCACGGCTGGCGTCGCCGGGCGGCTGCCGTCGAGCACGCGGTTGAGCATGCCCTCGATCTTCCACGCGAATTCGCCCAGGGTGCGTGCACCGACCAGTCGGCCACTGCCCTTGAGCGTATGGAAGATGCGGCGGATGGGACGCAGACGGTCCATGTTGTCCGGCTGCATGCGCCATGCCGGCAGCAACGTTCCGAGGTTGGCCAGTTCGTCGTCGAACTCTTCCAGGAACACCTCGCGGATGTCCTCGTCGATGTTCTCGGCATCGTCGTCGAAGCCGGCCTCGAAGCCGGCGTCTGCATCTTCCGCGCTGCCCACGGCGACCGGCGCTTCCGCATCGGCCGGCGTCGGGGTCGCCTGCGGATTGAAGTCCGCGGCGGCAGCGCTCAGCTCGGCAAAGAACTGCGCGTCGGCTTCGCTGAAATCAATCGGTGCGATGGTGTCGATGTCGATCATCGACACCGCCGCTGCCGGCACATCGGCAAGCGGTGCGGGCGCTTCCACCGGCACATCCACGGGGGTGATGTCCGGCTCTGCGGCAGCCGGGCTCTCTTCCACCACCGCAGGGGCAGTGGCATCGACGCTCTCCAGCGACGGATGCAGCCCGGCAGCGTCCTCCAGCGACAATGCCTCCATCGCATGCAGCGACAACACGTCGTCGGCATTGTCCAGCGCATCGGCATCGAAACGGAACACGACGTCGTCACTTGCAGAAACCGCGTCATGTTCGGCGGCCACCGGGTCGAGCCCCGGTGCGGCATGCGCGCCGGTCTCGATGGACAGCGAGGCGTCGGCGGCGTCCTCTACGTCCAGGCCGCTTGTCGCATCGGACTGCACTGGCAGAGCCGCCTCCGACAGCGTCCACTGGGTGGCGGCGCCCTGCCCTGCATCAAGCTGTTCGAAACTGACCGGATCGAAGCTGGCAAACGTCGGACTGCGCTCGTCGTCCGCTGGAGCGAGCGGATCGGCCTCAGGATGGAACGGTGCCAGATCCCATTGCGGGACCTCGGGTGCAGGTGCACTGGAGGCGGCAAAGACCAGCGGTGCATCCGACTCGTCACGCAGCGATAGTGGCGCGGAGGCGACGGATCCCAGCCCACCGAACATCAAGCTGTTGTCCGCCGCTGCCGGCGAAGGCCTGGGCGGTGGCGGATCGAAGGTGAAGTCCGGCAGCGGTACCGGCACCTCACCGGGTGCCGGCGCGGCCGACTGTACCGGGATCTCGATGTGCTCTGGCTGCAGTGCCTCGCCCTGCAGCACAACCGGCTCACGCTCGATCGACTGCGGCACGGACGCTGCCGGCTCAGCCGCATCGTGGTCCGGCAACGGCCAGTAGCGCAGCGCCTCAAGGCTGCTGCGGGTGATGTCGAGGATGTCCTCGCGACCCGGACGACGGTCGCGCAGGGCTTCCAGGTAGTACTCCAGGCTGGCCATGGCGTCGGCCAGCGTGTCCAGCTGGCGGCCACTCGGCACGCGCTGGCGACCGATCAGCTCGGCTTCGATGTACTGCTGCACGCCGCGCAGGTAATCGGCGGCGGTACCCAGGTCGAGCATGCGCAGCGCACCGGACACATCGCCCAGCAGGCGCGGCACGTCGTGCAGCTCGGCATGGTTCCAGCTGGTTTCAATGAACGCGACGAAGTGCTCGCGCGCGGCGGCGAAGTTGGCGATGGCCTCGTGCGCCAGCACCTCTACCGTGCGCCGGTTCTCCACTGCGCTCGGATCGTCCTGGCCACTGCCGCCGGCGCCCAGGTGGGCGACCTGGTCATCCAGCGACGCATCCACGTAGAGCAGCGCCCCGGCGATATCCAGCAGCAGGTTTTCGTCGATCTGCTGGCGGCCCTCGACCACGCCACGCAGGGCATCACGTTGCTGCACGACCACGCCGCGGGCCACGCCCAGGCCCATCATGCCCAGCGTATCGGCGACCGCACCGAGCTCGTTGGCCTGGGTCTGCAGCTGCTCCGGCGCACCGCCGGTACGCAGGTGCAGGTCCAGCGCATCCTTGATGCGCAGCAATTCTTCCTTCACTGCACTGCCCACGGTATCGAGCAGCTCGCGGTTGCGCCCGCTCAGGCTGCCACGGGCATGGTCCAGCTCGGCCTCGGTGGCGGTGACGCTGTCCGGTGCGAATGCCAGCAGCACGCTGTCATGCACGCCCTCTTCGCCACGTGCGGCACGGATCTCGTTGAGCAGCGGCATCAGCACGATCGGGATGTCACGGTGACCGTTCTGCAGGCGCTCCAGGTAATCGGGCAGCAGCACGCTGCCACGCATCAGGGTCGCGCAGGCTTCATCCCGATCGGCCACGCCACCGGCGCCGATGGCATTGGCCAGCTGTTCCAGCTCCTCGGCCACCATGGCCGGGGCGTACAGCTCGACCATGCGCAGGGTGCCCTGTACCTGGTGCAGGTAGCCGGCGCAGATGCGCATGCGGCTGGCGTCGGTCGGGTCTTCCGCGTAGTACTCGACTTCGTTGCGCACCTGGCGCAGGGTCTCGTCCAGCTCGGGCTTGACCCAGCCCAGCGCTGCGTGGCTCATCGCATCGCGCAGACTGCTCATGGACGCGCTCCGTTCGCCGCCGCGCGGAAGCCGCGCGAGTTCTGGCGTGGGGAATGGAAATGCTTCATCGACTGGTTCCTTGCTCGCCGCCCTGCCCGCGTCACGCCGGCAGCTTGAAGTCGGCGACCGAACGACGCAGGTCGGCCGCCAGCTGCGCGAGGTGGCCGATCGATTCGGCGGTCTGCCCGGCACCCTGCGAGGTCTGGCCGGTGATCTGCCGGATCACGCCCATGGTGCGGGTGATGTCCGAGGCCGCAGCCGACTGCTGCTGGGCGGCGATGGAGATGTTCTTGATGAGGGTGTTCAGTGCATTGGACACGCGCTCGATCTCGGTCAGCGCGGTGCCGGCGTCCTCGGCCAGGCGTGCACCGGACACCACTTCGGCGGTGGTCTGTTCCATCGAGGTGACCGCTTCGTTGGTATCGGCCTGAATGGCCTGCACCAGGTTCTCGATGCGTCGGGTCGCGCCGGAGGTACGTTCTGCCAGGCGCTGCACTTCGTCGGCCACGACCGCGAAACCGCGGCCTGCTTCACCTGCCGACGCCGCCTGCACTGCCGCGTTCAACGCCAGGATGTTGGTCTGTTCGGAAATGTCGTTGATCAGTTCCACGATCGAGCCGATTTCCTGCGACGACTCACCCAGGCGCTTGATGCGCTTGGAGGTCTCCTGGATCTGGTCACGGATCTGGTCCATGCCCTGGATGGTCTCGCGCACCACGCCGGCACCTTCGGCGGCGATCACCACCGAGCGTTGTGCCACGTCGGCCGACTCGGCCGAGTTGCGCGACACCTGTTCGATGCTCGCCGCGATCTCGCCGATGCGGTCCGAGGCCGAGGTGATCTGGTTGGCCTGGTGGCCCGCCGCTTCCGCCAGCTGCATGGCGGTGGCCTGGGTTTCCTGGGTGGACAGCGCGACCTTGGCCGAGGTGTCGTTGATGGTGGTCACCAGGTGTCGCAGCTCGTCGACGGCGTAGTTGATCGCGTCGGCGATGGCGCCGGTCATGTCCTCGGTCACCGAGGCCTTCACCGTCAGGTCGCCCTCACCCAGCGAGGAGATTTCGTCCAGCAGCCGCATGATCGCCTGCTGGTTGCGGCTGTTGAATTCCACCTGGGTCTGGTAGCGCAGTTCCTGCTCGCGCGAGCGGCTGCGCACGTTGGTGGAAACGAAACCGATGATCGCGATCAGCGACAGCGCACCGGACACCACACCGATCCAGAAGTTCGGGAACAGGCGGGTGTCAGACACCGAGCCGAACGAGGAGAACGCGTCGAACAGCTTGCGGCTGTCATCCAGCATGTGGGCCGAACCCTGGCCCAGCGCGGTGGCGGCGGACTGCGCCGCGAACAGCTGGCGCGAGCTGGCCAGGATCGCGTCAGCGTCCTGCTTCATCGCTTCCCACTTCTGCTGCGACTGCTCCAGTGCGGCGACGGCGGCGGCACCGCGCACGGCGGTGATGCCCAGTTCCTCGTTGCCGTTGCGCAGGCCGTCGAGCACCTGCGAGAACACGGTGATGTCGCGTGCCAGTGCATCGCCGGACGTCGCTGCGGCACTGCCACCGGCGCGCATTTCGGTCACGCGACGGGCCATGGAGCCGGCCACCACCACCTGCTGCAGGGCGCTGTACACCTGCGACGACGGCGCGCCGGAGGCCGACATCGCACGCACCAGCTCGTTCAGCTGGGCCTGCAGGCCCGGCACCGCACCGGTGAAGTTGTTGGCATTGCCAGCCAGCGCCAGCACCGCCGGTTCACTGGCGACCAGCTGCCCGGCCTGCTTGCCCAGCGGCGCCCAGGTCTCGCCCAGGGTGGCGATGGCACCGGACACGCCCGGCTCCTTGCCGTAGCGCCCCTGCAGTGTCGACACGTTCTGTTCGATCGCGTTGCGGGTCGCCTTGAAAGCGGTGAACGCCTGCGCGTTGCCGCCCACCGCGTCACGGCCCTGGTTGGCCAGCTGCTGCGACAGCACCTGCAGGTCGGCCGCCTTGGAACCGGCATCGGCCAGGCGACTGCCCTGCCAGGTGGCGACGCCGGTGTTGACGCCGAACAGGATCATCGATGCCAGCAGCAGGAACAGCCAGAGGTTGCTGCCGCCCAGCCGCAGCTTGCCGGTCTTGGTGGCGTCCGAAGCAGTACTCATCGTTCAACCTCGATCTTCAATGCAGGGGGCGATGCCCGGCCTCAGGCCGCGGCTTGCCGGAATTCAGGGGTACGCGACAGCAGCGAGAGGGAGAACACGCCCCAGTCGTGGCCGTCGGCGTGGAAGGCGCGATCGACGAAGTGGCCGTAGCGCCCTTCGGCCAGCGTGCCGGCCGCGATCTGCTGGTCCAGTTCAAAGCTGCGCTGGCCGAACAGTTCATCGATGGTCAGCGCGACGTCGCCGCCGGCCTGGCGCATGATCAGCACGCGCTGGCCTTCCTGCTGCACGGTACGCGTGCCTTCCAGGAAGTACTTCAGGTCGACCACCGGGAACAGGTTGCCGCGCAGATTGCCCACGCCCAGCAGCCACGGCTGCGCGCACGGCACCGGGGTCACCGGCGGCATCGGCACGATTTCCACCACTTCGCGGAAATCGGACACCAGCCGGCGCTGGCCGACGCGGTAACCCACGCCACGCCAGAGGTCCTGGGCGAACTGCCGCTCGGGCAGCTGCACCGCGTGGGCCAGGCTGCGCCGTTCGTAGGCTTCGAGAATGTCGAAGGGCGAGCGCATCAGGCCACCAGTTCGTTGATCCGCGCGATCAGTTCATCCTCGCGCGGCGGCTTGACGATGTAATCGGCCGCGCCCTGGCGCAGGCCCCAGGCCTTGTCGGTTTCCATCGCCTTGGTGCTGACGATGATCACCGGGATGTGCTTGATCGCCGCATCACGGGCCATCGCGCGGGTGGCCTGGAAGCCGCTCATGCCGGGCAGTACCACGTCCATCAGCACCAGCTGCGGCACCTGGTCGCGGACCAGCTGCAGTCCATCCTCGGCATTGTCCGCCTCCAGCACCTCGTGGCCGGCACGGCGCAGCCACTGGGTGAACACCGCGCGGTCGGTCGGTGAATCCTCGATCAGAACGATACGAGCCATTGTGCCTTTCCCCCCTGGTCAGGCGTTGACGTATGTGCGGATGGCACCCAGCAGTTCTTCACGCGTGAAAGGCTTCGTCAGGTACTGCTCCGAGCCGACGATGCGTCCCCGCGCCTTGTCGAACAGGCCATCCTTGGACGAGAGCATGATGACCGGGGTCGCCTTGAACAGCTGGTTGCCCTTGATCAGCGCACAGGTCTGGTACCCGTCCAGGCGCGGCATCATGATGTCGACGAAGATGATCTGCGGCTGCTGGTCTGCGATCTTCGCAAGCGCTTCGAAGCCGTCGGTGGCGGTGACCACCTCGCAGCCTTCGCGCTTGAGCAGCGTTTCCGCAGTCCTGCGGATGGTCTTCGAATCATCGATGACCATCACCCGGAGTCCTGCGAGTTCCCCGCCCGCAGTCGTGTTTTCAGTCATTGCCTATCCCCAAGCGCACGGCCCGATCTCTGGCGGGGGCCGCTACGAAAGCGTATCTATATCGCACTTTCCGCGCCCGCTTCAAGGCCGCCCCATGGCGCGGGGCATGGCACCCTCCTGAACGTGACGGGTTTCGCAATGCGTGCGCGACCGCCGGGCGGACGCTGCGTTGCAGGACGGCGGGGAGGCGCGCGAGCGGCGTTGCCGCTACCATCAACGCCTTGCCTGACAGGTGCGCCCATGCCGTTGAACGTCATCGTGGTGATGGATCCCATCGCCCACATCAAGATCGCCAAGGACACCACCTTCGCCATGCTGCTGGAAGCCCAGCGCCGCGGCCATGCCCTGCACTACGTGCGCCCGGGCGGCCTGGCCCTGGAGGGTGGCGTAGCGGTGGCCCAGACCGCGCCGCTGCGGGTGCGCGACGACCCGGCCGGCTGGTATGAGCTGGGCGCGTTCAGCCGCACCGAGTTCGGCCCCGGCCAGATCGTGCTGATGCGCAAGGACCCGCCGGTCGACGCCGAATACATCTACGACACCCAGGTGCTGGACGTGGCCGCAGCGGCTGGCGCCTGCGTGGTCAACAACCCGCAGGGCCTGCGCGACTACAACGAGAAGCTGGCCGCGCTGCTGTTCCCGCAGTGCTGTCCGCCGACCCTGGTCAGCCGCGACGCGAAGGTCTTGAAGGCCTTTGCGCTGGAGCACGGCCAGGCCGTGCTGAAGCCGCTGGACGGCATGGGCGGCCGCTCGATCTTCCGCAGCGGCCAGGGCGATCCGAATCTGAACGTGATCCTGGAAACCCTGACCGACGGCGGCCGCAAGCTGGCGCTGGCCCAGAAGTTCATTCCCGACATCACCGCCGGCGACAAGCGCATCCTGCTGGTCGATGGCGAACCGGTGGACTACTGCCTGGCGCGCATCCCGCAGGGCGATGAATTCCGCGGCAACCTGGCCGCCGGCGGCCGCGGCGAAGGCCGCCCGCTGAGCGAGCGCGACCGCTGGATCGCCGCCCAGGTCGGCCCGGAGATGAAGCGCCGCGGCATGCGCTTCGTCGGCCTGGACGTGATCGGCGATTACCTGACCGAGGTCAACGTGACCAGCCCGACCTGCGTGCGCGAACTGGACGCGCAGTACGGCCTGAACATCGCTGGCACCCTGTTCGACGCACTCGAGGCCGGCCTGCGCTGATGTCTGCCGCACCTGCCGTCCTGCCCCCGCCGCCGCGCGAAGCGCAACGGCTGGGGGCGACCATCGCGCTGTCGGTGCTGGTCCACGCCCTGCTGATCCTGGGCGTGGGCTTCGCCGTGAAGGGCGATGCGCCGCTGGTGCCGACACTGGAAGTCATCTTCAGCCAGACCCGCACCGCGCTGACCCCGAAGCAGGCCGATTTCCTGGCCGCGGCCAATCAGGAAGGCGGTGGCGAGCACGACCGCGCACAGCGTCCGCGCGACAACCAGGCCGGCATCGTGCCGCAGGCCCAGTCCGGAATCAGCCCGGTTCCACAGCAGCAGCAATCGGCCGCTCCGGTTCCGCCGCCACAGGCACGGGTGGTCAGCAGCCGCAATGGCGAAGAGGTGGTGGCGCAGGCGCAGTCCCGCCCCACGCCGGATCAGCCCGAACCGGATGCGCCCTTGAGCGCACGCGAACAGCGCGACGTGGAGATGGCGCGGCTGGCTGCCGAAGTACATCTGCGCTCGGCGCAGTACGCCAAGCGCCCGAACCGCAAGTTCGTGTCGGCCAGCACGCGTGAGTATGCTTATGCCAATTACCTGCGCGCCTGGGTCGACCGTGCCGAGAAGGTAGGCAACCTGAATTACCCGGATGAGGCGCGGCAGCGCCGCCTCGGCGGCCAGGTAGTGATCAGCGTGGGCGTGCGCCGCGACGGCAGCGTGGAGAGCAGCCGGATCCTGCGTTCGAGCGGGACGCCGCTGCTGGATGAGGCCGCCCTGCGGGTGGTGCAGCTGGCCCAGCCGTTCCCGCCATTGCCGAAGACTGAAGACGAAATCGACATCCTGCAGGTCACCCGTACGTGGGTGTTCCTGCCGGGCGGCACTCTGCACGACGACCGGTAGGGTTTTGTTGCCCGGGCCTGCGGCCCGGGACCCGCTGGAAGGCTAGAGCAACGGCAACAGCGGCGGTTGGTGTACTGAAGCGTGGCGAGGCGGTGTCGGGCGGCGGGGACGCCGCAAGTACGTCCGTGTAGGCTTAGCCGCGGCATCCATGCCGCGGATACCCCGCCGCCCGGCACCGCCCCGCCTCTGACAGATCGCGGCGCACCATTGCTTTGGTAGGTGTCGACCTTGGTCGACACACATCCACGCCACGCGTGGATGCGAGCGAAGCGACCCGCTTTTGACTTTGACTTTTCTTTTCTTGATTTTCCGTGGCGGACGCACACGGAAACTGTCAGAGGCCGGGCGGGTGGGCTGCGCAGGGGCGTGAGCCGCATGGGCCCGAGGCATGCCTCGGGCGGGTTGGGCAGGACGCCCAACCCCGGTCTTGCTCGTGTGCGCAGGACTGCGCACACGAGCAAGCGGCGACCGAGCTTACAGGGACGTACTTGCAGCGCCCCCTGCGCAGCCCACCCGCCCGGCCAAACCACGGCTTTTGATCTACGCGACCAATCCCGCCACGAGGGGCTCAGCCGTTGGCCTTCGCCTTCGCCTCGCGCGCGGCCTGCTGCTCGACCAGGGTCAGCGCCACATTGTCACGCAGGTACGCCGGCTCGACCTTCTCCGGTGCAATGGCTTCGCCGCGAGCGAACGCCGGCACCGCCAGTGCCAATACATCCGATGCCCGCGGCAGCGCCGTCGCATCAAAGCCGCGCAGGCCGGTGCCCAGCTGGGTCACCAGTGCCCCCTCGGCTGCACCGAAACCGGTGCCGACACCGTAGGCCGACATCCCTTCCGGCAGCGCGACCGCAGCGGGTGCGCACACGCGCTCGGCATCACGTGCCACCGGCAGGCCGTCTACACGTTCGAAGCGCGCGACGTACAGCTCGCCCATCCGTGCATCGATCGCCGACAGGATCTGCGTTTCGTCCGCCGGTGCCCGCAGCGCCAGCACCTGCAGTGTCGAGACCGGCAACAGCGGGCGGTCCAGGGCCAGTGCGATGCCCTGGGCAATGGCGATCGCCAGGCGCACGCCGGTGAACGCACCCGGGCCGCGGCTGAGCGCGATACCGTCCAGCTGGCGGCGGCTGATGCCGGCTTCGGCCAGCAGCGCCTCCGCCCACGGCAGGCTCAGTTCGGCATGCCGGCGCGGGGCGATCTCGAAGCGTTCCAGCACCTGCCCATCGACATGCAGGGCAACGGAACAGGCTTCGGTGGCGGTTTCAAAGGCGAGCAGTTTCATCGGATCGGGTCAGAACAGGGGGAACGTGGCACCGGGCGCCGGCTCGGGGCCGGTCGCAACGGCGGCCGGGGCAGCCGCATCATCGGCCACGGGCGCCCATTGTGGCGTAAAGAAGGCCTGCACATCGGCCAGGCTGCGGGTACGGCGGAATGGCGGCAGTGAATCGAGGAAGACCCGGCCATAGCCACGGTTGAGCAGGCGCGGGTCGCACAATACCAACACACCACGGTCGCTCTCACTGCGGATCAGGCGACCGACGCCCTGTTTCAGCGCAATCACCGCCTGCGGCAGCTGCTCATCGCGGAACGGATTGCCACCCTGGCTGCGGATCGCCTCCAGCCGTGCCTCGTACACCGGATCGTCCGGTGCCGCGAACGGCAGCTTGTCGATCATCACCACGCTCAGCGCCTCGCCCACCACGTCCACGCCCTCGCGGAAACTGGCCGAGCCCAGCAGCACGCCATTGCCCGATTCGCGGAAGCGCTGCAGCAGCGTCGCGCGCGGCGCCTCGCCCTGCACGAACAACGGCCATGGCCCGTCGCGCAGTGCCTCGGCGGCCTCGCGCAATGCACGGTGCGAGGCAAACAACAGGAATGCCCTGCCCTGCGATGCCTGCAACACCGGCCGCAGGGTCTGGATCAACGCAGTACCGAAGCCCCGCGCAGCCGGATCAGGCAGGCCTTCGGGCAGGTAGCACAGCGCCTGCTCCGGCCAATTGAACGGGCTTGGCTGGACCAGCGTATGCGGGTCGTCCAGGCCCAGGCGGGTGGCGATGTGGTCGAAGCCACCGCCCACGGTCAGCGTCGCCGAGGTGAAGATCCATGCCGCGCGACTGCGTTCGCGATGCTCACGCAACGGGCCGGACACATCCATCGGCGTGCGCTGGCAGCGAAAACCACGTGGCGTGAGCTCGTACCAGAGCACATCAGCGGCAGTGGCGGTTTCCGCCGGGTCGGTATCGAAATCGAGGGCAGGTTCGTCATCGCCCAGCCAGCGGCTGAGCCGCGAGACCGCCTCGCGCGCCCGCGCATGGCAGGCATCCAGGCCCGCCGCGGCTTCGCGCAGCGGCTGCAGTGCCTGCTCCAGCGTCACCAACCCCGCCATCACCGTATCGAATCCATCGCGCACCTGCGGCATCGCCAACGCGCGCCATTGCGTGCCACGCGGCGGCAGTCCCTCCATCGCCGAACGCAGGGCCAGCAGCGCCTGCTGCAACTGGTCGACCGGTTCCTGCAGCGCCGACTGCGCGCCGCCGACGCCACGCGCTTCGGCCAGGCAGTCGCGGCCCAGTTCCTGCCACGGGCGCATGCCGAAACCTTCGCCGAAGAACTGCGCGGCCAATTCGGGCAGCTGGTGTGCCTCGTCGATGACGAAGGCCTGCGCCCCCGGCAGCAATTCACCGAAGCCATCCTGCTTCAGGGCCAGATCGGCCAGCAGCAGATGATGGTTGACCACCACCACGTCGGCGGCCTGCGCACGCTGCCGCGCGCGCACCACGAAGCAGTCATCCCAGAACGGGCAGTCGGTACCCAGGCAGTTGTCGACAGTGGAAGTGACCATCGGCAGCAGCGGCGAATCATCGGCCAGGCCTTCCAGTTCGGCGATGTCACCGAACTCCGAACGACCGGACCAGGCCAGGATGCGCTGGAACTGCGCCGCCTGTTCGGGGCTGGAAAAACGCGGCTCGCCACGTGCCTGCTGCAGGCGATAGCGGCACAGGTAGTTCGCGCGCCCCTTCAGCAGCGCACTGCGCAGGCCGACACCAAGTGCCTGACGCACCCGTGGCAGATCGCGGTGGTAGAGCTGGTCCTGCAGCGCGCGGGTTCCGGTGGAAATGATGGTACGCAGCCCGGACAGCAGCACCGGCACCAGATAGGCAAAGGTCTTGCCAGTGCCGGTACCGGCCTCGGCCAGCAGCAGGTCACGCTGCTGCAGCGCATCGGCGATGGCTTCGGTCAGGTGCAGCTGTGCCGGACGCGGGACGAAGGCATCCAGGTGCGAGGCGAGCGCGCCGCCGTCGCTGAGGGCTTCGCGGCTGGCATGGACAAGGTCGGACATCAGAGGGAAAGGATACCCGGCCGGGCGCTGCCCGGCACCCGTTTCAAGCCAGAGCCGGAGCAACAGCAACGGCAACGGCGGTCATGGCTCTGGGTTGCACGGAGGGCTGGCGGGGAACTGTGGGTTTGCGGGGACGCCGTAGACCCGTCCTTGGGGGCTTGGCCGCGGCATCCATGCCGCGGACACCCCGCAAACCCACAGTCCCCCGCCTTCGACAGTTTCCCGGTGACGGAGGGGACAGACTTCGCAAAGCCGAGCCTGCTCGACTGGCAGCTCAGAAGCGATGGGAGTAACGGGGAAAGAAGAAAAGAAATGGCAGCGAGCGCGCGCAGCGCGCGACCCGCTTTTGATTTTGATTTTGTTCTTGCCTGCGGCCCGCGCGATGTATGGCGGACCGGGTGGGTGGGGCGTGCAGGACCGTTGGCGCCATGGATGGCGCCATCGAGCCCCCAGGGATGGGTTTACGGCGTGTCCTGCACGCCCCACCCACACGGCCCATCACGACCATCCATCAGTGCGAGCGCTTGCCGCAGAGGGGGCAGCGCCCGATGGAGTGGAATACCTCAGTACCGCTTGATCCCCGGCACCGTGCAGCCCTCAATCTGCGCATGCGCCGACACCGCATTCTCCTTCTCGCCCCGCGCCAGGCGCGACTGCTCGATCGTCGCCCAATGCCGGCGGCACAGCGGCCCTGTCTTCGAGCCCAGGTCGACCGCCTTGCGCGCAAACGCCTCCGCCTGTGCCCACTGCCCCTGCAGCAGCGCCAGCTCGGCGCGCTCCTGCAGCACCGCCGGGTCACCGGCGACGATTTCCAGCGCGTGGTCCAGGCTGCTGGCGGCACCGGCCAGATCGTTGGCCTGGCGTTGTGCCTGCGCGGTCACCCGCAGATCTTCCACCTGCGAATCACGCAACGGCTGCACCGACAGCTCCTTGTCATCCGGGCCAGCGGCTGCGTCAACTGCGGCCAGGCGCTGCGCCGGCGTGGTGGTATCGACCGGTTTGACCACCGGCGGCGCACTGCTCACGCAGGCGGCCAGGGCCAGGCTGAGGCCGGTCAGGGCCAGGGGCTGCAGCAGGGATCGCATGTTCATCGGCATCATCGGCTCGGGGGAGGAGTGGCGGCGGCGGGCGTCGCGGCAGGTTCGGCAGGCGCTTCCGGCTTGCGGTCCAGGCCGAACCAGCTGCGCCAGCCGCCACCCTCGCCTTCGGCCTCGCCCTGCCCGTCCGGCGACACCGCCGGTGCACAGGGCGCATAGGCCGGCGCATAGCCGACCACGAACGGGAAGCGGCGCGCTCCCGGGCAGCCCTCGTCGGTCGTGTTGAGGCCGCTGGCGGCCACCGGCTGCCAGTCCAGGCCCTTGTTGCTGACCCGCAGCGGCGCACTGGGAAGACGCTGGAAGATGCCCGACCAGACCCGCATCGCGCCGGTGGCACCGTACAGGCCAGCCTGCTCGTTCTGGTCGTTGCCGATCCAGATCACCGCCAGGTGATCCCCGGTGTAACCGGCATACCAGCTGTCACGACCATCGTTGGTGGTACCGGTCTTGCCGGCCGGCTGCAGGCGGCTGAGGCCATCGGCGTTGAGCCGCTGCGCGGTGCCGCTGGCAACCACCTGCTGCAGGCCGACACTGATCAGGTTGGCGGCAATCGAATCGCCTTCCTGGGCCGGTGCCGGGGTCTTGTCGTAACGCTTGAGCAGCTTGCCCTGCGGATCGAGCACGCCACGCACCGCATGCAATGGCTGGATTTCGCCACCGGACGCGAGGAACTGGTACAGCTGTGCCATCGCGTAAGGGCTCTGGTCGGTCGAACCGAGGATCACCGCCGGATTCGCTTCGGCCTTGATGCCGGCCAGCACGTGGATCAGCTGGGTCACACGCTCGGGGCCGACCTGCATGCCCACGCGCACCGTGGCCTGGTTGTAGGAATGCGCCAGCGCGTCGATCAGGCGCACGGTGCCGTGGCTGCGGTTGTCCGCGTTGCCCGGGCTCCAGTTGCGGCCACGGCCGAGCTGCACCGTCACCGGCGAATCGTCGACCCAGCTGGCCAGCGAGTAGCGGTCCGGCTGCGCCAGCGCCAGCAGGTACACGAACGGCTTCAACAGCGAGCCGACCGGGCGCTGTGCTTCGATCGCTCGATTGAACCCCACCTCGGACACCTCACGGCTGCCGATCACCGCCAGCACGTCACCGTTGTGCACGTCGGTCAGCACCATGCCGGCCTGCAGTTCGGGACGGCGCTTGCTTTCCAGCGATTTGATGGTGCGGGTCACCGCGCCTTCGGCATAGGCCTGCGCAGACGGCGACATGCCGGTCATCACGCTCAGGCCGGCGCCCTGCAGCGCCGATTCCGGATAGTCATGGCCGAGCTGGCGGCGAACCAGGTCCACATAGGCCGGGAAGCGGTTGGCCGCCACCAGGCCCGGCGTCTTGGGCACGCCCAGCGGCGCCTTCAGCGCACGCTGGTACTCGGCATCGTCGATCAGCGTCGCCTCATGCAGCTTGCCCAGCACGAAATTACGGCGATCCAGCGCGCGTTCCGGGTTGCGCCGCGGATCGTAGTAGGACGGGCCCTTGACCAGGCCGATCAGCAGCGCGATCTGCTCGGTTTCCAGCGATTGCAGGTCACGGCCGAACCAGAACTCGGCGCCGGAAGACATGCCGTGGATGGCCTGGCTGCCGCGCTGGCCCAGGTACACCTGGTTGAGATAGGCCTCGAAGATGGTGCGCTTGTCGTAGCGCGCCTCCATGATCAGCGCGTACAGCACTTCGTTGAATTTGCGGGTGACCGTCTGTTCCTTGCCGATCCCGAGCAGGCCGCTGCGGGCCAGCTGCTGGGTCAGCGTGGACGCCCCCTGGCGACTCTGGCCACCGGAACGGACCGTCACCCACACCGCGCGCGCGATGCCGGACAGATCGATGCCGTGGTGACGGTTGAAGTCCTTGTCCTCCACCGCCTGCAAGCCGGTTACCAGCAGGTCCGGCGCCTCGTCCATGCGGATCAGGCGGCGTTCTTCCTGCTTCTGCCCGTACAGGGTGGCAATACGTGCCGGGTCCAGGCGCGCAGCCTTCAGCGCCTTGCGGTTGTCGGCATCACGCAGCGACGCGACCGCACCGTCTGCCAGCGACAGTTCCAGTCGGCGCGGTGCGACGCGGCCATCCACATCGTTGTAGCCACGGCTGGAAATGACAAAGCGCCCGCCATTCACCGCATAGGTCGCCGGCTCCTTGCCCTGCCCGTCATCGCGGTAGGCAGATGCGGCGAGTTCGGTCTTCAGGGTCGCCGCGTCCATTGCCTTGCCGGGTGTGAGCACCAGCGGCCGCGCATATACCCGGGTCGGGATCTGCCAGCGCAGTTCACCGAAGCGCTGGGTCACCTGTTGGTTCAGGTACAGCGTATAAGGGATCAGGAAGCCCAATCCCAACGCGACCGCAGCCATGCTCCAGGTGATCAGGCGACGCCGCCACAGCGGGCTGTCGTCCTGCTGGTCGTCGTCGAAATCGTCGATGTCGTCGGAATCGTAGCGTCGGGGCACGGGCATGCAGGCAGGTAGGGTCTGGCGAGTCTAACGCAGGCGCCGCGGTGGCTGGCAGGCGATGGCCCGCGGTTTCACTGCAGTTCAAGCAGCGCGCGGCGCCCGCCACCCGGCCCACGCGCCCGCAAGCGCTGCCCAGCCCCCTTTCCAGCCGCCCCCCGCCAGGCAGACGTTGGCCAGGCGTGCGATCAACCGCGGCGCATCATGGGCGATCCAGCCTGCCGGCACATCCACACGGCGATACAGCTGCAGGCGCGACCAGGCCATGCGCCAGGCGAGCGCGTGAAGTCCCTGGAAGCGCTCCGGCGCCACCACCACGCCGCGCTGCCCCAGCAGATCGGCCAGGGCCAGCAGGCGCCCGGCCGTGCGCTGGCGCGCCTGTGAATCGAACAGATCGAGATGGCGCAGGCGTTGCAGGAAACCGCGGCGACTGGCACCGATCTGGTTGTTGCCATGCTGCCGGTAGTCGATGGTCGGTTCGGCCAGCATGTCCAATCCTCCACGCAGCGATGCGTGGACCGCCAGCCATTCGTCGTGGCTCCAGCCCGGCGGGACCGGCAGCGATCCGGCCAGCAGCCCGCGGCGCAGCGCGCAGGTGGCACCGGTGATGAAGTTGCGCAGCAGGATCGCGTCGATCGCAAGGCCCGAGCGTTCCAGCTCGACCTCGGCCGGATGGACCACCAGTACCTCCAGCAGCCGCTGGCCAAGCGGCGCGCCCTGCGCGTCCACCAGCCATGCATCGCTGTGCAGCAGCAACAGGCCCTGATCGGCGTGGAAGCGCTCCACGTAGCGGCGGACACGCCCCGGATGCCAGACATCATCCTGGTCGCACAGGAACAGGATGTCGGCCTGGCAACGCATCAGTGCATCGGCGAAATTGCGCACATAGCCGAGATTGCGCGCGTGCTGGACGATCTCGACACGGATGCCCAGCGCCTTTGCACGCGGCACGAAGGCCTGCAGCAGCTGCAGCGTCTGGTCGCTGGAACCGTCATCGCCGATCATGACTTCGTTCACCGGAAGATCCTGGTCGAGGATGCTGTCCAGCTGCGCCTGCAGGTAGCGCGCACCGTTGTAGGTGCACAGCGCGACGCCAATGCGCTCGGCAGGGGCCGATCGGGATGGCGCGTCAGGCATCGAACGTACTCGCGGAAACAAGGGCCGGGGGATGGTAGCAGAGCCCCCCAAGAGGATGGATATGGTGGCTGGCTAGCCGTTGCCGGGATACGCAGCGATCCGCTGCACGGCCTGGGCCGCGCTCATCGGTCGCCACGTGCCAGCGTCGGGCTGGAATGGCCGCGGATGTACGTCCAGCAGCGCCTGCAGCGGGCCATTGTCCGCAATCAGATCCTGCTGCAGGCGTGACACCGGACCACGCGCCCGCGGCAGCACCGCGGCCAGGCCCCGCAGTGCCGCGCCCGGCAACGGCAGCGCCAATGTCGGCTGTGCCAGACTGGCGTGCACGCGGCGGAACATCGCGTGATAGGGCAGGCGCTCGCCACCGCCGATTTCCAGCACCCGTGCCGACGCTGCACCGGTGGCGATGCAGGCCACCACGGCGCGGGCGATATCGTCGGCATGCACCGGTTGGCGCAGGCCTCCCACCAGCGGAATCGGAAACAGGCGCAGACGCAGCGCACGCTGCACGATCGGGGTGATGCTGCGGTCGATGCCGGCCCCATAGATCAGGGTCGGCCGCAGGATCGTCCAGCCCATGCCAAGGCGCTCGGCCTGCGCGATCAGGCCCGCTTCGCCCCGCTGCAGCATCGCCACGACGTCCTGCTCGTCGGCCTGCTCGGAATTCTGCTTGCTCAGCACGCTCATCGAACTGGTGGCGATGACCTGCCGCGCGGGGGCCGCCGTCTGCCGCGACAACCACTGCGCCAATGCTTCAAGGGGGCCGAAGCTGGCAATCGCCTGCCAGTCCGGAGACGGCACGCTGTCCAGCGCAGCCGCCAGGTCCCCGCACAGCCACTGCACGCCGTCCTGTGCCGGTTGCGGTTGCCGGCTCACCGCCTGTACCCGCCCATGCGCCTGCACCAGGCGCGGCAGCAGGAACCGGCCGATCTGGCTGGTGGCTCCGGAAACAAGGACGGTCATCGGCACTCCGTGGGGATGTTGCGAGGGGTGGCTACTATAGCGGTCCCTCCGGCAGCGGCGGGCTCAGGGCGACGACACCCCGATGTCGCGCAGGCGCTGCCGCAACTGCTGGTACTCGCTGCTGGAAGGGCCGACGCCAAGCTCGCCCGCCTGCTGGAGCGCGCGTTCGGCAAAGGCGACATCTCCGTTGCCCAATCGTTCGCTGCCAATCGCAATCCAACGCTGCGCGAGGCGCTGGCGGGCCGCAGGCAGGCCGCCGGCGGTGGGAGACAACGTCTGCCAGGCCTGCAGGCAGGCACCTGCAGCCTGCACCCTGTTCTGCCGGAGGTTGTCGTCGAAACAACGGCGACTGGCAGGCAGCAGGCGCGCGGCCGCGGCCTTCACCCGTGAATCGCGCGGTGCCAGCGCCTGTGCTTCGCGAAGGGCATCGAATGCGCTGTGCCCCGGAGGGCTGATCCATTGGCCTGCGCGCTCGGCGCGTTCGATCCGGCGCAGGTGATCGCGCAGCTCGCGTTCACGCTGCGCGTTGCTCACTGCGGGCTGCTGCAGTGCCTCCCGGGCCTGCCGTGCACGCTGCAGGCGCTGCACCAGTTGCTGTCGTGCCGCCTGCGAAGCGCCCAGTGCTTCGGCCAGCACGGCATCACGCTGCGCCGCCTCGAACTGGAAATCGTCGGCCTGGATCTGGCTTCGCGCCAGCACCGCCTGCAGCACCTGCTCGCGGCCCCGCTGGGCAGTGGGATCGTCCGGCGCCACCGCCAGCACGGCCAGGAACCCCTTTGCGGCACGTTCCAGCTGCTGTCGCTGAAGTGCGCGCTGTGCCTGCCGCAAGCGCTCGTCGACCGCCCGTGCCAGGGCCTCCTGGCTGGCGGGAAGATCGGCGTGGCCTGCATCGAACAGGCGCGCGCGCTGCAACGTCGCAGCGGCTTCAGCCAGTTCCCCGCGTCCGGCCAGCGCGCGCGCATGCTGCAGCAGATCGCTCAGTGCATCCTCGCGCCCCTCCAGAGCGGGCAGGTTGTCCGGCTGCAGTGCCAGGATGCGCTGGAACAGCGGCAACGCACTGCTGTCGCCATCGTCCAGCCGGCCGGCCGCGAACGCATTGCGGGCCTGGGCCAGCAACGCGCCGATACCGGCGCCGGCGCTACGCCGCGCCTGCAGTTGGCGGGCCACGGCGTCGGCGTCGCCCTGCGGCACCTGCAGCTCGCGGGCCAGCGCCAGTGACTGCGCGCTGCCCTCGAGATCGTCGCCCTGCAGCTTGTCGCGGGCCTGCTGCAGTGCTGCCGCGGCGGTTCGTGCAAGGCCCTGGCGCGCCTGCGGCCGATCGCCATCCAGTGCCAGCACCGCCTGGTAGCGCTCCCGCGCACCACTGCCGTCGGCCGCACTCAGCCGGCCGGCGGCGAGCGCGCGATCGCCTTCGACCAGCAGCTGTTCGATCTGCGGCTCGTCCCAGAACCAGTCGGCCAGCGGCTTGCGCAGCAGCACCAGCAGCACGAACACCGCCAGCGCCGCGACCAGCGCCCATCGCCAGACCCGCCGCGCATGACGTGCCTGCAGCCACCACCAGCGGCCTTCGCGGCGGACGCGATCCAGCGCAGGGTGTTCAGCGCCATGCGGGCGATGCGGGGGCTCGCGTTCCATGCGTGCAGGGTAGCCGGGGCGGCGTGAAGCTCAGCCGAGGCGACGCGCCTCGCTCACACCCGGCAGCGCGTCCAGCTTGCCCAGCAGGTTCGACAACTGGTCGTAGTCGCTGACCTTCAGCCTCAGGCGCAGATGGGCACGGCCACTGTTGCGCACGTTGTCACTGTGGATGTCGAGCACGTAGGCGTCTTCCTGGGCGATCAGGTTGGTGATGTCCTTCAGCAGCCAGCGGCGGTCGACCGCATTGACCACCACGTCCACCTCGTAGCCGCCCCCGGCCTGGCCCCATTCCACCGGCAGGATGCGCTGCGGGCTGGTGGCCGCCAGCCGGGCCAGCGCGGCACAGTCTGCCCGGTGCACGGTGACACCACGGCTACGGGTGAGGTAGCCGACGATCGGTTCGCCGGCCACCGGCTGGCAGCAGCGCGCCAGCTGCACCAGCAGATTGCCCACGCCCTGCACCGTGAACTTGGACTTGCCCAGGTTCTCGCGGCGGGCGGTCGGGCGCGGAAGCGCCGGCGCAGGGGCCGGCTGGCTGGCCGCGCGCTCTGCTTCCAGCAGCGTACGGCTGACCTGGTTCGGGCCGGTGTCGCCCAGCGCCACCTGGATGTAGAGGTCGTCAACGCTGTCGGCATGGAACTTCTTCGCCGCCACCGCCAGATCCGAATGCTGCAGCCCCAGGCGCTTCAGCTCGCGCTCGAGCAGTTCGCGCCCGGCCTGCACGTTGCGCGCGCGGTCCAGCTTGTGGAACCAGCTGCGTACCTTTTCGCGCGAGCGGTTGCTGGCCAGGAAGCCCAGCGCGGGCATCAGCCAGTCGCGGCGGGGGTCGGCCTCCTTGCCGGTGAGGATCTCGACACGGTCGCCGCTGCGCAGGCGATAGGTCAGCGGCACGATGCGGCCATTGACCTTGGCGCCGCGACAGCGGTGGCCCACCATCGTATGTACCTGGTAGGCGAAATCGAGCGGCGTGGCCCCCTGGGGCAGGTCCAGCACCTCGTCCTTCGGGCTGAGCGCATAGACCCGGTCCTCGGTCAGCTCGGCGTCGAGTGCCCCGGCCAGTTCATTGCCCTGCCCGTCCTGCGCCTGCTCCAGCAGCTGGCGCATCCAGGTGATCTTGCGATCGAACGACTTTTCCGCGCCCTTGCCGCCTTCCTTGTACTTCCAGTGCGCGGCCACGCCCAGCTCGGCCTGGGAATGCATCTCGTGGGTGCGGATCTGCACTTCGATCGTGCGCCCTTCCGGGCCGACCACGGCGGTGTGCAGCGAACGGTAGTCGTTGGCCTTCGGGCGTGCGATGTAATCGTCGAACTCGCTCGGCACCGGGGCCCACAGCGCATGCACCACACCCAGCGCGGCGTAGCAGGCGGCGACGTCGTCGACCATCACCCGCACCGCGCGGATGTCGTACAGCTGGTCGAACGCCAGCCGCTTCTTCTGCATCTTCCGCCAGATGCTGTAGATGTGCTTGGGGCGGCCACTCACTTCGGCATGGATGCCCTGTGCGGCCAGCTCGCGCGACAGCTGCTTCTTCACGTTCTGCACGTAGCGCTCGCGCGCCACGCGGGTTTCGTCCACTTCGCGCGCGATGCGGCGGTAGGTTTCCGGCTCCAGGTGGCGGAACGCCAGGTCCTCCAGCTCCCACTTCAGCTGCCAGATGCCCAACCGGTTGGCCAGCGGCGCATGGATGTCGCGGGTCAGCTGCGCCAGCGCCCGGCGCTGCTCGTCGTCCAGCTTGTCGGCAGCGCGCATTCTCGCCAGCTGCCGGGCCAGCAGGATCGGCACCACGCGCAGGTCGCGGATGATCGCCAGCAGCAGGCGGCGCAGGCCCTCGCTGTTGCGCCCGGCCTCGCGGCCAGCATGCAGCGCCCAGACCGGATCGGCGGCGTCCTGGCCGTCGAGCAGGCCGATCACCGCCGCCTTGTGGTTGCCCAGCGGCAGCTGGTCCAGGCTGGCGCGCAGGCCGGGCAGGTCGAACAACAGCGCGGCAACCACCGCGCCTTCGTCGGCCGAGAGCATCGACAGTGCATCGAGGGTATCGCCCAGCACCGACCAGCTGGCGCGCATCTGGTGGTCGCACTCCGGTGCTTCCCAGTGTTCGCGCAGGGCCTGGCGCAGCGGAGCGGGCAGCACCGCGGCGGAGGGACGGTTCAACAAGGCATCCAGGCCGGGGACAGAAGCGCGGTTCACAGCATCGAGCAGGCAAGACAGAGGTTCCTACACTAGCGCCGGCGCCGTTCAGGGACAATCACCGCAGCCACCATCACCCGGCATGAAGACATGCCGCTACACTCGCCGGCAAACCCAGGAGAGTTCCGCCATGCCCTCGATCGCCCCACGTTTCCGTCCACGGCTGCTGGCCTGCGCCGCACTGCTGCTGTCCCTGTCGGCGCCTGCGCTGGCCCAGCGCGTGGTGGACGGTGACCTGCAGCAGCAGATGTCGCCGACCGAATTCAAGGCGGCCGGCCTGGACAAGCTGAGCGCGCAGGAACTGGCCACGCTCAACCGCTGGCTGCAGGGCAAGGTTGAAGCGGCGACGACCCAGGCTGTGGCAGCGGTACGCGAAGAAGCCCGCGAACAGGGCCGCCAGGAAGTGATCGTGAAGAACCGCGGGTTCTTCGATTTCGGCAGCAACGAGCCGATCACCGGCGTGCTGCAGGGCGAGTTCCGTGGCTTCGGCAAGGGCCGCGTCTACGTGCTGGACAACGGCCAGGAATGGGAGCAGACCGACAGCACCAGCGTGGTCGGCGTGCGCAAGCAATCGCCCAAGGTCAGCATCAAGCCCGGCGTGATGGGCGTGTGGTACATGAAGGTGGAAGGCGTGAACAGCCAGCCCAAGGTGCGCCGCTCCAAGTAGTGGATCCACGCCACGCGTGGATGACATCCCACCGTACCCCGCCGGTCATCGTCCGGCGGGGTCGGTCGGGGGTTACGAGGCCTGGCGCAGTGCCGTCACCCGCTGCGCCAGCTTCTTCGCCGAAATGCCGGTACGTGCCCCCAGCTCCTGCGCGAACAGCGACACCCGCAGCTCTTCCAGGTCCCAGCGCAGTGCCTGCCATTGCGGGCGATCGCGCAGGCCCTGCTGCTCTGCCGTTTCCAGCGCTTCCAGGAACGGATGCAGTTCCAGCATGCGTGCCTGGTCACGTGGCGGATCACGCTTGGCGCGTTCGGTGCGCAGGATCATCGCCTTCAGGTAACGCGGATACTGCGCCAGCGCGTCGGCCGGCGTATCGCGCAGGAAACCGGGGTGGATCAGCCCGGAAAGCTGCGCTTCCATGTCGTCCAGGTTGCCGCGCGCCCAACCCATCAACGGTGCTTCCAGCATCGGCTTCAGTTCCGCCACCAGCGCCAGGATGGTTTCGGCCAGTTTCAGCCGCGACATGGCCTCGCCGAACAGGGCCTTGGCCGCATGCTCACGGCGCTGTTCGAAGGCCGCCGCATCGCGGATGTCTTCCAGGCCCTCCGCCAACACCGCGTTCATTGCCGCATCCACCAGGTCACCACGCAGGCGCTCCTGCGACTCGATCGCCGCATACAACAGGCCGGTCTTGGCGCCCACCGGCAGCTGCTTGCGCGCCTGCTTGACCTTCTCGGCCAGGGCGATCTCCAGCAGCCGGCGCACGCCCAGCGGGTGAGCCTCCTGTGCCTGCTGCCGATCGGCGAAGATGCGCAGCGCCACGCTGTCACCCTCGTCCAGCAACGCCGGATAGGCCGGAACGCCGGCTTCACCGGGTACCTGCAGCGGTATCGGCATGGCCGGGAACGTGCGCAGGCCATCGGCCGCCATCTCGCGGCCAGCGCGTGCAGCGAAGGCATCGCCGGCACGACCGCCGAATTTCGCGCGCAGTGCGTCCAGATCACGCGAAGTGGCCAGCACCTTGCCCTGCTCGTCGCGCAGCCGCAGGTTCATGTGCAGATGCGGCTCGATCGAACCGGGCTCGAAATCGAGCGCGGTCACGGTGGCACCGGTTGCACGTGACAGGAAACGCGCCAGTTCGCCGGTGATGGCATCGGCGCTGGGCTGCGGAAACGCCTCGTAGAACGCGCGGCCGAAGTCCGGCGCCGGCACGTAGTTGCGACGCATTGCCTTGGGCAGGCTGCGGATCAGTGCCGAGGCCTTGTCGGCGACGAAGCCCGGCGCCAGCCAGCCCAGCTGCACCGGGTCCAATGCATTGAGCAGGTGCAGCGGCACGTCCAGGGTCACGCCGTCATCGTCGGCACCCGGCTCGAAGCGGTAGTGCAGCGGCAACCGCGCCTGGCCCAGCGCCAGGTATTTCGGGTAGCGCTCCTGCTCACTGCCCTCTCCGGGCAGCAAGTCTGCGAGCGACCAGTGCAGCGCCTTGCGCTGTTCCGGTGCCAGTCCCTTCCACCAGGTATCCATCCCCGCCGCCGAATGGATCTGCGGCGGTACCCGGTCCAGGTACCAGCGCGCCTGCCAGTCCTCGTCGGCAACAATGCCGGCGCGGCGCAGCTTGGCTTCCTCCTCGCGGGCGACCTCCAGCACTTTCTGGTTGTCGGCCACGAAACTGGCGCGGGTGTTGATCTCGCCGGTCACCAATGCCTGGCGCACGAAGATGTCATGTGCCTCGCTCGGCTCGATGCGGCCGTAATGCACCGGCTTCTTCGGCGCCAGCACCAGGCCGAACAGGCTGATCTGCTCGGAGGCCAGCACCTGCCCCTGTGCGCGCGACCAGTGCGGATCGAAGTGCTTGCGCAGCAGCAGGTGCGGCAGCTCGGCAATCACCCAGTCCGGTTCGATCGCGGCCAGGGTCATGCCCCACACCTTCTGCGTATCCAGCAGGTTGGCCACCAGCAGCCACGGCGGCGGCCGCTTGGACAGCGCCGAACCCGGGAACGGCAGGAAGCGGCGCTGGCGTGGCGCCTGGAAATCGCCCTTCTCGGTGCGGTGGCCGATCTGCGTCGGCAGGCCCGCCACCAGCGCGCGGTGCAGGGTCTGGTAGGCGGCGGCGCGCACGCGTTCGCTGAAGCCGCCGCCGGCTGGCGCCTGTTCCTTCTGCGCACGCACGGCCACCGGGGCCGGTGCAGTCTCCGCCTTGCCTTCGCGGGCCAGGCGCGCGGCGCGGTGCAGCTGGCCCCGGGTGGCTTTCACCGCCGCCGCGTCATCACGCGCCGGGGCCGGCGCACTGCTGCCGGCCAGCAACGGCGCCATCGACGCCTCGCTGGCCTCCTCCTTCCAGCCCAGTTCCTCGCACAGCAGCCGCAGCTGGCGATGCAGCTCGCGCCACTCGCGCATGCGCAGGAAGCCGAGGAAATGACGTCCGCACCAGTCGCGCAGCTTGGACTGGGTCAGGTCTTCATGGGCCTGCCGGTAGGCATCCCACAGGCGCAGCACGCCAACGAACTCGGAGCGGCCATCGGCGAACTGCGCGTGCGCGCTGTCGGCCGCACCACGCGCTTCGGGTGGGCGTTCGCGCGGGTCCTGGATGCCCAGGAACGAGGCGATCACCAGCATCGGCCGCAGGCAGCCTGCGGCCTGCGCGGCCACCAGCATGCGCGCAAGCTTCACGTCCACCGGCAGGCGTGCCATCTGCTTGCCGATGGTAGTCATGCGCCGCTCGGCGTCGATCGCGCCCAGTTCGGTCAGTTGCTGCCAGCCATCGGCCACCGCACGCTCGTCCGGCGCCTCAAGGAACGGGAATTCCTCGATGCGGCCCAGGCCCAGCTGCAGCATGCGCAGGATCACCCCGGCCAGGCTGGAGCGGCGGATTTCCGGATCGGTGAATTCGGGCCGCGCCTGGAAATCGGCTTCGGCGTACAGGCGGTAACAGATACCTTCGGCGATACGTCCGCAGCGACCTTTGCGCTGGTTGGCGCTGGCCTGCGAGATCGGCTCGATGTGCAGGCGGTCCAGCTTGTTGCGCGGACTGTAGCGCTTGACGCGGGCGAAGCCCGGATCGACCACGTAACGGATGCGCGGCACCGTCAGCGAGGTTTCCGCCACGTTGGTGGCCAGCACGATGCGCCGGTTCGGCCCGGGGTTGAACACCCGGTCCTGGTCCTGGTTGGACAGGCGGGCGTACAGCGGCAGCACCTCGGTATTACGGTACTTGCGCCGCTCCAGCGACTGGTGCGCATCGCGGATCTCGCGCTCGCCCGGCAGGAAGATCAGTACGTCGCCGCGCGCATCCAGGCGGGTGATCTCGTCAATGGCCGACACGATGGCGTCGTTGACGGTGCGTTCGCCCTGGTCTTCGCCCTCGCCTTCCAGCGCGCGGTAGCGCACTTCCACCGGATAGGTACGGCCTTCGACGCTGATCACCGGCGCATTGTCGAAATGCTGGGCGAAGCGTTCGGTGTCGATGGTGGCCGAGGTGACGATCAGCTTCAGGTCCGGCCGCTTGCGCAGCAGCTGCTTCAGGTAGCCCAGCAGGAAATCGATGTTGAGGCTGCGTTCGTGCGCCTCGTCGACGATGATCGTGTCGTAGTTCGACAGCCAGCGGTCACTGGCGATCTCCGCCAGCAGAATGCCGTCGGTCATGAACTTGATGCGGCTGTCTTCGCTGACCTTGTCATTGAAGCGCACCTGGTAGCCGACCAGCTGGCCCAGTTCACTCTGCAGTTCCTGTGCGACACGGCTGGCCACCGCACGTGCGGCAATCCGTCGCGGCTGGGTGCAGCCGATCATGCCGGCCTGGCCACGGCCGGCGGCCAGGCACAGTTTCGGCAGCTGGGTGGTCTTGCCCGAGCCGGTTTCACCGGCGATCACCACCACCTGATGTTCGCGGATCAGCCCGATGATGGCGTCGGCTTCACGCGCAATCGGCAGCTGCGGGTCCAGAGTAATGGACGGCTGCTGTTGCGCCCGCACCTGCCGGCGCTGCACCGACGCCTGCAAGGCCTGCTCGAAGGTGGCGGCCAGTGCCGCATCCTGTGGCTTGGCCTGGCAACGCGAGAGCATCCCCAGCAAACGGCCCCGGTCGCGGCTCATGGCGCCGTCGATGGCGGCACGCTGTTGGCGCAGGCGGGGCGATGGATTTTTATCGATAGAGTTCATCAATCGGTTCGTTCAAAACTTTGAAAGCGACCAGTCATCACGACCGGTTTATTGTGAAGGCCAACGATTCCACAAGGAGGAACCCCATGGCGAAGACCAAGAGCACGACCAAGGCCAAGACCGGCAAGCAGAAGCTTGCTGCGGCGGCACCGTCGGCACCGAACATCGATATCGGGATCACCCAGGGCGACCGCAAGAAGATCGCCGACGGTCTGTCGCGGTTCCAGGCCGATGCGTTCACGCTCTACCTGAAGACGCACAACTTCCACTGGAACGTGACCGGGTCGATGTTCAACTCGCTGCACACCATGTTCGAGACGCAGTACACCGAGCAGTGGGCGGCACTGGACGACGTGGCCGAGCGCATCCGCGCGCTGGGCTTCAATGCCCCGGGCTCCTACCGGGAATTCGCTGCGCTGACCTCGATCGCCGAGGAACCGGGCCTGACCGACAGTGCGGACTGGCGTGAAATGGTACGCCAGTTGGTGGTCGCCAACGAAGCGGTCTGCCGTACGGCACGTGAAGTGCTGGAGGTGGCGGCCAAGGGGGATGACGCCCCGACCGAGGATCTGATGACCCAGCGGCTGCAGACACACGAGAAGTACGCCTGGATGCTGCGTTCCCTGCTCCAGTAAGGGTTGGGGGTGTTCGGCAGGGCTGCGCCCTGCACCCGCAGAGGCCTTGAATCAAAGGCCAGAGCCAGAGCAGAAGCTGGTTTCCTGAGGGTTGGCGGGGTGGATCCGGTGGCAGGGGACGCCGTAAACCCGTCCATGGGGGCTTGGCCGCGGCATCCATGCCGCGGACACCCCTGCCACCGGCCCCACCCCGCCTTCGACAGTTTTCCGCGATCTGCTGGAACGGCGTCCGCTCTGGTAGGTGTCGACCTTGGTCGACACGGATGAATTCATTCGATATCTGACAGAGGTGTCGACCAAGGTCGACACCCACCAACGGCCGCGGGAAACTGTCGAAGGTGGGGCGGTGTCGGATTGCGGGGTGTCAGCCGCATGGATGCGGCTGCCAAGCCTACGCGGACGTACTTGCGGCGTCCCCGCACTCCGACACCGCCCCACCAAACCACGAATCACCCCAGAGCCGGCTGTTGCCTTTGACGTTGCTCTGGCTTGTAGCAGGTGCAGGGCGCAGCCCTGCCGCCGCCTCCGGGAGGTAAACTAGCCGGATGGCTTCCCGTCCCGCGCACGACCTGCTCCAACGCGTCTTTGGTTACGACGATTTCCGTGGTCCGCAGCAGGACATCGTGGAGCATGTGGCTGCCGGTCATGATGCCCTGGTACTGATGCCCACCGGCGGTGGCAAGTCGCTGTGCTACCAGGTCCCGGCCCTGCTGCGTGACGGATGTGGCATCGTCATCTCGCCGCTGATCGCGCTGATGCAGGACCAGGTCGAAGCCCTGCGCCAGCTCGGCGTGCGTGCCGAGTACCTGAATTCAACCCTGGATGCCGAGACCGCCGGCCGCGTCGAGCGCGAACTGCTCGCGGGTGAGCTGGACATGCTCTATGTCGCTCCCGAGCGGCTGCTGACCGGCCGCTTCCTGTCGCTGTTGTCGCGCAGCCAGATCGCCCTGTTCGCCATCGACGAAGCCCACTGCGTGTCGCAGTGGGGCCACGACTTCCGCCCGGAATACCGCCAGCTGACCGTACTGCACGAGCGCTGGCCGCAGATCCCGCGGATCGCGCTCACCGCCACCGCCGACCCGCCGACCCAGCGCGAGATCGCCGAGCGCCTGGATCTGCAGGAAGCACGCCACTTCGTCAGCTCCTTCGACCGCCCCAACATCCGCTACACCGTGGTGCAGAAGGACAACGCGCGCAAGCAGCTGACCGATTTCCTGCGCGGCCACCGTGGCGAGGCCGGCATCGTCTACTGCATGTCGCGGCGCAAGGTCGAGGAGACCGCTGAATTCCTCTGCGGCCAGGGCTTCAACGCCCTGCCCTACCACGCCGGCCTGCCGCCGGAAGTGCGCGCGAACAACCAGCGCCGCTTCCTGCGCGAGGACGGCATCGTCATGTGCGCCACCATCGCCTTCGGCATGGGCATCGACAAGCCGGACGTGCGCTTCGTGGCGCATACCGACCTGCCCAAGTCGATGGAAGGCTACTACCAGGAAACCGGCCGCGCTGGTCGTGATGGTGAAGCTGCCGAGGCCTGGCTGTGCTACGGCCTGGGCGACGTGGTACTGCTCAAGCAGATGATCGAACAATCCGAGGCCGGCGAAGAACGCAAGCAGCTGGAGCGGGGCAAGCTCGATCACCTGCTGGGCTACTGCGAATCCATGCAGTGCCGCCGCCAGGTGCTGCTGGCCGGTTTCGGCGAGACCTATCCCCAGCCGTGCGGCAACTGCGACAACTGCCTGACGCCGCCGGCCTCGTGGGACGCGACCATTCCGGCGCAGAAGGCACTGAGCTGTGTCTACCGCACCGGCCAGCGCTTCGGCGTCGGCCACCTGATCGACGTCCTGCGTGGCAGCGAGAACGAGAAGGTGAAGCAGCAGGGCCACGACAAGCTCAGCACCTACGCCATCGGCCGCGATCTGGATGCGCGCACCTGGCGCAGCGTGTTCCGCCAGCTGGTCGCCGCCAGCCTGCTGGAAGTGGACAGCGAGGGCCACGGTGGCCTGCGCCTGACCGATGCCAGCCGTGACGTGCTGACCGGCCGCCGCCAGATCAGCATGCGCCGCGACCCGGCCAGCAGCACCAGCGGACGCGAGCGCAGCGCGCAGCGCACCGGGTTGTCGGTACTGCCGCAGGACCTGGCACTGTTCAACGCCCTGCGCGGCCTGCGTGCCGAACTGGCGCGCGAACAGAACGTGCCTGCCTTCGTGATCTTCCACGACAGCACCCTGCGCAACATCGCCGAGCAGCGCCCGACCAGCCTGGATGAACTGGCCCGGGTCGGCGGCATCGGCGGCACCAAGCTGAGCCGCTACGGCCCGCGCCTGGTCGAGATCGTGCGCGAAGAAGGCTGACGCCGCGCTCCCTGTAGCACCGAGCCCACGCTCGGCTGCCGTGGCCGCAGAAGTAGCCGAGCGCGGGTTCGGCTCTACATTGGTGCAGGTCCAACCTTGAACCGACCATTCAGCCGGAAGTGCATCCACGGCCGCTTGCGGCTAGATTAGCGCCATGTCCCTCGCCTCGACCCTGCTCCGTGTCGTGCTCATGCTCAGCCTGCTGCTCAACGGGCTGAACGCGGCCATGGCCAGCGGTCACGAGGAAATGGGCCGGATGACCCACGCGGCAGCCGCCCTTGAAGGCGGCAATGCCGACTGCCACCACCACGCCGCCATGCACGCCGACCAGGCCCCGCAGACCAAGGCCCCCGCCCACGACGCCCACTGCCAGATCAAGGACTGCGTGCGCAGCTGCGCCCAGCACCCGCTGCTGGTGGTGCAGGCGTTGCCGTTCATGGCCGGCCCGGCGTTGTCGCTGGCACCGCAGCCGATGCCGGCCACCGGCCGCCCGTCGCCGCCGCTGCCGCCGATCTCACGCCCGCCCATCGGCTGATTCCACACGCACTGTGCGCCCTGCGCACCGGAGCCGGCGGCCTGCCGGCGTCTTTCCGTGTCTGGAGTCTCCACCATGAATACCCGCAATCCCCCCGGTCCGGGCGCTGTGCCCATGCCGTCGCGCCGCCTGTTCGTGCAGGGCCTGGCCGCCGGTGGCGTGGTCGCCGGCATCGCCGCTGTCGGCGTGCCGCAGCGTGCGCTCGCCGCCGCCACTGCCGCCCCACGGCTGGCCGGTGCCCCCGCCGTGCTCAGCGATACCCGCATCGAACTGGCCATCGGCGAATCGCTGGCCAATTTCACCGGCCGCACCCGCCCGGCGATCACCGTCAACGGCTCGTTGCCGGCCCCGATCCTGCGCTGGCGCGAAGGCCAGACCGTGGACCTGTTCGTGCGCAACACGCTGGAACGCCACCCGACCTCCATCCACTGGCACGGCATCCTGCTGCCGGCCAACATGGACGGCGTGCCGGGCCTGAGCTTCAACGGCATCGGCCCCGGCGAGACCTACCACTACCACTTCCAGCTGAAGCAGTCGGGCACCTACTGGTACCACAGCCACTCGATGTTCCAGGAACAGGCCGGCCTGTACGGCGCGCTGATCATCGACCCGGCCGAACCGGCGCCGTACCACCACGACCGCGAGCACGTGATCATGCTGTCCGACTGGACCGACATGGACCCGGGCGCGCTGTTCCGGCGCATGAAGAAGCTGGCCGAGCACGACAACTACTACAAGCGCACCCTGCCCGACTTCCTGCGCGACGCGAAACGCGACGGTTGGTCCGCGGCGCTGTCCGACCGTGGCATGTGGGGCCGGATGCGGATGACGCCCACCGATATCTCCGATATCAACGCGCATACCTACACCTACCTGATGAACGGCACCGCCCCGGCCGGCAACTGGACCGGCCTGTTCCGCAGTGGCGAAAAGGTGCTGCTGCGCTTCATCAACGGCGGGTCGATGACCTACTTCGACGTGCGCATCCCCGGTTTGAAGATGACCGTGGTGGCCGCTGACGGCCAGTACATCCACCCGGTCAGCATCGACGAATTCCGCATCGCTCCCGCCGAAACCTACGACGTGCTGGTCGAACCCACCGGCCAGGATGCGTTCACCATTTTCTGCCAGGACATGGGTCGCACCGGCTACGCCGCCGGCACGCTGGCGGTACGCCACGGGCTGCAGGCACCGATTCCCGCGCGCGACCCACGCCCGTTGCTGACGATGAGCGACATGGGGCACGACATGGGGAGTGGTGGCCATGGTGGCCACGACATGGCCGCGATGAAGGGCACGGAAGGTAGCTGCGGCGCCAGCATGGGCCACGGTGCGCACGGTGGCGGTGCCGCCAGCAAGGTACCGAAGCATCCGGCCAGCGAGCGCAACAACCCGCTGGTGGACATGCAGAGTTCGGCCACCGAGCCGAAGCTGGACGACCCTGGCATCGGCCTGCGCGACAACGGCCGCCAGGTGCTGACCTACGGCGCGATGCGCAGCCTGTTCGAAGACCCGGATGGCCGCGAGCCGAGCCGCGAGATCGAGCTGCACCTGACCGGCCACATGGAGAAGTTCTCCTGGTCCTTCGATGGCGTCCCGTTCGCCAGCGCCGAGCCGCTGCGGCTGAACTACGGCGAGCGCATGCGCATCGTGCTGGTCAACGACACCATGATGCAGCACCCGATCCACCTGCACGGCGTGTGGAGCGATCTGGAAAACGCGCAAGGTGAGTTCCAGGTCCGCAAGCACACCATCGACATGCCGCCGGGCACCCGCCGCAGCTATCGCGTGCGCGCCGATGCACTCGGCCGCTGGGCCTACCACTGCCATCTGCTGTACCACATGGAAGCGGGCATGATGCGCGAAGTGAGGATCGAAGAATGAGCCGCTCACTGCTTTCCCCCAGCCTGCTGGCCCTGGGCCTCGCCGCCGCGTTGCCGGTGTTCGCGCAGTCGCACGCCGGCCATGACATGGGCGCGATGAACGCGCCTGCGAAGAGCGCGAAGGCCCCGGCCGAACCGGTCGATCATTCAAAGATGGATCATTCGGAGATGGACATGGGTGCGGCGGATCAGGCCGGCATGGACCACTCCACGATGGACCACTCGAAGATGGACCATGGCGCGATGCAGCCATCTGCGATGGACCATTCGCAGATGGACCACGGGGCGATGGGCCACGGCACGCCTGCACCCACCGAACCGCGCGAACCGATCCCGGTCCCGACCGATGCCGACCGCGCCGCCGCCTTCCCGCCGATCGCGCATGGCGCGATGGAACACGCGCCGGAGATCAACAGCCTGCTGCTGATCGACCGGCTTGAGCATTGGGATGGCAAGAGCAGCAACGGCCAGGCATGGGAAGCCACCGGCTGGGTCGGCGGCAACATCAACCGCCTGTGGCTGCGCACCGATGGCGAACGCAGCCGCGGCCGCACCGAATCGTCGTCACTGGAAGCACTGTATGGCCGCAGCGTGTCGCCGTGGTGGGACGTGCTGGTCGGCGTGCGCCAGGACTTCCGCCCGTCCGACTCGCGCACATGGGCGGCCATCGGCATCCAGGGTCTGGCGCCGTACAAGTTCGAAAGCTCGGCCACGCTGTACATGGGCTCCGGCGGCCAGGTGTTGGCCAAGGCCGAGGTCGAGTACGACGTGCTGTTGACCAACCGATTGATCCTGCAGCCGCTGCTGGAAGCTACCGTTGCGGCCAAGGACGAGCAGGAGTACGGCATCGGCCGTGGCCTGAACAAGGTAGAGGCCGGCCTGCGCCTGCGCTACGAGTTCAGCCGTCGCTTCGCGCCCTACATCGGCATCAGTCACGAACGCAGTTTTGGCGACACCGCCGACTATGCCGGTGACCACGCGCGCGACACGCGCTGGGTGGCCGGCGTGCGCATGTGGTTCTGAGCAGCGGATCGTGAGCAATGGCCAGCCCCGGCAGCCGCCGGGGCCGGCTACACTGCGCCACGTTCCAATGCAGGCACCGCCATGTCGTTGCAGATCCGCCGCGCCACCCTTGCTGATGTCGACGCGCTGTCGGAGATCGCCATCGCCACGTACAACGAAACCTGGGGCGATTCCTATCCGCCGCAGGAGCTGCACGATTTCCTGCAGGCGCACTACAGCAGCGAACCGCAGCGCATCGAACTGTCCGACCCACGCAGTGCCATCTGGCTGTTGCTGGACGGTGACGCCGTGGTCGGCTACCTGGCCGCGGGTGCCAACACCTTGCCGCACACGGATGCATGCGAAGGTGACATCGAACTGAAGCGGTTCTACATCCTGGCCGCACACCAGAACGGCGGACATGGTGCACGCATGATGGACGCGTTCATGGCGTGGCTGGACCAGCCGCAGCGCCGCACCCTGTGGGTAGGCGTATGGGAAGAGAATTTCGGCGCACAGCGCTTCTACGCGCGCTATGGCTGCAGCAAGGTTGGCGAGTACGACTTCATCGTGGGCGATACCCACGACCGCGAGTTCATCCTGCGTCGGCCGTGATCACGCGCCCCATGTAGAGTGAAGCTTGCTCGACTGTTAGCGCCAAACGTCGAGCATGGCTCGACGCTACAAACTAGAAATCGAACAACTCCGACAGGAAGCTGTCCTTCTTCTTTTTCTTGTAGCCGTGTCCCCGGTTGTCCTCGTAGCGCTGGCCGAGGTGGCGGGTATCACGGTGCGTCACCGGTGGCGGCGCGGACGCCGGCTGAGCCTGCACGGGCGCTGGCGGAGGTACTGCAGCACCGGCGCCCGCACGTTCGATGATCTTGTCCAGCTCGCCACGATCCAGCCACACACCGCGGCAACTCGGGCAGTAATCAATCTCGATGCCATGGCGCTCGGCCATCTGCAGCGTCTGGGTCTTGCACACGGGGCACAGCATCGGCATTGCTCCTGTCGGTCTGGTTTCGACTGTACCTGCACCGCGATGACTGTGCGGCAACGCATGACCGATGGCACAGGGACTTCCGGCGTGTGCCCACATGCGTACCGCGGGGCACACTGCGCCCTTGTTCCGCAGGGAATGCGTACATGACCGTGTTGTCCCGCCTGCCCACCACCGCACGCCTGTTGCTGGTGCTGCTGGGCGTCGGCCTTGGCCTGAACCTGCGGGATATCGCCGCGGCCATCGGCACACCCACTCCCGCACTGCCCATCCCCTATGGCGGCAGCCTGTTGGACAACGCGCTGGCGGTACTGGTGGCACTGCTGCTGGCCGCGCTGCTGCGGCCCCGTGACATGGGCCTGATGGCCAGCCTGGGGCTGCGCGGCAACGGCTGGAGCGGCCCCATGTGGGTGCTGCTGGCCAGCCTGCCGTGCTGGCTTGGCCTGGCGCTGCTCGGAACACCGAACAGGGCACTGACTGCACTGGATGCCGCCATGCTGGCGGTGCTGTTCCCGCTGGCCGAGGAAGTGCTCTTCCGCGGCCTGGGCTTCGTGCTGCTGGTGAAGATCGTGCGCGGCCCCTGGCCATGGCTTGCACTGCCGCAGGCGCTGCTGTTCGGCATGGCGCACTGGCTCGGCTTCGGTGGGTTCGACGGTGGCGGCATCGCGCTGTTCGTCGGCGCGGTGATCGCCGTGGGCGGCTTCATCTTCGCCTGGCTCGACCACCTTGATGGCAACACGCTCTGGTGCGGCCTGGTCCTGCATGTTTCGATGAACCTGGCCTGGAATGTGTTCAGCCTCGATGACGCCCTCGCATTGGGCTGGCAGGCCACCAGCCTGCGCATCGGCACCGCCCTGCTCGCGGTCACGGGGCTGGCCTGGCACGTGCGGCTCCGGCGCCAGAGAGGCCTGTAACGCCCGCTTAGCTTGCCGTGCACGTCGGGATCACTACCGGCTTACGCATACTTGCGCGCCTTTTCACCGTTGCTGTCCGGAGTTGTCGCGTCATGTTGCTGTCCAAGCGCCACGTTGAACCCCGCGTCCTGCTCATCGAGGACGCCGAGGAAACCCGCGAACTGAGCCGGCTGGCGCTGGAAAGCCAGGCCTGCCACGTAGTGGGCGTGAGCTCTGCCGAAGCGGCGCTGGGCCTGCTGGCCGCCGGTGAGCGTTTCGACCTGCTGTTCACCGACGTGAATCTGGGCGCGATCAGTGGCATTGAAGCCGCCAACCGGGTCCGCGGCCTGTATCCCCAGCTGCCGATCCTGGTGACGTCGGGCATGGACCAGCACCAGGTGCTGCCGCAGCTGCGCGACGGCATCCATTTCCTGCCCAAGCCGTACAACATGAGCGAGCTGCTCGACGCCATCCGGCTGTGCTTCCGGCACGCCGATGTGGGCGTATTGACCGGGCCGGATGCACAGGCGGCCTGAGGCATTCATCAACCGCTGCTGTACGGTCCGGTACCCGGGAACACCTTCAGCAGTGCGCGGGTGATCATGTCCGGGTAGACGGTGAAGTGATCCTCGTCATCGATCACCATGTTCTCCACTTTCAACGATCGCCCGCTGCTGCGCAGCTGCTCGGCGAATTCGGCGTTGTGGCGCAGCATGTCGTTGCGGGTGAAGTAACGCGGTTCGGGCTTGACCGTTTCAAAGCTGCCCACCGACAGCACCACCGTGGTCGGCTGCGCCGGCGCCTTGGCTTCGGCCTGCATGCGCGGCACCCGATGGTCGTCGAACCACAGCGACGGGCTGGACAGGATGTAGGTGCGGAACATGTCCGGGCGCGTGGTCAGCACATAGGCGCCGAACAGGCCACCATAGGAATGCCCCGCATAGGCACGCCGCGCCGGATCGGTGCGGTAGCGCGCGTCGATCATCGGCAGCACCTGCCCAGCGAGGAAATCGCGGTAGTGCGCCGCGCCGCCGTAGCTGACGTCATCGCTGTAATCACGCGGATCGGTACGCACCGGGTCGCTGGGCGTGTAATCGCGCGAGCGGCTCTGCTTGGAGGTCAGGCCTTCCTGCGGCGGTAGCCCGACCAGGATGAAATCCTCGATGTTGACGCCCTTCTGCCCGACCATGTTGCGCACGCTGCGCACCAGCGGGAAGCTGTACAGCGCATCGGTCACGTACAGCACCGGGTAGTGCTTTTCCGGATGCGCCGCGTAGTCGGCCGGCAGCGCCACCCAGACCGGATAATCGCGGCCGACCGGGTCGTGCACGCGCAGCGCTTCGGTGTCCGGCAGCACCACACCCGGCGTGGCAGTCGTCGCACTGTCCTTCGCTTCACTCTGCACTGCGGGCGGCGCCACCGACATCGCACAGCCACTCATGGCCAGGCAGGCCGCCACACTCCATCCACGCACACGCTGCATCCATACGCTCCCGTTGCGGGCGGCGCACCCGATGGCGCCGCTGCCGCATCGTTGCATGGTGTGCAGGCGGGTACCAGTGCGGTCAGGGCGAGGCCGGCGGCGGCGCCGGGAACAGCGTGCGCAGCGCCTGCAACGCGGCCGGATGATAGATGGTGGCGTGGGTTTCCTCCGGCAGCGGCAGGTACTTCACCAGCGCAGATGGCGATGACTGCTCCAGCAGCGTTGCAAGCTGTGCGGCAGAGGCTGCCAGCTCCGGCTGCCCACTGCTGGCCAGGAACACGCGCGGCCGTGTGCGCGTCACCGCCGGCAGCTGTCTGGCCGCCCCGGCCAGCATTGCACCACGGTTCCACCACAGGCTGGGGTCCAGCGCGATATAGCTGTTGAACAGCGTCGGCTCCTGCAGCAGCGTCTCGACCACGAACAGGCCGGCCAGCGACTCGCCGATCAGCGCGCGCTCGTCGGTGGTCGGGTAACGCTGGCGCACCTGCGGCATCAGTTCATCGCGCAGGAAGGTACGGTAGGCCGCCGAGCCGCCGATGCGCGGCGCGATCTTCTGGTCCTGCGGGTCCTTGCTGGGGCCGGTCATGTCGCGGCGGCGCTCGGTGTTCTCGATGCCAACCAGCAGGAACGGACGCATGCTGCCGTTGCCGCTGAGCACCTGCACCAGCCCGGCCACATGCAGGAAGTCCTCGCCGATGCCGCCGTCGGGCATGTAGAGCACCGGTAGCGGTGCCTTCGGGTCCAGCCCCCACGGCTGCGGGCGATAGACGTTGATACGACGGGTCTCGCCCAGCGCCTTCGACTCGATGGTGAAGGTCTCGCCGATGACCAGCGGCGTGGCGGCGGCGGGCGACGCGGATTCGGCGGCCATCAGCGGCGCGGCGGAGACGACGGACAACAACAGCGACAGCACGATCAGACGCATGGGACAGCCCATCCTGGGAAAGATGCCGAGCATAGACCGCCGGAGGCACTGTCGTTCGCGGCACTTTGCCGATCTGCCGGAACTGGAGCACCATGGAGCCGGTGATGGTCATGCAACGGGCACTTTGGCTCAAGGACTGGTCGCCGCCACGCTCATATCCACAAGGAGGTTCCCATGTTGAGTGTATTGATCGCCACCACCCTTGCCGCCGCCTCACCGCAGTCCAGCAGCACTCCGCCAGCATCCGCAGCGTATGCGGACTGCCTGCTCGCCCACCTCCAACCGGGATTGTCCGACCACGCGATCCCGCTGCTGCAGCAGGCCTGCGTCGCGAAGTATCCGGAGAGCTACGTCGCATATTCAGAACTGGAACGCCGGATCAGCGCGCAGCGCCGGGCTGACTTTGACGCGGCTCAAGCGGAAGCCGTGCGTTCCGCGAATGCGGCAGCGACGGCCGCACAGCAAGCTGCCGACGCGGCGGCCGCAAAAGCCAAGGGAATGCGGGCGAAGTAGAGGCCACGGACCAGGGCAACAAAAAAGGCACCGCATTACGGTGCCTTTCTGAATGACCTGGGTCATTGGATGCAATGGTGGGCCGTGAAGGATTCGAACCTTCGACCAAAAGATTAAAAGTCTTCTGCTCTACCGACTGAGCTAACGGCCCATTGCACTGCCCCAGCCTTTCGGCGGGGTGGGCATTCTACCCTACTTTACCGGGCCGGGTGAAACCCTGGTGCGTCGAGGTTGCCGGCCAGCGGCCGGCACTACCCGATCTGGTGAGCCCGCTTAAACCTTCTGGGCCTCACGCGCATCCCAGCTGTGATTCCTGCCCGGAGCCACGGATGCGCCTGCCCTTCTGCCTCATTGCCGCCCTGTTGCTGCCCTGTGCGGCACTGGCCGCCCCATCCCAGGTCGTCACCGACGACATCGGCCGCTTCTGGGCCACTTATGACGCTGTGCGCGCCGAGCCCGGCGTTGAACGCCAGGTCGCACTGGTGCAGGAGCGCTACATCGATCCAGGCAGCCCCGGCCTGCATGCGCTGAGGCAGGTCCGTAACTACACCGCCCGCGAATACGCCGAGGCCATGCGTGCGTGGCCGCGCTTCTGGACGTCGGTACGCCCATTGACCGCCAACGCGCAGCAGGCCAGCGCCACACTGGAACGGGACCTGGCCGCCTTCCGCACGCTCTACCCCGCCCTGCGCCCGGCCACCATCACCTATGCCGTGGGCGTGCTGCGTACTGGCGGGACCACGCTGGGTGACAAGGTACTGATCGGTGCGGAGATGGCGCTGGGCGATGAACGCGTGGACGTGAGCGAGCTACCGGAGCCGATGCGCAGCCGCCTGCGGATCTTCTACGACAGCCGTCCGGGGGCGAACAACGCGCAGAACAACCTGCACGAGTACGTGCATACCCAGCAGCGCGAGACTACCGGCAGCCTGGCGCAGTACGCGGTGCGCGAAGGCGTGGCGGAGTATGTGGCCGAACGGCTGAGTGGGCGTCGGCCGGCGCTTCCGCTGTACAGCTACGGGCCCGCGCACGAAGCGGAAATCCGCACGCGTTTCGTCGCTGAAATGGACGGCGGGGATCTGGACAACTGGCTGTACAACAGCGCCGGTAATCCGTTCGGGGTGAGTGATGTGGGGTACTACGCCGGCTACCGTATCGCGCAGGAGTACATGCGCCAGCAAGCCGACGAGAAAGCCGGTGTCGCGCGGATGATCGAGCTGGACTATGCCGATCCGAAGGCGGTGCGGGCGTTTATTGAAGCGTCGGGGTGGCTGCGGCAGCGGTAGCGCCGGGTTGTGTCCGGCGAAGAGCGTGCGAACCAACGGTTCGCACCCACCCGAGTCAGACCTCCCCGGCGGGTCAGGGAGTGCGAACCAAGGTTCGCACCCACCGTGGAGCAGTTCGCCCCCACCATCTGGGAATTCACACCCATCAGGGAAGCCGGCCAGCGGCCGGCACTACCAGGGGCGGTCAGGCGTACAGCGTCGGGTCGGGCACGCCGGCTTCGGCGAAGCCCTGCGCGCGCAGGCGGCAGGCGTCACAGTGGCCGCAGGCGGCGCCGTTGGCGTCGGCGTTGTAACAGGACACGGTCAGGCCGAAGTCCACGCCCAGGCGCACGCCTTCGCTGACGATCTGGCCCTTGCTGAGGAACTGCAGCGGCGCGTGTACCTTGATGCCCGCACCTTCCACGCCCGACTTGGTGGCCAGGTTGGCCAGCGCCTGGAACGCGGCCACGAACTCGGGGCGGCAGTCCGGATAGCCAGAATAATCCACGGCATTGACGCCGCAGAAGATGTCGTTGGCGCCGAGCACTTCGGCCCAGCCGAGGGCCAGCGACAGCATGATGGTGTTGCGCGCCGGTACGTAGGTGACCGGAATGCCGGCACCGCCGGCCTCGGGCACGTCGATGTCATCGGTGAGCGCCGAGCCACCGATGCTGCGCAGGTCCACGTCCACGGTCTTGTGCGCGACCACGCCCTGGGCCTTGGCCACGCGGGCGGCGGCATCCAGTTCGGAGGTATGGCGCTGGCCATAGCGCACGCTCAGGGCATGCACGGCAAAGCCCTGTTCCTGGGCCATGGCGATGACGGCGGCTGAATCCATGCCGCCGGAGAGAAGCACGACTGCCTTCTTCATGGGTAAAACATCCGGTTGGGAGGGGAAAGCCAGCACGCTGTCCCGCGCCGGAGCTACATCAGGGAACGCCGCGCGGGCTCATCGGCCCGGCTCGTCGTTCCACAGGATTTTATGCAACTGCATCTGGAAGCGCACCGGCAGGCGGTCTTCGACGATCCAGTCGGCCAGCTGCCGCGCGGTGATCTCGCCCTTGCTGGGCGAGAAGAACACGGTGCAGCGCTTCACCAGCTCGTGCTCGGCGACCAGGGCCTTGGCCCAGTCGTAGTCCTCGCGGCTGCAGATGACGAACTTGATCTGGTCGCGGGCGGTCAGCAGCGGCAGGTTTTCCCAGCGGTTGCGCGCCACTTCGGCCGACCCCGGGGTCTTGATGTCGACCACGCGCGATACACGCGGGTCCACCGCGCTGACGTCCAGCGCGCCGGAGGTTTCCAGCGAGACGTCCATGCCGGCGTCGCACAGCTTCTGCAGCAGCACCAGGCAGCGTTTCTGCGCCAGCGGCTCGCCGCCGGTCACGCAGACGTGGCGCACGCCCTGGGCCAGCACCTCGGCCACGATGTCGTCGATGTCCCTCCAGGTGCCGCCATGGAAGGCATAGGCCGTATCGCAGTACTGGCAGCGCAGCGGGCAGCCGGTCAGGCGCACGAACACGGTCGGCCAGCCGGCGGTATCGGCTTCGCCCTGCAGCGAGGTGAAGATCTCGGTGATCTTCAGGCGCGGCAGCGGCGACTGCACGATGTCGCTGGGGGTGGCGACGGCGTTGGACGGGGTAACGGCGGTCATGGCAAACAATTCTTCATGGGACGGGCGACCGATTTATCGGCGCCGGAAACGAAAGCAGCCGAGCATGGGCTCGGCTCTACAGGAGGCTGCCGGAAATCAGCCCGGCGCCAGGGTACGCATTGTACGCCCGGTCAGCGGATCAACGGATCTGCTTGCCGAGGCGGATGGACTGCAGCCGATCCTGGGCGGTGCGCGCGGCGTCCGAGCCCGGGTACTGCGCCACGACGCTCTCCAGCGTCTGCTGGGCCTGGTCGACCTTGCCCTCGCCATACTGCGAGAGGCCAACCTTGAGCAGGCCGCCAGCGGCCTTGTCGTGGGTCGGATAGCGCGCGAGCAGTTCACGGAACTGGGTCTCGGCCATCGGGAAATTGCGGGTGGCGTAGTAGCTCTCGCCCAACCAGTACAGCGCGTTCGGCGCGTAGACGCCGTTCGGGTACAGCTGCAGGAAGCTCAGGAACAGCTGCGCCGAATCATCGTACTTGCCGGCCTTCAGCGAATCGAAGGCGACGTTGTAGGAGGTGCGCTCGTCGCCAGTGGCGGCAAGGCTGCCGGCATCACCATGGACGGAAGGCGGCCGCTCGGAAGTGGCCGCCGCTGCGGGTTTTGCCGGGGCCGGTGCGGCCTTCGGCGCGCTCGCCGGAACGGGCGGCAGGGCCGGGGCGGCATTGCCCCCTTCCAACCGGTTCAGGCGGCTGTCCAGATCCAGGTACTGGTCCTGGGCGGACTGCTTGAGCTGGGCGTTGTCGTGCTGCAACTGCTCGATCGAGGCCTGCAGGCTGGTGACCTGCTGCCGCAGCTGGTTGATCTGGTTCAACAGGTCCTGGTTGGCACTGTTGTTGTACATCTGCTGCTCGAGCGCGCCGACACGGTCAGCCAGGCTCTGTCGCTGTGCATGCGCCGGTGCGGCAGCCACGAGGGCTGCCGCAACGACCAGCATCAGTTTGATGCCAATGCGCATGGATTACTGCGCGGTGTAGACGATTTCGACGCGACGGTTCTGCGACCAGCAGGACTCGTTCGACTCGGTGCAGACCGGACGCTCTTCACCGTAGGAAACGACGGTCAGCTGCGAAGCCGAGCCACCGTTGGCCTGCAGGGCCGAGTTGACGCCGTTGCCACGACGCTCACCCAGGGCCTGGTTGTACGCGCGCGAACCGCGCTCGTCGGTGTGGCCCTGCAGGGTGATGCGCGAGGACGGACGGTCACGCAGGTACTTGGCGTGGCACGCCATGATGGCCTGGAATTCCGGCTTCACGTCTTCCTTGTCCAGGTCGAAGTAGACAACGCGCTGGCGCAGGCAAGCGTCGGTATCCAGGTCGCCCGGGCCGTACAGGCCCGAGGTCGACGGACCGGTCGGGGTGGTGGTCGAGGTGCCGGTGTCGACCGGGGCTGCCGGCTCTTCCTTCACCTTCTTCGAGCAACCGGCCAGGACGGCCACAGACAGCAGGGAAACAAGCAGAACGCGGGTGGACTTGTTCATGGCGATACCTTTGTGGCTCCTAGGCCGATGAGGGGTTCAAGACAACGAAAATATTAACACTCTTTTAGCGCTGGGTACGGTATGGGGACCATGCCGGCTCGCGCACATCACCATCGGCCAGGACCAGGCGCTGGCGAACCCGCGCATCGGCCGAGACGGCATACAACACACCACGGCCACCTTCGCGGGCGGCGTACAACACCATGCTCGCGTTGGGCGCAAAGCTCGGCGATTCATCCAGCGAGCCCGGGGACAGCGTGCTCCAGCGCGGCGAACCCAGCGAGCTGTCCATCACCGCGATCTTGTAGCTGTTGCCCGAGCCCTGGGCGACGGCGATCTTCTTGCCGTCGTAGGACACCGAGGGCTTGGCGTTGTAGTTGCCCTGGAAGGTCACGCGCTCGGCGCTGCCGCCGCCCGCGCCGACCTTGTAGACCTGCGGACGGCCGCCGCGGTCGGAGGTGAAGTACACCGCGCTGCCGTCCGGCGCCCAGGTCGGCTCGGTATCGATGGCGAAGTGGTTGGTCAGCTGGGTCAGCTGCTTGCTGCCCAGGTCCATCACGTAGATTTCCGGGTTGCCCGAACGCGACAGGGTCAGGGCCAGCTTGCGGCCGTCCGGCGAGAACGCCGGGGCGCTGTTGATGCCGCGGAAGCTGGTGACGAGCTCACGCGCGCCGGTACCGATGTTCTGGATGTAGATGGCCGAATTGCCACGCTCGAAGCTGACGTAGGCCAGCTTGCTGCCATCCGGGCTCCACGACGGCGACAGCAGCGGCTCGGCCGAACGCACGATGGTCTGCGGATTGAAGCCATCGGAGTCGGCCACCATCAGCGCGTAGCGCATGGCGTCGCCCTTGCCGCTGGCGGTCACGTAGGCGATGCGGGTCCAGAAGGCGCCACGGATGCCGGTGATCTTCTCGTAGATGGCGTCGGCCATCTGGTGGGCGACGTCACGCATGGCGTTGCCACGGGCGGTCATCGCCAGGCCCAGCAGGCGCTCACCCTTGGGCACGTCGAACAGTTCGTACTCGACGCGGTAGGCACCGGCACCGGCGTCGAGCACGCGGCCGACCACGATGTAGTTCTGCTTCAGCGCGCGCCAGGTGGCGAACTGGATGTCGCCGCCGCGCACCGGCTTCTCGACGATCTGCGCTTCGGGCAGCGTACGGAACTGGCCCGAACGCTCCAGGTCGGCACGGACCACGCCGGCGACGTCGGTCTGCGGTGCAGCCGACGACCCCTGGTAAGGCATCGGCACGATGGTGATCGGCAGCGCGGAAGCATTCCCGCCGATGATGTCGATATCCAGCCCCTTCTGCTGCGCGACGGCAGCAAAGGGCAGCAACAGGGCCGCAAACACGGCAAGCCAGCGAGGCATCTTTTTCATGGAGCGCTCAATAGGGGGAAACCGGAACGAGGGATAACAAAGCGGCAGTGAACCGCTTCGCAATCATGAACCAAGGGTACGTGAATTCCGGGTCAGTTCCAGCCCGTCCTCTCACGCACCGTTAACGTCGTGGCTAACATCGCGCCCGTCTGCCCCGTCACGCCGCCCTGCGGGGCGGTGTTCGACAGCAGCCCACAGCCTGCCCGGTCGAGACCTGGCCTGCCAGAGGCAAGCGCGACATCCGTGGACGCGGGCAGCGGAGAGCCACCCTGCCCTGCCCGCCTCAGCGATCCTGGGCGGTGAAGGTGAAGTTGAGCGTGCGTGCGAACACCGACTCGAAGCCGCGGTACGGCAGCGGCTGCGCGTTGAGCACGGCGGCCTCGATCGAGCGCTTGCCGGCCTCGTCGTACGGGCAGTTCGGGCTGACCTTGGCCTGCATCACCGTGCCACCCGGAATCTGGGTGATGGTGATCTGGCAGCGCTGGCCCAACGGCACCGTATCCGGGCGCACCCACTGCGACAGCACCTTGGCCTGGATGGCGGCTGCGTACTTGGCCGAAAGGTCGTCGCTGTTGCCACCGCCACCGGCGGCCGGCTGCGAGGCACCACTGGAACCGGCAGCGGCACTGCCGGCGGCATTGCGCGCGGCGGCCACCTGGCGCAGCTTCTGCTCGGCCAGCTTGGCTTCCTTCTCGGCCTGCTCGCGGCGGGCACGGATCTCGGCGATCTTCTTCTGCTTCTCGGCCTCGGCCTTGTCAGCGGCCACGCGCTCCTGCTCGGCCTGCTTCTTCTTCTCGTCCGCTTCCTGCTGCTTGGCCAGGCGCAGCTTCTGCTCGGCTTCTTCCTGGCGCTTGCGTTCGGTCAGGTCGATCTGTTCCTGGCGGCGCTTGGCTTCCTGTTCCTGCTTGGCCTTCTCCTGGGAGATGGCCAGCGCACTCACCGCTTCCTGATCCTTGGTATCCGGCTGCGCGACACGCTCCTGCGCCTGTTGCTGCTGCGGCGTGGGGGCGTCCTGCGGGCGCGGTTCCGGGATCGGCTGCGGCGGCGGAATGGTGTCTTCCGGCACCGGGATGGGCTCGGCCACCGGCGGCGGCAGGTCTTCCAGCTTTTCCGACTGGCGCAGGGCCTGGCGCGCAGCGGAGGCCTCCGACGCAGACAGCGCCAGGCTGGCCTCGACCGACGGATCGCCGGCGGCGGCGTCGGTGTTGCGCTCGGGCGACCAGAACCAGGCCACGATGAAGACCAGCGCGACCAGCAGGTGCACCAGCAACGCCAATGCCAGGGGCAGGCCCCAGCCGGGTTCGCGCTGATGCGGGGGTGGCAGGGCGTCAGCGTGCATCGGTGGCCAGGCCTACCTTGTCTACCTTGGCGCGCTTGATCACATCCATCGCGGCGATGACCTTTTCATAGGCCACGGCACGGTCGGCGGCGACGATCACGCGCACGCCCTTGTCCTGGGCGGCGATGCCGGCCAGCCGGCCTTCCAGTTCCTCGGCCGACACGGCGGTCGGTTCCTTGGCATCGGGCAGCTTCAGGCTGAGCTGGCCGTCCTGGCGCACCGAGACGATCACCGGGTCCTGCTTGCTCTCCAGCGCCTTGGCGTTGGACTGCGGCAGGTCGACGTCGAAGCTCAGGGTGAGCAGCGGCGCGGTGACCATGAAGATGATCAGCAGCACCAGCATGACGTCGATGTAGGGAACGACGTTGATTTCCGATTTCAGCTTGCGGCGCTTGCGGCGACCGATGGCAGCGGACATGGCTTGGACTCCCGGGTCAGGCGCTTACTCGTCGCCAGCGCTCTGGCGCTGCAGGATGGAGCTGAACTCTTCGGCAAAGGTCTCGAACCGCACCGACATGCGCTCAACGCGCGTGGTGAAGCGGTTGTAGGCCCACACCGCCGGGATCGCCACGAACAGGCCGATGGCGGTAGCGAACAGTGCCTCGGAGATGCCCGGCGCGACGGCGGCGATGCCGGCCTGCGCACCACTGCTGATCATGTCGTGCATGGTCACCATGATGCCGAACACGGTGCCGACCAGGCCCACGTACGGCGCGGTCGAACCGATGTTGGCCAGCAGTTCCAGGTTGCGCTCGAGCTGGTCCACTTCGCGGGTATAGGTGGTGCGCATCGCGCGCTGCGCGCCTTCCAGCTGTGCGCGGCCATCCAGGCGGCGCTTGTCACGCAGGCGGGTGTATTCGCGGAACCCTGCTTCGAAGATGGCTTCCAGGCCGGTCACGCTGCGGCTGCGGTCGGTGGCCGCGCTGTACAGCTTGCCCAGGTCCGCGCCGGACCAGAAGCGGTTCTCGAACTCGTCGGCTTCGCGGGTGGCCTGCTTGAACACGCGGGCCTTGCGGAAAATGATCACCCAGCTGACGAACGAGCCGACCAGCAGCAGCAGCACGATGATCTTCACCGGCAGGCTGGCCTTGGCCATCAGTTCGAGGTAGTTGATGCCGCCGCCGGTGGTGGCCTGGGCAAGGGTCTGTGTCGCGGCGTTGCTGACGTCGGCCGGCAGTGCCTCGGTGACCGTGGCCTGCAGGGCCAGGAGCGTTGCGATCATCCGTTGTTCCTCAGTGTTCGGATTCGGGGTGGAGGTGGGGTTGCAGCACGGCAAGGACGGCCTCGTCCATGCCACGCGGGCGGAAACTGGCCGCGTCCAGTGCGGCGATGCGGGCCTGGGCCGACAGCAGCAATTCGCCGTCGCGCAGGATCTGCTGGTCGAAGACCATGCTGGCCTTCTTCAGCTGGACCAAACGGGCGCTCACCTGCAGGGTGTCATCCAGCCGTGCCGGCCTGATGAAATCCATCTGCATCGAGCGCACCGCGAAGACCATCCCGTGCTCGGCGCGCATGCGCTCCTGGCCGTAGCCGAGCGAACGCATCCATTCGGTCCGGGCCCGTTCCATGAAGGCCACGTAGCGGGCGTGGTAGACCACGCCGCCAGCGTCGGTATCTTCCCAGTAAATGCGTGTCGGCCAACTGAATAGTGGCTCAACCGACATCGGGAACCTCCGCGAACAGGTCCTGCGGCGGGTTCTTCGGCTTCAGACCCATGTGCCGGTAGGCCTTGTGGGTGGCCATGCGGCCACGCGCGGTACGCACTAGGAAGCCCTGCTGGATCAGGTACGGCTCGACCACGTCTTCCAGGGTGCCACGCTCTTCGGACAGCGCCGCGGCCAGCGATTCGATGCCGACCGGGCCACCGTCGAAGTAGTCCACCATCGTTTTCAGCAGGCGCCGGTCAAGCTCGTCGAAGCCTTCCGGGTCGACCTTGAGCATCTTCATCGCGGCCTGGGCCACGGGCTCGTCGATGTGGCCACCGGCCTTGACCTGCGCATAGTCGCGCACGCGTCGCAGCAGGCGGTTGGCGATACGCGGGGTACCACGCGCGCGGCGCGCGATCTCCCCTGCCCCATCGGCGGTGCAGTCGATGCCGAGGATGCTGGCGGAGCGGCGCACGATACGGGTCAGTTCCTCGACGCTGTAGAACTCCAGGCGCTGGACGATGCCGAAGCGGTCGCGCAGCGGCGCGGTCAGCAGGCCGGCGCGGGTGGTGGCGCCGATCAGGGTGAACGGCGGCAGGTCGATCTTGATCGAGCGGGCGGCGGGGCCCTCGCCGATCATGATGTCGATCTGGAAATCTTCCATCGCCGGGTACAGCACTTCCTCGACCACCGGCGACAGGCGATGGATCTCGTCGATGAACAGCACGTCGTGCGGCTGCAGGTTGGTCAGCAGCGCAGCCAGGTCGCCGGCCTTTTCGATCACCGGGCCGGAGGTCACGCGCAGGGCCACGCCCAGTTCGTTGGCGATGACATGGCTGAGGGTGGTCTTGCCCAGGCCCGGCGGCCCGAAGATCAGTACGTGGTCGAGCGCGTCGCCACGCCCCTTGGCCGCCTGGATGTAGATTTCCATCTGCTCGCGCACCGGCACCTGGCCGAGGTAGTCGGCAAGGCGCTTGGGGCGGATGCTGGCGTCGGCGGCGTCATCCTCGCGGGTGGCGCCGGCGCCGATGATGCGGTCGTCGGTCATGTGCTGATTATGCGGCAAAAGTACGGGTTTCGGCCGGGCTGCGCCCGGCGCCCTCAGAGGCAACTGCAACAGCAACTGCCGGAGCAACAGCCAAAGCTGGCTTCCTGGGGGATGGCGGGGTGGGTCCGGTTGCGGGGGACGCTGCAAGTACGTCCATGTAAGCTCGGTCGCCGCATCCATGCGGCTCACGCCCCCCGCAACCGGACCCACCCCGCCTTCGACAGATCTGCGCAATCTGCCGGAATGGCATGGCCTGTTCTTGGTGGGTGTCGACCTTGGTCGACACGGTAGATCCACACCGTGCGTGGATGGCGCTGGATGGAACGAACCGAACTCGGGGTCAGAGCCCTTTTCCTGCGGAAAAGGGATCCGACCCCGCGCGGTCAGATCTCCACCTGCGCGCCGAGTTCCACCAGGCGGTTGCCCGGAATCCGGAAGAAGCCGGTCGCGGGCGCGGCATTCCGGTGCATCAGCGCGAACAGCTTGTCGCGCCAGATCGGCATGCCGCGGTTGGCGGTGGCCACAATGGTTTCGCGGCTGGCGAAGAAGGTGGTGTCCATCGGGTCGAAGTAGATGCCACCGTGGTCACACGAGCGCATCAGCGCCAGCGGCACGTCCGGGGTTTCCATGAAACCGAAGCGCACATAGACCCGGTAGAACTCGTCGCCCACCGACTCGATCTTCAGCCGCTGCCCTTCCATCGCATAGGGAATGGGCAGGGTTTCCACGTGCAGGAACACGTTGCGCTCGTGCAGCACCTTGTTGTGCTTGAGGTTGTGCATCAGCGCGTGCGGGGCCACGGTCGGGTCGGCGGTGAGGAACACCGCGGTGCCCGGTACGCGTACCGGCGGTGCCAGCATCAGGCCCGGCAGGAAGGTGTCCAGGCGGATGCCGTCCTTGCGGATCTCATCACGCAGCAGCTCGCGGCCACGCCGCCAGGTGCGCATCATGGTGAACAGGAAGATGCCCAGCACCACCGGGAACCAGGCGCCCTGCAGCAGCTTGGCGCCGTTGGCGATGACGAAGCCAAGGTCGATGATGAAGAACACCACGCACAGCGGCAGCAGCCAGCCACGCGACTTCGGCCACAGCGAACGTGCCACCACCGCCAGCAGCAGGGTGTCGATCAGCATCGTGGCCGACACCGAGATGCCGTAGGCCACGGCCAGGTTGGACGAACTGCGGAACGCCAGCACCAGGCCGAACACCATCACCGCGATGCCCCAGTTGATGCCCGGGATGTAGATCTGGCCGATGGTGTCGTGCGAGGTGTGCTTGATGCGCATGCGCGGGATGTAGCCCAGCTGCATGGCCTGGCGCGAGACCGAGAACGCGCCGGTGATGACCGACTGCGAGGCGATCACCGCCGCCATGGTGGCCAGGATGATCATCGGGTACAGCGCCCACGAGGGCACCGCCTCGAAGAACGGGTTCTTCAGGGCCTCGGGGTGGTTGAGCACCAGTGCGCCCTGCCCCAGGTAGTTCAGCACCAGGCACGGCAGCACGAAGAAGTACCAGGCGTGGCGGATCGGGCGCAGGCCGAAGTGGCCCATGTCCGCATACAGCGCTTCGCCGCCGGTCACCGCCAGCACCACTGCACCGAGAATGAAGATGCCGTGCCAGCCGTGCTCCATGAAGAAGCGGATGCCCCACCACGGGTTGAAGGCCTTCAGCACCTCGGGCGCATCGACAATGTTGTAGATGCCGATCGCCGCCAGCGATACGAACCAGATTGCCATGATCGGGCCGAACGCCTTGCCGATCTTCTCGGTACCGAAGCGTTGCGCGGCGAACACTGCCAGCAGCACCACCAGGGTGACCGGCACGATGAAGACATGCAGTCCGGGCGCGGCCACCTCCAGGCCTTCGACCGCACTGAGCACGGACATGGCGGGGGTGATCACGCCGTCGCCAAAGAACAGCGAGGCGCCGAAGATGCCGAGGATGCCCACCACATAAGCCGAGCGCGAGCCATTGCGCAGCGTGCGCTGGGTCAACGCCATCAGCGCCATGATGCCGCCCTCGCCATCATTGTCGGCGCGCATGATGATGGTGACGTACTTCAGCGTCACCACCAGGTTCAGCGCCCAGAAAGCCAGCGACAGCACGCCCAGCACGGTATCGTGGTCGCTGTTGAGCCCGTAGTGCGGCGAGAACGCCTCCTTCAGGGTGTACAGCGGGCTGGTACCGATATCGCCGAAGACCACGCCGATCGCACCGATGACCAGCGCCAGTCCTCCAGCGGAGGGGGCGTGGCCATGGCCGCCGGGGGCGGCTGCGTGCGGGGTTTGACTGCTGGACATGGGACTCCTGGCGAAGCTCAGGCGGTTTGTTGAAGGAAAGGAAGGCGGATCAACGCAGCGCCGACTGCAGCGCCTTGCGGATCACGGTGGCCACTTCGTCGCCTTCATTGAAGGCATCACGGGCCATGCGCGCGGCTTCGGCCGGCTTGTAGCCCAGCTGCTGCAGGGCCACGGTGGCGTCGGACAGCGGATCGGCCGGGGCCGGGCCGCTGCCGGTGGGCAGCGCGCCGCCGGCACCGAACTGGGCCGCGCGGTCACGCAGCTCCAGCACCATGCGCTCGGCGGTCTTCTTGCCGATGCCCGGAATGCGGGTCAGCGCGGTGATGTCACCGGCCTGGACCATGCGCGCAAACTCCTCGACGGTGACGCCGGACAGCACGGCCAGCGCGATCTTCGCGCCGATGCCACTGACCTTCTGCACATCGCGGAACAGGCGCCGCTCGCCCTCGCGCAGGAAGCCGTACAGCGAGACGCTGTCTTCCTTCTGCGAGTAGTGGGTGTACAGGGTGACCTCGCGGCCGAGCTCGGGCAGGTCGTAGAAGGTGCTCATCGGCGCCTCCAGTTCGTAGCCCACTCCGTTCACGTCCACCACCAGCCACGGCGGCGCCTTGTAGGCGACGATGCCGCGCAGTCGACCGATCATTGCGTGCAGCTCCTCATTTGCGGCCCCATGCCTGGCGGGCACTGAGCCCCAGGCGGTTGGCCGTCGCCCTTACGTGGGCATGGGTGATCGCCACCGCCAACGCGTCGGCCGCGTCGGCCTGCAGCTTGATTTTCAGGTTGAGCATGAGCCCGACCATGTGTTGAACCTGTTGCTTTTCGGCGCCACCGCGCCCGACAACCGCCAGCTTGATCTCGCTGGCAGCATATTCGTGCACCGGCAGGTCGCGCAGCACCACCGCCGAGATCGCCGCGCCACGGGCCTGGCCCAGCTTCAATGCCGAATCGGGGTTGCGGGCCATGAACACGCGTTCGATGGCCACTTCCTGCGGCTCATACTCGCGGCACAGGTCGGCCAGGCCCAGCACCAGCAGCTTCATGCGCTGCGGGAAGTCGTCAGCGCCCAGCAGCACCAGCGGCTGGTGGTGCACGTAGCTGACGCGGCCGGTGGCATCGACATCAATGATGCCGACCCCGGTCCGCTGCGAACCGGGGTCGATGCCGAGGATGCGGGTCATGCTGCACTCCTGGCGGGGCGGAACGGAATGCGCTGGCAGGCGTATGGGCTCATGACTGTCCGCGGTGACCGTTCAACGGCCCGCGCCCAGGCCGTCGAAGACGGCTCAGGCGTAGGCGTCGGCGCCGAGCTCGGCGTTGGAATACACGTCCTGCACGTCGTCCAGGTCTTCCAGCATGTCCAGCAGCTTCTTGACCTGCAGGGCGACCTCGCCCTCGACCTTGATGTCGTTATCGGCGCGGAAGGTGATCTCGGCGTGGTCGGCGACATGGCCAGCGGCGGTCATCGCGTCCTTGACTGCGCTGAACGCGTCAGGGCTGGTGACCACATCGATCGAGCCATCGTCCGGATAGACCACGATGTCATCAGCGCCGGCCTCGATGGCCGCCTCGGTGATGGCTTCCTCGTCGGCACCCGGGGCGAAGCTGAGCACGCCCAGGCGCTTGAACATGAAGGCCACCGAGCCTTCGGTGCCCATGTTGCCGCCGCACTTGCTGAACGCATGGCGGACATCGGCCACGGTGCGCACGCGGTTGTCGGTCAGGCAGTCGACGATCACGGCCACGCCACCCGGGGCATAGCCTTCGTAGCGGATTTCCTCGTAGTCGACGCCTTCCAGTTCACCGGTGGCCTTCTTGATGGCGCGCTCGATCACGTCCTTGGACATGTTCACGGCCAGGCCCTTGTCCACCGCCACGCGCAGGCGCGGGTTGTTGTTGGGGTCGCCTCCACCGCCGCGCGCGGCAACGCCGATCTCGCGGATGATCTTGGTGAAAATCTTGCCGCGCTTCGCGTCGGACGCGTTCTTGCGGGCTTCGATGGAGGGGCCTCTACCCATGGGTGCTACCGTCTGGCTGCTTCAGGATCAAGGCGCGGATTCTACCTGATCGGGGACGGCAACCGTGTCTAGGGCGGAGAGATGCCGTCGGGCATGGCCCGGCGAAGCGCGTGCGAACCAACGGTTCGCACCCACCAGGGCAGGACGGTTCGCACCCACCGAGGTAGTCCGGTCGCACCCACCAGGGCAGGACGGTTCGCACCCACCGAGCCAGGGCGGTCGCCCCTACCAGATTACGCGGCGGCGGCGTCGCGGCTGTGGTCGAACTGGCCGTGGCGCAGGAAATGCGCGGTCTGCCGCGCGGCATCGGGCGACACGACCAGGCCGCTGTGGCTGGTGCGCACCACGCAATGGTCGGCCAGGCCCGGCAGGCGGGTCTCGGCCAATGCCACGGTGCCGTCGGAGGCATCGTCGATGGCGCCCAGCAGGCTGCCCAGCCCATGCGGCACCGAACCGGCGATCAGCCCGACCTCGGCCTTGCCCTGCCAGTCCGGCAGGCCGTCCAGCAGCAGCTCGCTGCTGCGCCCCAGCGCCAGGCCCCAGCCATGATCGGACAACGAGCGCGCGGTGCCACTGCCGCGCAGCGGCGAGCCCAGGCAGACCACGCGCTGCACCGGCAGCTGCGGATTGCGCCGCAGCGCTTCCAGCGCCAGCAGCCCGCCCAGGCTGTGGCCGACCAAACTCAGCGGGCCGGCGTCGGCCAGCCGCTCCAGCAGCTGCGGTACGGCCACGTCCGGGCCACCGAACACCGAGGAATAACCAAACGCGTGCACCTGGAAGCCGCGCGCGCGCAGGCGCCAGGCCAGCGGTCCGACCCAGGCGCGGGCATTCCAGATGCCATGCAGCAGCAATACGGGGGGAGTCATGCAAACAGCCTGGCGGTCAGCGGGGCAGGAACGTACGGTGATTGAACACGCGCGCGCAGCAAGCGGCAGTGAACATCAGGCCGCGCGCGGTGCGCGGCGCAGGATGAATTCGAGATCGTTCGTGTCGCCCACCGGGAACAGGTATTCGCCGGCCTTCTCGAAACCGTAGCGGGCGTAGAAGCGCTGTGCGCCGAAGTTCTCCGACCACACGCCCAACCACAGGGTGCGCGGGCCCTCGTGTTCCAGCCAGGCCAGCGCGGTTTCCAGCAGGCGGCTGCCCCAGCCGCAGCTTTGCTGCGTCTTGATCAGGTACAGGCGCTTGAGTTCGCCGTCACCGGGCTTCACGTCCGGGTGCGGCAGGCCACAGGGACCGGCGGCGGCATGGCCGACCGCCTCCCCGTCCAGCTCCAGTAGCCACACCGCGTAATCCGGGTGGGCCAGGATCACGCGCTGGCGCTCGACCGTGTAGGCCTCCTCAAGGAAGGCCTGCAGGTCCTGCGGCGGATACAGATGGCCGAAGGTTTCGGTGAACGTGCGGGCAGCCAGCGCCGACAGGGTCGGCGCGTCGTCCACGGTGGCGCGGCGGATGGAATACATGCAGCAAGTTGACGTCAGCGCGAAGGGGCGGTCAAGCCTTTTCCGACGATTCCGCTTCTTCGTCTTCCTCGTCCTCTTCCTCGTATTCCTCTTCGTCCTCGTCTTCTTCGCCTTCCTCGTCCTCGTCGTACTCTTCCTCTTCGTCGTCCTCGTAATCCTCGACGCCGAAGTCTTCTCCATCCCAACGGCCTTCGCCGTCGGCGACGAAGGTCAGGGCCATCGCGGCCGGGTTGGTACCGACGCGGACCAGCCAACCGCCGAACACGCGTGCACGCTCGGTGACCAGGTTGGCCTCGGAGCCTTCATTGCCCAGCTTTTCCCACTCCAGCGAAAACGCAAACTCGGTCATTGCCTGGATCTCCTGATCAGTTGGTCTTGGGGCGAACCTGGATGTGCACTTCGGCCAGCTGCGCGTCGACGATCGGCGACGGCGCGTCGGTCATCAGATCCTGTGCACCAGTGGTCTTCGGGAACGGGATGACGTCGCGGATCGACTCGGTGCCGGCCATCAGCGCGGCGATGCGGTCGATGCCGAAGGCGATGCCACCGTGCGGCGGCGCGCCGTAGTTCAGCGCGTCGAGCAGGAAGCCGAACTTGGCACGGGCTTCTTCGGCACCGATGCCCAGCAGCTCGAACACCGCGCTCTGCATGTCCGGACGGTGGATACGGATCGAACCGCCGCCGATCTCATTGCCGTTGAGCACCATGTCGTAGCCGCGCGAAACGGCGGTACGGGCATTGGCGCGCAGGTCGGCGATGTCGTCCACGGCCGGTGCGGTGAAGGGGTGATGCAGGGCGACGTAGCGCTGTTCTTCCTCGTCCCACTCGAACATCGGGAAGTCGGTGACCCACAGCGGCGCCCAGCCGTCGGCGACCAGGCCGAAGTCCTTGCCGGCCTTCAGGCGCAGCGCGCCCATGAAGTCGGAGACCTTGTTGTAGCCGCCGGCACCGAAGAACACGATATCGCCGTTGCCGGCGCCGACGTGGGCGACCAGCGCGGCGAACGACGCTTCGCTGAAGAACTTCTGGATCGGCGAGCTGATTTCGCCGTTGTCGGCGATCTTGATGTAGGCCAGGCCCTTGGCGCCGTACTTGGCGGCATGCGCGGCGTATTCGTCGATCTGCTTGCGCGACAGCGACGCACCGCCCGGGATGCGCAGCGCAGCGACGCGGCCCTCGGCATCATTGGCCGGGCCGGTGAACACCGGGAACTCGCTGTCCTTGACCAGTTCGGCCACGTCCACCAGCTCCAGCGCGATGCGCAGGTCCGGCTTGTCCGAGCCGTAGCGGCGCATGGCCTCGGCCCAGGTCATGCGCGGGAAGCTGGCATCCAGCTGCACGTCCACCACTTCCTTGAAGATGGCGCGGATCATGTCCTCGACGAAATCCTGCACGTCGCGCTCGCGGACGAAGGCGAATTCCATGTCCAGCTGGGTGAATTCCAGCTGGCGATCGGCACGCAGGGCCTCGTCGCGGAAGCAGCGCGCGATCTGGTAGTAGCGGTCGAAGCCGGCCACCATCAGGATCTGCTTGAACAGCTGCGGGCTCTGCGGCAGGGCGTAGAACTCGCCTGGGTGCATGCGCGCCGGCACCAGGAAGTCGCGTGCGCCTTCCGGGGTGGCCTTGGTCAGGATCGGGGTTTCGATGTCCTGGAAGCCCTTTTCGTCCAGGTGGCGGCGCAGCGCCTGCACCAGCTTGATGCGGGTGCGCTGCATGCGCTGCATTTCCGGGCGGCGCAGGTCCAGGTAGCGGTACTTCAGGCGGGTTTCCTCGCCCGGGTTCTCATGGGCGTGGAACGGCAGCGGCGCAGCCTTGTTCAGGACGGTGATGGCGGTGGCGATCACTTCCACCTTGCCGGTGCGCATCTTGTCGTTCACCGCGTGGCGGGCGCGCACGACGCCTTCCACCTGCAGCACATCCTCGTAGCCCAGCGACGCGGCCACCGCGAACACTTCGGCATTGTCGACCTCCACCGTCACCTGCACGATGCCTTCATGATCGCGGAGATCGATGAAGCAGACGCCGCCCTGGTTACGGGCCACGTCGGTCCAGCCGGCGAGGGTGACAGTCTGGCCAATCAGGGTCTCGTCGACCAGGCCGCAGAAGTGGGTACGCATGGGGGGAAGCTCCGCTGGAGAACGCCGGCACCGGATGGGGGCCGGAAAGCCTCGTATTCTGCGGCCGAGGCCCCGGCTGGGGCAAATCCGGCCAGTCACACCGGCTTGATCGTCCCCCTCCCTATAGTCGGGCACCTGCCACCGTATGGGATGCCGCCATGAAACTGCTGTCCCTGGCCAGCTTGGCCGTGACCCTCAGCCTGGGTGCGCTGGGCACCCTTGCCCTGCCCGCTCCGTCCGCCTCTGCGCAGAACGGGGTGATCCGCTGCGAAAGCCAGAGCAACCGCGAACGGGTCTGCAACACCGGCTGGCGCGGCGCGCAGCTGGTCCGCCAGTTGTCTGGCAGCCCCTGCGAGGAAGGGCGCTCCTGGGGCAGCCGCAATGGCAGCATCTGGGTCACCAACGGTTGCCGCGCCGAGTTCGTCGAGGCCCGTGGTGGCTGGGGCGGCGGCAATGGCGGTGGCTGGGGAGGCAACAACGGTCGCCCCGGCGAGACCATCCGCTGCGAAAGCCAGAACAACCGCGAGCGCAGCTGCCAGGTCGGCTGGCGCAATGCCCGCTTGGTCCGCCAGTTGTCCGGCAGCCCTTGCGACGAGGGCCGTACCTGGGGTGTGCGCAACGGCGCGGTATGGGTCAGCAATGGCTGCCGCGCCGAATTCGCCGAGGCCCGCGGCTGGGGCGGTGGCGGTGGCGGCTGGGGCGGTGGCAACAGCAACTATTCCGTCACCTGCAGCAGCAACAACAACCGCTCGCAGACCTGCGACTGGGATGAGCGCCAGGGCCGGCCGGTGCTGCAGCAGCAGTTGTCGGGCAGCGTCTGCCAGGAAGGCCGCAGCTGGGGTTACTCGCGTGGTCAGGTGTGGGTGAGCAACGGCTGCCGGGCGCGCTTCGGCACGCGGTGAGTGCAGGGTCGGGGTCAGAGCCCTCCGCAGGAGGGATCCGCCCCCGGGATCACGGCGCGGGTGCTGTGTCGTCGCCCCACGGTGGCGGTGGCAGTTCGACCGGCTTGCTCAGGTCGAACTGGACGCGGAAGCGGCGGCCGTCCGGGCGCGTCAGTTCGTAGACGAACGTCTGGTCCGGATCGATCTCCATTGCCCAGGTGTTGTGCGTGGAAGCCAGCATGTCGGCACGGCGGAACATCGCCACCGAATCGGCATCGGCCGGGAACTGCTGGCGCTCGGCGGTGCCCGGCGGCGTGCTGTCGCCACCGTACAGGGTGATCGCGTCGGGGCTGCCGTCTTCGTGGCGATGGTCGTGCTTCAGCCGCAGCCCGTTCGGCGTGCGGGTCAGCACCCAGGTCCGCGAGTGGTCATCACCGACATGGAACGGGATGCGCAGCTCGTGCGCCGGGTCGGCGCAGCCGCGCACATGCATGACCAGGCGCTGCCCGGCGAACGGATCCTTGGAGGTCGGTGCAGGCGTGTCCTCCACCACCTTGCCGACGTAGGCCTGGCCGCAATGTGCGGCGACGGCGGCCATGAACGCATCGGCCGGTGCGGTCGCCAGGTCATGAGCGACTGTATCGGAGCGCTGCGTGCACGCAGCGAGGCTGAGCAGGAGGGCGGCAGTAGTGGCAACGGCAATCGGTCTCATGCCCCAACCCTAACGGCCATGGACGATGGGCGCAAACCGCGCGCCAGTCCCGCTCAGCGCTCGGCAGACGGTGCTGCCGGCAGTGCTTCGGTCGCCGCCACCGGTGCGGCCTCGCCCTCGCCGGCCGGCTCCTGCTCCACCGGATCAACGTCAAACGGTGTACGGAACACCAGCGACGGCAACAGCGTGGTCAGCGCCGCGTACAGCAGCAGCGCACCGAACAGCACCGCCGGAATCTGGAAGCGCTCACGCATGATCGCCGCCAGCACCAGGGTGAAGATCAGCGTCGGTGCCAGCGCCAGCGAGACCCGCAGGCTGCTGCGGAAGCTCTCGCCGAACATCACCCGGCGCTGCAGCCAGACCACGCCGATGCGCAGCGGCAGCACCACCAGGGTGATCACGATGCCCAGCCCCAGCGCCTCGAAGCTCAGCGCTTCGGCGGGCACCTTGGTGCCGGCGTTGAAGAAGTAGAACGGCACGAAGAACGAGGCGAACAGGCGCAGCGCGTGCAGGTTCTCGTGCGAGGCCAGCAGCGGCATGCGCTGGTGCAGCAGGCGCGCGACCAGGCCGGCGATGAACGCGCCAACCAGGTAGTACACGCCCAGCAGGTAGGTGATGTAGGCCGCCACCATGCCGACCATCACCAGCAGCGAGAATTCCGAGCCCGGCGCGTGCGGTGCCACCCAGCGGCCCAGCGCGATGAACAGCAGCGGCAGGCCGATCATCATCGCCAGCAGTGCCAGGCTGGACAACGCCATGTGCCCTGGGTCACCGGCCTGCAGCACGATGAACAACGCCGCCAGCGCCAGCAGTTCGCCGGCGATGGCTTTGCTGGTCACCCAGAACCGCTCGTCATCGCTGAGGCCCAGCCGCGACAGCGAGTCCATGATGAAGCCCGTGGACGGCGTCAGCAGCGCCAGCGCCAACAGGCCCGCGGCCTGCCACGGCAGCCCCGCATAGCGCCAGGCCAGCCAGCCCACGCCGAACAGCGTGCCGGTGCGGATCACCAGGTGCGCCAGCAGCGGCCACATGCCACGGCGCAGCGCCTGCAGGTCCACTTCCAGGCCGGCGAACAGGAACAGCGAGGAAATGCCCAGCGTGGCCAGCAGGCCGATCACCGCATCGTGGGCCTGGTCGCCCAGCCAGAGCATGCCGATGATGCCGAACAGCAGGCAGGTCAGCGGCGCGGGCAGGCTGAAACGCTGCAGCGCGCGCGGGATCACCAGCAGCGCGAAGATCAGCAGCAGGTAGATCAGTTCATGGCTCATGGGGGACTTCCGTGTGGTTCGAACGCGCGCAGGATGCGCGCGCCGAACCGATCCGGCAAGCCACGTTTGAATGACCCCGGTTACCTCATCCGATCAACCGGTCGGCAATCCGCCCCACCTGTGCCAGCACGCTAGCGCGTTGCTCGTAGCTGATCGCACCTGCCTGCAGATAAGCCGTCAGCACCCACGGGGCGCCCCCGGCTACGGGCCACAGCACGGCGATGTCGTTGCGCGCGTCTTCACCATTGCTGCCGGTCTTGTCACCCACGCGCCAGCGCTTGCCCAGGCCCGCGCGCAGGCAGGCGTCGCCGGTTTCGTTGTCGATCAGCCAGTCGGCCAGCTGCTGCCGCGAAGCCGGTTGCAGTACCTCGCCCAACACCACGCGCTGCAGGGTCGCGGCCATCGCCGCCGGCGTGGTGGTGTCGCGCGGGTCGCCCTTGGCAAAGCTGTTCAGCTCCGGCTCCAGGCGGTCACTGCGGCTCACTGTGTCGCCGCTGGCGCGCAGGAACGCGGTCACTGCGGGCGGGCCACCGACCACGCCGAACAGCAGGTTGGCGGCGGTGTTGTCGCTGGTGATGATCGTGGCACGGCACAGGTCGCGCACGGTCATGTCCTTGCCGGCGTGGCGGCGGGTGACCGGTGCATGCGAGAGCAGATCGGCCTCGCCCACCGGCACGCGCCTGTCCAGCAATGCCGGCATGCGTTCGGCCTGGCTGAGCGCGGTGGCCGCCAGCATGCTCTTGAAGGTGCTGCACATCGGGAAGCGCTCGTCCTGGCGATGACTGATGCGGCGACCGCTGGCAGTGTCCAGCAGGGTCACGCCGAGGCGTCCGGCGCAGGCCTTTTCCAGCGCGGCGAAATCACTGGCGGCGGTGATGGCGGCATCGGTGGGTGCGTTGGCGGTGGCCTTGCCCGCTGCACGTGCCAGCAGCGGCAAGGCAAGCGAGGAAGCCACGGCGGCACCACTGAACTGCAGGAATCGGCGACGGGCGAGCATGCGGGTTCTCCTGGGGGACCGCTCGATTATTGAAGCCTTGATCGGGGGCGACCAGCGCAAAAAATCTGCGATAGACATTAGTTCAATTAATGTCTGACGCATTCAACCCCTTAATTTTCCGAAATGTTTCGTTGAAGCGTTAGGATCATCCATCACTCCAGCTCACGACTGCGCGATGTTGCACCCTACCCTGCCACTGAACGCGCTGCGCGCCTTCGAGGCCGCCGCCCGCCACCAGAACTTCACCCGTGCCGCGCTGGAGCTGTGTGTCAGCCAGGCCGCACTGAGCCACCAGATCCGTGGACTGGAGGACCGGCTCGGCATCCGCCTGTTCCATCGCCTCCCGCGCGGCGTGGCGCTCACCGATGAAGGCGCGGCCCTGTATCCGGTGCTCAACGAATCGTTCGAGCGCATCTCCGCCAGCATCGCGCGTTACACCGGCGGACCTGCGCGTGAAGTGCTGACCCTGGGCGTGGTCGGCACCTTCGCCACCGGCTGGCTGCTTCCACGGCTGGCCGCGTTCGAGGCAGCGCACCCGGACATCGAGCTGCGCCTGCAGACCCACAACAACCGCATCGACCTGGCCGGAGAAGGGCTGGACCTGGCGATCCGCTTTGGTGATGGCGACTGGCAGGGCCAGGCGTGCACGGCGATCCTCGACGCGCCGTTTGCACCGCTGTGCGCACCGGCGCTGGCGCGGCGCCTGAAACAGCCACGCGACCTGGGCACGCTGCCGCTGCTTCGTTCCTACCGCAGCGACGAATGGCCGCGCTGGCTGCAGGCGGCCGGGGTCAGCGGCGTGGAAGCGCGCGGGCCGGTATTCGATTCCTCGTTGACGGTCGCGATGGCGGCCGCCGGTGGCGCCGGTGTGGCCTTGCTGCCGCTGCGCATGTTCGAGCAGGAACTGGCCGAGGGTCGCCTGCTGCAGCCGTTCAGCACCACGCTGGAGCTGGGGCGCTACTGGCTGACGCGGCTGCGATCGCGTGCCGAACGTGAGCCGGCCAGGCGCTTCCGCGAATGGCTGCAGGCACAGGGCGGGTAGGCAGTGCCGGCCGCTGGCCGGCAATCCCTTGATCGTTGTGGGCGCATCGCGCTGCCGGCCAGCGGCCGGCACTACCGGTCAGGACTCGAGCAGTTCCATCCAGGCGGCTTCGGCCTTTTCCAGCTGCGCGGCGGCGGTTTCGCGATCGCGGCCAAGCACGGCCATGCGCGTGGCATCGGCGTAGTTGGCCGGGTCGGCCAGCTGGCGGTCCAGCTCGGCCAGGGCACCTTCCAGCTCGGCCACCTTGGCTTCAGCGGCGGCCAGCTTGTGCGGGTTCACCGGCTTCTTCTGCACCACCTGCGCCACCGGGGTGGTCTTGACCACCACCGGCTCTTCCACCTGTTCCATGCGCGCCTTGGTGCCCTGCGCCTGCGGGCGGGTACGCAGCCACGCGGCGTAGGCATCCAGGTCGCCATCGAACGGCTCGACCACGCCATCGGCCACGCGCCAGTAGGTATCGCAGACCAGGCCGATCAGATGGCGGTCGTGCGAGACCATCACGATCGCGCCTTCGAAGGTGGCCAATGCTTCGGCCAGCGCTTCGCGCATTTCCAGGTCAAGGTGGTTGGTCGGTTCGTCCAGCAGCAGCACGTTTGGCTGCTGCCAGGCGATCAGCGCCAGCGCCAGGCGTGCGCGCTCGCCACCGGAGAAGCCATCGACCGGCTCGAACGCGCGGTCACCCGGGAAGTTCCACTTGCCGAGGAAGTCGCGGAACGACTGGTTCGGTGCGTCCGGGGCGATCTCGCGGAAGTGCTCCATCGGCGACTGGCCTTCGTGCAGCGACTCCACCGTGTGCTGGGCGAAGTAGCCGATCTTCAGGTCCGGGTGCGCCATGCGCTCGCCGACGATCGGCGCCAGCTCGCCCACCAGGGTCTTCACCAGGGTGGTCTTGCCGGCACCGTTCGGGCCGAGCAGGCCAATGCGCTGGCCCGCTTCCAGACCGAAGCCGACGTTGTGCAGGATCACTGCGTCCTTGCCGTAGCCGGCCTCGACATGGTTCAGGCGGATCAGTGAGAACGGCAGCTTGGCCGGCGGCGCGAACTCGATGCGGAACTCGCGCTCGGCGCGCACTGCTTCGGTGCCGGCCAGCTTGGCCAGGCGCTTCATGCGGCTCTGTGCCTGCGCGGCCTTGCTGGCCTGTGCCTTGAAGCGGTCGATGAAGCTCTGCAGGTGGGCGCGCTCGGCCTGTTCCTTCTCGTGCGCGATCTGCTGCTGGCGCAGCTGTTCGGCGCGCTGGCGCTCGAAATCGGTATAACCGCCCGGGTAGAGCTTGGCGCCGCCGCCGTGCAGGTGCAGGGTGTGGGTGGCCACGTTGTCGAGGAACTCGCGGTCATGCGAGATCAACAGCAGGGTGCCGGGGTACTTCAGCAGCCACTGCTCCAGCCAGTACACCGCGTCCAGGTCCAGGTGGTTGGTCGGTTCGTCCAGCAGCAGCAGGTCGCTGGGCATCATCAGCGCGCGGGCCAGGTTCAGGCGTACGCGCCAGCCGCCGGAGAACGAGGACACCGCGCGGTGGTGGGTCTCGGCCGGGAAACCGAGGCCGTGCAGCAGCTTGCCGGCGCGCGCTTCGGCGTCGTAGGCCCCCATCTCGGCCATCTTCGTGTGCGCGTTGGCCACCGCCTCCCAATCTTCGCGCGCGGTTGCCTCAGCCTCTTCAGCCAGCACCGCAGCCACATCGGTATCCCCGCCCAGCACAAAGCTCAGCGCCGGGTCCGGCAGCGACGGGGTTTCCTGGGCCACGCTGGCGATACGGACCTTGCCGGGCAGGTCGACGTCACCCTTGTCGGCCTCCAGCTCGCCCTTCACCGCCGCGAACAGGCTGGACTTGCCAGCACCGTTGCGGCCGACCACGCCCACCCGGTAACCGGCGTGCAGGGTCAGGTCGACATTGGACAACAGCAGCCGCTCGCCGCGGCGCAAGGCGAAATTACGAAGGGAGATCATCGGGGGAGGGGTCCATATAACCGGATGGAATGTGCTGGTGAGCACTGTTCCTGCGACGTAATTCTAGCGTTAACGAATACTTGACGCGCCCCGGGATGCGCGGCGGCAGGCCAACTCTCTCCCTCGTCGGCCCCGCGCAGCCCCCGGGCCCCACCTCCCGCCGCTGCCCTCTGCCGCTAAATGGTTGCTGCTGCAACGTTTTTTCCTGTTGCAACCATTTGACAGGCACTGAATATCCCGTTAATTCCTGCCTTGCGCACCGCAACAACCGCCGTCCGCCTCACCCCCGTGATGTCGATTCCGGTGCCACCCCCGCCAACCGGAGCCCCATCCCGATGACCCGCAAGACCAGCCTGATCGCCGCCGCCGTCGCTGTCGCACTCGGTGGCTCTCCGTTCGTTGCCGCTGCCCAGCAGGCCGGCACCGCCGCCAACACCCTGGACACGGTGATCGTCACCGGCACCCGCGTGGCCGACCGCACCGTCGCCGAATCGCAGTCGCCGATCGACATCATCACCCCTGAAGTGCTGCAGTCCACCGGCACCAGTGAACTGGCCACCGCACTGTCGCGCGCCCTGCCCTCGCTGAACTTCCCGCGCCCGGCCTTGACCGACGGCACCAGTGGCGTGCGCCCGGCGCAGCTGCGCGGCCTGTCGCCGGACCAGGTGCTGGTGCTGGTCAACGGCAAGCGCCGCCACACCTCGGCGATGATCAACGTCAACGGCAGCATCGGCCGTGGCTCGTCGGCGGTGGACATCAATGCGATCCCGATCGCCGCCATCGAGCGCGTGGAAGTGCTGCGCGACGGTGCGTCGGCACAGTACGGCTCGGACGCCATTGCAGGCGTCATCAACATCGTGCTCAAGGGCAGCGGCCGTGGCGGCAGCCTGGCCGTGGACTACGGCCAGTACTCGGCCGGTGACGGCAACAAGTACCAGCTCTCCGGCGATACCGGCGTCGAGTTCGGCAACGGCCGTGGTCGCGTGCACGTGGCTGGCCAGATCAGCCAGCAGGACGAGAGCAACCGCGCCGGCCCGTACCGCGGCGCCACGCCGAACACCGGCAACTTCCCCAGCATCGGCCAGAAGACCTTCATCGTCGGCGACCCGCGCGTGGATGCCACCGCCGCGTCGGCCAACGCCAGCTTCGACTTCAGCGACCACGTGACCGGCTACGCCAGCGCGCTGCTCAGCAACCGCGACATCACCTCGTTCGCGTTCTACCGTTCGCGCAACCACAGCGGGCAGAGCGCGCTGCTGGCGCAGACCTACCCCGACGGCTTCGTGCCGGAGATCAACCAGTATTCGAAGGACCGCTCGCTGGTGGCCGGGGTCAAGGGCAACACCGACAACGGCTGGACCTGGGACCTGAGCCTGAACCACGGTGAGAACACCCTCGACTTCCACACCCGCAACAGCATCAACTACAGCCTCGGCGCAACCAGCCCGCGCTCGTTCTACGACGGCACGCTGAAGTACCAGCAGGACATCTTCAATGCCGACCTGACCAAGTCGCTGGACTGGGGCCTGGCCTACCCGGTCACGCTGTCCTTCGGTGGTGAGTACCGCAAGGAAAAGTGGGACCAGAACCCGGGCGAACTGAACTCGTACACCGGCAGCGGCGCGCAGGGCTTCGCGGGCTTCACCCCGACCAATGAAGTGCATGCCGACCGCCACAACTACGCGGTCTATGCTGGTCTGGAAGCGGACCTGACCGAGAAGTTCTCGGCCGGCATCACCGGCCGCTACGAGGACTACTCGGACTTCGGCGACCGCTTCTCCGGCAAGCTTTCGGCGCGCTATGCATTCACCGACAAGGTCGCGCTGCGGGCCACCGCCTCCAGTGGCTTCCGTGCACCGTCGCTGGCGCAGCAGGGCTACCAGGCGGTCACCAGCCAGTTCCTCAATGGCGTATTCGTCGAGCGTGGCACCTTCCCGACCACCAGCCCGGCCGCGCAGGCGCTGGGCGCCTCGCCGTTGAAGGCCGAAACCTCCACCTCCTATAGCCTGGGCCTCGTGCTGCAGCCGGCCGACCGCCTGTATATCACCGTCGACGCCTACCAGATCGACATCGATGACCGCATCGCATTGTCGTCCAGCATCACCACCAACGCGGCCACCAGCGCGCTGCTGGGCACCCTGGGCCTGCCGCAGGTGACCGCGTTCTCCTACTTCACCAACGGCCTGGATACGCGCACCCGTGGCGTCGACTTCGTGTCCAGCTATACGGTGCCGTTCAACGCCAGCAGCCTGGAGCTGACCGCTGCGTACAGCTATAACGATACCGAAGTGCGCCGCGTTGGCGGCACCCCGCCGGTGTTCGGCACGCTGGGCCTGACCCAGTCGCTGATCGGTCGCGATGAAATTGGCCGCATCGAGGACAGCTACCCGCGCGACAAGGCGATCCTGAGCGGCACCTGGCGCTCGGACCACTGGGAACTGGGCCTGGCCGCCACCCGCTACGGCAAATTCACCGTGCGCAACTCGGCCACCGCGCTGCGTGACCAGACCTACGGCGACGCCTGGGTGGTGGATGCCTCGGCCAGCTACAAGCCGAGCAGCAACTGGACCCTGACCGTGGGCGCCGACAACCTGCTGGACAAGTACCCGGACCGCACCGAAGACCTGCAGAACTCGACCTTCGGCATGCTGCCGTACAGCAACTACTCGCCGTTCGGCTTCAACGGCGCGTATGTGTACGGGCGGATCAAGTACACCTGGTAAGGGGTAGAGCCGGCCGCTGGCCGGCATACCCGGGCCGCGTCTGGAGGAGCGCCCCTTCTTGTTGAAGGGGCGCGCCGATGGCGGGGGTAGAGGAGAAATGCGTGGACAAACCCGCCGGCCACGGCACGTGGACGGCGGGTTTGCCGTATCTGGCCGCTTCGGTGAAAATCGGGGTATCCCCCTGCTTTCTGCGAGTGCCGATGCACCATGACACCGACCTGATCAACATCGTTGCCGTTGGCCTGGGGCTCGCCTTCATCTTCGGCGCGCTGGCCAACAAGCTCCGCTTGTCTCCCCTGGTCGGTTACCTGGTTGCTGGCATCTGCGTAGGTCCGTTCACCCCCGGCTTCGTCGCCGACCAGGCGCTGGCCAACCAGCTGGCCGAACTGGGCGTGATGCTGCTGATGTTCGGTGTCGGCCTGCACTTCTCGCTGAAGGACCTGATGGCGGTCAAGGCCATCGCCATTCCCGGTGCCATTGGGCAGATCGCAGTGGCCACCCTGCTCGGCTGGGGCGTGGCCTCGCTGATGGGCTGGCCGGCCATCCATGGCGTCATCTTCGGTTTCTCGCTGGCCACCGCCAGTACCGTGGTGCTGCTGCGGGCGATGGAGGAACGCCGTCTGCTGGAGACCATGCGCGGCAAGATCGCGGTCGGCTGGCTGATCGTGGAAGACCTGGCCTGTGTGCTGGCACTGGTGATGATGCCGGTGATGGCCGGCGTGTTCGGCCCCGACGCGGCCAAGGAATCGCACTCGCTGGGCAGCGTGCTGGCCGATATCGGCTGGACCTTCGTGCAGCTGGGCCTGTTCGTGGCGGTGATGCTGGTGGTCGGGCGCCGGGTCATCCCGTGGATCCTGGAACGCATCGCCGGTACCGGTTCGCGTGAGCTGTTCACCCTGTCCGTGCTGGCGATCGCGCTGGGCGTGGCGTTCGGCTCGGCGATGCTGTTCGGCGTCTCGTTCGCGCTGGGCGCGTTCTTTGCCGGCATGCTGCTCAACGAATCGGAGCTGAGCCACAAGGCCGCGCATGATTCGCTGCCGCTGCGCGATGCGTTCGCGGTGTTGTTCTTTGTGTCGGTCGGCATGCTGTTCGACCCCAACATCATCGTGCAGCACCCGTGGCAGGTGCTGGCCACGGTGCTGATCATCATGTTCGGCAAGTCGGCCGCCGCGTTCTTCATCGTGCGTGCGTTCGGCCACCCGACCAGCACCGCGCTGACCATCTCGGCCAGCCTGGCGCAGATCGGCGAGTTCGCCTTCATCATCGCCGGCCTCGGCGTGGCGCTGCAGATCCTGCCGAAGGAGGGCCAGTCGCTGGTGCTGGCCGGTGCGCTGGTGTCGATCATGCTCAACCCGCTGGTGTTCGGCCTGCTCGACCGTTGGCAGGCCAAGCAGGAGCAGTCTCCGCAGGTACCCGAGCCGCCCGAAGCGATCGGCCCGTCGCGCGACCTGCATGACCACGCCATCGTGATCGGCTATGGCCGGGTGGGCAGCGAACTGGCGCAGGTGCTGCGCGACCGTGGCGTGCCGGTGCTGGTGATCGATGACAACAAGGAACACGTCGAGCAGGCGCACGCCAAGGGCCTGGCGGCGATCCGCGGCAGTGCCGCTGCCGACCGGGTGCTGGCCGAGGCCCATCCGGAACGCGCGAAGATCGCGGTGCTGGCGATTCCGCAGCCGCTGGAAGCCGGTGAGGCACTGGCCAAGCTGCGGGCGATCAACCCGGATCTGACCCTGCTGGCGCGTGCGCACAGCGACGCCGAGGTGAAGCATCTGCTGGAACACGGTGCGGATGGCACAGTGATGGCCGAACGTGAGCTGGCGTATTCGCTGGCGGAGATGGTGATGGCCACGCCGCCGTATCGCGGGTTGGGCCAGCACAGTATTCCGGTGGTGTGAGGGGTGTGCGTGCGGCAGGGCTCGCAGCCCTGCACCTGCTGAAGCAACTTCAACTGCAACGGCAAAAGCAGGCATTCCGTGGGATGGCGGGGTGGGTCCGGTGGCGGGAGACGCCGTAAACCCTTCCATGGGGGCTTGGCCGCGGCATCCATGCCGCGGACACTCCCGCCACCGGACCCACCCCGCCTTCGACAGTTCCCCGCTGCTGTTGGTGCATGGGGTCAGATCCGTTTTCCACAGGAAAACGGATCTGACCCCGGAAACAAAAAAATCCCCGGTCGACCCGCATCGACCGGGGATCTGGATCGCCACGTTGCCACGCCTTGGAGAGGCAGTTCCACCGTAGCGCATCGCGGCACCGGTGGTGATCGCCTGTGGCGATGACGACCAAGCGTGTGGCTATCAGGCGCCGGCCAGGGCCTGTTCCAGGTCGGCACGCAGGTCGCCGATATGTTCAATGCCGATCGACAGCCGCACGGTGTCTTCACTGACGCCGGCCTTGGCCAGCTCCGCCGCATCCAACTGGCGGTGGGTGGTCGAGGCGGGATGGGCGGCCAGTGACTTCGCATCGCCCAGGTTGACCAGGCGGGTGAACAATTTCAGCGCGTCAAGGAAGCGTGCGCCTGCCTCGCGCCCGCCCGGCAGGCCGAAGGTCAGTACACCCGAGCCGTGTCCACCCAGATAGCGCTGCGCGGCGGCGTGCTCGGGATCGTCGGCCAGCCCGGCATAGCGCACCCACGCCACCTTAGCGTGCGACTTCAGGAACTGCGCGACGGCCAGTGCGTTGGCGTTGATGCGTTCCATGCGCAGGGCCAGGGTCTCGATGCCCTGCAGGATCAGGAACGCATTGAACGGCGACAACGCAGCGCCGGTATTACGCAGCGGCACCACCCGCGCCCGGCCGATGTAGGCCGCTGGCCCCAGGGCTTCGGTATAGACCACGCCGTGGTAGCTGGGGTCGGGCTGGTTGAGCCGCGCGAAGCGTTGGGGCTGTGCGGTCCAGTCGAAGCGGCCGGAATCGATGATCGCGCCGCCGAGGCTGGTGCCGTGGCCGCCCAGGTATTTGGTCAGCGAATGCACCACGATGTCGGCGCCGTGCTCGAATGGGCGCAGCAGGAACGGCGTGGCCACGGTGTTGTCGACGATCAGCGGCACGCCAGCGGCATGCGCGACTTCCGCAATCGCAGCGATGTCGGTGACGTTGCCGCGCGGGTTGCCGATCGATTCGACGAACACCGCCTTGGTGCGCTCGTCGATCAGCGCGGCGAACGCAGAAGGATCAGCCGGATCAGCAAAGCGTGCCTGGATGCCGTATTGCGGCAGCGTGTGCGCCAGCAGGTTGAGGCTGCCGCCGTACAGCGCGCTGGAGGCGACGATGTTGTCGCCGGCCTCTGCAATGGTCTGGATGGCATAGGTGATCGCGGCCTGCCCCGAGGCCAGCGCCAGCGCACCGATGCCGCCTTCCAGCGCGGCCAGGCGCTGCTCCAGCACGTCGGTGGTGGGGTTCATGATGCGCGTATAGATATTGCCCGGTACCTTCAGGTCGAACAGGTCGGCGCCGTGCTGGGTGTCATCGAAGGCATACGCCACCGTCTGGTAGATCGGCACCGCCACCGCGCGGGTAGTCGGGTCGGGACGGTAGCCGCCGTGCACGGCCAGGGTTTCCAGTTGCCACTGCGGGTCGCTCATTGCGCCAGGCTCCATCCGGGGGAAACCGCCACCATAGGCCAGCCGTCGCCGGCCGCTGAAAGCTGCTGGCGATGACGTCCATACCGGGGGTTATCAGGTTGGCCGCGATTCAGGCAGCGGTCACGGGGCGTTGATAGGCTTCGCCGCCGGGCGCTCCTGCCCGGGCACGGAGGCCCCACGCGCATGCAGCCATCCCCCTGGACACCCACCGCCAACGGTACCCCACCCCAGGTCTTGTTGGTGGAGGACGACCGTCGCCTGGCCGAGCTGGTCAGCGACTATCTCCACGAACATGGTTTCGCCGTGCAGCATGTGGCGCGCGGTGACCTTGCCGGCGCGGCCTGCCGCCAGCATGCGCCCGAGCTGGTGGTACTGGACCTGATGCTGCCCGGCCTCGGCGGCATCGACGTGTGCCGGCAGATCCGCAGCTTCTCCGACGTGCCGATCCTGATGCTGACCGCCTGCGAAGACGACATCGAGCAGGTGCTGGGCCTGGAATCGGGCGCCGATGACTATGTGCACAAACCGATCGAGCCGCGCCTGCTGCTGGCCCGCCTGCGCGCCCTGCTGCGCCGCCGTCATGGCAGCAGCAACACCGGTACACCCAGCCGTCTGATGCATGGCGAACTGCTGATCGACCGCATGCAGCGCGAAGTGCACCTGCACGGTCAGCCGGTCGAGCTGGGCACCACGGAATTCGAGATCCTGTGGCTGCTGGCCAGCCAGCCGGGGCAGATCCTGTCGCGCGACCAGATCCTGCAGGCGGTGCGCGGCATCGGCTTTGACGGCCTGGACCGCAGTGTCGATGTCAGCATCGGCAAGCTGCGCCGCAAGCTCGGTGATGATGCGCGCGAACCGCGGCGGATCAAGACCGTGTGGGGTCGTGGCTACCAGTTCAATCCGTCGGCCTGGACGGCATGAAGCGGCTGTTCCTGTGGTTGTGGTTTATCACGGGTGCCTGCTTCCTGGTGTCGGTGTTCTTCCTCAACCACATCCTGGACGGCATCTACACGCCCGTGCAGGATCGCGTCTTCGTCCAGCAGGTGCGTGGTCAGGTGTACGCCCTGCGCAGTGGCCTGGCCGGCCTGGATGCCGACCGGCAGCGTGAGCGCCTGCGGCAGTGGCAGCCACACTACGGCATCGCCCTGACCCTGCTCGACAAACCTCCCGCACTCGACGTGCAGGAACAGGTGGCCGTGAAGGCCGACGGTTTCATCGTGCGCGATCAATACCAGCAGGTCCTGCTGCCCATCGAGGGCAGCGATGGCCGCTGGCTGCACCTGCGCCTGCCTGGCGCGGTGCAGATGACGACGTACATGACCATCGCCGCCTACCTCAGCATCCTGCTGCTGGTGGGCGCCAGCCTGTACGCGTGGGTGCGCCTGCTCTGGCGCGACCTGGAAGCGCTGCGCCGGCATGCCGACCGCATCGGCGCTGGCGATCTGCAGGCACGTGCGCAGGTCTCGCCACGCTCGCAGATCCGGGTCATCGTCGACCACTCCAACCGCATGGCGGCACGCGTGGCCGAACTGGTGCAGCGCCAGCGCGACCTGACCCATGCGATCTCGCACGAGCTGCGCACGCCGATCGCGCGCGTGGCCTTCGGCCTGGACCTGATGCAGGACAGCGATGACCGCGAACGCCGCGAACGGCTGGCGCGGGGCCTGCACGGCGATCTGGCCGAACTCAACCGGCTGGTCAGCGAACTGCTGGCTTACGAACGGCTGGAGCATCCCAGCGAGGGCGAGCCGATGCAGCGTATCGAAGCCAACGACTGGCTGCAGGCCTGCCTGGCCGATGCGCGCCGTGATGCCGAACGTGCCGGGGTGGTACTGCGCGTGCAGCCCAGTGCGTTGCCGCGGGTGGATGCCGAACCACGCCTGCTGCAGCTGGCACTCAGCAATCTGGTGGGCAATGCGCTGCGCCATGCGCGTTCGCAGGTGGAAGTCTCGCTGGTCGGTGTCAGCGGCCGCGCCTGCCTGCGTGTGGATGACGACGGTCCCGGCATTGCCGAAGCCGATCGCGAGAAGGTGATGCGCCCGTTCACCCGCCTGGATGACAGCCGCAGCCGCGATACCGGGGGCTTCGGCCTGGGCCTGGCCATCGTCAGCCGCATTGCCGTCCGCCACGGCGGCGAACTTCGCATCAGCCGCGCCACGTTGGGCGGCGCGCGCATGGAAATGCACTGGCCGCTGGCTGCCAGCTGAACGCCCCTGGGCGCGATTACAGTTGATTACAACTCCCGCACAACTGCGGACGGATCGGTCGCCGGCGTATCGCCACGCTAGCGACCCTGCAGCACTCGCCGGATGCGCGTGCTGCCTTCCTCCCATTGTCGAGAGTTTCCATGTCCCAGCTTCGCCGTTCCCCAGCCCTGCTCTGCCTGGCCCTGTTGCCGCTGTTCGCCGCACCGATCGCCCACGCCAAGGATGACCACTGGACCTTCGAGGTCGCTGCCGGCGGTGGCGTGGCGCCGCGCTACAGCGGCAGCGAGGAGTATCGTGCGACGCCGTCGTTGTCCTTTGATGTCACCTCGCCGGGTGGATGGTTTCTGGGCACCAGTGGCATTGGCTGGGGCACCTCCATCGGCGAGCACACCCGCGTGCGCGCGTATGTCGGCGCCAGCGGCATCCGCAAGGAAAAGGACTCGCTGCTCGGCGGTTCCGACTTCCTGCGCGGCATGGGTGATATCGATGCCCGTCCCCTGGTCGGCGTCTCGGCTGGTTATACGCTGGGCGAAGCCGTGCTGAGCGGCTCCTGGCAGTTCACCCGCAAGGACGAGGACAAGGCAGAGAACGGCCTGGCCACCCAGCAGATCCATCTGAACCTGAGCATGCCGCTGTTCGACCTGGCCGGCGGCGTGGTCAGCGGCAGCGTGTCCACCGACTACGGCAACCGCGGCTACATGCAGACCTGGTACGGCGTCAGCCCGGAACAGGCGGCGCGTACCGGCTTTGCCGAGCACAAGCCAAAAGCCGGCCTGGTCAGTGCCGGTGTCGGCCTGAAGTGGAGCCACCGCGTGGGCCGCAACGGCAACTGGTACATCTCGGCCGAAGGCACGCGCCTGCTCGGTGATGCCGCCGACAGCCCGATCGTGCAGAAGGCGAACCAGTTCGGCTTGATGAGCGGCTATACGCACCGCTTCTGAGTGAGCGCCGGGCATGGCCCGGCATACTTCGCAGGAAACGGGGCGCTGCGGCCAGGCGGCGCCCCGTGTGAATCACGCTTTGGCGAATACCAGGCGGCCGCCGTCGTTTCCGACTTCGATGGTATCGCCGTTGACGAAAGCACCCGACAGGATCTGCTGTGCCAGCGGATTCTCCAGCTGCGACTGGATTGCACGCTTCAACGGGCGTGCGCCATAGACCGGATCGAAGCCGACGTTGCCGAGCAGGTCGAACGCCGCATCGGAGACCGCCAGCTTCAACCCGCGCTCGGCCAGCCGCTTTTCAAGCCCACGCATCTGGATGCGCGCGATCTGCTTGATCTGCTGCTTGTCCAGCGGGTGGAACACTACGATGTCGTCCAGGCGGTTGATGAACTCCGGACGGAAGTGCGCCTGTACCACGCCCATCACCGCCGCCTTCATCTGCGTGTAGGCCTCCGGACTGTCGTCGGCGCTCATGTCCTGGATCTGGTGCGAGCCCAGGTTCGAGGTCATCACGATGACGGTGTTGCGGAAATCCACGGTACGGCCCTGTCCATCGGTCAGGCGGCCATCGTCCAGCACCTGCAGCAGGATGTTGAACACATCCGGATGCGCCTTCTCCACTTCGTCCAGCAGGATCAGCGAGTACGGACGGCGACGCACGGCCTCGGTCAGGTAGCCACCTTCCTCGTAGCCGACGTAGCCCGGAGGCGCGCCGATCAGGCGGGCCACGCTGTGCTTCTCCATGAATTCGCTCATGTCGATGCGGATCATCGCGTCGGCACTGTCGAACAGGAACTCGGCCAGCGACTTGCACAGCTCGGTCTTGCCGACGCCGGTCGGGCCGAGGAACAGGAACGAGCCGGCCGGGCGATTCGGATCGGACAGGCCCGCACGCGAACGGCGCACGGCATCGGAGACGACCTTGATCGCTTCTTCCTGGCCGACCACGCGGTTGTGCAGCACCTCTTCCATGCGCAACAGCTTGTCGCGCTCGCCTTCGAGCATCTTGTTGACCGGGATGCCGGTCCAGCGCGATACGACCTCGGCGATCTCCTCATCGGTCACGCGGTCCTGCACCAGCTTGAAGTCCTTGTGCTCGGCCTCCTGGGCCGCGGCCAGCTGCTTTTCCAGCTGCGGCAGCAGCCCGTACTGGATCTCGCTCATCTTGGCGAAATCCTGGCGGCGCTGCGCGGCCTCCAGCTCCAGCTTGGCCTGCTCGACCTGTTCCTTGATCTTGGTCGCGCCCTGCAGCGCGGCCTTCTCCGACTTCCAGATTTCATTGAGGTCGGAGAACTCGCGCTCCAGCCCGTCGATGTCGTTTTCCAGGTCGGCCAGGCGCTGCCGCGAGGCTTCGTCCTTCTCCTTCTTCAGCATCTCGCGCTGGATCTTCAGCTGGATCACCCGGCGCTCAAGGCGGTCCAGCTCTTCCGGCTTGGAGTCGATCTCCATGCGCAGTCGCGAGGCGGCTTCGTCCATCAGGTCGATGGCCTTGTCCGGCAGCTGGCGGTCGGTGATGTAGCGGTTGGACAACGTCGCAGCCGCGACGATGGCCGGATCGGTGATCTCCACGCCGTGGTGCACCGCGTACTTTTCCTTCAGGCCGCGCAGGATCGCGATGGTGTCCTCCACCGACGGCTCGCCCACGAACACCTTCTGGAAGCGACGCTCCAGCGCAGCATCCTTCTCGATGTACTTGCGGTATTCGTCCAGCGTGGTGGCGCCGATGCAGTGCAGCTCGCCGCGTGCCAGCGCTGGCTTCAGCATGTTGCCGGCATCCATCGCGCCATCGGCCTTGCCGGCGCCGACCATGGTGTGCAGTTCGTCGATGAACAGGATGATCTGGCCCTCGTTCTTGGCCAGGTCGTTGAGCACGCCCTTCAGGCGCTCCTCGAATTCGCCGCGGAACTTGGCCCCGGCAATCAGCGCGCCCATGTCCAGCGACAGCACGCGCTTGCCGCGCAGGCCTTCGGGCACTTCGTCGTTGATGATGCGCTGGGCCAGCCCTTCGACGATCGCGGTCTTGCCCACGCCGGGTTCGCCGATCAGCACCGGGTTGTTCTTGGTCCGGCGCTGCAGCACCTGGATGGTGCGGCGGATTTCCTCGTCACGGCCGATCACCGGGTCGAGCTTGCCGCTCTCGGCACGCGCGGTCAGGTCGATGGTGTATTTCTCCAGCGCCTGGCGCTGTTCCTCGGCATTCTCCGACTGCACGTTCTCGCCGCCGCGCAGCTTGTCGATGGCCGCCTGCAGGCGGGTCTTGTCGGCACCGGCGGCGCGCAGCGCCATGCCCAGCGTGCCGCCGTCGTCCAGCGCCGCCAGCACGAACCACTCGCTGGCAATGAAGGCATCCCCGTGCTGCTGGGCCAGCTTGTCGGTCTGGTTCAGCAGGCGCCCCAGGTCGTTGCCCATCGAGACGTTGCCAGCCTGGCCGGACACCTTCGGCAGCGCATCCAGCGCCTCGGTCAGGCGCTCGCGCAGCACCGGCACGTTCACCCCGGCCTGGGCCAGAAGCGGACGCGTGCTGCCGCCCTGCTGGTCCAGCAGCGCGCTGAACAGGTGAACCGGTTCGATGATGCTGTTGTCGCGGCCCACGGCCAGCGACTGTGCGTCTGCCAGCGCCTGCTGGAAACGCGAGGTGAGCTTGTCCATCCGCATTGCGAATCCTCATCGGTCATCAGGGCCGGCCCGCGCCGGCGATGCTGGAAAGATGCGGTTGCCCCACCCGGTTTCAAGGGTGGCTGCGACTGCACCCCGAGGCCAGTCAGGCTTCGGCCAGCATGCCGGAACCGGTGTGGTCGGCGCGTTGATCCCGATCAGTCCGGGGCGGCGGACCGGCTCAGCGGGTGATCGCGGTGCGGATCGCCCGCAGCTGCTGCTTGACCGCATTCACCTGGGCTGCGTCCATGCGCAGCAGCGCCTTCTGACCGACCGAGCGCAACTGCAGGGTGGGATCGACAAAGCGGTAGCGGCCGCGCGCATCGCGCTGCACCGCCGGGGGCTGCGCCAGTTCCGGGGTCTCCAGCAGGTGGTCGATGACTGCTACCAGACGGTCGTTGAAGTAACCCTCGGGCCGGCCCAGGTCGACGTAGGCCTGCTGGATCAGCGGATAGAAGCGCTTGTAGGCGGTGGCCGTTGCCGCCGGGTCGAGCGCGGTGAAGGCCTGCACGTAGGGCGCGTAGCGCGCCGCGTTGCTGGCGGCGATGCGTTCGCCGCCCTCGGCGGGTTCGACCTGCAGGCTGCCCGGCAGCGGCCGCGCGGCCAGCGCGGTCGGCGGCACGCTGGGCTTGTCCAGGTTGTCGACCTGGGTAACCAGGCGCTGGATCAGGTGGTCGCGCAGCAGCAGGGTCAGTGGCCCCTCGCCCTGGAACAGCTGGCTCAATGCGCCCCAGGCCGCCGCATCGCTATCGGCCAGCGTTGGCAGCGCCGGGTCGGCCGCGGCCTCGGTATCCAGCGGATGCCTGATCGGCGGTGGTGCCGGCGCGGGCTGCGCGGCCGCCTGCGGTTGTGGGGGCGCGCCGGTACTGGCGGGGGTTGATTGCACCGGCACCGAAACACCGTCTGCCAGGCGCTTCAGCTGATCGCGGAACAGCCAACCACCGGCACCACCGATCACCACCACGCCCAACACCCAGGGCCATACCGCCTTTCCACTCTGCATGATGCAGCACCTCGTTCCATACGCATGGTGAAGGTGTGACCCCACCGATTGCAGCCGGTTCCCCGCCTGTTCCGCTGCCGTTCGGGTTGAGGCCTGCAGCAAGGCCGTGCTCACACTTGCTTTGCATGCAGCGCGCGAGGCTGTGAGCCTTGTTCTGTGGAGGCACTGCCATGCAGTACGCGCTGTATTACTGGACCGGCATCCAGGGCCGTGGCGAGTTCGTGCGGCTTGCGCTGGAGGACGCCGGTGCCGACTACATCGACATGGCGCGGGTGCACGGCGATGCGGTGATGCAGCCGTTTCTCGATGGCGGCAGTGAAGGTGCGCAGCCCTTCGCGCCGCCATTCCTGAAGGCGGGCCGCCAGGTCATTGCACAGGTCGCCGCGATCCTGGATTTCCTCGGCCCGACGCTGGACCTGGTGCCGCAGGCGGCCTCGCGGCGGGTGCAGGCACTGCAGTTGCAGCTGACCATCGCCGACCTGGTAGCCGAGGTGCACGACACCCACCATCCAATTGCCGCATCGAAGTACTACGAAGAGCAAAAGACCGAAGCCAAGGCACGGGCCGCCTCACTGCGCAGCGAACGGCTGCCGAAGTTCCTCGGCTACTTCGAGCAGGTGCTGGCCGCCAATGGTGGCCGCCACGCACTGCGCGAGCATTCCTATGTGGATCTGTCGCTGTTCCAGCTGCTGAGCGGACTGGACTACATGTTCCCGCGCCGCATGCAGGCACTGACGCCGACCCTGCCCCTGCTGCGTGCGCTGCAGGAGCGGGTGGCAAAGCGGCCGAACATCGCCGCCTATCTGGCCTCGGAGCGGCGGTTGCCGTTCAACACCAACGGCATCTTCCGCCACTACCCGGAACTGGACGCCGAACGGTAGTGCCGGCCGCTGGCCGGCAGCTGCACGATCCGACCGAAGCCCATGAGGATGCCGGCCAGCGGCCGGCACTACCGTTGGGTCAGTTGTTTTCACCCAGCGGCTGCACCGGCTGCTTCTGCAGCGAAAGCAACCCCAGCAGCAACGCCAGTGCCACGTAGGCACCAGCGAACTGCCAGCTGATGATGCGCGCCAGGCCGTCCAGCTCCCACGGCAGGTAGATGCCACCACGCGGATCCACCGAGTGGATCAGGCCGAACAGGGTCAGCACCGCAGCCACCAGCAGGAAGCCGCAGGCACGGCGCAGGCGGCCATCGACCATCGCCGCCACCGCCGAAATCCACAGCATCGAGGTGATGATGAAGCCGTTGCCGAGGGTGAAGATCACCGCCAGCTCGGGCAGGCCATGGCCGTCGAGCTTGCTCAGCAGCTGCGGCAGCTGGTCCGGCGCGATCCAGCCGGGTGCCTTGATCGCCAGCAGGTACGCCACCGACGGCAGGAAACCGAACACCATCGCACCGGTGTGGTGACGCGGCGTGGCCTGGAAGGCCTGGGTAGTGATATCGATGGCCACGTACACGATGATCGGTGCCAGCACCGCCAGCGGCAGCCACTGCACCAGCCCGGAGATGATGCCGAGCATGCCGCCGATGCCGACGAACAGGCCGGTCAGCAGCGTGTAGCCGCTGCGCGCACCCATGTGCTTGTAGGCCGGCTGGCCGATGTACGGCGTGGTCTGCGCCACGCCGCCACAGACGCCGGCCACCAGCGTGGCCACCGCTTCCACCAGCAGGATGTCGCGGGTGCGGTAGTCGTCGCCGGCCGCGCGCGCGCTTTCAGAGACGTTGATGCCACCGACCACCATCAGCAGGCCGAACGGCAGCAGCAGCGGCAGGTAGGTCATCGCGGTGGGCAGGCCGTCGAGGAAGCCCAGTGTCGGCAGCGGCAGCACCACCTGCGGCGGCACCCACTCAGGTACATGGAAGCCGGGTGCGCCCAGCCCGGCCAGGCCGAGTCCGTAATACAGCACGGTGCCGAACACGAAGGCCAGCAGCACGCCCGGGCCACGCACCGGCAGCTTGCCCTTGGCAATCAGCACGTACAGCAGCAAACCGAGCGTGGTGAAGCCGACCAGCGGCGAGCGCAGCGTTTCCAGCAGCGGCAGCAGGCCCATCAGCACCAGCGCGATGCCGGCGATGGAACCCAGCAGCGCGGCTCGCGGCAGCGCGCGGGTGACCGCTTCGCCGAAGAACGACAGCACGAACTTGAGCACGCCCATGATGACCAGCGCGGCCATGCCCAGCTGCCAGGTGGCGATGCCCGCAGCGTGCGGGTCCATGCCCTGCTGCTTGAAGGCGATGAAGGCCGGGCCGAGCACCAGCAGCGCCATGCCGATGCTGGTCGGTGCATCCAGACCGAGCGGCATGGCGGTGACGTCGTCGCGGCCGGTACGCGCGGCCAGCCGGCGCGCCATCAGGGTGTACAGCAGGTTGCCGACCAGCACGCCGAAGGCGGTGCCGGGGAACATGCGGCCGAACACCACGTCGGCGGGAAACTGGAAGATCCCGACCAGGGCCATGGCGATGAAGCCGAGGATGGAGAGGTTGTCGACGACCAGGCCGAAGAAGCCGTTGAAGTCACCGGCGACGAACCAGCGACGCGGTGCGGCGGAAGCGGGAGCGGACATGGAAGGGGCGGTGGGGGTGGGGACCGCCGATGGTAGGCCCAGCGGGGCCAGCGCGCCAATTCCGTCGTGGAATGATGGGTTCCAGCCAACGGCGGAGCCCCTCGTGGCTGGGGGGGTCGTCAAAAGCAGCTTTATCGGAGTGGGCCGGTCGGGATGGGCTGCGCAGGACACGCCGTAAACCCATCCCTGGGGGCTCGATGGCGCCATCCATGGCGCCAACGGTCCTGCGCAGCCCATCCCGACCGGCCCCTGATAATTCCTTGCGCGTGCGAGCCACGGAAAGGAATCAAAGGATCAAAAGCAAAAGCGGGTCGCTTCGCTCTGAGCCGAGCATGGCTCGGCTCTACACGAACAATTCGATCATTTCCACGCTATCCACGCAGGGCGTGGATCTACCGACAGATCGCAGGAAACTGTCGAAGGTGGGGTGGGTCCGGTTGCGGGGGTGTCCGCGGCATGGATGCCGCGGCCAAGCCCCCAGGGACGGGTTTACGGCGTCCCCCGCAACCGGACCCACCCCGCCATCCCTCAGGAAACCCGCTTCTGCTCTGGCTCCGGCTCGTAGCGGGTGCAGGGCGCAGCCCTGCATCAAACCCACCCCGTTACTTCTTCAGGAAGTTGTCCACCAGCAGATGCTTTACGTCGTCGAAGCGGCCGTTCAATACCGCCTTGGCTGCATACAGCGCTGTACCGGCCACCTGCTTGGCCTCGATCTGCGGCGGCATCACCAGCTCGGCGCGGCTGGTATGCACGTCCAGCAGCGCCGGGCCACGCTGCGACAGGAAATCCTGCACCGCTTCTTCCAGATCCTCGCTGCGCGTCACCGTGCGGCCGTGGAAGCCGATCACTTCGGCAAGGCGGCCAAAATCCGGGTTCTTCAGGTCGGTGTAGTTGTCCAGCAGGCCTTCCACCTTCTGCTCCAGCTCGACGAAGTTCAGCGAGCCATTGTTGAACACCACCACCTTGATCGGCAGGTTCTCCTGCACGGCCGTCAGCAGGTCGCCCAGCAGCATCGCCAGGCCGCCATCGCCGGACAGCGAAATCACCTGCCGGCCGGGGAACGCCTTCTGCAGGCCCAGTGCCTGCGGCATTGCGTTGGCCATCGTGCCGTGCAGCAGGCTGGTCAGCGTGCGGCGGCGACCGTTGACGCGGATATGCCGCAGCACCCAGACCATCGGCGAGCCGCCGTCAGCGGTGAACAGCGCATCGTCGCTGGCGTACTTCGACAGCAGCGCGGTCAGATGCTGCGGGTGGATCAGCTCGCCCTCGCCCGGCTGTTCTTCCTGCTCGCGCTTCTTCAGCGCCTTGTCGCGACGTTCGATACATTCGTCCAGGAAACTGCTGTCCTCGCGCGGCGGCAACATCGGCAGCAAGGCATCCAGCGTCGGTGCGATGTCACCGACCACGCCCAGGTTCACCGGGTGGCGGCGGCCGAGATGGCTGCCATCGCGGTCGACCTGGATGATCGTGGCCTTGTCCGGGTAGAACTGGCCCCAGGCGAAGTCGGCGCCGAGCAGCAGCAGCGTGTCGCACTCCATCAGCGTGTGGAAGCCGGATTCGATGCCGAAGATGCCGGTCATGCCCATGTTGTACGGGTTGTCCGGCTCAACGAAATCCTTGGCGCGCGAGGTGTGCGCGATCGGTGCCTGCAGGCGCCGGGCCAGTTCCAGCAGCTGTGCGTGCGCACCCTGGCAACCGGCGCCGGCGTAGATGCCGATGCGCTTGCCCTGCCCCAGCAACTCGGCGATGCGCTGCAGCTCAGCATCCGACGGGCGCAGCACCGGCTGGGTGTAATGCACCGAGAACGGCACATCGTGCTTCACTTCGGCCTGGCTGATATCGGCGGGCAGGATCACCACCGCCACGCCACGGCGGCTGATCGCGGCCTGGCAGGCCAGGGTGACCACGCGACGCGCCTGCTCGGCGCTGTGCACCTGCTCGCAGAACACCGAACAACTGGCGTACACCGCCTTGAAGTCCACTTCCTGTGGGAATTCCATGCCCAGCTCGCTGGTCACCACCTGGCTGGCGATCAGCACCATCGGCGCGCGGTTGCGGTTGCTCTCGAACACGCCATTGATGAAATGCAGGCTGCCGGGGCCGCAGGAGCCGGCGCAGGCGGTCAGTTCGCCGCTCACCAGCGAATCGGCGCCTGCGGCAAAGGCTGCTACTTCCTCATGCCGCACATGCACCCATGCGATCTCGCTGCCATGCATCGCATCGGTCACATGGTTGAGCGTATCGCCCACGATGCCGTAGCAACGGCGGACACCGGCCTGCTGCAGGGCGTCCACCACGATTTCGGCCACACGCTTGCTCATCGGATACATCCTCGAACGGGGGAACATCCGAGGCTAGACCCGATGAAGTGATGCCTCCGCAAAAAAGGGACGGAGGGAATCAAGTCGTATGTGCCGCAAACGACTTAATTCCCTCCGTCCCCTTTTTCTTCAATCGTTGACGTTGATCCAGCCTTCCACCGCGCCCTGCTTCGGGTTGCGGTAGCGCAGCTTCACCCAGCCGTCCTGTTCATCCAGCAGTTCCACGCGATCACCCTGCACCAGGTAGCGTTTGGTGCTGGACGCGCCGGGTCGGTCGAACAGGAACAGGCGCGCGGGTACCACGGTCGCCTGCTGCCCCTGCAACGGCCCGTCCGGCGGTGCGCCCAGGCCATCGGCAATCGCGCTTTCCAGCACACGGCCGGCCGGATCATACGTGCGCCAGACCGCCAACGGGCCCTGCTCGTCGGTCTGTTCCCACTGCAGCGCGGCGTTCAAGGTATCGCCCAGCATCAGCACGCTCTCAGAGCGGTACAGATGGAGCGTCGCGCCTGCAAACCGGTACTGGTCGGTGTACCACATCGGGCCACTGCGGCAGCTGCTGGTCAGGGTTCGAGTGGCAGCATCCACGCTCAACCCCATCAGGTCACCGCAACTGTCCTTGCCGTGGGTGTCGGCCTGCAGCGCGCGGAACCCCGCACTGGCCGGATCGAACCGGTACACCGTCACCGCTTCGTTGACCATGCCCACCGAGGCGCGTGCGACCAGTTCCGGGTAGCCGTCGAAATCGACATCTTCGAGCGACCATCGCGAACTGCCATCGGCATCCGCCGCGCCCTCAAGCGTCTGGCGCTTGCCCGACGGTGACAGCTGCACGGCGATGCTGCCGTCCTGCTGCGGATCGGCATGCGCCTGCACATGCGCGGCCACCTGGAAACGCAGCGTTTCGCCGTCGTCGCCACTTGCCTGCGCCGACGGTGCCAGCACGCCCGCCAGCACCAGGCCCAGCACGCATTCCCTGTAATTCATCATTGCTCCCTGCGACACCGCGGCGGCACCTTCAACTCAGAACGATACCTCGACCGGCTGCCGCGACCACAGCACCGATTGATGCTTGGTCTGCTGCTTCCACGCCAGGCGGATCGCTTCGATGTCGGCGCGGCGCTGCGGGGTGTCCTCGTGCAGCACCACCAGCACCTTGGTGCGCAGGCGGTTGGGCGCGGCATCACCGCGGAACAGCCATTGGCCATAGGCATCGAACACGGTCAGGCCATCCGGGAAGCGCGGAGTGACTTCCTTGTCCAGGAAGGTGCGCCACTGCGCCTCGCTGATGGTATCGGCCTGCGGGCGGTTGCCGGCGCCCTGCTCCTCGCCCACGCCGAAATACAGCTCGCTGCGCACCCAGCCGTGGCCGGCGGACGGGCGTGCAGCATCGCCCTTCAGTTCGGCGGTGGTGGCCGTGGCATAGGCGCTGGGCGCCTGCGAGGACAGGCTGGCGCAGCCACTGGTGGCCAGCAGCACGGCGAAGACGAGGCCAAGGTGTTTCATCGGTACAGCTCCGGGGAAGGGGGACAAGGCGAGCCGGCAGCGTACAGCGCCACCGGCCCGGCGTGCTGATGCCAGCAGGGCATCAACTCATGCCGGACCGGCAGGGGCTTGCATCGGCACCGGTCATCACGCGAAGATAATATATCGCTTCATCCGGATGGATGTAAGTGAAACCATCTCCCCCCTTCCCCGTCGTCGTTGTTGCTGGAGCCCCCATGTCCGTCCGCCTGCCCGCGTCGCCGCTCGGCCTCGCTATCGCCCTCGCGCTTTCCTCCGCCGCCGTCCCGGCCCTGGCCCAGGACGCCACCAACCTGGACACGGTGATCGTCACCGGCACCCGTGCCGCCGACCGCACCGTGCTCGAATCCACCTCGCCGGTGGATGTGCTCACCGCCGAGGACATCCGCAAGGCCGGCGTGGTCAACGGCGAGCTGGGCAGCGCGCTGCAGGCGCTGTTGCCGTCGTTCAACTTCCCGCGCCAGTCCAACTCCGGTGGCGCCGACCATGTGCGCGCCGCACAGTTGCGCGGCCTGTCGCCGGACCAGGTGCTGGTGCTGGTCAATGGCAAGCGCCGCCACCACACCGCGCTGGTCAACACCGACAGCAAGATCGGCAAGGGCACCACCCCGGTTGATTTCAATTCGATCCCGGTCAGCGCGATCAAGCGCATCGAAGTACTGCGTGATGGCGCTGGTGCGCTGTATGGCTCGGATGCGGTGGCCGGTGTGATCAACGTGATACTCGACAACGGCGGCGACGGTGGCGAGATCGAGGCCAGCTACGGTGCCAACCACACCGACCTCAAGCCGATCGGGCGTACCCTCACCGACGGCCAGACCGGCAACATCAGCGCCAAGGTCGGCACCTCGCTGGGCGAGGACGGCGGCTTCCTGCGCGTCGGCCTGGAATACAAGCATCGCAACGGCACCAACCGTGCCGGCTTCGACCAGATTCCGCCGTGGGACCAGACCCCGGGCAACCTGGCGCTGCAGGGCAAGCGCAACTATGTGCTGGGCGATGGCAAGAGCAAGGACATCAACCTGTGGCTGAACACCGAGATCCCGGTGGGCCAGACCTCGACATTCTATGCATTCGGCACCTTCAACCAGCGCGATACCGAAGGCGCAAACTACTTCCGCTACCCCGATGGCGATGCCAACTGGAAGCAGGTCTATCCGAATGGGTACCGGCCGATCTCCGAGGGCGAGAACCGCGACGTGCAGGCCGTGGCCGGTGTACGCGGGCAGTGGGGCGAATGGAGCTACGACGGCAGCCTGGACTACGGCCAGAACGACTTCACCTACCGCCTGCGTGATTCGCTCAACGCCTCGCTGGGCCCGACCAGCCCGACCCGCTTCAAGACCGCCGATTACGAATACGCACAGACCGTGGGCAACTTCGACCTGAGCCGCGTGTTCACCCAGAACGACAGCATCAGCCACACCCTGGGCCTGGGCGTGGAAGCGCGCCATGAGCGCTACCAGACCCGTCCCGGCGACCCGGCCAGCTATGCGGCCGGCCCGTACACCGACCGCCCGACCGGTTCGCAGGCCGGTGGCGGCTTGACCCCGCAGGACGCGGCCACCCTGTCGCGCGACGTCGCCAGCGCCTACGCCAGCCTGTCCAGTCAGTTCGGCGAGAAGTTCTCCACCGATCTGGCCGCGCGCTACGAGCACAACGACGACTTCGGCGGTGAACTGACCGGCAAACTCGGCCTGCGCTATGAATTCACCCCGGCGTTCGCGCTGCGCGGTGCCATCTCCAACAACTTCCGTGCGCCGTCGCTGGCACAGATCGGCTACGAATCCACCTCCACCGGCTACAACGCTGGCGGCCAGCTGGTGCAGGGCCGCCTGTTGTCGGTCAACAACCCGATCGCGCGTGGCCTCGGTGCGCAGAACCTGAAGCCGGAGAAGTCGATCAATACCTCGCTGGGTTTCACCAGCCGAATTGGCGAGCACTTCGACCTGTCACTGGACTTCTTCCAGATCGACATCGACGATCGCATCGCGCTGTCGGAGAGCATCACCGGCGATGCACTGACCGACTACGTGGCCGCCAACTACGGCGTCAGCGGCCTGCAGAGCGCCAGCTTCTTCGTCAACGCCGCCAATACCCGCACCCGCGGCGCCGAGCTGGTGAGCAACTGGCGCCAGTCGCTGGGCGATGGCCAGCTGCTGCTGACCGGCACCTATGCGTACACCAAGACCACGCTGAAGAACGTGCTGGCCACGCCGGCACAGCTGCGTGCACTGAATCCGGACTACGTGCTGTTCGGCATCGAAGAAACCAACACGCTTACCGATGCCACGCCGCGTACCCGCGGCAGCTTCTCTGCCGCGTGGAGCAACGACCACTGGTCGCTGAGCACCCGTGTGAACCGCTACGGCAGCGCCACCCGCGTGTTCAACTTCGGTGACGGCTACATCCCGCGCCAGACCTACCAGGCCGAGTGGCAGCTGGATGCGGAGGTCGAATACCGCATCACTCCGCGCTGGAGCGTGGCCATCGGCGGCCAGAACCTGACCGACAACTACCCGGATCGATCCAACAGCGATATCCACTACTTCGGCAACCTGCCGTATGACGTGCTGTCGCCGATCGGCAGCAACGGCGCGTACTACTACGGTCGCGTCCGCTATACGTTCTGATCGCATTGGGCGGGTGCGGACCGTTGGTCCGCACGCCTGAAATGGTAGTGCCGGCCGCTGGCCGGCAACTTCGTGATCGGGGTGCGGATCTGCTTTGGGTGGGTGCGGACCGTTGGTCCGCACTGCTGCCGTGCCGACCAACGGTCGGCACCCACCGAAGCAGCGCCGTAGCCTGCCCTCGACCCCGCGTACACGCCCACGCTGGCAAGCTGGACGTCATGGCTGAACCGCTCCCCCTGCGTCCGCCACCGCCATTGCTGGACGACGCCTGTGCGTTGTTCCTCGATGTCGATGGCACCCTGATCGAATTCGCTGCACGCCCGGATGCCGTGCAGCTGCTGCCGGATGTGCGTGAAGCCATCGGCCGCATCAGCGACCGCCTGGAAGGTGCCGTGGCACTGGTCAGTGGTCGCCCGCTTGAACAGCTGGATCAACTGTTCGCCCCCCTGCAACTACCCGCCGCCGGCCTGCACGGCCATGAGCTGCGTGGCGAAGACGGTCGTGTGCTGCGCGACGAACACGACGACGACACCGCCGAATGGCTGCACGCGCTGCACCAGCAGGCGATGCGCTTCGCCCATGGGCATCCTGGCGTGCTGGTGGAAGACAAGGGCGTCGGCCTGGCCTTGCACTGGCGCGGTGCGCCGCACGCCGCCAGCGATGTCCGCGCGTTCGCTGACCGCCACGTGCGTGGCCGCACCAGCTACCGCCTGCAGCCTGGCGACCATGTGGTCGAGTTCGTGCCTGTCGGCACCGACAAGGGCCGTGCCGTGCGCCGGATGATGCAGTACCTGCCCTTCCGCGGCCGCCTGCCGGTGTTCCTCGGTGATGACCTCACCGACGAATTCGGCTTCGATGCCGCCAACGGCCAGCATGGCTGGAGCGTGCTGGTGGGTGAACGTGAACCCAGTGCGGCCGTGTTCGCGCTGCCCGACATACGCAGCGTGCACGCCTGGCTGCGTGAGAATGCCTATTGACCCGGCCAACCCCCACGGCCGCAACCGAGATGTACCGCGTGATGACCCAACCCGATCTTGATCTGGGCGTGGTCGGCAACGGCAGCTTCGGCGCCCTGGTCGACAAACATGCCCGCGTTGTCTGGAGCTGCCTGCCCACCTTCGACGGCGACCCCACCTTCTGCGCCCTGCTCGGCCCCAACCGGCAGACCGGCGGCGACTTCGCCATCGAGCTGGAGGACTTCGCGAGCAGCGAGCAGGAATACCTCACCAACACTGCGATCCTGCGCACCGTGCTGCGTGACACGCAGGGCGGCGCATTGGAAATCCTCGATTTCGCCCCGCGCTGGCGGCAGAACGATCGCTTCTACCGTCCGGTCAGCCTGATCCGCCAGGTGCGTCCGCTGGCTGGCAGCCCGCGCATCACCGTGCGTGCGCGACCCCTGGCGGACTGGGGCGCACACGTGCCCGAATCCACCTGGGGCAGCAACCATGTGCGCTGGATCCTGCCGGAGCACGTGCTGCGGCTGACCACCGATGTGCCGGTGCGCTTCGTGCGCGACGGTCTGCCGTTCGTGCTCAGCCATCCCATCCACCTGATCCTGGGCGTGGATGAGTCACTCAACCGCTCGATCAGCGGCTACGTGCAGGAAGCCTTCCAGCGCACCCGCGACTACTGGCGCGAGTGGGTGCGCTACCTGTCCATTCCACTGGAATGGCAGGACGCGGTCATCCGCAGCGCGATCACGTTGAAGCTGTGCCAGTACGAGGACAGCGGCGCGATCATCGCGGCGATGACCACTTCCATTCCGGAAGCACCCGGCAGCGTGCGCAACTGGGACTACCGCTACTGCTGGCTGCGCGACGCGGCCTTCGTGGTGCGGGCGCTGAACCGTCTCGGCGCCACGCGCACGATGGAACAGTTCCTCGGCTACATCTTCAACCTGGCCACCACCGACGGCACGCTGCAGCCGCTGTATGGCATCGGCTTCGAGGCCAAGCTGGACGAAGACGAAGTGCCCAGCCTGTCCGGTTATCGCGGCATGGGCCCGGTAAGGCGCGGCAACCTGGCCTGGGTGCAGCGCCAGCACGATGTCTACGGCAGCGTGGTGCTGGCCTCCACGCAGCTGTTCTTCGACCGGCGCCTGCAGGACCCGGGTGATGCACACACCTTCGCCCGCCTGGAACCCCTGGGCGAACAGGCCTTCGCCCTGCACGACGTACCCGATGCCGGCCTGTGGGAATTCCGCGGCCGCACCGAAGTGCACACCTACACCAGCGCGATGTGCTGGGCTGCCTGCGACCGCCTGTGCAAGATCGCCGTGCGCCTGAAGCGCGATGACCGCGCGCATTACTGGCGCGAGCGCGCCGACACCATCCACGCGCGCATCATGGCCGAATCCTGGAACGAGGAGCTGGGCCACTTCACCGATACCTTCGGCGGCCATCGGCTGGATGCCTCGCTGCTGCTGCTGGCCGATATCGGTTTCATCGACGCGCTGGACGCCCGCTTCATCGCCACCGTCGATGCCATCGGCCGCGACCTCAAGCATGGCAATTCGCTGTACCGCTATGTCGCGCCGGATGACTTCGGTGAACCGGAAACCAGCTTCACCATCTGCACATTCTGGTACATCGACGCGCTGGCCGCGATCGGGCGCATGGATGAAGCACGTGAGATGTTCGAGCTGCTGCTGAAGCAGCGCAATCACCTGGGCCTGCTGTCGGAGGATCTGGCCTTCGACAGCGGCGAGGCCTGGGGCAATTTCCCGCAGACCTATTCGCACGTCGGCCTGATCACCGCCGCAATGCGCCTGTCGCGGTCCTGGCAGGAGGCATCGTGAGTCGTCTGGTCGTGGTTTCAAACCGTGTGGCCGTGCCCGGCGAGAACCGCGCCGGCGGCCTGGCTGTCGGCCTGCTGGCTGCCCTGAAGGAACGCGGTGGCCTGTGGTTCGGCTGGAGTGGCAAGACGGTGAAGGAAGGCAGCGGCACGCTGCACCGGCAGAAAGACGGTGACATCGACTACGTCACCATGGACCTGAGCAAGCGTGAGGTCGATGGCTACTACAACGGCTTCGCCAACCGCACCTTGTGGCCGCTGCTGCACTTCCGCCTGGATCTGGTCGACTACGACCGCGGCACCCGCGAGACCTACCACAAGGTCAACGCGCTGTTCGCCGACAAGCTCGCGCCACTGCTGCGCGAGGACGACATCGTCTGGATCCACGACTACCACCTGATCCCCCTCGGTGCGCTGCTGCGCGAGCGCGGCATCGGTTGTCGCATAGGCTTCTTCCTGCATATCCCGATGCCGTCTGCCGACCTGCTGCAGGCGATGCCCGACCACCTGCGGCTGTTCTCCGCGCTGTACGCCTACGACCTGGTCGGCTTCCAGACCCAGCGCGACGCTGATCGCTTCCAGACCTACCTGCGCCTGTTCGGCGGCGGCCGCGTGCTCGACAACGGCGAGCTGGAAGCACCGGGCGGGCGCCGCTTCCGTGCCGCCGCCTTCCCGATCGGCATCGACACCGAGCTGATCGCACGCCAGGCCGGCACCGCGGCCACCAAGGCCGCCGTGAAGAACCTGCGCGCCAGCCTGCGCGATCGCCAGCTGGCGATCGGCGTGGATCGCCTGGACTATTCCAAGGGCCTGCCCGAACGCTTCCTTGGCTTCGAGCGCTATCTTGAGCGCCACCCCGACCAGCGCGGCTCGCTGACCTACCTGCAGATCGCCCCGGTCTCGCGCGGCGATGTCACCGAGTACCGGCAGCTGCGCAGCCAGCTGGAACAGATCGCCGGCCACATCAACGGTGGCCACGCCGAACCTGACTGGACGCCGCTGCGCTACGTCAACCAGAACTTCACCCATGCCACCCTCACCGGCTTCTACCGGGCGGCGGCGGTCGGCCTGGTCACGCCGTTGCGCGATGGCATGAACCTGGTGGCCAAGGAATACGTGGCGTCGCAGGACCCGGAAGATCCCGGCGTGCTGGTGTTGTCGCTGCTGGCCGGCGCTGCCGACGAACTCAAGCAGGCATTGCTGGTGAACCCGCATGATCTGGACGGCGTGGCCGACGCCATCGCCACGGCAGCAACGATGTCACTGAGCAGGCGCAAGGAACGCTGGCACGCGATGATGGATCACCTGCGCACCTACGACATCAATCACTGGCGCCGCAGCTATCTGGACGCGCTGGAAGGCTGAGGAAAAAAGGGGACGGAGGGGATCAAGGCAGTTGTGCACAAACGCCTTGATCCCCTCCGTCCCCTTGTTCATTCAATCCAGGAATCGCGCTGCCTGCTCCGGTGCGGGCAGATGACAGGCGTCGTGCCGCCCGAACCAGCGGTAGCGGTTGCGCGCCAGCGCGCGGTACGCGGCATCACGCCAGCCACGCGGCACTGCCCGCAACACGCCGATCAGGCGCCAGGCGCTGCCCAGCCCCGTCAGCACGCGCAGGATCGCATCGGTATCGGTCCAGGCACCCTGTGCGTCCAGCAGCAGGAACGACATCGGGTCCTGCGGGTCCAGCCCGTGCGCGCGCAACATCGCGCTGCCCTGCTGCCCCTGCATCGCCGCAAAGCGGTAGCGCCCGGCGCGGTCGAAACGCAGCAGGAAGCGCACCCAGCGGTTGCACAGCGCGCATACGCCATCGAATACGATCACCGCGCTGCCCGCCTCGGCGGCGGCCTCACTGCGGTTCGAGCCAACCTTCATAGCGGATCAGGGCTCCCGCCCAGGGCAGCGTCACATCGACCAGGAAAGTGTACCGCTCACCCTGCCAGGCTTCGCGGCAACGCACGCCACCAAACCAGCGCCTCGGCAACGGCAGCAGCCCGAACGCCCAGACCCGGCGCACCGACCAGTCGATGCCACCCTCGCGGGCCTGCAGATCAAACTCGAAGCGCACCGCGCCCAACTGCTCGCGCAGGCAGCCCTCGTGCGCCCACAGCCGCGACACCATCGGCCAGCGGCCAAACTGCCGCGCCCACTGCTCGCCCTGCCCATGTGCGCTGAACGCCACTTCGGTGGGCAGCGCGTCACCGTCCTTCGGCAGCCGCGCCAACACAGCCAGCAGCGGCACCAGCCAGTGCCGCCCCCTCACGATGCGCGCCTGCCCCACGTAGCGGCAGGGCAACGGCGCGGCATGCAGCGCCTGCACCGGCGCGGCCAGGGTGGCGAAGGCCGGCCCCAGCACGCGCGCGAACAGCGGCAAGGTCAGGGCGCGATCCAGGCCAGCGTCGCCATGCGCCCGGTGCGACGGTCGCGCCGGTGCGAATACAGGTCCGGATCGGCCATGGTCGACACCGTGCCGCCGTGGACCTGCGCCGGGTCCATGCCCGCCGCCTGCAACCGCTGCCGCGCCAGCGCGAACAGGTCCACCTTCCAATGGCCTGCGCGGGTGGCCACGAACGCCGCCTCGGCGGCCGGATCATGGCCGACGAAGGCGTGGTAGACCTCCTCGCCGATCTCGTAGTCGGCCGGTCCGGCGGCCGGGCCCAGCCAAGCCCGCAGCTGCGCCGGCGGCGTCTGCATGGCGGCCACGGTGGCCTCCAGCATGCCATCGGCCAAGCCACGCCAGCCTGCGTGGGCCGCGCCCACCTCACTGCCATCGGCGGCGGCAAACACCACGGGCAGGCAGTCGGCAGTCAGGATCGCCAGCACCACGCCCGGCACCGAGGTCGCTGCGGCATCGGCCACCGGCTCGCTTGCGCCGGGCACCGGCGGCGCGGTGAAGCGCAGCACGGTGCTGCTGTGCACCTGGCGCAGCCAGTGCGGTGTCGAGGGCAGTCCCAGCCCCTGCTGCAGCAGCTGGCGGTTGTGCTCTACGTTGGCTGGGGTATCACCGTCGGCCGCGTGCCGGTTGCCCAGGTTGAACTGCGCGAACGGCGCCGGCGAAATGCCCGCACCGTGCCGACGCGTGGTCAACGCATGGACGCCCGGCGGCGCCGGCCAGTCCGCCTGCAGCACGGGCAGCGCGGCGGCCATCACCAGCGGTCCCGCTCGCGCGCGGCGAAGGCCTCGCTGTCTTCGCGCAGCACCTTCATCAGGTGCAGCATGTCCTCCGGCACCGGCGCGGTGTTGCGCACCAGCTCACCGGTTATCGGGTGCGTGAACTCCAGGGTCTCGGCGTGCAGGGCCTGGCGCTTGAAGCCACGCAGCGCGGCCACCAGCTCATCGCTGGCCCCCTTGGGCAGCTTCAGCGCACCGCCGTACAGCGGGTCACCGATGATCGGATGGCGCACATGCGCCATGTGCACGCGGATCTGGTGGGTACGGCCGGTTTCCAGGCGGCACTCCAGCGCGGTGTGCGCACGGAAGCGCTCGCGCAGGCGGTAGTGGGTGATCGCTTCCTTGCCGTCCTCGCGCACCGCCATCTTCAGGCGGTCGCGCGGGTGGCGGTCGATCGGGGCATCGGCGGTGCCGCCGGCCACCAGCGCACCCATCACGATGGCCAGGTACTGGCGGTGCACGTCGCGTGCGGCCAGCTGCTCGACCAGCGCGGTCTGCGCTTCCAGGGTCTTGGCCACCACCATCACGCCACTGGTGTCCTTGTCCAGGCGGTGCACGATGCCCGCGCGCGGCAGCACCGCCACCGACGGGTCGCGGAACAGCAGGGCGTTGACCAGGGTGCCGCTGTGGTTGCCCGCGCCCGGGTGCACCACCAGGCCGACCGGCTTGTTGATCACCAGCAGGTGCTCGTCCTCGAACAGCACGTCCAGCGGGATGTCCTCCGGCTGGGCGTCGGTCTGGGTTTCCAGCACCACGTTGAGGGTCACCACCTCGCCACCGCGCAGCGGATCGCGCGGGCGCACCTGGGCGCCGTCCAGCAGGACCTCCCCGGCCTTGATCCACTCGGTCAGGCGCGAACGCGAGTATTCGGGGAACAGTTCGGCCACCACGGCGTCGAAACGGCGGCCGGCAGCGGTGTCGGGGACGATGGCCTGGCGGGCCGATTCAGAGGGTTGTTCAGACATGGCAGGGGGCATTCTTTGAAATTTTGGGGTCCCGGCGGCCGGTTTCAGTCGCTGGACAGGACACTAGGCTATCATCGACCCTTCGTATTCCAGCCGCGTCCCGCCTTGACCTCATGATCCGACGCTCCTCCATGCTCTCCGCGCCCGTCCGCCTCACCGCCCTGCTGCTGGTGCTGGTCATCGCCGCCACCGGCTGCCACCGTGGCGCCAAGAAGGGCGATCGCCCCGATGAAGGGACGCCGGTCGAACAGTTGTACGAGAAGAGCCACAAGCTGATGCAGGGTGGCAACTGGAGCGGGGCTGAAACCAGCTTCCGCCGCCTCGTGGCCCAGTATCCGTACGGCCCGTATACCGAACAGGCGATGATCGAAACCGCCTACGCGCAGTACAAGGCCGGCAAGCACGACGATGCGGTGTCCAGCATCGACCGCTTCATCCGTACCTACCCGACCCATCGCAACATCGCGTACCTGTACTACCTGCGCGGCCTGGCCAACTCCAACCGCAGTACGGTTTTCCTGCGCCGCGTATGGTCGCTGGATGCCAGCCGCCGCGATCTGTCCACGCCGCACCAGGCGTATTCGGACTTCAACATCGTGGTGGACCGTTACCCGAACAGCCGCTACGCCGCCGATGCGCGCCAGCGCATGCTGGAGCTGCGTGACGTGTTCGCCCAGCATGAGCTCGACAACGCCCTGTACTACATGCGCCGCGGCGCCTGGGTCTCGGCCGCCGGCCGCGCCAACTACCTGCTGGAAACCTATCCGCAGAGCGCGTTCCAGTACGATGCCGTCGCCGTCCTGGCCGATTCCTACACCCACCTGGGCAACAAGACCCTGGCCGACGACGCCCGCCGCGTCCTGCAGCTGAACCAGCCGGACCACCCGTGGCTGGAAGGCAAGTGGCCGAAGTACCCGTGGATGATCCGCAAGCTGAACCCGTTCGCTGGCGAAAAGTCCGCCAGCACCGGCCAGCGCAACGCGCGACTGGAAAAGAAGTAAAAGAAGGCCCCGAAAGGGGCCTTTTCTTTGTCGGCAGATCCACACCATGCGTGGAGGGTTCGTGCGCCCATGGACCACGACACTAGGAATTCTACGAATCCCCGGCGGATGCGACGCCGGTCCCAATCGGCGTAGGCGAGGCCCTCCACACTACGGCGCAACGGCCATCCCGGCCGTGAAGGAGCGCCCCATGACCCCACCGCCCCGCCGTTTCCACCCGCTCGCCTGCCTCCTCGCCACTGCCCTGCTGGCGCTGTCCTCGGGCCCCGTGGCGGCTGCCTCACCCGCACCGGGCGATCTGCTGTCTGCTGCCCCCTATCGCGCGCCATGGGTGCCGTCCAAGGCCGCGCAGGCCTACAAGCTGCACTACCGCACCCCGGATCATCGCGGCCAGCTGGCCGAAGGCACCGGCCTGCTGTACCTGCCCGCCGGCGCGGCGCCTGCAGGCGGCTGGCCGGTGGTGTCCTGGGCACATGGCACCCAGGGCATCGCGGATCGCTGTGCGCCCTCGGTGTCCGGCCCCTACCAACCCGAACGCGACGGCCGCTTCCTCGATCAGTTCCTGGCACAGGGCTATGCGGTGGTTGCTGCGGACTACCAGGGCCTCGGCAGTCCAGGTGACCATGCCTATCTGCATGTGCGCACTGCCGCGCGCAATGCCATCGACCTCGTCAAAGCCAGCCGCCAGTATCTGGGCACCGCAACGCTGTCGCCGCGCTGGGTCTCGGTCGGCCATTCGCAGGGTGGTGCCGCCGCGCTCACTGCCGGGCATCTGGCGCCCACCTATGCTGGCCCGTCGCTGCACTACCGCGGCAGCTTCACCACCGGCACGCCCACCGCCGTCGAGCTGACCGCACTGGTGATGAAGCCGGACAACCGCACCGCCAATCCTGGCGCGCTCAACGCGTATCACGCGTATCTGCTCGACGGTCTGCTGCAGGTTGCGCCGCAGATCGACCGCGTCCTCAGCGACACCGGCCGCACCCGCGTGGCAGTGGCACGCGAGCAGTGCCTGGGCGAACTGGCCACCACGCTGGACGGCGCGGATACCGGCAGCATGTTCACCGCACCGCTGACCAGCGTGCCGGGCATCTGGGCCGTGCTGTACGACTATCTCGGCGTACCGCGCCGCGGTTTCAGCCAACCGCTGATGCTGGGCCACGGCAGCGAGGACCGCGACGTCCCCTATCTGACCACCCTGCTGTATGCCGCAGGCCTGGCGCTGCGCGGCGAGCCGGTAGCGTTCCGGCGCTACCCGGTCGACCATCGCGGCACGCTGGACGCTGCGGCGGCGGATGGCCTGGCATTCGTACGAGCCCGGCTGGGGGACGGCCACTTCAACGACGCTGCGGAAACCGCCGGCCTCGAACAGCTGCTCGACGACGCCCGGTAGATCCACGCCATGCGTGGATGCGCGGGATACGGGTTGCCGGCCAGCGGCCGGCACTACCAAAGGCAGTAGATCCGCGCCATGCGTGGATACGCGGGGTACGGGTTGCCGGCCAGCGGCCGGCACTACCTGCCAACGGCTACCTCAACCCTTGTAGCCGTTGCTGATCGGGTAGCGACGCTCGCGACCGAAAGCGCGGCGCGACACCTTCGGGCCTGGCGCGGCCTGGTGCCGCTTCCACTCGCTGATGCGCACCAGGCGCAGCACGCGGTCGACCACGGCCGCGTCATAACCGGCGGCAACGATCTCCGTGCGCGACTGCTCCTGGTCGATGTAGCGGTACAGGATGCCGTCCAGCACGTCATAGGCCGGCAGCGAGTCCTGGTCCAGCTGGTTCTCGCGCAGTTCGGCCGACGGCGGGCGGCTGATCACCGCCGGCGGGATCACCGGCGCACCGCCCACGGTATTGCGCCACTTGGACAGGCCGAACACCTCGGTCTTGTACAGGTCCTTCAACGGCGCGTAGCCACCGCACATGTCGCCATAGATGGTGGCATACCCGACGGCGTACTCGCTCTTGTTGCCGGTGGTCAGCAGCAGCCCTCCGAACTTGTTGGCCAGCGCCATCAGGATCACGCCACGGCTGCGCGACTGCAGGTTCTCTTCGGTCACGTCCGGCGCAGTGCCTTCGAACATCGGCGCCAGCGATTCCATCAGGCCCTTGAACGCCGGCTCGATCGAGACCGCTTCCAGCTTCACGCCCAGTGCCTGGCACTGCTCGGCGGCCAGGTCGTTGGACATGCCGGCGGTGTAGCGCGACGGCAGGCGCACAGCGGTGACGTTCTCGGCGCCGAGCGCGTCGACCGCCAGCGCCAGTACCAGCGCCGAATCGATGCCACCGGACAGGCCCAGCCAGACCTTCTTGAAACCGTTCTTGCGGCAGTAGTCCTGGATGCCACGGGTCACCGCGCGCCAGGCCAGCGCGTCCATGCTCTCGTCGCCGTCGTCCATCCACACGTGCGGCATGAAGCGACGCGTTTGGCCGTCGTACTCCACCACCAGCCACTGGTCGACGAAGGCGGCGGCGGCGGGGTGCACCGTGCCATCACCATCGGCCACCACCGAGGCGCCATCAAACACCAGCGCATCCTGGCCACCAACCACATTGAGATAGGCAATCGCTGCCCCGCTCTCGCGGGTGCGTGCGGCCAGCACCGCATCGCGCTGGGCGTGCTTGCCGCGCTCGTACGGCGAGGCATTGGGTACCACCACCAGCTGCGCGCCGGCGCGCACGGTGTCGGCCAGCGGCTCGGCGAACCACAGGTCCTCGCAGATCAGCAAACCCACCGGAATGCCGTTGACCTCGAAGACGCAGCTGCCACCGTCCGGATCAACATCGAAGTAGCGGCGTTCGTCGAACACGGCGTAATTGGGCAGCTCACGCTTGCGGTAGGTCTGCTCGACCAGGCCATCGCGCAGCACGCTGGCGGCGTTGTAGACCACCGCGCCAGCCGCCTGCGGCCAGCCGACCACCGCCGTGATGCCGCGGCAGGCACCGGCGATGCGCATCATTGCCTGCTCGCACTCGTACAGGAAGCCCGGGCGCAGCAGCAGGTCTTCCGGCGGATAACCGCTCACCGCCAGCTCGGGGAACATCACCAGCTCGGCGCCGTACTCGTCGCGCGCCTGGCCGATCATCTCGATGATGCGCTCGGTGTTGCCGGCGACGTCGCCGACCGGGAAGTCGAACTGCGCCATCGCGATGCGGATCGAAGCCATGGGAATCCAGCCTGTGGTTGCAATGCCGCCATTGTAGCGCTGCGCCATGCGCGCGCCGGGCGCGCTCGCTGCGTGGACAGCCCCGGCTCAGTAGATCCACGCCATGCGTGGATGAGCTTGCCGGGATGGCCAGGGCGCCAGACGCAGAAAGGCCGCCCGGAGGCGGCCTTTCTGTTTTGCAGCAGCCGGTGGGAAGAGCAGTCGACTAACAGTCGACTCTACAATCCCCCGCCCAGCGGTCTTACTTGACCAGCTTGGCGATGGCAGCGCCCAGGTCGCCCGGCGAGCGGACGGTGACAACACCGGCAGCTTCCATCGCGGCGAACTTGCCTTCAGCAGTGCCCTTGCCGCCCGAGGCGATCGCACCGGCGTGGCCCATGCGCTTGCCGGCCGGAGCCGACGCACCGGCGATGAAACCGACGACCGGCTTCTTCACGTGGTTCTTGATGTACTCGGCGCCGGCTTCTTCAGCGTCGCCGCCGATTTCGCCAACCATGATGATGCCTTCGGTCTGCGGGTCTTCGTTGAACAGCTTCAGGCAGTCGACGAAGTTCAGGCCGTTGATCGGGTCACCACCGATGCCGATGCAGGTGGACTGGCCCAGGCCGACTTCGGTGGTCTGCTTGACCGCTTCATAGGTCAGGGTGCCCGAACGCGACACGATGCCGATCTTGCCCGGCTGATGGATGTGGCCCGGCATGATGCCGATCTTGCACTCACCCGGGGTGATGACGCCCGGGCAGTTCGGCCCGATCAGCACGGTGTCCGGATGCGAACGGGTCAGCACGTTCTTGACGCGCAGCATGTCCAGCACCGGGATGCCTTCGGTGATGCAGACGATGACCTTGATGCCGGCAGCAGCGGCTTCCAGGATCGCGTCAGCCGCGTACGGCGGCGGCACGTAGATGACCGAGGCGTTGGCGCCGGTGCTCTGCACGGCGTCGGCAACGGTGTTGAAGACCGGCAGGTCGATATGGGTGGTGCCACCCTTGCCCGGGGTCACGCCGCCGACAACCTGGGTGCCGTACTCGATCATCTGAGTGGCGTGGAAGGTGCCCTGCTGGCCGGTGAAGCCCTGCACGATCACCTTGGTGTTCTTGTTGATCAAAACAGACATTGGAATTCCTTGGTGTCGGTATCAGGCGGCGTTCTTGACAGCTTCAACGATCTTCTTGGCGCCATCGTTGATGTTGTCAGCCGGGATGATGGCCATGCCGCTGTCACGCAGCAGCTGCTTGCCTTCTTCCACGTTGGTGCCTTCCAGGCGCACCACGACCGGAACCTTGACGCCCACTTCCTTCACGGCGGCGATGATGCCTTCGGCAATCATGTCGCAGCGGACGATGCCGCCGAAGATGTTGACGAAGATGCCTTCGACCTTGTCCGAGGACAGGATCAGCTTGAAGGCTTCGATGACGCGCTGCTTGTTGGCACCGCCGCCCACGTCCAGGAAGTTCGCCGGCTCGCCGCCGTTGAGCTTGATGACGTCCATGGTGGCCATGGCCAGGCCGGCGCCGTTCACCATGCAGCCGATGTTGCCGTCCATGGTGACGTAGTTGATGTCCAGTTCCGAAGCGATCACTTCGGTCGGATCTTCCTGGGTCTTGTCGCGCATGGCGACCAGGGCCTTCTGGCGGAACGCGGCGTTGTCGTCGCTGTCGAACTTGCCATCCAGCGCGTACAGGTTGCCGTCGTCCAGGATGGCCAGCGGGTTGATTTCAACCAGGGCCAGGTCCTTTTCGTTGAACAGGCGGTACAGGTTCACCATGATGCTGGCGAACTGGCCGGCCTGCTTGGCGGTCAGGCCCAGCTTGAAGCCGAAATCGCGGCCGTGGTAACCCTGCACGCCTTCGACGAAGTCGACGTTCAGCGAGTGGATCAGCTCCGGGGTTTCAGCAGCGACCTGCTCGATCTCCACGCCGCCTTCCGAAGAGGCGATGTAGGTGATGGTCTTGGTGCCACGGTCGACCAGCACCGACAGGTACAGTTCCTTGACGATCTCGCCGGCGGTGGTCACCAGCACCAGGTTGACCGGCAGTTCAACGCCAGCGGTCTGGTAGGTGGCCATCTTGGTGCCGAGCATCTTGGCCGCAGCGGCCTTCACGTCGTCGGTGGTCTTGCAGAACTTGACGCCGCCAGCCTTGCCGCGGCCGCCAGCGTGGATCTGCGCCTTGACCATCCAGGGGCCCTGGCCCAGGGAGTTGGCAGCGGCAACCGCTTCGTCCGGGGTCGCAGCGACCTTGCCGGCCGGGACCGGGATGCCGTACTCGGCAAGCAGTTGTTTTGACTGGTATTCGTGGAAATTCATGCGTCACCGTGGGAATAGGAACGACCGCACGCAATTCCTCAGGGCCCCGGCGGGGCGCCGGCATGGACCGCGGCGGGCCCACTATTGTGGCCGAGCCGGCGCCGGGGCGCAAAGAAGTCTGTACAAAACGCCAGACGCGGGCAGATTTCCACGGTCATTCAGGCAGTTGCACCCGCGCCGGGGCTGGCCACCGGTGTCCGCAACGGGCCAAATGCGCGATCCGGACCACTTCGGCGGCGCCCGGCCGGGGGCCCTATACTGCCCTTCGCAAACGCGACGTGCCGGCCCGGCTTCAGGGGACGCCGGGCAGGCCCGCCGCAGAATCCAGACCCAGGCAGCCAGAAGGGGAGTTCCGGCGTGTCACCCAGTGCTTCATTGATTGACCGCATCGAATCGATTCCGCGGCGTGAACTGTATTTCTTCGCGCTGTACCGGGTGCTGATCGCTACGGTCATTGCCGCCCTGCTCTACAGCCCGTTGTCGGCCATGGTCGGCGAAGCCCACCACCCGCGGCTGGCCGATGTCGTTGCGGTCATCTACCTGGCCCTGTCGCTGCTGGCCCTGGTGGTCGGCCGCAACGAACGCTGGCTGCGCCCGATCGTGGTCAGTGGCGTGCTGGTGGATATCGTGGCCGCCACCCTGCTGTCGCACGCCCTGCCCGGCGCCAGTGCCGGTATCTCGATGTCGCTGCTGTTCAACATCGCCGCCGCCGCCACCCTGCTGCCGCTCAGCCTGGGGCTGGGCCTGGCGCTGGCCGCCAGCCTGGCCACCGGCGTCGAGTACACCTGGAAGCTGCTGGAAGGCGGCGACCCCACCCGCACCCTCGCCGAACTGGCGATGTTCGCTACCAGCTACCTGGCGCTGGCCTTCATCAGCTTCCAGGTGGGCAACCGCGCCCGCCGCAACCAGCAGCTGGCCAACCAGCGCGGCGATGAAGTCGCCAACCTGTTCCAGATCAACGAACTGATCATCCGCCGCATGCGCACCGGCGTGCTGGTGGTGGACGCCGACAACCGCATCACCCTGGCCAACGAAGCCGCCTCGATGCTGCTGGGCGACAACGACGGCAACGGCGAAAGCGGGCGCCTGGACCTGGCCAGTGCCGCACCGGAACTGGCGCGCCGGCTGCAGCGCTGGCGCAATGGCTGGGCACAGGACGAACTGCCGCTGCAGCTCAACCCCGACCAGCCGGAAGTGCAGCCGCGCTTTGCCCGCCTGCTGGCCGGCAGCGACCTTGCGCTGGTGTTCCTGGACGATTCCAGCGTGGTCTCGCGCCGCGCCGAATCGCTCACTCTGTCGGCGATGGGCCGCTTCTCGGCCAGCCTGGCGCACGAGATCCGCAATCCGCTGGCGGCGATCAACTATGCCGTGCAGCTGCTCGAGGAAGGCACCGGCTTCAACGAAAGCGACCGCCGCCTGCTGCAGATCATCCGCCAGCAGTGCCAGCGCACCAACGGCATCGTCGAGAGCGTGCTGGGCCTGGCACGGCGCGAACGCGCCACGCCCGAGAACGTGGACCTGGTCGCCTTCGTGCGCCGCTTCGTGCTGGAGTACAAGCAGGGCCAGACCCTGGAGACCGACAGCATCGAACCGATCATCAGCGACACATCGGTGATGGCCCAGGTCGACGCCAAGCATCTCTACCAGGTGCTGACCGTACTGGTGCACAACGCACTGAAGTACGGCCGCATCGGCCAGCAGCCTGCACGGGTGCGGCTGCGCGTGGCCCAGCACGAACGCAGCGCGGTGATCGACGTGATGGACCGTGGCCCGGGTATCCCGGAGAGCGTGGCTGCGCAGCTGTTCCGGCCCTTCTTCACCACGTCCGAGCATGGCACGGGACTGGGCCTGTACATCGCGCGCGAGCTGTGCAGGGCCAACCAGGCCCGCCTGGACTACATCGCGGTGCCGGCCGGTGGCTCCTGCTTCCGCCTGGTGCTGCCCGGTCCACATACGCTGCTGCCGAGCTGATCCCCATTCTGTGCGTCAAACATTTGTCGCTTCCAGCCCCCTCGTTTATCTTTCACGCCCATGAATGAAACCCGCAGCGCCCTCGTCGTCGACGACGAACGCGACATCCGCGAACTGCTGGTGCTGACCCTCGGCCGCATGGGGCTGCGCATCAGTACCGCCGCCAACCTGGCCGAGGCACGTGAGCTGCTGGCCAGCAATCCGTACGACCTGTGCATCACCGACATGCGCCTGCCCGATGGCAACGGCATCGAACTGGTCAGCGAGATCGCCCAGCACTACCCGCGCACGCCGGTGGCGATGATCACCGCATTCGGCAGCATGGATCTCGCTGTGGAGGCACTGAAGGCCGGTGCGTTCGATTTCGTCAGCAAGCCGGTGGACATCTCGGTGCTGCGCGGACTGGTCAAGCACGCGCTGGAACTCAACAACGCCGAGCGCCCGGCACCGGGCCCCAACGCCGAACAGGGCGGGCGCCTGCTGGGCCACTCGCAGGCCATGGATGTGCTGCGCACCACCATCGGCAAGGTCGCGCGCAGCCAGGCGCCGGTCTACATCCTCGGCGAGTCGGGCGTCGGCAAGGAGCTGGTTGCACGCACCATCCATGCCCAGGGCGCGCGCGCGGCCGGCCCGTTCGTGCCGGTCAACTGCGGTGCCATTCCCGGCGAGCTGATGGAGAGCGAATTCTTCGGCCACCGCAAGGGCAGTTTCAGCGGCGCACACGCTGACAAGCCTGGCCTGTTCCAGGCTGCGCACGGCGGCACCCTGTTCCTGGACGAAGTGGCTGAACTGCCGCTGCAGATGCAGGTGAAGCTGCTGCGCGCGATCCAGGAAAAGTCGGTGCGCGCGGTGGGCGCGGCCAACGAGGAGCCGGTGGATGTCCGCATCCTCTCGGCCACCCACAAGGACCTGGCCGAGCTGGTCGAGGACGGGCGCTTCCGCCACGACCTGTACTACCGCATCAACGTGATCGAACTGAAGGTGCCGCCACTGCGCGAACGCCGCCAGGACCTGCCCGAACTGGCCGCCGCCGTGCTGGCCCGCCTGGCCCGCAGCCACGGCCGCGCCACCCCGCTGCTGGCGCCCTCGGCGCTGGAAGCACTGGCGCAGTACGCGTTCCCGGGCAATGTGCGCGAACTGGAGAACATCCTGGAACGTGCGCTGGCCCTGGCCGAGGAAGACTGCATCGGCGCCGACGACCTGCGCCTGCCGCAGCACGCGCCGCGTGCACCTGGCAGTGCGGCGCCCGCCGAAGCCGTGGCCGACCTGCAGCCGGGCAGCGCCGCCCTGCCCTCCTACATCGAGCAGCTCGAGCGCAGCGCCATCCAGCGTGCGCTGGAAGAGAACCGCTGGAACAAGACCCGTACCGCCGCGCAGCTGGGCATCACCTTCCGTGCGCTGCGCTACAAGCTGAAGAAGCTGGGGATGGAGTAAACCCGGGGTCGGATCCCTTTCCAAAGGAAAGGGCTCTGACCCGGCGCGTACCACCGACCTGGTAGTGCCGGCCGCTGGCCGGCAACCCCATGCATCGCGTCATCCACGCATGGCGTGGATCTACCTCAATCCTTGGTGACGCGGTTGATCTCGGCCAGGCTGGTGATGCCCGCCGCCGCCTTCTTCAATGCCGACTGGCGCAGGTCATTCACCCCGATCTGCTGCGCCGCCTCGGCAATCTGCAGCGCATTGCCACCGGCCAGCACGATGGTGGCGATCTCATCGGTCATCGGCATGACCTGGTAGACGCCGGTCCGGCCCTTGTAGCCCTCGGTGCATTCGTCGCAGCCCACGGCCTCGTACAGCTCGATGCCCGCATCCAGCTGCGCCTGGGTGAAGCCTTCGGCCAGCAGCGCATGTTCGGGCAGGCTGGACGGACGCTTGCAGTTGCCGCACAGGCGGCGCGCCAGGCGCTGGGCGATCACCAGCGTCACCGAGCTGGTGATGTTGTAGGGCGCGATACCCATGTTCATCAGGCGCGCGATGGTCTGCGGCGCATCGTTGGTATGCAGCGTGGACAGCACCATGTGGCCGGTCTGCGCGGCCTTGATCGCGATCTCCGCTGTTTCCAGGTCGCGGATTTCGCCGACCATGATGATGTCCGGGTCCTGTCGCAGGAACGAGCGCAGCGCCGCGGCGAAGGTCATGCCGCGCTTGTTGTTCTGCTGTACCTGGTTGACGCCGGGCAGGCGGATTTCCACCGGGTCTTCGGCAGTGGAGATGTTGCGCGTCTCGTCGTTGAGGATGCCCAGCGCGGTATACAGCGACACTGTCTTGCCCGAACCGGTCGGGCCGGTCACCAGCACCATGCCGTACGGCTTGTGGATGGCATCCAGGAACAGCTTCTGCTGGTCCGGCTCGTAACCCAGCTTGTCGATGCCCAGCTTGGCCGCGCTGCCATCGAGGATACGCAGCACCACCTTCTCGCCGAACAGGGTCGGCAGCGTGCTGACGCGGAAGTCGATCTGCTTGGTCTTGGACAGGTTGAGCTTGATGCGGCCGTCCTGCGGGACGCGCTTCTCGGCGATGTCCAGCTGTGCCATCACCTTCAGGCGCGCGGCGATGCGCTGGTTCAGCTTCACCGGTGCGCGCGCCACCATCTTCAGCAGGCCGTCGATGCGCAGGCGCACGCGGTAATCGTCTTCGTAGGGCTCGAAGTGGATGTCCGAGGCGCCCTTGCGGATCGCATCGACCAGCACCTTGTTGACGAACTTCACCACCGGGGTGTCGTCACCCTTGGCGTCGATGCCGGAATCGCCGCCGGTGGCGCCCAGATCCTCGTCGCCGGCCGCCACGTCCAGGTTGCCCATGCCATCGTCATCGCCACCCAGGGCATCGCCGAGGGTGTCATGGCTGGCGTGCCACTGTTCCAGCGTGCGCCGGATCTGGTCCTCGTCGACCAGGATCGGCTCGACCACCAGGTTGGTATGGAACTTGATCTCGTCCAGCGAGTGGGTCGGGTTGCTGGTGCCGACGAACAGCTTGCCACCGCGCTTGAACAGCGGCAGCACGTTGTGCTTGCGCAGCAGCTCCTCGCTGACCAGGCTCATCGCGTTCTGGCTGGCGTCGAAAGTGGACACGTCGAACAGCGGCATGCCGAACTCGACCGCGTTGGCGGCGGCCAGCTGCGAGGCATTGACCAGCTTGTTCTGCGCGAACCACGTCGGCAGCGGCTGGCGCGCGGCGGCGGCCTTGGCCATGGCGTCGCGGGCGGTGGCCTCGTCCAGGGCCCCGTCCTGCACCAGGCGACGGGCCAGGCCGGTGATGCCGACAAGATTGGCGGTGGTGACAGCGTTCATATGAATCCTTGGCTCATGGGGTCATGCCATGCCGTGCTTCTTGCACGGACACCGCACGGGGCAGCAGAACCCGCCGCGACCCAATGGCCACCGGCATCGCCAATCCATGAGCAACACTGCCTTGCCCGGCACTCCCGGCCCGGCAGGCACGATCCTGACTCCCCCGGGGATGATAGCCCCGTCAAGGGGCAGCCAGCATCCCACCGGAGCGCTGAAGTGTGATCAGCAGCCGGTCGGGCGATAGCGCGCTTCGAACGCGCTGCCATCGCAGCTCCAGATGCCCTCGGCCGAGCGGCGCAGGATCAGGTCCTTGCCGTCCACCCCAGTTCCGCCATGCAGCGTGCAGGTGATGCTGCCGACACCGGCGCTGTCGAGCTTCGCTTCCATAGTCGGGCAACGCTCGGTCGGGACCAGACCGATATAAGTTGCCGTTACAACGCTGGCATCTTTCGCATCTTGGGCCACGTATTCCATCGTGGTTTTACCAGGACGAATATCCGCCAAAGCTGCGCCTACTTGCGCCTTGGCCATGTAGACCTGGTAAAGAGGCACAGCGATGGCAGAGAGAATTGCGATGATCGCGATAACGATCATCAGTTCGATGATGGTGAAACCCATTTCGGTTGGACGCTTCATGACGAGTCTGTCCCCAAACAGATTGTCAAAATTTCAACTTCGGACGCGCCGATCCAATGCTCCGACGCCCCATAAACAAGAGCCCCGCACCGCGGGGCCCTTGCTCATACGTGCAAAACCGGTTAAAGCCGCTTACGGGGCCGCCGGAGCATCGCCGCAACCGGCCGGACGGTACTTCGCATCCAGCGTGGTGGTGCACTTCCAAGCACCAGCGCCGTCACGCTCCAGAGTCACCTTCTTGGTGGCAACCTTGGAATTGCCCTTCAGTGTGCATTCGATGTTCGCAATACCAGTGGTGCTGACGCCCTTACCAGCAATACCGCAGCGCTCGGTGGTGGCGGTCAGACCGATACTAGCGGCGTCGGCGTAGTCCTTGCCTTCATTCAGCAGGACTTCGGCCTGGGTCTTGCCCGGGGTGATTTCGGCGAGGCCAGCGGTAGCCTGCGACTTGGCCACGTAGTCCTGGTACATCGGCAGCGCGATGGCGGCCAGGATGGCGATGATCGCGACGACGATCATCAGTTCGATAAGGGTGAAGCCCTTCTGGTTCTTCATTAGTACATCCCCAAGATAGTGGTGGTTGAGTTCAGTGCACGGGATCGGACCGGACGGTGCCGGTTGAGCGGGCCCCATGCCCTGCGGGTGGATCAACGCAGGTTGCGTGCCAACCCCGGCACGCCTCCCCCTGGATTTCCCCGCGCCCATGATGGCAGTAATTTCGCGGATGGGAACCCCCCGCTTCCGAATCTGCGATGGACGCGGCAATGTGACGCAGTGCGTCACCTTTGGCCGGCTCCCGGCACAAAATAGAATGCTGGAGCGCCCGCCAACTGCCCACGAGGCCATGAACCCGCTACCATCAGCGGCTAGACGCCCGCCTGGGGATGGCGGGTCTTGGGGAGCCTATATGTCTGTCAGTGGCAGTGCGATTAAGAAGGAACCCGTGGCGCGCAGCACCGCGGAACTGCAGCCGTTTGTCTGGGAGGGGACTGACAAGCGGGGCGTCAAGATGAAAGGCGAGCAGACTGCGAAGAACGCGAACCTGCTGAGGGCCGAGCTTCGTCGCCAGGGCATCAATCCTGGCGTGGTCAAGCCCAAGGCCAAGCCGCTGTTCGGCGCGGCAGGCAGCAAGATATCGCCGAAGGATATTGCGTTCTTCAGCCGCCAGATGGCGACGATGATGAAATCCGGTGTTCCGATCGTATCGGCGCTGGAGATCATCGGCAGCGGGCACAAGAACCCGCGCATGAAGAAGATGGTTGATTCGCTTCGGACCGATATCGAGGGCGGCTCGTCGCTCTATGAAGCCGTCAGCAAGCACCCGGTCCAGTTCGACGAGCTGTATCGTAATCTGGTCAAGGCCGGGGAAGGCGCCGGTGTACTGGAGACGGTGCTTGATACCGTCGCTACCTACAAAGAGAACATCGAAGCCCTGAAGGGCAAGATCCGCAAGGCGATGTTCTATCCGGCCATGGTGCTGGCCGTCGCACTGGTCGTCAGCGGCATCCTGCTGGTGTGGGTGGTTCCGCAGTTCGAAGACGTCTTCAAGGGTTTCGGCGCCGAGCTGCCCGCCTTCACCCAGATGATCGTCAACATGTCCCGGTTCATGGTGTCGTGGTGGTGGCTGGTCCTGTTCGTCATCATCGGCTCAATTATGGGATTCATCGCGACCTACAAACGCTCACCCAATCTGCAGCACAGCATGGACCGGCTGATCCTGAAAGTGCCGGTCATCGGCCAGCTCATGCACAACAGTGCCATCGCCCGTTTCTCGCGCACCACTGCGGTGACCTTCAAGGCCGGCGTGCCGTTGGTGGAGGCGCTGGGCATCGTGGCCGGCGCTACCGGCAATACCGTGTACGAAGAGGCGATCCTGCGCATGCGCGACGATGTTTCGGTGGGCTATCCGGTGAACGTAGCGATGAAGCAGCGCAACCTGTTCCCGCATATGGTGATCCAGATGACCGGTATCGGCGAAGAGGCTGGTGCTCTGGATGCGATGCTGTTCAAGGTGGCCGAGTACTATGAGCAGGAGGTCAACAATGCCGTTGACGCCCTGAGCAGCCTGCTGGAACCGATCATCATGGTGATCATTGGTACCATCGTCGGCGGCATGGTCATCGGCATGTACCTGCCGATCTTCAAGCTCGCTTCCGTCGTCGGATAACACATACATGGCTTTTCTCGACCAGCATCCTGGCCTCGGCTACCCCGCCGCGGCCGCCTTCGGACTGCTGCTGGGCAGTTTCCTGAACGTCGTCATCCTGCGCCTGCCCAAGCGGCTGGAATGGCAGTGGAAGCGCGATGCGCGCGAAGTCCTGGAGGAACCGGACTTCTATGAACCACCCCCACCGGGGATCGTGGTCGAGCCGTCGCACTGCCCGCACTGCAAGCACAAGCTGAGCTGGTACGAGAACATCCCGCTGTTCAGCTGGATCATCCAGGGCGGCAAGTGCCGCCACTGCAAGGCACCGATCTCGCTGCAGTACCCGCTGGTGGAGGCGCTGACCTCACTGCTGGTGGTGGCCTGCGTCTGGCAGTTCGGCTTCGGCTGGCAGGGTTTCGGCGCCATCGTGCTGACCTGCTTCCTGATCGCGCTGTCCGGCATCGATCTGCGCACCCAGCTGCTGCCCGACCAGCTCACCCTGCCGCTGATGTGGCTGGGGCTGATAGGCAGCATCGACAACCTGTACATGCCGGCCAAGCCCGCCCTGGTGGGCGCGGCGGTGGGCTATCTGTCGCTGTGGACGGTCTGGTGGCTGTTCAAGCAGCTGACCGGCAAGGAGGGCATGGGCCACGGCGATTTCAAGCTGCTGGCAGCGCTGGGCGCCTGGTGCGGGCTGAAGGGCATCCTGCCGATCATCCTGCTGTCGTCGGTGCTGGGCGCCATCATCGGCTCGATCTGGCTGTACAGCCGGGGCCGTGACCGCGCCACGCCGATTCCGTTCGGCCCTTACCTGGCCATTGCCGGTTGGTTGTACTTCATGTGGGGTGCGCCGCTGGTGGAGCAGTACATGGTGATGAGCGGGCTGCGCTGAGGGGAGTCCCCATGAGCCGCTATGTGGTTGGCCTGACCGGTGGCATCGCCTCGGGCAAGAGTGAAGTGACCCGGCGCTTCGAAGCGCTGGGCATCGTGGTGGCCGACGCCGACCTGGCCGCCCGGGCCGTGGTGGCTGCCGACAGCCCGGCGCTGGCCCGCATTGCCGAGCGTTTCGGCGCCGACATGCTGCTGGCCGACGGCAACCTGGACCGGGCCCGCCTGCGCGCCCACGTCTTTGCCGATCCGGCCGAGCGGACGGCGCTGGAAGCCATCACCCACCCGGCCATCCGCCTGCTGATGCAACAGCAGTGCGAGCAGGCTGAAAGCCCTTATGCGATTGCCGCCATTCCGCTGCTGACCGAGGTGGGCGGGCGGAAGGCCTACCCTTGGTTGGACCGGGTATTGCTGGTGGATGCACCGGAAGCCGTGCAGCATGCCCGGCTGATGCAGCGCGACGGCATTGATGCTGCGCTGGCCGACCGGATGATTGCTGCGCAGGCCAGCCGTGCGCAGCGCTTGGCGCTGGCCGATGACGTGGTGGTCAATGATGGGCAGCCGGAGGACCTGCAGGTGCAGGTGGAACAGCTGCATGCGCGGTATCTGGGCTTGGCCGGGGCTTGAGGCCTGGTTGCCGGCCAGCGGCCGGCACTACCAAAGCGCATCCACGCGTGGCGTGGATCTACTGGCCGATTCGATTGCCGGCCAGCGGCCGGCACTACCGAAGCGCATCCATGCGTGACGTGGATCTACTGGCCGATTCGATTGCCGGCCAGCGGCCGGCACTACCAAAGCGCATCCATGCGTGACGTGGATCTACTCCAGCTGCTGGCGGGCGTAGCGGGCCAGTTCGCGGGCGCCCAACAGCAGGCCGTCGACCACATCGGGATTGAGCTGCTGGCGGGCGCCACCCTGCTCCCGCGCGATTTCGGCAGCGTGCAGCAGCTGGATCAGGGTATTCAGGCCGGCAAGCGTGCGGCTGAGACCAGCCATCGTGGCGGCCTGCGCCGGGCTGGCCCCCTGCACATCCAGCCGCTGGCCGTCGGCGGCGTCGCGGCCATCCATGCGCGCCAGCAGGGCGGGCAGCAGGTCCCTGGGGTCATCCAGCAGAACTTCGACCCGCTCGGCGACGTCGGCAGGCAGCAGGTGGGCGGCATCGCCGATCAGGGCGTGCAACTGGGGGAACAGCGGGCGGGTGGACATGATGAAGCTCCTCGCAGACGGCAGGCCACCTGCAGATGCAAGGTGGCGGACGGTGCGGGTTGGCGTACCGGACAACTCCCAGATGGATGGAAACTCCGGCGGATTCCTGGGAATCCCCACGCACCGCCCGCCATGAAGCGAGCACAGTGCATTGTCCGCGATGCCGCGCGAGGCATCGGAAGTTTTCCATCTGACAGTTGATTTCAGGACGCCAATCCCGGCCAAGGCACCTACCCCGGCCAGGTCATCAGGCCATCACCGCGCACGGCGATCTGTAAGGAAATTCCCAAGTGCGGCGCGGGCTTGCCAATGCGTGCGTTGGAACACGCGCCGGGCGCGGCAGCGATCACGGTGGTGTCGTGTCGGGCCTGTGATGCGATGTCCGCGTGCGGGGGATTCAGTGTCACAAGCGACACAGGGCGTGATGCAAGGTCGGCAGGGTCCGTGCCGACCAAGGTCGGCACCCACCAAAGCAGGGCTGCTTACAACGGCTTCGGCGAGAACGTCAGGGTGGCGATCACGCCACGCTCGCCACCGGGACGCACGCTCACCTGCCAGCCGTACAGGTCGCACAGACGGCTGACGATCGACAGGCCGATGCCGCCGCCCTGCGAATGACCAGCGTGCGTGCCGCGGTAGCCACGCTGGAACAGCTTGGCCGCATCTTCCTCGCTCAGGCCCGGGCCGCTGTCGGTCACCGACACCGAATTGGCGCCCACGAAGACGCGTACTTCGCCATCCTGCGAGTACTTCACCGCGTTGCCGATCAGGTTGCCCAACGCCACCGACAGCGCCGCCTCGGGTGCATCGATCACCAGGTTGCGCTCGCCTTCCAGCAGCAGCTCCAGCGGCTTGCCACCCAGCTGCGCGCGGTGCGCATCCAGCAGCTGCTCGGCCACGCGGGCCACGTTGCTGGTGCCCTGCCCGCGCTCGTTGCGCGACAGCAGCAGCAGTGCGCCGATCAGGTCGCTGCACTGCTGCTCGGCACGCTGGATACGCTGCAGGCGCTGCAGCACCTTCTCGTCCAGGCCGGGCCGGGTCAGCAGCAGCTCGGTGGCACCGCGGATCACTGCCAGCGGCGTGCGCAGTTCATGGCTGACGTCTGCATTGAACTCGCGATCGCGCTGCACCACTTCGGTCAGCCGCGAGGAATAGTCGTCCAGCGCCTGTGCCAGCTGCCCCACCTCGTCATCGGGAAAGCGCGGCGCCAAGGGCTCGGGCTCACTGGTACCGCCACGGTACGCACGCAGCCGCGCGGCCAGGTCCGACACCGGCTTCATCACCTTCGACGCCGACCACCAGCCCAGCACCAGCGACAGCACGCTGAACACCAGCACCGACAACACCAGCGCGCGGTTGAGCTGCTTGCCGCCGCGCACGCTGTCGGTCATGTCATAGGCGAGGAAGAACCAGGCGTCGTCGGCCTTGCGTACCGCAAGCTTGTAGGCATACGGCTGCCCCTGCTCGTCGGTGCCACTGAGGTTGTAATTGCCGTTCTGCAGGTCGGCCCACTGCGGCCACGACTCGCGGGCCTTGTCGAACTTGTCAGCCGAGTAGGCGTACGCCCGGATCTGCTGCACGGGCACTGCCGGATTGCGCCCCGGATGCTCGTAGAAGCGCCGCGCATACTCTTCGATGTTGTGGTTGATCACGTCTTCCACCAACTGGTTTTCCACCCGCATGCGGGCCCAGTTGGTGGCGAACGCGAACAGTGTCGTCAGGCAGAAGCCCAACAACACGAACGAGACGATGATGCGGCTGCGCAGGCGCCGCCGGTATGGCGTGCGCCGGCGCTCCCCCTTGGCTGCCACGGAATCAGGCTTCCGGGGTGGCGATGCGGTATCCGATGCCATGGCGGGTCTGGATCAGCGGCACTTCAAACGGCTTGTCGACCACCGCACGCAGGCCATGGATATGCACGCGCAGCGAATCCGAATCGGGCAGTTCCTCGCCCCACACGCGGGTTTCCAGCTCCTGGCGGGTCACCACCGCCGGTGCCGCTTCCATCAGCGCCTGCAGGATCTTCAGCGCGGTCGGGTTGAGCTGCAGCAGCTTGCCCTGGCGGCGCACTTCCAGCGTATCCAGGTTGTATTCCAGGTCGCCGGTTTCCAGCACGCGGGTCTGCACGCCCTTGCCGCGGCGCGACAGGGCGTTCAGACGCACTTCCACTTCCTGCAGCGCGAACGGCTTGATCAGGTAGTCATCGGCACCGGAATCGAAGCCGGCCAGCTTGTTGTCCAGCGAATCGCGGGCCGTCAGCATCAGCACCGGGGTCTGCTTGCGCGCTTCATTGCGCAGTTTGCGGCAGACTTCGATGCCGTCCATGCCTGGCAGGTTGAGATCCAGCACGATCGCGTCGAACTCGTGCACCACGGCCAGATGCAGGCCGGTGACCCCGTCAGCCGCGAAGTCCACCGTATGCCCCCGGTCCTCCAGATAGTCGCCCAGGTTGGCCGCAATGTCGCTGTTGTCTTCGATTACCAGGATTCTCACTGTCACCTCTAATTGACTGTACTGCCGGCGCGCATGACCTGCCTCATGTCCTGCTGTGCCCGTTCCTTCTGCCGAGCGCGCTCGGCAACGGTCATGCACTGCGTCGTGGTCCGGTTGGAACCGATGGGCTTTTCACGTTGGCATATTAGACGACTATCTTCACGCGCCTGTGTCAAAACCGTGTTCACGACCTGCTGATCGTTGAAGACCTGGGTTTGCACCGGTTCAGGCATGGAATCACGTGCCGGGTACTGCTCCACCGCTGCCCGCATGCGTGCCAGGGCGTCGTTGACGCGGGTGCGCTCGTCCTGCTTGAGTTCCGAATAGGTTTCGCCGTCCTTGAGCTCCACCTCGATACGCGCGATCTGCTGCTGCAGCGGCTGGCCGGGCACGAACACGTCCTTGCCCCTGGATGCCGATGCGGTACTGACCAGGGCGAGTCCTGACAACAGGACGGCCGACATCAAAGCCTGTTTCATGGCAAACAAATCCTTGTCTGTGGCGAATCCCGACTCTATTCGCACCCCCTTCACGCCAGCAAGTGCCAATGGTCGGGGCAGCGGAAGCCCTACCGCGAGCTGGCAGGGTTGAAGTTGTTGAAGGTGCGCTGGTCGTTCAACAGCGCCTTGCCCTTTTCCTCGATCCGGCGGCGCTCGGCCACCGTCAGGCAGCGGCTTTTGGGCATGTTGCTGCCGGTGCTGCGCGTGTGCTGGCAGATCTGCCGGCTGTCCTCGTGGGCGCGGGTGAGCAGGGTATTGATCCGCTCCTGGTCGTTGAAGACCTCCCCCTGCACCTGCGGCGGCAGTTCCTGCACGCTCTGGTGGCCGCCCATCCGCGCGGTGATCCGGGCCAGCGCTTCGCGCACGGCGCTGCGGTCATCAGCGGAAATCTCGCTGTAATCGCCATCATCCAGGGCTTTTTCGACCTGGCGCACCTGCTCGGCCACCGGCGACTGCCGGTCCATCTGCACAACGGATTTCTCCGGCTTGGCCGCAGCAGATCCGGCCAGGCCCAGCAACAACGCGATCATCGTGATGCGGTACATCGCCAGCCTCCGATCCATCCAGGAACGATGGGGGCCACTCTACGGCCGTCACGCCACCTCCACAAGGGACAGCGGGCAGGCATAAAAAAGACCCAGGCGGTGCCCCCGCCTGGGTCTGAAGTTGTATCCCGATACCGATCCTGCTGAGAGGCAGAGCTGCGGTTCGCTGAAGCCTACGCGTGGGCCGATTAAAGGCTTGTTAAAGCCGGCATCATCCGCCCGTGAGAATCTCAAGCCGCTGAATACTCAGGGTTTTTTAAGCTTCTCGACGTGCTCGATGATGCGCGTGGCCACGTCCACCCCGCAGGCGGCCTCGATCCCTTCCAGCCCCGGCGTTGAATTGACCTCCAGCACCAGCGGGCCGCGCGCGGAGCGGATCAGGTCCACCCCGCACACCGACAGTCCCAGCGCCTTGGCCGACCGCACCGCCACCTGCTGCTCGGCACGGCTGGCCTTGGCCGCCACCGCCGTACCCCCGGCATGCAGGTTGGAGCGGAAGTCACCTTCCGGCGCCTGCCGCTGCATCGAGGCAACCACCTGGTCACCGACCACGAAGCAGCGCAGGTCTGCGCCCTTGGCCTCGCCGATGAATTCCTGCATCAGGAAATTGGCGTACAACCCGCGCAGGGCTTCGACAATGCCGCGCGAGGCGCTGGCCTTCTCGGTAAGGATCACGCCGCGCCCCTGGGTACCCTCGTTGAGCTTCACCACATGCGGCGGTGGGCCCAGCATGGACAACAGGTCGACGGTGTCGTCGGGGTTGTCGCCGAACACAGTAACCGGCATGTCGATGCCCTTGGCCGCCAGCAGCTGGTGTGCGCGCAGCTTGTCGCGCGAGCGCAGGATCGCGTCGGACGGATTCGGGGTGCGTGCACCCATCAGTTCGAACTGGCGCAGCACGGCCGTGCCATAGCGGGTGATCGAGGCACCGATGCGCGGGATGACCATGTCCACGCCGGTCATCGGCCGGCCCTTGTAATGCATCGAAAAGCCATCGGCGGCAATGCGCATGTAGCAGCGCAGCGGATCGAGGATGCGCACGGTGTGGCCGCGCGCGCGCGCCGCCTCGACCAGCCGGCGGGTGGAATACAGGGAACTGTTGCGGGACAGGATGGCGAGCTTCATCGCGGCAGGATCGGGCGGCAGGCGCGCAGCATAGCGCGGGCGTGTGGCGGGCGGATGATGCCCTGCGGCGTGGCTTGCTCAGGCGCAGGCGGCACACTGCGGGGCAGGCCAGACCGCAAGGAAACCCGATGTCGATCACCGTATTCCCGCGCTTCTCCGAAGTGGATGTACTCGGCCACGTCACCAACACCGCCCTGCCCGTCTGGTTCGAGGAAGGCCGCCAGGAGATCTTCCGGCATTTCAGCCGCGAGGCCAGCATGCGCGACCTGGCACTGATCCTGCGCCGCTACGAGATCGACTTCCTGCAGCAGATACAGGCGGGACACGAAGTGCGCATCGAGACCCGGATCGAGAGCATTGGCCGCTCCTCGCTGTCGATCGTGCAGCAGGCGTTCCAGTTCGAGGCCCTGGTAGCCAGCGGCCGCTGCGTGATGGTTCATTTCGACTACACGGCCAACGCCTCGCGCGAGATCGATGCGGAGCAGCGCCAGGCGTTGTCGGGGCTGTTCACCGAGGAATATGCACAGTCGCTGCGGGAAACGAGCGCGCGCGCCGCCGAGGCCTGATCAGCGCGAGGGAAGGCGCAGCCTGAAGCGCCCATCCCGGGCGCGCAGCGCCAACCCGGTTTCCCGCCATTCCACAGGCAGCTCCAAGGCTGTGTGGCGCGTGGGGTATCGATGGACGGCATCGAACTCCCAGCGTTCCTCATAGGCTTCGCACTGCAGTGTGCCGTCATCGTCAGCATCGATCACATTGATCCAGGCCATGCTCCGGGCCTTGCCGAAGCCCCCTATCGCATGACGGGCAAAGGCTTGCCAACGACCCTGCCAGCAGACAAGCCACACGCCCTCGATGGGTCGCAGGTTCTCATCAAGCACACTGCCGGCCACCACCAGGCAGCGTCCCGACGGGCTTGCGATCACGGTCTCCAGATCACAGGCATGGCGACCACTGGAGGTCTCGTCAAGGTAAAGGGCATACGGGCAGATGCACGCGAACAGGGCCGGATGCGCAGTCACGCGCAGATCATCGGGAAGCAGCGGGACCGCGCGCAGCACCCGGGCATCAGGCAGGACGTGCCTCAGCTCCCGCGGCCATCCGGCGGCCAGCGCCGGATGTCCGTGCTCCAACCATAGGCCTCGGCAGGAATGCAGCTGGGTCACGCCGCCGGACTGGCTGCGCAGCCACGCCGCCGCCCCCGCCTCCCCATCGGTCTGCAGGCGCTCGCCCAGCTGCTGCCGGAACTGGCCGGGATCAGCCGCAAGCACCTGCACCGTCTTTTGGCGCTCGTCGTAGACGATCACTGCTTCGCATCGATCAACATACCCGCTGGCCAGGCGCAGCGCGCCTCCCGGCAGGTCCTGCCATTCACCACTGGCATCACGACTGCCTCCAGTGGATACGCTTTCGACGATGGCGCCATCGCGCAGCATCTGCGTGCTGTACGCCGGTCCGCCCATGCCCAGCTCGCCCCAATCCAACAGCACATCATGTGCGGGCGGCCGTTCGGCAAAGGGCTTCATCGATCGCGAGCGCAGTCGTGAGCCGCCCACGGCATTGCCGACCAGATCGATTCGCTGCAGCGCGCCCCCCAACGCAAGGCACACGGCAAGGCCGACAATCACTCCCAGAGGCGACCACCAGGCCACACAGACGGCGACCAGGGCCAGGAACGGCAACCACTGGGTGTAGCGCCGCAGGGCGGTTCGATCAAGGGACATGCGGATGAGAGAGGCGCCCCAGCGAACCGTCGACGTCTTCAATGCCGATCCGATCGATTGCGGCCGATGCCGGTTCAAGCATCCTGCGCTCCTGGAACTGCGCCAAATCGATTCTCTTCCTCGCTCCCGGGAAGCAGCATGACCGGAAAGAGGACGAACACCCCCAAGGGAATGAACGCGATCACGGTGTACCAGCCTGACTCGTCGATATCGTGCAATCTCCTCACGGTCAGGGCCAGCATCGGAGGCAGGAAGACGAAGACAGCGCAGACGGTCATGACCCATCCCACCTTCCACAGGCTCTCGGACGTTTCCCAATCCAATGACAGGTACCCGACCAGCCAGTAACCGCGATCCATCACGCTGTAGCTCACCGCCATCACGAACCCGGCCAGCAGCGAATACGACCAGAACTCCCGCCGGTCGGATCGTCCGGAAAAATCAAAGCATCGCCTGATGGGCACAAGTGCAGCGATCATTCACGCTCCGGGCAATGGATGTTGGGCGTCAACAGCTGACGATCTTCTAGCATTGCGAAGCCAAGCATCAACTGAACCCCGCAGCTCGACCGGGCCCGGGAGGCCACAGCAGCAGCTGCAGCAGGGCAGTTCCTGTCCTGCAGGCTCTGCGCAAGGATGCATTCGGACACGACCGATCCGGCCAAGGGATGTTTGCGAAGCGACGTCCAGCCCTGGCATTCACCGGGCATCTCGACCGGGATCCATGCGCGGAAAAGCGGGGTGCGGATATCGCGGAGCGTCTGCCTGATGCAGACCGCTGGAGACATGGAGCGGGCGATGGGAATCGAACCCACGTCAGTAGCTTGGGAAGCTACAGCTCTACCATTGAGCTACGCCCGCGTTGCGGTGGGAAGTCTATGCGCTGGGCCCCGTGTTGCGCAATGGTGCCCATCGCATCAGGCCGGGGGTCAAAGCCCTCTCGTTGCCGAGAGGGCCGACCCCGCCTGGTTTCTGCTTAGAAGGTGCCGCTGAAGTTGGCGAACAGCGTTGCGTCCTGGGCACGCTTCTGCCCGGCCGAAGCGCTCAGGCCGAAGTTGCTCTGCAGCCCGAACAGTTCGGTGCGGGCGCCCAGCACGACGGTCGCGTAGTCCTTGTCGAACTTCAGGCCCGGCACACGGTAGCTGCCCAGTTCCGGCAGGGTCTGCAGCCACGCGCTGCCCTGCTTGGTGTCTTCGAACTCATGGTCGTAGGTCAGCTGCGCGTACGGCTTGAGGGTGCCGCCATCGAAGCGGGCCTGCCAACCGATGCGACCAACGGTCGAATCAACGTTCTGGCGGTCGTAGCCCAGCGCGGTGGCCAGGGTGCCTGCCGCAGCGCTTTCGGTGTAACCATCGATCTTCACCTTCTGCCAGATCACCGAAGCGATCGGGCCGTGGCGGAAGCCGCCTTCGGTGCCGAACTCGTAACCGGCGTTCAAGGCGGCGGTCAGGTTGCTGCCGTCCGGCGAACCACCGTGTTCGCGGGTGGCCGGGCCGAGCTGGACCTTGCGGTTCACGTCATACGACAGCCAGGTGTAGCTGACCTGGCCGTTCACCCAGATGCGATCGCCGTACCAGCCGGCGAACAGACCGGCGGTGGTGTCCTTCTGGGTGAAATCGCCACGGCTGTTGCCGAAGTCGGCGTTGAGGCGGCCGAAGCCGGCGAAGCCGCCGACCACCATGCCGTCGCGCGCCCAGTCGATGCCGAACAGGCCGGCCGGCGCCAGGCCGTCGTACAGATCCGCGTGGTCGTAGCGCTGCAGGTCACCGCGGACGCCGCCCCACCAGGACAGGCCGTCGGCCGGACGACCGCCCAGGTGCATGCTGACCTGATCGGCACGCGAACGACCGATGGTCTGTGCCGAGTGGCTCAGCACCTGCTGCAGGCGCGGGGCTTCCAGCACCGAGACCGCGTATTGGCCCAGCAGCTGGTGGCCCGCCGTGGTCGGATGCACGCCATCGGCGAACAGATAGGTGTTGGCCGCATCCGGGCTGACGTAGCTGGTCGGATTGCAGGTCAGGATGCTCTGGGTCGAATTGGCCGGATCGATCTTGCAGGCGGTGCTGGTGACGTTGGTGAAGCCGTACATGGCCGGATTGGCGGCGACTTCGCCCAGCACGGTGAAGGTATCGAGCGGGATGAACTCGATGCCGGCCTGCTTCAGGCCACCATAAAGAGCCTTGTTGTAGCCGGCTGACAGCGCGGTGGCGGTGGCCGCGTTCGGGCCGCGGAAGGCCGGAGTCAGGCCGACGTTCGGCAGGTTCGGCACCAGCACGTACTGCGCACCGGCCTGCTTCAGCGCACCCACCAGAGCGATCTGGTCGGTGACGGCGGCGCCGATGATGGCCTGTGCCTGCGCCGGCGCAGCTGCGGCGGCGAACAGGTCATTGGCGCCGCCCCACACCGTGTACAGGACATTGCCGTCAGCCTTGCCGCCGTTGGCGGCCAGATAACGGGCCGCCTGCGACTTCAGCGAGGGGATAGTCCCCATTGCGCTCGGCACGTCCACGCCAACGCGGGCACCACCGACCGCGTAATTGTCACCGTTCTGGCCGTTGCCATTGGCGGCGCCATTGAGGCCATAGTAGTTGGCGACCTGCTGCGACCACACCCAGCCCGGGTTGGTGGTGAACTGGCCGGTCACCGGACGCACATCGGCCGGCAGCAGCGGGCGGAAATAGCCGGCATCGGTCAGGCTGTCGCCGAAGAACACGGCCTTGGAATACGGGGATTCGCCTGCCATGGCCGGAAGCGCGGCCAGCGCGATCGCGGCCGCCATCAGGGTGCGGATCGGGCGTTTGCTGAGCAGCATGAAAAAACTCCTGTGGGGATATCGTTGAGGACCCGGCGGACGTACGCCGGCGCACGGTGAATGGTTTCACTGCGCCGCGTTTTGCTCACGCTGCGCCGCCGCATGGATTGTCGCCCGATCGCCGGGAAACCTGCTGTGCCGGAGCTGGCGCCCCGTTCAATTTGCAAGTGTTCCGATCCCGGCGGGCTATCGGCGACAATGCACGGATGAACATCCAGCTCAATGGCGAACCCCGCGCCCTGCCCGCTTCGGCAACCCTCCACGACCTGCTCGAGGCCGAACAGTTGCTGCAGCGCCGGGTGGCGGTCGAGGTCAACGGCGAGATCGTCAGCCGCAGCCGCCACGGCGAGCACGTCCTGGCCGAAGGCGACGTGGTGGAGATCGTGCACGCGTTGGGCGGGGGCTGAGACCTCCGGGTGGTGCCGGCCGCTGGCCGGCAATCCGACGCTGTCAGGCACCCTGCATGTGCCGGCCAGCGGCCGGCACTACCCTCGCCCTCCTGCGGACAGCACCGCCTTGCGTGATCCCATCTTCAGGCGGATAGGCGATAATCGCGCCATGAACGTTCATGTCTCCCCCGATTCGCTGGTGATCGCCGGCAAGACCTATGGCTCGCGGCTGCTGACCGGCACCGGCAAGTTCAAGGATCTGGAAGAAACCCGCCTGGCCACCGAGGCCGCGGGCGCCCAGATCGTCACCGTGGCGATCCGCCGCACCAACATCGGGCAGAACCCGGGCGAGCCGAACCTGCTCGACGTGCTGCCGCCGGAGCGCTACACCATCCTGCCCAACACCGCCGGCTGCTACACCGCCGAAGACGCCGTGCGCACCTGCCGCCTGGCCCGTGAGCTGCTGGACGGCCATAACCTGACCAAGCTGGAAGTGCTGGGCGACCAGAAGTCGCTGTACCCGGACGTGGTGCAGACCCTCAAGGCTGCCGAGCAGCTGGTCAAGGACGGCTTCGAGGTGATGGTCTACACCTCTGACGATCCGATCCTGGCCAAGCGCCTGGAAGAAATCGGGTGCGCCGCAGTGATGCCGCTGGCCGCGCCGATCGGTTCGGGCCTGGGCATCCAGAACAAGTACAACCTGCTGCAGATCATCGAAGACGCCAAGGTGCCGATCATCGTCGACGCCGGCGTCGGTACCGCGTCGGATGCCGCGATTGCGATGGAGCTGGGCTGCGACGGCGTGCTGATGAACACGGCCATTGCCGGTGCGCGCCACCCGGTGCTGATGGCCAGTGCCATGCGCAAGGCGGTCGAGGCCGGCCGCGAGGCCTTCCTGGCCGGGCGCATCCCGCGCAAGCGCTACGCCAGCGCCTCCTCCCCGGTGGATGGGCTGATCGGCTGATGACCAATCCTTTCGACAGCGCCGGTTCCAAGGCTCCGCCCAAGCCCTTCACCGTAAGCGAGGGCCGCCGCGAGGTGCGCAGCTTCGTGTTGCGCCAAGGCCGCTTCACCCCCGCCCAGCAGCGCGCGTTCGACGAACGCTGGCCGCGCTTCGGCCTCGACTACACCGGCCAACCGCGTGACCTGGACGCCACCTTCGGCCGCCCGGCACACAAGGTGCTGGAAATCGGCTTCGGCAACGGTGCCGCGCTGCGCTTCGCCGCCCAGCACGACCCGTCACGCGATTACATCGGCATCGAAGTGCACGCCCCGGGCGTGGGCCGGCTGCTGAACGCGCTGGCCGACGACAATGCCGACCACGTGCGCCTGTACCACCACGACGCGGTGGAAGTGCTGCAGAACGAGATCGCCGATGGCGCGCTCGATGAAGTGCGCATCTACTTCCCGGACCCGTGGCACAAGAAGCGCCACAACAAGCGCCGCCTGCTGCAGCCGGCGTTCGCCGAACTGCTGGTGCGCAAGCTGCGCCCGGGCGGCCGCCTGCACTGTGCCACCGACTGGGAGGACTACGCCGAGCAGATGTGGGACGTGCTCGATGCCACCGCCGGCCTGGTCAACCGTGCCGGCCCGCGTGGCAGCGTGCCGCGCCCGGACTGGCGCCCGCAGACCCACTTCGAGACCCGCGGCCAGAAGCTCGGCCATGGCGTCTGGGACCTGCTGTACGACCGCACCTGACGATCGCCTGAGGACGCCGCGCCCCACATGGATACCGCGCTGACGCTGACCAACGACATGAAGCTCGTGCTCGGGCTGGTCGGCTTCACGATGGCGATGTTCCTGTTCGAGCGCATCCGCGCCGACGTGGTCGCGCTGGTGGTGCTGGTGGTGCTCGGTGTCACCGGGCTGATCGCGCCGGAGGAAATCTTCGGCGGCTTCTCCGGTAACGCGGTGATGAGCATCATCGCCACCACCATCCTCGGTGCCGGCCTGGACCGCACCGGGGCGCTGAACCGGCTGGCCGCGTGGCTGCTGCGACGCGGTCATGGCGTCGAGCAGCGGTTGCTGATGATGACCACGGCCATTGCCGGCCTGAACTCGTCCTTCATGCAGAACCCGTCGGTGATGGCGCTGTACCTGCCGGTGGCTTCGCGACTGGCAGCGCGCACCGGCCTGACCCTGCAGCGCCTGCTGCTGCCGATTTCGGCGGCGATCGTGATGGGCGGTGCGCTGACCATGGTCGGCAATTCACCGCTGATCCTGCTGAACGACCTGCTGGCCTCGGCCAACAACAACCTGCCCTCGGGCCTGGCCACCATCGAGCCGCTGCGCATGTTCGCGCCGCTGCCGATCGGCGTGGCGCTGCTGATTGCGTCACTGCTGTACTTCCGCTACTACGGCGACCGCAAGCTGATCGAGGAAGAGAACCTGGTCAACGACGGGGTCACCCCGGCGCGCACCGAGAGCTACTTTGCCAAGACCTATGGCATCGAAGGCGATGTGTTCGAGCTGGTGGTCAGTGCCGAAAGCCCGCTGGTGGGCATGACCCTGGGCGAGGCCGAGAACCTGCACGATGCCCCGCTGCTGCTGGCCCTGAAGACCGGCAACGACACCCGCCTGGCGCCGCCGGCGGAGATGCGCATCTGGGTGGGCAGCGTGCTCGGCGCAATGGGTCCGCGCGAGCAGATCAACGACTTCGCGCAGAACCAGTTCCTGCGCATGTCTTCGCGCCTGAAGCACCTGGGTGACCTGTTCAACCCGAGCCGCGCCGGTATTTCCGAGGCGGTGGTACCGCCGACCTCGAACGTGATCGGCAAGAGCGCGGCCGACCTGCGCCTGCGCAAGGAGCGCGGCATCAGCCTGCTGGCGATCAACCGCGACAAGCAGGTGATCCGCGAGGACGTGCGCGACGTGCAGTTGCGCGCCGGCGACATGCTGGTCTTCCACAGCATCTGGACCGACCTGGCACAGGCGGCCAAGAGCCGCGACTTCGTGGTGGTGACCGACTACCCGACCGGCGAACAACGCCCGCACAAGTTCAAGATCGCCATGGCGATCTTCGCGTTGACCATCCTGATCGCGCTGACCAGCAAGCTGCCGGTGGCGCTGACGCTGATGACCGGCGTGGCCGGCATGCTGCTGACCGGCGTGCTGCGCATGGACGAGGCCTATGCCTCGATCAACTGGAAGACGGTGTTCATGATGGCCGGGCTGATTCCGCTCGGCTGGGCGATGGACTCCAGTGGTGCGGCGGCATGGGTGGCCGGCCACACCATCGACAAGCTGCCCACCGGCATCCCGGTGTGGGTGCTGGAGGTGGCGCTGGCGCTGCTGACCACGGCGTTCTCGCTGGTGATCAGCCATGTGGGCGCGACCATCGTGATGGTGCCGATCGCGGTGAACCTGGCACTGGCGGCGGGCGGCAACCCGACCGCGTTCGCGCTGATTGTGGCGCTGTCGGCGTCCAACAATCTGATGACGGCCTCCAACCCGGTGATCTCGATGATCACCGGCCCGGCCAACTACACCCCGCGCGAGATGTGGCGGGTCGGCGGACCGCTGTCGCTGATCTACACCTGCGTGGTGGTGTTGATGATCAACCTGATGTTCTGAGGGTTGGGGTTTGTTGGCAGGGCTGGGCCCTGCACCCCGGTAGTGCCGGCCGCTGGCCGGCAACATCAACGGCAAAAGCGTGCATTCCGTGGGATGGCGGGGTGGGTCCGGTTGCGGGGGACGCCGTAAACCCGTCCGTGGGGGCTTGGCCGCGGCATCCATGCCGCGGACACCCCCGCAACCGGACCCACCCCGCCTTCGACAGTTTCACGAGGCTGGTGGTGGGTGCCGACCGTTGGTCGGCACCGATCTCGCTCTGGTAGCTGTCGACTTGGTCGACACCGTAGATCCACGCCATGCGTGGATGAATCTCTGGATACCCATTGATGTGGATACCCATTGAGCCTGTGGGTGCGAACCTTGGTTCGCACACCGGTTGCCTCAAGCCAGGTAAACCTGCCCGTCGCGCACGTCCACCGGCACCGCGCGCAGGCGGTCGCCCTTGCAGGGGCCGGCGATGCAGTCGCCGCTGTCCAGCGCGAACGAGGCTCCATGCGCGGCGCAGACCAGGTGGCCTTCACGGCTCTTCAGGAACTGGCCGGGCGCCCAGTCCAGCCGGCGGCCGGCGTGCGGGCAGATGTTCAGGAACGCACGCACCTGCGCACCGTCGCGGTACAGCACCAGCGATTCGGCATCGCCATCAACCACCGCTTCGACCTCGGCAAACGCGCCATCGGCAATGGCATCAAGGGCGATCAGGGCGGCAGAGGCAGTCATGGCGAAGACTCGGACAGTAAACCCGCATTGTCGCACGCCCACTCAGGTGACTGGCTGCGACATGAACACAAGTCATTGATCCGTAATAAGCACAGGCTATATTTAACGAGTTTTTCACTCAATGACAGTGGCGCGTCCCGATACTCTGGTTTCGCTGATCCCAGCCTATCGAGCCGCCATGTTCAATCGCGCATCCGCCTTCAACCAGTTCCGCACCCTGTTCGCGCCGCGCAAGCCGCGCCATCCGCTGGTGCGCGTTGCCGTGGGCCTGCTTGGCCTGGCGATCCTGGCCGCGATGGTGTTCATCGGCGTGTTCGTCGGTGCGGCGATGATCCTGGTGGGCCTGGCGTGGAAGCTGCTGGCCTCGCGCAAGCCGGGTGTTGCCCGTCCGGTCGACCCGACCGTGGTCGAAGGCGAGTACCGCGTGGTACGCAAGCCGGTGTTGCCGGCCTCGCGCTGATCCACCTCCTGCGCGCCCGCTGACGGCGGGCGCCATGCGTTCTAGACTGCGGGCATGCCCTTCCTGGATGCCCGCATGTCCGATGTCTCCGATGTGATCCCTGCCATAGCCCTGCCGCGTGTACCGGTGGTGGGCGGTGGCAGTTTCCCCGTGCACCGCATCTACTGCGTCGGCCGCAACTTCGCCGACCACGCCCGCGAGATGGGCGCGGCGGTGCCGGCAGCCGATGACCGCGGCCGCCCGATGTTCTTCAGCAAGCCGGCCGATGCGATCGTGGTCGGCCATGACGATGCCATCCCCTACCCGCCGGCGACCGCCAACCTGCACCACGAAGTGGAGCTGGTGGTGGCGATCGGCCGTGATGCGCCCGCTGGCGAACTGGCCGTGGCCGATGCCGAAGCACTGGTCTACGGCTACGCCGTCGGCCTGGACCTGACCCGCCGCGACCTGCAGGCTGCGGCCAAGGACAAGGGCCACCCGTGGGATGCCGCAAAGGGCTTCGACGCCTCCGCGCCGATCAGCGAAATCGTCCACGCCGAAGAGGTCGGCGACCTGGCCGCGCTCAACCTGTCGCTAGAGGTCAACGGCGAGGTGCGCCAGCAGGCGCTGCTGGACCAGATGATCTGGAACGTGCCGGAGATCCTGCACGAGCTGTCCAAGCTGTGGCAGCTGCGTGCCGGCGACCTGGTGTTCATGGGCACCCCGTCCGGCGTGGCTGCACTGAAGCCCGGCGACCGCTTCAGCGCGCGCCTGGAAAATGTGGCCGAGCGCCACGGCGTGATCGCCGGCTGACATCACCTGCGCTACCCTGCGCGCTGTCCACTTCCCCACCGGAGAAAAACAACAATGGGAATGCTCACCGAGTTCAAGGAATTCGCGATGCGCGGCAACGTCATCGACCTCGCCGTCGGCGTGGTGATCGGCGCGGCCTTCGGCAAGATCGTGACGGCGCTGGTCGAGAAGATCATCATGCCGCCGCTGGGCTACCTGATCGGCCGCGTGGACTTCTCCAGCCTGGCCTGGACCCTGTCGCCGGCCCACCTGGGTCCGGATGGCAAGGAGATTCCGGCCGTGGTGGTTGGCTACGGCGACTTCATCAATACCATCATCCAGTTCGTGATCGTGGCCTTCGCCATCTTCATCGTGGTCAAGGCGATCAACCGCCTCTCGCGCAAGCAGGAGGCTGCACCGGCCGCACCGGCCGAGGAAGTGGTGCTGCTGCGCGAGATCCGCGACAGCCTGAAGAAATAAGGCGGCAGAACGGTAGTGCCGGCCGCTGGCCGGCAAGGCCAGCACATACGGAAGCCGGCCAGCGGCCGGCGCTACCGCGACTGCGCGAAAGCCCCGCTCCGGCGGGGCTTTCGCTTTGCCGGACATGGCGGAAAACAGCGTTCGCGCCAGCCATGACCTCCCGCCCATGCGCCGGGCTGAACGACTGTTAAGCTCCAAGGCTTAGGTCCCTTCCCGGAGTTGTCCATGCGTCGCCGCGTCCTTGCCATCGCATCCTCCCTCGCCCTGCTGGCCGCCCCGGCCTTCGCGGCGCCGCATACCACCACCCTGCCCCCGGCGTCGCTGGCCACCGCCGCGCAGCTGCGCGACCAGGCGCTGGCCGATGACACCGGCTGGAAGGTGGTCGAATCGCTCACCACCGAAATCGGCCCGCGCATCGCCGGCAGCGAGGCCGACGCCCGCGCCGTGGCCTGGGCCGAAGCCAAGTTCAAGGCACTGGGCTTCGACAAGGTGTGGAAGGAACCGGTGACCTTCCCGAAGTGGGAGCGCCGCAGCGAACACGCCGCCGTAACCGGCAGGAACCCGCAGCCGCTGCAGATCACGGCACTGGGCGGCAGCCCGGGCGGCACCGTGGAAGCCGAAGTGGTCCGCTTTGCCGACTTGGCCGCACTGCAAGCCGCACCGGCCGGTTCGCTGAAGGGCAAGATCGCCTTCGTCGATTACCAGATGCTGCCGTTCCGCGATGGCCGCGACTATGGCCGTGGCGGCGCGATCCGCAGCAAGGGCCCGTCCGAAGCGATCCGCAAGGGCGCGGTCGGCTTCCTGATGCGCTCGGCCGGTACCGACTCGCACCGCGTGCCGCACACCGGTATCACCCGTTTCGATGACGGCCTGACCCCGGTGCCATCGGCGGCGCTGTCGGTGCCCGATGCCGACCAGCTGGCGCGCCTGCTGGCCCGTGGCAGCACCACGGTGAAGGTGGCACTGGACTGTGGCTGGGATGGTACGGCGACCTCGTACAACGTGATCGGCGAGATCACCGGCCGCAGCCTGCCGAAGGAAGTGGTGGTGATCGGTGGTCACCTGGATTCGTGGGACCTGGGCACCGGCGCGGTCGATGACGGCGCGGGCGTGGGCATCACCATGGCCGCCGGCCACCTGATCGGCCAGCTCAAGCAGGCACCGAAGCGCACCATCCGCGTGATCGCCTTCGCCAACGAGGAACAGGGCCTCTACGGCGGCAAGGCCTATGCCGAGGCACACGCCAAGGACGTGGCCCTGCACCAGCTGGCCGCCGAGAGCGACTTCGGCGCAGGCCGCATCTACGCCTTCAATACCGGTTCACCGAATCCGGAAGGCTCACGTGAAGCGACGAAGCAGATTGCCGAAGTAATGAAGCCGCTGGGCATCGAGTACCAGGCCGACAAGGGTGGCCCGGGCCCGGACGTCGGCCCGCTGGCCGCCAAGGGCGGTGCGTGGGCGTGGCTGGCGCAGGACGGCTCGGACTACTTCCACCTGCACCACACCGCCGACGACACCCTGGACAAGATCGACCCGAAGGCGCTGGCGCAGAACGTGGCCGCGTATACGGTGTTCGCGTACCTGGCGGCGGAAGCCGATGGTAGTTTCGGCAGCGAAGCCAAGGCGACCACGCCTCCGAACGAGTGATGCGGTAGTGCCGGGCCATGCCCGGCGAGCGCAACTGGAAGCGCGGTGCGAACCAAGGTTCGCACCCACCAAGGCGGGTTCTGAATCAGGAACCCGGCAGGGTCAGAGCCCTCGCCTGCGGCGAGGGATCCGACCCCGATCATGCGACCCCGGATACGGGATCACCCGCGTCGACTGGCCCACTGCGCCAGCAGCACGGCCGTGGCCGAGGCCACGTTCAGGCTCTCCACCGCGCCACTGCCGGGAATCGAGACCTGCAGGTCGCACTGTCCCGCCAGGCCGCGGTCCATGCCCTCGCCTTCAGCGCCCATCACGTACACCAGCCGCTCCGGCAGCGACGCACGGAACACGTCATCACCGCCCTCGACCAGGGTTGCGGCCAGGCCGAAACCGGCACTGCGCAGCTGCGCCATCGCCTGAGCAGTCTCCGGCAGCTGCACCAGCGGCACCGACTCCGCCCCGCCTTCGGCCACGCGTGCGGCAGCACCGGACAGCGCCAGCGTGCTGCCGGCCGGCAGCAGCAGCGCCTTGACGCCGAAATGCGCGGCCGAGCGCAGGATCGCGCCGAAGTTGTGCGGGTTGCCAACACCATCCAGCCACAACGCCAGCACCGGGCCCTGCTCCAGATCGGCCAGCCACTGCGCCAGCGGCACGACCGGCGCACGCAGCACGTCGGCTACCAGGCCTTCGTGATGGGTCGTGGCAGCCAGCTTGTTGAGATCGCCTTCCTCCACCACGCGATAGCCCACGCGGTTGGCCACGCACCACTTCAGCACCGGCTGCATGCGCGGAATCAGCGCGTCCACCAGGTACAGCTTCCGCAGCGCCTGCGGGCGCTTGGCGAACAGCGCCTGTACGGCGTTCCAGCCATACAGGCGCAGTTCGTCGTTGCCGCGCCCCGGCGGCGGCGGGGTGCCTCCCTCACGCGGTGGCAGCGGGGTGGCCCGCGGCGGTCGCGACGACGGGCGGCGGGCATTCTTCCAGGGATCATTCACTACGGGACAACTCCAGCTTGCGTTGACGCCAGAAATCGGCGTTCTTGATGCCCAGGGCATCGGGGTCGAAGATTGGATCGAGGCCGAGCTTCTTCTGTCGTTCGTAATCACGCAGGGCGAGCATGGCCGGCTTCTGGATGATGAGGATGGCAATGATGTTCAGCCAGGCCATCAGGCCGACGCCGATGTCACCCAGCGCCCAGGCCAGGGTCGCATTATGGAACGCGCCGAACACCACCATGCCGATGATGCCCAGGCGCAGCACCAGCACGGTCAGCGGGCGCTTCCTGTTGTGGTTCACATAGCTGAGGTTGGTCTCGGCCATGTAGTAGTACGCCATGATGGTGGTGAAGGCGAAGAAGAAGATGGCGATGGACACGAACGCCGAACCCCAGCCCGGCAGCACGGCTTCCACGCCGGCCTGGGCGTAACCGGCGCCTTCGGGAATGCCGGCCAGGCCCTGGAAGATCGGCGGGGCGCCGGCACCTGCCGGCGAGTACACGTTGTAGGTGCCGCTGGCCAGGATCAGGAAGGCGGTGGCGGTGCACACCATCATCGTGTCGAAGTAGATGGCGAAGGCCTGCACGTAGCCCTGCTTGGCCGGGTGCGAGACTTCCGAGGCGGCCGCTGCATGCGGGCCCGAACCCTGGCCGGCTTCGTTGGCGTAGATACCGCGCTTGATGCCCCACTCCACTGCCAGGCCCATCATCGCGCCGAACGCGGCGTGGGTGCCGAAGGCGCTGCTGAAGATGATGTTGAACATCTCCGGCACGCGGTCGTAGTTGATGATCATGATGATGATGGCCATCAGGATGAAGCCGGCGGCCATGAACGGCACCACCACTTCGGCGAAGTTGGCGATGCGCTTGACGCCACCGAAGATCACCACGCCCAGCAGCAGCGCGACCACGATGCCGATGCCCAGCTTCAGCGCCTGCACCGATTCCATGCCGAAGGCCTGGCCATCGAGCGGCCCGCACAGGGCAGTACCGCGGCAGGCGTTGATGATGCTGTCGGCGATCGCGTTGGCCTGCACGCCCGGCATCAGGAAGCCGGCGGCGATGATCGTGGCGATGGCGAAGGCCAGCGCGTACCACTTCAGGCCCATGGCCTTTTCGATGTAGTAGGCCGGGCCACCGCGGTAGCGGCCTTCAGCGTCCTTGGTCTTGTAGATCTGCGCCAGGGTGCATTCCACGTACGAGGTGGACGCGCCGAGGAAGCCCATCACCCACATCCAGAAGATCGCACCGGGGCCGCCGAAGGCGATGGCGGTGGCCACGCCGGCGATGTTGCCGATGCCCATGCGGCCGGCCATCGACATGGCCAGGGCCTGGAACGAGGACACGCCGGCGTCGGATTTCTCACCCTTGACGGTGAGGCGGCACATCTCGAGGAAGCCGCGGATCTGCATGAAGCGCGTGCGCAGGCTGAAGAACAGGCCGGCGCCCAGGCACACGAAGATCAGTGCCTTGCTCCAGATGATGCTGTTGATGAAATGTACGGTTGCTTCCACGCGCGCTCTCTCCAGTCGGCGGGTTGTAAGGACGTCCCGTCGGCTGGAAGGGACCGGTCGATTCTCCCTGATCGAAGGCCGCTGCGGTAGCGCCAAGAGGATGGGGTCGGATCCCTTGCGCGCCGCGCAAGGGATCCGACCCCAGTTCGCCCGTGTGGCAGGTTGGGGTCAGGGCAGCTGGGTGCGTACCCGGGCAAAGCGGCGCAGGTCGTGCAGGACGCCGCGCTTGTAGACCGCACAGCGCTCCACGCCCTCTTCCTGGAAGCCGTTCTTCTCCAGTACACGGGCCGAGCCGAGGTTGAAGTCGACCACGGTAGCCTGCAGTCTGAACAGGCGCAGTTCGTCCATCACCCACGGTGCGAACAGGCCGACCACGCGGGTCATCACGCCCTGCCCCCAGTAGGCCTGGCCCAGCCAGTAACCCAGTTCGGCGGTATGCCCACGCTCGGCCACGCCCTGCTGGGCACCGACGCTGCCGCAGGCCTGGCCGTCGATCTCGATGGCCAGGTTCAGGGTTCCAGGGGCCAGCACGCGGCCGGCGAGGAAGGCCTCGCCATCCTCGCGCGTGTACGGGTACGGAAAGCGATCACGCAGGCCGCGCGACACCTCGGCGTCGTTGGCATGCCGCAGCAGGGATCCCAGGTCTTCCGGGCGCCAGGGGCGCAGGCGGAAACCCTCTCCCTGTAGTGGCGGGGTCAGAGCCCTTTCCGTTCCGGAAAGGGATCCGACCCCTGGTCCGACCCCGTCGGCAGGCCGGTCAGGCATGCCCGCCCACCGAGGGCGATTCGGCTTCCTGCTTCTCCAGTTCGCGCTTCACCGCTTCCGGCGAGCGGGTGTACGGGGCCAGCCGCGCGTAGAACGCCGGCACCACGAACAGCGACAGGAACGTCGAAAGAGTCACGCCGAAGATGATCACGATGCCGATCGTGCCACGGCTGGCCGAGCCGGGGCCACCGGCCACCACCAGCGGAATCGCGCCGACCACGGTGGCGATCGAGGTCATCAGGATCGGGCGCAGGCGCACCATCGCCGATTCGATGATCGCCTCGCGCACGGTTCTTCCGTCGTCGCGCAGCTGGTTGGCGAATTCGACGATGAGGATGCCGTTCTTCGCTGCCAGGCCGACCAGCATGACGATGCCGATCTGGCTGAACAGGTTCACCGTGCCGCCGCTCACCCACAACCCGACCAAGGCACCGAGCACGCCCAGCGGCACGGTCAGCATGATGGTGAGCGGGTGGATGAAGCTCTCGAACTGCGCGGCCAGCACCAGGTAAACCACCAGCAGGGCCATGGCGAAGGTCAGCAGCACCGCGCCACCCGCACTCTGGTACTCGCGCGATTCGCCCTTCCAGTTCACCTGCGCGTACTGCGGCAGTTCCTCGCGGGCCACGTTCTGCGCCCAGGCGATGGCCTCGCCCAGCGGATAGCCCGGTGCCAGGCCGGCGGTGATGGTGATCGAGCGCAGGCGGTTGAAGCGGTTCAGCGTGCCCGCCTCGGCCACTTCGCTGAGCGTGACCAGGTTGGACAGCGGCACCAGTTCGCCGGAGGTGGCACGCACACGGATCGCAGCCAGGTCGGCCGGGCTGGCACGGCCATCGCGACCGGCCTGCACCAGCACGTCGTACTCCTCGCCGTTGTCGACGAAGGTGGTGACGCGACGCGAACCCATCATGGTTTCCAGTGCCGAACCGATCGCGGTGACCGGCACGCCGAGATCCGCCGCACGCTGGCGGTCGATGTTCACCCGCATCTGCGGCCGGGTTTCCTTGTAGTCCGAATCCGGGCCGACCAGGCCCGGATTGTCGGCCATGCGCAGCAGGATGCGGTCACGCCACTGCGCGATCTCGGCGTATTCCGGGCCGCCCAGCACGATCTGGAATGGCTGGCCACCACTGCGCACCAGCCCGCCGCCCACCTGCGTACGCACGCGCACGCCGCGGATGGTGTCCAGTTCCTTCTGCAGTGCGTTGGCCACGTCCGGCGTGGCCTCGCTGCGCTGGCGCCACGGCTGCAGGAAGATGCTGACGCGGCCGGTGTGCATTTCCTCGCTGGCACCGAAGCCGCCGGGCACGCGGGGGTTGGCACGCACGATCGGCTTGTCGGCGCCCACGTGCGGCGCCAGCAGCGCTTCCACCTGCTGTACCTGCTGCACGGTGTAGTCGTAGCCGGCGCCTTCCGGGCCGTCGATCATGATCTGGAACGAACCGCGGTCTTCGGCCGGCGCCAGCTCCGACGGCAGCAGTTTCAGCAGGCCCCAGCTTGCGGCCAGCGCAGCCACCATCACCAGCAGGTAGATCCACGTGCGGTCCACGTGATGGTCGAGCACGCGGCCATAGCAGGAGGCCAGGCGCTCCAGGTTGCGGTTGACGAAGCCATGCAGGCCGCGCGGTGCCTGCCCGGTGTGCGGCTTGAGCAGCTTGGAGGCCATCATCGGCGTCAGCGTCAGCGCCACGAACGCGGACAACGCAACCGCCGCCGCCAGCGCCACCGCCAGTTCGCGGAACAGGCGGCCGGTATTGCCTTCCAGGAAACCGACCGGCAGGAACACCGCCACCAGCACCGCGGTGGTGGCGATCACCGCGAAGGCGACCTGCGTGGTGCCGCGCTTGGAGGCCACCAGCGGGGGCTCGCCCAGGTCGATGCGGCGCTGCACGTTTTCCACCACCACGATCGCATCGTCCACCACCAGGCCGATGCACAGCACCAGGGCCAGCAGGGTCAGCAGGTTGATCGAGAAATCGAACGCATACAGCGCGATGAACGCCGCGACCAGGCAGACCGGCACCGTTACCGCCGGGATCAACGCGGCGCGGAAACTGCCGAGGAACAGCCAGATCACCGCCAGCACCAGGATCATCGCTTCCACCAGCGTGGCATAGACGCGGTCAACTGCGGCTTCGATGAAGGTGGTGTTGTCGAAGGCGACGAAGATCTGCGTGCCCTTGGGCAGGGTCAGCGCCACCCGCTCGGCTTCAGCGCGCGCGGTACGCGCCACGTCCAGCGAGTTGGCAGTGGAGGTCTTGACGATGCCCAGGCCGATGCCCGGCTCGCCGTTGCTGCGGTAGTACGCGCGACGCTCGGCCGAAGCCAGTTCGATCTTCGCCACGTCGCCCATGCGCACCACGTAACCGTCGCGGCCCTTGCCCAGCGGGATGGTCGCAAAGTCTTCCGGCTTGATGTAGTTGCGCTCCACGCGCAGGGTGAAGTCGCGGTCGGTCGACTCGATGCGGCCGGCCGGCAATTCCACATTCTCGTTGCGCAGCGCGGTTTCCACGTCGCCAGTGGTCAGCCCGCGCGCGGCCAGCTGGTCACGGTCCAGCCAGATGCGCATCGCGTAGCGCTGGCGGCCACCGATGCGGACCTGGGCCACGCCATCGAGGCTGGAGAAACGATCGACCACGTAGCGGTCGGCGTAGTCGCTCAGCTCCAGCGTGTCCATGGTCGAGGAGACCATGTTGAACCAGATGATCGGGTCGGCATCGCTCTCGACCTTGGCGATTTCCGGCGGACGCGCTTCTTCGGGCATGCGGTCGGCGACGCGGCTGACCGCATCGCGCACGTCATTGGCCGCCGCTTCGATATCGCGGTTGGAGGTGAACTCGATGCTGACCTGCGAGCGGCCGTTGGTGCTGCGCGCATTGATCGTATCGATGCCTTCGATGCCGGCCAGCGCATCTTCCAGCACCTGGGTGATGCGGCTTTCGATGACCGCCGCCGAGGCGCCGGTGTAGTCCACCGACACCGACACGATCGGCGGATCGATGGCGGGCAGTTCGCGCAGGGTCAGGCGGGTGAAGGACATCACGCCCAGCACCAGCAGCAACAGGCTCATCACCACGGCGAACACCGGCCGCTGGATGGAGATGTCGGACAGCTTCATCCGCCGTGGCCCTCGGCCGCGACCGGCACCGGTGCATCCGCCGGCTTGGCACCGCTGGCCGGCGCCGCATCCTTGGCCGCGACCTTCAAGCCCGGGCGCAGCTTGCCGGTGCCATCGACCACGATACGCTGGCCGGCTTCCAGGCCCTGCTTGATCTCAACCACGCCGGCGCGGCGCGCACCGGTCACCACGTCCACGCGCTCGACGCTGTCGTCGCTCTTGATGCGGTACACGAACGTGTCGCGGCCCACCTGCACCACGGCGATTTCCGGCACCACCAGCGCCGGGCGCTCGGGGCGGAACAGGCGCACGTCCAGCAGCATGCCCGGGCGCAGCGCATGGTCGCTGTTGGCGAAATCGCCGCGCACGGTCACCGCACGGGTCGCCGGGTCGATGCGTGCGTCGATGGTACTGACCACGCCCTCGAAGGTGCGGCCCGGCCACGCCACGCTGGTGGCACTGACCTTGTCACCGACGCCCAGTGCAGCCAGTTCCACTTCCGGCACCTGGAAATCGATGTGCATGTGCTCGATGTCGTCGAGCGTAGCGATGACCGTGGTCGGGGTCACCAGCGAGCCGGGGCTGACCTGGCGGATGCCGAGCACGCCGGCGAACGGTGCGCGCACACGGCGATCACCGATGTCGGCCTGCATCTGCATCACGCGCGCCTCGGCGGCATCACGGATCGACTTCTGCGTATCCAGCGTGGCGCTGGACACCAGCCGCTGGGAGGCCAGCTCGCGCTGGCGCTTGTACAACTGGTCGGCCTCGTGGAAGGTGGCCTGCGCCTGCACCAGCGCCGCTTCCTGGGCCTGCCCGCGCAGCGTCACGATCGGTGCGCCGGCGGCGATGTGCTGGCCGCTTTCGAAATGCACCTTCTCGACGATTTCGCTGACCTTGGCGGTGACGCTGATCGACTCGCGCGCCTTGGCCGTGCCCAGCGCCTGCAGGGTGTCGTTCCACTGCATGGGCTGCACCACCTGCGCCGTGACCGGCACTGCTTCGCCCTGCCGACGCGCGGCGGCCTCCTGTTTGCCTGCGCACCCGGCCAACACGGCCAGGCTGAGGCCAAGGGCCAGGGTCGAAGCGATACGAGCCAGCATGAATGGTCCTGATTGATCCACGGCCGCCGAGTGTAGGCAAGGCCCCGCAAAAGCGGTATGTGCCAAGCGTTTACCATCGTGGAACCGAAGCCGTGATAGCGCCTTGAACCCGTTCCGTGCAAGGCTGCCCTTGGCGGTGTCGGCGTGTGTCGGGGTGTATCCAGTCGTGCACCACGGGCGTTGCCATCGTAGAGTCGAAGCTGCCCGACAGAGGGCGTCGGGCGGGGACGGATCCTGGCGGGGATCCGGCCCCGGTTTTTTTTCACCCGGCGGATCAGTACCGGTAGTTCACCTTCATCCACAGGCTGCGCCCGGGCTCGTTGATGCGCACCGGGTCGGCCGGGAAGCCGAAGTCGGCACTGCCGGCCAGGTTCAGGTGCTCGCTGTAGGCGCGGTCGAACAGGTTGTCGACGCCCGCGCTGAGCTGCAGCTGCGAACTGAAACGGTACGCGGCGTTGAGCGCGAACGTGGCGAAACCTGCACTCGGCCCGAGGTCCTGTGCGACCACGTTGCCCTGGCCCTCGGCCACGCGGTGCTGGTGGGTCACCGCACGCAGCAGTGCCCCGGCACTCCAGCGCTCGCCTTCCCAGTTCGCGCTCAGGCGTGCTTCCAGTGGTGGCATCTGCGGCAGCGGACGCTGCTGGTCGCGGTTCTCGCCCCAGGCATAGGCCAGCGTGCCGCCCAGCTTCCACTGCCCGGCCAGGCTCACTTCCAGGCCCGCCTCGGCACCGGCGATGCGCGCGTCGACATTGCGGGCCTGGCTCATGCCCATCATGCCGCTGCCGTGGTACGTGAACAGGATGTAGTCCTGGATCTGCCCGGCGTACGCCGAAACCCACGCCTGCACGCGCGGCCCCTTGTACTGCAGGCCGACGTCGAGCTGGGTGGTGCGCTCGGGCTGCACGCCGGTGAACGCGTTCACTGCACCGGCCGGGCCATGGTTGGGCGAGAACAGCTCCCAGTAGTCGGGCATGCGCTCACTGTGACCGAGGCCGGCGTACCAGGTCAGGCCATCGGCCAGGTCCTGCTCGTAACGCAGGAAACCGCTGCCGAGCCATTCCTTGCGCGTCTGCCCGGCGCTGGGATTGGACCGGTTGCCCATCATTCCGCGGATCGATTGCCGCTCATCGCGGGCGCTGGCACGGTCGATGCGCAGGCCACTGATCCAGCGCTGGTCGGTGCCGGCGCCCAGGGTCAACTCGGTGAACACGCCGTAGCGGCGGAAGTTGGCATCGGTCTCCCAGGCGGCCTGGCGGTAGGTGTCGCGGCCCATGCCCATGCGGCCACGATGGCGGCTGTCTTCGCCATCCACACCGGCCACCAGCTGCACGTCCTGCCAGCGCCACTCGGAACTGACCCGGCCGCCCTGGGTACGGCGGTCCACGTTCGAGGCCATCGGCATCGGCATCATGCTGTGCGGGTTCGGCGTGCGCAGCGTGTAGTTGTCCATCACGTGGTCGGCTTCGTTGTAGTACACGTTGGCCTGCAACGTATCCCACGCACCGGGCAGGTTGCGCTTCTCGAAGCGCGCGGCATAGCTGGTGCGTTCGAACGCGGCACCGTCCATGCCGCGCCCGGCGTAACGCGCGATGGCATCGCCGGCACCGGCGGAAATCTCCAGCAGCGTGTCGGCATCCGGCGTCCAGCCGATGGCCACGTCACCGTTCCACTTGCGCCACTTCGACGGCACCACGTCACCGTGGCCGTCCTTGTAGTCATCGGCTTCGGAGCGGTTGCCGCTGGCACGCACGTAGCCGGTCGGGTTGCCCAGGGTCAGGTCCAGCACCTGGTCATTGCGGTTGCGCGAACCGACCAGCGCACTGGCATCGGCACGCAGGCCGGGTTCATCGAAGCGCGGCGTGTCGCGCTCGAAGCGCACGGTACCGGCCGAGGCACCTGCGCCCCAGCGCACGCTCTGCGGGCCCTTGATGATGGTCAACCGGTCGAAGCTTTCCGGCGCGATGTAGGACAGCGGATTGTCCATGCGCGACGGGCAGGCACCGATCAGGTTGCCGTCGTTGCTGAGGATGTTCAGGCGCGAACCGAACATGCCGCGCAGCACCGGGTCGCCGTTGGTGCCGCCATTGCGGATGGCAGAGAAGCCGGGAACGGTTTTCAGGTAATCGGCACCATCACTGGCCGGCACCGGCTGCCGCGGCAGGCGCGGATCGGTCACCCAGTGCAGCGGCGAGGACGGTGCGGCGGCGGTGACCACCATCGTGTCGAGGGTGCGCGCCTCTTCGGCGGGCGCAGCGTAGGCCAGTGACGTGGCCACGGCCAGGCCAAGGGCAACCGGCAGGCGCGCGCAGGCGCCCGCGGGGCGGGAAGTCATTTTCATCGGAACAGCTCCAAGGTACGCACGCGCGCACGGCGCCCGGTCAGGCGTCGTGCGGCAGATCCACGGGGATATCAGCGGACGATGGAGACGCGCGGTGGCCCACGTGCGGCGTGTGCGGGCCAGTGCGGTGCGGGCAGCACCTGTTGCGACCACGGGAACACCAGGCGCGGCCGCCACAGCAACGGCAACAGCAGTACCAGCACCGCCAGCCAGGGCAGCAGGCGCATGGCCAGTACACAGTATTCGCAGGCCTCGCCATGCATGGCGTGGGGATCGGCCGGGCGGTCAGGCGCTGCCGGCGCGGCGCCGTGCTGATCGTGCCCGGCCATGGCCATGTCGTGCATGTCATGGCCCATGGTGGCGTGGTCCATGCCCGCCATTGCAGTGTGGTCCATCGGCGGCGCCTGCAGCGCGCGGCTGACCAGCGGCGCAAGCACCATCAGCAGCGTCGCCAGGATGGCGAGCTGGAGCAGAAGACGCTGCGGGCGGGACAGGCGGGTCACCCCGCTAGTGTAGAGGCGGGTCCAGGGTTGCCCGTGCGACGAACCGTCGCAGGAGGGGGTTTATCGGCAGGGCTGCGCCCTGCACCCGCTGCGAGCTGGAGCAACAGCAAGAGCCGAAGCAACATCAAAAGCTGGCTTCCTGTGAGTTAGGCGGGGTGGGTCCGGTTGCGGGGGGCGCTGCAAGTACGTCCATGTAAGCTCGGTCGCCGCATCCATGCGGCTCACGCCCCCGCAACCGGACCCACCCCGCCTTCGACAGATCTCTGCGATCTGCAGTAGATCCACGCCATGCGTGGATGAATCTCCATCGGAATCGAATATTTCGAACTGGAATCGAAAAGCATCCACGCATGGCGTGGATCTACCGTGTCGACCAAGGTCGACACCTACCAACAGCCGCCGGAATCTGTCAGAGGTGGGGCGGTGTCGGAGTGCGGGGTGTCAGCCGCATGGATGCGGCTGCCAAGCTTACAGGGACGTACTTGCAGCGTCCCCGCACTCCGACACCGCCCCGCCAACCCACGGAATGCCGCTTCTGCTGTTGCTGTTGCTGTTGCTGTTGCCTTTGTCCGCAGCAGGTGCAGGGCTGCAAGCCCTGCTCGACCAACCCCTCACACCGTGATGGTCTGGGTCAGTGACTCCCAGGTCGGTGGCACCGGCCACGCGGCGGCCTGGTTGCCATCCAGCACCCTGCGCAGATCGCGCGGATCAATCTGCGGTGCCAGCACGTGCACCAGCTCCAGCGCGTAATCGCGCAGCACCCGGTCGCGCGGCAACACCGCCCAGGCAATGCACTCGCTGATCGGGTCCGGCGCCGGCCACGAGCGCAGGTCTTCGTCGTTGGAACTGACCGCCATCTCGGCCAGCAGGCCCACGCCCAGCCCGGTACGCACATAGGTCTTGATCAGGTCCGCATCGAGCGCGGTCAGCGCCAGGTCCGGCGCCAGGCCGTTTGCAGCGAAGGCGCGCTGCAACGAGGAATTCGGGCGGGTCGAGGATTCGTAGCTGATCAGCGGCTGCCGGGCCAACGCGGCCAGGTCCGGTGCGCGGCCGGCGCGGTCCAGCGGGTGCCCCTTGGGTACCACCACCAGGCGTCGCCAGCGGAACAGCGGCACCGCGATGCCATCGGTGGGCTCACTGCCGGCGGTGCTGATGATCGCGATATCCGCGTCACCCTGGTTCAAGCGGTCCAGCGCGTCGGTTTCACCGGCCTGCTGCAGGTGCACGCTCACCTGGGGATAGGCCTGCTTGATCGCTGCCACCGCCGGCGGCAGCACGAAGCGCGCCTGGGTGTGGGTGGTGGTCAGGATCAGCTGGCCCTGGCTCTCGCGGCGCTGGTTGGCCGCGTAGGTGCGGATGTTGTTGGCCTCGGCCAGCACCGCGCGGGCACGAGCGATCACCTCGGTGCCGGCCGGGGTGACCGACTCCAGGCTGCGGCCCTTGCGCACGAACAACAGGAAGCCGAGCTCGTCTTCCAGCTGCTTGAGCTGCTTGGACAGGCCGGGCTGGGTGGCGTGCACGCGCGAGGCGGCCAGCGTGATGTTCAGCTCGGCGTCGGCGATGGCGACCAGGTAGCGCAGCTGGGTCAGCGTCATGGGAGGCGGGCGGCGTGGGGCGGAGGTCCACTCTAGGGTCAATTGCCGTCACCAGCTTATAACCAAAGGTTGTTTAAGAAAGGTATCTGGTCATTTCCGGGCGTCATATGCCGGCGCTACGGTCAGCCGGCAGCCGCTGGCCTGAACAGCCAGCCCTCCCCTTCTGCCCGCCGGCGTCCGGCGCGGCCCTGTTTCCGGAGCGCTTCCATGGCCCTGTACGACTCCATCCTCGATACCGTCGGCAACACCCCCATCGTCAAGCTGCAGCGCCTGGCGCCGCCGCAGGTCAGCGTCTACGCCAAGGTCGAGTCGTTCAACCCGGGCGGCTCGGTCAAGGACCGCCTGGCGCTGGCGATCATCCTCGACGCCGAAGCACGTGGCCTGCTCAAGCCGGGCGACACCATCGTCGAAGCCACTTCTGGCAACACCGGCGTGGCGCTGGCGATGGTCGCCGCCGCGCGCGGCTACAAGTTCGTGGCGACCATGGTCGAGACCTTCTCGGTGGAGCGCCGCAAGCTGATGCGCGCCTATGGCGCCAAGGTGATCCTGACCCCGGCCGCCGAACGCGGCAGCGGCATGGTGCGCAAGGCGCGCGAACTGGCCGAGCAGCACGGCTGGTTCCTGGCCAGCCAGTTCGCCAACCCGGCCAATCCGGCGTATCACCGCAACACCACCGCCGCCGAAATCCTGCGCGACTTCGCCGGCAAGCGGCTGGACTACTTCGTCAGCGGCTGGGGCACGGGCGGCACGCTCACCGGCGTGGGCGAAGTGCTGAAGGTCGCGCGTCCGCAGACCCGCATCATCGCCACCGAGCCAGCCGGCGCCGCACTGCTGAAGGGCGATGACTGGAAGCCGCACAAGATCCAGGGCTGGACCCCGGACTTCGTGCCCGACGTGCTCAACCGTGATGTGGTGGATGAACTGGTGACGGTGGAAGATGACCGCGCGATCGCCACCGCGCGCCGACTGGCTGCGGAAGAAGGCATCTTCGTCGGCATCTCCGCCGGCGCTACCGTGGCCAGCGCACTGGATGTGGCCGCACGTGCCGAACCGGGTTCAGTGATCCTGGCGATGCTGCCGGACACCGGTGAACGCTACTTCTCCACGCCGCTGTTTGCCGACGTGAACGAGGGTTCCGACGACGACTGGTTGGCCGGCCTGCCGTAACACCCCGGGGTCGGATCCCTTTTCCGCAGGGAAAGGGCTCCGACCCCCTTCTGCTTCAGCCTGCATGAAGGCGTCGCCCGCCATCGTGCGTGAAGGCCGTCGGATCGCAGCGCGTGAGACGGTCATGACGCAGTATCGATGCCCTGTCCCCTACCGTGGGAACAGCCGGCGCAGATGCTGCGCGGATCACCTCACAGGCAGGAGACGGACGCATGAAGATCGAAGTTTGGCAGGGCGACATCACGACCCTGGCGGTGGATGCGATCGTCAACGCGGCCAATGAAACGCTGCTCGGTGGTGGCGGTGTCGACGGCGCGATCCATCGTGCGGCCGGGCCCGCGTTGCTGGCCGAATGCGCGCAGCTGCCGGAACTGCGCCCGGGCGTACGTTGCCCGACCGGAGAAGTGCGCGCCACCAGTGCTTACGCTTTGCCTGCACGCTACGTACTGCACACGGTGGGCCCGGTCTGGCACGACGGCCAGCGCGATGAACCGGCGTTGCTCGCCAACTGCTACTGGAAGTCGCTGCAGCTGGCCGAATCGCTGGGCGTGCAGTCGATCGCATTCCCAGCCATCAGCTGCGGCGTATACGGCTATCCGCTGTACCAGGCCGCGCAGATCGCAGTGACCGAAACACTGGCCTGGCAGCGCAGCCACGCGCAACCGATGCGCATCGTGCTGGTGGCGTTCAATACCGCTACGGCCAAGGCCTACCAGCAGGCGTTGAGTGCCGCCGGGCAAAGCGCCGACAGCGAACCGCGCGGGTCGATGCTGCCGCCCCTGGGTGACGCGGGTTTTGCCGCCGCGCATTGAATCGCGATGCAGCGCGAAAAGGAAAAGGCCGGGCATTGCCCGGCCTTCTCAGTTACACCATTGATGTCATCCACGCATGGCGTGGATCACGCTCAACGACTGGCAGCTTCCACCGCAGCGGCGTCATCGGCCACGGCGGCTGCAGCGTCGGCAGCGGCACGTGCAGCCGATGCCGCAGCACCCTCGGCGCTGGCCCCTTCCACCTGCACGCGCACCTCGACCATGCCTGCGCCATTGTTCAGGCTGGACACGTCGACGGTGTAATGACCGGCCGGCAGAGTCTCCTCCAGGCGCGAGTTGGTACCGTTGCCACCGTCGTCGTCGGTCAGCTCGACATCGCCACCGACCACGCGCAGCACGGTATCGACCTGGCTGGAAATCGCGTCCAGGCGCACGTCGGCCGGCCGGTCCAGGGTCAGCAGGAAGCGGCGACGGCCTTCGTTGTCCAGCATGGTGTACACGCTGCCCGACTTCGGCAGGGCGGTGCCATCGCGCTCGACCAGATTCCCCGGCAGTTCGATGCGGGTGGCAGACAGGGTGAACATGCCATTGACACCGCTGCCGAGGCCGCGCGCGGTCAGGGTGTACTTGCCCGGCTTCAGCGACAGGGTCAGCCGCGAGTTGGTGCTGTCGTTGCCATCGTCGTTTTCGGCTTCAACGCCCTGGCCCGACAGCTTCAGCACCGGATCGAAGACATCCGACACCAGGCGGATTTCGTACAGGCCGGCCTTGTCCACCTGCAGGGTGTAGTCCTGCGAATCACTGGCCAGCATGTCCACGATTTCGCCACTGCCCGCCAACGGCTTGCCGTCGTAAGGTTTCAGCTTCTCGGCTCGCAGGCGATACGGACCAAAGGCGGTCGGGCCATCGGCATTGACCGCCACCTGGTAGGTGCCGCCGCCATTGGCACGGAACGCCAGCGAGACGTCGCCTTCGCGTTCGTAACCGGTGTTGCTGGTGGAAACAAGACTGCCGTTGTTGAACACGGCGATCGAGCCGCTGAGGGCACCAGTAAGTTTCAGGCCGACCAGATCCTTGTCTTCCAGCTTGATCTGGTAGAGCTGGTGATGGCTGCCATCATTGAAGTTGATGCCGCTGCGCGAGGTGATCTCGCCGGACACCGGCTTGTCGAAATCGAGCGACGCGGCCTTGCCTGCCTCTGCGCCGCCGCCGATGCGGTTGCACCCGCCGGCGACCAGGACCGTGGCTACGGCCAGTGTGATTGCTGCCAAACGCATGTTGTTTCTCCTTGGCCTTCCATGTGGTTCCCGCGTACCGGCCGGGCACGCGGGGGCGGAAAAGATACCCGCAAAAGCAAACGCCGGCGTGATGCCGGCGCTGCCTTGTTCATCCAGCGATGGGACGGATCAACCGTTCCACTTGCCCAGCGCAGCCAGGCCGTTGTCCTTGGCACGCTCGTACACGGTCTTCTGGGCGGCTGCGTAGTTGCCCTTCATGTCCTTGGCCCACAGCTTCAGCGCGGCCTGCTGCATGGCGCGACCGTAGGAGAAGCTCAGCGGCCACGGCAGGTTGCCCAGCTGGTTCATCGCGTTCAGGTGCTCGGTGGACTGCTCGTCGCTCTGGCCACCGGACAGGAACACCACGCCCGGCAGGATGGCCGGCACGGTGCTCTTCAGGCACATCACGGTCGACTCGGCCACTTCCTCGACGTCGGCCTGCTCATCGCAGTTCTTGCCGGAGATGACCATGGACGCCTTCAGGATGGTGCCTTCCAGCAGCACGTTCTGCTGGTACAGCGCGTCGAACAGCGAACGCAGGGTGGCTTCGGTGACTTCGTAGCAGGTCTCGATGTCGTGGTCGCCGTCCATGATCACTTCCGGCTCGACCATCGGCACCAGGCCGCATTCCTGGCACAGGGCGGCATAACGGGCCAGCGCATGGGCGTTGGACTCGATGCAGGTGCCCGACGGAATGCTCTCGCCGATGTTGATGACCGCACGCCACTTGGCGAAGCGCGCACCCAGCTTGTAGTACTCCTGCAGGCGCTCGCGCAGGCCGTCCAGGCCTTCCGTGACCAGCTCGCCCGGGCAGCCGGCCAGCGGGTGCGCACCCTTGTCCACCTTGATGCCCGGAATCATGCCGTGGTCGGCCATGTACTTGGCGAACGGCACGCCGTCCCTGGTCGACTGGCGGATGGTTTCGTCGTACAGGATGGCGCCGGAAATGTGCTCGTTGAGCTTCGGCGTGGTCAGCAGCAGCTCGCGGTAGGCACGACGGTTCTCCTCGGTGTTCTCGATACCGACGCCGGCGAAACGCTTGGCGATGGTAGCGGTGGATTCGTCGATCGCGATGATGCCCTTGCCCGGGGCGACCATGGCCTGGGCGGTTTCGGCCAGCTGTTCGATGCTCATGTATTTCCTGTGGCGGGTGCGGGAAAAACGTAAGTATAGCCCCGCCGCCCGTTGCCCCGGTGTCGAGGCCAGGATGGAAACGATTCCAATGTCCACGCAGGGGATGTCCTGCGGCATGGGGTCAGAGCCCCTTTGGGGATCTGACCCCGGGTCGGATGCGCGCAGCGGCTCCGACCCGAGGCCGACTGGGTTTACAGATCGCCCAGCCCAATGGCGCGGCCGTCTTCACCCACTTCCAGCAGGCGCAGGGTATTGGTGGCACCGTGGGTTTCCATGTGCTCGCCGCTGGTGAACACGACGCGGTCGCCGGCCTGCAGCAGTTCGGCTTCCACCAGCAGGCGGATGCTGCCGCGCGCGGCTTCGCGCGGGGTCAGGCCGCGGCTGTCGAAGTTGATCGGGAACACATCGCGCATCAGCGCCATCTGCCGGCGCGCGCCGTCATGGCGGGTCACCGCGAACACCGGCGCCTTGGCGCGGAAACGCGACAGGTAACGCGCGGTGCCACCGGACTCGGTCATTGCCACGATCGCGCGCACGCCCACGTGCTGGGACAAGAACATGGTGGCCATGGCAATGGCCTGGTCGGCACGCTCGAGGTTGCGCGGCGAAGCGTTGAAGTCGGTCTCGGTCTGGAACTGGCGCTCGGCCCCCAGGCAGATGCGCGCCATTGCTTCGACCGCCTTGACCGGCCAGGCACCTGCAGCGGTCTCGGCCGACAGCATCACCGCATCGGTGCCGTCGATGACCGAGTTGGCCACGTCCAGCACTTCGGCACGGGTCGGAATCGGGCTTTCCACCATCGACTGCAGCATCTGCGTGGCGGTGATCACCACCTTGTTCTGTGCCAGCGAGGCCTTGATGATCTTCTTCTGCAGGCCCGGCAGTTCGGCATCGCCGATCTCCACGCCAAGGTCGCCACGGGCGACCATCACCACGTCGCTGGCCTCGACGATTTCTTCCAGGTTCTCGATGGCCTCGGTGCGCTCGATCTTCGACACCAGCGCAGCATCACAGCCATGCGAGCGGGCGATGTCACGCGCATCGTTCATGTCCTGTGCGTTGCGGCAGAACGACACGGCGATGAAGTCGACACCGATCTTGGCGACGATGCCGATCAGCTCCTTGTCGCGCTCGGTCAGCGCGCCCAGCGAGAGGCCGCCGCCCTGCTTGTTCAGGCCCTTGCGGTCGGACAGCACACCGTCGTTCAGTACGGTATTGATGATGCGTTCGCCCTGCACCTCCACCACCTGCAGCTGCATCAGGCCGTCGTCGAGCAGCAGGACGTCGCCCGGACCCACGTCCTGCGGCAGGCCGAGGTAGCTCACACCCACCTGGGTGGCATCACCCGGGCCGGCGCTGGTGCTGGCGATCAGGTCGAAGCGGTTGCCCGCCTTCAGCTGCACCTTGCCTTCTGCGAAGCGCTCGATGCGGATCTTCGGGCCCGGCAGGTCGGCCAGGATGCCCACTTCCACGCCGACGCGGGCGGCGGCGGCACGCACTTCGGCGGCACGCTTGGCCTGGCCGGACGGGTCACCATGGCTGAAGTTGAGGCGCACCACGTTGACGCCGGCGCGGAACAGATCCTCCAGCACGCCCGGCGGATCAGTGGCCGGACCGAGGGTGGCAAGGATCTTGGTGCGACGCTGACGCTCGAACATGGTGAATGGGCCTCTCCCGATAAAGAACGGAAATTAGCACATCCTTCACGCCGCATGTATACGGTTACAGCCTTGTGCTGCCTGACTTCGCGGGTCATGGATCGGACATCACCCGGACATACGCTGGCGCAGGGCGTTCTGTAGAGCCGGGCCCATGCCCGGCTGCGCCGTTGGCCGCAATCAGCCGAGCGTGGGGCCAGCTCTCCAGGCGGGGCGGCTAGGCCAACAGCGTCGTCAGCTGTGCCGGCTCGCGAGCCAGCTGGCCCGCACCGGCTTCGGTCAGTTCGGCCTCACCGCCAAAGCCCCACAGCACCCCCACGCTGCGCAGGCCGTGGTGGCGTGCGCCCTCGATGTCCATGCGGCGGTCGCCGATCATCCAGCACTGTGCGGGCTGCAGTTGCAGGCGGCGCAGTGCCTCCCCGACCAGCTCGGGCTTGTGGCTGCGCGAGCCGTCCAGGGTCGAACCGACGATCTCCTCGAACAGCCCGCCAAACGGCAGGTGCGCAAGGATGCGGCGCGCATGCGGCTCGTTCTTGGCGGTGACCACCGCCAGGCGGTGGCCTCGGCCATGCAGCGTGCGCAGGGTGTCTTCCACCTGCGGGTACACCGTGTGTTCCCGCCAGCCTTCGGCGTCGAAACGCTCGCGGTAATAGCCCACCGCCTGCTCCACCCGCGCTGGTTCAACGAACAGTGGCGTGAAGGTGGTACGCAGCGAAGGACCGATCCAGCCCAGCAGCGTCTCCTGCGGCGGCACCGGATGGTCCATCTTCTGCAGCGCATAGGCGATGCAGGCGGTGATGCCCACCTGCGAGTCGATCAGCGTGCCGTCCAGGTCGAAGAACAGGACATCCTTGCTGTGCCCGGCACTCATGCGCCGCGCGCGTCGAGTGCGGCCACCGCCGGCAGGGTCTTGCCCTCCAGGAACTCCAGGAACGCACCACCGCCGGTGGAGATGTAGCTGACCTGCTGGGCGATATCGAACTTGTCGACCGCCGCCAGGGTGTCGCCGCCACCGGCGATGGAGAACGCCCTGGAGCTGGCGATGGCGCGGGCCAGTGCTTCGGTGCCCTTGCTGAAGGCCTCGAACTCGAACACACCGACCGGGCCGTTCCAGACCACGGTACCGGCCTTGTCGATCAGCTGCGCGTACTGCGCCGCGGTCTGCGGGCCGATGTCCAGGATCAGATCATCTTCGGCAACGGCGTCGACTGCCTTCACCTCGGCGACCGCGTCGGGCATGAACTGCTTGGCGGTCACCACGTCCACCGGCAGCGGGATGTCGGCGCCGCGCGCCTTGGCATCGGCCACGATCTTCTTCGCGGTGTCCAGCAGGTCCGGCTCGTACAGCGACTTGCCGACGTTGTAACCGGCGGCAGCGATGAAGGTGTTGGCGATGCCACCACCGACGATCAGCTGGTCGACCTTGCCGACCAGGTTGGCCAGCAGTTCCAGCTTGGTGCTGACCTTGCTGCCGGCCACGATGGCCAGCAGCGGCTTGGCCGGTGCATCCAGCGCCTGCGCCAGCGCGTCCAGTTCGGCCATCAGCAGCGGGCCACCGGCAGCAACCGGGGCGAAGCGGATGACACCGTGTGTGGAGGCCTGCGCACGGTGCGCGGTGCCGAAGGCGTCCATCACGAACACATCGCACAGGGCGGCGTACTTCTTCGACAGGGCTTCATCGTCCTTGCCCTCGCCGACGTTCATGCGGCAGTTTTCCAGCAGCACCAGCTGGCCCGGCTGGACCTCGACGCCGTCGACCCAGTCGCGCACCAGCGGAACCTCGCGACCGAGCAGCTCGGACAGGCGCTGGGCCACCGGCGCCAGCGAATCGGCTTCGCTCCAAACACCTTCCTTCGGGCGCCCCAGGTGCGAGGTGACCATCACCGCCGCGCCCTGCTCCAGCGCGCGCTTGAGCGTCGGCAGCGAAGCGGTGATGCGCTGTTCGGAAGTGATGCGGCCATTCTCGATCGGCACGTTCAGATCCTGGCGGATCAGCACGCGCTTGCCGGAGAGGTCGAGGTCGGTCATGCGGACGATGGACATGGGCAACTCTTTGGCTCGGGGACAGGATGCCGGGATGCGGCAGGCGGCCATTGTATCGGGTGCGGGTGGTGGGAGGGTCCATGCCTGTGGCAGACAGAGGCACAACTGCAACTGCAGCAGCAACAGCAACAGCAACAGCACAGCCAGAGCCAAAGCGCTGGCGGTTCGTGGTGCCGTGAGTGGGCCGGGGCGGTGCGGGCTGGCAGGGGACGCCGTGAATCCGTCCGTGGAGGCTTGGCAGCCGCATCCATGCGGCTGACACCCCTGCCAACCCGCACCGCCCCGGCCTCGACAGGTTCATGTGACGGAGCGGATGGCAAAGGCAAGAGCGGTTTCTGATGTCGGATGGAGAAAGAAGGGGTCAGATCCGTTTTCCTGCGGAAAACGGATCTGACCCCGAGGGCCCCGCTGTTCTGTAGAGCCGAGCCCATGCTCGGCTGGAGATTTCGCGGAGAGCAGCCGAGCGTGGGCTCGGCTCTACAAGAAGCGCCCAGCGAAGCTGCTTTGCTCTTGCTCTTCTTCTTTCTCTTCCGTGGGTGGAAGCAACCGGAAACTGTCAGAGGCCGGGCGGGGTGGGTTCGCGGGGGTGTCAGCCGCATGGATGCGGCTGCCAAGCCTACAAGGACGTACTTGCGGCGTCCCCCGCGAACCCGCCCCGCCCGGCCAAGCGCTGCTTTTGCTTTGCACGACCACCCCCACCCACGAGGGGCTGCGCCGTTCGCCGCAACCTACGCCGAAGGCGCCGGCTTCTGCCGAAGCAGGCTGACCGCCAGGCCGCCAACAATCAACACACCCAGCCCCAGCAACGCCCACAGCAACCACGCCTTCCAATCGTGCTGCGGCTTCAGCGCCGCGTCACCGGCCAGCGGCTCCGGGCTGCCCTCCAGGCGCGCGAGCGTCGGCTGCCACGACGGATCATTGCGCTGCCGCAGTTCCTCGATCAACACACCGATCGGCGCTTCCATGCGGCGCGCGGTCGCGCTGCCTACTGCCAGTGCATACGGTGCTGCCCCCTGGCTCAGGAACACCAGTACTTCCGGCTGGTAGCCCAAGCGCAGGGTCGGTGCGGTCGCAGTTTCCGCCGGGTTCGCCACCAGCTTCCAGTAGCGGTCACGATGCACGCCCCCCAGCGGCTGGGCCGCTGATTGCTGGCGCTGGCCCTGCGCGCCCTGCTGCAGTTGGTACGCAATCCATGGCGCACTGCGGCGCTGCCATTCCGCACTCTCGTCATCGCGGCTGAACAACGTCCACTGCACCAGGCTGTTGTCGGTGCTGGCCACATCCGCGCGCGCTACCGGGAAACGGCCGTCGAGTTCGAAGGTGTATTCACCCTTGCCCTTCGAGGTCGGTTCCAGCGACAGCCACTCCCACGGCAGCGTGGCCGGCGCCGGCGGCAGCTCGGCCAGCACGCTGCGCAGCGTCGGCAGGCGCGCATCGCCCTGCGCCAGCACGCGCAGATAGCGCGCCTCGCCGTCCACCTGCAGGCGGCGCTGCAGCAGGCGCTTGCCAGCACGCTGCAGGTCGACCAGCGGGATGTCACGCCCGATCGGACGCCAGTGCTGCAGGTCGTCGCTGGCATCCAGCTGCACCTGCGCCTGCAACGGCTGTCCGCTGTCAGCCCAGTCCAGCACCAGTGCCGCCAACGGTTGCTGGCCGAGCACGCTGGCATCGATCAGCCAACCACCCTGCCCGTTCGCTGCCGCACCGCCGCTCACGCGTGCTTCGACGCGACGGACACGGCCATCGGTATCGCGCTCGGTCAGCAACTGCAGATCGTTGCGCTGTGCTTCGGCCAGCGGCGGCAGCGCGAACCACGGCAGCTCACGCTGCACCGGCGGCTGTGCCAGCGGCTGGTCCGGCGCCAGCAATGCCGATGGCAACGATTGGCCGGCGGCGTTGAACACCTGCAGGTCACCCAGGTCTGCGGCACCTGCACGGCGATAGATCGCCGGCTCCAGAACCACCCTGTACGCACCGGACTGTGCGCTGGACAGCGTCAACGGCCACTGCTCGGCGTACTGCGTGCGGTAGTCGGCGGCCTGCACCGCGACGGCGGCCAGCATGCCGAACATCGCCGGCAGCAGCGCCCTGCTCCACTTCCTCATTGTTTTTCCTCCACGGACGGCGCCGCGCTGGGCGGTGCCGGTGCCAGATAACCCACGACCGTGCACAGCAGGCCGTAGGCGATGAACGATGCGATGCCCAGCAGGTTGCCCAGGTGCTGGCGATCGACGATGACCAGCTTGGCCAGCACCACGCCCATCAGCACGGCACCGACCATCCACAACACGCGCTGGCCACGGCGCGATCCCCACACCCAGGCAATCACGCCGAGCACGCTCCACAGCACGGTCAGGCTGGTCTGCGCCAGGCTGGAACGCATCATCGACGCACTCCACGACAGGCCGCCCCACTGATGCACGCCATGCAGCACCACGCTGGTCAGCGCGACGAACGTTGCCAGTGACAGCAGCGGCATGCGGATTCCCGACAGGGTCTTCGGCGCCTGATCGCTGTACAGCCAGCGTGCAAGCAGCAACAGGCTCAGCCACTGTCCGAGCTCGGCCGGATTCAATACCGGCAGCCAGAGCAGCGGCGCAGCATCGCCCGGCAGCAGCTGTCCGAACAGCCAGCCGATCGACAACAGGCCGAACAGCACGCACTGCAGCGGCTGGCGCACGCGATCGAACGCTGCACCCAGCGGCCAGCGCAGCGCATTCCAGCGCCACAGCGACAGCGCCGCCATCAACAGCCACGGCACCGTCACCAGCAACGTGGTCCAGCCCTGTGCCAGACCGGCCTCGCCACCGCCCCACAGGGCCAGCAGCGAAAGCAGAGACGGCCACAACAGCCACCACAGGAACTGCGCGATGCGCGCCACGCTATCGCCCCCCTGGCGCAGGCAGAGCAGCGTGCGCACGCCCATCACCGCGAACACCGCCCAGGCCAGCGCACCGTAGCCGGCGAACGGCTGATGGTGCGCGTCGCTCTGCATCAGCGCCAGCGGGAAGCCCAGCGCCAGCATGGCCAGCGCGGTCACGCCCAGTGCGCGTGCCGGCTGACGGCGCTGCATTTCGGCGGCCAGCCAGGCAGTGACGGCGGCCAGCACCAGCAACGCGTCCACTTCGGTGCGGTACGGGAAGAAGCGGGTGATCTCATGCACCATGCCGCCCAGCCACCACAGCAGGCCCCACAGGTAGTAGACCAGGGCGATCTCGTGGCGTGACCTGCGCTGGTAGCTCCAGGCCGACGCGAAGCCGGCCAGGGCCAGCAGCAGCGCCCCGATGGCAGTCGGATTGATCAGGAAGCGCAGGTCCTCATGCCAGTGATCGCCACCGGCCACGAAGGCGAACGCAGCGCCCATCTGCAGCAGCGCGCCGGACACCTGCGGCAGCCAGCGCTTCTGGCGCAGGCCCAACCAGGCCAGTCCGGCGCCTTCCAGCGCGAACACCGCGCCGGTGGCCCGCGCCGACAAGGCCAGCGGCACCGCCAGCGTGGCAAAGCCCACCGCCAGCACCGCGTGCGACTGCGCCAGCACGGTGTACGACGCGCGCCTGATCAACGCCCACGCCAGCGCCGCGTAGATCGCGGCCAGGCCAAGTGCGCACAGCGCCAGCGTCATCGGCTGCTGGTACAGCATCCCCGCCTGCAACGAGAACGCGACCAACGGCGTACCGAACACCAGGCTGCCATCGACCAGGTCACGCTGCCCGGCGGGCTGCCGGCGTGCGTAGAGCAACGGGATCAGCAGGTAGAAGGCGAAGAACAGCAGCAGGAACGGCTCGGTGCTGCTGAACTTGTCAGGCGCGTACTGCAGCACGCCCCAGAACGTGCCGATACCGAAGGTGAAGGCGAAGCCCAGCAGGTTCAGCGCGCGCCACGGTCGGAACCAGGCAATGGCGAAGATGCCGGCGTTGAGCACGGCGTAGTAGCTGAACAACCCCACGTGGTTGCCGCTGCCGGTGGACAGCCACAGCGGTGCCATGAAGCCGGCGAGGATGCCCAGCACCGCCAGCGTGCGCGAGTTCTGCACCACCGCCAGCACGCACAGCGCGGCCACCAGTGCAATGGAGCTGACGAAGGCGAAGCCCGGCGGAATCAGCTCGAAACGCTTGAAGGCCGCGAAGATGGTCAACAGCAGCACGCCGATGGCACCACCCTGCAAGGCCAGCGCAAACAGGCGCCGGCGCTCGCGCTGGTGCCAGCCGAACGCCAGCAGGCCCAGTGCACCGACGGTGACACCGGCCAGGCGCAGCTCGATCGGTAGCACCAGCCAGCCCTGGTCGCTGACGTACTTCAGCAGCGCAGCGACACCGGCCAGCAGCACCAGCATGCCGATCTTCACCGGCACGTTGCCCTCGGTGAACCAGCGCTTGACCGCGCCAATGCCGCGCTCGATGAAGTTCGGCAGCGCCGGTCCGGAAGGCAACGGTGGCTGCATCGGCGCGGGTGGCACCGGCGGTGGTGCGATCGCGCGCGGCGCCTCCGTTGCCGCAGGCACCGCTTCGCGCACCGGCGTTGGCTGAGGCGGAGGCGGTGCAGCAGCCGCCACCGGCCGCAGGAACGGTGGATCGGCACTGGCCACAGGGGGGGCCGCAGGCCGTTCAGGCGCGTGCATGGCGGCGACCGGCGCGGCAGCCATGGCGCTTTCCAGCGCGGCGACGCGGCGGCGCAGGCCGGCAATCATCACCAGCGCCACCCCCAGCAGCAGCGGGATGGCCAGCAGGACCAGTACGACCAGGGCAATCAGTGCTTCCATTGCGTGCTTCCATAGCGTTCCCGCGCCCCAGCGGCAGCGGTCGACCGGCCCATGCTACGACAGGGCCGGCCCCATAAACGACGAACCCCGGCCAGGCCGGGGTCCGTGTGCGATCTTCGCCGGCCTTACTTGGCGGCGATGACCTTGGCCATTTCCAGGCACTTGTTCGAGTAGCCCCACTCGTTGTCGTACCAGGTGACCAGCTTGACGAAGGTGCCGTCCAGGGCGATGCCAGCGTCGGCGTCGAACACCGAAGTGCAGGTTTCGCCGCGGAAATCGGTGGCCACCACCTTGTCTTCGGTGTAGCCCAGGATGCCCTTCAGCGGGCCTTCGCTCTGTGCCTTCACTTCCGCGCAGATCTCGGCGTAGGTGGCTTCCTTTTCCAGTTCGACGGTCAGGTCGACCACCGACACGTCCGAGGTCGGGACGCGGAAGCTCATGCCGGTCAGCTTCTTGTTCAGTTCCGGGATGACCACGCCGACGGCCTTGGCCGCACCGGTGGACGACGGGATGATGTTCTCCAGGATGCCACGGCCACCGCGCCAGTCCTTGTTGGACGGGCCATCGACGGTCTTCTGGGTGGCGGTTGCCGCATGCACGGTGGTCATCAGGCCGCGCTTGATGCCCCACTTGTCATTGATGACCTTGGCCAGCGGGGCCAGGCAGTTGGTGGTGCACGAGGCGTTGGAAATGATCGCCTGGCCGGCGTAGGTCTTGTCGTTCACGCCGTAGACGAACATCGGCGTGTCGTCCTTCGACGGCGCCGACATGATGACCTTCTTGGCGCCGGCATCGATGTGCTTCTGCGCGGTTTCCTTGGTCAGGAACAGGCCGGTGGCTTCCAGCACCACGTCGGCACCGACTTCATCCCACTTCAGGTTGGCCGGGTCGCGTTCCTGGGTCAGGCGGATCTTCTTGCCGTTGACCAGCAGGTCGTTGCCCTGCACTGCCACGTCGGCCTTGAAGCGGCCGTGCACGGAGTCGTACTTGAGCATGTACGCCAGGTAGTCCGGCTCCAGCAGATCGTTGATGGCCACGATTTCGATGTCGTCGCCGAAGTTCAGCACCGCCGAGCGCAGGACGTTACGCCCGATGCGACCGAAACCGTTGATACCAACCTTGATTGCCATTTCTCAAGCTCCTGCGGCCGCTACGGGTGCGGCGGGATGGATAGGGCCCACAAGTCTAGCAAACCGGGGCTGGCCACCGTGGGCCAGCGCCCGGGCCAGAGGGCCGGCGGACAGGATTTGATCCGGATCAAAGCGTTAGCACGGCGTGAGGCCGAGACTGTCGCCATCCACCCAGCAACGAGATCCCCCCCATGCGCAAGACCTCCCCCCTGATCCTGGCCGGCCTGGCCGCCGCCCTGTCCCTCGCCGCCGCCCCGGCCATGGCCCAGTCCAAGGGCGACTGGACCGTCTCGGCCGGCGTCCACCAGGTGGCGCCGAAGTCGAACAACGGCTGGCTGGCCGGCCACACGCTGAAGGTCGACGTCGACAACGACGTCAAGCCGACCATCACCGGCGAGTACTTCATTGCCGACAACCTGGGCATCGAAGTGCTGGCCGCGCTGCCGTTCAAGCACGACATCAACATCAATGGCCTCGGCCGCGTCGGCAGCACCAAGCAGTTGCCGCCGGTGGTGACCCTGCAGTACCACTTCAACAGCAAGGGCAAGGTCTCGCCGTTCGTCGGCGCGGGCGTGAACTACACGACCTTCTTCAGCGAAGACACCACCGGTGCGCTGGCCGGCAGCAAGCTGAAGCTGCAGGATTCGTGGGGTCTGGCCGCGCATGCGGGCATCGACTTCGCGATCGGCGAGAAGGGCGCCCTGCGTGTGGACATGCGCTGGATCGACATCGACAGCAAGGTGAAGTTGAACGGCGAGAAGATCGGTACGGTCAACATCGATCCGCTGGTCTACGGCGCTTCGTACGTCTTCAAGTTCTAAAGCGGTGTGTTGGGCGCGGGGGCTTCGCCCCCGCTCCCCCGCCATACGCAAAACCCTCGCAGCATGTTGCCCCGGTGATTGCCGGGGCTTTTTTGTGCCTGGGACTGAAGCGGTTCCGGAGCTGGGGCGAGGCGGGGAGCAGAGCCGGGACACGCCGCGCCTCCGCTGCGCTCCCGCTTCGGAACAGGAACGCGCCGCTCTTCAATCCACCTACCCCGCTAGAATGTGCACATGAAAGCCCTGCATTCCCTGTTCCTCGCCGCCGCCCTGGCGCCGGCCCTGCTGTCCGCTTCCGCCCCGGCCCATGCCTGGGGCGCACAAGGCCACCGCCTTGTCGCCGAAGTCGCCGACGCCCGCCTCAACCCCACTGCCCGCGCAGAAGTGGACCGCCTGCTGGCCACCGAACCGGACGCCACGCTGGCCAGCATCGCCCCCTGGGCCGACCAGCTGCGTGCCAAGGATCCGGGCCTGGGCCGTCGCTCGGCCGGCTGGCACTACGTCAACATCGCCGAAGACAACTGCCATTACGAAGCACCGAAGCACTGCAGGAACGGCAACTGCATCGTCGAGGCCCTGAAGGCACAGAGCACCATCCTCGGCGACCGCAGCCTGACCGATGGCGAGCGCCTGCAGGCGCTGAAGTTCGTCGTGCACCTGGTCGGCGACATCCATCAGCCGATGCACGCCGGTTACGCGCACGACAAGGGTGGCAACGATTTCCAGCTGCAGTTCGGCAACCGCGGTACCAACCTGCACTCGCTGTGGGACAGCGGCATGCTCAACACCCGCAAGCTGGACGACGCGGGTTACCTGCCGCTGCTGCAGAGCCAGCGCGCGCCGAAACTGGCGCGCCAGTCCAACCCGCAGCGCGACCCGCAGACGTGGGCCGAGGCCAGCTGCCGCATTTCCATGCAAGCTGGCGTTTATCCGGCCACGCGTAAAATCGGTGACGAATACACCGAGCGCTACCGGCCGCTGGCCGAAGCGCAGCTGCGACTGGCCGGTGAGAACCTGGCGCAGTTGCTGAACCGCGTGCTCGGCACGCGCTGAGGAGAGCTCCGATGTCGGTCCAGGTGCAGTCGTTCTTCCACCGTGACAGCAACACCTTCAGCTATCTGGTCAGCGATCCGGCCAGCGGCGAGGCGGCGCTGATCGACCCGGTCCTGGACTACGACCCTGATACCGACGCCAGCAGTGAAGCGCCGCTGCATGCCGCGTTGCAGGCCATCGAGCAACACGGCCTGCAGCTGCGCTGGCTGCTGGAAACCCATGCCCACGCTGACCATGTGTCGGCCGGGCGCCGCCTGAAGCACCGTTTCCCGCAGGCCACGCTGGCCATCGGCGAAGGCATCCGCGCGGTACAGGCAACGTTTGCACCACGCTATGGCCTGCAGCTTCCTGCCGCAGATGAAATCTTCGATCACCTGTTCAGCGACGGCGAAACTTTCGCTCTGGGCGAACTGCGCTGCCAGGTGATCGCCGTGCCCGGCCATACCAGCGACAGCATCGCCTACCTGATCGACGATGCGCTGTTCACCGGCGACTCGCTGTTCATGCCCGACGGCGGCACTGCCCGCTGTGATTTCCCCGGTGGTGATGCCGCGCAGCTGTACCGCTCGATCCAGCGCCTGCTAGCCCTGCCCGATGCGACCCGCGTATTCGTCTGCCACGACTACGGTCCGGGCGGCCGTGATTTCGCCAACGAAACCACCATCGGCGAACAGCGCGCGCACAACATCCACGTGCATGAGGGCGTAGCCGAGGCGGCGTTCGTCAGCGTGCGACAGGCACGCGATGCCACGCTGGCCGAACCGGCGCTGATGCAACCGGCGGTGAAGGCCAACATCCAGGGCGGCGCCTGATATACGCGCCGCTGTACTGGCCGGGCATGGCCCGGCGCTACCCGGCATCACGCGCGATCATTTTCCCTGCATGCGGACCGTCTGCCGGCCCTTCACGACCTCGAAGGTGAAGGCGTACTGCAGGGTGACGGCCACCGGTTCGACCCGCTCGGCACTGCGGCAGTCGCCGCGATCAGCCGGCACTTTGCCTGCCGCGAAGTGACAGACTGCGGCGGACGAGTACTTCCACATGGCAACCGCCTCCTGCGCTGCCTGCAGCAAGGGCGCATTCTCCGGTGCCTCACCCGCACTGCATTCGCTGCGGTCGGTCAGCGGGATGCTGCGCTCAACGCTGCCCTGCGCATCCACCACCACCTGCAGGCAGACCGTAGTCGGCGGCAGCGAGGTGCGTGGATCACGCTCGCCCACTACCGGGTCCGGTGCCGTATGCAGTTGTGGCATGCGGTAGCCTTCGCTGGCGGCCAGTGCGTAGGGCTGGATCTGACCGGTCCCTCCCCCCGCATCGGGTCGCAGACGCTGGTGACCGACATTCTCGCTGCGGGTATCGGCCGTGGTCAGGCGATCCTGGGTTGCACATGCCGCCAGCAGCACCGCCATCATCAGCAGCGGCGCTCGCTTCACTTCGTGTCCTCGGTGTCATCCATGGCGTAGGTAATCGGGACGCGCACGGCACCGGCCACCGGCTTGCCGTTCTTCACTGCGGGCCGATAGGTCCAGCTGCGCGCCGCAGCAATCGAGACAGCATCGAACACCCCCGGATTGGTGGCGCTGAGCACCTGGACGTCGGTGGGATGGCCTTGGGCATCCACTTCCACGCGCAGGTTCACCACGCCCACCTGGCGCTGCTCGACCGCAGATTTCGGATAGGACGGCGGCGGCATCTTGTCGACCTGGATCTCCCGATCCATGACGGACCCTGCCGGGCCTCCCACGCCTCCGCCCTGGCTGGCCCACGCCACCGCTCCCATTCCCAGGCACAACCCGACCACCAGTACCTGTCCCGACACCCACGGCAATGCCTTCCGCTTGGACTGCTTCAACATGGCGATGCGCTCCTTCAACACGGGTTGGCTGCGCCAATGGCAGACCGCGGGCGCAACCGGGTGGACCAGCTGCGCCTTCAGCAGCGTGCTGGCGTAGAGGCCGCGCAGCGCAGGCTGCGGGCCGATGGTGCGGGCATCGCAGGCCAGTTCCTGGTCGCGCAGGAAGCGGCGTGCGGCCCATGGCAGCAACGGGTGGAACCAGAACAGCGCGCGCACCAGCAGCAGCGCGCCGTTGGCCCAGTGGTCGCCATTGCGACGGTGGCTGCGCTCGTGCTGCAGGATCAAGCCCTGTTCCTGCGCGCTGAACTGCTGATCGAATTCCGGGCCAACCACGATGCGCGGCCGCCACAGGCCAACCAGCGCTGGCAGACCCGGGTCGCCGCTGGCCTGCCAGCTGCCATCGGTGCGCGGCGTCAGTGGACCCATGCGCCGTTCGAATCGACGCTGCGCGCGCAGGTCACGCAGCAGGCGGAGGCCCGTGCCCACGGCCCAGAATGCCAGCAACAACCCGGCCCATGGCAAGGACTGGCCGGCCGCGCCATCAATGGCACCGGGCAGCACTTTCAGCGGCAGCGTGGGTACCTGCTGCAACAACGCAACCTGCGGCAACGGCAGCATCAGTGCCAGCAGCAGCATCGGCAGCAGCCACCAGCTGCGGTATGCCAGACCAGCGCCCCCCAATCGCACCAACAGCGGCCGCATCACCGCCAGCAGGACCGCGCCCACCGCCAGCCACACGCTGGCCTGCAACAGTCCGTCGAGCAGCTCAGTCATGGTCCAGCTCCTGGATCAGTTTCTTCAGTTCGGCGATGTCCTGCGCACTCAACTGGCCGCGTTCGCTGAAGTGCGCGACCAACGGCGCAACGCGCCCTTCAAAGACACGGCCGATGAAGTCCTGGCTCTGCGCCTCCACCCACGCCTGGCGCTGCAGCAGCGGCCGGTACAGGTAGCGCCGGCCATCACGCTCGGCGGCGATCGCGCCCTTGGTCAGCAGACGATTGAGCAGGGTCTTGATGGTCGGTTCGGCCCAGTCGCGGTGGGCCAGTGCGGCGACCACTTCATCGGCGCTACGCGGTGCCTGCTGCCACAGCACCTCCATCACAACGGCTTCGGCTTCGCTGATCGGAGTCATTGTTTACGTCCGTAATCGATGAACCGATTACGCGCGTAATCGAATCGCCTGTCAAGCCCCTCGACTCCAGGTTCATCCTGGCTGCGCCAGCATCGATGCCTCCCGCTCCAGGCCCCGGATGAAAGCGCTGCCCAAGAAGGATTTCCCGGTCGAGCAGGCCCGCCGCTTCCTCGAACCTGGCCCGATCGTGCTGGTCAGTACCGCTTGGCGTGGCCAGCGCAACCTGATGACGATGGGCTGGCACATGGTGATGGGCTTCTCGCCCTCGCTGGTCGCCACCTACCTCTGGGACGCGAACCACAGCCACGCGCTGGCCCTTGGCAGCGGCGAGTGCGTGATCAATGTGCCCGGCGTGGAGCTGCTCGACACCGTGGTGGACATCGGCAACTGCAGCGGCCGCGAGGTCGACAAATTCGCCCGTTTCGAGCTCGATGCGCTGCCCGCGCGCGAGGTCGGCGCGCCGCTGGTCGGCCAATGTCATTCGTGCTTCGAATGCCGACTCTACGACGACAGCCAGGTGCAATCGAGCAACCTGTTCATCTGGGAAATCGTGCGCGCCCACGTCGCGCCCCGGCCGAAACTGCCGCGCACGGTGCATTACCGCGGCGATGGCCAGTTCATGGTGTCCGGCGCCGAAGTCTCGCGTCGACGGCGGTTCAAGCCCGACATGCTGTAATGCCAGCACTCCCCCACACGCAGGACCGCCGCGCATGACCGAACACCTCACCGACCTGGACGCCGCCGTCGACTGGTTGTTTGCGCGCGTGGACGGGCCGCTGCGGATCGGGGCACCGCTGGCACTGGGCAAGCCGCATCGGCTGCTCAATGCCCTTTATGCACGCGTCGAGCACGATCCATCGCGGCCGCTGCAGCTGTATACCGCGCTGTCGCTGAACCCGCCGAAGGCGCGCGGCAACGGCCTGGAAGCGCGCTTCATGGCGCCGTTCGCGCAGCGCCATTTCGGCGACGATTTCCCGCGCCTGGCCTATGCCGATGCGATCGCGCGCGATGCGCTGCCGGCACATGTGCAGGTGGAAGAGTTCTACATGCAGTCCGGCGCCCTGCTCGGTTCGCGCCAGGCGCAGTCCAGCTATACCAGCCTGAACTACACCCACGCCGCCGATGCGGTCGCGCAGCGCGCGCCGCAGGTGATCGTGCAGAAGGTGGCGATGCGGCCGAACGATCGCCGGCTTTCGCTGTCGTGCAACAACGACATCACCCAGGACACGCTGGATGCGATGACCGCGCGCGGGCTGCCGCGCCCGTTGCTCATCGCCGAGATCGATCCGCAGCTGCCTTACATGGGCGGCTCGGCCACGGTCGATGTGTCGTTCTTCGATCTGGTGATCACCCCGCCGCCGCCGTACCCGGCGCTGTTCGGGCTGCCGCGGCAGCCGGTGGGCGATGCCGACTACGCCATCGGCCTGTACGCCAGCACGCTGGTGCGCGACGGCGGCACCCTGCAGATCGGCATCGGCACGCTGGCCGACGCGCTCAGCCATGCGCTGGTGCTGCGCCACACCGACAACGCGCGCTACCGCCGCGTGCTGCATGCGCTGGATCCACAGCTTGCCAGCCACCCGCTGGTGCAGGAGATCGGCGGACTGGATCCGTTCGAGGTGGGCCTGTACGGCTGCAGCGAGATGCTCAACGAAGGCTTCCGCCGGCTGGTGCAGACCGGGGTGATCAAGCGCAAGGTGCACGACGACCTGGCGCTGATGCAGCGCATCGAGAACGGCAGCACGCTGTCCATCGACCACGCCACCCTGGCCGCCGAGGGCGAGTACCTGCACGGCGCGTTCTACCTGGGCTCGCCGGAGTTCTACGAGTGGCTGCGCACGCTGCCGGAAGACGAATGCCGTGCGATCGGCATGCGCCGCATCAGCGAAATCAACCAGCTGTATGGCGGCAACGAGACGCTGGAGCGCCTGCAACGCCGCCATGCGCGCTTCTTCAACTCCTGCATGATGGCCACTGCACTGGGTGCGGCCGTGTCGGATGCGCTGGACGACGGACGTGTGGTGTCCGGCGTGGGTGGCCAGTACAACTTCGTGGCGATGGCACATGCCCTGCCGGAAGCGCGCAGCGTCTTGATGTTCCGCGCGGCGCGCGATGACAAAGGCCAGCGCGAATCCAACGTGCGCTGGAACTACGGGCACACCACCATCCCGCGCCACCTGCGCGACATCTACCTCAACGAATACGGCATCGCCGATCTGCGCGGCCTGACCGACGAGGACTGCGTGCATGCGATGACCGCGATCACCGAAGCCCCGTTCCAGAGCGGCCTGCTGCAGCAGGCACACGCCTCGCGCAAGCTGTTGGCGGCGTCCCAGCCCGACCCGCAGCGCCTGCAGCGCAATACGCCGCAGGCACTGGCCGCGGCACTGGCACCGTTCCGCGCCGACGGCAGCCTGCCGGACTATCCGCTGGGCAGCGACTTCAACGAGATCGAGCAGGTGCTGGTGAAGGCGCTGGGTTGGCTGAAGGCCAACACGCAGACCCGCGGCGACAAGCTGCGCACGGTCTGGGCGGCTCTGCGGCAACCGGCCGGCGACGGCGATGCGGTGTACCTGCAGCGCATGGGTCTACAGGCCCCGAAGGATTTCGCCGAACGTCTGGACGCGCGACTGCTGCGGCTGGCGCTGGCGCGTACCGCCTGAGAAAAGGGGACGGAGGGGATCAAGTCGCATGTGCACAAACGACTTAATCCCCTCCGTCCCCTTTTTCCTGCGGCAAAGAAAAGGCCGGCGTGCGCCGGCCTTTCCTCATTACGTCGCGAAGCTGCTTACAGCGACTTGGCCGCTTCCACCACGTGGGCAGTGGTGATGCCGAAGTGCTTGTACAGCTGGTCGGCCGGGGCCGAGGCACCGAAGGTGTCGATACCGATCACGGCACCGTCCAGGCCGACGAACTGGCGCCAGAAACCGGTGACGCCGGCTTCCACCGCCACGCGCTTGCGCACGGCGTTCGGCAACACCGATTCACGGTAGGCCGCATCCTGGCGCAGGAACACGTCGGTGGACGGCATCGAGACCACGCGGGTCTTGAGGCCGGCCGCGTCCAGCTGGGCCTTGGCTTCGGTGGCCAGCGAGACTTCCGAACCGGTGGCGATCAGGATCACGTCCGGGATACCGGCAGCGTCGGCCAGCACGTAACCACCGCGCTCGATCTGGGCGATCTGCTCAGCGTTGCGCGGCTGGTGCGGCAGGTTCTGGCGGCTGAACACCAGGCAGCTCGGGCCGTCCTGGCGGGTGATCGCAGCCTTCCAGCTCACCGCCGACTCGACCGCATCGCACGGACGCCACACGTCGTTGTTCGGGATGTAGCGCAGCGAGGCCAGGTGCTCCACCGGCTGGTGGGTCGGACCATCTTCGCCCAGGCCGATCGAGTCGTGGGTGTAGACGTGGATGGCGTGGGCCGGGATCAGCGCGCTCATGCGCACGCCGTTGCGGGCGTAGTCGCTGAACACCAGGAAGGTGGCGTCGAACGGAATGAAGCCACCGTGCAGGGCCAGGCCGTTGGCAATGGCGGTCATGCCGAACTCGCGCACGCCGTAGTACACGTAGTTGGCGTTGGCGTCGTCGCTGGCGACCGACTTGCTGCCCTTCCACAGGGTCAGGTTGGAGTGCGCCAGGTCGGCCGAGCCGCCGACGATTTCCGGCAGCAGCGGGGCGTAGGCTTCGATGGCCAGCTGCGACGCCTTGCGCGAGGCGATCGTCGGGCCTTCGGCGGCCACCTGGGCGATGTAGGCATCGGCCTTGGCAACGAAGTCGGCCGGCAGTTCGCCATGCGAGCGGCGGGTCAGTTCGGCCGCTTCAGCCGGGTACTGGCTGGCGTACTTGTCGAACAGCTGTTCCCATTCGGCCTGGCGCAGCGTGCCGGCGCCGTTGGCGCGCCAGCCGTCGTAGATCGCCTGCGGGATCTCGAACGGACCGTATTCCCAGCCCAGCTGCTTGCGGGTGGCTTCCAGTTCGTCCTTGCCCAGCGGTGCGCCGTGGCTGGATTCCTTGCCCGCCTTGTTCGGCGAACCAAAGCCAATGGTGGTGCGGCAGCAGATCAGGGTCGGCTTGTCGCTCTGCGACAGCGCGGCCTCGATGCCGGCCTTGATGCTCTCCGGGTCATGACCATCGACATCGCGCACCACGTTCCAGCCATAGGCCTCGAAACGCTCCGGGGTGTTGTCGGTGAACCAGCCCTCGACGTTGCCGTCGATGGAGATGTGGTTGTTGTCCCAGAAGCAGACCAGCTTGTGCAGGCCCCAGGTACCGGCCAGCGAAGCGGCTTCATGCGACACGCCTTCCATCAGGCAGCCATCGCCCATGAACACCCAGGTGCGGTGGTCGACCACTTCCAGCTCCGGGCGGTTGAAGCGCTGTGCCAGCAGCTTCTCGGCCAGGGCGAAGCCCACGGCATTGGCGAAACCCTGGCCCAGCGGGCCGGTGGTGGTTTCCACGCCCGGGGTCTCGTGGCGCTCCGGGTGGCCGGCGGTGTGGCTGCCCAGCTGGCGGAACAGCTTCAGCTGCTCGATCGGCAGGTCGTAACCGCTCAGGTGCAGCAGCGCGTACTGCAGCATCGAACCGTGGCCGTTGGACAGCACGAAACGGTCGCGGTTGAACCAGTGCGGGTTGCTCGGGTTATGGCGGAGGTAGTCGTTCCAGAGGACTTCGGCGATGTCGGCCATGCCCATGGGCATGCCGGGGTGGCCGGACTTTGCGGTTTCAACCGCATCGGCGGCAAGGAAGCGGATGGCGTTGGCCAACTGGCGACGGGTAGGCTGCGTCATGGTTCTGTCGGAATCGGGAGGCGGCCGCGGACGTGCGGGCGGCCTATTGTCCCATAGTCGCCGGGCGGGGGGTCGGTTCACCTTGCCCGGTCGTGCCGGCCGCTGGCCGGCAACGTCGTCATCTCCCCCGGATTCCGCATGTGAAGCGGGGTCGGAGCCCTTTCCTTGCGGAAAGGAATCCGACCCCGATCAGGTCGCCAGCAGTGGCGTTGGACTCAGTCCTGCTGCGGGCCCAGCGCCGGGCCGTCGTGCGATTCGCCCTTGGCCACCAGCGTGGTCAGGGCCAGGTCGCCGGTCACGTTCAGCGCCGTACGGCACATGTCCAGGAAGTGGTTCACGCCCAGGATCAGGCCAATGCCCAGCGGGTTCACGCCCACCATCGCACAGATCATCGCCACCACCGGCAGCGAGCCCGACGGCACGCCGGCGGTGCCGATGCCACCGAGGATGCAGACCGCCATCACCATGATCTGCTGGCCGATGCTCAGGTCCACGCCGAAGAACTGGGCCAGGAAGATCACCGTCACGCCCTCGAACAGCGCGGTGCCGTTCTGGTTGGCGGTGGCGCCCACGGTCAGCACGAAGCGCGACACGCGCTGCGGCAGGCCCATCTGGTCGGCCACGCGCAGCGCGGTCGGCAGGGTGGCGTTGCTGGAGGCGGTGGAGAACGCCATCACCGTCGCTTCCTGGGTATCGCGGAAGAACGACAGCGGCGAACGGCCGGACAGCCACACGGCGGTACCGTAGGTCACGATCATGTGCAGGCCGAGTGCCAGCACCACCACGCCCACGTAGGCACCGAGGCGGATGATCAACTCGAAGCCGAACAGCGCGGCCAGGTTGAACATGAAGCAGGCCACCGCATACGGGGCCAGGCGGATGACCAGGTTGATCAGGGTCATCGAAATTTCGAACACGCCTTCAATGGCGCGACGCAGCGGGGCCACCTTCTCGTTGTCGGTCAGCACCATGCCGATGCCGAACATCAGCGCGAAGAACATCAGCGACAGGATCGCGCCGTTGTCGGACGCGGCCTGCAGCACGTTGCTCGGCACGATCGACAGCAGCATGTCCATGCCCTTCGGCGTGCCATGGATGCCAGCAACAATTTCCTTGCTGCGCTCGGCGTTCTCCGAGAGCATCATCGCAGCGACCTGCGGATCGACGCCGGCACCCGGCTTGAGCAGGTTGACCAGCACCAGGCCGATGCCCACGGCAATGCCGGACAGCAGCACGGTATACGCCAGGGTCTTCCAGCCGATGCGGCCAAGGGCACGGATGTCGCCCATCTCCGACACGCCCATGATCAGCGCCGAGAAGATCAGCGGCACGATCAGCATGAAGATCAGGTTGAGGAACAGGCCCGACGCCGGGGTGGTGATGTAGTCCATTACCCACTTGGCACCGGCCTGCAGACCATCGACGCTGCCGCCCAGGGCGTGCACGATCAGTCCCAGGATCAGGCCGATCGCAAAGCCGATGCCCATCTTCCAATGCAGGGGCAACTTCTTCTTGTCGGCAGCAGCTGCTGTCATGCGCGGATTTCCTCGAAAAATGAATGCACTCTAACAAAGCGCGCAAGCGGCGCCGGTTCAGGTTCGCCGCGTTGGATACAGCGGCGCCAGGCCAGTGTCAGCGGCGCCGGTAGCCGCCGACCAGTGCGGTCCGTCACGGAAGACCTCGCGCAGACGCGCGCGCAGCGATGCCAGGTCGCCCTGCCCGCCCCAGCGTGCCTGCTGCAGGTCCTGCAGCACCTGGCGCTGGCCAGGGTCATCCAACCGCGCGATGACCTGCTCGATGCGCTCAACCCCGGCCATCGCGCACAGCTGCGCTTCCACCTGATCGAAGCCTTCGCCATCCAGCGTGCGGCGCAGTTCGGTCAGGCCGGCACGTCCGCGCGCCACAGTCGGCACAGAGGGCTTGCCGGCTGCAGGCGTCGCCGCATGCGGTCGGCGGCCTCGCTGCCAGCCCCACAACAGGGTCAGCAGCCACAGCAGCGCCAGTCCGATGGCCGCGCCCATCCACGGCCACGGGCGTTCGGCCAGGCCGCTGGCGCGCGGATCGGTCGCGGCGATGCGGCTGTCCTGGCCATCGCCACCCGGCAGCGCAGCATCGGTGTCGATCGGCGGCAGCGGCGCAGGTGAAGCACTGCCACCGCCATTGCCGGCTGCGACAGCCAGTGTCAGGTCCGGCAGCTTCGCTTCCTGCGCCTTGCCTGCGCGCACATCCCACCACGGCAGGCGCGGCCCCGGCACCACCAGCGAGCCTGGCTGGCGCGGCACGATCGAGTAGCGGCGGGTGATCTTCAGCCGCGGGGTGCTGCCATTGAACGATTCTTCGTACTGCGCAGGTTCGGCGAATACCTGCGCATGGGTGCCCAGATCCGGCACCGGCAGGTCGGTGAACTGTGCGCGGGTTGCCCCTTCGGCAATCGCCTCGACCACCACAGTGGCGGCCTCACCGGTACGGGCGCTGGTCGGCGCACTGGTGTAGCGCAGCTGGAGGCTCTGCAGCGGAAGCCATGGCTGCGGCGCCTGTGCCGGTTGCGCCTGCACCTGCAGCGTGCGATCAGCGCCGGTGGCATTCATGCGGCCGTCGCCGCCGCCGAAGAAGTCGTCGAAGAAGCCACCGGCACTGCGCCCACTGAAGCGCGCACCGGCCAGCCGAAGTGCACCGCTGCGCTCGGGGATCAGCAGGAAGCGGCGCTCGACCACGTTGTAGCGGCGGCCGTTGACCTGCCGCACATCGGTGCGGTCATCGCCTACCCGCTGCAGCGACGCACCCGCCGGGGTATCCAGCACCAGTTCGCCAGAGGCCAGCTGAGAAGCGAAGAACAGCCTCACCACCACGCCTACGCTCTGCTGCACATACGGCGTTTCGTCATCGACAACGGTTTCGATGAATGCCACCGCATTACTGTCGGGGCCGGCCACGGCAGCGGCATCCACCTGCAGGGTCAGCGGCGCGGTACGGACGCTGCCCACCTGCAGGCCCGGCACCACCAGTGCACCACTACGCCGTGGCGTCAGCGCTACGCCATACAGGTTGCGCTGCTGCATGCTGCCGTTGCTCCACTCCACCTGGCGGCTGCTGGTCTGCCCGCTGAGGTCGAAGTCGGTACGCAACGGTGTGAAGTCAGGGGCACCCTGGTCGCTCTCGACATTGAGCGTGACCGTGTCGCCCATCGCGATGCGGTCGCGGTCCAGCCACGCGCGCGGCTGCGCCCAGGCCAGCAGCGGCAGCCACAGCAGCAGCGCCGCCAGTACCTGTCGGGGCCAGTGCCCGTGCATGTTGATCGCCCGCGTCATCGCCCTTCCCTCTTCCTGCGTTCATTTTCCAGCTGGAACTTGGCCCGCAGCAATGCGCCCGGATCATCCGGCACGCGCCGCATCCACGCCTCCACCGCCTGTTGCTCCTCGCGTTGGCGCGGAGTAGTGCCGTCACTGCCTGGCACGGGTTTGCCATCCTGTTTGCCCTTGCCCTCACGTGCCTGCTGCATCGCCTGCTGCATGCGCTGGCGCTGCTGCTCATCAGCCTGGGCCTGCGCCTTGGCATCCTCCACCTGTGGTGGCGCCTGCTGTCCATCGCGGCCACGCTCGCCGGGCTGAGGCGCCGACTGCGCGTCGTCGTCACCCGCCTGGGGCTGCCCCTGCTGGCCCTGCTGAGATGGTGGCTGACCCTGTCCTTGATCCTTCTGACCCTGCTGCGGTTGCTGGCCCTGCGGGTTCCGCTGGCCCTGTGAATTGTTCTGCTGCTTCTGCTGCCCGTTCTGCTGCGGTTTCTGCTGGTCCTGGCCCTGCCCCCCCGACTGCTTGCGCTTGCGTGCGGCATCAACCACGGCACGGTTGGCGACCGCATCGGCCATGCCGGGATGCAGCGCCAGCGCGCGGTCGTAGGCGGCGATGGCTTCGTCGTAGCTGCCCTGGCGCGCCAGCGTGTTGGCCAGGTTGTACCAGCCCGCATCACTGTCGATGCCCTCGAACTGCTTGCGCGCAGTGGCGAAGTCGCCCGCGCGATAGGCCTGCACGCCGTCGGCCAGGCGCTGGTGCTGCAACTGGTCGGCGCGCTTCCACAGCGTGCCCTGCGATGGCGGCGAAGCGGGCGCTGGAGCTGCCTGCGCCTGCACATCCCCCATCCATGGCAGCAGGCCCACCGCCAGCACTGCGGCCAGCAGCGCGCGGCGGCGGAAGGCGAGCAGCGCCAGCAGCATCACCGGTGGCAGCAGCCAGAATCCTTCATCGCGCCATTGCCTGCCCTCGCCGGGCCGCTGCGCCGCAGTACCTTCGCGTGCATCAAGCACACCCAGTGCGCGCAGGTCACTGCCATCGGCGGTGATGCGCGCATAGCGACCGCCACCTGCCGTGGCCACCGCACGCAGGCGACCTTCGTCCAGCGCAGCCTGGCGGATCTGTCCGCTGTCGTCACGATACGCCGCACCCGCCGGTGTACCGAGCCCCAGCACCGACACCTGCAGGCCGAGCCCACGTGCCTGCGCGGCCGCCAATGCAGCTTCACCATCGGCTTGATCGGTGACCAGCAGGATCTGTCCCTGCGGTGCAGCGATCTGCCGCATCAGCCGCGTGGCCCAGTCGATGCCACGGTCGGCACGCTGGCCATCACGCGGCATCACATCCGGCGACAAGGCATCCAGATACAGCGCGACGTTGCTGCCGTCATCGGTCAGCGGCGCGACGGTGTAGGCATCTTCGGCGTACACCACCAGACCCACCTGCCCACCCTTGCGTGCGCGCAGGAGCTCGCCGACCTTGGCCCTTGCCTGCAGCAGGCGCGACGGTGGCAGGTCGGTGGCAGTGATGCGGCTGGACAGATCCAGCACGATCAGCAGCGGTGCGCTGGGCTGGAACATCGGCTGTGCCTGCTGCCGCCAGCTCGGCCCCGCCATCGCCAGTGCTGCCAGCGTCCAACCCAGCAGCACTGCCAATGGCAGCCGCACGCGACGGCGAGCACCGGCGGCCAGCAGATGCGGTAACAGGTGCGCATCCACCGCCTGCCGCCACGCATCGCTGCGCCGCTGCCGGTACAGCGCCACGGCGAGAATCACCGGCAAGGCCAGCAAGGCCCACAGCCATTCCGGGCGCAGGAAGTGCAGTGCATTCCAGTCGGGAAGATGGGATGCCAACGCGATCATCGACGGCGCTCCGGCCACACCCATGCCAATGCCCCCAGCAGCAAGGCCAGGCCCAATGGCCACGCATAGCGCTCCTCGCGCGGGCGCAGGCTCGGCCCCTTCGCAGCGATCGGCTCCAGACGATCCAGTTCGGCGTAGATGCCGGCCAGCTGCGCGGTATCGCGTGCGCGGAAGAACTGGCCACCGGTCAGGCTGGCAATCTTCTTCAACGTGGCCTCGTCGACCGGGTCCTGGTCAGCGGAAATCGGAATACCGAGGAAGCGCATGCTGCCATCGCCACCGAACGCGACGGTGTGGATGCGCACCCCTTCGGCCTGCGCGACTTCGGCCGCACGCAGCGGTTCCAGCACGCCGGCATTGCTGACGCCGTCGGTCAGCAGGATCAGTACACGTTGCCCTTCCGGCTGGCTGCGCAGGCGCTTCACCGCCAGGCCGATGGCATCACCGATGGCCGTCTCGCGCCCGGCCAGGCCGACCACGCTGTCGCGCAGCTGGTCGCGCACGCTGGCCAGGTCCGCAGTGAGCGGCGTGAGCGTATAAGCACGGTCCCCGAAGATCAGCAGGCCGATGCGATCGCCGGCACGACGATCCAGGAAATCGGCCAGCACGGCCTTGGCTGCGGTGAGGCGATCCACCGCCTGCCCCCCCAGCACCATGTCGCCCTCGCCCATGCTGCCGGACACGTCCATCGCCAGCATCATCTGCCGGCCCTGCTGCGGTGGCGTGATCGCTTCGCCCAGCTGTTGCGGGCGAGCCAGTGCGACGCACAGCGCGCACCAGCCCAGCCACAACAGCAGCGTACGCAGCCACGAAACATCAACGCGACCGCCACCGGCCAGCGATTCCAGTTCCGTCGCCGCATAGGGCACGCGCAGCGCAGCGCCGGGATCGGCACGACGCTTCCACCAGCGCATCAGCAACGGCAACGGCAGCGCCAGCAGGGCCAGCGGCCACGCCAGCTGCAGGTCCGGCCATGGCCAGTAACTTGCCAGCAGGTTCATCGGCGGCGCTCCAGCAGCATCGCCAGGTAGCGCTCGCGCGCCCAGTTACGCACGGCCGCCACTTCGCTGGCGTCCACGCGGGGACGATAGGCACCTTCGGCCAGCAGGCTGCGGCGCGCATCCGGCAACGTGCCCTTCGGATCCACGCGCTGCCACCAGGCATCGTCACGCAGGGATTCACTGCCGGGCTGTGCCTGCCGCGCGGCGCGACGCAGCAGGCCGGCGATCGCCGCCAGCTCCGCGGTGGCATCGGCGGTGGTGGCCAGCTCCTGGTCGAACGCCTGCAACCAGCGTTGGCGACGACGGCGGCGTTTCCACCACAGCACGGCCAGCGCCAGGATCACCAGCAACACCGCGCCACCGACCATCAGATAGCCGGGGGCCGGCGGCCACCACGACGGTGCCGGCGGCAACTGCACATCGCGCAGCGGAAGGTTGGCGCTCATGCCGGCACCTCGGTTACCGGTGGTGCCAACCAGGCGTCGCTGGGCGCATCGGTGGACAACACCTGCACGTCAACGCGGCGTGCGCCGAGCTGGCGGCGCAGCGCCTGCAATGGTTCGACGAAGTGCGCCTGCCAGTGCGCCTGCACCTCGCTGCGACGCAGGTCGAGGCCAATGCGCTGCTGCGCGGTCTGGAACTGCAGGGCCGCCGAGGGCGGTTGCAGCTCGAGGGGATCGACCAGCAGCACCAGGCTGAGGTCATGGTGCTGGGCCAGCGCGCTCCAGCGCACGACGGGAATCCGCGCGGCCTGCTGCGGATCGGCCAGCACCAGCATGCGCGCCCCGGGGCGCAGCACGCGGGCGGCATGGTCCAGCGCGCGTTCCAGGCCGAGATCGTCGGCGGGCGGCTGTGCGTACCAGCGGGTGAGTGCGTCGAGCACGCGCAGTACACCACGCGGCCCACCCGCGGGTGCAATCGGCGCTTCGCGGTCGCTGCCGCGCAGGGCACCCACGCGATCACCGCGGCGCTGCGCCGACCACGCGGCGACGGCGCCCGCGCGGGCCGCCTGCACCGACTTGAATCGCACGCGGGTGCCGAAATACAGCGCCGGCGACGTATCGGCCACGATCAGGCTGACCCGCTCGCGCTCGGCCTGGAACAGCTTGGTATGGGCACGGCCGGTCCGCGCGGTCACGCGCCAGTCGATATGTCGTGCATCATCACCGGCCACGTACTCGCGTGACTCGGCGTACTCCATGCCACGCCCACGCAGCGGCGACGGCGCCTGCCCGGCGTTGCCGGCACGGCCACGGCGTGGCGGCGGCGGCCGCTGTGCCAGCCGGCGCAGGGCCACCAGTTCGGACAGGTGCGGGCGCAGTCCGTCGCCATCGCTGACGGTGGATGCGGCTTCCAGGGATGGATCGGTCATGCGCGGGCTCAGGGTGCCGGCACCCGGGCCAGCAGCTCCTGCACCAGGCGTTCGCCATCCCAGCCTTCGGCGGTGGCTTCGTAGCTGGGCAGCACGCGATGGCGCAGCACGTCGGCGGCAACCGCACGCACATCGTCGGGGGTGACGAAGTCACGGCCGGCCAACCAGGCGCGTGCACGGGCGCAGCGTTCCAACGCAATGGAACCACGCGGGCTTGCGCCCCAGGCGATGCGGCGCCCGAGGCCGGCGTCATAGCGCGACGGATCACGCGAGGCCAGCACAAGCTCGACCAGATAGCGCTCCAGCGCCGGCGCCATGTGCAGGTCCAGCACTTCGCGGCGGGCATCGAACACATCCTGCATCGGCAGCTTCTCCGGTGCGGGTGCCGCTTCGCCCAGTGCGCCACGGGCACGCTCGCGGGCGAGCCGCAGGATCTCCGATTCGGCGGCCTGGTCCGGATAGCCGATGCGTACGTGCATCAGGAAACGGTCCAGCTGCGCTTCCGGCAGCGGGAAGGTACCTTCCTGCTCGATCGGGTTCTGCGTGGCCATCACCAGGAACAGCGGCGGCAACGCATAGGTGTGGCGGCCAACGGTGACCTGGCGCTCGCCCATCGCTTCCAGCAGTGCCGACTGCACCTTGGCTGGCGCGCGATTGATTTCATCGGCCAGCAGGATCGGGTGGAAGATCGGGCCAGGTACGAATTCGAAGCGCCCTTCCTGCGGGCGCCAGATCTCGGTGCCGGTCAGGTCGGCCGGCAGCAGGTCGGGGGTGAACTGCACGCGGGCGAAATCCGCCTCCAGGCGCGAGGCCAGTGCGCGGATGGCCGTGGTCTTGGCCAGGCCCGGGGCGCCCTCCACCAGCAGGTGCCCGTCGGCCAGCAATGCGATCAACAGGCGTTCGACCAAAGCCGCCTGGCCGACGATTTCGGCCGACAGCGCGTCGCGCAACTGGTTGAAGGCGCCATGCAGGCGGGAGGCGGCCGGCGCGGGCGGCGGCGAGACGGTTTCGGGCATCGGCGGTGGCAGGTTCATGGGGGCCTTTGACCGGCGCGGGACGGCACGGGTTCCCCACATCATCGCAGGGTGCCCTGCGATTGGCATCAAGAACGGCTGAACGGGCCTCTCCTCCACGCATGGCGTGTATCTACCGGATCATCCGCGGACTACGTCCGGCATGAACGAAGAAGGGCCGCACATGGCGGCCCTTCTTCGTGTCGCGGGTGCGCTGGCTCAGTTCTGCCTGGCCACGCGCAGCACCTTCGGGGTGACGAACACCAGCAGCTCGGCCTTGTCCTTGCTGCGGCCACGCTTCTTGAACAGGTTGCCCAGGAACGGCACATCGCCCAGGAACGGAACCTTGCTGATGCTGTTGCGGTCGGTGAACTCGTACACACCACCGATGACCACGGTCTGCCCGTCCTCGACCAGCACCGCGGTGTTCACCTCGCGGCGGTTGATCGACGGCACGGTGCCATAGCCTTCCAGCTGGATCAGCCGGTCCACTTCATCCTTCTTCACCTGCATGTTGAGGAACACGCGGTTGTCGTTGGTGATGGTCGGGGTGACCTTCAGTTCCAGCACCACTTCCTTGAACTGCACGTTCGGCGTAGCGACACCGCCCGCACCGGCGCTGATGGTCACATAGCCGATTTCCTTACCCTGCTTGATCAGGGCCTCGCGCTGGTTGGTGGTGACCACGCGCGGGTTGGAGATCACTTCACCACGCGACTCCTCCTGCATGGCCGACAGCTCGACGTCCAGCAGGTAGCCGGCATTGAGGATCGACAGCGCAAGCGAGCCTGCCGGGTTGGTGGACGCCGCCGGCATGGCCCAGTTCAGGCCACGGGTGATTGCCGAGCCGACCGGCACCGGCGCCGGGCCCGTACTGCCACCGGCCAGCCAGTCGCGGTAGGCCTTGGCGTTGGTCGCATTGGCTTCGACCTGCGACTTGCGGGTTGCCTCGTTGGCTTCCAGATTGCCGCTGAAGTAGGCGTTGTCGCGGCTGCCACTGATGCCGAACCGCGCACCCAGCTCACGCGCGAACGTATCGGTGGCGATGACGATGCGGCTTTCGATCAGCACCTGGTCGACCGGGCGGTCGATCACGTTGATCAGCTCACGCATGCGCGCGATCTTCTTCGGAATGTCGCTGATCATCAGCGTGTTGGTGCGCTCGTCGGCAACGATGCGGCCACGGCCGGACAGGAAGCCACTTTCTTCCTGGGATGAGCCACCACCGCCGCCACCGCCTGCTCCACCACCGCCACCACCGCCGATGCCCTTGGCTTCGGTCAGGGCTTTGAAGATCTGGGTGGCGCTGTGGTAGTTGATCTGGACGTAATCGGTCACCAGGTCTTCGCGGTTCTCGATGGCGATGCGCGCGTCTTCCTTCTCCTGCTCGAACTTGGCCAGCTCGGCCTGCGGGCCGACCCAGATCACGCTGCCATCGCGTCGCTTGTCCAGGCCCTTGGCACGCAGCACGATGTCCAGTGCCTGGTCCCACGGCACGTTGACCAGGCGCAGGGTCACATTGCCCTGCACCGAGTCGGAGGCCACCACGTTGAGGTTGGACTCTTCGGCGATCAACTGCAGCACAGTGCGCACTGGCACGTCCTGGAAATTGAAGGTCACCGGCTTGCCGGTGAAGCCACGCTGGCCGACGGCCTTTGCGGCCTGGGTGACGCTGCCGGCGGTCACTGCACCGACGGCGGCCGGAGCCTGCCGCGCGCTGATCTCCACCACGTATTCGTTGCCGCTCTGGTAGGCCAGCGACTCCACCGCACCGCCGGTGCTCAGCACCAGCTGGGTGCCGGCGCCGGACGGCTTGGCGTCGATGCGCTGCACCGGCGTGGCGAAGTCGACGACGTTCAACGGCTTCTGCAGGTTGGCCGGCAGGCGGGCATTGCCCACGTCGACCACCACGCTGTTGCCCTGCGTGCGCAGGTCCGGGATCGCGCCCTGGCCGTCAAACTGCACGATCAGGCGGCCCGCGCCATCATCGCCGCGCTTGAAATCGATCTTGGCCACCGACAGGCCGGCCGGTGCCGCGGCCGGTGCGACGGTGGTGCCCACCGGCTTCTCCGCCGGTGCGGCGGCCAGCGCCGGAGCGCAGGCCAGCATCAGCGCGACTCCCAACGCGCTGACACGGTTCAAGGTAGAGCGCCGGTTGGGACGCAGCCCCTTGGCTTGGTGAAAGGTCATCGTGCTATCCCCAGTAAACGATCATTGATCTTCAAGCGAGAGCGTTGCCGGCCGTTCCAGCCAGCCACCCGCGCCATCCGGCACCAGTTCGATCAGCTCCACACGGTCTTCGAAGACCGCAGTGACCCGCCCGTCGCTCTGCCCCAGGTAACCGCCCGGGCGCACCCGGTAGGTCACCTTGTCCGGCCCCATCACCAGTGCGACGGTGCCGCCGCCGGTGCCGATGGTACCGACCATGTCCAGTGCGTCCAGCGGGAAGCCCTCCAGGGGCTCCTTGCGCCGGTTCGGATCCGGCCGCAATCCGCCATTCCCCTGCGGATTGGTCCAGGCATCGGTGAACGGATCACGCAGGCCCTGCGCGGAGTATTCGAAGGTCTCGAACTGCTGCATCACAGGCAACGGTTCCAGCGGCTGCGCCGGCCGGGCACGTTCGCCTTCCACCCACTTCTCGAGATTCGGCGCATCGCCCGGCGTGCTGGTCACGCCACGGCCGCAGGCGGCCAGCAGCAATACAGCAGCGGCCATCCCGCAGCGTGCAAAGAAGGAACGGATCACTTGCTGCCCTCCTTGCCGGCTTCAGCCTTCTGCTGTTCCTGCACCTCGGTTTCGTCGAGATACCGGTAGGTCTTGACCGTGCCGGACAATTCCAGCGCACCGGCACGCGAACCACCGCCAGCCTTGTCCGCCGGCTTCAGATTGATGTCGTGCATGGTCAGGATCACCACGCGCGGCAGCGAGGCCACGCCACTGACGAACGCACCGAACTGGTGGTAGCTGCCCACCATCTTCAGCTTGATCGGCTTCTCGGCGTAGAACTCCTTGACCTGCTCCTGTTCCGGTTCGAACAGCTGGCTGGTCAGGCCGCTGGACAGCGCAGTCTGCGAAATGTCGATGATCAGGTCCGGCATTTCGGTCTTGCTGGGCAGCTGCCGCAGCATCTGCTGCAGCACCTGCTCCATCTGCGCCAGCTGCTGCTTCAGCGGCCCCAGGTTCACCGCGCGTTCCTGCTGCTTGGAGAACTCGGTACGCAGATCGCTCTCCTTCGATTCCAGGCTGGCCAGTTCATCGCGCTTGCCGCTGATCAGCAGCATCCATGCAACGAACATGATGACCAGGGCCAGCAACGAACAGAAGACGATCTTGGCCTTCTGCGGCCAGTTGCCGATGTCGTTGAAATCCAGGTTCTTCAGATCGATTTTCTGGCTCATGCGCGGTCCCCCTGCAGCGGGGCGTAAGAGGCCTGCGGCGGCTGCGCCAGGCGGCTGCCCTCAGGCCTGGCGGCCGGAGCCGGTGCGGCGGGCTGGTTCGGCTTGGCCGGTGCAGGCGCCGGTGCGCTGGCGGGTGCTGCGGCCGGGGCCGCCGCCGGTTGGGCCGGGGCCGGTGCTGGTGCAGCAGCCGGGGCCGCCGCATCGGGGCCGGCGGCAAGCGGCGCCACGGCGGGCGTCGCAGCCGGAGCGGCCGCCACGCTGCCATCCGCGTTCAAACCGGCAGTGCCTGTCTCTTCACTCTGCGCCGGCAGCTTCACCGTGACCTTGAACATGTACGGCAGTGCCTTGATGTCCGATACCGGACCGGCTGCACTCTTGTCGCCGGCACTGGCCTGAATGATCGACAGCTCCGGATTGGTCATCCAGCCGGAGGTTTCCAGGTTGCGCATGTAAGCCGACACGCGCGCATTGGACTGGGTGCGTCCCTCGAGGGTGAGCATGTCCCCCTCCTGCTGCAAGGCGGTCAGCACCACGCCGTCGGGAATCGTGCGCACCAACGCGTCGAACAGGTGGACCATCTGCGAGCGCTTGGCCTGCAGTTCCTCGATCACCTTCTTGCGGGCCAGCAGGCGGTCCTTCTGCGCATCGAGGCGGTCGATCTCCTTGTTCTGTTCCTTGACCTTCTCGATCTCGGCTTCCAGATAGGCATTGCGGTCCATCTGGCCGCTCACCTGGCGGTCGTAATAGAACCAGATCAGCAGCGACAGCAGCAGGCCACCGATCGCGGCCATGCCCAGCATTGCGTAGAACTCGCGCTGGCGTTGCTTGCGCCGCTCGGCGCGCCAGGGCAATAGATTGATGCGTGCCATCAGTCGAAGCTCCTCAGCGCCAGACCGGTGGCGATCATCAGCGCGGGGGCATCCTGGGCCAGCGCATGCGCGTTCACCTTCGGGCCCAACGTCATCTGTGCCAGCGGGTTGGCGACCACGGTCGGCACGCCCAGCTGCTCCTCGACCATTTCCGGCAGCCCGCCCAGCACGGCGCAGCCGCCGGCCAGCACGATGTGATCAACGCGGTTGAACTCACTGCCTGCATAGAAGAACTGCAGCAGGCGGCTGATCTGCTGGACCGTGGCTTCCTTGAACGGCTCCAGCACTTCCATCTCGTAGCTTTCCGGCAGCCCGCCCTGGCGCTTGGCCAGGCCGGCCTCCTCGTAGCTCAGGCCGTAACGGCGCATGATCTCGTCGGTCAGCTGCTTGCCACCGAACACCTGTTCGCGGCTGTACAGGCTGCGGCCGCCGCGCAGGACGTTGAGGGTGGTCATGGTGGCGCCGATATCAACCAGCGCGACCACGCCGTCGATGGACACCGGCAGCTCGCTGGCGACCAGGGCGTAGGCGTTCTCGACCGCGAAGGCCTCCACGTCCATCACCTTGGCCTGCAGGCCACCCAGCTCCAGGGCCGACTGGCGCAGTTCCACGTTCTCCGAACGCGACGCGGCCAGCAGCACCTGGACCATCTCCGGGTTGTTCGGGATCGCCCCGATCACCTCGAAGTCCAGGTTCACTTCCTCGATCGGGTACGGAATGTAGTTGACCGCTTCCAGCTCGATCTGGGCTTCCATGTCGTTCTCGTCGAGCTCGGCCGGCATCGGGATCACCTTGGTGATCACCGCCGACCCGGCGACGGCGGCAGCGGCCAGCTTGGCCTTGCTGCCTGAACGGTTCATCGCACGGCGGATGGCCTCACCCACGGCCTCCACTTCCACGATGTTCTTCTCTACCACCGCATTCGGCGGAAGAGGTTCCACAGCGTAATGTTCCACACGGAAACGATTGCCGCTGCGGGACAGCTGCAAAAGCTTTACCGCAGTCGAACTGATGTCGACGCCTACAAGCGGCGACTGACTTTTTGGGATGAGCCCCACGGTTTCTCCCCTGCCGACGGGCACTTGGACGCAAGACCTGCGCCCGAGCATTAATAACGTATTCTTAGCAAATGGCAACGGCCCTGCTGTGAAGTTCCTCACGGATTCACGATGCAGCCCCTGACTGTTCCCCTTGCGCTCCCCGGTGCCGACCCCAGCCGCCACCTTGCGTAATCTATACTCTGCGACCACGAAATTCGCAATCGGAATCTGAACCCGATGACTCGACTCCGCCGCTGGCTGCGCTGGATCTTCCTGATTGTCCTGGTCCTGGCGCTGATCGGCGCGGCCGCCGTGGGCGGTCTGTACTACGCTGTGTCCTCCAAGCTTCCCGACGTGCAGACCCTGCGCGACGTGGAAATGCAGGAGCCGATGTACGTCTATGCTGCCGACGGCAAGCTGATGGCGGTGTTCGGCGAGACCCGGCGTACCCCGATCACCATGAAGGACGTGCCCGAGCGCCTGAAGCAGGCCTTCCTGGCCACCGAGGACGCCCGCTTCTACGAGCACGGCGGCGTGGACTACATGGGCATCGGCCGTGCGGTGTGGCTGCTGGCCACCACCAACGACAAGCGCGTGCCGGGTGGCTCCACCATCACCCAGCAGGTGGCCCGCCAGTTCTTCCTCAGCTCCGAGTACAGCTACACCCGCAAGCTGGCCGAGATCCTGCTGGCGCGGAAGATCGAGTCCGAGCTGAGCAAGGACGAGATCTTCGAGCTGTACCTGAACAAGAGTTTCTTCGGCAACCGTGCCTACGGCGTGGCCGCCGCCGCCGAGTTCTATTACGGCAAGAAGCTGAACGAGCTGGACCTGGACGAGATGGCCTCGCTGGCCGGCATCCCCAAGTTCCCCTCCTCGGGCAACCCGATCTCCAACCCGGAGCGCGCCCGCCAGCGTCGTGACAACTATGTGCTGCAGCGCATGGCCGACCTGAAGTTCGTCAGCCAGGCCGAGGCCGACGCGGCCAAGGCCGTGCCGATGCACGCCAGTGCGCATGAACCGCCGGTGCAGGTGGACGCGCCTTACGTGGCCGAGCTGGTGCGCCAGGAAATGATCGCCCGTTTCGGCGGCGACGTGGTCAACAAGGGCTACCACGTCACCACCACCATCGATTCGAGTCTGCAGACCGCGGCCAACCTGGCCGTGCGCGACGGCCTGCTGCTGTACGACCACCGCCACGGCTGGCATGGCGTGGAAAAGCAGGTGCCGCTGGGCGCTGGCGACGATGCCGCCACCCTGGCCGAGCACCTGCGCGGCCTGTCCGGCCAGGCCGGGTTGTTGCCGGCGATCGTCGCCAGCACCGGCGCCGACGGCAGCGCCACGGTGGTGCTGGCCAACCGTACCGAGATCGTGCTGCCGGCCGGTGCCGCCAAGTGGACCAACAAGACCCCGGGCAAGCTGGTGCAGCGCGGCGACATCGTGCGCGTGCGCGCTGGCGCCAAGGAAGGTGAGTGGCTGCTGGACCAGATTCCGCGCGGCCAGTCCGCGCTGGTCTCGCTGGATGCCCACAGCGGCGCGCTGAAGGCGCTGGTGGGGGGCTTCAGCTTCTCGGGCAACAAGTTCAACCGCGCCACCCAGGCGCGTCGCCAGCCGGGTTCGAGCTTCAAGCCGTTCGTCTACGCGGCCGCCTTCGACAAGGGCTACAACCCGGCCTCGATCGTGCTCGACGCCCCGGTCGTGTTCCGCGACCGCCGCGGCAAGACCTGGGCCCCGCAGAACGACGGCGGCGGCTTCCGCGGCCCGATGCGCCTGCGCGAGGCGCTGGTGCAGTCGCGCAACCTGGTCTCGGTACGCCTGCTTGATGGCATGGGCGTGGACTACGCGCGCAAGTACATCAGCGAGTTTGGCTTTGCCGAATCGGAGCTGCCGCCGAACCTGTCGATGTCGCTGGGTACGGCCTCGCTGACCCCGCTGTCGGTGGCGCGCGGCTACGCCGTGTTCGCCAACGGCGGCTCGCGCGTGGATACCTGGCTGATCGACCAGGTCAATGACCGCGACGGCAACCTGGTGTTCAAGGAGAACCCGGCGCTGGCCTGCCGCGACTGCGCCGGCAGCAGCGACCAGCCGGTCAACCAGGTGGTGGACGGCTTCAACTTCGGTGCCCCTGCGCCGAAGGTGGACCCGGCCGCTGCGGCCAAGGCCGAAGCCAAGACCGAAACGCCGGCCGCGCCGGCCAACCCGGATGCCCGCACTGCCCCGCGCGCGATCGACGCCCGCACCGCCTACCAGCTGGTATCGATGATGCGCGACGTGGTCCAGCGCGGCACCGGCGTGCAGGCCAAGGTGCTCGGCCGCGAGGACGTGGGCGGCAAGACCGGCTCCACCAACGACCACCGGGATGCCTGGTTCTCCGGCTTCGGCGGCCCGTATGTGACCACGGTGTGGGTGGGCCGCGACGACTTCCGTTCGCTGGGTTACCGCGAATACGGTGGCAAGGCGGCCCTGCCGATCTGGATCGACTACATGCGCACCGCGCTGAAGGACACCCCGATCGCGCAGAACGACCCACCCAGCGGCATGGTCCAGGCCACCCTCAACGGCGCGACCGAGTGGGTGAAGGTGGAAGACATGGACCGCCTGACCGACTACGACCTGAACCTCAACACCCCGCAGGCCGACGCCGCCGCGTTCGACATCTTCTAAGAGGCAGGTAGGGGTAGGTGCCACCCTTGGTTGGCACCGCCTCTGTAGAGCCGAGCCCATGCTCGGCTCCAGGCGCCCGCGGTAGAGCAGCCGAGCATGGGCTCGGCTCTACAGGATCAACGGCACCCGCTTGCTCGCCTCCGTGAAATACCCACGCGGATGTCACATCCGTGCGCTAGTCTGTAGCCAGGTCGCAACAGGAGTCATCGCATGCATCGCGCACGCCAGCATGCTGCCAGCCAGACCCGCGAGCGGCGCCACCGCCTCGCACATGAAGCCGCCCGCCTGATGGCCGAAGGCGGCATCCGCGACTACCACCAGGCCAAGTTGAAGGCTGCCAGCCGGCTTGGCATCCACGACGACGCCTCCCTGCCCCGCAACACCGAGATCGAAGACGCCCTGCGCGAGTACCAGCGGCTGTTCTCCGGGCCCCAGCACGGCAATGAACTGCAGCGCCGCCGCGAGGCCGCGATGCGCGCGCTGGAGTTCCTGCACGGCTTCGCCCCACGGCTGGCCGGCCCGGTGCTGGAAGGCACCGCCGATGCCAACAGCCCAGTGCAGCTGCACCTGCACAGCGACGACCCGGAAGCCGTCCATCGCTTCCTGGACGAGCACGGCATTCCCGCCGAATCGCGGACGCGCCGGCTGCGCATGGACCGCGAACGCAGCCTGGACGTGCCGGTGTGGGTGTTCAGTGCCGAGGAGCTGACCTTCGACCTGGCCGTGCTGCCCTACGATGCCCTGCGCCAGGCACCGCTGTCGCCGGTGGATGAGAAGCCGATGCGACGCGCGTCGGTGGCGCAGTTGCGGCAGCTGCTGGCCGAAGCGGAGATCACCGCGTATATCGGCGGGTGACGGTAGCGCAGCGGTGCCTGCCTTTGGTGGGTGCGGACCGTTGGTCCGCACTGTGCTTCGGGCATTTCGATGGCTGAGCGAAGAGCAGTCGAGCAAGCTCGACCCTACAAAAGCGGTGTTACCTGCCTTGGCAGATGATGCCGATCATGCTCCCGCTACCAGACAAAACGGGTATCGCGCAGCGGGTCGCTGAACAACCGCGGCAACCACGGGGCAGGAGCTCGCCGCGGATACTCCCGCATCATCTGCGCGTGCATGACCTGCAGATCCCGCAGCAACCAGGACTGGTAGTAGATGTCGTCGAATCCATCCGACCACCCGCTCTTCACACGCTCATGCTCGTCTGCCTCCAACGGCGGCATCTGGTCCAGCGGCACCTCCAGGACTGTCGACAGCGCCGCGTTGATCTGCGCGTTCTCAACCCCCGCCTGGCGCACGTAGTCCAATCGATCGAGGACCCGCCGGCAGTTGTACGGGAAGCATCCGCCCGTGGCGGTGATGTAGTCAGCAATATCCGCCAGCATGTCGGCTTTCAGCCGCCACACCACTTCGCTGTCCATCACCTGGCGTACCCGCATCGTGCGCAACGTGCTTGCCCGCACCTCTTCCGGCGTGGTGAACGGGGCCCCCGGCGTGCTGCCCGCGTGGCGCACCAGCACGATGCGATGGATCGCCTCGCTGGTGACGCCGTCGATGCGCAGCGCCGCTGCCTGAGGGTGCACGCGCGGCGGCGGCACGCCCAGCATCTGCCACAGGTACCACAGCACCAGCAGCAGACCGGCGATGCACAGCCCGCTCATCAGCGTCCACAGGTCCAGGTTCCGGGTGTAGTAGCGAAAGCGCGCCCGCCAGATATAGAACGTGCGATAGCTGATAATTCCGCGTACCCATCTGTACATTGCCATCTCCTCGGCAAGGACCCCGGCGCGGCGGGGTTCATTACGCGCACCACGCCGGGGCTGCATGGCTTACCAGCCGATGCCCACGCCGACGCCCATGCTGCGTTCACCGCTGTTGGTGAACGCGCCATTGAGGCTGAAGGTGGCCGAGCCCTTCTCGTTGAGCACACGCTGGTAGCCCACCGCCATCGCCGACTCACCCTCGCTGTATCCCACGCCCGCACCCAGGCGGTTGTAGGTGGCCAGGCCGGCGGTGTTCATCGCCATCGCGGTCTGCGCGCTGCTCATCGCCGCCATGCGGTTGAAGCGCTTGTCCATCTTGTCCAGGCGACGCTCGAAGTTGCTGATCGCGCCATCGGTATACTCGTTGGCGCGGGCCAGCATCTTCTCCAGTTCAGCGGTATCGACCTGCGGCTTCGGGGTGTCCTCCTTCTTCGTCTTCGGCTGCGGCGTGGGCTTCTCACCCTCGCCTGCCGACGCCACCTGCTGGCCGCCTTCGGCCTGCGGCACCGGCGCTTCCGGTTCGGGCACTGAAGCCACCGCCATTGCCTGCGGCTGCGGCGCATCGATGCGCTGCTCCAGCCCGTCCATGCGGCCGTTGAGCTGCTGCTGCATCGAATGCAGCTGACCACCATTGACCGCATCGCGGCTGCCGGCGGCGATCAGGCCATTGGCCACGTTGGAAATGACCATGCCGTGGGTTCCGGCCAGGGTGAGCTGGTTGAGACCGTCGGCGCGGACGGAGGGCGTGTCCTGGAACACGCTGCGCAGCTGCGACTCGACCTGGTTCACCCTCGAGCGGTTGCTGACTACTGCACCGTCGAGCGCCTCAAGCGCACCATTGAGCGTGGACTGGGACTGGCCCTGCACGGTGAAGCTGGGGCCGACGATGTTGCCGTTGGCATCGACTTCACCGCCGAGCGCGGACAGCGCACCGCGCAACTGGCCGACGGTGGCGGCGTTGTGGTTGGCGGTGCCGTTGGCGATGTTTACGAGGCGGCGCTTCATTCCAGCGTTACCAAACGATGCAACTCTCGCCTCGATCGCCTGTGAGTCGCTTCCGAGCGCCAAAGAGCCATCAGCTCCCGGCTCAACCCTTGAATTGACACCCAAGGCGATGGCTGCAAACGCACCCCGCTCATCGCGCCTTCCAACCTCCGCTCCAGTTCCGATGGCAAAGCTGTAATCTGATCCTTCAAAGACAGTTGATCCGCGTCCAATGGCGACTGAGTTGATTCCCATTGCATGCGCGAACGTTCCAATTGCTGTGCCGCCGTTAGTTCCGGTCTTGGCGAAGTTCCCAATTGCAAGACCAACCGGACCAGCCTGAGCAGGACCATATCCAGGCGCTGTGCCCACGCTGACATACTGGCTGATGCCTTCCATGGCCGACACACGGCTATTGGTCTCATAGAGCTGGCTACCGCGTACAACATCCGAGCTATCAGCCGACAACTTCGCCTCGGCCACGCCAGTCAAACGCGCACCGCCGAAGTCGATTGGGCCGCTAGCATCCAATCCACGCATTGCCTGTTCGCCGACCTCTCGCTCCTTTCGCATCGCCTCCAGATCATTCCGATTCTGCGAGATCTTCTGCTCTGCGGCGTACAGCTGGCTACCGGTTACAGCATCACGACTTCCTGGCGCCACTCGTCCATCAGCCAAGTTGGTCAGCACCATGCCGTTCGCGCCACTGAGCGCGATCTGATTCATGCCATCGGCACGGGCCGACGGCGAGTCCTGGAAAATCGAGCTAAGCTGATCCTCCACCTTGCCCGCGCGACGACCTGCAGTGATGACGGCGCCATCAAGCGCCATCAGTGCGTCTTCGACCGTGCTCTGCGTTCCGCCCTGCACCGAGTACGTTGGGGCGATGATATTTCCGCTGGCGTCCATGCCTGCTCCGCCGCCGAGGGTAGCGAGGGAATCTTTGAGCTGAGAGACAGTGGAAGCGTTGTGGTCGGCGGTGCCACGAGCGACATTGGTAAGACGACGTTGGGCTTCGGCACTACCAAAAGATGCCGTGTAAGCCTCATCAGCGACCGAGGAATCTCCCAGAGCCAATGCACTGGTCGCCCCCTTCTTGACAATACTGTTCGACCCGAGTGATACCCCACCCACTTCTTCAACTGAAGCGAGAACACCCAGAGCAAATCCATTGTCCGCAGCCTCATTTACCCGCGCAGCCCTCCCCAAAGCAACGGAGTTCTTACCGAGAGCTGCGGAGAAACTACCGACGGCAACTGCCCCCTCACTTGAAACTGAGGCCTCGGCGGAATCACCAATAGCGACACCAATCAGTCCTGCTCGAGCTGCTCCCTGAGGTCCACCTTTGCCACTCGCAAAGTATCGAGAGCTCTCAACAAGACCTTCGATTCCCTTCATAGCTTCGTCCGCAACAGTCTTTGCCGCCTGCGCAGACTGCTCTACGATATATAGTTGACCACCATTCACCACATCGCTGCTGCCAATCTCCAGCAATCCATCCGCCACACCACTGATCTTCCGGTTGGCATTGGCGCTATTGCGAACATCCAACGTCGTTCCGCTGTTCCTTTCGCCCAGACGCACATTGCCAGTCGTAGACACTTGTGCCACCAGCCCGCCAAGCGCCGCGGTTTCGACCAACGCCTTGGCTGCATCCGTCTTTGCCGCCGCCGCTTCTGTGCCCGCAGCCCTGGCAATACTCTCCACCGCCGCCACCTTGTCATTAGTGGCATTGAGCTGCCTGCCGTTGACGGCTTCATAACTGCTGGCATTGACCAGACCATCGGCCACACCAGTCAGCTTTCGATTCGCATTGGCGCTATTGCGCACATCCAACACCGTTCCGCTGTTCTTTTCACCCAGACGGACATTGCCGGTTGCAGACACCTGCCCGACAAGGCCGCCCAGCGTCACCACCTGAGTCAGCGCCTTGCTCGCATCAGCTTTGGCCTCTCCCGCAGCGGTCTGTGCCTTGGCAACATTCTCATTGGTCGTGTTCAACTGCCTGCCGGTCACCGCTTCCGTGCTGGAGGTGCTCAGCGTGGCATCGGCCACACCGGTCACCTTGCGGTTGGCATTGGCACTGTTGCGGACATCCAGCGAGGTACCGCTGTTCTTCTCGCCCAAGCGGACACTGCTGGTGGACGAAGTCTGGCCGATCAGGCCGGTCACCGTGGTGACCTGGGCCAGCGCCTTGCTGGCATCAGCCTTGGCCGCATCCGCAGCGGTCTGCGCCTTGGTGACATTACCATTGGTCGTGTTGAGCTGGCGTCCGTTCACAGCGTCGGTGCTGGTCGTCGTCAGCGCGCCATCGGACACGCCGCTCACCTTGCGCGTGGCCAGCACCGCGTTGCGCATGCTGACTTCCGAGCCGGTGTTGCTGTTGGCGATGCGTACGATGCCGCCTGCGGAATCCTGCTTGATCATGCCGTCAACCCGCTCGTTCATGGCATGCAGCTGCTTACCGGTGACCGCATCGGTGCTGGAGGCGGTGACACGACCATCGGCCACGTTCACGATGCGACGGCGCACCGAGGCGCTGCCTACCGACACCGTATTGGCTTCCGTGGCCACCGAGCGAACACCCAGGGCTACGGCGCCCTGTGCGGAGGCAGACGCCGCATAGCCCAGCGCAACGCCGTCCGTAAGAGCACGGCTCTCACCGCCGATGGCGATGGCACCGGTGTAGCCCAGGCTTCCCGCACGGGCACCGCCACCGATGGCGACGCCACCCGTGCCAGCACCGGTCTCAACCTGTGCCCTGCTTCCCAGCGCCACTCCATCCACACCGTTGGACAATGCGTTGGCACCCAGCGCCACCGCATTCTCCTTTTCCGCGCTGGAGCCGCTGCCAACGGCCACCGCATTCTGCCGGGTGGCCGCAGCATCGTTGCCCACGGCCGTAGCCCCAAGTGCTCCGGTGTATGCGTTTGCACCCATTGCCAGTGCGTGGCCGCCATTGGCAATGGCGTTGTACCCAAAGGCAACACTATCGACGCCACTGGTCCGTGCCTTGAAGCCAAACGCGGCGCTGTTCTGCCCGTCTATCCGGGCACCGATGCCAAATGCGGTGGTGTTGTCGCCTTTCATGTTCACGCCTGCGCCGTAGCCAAGCGAGTTCAGGCCGTTGGTCAGTGCATAGCCGACGAACATGGTGTCGTCATAGCGGCCAGCAATGGGCGAGCAGGAAACAAACTCGCCATTTCCCAGATTGAAGGGATCGCACCCAATGTAGTAACGGGTCTTGGCGTGCGCATCCCCGCCCGCCAACAGCAGCGCGACCATCAGCAGTCCACCGGCGCCGGTTGCGCGGCTCGATTTCCTGCCACAGGGCCTGGTCAACTCGCTGGCCACCTCCCAGCAGCCTTTGGCGTGATTCCAGATACGACGATAGATTCGATTCATGTGTTTCTCCTTAACAGGACAAGGAAAGTGAGGCCCCGTTCCGGGCACGGGGCGGGCAAAGTGCGGGCTCAGGTCGCCGTCGGTTCGATCGTCCGCACGTGTTCGCGATAGCCATCGCGGGTGAGCCGGTAACGCAGTTGCAGCGAGTTGCCCGGCTGAAGCTGGAACGGCAGCGTCAGTGCGGCATCGGGATAGAGGCTGTGCGACACGGGGTGTGGCGTGCAGGTGCCCGCGGCCGTGCACTCCTCGGCACCGATGATTCCCACGCGCAGCGTGCCGGTGTTGTGCAGCGTGTTGTCCTGGAGGCGCAGGTCCACCACACCGTCGTCGGGGGTGACGTTGACCAGCGCCCCCCAGACCAGGCTGACGCCGATGTTTGCCTGTGCGCCTTCGCCGTCTTCGAGGGGAGCGTCATCCGGCCCGCGCACACCTTCAAAGTAGAGGCGGTAGGCTGTTTCCTTCTGGACCTGCTGCAGCGGAATCACCCGGATCAGGCGGTTGCCGCCGCCGGAAAGTGCGAACTTGCCGGGGGTGATGGCAATCGCCGCATCCGAGGCTTCCATCTCCTGTTCTTCTTCGGCAGGCGTGGCAGGATTGACGATGCGCCGCAGGCGGGTCTGCACGTACTGCGGAATGGTCGACTGCGAGTACACGCGGATATGGGTGCCGCGCTTGGCATCCACCGCTGCGCGCATCGGGTGGATGGATAGATTGGCGTATGCCGGCAGTGCAAGCAGGGCGCTCACCGGCAGCAGGCAGAACAGCAGCTTCTTCATGGCAGGCTCCTCGGGATCAGGGTTTGGCAGTGGGGACATCGAGCACCACGGTCAGCTCGCCCTCGTACAGGCCGGGGCGCTGGCTGGCGATAGGGGTAGGCGGTGTTTCCAGGGTCAGCGGCGTGGGCACGCAGTACACCGGCTGGCTGATGCCCGGCAGCATCACCAGCCGCAGCTGTGCGCTGTCGATGCCGCGCAGCTGCTGCTTGACGTTGTGCTTCATCGCCAGGCGGTGGCCGCCGTAGTCCAGGTGGACGCGGTAGTCCAGGCGCTGGCTGGCATCACTGCCGCCATCGCGGTGCCAGAGCGAGAAGTCCGACCCTGCAGGTGGGCGTGGACCGCTGTCGCGAACCGTGACGTCGAGGTATTCGCTCTGCGAACCCAGGCCGTCGTACAGGCACATATCCAGCTGTTTCCTGCCACCCACCACCTTCTGGATGGGGTCGTAGCGCAGATCGAGATTGACCAGCGGCGCGACGGTGTCGAAGGTCGGGAAGTAGATCGAGATCGCGTCGTAGTCGGTGACGGTGAAATCGAAGTTGAAGACGTACTTCGCCAGATGCCTACCTGGTGGCATTCTTAGATTAAGTACGAGACTCCCTTTCCAACTGCCAGCCACCAGGCGCGCAACGCTATCCCCAGCAATTGAGACAGCCAGACCCGTGCCGACCGCGTAGTCGATGCCACAAGGTCTGGAATGCGACGACCAGATCGCATATCTGGTATCTCGCCAGTAGTCGAGCGAGCAAACTTGGGTGGAATCCGCTCTATAGATTGAGGCAGCGAAATTGATCGCTCCCGGGGTTCCCGTACGCTCTTCTATCGCACGCACCGGTATCACACTCGTTACACCACCACTTTCTGCCTCCGTGTCTTCGGTACGGCACATTCCAGATGCGGGATCAGTGGACGATTCACACGTCAGAAATAGCTCGCCGTACTGCTTACTCAGATCTATGTCGTACGCGATCAAAGTCTTTGGCGCCCATATCTCAATATCTCCGGGCATCGCTGAGCGATCCCAGCTCATGACAATGTCCTGGGTAATGACGCCAGTAGGTGGATCTGTATCCGGAGGCCGTTGCGCCCACGCCCGCGGCATCACCAGCACGAGCGCACACACCAGCATCAACACGAACATCCAACGCCGGTTCATGGCGTACCTCCTGCAGCAGCGGTCCGGGGCGTGGCGGCAATCAACGCGCGTTCCTGCAGCAGGCGGGTCACGCGGGCCTGCTGGCGGATCTCGGCCGGCAGCTGGGCCACGGCCAGCGGCTCGCAATGCACGGCACCGACCAGCAGCACCACCTGGCGGCGCTCGCGCACCTGCAGCGGGCAGTGCAGCAGGCGGTCGTCCTGCAGCAGGTACAGCGTCGTTTCGCGACGCGGGAAATCGGCGACGAAGCCGCCGTTGGCGCTGGTGCCGGGCACCGGCGCGTTGAGAATGCGGGCACCGCCCAGCGGCGCACCGGCCAGGTCACGGGCATGGCCGATGAAGGTGTAGGTCACTTCGATCGGCACCGGCATGCGCATCAGCTTGCCGGGCGTCAGGAACATCGGCCGTGCACCGCCCACGCCGGTCACGCGGATGGCGGCGATGCTGTCCAGCGTGCTGGCGTCCTGCACTTCGGCACGTTGCGATTGATAGGCCGGCAGCGGCAGCAATCGGCGTTCGCCGATCTGCAGGCGTTGCCTGCGCAGCCCGCCCACCTGCAGTTCGGCGGCCACGCCGCGCAGGTCGGCGTCATCGGTATCGGCCACCTGCACGGCGAGGCCGGCATCGGCGCCGTTGGCACCGCTCCAGTAGAAGCCGCGACGGCCGAGCGCGAAGCCGGAACTGTGTGCGCCGCTGTAGCCGGTCTCGCTGCGGCCACGCTGCTGGTAGCGCGCCACGCTGGCGCTGGTGTGGCCGATGCCATTCTGCAGCTGGCCACCCAGTGAAGCGCTGTAGCGCTCGTTGTTGTTGGCGCGCAGCTCGGCGGACAGCTCGCGGTACTGTGTATCCAGTTCCTGGCGCAGGCTCTGGCCAATGCTGTAGTCGATCGCCGGGCGCTGATGCTGCGGCTGGCGCACATCCACGGCATAGCGGCGCTGTCCATCGCCGGCAGCACTGCGGTGCCGACGGCTCAGGCTGAGGTTGACGTAGATGCCACGGTCGCGCTCGGTGCTGCCACGCACGCTGTCGGTGCTGTTCTGCCGCCACACGCCCACGCGCGTGGAGACACTGAAATCCTGCCAGCGATGGCTGCGGCTGAAGCTGGCCTGCCAGGTGCGGCTGAGCAACGGCTCGCGGCGCGGTTCCAACGGCCCCGGCGGCAACAGCGGCTCAAGCCCGAACGACGGATCCTGCTCGAACTCCGGCCGGTGCCAGCCGGTGCGCCAGGTCTGGCGCCGGGTGTAGCCCACGTAAACATTGCCGCCCGCCAGCGGCAGCGACATCGAGCCACTGAGCGCATTGGTGCACCCCAACTGGTCGCGCGCCTCGGCCTCGAACTGGCAGGCCTTGCCACGCATGCGCTGCTGGTAGAGATTCCACGACGCCGTGCGCCGGTACGACAGCTGATGCTGCTGCCCGTTGCTGCCGTCGCTGCCACGCATGCCGCTGAAGGTGGCGCGTACTTCCTGCGTGGCCATCACCCGGCGCAGGTCCAGGCGCAGCTCGCCGTAGCGGTGCCCGCCGAACGTGGCGGCACCGGCGGTCATGGCCGCGTCGCGGCCCAGCGGCACGCGCACGCCCGCCATCGCGATGCGCTCACCATCGAAAGCATCGCTGCGGCGTTCGCTGCGGTGGCCGCCCTGCACGAACCATTGCCACTGGCTGTTGGTCCAGTCGCCGCCCTTGTCGAAGGGCGCCTCCTCGGTGCGCACCAGCACACCGTCCTCGTAGATGCGCATGCGGACCAGGTAGTTGCCGAACGGGAAATTGCGGGTGTCGATCTGGTTGATGCCGGCCTGCAGGTAGAAGGTCTGCAGCAGGCGCTCGCCATCGAACACGTCCACCCGCGCATCGCGCGCCAGCAGCACGGTCAGTGGGCTGGCCTGCACCGCCGCGTCGGTGTCCACATAGGCCTGGGTGGTACCCAGGCGTGCGCCCTGGAAGCGGTCCAGCGGCAGCATGCTGAAGCTGAAAGTGCCGCCCTGCGGGCTGGACAGGTTGCGGCGGTCCATGCGCCCGGCCTGCAGGTAGTGCGCCGGCCCCAGGTCGTGGCGGTAATAGACGTTGTCGAACTGGAAATCGTCGTCGCTGTGGCTGCGATAGCGCTGCTGGTTGTAGTACCACTCGGCCGACAGGTGGCCGCGATCGAACAGGCCCAGCGTGCCGACGCCGCGTGCCGACAGCGACTGGTAGTCACGGCCACCACTGAGGTTGAGCGTCTGCTGATGCAGGAACGCGTTCTCGGCATTGGCGGTGACCGTATGGAAACGCTCGGCGGCAGGCTTGCCGGGAATCCACTGGCGCGCCACGAACAAGCGCACCGCACCCTCGCCTTCGTCATACAGCGCGCGCACCTCGTCGGGAGCTTCCGGCGGATCGATGTAGCCGCAGCCGGCGCTGGCACCACCGAAGCGGCAGGCCAGATGGCTGTTGCGCGGCAGCGGCTGCGACAGCGCAGGCAGCAGGGCGGCCTGCGCCTCGGCAGGCAGGTCCAGTGACTGCAGCACGCGCGCGGGATCTTCCAGCTGCACGTGCTCCAGGGTCACGCGCACAGGCGACAGCCCGGCCGAGCGGCCGAACAGCTGGATGTCGAGTTGTTCGGTCTGGCCTTCGACCAGATCTTCAAAACCGGGCGGGACGCCGCGCGCGGCCGCCAGCGGAGTAGACAACGCCAGGGCGAGCGCGACCGCCAGCCGGGTGACGGCGGGGGCGTGTAGGGTCATGGGGGCACCGCTGCAAGCGGCCGGCCCGGGATGCGGGCCGGCGCGGGGGATTACGGCGTAGCCGCCTTCTGGTTCAGCACGACGTTGACCAGGCCGCTGTACGCGCCCTTGGTGAGGATCGGCGCCGGCGTGGTCTGTGCGATGGTCAGCGGCATCGAGATCGAGGCGCCCGGGGTCGAGCCCGCACCGTTGAACAGGTCAGTTGCCTTGTACTCGATGGCGGCTGCACCCAGCGCGCGGTTGTTCAGGCTGATGGTCATCGGCACGGTCACGGCGCCGGTCTCGTTGGCCAGGAAGAAGCTGCCATCGATGCGGGCTTCGATATCCGCGGTTTCATCGTTGGAGTGGATGCGCACGCGCTGCGTGTTCGGAATCAGGCCGCGCAGCGGGTCGTGGGTGAGGGTGACCATGTCCGGCAGCGGCGTGCCGTCGTCGCGCAGCAGCGCCAGGGTCGGGTCGACGTCGGCGTAGACGGAGATCTTGGTTTCCACGGCGTGCGCGGACAGCGAAGCAGTGGCCAGCGCTGCAGCGAGCGCGGCCTTCTTGATAATGGCGTGCATGATTGTCTCTCTCGGACAAAGGGGGAATATGAAAGCTCCCCTCCCCAAGGAGAAAAGGGAGGGAAGCATCGCCCGCGGGGATGGGTGCGGGCGACGGAGAGAATGTTAGAAATCCATTGCCATGCAGGCCATTCAAGCATTCCTAAAACGTTGAACGTTAAGGAGAATTCTTGAATTCGCTCAATGTTTGAGGGTTATGCAATTTCCCTCACTGCTTCAATGCAACAAACCTCATTGCATTGAATTTGTAGAGCCGAGCCCACGCTCGGCTACCGTTGGCTTCAACCTGCAGGCACGACGGTGACGTGATCGACATCGATGTCGGTGGGCTTGAAGCGATGCGTGTCGACCTTGCCACGCAGCTCGACCACGGTGTCGGCACCGATGGCCTGCGGCGGCAGGTCTTCGTCATCGATCTCGACCTCGATCTGGCCGCTGGCATCACGGAACTGGTAGCGCTCGTCACCGATCTTGGCGGTGAGGGTGCCACGCAGCACCACCGGATGATCATCGCGCTGCGCACGTGCGTCAGCGACGGTGCTGGCAGCGGCCCCTGCCCCCGGCCCGGTGTACTGCGCGAAGGCCTGCGGGCTCAGCAGGGCCAGCGGCGTGGCGATGAAAGCGATGGCGATCAGTCGGTTCATGGCGTTCTCCATACAGGGATCAGTACGCACAGGTTCTATCGCCTTCGACGTGATACCCATGCAATAGATCCGAAAAGATGTGAATGCGACATTCATTGTCAGAACGCGTTCAGATCCGGAAGCGGGCTCTTATCGTGCGGACCAACGTTCCGCGGTCGCCATCCGCCGAAGCCGATCAGGGCACAAAAAAAAACGCCCCGCAGATGCGGGGCGTTCTCGGCACAACCTACGCGGGGCGATCAGCCCTGGTAGTCGCGCACGTCGCTGCCGGTGTAGACCTGGCGCGGACGGCCGATCTTCATTTCCGGATCGACCTGCTGTTCCAGCCAATGCGACACCCAGCCGGAAGTACGGCCCAAGGCGAACATGACGGTGAACATTTCGGTCGGGATCTGCAGCGCCTTGTAGATGATGCCGCTGTAGAAATCGACGTTCGGGTACAGCTTGCGGGCGACGAAGTACTCGTCCTGCAACGCAGCCTGTTCCAGCTTCACGGCCACGTCCAGCAGCGGATCCTGCACGCCCAGCTGCTTGAGCACCTTGCTGGTCATCTCGCCGATGACCTTGGCGCGCGGGTCGAAGTTCTTGTAGACGCGGTGGCCGAAGCCCATCAGGCGGAAGCCGGAGGTCTTGTCCTTGGCCTTGACCACGGCGGACTCGACGTTGTCGGCGCTGCCGATCTCTTCCAGCATCTTCAGCACGGCTTCGTTGGCACCGCCGTGGGCCGGACCCCACAGCGCGGTGACGCCCGCAGCGACCGACGCGTACGGGTTGGCACCGGTCGAGCCGACCAGGCGCACGGTCGAGGTCGAGGCGTTCTGCTCGTGGTCGGCATGCAGGATGAACAGCAGGTCCAGTGCCTTGACCACGTCCGGGTTCAGGTCGTACTGGCCGTCAGCCGACTCGAAGGTCTGCTTCAGGAAGCGGCTGACGTAGTCCAGCGAGGTGTCCGGCTTGTTGGCCGGCAGGCCCTTGCCATGGCGGTAGATCAGCGCCGACAGGGTCGGCACCTTGGCGATCAGGCGCACGGCGGCCTGGCGGCGCTGTTCGGCGTCGGACAGGTCCAGCGAGTCGTGGTAGATGGCCGACAGCTGCGCGATTGCAGCGGCCAGGATGGCCATCGGATGGGCATCCTTGGCGAAGCTGCCGATCAGGGTGTTGATCGACTCATCGACGTTGGCTTCGGCGGTCAGCTCATCGGTGAAGGCCTTCAGCTGCTCGGCGCTCGGGCGCTCGCCGTTGATCAGCAGGTAGGCCACTTCGACGTAGCTCGACTTTTCCGACAGCTGTTCGATCGGGTAGCCGCGGTACAGCAGCACGCCCTTGTCGCCGTCGATGTAGGTGATGGCGGACTTGCAGCTGGCCGTCGCGGTGAAGCCGGAATCGTAGGTGAAGAACCCCGTTTCCTTGGTCAGCTTCGCGATGTCGACGCAGTCGTTGCCAAGGGTGGGTTTGATGACGGGCAGAACGACCGACTTGTCGCCGGCGTTGAGCGTGACCTGATCAAGATCGGACACTGTGTGCGCTCCTTCATGGGAAGGCGCCTGCCCAAGCGCATTGGTCAGGCACGTGAATGACGTCCTCGGCCTGTGCCGGGGATCAGGTCATTATCGCACAGCAGCATTTGCCCGGCGCTAGACAGAAGTCGTATACGACAGGCAGCCAGACACCGGCCATTGAGCGGCCCGGATCGGCAAAAGCGTTGTCACACGAACGCAGTGTTCCGCCCATCCAAACGCCCGTTGGGTTGGCGTTGGGGAAAAACAAACGGCCGCGCAGAGCGCGGCCGTTGGTTCGAAGCTGGATCGACAGATCAGCGCGCGTAGCGCTTCTGGAACTTGTCGATACGGCCCGAGGTGTCGATGACCTTGTGCTTGCCCGTGTAGAACGGGTGCGAAGCCGAGGAAATTTCAACCTTGACCAGCGGGTATTCGTTGCCGTCTTCCCACTGGATGGTTTCCTTCGTCGCCATGGTCGAGCGGGTCAGGATCTTGAAATCGGAGGTGACGTCATGGAAGACGACGTCGCGGTAGTTCGGATGGATATCGGCCTTCATGGGCTCACACCGTAAATGGGCTGGTGGTCAAGAGCGGCATTATAAGCACCGGTTGCCGCCCGGGGCAACCGGTGCCGGTCAATCGACGTCAGTCCGCACCCAGGGCCTGGCGCACCAGGGCCTCGAAACGCTGCTGGTCGTAGGCCATCAGCAGATCGCAGTTGTCCGGCTGGCCGGTCTGGCGGTTCCAATCGACGATGGTGGCGCCGCGGCTGAACGTGCCGTTCAGCTCCACGTTCAGCGGGCGCGACTCGACCCGCAGCTGCCCTTCGGGGTTCAGCGCCCAGGCCATGGCCACCGCATCGGCGGTGTACCAGCGCCCGCCCTTGCTGTCTTCGGACAGGCCACGGGTCTTGCGCGAGATCAGTTCGTAGAAGCGGGCGCGATCGGAATCGGCCTGCAGCCACTTCTCGGCGTCCTGCAGCGGCAAGCCATGGGCGACGGTGGCCTCCCAGTCCGACACCAGCAGGTGCTTGAACGAGGTGAACACCACGTGCGCCGCTTCCGGGTCGAACGCAATGTTGAATTCGGCCGCCGGGGTGATGTTGCCGTGGCAGGTGACCGCGCCGCCCATCACCACGATGCGCTTGATGCGCTCGGGCAGGGTCGGGTCCAGCTTCAGTGCCAGGGCAAGGTTGGTCAGCGGGCCCAGCATCACCAGCATCAGTTCGCCGGCGTGCTCGTGCGACAGGCGCAGGATGGCCAGTGCGGCGTGTTCGGCTTCAGCCTGGCGGCTCGGCGGCGGCAGGTCCACGTCGCCGTAGCCGTCACGGCCATGCACGTGGGCAGCGTCAACGGAGGGATGCAGCAGCGGATCCGGGCTGCCGGCAAACACCGGTACGTCGGTGCGGCCGACGATGTCGCAGAGCTTGAGGGCGTTGCGGACGGTGTACTGCAGGCCGACGTTGCCGGCGGCGATGGTCAGGGCGACCACGTCATGCCGTTCGTCGGCAAAGGCCATCAGCAGGGCCAGGGCGTCGTCCACACCGGGGTCGGTGTCGATCAACAGGGGGATCTTGTGGGTCATCGTTGCCGTCTTCAGATCGGCAACGAAGTGTGGACCGGGATGATGACCGTTGCAAGTACGGGGTGTTGGGGTTCTGGCAGGGCTGCGCCCTGCACCCGCAGAGGCAGGAGCAACGGCAACGGCAACAGCAACGTCGAAAGCTGGTTTCCTGGGGTATGGCGGGGTGGGTCCGGTGGCGGGGGACGCCGTGAACCCGTCCATGGGGGCTTGGCCGCGGCATCCATGCCGCGGACACCCCCGCAACCGGACCCACCCCGCCTTCGACAGATCGCTACCGCTGTTGGTAGGTGTCGACCTTGGTCGACACATCCACGCAATGCGTGGATGAACATGGAAATGATCGAAAGCGATGTCTGTAGAGTCGAGCCATGCTCGATTCACGCGCGCAGCGCGAACGGCAGCCGAGCATGGGCTCGGCTCTACAGGGATCAGGCCGAGGCGTAACGCACGGCGGTGCCGATCCAGCGCTGCACCACACGATCGGCCAGCGCGGGTTGCTGGTCCAGCAGGCGCTCGGCCAGGTCATGCACGCCGGGCAGCAGGCCGGCGTCACGGGCCAGGTCGGCGATGCGGAAACCGGCCAGGCCGGTCTGCCGGGTACCCAGCAATTCACCGGGACCACGCAATTCCAGATCCTTCTCGGCAATGACGAAACCATCGTTGGTTTCGCGCATGGTCTGCAGGCGCTCGCGTGCCATCTGCGAGAGCGGTGCCTGGTACAGCAGCACGCAGCGCGATACCGCAGAACCACGGCCGACGCGGCCGCGCAGCTGGTGCAGCTGGGCCAGGCCCAGGCGCTCGGCGTTCTCGATCACCATCAGCGAGGCGTTCGGCACATCCACGCCCACTTCAATTACCGTGGTCGCCACCAGCAGGTCGATGTCGCCGGCCTTGAACGCCACCATCGTCGCCAGCTTTTCGGCGGCTTTCAGGCGACCATGCACCAGCCCCACGCGCACGCCCGGCAACAGCGCCTGCAGCGATTCGTAGGTGGCCTGCGCCGGGGTGGCATCCAGTTCTTCGCTCTCCTCGATGAGGGTGCACACCCAGTACACCTGCCGCCCTTCCTGGCAGGCCAGTGCGATGCGCTCGATCAGCTCGGGACGACGATCGTTGTTGAGCGCGACGGTCTGCACCGGGGTGCGGCCCGGCGGCAGTTCGTCGATGGCCGACACATCCAGGTCCGCGTATTCGGACATCGCCAGCGTGCGCGGAATCGGCGTGGCGGTCATCACCAGCTGGTGTGGCACGCTGTTGCCGCCTGCGCCCTTGTCGCGCAGCGCCAAGCGCTGGTGCACGCCGAAGCGGTGCTGCTCGTCGACGATGGCGAGCGCCAGATCCTGGAACACCACCGCCTCCTGCATCAGCGCGTGGGTACCAACCACCACCTGCGCTTCGCCGCTGGCGACCTGCTCCATCACCTTGGCGCGCGCCTTGCCGGTGACTTTGCCGGCCAGCCAGGCGATGCGCACACCGAGCGGCTCCAGCCAGCCGCGCAGGTTGTTGAGATGTTGTTCGGCCAGCAGCTCGGTGGGCGCAGCCAATGCAACCTGCTTGCCCTGCTCCACCGCCAGCATCGCCGCCAGCGCGGCGACCACGGTCTTGCCGGAGCCCACATCGCCCTGCACCAGCCGCAGCATCGGGCTGGGCCGCGCGAGGTCTTCGCGGATCTGCTTGAACACGCGCGCCTGCGCGCCGGTGAGCGCGAACGGCAGCTGCTTCAGCAGCGCCTTGGCCAGCTTGCCAGGACCGGCCAGCGGCGGCGCATGGTGTGCCTGCAAGGCAATGCGCTGGCGACGCAGGCTGAGGTGATGGGCCAGCAGTTCTTCCATCGCCAGGCGACGCTGCGCCGGGTGGGTGCCGGCGGCCAGCGCGGCCAGATCGGCATCTGGTGGCGGCCGGTGCACGGTCAGCAGCGCGCTGCGCAGTGACGGCAGCCCGAGGCCATCGAGCCAGCCGCTGGGCAGCAGTTCCAGCGCGCTTTCCTCGGGCAGGCGGTCCAGCGCCTGGCCGATCAGCTTGCGCATGGTCATCGGACCGACGCCTTCGACGGTGGGATACACCGGGTCGAGGCGGTCGCCGAGTTCGGGATCGTCGTTGCGGCCCAGCACCTGGTAGCTGGGGTGGACGATTTCCAGGCCGAGCTGGCCCGGTTTGGGCGTGCCGAAGCAGCGCAGCCGGTTGCCGACCGCGAACTGGCCGACCTGCTGCTGGCGGAAGTGGAAGAAGCGCAGCACCAAAGTGCCCCGCCCTTCGTCTTCCACCGCCACTTTCAGCATCGGCCGGTAGCGCATGCCGCGCTCGACCGCGACCACCCGCCCTTCCACCTGCGCCGGTACGCCGTTGCGCAGGTCTTCAATGCGGGTCAGCCGGGTCCGGTCTTCATAGCGCAGCGGCAGATGAAGCCAGAGATCCTGCAGGGTGGCCAGGCCACGCGCCTGCAGTTTGGCGGCCACGGCCGGACCGACGCCCGCGAGCATCGCCAGGGATGCTTCGCCGGACGGTGACAGGACCGGGGTGACCGCCGCCTTGCGTGCCACGTGGCGGTCAGTCGATGACCATCACCGCGTCGACCTCGAAGTTGGCGCCCTTCGGCAGGCCGGAGACTTCGATGGTGGAACGGGCCGGGTACGGGGCCTGGAAGTAGTCCTGCATGACCGCGTTGACCTTGGCGAACTCGCCCAGATCGGTCAGGTACAGGCCCAGACGCACGACCTTGTCCAGCGAGCCACCAGCGGCTTCGGCCACGGCCTTGAGGTTGTCAAAGGCGCGGCGGGCCTGTGCTTCGACGTCGCCGGCGCCGACGATGTCGCCGGTGGCCGGGTCGAGCGGGATCTGGCCGGAGAAGTACACGGTGTTGCCGGCGCGCACGGCCTGCGAGTACGGGCCGATGGCGGCGGGGGCCTTTTCGGTGTTGATGATCTGGCGGGACATGGGTCGCTCCGGTGCTTGGGGGAAAACAGAGCGGTGATTGTACCGGCTGGGCGCGGCATCGGCTGGGGTCGGATCCGTTTCCCGGCGGGAAACGGCTCTGACCCCGTGCATGCGATCGGGTCACGCGATGGGGTCAGAGCCCTCTCCGTTGGAGAGGGATCCGACCCCGGATCCGAAGCAGGGTTATTGGCGGCGTACCGACTGCACGACCGACAGACGACGCAGGCGGCGCATCACTTCGGCCAGGTGGTTGCGGTCGCGTACCTGGATGTTGAACGCCAGCACGGCGGCGTTGAAGTCGCGGTCCAGGTAGTCCACGCGCTCGATGTTGGAATGGCTCTGGGCGATGGCGGCGGCCAGCTGCGCCAGCACGCCGGTGCCGTTCTCTACTTCCACCACCAGCGAAGTGTCGTAGTCGCCGGAAACGGTGGTGTCCCAGCCGATCGGCACCCAGCGCTCGGGCGACTTGCGCAGCTCGGCCAGGTTCGGGCAGTCCATGCGGTGCACCACGATGCCCTTGCCGGCGGTGTGGTAGCCCATGATCTCGTCGCCGGGAATCGGCTGGCAGCAGCCGGCGAAGGTGACCACGCCGCGCTCGCTGCCGTTGATCAGGATCTTCTCCTGCGAATGGTGGCGCGAATGCGGGCCGCCACGCAGTTCGGCGTAGGCCATCAGCGCCTGCGCGGCCTGGGTCGGCATCCAGTTGCCCAGCGCGACCTCGGCCAGCAGCGCCTCCAGGCGCGGGAAACGATGCTCGGCCAGGAACGCATCCAGGCGCCCCTTCGGCAGCCGTTCCAGCGACGAATCCATCGCCTCCAGCGCACGGTCGAGCATGCGGTGGCCCAGCTGCACGGCATCTTCGTGTTCCAGCTGCTTGAGCTGGTGGCGGATGGCAGTGCGCGCCTTGCTGGTAACCACGAATTCCAGCCACTGCGGTTTCGGCGTGGCCGAGCGTGCGGTGATGATCTCCACCGACTGCCCCGACACCAGCTTGGTGCGCAGTGGCACCAGCTTCTTGTCAACGCGCGAGGCCACCGCCATGTTGCCGACATCGGTATGCACGGCGTAGGCGAAATCGAGCGCGGTGGAATTGCGCGGCAGGGCCAGGATCTTGCCCTTCGGGGTGAACAGGTAGACCTCGTCCGGGAACAGGTCGACCTTGACGTTGTCGAGGAACTCCAGCGAAGAGCCGGCAGCGCGCTGCGAGTCGATCAGTTCGACGATCCAGGCGTGGGCACGGCTCTGCGCGCTGTTGGGCGAATCGCCACCAAACTTGTAGGTCCAGTGCGCGGCCACGCCGCGCTCGGCGATCAGGTCCATTTCCTCGGTACGGATCTGCACTTCGATCGGCGAGCCATACGGCCCGAACAGCACGGTGTGCAGCGACTGGTAGCCGTTGGCCTTGGGAATGGCGATGAAATCGCGGAAGCGGCCATCCAGCGGTTTGAAGGTGGCATGCACCGAACCCAGCGCGTGGTAACAGCTGGGCACGCTGCGCACGACCAGGCGGAAGCCGAACACGTCCATCACCTGGTCGAAGGATTTGTTCTCGTCGCGCATCTTGTTGTAGATGCTCCACGGGGTCTTGATGCGGCTGATCAGCCGATGCTCGATCCCCTCCTTGGCCAGGCGCTGCGACAGCTGCACTTCCACCTGCGCCATCGCCTCGCGGCGCACCACCGGCTGGCTGCGGATGTGTTTTTCAATGATGGCGTGGCGCCACGGGTAGAGCGCCTTGAAGCCGAGGTTCTGCAGCTCGCTCTTGACCAGGCTCATGCCCAGGCGCTGGGCGATGGGTGCGTAGATCTCCAGCGTCTCGCGGGCGATGCGGCCGCGCGCTTCGCGGCTCTGCGCGCCCAGCGTGCGCATGTTGTGCAGGCGGTCGGCCAGCTTGATCATGATCACGCGCAGGTCGCGCGACATCGCCAGCAGCATCTTGCGGAAGCTCTCGGCGGCCGCTTCCTGGCGGTCGCGGAACTTCAGCTTGTCCAGCTTGGTCACGCCGTCGACCAGTTCGGCCACGGCCTCGCCGAACTCGGCAGCCAGCGCCTCGCGGGTGAGCGGGGTGTCTTCGATGGTGTCGTGCAGGATCGCGGCGATCAGCGCTTCCACGTCCAGGCCGAGCTCGGCCAGCACCTGGGCCACGGCCACCGGATGGGTGATATAGGGCTCGCCCGACTTGCGCGTCTGCCCAGCGTGCGCGGAGGCACCGACTTCCCAGGCACGGCGCAGCAGCGGCAGCTGTTCCGGCGGCAGGTAATGGGCGGCGCGTTCAAGCTGGAGGACGTAGTCGGGTACGGCGGCAGCGGGGGCTGCGGCGACCTTGGCAGTGGGGCCTGGGTTCATGCCCGAAGCCTATTCCAGCGCGACGTTTACGGCAAATCCTGAATGCGAAACAGCCCGCACGGGGCGGGCTGTTCGGCGATCCAGCAATGACGTTGATCGATGCGATCAATCGTCGTTCTTGGACATGTCTTCGTCGGCGACCACTTCGGCGGCAGCCCACTCCAGCGCTTCGCGCTCGGCGCGCTCACGCTCGGCCTTCTCGACTTCGTCGATCAGCGCGTTGTCGATCTTGCGGGCGGCGATTTCGCGCAGCGCCAGCACGGTCGGCTTGTCCTCGGTCTCGCTGTTGTCCAGCGTGGCCTGCACGCCGTTGGCGAGCTGGCGGGCACGCTTGGAAGCCATCATGACCAGTTCGAAACGGTTGTTAACGACTTCCAGGCAATCTTCTACGGTGATGCGGGCCATACGGGCTCCCGGCGACCGGTCGGCCGCTCAGTCGAATGAGGGAAAGGGGACGGAGTGTACTGGCAGGGGCTGGACAAAATCAAGCCAACCCCCACCCGATTCTTTTGGAATCAGTCAGTTGCACCCGGATCGGGGGTCAGCAGGGCCTGGATCAGGCCGGCATGGCGGACCTTCTGGGCCTCCCGGCGCAGGCGGCTGGCGGTGAAGATGGCGCACAGCTCGTCCACCGCAGTGTCGAACACCTCGTTGACGATGACGTAGTCGAACTCGTTGAAGTGCAGCATTTCATCGCGGGCCGCGCCCAGGCGCTGGGCGATGACCGCCTCGCTGTCCTGGCCGCGCTTGCGCATGCGGTCCTGCAGGGCCTGCTTGGATGGCGGCAGGATGAACACGGTAACCGTGCCCGGCACCAGCTGGCGCACCTGCTGCGCGCCCTGCCAGTCGATCTCCAGCAGTACGTCCTGGCCGGCGGCCAGCTGCGGCTCCACCGACTGGCGGGCAGTGCCCTTCCAGTCGCCGTGCACCCAGGCGTGTTCGAAGAAGTCGCCGGCGGCGATCATTTGCTCGAACTTCTCCGCAGAGACGAAATGGTAGTGCTGGCCGTTCACTTCACCCGGGCGCATCGCGCGCGAGGTGAAGGAGATCGACAGGGCGATCTGCGGGTCACGCGCCAGGGTGGCATTGACGATGCTGCTCTTGCCGGCACCGGACGGGGCGGCAACGATGTAGAGCGTGCCGCGCGCAACGGCGTCCGACGGCTTCGACGGGGCGCTCATGCGGGGGATCCAACGGGTTGATTTCGCAAAATTTTTCCTCGGTGTTCCAGATCCGGCGCGGAGGATCGCGCCAGGACGGCGGGGCTGCGCGGAACATCCTGGAACCAGGCCCGGCAGACGCTTTCCCCGGGGGGCGGGCACGCAACTTTACCAGAGCGGCCCCGTTGCGCGCCCGTCTGGCGGGCGCCGGGCCTTGTGCCACATGGGCGTGCGGGGGCTGTGCTATAACCGGGCCGTACCCAACGACAGCCCGGAGGCCTGCGCCTCCCCGCCATCCCAGGAGAACGGCATGCCATCGATGAGCCGCCGCCAGTTCCTGAAAGTGACCGGGACAACCCTGGTCGGCTCCAGCCTGGCATTGATGGGCTTCGCGCCCGGCATCGCGCTCGCGGAGGTCAGGCAGTACAAGCTGACCCGCGCGACCGAGACCCGCAACACCTGTACCTACTGTTCGGTGGCCTGCGGCATCCTGATGTACAGCCTCGGCGATGGTGCCAAGAACGCCGAGCCGAGCATCTTCCATATCGAAGGCGACCCGGACCATCCGGTGAACCGCGGCACGCTGTGCCCGAAGGGCGCCGGCCTGGCCGACATCATCCACAGCAAGTCGCGCCTGCTCTACCCCGAGTACCGCGCGCCGGGCTCGAACGAGTGGAAGCGGCTGAGCTGGGACGATGCGCTGGACCGCATCGCGCGGCTGATGAAGGAAGACCGCGATGCCAACTTCGTGCAGAAGAACGAGGCCGGGCAGACGGTCAACCGCTGGCTGACCACCGGCATGCTGGCGGCCTCGGCCACCAGCAATGAAACCGCGGTGCTGACCCACAAGGTCGTGCGCTCCCTTGGCATGTTGGCATTCGACAACCAGGCACGTGTCTGACACGGCCCGACGGTGGCAGGTCTTGCCCCGACGCTAGGCCGTGGTGCGATGACGAATCACTGGGTCGACATCAAGAATGCCGACCTGATCCTGATCATGGGTGGCAATGCCGCCGAGGCGCACCCGTGCGGGTTCAAATGGGTGACCGAGGCCAAGGCACACAACAAGGCACGCCTGATCGTGGTCGATCCGCGCTTCAACCGCTCGGCCGCGGTGGCCGACGTGTACGCGCCGATCCGCACCGGTACCGACATCGTGTTCCTGGGGGGCCTGATCAACTACCTGTTGACCGAGGACCGCATCCAGCACGAGTACGTGCTGAACTACACCGACATGTCGTTCCTGGTGAAGGACGAGTTCGCCTTCAAGGACGGCCTGTATTCGGGCTACAACGCAGAAAAGCGCAGCTACGACCGCTCCAGCTGGGACTACGCCTACGGTGACGACGGCTTCGTGCGCAGCGACCCGACGCTGAAGGACCCGCGCTGCGTCTACAACCTGCTCAAGCAGCACTATGCGCGCTACACGGTGGAGATGGTCGAACGCATCTGCGGCACGCCGGCCGACAGCATCCGCCAGATCTGGGACATGATCGCGTCCACCGCCGGCAAGGACAAGGCGATGACCATCCTGTACGCGCTGGGCTGGACGCAGCACTCGATCGGCGCGCAGAACGTGCGTGCCGGCACCATGGTGCAGCTGCTGCTGGGCAACATCGGCGTGGCCGGTGGCGGCATGAACGCCTTGCGCGGGCATTCCAACATCCAGGGCCTGACCGACATCGGCCTGATGTCCGACCTGCTGCCCGGCTACCTGACCCTGCCGAAACAGGACGAGCAGGACTACGAGGCCTACATCGCCAAGCGCACGCAGAAGCCGCTGCGCGCCAACCAGATGTCGTTCTGGCAGAACTACCCGAAGTTCCACGTCAGCCTGATGAAATCGTGGTGGGGCGACGCCGCCACCGCCGACAACAACTGGTGTTTCGATTACCTGCCCAAGCTCGACAAGCCGTACGACATGCTGCAGGCGTACGAGCTGATGAACGAAGGCAAGATCCACGGCTACATCTGCCAGGGCTTCAATCCGCTGGCCTCGGCGCCGAACAAGGGCAAGCTGATCAGCGCGTTCTCCAAGCTGAAGTTCATGGTCAGCATGGACCCGCTGGAAACCGAGACCATCGCCTTCTGGCAGAACCACGGTGCGTTGAACGACGTCGACCCGAGCACGATCCAGACCGAAGTATTCCGCCTGCCGACCACCTCCTTCGCCGAGGAGAACGGCGCGGTGGTGAATTCCTCGCGCTGGCTGCAGTGGCACTGGAAGGGTGCCAACCCACCGGGAGAAGCGCGCAGCGACATCGAGATCATGTCCGAGCTGTTCCATCGCATCAAGGCGATGTACGAGAAGGACGGCGGGGCGTGGTGGGAGCCGGTGCGCGACCTGGCCTGGAACTACGCCAACCCTGAGGTACCCACGCCCGAAGAACTGGCGATGGAATACAACGGCAAGGCGCTGGCCGATGTGTTCGATCCGAAGGACCCAACCAAGCTGGTGCGCAAGGCCGGCGAGCAGCTGGCCGCATTCGGCGACCTGCGCGACGACGGCAGCACCGCCTCCGGCTGCTGGATCTACATCGGTGCCTGGGGCCCGACCGGCAACATGATGGCGCGGCGTGACAACAGCGACCCCACCGGCATCGGCAACACGCTGGGCTGGGCCTGGGCGTGGCCGGCCAATCGTCGCGTGATGTACAACCGCGCCTCGTGCGACGTCGCCGGAAAGCCATTTGATCCACGGCGCACGCTGCTGGCGTGGAACGGGAAAAACTGGGGCAGCGTGGACGTGCCCGACTTCAAGGCCGACGAAGATCCCGCCGGCGGAATGGGCCCGTTCATCATGAACCCGGAGGGCATCGCGCGCTTCTTCGCCAAGGCCGGCATGGCCGAAGGCCCGTTCCCGGAGCACTACGAACCGTTCGATACACCGCTGCGCAGCAACCCGCTCAGCCCCGGCCAGGCACTGACGCTGAACAACCCGGCCGCCCGCGTATTCGCCAGCGATCGCGCACAGATCGGTTCGCCGGACGAGTTCCCGCATGTGGCCACCACCTACCGCCTGACCGAGCATTTCCACTTCTGGACCAAGCACGGCAAGTTGAACGCCATCATCCAGCCCGAGCAGTTCGTCGAGATCGGCGCGGCGTTGGCCGACGAGCTGGGCATCAATAACGGCAGCCGCGTGCGGGTCAGTTCCAAGCGCGGCCACATCGAAGCGGTCGCCATGGTGACCAAGCGCATCAAGGCCCTGCAGATCGATGGCCGGACCGTGCACCAGGTGGGCGTGCCGATCCACTGGGGCTTCCTCGGTGCGGCCAAGCCCGGATACATCGCCAATACGCTGACCAACGCCATCGGTGACGGCAACTCGCAGACGCCCGAATCGAAGTGCATCCTGGTCAAGGTCGAGAAGGTGTAGGAGACACGCCATGTCACTGCAATCCCTGGACATCATCCGCCGCTCGGCCACCACCACGCCCTCGCCGGAGGCGCGTGGTGCGCACACCGGCCAGGTCGCCAAGCTGATCGATGTGAGCAAGTGCATCGGCTGCAAGGCCTGCCAGGTCGCCTGCATGGAGTGGAATGACCTGCGCGACGAAGTGGGCAGCTGCGTTGGCAGCTACGACAACCCGCCCGACCTGAGCGACCAGTCGTGGACGGTGATGAAGTTCCGCGAGTACGAGGACGAGAAGGGCAAGCTGGAGTGGCTGATCCGCAAGGAAGGCTGCATGCACTGCAGCGATCCGGGCTGCCTGAAGGCCTGTCCGTCGCCCGGCGCGATCATCCAGTACGCCAATGGCATCGTCGACTTCCAGGAAGAGAACTGCATCGGCTGCGGCTACTGCGTGACCGGTTGTCCGTTCGACGTGCCGCGCATCTCCAAGAAGGACCACAAGGCCTACAAGTGCACGCTGTGTTCGGACCGGGTGGCGGTGGGCCAGGAACCGGCCTGCGTGAAGACCTGCCCGACCGGCGCGATTACCTTCGGCAGCAAGCAGGCGATGACCGAGCACGCGGCCGGACGCGTGGAAGACCTGAAATCTCGCGGCTACGAGAACGCCGGCCTGTACGATCCGCAGGGCGTCGGCGGCACCCACGTGATGTACGTGCTGCAGCACGTGGACAAGCCGGAGCTGTATGCCGACCTGCCCAAGGACCCGCGCATCAGCCCGATGGTGGAGGTGTGGAAGGGCGTGGCCAAGCCGCTGGGCGTGCTGGCGATCGCCGCCACCGCCTTCGCCGGCTTCCTGCATTACATCGGCATCGGCCGCAACACGGTCAATGACGAGGAAGAAGAGGAAGCCGAGCACGAGGCGAAGAAGATCGAAGAGGAGCAGCGGCCATGAAGTACGCCCCGCACCCGCGCCAGATCATCCGCTACCGCGCACCGACCCGCATCAACCACTGGATCGTGGCGATCTGCTTCGTGTTGACCGCGCTGTCCGGGCTGGCGCTGTTCCACCCTGCCCTGTTCCCGTTGACCCAGCTGTTCGGTGGCGGCCCCTGGACGCGCATCCTGCATCCGTTCATCGGGCTGGCCATGGTGGTGGGCTTTGCGCTGCTGGCGTTCCGCATGTGGCGCGACAATCTGCCGACCGCCGACGATCGCGCATGGATGCGCGGCATGCGCGATGTACTGCGCAACGAGGATGAGAAGCTGCCGCCGGTGGGCCGTTTCAATGCCGGCCAGAAGCTGCTGTTCTGGGCCATCATCGGCTGCCTGTCGGCGCTGCTGCTGACCGGCTTCGTGATCTGGCGGCAGTACTTCAGCCACTTCTTCCCGATCGGGGTGATCCGCCTCTCGGTGCTGGCCCATGCGCTGTTCGGCTGGGTGCTGGTGTGCGCGATCGTGGTGCACATCTATGCGGCGATCTGGATCAAGGGCTCGGTGCGGGCGATGACCCAGGGCAAGGTGACCTATGGGTGGGCGTACAAGCATCACCGGCAGTGGTTCAGGGACATCCTGCGCGGACGTCGGGAAGAGGGTTAGCGGCAGGGCCTGCGGCCCTGCACCCGCAGAGGCAAGGTCAACGTCAACGTCAAGAGCGGGCTTCCTGAGGGGTGGCGGGGTGGGTCCGGTTGCGGGGGACGCCGTCAACCCGTCCTTGGGGGCTTGGCCGCGGCATCCATGCCGCGGACACCCCCGCAACCGGATCCACCCCGCCTTCCACAGTTTCCCGCTGCTGTCGGAATGGCATGAGCTGCTCTTGGTGGGTGTCGACCTTGGTCGACACGATGAACATGGCGACGACCGAAACCGGTTTTTGTAGAGTCGAGCCGTGCTCGACTGCTTTGCTCGACTGCGTTGTTTGAACCCGCTGGACGCGAGCGCCGACAACGGCGAGGATGGAGGCTGGTTCTTCTGGCTGGCCCTGCATGGCGCAACGCATCCTTGAACCCGGTGAGATCGAGACGCTCGCCTCGCGCGATGTGCCGCGCATCATCCTGCCCGATATCGAGTCACTGTTCGCTGAGCGCGCGACGCGCCTGCGCAGCCTGGCCGCGCACAGTGCCATCGGCGGCTACCTGCAGCTGCTGGCGGCGTTGGCCGATGCACAGCAGGCGCTGCTGGATGAGCTGACACCGCAGCAGCGCGAGGCACTGCAGTCGCAGGCGCGCGCGCAGCAGTCGAGTGCGGCGGCCGGTGCCGGCATGCCGTTGCGGCCGGCCAACACGCTTCAGCTGGATGGATGCTGGCGCGACTGGCTGCGCACGCTGTGCCAGCACTGTGCCGACGAAACGGGGCTGCCGCTGGAAACCCGGCAGGAGCTGCAACGCGTCGCCGCGGCCGACGACGCCTGGCTGGATGCGCAGGCGCACGCGGTGCTGGAGCGCGATGACGCGCCGTCGGTGGATGCGGTCGCTGCGCTGCTGGTGATGAACGCACTGCAGGTTTACTGGGCGGTGCTCGCAGCCAGCTTCCGCCCTATCGACCTGAAGCCGCTGGCTGATGCGCCAGGGCTGTGCCCGCTGTGCGGCACGTTGCCGGTGACCAGCGTGGTGCAGGCGCGGCCACCCTATGCGTCCTACCGTTACCTGTCGTGCTCGCTGTGCGCCTGCCAGTGGCACTACGTGCGCGTGCAGTGCAGCCAGTGTGGTGCCGCCGGCAAGGACATCGCCTATCGCGCCCTGGCCGATGTGGACGGCGACAGCGGCGAGGCGGTGCGCGAGAGCGCGGTGCGTGCCGAGACCTGCGACCACTGCCACAGCTACCGCAAGATCCTGTATCTGGAAAAGGACCCGTCACTGGAGCCGGTGGCCGATGACCTCGGCACGCTGGCGCTGGATCTGCTGCTGGCCGAGGAAGGCTATGCGCGTGCCAGCCAGAATCCTCTGCTGTGGCAATCCGACGGCGATTGAGGCGATGACAGCCATGCCCCCCGCCCCGGCATCGGCCGCCGCCCTGCCCTCGCTGGACCGGGTGCTGCGCCTGCCTGCACTGGCGCCACTGATCGAAGGCCACGGTCGAAGCCGCATCACCCAGCTGCTGCGTTCGCACCTGCAGGTGCTGCGTGAGCGTGTCAGCGCCAGCCAGTTGTCGACCGCGCAGCTGCAGGAAGCGGTCGACGGCCCGGCGCTGGTGGCAGCGGTCGAGGCCGCACTGGCAGCCGATGCACGGCTGGACCTGCAACCGATGTTCAACCTGACCGGCACCGTACTGCATACCAACCTGGGTCGCGCATTGCTGCCCGAGGCCGCGGTGCAGGCAGTCACCCGCGCGATGACCGCGCCGGTCGATCTGGAGTTCGACGTCATCCGTGGCCGTCGCGGCGACCGCGATGCGCGGGTACAGGCACTGATCTGCGAGCTGACCGGTGCCGAAGCCGCCACTGTGGTCAACAACAATGCGGCAGCGGTCCTGCTGCTGCTCAACAGCCTGGCCAACCGCCGCGAGGTGGTGGTGTCGCGCGGCGAGCTGGTGGAGATCGGTGGTGCCTTCCGCATCCCCGATGTGATGCGCAGCGCGGGCGCGCGGCTGCTGGAAGTAGGTACCACCAACCGCACCCATCCGGCCGACTTCACCAACGCCATCGGCGCGCGCACAGCGCTGCTGATGGAGGTGCATGCCAGCAACTACGCGATCAGCGGATTCACTGCCAAGGTCGACACGGCGGCGATGGCCACGATCGCGCACGAACACGGCCTGCCGCTGGTGGTGGACCTGGGCAGTGGCAGCCTGTGCGATCTGGCCACGTTCGGCCTGCCGCACGAGCCCACCGTGCAGGAAACACTGGCGGACGGCGCCGATCTGGTTTCGTTCAGCGGCGACAAGCTGCTGGGTGGCCCGCAGGCCGGCATCATCGCCGGTCGCGCCGACCTGATTGCACGGATCAACCGCAACCCGCTGAAGCGGGCACTGCGCATGGACAAGATGGGCCTGGCCGCACTGGAAGCGGTGCTGGCCCTGTACCGCGAACCCGAGCTGCTGGCACAGCGGCTGCCGACACTGCGCACGCTCTCGCGCACGCAGGATGACATTGATGCGCAGGCCCAGCGCCTGCTGCAGCCGATGCGTGCCTCACTGGCGGCGGACTACAGCCTCGAGCCTGCTTCGATGCACAGCCAGATTGGCAGCGGCGCGCAGCCACAGGCGCAGCTGGCCAGCGCCGGACTGCGCATTACCAGCGCGCGCCGTGGCGGACTGGATCTGCTGGCCAAGCGCCTGCGTCAGCTGCCGCGACCCGTGCTGGGCCGCATCTCCGATGATGCGTTGTGGCTGGACCTGCGCTGCCTGGAACCCGCCGACGAAGCGCGCTTCCTCGACCAGTGGAGCACGCTGAAGGCATGATCGTCGGCACCGCCGGGCATATCGACCATGGCAAGACCAGCCTGGTGCGGGCACTGACCGGCATCGAAACCGATCGCCTGCAGGAAGAGCGTACGCGTGGTATTTCCATCGAGCTGGGCTATGCCTATGTTCCTGTGGAACGCAGGGACGGCACAGGTCCTGTCGCGACACTGGGTTTCGTCGACGTGCCGGGCCACGAGCGCTTCGTGCACACGATGGTGGCCGGCGCCACGGGTATCGACGTCGCCCTGCTGGTCATCGCTGCCGACGACGGCGTGATGCCACAGACCCGCGAGCACCTGGCCATCCTGCAGCTGCTGGGCGTGAACCGGGGTGCGGTGGCGCTGACCAAGATCGACCGTGTGGATGCGGCGCGCCTGGCCCGGGTCGAGATCGAGGTCGCTGCCCTGCTGGCCGGCACGCCGCTGCAGGATTCCCCTGTGTTCACCTGCAACAGCACCGCACCGGACGATGCTGGCATCAACGCGCTGCGTACCCAGCTGCACGCGTGGGCGGCGGACGACGCCAGCACGCGCCAGGCCGAACTGCGCAGCGAGCTGTTCCGCATGCCGGTGGACCGCGTGTTCTCGCTGGCCGGCCACGGCACGCTGGTGACCGGCGCAGTGCACGGCGGCATCGCCTCGGTGGGTGAGCATCTGCAACTGATGCCGGCCGCCACTGAAGTGCGCATACGCAGCATCCACGCGCAGAACCAGGCCAGTGACCACGCGATGGCCGGGCAGCGCTGCGCGCTGAACCTGGCGGCCATCGCCCGTGATGACATCCGCCGCGGTGACTGGATCGCCGACGCACGCGCACTGCTGGCCACCACCCGCGTTGATGTGCGGTTGCGGCTGTCCGCGTTGGCCGCACCGTTGCGCGACTGGGCACCGCTGCATATCCACTGGGGCACCATGCACCGGCAGGCCCATGTGGTGCTGCTGGAGGACCATGACCACGGTGATGGGCAGTTGGTGCAGCTGGTGTTCGATGCTCCGGTCTGTGCGATGTGTGGCGATCGCTTCATTGCCCGCGATTCAGCGGCCACCCACACGCTGGGCGGCGGCCTTGTGCTCGATCCGGACCCGCCACAGCGGCGCCGGCGCAGTCCTGCACGGCTCGCATGGCTGGGAGCACTGGAGCAACTGGCCGCGGGTGCGGGAATCGGTCCACTGTTGCAGCAGGCGCCCTTCGGCGTTGCCATGGCCGCGCTGCAGCGCTACTGCCGGCGCGCCGCCGACCGGATCGATCTTCCTGCAGACACGCGACGCATCGTCACCCGCGAAGACACGGTAGTCATCCTTGTGTCGCACTGGCAGGTATTGCGCGAGCAGGTAATCGCCTCACTGCGTGGCTGGCATGAACGACGCCCTGACGAACCCGGTGTCGACAGCGGGCGCCTGCATCGCAGCACCCTGCCTGCGCTGGCAACGAGCCTGTGGAACGCACTTCTCCAGGACCTGCTGGACGACGGCAGCGTGCAGCGCGTGGGCGCCTGGTGGCGCCTGCCCGGCCATGACCACGCGCCACCGGAACGCGAGCGCCTGCTGCTCGAACGCGTGCTGCCGCAGCTGCATGACGGCGGTTTCGATCCGCCATGGGTGCGCACCCTGGCCGCCGGCTTCGGCCTGGTCGAAGACGAGGTCCGCGCCGCCCTGCGTCGCGCCGCAGCGCGCGGTGAACTGTTCCAGGTAGTACCGGACCTGTTCTATGCGCCGGCCCGCATTGCCGAGCTGGCCGCGATCGTCGCGCAGCTGTCGCAGGCCACCGGCACGGTGGATGCGGCCGCTTTCCGCGATGCCATCGGCCTGGGCCGCAAGCGCAGCATCCAGATCTTGGAGTTCTTCAATCGCGTTGGCTACACTCGACGCGTCGGTGACCAGCATCGGCCACGCGGCGATCTGCAATGGAACGCAGCCCGCGACTGAGTCGACCGGTACCGCGGTACTTTCGGAAGGCATGCGCATCCGGGCATGCGGCTGGGCTTCAAACCCAGTAGGGGGCGTCGATCGTTCCCTGGTAGGTTCGACTCCTGCTGCCTTCCGCCATTCGTGTTTCCGCAGGAGATGTCGGCATGGCCACGCACGCGCAGTCCCCCGCCCCTTCAACGGCCGATGCCCCGCAACGACTGACCTCTCTCGCGCATGGCGGCGGCTGCGGCTGCAAGATCGCGCCGGGCGTGCTGAGCGAACTGCTGCGTGGCGTTCCTGCACTTCCGGCACCAGCTGAACTGCTGGTTGGCCGCGAGACCAGCGACGACGCCGCGGTGTACCGCCTCGATGATCGCCAGGCAATCGTCGCCACCACTGATTTCTTCATGCCCATCGTCGACGACCCGTTCGACTTCGGCCGCATCGCCGCCACCAACGCGCTGTCGGACCTGTACGCGATGGGCGCCCGGCCATTGTTCGCACTGGCTATCGTCGGCATGCCGATCAACACGCTGCCGCAGGACACGATCCGCCGCATCCTGCAGGGTGGCGAACGCGCGTGCGCCGATGCTGGCATCGTGGTCGCTGGTGGCCACAGCATCGATTCGGTGGAACCCATCTACGGCCTGGCCGCGATCGGCGTGCTCGACACGCAGCGACTCAAGCGCAATGCCGATGCCCGCGCCGGCGACGTGCTGGTGCTGGGCAAGCCGTTGGGCGTGGGCGTGTACTCGTCAGCACTGAAGAAGGAAGTGCTGGACGCCGACGGCTACCAGCAGATGATCGCGTCGACCACCCGCCTGAACACCGTGGGCGTGCCGCTGGCCGCCCTGGACGGCGTGCATGCCATGACCGACGTCACCGGCTTCGGCCTGCTCGGCCACCTGCTGGAAGTGTGCCGCGCCAGTGGTGTCGCTGCCGAGGTGGACAGTGCACAGGTGCCGCTGCTGCCGCAGGCGCTGGAGCTGCTGCAGCGTGGCTGCGTGACCGGCGCTTCCCACCGCAACTGGGCCTCGTATGGCGCCGAGGTGCGCTTCGCCGATGGGTTGCCGGCGCACTGGCAGCCACTGCTGACCGACCCTCAGACCAGCGGCGGACTGCTGGTGTCGTGCGCTCCGGAGGCGGTGGATGCAGTGCTGGCCTGCTTCCACGACGCGGGGTTCGGCCAGGCAGCCGTGGTCGGGTGTTTGAGCGAAGGAGCGCCGGGCGTCAGCGTGCGCTGATGCGCTGGAACAACAAGGGCGCCCGAAGGCGCCCCTGCTGTACCGCTGGATGCAACATCACTCGATGTTCTGCACCTGTTCGCGGATCTGGTCGATCAGCACCTTCAGCTCCACCGCGGCATTGGACGTACGGCTGTCCACCGACTTCGAGCCCAGCGTGTTGGCTTCGCGGTTGAACTCCTGCAGCAGGAAGTCCAGGCGGCGGCCGACCGGCTCGCGCTGCTTGAGCACGCGGCGGATCTCGACGATGTGGCTGCCGAGGCGGTCCAGCTCTTCATCCACGTCCAGCTTCTGCAGCCACAGGACAAGTTCCTGCTCTGCGCGGCCGGGGTCGACCGGGTGCGGCAGGTCGGCCAGGCGTGCGGCCAGCTTGGCGCGCTGGCCGTCGCGAATGGCCGGAATCAGCGTGCGGACTTCGGTGGCGATGCGTTCGATGCCGTCCACACGCTCGCTGATGGCCGCAGCCAACTTGCCGCCTTCGCGCTCACGGGCCTCGACGAAGCCATCCAGCACCTGGTCCAGCAGCGCCAGCGCCTCGACCTGCAGGGCGGCGGCGTCGGTGGCCTCGCCACGGGTCACGCCCGGCAGCTGCAGCAGGTCGGTGAAGCTGACCTGCAGGTTGGGGAAATCGGAGGTCAGGCGGTGCGCCAGGCGGCCCAGCTGGGCCAGCAGGGCCTCGTCCACCTGCAGGTTGGCCGCCGCTTCCGGCGCGCGCAGGCGCATCACCAGATCCAGCTTGCCACGGCTCAGGCGCGCGGCGATGCGCTCGCGCAGCTGCGGTTCCAGCGCCCGCAGCTCCTCGGGCAGGCGGGTGCCGACCTCCAGGAAGCGGTGGTTGACCGAGCGCAGCTCGCAGCCCAGCGTGCCCCACGGGGTGACCCGCTCGCCGCCGGCATAGGCGGTCATGCTTCGAATCATGGATTGTGTCCGGTGCGTGCAAAGGGGGAATGGTACCCTAGCGCCCTCACCAGAGCCCCCTTGCCCGCCCCGTGAAGGCTGCGGGCGTGGCGGCGTACTCCCTTGCCATTACGGAACCCGCACCATGTCCGATTCCCGCCCCAGCGGCCGCCAGCCCGACCAGCTCCGCCCGGTCGTCATCCAACGCGGCTTCACCCGCCACGCCGAAGGTTCGGTGCTGGTGTGCTTCGGTGAAACCCGTGTGCTGTGCACCGCCAGCGTCGAGAACCGCGTGCCGGGCTTCCTGCGCGGCAAGGGCGAAGGCTGGGTCACCGCCGAATACGGCATGCTGCCGCGCGCCACCCACACCCGCAGTGACCGTGAAGCGGCCCGTGGCAAGCAGGGTGGCCGCACGCTGGAGATCCAGCGCCTGATCGGCCGCAGCCTGCGCGCCTGCGTGGATCGCAACGCGCTGGGCGAGCGCACCATCACCCTCGACTGCGACGTGCTGCAGGCCGACGGTGGCACCCGCACCGCCGCCATCACCGGCGCCTACGTGGCGCTGGTCGATGCGGTGAACGTGCTGATGAAGCGTGGCGACATCAAGCGCAACCCGATCCTGGGCGCAGTGGCCGCCGTATCGGTAGGCGTGTACCGCGGCACCCCGGTGCTGGACCTGGACTACGCCGAAGACAGCGACTGCGACACCGACATGAACGTGGTGATGAACGACGGTGGCGGCTTCATCGAGCTGCAGGGCACCGCCGAAGGCCACGCCTTCCGTCGCGATGAACTGGATGCGCTGCTGGGCCTGGCCGAAAAGGGCGTGGGCGAACTGCTGGCCGCACAGCAGGCGGCGCTGTCGGCATGAACCGCCGCATCGCCCTGACCACCCTGGTGGTGGCCGACTATGACGAAGCCATTGCCTGGTACACCGGCAAGCTCGGCTTCGCACTGTTGGAGGACATCGACCAGGGTCACAAGCGCTGGGTGGTGGTCGGCCCGACCGACGGCAGTGCCGCCGCCCTGCTGCTGGCCCGCGCCAGCGACGAGGAACAGCGCAGCCGCATCGGCAACCAGACCGGCGGCCGCGTCGGCTTCTTCCTCAACACCGACGACTTCCGTCGCGACCACGCGGCGATGGTCGCCGCCGGCGTCGAGTTCCTGGAAGCGCCGCGCGAAGAACCCTATGCAACGGTTGCGGTGTTCCGCGATCTGTATGGCAACACCTGGGACCTGCTGGAGCCCCGTCAATGAAGAAACTGGTACTGGCCAGCCACAACGCCGGCAAGCTGGTGGAGATGCAGGAGATCCTTGCCGATCTGCCGCTGCAGATCACCTCGGCCGCCGAACTGGGCCTGGGCGATGTGGAAGAGACCGGCCTGACCTTCGTCGAGAACGCGCTGCTGAAGGCACGCGCGGCCTGCGAAGCGACCGGCCTGCCGGCGCTGGCCGATGATTCGGGCCTGATCGTCGATGCCCTCGGCGGTGCGCCGGGCCTGTACAGCGCACGCTATGCCGGCCACCCGACCAATGCTGCGGCCAACAATGCCAAGCTGCTGGACGCGATGGCCGACATTCCCGATGGCCAGCGCAGCGCCCGCTTCTATGCGGTGATCGTGCTGCTGCGCCACGCCACCGACCCGCAGCCGCTGATCTGCGAAGGCCGCTGGGAAGGCCAGATCATCCGCGACCTGCGTGGCACCAATGGTTTCGGCTACAACCCGGTATTCCTGGACACCACCCACGGCCTGACCGCCGCGGAAATGGAGCCGGCGCTGAAGAACGCCATCAGCCACCGCGCCATTGCCCTGCAGCAGCTCAAGCAGCAGCTGGCGACGCTGTACTGACGCCACCCGATCGACCCAGGGAAGCCGGCCAGCGGCCGGCACTACCGAAGAAGCCCATGCCGCACGCCCACGACCACTGCAACCACCTGCCCGGCGAAGCCTGCTCCGCCGACCACGACAACCCGCCGCGGCTGGTGCCGCCACCGCTGTCGTTGTACGTGCACCTGCCGTGGTGCGTGCGCAAATGCCCGTACTGCGATTTCAATTCGCACCAGGCCAAGGGCGAGCTGCCGTTCGACGCTTATATCGATGCGCTGCTGCGCGACCTCGACCAGGACCTGCCGCTGGTCTGGGGCCGGGTGGTGCACAGCGTGTTCTTCGGTGGCGGCACGCCCAGCCTGTTCCCGCCGGAGGCGATCGACGGCTTCCTGCAACAGGCCAGCGCACGCCTGCGTTTCGCGCCCAATGCCGAAATCACCCTGGAAACCAACCCGGGCACCGCCGAACATGGCCGCTTCGACCGCTATCGCGCGGCCGGCGTGAACCGCCTCAGCTTCGGCATCCAGAGTTTCGACGATGCGATGCTCAAGCGCCTGGGCCGCATCCACGACAGTGGCGAAGCCGAGCGCGCGGTGAAGATGGCGCAGGACGCGGGCTACGACAACTTCAACATCGACCTGATGTACGCGCTGCCGGAACAGACCCTGGCCGGTGCCGAGGCCGACCTGGAACGCGCGTTCGCGCTGCAGCCGGCACACATCTCCCACTACCAGCTGACCCTGGAACCGAACACGGTGTTCTTCGCGCGGCCGCCGCAGGGCATTCCCGATGAAGACAACGCCTGGGACATGCAGGAACACTGCCAGGCATTGCTGGCACAGGCCGGTTTCGGCCAGTACGAGGTCAGCGCCTATGCGCGCCCCGGCCGGCAGAGCGCGCACAATCTGAACTACTGGCGCTTCGGCGACTACCTGGGCATCGGTGCCGGCGCGCACGGCAAGATCAGTTCCGGCGCCGAGGAGCATGTGCTGCGACGTTGGAAGCTGAAGCACCCGCAGGCCTACCTGGACAGCGCCGGCACGCCCGCCTCGTTCGGCGGCGACGATGTGATCGCGCCGGAGCGCCTGCCGTTCGAATACATGCTCAACCTGCTGCGCCTGCACGAAGGTTTCGGCCTGCGCGATTTCGAGTCGCGCACGGGGCTGCCGCGCAGCGTGCTGGACGCTCCCCTGGCCGAGGCCGTGCAGCGCGGCTGGCTCGACGTGACCGATGGCCATGTGCAGCCGACCGAGCTGGGCCGCCGCTTCACCAACGATGTGGTGAGCCTGTTCCTGGAAGATTGATCCTCGCCTGACAGAGGATCGTTCCGGCCGCTGGCCGGCAATCCGGTGAAGACATATCTGCCGGCCAGCGGCCGGCACTACCGTTCATCGGTCGGGCCAGGCCCGGCGGATGCGATTCACGTTCAGCCTAAAGTAGCGCCGACATCGGCCGACACGGTAGATTCACCAGATCGATCCGCGGGAATCCGGGTACCGCCTGCCGATGTCAGTTGTCTTTTCCATCACTCCTGCCGACAAGAACCGCCTGGCCGCCAGCGATCTGCCACCGCGGGTACGTGAGCTGCTGGGCGCGCTGATCGGCCTGTGCCGGCAGACGCTGGCGGCGCCCCTGATCCTGACCGTCGAGGCGCTGGAGCAGACCCTGCTGCACGACGCCGACCGCGCACGCAATCCGCAGCAGCAGGCCGAGCTGATGGCCCAGCGTGGACAGCTGCACGCCTTCGCCGGCCATTTCGCCGATCGCATGCTCGATGCCGTGGCCGACGCCCTCGCGCGGTTGCGCGAACCGGTCAGCGGTGTCAGTACCAGTGCTGGGCCGCCAGCGCTGCCGGGCATGCTCGGGCTGTCGCTGGTTGATGAGCACGAAGTGGATCGCGACCTGCTGCTGACCGAGATGGTGCGGCGCGAAACCCTGCGTTCAACCAACACACTGAACCTGCTGGGCCAACGCCTGGGCGTACTGGCGGCGGCGCCGGCCTTCGAGGCCGACACCCTGCCGCTGGCACCGCAGGCACTGTGCGCGATGGTGCGCCGGATTGCCGAACAGGACGCGCTGAGCGTCGAGGTACAGCTGGCGCTGTATCGCAGTTTCGAACGGCAGGTGCTGGAACGGCTGGGCGATATCCTTGACCGTGCCAATGCCCTGCTGGCCCAGTCCGGTGTACTGCCGGGGCTGGTCTACACCCCCTACCTGGCACGCTCGTCGAGCACGCGGCGGATCATCACCCAGTCGGTGGGGGGCGGCCGCACCACGCAGCCGGCCAAGCGCACCGCAGCCCCCCTGACCGGCTGGAACGGTTCGGCACCGGCCGGCTCCTGGTCCAGCCTGGTACAGGACGCCTTCCACGAGGGCGGCGCTGGCGGCCCCGCCACGCCGGGCGTGACCACCTCCACCGGCAGTGCACTGCATGAACTGCTGCAGCAGGCGCGGCACGGCAGCCCTGCCCCGGCGGACAGCGGCGCGGTGCCCAGCGCGGCAGTCGACGCGGTCCTCGCGCGCCTGCAGGCCCAGTCCAGTGCGGCAACCGGTGTGGCCGACCTGCAGGCTGCCGTGGTCGCGCAGCTGCGCAGCGAGCATGGTGCGCAGGCCCAGCTGGGCAGTCACGACCGGGACAACCTCGACCTGCTGCGCATGCTGATGCAGCAGGTGCAACAGCAGCAGCGTCCCGATCCAGTGCCGGCCGCGCTGCTGGCCCGCCTGCAGGTACCCCTGGCACGCGCCGCCATGGCCGATCCGGGCTTCTTCGTGCGCGACGAACACCCCGCGCGTGAGCTGCTCAATCAGATCGCCGAAGTCGGCGCCAACTGGCTGGGCGATGAGGATGTCGACCCGCAGCTGCTGCAGCGCATGGCGCAGAGCGTGCAGGGCCTGCTGGGGCAGGATGCGCGTGCGCCGGAAGCCTTTGCCGCCGCCAGTGAAGACGTGCAGCAGCACCAGCGCGCGGCGGCCCATCGTGCCGAACTGGCCGAGCGCCGCCATGTGGAAGCCGCGCGCGGCAAGGAACGATTGGAACTGGCCCGTCGCCAGGCCACCGCACAGATCGACCAGTGCTGCGACACCCGGTCGCCACCGCGTTTCGTGCAGACCTTGCTGCGCCAGGCCTGGGCCGATGCACTGACCCTCACCCGCCTGCGCCATGGCGACGATTCACCACAATGGCAGGAGCGCCTGCAACAGACCGAGCGCATCGCTGCCATCACCGCGCAGGCCATCGACGCCCCCGGCGGCACCGATACCGCACTGGCAGCGGACGTGGAGGCCGCATTGCTGCAGGTCGGCTACCACGCCGAGGAAGCCGCCGCTGTCGCGCGCAGGCTGGCCACGCCCGGCGGCGAGGATGAAAGCACCTCGCGTACCGAGCTCAGCGCACGCCTCAAGGCACGTGCGCGCCTGGGCGAGCACGCCGGCACGAACAGTGGCGCCGCACCTGCCACGCCGCGCAGCAGCGCCGAAGAAGCGGCCTACCAACAACTGTCCAGCCTGCCGTTCGGCAGTTGGTTCGACATCGACACGGGCGATGGCACGATGCGCCGCCAGCGCCTGTCCTGGTACAGCCTGCTGACCGGCCACGCGTTGTTCGTCAATGCGCGCGGGCAGAAGATCACCGATACCGACCTGGATGCGCTGGCACGGCAGATCAGTGCCGGGCGCGCGCAGCTGGTCACCGAAGACAAGGGCCGGCTGGTCGACCGTGCCTGGGAAGCCAGCCTCGGTGCGCTGCGCGCACTGGCCACGGCTCGCGCACAGGAGACCCCCGCATGAAAGCCGTACCGCCGCAGGACACCCGCCGCGCGCCGCGCCGCCAGGTCTCGGACCTGGTGCCGGTTACCGACCAGATGCGCGAGTGCGTGGTCGGGCGCCTCGGCAATGTCTCCGAAACTGGCATGCTGATGCTGGCCAGCATGCCGCTGCGCGAGGATGCGCTGTACCAGCTGCGCTTTCCCTTGCCATTGGGTGATGGCCGCCAGCAGGCCATCGACGTAGGCGTGCATCTGCTGTGGAGCGAGCCCGCACACGTTCCCGGGCAGAGCTGGACCGGCTTCCGCTTCCTGACCCTGTCGCGCGAACATCGGCAGCTGCTGCGGCAGTGGGTGGGCGAGGACAGCGACGAGGGACCGGTTTCGACGGCCTGAGTGCCGGTTCCGGCACAGCGGTTTTTCGCGGTATGCGGCAGAATCAAGGGCCGTTTTCCGTGTCGAGCCACCGCAATGATCCAGCAAGACCCCGGCGCCCTGTATTCCGACCACCTGGCCGTGCTGTGCCGACGCGCCGAACAGGCGCTGGCCCGCGGCGGCTTCGACCATCTGGTGGTGCCCAGCGGCACCCTGCACTACCAGGTGTTCGACGACCGCGACTACCCGTATGCGGTCAACCCGCAGTTCAAGGCCTGGCTGCCGCTGACCCGCGTGCCCAACAGCTGGATCGTGTTCACCCCGGGCAAGCGCCCGGCAGTGATCTTCCACCAGCCCTTCGACTACTGGCACGTGGTACCGGACGCCCCCAGTGGCTGGTGGGTGGAGCACTTCGACATCCACATCATCCGCAAGCCCGAAGAGGCGCTGGCCCTGCTGCCGGCCGACCCGTCGCGCTGCGCGATCCTGGGCGAGCCGCAGAGCGCACTGGGCAACTACATGCCGAACAATCCAGCGCCGGTGGTGAACTACCTGGAATGGCACCGCGGCAGCAAGACACCGTATGAAATCGCACTGATGCGCCAGGCCCAGGTGCTGGGCGTGCGCGGCCACCGCGCCGCCGAGGCCGCGTTCGGCAACGGTGCCGACGAATTCAGCATCCACATGGCGTACTGCCAGGCCGTCGGCCAGGATGCCAACGAGCTGCCCTACGGCAACATCGTGGCGTTGAACGAACACGCCGCCGTGCTGCATTACACCGAGCTGGGCCGCAAGGCACCGCAGCCGCTGCGCAGCTTCCTGATCGACGCCGGCGCCAGTGCGCACGGCTATGCCAGCGACATCACCCGCACCTACGCCGCGCAGGGCCACGACGAATTCGCCGCGATGATTGCGGCCGTCGACGCCGCCCAGCAGCAGATGTGCGCAGCGGTGCGCCCGGGCTTCGACTACAAGCAGCTGCACGTGGACGCACATCTTTCGCTGATGGGCGTGCTGAAGGACTTCGGCGTGATCAAGGTGTCGCCACAGACCGCGCTGGAGACCGGCGTCAGCGCCGCATTCTTCCCGCACGGCATCGGCCACCTGATCGGCCTGCAGGTGCACGACGTGGCCGGCTTCGCCGCCAGCGACGAAGGTGGCCGCATCGAGCGCCCGGCCGGCCATCCCTACCTGCGCCTGACCCGCGTGCTGGAACCGGGCATGGTGGTGACCATCGAGCCAGGCCTGTACTTCATCGACATGCTGTTGAACGAAGTGAAGGACGCCGGCCATGGTGATGCGATCAACTGGGAGCGCGTGGATTTCTTCCGTCCGTATGGTGGCATCCGCATTGAAGACGAAGTGCTGTGCACTGATGGCGAGGCGGACAACCTGACGCGGCCGGCGTTTGCGGCGGCGAACGGCTGAGCCCCTCGTGGTTGGGTGCTGAATTCAAAAGCCGCGCTTTGCCGGGCGGGGTGGGTTTGCAGGACACGCCGTAAACCCATCCATGGGGGCTCGATGGCGCCATCCATGGCGCCAACGGTCCTGCAAACCCACCCCGCCCGGCCTTTGACAGTTTCCTGCGCGCGTCCAACCACGGAAAAGAAAAAGAAAAGCAAAAGCGGGTCGCTCGCTGCGCTCGCTCTGTGTCGACCAAGGTCGACACCTACCAACAGCCGCAATTGCCCGTAGATCCACGCCATGCGTGGATGATTCATTCGATATCTGACAGATGTGCCGACCAACGGTCGGCACCCACCAACAGCCACAGGAATCTGTCAGGGGTGGGGCGGTGTGGGTGGGCAGGACCGTTGGCGCCATGGATGGCGCCATCGAGCCCCCATGGATGGGTTTACGGCGTGTCCTGACCACCCACACCGCCCCGCCATCCCACGGAATGCCGCTCTGGCATTGGCAGTTGCCGTTGATTGCAGCAGGTGCAGGGCTGCAAGCCCTGCAGAACACCCCTTACCCCGCCATCACCGCTTCAATCTCGTCGGCGCTGCGCGCCAGGCCTTCGGTCAGCACGCGATGGCCGTCATCGGTGATCAGCACGTCATCCTCGGTACGGATGCCGATACCGCGCCAGCGCGGTTCCACCGTCGTGTCATCCACGCCGATGTACAACCCCGGCTCGATGGTGAACGCCATGCCCGGCTCCAGCAGACGCGAGTCACCGGCCAGGCGGTAGTCGCCCACGTCGTGCACGTCCATGCCGATCCAGTGCCCGGTCTTGTGCCGGTAGAAGCGCTGGTACAGGCCTTCGGCCAGGTTCTTTTCCAGCGTGCCCTTCAGCAGGCCCAGCCGCAGCAGGCCCTCGGTCAGGGTCTGCACTGCGGCGAGGTGACCGGCTTCGTACGGCACGCCCGGCCTGGCCTGGGCCAACGCAGCGGCCTGCGCATCGCCGACCAGGTCGTGCAGTGCACGCTGCTCGGCGCTGAAGCGGCCATTCACCGGGAACGTGCGGGTGATGTCACTGGCGTAGCCACGGTACTCGGCACCGGCGTCGATCAGCACCAGCTCGCCGTCGCGCGAACGCGCGTTGTTGTCGCGGTAATGCAGGATGCAGCCGTTGCGGCCGGCACCGACGATGCTGCAATAGGCCGGCACGGCGTCGTTGGCGCGGAACACGCGTTCCAGCTCCGCCTGCAGTTCGTACTCGTGGATGCCGGCCCTGGCGGCCTTCATCGCGGCCAGATGCGCACGCACGCTGATCTGCGCGGCGTGGTGCATCAACGCCACTTCGGCACCGGACTTGAACAGGCGCTGCTCGTGCAGCAGGTGGCCCAGTTCGAGGAACTCGTGCGGCGGCTGCGCACCGTGGCGCACCTGCGAACGCACGCGGTTGACCCAGCCGATCAGCTTCAGGTCGAAGTCGGCATCCCGGCCGAAGTGGTAGTAGACGCGCGAACGGCCTTCAAGCAGGCCCGGCAGGATATCGTCCAGATCATCGATCGGGTAGGCATCGTCCATGCCGTACTGCGCCACCGCGCCTTCCTGGCCGGCGCGGCTGCCGTCCCAGGCTTCGCGTTCGGCATCGCGCTCGCGGCAGAACAGGATGGCCTCGCCGTGGCGTCGGCCCGGGATCAGTACCAGCACTGCTTCCGGCTCCGGGAAGCCGCTCAGGTACTGGAAATCCGAATCCTGCCGGAACGGATAATGGGTATCGAGGCTGCGCACCTTCTCGGCCGCGGCCGGCAGCACCAGGATCGCATCCTCGCCGGCCATGTCCATCAGCTGGCGGCGACGACGCTTGTACTCGCCGGCGGCAATGCCGGTGCGCTGCTTGATGTCCATCAGTTCAGGCGCTGACGATGGCGCGAGGCCAGCACCACGTCGCCGTGCAGCAGGAGCACCGCCACGCGGATGAATTCCTCGATCTCCGACAGGGCTTCGTCGTCATCATCGCCACCGGCCTCGAAATCCTCGCTGGAGGCACGCGCCAGGCTGGCCATGTCGGTCAGCGCTTCCTCGCCCTCTTCGGACAGGGTCGGGCGGCGGCCGCCGCTGCCCAGGCCGAAGCCGCCCAGGAAGGAACGGGTCCAGCTGAACATGGCATCGGCCTGCGCGGATACATCGTCGCCGTCGGTCAGCAGCAGCTCGAAGGCGAAGTCGCGGTCTTCCAGCTGCTTGATGGTGGCCTGCAGCAGCTGCCCCAGCACGCTGTCGGCAGCCACCGGCGGCAGGTTGTCGTCGGCCAGCACGCGCGCCGGCCAGTCGTTGCCGGGGGCACCGCCGGCAGCCAGCCAGCCGCACAGCGCGCCGTGCAGCTCGGCAGCGGTGGCGCCCAGGCCCAACGCCTGGCTGGCGCGGGTAACGTCGTCGACGGAGGGAAGTTCGGTCATCGTGCGGCTCGTTCGGAAAGGAAACCCGGGGCGCGCACGCGCGCGCCCGTGAGACCCCGTAGTGTAGCAACCCGACGGCATCCTCTCCGCAGCCGTCCAGCCTTGCTGCGACAACGCTTGACCGCCCTTACCCGGCTTGCCTATCGTGCCCGCATGGAACCCGCCGATCCCCTTGCCCAGCTGCAGGACTTCGCTGCCCGCGTGGAAGCGTTGCTTGACCGCAACCAGCGCCTGGCCGAGGAGAACCGCAGCCTGCGCCACCAGCAGGAACAGCTGGTGGCCGAGCGTTCGACGCTGCTGGCCAAGAATGAGCAGGCACGCTCGCGGGTGGAAGCGATGATCAGCCGGCTCAAATCCCTGGAGCAGCACACATGAGCGCCGAACCGGTCAGTGTCCGCATCCTCGATCGTGAATACACCGTGGGCGTCGGCGGCGATGAACGTGACAGCCTGATGGCCGCCGCGCGCCTGCTGGACGCGCGCATGCGTGAGATCCGCGGCAGCAACCGCATGGCCGCGGTCGATCGCGTCGCCGTGTTGGCCGCGTTGAACCTGGCCCACGAACTACAGCTGCTGCGCGACGAGAACGCCCGCCAGGCGGTGGCGCTGCAGCAGACGCTGGCCGACCTGAACCGGCGCCTGGACCGCGCCATCGACGGCGGCGCCTGAAGATCGTGCAAAACGCGTCTTCTCATATCTGAATTGGCACGGACTGTTGCCGACGAACGGCCTATCCAGATCCTGCGTGCTGGCTATAATGGCCACGCGTTCTCTGCGGTACTCGACGGCATGTGCAAACATTCGCCTTGTCCCTTAAGAACGACACCGGGAGCGCGACAGCGCCGGGAGTGCAGGTCCGCCTTGCAGCGGGAAGCCCGATGGTTCTCCAGCGTTCCCACTTGAGCCCCCGGGTTCAAGGTCGTTTCGCATGCATCGACATTGCGGAGAATGCAATATTCCAGCAAGGGCGGCGTCTTCGGGCGTCGCCCTTGTTCTTTCCGGCACAATGGCGGCTGTTCCCCCGCCGCACGCTGCCATGACCGACCCGCGCCAGGCCCTGCGCCACGACCTGCGGCAACGCCGCCGCGACCTTTCCGCCACTGAGCGCATCGCCGCCGCCGAATCGCTTGCCGATGCCCTGCTCGCCCTGCCGTTCGCCCCGCGCGAAGGCGCCGTGGCCGGCTACTGGGCGCTGGATGGCGAGATCGCCCTGCACCGCTGGCAGTTGCAGTTGCCCGAAGGCCTCACCTACTGCCTGCCGATGCTGGCCGGCGACGTGCTGCGCTTCGCGCCGTGGCGGCCGGGGCAGCCGCTGACCAGCAACCGCTACGGCATTCCCGAGCCGGACGTGGCGCTGGAAGACACACTGGAACCAGCACAGATGGCGCTGGTGGTGGCCCCGCTGGTGGGTTTCGACACGCAGTGCCGGCGGCTGGGCATGGGGGGCGGCTGGTATGATCGCAGCTTCGCCTTCCGCCACGACCGGCCGGCGCCGCCCTGGCTGGTCGGTGCTGCGTTCGCGGTGCAGCAGGTCGAGTCCTTGCCGGTGGCGTCGTGGGACGTGCCGGTGGATGCGATCTGCACCGAAGACGGCACCCTGTTCCCCTCCGCTGCCCCCGTGAACGCATGACCGCCCGCAAGCGCTACTGGCTGATGAAGTCCGAACCGGACGCCTTCTCCATCGATGACCTGGCCAAGGTCAAGGTCGAACCCTGGAACGGGGTGCGCAACTACCAGGCGCGCAACTTCATGCGCGATGGCATGCAGGTGGGCGACGGCATCCTGTTCTACCACTCCAATACCAAGGTGCCGGGCATCGTCGGCCTGGCCACGGTGGCCAGTACGGCCTACCCGGACGACACCCAGTTCGATCCGAAATCCGACTACCACGACCCCAAGAGCACGCGCGAAAACCCGCGCTGGATGCTGGTGGACGTGGCCTTCGACCGCAAGCTCAAGCAGGTGATCGCGCTGGACGAGATCAAGCTGCACGCCGAAGAACTCGGCGAGGGCTTCCCGCTGGTTGCCAAGGGCAACCGCCTGTCGGTGTTCCCGGTGACCGCCGCGCAGTGGAAGCTGCTGCTGTCGCTGGAAAAGAAATCCTGATTCCCTGCCTGAGAGTTCTCCCATGTCCGAAGCCAAGCGCCTGGCCGCCGAGAAAGCCATCGAGTACGTTGAAGACGGCATGATCGTCGGTGTCGGCACCGGTTCCACCGTGGCCTATTTCATCGATGCCCTGGCCCGCATCCAGCACCGCATCAAGGGCGCTGTTTCCAGCTCCGAGCAGAGCACCGCGCGCCTGAAGCAGCACGGCATCGAGGTGATCGAGCTGAACCACAGCGGCAACCTGTCGCTGTACGTGGACGGCGCCGATGAGTGCGACGCCAACAAGTGCCTGATCAAGGGCGGCGGCGCCGCGCTGACCCGCGAGAAGATCATCGCCGAGGCCAGCGAGCGCTTCATCTGCATCATCGACCCGAGCAAGCAGGTGCCGGTGCTGGGCAGGTTCCCGCTGCCGGTGGAAGTGATCCCGATGGCGCGCAGCCTGGTCGCCCGCCAGATCCGCGACATGACCGGCGGCCAGCCGACCTGGCGTGAAGGCGTGGTCACCGACAACGGCAACCAGATCCTGGACATCCACAACCTGCAGATCACCGATCCGGAAAAGCTGGAGCGCGAGCTCAACCAGCTGCCGGGCGTGGTCTGCGTTGGCCTGTTCGCACGCCGCCGCGCCGATGTGGTGATCGTCGGCGGCGAGCCGCCGGTCGTGCTCTGACCCTTTCGAAGGATCCTGACGATGTCGCTGTTGCGTTCGCTGCTGATGCTCCCGCTGCTGGCCCTGGCTGGCTGCGCCACCGACGCGGCCCGCCACTGGGTCGAACTGGATGGCGCCCGCTACCAGGTCGAGCTGGCCACCAACGATGAAACCCGCGCACGCGGTCTGATGTTCCGCGACCAGATGGCGGCCGACCACGGCATGCTGTTCATCCACGACCGCGAGGAAATGCAGGCGTACTGGATGAAGAACACCAGGATCGCGCTGGACATCCTGTACTTCGACAGCCAGCGCAAGCTGGTCAGCCAGCAGCGTGATGTGCCGCCGTGCTCGGCCGGCGACATGTGCCCGCCCTACCCCAGCGGTGGCCCGGCACGTTACGTGCTGGAGCTCAACGCCGGCCAGGCCGAGAAGCTCAAGCTGAAGGACGGCACGGAGCTGAAGTTCGGCCCAGGCATCGAGTAACAGGGTTCTGCCCGCGGTAGTGCCGACCGCTGGCCGGCAACCCTGCAGGGGTCAGCTCCCTTTCGCACGCGAAAGGGATCTGACCCCCGGATTTTTCACGCGGCACCGCTTGAAACCGCCTGCGAATGACGCCAGTCTGTGGTCATGCAGGACCGGATCACACTCCCCGACTGGGATGCACTGGCCGACCTCGAAGACGAGGCGCTGCCCTTGTTGCCGACCGCGCTGCTGATCGCGCGCGATGAATACCCCGATCTGCAGCCGTCCACCTACGACGCGCTGATCCAGAGCCATGTCGACCACCTCCGTTCGGAAGTGGAGAGCATCGACAACAGCCCACTGAAAATGGCGGCGATCAACCGCCACCTGTTCGACGAGCTGGGCTACAGCGGCGACCACGACGAGTATTACGACCCGCGCAACAGCTACCTCAACCAGGTGTTCGAGCGGCGCCTGGGCAATCCGATCTCGTTGGCGCTGGTGCAGATGGAAGTCGCGCGCCGGCTCGGCATACCGTTGGATGGCGTGTCCTTCCCCGGCCACTTCCTGGTGCGCTTGCCGGTGGACGACGGCGTGCTGGTGATGGACCCGTTCAACGGTGGCCGGCCACTGGACGTGGACGAACTGCGCGAACGCGCCAAGTCACACCTGGGCGGACAGATGCCCGATGACCAGGTGCTGGCGCAGATCCTCGACCCGGCGCCGGCGCGCGCGATCCTGATGCGCATGCTGCGCAACCTGCATGGTGTCTACGCCGAAGCCGGTGAATGGGATCGTGCCGCACGCAGTGCCGACCGCCTGCTGAAACTGGCGCCCGAGCAGGACGACGCGCTGCGCGACCGCGGCCTGGCGTACCTGCAACTGGAGTATCTGGCCGGTGCCCGCCATGACCTGGGGCAGTACCTGAAGCGCAATCCCGAGGCCAGCGATGCGCAGTGGCTGCGCGAGAAGCTGATCGACCTCGGCGGGCCGGTGCCGCGGCTGCATTGAGGGTGTCGGTGTGTGGACCAACGGTCCACACCCACCCCAACGGTCCTCACCCACAGGATGGGCCGGGTGGCCCGCCGGTCAATCGACCTCGACCATCTCGAAATCGGCCTTGGTCACCCCGCAGTCCGGACAGGTCCAGGTCTCGGGAATGTCCTCCCAACGCGTCCCGGGCTCAATACCCTCCTCCGGCAAGCCTTCCGCTTCGCTGTACAGAAAGCCGCAGACCACGCACATCCAGGTTCGCAGGGTGGTGGGGCTGGCGTCGCTCATCGGATAATCGGGGCTGGATTCACGGGCGGCCATTGTCCCATTGCAGCCCACGCACCGGTAGCCATCGATGACTTCTGCTTCCCCGGCGCCCCGCGGCGTCTACCTGATCACCCCGGACGAGCCCGATACCGCGCGCCTGCTGGCCCGTACCGCGCCGCTGCTGGCCGCGGGTGCCACCTGGCTGCAGTACCGCAACAAGACCGCCAGCGACGCGCTGCGGCAGGAACAGGCGGCGGCCCTGCAAGGCCTGTGCGCCGCCCACGGCGTGCCGCTGATCGTCAACGACGATCCGGTGCTGGCCAAGGCCGTGGGCGCGGCCGGCGTGCATCTGGGCGGCACCGACGGGGACATCCCCAGCGCGCGCGCGCTGCTCGGTGCCGAGGCCATCATCGGCGCCTCCTGCTACGACCAGCTGGCCAATGCAGAGAAGGCCGTGGCGGCCGGCGCCAGCTATGTGGCCTTCGGCGCCTTCTTCCCGACCACCACCAAGGTCACCAGCAGCCGCGCCCACGCCGACCTGCTGCGGCAAAGCGCCGCACTCGGCGTGCCGCGGGTGGCGATCGGCGGCCTGACGCCGGACAATGTCGGTCCCATCATCGACGCCGGCGCCGATCTGGTGGCCGTGGTCAGCGGTATCTATGCCGCATCGGACCCGGTCGCGACCCAGCGCGCCTATCTCGCCCAGTTCGCGTAATGCCCAGGAAAGCCCCATGAACCACGACCAGTCCCACGCCCTGTTCTCCCGTGCCCAGCAGCTGCTGCCGGGCGGCGTCAATTCGCCGGTACGTGCGTTCAAGTCGGTCGGCGGCGAGCCGTTCTTCGTTGAACGCGCCGATGGCGCCTACCTGTACGACGTCGATGGCAACCGCTACATCGACTACGTCGGTTCCTGGGGCCCGATGATCGTCGGCCACAACCACCCGGCCGTGCGCCAGGCGGTGAAGAAGGCGATCGACAATGGCCTGTCCTTCGGTGCGCCGTGCGCGGCCGAAGTCACCATGGCCGAGACCATCACCCGCCTGGTGCCATCGTGCGAGATGGTGCGCATGGTCAACTCCGGCACCGAGGCCACGCTGTCGGCGATCCGCCTGGCGCGTGGCGCCACCGGCCGCAACCGCATCGTCAAGTTCGAAGGCTGCTACCACGGCCACGGCGACTCGTTCCTGGTCAAGGCCGGCAGCGGCATGCTGACCCTGGGCGTGCCGACCTCGCCGGGCGTCCCGGCCGGCCTGAGCGAACTGACCCTGACCCTGCCCTACAACGACTTCGAAGCGGCCACCGCCCTGTTCGAACAGCAGGGTGACGACATCGCCGGCCTGATCATCGAACCGGTGGTCGGCAACGCCAACTGCATCCCGCCGCGCGAGGGCTACCTGCAACACCTGCGTGCGCTGTGCACGAAGCATGGCGCGCTGCTGATCTTCGACGAAGTGATGACCGGCTTCCGTGTTGCCCTCGGCGGTGCGCAGGCGCATTACGGCATCACCCCGGACCTGACCACTTTCGGCAAGATCATCGGCGGTGGCATGCCGGTGGGTGCCTATGGTGGTCGCCGCGAGCTGATGCAGCAGATCGCACCGGCCGGCCCGATCTACCAGGCCGGCACGCTGAGCGGCAATCCGGTGGCAATGGCTGCCGGCCTGGCGATGCTGGAGCTGGTCCAGCAGCCGGGTTTCCATGCCGACCTGGCCGAGCGCACCGCACGCCTGTGTGCGGGTCTGGAAGCGGCCGCCGCCGACGCCGGTGTGGCCGTGACCACCACCTGCGTGGGTGCGATGTTCGGGCTGTTCTTCACCAGCGAGAAGGTGGAGACCTATGCGCAGGCCACCGCCTGTGACATTCCGGCGTTCAACCGCTTCTTCCACGCGATGCTGGAGCAGGGCGTGTTCCTGGCCCCGTCGGCGTACGAGGCCGGCTTCCTGTCCAGCGCCCACGACGATGCCGTGATCGAGGCGACGCTGGCCGCAGCACGCGTGGCGTTCAGGGCCGCCAAGGGCTGATCGCAAAAAAGGGGACGGAGGGGATTAAGTCGTTTGTGCACAAACGACTTAATCCCCTCCGTCCCCTTTTTTTCAACCGAAGACGAACTTGCCCTTCATCATCGCGAAGTGGCCGGGGAACGAGCAGAAGAAGGTGTAGTCACCGCCCTTCTGCAGGCCCTGGGTGGAGAAGCGCACGCGCGTGGTCTCGCCACCGCCGATCACCTTGGTGTGCGCCAGCACGCGCTTGTCGGCCTTCGGCAGGTAGCTGTCGGCCAGGGTCATGCGCATGCCCGCCATCGCCACCGGCTGGTAATCGGCGGTACGGGTCAGCACCCAGTTGTGACCCATCGCGGTGACAGCCAGCTTGCCGGTGTGGCGCAGGGTCAGGTCCACGGCGGTGCAGTCGGCGGCGACCTTGATCTCGCGGCTGCTGAAGCTCATCTGGTCGGTGCTGTCGATGCTGACCGCACACACCCGCGCCATCGCCGACGGCGCCAGCATCAGCGCGCCCAGTCCCACTGCCACCATCCAAGCCTTCATCGTTGCATCTCCTGCGGATTCAAGCGCCATTCTAGGCAGCCCCCTGTGGCCGCGTCTGCGACCGTCTGTCGCACGCGCACTCCAGGGTTTCCGCGCATCCACCGCGATGGCATGCTCGGCCGATGCGGATCGATCTGTTGCTGCTGGATGTGGATGGCGTGCTGGTGCAGTACCAGCGCGCGCAGCGCGTGCTGCATCTGGCACAGGCGCTGGATGTCGCGCCGGAAACCGTGCAGGCCGCGCTGTACGACAGCGGGCTGGAAGCGGCACATGACAATGGCACGCTGGATGGCCCGGCCTATCTGGCGCAGCTGAGCACACAGCTGGGCCGCACCGTTGATGTACACACGTGGATCGCGGCGCGACAGGCCGCCAGTCATCCACAGCCGGCCGTGCTGCAGCGGCTGCAGGCCCTGCAGCTGCCGATGGCGGTGCTGACCAACAATGGCGCACTGATGCAGCAGGCCTTGCCCACTCTGCTACCTGAACTGTTCCCGGCCCTGCATGAGCGCGTGTTCTGCAGCGCGGAGTTCGGCCTGCGCAAACCGGCGCCCGCGGTGTTCCTGCGCACGCTGGAAGCACTGGACGTGGCACCTGCCCGCACGCTGTTCGTCGATGATCTGTTCGCCAACGTGCGCGGCGCACGCGCCGCCGGCCTGCACGCGGAAACCGTGCGCGATGGCCGTGGGCTGGGCAAGGTGTTGAAGCGTTACGCGGTGGGCTGATCGGGGTCAGAGCCCTCTCCGCAGGAGAGGGATCCGACCCCGACGCCAGGGCGTCAGCGCGCGGCGATGAACGCGGCAATTGCCGCGCGCAGGCGCTTCAGGCCTTCGGCCACTTCTTCGTCGGTGATGTTCAGCGACGGCACGAAGCGCAGCACGTCCGGGCCGGCCTGCAGGGTCAGCAGCCCCTGCCCGGCAGCGTGGTCGAGGATCGCACCAGCCTGGCCGGCGAAGTCCTTGCTCAGCACCGCACCCAGCATCAGGCCGCGACCACGCACCTCGCTGAACACGCCGAACTCTTCGTTGATGCGCGCGAAGCCATCGCGCAGCGCCTTCGACTGGCGGCTGACGTTGGCGGCGATCTCCGACGAGGCCAGCTTGCGCAGCGCCACGCGGGCCACCGCAGCGGCCAGCGGGTTGCCACCGAAGGTGGTGCCGTGCGCGCCAAACTGCATGGTCTCGGCCACCTTCGGGCCGGCCAGCATCGCACCGATCGGGAAGCCGCCACCCAGTGCCTTGGCCAGGGTGACCATGTCCGGCACCACGTCGTCCTGCCAGTGCGCGAACAGCGTGCCGGTGCGGCCCATGCCGGCCTGGATCTCGTCCAGCACCAGCAGCGCGTCGTGCTGGTCGCACAGTTCGCGCACGCGCTTGAGGAAGCCGGACTTGGCCGGCATCACACCGCCCTCGCCCTGGATCGGCTCCAGCATCACCGCCGCCACGTCACCGGCGGCCATCGCGGTTTCCAGCTGCACTTCGTCGTTGAAATCGATGTAGCGGAAGCCACCCGGCAGCGGCTCGTAGCCTTCCTGGTACTTCGGCTGCGCGGTAGCGGTCACCGCGCCCATGGTGCGGCCGTGGAAGCTGCCACGGAAGGTGATGATGACGCGCTTGTCGGCCGGGCGGCCCTGGCTGGAGGCCCACTTGCGGACCATCTTGATCGCCACTTCGTTGGCTTCGGCGCCGGAGTTGCACAGGAACACCCGCTCGGCGAAGCGACTGGCCTTCACCAGTTCCTCGGCCAGGTGCAGCGGCGGTGCGCTGTAGAACACGTTGCTGGTGTGCCAGAGCTTGCCGGCCTGCTCGACCAGCGCGGCCACCAGGTCCGGATCGTTGTGGCCCAGGCCGCACACGGCGATGCCGGCAGCCAGGTCGATGAACTCACGGCCCTGGCTGTCCCATACGCGGGCGCCCTGGCCTCGCTCCAGTACCACCTGGCGGGGCTTGTAGACCGGCAGGTAATAGTGCGAAAGGGAGATCAGCGGATCGGTCGCGGCGGTCATGGCAGTCGGCAGGGTTCAGGAACGCCCATTCTCGCGCCGGAACCCCTGCGGCACAATGCGCCCATGCGACCGTTTTCCGCCCCCCAGCTCAACCCCGCCACCGAGACCGGCTGGCGCCGTCGGTGGTTCGACATCATCTACCGCCATGACACCCGCCCTTCGCGCAATTTCGACCTGATCCTGGTGGTGGCGATCGTCGCCAGCATCCTGGTGGTGATGATCGACAGCGTGCAGCACCTGCATGCCGAATGGTCCACCGGCCTGTACATCCTGGAATGGGGATTCACGATCATCTTCACCGCCGAGTACCTGCTGCGGCTGGCGGTGGTCAAGCGCCCCCTGCGGTATGCAGTGAGCATCTGGGGCATCATCGACCTGCTGTCGATCCTGCCCGCCTACCTGTCGATGTTCATCCCCGGCGCGCAGAGCCTGCTGGTGGTGCGCGCGCTGCGCATCCTGCGGGTGTTCCGCATCCTGAAGCTGACCCGCTACATCGAGGAAAGCGGCGTCCTGATGACGTCGCTGTGGCGCAGCCGGCGCAAGGTGCTGGTGTTCCTGTTCACGGTGATCACCATCACCATCATCGCCGGTGCGCTGATGTACGTGATCGAGGGCCCCGAACACGGTTTCACCAACATCCCGGCCAGCATGTACTGGGCGGTGGTGACCATGGCCACGGTCGGCTTCGGCGATATCGTGCCGCAGACCGTGCTCGGCCGCTTCGTCACCTCGGTGCTGATCCTGATCGGCTACAGCATCATCGCCGTGCCCACCGGCATCTACACCGCCGAACTGGCCAGCACCATGCGTGAAGCCGAGCAGGCCGCACGCCGCGATGCGCGTGGCTGCCCGGACTGTGGGCTGGAAGGCCATGAACCGGATGCACTGCACTGCCGCAAGTGCGGCGGCAAGCTGCCGGATGCGTTCAGTCATTGATGCGAGCGCCGGCGATGTACACCGGCGCACGCTGATCACGCCATGAGCGGGAGCACTACTGGCGGTTGCTCTGGAAAACGAGCGTGTTGTATTCCTGCATCAGCTTGCTGGCCGATCCACGCGGCGCCATCGACGGCGAATCAAGCATGCGTCGTTCGAAATCGGTGTAAGGCTCTTTCTCGCTGACGCGCTGCAGCCGCGCCTTGCCTTCCCGACGGAAGTTCTCGGCCTCACGCTCGAAGCTGTTCCAGTCCAGCTTGCCCGGTTCCTGATCAGCCACCTTCGCATGTGCTTCGTCGGAAATGCGGTTGAACGCATCCAGACGCTCGCGGGCCTTGGCCTGATCGAAATCATCCTCGCTCATCAGATCCATGATGGCCTTGGCTTCCAGCATCATCGCCAGGCGGTAGTACTCGCGCGTGCGACCCTCGGCCTGCTCCAGTGCCTTGAGCTGCTCGCGCTGGGCGGCGTCGTTCTGGCGCTCCAGCTCGGCATTGAACGTTTCGCTGGCAGCCACGAAATCCTTGAAGGCGACCATCAGGGGCGCGTGCAGCTGCTTGCCCTTGGCGAACTGGTCGTCTTCGTAGTCCTGGCGATCGTAGTAGTCGTGCGCGTCCTTGCTGATCGGCACCAGTGCCTTCAGCGCCTGCTGGTAGTGGCCAGCAGCAGCATCGAGTTCGGCCAGCACTGGCTTGGCAGCGATCGCCTCGGTCACGGGGGCATCGCACTGCTTCATGTCGTAATCGCTGATCTCGAACGGACCGTACACCTGTGTCTCGCGACCGGTCGGGCCGGCGGCGACATCCTTGATCCAGCGCGTATAGGACTCGATGCTGCCGTGGGTCTTCGAATCAAGCGCGTTGAAGCAGCCGATGTAGGCGTTGAGCTTGGCGGTCAACTGCTGCTGCGGGTCGGACGGCGCCGCGCTGGCGTCCGGCGTGCCGGATGCAGCGGCGCCGCCCGCAGCGGCGGGTGCTTTGCCACCGCAGGCGGCCAGGATCAACGACAGCGAAGCGGCCAGCGCCGCGACGGAAAGAGTGCGTGACATGTGTTCACATCCCTGTTGAAAACGATTACAGCCGCACATTCTAGCGCAGCAGGCCGAAGGTCGCAGCCCTCGGCCTCTTCCGGCGACGTACGATCAATCCAGGAACAGATCCGGCAGCAACGGACGCGATGGATCCACTGCGTAGCCCGAAAGATCGGTGATACCCGCCTGCGCCAGCACGTCATCGTCGATCAGGAACTGGCCATGGAAGCCCGCCGCTTCGCGCACCAGCACCGCATGCGCGGCGTCAGCCATGATCTGCGGCGTGCGGCAGCCGGCCGCATCCACGCCCGGGATCATGTTGATCGCATCGGTGGCGATGACCGTGCGCGGCCACAGCGCATTCACCGCCACGCCCTGCGGGCCGAATTCCGCGGCCAGGCCCAGGGTAACGAAGCTCATGCCCATCTTCGCCAGCGTGTAGCCGGTATGCGGTGCCCACCACTTCGGCTCCAGGCTGGGCGGCGGTGCAAGGGTGAGGATGTGCGGATTCGGCGCCTGCAGCAGGTACGGCAGGCAGGCCTGCGCGCACAGGAAACTGCCGCGCGCATTGACCTGCTGCATCAGGTCGAAACGCTTCATCGGCGTATCCAGCGTACCGCGCAGCCAGATCGCGCTGGCGTTGTTGACCAGGATGTCGATGCCACCGAAGGTATCGACCGTGGCCGCAACCGCCGCGTGCACCTGCTCTTCCTCGCGGATGTCGCACTTCAGGGCCAGGCCCTGCCCGCCTGCCGCCGTCACCGCTTCGGCCGCGGTATGGATGGTGCCCGGCAGCTTCGGATTCGGCACCGACGACTTGGCCGCAATGGCCACGTTGGCGCCGTCGCGCGCAGCGCGCAGTGCGATGGCCAGGCCGATCCCACGCGAGGCTCCGGTGATGAAAAGCGTTTTGCCCTGCAGACTGCCCACGTTCCACACTCCAGCGTATGCAATGAGCCGCTAGTATGCCGCGCCGACGCGGAGTTCACCCGGCCTTGACGATACTCGGGCCTCCAGCCAACGCACGAGGTCCACGCCATGCGCCGTTCCCGCCTGTTGCTGCCTGCCCTGGGGCTTGCCCTGCTGACTGCCTGCCAGGGCCGTTCGCCGGAACCCGGCAAGGAGCCGCCCGCCGGTGACGCGCCCAGCGCGGAGAAGGCAGCCGCCGACGGCAAGATGCGCTGGAGCGAGGCCGTGGTCTGGGATGGCGATCTGAACGCATGCCGCCAGGGCGAGAATGCCGCCACCCGGGATTGCCTGCGCGATGCGATGCGAGCGGGGGGAGCAAGCGCCGAGGCGATCACCGCGGCCGAGCAACTGTCCAGCGCCGGGGAACTGGCGTATGTGACCGCCTGGCATGAGAACGAGGGGCTGGGCATTGCCACGGTCGAGTATCCCTTCCGGGCCAACACCAACGAAGGCACCCGCCTGGTCGACGCCAGCGGCAAGCGCATCGATGTGGATGCCGTACAGCTGGACGACACGCTGCGTGCCGACCCGGCCGTGCAGGAGCTGTTGAAGGCCAACCCGCAGGCCACGCCATTCGCGCCGGCGCAATCGGCCGGAGCGACACCGCTGGAGGGCGGCGGGATCCGCCTGCTGTACCGCACACCGCTGCGCGACTGCCACGCCGGCCCGGACGTGGGCCAGCTGCAGATCGCCTATGACTTCGATGCCAAACGCAACTTCATCGGCCAGCAGGTGGTGCCGGCGACGCCGTAATCCGGAAACGCCGCGTGTCGCCTGGCATGGCCCGGCGAGCGCAGTGTCGAATCATCGGTACGCCTGCACCTGCTTCTGCAGCAGATGCGGCACGATCAACCTGTGCACGGGCGCGACCGGCAGCATGTAGAGGCGCCCGAACGCGTTATGCGTATGCACCACCGTCACCACTTCCAGCACATCGCCCTGCCATTGCAGGGCCAGCTGTACGCGCAGGTGGCGATCATCGTCTTCCAGCACGATGGCGTCGTCATCCAGCGACTGCAGGGTGAAGATGCCCAGCCGCTGGCCGGCGGCCGGATCGTCGGTGTCCTGCACCGCACGCAATGAGCCAAGGTGCTTCATCCCAAGCAGGCGCATGCCGTGGTTGCGCAGCGCCATCAGACCATCGAACCAACCGGGAATGCTCGCGGCCATGTCGCGATAGGCCTGCAAGGCCGAGCGCCCATCACGACGGGTGGTCGCATGGCACGCATGCACGAAATCCGCACCGGGCAGCTGAGTTCGAAGCACGCTGCCCGCGCTCGGCGGCGCGCTCATCACCTGCGATGCACTCACGGCTTCGGTCCCTGCCCCTCGTTGTCTTCCCAGTGCAGGATGCGGCGGGTGACGAAGCGGTAGACCGGCTTGCCGGTGGCGAACCACAGCTCGCGCACCCACGACGTACGCTTGAGCAAGCGCTTCTCCACCGGGGTGAGTGATTCGCGGCAGTACATGCGCTTGTGCTTGAGCAGGTGGCGCAGGTCCTCGCGGGCCAGCAGCCGCATCCAGCGCGAGCGCGGGTTGCCGATCACCGCCAGCTGGAAGTCGATCAGCGCCGGTCGTCCATCTTCAGTGACCAGCCAGTTGGCTTCCTTGGCCAGGTCGTTGTGGGCCACGCCATTGCGATGCAGCTGCTGCAGCAGGCGACGCGCGGCGCGGAACCAGGCCAGATCGCCGCGCGGCGGACGCTGGTACATGGCATCGCCGGCCATGAAGCTGCGGTCGAGGTGGCGGCCATCCCAGGCCAGCAGCTGCGGCACATCGGCCATGCCATGGATATGGCGCAGCGCGCGTGCTTCGCGACGTGCAAGCCACCACGCGGGCAACCGCAGCCACAGCGGCGTGGCCCCCAGATCGCGGCGTACGAACGGGCCATCGGGCCCTTCAACCAGAAGGATCTGACCGAAACTGTCGGCCTTCAAAGCACGGTGGGGAGCGTCTGGCGTATGCGGCATGACTCCATTCTAGGCGATGGCGCCGGTTGCAAACGGTCACGAAGCGGCTGGGAACCAGTCACCTTCACGCCCCTATAATCGGGCAATGGACTCTTCATGGATCGACGCCACGCTCGCGTGGATTGCCGCTCACCCCGTGCTGGCGGGCGCCGTTATCTTCCTCATCGCCTTCTGCGATGCGGTCATCATTCTTGGCGCCATCGTGCCGGCGCTGCCACTGCTGTTCGCGGTGGGCGTGTTCATTGGCCTGGGCCAGATCTCCGGGCCGTACGCGGTGGCGGCTGCGGCATTGGGTGCGTTTGCCGGCGATGGCATCAGTTACTGGATCGGCCGCCGCTGGGGCGACCGCCTGCGCGGCGTGTGGCCGTTCAGCCGTTACCCGCAGCTGCTCGACCGCGGCGAAAACCTGTTCCGCCGCAATGCCTTCAAGAGCATCCTGGTGGCACGCTACGTCGGCGCGATCCGCCCGTTCGTGCCGGCCATCGCCGGCATGATGAAGATGCCCGCCAGCCGCTACGTGCAGGCCAGCGGCATCGCCAGCATTTCCTGGGCGGTGCTGTTCCTGGCGCCGGGCTGGATCCTCGGCGAAGCGTACGACGCGGTGGCTGCTGTGGCCGGGCGGCTGGTGGTGGTGGTCGGCCTGCTGGCGGTGATCCTTGGCCTGGTCTGGGCTATCGTGCTGTACGGCTACCGCTGGTCGGCCGCACGCATGGACAACTGGCTGGCACGCCTGCTGGACTGGTCCAACCGCCACCCGACGCTGGGCCGCTACACCGTTGGCGTGCTGGACCCGAAGCGGCGCGAATCGGTGCCGCTGGCGATGCTGGCGCTGATGCTGCTCCTGCTGGGCTGGGGCTGGTTCGCGCTGTTGACCGTGGTGGTCGCACACGGCGAGCCGCTGGCGATCGACCTGCTGGTGCACCAGGCCATGCTGGCGCTGCGCAATCCGCTGGCCGACTACCCGATGGCTGCGCTGGCGTCGCTCGGGGCCTGGCAGGTCCTGCTGCCGGCCACCGCCGCGGCGATGGGCTATCTGATCTGGCGCCGACGCTGGATGGCCGCTGCGCACTGGCTGGCGGCACTGGCCTTCGGCCTGGCGCTGACCATGCTGCTGGGCGCCACCGTGGATGTGGTGCGCCCGATCGACGCCAGCAGCGGCTTCGGCTTCCCGTCGGTGTCGGTGACCATGGCCACCATCACCTTCGGCTTCTTCGCGGTGCTGATCGCACGCGAGATGCCCGGCCGCACCCGCGTCTGGCCGTACCTGGTCTCGGGCATCGTGGTCAGCCTGATCGGCTTCTCGCGCCTGTACCTGGGCGCGCATTGGCTGAGCGACGTGATCGGCGGCATGCTGTTCGGCACGTTCTGGCTGCTGGTGCTGGGCATCGCCTATCGCCGCCGCTTCAACCGCTCGTTCTGGGTGAAGCCGGTGGCCTGGCTGTTCTACGGCGTCTTCGCCGTGGCGGCGATGTGGTACGCACCGCGCAACATCCCGGTGAAGCTGGAACGCTTCGAACCGACCCTGCCGGCCCCGCAGGCGATGGACATGCAGGCCTGGTGGCAGCACGACTGGGCCACGCTGCCGGCGCGCCGCAACGAGTTCGACGACGACCAGCGCTGGCCGCTGGACGTGCAGGTGGCCGGGCCATTGGCACCGCTGCAGGCGCAGCTGGAAGCGCGTGGCTGGAAGCGGCAGGAACAGGCCGGCTGGCAGCAGGCGCTGCTGATGCTGGACAAGAACACCGGCGCCGATGAACTGCCGGTGCTGCCGGCGACGCTGGACACCCGCGTGGAAGCACTGCTGATGGTGCGCCAGGGTGCGAAGCCGGACGAACGCTATGTGCTGCGCCTGTGGCCGGCACCCGCGCAGCTGCAGGCGGGCAACACGCCGCTGTGGCTGGGCAGTGCACAGACCCTGCGTTACGAACGCCACTTCGAGTGGATCGGCATGTGGCACCCGCTGCGTGGCGTCGACCCGGCGTTGAACGCGGTGAAGGACGCCGTGCAGGACCTGCCGCAGCGCGAGGACGTGCACAGCGAAACCGGATTGCCGGTGCTGCGGTTGAAGACCACCACGCCCTGAGGAGGCCGCCGGGCATGACCCGGCGCTGCCGCAACACGGACAGGTAGCGCCGAACCATGCCCGGCGGAGTAGATCCACGCCATGCGTGGATGACATTCCCCGCATGCACCAGCGTGTGCACCAAGGTGCACACCCACCCAAAGCAGGCTGCTACGGCATCCAGCCCAGCAACTGCTGCAACCGCTGGTGCGGGTCGTCCATCTGCAGCAGCTGCAGGCGCTGCTGCTCGCTCAGCGGCAGCAGTTCGGCCAGCCGCCAGCCAACCCAGCTGGCCTGGTCCAGCAACGCCGGATTGGCCGGCGCATAGGCCTCACCGGCCTGCTCGATGATGTGCCCCAGCACCGTGGCCAGCAGCGCATGCTGCGGCCGCAGCTCATCGTCGGGGTCTTCGTCGCACCAGCGCACGTCGGCCACCACCAGGCCGTTGTCGCGTACGCGGGTGCGCTCGACATGGAAGCGGCGGGTGCCTCGCAGGCGCAACTGCAGCACGCCGTCGGCGCCGACATCGAAGTCTTCGATGCGTACCTGCACGCCATACGCTGCCGGTGTCGCCGGGGCTCCCACTTCCTGGCCGTCGAGGATCAGGCAGACACCGAAGCCCTCGCCACTGCGGCCGCTGTCGCGGACCAGATCCAGGTACCGCCGCTCGAACACGCGCAGCCCGACCGCTGCACCCGGCACCAGCGTGGTGTGCAGCGGAAACAGCGGCAGTGACGTGTCGCTGCTCATCGGGCCTGCAGCGCGGCGAGGAAGCGACGCGGTGCGCCGTCGAAGCCCCCATTGGACATGAACACCACGTGGTCGCCGCTGCGCGCGCTGGCCTGCAGCTGCGCCAGCAGCGCGTCGGTATCGGGCACCGCGTGCGCTTCGCCGCGCACCGCGGCGATCACCGCGGCCGCATCCCAGGCCAGTTCCGGGCGATGCAGGAACACCACCTCGTCAGCCAACGCCAGCGACGGGGCCAGCGCCTGCGCGTGAGCGCCCAGCCGCATCGAATTGCTGCGCGGCTCCATCGCGACCACGATGCGCGCGTCACCCACCTTGGCACGCAAGCCTTCCAGCGTGGTGGCGATCGCGGTCGGGTGATGGGCGAAATCGTCGTAGATGGTGATGCCGTCATGGCGGCCGATCACTTCCATGCGGCGCTTGACGCTGCGGAAGCGCGCCAGCGCAGGAATCACGTCGGCCGGCGCCACGCCCACCGCATGTGCGGCAGCCAGCGCAGCCAGGCCGTTGAGCACGTTGTGGCGGCCCAGCAACGACCAGTGCACATCGCCCATTGCCTGCCCGCGGTGGTGCACGCGGAAGGCGCTGCCATCGGCGGCCAGCAGCTCGGCATGCCATTCCAGCGACGGGTCGAAGCCGAAGCGCTCGACCGGGGTCCAGCAGCCCATCGCCAGCACTTCGGCCAGATGCGGGTCCTCGCCGTTGACGATCAGTCGGCCACGCGCCGGCACCGTGCGCACCAGGTGGTGGAACTGGCGCTGGATCGCGGCCACGTCCGGGAAGATGTCGGCGTGGTCGTATTCAAGGTTGTTGAGGATGGCCACCAGCGGCCGGTAGTGCACGAACTTGCTGCGCTTGTCGAAGAACGCGGTGTCGTACTCGTCGGCCTCGACCACGAACTCGCGGCCCTGGCCCAGCCGGGCGGAGACGCCGAAATCCTCGGCGACGCCGCCGATCAGGAAACCGGGCGAACGACCGGCGCTTTCCAGCAGCCAGGTGAGGATGGTGGTGGTGGTGGTCTTGCCATGGGTACCTGCCACGGCCAGGGTGTCGCGACCCGGCAGTACCTGTTCGGACAGCCATTGCGCTCCCGAAATGTAGCGCTGGCCGCCGTCGAGCACGGCCTCAACGGCGGCATTGCCGCGCGAGAGGGCGTTGCCGATCACCACGTCATCGGTGCCGGCCGGCACGCTGTCGGCGCGGTAGCCCTGGTCCAGGGCGATGCCCAGCTGCTCGAGCTGGGTCGACATTGGCGGATAGATGGCCTGGTCGCTGCCGCTGACCGTATGGCCCAGTTCCCGCGCCAGGGCGGCCACGCCGCCCATGAAGGTGCCGGCGATTGCAAGGATATGTACGCTGCTCATGACCGAGGATTGTGACCGATGACGGCTGTATAGGGCCAATGTCCGCCCCCGGGTAAGACAAGTCCTACACGGGATGTGAGAAAACTCCAATCACCTGTCAGGGAATTCCCGATAGCGATGTTCTGTGAACCCGGACACAATTCGAACTGCCAGCCGCAGTACCCGAACCGGTCCTACTCCCCAAGAGGCCATCCCCAAGGGAGCTCATGCTGCGGGGCCCTGAGCAAGCCCTTCGCTGGCGCCTGTCAAACGACACAGGCCTGATCCTCACGGACCAGGCCTGTGTTTTTTTGCGCCCGAAGGGCCGGCAACAGGCCGGCCCCCGCCGGATCAGGCCTTGATCGCCGCCAGGATGCGGGCTTCGATCTCGTCCAGCTCACCGACGCCATCGACGCGGGCCAGGGTGCCACGGCCGGCGTAGAAGTCGACCACCGGGGCGGTCTGGTCGTTGTAGACCTGCAGGCGCTGGCGCACCGCTTCCGGCGTGTCGTCGGCGCGGCCCTGTTCCTTGGCACGACCGGCGATGCGCTCGACCAGCAGCTCGGTGGCCACGTCCAGCTGCACCACGGCATCCAGCGGCTGGCCGATCTTGGCCAGCAGGCCGTCCATCGCATTGGCCTGGGCCACATTGCGCGGATAACCATCAAGAATGAAGCCCTTGGCGACATCGGGCTGGGTCAGGCGCGACTCCAGCATGCCCAGCAGGATGTCATCCGACACCAGGTTGCCGGCATCCATCACCGTCTTGGCCTGCTTGCCCAGCTCCGTGCCCGCGGCGATTTCCGCGCGCAGCATGTCACCGGTCGAAATGTGGGCGATCCCCAGCTTTTCCTTCAGGCGCGTCGCCTGTGTCCCCTTGCCCGAACCGGGCGGTCCCAACAGAACCAATCGCATTGACCTGACTCCAACGTGTTGAAAACAAAGAAGGTTCGCGTCCCGGACGGACCGGTATCGCTGCACCGCAATAGCGCCACTTTACCGCATCCGGGTAATGTCCCTGCAATGTCCTTTCCCCCGAGCAGGTAGACGCATGCGCAACGGTACTCTCCTCTACGCCCAATCCGGTGGTGTCACCGCGGTCATCAACGCCACGGCGGCGGCGGTGATCGAGCAGGCCCGGGCCAAGGGCATCAAGGTCCTGGCCGCGCGCAACGGCATCCTCGGCGCGCTGCGCGAGGAACTGATCGACACCAACAAGGAGAGCGCTGCGGCCATCCGCGCCCTCGCCCACACCCCGGGCGGCGCGTTCGGCTCCTGCCGGGTCAAGCTGAAATCGCTGGACGCCGACCGCGCCCGCTACGACCGCCTGCTGGAGGTGCTGCGCGCGCACGACGTGCGCTGGTTCCTCTACAACGGCGGCAACGACTCGGCCGATACCGCGCTGAAGGTCTCGCAGCTGGCCAAAGCCTCCGGCTACGACCTGACCTGCATCGGCGTGCCCAAGACCATCGACAACGACCTGGCGGTGACCGACACCTGCCCCGGCTTCGGCTCGGCGGCCAAGTACACTGCGGTGTCGGTACGCGAGGCGGCGCTGGACGTGGCGGCGATGGCCGAGACCTCCACCCGCGTCTTCATCTACGAGGCGATGGGCCGCCACGCCGGCTGGCTGGCCGCGGCCGCTGGCCTTGCCGGCAACGGCGATGACGAAGCGCCGCACATCATCCTGCTGCCCGAACGCGCCTATGACGAGGCGGTGTTCCTGGCCAAGGTGAAAGCGGTGGTCGAGCGCGTCGGCTATTGCGTGGTGGTGGCGTCGGAGGGCATCGCCACCGCCGATGGCCGCTTCGTCGCTGACGCTGGCGGCGGCAAGGACTCGTTCGGCCACTCGCAGCTGGGCGGCGTGGCCGCGCACCTGGCCGGCCGGGTCAAGGACCAGCTGGGCCTGAAGGTGCACTGGGCGCTGCCCGACTACCTGCAGCGCTCGGCCCGGCACCTGGCCAGCAGGACCGACTGGGAGCAGGCGCAGGCGGTCGGCAAGGCCGCCGTGCAGCTGGCGCTGAAGGGCCAGAACGGCGTGATGCCGGTGATCGTGCGCAGCAGCGATGCGCCCTACCGCTGGAAGATCGAAGCGGCGCCACTGTCGAAGATCGCCAACCATGAAAAGAAGATGCCCGCCGGCTTCATCCGCCGCGACGGCTTCGGCATCACCGCCAGGGCGCGGGCCTACCTGTCGCCGCTGATCAAGGGCGAAGCGCCGCTGCCGTATGGCGCCGACGGCCTGCCGAAATACGTCACCCTGAAGAACGTGGCGGTGAAGCAGAAGCTGCCGCCGTTCGAGGGCTGACCCGAAAAAGGGGACGGAGGGGATTAAGTCGCATACGCCCCTCTGTCATCTCCAACAGCGTCAGCAGTGGGTCGGATACGACTTAATCCCCTCCGTCCCCTTTTAATGGAGGAACACCATGGCATTGCGTGTTGTTCGACTCGGTACGCCGCGCGTGCCTGGCGAGGGCCTGCGCATCGGCACCGTGCGGCGGCCGCCGCGCGGCGTTCCGCGCAGCGAGTTCGCCCGACAGGACTGGTACGACGTCTGGTTCCCGACCCTGTCACCCAGCGCGGAACTGGTGAAGCGGGCGCATGAGGCGAAGACGGCCGCCGACTGGACCGCGTTCTTCCGCCACTACAAGGCCGAGATGAAAGCGCCCGATGCCGCCCATGCACTGGACCTGCTTGCCGCACTGTCGCAGCACAGCGACATCAGCGTGGGGTGCTACTGCGAGGATGAGGCGCACTGCCATCGCAAGGCCCTGCGCGAGCTGCTGGCGGCGCGCGGGGCGACGCTGGCCGAGTGATGATTGCAGGGTTGCCGGCCAGCGGCCGGCACTACCCGTGGATGACCGCTTGGGTACACCGCCCAGGCAATTTCAGTTGCAGGCCTTGCCTTCCATCTGCAGCTGCGCGGCGAACATCGTCACCTGCGGAATCTGGCCGGCAGCGGCCTGCTTCTTCGCTTCCTCCAGATAGATGCGCGACTGGCCCTGACCGTCCAGCTCGACCTTGTTGGTCGACGGCAGGCGCCACACGCGCACCACCGCCTGCTGTGCCGGGCATGCTGCGCTGGGCACGCGGATCACATCATTGAGCTTCCAGCCCTTGTCGGCACTTGGCTGCGCCTTGGCGTAGTCGACGAAGCGCGCGCGCGGCTGGCACTGCTCACTGGTACGCACCGCAGAGAAGCGGTACGGCTCGGCCGCCTGCCCGGTGAAGGCGCCTTCCAGGCGCGCACAGGCCTCGGGGATCTGCCGCAGCGTATGCACCGCGCCTACCGCCTGCGGAGCGCCCACGGCGCGCTGTAGCTCCGGGGTTTCCGCGGCGAGTGCTGGTACAGCCGGGACCAGGGCGGCAAGCATCAACAGGGACAGGCGCATGGGAGATCTCCTACAGGACTGAGCGCAGGCTTGCAGAGCTTGGCTTAACGGGGTGCAAAGGCCTGTGACTCTCGTGCCCCTGGCCCGGCGACAGGGCCCGCGCGCATGGCGATGCCTTCCATCCTGAGGGCACCCACAGGTTCAGGAGGCGCGGCTAGTAGAAGCCAGTCGAGTACGGCTCGACTCTACAAGTGGCGGCACGCATACTGCGGGCACCAGGGAATGCTGAACACCGCCATACGTCGGACGACCGCCAAGGTCGGTACGGGTTGGTTCCAGGCTGCAGCCCGTCGTCCCCCTCGTGGTGCCGTTCATCGCCACTGGATGCCTACATCCATTCTGCGGAGGGGTCTAATGCTGGAACGTCACGGGCTGTCATTGGCGCTGGGCTGCGCCATTCTCGCGATCCTGTTCGGAATCGTCTCGGCGCGCTGGATCCTGCGCCAACCCACCGGCAATGAACGCATGATCGCGATCGCCACGGCGATCCAGGAAGGTGCGCGTGCCTATCTCAACCGCCAGTACCTGACCATCGGCGTGGCCGGTGTGGTGCTGTTCGTGCTGGTCGGTGTGTTCCTCAGCTGGTACACCGCGATCGGCTTCGCGGTCGGCGCGGTACTGTCCGGCGCGGCCGGCTACATCGGCATGAACGTGTCGGTACGCGCCAACGTGCGCACTGCCGAAGCTGCACGCCACGGCATCAGCGCCGCAATGGACGTCGCCTTCCGCGGCGGCGCCATCACCGGCATGCTGGTGGTCGGCCTCGGCCTGCTGGGCGTGGCCGGTTACTACGCGCTGCTGCTGCGCATGGGCCTGCCGATGGAACAGGCGCTGCATGCGCTGGTCGGCCTGGCCTTCGGCTCGTCGCTGATCTCGATCTTCGCGCGGCTGGGAGGTGGCATCTTCACCAAGGGTGCCGACGTCGGCGCCGATCTGGTCGGCAAGGTGGAAGCCGGCATTCCCGAGGACGACCCTCGCAACCCGGCGGTGATCGCGGACAACGTGGGTGACAATGTGGGCGACTGCGCCGGCATGGCCGCCGATCTGTTCGAAACCTACGCGGTGACCGTCATCGCAACGATGCTGCTGGGCAGCCTGATGCTGGCCGAGGCAGGCGCCAATGCGGTGCTGTATCCGCTGGTGCTGGGCGGCGTATCGATCATCGCCTCGATCATCGGCGCGCTGTTCGTGAAAGTGAAGCCTGGCGGCTCGATCATGGGCGCGCTGTACAAGGGCGTGATCGTCTCCGGCGTGCTGGCCGCCATCGCCTTCTACCCGATCACTACCGGCCTGATGGGTGACAACGTACATGGGCCGATGGCCCTGTACGGTTGCGCGTTGATCGGCCTGGTCCTGACCGGGCTGATCGTGTGGATCACCGAGTACTACACCGGCACCCAGTACAAGCCGGTGCAGCACGTGGCGCAGGCCTCGACCACCGGCCATGGCACCAACATCATCGCCGGCCTCGGCATCTCGATGAAGTCCACCGCGCTGCCGGTGGTGGCCGTGTGTGCGGCGATCTGGGGCGCGTTCGCGCTGGGCGGGCTGTACGGCATCGCCATCGCCGCCACCGCGATGCTGTCGATGGCCGGCATGATCGTCGCTCTCGATGCCTACGGGCCGATCACCGACAACGCCGGTGGGATTGCCGAGATGGCCGAGCTGCCCTCGGAGATCCGCGACATCACCGATCCACTGGATGCGGTTGGCAACACCACCAAGGCGGTGACCAAGGGCTATGCGATCGGTTCGGCCGCACTGGCCGCATTGGTGCTGTTCGCGGACTACACGCACAACCTGCAGGCTGCACATCCGGGGCAGGAATTCCGCTTCGACCTCAGCGACCACACGGTGATCATCGGCCTGCTGATCGGCGGCCTGATTCCCTACCTGTTCGGTGCGATGGCGATGGAAGCGGTCGGCCGCGCGGCGGGTGCGGTGGTGGAGGAAGTACGTCGCCAGTTCCGCGAGATCCCCGGCATCATGCAGGGCACCGGCAAGCCGCAGTACGACAAGGCGGTGGACATGCTGACCCGCTCGGCGATCCGCGAAATGATCGTGCCCTCGCTGCTGCCGGTGGCGGTGCCGGTGGTGGTCGGCCTGCTGCTGGGGCCACGCGCACTGGGTGGCCTGCTGATCGGCACGATCGTGACCGGCCTGTTCGTGGCCATTTCGATGACCACCGGCGGTGGCGCCTGGGACAACGCCAAGAAGTACATCGAAGATGGCCACTTCGGCGGCAAGGGCAGCGAGGCGCACAAGGCTGCGGTGACCGGCGATACCGTCGGTGACCCGTACAAGGACACGGCCGGCCCGGCGATCAATCCGCTGATCAAGATCATCAACATCGTCGCGCTGCTGCTGGTGCCGTTGCTGTAGATCCACGCCATGCGTGGATGACGGCCTCGATGGGGTCAGAGCCCTTTCCCAGAAAAGGGATCCGACCCCACCGTCAATCACCGCCCGCGCAGGAAGAACGACACCGGCACCATCACGTCCACCGGGTCGCCGGCCACTTCGGCCGGCGGCGCCGGTACCGGGCTGGCGCGCTGCACGGTGTCCAGCGTCTCCTGGTCAAGCAGCGCGAAGCCACTGCTGCGGCCCAGCTTCAACCCCGAGACCGCGCCATCGCGGGCCACGGCAAAGCGCACGTAGACCACGCCCTGCTGGCGCAGCCGCTCGGCCTGGCGCGGATAGCGGCGATGCTTCTGCAGGTGCCCCAGCAAGCGACCTTCCCAGCTTGCCTCGGCGCGACTGCACTCACCCGCCGTGGTCTGCGGTGCGGTGTAGCGCGCGGCGGCGTCAGCGGCCACCTGTGGCGGTGCGCTGGTCTGCGCGACATTGGCGTCGGCGACATCCGGCGAGGGCGTCGGCTCCGGTGTACGCGGCGGTGGCAGGTCACCCTGCGGCTGCACCGGCGCCTTCGGTTGCTCGCGCAGGGCCGGCTTCGGCGCCTGCCGCTGCTGTTGCTGCTGCAGTGGACCGGTGGCGACCTCGCGCGGCGGCACCGGCGGTGCCTGCGCCATCGGTGCCAGTTCCAGCATCAGCGCGGCGGGCGGCGCCGTCGCAGCCAGTACCGGTGCGCGCGTCGCCCACCAGCAGGCCGCGCCGATCAGCAGCGCGTGCACCAGCAGCACGATCGCCAGGCTGGTCGCCCAGCGCCGCAGTCCACTCATCGCGCACCCTGCTCAACGCCGACCAGCGCCACCTTCAGGTAACCGGCCGCACGCAGCGCATCCAGCGTGGCCATGAGTTCGCCGTAGGGCACGTGGGTATCGGCACGCAGGAAGATGCGCTGCGCGGTGTCGCCGTGGGAGGCCGCCTGCAATGCAGCGGCCAGCCCGTCACGCGCCACCGCCTGCTCGCCCACGCGCAGCGACAGATCGGCCTGCACGGTCACATACACCGGCGCCTGTTCGGGCGACGTGGCACTGGCGCTGCTGGCCGGCAGCTGCACCGGCACTGATACGGTGGCCAGCGGTGCGGCTACCATGAAGATGATCAGCAGCACCAGCATCACGTCGATGAAGGGCGTGATGTTGATCTCGTGTGCTTCTTCCGGTGCGTCGTCGCGGTCGGACGCGGTCCTGATCGCCATCGTCGCGCCTCAGTGCACCGCGCGCAGCGGTGCCGCTGCGGTACGCGGCACGACACGATCAAGATCGCGCGAGACCAGCTGCTGCACGGCCGCCGACAGATCGCCGAGCAGGCCCCGCAGGCCGGCCAGCACGCGGCTGAAATGGTTGTAGACCAGTACCGCGGGAATCGCCGCGACCAGGCCGAGTGCGGTCGCCAGCAGGGCCTCGGCGATGCCGGGCGCAACCACCGCCAGGTTGGTGGTGTTGCTGTGTGCGATGCCGATGAAACTGTTCATGATGCCCCACACCGTGCCGAACAGGCCGACGAAGGGCGCCACCGCGCCGATGCTGGCGAGCACACCGATGCCGCGCCGCTGCACGCGCGCGGTCTCCAGTTCGATGCGGTCCAGGCGCGAGGCGATGCGCTCCTTGATGCCGTCGCGACTATCCAGATCCTGCGACAGATGCAGTTCGGTGCGGGCGGCGTCCAGCATCGCCAGCGCGATGCCCTGCTGCAGACTTGCCTCTTCGCTCTGCGGCGGCAGCTGTGCGGACTGCAGCAACAGCGCGCGCGCCGCGCGCAGCTGCCGGGCCTGGCGGGCCAGCTCCCAGCCCTTGGCCAGCAGCACGGTCCAGGTGGCCAGCGACGCCAGTGCCAGCGCGATCATCACGGCCTTCACCACCACGTCGGCGGCCAGGTACATGCCCCATGGGGTCAATGCGGGGGCGGCCACGGGGGCCAGGTCAGCAGGCAGCATCGTCTCGGTTTCCATCAGCATCAGGGGTCGCTGCGCGACGACGGGCCGCGCGCGGATCATTGGCGTCGTCCACTTCCACGACCGGATGGGGCTCCAGCCGCGGTGCCGGTCGGCTCAGCACGTAGCCGGCGCTGACCGCGAAGAACAGGCCCACGCCCAACAGCAGGCGCCAGGACGGGTGCGCGCCCCAGCAGAACAGGGCAAAGCCCAGCGCCATGCCGGCACTGGCAAACGCCTTGCCCTTGCGCGATACCGCGCCCTGCTCGCGCCACAACCGCAGCGACGGGCCGTAGCGCGGATGCGCCAACAGGCGCTGCTCGAACTTCGGCGAGCTGCGCGCGAAGCAGCCCACGGCCAGGATCAGGAAGATGGTGGTCGGCATCACCGGCAGCAACGCGCCGATCACCCCGAGCCCGACCATCAGCCAGCCCAGCGCGAACCAGAGCCAGCGCATCAGCGCTGCACCTGTGGGCGCGCGCCGTGCATCAGGCGAATTCCACTTCGACGTGGCCGTGCACGCTGCGGAACGCGGCGTCGGCCGCATCGATCACCTGCTGCTCCTGCTCGACACTCAGCGGTACCGCGTCCAGCGCCGCGGTGAACTCACGCCAGTGGCGCGCCGCGCCATCCGGATGCGCGGCCAGGTGGCGGGCGCCAAAATCACGGTCCAGGCCGAGCTTGGCAGCCATCTTGTACAGAATGGTGCCGCCCAGGTTGGAGCCTTCGGCCACGTACAGCCACCCCAACGCGGCGGGCAGTTCCAGATCGGACGGCAACGCCGCGATGTCAGCCCCCGGCAGGGTCTGCTCCAGGTCCTGCAGGTCGCGCGCGACCTGGGTCAGGCGGCGGCGCTCGCCCAGGTCCGGCAGCAGTGCGTCCAGCGCAGGGTTGGCATACAGCGCATCGATGCTGCGGTGGAAGCGATACTGCACGCGCAGGAAACGGGCGAAATTGCTGCGGTCGGCGAAGATGTCGCCGGCCATGATGCGCTTGTCCAGGGCACCGTGGCTGTCGCGGGTGGCGGCCTTGAGCCGCAGGCTGCGGCTTTCTTCAGGGGCGATGTGTGCGTTCATGGGGGAATGCCAAGGGGGTCGTCGTGCTGTAGACGTCTGCCACGGGGCTTTCCCCAAGGCCGTCTACACCGATAATGGGCCATCCCCTTGTCCATCCGGAACCGACGATGATCACCACCGAACCGCGCATGACCAACCTGTTCCTCCAACTGGGCCTGGACGCCAGCGCCGAGGGCATCGCCCGCTTCATCCGCGAGCACCAGCTGGCCACCGATGTCGAAGTGGTCGAAGCACCGTACTGGAACGATGCCCAGCGCCAGTTCCTGTCCGAATCACTGCAGGCCGATGCGGCATGGACCACGGTGGTGGATGAGCTGAACGAGTCGCTGCACGAAGATGCGGTGAAGGCTTCGAGCGGGCTGTAAGTAGACGCCGGGCATGGCCCGGCGCTGTCGATTGCTCGGCAGAAGCGGTGCGGACCAAGGTCCGCGCCCACCGAGGGCGGTTGGGGCTCGCTGGGGTCAGAGCCCTTTCCGCAGGAAAGGGATCCGACCCCACCACTCATCCGCGACCGATCAGTACTTCCAGGTCAACGCCAGCCGCGCGGTGCGGCCCGGGGCCGGCATCACGCCCAGGGCAAGCGGGTCCAGGTAATAGCGGTCGGTCAGGTTGTCCACGCCGGCTTCCACCGACAGCTGGTCGTTGAAACTCCAGCTGGCAAACAGATCCACCAGCGTGGTTGGCCGGTACAGCTGCTGGATCGCCGACAGGCCCACGTTCCAGTCCTTGTCCAGCTTGCTGATCGGGCCGGCGTTGTGGACCACGCGGGTGCCGAAGGTCAGGCGCTCGTCGAACAGGCGCGAGCCCAGGGTCAGGTTGACCATGTAGCGCGGTGGGTTCTGGGTATTGGTGTACGAGCCCTCGAAGCCGCCGTCCACGCAGTCGGGCGTGTTGGCCAGCTCGCCGTTCCTGCGCTGCGCCCCATAGGCACGGCGCTCGGCGGCGATATCCGGCGCGCAGGTCTTGGCCTTGAAGTAGTAGTGCGCGGACAGATCGGCAAACACCTTGCCGCTGTCATAGCTGGACTGGAACTCCATGCCGGAGACCCTGAACTGGTCGACATTGCGGATCAGGCCCGCCGACAGCGTGCGGTAGTCACGGGTGATCAGGTCGTCAATGCGGGTATCGAAGTACGCCAGCTTCAGCGCCAGGCGGTCACCGGCGGTGAACAGGTCGTAGCGGAGGGTGCTGGCACCGATTTCCCAGCTGCGCGCACGCTCCGGCTTCAACTCGCCCACCGGCTTGGCAGCGGTGAACAGGCCCAGCGTGGTCTCGAACAGGCTCGGCAGCTTGGTGCCTTCGGCGTACTTCACGTAGACCATGATGTCTTCGCTGAAGCGGTAGGCCACGCTGGCGGTCGGCGAGAACGCGGTGTCACGACGGCGGATCGGCTGCGACCAGGTCCAGCTGACCGGCACTTCCAGGTCCTGCGCCTTGCCGGCGTCGTAGAAGTTCCAGCCACCGATGTCGCCCACCGTGCCCTTCTTGTACGGTGAGGCCAGCAGCGATTCCTGGGTGAAGTTGCCGTTGGCATCCGGATACCAGTTCAGCAGCGCGATGCGCTTGGCCCGCCACGACGGCAGCGCCGGGTTGCCATTGAGCAGTTCGGTGTAGCGGTACTGGCCCTGCACCTCATAGGCATCGGGCGTGGCCAAGCGGTTGCGGTCATGCACATCCACGCGGTTCCAGCGGCCGCCGGCCAGCAGTTCCCAGTGCTCATCGGGCTGCCACTTCAGCGAGGCCACGGCGCTGTATTCCTTGCGCTCGGCGTTGCGCAGGAAACGGTTGTTGATCAGGTCATCGTGCATGACCGGGCCCGAGCTGCCCGGTGCGATGTCTTCGTCACTGTAGGACAGGCCGTAGTCGAGGGTGAACGCGCCAGCACGTGTGTCGAACTTCGAGGTGTTGCTGGCATCCAGTCCGAAGCGCTTCTGTCGCAGCGGATTGCGGTAGGCATCCTTATAGCCGGGGTCGCCACTGAAGCTGGGCGCGTCGTACCACTCGGTGCGGCGATCGAAGTACCAGGGGGTGATGCCGGTCAGGCTGTTGTACATCACGCTGTCGGTGTCGGTGTACGCGGCGTTGACGCGCAGGTCGACCAGCTCGCTGTCCGGGTTGAAGCGATAGCGCAGGGTGTAGCTGTCCATGTCGACGTGGCCCGGATCCCATTGCGGAATGCGGTCGCGATCGACGCGGATGATCTGCGAGGCCATGATCTCGCCGGCGGTGCCTTCGTAGCGGCGGTAGCCCGCTTCCAGGGTCTGTGCATCGTCGATACGCCAGGTGCCCTTGAGCAGCGCCGACTTCGAGCGCGACGAGGTGTTGAACACTTCGGTACGCGGCGGATTCAGCGGTGCCAGCGTGCGACGGGTCTGTGGGAAATCATCGTAACCGTGCTTGCCGGAGAAGTAGTTGCCATTGTCGCGGTAGGCGTAGGCGGCGACCAGATCGAAGCGATCCCAGTGTCCCGCAGCGGCCACGTTGAAGAACTGGCTGCCGGTGGCGCTGCGATCGTTGCGCGGCGCGGCACTGTAGGAAGGCAGGTTGTTGGCGCTGTTGTTGGCCAGGCCGCCACGCACGCGCACGCCGAAGTCGCGCTCTTCGCGCAGCACGTCGCCGATCTTCAGCGTCTCCATCTCGACCACGCCGCCGATGCCGCCAGAGGCGTTGGCCTGCAGGCTCGGGCCCTTGGTGATGGTCAGGCTGGAGATCAGGTCCGGGTCGAGGTAGGTACGCTGCGATTGACCGGCATAGCCACGGTAGGTATCCATGCTGGACTGGCCACCGTCGATGATCACCGGCACGCGGCCCTGGCCCTGGATGCCGCGGATGTTGACGTCGAAGCCATTGCCAACGCGTGGGTCACCGGCAGTGACGCCGGCCACGCCCTTGACGATGTCGCCGTTGGACGTACCGCGGAAACGCTCCAGGTGCGTGCGGTTGAGCGTGGTGGTGGAACCGACGCTGCGATAGCTGTCGAGCAGGCGCGCCTCGTCGCTGGTCGCGCCACTGTCGACGCGGTCGCCGGCCACGCTGAGCGTGTCGGTGACGATCACGCCGCTGTCGACCTGCGCCGGCGTTGCCGCTTCCAGCGTGACTGCATCTGCGCTGACCCGGCGCACCGCCAGGCCACTGCCCTGCAGCAGCTGCTGCAGCGCCTCGTTGGCCGGCAGGCTGCCATTGACCGCACGCGAGCTCACCCCGTGGGCCGGGATGGCCGGATACACGACCTGCACGCCGGACTGGCGCATGTAGCTGCGCAGCGCATCGTCCAGGGGCTGCGCTGGAATGTCGAAGCGCTGTACGGCGGCGTGATCGCCACGGGCGTTCTGTGCCAGCACGGATGGCGTGGCACTGGCCAGGCCGGCAGCCAGCAATGCAATGCACAGGCGGGACGGGCGCGGCGCGCGGCCCGGACGGTGGGAGTCGAACATGGGGAACCTGTCAGGTAATCGGTGCCGCAGGCGCGGCGTCATCCGCAACACAGGCGGACACGGCGACGTACGTGGCGGCGGCGGGTACGTTCGCGGGGTAAGACGGCTGGGCGCGCGGCAACCCCAAGGGCGATTTGCGGTCGCGGTGGGTGCCGACCGTTGGCCGGCACATCGGGAACATCATCCACGCATGGCGTGGATCTACTGATGGATGATGGCGACGCCGAGCGGCAGGCGGGTGACCTGCAGACCTGCCGTCGCCGCCAACGCGTCCAGCGCCTGTTCCGGGCGATCGATGCGCAGCGCCGCACTGATCGCCGGCAGTCGCGACAGATCACCGCGCACGAACGTCGGGCCGGCACGATAGCGCCCCACCCATTGCACGGCGTCGGCGACGCTGGCCTGCTCCAGCAGCAGCTCGCCCTGGCGCCATGCACCCACGCTGTCGGCCGCCACATCCTGCAGGCGCGTCACGCCGCTGCGCTCGCCATAGACGGCGCGCTGGCCCACCTGCAGGTAGGTCCAGCCACCGTCGGCCGGGCTGGCCACACGCACCCTGCCTTGCCCGACCTGGGTTTCCACCCGGTCATCGCCACGCGCGACGGTGAACGCGGTCGAGATGTCCTCAACCACGCCATTGCCGGCACGCACGCTGAAACGCCGCTGCGCATCCGGGCTGACCTCGAACCAGACGCGCCCGCGCAGCAGCTCGACCTCGCGTGCGTGCGCATCGAAGCGCACGGCGATCGCGCTGTCCGCATCCAGCACTGCGCGGCTGCCATCGGGCAGCGTTACGTTCTGCACGACGTGCGAGCTGCAATGGTCGGCCTGCAGCCGCAACCAGGCCTCCGGCCATGCCACCAGCATCGCCAGCACAGCTGCAGCGGCCATCGCCCAGCGCATTCGATGCGGGCGGCGGCGTTCGGCACACCGGGCCAGCGGGCGTGGCCCGACACTGCGCCACAGCGTGCGCTCGTGCTCGAAGGCCCGGCGGTGCCCCGGCTCTGCCAGCCAGCGCTCGAACTCGTGCATGCGTCCCTCGCCGATGTCACCCGAGGCCAGCCACGCAATCCAGCCCCGGGCCTGTTCGGCCAGGGCATCGTCATTGGCGGCGGGCAGCGTGTTCGGCGGGCTCATCGGCTGGCGGACAGGCGCATTCAAGCGCGGGCGGGGGAACTAGACCGCATCCACGGTCCAGTGATCAAGACGTTTCAGCGAGGGCCAGGCCCAAGCCGGAGCGATCATCGGCCGCTGCGCGCCCAGGCCAGGCGTTGCAACGCGGTGCGCACATGGTTCTCGACGGTGGTCACCGACACCCCGAAGCGGCGGGCGATCTCGGCCTGGGTCAGGCCCTGCAGGCGGTTGAGCCGGAAGATGGTGCGGGTCGGCTCCGGCAGGTGTCCGGCAGCATCCAGCACACGCTGCAGCTCGTCCTGGGCCATGGCCTGTTCCTCGGTCGAGATGACCTCGTCCGGCCCCCACAGGTAGTGGTCGGCCAGCAGGCGGTTGCGCCGGGTCGATTCGCGGCCGTGGTCGGTGGCCAGGTTGGCGGCCAGCCGGTACAGATAGGCACGCGGATTGTCGATGGCCTGGCTGTCATCGACGCCACGCGCCTTGAACCACACCGCCTGGATCACGTCCTCTGCGCCGTTGTCGCCCCCCAGGATGCGCTGCACCCGGCGCAGCAGCGCAGGCCGCTCGCGGATCAGCAGTTCGGTGAGGGAGGCGGCATTGGAGGACATGCGCGGAACCGGGACGTCAGACGGAAGGCGCCGCGCATGCTACTCCGTTAATGAGAATCAGTCACGTTCGCATCAATGGATGCACCCGGTCAGCCCGTCATAGACGCTCTGCGAGGTCCCCGGCAACGGGTCATGCAGTGGATTGCGGGCGGCGAGCGCGGCATGGAAGGCTTCCACCGGTGTGCCAGGCTCCAGCGGCAGGCGGCACAGCCAGGTCGGTTGCCGGGCGACGATCGCACCGTCTTGCCGCGACACAGCCAGGTCACTGGCGGCAAATGCCCACAGGCACTCATGCACCGTGCCGCGCACCGCGTCCACCGAGCAGCGCAGGCGCAGGGCGCGGATATCGCTGTACTCGCCTTCGCAGAATGTATCGCCGCAGATCGCGTCGAACCCGTAATGCAGACGTCCCTCCAGGGCAAAGAAGCGGTCCCAGTTGGCTTCCTGCCGCGGGTAGTCGATCAGGTCGACGTAAGGAGAGGCCTGGGCCAACGGCGCAACCAGCAGCATGCAGAACAGGGCGAACGGCAGGGCAGACACTTTCATCGGCGGACTCCTTGGCAAGGTCGATCCAGCCTGCGCCCCCGCACCGGCCGGCCCTATCAGCCAACCCCGGCCTGCCGCGTGGGTCCCTGCCCCACGCAGCGGTCAGCCCCTCCCTCTGCACAGCGCCCGGCAAAGGCATAAAATGGGGGGCTATCCGTCTATATCCCCCACCTGGAGCACGACCATGGGTCTGGAACTCGTCTCGCCCGGCAAGAACCCGCCGGAAGAAATCAACGTCATCATCGAGATCCCGAAGGACTCGGAGCCGGTGAAGTACGAAGTGGACAAGGAAACCGGCGCGATCTTTGTCGACCGCATCCTGTCCACCCCGATGCGTTACCCCTGCAACTACGGCTACGTGCCGAGCACCCTGTGCGGCGACGGCGATCCGGCCGACGTGCTGGTGGTGCTGCCGCTGCCGCTGGTGCCGGGCTCGGTCGTGCGCTGCCGTCCGGTCGGCGTGCTGAAGATGAGCGATGAGGCGGGCAGCGACGAGAAGATCCTGGCCGTGCCGGTCTCGAAGATCTTCAGTGGCTACGCCCACGTTGAAGACATCGCCCAGGTCTCGAGCCACTGGCTGGAGCGCATCGGCCACTTCTTCGAGCACTACAAGGACCTGGAGAAGGGCAAGTGGGTCAAGCTGGACGGTTGGGGCGGCGCCGCTGAGGCCAAGCAGATCCTGATCGAGGCGCACCAGCGCCACCTCGACAGCAAGGCCTGAGCCTGAACCGGATCGCTCCGGCGGTACCCTGCCGGAGCGATGCGGGTCACGTTTCATGATGACGGCACATCACTCTTGCTGCCGTATTAGGTAAATTGCGTCACTTCACACGTCATCGACATCCATCGTCGAGACAGCCAGGGGAATGTGTCGTGCGTATTCTGCTTGTTGGGGATGCAGCCAGCCTGCCGGCTGAGCTGACCGAATTCATTGCCGATCTTGGGGAAGACTGGCAGCCGCTGACCGCCACCGATGGCCAGACCGCGATGACCGCGGTTGCCACCCAGGGCGTGGACGCGGTGATTGTCTGCCCGCAGCTGCCGGACCTCAATGCCACCACGCTGCTCGGCCAGATCAGGACCCTGCGTCCGGAAACCATCCGCATCGCGCTGGTGGACGCACAGCATGGCAACCGGCCGCCGCCGGCACGCCTGATCGGTGTCGCTCACCGTTTCCTGCCGTTGCCACTGGCACCGGAAGTACTGCTGGAAGCGCTGACCAGCCTGGAAGAGCTGCGCGAAGTGCTGGACAGCCCGCGCCTGCGCGATGCCATCGGCCGCATCGAGAAACTGCCGTCGCCGCCGCACCTGTACCTGAGCCTGACCCAGGCGCTGGAGCATGATGACGACGCCGACAGCGCCGACGTGGCCAAGCTGGTGGCCGCCGATCCGGCCATCGCCGCCAAGGTGCTGCAGTTGTCGAACTCGGCGTTCTTCAGCCAGGGCCGCACCATTGCCGACCTGCGTACTGCAGTCACCCGGCTGGGCCTGGCCACGCTGCGTGACCTGGTGCTGGCCAGTGAAGTGTTCTCGGCGCCGACGCTGTCGACTGCCGAACGCAACTCGCTGCAGCAGCGCGCCCTGCTCGCCTCGCGCCTGGCCGCACGCCTGCTGCCCGAGTCCAGTGCCGAACTGGGCGCAACTGCGGCACTGCTGGCCGACATCGGCCTGCTGCTGCCCGGCGTACGCAACGAGCGCACCGAGCCGTCGCTGGCCGGTGATACCCGCCCGGGCCATGCCGAAGCCGGTGCCTACCTGCTGGGGCTGTGGGGCCTGCCGATGCCGATCATCGAAGCGGTGGCATTCCACCTGCAGCCGCAGCGCGCCAACACCCGCAGCTTCTGGGTGACCGGTGCGGTGCACGTGGCCCTGGCGCTGGTCAACGGCGACCCGGTGGATGAGGACTATCTGCAGCGCGCGGGCGTGCTCAACAAACTGCCGCAGTGGCGCGAACATGCCAACAGCCTGATGGGGCTTACGCCGAGCGAAGCCTGAGTTCCGCCGGCAATCCACACGATGAAGGCGCGTCCGCAGGGACGCGCCTTCGTTGCATCAGGGCTGCGCGCAGTGGTCGTACACGCAGCGCTCGAACAGGAACTGGCAGTACGCCGCATCCTCACCGGCCTTGATGCAGTTGCTGCGCACCTCCGCGCAATAACGGCCATTGGCACACACCAGCGGACCGGCCGACACACTGCCGGCCAGGCTCAGGACGGCGAGAACTGCAGCAGCAAACATACGTGGCATCGCGTTGTTCATTTCGCGCTCTCCTCGGTCCGGAATGGACCTCTGCGAACCTACCAGCGGTCCAGTTGCGACAAGCGTGACCTTTGTCGCTGAACTGCCCTATTCAGAATTTCCCGACCCGGCTCTGCCAAACGCAAAGAGGGCGGGCCTTGCGGCCCGCCCTCCTCGTCTTGCCTTCAGGCTTCGATGGATCAGAAGCGCTGGTTGTACTGGATGAACAGGAAGCGGTCGTAATCCAGCATCGGGTCCAGCTGCACGGCACTGGCGTTGGTCACCGCGTAGGTGATCGGCGGGGTCTTGCCGAACACGTTGCGGGCACCGACGGTCACGCTGCCGTTCCACGGGGCCTGCCAGGTGGCCGAGATGTCGTGATAGACGATCGCGCCCTTCTTGTTGGCACCCAGGCCACCGCTCCAGCCACCGTTCTCGGTGTAGTAATCGGGCTGGTTGCACTCCAGGCCATTTTCCTGGTCGTAGCAGAAGTCGCGGAAGCCGCCGTAGTAACGCATGGTCCAGGTGGCCGACAGGTCGCCCTTGGTCCAGGTGCTGGCCAGGGTGCCGCGGACACGCGGGTAGTTCCAGTAGCCTGCGTAGTCATCCCATGCAGCACCCTTGGTGGCCTGCTGACGGAAGCTGGTCAGGTAGTTGGTGTCCAGGTTGAACGACAGGGTACCGAAGCTGTATTCCGGCATGCGGTAGCGGACGCCGAAGTTGTAGCCTTCGGTTTCCAGCGAGCCCAGGTTCGCGTTGCCTCGGCTCAGGCCGGTGACCTGCTGGCCGTTGGCGACGTCGCCACGGCTGTACTGGTCACAGAAGGCCTGCACACCGTTCTGGTAGCACTGGTTCAGCACGTAGTTCGCCGACAGCGCGGTGATCACGTTGTCGACAGTGATCTTGTACCAGTCCAGCGAGACGTTCAGGCCGCTGACGAAGCTCGGGCTCCAGACCAGGCCCGCGGTGCGGGTCTTGCTGGTTTCCGGCTGCAGCTTGTCGTTGCCCACACCCGAGTTGAACGGGTTGTTACCCTGGGTGTCACGGGCACTGATCGGACGACCGGCAGCGTCGGTCTGACGGAAGTCGGACGCCAGGCCTTCAGCACCGCAACGGGCTGCAACGGCCGGGTTGCTGCGCTGGCCGAACACGGCATCACACGGATCGGTGAACTTGTCGAAGGTCTGCGAACCACCACCGAACGTGTCGTCCAGGGTCGGGGCACGGAAGCCCTCGCCGTAGGTCGCACGCACCAGCAGGTCGTCGATCGGCTTCCAGGTCACGCTGAACTTGCTGTTGACCGTGTTGCCGAACTTGTCGTAGTCCGAGTAGCGGCTGGCGATATCCAGCGACAGCTCCTTGGCACCCGGCAGGTCACGCAGCAGCGGCACCATCAGTTCCAGGTAGAACTCGTTGGTCTTGTACTTGCCTTCGGTCGGCTGCGCGGCCAGCTCGGTGGTGTAACCCGAGGAGGACAGTGCGTCCGGGTGATCGTAGCCCGACACTTCGCGATGCTCGTAACCGGCAGCGAAGGCGAACTCGCCCGCATCGCCCGGCATGTCGAACAGCGAACCGGTGATGTTGGCGAAGTACTGCTTGCTCTTGCTCTGGCCGGTCGAGTTCAGCAGGGTGTTGATGTACTTCAGCGCATCCGGGGTCGCGGCGCTGGCGCCGCCCAGCAGGTCGAACGGGACGCAGCTGCCCGGGCTGGTGCCCAGCGCGATCGGGTTGGCAGCGGTGCCGCACTGGGCGACGCCGTTGGCGTTGATGAACGACGGGCCGAGGGCGTTCTTCAGGGCCAGCAGGTTGATGTTGCCCGAGCTGGTCTGGGTCACGTCGAACTGGTTGTAGTTGATGCCCACATCCCAGTCGAACGGACGGTTGTTGAAGTCGAAGTTGCCTTCCAGGGCCGCGTCGAAGTGCAGCGACTTGACGTTGTTCTGGGTGATGCGCGGCAGTTCGAAGATACGACGGCCCCAGCCACCGATGTCAACGCCGGCGCCCGGGTTGGCCCAGTTGCCCAGCGGGTTGTAGATGCTGTCCTTGCTGATCGCCACCGGGAACTGCGGCTGCGAGGTGCCGGTCAGCGGGTAGCCGGCGATCTGGCGCTTGGAATCGCGCTCGGAGTACATCGCCGTCGACTTCAGACGCAGGTTGTCGTTGATGTCGTAGCTGGCCGAGGTGAACATGGTCTTCGACTCAGCGCCCTGGTTCAGCATCATCTGCTGCGAGGCGTTGTAGTAGTCGTCCAGACCAATCAGGTGGTAGTTGTTGAAGTTGTTCGACGGCTGGCCAACGCCGACCGGGGTGTCCCAGGAACCGGTGTGGTTGACCACCCAGGTGTTCGGGACCCACTTGCCAGCCTTGTTGTATTCGCCAGCACCGGCGGTGCCTTCGGCACGCGGATCGGTGAAACGACCCCACGGGCCAGCCGGGCTCAGACCGTCTTCCTTGTGGCCCTGGCCATAGGAGTACTTGGTCAGGCCACGATCCTTGGCCCACACCGGATCTTCCTTGATGTAGTTCGCGCCGAACACGATCGAGGAGCGCTCGCCGCTGGCACCCAGGGTCAGGCTGTACTGGGTCTTGGAACCGTCGCCGTGGCTGTTCTGGCCATAGTAGGCACTGGCCTCGGCGCCATCGAAGTTCTTGCGCAGGATGATGTTGACCACGCCGGAGATGGCGTCGGAACCGTAGATCGCCGAGGCGCCGTCCTTCAGGACTTCAATGCGCTCGATCAGCGAGGTCGGGATGGTCGACATGTCGGTGAAGCCGGCCAGGCTGGTGCTCCAGCGCTTGCCGTTGACCAGCACCAGCGTGCGCTGCTCACCCAGGTTGTACAGGCTGACGTACTGGCCGCCCTGTTCCGGGTTGGACGCCAGCACGGCCGCCTTGCTGAAGGTCTGGGTGCCCGCCACGGACAGGTTCTGCAGCAGGTCGCCGACGCTGACCAGGCCCGAACGCTGGATGTCCTCATGGCTTACGGTGAGGACCGGCTGGGAGGTTTCCACATCCACCGAGCGGATGCGGGAGCCGGTGACTTCCAGGCGATCAAGGGTGGTCGGGGCACTGGCTTCCTGTGCGGAAGCAAATGCCGGTGCCAGCGCCAGCGCGATGCCGGCGGGCAGCAGGCCCAGCCGCACGGCAGGGGTGCGAACGTTCATCAATCTCTCCAAGGTACGTGTTAGTAGCGTGTTAAAACGCTCCAGCACGTTACGATTGCGTTGCGATGCTGTATTTGCGCGACCCAACCGTAGACTTTGCAGAGTGTGGCGGGAGCAAGCCGCCGTTTTCCCTGAACCGGGAAGCAGACTGCCCGTAACGGGCGCGGAAGGCCCGCGCGAAGCTGCAGCAGTTGTCGAATCCGCTGGCCGCGGCGACCTCGCCCACCATCATGTCGGTGTCGCGCAGCAGATCGGCGGCCCGCTCCAGGCGCAACCGTGCCGAAAGCGACTGGGGGCTCTCTTCATACAGGCTCTGGAAGGTCTTGGAGAGATACCAGCTGGAGAAGTTGGTCAGCTCGGCCAGTTCGCCGATCCGCACCACGCGGTGGCTGTTGCCCTCCAGATAGAGACGGGCGCGCTGCATGCGGCCGAACACCTGGCGCTTGCGGCTGCGTGAGCGACCGGGGCAGCGCTGTACGTTGTCGGCCAGGTCACGCTGCAGGCCGGCCAGATGCAACAACAGCGGGCGCAGCGCCTGCGCTGGCAGGCCGCTGTCGAGCGCATCGCGCCACAGGCGCAGGGCAACGCGGGCGTCGCCGCGGCTCATGCGACCACGACCGGCATACAGGCCGCAGTCGGCCATCTCGGACAGCACCCGCATCGCCTCCGCAGTCAGGCTGAGGCCCACGCACAGTCCGTTACGGCCGGCCTGCACCAACGGGCGCGACTCCTTCTCGAAGGCAATCCACTCGCCATGGCGCAGGCGGAAACGCCCTTCCTTGGCTTCCACCCAGGAACTGCCCCGCACCTGCAGCCAGACAGTGAAGCTTGACCCTGCGGTCTGCAGGCTGCCGAGCCGGGCCACGCCCATGCAGGTCGGCGCGAGATCGTCCAGCGCCTTGTCGAGGGAGACGGTTTGGCCACGATCGGCCAGCGAGAGTTGACGCATGGGGCACCACGGGTTTGCCTGATACAGGCTTCCGTTTTGCCTAATCAGGCGTCAGCCCGTCAGGAAAATCCGCCGAGATCGCCACGAATTCGCGGCGAGAACTCCACGAAAAAATCACGAAGAGATATTTTTCTTCAGGATCAATGACTTGAGAAAGGCCGGGAACAGTGCCGGCGTCGACCGGGGCAGCTGCATGACGCCGATGTCGGCACCATCGCTGACCGCCAGGGCGACGTACAGATCCCGGCCATCGGCGCTGGCACTGATGCCGTTGCCCGCGCTGAGCCGCTGCCGGTCCAGGCAGCGCTCGGGGGCTTCGGTGCCGGCCTGGATATGGATCAAGGTCGTACCGCATTCGGTCGAGTTGCCGAGATAGCCGATGCCACCGGTGCCCGCCACCGTCCAGGTGCGATAGCGCCATCGGCTGGGCCGGTCTTCACTGACCTGCTGCACGCTGGCCGGGGACAGTGCCGCATCCACCGACCACAAGCCGCCGGATGCCAGGCGTGTGAACAGCACGCGGCCATCGCCCCGATCGAAACGCGCCTGGGAGACGCCGTCGATACTGGCCAGGCGGCGCCAGGGGGTCACGCTGCGATCGAACAGGCTCAACCGGGTGCGTTGCTCTGCATCGCGCTCGACTACCAGCAGCTGCTCCGGGGTTGCCCCGTACAGGGCCTGCAGCGGCTGATCCACCGGAACCGGCAGCGGTTGCAGGTGCTCGTCGCGCGGGGCGATCTCGTAGACAACGGTACGCCCATGCTCGTCACGCCCGACCACCAGCAGCTGGCGGCTGTCGGCCGACCAGTCCGGCGCCTGCCGCCCCTCCGGACGCAGGCCCTCGATCGGCCGCAGTGAGTCGGGCCGCTGCATGTCCGCCCACCACAGCGCGAAACTGCCGGAACGATCGGAGGTGAAGACCAGCTGGCGACCGTCGGGCGCCGCCATCGGCTGCCCGTCGCGCCCACTGGACGCGAACAGCCGCTCGGCGCTGCCGCCGGCCATCGGCACCTTGAACACACCGAACTGGGCACGGCGGTGAACGAAGGCCAGCACGTCGCCGTGGCGCGACACCGCAGGCCATTGTGCGTCGTCGAGGCCGGCATCACGCAAGGTGCGGCGCTCCACGTCCAGGTAGTACAACCGCACCTCGCTGTCCACGCGCCGGCCGAACACGATGCTGCGCCCATCGCCCAGCCAGGCCCAGCCACGCTGTTCGGCGGATTCGTTGGTCAACTGCTCCAGCTCACCGCCTCCGGCCGGCATCCGCCACAGGTCGCCCATCTGTGGATTGCGCACGAACACCAGCCACTTGCCGTCGGGCGAGTAGCGTGGCGCGTAGTCAAAATCATCCTGATCGACCGCGTAGTCCAACGCCCGCCACTGGCCGCTGGCCAGGTCGAGCACACGGATGCCGCGATGGGCATAGCGGCCCACCATGCTGCCAAAGACCAGGCCGCGGCCATCCGGTGTCCAGTCGAAGCTGAGCAGCTCGGTTCCATCGCAACGGGTCGCCTGGCGCACGCCGCCGCCAGTGGCGCTGGCGATCAGCACCTGGCAACCGCCGTCGGCTCCAAAGCGGGCAAAAGCGATCTCGCGCCCGTCCGGTGACCAGCTCGGGAAACGGTCACTGGCCCCCTTGGGCGGCAGCGCCAGCTGCCGGGCCGGCGCATTGCCCGAGGTCTGCACCTTGATCACACCACCTCCGGCGCCATCCTCGTTGGCGCCTTCGTAGGCAACCTGGGAGCCGTCCGGCGAAAGTGTGGGATAGGTTTCAAAACCACTGGTGGCGGTGATCAGGCGATAGGGACGCTGCGGGCTGCCGATCACCCGCACGCCGTTCTCGACCGCTGCATCCACCGGTGAACTCGGATCCGGCCCGCGCCGCAGCAACAATGTGGCCATGACCAGCAGCGCGGCCAGCATCATCACACCCAGCACCCACAACAGCTGGCGGCGCAGCTGGCGCCAGCCGCGCCGGCGTGAAGGCGCTGCCGGCACGGCCAGCGCCGGAATCGTGCCGGCACCGTCCGGCGACGGCATCACATCCGCAACGGCCAGCGCGTCCACTTCCGCCGCCGGCTCGAAGTCGTCCAGCGCCTGCACCGGTACCAGCAGCCGATAGCCGCTCTTGGCGATGGTCTCGATGTAGGCCTGGCCATTGTCGTCGTCGTTGGCGAACGCCTTGCGCAGCTGGGTGACGGCCTGGGTCAGCACGTCATTGGTCGGCAACGTATCGGGCCAGACCTCGGCAAACAGCTCTTCACGGGTGACCACGCGCCCAGGCTGCCGCATCAACACGCGAAGTACGCCCAGCGCTTTCGGCGTCAGCCGCCGCGGACGGCGCGCGCCTTCAACCTCGACCTCACGCGAGGACAAGGTAATGACACAGTCGCCGACCTGCACGCGGTCGGCGTCAATGGGCGTGAGTTCGCTGCTGTTCATTTTCCGCTATACAGTAGGGACGGGACCTGGGCAGGGCTCACCAGCAATACCGTCCCCACCGTCCCTGGACAGGGCCATCGAAAAGCCAGATTCCGCACAAAGCATCGGCGCATACCGCAAAAACACTAACGCCCCCGGATATTAGCCTAAGCCGGTTACCCCGCCTATGACGGGGTCGACACTCAGGCTCTCTCTCGCCGACGCATTCACATAATCTGCATCACCATTCGCGCCCTTTTGGGCGCGAAATTTTTATCTGGCGTTCATTTTCACATGCGCCGAAGCATGGTCAATCCGACCAGACGCGACACCACAAGGCCGATATACATGACGCCTGCGAACTGTTCGAGCATCACCAGGGCCCGTGCCTGCGGGTGCAACGGCACGACGTCACTCAATCCAACTCCGGACAACAAGCTGAAGCTCAGATAAAGCAGCTCCATCCAACTGCGCTCGGGGCCAGCCGTCGCACCCTGGAAACTGCCTGGATACCACTGTTGGCACACCGCGAATGCAAAGGCGAACCCCCAGGCCAGCAGGGTGAAGGTTGCCCCGGCCGCGAACAGTTCGTCGCGTGTTACTCGATGGTCCTGCAGCATGTAGGCGATCAATGCCCCGGCCGTATAGAAGTACAGCAGGCTTTCCAGCAGCTGCGCGGTGGTCAGCAGCGCACTGCGGTCCAGCAGGGCGCCAGCCAGCGAGAACACCACCGATGGAATGGCCAGCAGCAATGCCAGCCACGTGCCCAGCGGACTGCGCTGGACCACCCACAGCGCCAGGCCGAGTACCGCCATGCCGACCATGCCCAGCGCCGCCCGGCCAGCGGCGGTGTCATCGAGGGCGGGATACAACAGCACCGCGATCAACTGGGCGGCCAGGAGCCAGGCCGAAGGATGGCGGCGGGCGATGGCCAGCCAGCGGGTGGTCGTGGCAACGGGCATGGCGTCCTTTCCCCTGGGCGATGCGCGGAGGATAGCCGGGCGCGGCGTGATGAACGGTAGTGCCGGCCATTGGCCAGCACTCTCCCCGGTCCCGTGCACGACGGAATGCCGGCCGGCGGCCGGCACTACCCGTTACCCGTCACCCCTGGCGGTAGACCTCGGCCCCGCCAGCACGGAACTCCTGCGACTTCTCCTTCATGCCGGCCTCGGCGTAGTCGCGCACGTCCTGGGTGATCTTCATCGAACAGAAGTGCGGTCCGCACATCGAGCAGAAGTGGGCCAGCTTGTGCGCGTCCTTCGGCAACGTCTCGTCGTGGAATTCCTTGGCCTTTTCCGGATCCAGGCCCAGGTGGAACTGGTCTTCCCAGCGGAACTCGAAGCGCGCCTTGCTCAGCGCGTTGTCGCGTACCTGTGCGCCCGGATGCCCCTTGGCCAGGTCGGCCGCGTGCGCGGCAATGCGGTAAGCCATGATGCCGTCGCGCACGTCCTGGCGGTTGGGCAGGCCCAGGTGCTCCTTCGGCGTCACGTAGCAGAGCATGGCCGTGCCAAACCAGCCGATCATCGCCGCGCCGATCGCACTGGTGATGTGGTCGTAGCCCGGCGCGATGTCGGTCGTCAGCGGCCCCAGCGTGTAGAACGGCGCTTCGCCGCATTCGCGCAGCTGCTTGTCCATGTTTTCCTTGATCAGCTGCATCGGCACGTGGCCGGGGCCTTCGATCATGGTCTGCACATCGTGTTTCCAGGCGATCTTCGTCAGTTCACCCAGCGTTTCCAGTTCGCCGAACTGCGCCGCGTCGTTGGCATCAGCGATGCAACCCGGGCGCAGGCCGTCGCCCAGCGAGAAGGTCACGTCGTAGGCCTTCATGATTTCGCAGATGTCTTCGAAATGCGTGTAGAGGAAGTTCTCCTTGTGGTGCGCCAGGCACCACTTGGCCATGATCGAGCCGCCGCGGCTGACGATGCCGGTAACACGCTTGGCGGTAAGCGGCACGTAGCGCAGCAGCACGCCAGCGTGGATGGTGAAGTAGTCCACGCCCTGCTCGGCCTGCTCGATCAGGGTGTCGCGGAAGATCTCCCAGGTCAGTGCCTCGGCGCGGCCGTCAACCTTCTCCAGGGCCTGGTAGATCGGCACGGTACCGATCGCAACCGGCGAGTTGCGGATGATCCATTCGCGCGTCTCGTGGATGTGCTTGCCGGTGGACAGGTCCATCACCGTGTCACCGCCCCAGCGGATCGCCCACACCAGCTTCTCCACTTCCTCGGCGATGCCGGAAGACACCGCACTGTTGCCGATGTTGGCGTTGATCTTGGTCAGGAAATTGCGGCCGATGATCATCGGCTCGCTTTCCGGGTGGTTGATGTTGTTGGGCAGCACCGCACGGCCACGGGCGATTTCGTCGCGCACGAACTCCGGGGTGATGATCTTCTGGATCGACGCGCCGAACGCCTCGCCCGGGTGCTGCTGCAGCAGGCCGGCATCGCGGATCGCGTCCAGGCGCTGGTTCTCGCGGATGGCGACGAATTCCATTTCCGGCGTGATGATGCCGCGGCGCGCGTAATGCATCTGGGTGACGTTGGCACCGGCACGTGCACGGCGTGGCAGGCTGCGCGCGGGGAAACGCACCGCGTCAAGCTTCGGGTCATGCTCGCGATCGCGACCGAACGAAGAACTCAGTCCTTCGAGCTGCTCGGTATCACCGCGCTCTTCCACCCAGCCGCGACGCAGTGCCGGCAAACCGGCGGAAAGATCGATGCGCACCTCCGGGTCGGTGTACGGGCCCGACGTGTCGTAAACGGTCACCGGCGCATTCTCTTCGCCGCCGAACAGCGTCGGCGTACGGGTCAGCGCGATCTCGCGCATCGGCACCTGCAGATCCGGGCGTGAACCGGGCACGTGGATCTTGCGCGAGCCGGGAATGGGCCGGGTCACGGATGCGGAGAGTTGCTGGGCCTGTTGCTGCAGGGCGGAGAGCTGTGCGTTCATCGGGCATCGTCCAGGAAGGTCAGGGACGAAGCGGCGGCGCACGGCACCCGCGCACGGACGGTCCTTGGGCGGAGTCCGGGCACGGCTGCATTGCAAAGCTTCCCTACGCCGGTATGAGCCGGATCAGGTTCCAAGGGACTGTCTCAACCGTGGCCACATGGCCCGGTACCCCCGCTTCTTGGTGCGCATTAGAGCATAGACCGCCCGCCTCCGGGACCAGGTCGCCATTCGTTAACGGAACCATGACGTCGCGTTCAGTAACGTGCACGCCATCGCGTTGCTGAGATCGATGCGTTCCCCGCCGCCTTCGCGGCCCCTGCCCGGTCCGTGCTGCATGCCGCCGGCCCTTCGCCGCAAGCTCTGCTCGCTCCCCTCAATCCCCCTTGATCGGAGAAGCTCCTTCATGGTGTTTCGCGTTTCCATCGCACTGGTTCTGCTGCTGGTGCTGCTCGCCGGTATCGCCCCCGGCCCCTTCAACACCGTGGTCCAGTCGATGCTGGCGGAAGTCATCCGCAGTGTCGGCTGGCTGTACCTGCTGGTGGTGTTCCTGGCGCTGGTGTTCCTGATGTACCTGGCGTTCGGCCGCTTCGGCAACCTGCGCATCGGCGGCGAGGACGCCGAACCCGAGTTCTCGCGTGCCAGCTGGATGTCGATGCTGTTCGCCGCCGGCATGGGCATCGGCCTGGTGTTCTGGGGTGCGGCCGAGCCCATCTCGCATTTCAGCAAGCCGCCGGAAGGCCTGGCGCCGCAAAGCCTGGATGCGGCGCGCGCATCGATGCGCTATGCGTTCTTCCACTGGGGCCTGCACCCGTGGGCGATCTACGCACTGATCGGCCTGGCGATGGCCTGGTTCCAGTTCAACCGCAATGGACGCGGCCTGGTCAGCGACATGCTGCAGCCGATCATCGGCCGCCACCATCGCGGCTGGATCGGTCGGGTGGTCAACATCGCCGCCGTAGTTGCCACCGCGATCGGTGTCGCCACCACGCTCGGCTTCGGCACCATCCAGATTGCTGCCGGTATCGAACGCGTCTTCAGCGTGCAGGCTACCGTCGCCGTGCAGATGACCATCATTGCCGTCGCCTTCGTGCTGTACATGGCCTCCACCGCCAGTGGCGTGGAGCGAGGTGTGAAGTGGCTGTCCAACTTCAACCTGGCGTTGGCTGCCCTGCTGGCAGCCATCCTGCTGGTGCTGGGGCCGACCGGCTTCATCTTCGATACGTTCACCACCACGCTGGGCTCCTACCTCAACCAGTTGGTGACGATGAGCCTGCGCATGTCACCGTTCTCCGGCAGCACCTGGGTGGCGGACTGGACGATCTTCTACTGGGCCTGGTGGATCTCGTGGGCGCCGTTCGTGGGATCGTTCATTGCGCGCATCTCGCGCGGCCGCAGCGTGCGCGAGTTCGTGATCGGCGTCGTGCTCGCACCGACGCTGCTGGGCTTCTTCTGGTTCGCGGTGTTCGGCGGCACTGCGTTGTGGGCACAGATCTTCGGCCACGCCGATCTGGTGCAGGCGCTTGGCAATGGCTACGAGACGGTGTTGTTCACACTGTTCGACAGCATGCCGCTACCGTTGTTGCTGTCGTGCATCGCGCTGGTGCTGCTGATGATCTTCTTCGTGACCTCGGCCGATTCGGCGGTCCTGGTGCTGGCCAGCATGTCCACCGACGAGGCTGGCGACCCACCGTTGAAGCGCAAGCTGGCCTGGGGCATTGCGGTGGCACTGATCGCAGCGGCGTTGCTGCTGGCCGGAGGCCTGGACGCGCTGCAGGGCATGATCACGATCGCGGCATTGCCATTCGCGCTGCTGATGGTGCTGGTGATGGTGTCGCTGTACCGGGTGCTGGACCAGGAGTACACGCGGGAGCGGCGGCAGGCGCAGCGCCAGCGGCACATGATCGATGCGTGGATTGCACGCGAGATGGCGGCACAGAAGGAGACGCAGGCCGAGGCAGCGCGCGCGCACGATCAGGATTGAGGGTGTTTTGCAGCCTGCGGCTGCACCGCTTTTCTCAAGCAACGACAACAGCAACCTCAAAAGCAGCTCTGGGTTGCTGCTGGTTGGGCGGGGCGGTGTGGGCTGGCAGGACACGCCGTAAACCCATCCCTGGGGGCTCGATGGCGCCATCCATGGCGCCAACGGTCCTGCCAGCCCACGCCGCCCCACCCCCGACAGTTTCCGTGTGACGGTGGGTTTTCCACGCTAGGCGTGGATGAGGTGTATCGGAAAACAAGAAGGGGTCGGATCCGTTTTCCTTCGGAAAACGGATCCGACCCCAACCCACAGCGCGCGGCTGTTGCTGTTGCTGTTGCTTTTGATCTTCTTTTTTCTTCCTGCGGTGGCGGCCGCAGAAAACTGTCAGAGGCCGGGTGGGTGGGCTGGGCGGGGGTGTCAGCCGCATGGATGCGGCTGCCAAGCCTACAAGGACGTACTTGCGGCGTCCCCCGAACAGCCTATCCACCCGGCCCAACAAGCTATTCCGCTTCTGAACCCACCGCAGAGGGGGCTCAGCCCGTTGGCCGGGAAACTCAGTACCCCGCCGCCTGCCCATCCTTGCGACTCTCCGAAGCTCCGTAATAAACCCCGCTCTCGGGATCGCGCATGATCGCCTGGTACCCGCCATAAGGCCCATCGGCGAACACGATGCGATGCCCCTTGCGCATCAGCGCACGCACCGTCTCGTACGGGAAGCCGGTTTCCAGATTCACTTCGCCGCCATCGGTCATCGCCGTGGCCTGACCCGTCGGTTCAGTCGAGCCTTCGTGCTGGATGCGCGGCGCATCACCGGCTTCCTGCAGGTTCATCCCGAAATCCACCAGGTTCATCACGATCTGCGCATGGCCCTGCGGCTGCATCGCGCCGCCCATCACGCCGAAGCTGGCATACGGCTTGCCGCCCTTGGTGATGAACCCCGGAATGATGGTCTGGAATGGACGCTTGCCCGGCGCGTAGCCGTTGGGATGGTTCTTCTGCAGCACGAACATCTCGCCACGGTCCTGCAGGATGAAACCCAGACCGGGCGGTGCCATGCCGCTGCCCATGCCACGGTAGTTGGACTGGATCAGCGAAACCATCATGCCGTCGGCGTCGGCCACGGTCATGTAGATCGTGTCGCCCTCCTCCAGCTGCTTCGGCGTGCCCGGCTGCACTTCCTTCAACGCCTTGTCCATCGAGATCAGCGCACGACGCTGCGCGGCGTACTCCTTGGAGATGAGCTTCTGCACCGGTGCCGGCTGGAACGCCATGTCGGCGTAGAAACGCGCACGGTCGGCAAAGGCCAGCTTCTTCGCTTCGACAAACAGGTGCACGTGTTCCGGTGAACCGAACGGGATCTTCGAGAAGTCGTAGCCTTCCAGCACATTGAGGATCTGCAGCGCGGCGATGCCCTGGCTGTTCGGCGGCAGTTCCCAGACGTCGTAGCCGCGGTAGTTGCTGCTGACCGGTTCGACCCACTCGCCATGATGGTCAGCCATGTCCTGGTAGCTCAGGTAACCACCGTTGGCCTTGAAGTAGTCGCCGATGGTGTGGGCGATCTCGCCCTTGTAGAAGGCGTCGCGGCCACCGTCGGCGATCTTCTGCAGGGTGCTGGCCAGGTTCGGGTTCTTCCACATCTCGCCCTTGCGCGGGGCGTGGCCGTTGATCGTGAACTGCTCCTTGAAGCCCGGGTACTGCGACAACTTGGGCACCGAGCGGTCCCAGTAGTAGGCGATCACCTCGGCCACCGGGTGACCCTCGCGGGCGTAGCGGATGGCCGGCGCCAGGTTGTCGGCCATCGGCTTGCGACCGAAGCGGTCGTGCAGCGCGAACCAGCCGTCGACGGCACCCGGCACCGACACCGGCAGTGGACCGGTGGCCGGGATGTCCTTCAGGCCACGGCGCTGGAACTCGCCCAGGGTGAGCGACTTCGGCGAGCGGCCCGAGCCGTTGTAGCCGTAGAGCTTCTGGGTCTTCGGGTCCCACACGATGGCGAAAAGGTCGCCGCCGATGCCGTTGCCGGTCGGCTCCATCAGGCCGAGCGCGGCGTTGGCGGCAATCGCCGCGTCCACTGCCGAACCGCCGCCCTTCATCACGTCCAGCGCGATCTGGGTGGCCAGTGGTTGCGAGGTCGCGGCCATCGCATGCGGGGCGATCACCTCCGAACGGGTGGCGAAGGTGTGGCCGGTGATGCGGTCGGCGCCGAAGGACAGCGCGGGTACGGCAGCCAGTACGGCGGCGGCGAGCAGGGAACGGGCAAGGCGTCGGGACACGGTCGGGTTCCGATGGACGGGTGGTTCCCCGATCTTCGCCGGTGCGGCCTTCACGCGGTATCGGACAGACGTCATGGACGCTGATCCTTGGGCGGAAAAATCCACCGGATTCCGCGCAAAAACCGCCCCGAAAGGAGTGAATTCGGGTTCACCGAAACACTTTCAGCAGCAACCATCCTTGTGCCGCAAGCGATTGCGCTGGATGCAGCGGAAACCGATAGAAAATCCGTCGCGAGGGTTGACACCGCCGAAATGGCTGTGTTTCTCTCGATCACATGTTGCATCACAACACGCCACCGCGAACCCACATCGAAGCCGCCGACACCGGCGCCGCCTCGCTGCGTTCGATTCTTGTGCTCGTACTTATTACCCAACCAACAGGTGCGGGACGAGCCAGCGTGTAAGCAACACACACACCGGAACTCTTCAAAAACCCGCACCCGCCCCGGTGCGGGTTTTTTCATTTCAGAACCTGGTTTCAGACGCAACCACCATGACCAACGCTCATCGCACAACCCGGACCTGCACCACCACGCCTCGTGGTGGCTGCGCCTGTGCGATGCGCGGCGCCTCCTCCACCGCTTTCCCCTGACCGGCCGGCACGTCACCTCGACGACCGGCCGTTCTTTTTTCTTCCCACCGCAAGGAACCTCCCCCATGAGCACCAACGACCTGCCCCAGACCAAGATCGCCGTCATCGGCTACGGCAGCCAGGGCCGCGCCCACGCACTGAACCTGCGCGAATCCGGCTTCGACGTGGTGGTAGGCCTGCGTCCGGGCGGCCCGACCGAAGCCAAGGCGCAGGCCGATGGCTTCACCGTGATCGCGCCCGCCGAGGCCGTGAAGGACGCCGACCTGGTTGCCGTGCTGACCCCGGACATGGTGCAGAAGAAGCTCTACAACGACGTGCTGGCGCCGAACATGAAACAGGGGGCGTGCCTGCTGTTCGCGCATGGCCTGAACGTGCATTACGGGATGATCGAGCCGCGTGCCGACCTGGACGTGGTGCTGGTCGCGCCGAAGGGCCCCGGCGCGCTGGTGCGCCGTGAGTACGAGATCGGCCGTGGCGTGCCGTGCATCTGGGCGGTCTACCAGGACATCAGCGGCAAGGCCGCGCAGCATGCGCAGGCCTATGCGGCCGGCCTCGGCGGTGCGCGCGCCAACCTGATCCAGACCACCTTCAAGGAAGAGACCGAGACCGATCTGTTCGGTGAGCAGGCGGTGCTGTGCGGCGGTGCCTCGGCGCTGGTGCAGGCCGGATTCGAGACCCTGGTCGAAGCCGGCTACCAGCCGGAGATCGCCTATTACGAAGTGCTGCACGAACTGAAGCTGATCGTGGACCTGTTCTATGAAGGCGGTATCTCGCGCATGTTGGAGTTCATCTCCGAGACCGCGCAGTACGGCGACTACGTCAGCGGCCCGCGCGTGATCGATGCCGGCACCAAGGAACGCATGAAGGAGGTGCTGAAGGACATCCAGGACGGCACCTTCACCAAGAACTGGGTGGCCGAGTACGAAGCGGGCCTGCCGAACTACAACAGGTTCAAGCAGGCCGACCTGGAGCACCCGATCGAGAAGGTGGGCAAGGAACTGCGCGCCAAGATGGTCTGGTTGCAAGGACAGGCTGCGTAAGCACGCGGCCCTCCCCCACCCGCTTTGCAAGGTTCCCCCATGAACTCTTCGACACATCGCAGCGCGCCGCCCAACGGCGCGCGCTGGCTGACCCAGGCGCTGGAGGCCGAAGGCGTCCGCACGCTGTTCGGCTATCCCGGTGGCACCATCATGCCGTTCTACGACGCGCTGGTGGATTCGTCGCTGAAGCACATCCTGGTACGCCATGAGCAGGGCGCGGCGCTGGCCGCCAACGGCTTCGCCCGCGCCAGCAACCAGGTGGGCGTCTGCGTGGCCACCTCCGGCCCGGGCGCCTCGAACCTGGTCACCGGTATTGCCGATGCGATGCTGGATTCGGTACCGATGGTCTGCATCACGGGCCAGGTCGGCACGCCGCTGCTGGGCACCGACGCCTTCCAGGAACTGGATGTGTTCGGCCTGACGATGCCGATCGTCAAGCACAGCTGGCTGGTGCGCAGCGTCGATGACCTGCCGCGCGTGGTGGCCGATGCGTTCCGCATTGCCCGTGAGGGTCGCCCAGGCCCGGTGCTGATCGACCTGCCCAAGGATGTGCAGCTGGCCGATGCCAGCCATCTGCCGGCGCATGTGCCCAGCAGCGTCGAACCGCCGCCGGCGCCGGCCGAGGCCGCCATCGCCGAGGCCATCGCCGCGCTGGCGGCGGCCGAGAAGCCGGTGGTCTACGCAGGTGGCGGCATCGCCCTGGGTGATGCCGTGCAGGACCTGCGCGACTTCGTCGAGGCCAGTGCCATCCCCACCGTAATGACCCTGCGCGGCCTGGGTGCACTGCCGGCCCACCATCCGCAGTCGCTGGGCATGCTGGGCATGCACGGCACCCGCGCCGCCAACATGGCGGTGCAGGAAAGCGACCTGCTGCTGGTGCTGGGTGCGCGTTTCGATGACCGCGCGACCGGCAAGCTGGCCGAGTTCGCGCCATTCGCCCGCGTCGTCCACATCGATGCGGACGCCTACGAGATCTCCAAGCTGCGCACTGCCGACGTCGCCGTGCCTGGCAACGTCGGTCACGCCATCCGTGCCCTGCGTGCGGCCTTCCCCTCCCCCAGGGCCCACCAGGACGCCTGGCGCAAGCGCTGTGCGCAGCACCGCGACCGCTTCGCTGCCCGCTACGACGCACCGGGCCAGCACATCTACGCCCCGGCGCTGCTGAAGCGCCTGAGCGAGCTGGCCCCGGCCGATGCGGTGATCGCCTGCGATGTCGGCCAGCACCAGATGTGGGTGGCCCAGCACTGCCGCTTCAACCACCCCCGCAACCACCTGACCAGTGGCGCACTGGGCACGATGGGCTTCGGCCTGCCAGCGGCGATGGGTGCGCAGTTCGCCTGCCCGGAGCGCACCGTGGTACTGGTGTCCGGCGACGGCAGCTTCATGATGAACGTGCAGGAGCTGGCGACCATCGCCCGCTGCCGCCTGCCGGTGAAGATCGTGCTGCTGGACAACAGTTCGCTGGGCATGGTGCGGCAGTGGCAGGAACTGTTCTTCGCCGAGCGTTACAGCGAGATCGACCTGTCCGACAACCCGGACTTCGTAGCCCTGGCGCAGGTGTTCGGCATTGCCGCCACCCGCATCGACAACCGCGACGACGTGGAAGGCGGCCTGGCCGCGCTGCTGGCCGAGCCCGGCCCGGCGCTGCTGCACGTGGCCATCGATGCACGCGCCAACGTGTGGCCGCTGGTGCCGCCGAACACCGCCAACAGCACGATGCTGGAAAGCAACCCCGCCCATGCCCGCCAGGAGACCCCCAATGCAATACCGGCTTGACCTGGTGCTGCACCCGGCCGAGGGCGCGCTGCTGCGCGTGATCGGCATGGCAGAACGCCGTGGCTTTGCGCCGCGTGCGATCAGCGGCGCACCGGTGGCCGCCGACGATGGCCGCTGGCACCTGCAGCTGGTCGTCGATGGCCAGCGCCCGGCGGAAACGCTGTGCCGGCAGATCGAGAAGATCTACGACTGCGTGTCCGTGCAGGTCACCGCCGTGGAAGGAGTATCGCCATGAACACCCGTACCGTAGCGACCACGGTGCCGGTACGGAGGCGTCTTCTTCGCCGCCCGTGCCCGCATGCGGCGGTCTTCCGCACCGCGCCGGTGGCCCATGCCGGCCGCTGACACCAGCCAGGAAAGCGATGTCGGCGACGTAAGCGTCGCCGACGTCCTGGCAGCGCAGGCCCGCCTGCGCCGCTTCCTGCCGCCCACCCCGCTGCACCACGCCGAACGCTTCGGTACCTGGCTGAAGCTGGAGAACCTGCAGCGCACCGGTTCCTACAAGGTGCGCGGCGCATTGAATGCACTGCTGGCCGGCCGCGAACGCGGCGACACCCGGCCGGTGATCTGCGCCTCGGCCGGCAACCACGCCCAGGGCGTGGCCTGGGCCGCCTATCGCCTGGATGTGCCGGCCATCACTGTGATGCCGCATGGTGCACCCGCCACCAAGATCGCCGGCGTCGCCCACTGGGGCGCGACCGTGCGCCAGCACGGCAACAGCTATGACGAAGCCTACGCCTTCGCGGTCGAACTGGCACAACGCCACGGCTACCGCTTCCTGTCCGCGTTCGACGATGCCGACGTGATCGCCGGCCAGGGCACGGTCGGCATCGAGCTGGCCGCGCATGCCCCGGACGTGGTGATCGTGCCGATCGGTGGCGGTGGCCTGGCTTCCGGCGTGGCCCTGGCGCTGAAATCACAGGGCGTGCGCGTGGTCGGCGCGCAGGTGGAAGGCGTTGATTCGATGGCACGCGCGATCCGCGGCGACGTGCGCGAGATCGCACCCGTCGCCTCGCTGGCCGACGGCGTGCGGGTGAAGATCCCCGGCTTCCTGACCCGTCGCCTATGCACCTCGCTGCTGGACGATGTGGTGATCGTGCGCGAAGCCGAACTGCGCGAAACCCTGGTCCGGCTGGCACTGGAAGAACACATCATTGCCGAGGGTGCCGGCGCGCTGGCGCTGGCCGCTGGCCGCCGCGTCGCGGGCCGCCGCAAGTGCGCGGTGGTCTCCGGCGGGAACATCGATGCCGGTGTGCTGGCCGGCCTGCTAACCGACATCCGACCGCGCCCGCCGCGCAAGCCACGGCGACGGCGCAGCGAAACACCCCGCTCGCCCGCCAAGGCCAGCGCGCCGCCCTCCCCCATGCCTTCCCCTTCCCACCTGCAAGCCGCAACGCCCGCTGTCGAGGAGATTTCCCTGTGACCACCATCGAACGAATTACCACCCCGCGCATCCGCATCTTCGACACCACCCTGCGTGACGGCGAGCAGTCCCCCGGCTGCAGCATGAGCCCGCCGCAGAAGCTGGTGATGGCGCGTGCGCTGGACGAACTGGGCGTGGACATCATCGAGACCGGCTTCCCGGCCAGCTCGCAGTCCGACCGCGAAGCGATGGCACTGATCGGCCGCGAACTGCGCCGCCCGAGCCTGAGCCTGGCGGTGCTGTCGCGCTGCCTGCAGGCCGATATCGAAACCTCGGCACGCGCACTGGAAGCCGCGGCCAACCCGCGCCTGCACGTGTTCCTGTCGACCAGCCCGCTGCACCGCGAGCACAAGCTGCGCATGACCCGCGAACAGGTACTGGAGTCGGTACGCAAGCATGTATCGCTGGCCCGCTCCTACATCGACGATGTCGAGTTCTCGGCCGAGGATGCCACCCGTACCGAGCTGGATTACCTGATCGAAGTCGCGCGCGTGGCGATCGCCGCCGGTGCCACCACCATCAACCTGCCCGACACCGTCGGCTTCACCACGCCCGAAGAGATCCGCGCGATGTTCCAGCAGGTCATCGCCGGCGTCGCCGACGTGCCGAACGCGGCCAACGTGATCTTCAGCGCGCACTGCCACAACGACCTGGGCCTGGCCGTGGCCAACTCGCTGGCCGCCATCGAAGGCGGCGCGCGCCAGGTCGAGTGCACCATCAACGGCATCGGCGAACGCGCCGGCAACTGTTCGCTGGAAGAGATCGCGATGGTGCTGAAGGTGCGCCAGGCCTTCTACGAGCAGGACAGTTCGATCAACACCCCGCGCATCGTCGGCACCTCGCAGTTGCTGCAGCGCCTGGTCGGCATGCCGGTACAGCGCAACAAGGCCATCGTCGGCGCCAATGCGTTCGCCCACGAATCGGGCATCCACCAGCACGGCATGCTGCGCCATCGCGGTACCTACGAAATCATGCGCCCGGAAGACGTGGGCTGGGAGGATTCGCAGATGGTGCTGGGCCGCCACAGTGGCCGTGCCGCCGTTGAAGCGCGCCTGCGTGCGCTGGGCTTCTGGCTGGACGAAGACGAACTGAAGCTGGTGTTCGAGCAGTTCAAGGGCCTGTGCGAACAGCAGCGCGTGGTCACCGATGCCGATCTGCAGACGCTGATGCAGGGCGGTTCCAACGCACAGGGCTACCGCCTGGCCTCGATGACCATCAGCGATGTCGGCAGCCGCGCCAACGCACTGGTCGAACTGTCCGATCCGGATGGCAACCGCGTGGCCGAGACCGCGCAGGGCGACGGCCCGGTCGATGCGCTGTTCGGCGCACTGTCGGCCGCCACCGGCGTGCAGCTGATGCTGGACAGCTACCACGTGCACAGCGTCGGCATCGGCGCCGATGCACGCGGCGAAGCCAACCTGAGCGTGCGCCACGAGGGCGTGGAGTACGACGGCACCGGCACCAGCAAGGACATCATCGAAGCGTCCGCGCTGGCCTGGCTGGATGTTGCCAACCGCCTGCTGCGCCAGCGCCAGGCCGCCGCCCACAGCAGCACCGACGTTCCCACCCCCGCCACCGCCTGAGGAACCCGAGATGAGCGCCTTCGACACCCCCACCCCGACCAGCGCCGCTGGCCAGCAGTGGAACGCCCAGGACTATGCGATCGACGCCGGCTTCGTCCCGCTGCTCGGCGGCGCGGTATCGCGCCTGCTCGACCCGCGCGCCGGTGAGCGCATCCTCGACCTGGGCTGTGGCGATGGCGTACTCAGTACCGAGCTGGCGCTGAGCGGCGCACGCATCCACGGCGTGGATGCTTCGCCGGAACTGGTGGTCGCCGCCCGCGCACGCGGTGTCGACGCGCAGGTGATGGACGGCCACGCGCTGTCGTTCGACAGCGAGTTCGATGCAGTGTTCAGCAATGCCGCACTGCATTGGATGACGACTCCGGACCGCGTGCTGGAAGGCGTGCGCCGCGCCCTGCGCCCCGGCGGCCGCTTTGTCGCCGAATTCGGTGGCCACGGCAACGTGGCCACGATCATCGCGGCGGTACAGGCCGCGCGCGTGGCCCACGGCCATGGCGCCAGCACCTTCCAGTGGTATTTCCCGACGGCCGATGCCTACGCCGACCGCCTGCGCCAGCATGGCTTCCAGGTGCAACTGATCGAGTGCACGCCGCGCCCGACCGCACTGCCGACCGGCGTGGCCGGCTGGCTGCGGGTCTTCGCCGCACCACTGCTGGACGACCTGCCGGCCGAGGCCCGCGCTACCGTGCGCGAGGCCGCCACCGCGTTGCTGGCCGAGCTGCCGCGCAATGCCGCCGGCCAGCCGCTGGCCGACTACGTGCGCCTGCGCGTGCTCGCCCGCCGTCGCTGACTTGACCGTTCCGTTTCCTTTACTGATGTTCGCTATTTCGTACTTCTGCCAGGCATACGCATGACTTCCGCACCCCGCACCCTGTACGACAAACTGTGGGACGCCCACGTGGTGGTTCCCGAAACCGACAGCGCCCCCGCCGTGCTGTACATCGACCTGCACCTGATCCACGAGGTGACCTCGCCGCAGGCGTTCACCGAACTGCGCGAGCGCGGCCTGTCGCCGCGCCGGCCGGACCGCACCAAGGCGACGATGGACCACTCCACGCCAACCCTGCCGCCTGCCGCCGACGGCACGTTTCCCTACGCCAGCGCTGCGTCCGAAGCGCAGGTCGCCACCCTGGCACGCAACTGCGCCGAACACGGCATCGAACTGTTCGACATGGCCTCGGACAACCGCGGCATCGTCCACGTGATCGCGCCGGAACAAGGCTTCACCCAGCCCGGCATGACCATCGTCTGCGGCGACAGCCACACCTCCACCCACGGTGCGTTCGGTTCACTGGCCTTCGGCATCGGCACCAGTGAAGTCGGCCACGTGCTGGCCACGCAGTGCCTGCTGCAGCGCAAGGCGAAGACCTTCGCGATCACCGTCGATGGCCCGCTGGCGCCCGGCGTCGGCGCCAAGGACGTGGTCCTGCACATCATCGGCGTGATCGGCGTCAACGGCGGCACCGGCCACGTCATCGAGTTCCGTGGCAGCACCATCGAAGCGATGGACATGGAACAGCGCATGACCCTGTGCAACATGTCGATCGAGGCGGGTGCGCGTGCCGGCATGGTGGCGCCGGACCAGGTCACCTTCGACTTCGTCGCCGCTACGCCGCGCGGGCCGAAGGGCGCCGATTTCGACGCCGCCGTGGCGCGCTGGCAGCAGCTGCGCAGCGATGACGGCGCGCGCTTTGACAGCGAAGTGCACATCGACGCCGCCGACATCCGCCCGACCCTGACCTGGGGCACCCATCCGGGCACCGCCATCGCGGTGGATGCACCGATCCCCGCCGCCAACGATGCCGCCGCACAGAAGGGCCTGGACTACATGCATTTCCAGGCCGGCAAGGCGCTGGCCGGAACGCCGGTGGACGTGGTGTTCGTCGGTTCGTGCACCAACGGTCGGCTGAGCGACATGCGCGAAGTGGCGCAGGTACTGCGCGGTCGTCGCGTCGCTGACCGGGTGCGCATGCTGGTGGTGCCGGGCTCGGAGATCGTCAAGCGCGAAGCCGAGGCCGAAGGCATCCACGAGATCGTGCGCGCGGCCGGTGCCGAGTGGCGCGAGCCGGGCTGCTCGATGTGCATCGCCATGAACGGCGATCTGGTCGCACCCGGGCAGCTGGCCGTGAGCACCAGCAACCGCAATTTCGAAGGCCGCCAGGGCCCTGGTTCGCGCACGCTGCTGGCCTCGCCGATGAGCGCGGCGTGGGCCGCGGTGAACGGGCACGTCGCCGATACCCGCGAACTGTTCGCACAGGAGGTGGCGTGATGGCCGGTTTCCGTACCCTGACCTCGGCCAGCGTGGTGCTGCGCCAGACCAACATCGACACCGACCAGATCATTCCGGCGCGGTTCCTGTCCACCACCGAACGCGCCGGCCTGGGCCGCAACGCGTTCAATGACTGGCGCTGGCAGGCCGACGGTTCGCCGGTGGCCGACTTCGCCTTCAACCAGCCGCACAACGCCGGCCGCAGCATCCTGCTGGCGGGCCGCAACTTCGGCTGCGGTTCTTCGCGCGAGCATGCACCGTGGGCATTGACCGATCTGGGCCTGCGCGCCATCGTCAGCAGCGAGATCGCCGACATCTTCCGCGGCAACTCGCTGAAGAACGGACTGCTGCCAATCGTGCTGGACGAAGCCGACGTGCAGGCGCTGATGCAGCGCCCGGACGACGAGCTGACCATCGACGTGGCCGCGCGTGAGCTGCGCACGCCCGATGGGCGCGTCTATTCCTTCCCGCTGGATGGCTTCTCGCAGACCTGCCTGCTGGAAGGCGTCGACCAGTTGGGGTATCTGTTGGGCCGTGTCCCTGAAATCGAACGCTACGAGAGTGAGCATGCACGCTGAAATTGTTGTCCTGCCCGGTGATGGCATCGGCCCGGAAGTGGCCGCCGCGGCAGTCGCCGTCCTGAAGTCTGTCGCCACGCGCTTCAACCACACCTTCACCTTCAGCGAGCACGACATCGGTGGCATCGCCATCGACCGCCACGGCGAGCCGCTGCCGGCCTCGACGTTGACTGCCTGCCAGGCCGCCAACGCGGTGCTGCTGGGCGCGGTCGGCGGCCCGAAGTGGTCCGATCCCAATGCCAAGGTGCGCCCGGAACAGGGCCTGCTGGCGATCCGCAAGGCGCTGGGCCTGTATGCCAACCTGCGCCCGGTGCGTACCCACGAAGCCGCACTGCACGCCTCGCCGATCAAGGCCGAGCTGCTGCAGGGCGTGGACTTCGTGGTGGTACGCGAGCTGACCGGCGGCATCTACTTCGGCGACAAGACCCGCGACGCCGACAGCGCCAGCGACCTGTGCCGCTATACCGTGGCCGAGATCGAACGCGTGCTGCGCAGTGCCTTCCGCCTGGCCCGGCAGCGCCGCGGCAAGGTCACCTCGGTGGACAAGGCCAACGTTCTGGAGACCTCGCGCCTGTGGCGTGACGTGGCCGCGCGCATCGGCCGCGAGGAATTCCCGGACGTTGCACTGGAGCACCAGCTGGTCGATTCCATGGCCATGCACCTGCTGGCCAAGCCGCGCGAGTACGACGTGATCGTGACCGAGAACATGTTCGGCGACATCCTCACCGATGAGGCCTCGATGCTGGCCGGCTCGCTCGGCCTGCTGCCGTCGGCCTCGCTGGGCGAACCCGGTGCAGTCGGCATCTACGAGCCCATCCATGGTTCGGCCCCGGACATCGCTGGCAAGGGCATCGCCAATCCGTACGCGACGATCTTCAGCGCCGCGATGCTGCTGCGCCATTCGCTGGGGTTGGAAACGGAAGCCGCTGCGGTGGAAGCCGCCGTGCATGCCGTGCTGGATGACGGCGTGTTCACCGCCGATCTGGCCGCCAAGGGCCAGGCGGTGAGCACGGCAGCCGCCACCGACGCGGTGCTGGCCAAACTCAACTGATCCGATAGCGCCACGCCACGCGTGGCGCCTCTCCCTTCGCACAGTGCGGGCAGCCACCCATGGGGTGGCTCTACTGTAGAGCCACGCCATGCGTGGCTGCTTTACTTGGTGGTGTACCCACCATTGACCAGGATGGTCTGCCCGGTCATCCACCAGCCATCGGTGACCAGGAAGCGGATCCACGGCACGATGTCGGCGATGTCGGTCAGTCCGGTACGGGTGAACGCCGAGAGCGCGGCCGCGGTCTTGTGGTACGCCTGCGCATCGGCACTCTCGGCCGGATAGAAGAACGGCGTGTCCATTGGACCGGGGCCGATCGCCGTGACCGAGATGCCGCGCTCACCGAACTCCTTCGACGCCGCACGGGTGAAATGCTCGACCGGCGCCTTGGTGCCGGCGTAGCTGGAGTAGAACGGCGTGAACGCACCCAGCAGCGAGGTGACCAGGGTGCAGATCCGGCCGCCGTCGTTGACGTGACGTCCCGCCTCCTTGAGGAAGAAGAACGCGGCCTTGGCGTTGACCGCGCTCATCTCGTCGTACTCGGCTTCGCTGATCTCCAGCAGCGGCTTCTTCAGCACCTTGCCGACCGTATTGATGGCGATGTCGGGACGGCCGACTGCGGCCACGGCATCGGCGAACAAGCGCTCCATCGCTGCCGCCGACGTCAGGTCGCCCTGCAGGGCAACCGCCTTGCTGCCAGCGGCCTGCACGGCGGCGACGGTCGCCTCTGCATCGGCCTGGGTGGCGGCGCTGTTGTAGTGGATGACGATGGCTTTGGCGCCCTGGCTGGCGAAGTCGCGGGCGATCAGTCCGCCCAGGTTCTTGGCGCCACCGGCGATCAGCACGGTCTTGCCCTTGAGGGAATGGTCGGTCATGGCCTCGGTCTCGGAAGTGGGCTGCCCGGGGTGGCAACCCTGTCCTGACGACGATATCGTGCAGAAAATGCGGATAAAGCCCGCCGCATTGACTTAACCTTCCAGAGCCAGCGAACAATGGATCGGATCGATCGCTTCCGCATCTTCACCCGGGTGGTGGAGTGCGCCAGCTTCACCCGCGCCGCCGACCAGCTCGGCCTGCCCCGCTCCACCGTCTCGGCAGCCATTGCGGAGCTGGAGCAGCGGCTCGGTACCCGCCTGCTGCAGCGTTCGACCCGCAGGGTGTCGACCACCCACGACGGCGACGTGTTCCATGCCCGCTGCCTGCGCCTGATCGCCGAGGTTGAAGACGCCGAATCGCTGTTCCGGCAGGACGATGCGCAGCCGGTGGGTCTGCTGAAGATCGACGTGCCCAGTCGCATCGGCCGCCGCATCATCGCCCCGGCGCTGCCCGACTTCTTCGCGCGCCATCCGCAGGTGGAAGTCGACCTGGGCATGACCGACCGCGCGGTGAACCTGATCGAAGACGGCTGCGATGCCGTGCTGCGGGTCGGGCAGCTGGGCGATTCCAGCCTGGTCGCGCGCACGCTGGGCCAGCTCGACTTCGTCAACGTTGCCGCGCCAGCCTACCTGCGCGAGTACGGTGTGCCGCAGCAACCTGCCGACCTGCAGCAGCACCGGGCGGTGAACTACGCGTCGCCGACCACGGCGCGGGTGGAACCGTGGGAGTGGCAGGAGGGTACGCAGCTACGCACATTGCCGATGCCCGGCTGGGTGCGGGTCAACAGTGCAGAAGCGTCGATCGCGTGCTGCGTGGCGGGGCTGGGGCTGCTGCAGATTCCGCGCTACGACGTGCAGGCCGAACTGCAATCCGGTGCGCTGGTGGAAGTGATGCCGCAGCATGTGGCGCAGCCGTTACCGGTGACCCTGCTGCAGCCGCACCGGCAGCACCGCGCGCAACGCGTGCAGGTGTTCATCGAATGGCTGCTGCCGGTGCTACGGAGCGGCCTGCAGCTACAGTAGATCCACGCCATGCGTGGATGTGCACAAGGTGGATGGGGTCAGAGCCCATTCCCAGCGGGAAAGGGATCCGACCCCGGCCGCAGAACCCGGGGCATTACGCCCCGGATTCGTCCGGCTTCACCCGGAACCATGCCGCGTACAACGCCGGCAGGAACACCAGCGTCAGCACCGTGCCGACGATCAGGCCGCCCATGATCGAGATCGCCATCGAGCCGTAGAACGCGCTGCGCGACAGCGGAATCATCGCCAGCACGGCCGCCAGCGCGGTCAGTACGATCGGGCGGAAGCGGCGCACCGTCGCGTCGATGATCGAATGCCAGCGGTCATGCCCGGCATCGATGTCCTGCTGGATCTGGTCGATCAGGATCACCGAGTTGCGCATGATCATGCCGGCCAGCGCGATCGTGCCCAGCAGTGCCACGAAGCCGAACGGCGCGCGGAACAGCAGCAGGAACAACGTCGCGCCGATGATGCCCAGCGGCGCGGTCACCAGCACCATCGCCGCACGCGAGAAGCTGCGCAGCTGCAGCATCAGCAGCGTGGCCACCACCACCAGGAACAGCGGCATGCCGGCCTTGATCGAGTTCTGGCCACGTGCCGAATCCTCCACGGTACCGCCGGTTTCCAGCAGGTAACCGTTCGGCAGCTCGGCACGGATGCCATCCAGCGTCGGCAGGATCTGATGCACCACGTCCAGGGGCTGCATGCCATCGCTGATGTCGGCACGCACGGTCACCGTCGGCAGGCGGTTGCGGTGCCAGATGATGCCGTCCTCGAAGCCGTACTCCATCGTCGCCACCTGCGACAGCGTGATGCTGCCGCCGTTGGCGGTCGGCATCGACAGGCTGGACAGCAGCTCCAGCTGGTTGCGCTCATCGGCCGGGCCACGCAGCAGCATCTCGATCTGGCGGTTGCCCTCGCGGTACACGCTCACCGACTGCCCGGCCAGCGAACTGGACAGGAACTGGCTGACCTGGGCACTGCTCACGCCCAGCGCCCGCGCACGCTCCTGGTCGATCACCAGCCGCACCACCTTGCTCGGTTCGCTCCAGTCCAGGTTGACGTTCATCACGTGTGGGTTCTCACGCACCTTGGCTTCGACCTGGCGCGCGATCGCCTGCACCTTCTCGATGTGCTCGCCGGAAATGCGCATCTGCACCGGATAGCCGACCGGCGGGCCGTTCTCCAGGCGGGTCACGCGCATCTGCACGTCCGGGAACTTCGGAATCACCTCGTGCAGCAGCCAGTCACGGGTGCTTTCGCGCGCCTTGATGTCCTTGGCCAGTACCACGAACTGGGCGAAGTTGGTGGCCGGCAGCTGCTGGTCCAGCGGCAGGTAGAAGCGCGGCGAACCGGTGCCCACGTAGGACACGTAGTTGGCGATGCCCTCGCGGCTGGACAGCAGCTTCTCCAGCTTCTCGGCCTGGGCCTGGGTCGAGCGCAGCGATGCGCCCTCGGCCAGCTCGATGTCCACCATCAGTTCCGGCCGGGTCGAATCCGGGAAGAACTGCTGCGGCACGAAGCGGAACATCATCAGCGAGAACACGAACAGGGCAATGGTCGCGGCAATCACCCACCAGCGGTGGCGCAGGCAGCCATCGAGGAAGCGACGGAAGCTGCGGTAGAACGGGCGCTGGTACGGATCGTGGTCGTGCCCGTGCTGCGGCGGCGCGATCAGGTTGGCCAGCGCCGGATAACGATCGGCCCACTGCTGGCGCTTGGCGTGCCAGCGCGCGGACACGCTGCCCGGCTTCGGCGGCTGCGGATTGAACAGGTCCGGCAGCATCTTGTCGCCCAGGTACGGGATGAACAGCACCGCCGCGATCCACGACACCACCAGCGCGATGGTCACCACCTGGAACAGCGAACGCGTGTACTCACCGGTGCTCGAGGCCGCCGTAGCGATGGGCAGGAAGCCGGCCGCCGTGATCAGCGTGCCGGTCAGCATCGGGAACGCGGTGGATTCCCAGGCGAAACTGGCCGCGCGCAGGCGGTCGTAACCCTGCTCCATCTTGGTGGCCATCATCTCCACCGCGATGATCGCATCGTCCACCAGCAGGCCCAGCGCCAGCACCAGTGCACCCAGCGAAATCTTGTGCAGGCCGATGTCGAAGTAGTGCATGACGAAGAAGGTCATCGCCAGCACCAGTGGAATGGTCACGCCCACCACCAGGCCGGTGCGCAGGCCCAGCGAGAAGAAACTGACCAGCAGCACGATCACCACCGCTTCGGTCAGCACCTGCACGAACTCGCCGACCGACTCTTCCACCGACTGCGGCTGGTCGGACACCTTGCGCAGCTGCATGCCCGCCGGCAGGGTCTTCTGCAGGCGCTCGAACTCGGCATCGAGATTGGCGCCGAGCTTGAGGATGTCACCGCCATCCTTCATCGCCACTGCCAGGCCGATGGCCTCTTCACCCATGAAGCGCATCTTCGGCGACGCCGGATCGGCGAAGCCACGCTTGACCTCGGCGATGTCGCCCAGGTGCACGGTGCGGTCACCGGCGCGGATCGGGAACTGGCGGATCGCTTCGATGTCGTTGAACTGGCCGGTCACGCGCAGCTGCACGCGGTCGGTGGCGGTCTCGAAGAAGCTGGTGCCGGTGACCGCATTCTGGTCGGCCAGCGCCTGCTGTACCTGCTGCATCGACACACCCAGCGTGGCCAGGCGGGTGTTGGACAGCTCGATCCACACCTTCTCGTCCTGCAGGCCGACCAGGTCGATCTTGCCGACATCGGGCACGCGCTGCAGTTCCAGCTGGATGCGGTCGGCGTAGTCGCGCATCACCGCGTAGTCGAAGCCCTTGCCGGTCAACGCATAGATGTTGCCGTAGGTGTCGCCGAACTCATCGTTGAAGAACGGACCGACGATCTCGCGCGGCAGCGTCGCACGGATGTCGCCCACGCGCTTGCGCACCTGGTACCACAGGTCCGGGATCTGCCTGGAACGCAGGCTGTCGCGGGCCATGAAGATGACCTGCGATTCGCCGGGGCGCGAATAGGAGCGGATGAACTCGTACTCGCCGGTGTTCATCAGCGCCTTCTCGATCGGCTCGGTCACCTGCCGCGAGACCTGTTCGGCGGTGGCGCCCGGCCACAGCGTGCGCACCACCATCGCCTTGAAGGTGAATGGTGGATCCTCGGACTGGCCCAGGTGCTTGTACGACCACGCGCCGATCAGCGCGAAGGCCAGCATCGCGAACAGCACCAGCGGGCGGTTGGCCAGCGCCCACTCGGAAAGATTGAAGCGGCGCACCGGCTTACTCCTTGGCCTTGGCGGCAGCGGCCGGCGCGGCCGGCTTCAGCACCGGGCGGTTCTGCCGGTCCACGGCGATCACCGGCTGGCCCGCCCGCAGCAGGTGGCCACCGGCGGCAACCACCCAGTCACCCGCGTTCACGCCGGACAGCACCGGCACGGTCTCGCTGCCAAACGCACCGGTGGTGACCGAGGCGGCCTTCAGCGTGCTGTTGGCCGGATCGACCACCCACACGCTGGCGGCACCGTTGGCACCGCGCTGCAGCGCGCCCAGCGGCAGCTGCAGGGTGCCGTGGCGACCGGCGCTGCTGTAGACGCGTGCGCTCTGGCCCAGTTCGACATCGGCCAGCGCATCGGCGGCCAGGCTGACGCGGGTGGCATAGGTGCGTGCCTGCGGATCGGCGGCGGCGGCGATCTCGCGGATCGTACCGGGCAGGCGCTGGCCCGGGCGGTTCCACAGTTCCACCTCGACCGGCTGGCCGACCGCGTAGTCGCGGATGGTCGCCTCGGGCAGGTCGATCAGCACTTCGCGGCCGCCATCGGCGGCCAGGTTGAAGATGGTCTGGCCGGCGGACACCACCTGCCCGGCTTCGGCCTCGCGGCTGGCGATCACGCCATCGGCCGGCGCGCGCAGCTGCGCGTAGTCAGCCTGGTTGCGCAGCACATCGAGGTTGGCGCGGGCCGCATTGGCCTGGCCCTGCGCGGCCTTGAACGCCGCGGACTGCTGGTCCAGCTGCGAGCGGCTGACCAGTTGCTGGTCGGCCAGCACCTGGTAGCGCTTCAGGTCATCGCGGGCACGCACCAGGTCGGCCTCGGCAGCAGCCAGCTGCGCCTGTGAGGCACGGGCCTGCAGCGCGAAGTCAGCCACGTCCAGTTCGGCCAGCACGTCGCCCTTCTTCACCCGCTGGCCGGCATCGACGTGGCGCTTGACCAGGTTGCCACCGACGCGGAACGACAGCGGGCTTTCCTGACGGGCACGCACCGTGCCCGGGAATGCCGCCGGCGCCTGTCCGGCCTGTTCGCCGGGGTGAACCACCAGTACCGGCACGGCCGCCTGCGGCGCCTGTTCCTGTCCCGAACAGGCTGCCAGCGCAGCCACCCACACCATACCGCCCATCCAGCGCACGATCTTCATCGGTCAACGTCCTGAAAACGCAGGGTTGCAACAAGGGGGAGCCGCGACTGCCGGCCCAATTTAATAAACCGGCCGGTATAGTATAAATATCGAACCGCTTGGTCTAGTATTGTTGCGATGAGTTCTTCCACTTCCCGCAAGCCGTCGGCCAAGCCCGCTGCCAAGGCCGCCGGACCCGGGCGCCCCAAGGATCTGGGCAAGCGCGCGGCGATCCTTGAAGCAGCCAAGGTACTGTTCATCGAACAGGGGTATACCGGCGTGAGCATGGACGCCATTGCCGCCCAGGCCGGCGTCTCGAAGCTGACCGTGTACAGCCACTTCGGCGACAAGGAGACCCTGTTCTCCGAGGCCGTGCAGTCAAAGTGCATTGAAATGCTGCCCGATGCCCTGTTCGTGGCCGACGCGGACGGCCCGCTGCGCGACCAGCTGATCGGCATCGGCCTGGCCTTCTTCGAACTGATCACTTCCGATGCGGCGATCTCTATCCAGCGCATGATGATGGCGCCGGAGACCGACGAACGCCTGCGCGAGCTGTTCTGGAAGGCAGGACCGGAACGTACCTGCGAGGCCCTGGCTGACTTCCTGCGGGCGCGCGCCGAGCGCGGCGAGCTGGAAATCACCGACTATTCGCTGGCTGGCGAGCAGTTCCTGACCCTGGTCAAGGGCGAAGTGCACATGCATATGATGTGCGGCATGCCACTGTCACCGGTGGAGTGCGACCCTCTTGCCCACGTGACCGCCAGCATCGACTTCTTCCTGCGCGCCTATGCGCCGCGAGGGGCCGGGACGGCTGAATAACCAAAACTGAACGAACCGGAGGTCGCGATGACTTCCGGCACTGCGACCCCGGCCACCCGGCAGCTGATGCTCTGGGCGCGCCGCCGGCCTCCGGCACCGGTAAAATGGCCGGCCCACTGCGCTGGATTTGAACCTCATGACGATTGATTACGCCCACGCCCGCGAACTGATGGTGGAACAGCAGATCCGTCCCTGGGACGTGCTGGACATCAAGGTGCTCGACGTCCTGGCCCGCCTGCCGCGCGAGGCTTTTGTCGCCGATGCACACCGCGCGCTGGCCTACGCCGATGTCGAACTGCCGATCGGCCACGGCCAGAAGATGATGAAGCCGGTCATCGAGGGCCGTACCCTGCAGGCACTGGATCTGCAGCCGGGTGACGAAGTGCTGGAAATCGGCACCGGCAGCGGCTTCCTGTCCGCCTGCATCGGCGCGCTCGCGCGCGACGTGCTGAGCCTGGAGATCGACCCGGAGCTGGCCACCGCCGCGCGTGCCCGCCTGGACGCCTCCGGCCTGGGCACCAACGTCCGCGTGGAAGTGGCTGACGCCCTGTCCTGGCAGACCGAACGCCGCTTTGACGTGATCTGTGTCACTGGTGCGGTCGACGTGGTGCCGTCACAGTTCGCCTCGTGGCTGCGTCCGGGTGGTCGCCTGTTCGTGATCCACGGCCGCTCGCCGGCGATGGAGGCCCTGCTGGTCAAGGCCGACGGCAGCACCGAGTCCCTGTTCGAGACCGATATCGATTACCTGCGCGGTGCCGCCCCGGCACCCCAGTTCCACCTCTGAGTCCAAGGAAGCCGCAATGATCCGCCGATCCCTCGCTGTTGCGCTGGCCACTGCCCTGCTGCCGTTGTCTGCCCATGCCGCCGACCTGCTGCAGGTCTACGAAATGGCGCGCAACGGCGATCCGCAGCTGTCCGCCGCCGAATCGACCCGGCTGGTCGACAAGGAAGGCGCCGTGCAGGCGCGCGCCGCCCTGCTGCCGCAGATCAACGGCCAGGCCACGCTGAACCGCACGCGCAGCGAGCCGAACGCCGACATCAACTCCGGCTCGTTCACCAACAAGCGCCGCAATTACACGATCGATGGCAGCCAGACGCTGTTCAACTGGACCCAGATCAACAACCTGCGTTCGCAGCGTGAGCTGAGCAAGGCGGCGGACTTCACCCTCGAATCTGCCAACGACAGCCTGATCGTGCGCACCTCGGCGGCCTACTTCAACGTGCTGGTGGCGATCGAATCGCTGAACGCCGCACAGACCAATGAAGCGGCTGCGAAGAAGCAGTTCGACTTCGCCGACAAGCGCCTGGAAGTGGGCCTGGCGCCGATCACCGACGTGCACGAAGCACGCGCCCAGTACGACCAGGCGCGTGCCAACACCATCGTTGCGCAGAACACCCTGGCCGATAACTACCAGGCCCTGACCGAACTGACCGGCCAGCCGGTGGTCAACCTGCGCGGCCTGCCGGCCGACTTCCGTCCGGAAGTGCCGGCCAACCGTGGCAACATCGATGAGCTGGTGCACCAGGCCACCACCCAGAATCCGGCGCTGAAGGCGCAGGAACTGAAGGTGAGCGCCGCCGAAGCCGGCGTGCAGGCCGCGCGTGGTGGTCACTACCCGACCCTGTCGCTGGGCGGCAGCTGGGGCAAGACCGCGACCTGGGGCGACAGCACCGGCTCCGGCTCGCTGTCCCCCGACGCCCGCACCAACAGCATCGGCCTGACCCTGAACGTGCCGATCTTCGCCGGCGGCGCTACCCAGTCCGGCGTGCGCCAGGCGCTGGCCCAGCGTGACATTGCCCAGGACGGCTACGAGCAGCAGAAGCGTGCCCTGGACCGCAACACCCGCAATGCCTACCAGACCCTGGTACAGGGCATCAGCGAAGTGGAAGCCCGCCGCCTGGCGGTGGTCTCGGCACAGAGCGCCTATGACGCCTCGCAGGTCGGCCTGGAAGTCGGTACCCGTACCGTGCTGGACGTGATCCAGAACCAGCGCATCCTGTTCTCGGCGCAGCTGGACTACGCCCAGGCCCGTTACACCTTCCTGCAGAACCGCCTGCTGCTGAGCCAGTCGCTGGGTGCGCTGGACGTGGCCGAGCTGCAGGACGTCAACCGCCTGCTGACCCAGGACGCGGGCAACCCGGCAACCACCACGCACTAAGTCGTCAGCCTGCCGGTCACGAAGAAGCCACCCGCGAGGGTGGCTTTTTTGTTGGTCGCGCGGACGGAGGCATGCACCCACCGACCGTCAGCCGGGCCAGACCCGCATCCGTTCGACTGCGGCCAGCAGACACAGTGCGATGGCGACGGGAGCCAGCACCGGCAGGGCGCGTGACCGCTGTGCCCGTCCGCGCAGCACGGCCACGCACACGGCCCCCATCACCAACAGGGTTGCCGGACCAGGCAGTACCGGCAGGCTGCCCATGGGCGCCCACAACGCCAGCAATGCCGCCGGCAGGACGACGGCAACCGGCACCAGTCTCTCCCGGAACTCCAGGGATCGGTCACCTGCCGTCGGCCACAGCTGCATCGCCACCTGCGCAGCCAACATCAGCAGCACCAGGATGAGCGCCACCAACCCTGCCACTCCCGCCAGCGGCAGCAAGGGCATCACCCAGTACAACTGCGGGTGATGCTGCAGGGCGACCGACAAAGGCCGCGTGCTGGCCAGGGCCGGAAATTCGACCAGGCCCGCCTGCAACGCGGCCAGTACGATCAGCAGCACCATGGCCAGCAGCACGCACGCCGGCAGCAGCGGCGGCCGTGCCCTCGCCTGCCTGCCGATGCCAGGAAATCCCAGCGCCAGGCCAACGGTGGCGAACACACCGTACAGCGGCACGCTCGCCGCCAGTACACCGCCGATCCCGAAGCGATAGGGTGCCGTTGCCGGCGGCAGCCATGGAATCCAGTTCGCGTAGTGCACATGGCGGGCTGCCAGCACCAGCAACAGCAGGCCGGCGCCGATCTTCACCGTCAGCAGCACGCAGGCAACCAGCACCACACGGTGTGGCCGCAGCAATCCGACCACTGCAAGCAACAGCAGGCTGGCAGCAGCCACCAGTTGACCCGGCATCCCGTTGCTGGCCTCGATTCCACAACCAGCCAGCAGTACATGCAGATGGTTGGCGACGGACTGCGCAACGCCAGCGGCAGTCACCACCAGTTCCAGCAGCAGCGCGCCACCGAGCAGAACGGCCGGCACGCCTCCCCAGCATTCCCGCACCACGCCATGCAGGCCATCGGCAGCGGGCCTTTGCTGGTTCAGAACGTGCAGGCAGTACAGCAGCGGCCCTGTGCCCAGCGCGGCCAGCAGCAGGCTCAGGACGATGGCCGGGCCTGCCTGGCCTGCGGTGTGCTGGCCGACCAGCGCGACCACGCCGCCTCCCAGCAGCAAGGTCAGTGCCACCACCACAAGGCGATCGCCGTACCCGGGCTCATCGATGCCGGGGCTGCTGTCGCTGTCCATCGCAAGTTCCCTTGATATCCGCCCAAGCGCGGTCGACAGCAGACTGACAGCCTGTGCCGGGAGGCGGTATCGGAATACGCGCCATGCGCATCACGATGTGACGGCAGGCACGTTGGCAAGGAAGCTCCCGGTCCCGCTACGACAGATTCCAGGTCGCTAAGCAGAATTGACGCGGTCTTTCACGACAGTCACGTCGCGTGCGCCGGCCCTTCGGACTCAGCGGCAAGGCGGCGGCAGGTGCGGTCCGACCAGCGCCAGCGTACGCTGCAGGGCACCGCGTCCGTTGCTGATCAGCGTGCAGCCTGCCCGCGCCATGTCCTCGCGTGCCTGTGGATCTTCGAGCAGGTGCTGCAGCAGTTCGCCGACCGCCTGCACGTCTTCGCCGATCAACAGCGCGCCCGCCTCGCGCATCCGACGGGAAATCTCCGAGAAGTTGTGCAGGTGCGGGCCCGTCACCGCAGCGGTGCCCATCGCCGCCGGCTCCAGCAGGTTGTGGCCACCGATCGGCTGCAGGCTTCCACCGACAAACGCCACCTGCGCGCAGGCATAGAACGGCATCAGCTCGCCCAGGGTATCGATGACGAACACATCGGTTCCAACCTCCGGCCACTGCTTCGCGCGCCGGGTTGCCACGTTCCAGCCCTGCTCCCGCGCCAGCGCCTCCACCTTCGGGAAGCGCTCGGGATGCCGGGGCGCCCACAGCAGCAACAGGTCGGGGTGCTGCCGGCGCAGGCGACGATGCAGATCGATCACCGCCTGTTCTTCACCATCATGGGTACTGGCGGCGATCCACACCGGCCGCCGGGCCGGCACGCGGGCATGGAACTGCTCGACGAAGCCCTGCACGTCCGGCGTAGTGATGTCGAACTTCAGGTTGCCCAGCGCCTGCACCTGCTCCGGCGCGGCACCCAGCTGCACGAAACGCTCGGCATCGTCCTGCGACTGCGCGGCCACGCAGGTGACCGTGCGCAGCGCGCGGCGGATCAACGCCGCCAGCAGCCGGTAGCCCCGCAGCGAACGCGCCGAGAGGCGCGCGTTGAGGATGTAGACCGGAATGCCACGGTCACGGCAGCCGAACAGCATGTTCGGCCACAGTTCGGTTTCCAGGATCAGCGCCAGGCTGGGCTGGAAGTGGCCGAGGAAGCGGTTGACGCTGCCGGGCACGTCATACGGCAGGTAGACGTGGTCCAGGGCGTCGCCCCACAGCGCACGCACGCGCTCGGAGCCGGTCGGGGTGATGGTGGTGATGACCCAGCGGATGTCCGGGCGCTCCTTGCGCAGCGCGTTCACCAGCGGCGCAGCGGCATTGACTTCGCCCACCGAGACCGCGTGCAGCCAGACCCGCGGTTGGCCGGTGGGCTGCGGATAGGAGGCATAGCGCTCATCCCAGCGCCGGAAGTATTCACGGACCCGGAAGCCGCGCCAGACCAGGTGGTACACGGTGATCGGCAGCAGGATGTAGAGCACGACCGAGTACAGGCCGCGCAGGATCCATTCGACAGGGTCTTTAAGCATGCGGCAAGGATACGGGAGCCCCCCGGGAAAGACACGCGGCCGCCTTGGTAGAATGGGCCAATGTCCGATGCCACCACCGCCGTCCGCCCGTCGCTGCGCGATCCCCGCAACTGGCCGATGTTCGCCGCCATGCTGGGCGCCTTCGCCATCGCCCGCCTGCCGTGGATGCTGCAGCGTGCGCTGGGCCGGGGCGTCGGCTGGATCACCTGGCGCCTGCTGGGCAGCCGTCGCCGCGCCGCCGAGGTCAACCTGCAGCTGTGCTTCCCCGAGAAGGACGAGGCCTGGCGCCAGCGCCTGGTGCGCGACAGCTTCGATGCCCTGGGTGTGGGCGTGTTCGAGTGCATCCGCGCCTGGTGGGGCAGCATCGACAGCATCCGCCCGCAGGTGCAGATCGAAGGACTGGAACATCTGCGGCAGATGCAGGCGGAAGGTCGTGGCGTGCTGCTGGTGTCCGGCCATTTCATGACCCTGGAAATGTGCGGGCGCCTGCTGTGCGACTACGTTGATCTTTCAGGCATGTACCGCAAGCACAAGAACCCGGTGTACGAGTGGGCGGTGAAGTTCGGCCGCCTGCGCTACGCCAAGGCAATGTTCGCCAATGAGGACATCCGCGCCACCGTGCGCCACCTGAAGAAGGGCGGCTTCCTCTGGTACGCGCCCGACCAGGACATGCGCGGCAAGGACACCGTGTTCGTGCCGTTCTTCGGCCACACCGCTTCGACCATCACCGCCACCCACCAGCTGGCGCGGATGACCGGCTGTGCGGTGATCCCGTATTTCCATCGCCGCGAAGGCGGGAAGTACTTCCTGAAGATCGGCGCGCCACTGGAGAATTTCCCCAGCGACGACGTGGAAGCCGATACCACGCGGGTCAACCAGGCCATCGAAGAGATGGTGCGCGAGGCGCCCGACCAGTACCTGTGGATCCACCGCCGCTTCAAGCGCCAGCCGGGTGGGCGGAGTGATTTCTACAAGTAGATCCACGCCATGCGTGGATGCTCTTCGATTCCGTGCCGGGATTCACAACGGCCAGCGGCACCAGGCGTACGGGTACTCCACCACCACGCACGCCAAGCCCGCACAGACCGGATTGGCCAGGATGTACATCGCCTTCTCGTGAAGTGATTCGTCGGTCCGCACTGCATGGTCGTGATAGCCGCGCTGCCACTGCGCAGTTCCATCAGCCAGTGCAGATGGTCGGGCATCACCACCCAGGCGAGACTGTGGCTGAAGCCCCTACGCTCGACGAAGCGCAGGGTGTCGATCAGGATCGCCATGTTCGCCGCATCGGCGAACAACGGTTCACGGCCAAGGGTTGCCGTGGTCAATGAGTACACGTTGCCGGATCGGGAATATCGACCGTAGCGGAGTCTTGGGCTTGGCCATGCCTCGAGCGTGCGATACCCATGGAAACACCGGTAGGGGTGGGTTACCTGTGTTTGCGTCGGGAAAGCTCCATCCACGCATGGCGTGGATCCACCACAGCAATCTCCGTTCGGTACGCGCAGTAGAGCCACGCCAGGCTGGATGGACGATCACACCGCCGTCGGCGTGTCGTCCGCGTCGCGCGCCAGCAGGCTGCCGGCGAACAGCGCGGCCAGCAATACGGTCAGGCCACCCCAGAAGGCCGAATAGAACGCCAGATGGGTGTTCAGCGGGAACACGGTCACCGCCAGCGCCAGCATCGCCGGACGCGCGCGTTCGCGGGCCATTGCCGGCGCGTAGCGCCATGCGCGCCAGGCCTGGGCCACCGCCGCCAGCCACAGCAACAGACCAATCACTCCAGTCTCTGCGAGGATTTCCAGCACGATCTGATGGGCATGAAGCGCCGGGGCATTGCCCCACACGGCCGGCCCTTCCTCCGCCACGCAAGCGGGATAGGCATCGCGGAAACCACGTGCACCCACGCCATTGATCGGGTGCTCTTCAATCATGCAGGCGGCGGCTTCCCAGATCCGCGCGCGCCCTGACAGGGCCTCGTCGACACCACGCTCGCCCCCATCCAGGGCCATGGCCGTACGCGCGAAGCGCTCGCGCAGCTGCGGCACGCTGGCGGTCAGCGCACCGGCGCCGAGCACCGCCACCAGCGCCAGCGCGGCCAGCCGTTTCCAGCCGAACTGGCGCACGCCGCTGTAGGCCAGCACCAGCGCGAAGGTGATCCACGAGGCGCGCGAACCGGCCAACAGCAGCACACTGCCCAGCGCTGCAGCAGCCAGCAGCCAGCCCGTATTGCCAAAGCGCCGCGCGGCGGGCAGCAGCAGGAACGGCGACAGGCTGGCCAGCACCTGGCCGAACTTCAGGTTGCACGGTCCCAGTGCGCCACTGAGGCGATCTGCCAGTGCGGCCTCGTCGGCCGGGCACAGTGCGTGGCCACTGACCGCCAGCTTCAGGTGTTCCAGCGACCAGAACCATGGGCTGGTGCCGGCCACCGCCTGCACCAGCGCATCCAGCGTCCATGCGCCGGTGATCAGTGCCAGCCCCGCGAAGGTCAGCCGCCGCCGCTCCGGCGTAGCCACTGCGATCGCCACCAGCCACATGAAGGGCAGATAGCGCAGGCCCGCAGCAGCCTTGGTCCACGAGGCCGCCGGATCGATCGCATCGAATGCGGAGAATGCCTGCGGCAGCCAGTAACCAAGGAACAGGATCGAAGTCAGTGCCCAGGCCGCCGTGCTCAACAGATGCGGGCGGCGCTGCAGGCGGCGCGTCACCATGCGCACCGCCGCGTACAGCGCGCCGAGGCCCAACACGGTTTCGGCGATGCCTGGCAACGGCCACATCGCCACGTACGCCAGCACCCACCAGGGCGTCCAGCGCCCGGCGCGGTCGTCGCGCACGATGACGGCGGGGTCAGCCGGCGAGGTCGGCATAGAGGCGGAGGGTATCGCGCTGCATGGCCTGCAGGGTAAACGGGATGCGGGTCGGCAAGGACGGGGGCTGGGCCAGCAGGGCCAGCGCACGTTCACCCAATGCCCGCGCATCGCCGAGCGGCACGGCACCTGCGGGTTGCAGCTGCCGAAGCAGCTCACCGACGCCACCATGGTCCCAACCCAGCACCGGCCGGCCCACCGACAGCGCCTCGACCACGGTGCGGCCGAACGCTTCGGGCTTGTCCGACAGCTGCAGTACCAGGTCGCTGGCCGTGTAGGCCTGGGCGATGCGTGCGGTCGGCGTGCTGATGTGCACGGCCTCGGCCACGCCGAGCGCGGCCGCCTGCCGGCGCAGGTCGGCCACGTAGGCTTCACGGCCGGGTTCATCGGTGCCCAGCATCCACAACTGTGCCGGCACGCCGGCGGCGCGCACATCCGCCAGCAGCTGCAATGCGTGTGCGTGGCCCTTCAGGCGGGTGCCACGCCCCGGCAACAGCAGCAAGGGGCCTTCAACCTGCGCCAGCCATGGGTACTCTGCCGCAAGCGCCATCCGCGGACGGCGATCGGCACGCGCCACGCGCGGGAACTGGGCCACATCGACGCCACGCGGAATCACCTGCAATGCCTGTTCGGGCACGGTCGGGTAGTGCCGCTGCACGTAATCGCGCACGGTGTTGGACACGCAGATCACGCGTTCGCCGCTGGTCATCACCGCGCTGTAGCGGCTGGGCGAATTCAGCCCATGCACGGTGGTCACCCAGTGCGGGCGTTGCGCGGCAGGCAGGGCACGGATTGCGTACAGGCCCAGCCAGGCCGGCAGCCGCGAGCGGGCATGCACGATGTCCGCACCAACCTCGGCAAACAAGCGGCGCAGGGTCGGCAAGTGGCGCAGGGTCAGCAGCGACTTGCGGCCGATGTCCAGGCTGAGGTGCTCGGCACCGCTGTCGAGCAGCGGCTGCACCAGGCGGCCACCGGCGGAAACCACCAGCGCGCGATGGCCGGCGGCGACCAGGGCCGCAGCGATTTCCAGGGTCGAGCGCTCGACGCCGCCGGAGTGCAGCGCCGGCAGCAACTGCACCACGGTCAATCGGCGCATCGAAGGGGCGGCCGCTTAGTCGGCCAGCACGAACACGGAACCGCAGTACGGGCACTGCGCTTCGCCATTGGGCTCGTCTTCGATCGGCAGGTACACGCGCGGATGCGAGTTCCACAGCGCCATTTCCGGGGTCGGGCAGCTCAGCGGCAGATCGCTGCGGTGCACGGTGTAGCGCTTCTCGGCGTTGGCGGGCGCAGTGGCGGTATGGCTCATGGCGGATGTCGATGAACGGGTTGCGAGGCCTGTGATTCTAGCATCCAGGCCGCCCCGACATTGCGCCGCAACGGGTGTTTGGGCGTACCGGGCCGATTCCCTGCGACCTTGCATGCCACTTCGGGATGAGGTGCCGGTGGGAATTCCCGACCGATCCTGCAGATTCACCCCGGGAAACCACCGACAACGATATTTACCGCATTTGGATCGAACTAAATGGCACTTGTCAGGTTGCCACGGCTGTTGCAGGATCGGGCCAGGTCGTGAACCGGCCTACCCCAATCCGACCCGATCGCATGGCCCGCCCCCACCGGACCGGCATCGCCTCTTCCACTGCCATCGCGGCGGGCGGAGCGATGCTGTCCGTGGTGTCCGCCGATGCGGGTTCTGCCCGCCGCCAGCCCTTCCGGGAGACCCCTGCATGACCCTGTCCGATCCACGCGCCCTGCTTCCGCTCGCCCTGGCCCTGGCCTGTGCGACTACCGCGATGCCGGTGCTGGCACAGGGACTGCAGAGCTCGTTCGAGCCGGGCCAGCCGGCTCCGGAACCGGCCGCAGGCGCATTGCAGGTCACGATCGGCAATGGCCCCGCGGCGCCCTACGCCGCCAAGCGCAATGTCGGCTACAGCGGCCTGCACGCACTGCGCTACAGCAGTGGAGGTGGCAATGCGCGGCGCGAACTGTTCAAGGCGGACGTGACCATCGAGGCCGATACCACCCTGTCGTGGTTGGTGCTGCCGGAGATCGTCGGCAAGGACACCGTGGCTTCGACCTATGTGTCTCTGGACCTGCTGCTGGACGATGGCAGTCGGGTTTCGGCCGGCGCTGCGCGTGACCAGCATGGGGTGGCCCTCGGCGCCCGCGCGCAGGGCGACTCGAAGACGCTGTACCCGCAGCAATGGGCGCGCAAGGCGGTGCGGCTGGGCGATGTGCCCGCGCTGAAGGGCCGCCGCGTGGTGGCGATCGAACTGGAGGTGGCCAGTGCCGACGGCGCACCGGTCTCCGGCTGGATTGATGACGTTCGCCTGGACACCGTGCCACGGCAGCAGCCAGCGCGCGTCTCCGACTGGGTACTGACCACCCGCGGTACCCAGGCCAACGGCACCTTCTCGCGTGGCAACAATTTCCCGGCCACGGCGGTGCCGCACGGGTTCAACTTCTGGACCCCGGTCACCGATGCCGGTGCGCTGAACTGGCTGTACCGCTGGAACGAGCAGAACGACGCGCAGAACCGTCCTCAGCTGCAGGCGCTTGCGCTGAGCCACCAACCCAGCCCGTGGATGGGCGACCGCCAGACCTTCCAGGTGATGCCATCGGCCAGTCGTGGCGTGCCGGAGGCTGACCGCCGCAAGCGTGCCCTGTCGTTCGACCGCAGCCATGAAAGCGCCCGCCCTTACCGCTACGACGTGCGCTTCGACAACGGCGTCGCGGCATCGATCGCGCCGACCGACCATGCCGCGCTGTTCCGCTTTGACTTCCCGGAGGACGGCGACGCCAACCTGCTGTTCGACAATGTCGATGCACGCGGTGGCCTGACTCTGGACGCCGCCACGCAGACGCTGTCCGGCTACACCGACACGCGCAGCGGCCTGTCCAACGGCGCCAGCCGCATGTACGTGGTGGCCCGCTTCGACAAGCCGTGGCGCAGCAGTGGGCGCCTCGACACCGGCCGACCGACCGGCTACATCAAGTTCGATGCCGGCAGCGAACGACGGGTGACCATGCGCATCGCCACTTCGCTGATCTCGGTGGAGCAGGCACGACACAACCTGGCGCTGGAAATCGCCGCCACCGATACGCTGGAGAGCGTGGCCGGCCGTGCGCAGGATGCATGGGACGCACGCCTGGCCCGCTTCGACATCGGCGATGCCAGCGACGACCAGAAGACCACGCTGTATTCCAGCCTGTACCGGCTGTTCCTGTACCCGAATTCCGGCCATGAAAACGTGGGCAGCACCGCCGCACCGGAGTGGCGCTACGCCAACCAGGCCAGCGCCAGCGATGACAACACCGATGGCAGCGCGACCCGCACCTTTGCCGCCGTGCGCGATGGCAAGGTGTTCGTCAACAATGGCTTCTGGGACACCTTCCGCACCACCTGGCCGGCCTACGCGCTGTTCACGCCCGACGATGCCGGGCAGATGGTGCAGGGTTTCATCGAGCAGTACCGCGCTGGCGGCTGGATCGCGCGCTGGTCATCGCCGGGCTACGCGGACCTGATGGTCGGCACCAGCTCGGACGTGGCCTTCGCCGATGCGTGGCTGAAGGGCGTCGGCGGCTTCGATCCGGGCGAGGCCTACGCCGCCGCGCTGAAGAACGCGACCGTGGTACCACCCGACCGCCATGTCGGCCGCAAGGGCATGGACCGTTCGACCTTCCGGGGCTACGCCAGCGCCGACGTGCATGAGGGCATGTCGTGGACGATGGAAGGCGCACTCAATGACTTCGGCATCGCCAACATGGCCGATGCGCTGGCCAAGCGCGCGACCGCACCCGCCGCACGCGAGCGCTACAGCACCGAAGCCGACTACTTCCGCCACCGCGCTGCCAGCTACGCGACGATGTTCGACCCTGCCGCCGGCTTCTTCCAGGGCCGCAGGGCCGATGGCCGCTGGCGCGTGGACGCCAAGGACTACGACCCGCGCGTGTGGGGCCACGATTACACCGAATCCAACGGCTGGACCTTCGCCTTCACTGCCGCCCATGACGGCGAAGGCTTGGCCGCGCTGTACGGTGGCCGCGACAAGCTGGCGGCGAAGCTGGATACCTTCTTCGCCACGCCGGAAACCGCAGACCCGGCACTGGCCGGCTCCTACGGCGGCACCATCCACGAGATGACCGAAGCGCGCGACGTACGCATGGGCATGTACGCGCACAGCAACCAGCCGGCGCACCACATCCCGTGGATGTACCTGTATGCCGGGCAGCCGTGGAAGACCCAGCAGCACGTGCGCGAGATCCTGTCGCGGCTGTACGTCGGCAGCGAGATCGGCCAGGGCTATCCGGGCGATGAGGACAACGGCGAAACTTCGGCATGGTACGTGCTGGCCTCGCTGGGCCTGTACCCGCTGCGCATGGGCGCCCCGGAGTACGTGATCGGCTCGCCGGCCTTCGAGCATGCACGCGTGGAGCTGCAGGGTGGCGCGGTGCTGACCGTGAACGCGGCCAACAACTCGCGCGAGAACGTCTACGTGCAGTCGCTGAAGATCAACGGCAAGCCGTGGACGAAGACCTGGGTGCCACACGACCTGATCGCCAAGGGCGCGACCCTCGACTTCGTGATGGGACCCCGTCCCTCGCGCTGGGGCAGCGGCGTGGACGATGTGCCGCGCTCGTTGACCGCGCGCGGCCAGCGCCCGCAGCTGCTGCACGACCTGCTCGGCAGCGGCGCGAAGGCGACGCTGGCCGATGGCCGCGCCCTGCCCGCACTGGTCGATGACGATGCGAGCACCACCGTGGGCCTGGGCGGCGGCGCAACCATCGCGCTGACCGGACTGAGCGACGGCACGCCGACGATGTACACGCTCACCAGCGGCGACGGCCGCATCCAGGGCGGTGAGTGGACGCTGGAGGCGCGCAACGGCGGCGGCAGCTGGACCGTGCTCGACCAGCGCAGCGGCGAAGACTTCGAATCCGCCCGCCAGACCCGTCCGTTCCGCATCGCCAGACCCGGCCGCTACAGCGAATACCGCCTGCGCCTGGCGGCACCGGCACGGCTGCCACTGGCGGAGATCGAACTGCTGGCGGCCGGCACCGTACAATGAGCGGCATGCGCTACCGTCTTCTGCCTCTGGCCCTTGTTGCCCTGTCCTTCTCAAGTTTCGGCCAGACCCAGGCGTTCGATACGCAGCTGACCCGCGACGGCGTGACGCTGAACTACCAGGACGCCCGTGGCGCCCTGGCCGCGCCGCAGCGCAAGCGGGTAATCGATACGTTCTTCTTCGCCTACCTGCGCGAACGCGCGGACTTCCACCCGGCCGCGCCGGCGATGGTGCGCATCGTGATCGATCCGGCCTACACCGGCATCGCCTTCGTCGGCGACAAGGACCAGGCAGCGACGATCACCATCAACCCAGGCTGGTTGGCGCAGCACCCGAACGACATCGATCTGGTCACCCATGAGGCGATGCACATCGTGCAGGGCTATCCAGGTTACGGCGATGCACGGGTGCCGGGCTGGCTGGTGGAAGGCATCGCCGACTACGCACGCGACCGCTACGGCATGGACAATGCCGCCGCAGGCTGGGTACTGCCGGGCAAGGTCGAGAAGGGGCAGAATTTCGACAGCGGCTACCGGGTGACCGGTGCGTTCCTGAAATGGGCCGAGGCCGAGTATCCCGGCCTGGTGCTGGCGCTGGACAAGGCCCTGCGCGACGGCCGCTATACGCCGGCGCTGTGGCAGAAGCACACCGGCAAGGCACTGCCGGCGCTGTGGACGCAGTACGCCAAGCCGCGTTCGGATGCACCGCCGCCGGCACCAGCGCGCCGCGGCAAGCGGCGCTGACTGGGCGATCAACTGGGTATTGCGGCGACTGGGTATTGCGGCGACTGGGTAGAGTCGACTGTTAGTCGACTGCCTTTCGTACAGCCCCCGAAAACCCCGCGCTTCGCGCGATAGTCGACCAACGGTCGACTCTACCTCGCTGCCTTCTACGCCTCAGCGCGACTGCACGAAGCCGGCGTACAGCGCGAACAGCTGCTGGAAGTACCGCCGCGTCACTCGATTGCGCATGACACCCTCGCCCATGGAAAGTTGGTCGGGCCCAGGGTGGGAAGGCCGGTCCGGTCCCTTCCCACGGCCGGGCCGCGTGGACGTATTGAGCCGCAACGGCGTTGCAGGGACATGACCGGGTTGCGTAGCGCGTGTGGCAGCGGTGGGATCGGCGTTGGGACCGGCATCGGGACCGGTAGAGTCGACTGTTAGTTGTGTAAACCCACCACGTTGTTCAGCAGGACTCTGGAAATAGGTGGCTGGCCACCGATCCCCATGTGAGGGCGGTGCCAGTTGTAGTGGTGCAGCCATTGGGTCAGCACGGAATTGCGCTGGTCCGAGGAGGCGTATTCGCGGGCGTAGGCCCATTCGCGCAGGCTGGTTTGGATGAAGCGCTCGGCTTTGCCATTGGTCCGCGGCGTGTAGGGCTTGGTTCTGATGTGCTTGATCCCAAGGGATTTGAGCAGCTTGGCAAAGGCGGTGGAGCGATAGCAGGCACCGTTGTCGGTCAGGATCCGCTTGAAGGTGATTCCCAGGCTGGCGTAGTACTGCAGAGCGCCCAGCAGCGCCTGGCAGGCGGTTTCGGCCTGTTCGTTGGGGTGGACGCTGCTGAAGGCGACCCGGGAGTGATCGTCGATGGCCACGTGGACGTAGCCCCAGCCACCGCCAGCGGCGTTTCCCCGACGTTTGGCATCGGTTCTGTGCCCTGGCCGCTGGAAGTTGCCCAGCTTCTTGATGTCCAGGTGCAGCAGCCCTCCGGGCTGATCGTATTCGTATCGGATGACCTCCTTGGGCGGTTCAAGCCGACACAGCCGATTGAGGCCGTGGGCACGCATCAGCCTTGAAATCGTACTGTGGCCGACCCCCAGCGCCTTGGAGATGGTCAGGTAGGTCTGCCGTTTACGGCGGTGCTCCTTGATTTGCTCGATTACCGGAGCAGGTGTGGCATGCGGCGTCTGGTGAGGCCGTGAGCTGCGGTTTTCCAGCCCCGGTGCCCCGAACTGGCGGAATCGGGCCAGCCATTTGTAGGCCGTACGCACACTTACGCCGCATGCTTGGGCTGCTTCCTCTGGGCGCAGGCCCTCGTGGAGGATGCGGCGAATAAGAAGTGCTCGACTATGGACGGTCAAACGGGCATTTTTATGGTGGTTCATCCGGGCTCTTTGGGGTCTGGAGAGGTGTGGTAACCACCATTTTCCAAAGATGTCCCGGATGAACAACGTACAGAGAGATCACAGTTAGTCGACTATCGCGCGATCGCGCGGGATTTTCGGCGTCCGAATCAAGAGCAGTCGACTAACAGTCGACTCTACCCGTTTCCGCTTTGCGGAAACAGAAACGCGCCCCGTGGGGCGCGTTTCTGCAGCTGTCGCTGAAAAGAAGGCTTACGCCTTCTTTTCCGCTTCCAGCTGCTTGCGAATCTGCGCATCCACCGCTGCAATCGCGGTCATGTTCAGGATCCTGCGCGAGGTCGCGCTGGTGGTCAGGATATGCACCGGCTTGTTCACGCCCATCAGGATCGGGCCGATCGCCACGCCGTCGGTGAACACACGCACCAGGTTGTAGGCGATGTTGGCCGCTTCCAGGTTCGGCAGCACGAACAGGTTGGCGCGACCCTGCAGGGTCGAGCCCGGCAGCAGCTTCTGGCGCAGCGCTTCATCCCATGCGGTGTCGCCCTGCATTTCGCCGTCCACGTTCAGACGCGGGTTGCGCTTGAGCAGCAGCTCGCGCACCTGGCGCATCTTCAGCGCGTCCTTGGAATCGTGGCTGCCGAAGTTGGAGTGCGACAGCAGCGCCACCTTCGGCTCGATGCCGAACAGCTTCATGCGGTAGGCCGCCTGCAGGGTCGCTTCGCACAGCTGCTCGGCGGTCGGGTCTTCCTGCACGTGGGTATCGACGAAGAAGAACACGCCCTGCTGGTTGATCACGCCTGTCATCGCAGAGGTCGAGGTGACCTTCGGCTCCAGCGGCAGCACGCTGCGCACGTAGCCCAGCTTCTTGTGGAAGCGGCCGACGATGCCGGTCAGCATCGCATCGGCTTCGCCACGGGCCACCATCACCGCCGCGATCAGGGTCGGGCGCGAACGCATCAGGTTCTTCGCCGCGGCCACGGTCACGCCACGACGGCCGGTCAGGCCGTGGTAGTACTGCCAGTATTCGTTGAAGCGCGGGTCGTCGTTGATGTTGGTGACTTCAACGTTCTCGCCGATCTTCAGGCGCAGGCCGAGGCGTTCGATGCGCGATTCGATCACTTCCGGGCGGCCGATCAGGATCGGGTGTGCCAGGCCGTCGTCGACCACGTTCTGCACCGCCTGCAGCACCACTTCCTCTTCGCCTTCGGCGTACACCACGCGCTGCTTGTCGCTGCGCGCGCGGTCGTAGACCGGCTTCATCATCAGGCTGGTGCGGTAGACGAACTGGGCCAGCTTGTCACGGTAGGCGCCCATGTCCTCGATCGGGCGCGAGGCCACGCCCGAGTCCATCGCGGCCTGGGCCACGGCGGCCGACAGCTCCACCAGCAGGCGGCGGTCGAACGGGCGCGGGATCAGGTATTCACGGCCGAAGCTCGGCGTCTCGCCACCGTAGGCCGAGCCCATGTCGGTGGCCGCACGACGGGCCAGCGCGGCGATGGCACGCACGCAGGCGATCTTCATTTCCTCGTTGATCGCGGTGGCGCCCACGTCCAGCGCACCGCGGAACAGGTACGGGAAGCACAGCACGTTGTTGACCTGGTTCGGGTAGTCCGAACGGCCGGTGCCGATGATCGCGTCCGGACGCGCGGCGCGCGCCACCTCCGGCATGATTTCCGGGGTCGGGTTGGCCAGCGCGAAGATCACAGGGTCCGGCGCCATGGTCTTAACCATGTCGGCAGTCAGGATGCCCGGTGCCGACAGGCCCAGGAAGATGTCCGCGCCGTCGACGATCTCGGCCAGGGTGCGCTTGTCGGTGTCGCGCGCATAGCGCTGCTTTTCCGGATCCAGGTCGGTACGACCGGTGTGGATCACGCCCTCGCGGTCGAAGGCCAGGATGTTTTCCGGCTTCAGGCCCAGCTGCACCAGCATGTTCACGCAGGAAATGCCGGCCGCGCCCATGCCCGTGGTCGCCAGCTTCACGTCCTCGATCTTCTTGCCGGTGATCGCCATGGCGTTGAGCACGGCCGCACCGACGATGATCGCCGTGCCGTGCTGGTCGTCATGGAACACCGGAATCTTCATGCGCTCGCGCAGCTTGCGCTCGACCACGAAGCACTCCGGCGCCTTGATGTCTTCCAGGTTGATGCCGCCGAAGGTCGGCTCCAGCGAGGCGATGATGTCGACCAGCTTGTCCGGGTCGGTTTCATCCACTTCGATGTCGAACACATCGATGCCGGCGAACTTCTGGAACAGCACGCCCTTGCCTTCCATCACCGGCTTGCCGGCCAGCGCGCCGATGTTGCCCAGGCCCAGCACCGCGGTGCCGTTGGAGATCACCGCCACCAGGTTGCCGCGGGCGGTCAGCTCGCTGGCCTGCTGCGGGTCGGCCTTGATCGCTTCACAGGCGTACGCCACGCCCGGCGAATACGCCAGCGACAGGTCGCGCTGGGTCAGCATGGGCTTGGTAGCGGAAACCTTGATCTTTCCCGGCGGGGACATCCGGTGGTAATCGAGGGCGGCCTGTTTGAAATCTTCGTTGGACATCGATGTGGGTTACATGAATGGGCAGAAGGGACAGGGGATGATACCCCCGTTGGAGCGTCTGGACCTGTCGCTATCCTGTCGCAGGCATGCTGCGACTGCACAATTCCGTGCCGTATGCGACGGTACCGGGATGCCAAGCATCGGCGCCCCCGATGACAGCCATGGGACGCGCTGAAACGCCGCGGGGCCGTACCACTGTCGTGATCGGCCCCGCGGTACCACACACCTGGGTCAGCCCTTGGCCGGCAGCGCCTCGGGCAGTGCGTCCACCGGCGGCGGCAGCTCGCTTTCGCGGCCATCCAGCGCCAGCTGCAGGCGGTTGCGGTCCAGCGCGCCTTCCCAGCGCGAAACCACCACGGTGGCCACCGCATTGCCGATGAAGTTGGTCAGCGAGCGGCATTCGCTCATGAAACGGTCCACGCCCAGGATCAGCGCCATGCCGGCCACCGGTACCTCCGGCACCACGGCAAGGGTGGCGGCCAGGGTGATGAAGCCGGCACCGGTGACGCCGGCCGCACCCTTGGAGCTGAGCATGGCAACCAGCAGCAGGGCGATCTGGTGGCCCAGGGTCAGTTCGGTGTTGGTGGCCTGGGCAATGAACAGTGCCGCCAGGGTCATGTAGATGTTGGTGCCGTCCAGGTTGAACGAGTAGCCGGTCGGGACCACCAGGCCCACCACCGACTTGCTGCAACCGGCGCGTTCCATCTTCTCCATCAGCGACGGCAGCGCCGACTCCGACGAGGAAGTGCCCAGCACCAGCAGCAGCTCGGCCTTCAGGTAGCGCGCCAGCTTGAACACCGAGAAGCCGCACAGTCGGCAGACCACACCGAGGATCACTGCCACGAACAGGAACGCGGTGAGGTAGAACGAGCCCACCAGCCACGCCAGGTTGACCAGCGAACCGACGCCGTACTTGCCGATGGTGAAGGCGATGGCGCCGAAGGCACCGATCGGGGCGGCCTTCATCAGGATGTGCACCAGCTTGAACACCGGGGCGACCAGCGCCTCCAGGAAGTTCAGGATCGGCTTGCCCTTCTCGCCCACCGAGGCCAGCGCGATGCCGAACAGCACCGCGATGAACAGCACCTGCAGGATGTTGCCGTCGACGAAGGCGCTCACCAGCGTCTTCGGAATGATGTCCATCAGGAAACCGACCAGGGTCAGGTCGTGCGACTTCTCGACGTAGCTGTGCACCGCGGTCTGGTCCAGCTCGGCCGGGTTGATGTTCATGCCGGCGCCGGGCTGCACCACGTGCGCCACGATCATGCCCACGATCAGTGCCAGCGTGGAGAAGAACAGGAAGTACGCCATCGCCTTGGCGAACACCCGGCCCACCGTGCGCAGGTGGGTCATGCTGGCGATGCCGGTGACGATGGTGAGGAAGATCACCGGCGCGATGATCATCTTCACCAGGTTGATGAAGGCATCGCCGAGCGGCTTCATCTTCTCGCCGATCAGCGGTTCGTAGTGGCCGAGGATGGCGCCCAGGACGATCGCCACGATCACCTGGAAATACAGCTGGCGATAGATCGGCAACGGCTTTGCAGGCGCCGGGGCTGCGGTCGGGATGTGCATGGCGGACTCCGGAAGTGGCGTTTTCAGGCACGTACGGCCCCGGGACAGCACGGGAACCGTTACCGTGGAAACTGATCGCAGGCCCTGTGCTGCATGCGCAGGAGGTGCGACCAATGGACGCCTTTGTACGCGCCGGGCACGCCGGCGCAGATAACCTATTGGTACTAGCCCCCCGGTTCAGGTGGCGGCGATGCCTACACTGGCGCCGCACCGCCCGATCCTGGGGAGGCCGGTGGCCCGTGCTGAACGGCCGGGCGCGTCATTGCGAAAGTTTCGGCCCCTGCGGCCGTTGTTGTCCTGTCCACACGCAATCTGAGAGAGCCGCACCCAACATGCGCCCGATTCCCACCTTGCTGGCCCTGTCGCTGGCCGCGCTTCCCGCCTTCGCTTCGGCTGCCGATTTCGACAACTGGCCGACCAAGTACGCCTTCGGCGACGGCACCGAGTTGGCCGCTACCGCCAACATCGCCTACGACTACAACGATTTCTCCTCGGGCAGCGGCCTGGAGGACGACGACGCCGTGCGCCGCAAGGAGTTCGGTGCGACGCTGAAGAAGAAGGGCGTCTACGACGCGATGGTCTACTACGACTTCCAGTCCGATACCTGGCTGGACGTGTTCGTGCGCTTCGAGAGCAAGGCCTTCTTCGGTCGCGACATCGGTCGCTTCCGCTTCGGCTACATGAAGACGCCGGTCGGCCTGGATGCGAACACCTCTTCGCGCGCCGGCAGCTTCCTGGAAACCGCACTGCCCGTGCAGGCCTTCTACGAAGGCCGCCGCACCGGCGTGGAATGGGTGCTGGAGCGTCCGCAGTACCTGCTGCAGGCCGGCGCCTATGGCGGCAAGGACCTGCAGGGTGACAACCCCGGGACCACCCAGGCAGTACGTGCGGTGTGGACCCCGGTGAAGGCGCCCGGTGACGTGATCCACCTGGGACTGGCCTACTCGCAGGAAAATCCGCGCGGTTACAGCGATGGCCGTGACGTGCACCACGAGGCCAGCGCGCGCCTTCGCGCACGCCCGGAAGCCGGCCTGACCGACATCCGCTACGTCGATTCCGGCGCCCTGGTCACCGCCGACCAGATCCGCCGCACCGGCCTGGAAGGCATCTGGATCCGCGGCCCGTTCTCGCTGCAGGCCGAAGCCCTGCGCGCCACGGTCACCCGCCATGACGGCAAGCCCGACTACACCGGCAGCGGCCAGTACGCGATGGCCAGCTGGGTGCTGACCGGCGAGTCGCGCCCGTACAACGCAGGTGCCGTGGCCAACATCAAGCCGGCGCACGACTACGGCGCGGTGGAACTGGTGGCCCGTTACAGCCGCATGGACCTGGACGATGGCAGCATCCTGGGTGGCCGCCAGCACGACCTGACCCTGGGCGCGAACTGGTACCTGACCAGCCACTTCAAGTTCCAGGCCAACTACGTGAAGGTCGACGCCAGCCGTCGCGGTGTGCACAGCACGCCGGAGATCTTCGAGCTGCGCGCGCAGATGCACTTCTGACCCCTTCCACGTCAGATCCCGGCGGGCGTGCACGTCACGCCCGCCGGCCCTGCGTAGACTGCCGCCATGTACTGGCTCAGCCGCCACCGGATGCTGTTGCTGACCATCCTGGTGATGGTCGGAGGCACCGTGCTTTGTGCGGTCGCCGCCGGCCACTACGCCTGGCGGCGCGCCCTCGGCGAGGAAAGCAGCCAGGTGCAACGCCAGCTGCAGCTGTACGGCCAGGGCCTGCAGCAGCGCATCGACCGCTTCGGCACGTTGCCGCAGGTACTGGCGCTGGATCCGGATCTGCTGCACGCCCTGCGTGTGCCGCCCTCGCCCACCGAACAGCAGCGGCTGAACCTCAAGCTGCAACGCGCCAATGAAGTCACCCGTGCCTCGACCCTGACCCTGGTCGGCCACGACGGCGTGGCAGTGGCGGCCAGCAACTGGGACCAGCCGACCAGCAACGTCGGCGAGAACTACAGCTACCGCCCCTACTACCGGCAGGCACTGGCGCAGGGCCGCGGCCGCTTCTACGGCATCGGCATGACCACCGGCGTACCCGGCTACTACCTGTCGCAGGCCATCGAGGAAGATGGCAAGCGGCTCGGCGTGGTGGTGATCAAGGTCGAGCTGTCGGCGCTGGAACAGGAATGGTTGAGCAGCCCGGACGTGGTGCTGGCCAGCGACGACCATGACGTGGTGTTCCTGGCCAACCGTGACAGCTGGCGCTACCGCCTGCTGCGCCCGCTGGGCGCCGATGAGCGCCGCGAAATGCTGGACGCCCGCCAATACGCCGACCGCGCATTGCAGCCATTGCGCGCGCGTACTGAAGACGTGCTTGCCGATGGTGGCCGCATGGTGCGCCTGCTCGATCCCGCACTGCCGCAGCCGATGCTGTGGCAAAGCCTACCGCTGCCCGCCGAAGGCTGGAACCTGCATCTGCTGCACGACGCCAGCGCCGCCACCGCCGCCGGTCGCGCGGCCGCCCTCACCGGCGGTGCCGCGTGGCTGGCGCTGGGCTTCCTGGTGCTGTTCGTGCAGCAGCGCCGACGCCTGGCCAAGCATCGCCTGCGCAGCCGCCGCGAACTGGAAACCCTGCTCAAGCAGCACGCACAGGAACTGCGCACCGCACAGGATGGCCTGCTGCAGGCGGCCACCGACGCCGACAGCGGACTCAGCCGCAGCCTCGAACACCTGCCGCAGGGCGTGGTGGTGATCGACCGCGAACTGCGCCTGGTCGCGTGGAACTCGCGCTACCTGGAACTGTTCCGTTTCCCACAGGATCTGGTTCGCGTCGGCCGGCCGATCGAGGAACTGTTCCGCTTCAACGCACGCCGTGGCCTGCTCGGTCCGGGCCCCGTCGATGAAGCAATCGAGCGCCGCCTGAACCACCTGCGCAGCGGCCGCCCGCACATGCGCGAGAGCGAGAAGGACGACGGCACGGTGCTGGAGATCCGTGGCAATCCGCTGCCTGACGGCGGCTTCGTCACCAGCTATGCCGACATCACCAGCTACAAGAACGCCGCGCGCGAACTGCGCTCGTTGGCCGATGCGCTGGAGCACCGCATCGCCGAGCGCACCCATGATCTGGAAGAAGCACGCCGCGAAGCCGAGCAGGCCAACCGCTACAAGACCCGTTTCGTTGCCTCGGCCGTGCACGACCTGCTGCAGCCCCTCAACGCGGCGCGCATGTTCGTCTCGGTGCTGCGCGGCAAGCTGAGTGACCCGGCGCAGCAACAGACCAGCGACCACATCGATGCTGCATTGGCCGCGCAGGATGCGATCCTCAACAGCCTGCTGGATATCGCGCGCCTGGAATCGGGCAGCCTGCCCACGCGCGTACAGGCGTTCCGGCTCGGGCCTTTGCTGCAGACGCTGGCACGCGAGTTCGGCATCGCCGCGCAGCCACGTGGGCTGGTGGTCGATTGGGTCGATACCGCTGCGGTGGTGGTCAGCGATGAAGCGCTGCTGCGCCGCATCCTGCAGAACTTCCTGTCCAACGCATTGCGCTACAGCGAACGTGGCCGCGTGCTGCTCGGCTGCCGTCGCCGCGAAGGCCTGCTGTGGATCGAAGTTCACGACCAGGGCCCCGGCATTCCCGATGCACTGCAGGGCGAGATCTTCGAGGAGTTCCGCCGCCTGCACGACGGCCAGCAGCGCGGCGCCGGCCTTGGCCTGGCAATCGTCGACCGCATCGGTCGGCTGCTCGGCCACCCGATCCGCCTGCGCTCGCAGCTGGGCCAGGGCAGCGTGTTCGCGGTGGGCGTGCCGTTCGGCGAAGCCAGCGCGATTCCCGCTACTGCTCCTGTGCCGGTGCTGGTGCAGGAACCGGCCGCGGACAATCCGCTGCGCGGTCGCCGGGTGTGGGTGATCGACGACGATCCGCACGTCTGCGCCGCCAGCCGCGCGCTGCTGGAGCGCTGGGGCTGCGAGGTGGCGCTGGCCGACGGCCCGCAGGCGGCGCTGCAGCTGGCGGCAACAGGCGCGGTGCCCGAGCTGGTGCTGCTGGATGTGCGCATGGGCGATCACCACGGGCCGGTGCTGTACGAGACGCTGGCCGAGTTGTGGCAGGCGCGCCCGCCGGTGGTGCTGGTAACCGCCGAGCGCGATGCGGGATTGCGTGAGATGGCCGGCGAGCGCGGCTGGGGAATGATGGCCAAGCCGGTGAAGCCGCCGGCGCTGCGGGCGTTGATGAGCCAGCTGTTGATCCGCCATCGCGGGTAGTTTCCAGCCAACGGCGCAGCCCCTCGTGGGTGGTCGCACAAAGCAGTTCATCGGTGGGGCCGGGCAGATGGGCTGCACAGGGGCCGCTGCAAGTACGTCCCTGTAAGCTCGGTCGCCGCATCCATGCGGCTCACGCCCCTGTGCAGCCCATCTGCCCGGCCACGGACACGTTCCGTGCGCGTCCACCCTAGGAGAAGAAAAAAGATCAAAAGCGGGTCGCGCGCTGCGCTTGCTCGTGTAGAGCCGAGCCCATGCTCGGCCTCACGGACGGGCCGGAAAGCAGCCGAGCGTGGGCTCGGCTCTACGAAAAATGGCCTGCCAGGCTGCCTTTGCTTTTGATCTTCTTTTCTCTTCCGTGGGTGACAGGCCACCGAAATCTGTCAGAGGTCGGTCGGGTTGGGTGCGCGGGGGTGTCAGCCGCATGGGCCCGAGGCATGCCTCGGGCGGGTTGGGCAGGACGCCCAACCCGGGTCTTGCCGTGTGCGCAGGACAGCGCACACGAGCAAGCGGCTGCCAAGCCTCCAGGGGCGGATTCACGGCGTCCCCCGCGCACCCAACCCGACTGGCCCGCTCGCAGCTTCTGCTTTCAGCGACCAACCCAAACCCACCCACGAGGGGCTGCGCCGTTGGCTGGAAACTACAACCCGATGCCGGCGTCGCCCTCAGGCTCCAGCGCCTTCACCAGCACCGCTGCCTGCGTGCGGCTATGGCATTCGAGCTTCTTCAGGATCGCGGTGACATGCACCTTCACCGTGTTCTCGGCCAACCCCAGCGTATAGGCAATCTGCTTGTTGAGCAGGCCATCGGCCAGGCACAGCAGCACGCGGAACTGCTGCGGGGTCAGCTGGGCCAGGCGGCTGGCCAGCAGTGCATCGGCCTCCGAACGCTCGGCGGCCATCGCCGGGAACCACAGGCCACCATCGAGCACCGCCTGCACGGCCTCGCCGATGGTCTCGGCCGGGGCCGACTTCGGAATGAAGCCGGCCGCGCCGAACTGCTGGGCACGGCGGATCACCCGTGGGTGGTCGTTGGACGAGAGGATCACCACCGGGATGTCCGGATGCGAGCCGCGCACGTGCAGCAGCGCGGAGAAACCGTGCGCGCCGGGCATGGTCAGGTCCAGCAGCACCAGGTCCACGTCCGGGTACGCGTCGAGTGCTTCGGCCAATGCCTCGGCGCTGGCGACCTCGCGCACCTGCGCCAGCGGCAGGCTCTGCCGCAATGACTGCACCACCGCCGAACGCAGCAGCGGGTGGTCATCGGCGATCAGGATGGTGTATTCGCTCATGCCGCCATTGTACGGGCAGGCCGGAGCCTCAGCGCCCTGCCGGCTCCACGCTGCTGCGCCAGGCATCCAGGAACTGGCGGCGCTTGAGCGCGTCCAGGTACACCAGCAGGCCCGGGCCGAGCTGGATCGGGCGGCGGCTGCGGCCGGGCGCATCGTCGCCACCTGCGTTGCCGGTCACGATCGGCATCAGCCGTGCCTCGCGCGACAGCACCTGCTGGCCACGTGGTGACAACAGGTAGTCGAGGAAGCGCCGGGCTTCTTCCGGGTGTGGGCCGGTACGTGGAATCACCGCGGTACGCAGCACCACCAGCGTGTAGTCCTCGGGCTCCACGATCGCCAGCGGCGCACCCGCGTCGATGCGCGCCTGCGCGTAGGAGCCGAGCACGTTGTAGACCAGCGACAGCTGTCCGCTGGCGACCTTGTCCAGCAGCACGCCGGTGCGCTCCTCGCGCACCACGTCGTTGTCGCCCAGCGCGCCCAGCAACGCGCCGGCGATGCTGCCACGCTGCGCATCCTGGGTAGACAACAGGTAGCCGACACTGCTGCGCTCGATGTCATAGGTACCGACCCTGCCGCGCAGCGGTGCCCCCTCCGCGCGCAACCGGTCCAGCAGTTGCCGACGCGTGTGCGGCACCTTCGCAGCCGGCAGTGCGCGGGTGTTGTAGACCATCACCACCGGCTCGTAGCTGATGCCGAAGGCCTCGTTGCGCCACTGCGCCCAGGCCGGCAGCGCAGCGGTCTGCGCCGAACGATGCGGCAGCGCGTGGCCGTCGTTGACCAGCTTGGTCTGCAGGTCCATGCCGCTGGAGATCAGCAGGTCCGGCGATGCCGGTCCGCCGCGGTCGTGCAGGTACCGCGCGTACAGGTCCTGGGTGATGATGTCCTCGTACACCACCTCAGTGCCGGGGTGCAGCCGCTGGTAGTCGGCAATCACTACCGCGAACACTTCGATGTCGGTGGTGCCGTGGATGCGCAGCTGCGCAGTGGCCTTTGCCTGGGCCGGGAAGCGGCGCACGTCGCCCGGTGCCGCAAGCACCGGCAGGGCCAGCAGCAAGGCAACGGCAGCAGCGAACAGGCGGATCATGGAGTGCTCCGGGGCAGGCGGATGGTGGCGACCAGCCCGCCCTGCGGACGGTTGCTGAGGTCGATGCGACCGCCATGGCTGTCGACCACGCGCTTGACGATGGCCAGGCCAAGCCCGGCGCCGCCGGACGGCGCGCCTTCGCCACGGGCGAAGCGCTCGAACACGCGTTCGGCATCGGCGGCGGCAATGCCGGCACCGTGGTCGGCGATGGTCAGCACGGCCTGCCCGCCTTCCACGGTCAATGCGATCTGCAACGGCCCATCACCACCGTACTTCAACGCGTTGTCGACCAGGTTCTTGATCGCCTCGCGCAACAGCAGCGCATCGCCATGTACCTGTACCGGCTCGGCGGTCATCGCCAGTTGTACGCGCGGTGCCGGGCCGGCCTGCGGCAGTGCTTCATGCAGGGCCTGGTGCACGGTCTCGGCCAGGTCCACCGCTGCAAAGCGCTGCAGATGCGAGCGATGGATCACGCTGGCATCGCTGAGCAGCTGGTTCAGCAACCGACTCATGTGGGTGGCATTGCGTTCGATCGCCTGCAGGCTGCGCCGCATGTCCTCGGGGTCGTCGTCATCCAGCGCCAGCTGTGCCTGCGCGCGCAGGGCAGCCAACGGCGTACGCATCTGGTGCGCGGCCTCGGCCATGAACGCGCGCAAGGTCTCGTTGCTGCTGGACAGTCGTTCCATGAAGCGGTTCAACGCCGCCACCATCTGGTCCATCTCACGCGGCACGCGCGCATCCAGCGGCTTCAGGTCGGATGGCTCGCGGCGCGACAGCTCGCGTTCCACCCGCACCAATGGCCGGAACGCGCGATGCACGCCAAAGGCCACCAGCGCCAGCAGCAGCCCGGACAGCACACCGATCGCCAGCAATGCACGGTTGACCATGTCCTGCGCGACCGCTTCGCGCGCACGCCGGGTCTGGCCGACCTGCACCTGTACTTCCCCCTGCGCCGAGGCGGCGGCGAAACTGCGGCCGACCACCACGAAGCGCACGGTCTCGCCGCTGTACGCCGCATCAAACAGCTGCGGTTGCGTGCCGGGCCGTCGCGGCGGCGCCGGCAGGTCGCCGTAGCCGGTGATCAGGTTGCCGCGGCTGTCGGCGACCCGATAGAACACGCGGTCTTCCGGGGCCATCGCCAGCAGGTCCAGCGCGGCATAGGGCAGATCGACCTGCCATTGGCCATCGACCAGGGCCACCGAATCGGCAATGGACAACGCCGAGGACACCAGCAGGTGATCGTAGGAACGGTTGGCGGCGCGCTGACCATACCCGCGCGCCGCAAACAGCAGGGCCACCGCGAACACCGCCAGCAACGCGCCGAGGTAGAGCAGCAGCGTGCGCCGCAGCGAGCCCGGTGCGGCATTCGCGGTACGCGCGTCAGCCATCGGCGTCGGCGCTGTCATCACTGGTTTCCAGCAGGTAGCCAACGCCGCGCACCGTGGTGATGCGCAGCGGTGCGCCTGCCAGCTTTTTTCTCAGGCGCCCCACATACAGCTCGATGGCATTCGGGCCGGCTTCGTCGTCGAAGCCGAACAGGCCGTTGCCGATTTCGTCCTTGCCGACCACCTGGCCGAGGCGGCCGACCAGGATCTCCAGCAGCCGGTACTCGCGGTTGGGCAGTTCGATCGGTTCACCGTCGAGACTGACCCGGTGCGCGGCGTTATCGAACTGGAAGCCGCCGATCTGCACCACTTCGCTGGCCTGCCCACGCGCACGCCGCAGCAGCACGCGGCAGCGTGCTTCGAACTCGCGGAAATCGAACGGTTTGCCCAGGTAGTCATCGGCGCCGACATCCAGCGCCTGCACGCGGTCTTCGATGCCATCGCGCGCGGTCAGCATCAGCACCGGCGTGCTGTCGCCGCGCTCGCGCATGCCGGCCAGCACGCGCAGGCCATCGAGCTTGGGCAGGCCGATATCCAGCACCACCAGGTCGAAGCTCTGGTAGCGCAGCACGCTGGCCGCCGCCAGGCCATCGGCCTGCCAGTCCACGGCATGCCCACTGCGGCGCATGCGGCGGATGATCGCATCGGCCAGATCCGGGTTGTCTTCGACCAGCAGCAGGCGCATGGGCACGGGGGTGGGAGGGGAAACGAATGCTACCGCATGCCGCTGTCGCGCTCGCCGGCCCCCGCCCGGAGGCAGCAGCGGGCCGCTTTACGCTGCACCGCACAATCCGTTGACAGGACGATGACAGCTTGCCCGACCCAGACTGCGGCCGCGCACCGTCCGGTGCCCACGATTGCCGCGCGCCTGGCGCGCACCTGGGAGGGTTTGTGGAATTCACGTTTGCCTGGCGGCGCCCTGCCGCCATGATGGCGCTGGCTGCCCTGTCGGCGCCGGCCTTCGCCGCCGAAGACGACCGTCCGGTCACCGCCACCCTGGGTGGTCGCCTGCACCTGGACTTCGCCACCTTCGACAACGACAACCGGGGCACCCCGAACAAGGACGACACCGAAATCCGCCGTGCGTGGGTTGACGTGTCCGGCAAGTTCTTCGTGGTCGACTACAAGCTGGAAGCCGATTTCTCCGGCGACCGCGTCGAGGCCAAGGACGTGTACCTGGCACGCAGCTTCGGCAAGGCCGGCAAGCTGACCGTGGGCCAGTTCAAGCAGTACTTCTCGCTGGATGACCGCACCAGCTCCAACTACGGCAGCTTCCTGGAACGTGGCAACGCCGGCACCACGTTGGCGCCGCTGTACCGCCTGGGTGCGTCCTGGCAGGCCAACCCCGGTGACTTCACCTGGGCGGCCAGCCTCTACAGCCTGGAGAGCATCGACGCCTGGCAGGTGAAGGGTCGCGCCGCCGGTGGCCGCGTCACCTGGGCACCCTCGCCCAGCGATGGCGACGTGCTGCACCTGGGCCTGTCGCTGGCCCGCGAGGCCTACGACAACCCCGGCGCCAACGGCGTGCCCGGCCTGCGCATCCGCCCGCGCCCGGCCGGCCATCTGTCCGACAACAGTCGCCTGACCCTGGTCGACTTCTCCGCCGGCCGCGATACCGACGTCAACAAGTGGTCGCTGGAATACGCGCAGGTGCGCGGCCCGCTGTCGTGGCAGGGCGAGTTCAGTGGCGCCACCTTCGACGACGGCGCGCAGCGCGGCGATGTAATGGCGGCCTACGGCATGCTCAGCTGGTTCGTCACCGGCGAAAGTCGTGCCTACGACCGCAAGACCGGTCGATTCGCGCGGGTGAAGGACATCCGGCACAAGGCCGGTGCCTTCGAAGTGGCGCTGCGCTACGACCAGATGTGGGGCGCGCAGCATCTCGACGGTGCGCCGGACCTGCGTCGCGGTAGTACCGAAGCCTGGACGCTGGGTGGCAACTGGTACCTGCGCGACAACCTGCGCTTCATGCTCAACGTGATCGAAAGCCGCAACCGTGATCGCCTGGCCGGGGTGACGGTGGACCGCACGCGCGCGGTCACCGGCCGCCTGCAGTACGACTTCTAGGCCCGACATTCCGGGCATTCCGCCCGGGCCCCTTCCACTCCCCACGTCCTGTTTTCGCAAGGAGTCCGCAGATGATGCTGAGCATCCTCGGCTTTGGCATGGTCATTACGTTCATGTACTTGATCATGAGCAAACGCCTGTCGCCGCTCGTCGCCCTGATCACCATTCCCATCCTGTTCGCGCTGATCGGTGGCTTCGGTGCCGGCATCGACGAGATGATGCTGGAGGGCATCAAGAAGATCGCGCCGACCGGCGTGATGCTGATGTTCGCCATCCTCTACTTCGGGGTGATGATCGACGCGGGCCTGTTCGATCCGCTGGTGCGGGTGATCCTGCGCTTCGTCAAGGGCGACCCGATGAAGATCGTGCTTGGCACCGCGGTGCTGGCGATGCTGATCTCGCTCGATGGCGATGGCTCGACCACCTACATGATCACCGTCTCGGCGATGCTGCCGCTGTACCAGCGGTTGGGCATGAACGCGCTGAACATGACGTGCGTGACCATCCTCGCCGGCGGCGTGATGAACCTGACCCCGTGGGGCGGCCCGACCGCACGCGCGGCCACCGCGCTGCACGTGGACCCGGCCGACGTGTTCGTGCCGCTGATCCCGTCGATGGTGATCGCCTGTGCCGGCGTGCTGCTGCTGGCCTGGTACCTGGGCCTGAAGGAACGCCGTCGCCTCGGCGTGGTGACCCTGCCCAAGGGCGGCAGCTGGATGGACAACAGCGTGTCCGATGACAGCAACCCGCTGCCGACCGTGGAAGACGCCGAAGACATCAAGCGCCCGAAGCTGCTGTGGGTGAACCTGGCGCTGACCGTGGCACTGATGACCGCGCTGATCATCGGCGTGCTGCCGATGCCAGTGCTGTTCATGGTCGGCTTCGCCATCGCCCTGGTGATCAACTATCCGAACCTGGCCGAGCAGCGCCGCCGCGTGGTCAACCATGCCGGCAACGTGCTGTCGGTGGTGTCGCTGATCTTCGCCGCAGGCATCTTCACCGGCATCCTCAACAACACCGGCATGGTCGAAGCGATGTCGCACAGCTTCCTGGCGGTGATTCCGGAATCGTGGGGCCCGTACCTGGCGGTGATCACGGCGGTGGCGTCGATGCCGTTCACCTTCTTCATGTCCAACGACGCGTTCTACTTCGGCGTGCTGCCGATCCTGTCCGAGGCCGCTGGCAACTACGGCATCACCCCGGTGGAAATGGCGCGCGCCTCGCTGGCCGGCCAGCCGGTGCACCTGCTCAGCCCGCTGGTGCCGTCCACCTACCTGCTGGTGGGCCTGGCCAAGGTCGAATTCGCCGACCACCAGAAGTTCACCCTGAAGTGGGCCATCGCCATCTCGATGCTGCTGATGGTCGGCAGCCTGCTGTTCGGCCTGTATCCCCTCGCCGCCTGACCCTTTGCCAAGGAGCCTTCTGCAATGACGCTTCGAATCGCTTACGTCACCAGTGGAATGGGCAGTGTCGGCACTGCCATCTGCCAGAGCCTGGCCCGCAGCGGCCACACCGTGGTTGCCGGCTGCGCGCCGAACTCGCCGCGCAAGGCCAACTGGCTGCGCGAGCAGCGCGAACAGGGATTCGACTTCATCGCCTCCGAAGGCAACGCGACGGACTGGGCCTCGACCAGCGCGGCGTTCGCCAAGGTCCGCGCCGAAGTCGGCGAGGTGGATGTACTGGTCAACAATTCCGGCGGCAGCCGCGACCTGCTGTTCCGGCAGATGACGGTGGAGGACTGGAACGCGGTGATCGCGTCCAACCTCAACGCGCTGTTCAACCTGACCAAGCAGGTGGTGGACGGCATGGCCACGCGGGGCTGGGGCCGCATCATCAACATCGGTTCGGTCAGTGCCCACAAGGGACAGATCGGCCAGGTGAACTACGCCACCGCCAAGGCCGCGATGCATGGCTTCAGCCGTGCGCTGGCTGCCGAAGTTGCGTCGCGCGGGGTCACCGTCAACACGCTGTCGCCGGGCTACATCGCCAGCCAGGCGATCAGCAGCTTCCCGCCGGATGTGCTGGACCGGCTGGCCGCCTCGGTGCCGGTTCGCCGCCTGGGCCGCCCCGAGGAAGTGGCCGGCCTGTGCGCGTGGCTGGCGTCGGATGAAGCCTCGTATGTGACCGGTGCCGACTATCCGGTCAACGGTGGCCTGTACATGGGCTAAGCCCTCCCCCACGGAGTGCGCGGGGGCCGGATCACCTTCAGTTGTGAAGGTGATCCGGCCCCTTTTGTTTCTGCATTTCTGAGACGCACTTCCCGATACATCGGCAGAACGCTGCTATACCTGCCAGCGCTCGCCGAGCCCGATGGATGAACGGCTGGAATCGCGGATCAAGGAGGTTGGCATGCGTGCATTGCTGATTGCGCTTCTCGTGGTCGCCACTACGCTGCTGGCGACACCGACCCGCGCGGAGCCCCCGCCTATGCGGGTGATCACGGGCCTGGGCTGCCCCGACTGGCTGATCCCACGCGCGCCCACGCTCGACGCGCAGATCACCGGCCATCCGGAGTGGACCTTCGCCTGGGCTCCCGCGTCCTATACCAATCGCGATCCCATCCGGATCTACATCCAGTCCTTCGACTGCGATTCCTCCGACATTGCAGGCTATTACTTCCGGATCGCAGCCATTGCCCATGAAGTGGGACACGCACTGTATTTCGAAGGTATCGCCCTGAGCACCCGAGGTGCGTTCATCCAGCACTTCTGCACCATGGAGGGGAAAGCGGTACTCAACAACCTCACCGCGCGCAGTGAGCTTCTGGTGACCAGCCTGGGGTACTACGACATCGGCGTAGCTGCGTCCAACGGTCCTGGCCTCATCGCACAGGCCGATGCCGGCGGTGAAGACCTGGACCGGCAGGTAGGTAAGCTGTTCTGCGACAACAACGTAACTTCAACCACCGGCGAGAACTACAACGACTTCTACGGAAGAATCTACGATGAAGCGATCGCAGCCCGTCCCTGAACTTCTTCTGATCCTGAGCCTGTTGGTTGCCGGTTCTGCAACAGCAGCCACGTCCGCTGCCACTGCGGAAGAGGCGGATGCAACCTGGCGGCTCGTGGAGCGCTGGTCCTTGCAGCTGTCACGCTCTGACCTTGTCGCGCAGCTATCACCCCTGGCTCCACCCGGCTCGCGTTCGGAAGCAAGAAGGGGCCGGGGCGACAGCGCCACCATCGATCTGGCGCCATTCGCGGTCGCTGGGAGGATCAAGGGGCCCTCTGGCCAGATCTACACCGACGCGTCGGGGCGAATCATCAAAGGCATTACGCTGCGGCTGAGCGGCGCCTGCATCTCGCGAAAGCAGATGGGTCGTCGCTACCCCGACTTCAATGTCCTTTCCGTGCCGTCAGGGCATAGCCTGGACGAGTCGACGGTGTTCGGCACAGTAGTGAACGGCATCCAGATCGGGTTCTCATTCTCCGAGCATGACCGTGACTGCATGGACCAGCTCAAATTGAGCTGGCCTGGGGAGCGCTTCTGATTCCCACCGGCCTACCACCATGACGAACATGTTGCAGAGCACGCACCACTGCCCTGCATCGTTCGTTGGTTTTTCGTAAAGAAGGTTTCATGTTCCGTTCGCATAGTGGCCATGCACCGCGCACGCGTGCCGGTGACCACCCCCAATGCAACGGACCACCATGCAGACCCGACACCTGACGATCGCCGTGGCGATCGCCCTCTCCGCCGCCACCAGCGCCCATGCCGCCACCGCCGCCGATACCGGCGCCAGCACCGATGCCGCGCTGAGCGCGCAGACGCTGGATACCGTCTCCGTGATCGGCCAGGGCGAGACCCGCCAGGTGCAGCGCATCACCACCGTCGACAAGCAGGTGCTGCCGCCGGGCACCAGCGGCCAGAAGATCCTCGACCGCCTGCCGGGCGTGTCGGTGCAGTCCAACGATGCCTTCGGCGCCAACGAAGAATCGCAGACCATCAGCCTGCGCGGCTTCGACAAGAGCCGCCTCGGCTACACGCTGGACGGCATCCCGCTGGGCGACAACAGCTACGGCAACTACAACGGCCTGAGCATCGCCCGCGCCATCATCGCCGAGAACCTGGCCGGTGCCGAGCTGTCGCAGGGCATCGGTTCGCTGGGCGTGGCCTCGACCAGCAACCTGGGCGGCACCATCCAGTACTTCTCGATGGACCCGTCCACCGAGTTCGGTGGCCGCGCCAGCGTCACCGTCGGCGACAACAGCCAGCGCCGTGGCTACCTGCGCGTGGATACCGGTGACATCAACGGCTTCTCGGCCTATGTGTCCGGCGTGCACCAGGACCAGGACATGTGGGCCGCGCCCTACCAGAACCAGACCACCCGCCAGTTCAACGCCAAGGCAGTGTGGAATGTCGGCGACCACCGCTTCGGTGCGTTCGTGGCCACCTCGCGCGCCAGCCAGGCCAACTACGCCTACCTGTCCAAGGACATGCTGGCGCGTGGCCTGGGCTGGGATTGGAACATCTACGCGCCGGACTGGGATCGCGCCGTGGCCGCTGCGTACTGCGCGCCGGGCACCTTCAATGCTTCGAAGTGCAAGTACAGCGGCAATGTCCGCAGCATCGACGATGCCTACTACCAGAGCCGCGCACTGCGTGACGACAATCTCTATTCGGTCGATGCCGACCTGCGCCTGGGCGAGCAGGGCCGCCTGAAGCTGCTGGCCTATCACCACGACAACCGTGGCCAGGGCCACTGGTGGGCACCGGGCCAGCCGTCCTACCCGGGCACCGACAGGATGCTGCCGATCTCGATCCGCAGCACCAACTACACGATCAACCGCGACGGCCTGACCGCCGCGCTGTCGTGGACGGTGGGCATCCACGAACTGGAAGCCGGCCTGTGGTACGAGCAGAACGACCACAACGTGTCGCGCAACTTCTACTACATCAGTGGCCCGTTCCTGGACGACCTGTACCTGAAGAACCCTGATCGCCTGCTGTTCAACCAGGACTTCGACATCCGCACGCGCCAGTTCTACGTGCAGGACCGCATGCGCTTCCTGGACCAGCGCCTGACCGTGGACGTGGGCATCAAGAGCCCGAACACCCGCATGCGTGCCACCGCCCAGCCGGGCGTGGAAACCAGCATCGCCTCGGGCACGCTGACCGCCAAGGAATCGGTGCTGCCGCAGGTGGGCCTGGGCTTCAAGCTCAATGCCAACAACGAGCTGTTCGCCTCGTACGCCGAAAACATCGCCGCCTTCGTCGGCGGTGGCAGCGGCGGCCCGCTGCAGGTGTCGCCGGAATCGTTCGCGGCCAGCGCTGGCCTGGAGCCGGAGAAGTCCAAGAGCCTGGAAGCCGGCTTCCGTACCTTCGGCGAGAAGTACCAGGCCTCGATCGCCGCATACAACGTCAAGTTCGACAACCGCCTGCTGTCGTTGAACCCGTGCTCGAGCATCGAAGTCGGCACGCGTCCGGAGTGCGTGACGCGCTTCATCAACGTCGGTTCGGTGAAGAGCTACGGCGCGGAACTGACCTTCATCCTCAAGCCGATCGACGGCCTGCAGTGGTACAACGCGCTGTCCTGGAACAAGACCACCTACGAGGATGACTACACCTCGGGCGGCGCCATCGTTCCGGTGGCCGGCAAGATCACGGTGGATACGCCGCAGCGCATGGCCTCCAGTGAGATCAGCTGGAACCGCGATGGCTTCTTCGCCAGCCTGCGTGCCAAGTACACCGGCAAGCGCTACTACACCTACACCAACGACCAGTCGGTGCCGGGCGTGACCACCTTCGACGCCGGTGCGGGCTACGATTTCGGCCCGGGCCTGGGCCTGCGCAACGTGCGGGTGTCGTTGAACGCGACCAACCTGACCAACAAGCGCTATGCCGGCCAACTGAGCTCGTTCGCGCCGACCGATCCGAAGGGCACGCGCTATGCGATCCATGCGAGCGCACCGCGTCAGTTGTTCATGACGGTGGCGGCGGAGTTCTAAGTCGAAAGCGTTGCTCCGCAGCGTCTTGATTATCATCGCGGGGCAGAGCCGGATGGGCCGGCGCAGGACACGCCGTAAACCCATCCATGGGGGCTCGATGGCGCCATCCATGGCGCCAACGGTCCTGCGCCGGCCCATCCGACCCTGCTCGACGGCTTCCCGCGCCACGGTGCGGAAGGCAAAGAAGAGCAGAAGCAAAGAGCCGGGCATTGCCCGGCTCTTTGCTTTTCAAGCGCAATCCCTTCGGCGCGATGATGTGCTGCCGCCCGCGCGGGAAACTGTCTGGCGGCGGTGGGGCACCCTGGCCAGGACCGTGAGGCGCATGGATGCGCCGATCGAGCCCCCATGGATGGGTTTACGGCGTGTCCTGGCCAGGGTGCCCCACCGCCGCCCAGCGACATCAATCGAGGCGCCAGCGCATCATCCCGCCAACGCATTTCATTCCGGCGCCAGCTGGTCCATCCGTATCCGGTTGGCAAACAGCGAGAACGCCAGCATCCCGGCCAGGCCGTTCGCCCGGCTCACCCAGTGCGGCAGCCAGCGCGGCGGCTTCAGCACCCCCGCCTCGAACAACGGCGCGAACGCGATCGCATCGGTCAGGCTCATCTTGCCGGCGAACAACCAGCGGCAGACCTGCAGGCGGTCCTCGGCCAGCATGTGGCGGAAGAAGGTGTGCACCGACACCAGGCCGCGCAGGTACACCGTGTCCTTGGTGAAGGCCAGGCCGCCATTCGGCGGCACGCCGCGGAACACGCGCTGTGCCGAGGCGAAGCTCTCCTCCGCATTCTGCCCGGCGTCGCAGAAATAGCGGAACACTTCGATGAAATCGGCGCCTTCGCGTGCCATCGCAATCGCTTCGGTACGCAGGCTGATGCGCTTCAGGCGCTCGATGTCGATGCTGCCAGTGATCTGCTCGGCGAAGGTGGCCAGACCTTCCTGGGTGGCGGTCACCCGTGGCGAGGACAATGCCAGGCTGGGCAGCACCGGCTGTTCGCGGCCATTCAATGCGGTCAGCGAATGCACCAGCGCTTCGTGGTGGAACAGCTGCGCGCGGTCATAGGCACTGAAGCGGGCGCTGGTGCGCAGTCGGATGCGGGTCGGGCCGGCAGCTGCTTTGGACACCAGTTCCGGGTCGAGCTGTACCTGGATGATGCGCGATTCGAAGAAGGCATCCAGGTCGTTCTGCAGCTGCAGCTGCAGGGCGATGGCCGACACTGGCACCTGCTCTTCCGGCGCCAGCAGTTCGTGGTCCAGTTCGGCGGCAATCTGGATGAAGTGGCGCGCCGCTTCGCGCGTGCTCGGGCCATTGCCCGGCAGCGGCTGCTCCGGCGCGCCGAACAGCTGCACCGAACAGGTATCGACGGCGGCGGTGCCCAGCCCTTCCAGCAGCTGCGCGGCCAGGTCCCAGCTCTGCGCCGATTGCCGCACGTAGTGGCCCAGTGGGTGGCTGTCGTCGCAGTCGGCGGCGATCGCGGCCAGCGCGCGACGTTCTTCGCTGAAGTCCAGCCGTGGGTAATCCACCTTCGGCAGCACCGGCTGACCACGTGCCACGCTGTCCAGGAACGGTGCCTGCACCGTTGCCGGCCAACTGGTCAGGCCCAGCAGGCGGATGCCTCCCACGGCCTCGACCAGGCGCGCATCGAGCGCTGCATGGTGGGCCACGTCACGGTCCAGCGTCGCAGTCGGTTCCATGCGCGGACTATAGCGCCCTGCCCTTGCTTTGGTAGGTGCCAACGTTGGTTGGCATCCGCCGACGGCGGGCTTCGGACACACCCGTGCCAACCAGGGTTGGCACCTACCAGGAGCGGGCAGTTGGCATCCGCCCGAAGCAGACAGAGGCGGGTTCATTGCAGGGGTCAGCGCCCATTGCGGTGCAATGGGATCCGACCCCGCGGTACCGATCAACGCCTACGCGGCTTGCCGGCCGGGCGGAACTGCTGGCCCTTGCCCTTCTTGCCGCCACGCTCCTGCGCGGTCTCGGCCTGGCGGACCGCCAGCTTGGCGGCGGCGGCGGCCACTTCTTCCTTCAGCTTGAAGTAGTTGAGCAGCCGGCTCTCTTCGATCTCACCTGCGTCGATCGCTGCGCGTACGGCACAGCCCGGTTCCTGCTGGTGCTTGCAGTCGTTGAAACGGCACTGTGCGGCCAGCGCTTCGATATCGGCGAAGCCGCCTTCGGACAGCGTCTCTTCACCGGTCGGCTTCAGCTCGCGCATGCCGGGGGTGTCGATCAGGCAGGCGCCGGTCGGCAGCGGCATCAGTGCGCGGTGCGTGGTGGTGTGGCGTCCGCGCGAATCGTTGGCGCGCACCGCGTTGGTCTTCATCCGCTGCTCGCCCAGCAGGGTGTTGGTCAGCGTCGATTTGCCGGCACCGGACGAGCCCACCAGCACCACCGTGCGGCCCGGGCCCAGCCACGGTTGCAGCACCGCCACGCTGTCGGCATCCAGGCCATTGATCGCATGCAGCGCGATACCCTGCATCTCCAGCTCTTCCAGCACCGCCAGCGCGTCTTCGCTGTACTCGGTCTGGTCAGCCTTGGTCAGCACTACCACCGGTTCGGCACCGCCACCGCCGACCAGCAGCAGGTAGCGCTCGATGCGGCGCGGATTGAAGTCGGCATCCAGGCCGCAGACGATGAACACCGTGTCGATGTTGGCCGCGATCACCTGCTGGTGGTAGTGCTCGCCGGCGGCGCCTCGCTTGATCGCGGTGCGGCGTGGCAGCAGGGCGACGATGCGGATGCCATCGAGCAGCACCCAGTCACCCACCGCCGGCCGTTCATGGCTGGGGAAGCGCGGGCGCTGCCATTCCGGCAGCGACTCGGCCTTGATCGACGCATCCGGGCCATCGGCCACCACGTAGTGGGTGCGGTGCTGTTCGATCACCCGTGCCGGGCGGGCCTGCGGATGTGCGGCCATTGCGGCCTGCCAGTCGGCCTGCTGCGCCGGGCCCGGCCAGGGCCAGCCAATGGTCTGCAGGGCGATGAAATCGGGGGTCTGGGTCATCGCCGCCATTCTACCTGTGCCGGCGCCCTGCCAGCCCAGCAATGACGGGCCCGGCGCCCTTGCCATGCATTGCAGCAATTCCGGTAGGATGGAAGCCCCATGCCTTTTGACGGCCCAGCTCCCATGTCCACCAACTCGCCCAAGCCCCTGGCCATCCGCGAGCGCCTTTCCGAAGTGCGCTACGAAATCCGCGGAGAACTGGCGCGGCGAGCCCGGGAGCTGGAGGCGCAGGGCCGCAAGCTGATCAAGCTCAACATCGGCAATCCGGGCGCTTTCGGCTTCCGCGCGCCGGAGCACCTGCAGCGTGCGATCGCTGACGACATGGGCCGCACCGACCCGTACACGCACCAGCAGGGCCTGCCGGTGGCGCGCGAAGCCATCGCCAGCTACTACGCCCGTCGTGGCGCGCCCGATGCGCACCCTGACCGTGTCTTCCTCGGCAATGGCGTCAGCGAGCTGATCGACCTGTCGCTGCGTGCGCTGCTCAACCCGGGCGATGAAGTGCTGGTGCCCTCGCCCGACTACCCGCTGTGGTCGGCCTCGACCATCCTCAACGATGGCCGTCCGGTGTACTACCGCTGCGCACCGGAGAACGGCTTCCAGCCGGACCCGAGCGAGATCGAGACGCTGGTGTCCTCGCGCACCCGCGCCATCGTGCTGATCAATCCGAACAACCCCAGCGGCGCCAGCTACCCGCGCGAACTGTTGGAGCGCGTGGTGGAGATCGCACGCCGCCACAACCTGTTGCTGCTGGTCGACGAGATCTACGACCAGATCCTGTACGACGACGCGGTGTTCCAGCCGGTCGCGCCGCTGGCCGGTGATCATCCGTGCCTGACCTTCAGCGGCCTGAGCAAGGTGCACCGCGCCTGCGGCTGGCGCGTGGGCTGGGCCCACCTCAGCGGCGACGATGCCCGCCTGGGTGACTTCCGCGCGGCACTGGATCTGTTGGGCGCGCTGCGCCTGTGCGCCAACGTGCCGGGCCAGTACGCCATCGAGGCCGCGGTGAACGGTCCGGACACCATTTCCGAACTGTGCACGCCGGGCGGCCGCCTGTATGAAACCCGCCGCGCGGTCATCGAGGCCTGCGAAGCCAGCGAGCACCTGTCGCTGGTCGCACCGGCCGGCGCGCTGTACGCGTTCCCGGCCGTGGTCGGCGCCGCTGCGAAGGGCTTCGACGACCACAACTTCGCGCTGGACCTGATGAACAACGAAGGCGTGCTGGTGGTGCCGGGCTCGAGCTTCAACGTGCCCTATCGCCATCATTTCCGCGTGACCCTGATGCCGGAAGCCTCGGTGATGCGCGATGTGTTCGCGCGCATCGACCGCGTGCTGGCGCGACGTGCCGAGGACGCGACCAAGGTCGTGCCGCTGAAGCCGCGCCGTTCGGTGGCCTGAGCGTGGCGCTGTCCTACCTGGCGCTGGGTGATTCGTACACCATCGGTGAAGCGGTTGCAGTCGAAGGCCGCTGGCCACACCAGCTGGCCGCCACGCTGCGTGCGCAGGGCATTGAGCTGTCCGATCCGCAGACCATCGCCACCACCGGCTGGACCACCGACGAACTCGATGCGGGCATCGATGCGGCTGCGCCGCAGGGGCCCTTCGATTTCGTCAGCCTGCTGATCGGCGTCAACAACCAGTACCGCGGGCGTCCGCTGGACGAATACCGCAGCCAGTTCCTGGCGCTTCTGCAGCGGGCGATCGGCTTTGCTGGCGGTGATGCCGGACGCGTGCTGGTGCTGTCCTTCCCCGATTGGGGCGCGACCCCGTTCGGCGCAGGCAGTGGCCGCGACCTGGCCGCGATCGAGATCGAGACCGACGAGTTCAACGCGGCAGCCGAAGTGATCAGCACCCAGCAGGGCGTGGCCTTCGTCGACATCACCGATATCAGCCGCGCACAGGGCGAAGACCCGACGATGATCGCCGAGGATGGCCTGCACCCTTCGGCGCGGATGTACGCGCTGTGGAGCGCACGCGCGCTGCCGGTGGCCGCGCACCTGCTTGGCGGCACGGACTGAGGCGATGGACGGCACGCCACGGAACGGCCCGCCCCTGCCCTGCACTCCCCTGACGGCCCCGCAGGCCCGCTTGATTGCCGAGGCCTTCCGCCCGGCGCAGGCCTGGGGCAGCCGCCGCGACTACTACTACACCCGCGGCAAGCTCGGCAGCGATCCGCTGTACGACGGCGTGCTGCAGCATCTGCCTGACGATGGACAGCCGGTGCTGGACCTGGGCTGCGGGCTGGGCCTGTTCGCCCATGTACTGCGCCAGCGCGGCGGTACCCAGCGCTACCTTGGCGTGGACGTGGATGCCGGCAAGATCACCCGCGCGCAGCGTGCTGCCGCCGACCTGCATGACGTGCGCTTCGATTGCGTGGATGTGCAGGCGCCGCTGCCGGCGCAGGCCGGGCACGTCCTGCTGCTGGACGTGCTGCAGTACCTGGACGCGGGCCCACAGCAGGCACTGCTGCGCGCGGCCAGCGCACAGGTGGCCCACGGCGGCCGCCTGCTGCTGCGCACGCCGCTGGCCACCGGCGATGGCCGCGACCGCACCACGCGGGTGGCGGACCGGCTGGCCTGGCTGATCGGCTGGATGGGCACGCGACCGCGCCACTACCCCGATCCGCAGGTATTGCAGACAACGCTTGCCGAAGCTGGATTGCAGGTGACCGCACCCCGGCCGCTGCACGGGCGTACCCCCTTCAACAGCTGGCTGCTGGTGGCCAAACGCCCCGCGTTGTAGGCCGAGCCCACGCTCGGCTGTGCTGTTGCGGTAGATCCACGCCATGCGTGGATGGCCTCGCGACCATTCCTGTAGGGGCGAGCCCACGCCCGGCTGCCCCAAGCGGCCAGAAGCCTGGTTTACAGGACCGGCAGCCGCGCCTTCAGCCCCCGCTCGTCCAGCGCCTGCAGAACGCGTTCGATGATCACGCGATTGTGACCGTGGGCGGCGCCCTCATGCAGCAGCACGATGGCGCCGGGTTGCAGGTCAGGCAACAGCCGCGACAGCACGCCCTCCGGCGTGCAGCCGACGCCGTCGTAGCCCCGGGCACTCCAGCCCACGCGCACCAGGCCCAGCGCCTTCAACACCGGTGCCACGAACGGATTGGTCATGCCCACTACCGAGCGGTACCAGCGCACTGGATGCCCGCTCAGGGCCTGCAGTGCATGCTGGCAGCCCTCGATCTCGGCCCGCATCGCCGCCGGGCCCAGACGCCAGAAGCGCGCCTGTGGGTGGCTGTGGCTGTGGTTGCCCAGGTCGTGGCCGCGGCGCAGGATCTCCTGCACCAGTTCCGGCTGTGCCAGCGCACGTTCCCCCACCAGGAAGAAGGTGGCGCGCGCCTGGTGGCGGTCCAGCAGGTCGAGCACGGCGCGGGTTTCCGGGCCGGGGCCGTCATCGATCGTCAGCCAGACGCTGTTGCCGGCCTCTGGCAACCGGCTCAGCACCGGTGCGTAGAAGCGGCTGTTGGGCAGGAATATCGGCACCATGAACAGCGCGTGGCTGGCCACCATCAGCGGCAGGCCCCAGTGCCAGCCTGCCAGTACCCATACCAGGATCACGGCCAACTGCGACGCCACCAGCCAGGGCAGCCAGCGCCAGGGCCGGGTCGGGATGCGATGCAATGTTCCTGCGTTGCTCATCCCCCATGATGCCATGAGGGGTAGAATTGATGATTCGAATTCCCGGAAACCCGACGTCCATGTCCCTCGATCCCGCCCTGCGTTCGCGCATCGAATCCATCCTCAACGCCAACCGCGTCGTGCTGTTCATGAAGGGCCAGCCGTCGATGCCGCAGTGCGGTTTCTCGGCCAAGGCCGTGGGCGCCCTGCAGGATCTCGGCGTCGAGTTCGCCCACGTCAACGTGCTGGCCGACCAGGAAATCCGTGAAGGCATCAAGGCCTACGGCGACTGGCCGACCATCCCGCAGCTGTACATCGACGGCGAACTGGTCGGTGGCAGCGACATTGTGCTGCAGATGGCCGCCAGCGGCGAGCTGAGCAGCGTGCTGGGCCTGGCCGCACCGGACCGCACCCCGCCGAGCATCACCGTCACCCCGGCCGCCGTGGAAATGCTCAAGGGCGCGCTGGCCGACGCTCCGGGCGCTGCCCTGCAGCTGAGCATCGACGCCGGCTTCCAGCCGAACTTCCAGCTGGCTCCGCACGACGAAGGCGCGATCGCTGCCGAGTCCAACGGCCTGCGCGTGCAGTTCGACCTGGCCAGCGCGCGTCGCGCTAACGGCATCACCATCGACTGGGTGGACGACATCCGCGGCAAGGGCCTGGCCATCGACAATCCGAACGCACCCAAGCCGGTGCAGGAAATCAGCGTGCGTGATGCCGATGACCTGGTGCGTGCCGGCAACATCACCCTGGTGGACGTGCGCCCGGCCGAGGAGCGCGAGATCGCTGCCGTGGGCGTGCCGTTCAAGAGTTTCGACGGCAACGGCCGTGCGGAGCTGGAGGCCCTGCCCAAGGACACCGCACTGGCCTTCATGTGCCACCACGGCGGCCGCAGCGCACAGGCTGCCGAGCAGTTCCGTGCACTGGGCTTCACCAAGGTGTTCAACGTCACCGGCGGCATCAACGCCTGGTCGGAAGAGGTGGACAACGGCGTGCCGAAGTACTGATCGGCACTGAGAAAGGGGACGGAGGGGATTAAGTCGTTTATGGCACAAACGACTTAATCCCCTCCGTCCCCTTTTTCTTAGCCGGCGAACCCGCCTTCGGCCAGGTAATCCAGTTCTTCCGCCGTGGGGAAGCGACCGAGCACGGCATTGCGATGCGGGAAACGACCGAAGCGGCGGATGATGTCGCGGTGCAGTTCGGCGTACTGCAGGTATTCCTTGTCACCCAGCACGTCGAACATCGCCACCGAGCGGTCCTGGTCCAGCGGATCCTCGGAGTGCTCGAACGGCAGGTAGATGAAGGCGCGCAGCTTCGGCACCAGCTGCAGGTCCAGGCCTTCCTCGATGGCGCGCATGGCGTAATGCCGGGCCAGGCCATCGGTGGCGTAGGAATGGGCAGTACCCCGGAAGCAGTTGCGCGGGAACTGGTCGAGCAGCAGCATCAGGGCCAGCGCCCCTTCGGCACTGCCCAGCCAATGTTCGCGCGCGCGCGAAGCGGTGGCGAAATGCTCATCCAGAAACAACTGGCGGAACTGCGCGTCGAACGCGTCGTCGCGGGCGAACCACTTCGCAGGGCCCGCCTCCTTCCAGAATTCCACCACTTGCGCGGCAACGTCCATCACCTACTCCCCAGGGCCGGCGCGCCGCGCCAGGCCATCATCATCATTCGTCGAAGCGCAGGTGGCGGACCGACTTGCCGTTGCGCCGGATAAGCTTAAGCGCCTCGATACCGATCTGGATATGGTTTTCCACGAACTGGGAGCTGACCTTGGCATCGGAGGCTTCGGTCTTGACCCCATCGGGGATCATCGGCTGGTCCGACACCAGCAGCAGCGCACCGCTGGGGATGTGGTTGGCGAAGCCGGCGGCGAACACGGTGGCGGTTTCCATGTCGATGGCCATGCAGCGCATCGCCCGCAGCCGCTCCTTGAAGGCCTCGTCGTGTTCCCAGACCCGGCGGTTGGTGGTGTAGACGGTGCCTGTCCAGTAGTCGTGGCCGAGGTCGCGGATCATGGTCGAGACCGCACGCTGCAGCGCGAACGCCGGCAACGCCGGCACTTCCGGCGGCAGGTAGTCACCCGAGGTACCCTCGCCACGGATCGCAGCGATCGGCAGCACCAGGTCGCCCAGCTGGTTCTTGCGCTTGAGGCCGCCGCACTTGCCCAGGAACAGCACCGCCTTGGGCATCACCGCCGACAGCAGGTCCATGATGATCGCGGCATTGGGGCTGCCCATGCCGAAGTTGATCATGGTGATGCCGTCGATCGTGGCGCTTGCCATCGGCCGGTCCAGGCCGATGACCGGCGCACCGGTCAGCTCGGAAAAGGTATGCAGGTAGCCGCCGAAGTTGGTCAGCAGGATGTGCTGGCCGAACTGGTCCAGAGGCACCCCGGTATACCGGGGCAGCCAGTTGTCGACGATTTCCTGCTTGCTTTTCATGGGCGGTCCGGTACGGCGGGGGACCGGGTATTTTCGGCCACCCGGCCGGTGCAGTCGAGCCGCCGTCGACCGTCCTGTGAAGAAGGTCACTTGGCAAGCCCGCCACCACCGGGCTAGCGTCGGCGGTTGGACCAGGTTGCAAGGGGAACTGCATGGCATCGACGTTGTTGCGCGCCGGGGTGGCCCTGGCGCTGCTTTCATTGAGTACGGCTCCGGCGGTGGGCGCCTCGCGCTTTGTCGCCGATCCCTACCCCAGCACCTACCAGGCCCATCCCGATGCGCCGGTACTGATCCAGAATGCCACCGTGCTGACCGGTACCGGCCAGCGCCTGGACAACGCCGATGTGCTGCTGCGCGACGGCCGCATCGTTGCCGTCGGCCGCCAGCTGCAGGCCGATGCGGGCGTCACCCGCATTGATGCACAGGGCAAGTGGGTCACTCCGGGCCTGATCGACGTGCATTCGCACCTGGGCGTGTATCCCAGCCCGGGTGTCGGTGCGCACAGCGACGGCAACGAGATGACCGCACCGGTCACCGCCAACGTCTGGGCCGAACACTCGGTGTGGCCGCAGGACCCGGGCTTCGCCACCGCGCTGGCCGGCGGCGTGACCAGCATGCAGGTGCTGCCCGGCTCGGCCAACCTGGTCGGCGGTCGCGGCGTGACCCTGAAGAACGTCCCGGCCATCACCTACCAGGCGATGAAGTTCCCCGGCGCACCGTGGGGCCTGAAGATGGCCTGCGGCGAGAACCCCAAGCGGGTCTATGGCGAGGGCAAGGGCGTGACCCCGGCCACGCGCATGGGCAACGTGGCCGGCTATCGTGCCGCCTTCATCGATGCCGCCGACTACATCGCCAAGAACAAGCCCAAGCCGGCAAAGCGCAAGAGCTGGTTCGGCAGCGACAAGGGCGACAGCGCCGGTGATGCCGGCGGCAAGCGCGATCTCAAGCTGGACACGCTGGCCGGCGCGATCGAAGGCGACATCCGCGTGCACATCCACTGCTACCGCGCCGACGAGATGGCCACCATGTTCGATCTGGCCAAGGAATTCGGCTTCAAGGTAGCCGCCTTCCACCACGGCGTGGAGGCCTACAAGCTGGCCGACAGGCTGGCCGCCGACGGCGTCTGCGGTGCGCTGTGGGCCGACTGGTGGGGCTTCAAGATGGAAGCCTTCGACGGCATTCCGGAGAACATCGCGCTGGTCGACCGGCCGAAGAACAGCTGCGCCATCGTCCACTCCGATTCACCCGAGGGCATCCAGCGCCTGAACCAGGAAGCAGCCAAGGTGATGGCGTCCGCGCGCCGCGCGCGCATGCCGGAGATCACGCCCGAACACGCCATCACCTGGATGACCGCCAACGCCGCCAAGGCGCTGGGCATTGAAGGCCAGACCGGCACCCTGGAGGCCGGCAAGATGGCCGACGTGGTGGTCTGGAACGGCAACCCCTTCAGTTCGTATGCGCTGGCCGAGCAGGTCTTCATTGATGGCCGCAGGTTGTACGACCGCAGTGCACCGGCAGCGACGCCGCGTTCTGATTTCCAGCTCGGCCAGGAGGTGCGTTGATGATGGTGCTCAAGCAGTTGACGCAGTCTGCCGCGAAGGGCAGCCGAGCATGGTTCGGCGCTACTGTCATGGTGCTGGCCTGCATCTCCGCATCCGCACAGGCACAGGACCTGCTGGTGCGCAACGCAACGGTGCACACGGCCAGCGCACGCGGCAGCCTGCACAACGCCGATGTGCTGGTCCAGGGTGGCATCATCCGCGCGGTCGGCCCCGGCTTGTCCGCGCCGGCCGGGGCGACCGTGGTCGAAGCCAGTGGCAGACCGCTGACCCCGGCCCTGTTCGGTGGCATCACCGAAACCGGCATCGAAGAGGTCTCGGGTGAATCGAGCACGGTGGACAGTTCGTTGAAGCTCGGTGAGCAGCCGCTGCGCCCGGAATTCGACGTCACCCTCGCCTACAACCCGGCCTCGGTGCTGATTCCGGTCACGCGCCTGGAAGGCATCGGCTTCACTGCATTGGGGGCAGCCACTGGTGGTGGTTTCGTGGCCGGCCAGGGCGGCGTAATGCGGCTGGACGGCAGCGCCGACCCGATCGGCCCGCGTGCCCTGTTCCTGCGCATCGGCGCGGCCGCCTCCGAACTGACCGGCCATTCGCGCGCCGCGCAATGGATGCTGCTGCAACAGATGGTCGACGAAGCACGCGGCCAGGTTGCTGTGGATTCGCCGCACGCGCTGTTGACCCCGGCCGGGCGCCGCACACTCAGTCGCTACCTGGCCGGCCAGGGCCGCATCGTGGTGGAGGTGGATCGTGCCTCGGACATCCGCCAGCTGCTGCGCTGGGCCACACGCGAGAAGGTGAAGATCGCCATTGCCGGTGCCAGCGAAGCCTGGCAGGTCGCGCCGGAGCTGGCCGCTGCGCACGTGCCGGTATTCGTCGACGTGCTGGCCAACCTGCCAGCCAGCTTCGACCAGATCGGTGCCACCCTGGAAAACGCCGCGCGCCTGCAGCGTGCAGGCGTGCCGGTGTCGTTCGTGCAGCGCGGCGACGCCACCCACAATGCGCGCAAGATGCGCCAGCTGGCTGGCAATGCAGTGGCCAACGGCCTGCCCTGGGCTGACGGTCTGGCCGGGCTGACCCGGGTACCCGCACAGGCGTTCGGCGTGGCCGACCAGATCGGCAGCATCGAGCCCGGCAAGCGCGCCGACCTGGTGCTGTGGGAAGGCGACCCGCTGGACGTGGCGCACTATGCCGAACAGGTCTGGCTGGGCGGGCGTGCGATGCCGATGCGCTCGCGCCAGACCGACCTGCGTGATCGCTACCTGCAGCGCAATGCGCAGCCCTGACCGCATTGAAGGACACCACCATGGCCACCCTGCGCTGGTACTTCGACTTCGTCTCGCCCTACTCCTACCTGCACTGGCAGAAGCTGAAACAGTTGCCGCAGTTCGCGCAGATCCAGACCGTGCCGATCGCCTTCGGCGCGGTGCTGCATCACCTGGGCAATCTCGGGCCGGCCGAGATCCCGGCCAAGCGCCGTTTCATGTACCGCCAGCTGCAATGGACCGCGCAGGCCGAGGGCACGCCGATGCGCTTCCCGCCCGGCCATCCGTTCAATCCGTTGTCGGCGCTGCGCCTGTGCCTGGCCGCCGGAGCCAGCGCACAGGCGGTGGACGTGCTGTTCGACTGGATCTGGCGCGACGGCCATGCCGGTGACAGCGCCGAAGCCCTGCGCGAACCGGGTGCGCAGCTGGGCATCGAGGATGTCGCCAGCGCCATCGCCGCCCCGGCGGTCAAGGAACAGTTGCGGCGCAACACCGAGGCCGCAATCGGCGCCGGGGTGTTCGGGGTCCCGACCCTGGCCATCGACCAGGAACTGTTCTGGGGCAACGACGCCCATCCGCTGATGGCGGCCGTGCTGGCCGATCCTGCCCTGCTGCAGCAGCCCGAATGGCAACGCCTGGACAGCCTGCCGGTGGCGGTACAGCGCGATCGCTGAACAGGGGTGGCGCCTTTCCCTCGGGCGAGGGCTCTGGTTTTGAGATAGATTTCACGTTTCCAAACCTACAACCGCCCTGGAGGGGGAGCCGCGGATGCGCATCGGAATCGTCGTCGACTCGGCCTGCGACCTGCCGCAGGACTTCATTGCCGAGCACAACATCGTGCTGCTGCCGATCACCGTCCGCATCGGCGAAGCCGTGCTGGCCGATCACCGCGATGAGCAGGCCACCCTGAGCTTCCTGCACGCGCACGTGGCCGAACACGGCGCCGAGGCGGAAACCATTCCCTTCAGTGTCAACCAGATCCGCGACCTGTTCCTGCAGCAGCTGGTGATCGATTACGACCACGTGTTCTGCATGACCATCACCAAGACCCGCAGCCCGATCCATGACAACGCGCTGCAGGCCAGCTTCGCCATCCTCAACGACTACAAGCCGGTGCGCCAGGCGGCAGGCTACAACTCACCGTTCGCGCTGCGCGTGCTCGATACCCAGAACCTGTTCGCCGCGCAGGCGGTTACGGCGGTGGAAGCCGTGCGCCTGCGCGAGAGCAACGCCAGCGTGCAGCAGATCCGCGAGCGGCTGGAGGAACTGGCCGGCAACGTGCACGGCTACATGGTCACCCGTGACCTGTACTACATGCGTGCGCGCGCACGGCACAAGGGCGACCGCAGTGTCGGCCTGCTCAGTGCGGCGCTGGGCAGCGCGCTGGACATCAAGCCGGTGCTGCACGGCTACCGCGGCGAAACCGGGCCGGTAGCCAAGATCAAGGGCTTCGACAATGCCGTGCAGAAGCTGTTCGCGGTGGTCGGCCAGCGCGTACGTGCCGGACTGATGACGCCGACGGTGTGCGTCAGCTACGGCGGAGAACTGGACGAGCTGCGTGCCCTGCCCGGCTACGCACAGTTGAAAGAGGTCTGCGCCACCCATGGCGTGACCGTGTACGAATCGGTGATGAGCCTGACCGGCATGGTCAACGTCGGCAAGGGCGCGGTCACCGTAGGCTTCGCCGATGGGCCGCATCGGTTCGAATGAGCGCTGGCCACGGCCGGAATCTGCACATCGATTCCACTGCGGTTGTGCCAGTCTTGCCGCACTTCAAGGAGAACTCCATGCCTGCGCAGTACCACATCAGCCTGCCCGACCCGTCCAAGGCCCGTGGCAATGACCCTGACCTGTCCTTCCACTCGCAGGGCGCCGCCGGTTTCGCCGAAGAGCTGCAGGATGCCCTGCGCAGCGGCACGCTGTTCGAGCGCTGGAAGGCCAAGCAGCCCGATCCCGATGCAGTGGAAGTGCAGTGGGGCGCAACCGATCCGGAGGCCACCGTGACCGGCGAGCAGAAGGATCTGCGCATCAACCTGGTGGCCACCACCCGCATCGACAGCGACGTGTTCAAGCAGCGCCTGCGCCTGCTGGCCGGCAGCCACTGGGAACTGCGCGACGTGCGTTGAGGCCCTGCTCTGGTAGTTGCCAACCTTGGTTGGCAACTACCGCGACGCGAGGTAGTGCCGGCCGCTGGCCGGCATCCGCAACATCCATGAAGGTGCCGGCCAGCGGCCGGCACTACCAGCCTCCGCCCAGCGCGCGGTACAGCTCTACACGCGCGATCGCGGCGGTGGCCTGGCTGTTGGCCAGCGCGGCCTGGTTGTCCAGTGCGATGCGCTGGGTGGTCAGCACGTCCAGCATGTCGACCACGCCGGCCTGATACTGCCGGCGCGCCGCCCCCAGTGCCGTCTCGCTCTCATCCACTGCCACGTGCAGCTGCACCGTGCGCTGCTGCTCGGCACTGTAGCCATCCATGGCGTCATCCACTTCGTGCCATGCCTGCAGCACGGTACGGCGGAACTGCAGGGCCGACTGTTGCTGCTGCAGCCTGCTCAGCGCGAGATTGGCCTTCAGCCGGCCGCCCTGGAAGATCGGCAGGCTGATCGACGGCCCGATGCTGAAGCGGTGTGCGTTCCAGCCATCCAGATCATCCAGCTGCTTGGCCTGGAAGCCAGCGTCGCCATTCAAGGTGATGCGCGGCAGGAAACTGGCCTTGGCCACGCCGATGCCGGCCGTTGCGGCATGCAACGCCGCTTCGGCACGACGGATGTCCGGGCGACGCTCGGCCAGTTCGCTGGGCAGTCCCACCGCCACGGCCGGCAGTGCGGGCCAGTCACGGCGTGCATTCTGAAGCTGCGTATCCAATGCCTGCGGAGGCTGCGCCAGCAGAAACGCCAGTGCATTGCGCAGCTGCGACTCACGGTGCCGCAGCGGCGCGATGCGTGCCTGCAGCGATGCCACCTGCGCGGACGCGCTGGACACCTGCAGCGTACTGGCAACGCCCTGCTGCTGGCGTGCCTCGGTCAGGCGCTTGATGTCGAGAGCGATGCTGAGGTTGTCCTCGGTGATCGCCAGCAACTGCCGCGTTGCACGCAGCTGCAGATAATCACGCGCGGTTTCCGCCAGCAGCGCGATGCGCACTGCATGTGCGTCCTCCTCGGCCATCTGCACACGCGCATCGGCGGCTTCCACCTGACGGCGCACGCGGCCCCACAGGTCCAGCTCCCAGCTCAGGCCGATGCCGGCCTGGAACAGCTCGTAGTCATCACGGCCGCCGTTGCCGGACGGATCATTCAGGCCCACCTCGCTGTTGCGTGCACGCACGCCACTGGCGCTCGCGCTGACGCTGGGCAGGCGATCGGCGGCGGTGATGCCGCGTGCGGCACGGCTCTGCTGCACGCGGTTGGCGGCCAGCTGCAGGTCCAGGTTGGCCGCCAGCACCTGGTTGGCCAGCTGCCCCAGCAGCGGATCGTCGAAACCGGCCCACCAGGCCGCGTCCTGGTCGATGGCATTACCGGCGACGGCCTCACCCTGCCAGTGGCTGGGCAGTTCCGCCTGCGGGCGTACGAAGTCCGGCCCCATCGTGCAGGCAGCCAGGGCTGTGCACAGGCTGGCCGCAACGAAGGTGCGGAACACGATGACTGCGCTCATGCGCCCTCCCCGGCCGCATGGCCCGGACTGTGCTGCACGCTCTGCGCGCGTGCGCGGCTGCCCAGGTCAACGCGGGCTTCCACCGACATGCCGGCACGCAGCTGGTCCAGCAGCGGCTGGCCCGGTTCCAGCACGATCTTCACCGGAATGCGCTGCACCACCTTGGTGAAGTTGCCGGTGGCGTTCTCCGGTGCGACGGCGGCGAAGGTGACGCCGGTGGCCGGCGCGATGCTGTCGATGTGCCCGCGCAGCGGCTTGCCCGGGAATACGTCCACCTTCAGTTCGACCTGCTGGCCGGCCTGCATGCGGGTCATCTGCGTTTCCTGGAAGTTGGCGACCACGAAGGCGCGCTTCAGCGGCACCACCGCAGCCACCGGCGTACCTGGCGTCAGGTAGGCACCTACGCGCACCGCGCGGCGACCGACCATGCCATCGATCGGTGCGCGCAGCACGGTGTGCGACAGATCCAGTTCGGCGCGTGCCTGCGCCGCTTCCGCGCGTTGCACCGCCGCCTGTGCAGCCTGCACGCCCGCGCTGAGGATGTCGGTGCGCTGGCGTGCGGTCGACAGCGCGGCCTGGCCCTGCTGCAGATGCGCACTGGCCACGGCCTGCTTCGACTGCGCCTGCTGCGCGTTCTGCACGGTACCGGCGCCGTCACGGGCCAGTTCGCGGTAACGCTGCTGGTCGGCACTGGCCAGGGTCAGTTCGGAACGGCTGACATCGACACTGGCCCTGGCCTGCGCGATCAACGAGTCCTGCTGGGCCAGTGCGGCCTGCGCATTGGCCAGCTGTGCACGGGCATTGGCGAGGTCGGCACGGGCCGCCTGCAGGGCGACCTGGTAGTCGCGGTCGTCGATGCGGGCCAGCACATCACCGGCCTTCACCGACTGGTTGTCCTCGACTTCCACGGCACTGACGAAGCCGGGAATCTTCGGCGCTACCAGGGTGTAGTCGGCCACCACGTACGCATTGTTGGTGGTCTGGTGGCCGCCATCGCGCAGCAGCAGCCACGCGCCGACGGCCAGGGCCAGCACGCCCAGGCCCAGGCCAGTGTTGAGGGTGGTTCGATTGATCGTCATGAGGGGGTTCCTGCGAAAGGTTCAGGCCACGGCACGTGGCGGATGGATGCGGGTGGGCATCCAGGCAATGAGGGGAATGAAGGCCAGCGCCACCAGTGCGACCACCCAGTACAGGTCGGCCGAAGTCAGCGCCTGTACCTGTGCATGCAGGCGCGCGCCCAGCTGCGGGCCATCGGCCAGCCACGGTTGCTCGCCAAGGCGATCGACCAGCACGGTGGAATGGAAATGACGGCGGCCCTGGGCGACGGCATCCAGCACGCCGCCAGCGAGCACGGCAGCGAAGCCCTTGACCGTGTTGAACCAGGCCGAGGCGAACGGGCCGTCCTGCGGCGCCAGGCCGCCGGTGGCCAGCATCAGCAGCGGCAGCACCGCCATCGGTTGCGCGAACACCTGCAGCAGCTGCACCCACAGGAAGTTGTCGCGGATCCAGGCCACGTCCAGGTGCGAGCCCAGCCAGCAGGCCAGCGCCAGCATCGCCAGGCCCGTGGCCTGCACCCAGCGGCAGTCCACCGCGCGGATGTTCAGCAGCGCCGCCACCAGCGGCAGCGCGATCACCTGCGGCAGCGCCACCCACAGCAGCATCGGTGCGGTCTGCAGCGGCCGGTAGCCCTGCACGCTGGCCAGGAACCCGGACGGGATCGAGATCACTGCCAGCAGCACGAACAGCACGCCGCCCAGCGTCACCAGCGAGTAGCTGAGATTGCGGTTGGCCAGCAGCTGCAGCTTGAAGAACGGCAGCGGATGGAACCATTCATTGATCATGAACAGCACCATCAGGCCGGCACCGCCACCGATCATCAGCGTGATCATCGGCGAGTCGAACCAGTTCAGGCGCGGGCCCTGCACCAGGCCCAGCACCAGCAGCACCAGCGCCGGCAGGCCCAGCAGCAGGCCGACGCCATCGAACTGGGCGAAGCGTTCCAGCCGCAGCGGGTCCTGAGGCAGGCCCCAGCCGACCATCGCCATGGCGGCCAGGCAGTACGGCACGATCTGCCAGAACGCCCAGTGCCAGCCCACCTGCTCGACCCAGAACGCGGCCAGCGGCGTGCCCATGCTTGGGCCGAACGTCGCCGTCAGCGCGTAGCCGGCCAGGCCATACAGCTTGATGCCCGGGGGCAGGAAGCGCAGCGCCACGCTCATCAGCAGCGGCGGCAGCGCGCCACCGCACAGACCCTGCAGCGCGCGCAGCAGCAGGAACACCTGCAGGTTCGGGGCAAGCGGGCACAGCACGCCCAGCACCATGAAGCCACCGATCATCGCCAATGCGAAGCGGCGCAGCGAGAAGGTGGCGGCACACCACGGTGCGAAGGCCATCGCGCTGACCGACATCGCGCTGTAGAGGGCGACGACCCAGCTGCCGTCGTCGACGCTGAAACCCATCGCGCCACGGATGTCGGCCAGGGCGACCTTGGTGATGTTCTCGTTGAAGCCCGACACCAGCACCGCCAGCAGCACGCCACACAGGCCGACCAGAATGCGGCGATCGAGCCCGGGGGCGGCGGCAGGACGGGGCGCTGCGGCGGCCGGGACAGCGGCGGCCGGCGTACTCATCGCCGGGCACCTATCCGTGCGGTGCACGGCATGTTGGGGGTCATTGGAATGCGCTCAGTGAAACTCCGGGGAGCGCAGTCTAGGGAGCCGGTACCCTGCGAAAAATGGCGCAACCCGCATCCCAGGCGTGCGCCAGGCGCACGCATGCAGATGTCAGCGCGGGGCCTCCCCTGCGCTTTCGCACATGGTCTTGATCGACCGCCGCAGCCACTGGTGGGCGGCGTCGTTGTCCAGGCGTGGATGCCAGGCCTGCACGATGGCGGCGGTCCGCACCGGGATCGGCAGCGGGAACAGGCGCAGCGGCAGGCGCATGCTGACGATCCGCTCCAGCATCACGCTCGGCATCTGCGGCAGGATCAGGTCCGATTCGGCCGCCGCGAAGATCGCGCCGTGGAAGGTCGGGCTGATCAGCGCCACCCGCCGCTGCAGGCCCAGCGCGGCCAGATCATCGTCGATCGGACCACGCGGCAAGCCGCGGCGCGACACCGCGATGTGGTCGCAGGCGGCAAAACGCTCGGCGCTGATCTCCTCATCGAACAAGGGATGATCTTCGCGCGCGGCGCCCATGAACGAGGTACTGAACAGGTTCTGCACCTTGGTATCGGGCGCATGCTTGCCGGCCGTGCTGATGTACAGGTCGATCCGGCCCTGCGCCATCGCATCGTCATCGGTATCGCCTTCGGGCACGAAGCGCAGCACTGCGCGCGGCGCCTGCTGGCGGAACAGCTCGCGCAGGCGTCCGCCGAACCCCCCGACGAACACATCATTGGCACGCACGCTGAAGGTCCGCTCGAGCACGCGCATGTCCACTTCACGACCGGCGTTGAAGACGCGGTGGGCCTGCTCGATCACATCGCGGACCTGCTCGCGCAGCTGCAGGGCGCGGGGCGTGGGCGCCAGACCGCGGCCGGCACGCACCAGCACCGGGTCGCCCAGCGCGTTGCGGATCCGGCCCAGGGTACGGCTCATCGCCGGCGCGCTCAGGTTCATCCGGCGCGCGGCGGCGGCCACGCTGCATTCGTCAATCAGCACGTCCAGTGCCAGCAACAGGTTCAGGTCCGGCAGGGGCATGACAGTCTCCAGTAAATCAGATGACTTTACGGCACTTGCAACCACGGTGGATTGCGTTCGACGCATTCATTGACTGCCGCGCACGGCATGGGTGCGCGCGGTGACATCGGCGACCATCCCCGGCCTGCCAAGGAGACATCCATGTTCAATACCCTGCTGGTCGCCCTGGATGGTGGCCCCCAGCACGCACGCGTGCTCGACCTGGCCGCCGCCATCGCCGGCCCCCACAGCCGCCTGCACCTGCTGTGCGTGCTCGACCCCGAATTCGCGCTGGCGGCCGATGCCAGCGAAGCCGACCGCATCGAGTACCCGGAAGCCGCCCGCCAGCGCTCGCGGGCCGAAGCGGTGCTGGCCGAAGCCCTGGCCGAGCTGCGCGAACGCGGCATTGACGCCATCGCGCAGATTCCCTCCGGTGACCCTGGCGAAGTGATCAGCGAGCAGGCCCGGCGCCTGAAGTGCGACCTGATCGTCATCGGCCACCGCCACCTGTCCCGGCTGGAACGCCTGTTCGAACCCTCGATCGGGCAATGGACCATCGACCACGCGCCCTGTCCGGTACTGGTGGAAACCCGCGACCCACAGCCCTAGCCACCATGGCCTCCCGTTCCCCGTTGTTTCCCACCCGGGTCAACTACCGCGCCTTCGGTCGACAGTTCGGCCGCGGCGAACAGGCGCTGCTGGGCGCGATACGGCAGCTGCGCGACCCCGATCTGCAGGCCGATGGCCTTGCCCAGCTGAGCGGACTCGGGCTTGGCCAGGAGGGATGCGACGCCTTCATCGGCCTGCTGCCGCTGCTGGCCACCCCCGCCGCTCCGATCGATCTGCTGCCGGCCGGCTCTCCCTTCATTGCCGCCAGCGAACTGGACCTGCTGGTCTGCCTGCTGCGCATCGCACAATGGCGGCATGCGCGGCCCCGCGAAGACGACACGCTGGCACCGTTGCGCCGGCAACTGGCACGCTGTGCGATGGCCGTGCAGGCGGCAAACCTGCCGTTGCGGCAACGCTCATTGTCACCGGTCGGGCTGAGGCTGCTCGATCCGACCGGCTGGTTGCGGCAGCGATAAGCCGTCGCGCCCCCCGTGTGATCGCATGCAGAGAGCTGCTCAGCAGTCCATCGTTCCGTGCGTGCTGCCCTCGTCGTCCAGCACATGCGCATGCAGGATCACCTGGTTGCGGCCAGCCCGCTTGGCGGCATACAGGCCGGCATCGGCGTCTGCCAGCAACTGATCGGCACTGGCCAGAGCCGGCGGATGCAGGTAACCCACGCCGACGCTGATGCTGACCGGGCCTTCCGGCAAGGGCAGCGCTTCGACCGCTTCGCGCAGCCGCTCGGCCAGCGCCAGCACGCCCGACAACGGGCTTCCGGGCACGATGACGGCGAACTCTTCACCGCCATAACGCGCAACGCTGTCACCACCGCGACCGGCTATGGCCTTCAGCACCCCGGCCACCGCCTGCAGGCAACGATCACCGGCCGGATGGCCGTGCTGGTCGTTGAAGGCCTTGAAGTGGTCGATATCCACCAGCAGCAGGCCCAGCTCGGTGCCGCTGCGCCGTGCGCGATTCCACTCGGACGTCAGCCGTGCGTCGAACTCGCGGCGGTTGGCCACGCCGGTCAGGCCATCCTGCCGCGCCAGTTGATCCAGTGCTGCCTGGCGTTCCAGAAGATCGGTCTGCAGCAGGACGCTGCGCAGGCCGAAGCCAAGGGTGGCTACGACGAAGCCGGCAACGGCCAACGGCCGCGCATGATCGACCACCAGCGTGCCGACCACCAGCAGCAGCAATGGCAGGATGATCGGACCGGCGGCCTGCACCGTCCTCGCCAGCCGCGGGTGCGGCGTTGTGCCTGCGTCCGGCGCCGTGTCCAGCGCCAGGCAGGCGATCAGCAGGAAAGGTATGTCAATCAGCAGATCGTTGAACGCACCGAATGCATCGTCGGACGTGTAATGGTTGATGTAGTAGGCCACCAGCAGATAGGCCATCGCGTACAGCGCCAGTGCGCGGAAGAACCTGCGCCGTTCGGGCACGTCGCCGGCCAGCCATCGCACCACGGCGAACGCGGCGATACACAGGTTCTGGATGTCGAACATGCGCTGCATGTTGGACATCGCATGGGCGTCGACCTCGACACGGGCGGCGAACGATGCGGTGTGCACGAAGAACAGCACACCCAGCAGCGCCGCCATCGCCGCGTCGATCAGGCTGATGCTCAGGCGCTCGCGGCGTGCCCGCGCCAGGATGAACACCAGGGGCACGCCATACAGCACGTACAACAACAGGCTGACGCGTGGGGTGAAGTCAGCCCGGCCGGCACCCAGCGCATCCACCATGTTGAACGTCATGCCGCCGGCCCACAGCAGCAGTGCCATCGCGGTAGAACGCCAGCCCAGAGCGGCGCGGTCACGTTGCGCCCGCACCAGGCACGCGGCGGCGGCCAGCAGCGGTGCGCCGGTCAGGAAAACGAAGGAGCCTACCCCGGCGGGGCCAGGCCACAGGGCCAGCACCAGGCCATGGCACAGCACATACAGCAGCGCCAGCACTACCGGCATGCATCCCCCCGATCCGCAAGGCCGTCTACGCGCACGATAGCGCGCCGGCACGCCACAGCGGCGTGATCCACTGCGGCAAAACGACACTCCGAGTGCACCGCGATGGTAGTGCCGGCCGCTGGCCGGCAAACCCAATGAATCACAGGGCTGCAGGTTGCCGGCCAGCGGCCGGCGCTACCGGAAAGCCCTCAGCCCTGCAGGGCGCGGGCGTGGTGGGCGATGTGCTCGCCGATGAAGCTGGCGATGAAGTAGTAGCTGTGGTCGTAGCCGGGCTGCAGGCGCAGGGTCAGCGGATGGCCGGCGGCGTCGCAGGCCTGCTGCAGGCGCTGCGGCTGCAACTGGGTCTGCAGGAACTCGTCCGCCTCGCCCTGGTCGACCAGCAGCGGCAGGCGCTCGTCAGCCATAGCGATCAGCTCGCAGGCATCCCATTGCGCCCAGTCGGCCGGGTTGTCGCCCAGATAGGCATGGAAGGCCTTCTGCCCCCACGGCACGTGGCTGGGCGCGACGATCGGCGAAAACGCCGACACGCTGCGATAGCGCCCGGGGTTACGCAGCGCGATCACCAGCGCGCCATGGCCGCCCATCGAATGGCCACTGATCGCGCGCGCGTTGGTCACCGCGAAGTTCGCCTCGATCAGCGCCGGCAGCTCCTGCGCCACGTAGTCATGCATGCGGTAGTGCTTCGCCCACGGTGCGCGGGTGGCATTGAGGTAGAACCCTGCCCCCTTGCCCAGGTCGTAGCCCTCGGCATCGGCTACGTCATCACCGCGCGGGCTGGTGTCGGGCGCGACGATGATCACACCGTGCTCGGCCGCATAACGCTGCGCGCCGGCCTTGGTGATGAAATTCTGCTCGGTGCAGGTCAGGCCGCTCAGCCAGTACAGCACCGGCAGCTTCTGTGTTTCCGCCTGCGGTGGCAGGTACACGGCGAACTGCATGTCGCAGCCCAGCGTGGTCGAATGATGGCGGTAGACGTCCTGCCAGCCGCCGAAACAGGCGCGGTGTTCAATGCGTTCCATGGTGCTCTCCTGCGCGGCGCGTCAGCGCACGCGTGCTTCTGGTAGATGCCGACCTTGGTCGGCTTATCCACGCCCGGCGTGGATGCCTTGGTTGATCAGTTCATCCAGCTGCGCCAGCAGGCGCAGCAACGATTCGACGCCAGGCTGGCCGTCCAGGTTGCGATACGCCGCCACCGCCACGTCGCTGCGTGGTGGCCACTGGCCGTCGGCGCGGGCTTCGTGCAGGCGCGGCAGGAATACCTGCGCAAGCCACTGCTCGAACGGCATGCCATCGTCGCTGCCGAAGGCCGAAGTCACCGCACGCGGTGGTCCCACCTCGCCGTCGACCCAGCCCAGCGCACGCAACGCCTGCTCGATCGGCACCACCAGGGCCGCGCGCGGGTCTTCCGCACGCGGCCGGCGCAGGGCATCGAACCAGCCCATGACGCGGCTCAGTAGTGGACCACCGAACGGATCGACTTGCCTTCATGCATCAGGTCGAAGGCGTCGTTGATCTTGTCCAGGTCCATGGTGTGGGTGACGAACGGAGCCAGTTCGATATCGCCCTTCATCGCATCCTCGACCATGCCCGGCAGCTGGCTGCGGCCCTTCACGCCGCCGAAGGCGGTGCCCATCCACTTGCGTCCGGTCACCAACTGGAACGGACGGGTGGAGATCTCCTGGCCCGAACCGGCCACGCCGATCACCACGCTCTGGCCCCAGCCACGGTGCGCGCATTCCAGCGCCGCGCGCATCACGTTGACGTTGCCGATGCACTCGAAGCTGTGGTCCACGCCCCAGGTGGTCATTTCAACGATGACCTGCTGGATCGGCTTGTCGAAATCCTTCGGATTGATGCAGTCGGTGGCACCGAATTCGCGCGCCAGCTCGAACTTGGACGGGTTGGTGTCCACCGCGATGATGCGGCCGGCCTTGGCCTGGCGTGCACCCTGGATCACCGCCAGGCCGATGCCACCGAGGCCGAACACGGCCACGCTGTCGCCTTCCTGCACCTTGGCGGTGTTGTGCACCGCGCCAATGCCGGTGGTGACGCCACAGCCGAGCAGGCAGACGTGCTCCGGGTTGGCGTCCGGGTTGATCTTCGCCAGCGAGACCTCGGCAACGACGGTGTACTCGCTGAAGGTCGAGCAGCCCATGTAGTGGTACAGCGGCTCGCCGTTGTAGCTGAAGCGGCTGGTGCCATCGGGCATCACACCCTTGCCCTGGGTGGCGCGCACGGCCACGCACAGGTTGGTCTTGCCGCTCTTGCAGAACAGGCACTCGCCGCACTCGGCGGTGTACAGCGGAATCACGTGGTCGCCGGGCTTGACGCTGGTCACGCCCTCGCCGACCTCCACCACGATGCCGGCACCTTCATGGCCCAGCACCACCGGGAACAGGCCTTCCGGGTCATCGCCGGACAGGGTGAACGCATCGGTGTGGCAGACACCGGTATGGGTGATCTTCACCAGCACCTCGCCTGCCTTCGGCGGGGCGACGTCGATCTCGACGATCTGCAGCGGCTGGCCGGGACCAAAGGCGACGGCGGCACGGGATTTCATGGGTGGATTCTCCAGAGACAGGCAATGACAGGATGGGCGGCGCCATGTTGCGCCGTCGTTTACTTCAGGTACGAGCGGATCAACGCGCTCATATCGCGCACGCGTTCGGCGCGTTGTTCATCGGAGGCTGCGGGTTGCCCGAACTCCTCGCGCAGATGAGCCTCCATCACCTCGGACATCAGGCCGTTGACCGCGCCACGGATGGCGGCGATCTGCTGCAGCACCGGCCCGCAGTCGGCGCCGGCTTCCAGCGCGCGGTCCAGCGCATCGCACTGGCCGCGGATGCGGCGCACGCGGGCCAGGACCTTTTTCTTCTCTTCGGGGGAGTGCGGCATGGCGGGCCACCTCGGAACTATACTGGGGGATAGTATACAAGCCGAAGTCACGAACTCAATCCTGGCCGGCTCAATCGAACAATCCCTCACCCGCCAACCGGGTCAGTTCATCCACCACGTAGCGCACCTTGGGCCGCAGGTGGCGCGTCGGTGGCCACAGCGCGTGGATATCGATGTGCCGTTGCATGTGCGCATCCAGCACCGACCGCAGCGCGCCGGAATCCAGGTGACGGCGTACCAGTGAAACCGGCATCTGGCAGATACCAAGCCCGGCGATGGCCGCCTCGATCACCGCGTCGCCGTCATTGAGTTGATACGGCGCATTCGGGATGAATGTCCCTTCGTCCTCCTCGCTACCGATCCGCCACCACACCGGTTGCCCGTGGCGGAAGCCAACAATGCTGCGGTGCTGCGCCAGTTCCTCCACCGTGCGTGGCACGCCGTGCGCCTGCAGGTACTCCGGCGATGCGCAGGTGACCAGTCGCTGACGCCCCAGCCGCCGCGCCACCAGATGCTCGGCCTGGTGCAGCCCGCCGAAGCGGATCAGCAGGTCGATGCCTTCCTCGACGGGATCGACGAAATGATCGGTGAAGGTCATCGTCAACTGCAGGTCCGGGTACTGCCGGCACAGCCGCAACAGCACCGGCAGCACCACCAGGCGCCCGAACGAGGATGGCATGTCGATGCGCAGCCGCCCGCTGGGCAGGCCGGCCGAACCCAGGCAGGCCTCGGCGGCGGAGATTTCTTCCAGCGCCGCCGCGCACGATGCGTAGTACGCCTCGCCATCGGTGGTCAGCGCGATGCGCCGCGTGGTGCGGTGGAACAGGCGCACCCCCAGCCGCGCTTCCAGCCGGGCGATGGCCTTGCCCACCGCCGAGCGCGAGATGCCCAGCGCGTCGGCGGCCTCGGTGAAGCTGCCTGAGCGGGCCGTGGTGACGAACGTGACCAGGCCATTCAACGATTCCAGCGGCAGCATCGTTCGCGCTCCATTGGGGACAAATAGTCCCGCACCCAGGGAGATCGAAGCGCTTTATGCGCCCGCATGTCAACTCCATCCTGTGTGCATCGCGCCGCTGGCGCCTTCCCCCGCATCGAGATGACCGACATGACCGCCGCCCTGTTCCGCCCCTTCGACCTTGCAGGCACTTCCCTGCGCAACCGCATCGCGATGGCGCCGATGACCCGTGCCCGCAACCCCGGAGCGGTCGCCAACGAACTCACCGCGCAGTACTACCGGCAGCGCGCCAGCGCCGGCCTGATCATCAGCGAAGGCACGCCTGTCTCGCCGCAGGGCCAGGGCTACATCGACGTGCCGGGCATCTGGTCGGCCGAGCAGGTGGCCGGGTGGAAGCGTGTCACCGAGGCGGTGCATGCCGCACAGGGCACGATCTTCGCCCAGCTCTGGCACGTCGGCCGCATGTCGCATTCCTCGCTGCAGCCCGGCGGTGGGCAACCGGTCAGCGCCGGTACCCGCCCGGTGGCCAGCGCACCGAAGAACACCTCGTTCGTGTACCTGGACGATGGCAGCCGCGGCCACGCCGATCCCACTCCGGCACGTGCACTGGAGACTGCGGAGATCCCCGGTATCGTCGACGACTTCGTGCGCGGGGCAGACAACGCCATTGCGGCCGGCTTCGACGGCATCGAACTGCATGCCGCCAACGGTTACCTGTTCGAGCAGTTCCTCAACCCGCTCATCAACCAGCGTGATGATCGCTACGGCGGCTCGCTGCCCAATCGTGCGCGCTTGATCCTGGAAACCGTCGATGCGATGGCGCAGCGTATCGGTGCGCATCGCATCGGCGTGCGCCTGGCACCGAACAACCTCACCTTCGACATGCCGTTCTACCCCGACAACGAAGCCACCTATCTGTACCTGGCCGAGGAACTGGGCAAGCGTGGGCTGGCCTACGTGCACCTCAACGACAACCTGCAGGCGGGCCGGTCGGTGCTGGGCGAGGCGTTTCTGCGGCAGTTCAGGCAGGCCTACGGTGGCACCGTCATCCTGGCAGGTGGCATGACCCGCGAACGCGCCCTGCAGCTGGTCGAAGCGGGCACCATCGACCTGGCCGCGTTCGGCCAGCCGTTCATCGCCAACCCGGATCTGGTCGAACGCCTGCAGCGCAACATCGCGTTGGCCACGCCCGACCGCAGCACCTATTACGGTGGCGGCGAAGCAGGCTACCTCGACTACCCGGCCGCGGGCTGATCCCCCACGGGGTCGGAGCCCTTTCCAACGGAAAGGGCTCTGACCCCTGTTCGGCGCACAAGGCGTCAGAGCCACGCTGCGCGCGGATCCGACCCCGGCCTTCAGGCGTCCTCGCGCACGTAGGCGAACGACTCGTCCAACCGCTCGAAGCCGATCACCTCAGCGACGATGGCCTGTGCATCCTCGTCGCTGATGTTTCCTTCAGCGATATCGTCAACGCGGGCGAACAGCCGCTGCAGGGCTGCGTACTGGTCATCGCGCAGGAACGGCTGGTGGCTCTGCAGCCAGCGCCGCAGGTTGCTGGCCAGCTCGCCGTGCGACAGCAGCGTGTACGGCCCCTGGTAGTCAGCAACGGCTTCGACCATCTTGCGGAACAGGAAATCCTGATAGCTGGCGGCCAGCACATCGGCACGATCATCGTCATGCCACGCCAGCACGACGGGGGGCTCGGCAAAGCCGGGCGCGTTGCTCCAGAAGCAGTAGCTGTCGCCGCCGCCGGTCCGCGCAAAGGGCAGCAACTGCAGGTCAGTGCGCAGGGGATTGTAATGATCCTCCGCGGTCAGCTCCTGCCACGCCTCGAGCAGTTCATCGTGTTCCAACGGCTCATAGTCCTGGGCATACAGCAGCACCGGCGGATCCGCCTGCAGCGTCGGGAATACCACCTCGGACCATTCCGGATGTGGGGCACCCCAACTCAACCGATCCGCTGCATGCAGCTGCTTGAACAGGGGCGGGAAGGACTGGCCGGTGGCCTGCTCGATGCCGGATAGCGCGCTCATGGATGTCCTTGTCGATGGAGACCGCCCAGCTTGCCCGAATCCGCGCAGGAGATGAACCGGCCGCAGCACGCGGCAGGACTAGACTGCGACCACCGGATGCCGCCCATCGCTGCCATGAACCCCACTGCCCACAGCTTCATCGTCAACCTCGACGTGCCCGACCTGGCCGCCGCCGAAGACTTCTACATCCGGGCCTTCGGCCTGCGCATCGGCCGCCGTCTCGGCCCGGGCGCCGTGGAGCTGCTCGGTGGGCCAACGCCGCTCTACCTGCTGCACAACGACGCCGGCAGCGCCGCCACCGAAGACGGCGACGTGCGCGACTACGAGCGCCATTGGACGCCGCTGCACCTGGATTGGGTGGTGGATGACATCGAAGCCGCGCTGGTACGTGCAGTCGCAGCCGGAGCGACGCTCGAGCAATCCATACGCGAGCGTCGCTGGGGGCACATCGCCGTGCTGGCCGATCCGTTCGGCCACGGCTTCTGCCTGATCCAGTTCAGCGGCGAAGGCTACGACGCACTGGTCGAATGACCGCTGCACCGCTCACCACGGCAACGGCACCGCTTCGCCGTTGGCGCGCTCACCGTAGTACAGCGACGGCAGCAGGCGCGAGAGGAAACTGAACTCCGTGTAGCAGTGCTTGAGCAGGCCCAGGCCGACCGCATCGCCGGCATCGCGGTGCGGATCGGTGCTGTCCAGGCCGAGCACGAAGCGGCTGCGCAGCACACAGCCAAACGGCGTATCGCGTGCGACGTGCAGCATCTGCCCGTCGCAGGGGTCAGCGTTTGCATCCAGGCGGACCTGGTCGCCGAAGCCGATGCGCGCGGCGATCACCGCCGATACATCGCCTGCATCCTGTGCCGCCTGCAGGCGCTCGGGCACCAGCAACGTGCGCGGGTCATGGAACTTCAAGCGCGCCGCCACCGGCGGAATGTCGGCCAGCGATTCCACCGCATGGATGCTGGCACCGTGGTAGCTGCGTCCGCGCTGCCAGGCCTCGTCCCAGCCGCGATGCTCGACATGATCGACCGGATGCCACCAGCGGATGTGCTGGGTGGTCTCGAAGAAGGTGAACCACCAGTCCAGCATACGGCCCTTGCAGCCGTGCAGATCGGTACGCACCGCCACCAGCAGGGTGCCGTCTTCGCGGCGCTGGATGCCGGTTTCCAGGCGCATCGGTGCCGGGTCGAGCAGATCGTGGTGGTCCAGCCAGGCGCGGGCATTCACAGCGGTATCCATCGGGGTCTCCTGCGGTGTTGGGAGTCCCGACAATACGGAAACGCTATTCGTTTCGCAATTGACCGGATGCGGTAAGATGGGCGCAATGAACAGCACCACCCTGCCCGAGCCACCTCCACCAACCCGCCGCCGCGGCCGCCCTGCGCGGCCGGAAGCCGAAGTCCGCCACGCCGTGCTGCAGGCCACGCTGGAACTGCTGCTGGCGCAGGGCTACGAGGCCACCACCATCGAAGCGGTGGCGGCGCACGCCGGGGTGGCGAAGAAGACCGTCTACCGCCACGCCAGCAATCGCGAGGAACTGGTTGGGTTGGCGGTGCGTGAGTGGACCGACGGCTTCGCGCCACAACTGCAGCGCGATGCGCGCAATGCCCAAGAGGTCGTGCCGTTGCTGCAGGACATCCTGCACGCGGTGTGCGCGCAGGCGCTGTCGGCGCAGGCGGTGCAGGTATTCCGCCTGCTGGCCACCGACTTTCCCGGCAAGGACGCGCTGCTGCAGGCCTATCTGGACAACGGCATCGAACGCGGCCGTGCGCTGCTGGCCGACTGGCTGGCGCGCCAGCAACAGCGTGGGCTGCTGCGCGAGGGAGATCCTGTTCGCATGGCGCGATTGCTGCTGGCGATGGCCGTGGCCGAGCCGCTGCGCGAACGCGTGATCGGTGTGGTGGCCGAGGATGCGCCGGTGGACGTGCACCTGCGCGACTGCGTGGCGTTGTTGGCGCCGGTGTTGCAGGCGCCGTAAGGTTGCTCCATCCACGCGTGGCGTGGATCTACCGGCCGGTCCCGATTCGTTGGTCGGCAATGGCCTGCCCCGGTGGGTGCCGACCGTTGGTCGGCAATGGCCTTCCCCGGTGAGTGCCGACCGTTGGTCGGCACCACATCATCCATCGCAACTCACTCGCGCAGCATATCCACGAACGCGCGCAACGCACCGGGCATCTGCCGCTGCTTCGGGTAGTACAGCGCGAAGCCGGCGAACGGTTCGCTCCAGTCTTCCAGCACTGCCACCATCTGGCCGGATTCGATGTACGGGCGGGCGGTGTCTTCCAGCACATAGGCCAGGCCGATGCCATCGAGTACCGCTCTGACCACGGTGCCCTGCTCGCACAGCGTCAGCCGCCCCGGTACATCGATCTCCAGCGCCTGCCCACCGCGCTCGAACTGCCACTTGTACAGATGCCCGCTGGCGAAGCGGAAGCGGATGCATTCGTGTGTGGCCAGGTCGCGCGGATGCTGTGGCGCCGGCCGCCGCCGCAGGTAGTCCGGCGAGCCGACAATCAAGCCACGCAGCGGTGGGCCCATCGGCACCGCCACCATGTCCTCGGGTACGAACTCGTGCAGGCGCACGCCGGCGTCGTAGCCTTCGGCAACGATATCGACCAGGCCATCGTTCTCGGTCAGCTCCACCCGCACGTCGGGATGGGCGTGCAGGAAGCGCGCCAGCCGTGGCCCCAACTGGGTCGGCACTGCGGCGCGGGTAGCATTGATACGCAGCAGGCCCGCCGGCGCGGCGCGGAACTGGTTCATCTCCTCCAGCGCGTCATTCACCTGGCCCAGCGCGGGCTGCAGGCGTTCCAGCAGGCGTTGCCCGGCCTCGGTCAGGGCCACGCTGCGGGTGGTGCGATGGAACAGGCCAACGCCCAAGCGTTCCTCCAGCGCGCGGATCGCATAGCTCACCGCCGAGGTCGACAGCGCCAGCTCGGCGCCGGCACGGCGGAAGCTGCGGTGACGGGCGACCGCCGCGAACGCGGCCAGGTGGGTGAGATTGTCAGTGGCCATGATTGTGCAGTTTCACTTGATGAATCATGCCGATATCCGTGCTTCTTGCGGCTGGGTACGGGGCGTATTGTAAAACGCCTTTCGACAAACCCTGCCAAGGATTCCCCATGTCCCTCGCCCGTGGTTACGCCGCCCACTCCCATACCGACCCGCTGGTGCCCTTCGAGTTCGAGCGCCGCGCGGTCGGCCCGGACGATGTGCGCATCGAGATCCTCTACAGCGGCATCTGCCACTCCGACCTGCACCAGGCCCGCGACGACTGGGGTGGCTCGATCTACCCGATGGTGCCGGGCCACGAGATCATCGGCCGCGTGACCGAGGTCGGCAGCAACGTCACCCGCTTCAAGGTCGGCGACCACGCCGGCGTCGGCTGCATGGTCGACTCCTGCCGCCACTGCGATGCCTGCGAGCACGACCTGGAGCAGTACTGCGCAGAGGGCGCGACCTGGACCTACAACGGCCGTGAACGCGAAAGCGGCGCGCCGACCTACGGCGGCTATTCCGACCACGTGGTGGTCGAACAGCGCTTCGTGGTGAAGGTGTCCGACACCCTCGACCTGAAGGCCGCCGCCCCGCTGCTGTGCGCCGGCATCACCACCTGGTCGCCGCTGCGCCACTGGAAGGTCGGCCCGGGCCAGAAGGTCGGCGTGATCGGCCTCGGTGGCCTCGGCCACATGGGCGTGAAGTTCGCCAAGGCGCTCGGCGCGCACGTGGTGATGATCACCACCACGCCGGAAAAGGGTGCCGACGCCAAGCGCCTGGGCGCCGATGAGGTGCTGGTCTCGCGCGATGCCGCGCAGATGAAGGCGCACGCGGGCAGCTTCGACTTCCTGCTCAACACCATCCCTGTTGGCCATGACACCAACCCGTACATGGGCCTGCTCAAGCGTGAAGCCACCATGTGCCTGGTCGGCGTGCTGACCGAACTGGACCCGCCGTTGACCGGTGGCAGCGTGATCTTCGGCCGCAAGCACCTGACCGGCTCGGCGATCGGCGGCATGGCTGAAACCCAGGAAATGATGGACTTCTGTGCCGAGCACGGCATCGTCAGCGATGTGGAGATGATCGACATCAAGAACGTCAACGAGGCCTGGGAACGCATGGCGAAGAACGATGTGCGCTACCGCTTCGTGATCGACATGGCGACGATGAAGAACGCGGCCTGATCCAGGGCAGATGCGAAAAAGAAAAACCCCGGCAATGCCGGGGTTTTTTCTGGTAGTGCCGGCCGCTGGCCGGCGCCCCCGCCTGGCTGCCGGCCAGCGGCCGGCACTACCGCAATCCACTCAGTACGCGAACTCGCGGAACACCGGATCGACGTCGCCGTGCCAGCGGCCATGGAACAGCGCCAGCTTGCGCTCGGCCGGGGTCAGCCCGGATTCGACGATCTCCTGCAGCACGTCCAGGAACTTGCTCTCGTCCTGGCCGTCGGCATTGCGCGCCGCGCGGCGCTTGAGGCCTTCGACGGAAATCTTCACGGCTTCGCGGGCCAGGTCGCGCACCGTGCCATTGCGGAACGGCAGGCTCATCGCATGCTTCGGCACGCCGTCGCGCAGTGCATGGCGCTCGGCCAGGGTGAAGTCACGCACCAGGTCCCACGCAGCGTCCAGCGCAGCGTCGTCGTACAGCAGGCCGACCCAGAATGCCGGCAGCGCACACAGGCGGCTCCACGGACCACCATCGGCGCCGCGCATTTCCAGGTACTTCTTCAGGCGCACTTCCGGGAACGCGGTGGTCATGTGGTCCGACCAGTCGCGCAGCGTCGGCAGCGCGCCCGGCAGCACCGGCAGCCTGGCCTGCATGAAATCGCGGAAGCTCTGCCCGCTGGCGTCGTGGTAGATGCCATCGCGGTAGGAGAAATACATCGGCACGTCGAGCAGGTAATCGACATAGCGCTCGTAACCGAAGCCATCCTCGAACACGAAGTCGAGCATGCCGGTGCGGTCAGCGTCGGTGTCGGTCCAGATGTGCGAGCGGTAGCTCAGGTAGCCGTTGGGCTTGCCTTCGGTGAACGGCGAATCGGCGAACAGCGCGGTGGCGATCGGCTGCAGCGCCAGCGATACGCGGAACTTCTTCACCATGTCCGCTTCGGTGGCGTAGTCCAGGTTCACCTGTACCGTGCAGGTGCGGGTCATCATGTCCAGGCCGAGCGAACCGACCTTGGGCATGTACGAACGCATGATCTTGTAGCGGCCCTTGGGCATCCAGGGCATCTCGTCGCGCTTCCACTTCGGCTGGAAGCCCATGCCGAGGAAACCCAGCTGCAGTTCGCCGGCCACCTGTGCCACTTCGTTGAGGTGGGTGCCGGTCTCCACGCAGGTCTGGTGGATGGTCTCCAGCGCCGCACCGGACAGTTCCAGCTGACCGGCCGGTTCCAGCGTCACCGAGGCGCCATCGCGCAGCAGGGCGATCGTGTTGCCATTCTCCTGCACCGGCTCCCAGCCGAAGCGGACCAGGCCGTTGAGCAGCGCTTCGATGCCGCGCTCGCCTTCGAAGGTCGGCGGGCGCAGGTCATCCAGGCGGAACCCGAACTTCTCGTGCTCGGTGCCGATGCGCCACTGCGCGCGGGGCTTCTCGCCGGAGGCGATCACCTCCACCAGCTGCGAGCGGTCGGTAATGGGGGTATCGGCGACGTGGCTGGGGCTCGACAAGGGAAAGGCTCGCTGGACGGTGGCGGGGGATGTGGGGCTCGCGGCCTTCCATCGCAAGGGCGCACTATAGCGTGGCACCCCGTTGCGTCATGCGACGGTGACGGGTTTCAGCATCCTACCGACGCCCTCTTGACCCTCGTACACTCAGAGCCATGAGCCGCCATTCACGACACCCCGAACTGCATCGCTCCGAGCGCGTCGGCTGGCTGCGAGCCGCCGTGCTGGGCGCCAACGATGGCATCGTCTCGGTGGCTGGCCTGGTGGTCGGCGTGGCCGCCAGCGGCGCCTCGGCTGCGACCATCCTGGCCACCGGCGTGGCAGGTACCGTGGCCGGCGCGATGTCGATGGCGGCGGGCGAATATGTCTCGGTGCAGACCCAGGCCGACACCGAAGCGGCCGACCTGGCAATGGAAAAGCGCGAGCTGCGCGACGATCCGCACAGCGAACTGGAGGAGCTGGCCGCGATCTACCGCCACCGCGGCCTGGAGCCTGCGCTGGCGCGGCAGGTGGCCGAACAGCTCACCGCCCACGATGCGCTGGGTGCCCACGCCCGCGACGAACTGGGCATCACCGATACCCTGCGCGCCCGCCCGCTGCAGGCAGCGCTGGCCTCGGCCGGTGCGTTCACCTGCGGTGCGGCGCTGCCAGTGCTGACCGCCCTGCTGGCGCCGGTCGACAAGGTCGCACTGATGACCACGGCCAGTACCCTGCTCGGCCTGTGCCTGACCGGCGCGGTGGCAGCCCAGGCCGGCGGCGCCCCGCCGGTACGCGGCGCGATCCGGGTGATGTTCTGGGGTGCACTGGCAATGGCCGCCGCTGCAGGCGTCGGTCGCCTGTTCGGCGCCCCGGTGACATGACCGGCATGCTGCCGCCAGTTACCGCACTGCTGGCCGAGATGGCCAGTCTGGCCGGCTGCGCACGCGCCGAAGGTTATGCGTGCATCACCGCGCGGCGCGAACATGGCGCCAGCTCGGTGGAGATTCCGCAACCGCAGTTCGCGATCCTGCTGGAAGGCCGCAAGCAGGTGCGTACCGCGCACCAGTCGCTGGAGTTCATCCCCGGCGACATCCTGCTGCTGACCCAGCGCTGCCGCATCGATGTAGTCAACACCCCCGACCCACGCAGTGGCCGCTACCTCAGCGCCATCGTGCCGCTGTGTGCCGAAGTGCTGGCGGCCGCTCGCACGCTGTGGAGCGAGGAGCTTCCCGCGCCAGGCCAGGTGATGGCGCGACTGCCGTTGATCGATCATGGCGCGGTGCTGCGCCAGTGGCGGCAATCGCTGCAGGGCGGTCGTTACAGCGAAGCGCGGCTGGCCCTGGCCTCGCTGGTACTGACCTTGTGCCGGCAGGGCCACGGCAACCTGCTGCTGCCGCAGGCACCGAGCCTGGGCGAACAGATCCGCGACCGCATCGCCGCCGAACCAGCACGCGACTGGCAATCGCGCGATGTGGAAGAACAGTTCGCGTTGAGCGGCGCGACACTGCGCCGCCGTCTTGCCGCCGAGGACACCAGCCTGCGCCAGCTGCTCACCGAGGCACGGCTGGCGCATGGCATGCAGCTGCTCTACACCACGGACCTGCCGTTGAAGACCGTGGCAGCGCGCGCGGGCTACCGGTCTGCGGCGAGTTTCAGCAAGCGCTTCGCCGAGCAGTACGGACTGGCTCCCACAGACATTTGAGGGGGTTCGGCAGGGCTTGCAGCCCTGCACCTGCTCAATGCAACGGCAACGGCAACGGCCAAAGCCAGAGCCAGAGCCAGAGCGGCATTCCGTGGGATGGCGGGGCGGTGTGGGTGGGCAGGACACGCCGTAAACCCATCCATGGGGGCTCGATGGCGCCATCCATGGCGCCAACGGTCCTGCCCACCCACACCGCCCCACCTCTGACAGATCTTCGCGACTGTTGGTAGGTGTCGACCTTGGTCGACACATCTGTCAGATATCGAATGAAACTCTGGGGTCAGATCCGTTTTCCTGCGGAAAACGGATCTGACCCCACGAGCTGACAGATCGCGGAAAACTGTCGAAGGCGGGGTGGGTCCGGTTGCGGGAGTGTCCGCGGCATGGATGCCGCGGCCAAGCCCCCATGGACGGGTTTACGGCGTCTCCCGCAACCGGACCCACCCCGCCATCCCACGGATAGCCCGCTGTCGCTGTTGCTGTTGCTTCGGCCGTTGCCCTGGCTCGTAGCGGGTGCAGGGCGCAGCCCTGCAGACAACACCCCTTCCCTGAGCATTCCGCGCAGTGGTTTGAGCGCCGCGCACACGCCGGCCACGGCACTCTGGGCACAACGGAACCGCCCGTCATCCACCGAGAACCGCCATGACCCTGCGTCCCCTGCCGCTGCGCGGCGCCCTGCTGCTGGCCCTGTCGTCCCTGCCGCTGGTCGCGCTGGCCGAGGCCACTTCGCCCGCCCCCACCCAGCAGGTGCCTGGTGTCTATCACCAGCGCATCGGTGCGCTGCAGGTCACCGCCCTGTTCGACGGCGTGGTCGCGCTCGGCCGGCAGGAAGTGGTGGACGTGCCGCCGACGCTGGTCAGCCGCCTGCTGGAAGGCCGTTATGTGCCGGAAGACAAGAAGGGCCTGCAGACCGCGATCAATGCGTTCCTGATCCGCCAGGGCAACCACCTGACCCTGGTCGACACCGGCACCGCGCAGTGCTTCGGCCCCGGCCTGGGCCAGGTGCTGGGCAATCTGCGCGCCTCCGGCGTGGACCCGGCCGAGGTGGATGAGGTGCTGCTGACCCACGCCCATCCGGACCACCTGTGCGGCGTACTCGACGCGCAGGGCAAGCCGGCCTATCCCAATGCCACGGTGTGGCTGTCCAAGGCGGATGCCGATTACTGGCTTAACCCAGCCAGCGAGGCCACCGCGCCGAAGGGCGTGCGCTTCGCCTTTCCGCTGGCACGCAATGCGGTCGCGCCATACCAGGCCAGCGGCCACCTGCGCACCTTCAGCCCCGGCGACGCCCTGCCCGGCGGCGCGGTGGCGATGGACACCCATGGCCATACGCCCGGCCATGTCTCTTACCGGTTCGACAGCCAGGGCCAGTCACTGCTGGTATGGGGTGATGTGCTGCACTTCCATGCGGTGCAGTTCGCGCACCCGGAGGCGGCATTCGAGGCCGATTCGGACCGCACAGCGGCCATCGCCAGCCGTCGCGGGCTGCTGCAGCAGGCCACCGCCAACGGCTGGTGGGTAGCCGGTGCGCACCTGCCCTTCCCCGGCCTGGGCCATGTGCGTGGCGAGGGCAAGGCCTATGCGTGGGTGCCGGCGGAGTATTCGCCGTTGTAAGGGTGTGCCGACCAAGGTCGGCACCCACCGATCGGGTAGCGCCCGGCTGCCAGCCGGGCGACCGGAAATGCCTTACTCCAGCCCCAGCCAGCCGCCGATCACGCCACGGGCCTCGTCCACGCCGGTACGGTCTTCGCCGGAGAACACCTGCACGCTGACGCTGTCGCCGTAGGCCGATTGCAGTTCCTTGCGCACCTTCTGCAGGGACTGCATCTGCTGGCTGCGGCTGAGCTTGTCGGCCTTGGTCAGCAGGGCGTGCGCCGGCAGGCCGCGCTGCACGGCGTAGGACAGCATCTGCCGGTCGTAGTCCTTCAGCGGATGGCGGATGTCCATCACCACCACCAGCCCCTTCAGGGCTTCGCGGGTGCGGAAATACTTGTCGATGAAGGCCTGCCAGTGCGCCTGCAGGTCCAGCGGCACCTTTGCATAGCCATAACCTGGCAGGTCGACCAGATGCGCTTCCGGGGTGACCTGGAAGAACACCAGCTGCTGGGTACGGCCAGGGGTCTTGGAGACACGGGCCAGGGCGTTCTGGCGGGTCAGCGCGTTGAGCGCACTGGACTTGCCGGCGTTGGAGCGGCCGGCGAAGGCCACTTCGGCCCCTTCGTCGGGCGGCAGCTGCCGCACGTTGTGGGCCGAAAGGTGGTAACGGGCGCGTTCGATGAGCAATGACATGTGCCTAGGATCGCATGTTGCGGCGCCGCGCGCCCGTGCCGGCGGCCCCTGCGGGCATTTTGCTGCACTGCTGCGTTGACCGTGCGCGGAAACGGCGTTGATAATCCGGGCGATGCCGGCGGCCACCGCCCGGCCCGGTCCATACGGAGCTTCAGCATGCGCCACGCTCGCGTTCTTGCCGTATCCGCCCTTGCCACTGCTGTAGTCGTTGCCGCTGCTGCGTTCGCGCAGACCACGTTGACCCCGCTGCCCGACAACGGGCCGATCAACACCGCCTCGCTGGAGGTGGATTTCAGCAAGACCCACTGGGGCGATGCCAAGGCCGGCCAGACCAAGGCCTCGGCCTGCGCGGCCTGCCATGGCGCCGACGGCAATTCCACGGTGGAGATGTACCCGTCCATCGCCGGCCAGAGCGAACGCTACGTCGCCCAGCAGATGGCCCTGATCGCCAATGGGCAGCGCAGCTCCGGTGCGGCGGTGGCGATGGTGCCGTTCGTGCAGAATCTCACCCCGCAGGACATGCGCGACATCGGCGCGTTCTTCGCCACGCAGAAGGCCACCGCCGGCATCGCCGATGACACGGCAGTCACCGACGGCCCGTACAAGGGCATGAAGTTCTACGAGATCGGCCAGCAGCTGTACCGTGGCGGCGACGCCAAGCGCGGCCTGCCGGCCTGCATGGCGTGCCACGGCCCCAGCGGTGCCGGTAATCCGGGTCCGGCCTATCCGCACATCGGTGGTCAGCACGCCAGCTATGTCGCGCGCCGCCTGCAGGAATACCAGGCCGGCCAGACCAACGAGACCGACAAGGCCCACTTCCAGATCATGGCGACAGTCGCGCAGAAGCTGAGCGAGCAGGAGGTGCAGGCGCTGTCGAGCTACCTGCAGGGCCTGCACAACAAGGCCGACGATGTGGCCACTGCCCCCCCGTCGGCGCAACCGGCTGCCGCCCCCTGACCACCACTGGTCGGCCCGGGCCGCCACCACGGCCCGCGCCTGCGGTATGTTTCCTTCACGCCGGCGACCGCGCCGGCGTTGCTTTTTTCAACGGAGATGCGTGTCGATGAGGTTGATTTCCCGCCTGCTGTTGTCCGTGCTGGTGCTGCTGCCGCTGGCAGCCTGCGCCGCTACCCCCGCCAATGCCCCGCTGGTCGAGGGCAAAGACTACGAGCGCATCGCCCAGCCGGGCCCGTTCCAGCCGCTGGCCGGCAAGATCGAGGTGGTCGAGGTCTTCGGCTACACCTGCCCGCATTGCGCCCACTTCGAACCGCAGCTGGAAGCCTGGGCGGCCAAGCTGCCGGCCGACGTGCGCTTCACCCCGGTCCCGGCTGCCTTCGGTGGCGCCTGGGATGCCTGGGCACTGGCCTACTACGCCGCCGACGAGGTCGGCGTGGCCAAGCGCAGCCACGCTGCCGTGTTCAAGGCCCTGCACGAGCAGGGATCGCTGCCGATGCAGAACGTCTCGGCCGATGAGCTAGCCACCTTCTACAAGGCGTATGGCGTGACCCCGGACCGTTACCTCCAGGCCCTGCGCGGCGACGCCGTACAGAAGAAGGTCGATGCCGCGCGCGCGTTCGCCCAGCGCACCAGGATCCCGGGGACCCCGGCGCTGATCATCAACGGCCAGTACCTGGTGCGTGGCAACAGCTTCGACGACCAGCTGCGCATCGCCTCGGCGCTGATCGCCCAGGCCCGCGCTGCCCGCGGCCGCTGAACCAACACACACCACCGACACGGCGCTGTCGCCGCCGCATGTCATCATTTCCCTCTGGCCGGCGCCTGGCGCCGGCCCCACCATTCCAGATGCTGGAGACGTTTCCATGAAGATCCGTTACGCCCTCGCCCTCGCAGCGCTGCTGCCGATCCTGGCTGCCTGCAAGGCTGATGACGGCAGCACCAACACCACTGCGGCCCCGGCCGAACCGGCTGCAGCACCGGCAGCCACCACCGAACCGGCTGCTGCGCCGGCGGCGGGCAGCGAAGGCGCCGCGCCGGCTGCCCCTGAAGGCGAGAAGGCCCCGGCCGAAACTGCTCCGGCCACCGCACCGGCCCCGACCACCGCCGCACTGACCGGCCCGGCCCCGGTGGAAGGTGCCGACTACCAGGTGATCCCGAACGGCCAGCCGTTCCAGCCGGCCACCGGCAAGATCGAAGTGACCGAGATCTTCGGCTACGTCTGCCCGGCCTGCGCCGCATTCCAGCCGCTGGTCGGCCCGTGGAAGGCCGGCCTGCCGAGCGACGTGAACTTCGTCTACGTGCCGGCCATGTTCGGCGGCACCTGGGATGACTACGCCCGTGCCTTCTACGCCGCGCAGACCCTGGGCGTGCAGGAGAAGACCCACGAAGCGCTGTACGCCGCCATCCACTCGCAGAAGACCCTGAAGGGCGAGCGCGGCCGTGATTCGGTCGAAGACATCGCCAAGTTCTACGGTGCCTACGGCGTGGATCCGAAGCAGTTCGCCGCCACCATGGGCAGCTTCGCGGTGAATGCCAAGACCAACTCGGCCAAGCAGTTCGCGCAGCGCAGCCAGATCAGCGGCACCCCATCGATCATCGTCAACGGCAAGTACCTGGTGAAGGGCAAGAGCTTCCCGGACATGCTGCGCATCGCCGACCACCTGATCGCCCGCGAACGCGGTGCGGCCCAGGCTCACTGATCCAAGAGAAGCGTTTCCCGGCCGTGAATTCCCCCCGTACACGGACCCTGCGCTTGCTGACGGCCAACATCCAGGCCGGCTCAAGTACCCGCCGCTACAGCGACTATGTGACCCGCAGCTGGTCACATGCGCTGCCGGCGGGTCGCAAGCGCAGCAGCCTTGACGCGATCGCCACCTTGGCGCGCGACCATGACATCGTCGGCCTGCAGGAGGCCGACCCGGGCAGCCTGCGCTCGGGCTTCACCAACCAGACCCACTATTTGGCCCAGCGCGCCGGCTTCAATTACTGGAGCCACCAGCCGAACCGGCGCATGGGTGGGGTCGCCTCCAGCGCCAACGGCCTGTTGAGCAAGCTGGAACCGGTTGAAGTGCAGGATCACGCCCTGCCCGGCCGCATCGGCGGGCGCGGCGTGCTGCTGGCCAAGTTCGGCGATGGCGCCGATGGCCTGGCGGTGGCTGTGGCCCATCTGTCGCTGGGCGCGGGATCGCGGATGTCGCAGCTGGGCTTCATCGCCGAGCTGTTGTCCGACCACCCCAACGCGGTGCTGATGGGCGACTTCAACTGCCTGGCCGAGCGCCCGGAAATGCAGGTGCTGTACCAGAAGACCCGGCTGCAGCCCCCGGGCTGCATCGTGCCGACCTTCCCCAGCTGGCGCCCGGACCGCGCCATCGACCACATCCTGGTCAGCAGCGGCCTGCAGACCCGCACCGTGGAAGCCGTACCGGCCGCGTTCTCCGATCACCTCGCCCTGGCGATGCAGATCGACGTCCCGGCCGACGCCCTGCGCTGACTCGCCGTTACGGTAGGTGCGGACCGTTGGTCCGCACGCTCTGCGCCGGGCGCCGCCCGGCGCCCCCTAAATCGGGGCACAAACGACTTAATCCCCTCCGTCCCCTTTTTCAGGCGGTGACGGGTGCCTTCAACCGCCGCGCGGTCATCGTGCTGCCCACCGAGGCCAACACCGTGCAGCCGATCGCCAGCCACTGCAGCCCGTGCAGATGCTCGTGCAGCAACAGCATCGCCCACAGCGCGGCCACCGCCGGCTCCATGCTGATCAGGATGCCAAAGGTCTCCTTCGGCAGGCGCTTGAGCGCCATCATTTCCAGCGACATCGGGATCGCGCTGGACACCAGTGCCACCAGCAGGCCCGCCGCCAGGATCTTCGGGTCGAGCAGCGCGGCACCGGCATGCACCACGCCCACCGGTACGACCACCAGAGACGCCGCCAGCAGCCCCAGCGAGACCGAGTGCCCGGCATGCAGATGACCGGCACGCTTGCCGAACACGATGTACAGGCCCCAGCAGGCCGCAGCGCCCATCGCGTACAGCACGCCGGCCGGGTCCAGCGCGGGGCCACCGCCGATCGGCAGCAGCAACAGCAGCCCCACCGCCGCGCAGCCCACCCAGAGGAAGTCGATCGGGCGTCGTGATGACAGCATCGCCACCGTCAGTGGCCCGGTGAACTCGATGGCCACCGCGATGCCGAAGGGAATCGTGCGCAGGGCCATGTAGAACAGCAGGTTCATCAGCCCCAGAGTGAGCCCGTAGCGCAGGATGGTGATCGCATCCACGCGGCTGGTCTTCCAGCGCCATGGCCGCCAGAACAGCAGCAGCAACAGCGCTGAAAAGCCCACGCGCAGCGCGCTGGTGCCCTGCGCACCGATCAGCGGGAACAGGTGTTTTGCGTAGGAAGTGCCGATGGCCAGCGAGGTGACCGAGCCGAGCACCGCCAGCGCCGGCAACATCGGCGCAAGTCGTGAGGTCTGCATGCGCAAAGTCTATTGCGTCGGCGTCGAGCACTTGGCTCAATTGACAGCCTGTTCGTGCAACTTCTGCTCGCCATGGCCATCGCTCCCGTGCTCGACAGTTTCGACCGCGCCATCCTCGACCTCCTGCAGCGGGACAACACCCTGCCGCAGCGCGAAATCGCCGAGTCCGTGCACCTGTCCACCCCGGCCGTGCAACGGCGCATCAAGCGCCTGCAGGACAGTGGCGTGATCGCGGCCAACGTGGCGGTGGTCGCCGCAGCCAAGATCGGTCGGCCGCTGACCATCATCGTCGAGGTGCGCGTGGTCAGCGAGCAGCGCGACCGCGTGGCGCCGTTCAGGCGCCGCGTGCAGGACGACCCTGCGGTGCAGCAGTGCTACTCCATCACCGGCGATGGCGATTTCCTGCTGCTGCTTTCGGCGGCGTCGATGGAAGAGTACGAGGCCATCACCGAGCGGTTGTTCGGCGGCGATGACAACATCGAGCGCTTCCGCACCTCGGTGGCGCTGGGCACGTTGAAGCGGAGTTTCGAGGTCCCGCTGGCACCGGTTCTGTAGCGTCGAGCCATGAATACACCGTCCTCCCACGCCCACCGCCTTCGCCGCTGGTTGCTGCGTGGCCTGTGGCTGGCCATTGCGCTCGTCGCGGCGATGACGCTGTGGAACAGCCCATGGGCGGCCGCACCGAAGATGCTGTGGGCGCTCTCGCGGATGCCGCCGGCCACGCAACTACCGGTGCCGGTGGACGGCGTGCGGCCACGCCAGATCACCGATACCTTCGGCGCGCCACGTGGCCGTGACCGCTCCCACGCCGGCATCGACATCTTCGCCAAACGCGGCACCCCAGTGCGCAGCGCCACGGCCGGTGTCGTCGCGGATGTCAGCGAACGCGGGCTCGGCGGGCGCCAGGTCTGGGTGATCGGGCCCGGGCGCGAACGCTACTACTACGCCCACCTAGACGACTGGGCCGAAGGCCTGGTACGCGGCCAGGTGGTGCAGCCCGGCGATCTGCTCGGCCGTGTCGGCGACAGCGGCAACGCCAAGGGCACGCCGCCGCACCTGCACTGGGGCGTCTACGGCACCGACGGCGCGCGAAACCCGCTGCCATTGCTGCGCTGACTGCCACTGCACACCCGCAGACCGATCTGTTCATCATTTGTAAATAGGAATAGTTCGTATTACCATTTCTTTCGTTTCCGGTGGTGCCAGGACGGCCTGCCCGTCCGTTTCCCACCCGTAGCGCCTCGCCTCTGGATGCCGGCCGAGCGCGCGTGCTCGTCCAGGACCCCCATGACCCGTTCCGTCTTCCGTACGCCGCAGCCACAACGGCTGTCCGTTGCCGTGCTCGCCGTTCTCTGCGCCGTGGCCCCGGCCGCCTTCGCCGAAACCGCCGCCGATCCGACCAACCTCGACAAGGTGGTGGTGAAGGGTGAACGCGCCGAAGGCTATTCGGTGCGCCGCACCTCGGCCGGTACCCGCTTCGACCTGGCCCCGCGCGAGATCCCGCAGTCGATCAGCATCATCAGCCACCAGCGCATCGAAGATCAGAACCTCGACGACATCATCGACGTGCTGGCCAACACCACCGGCGTGACCAGCACCCAGTCCGACAGCGAACGCACCGAGTTCTACGCGCGCGGTTTCTACATCGATGCCTACCAGTTCGATGGCCTGCCGACGCAGATGGTGCAGAACTGGAGCTACGGTGATTCCGGCCTGGACCTGGCGCTGTACGACCGCGTGGAAGTGGTGCGTGGTGCCACCGGCCTGCTCAGTGGTGCCGGCAATCCGTCCGCGTCGGTGAACCTGATCCGCAAGCATGCCGACAGCGCCGAACTGACCGGCAGCGCCTCGGTGAACGTCGGCAGCTGGGGCCGCACCCGCACCACCGTGGACGTGGGCAGTGCACTGAACGCCAGCGGCACCGTGCGCGGCCGCGTGATCGGCAGCTACCTGGACACCGACGGCCAGATGGATCGCTACAACCAGCGCAAGACGCTGGGCTATGCGGTCATCGACGCCGACCTGACCCCGGACACCCAGCTGAGCGTGGGCTACGACTACCAGCAGAAGCGCGCCAACGGCGCGACCTGGGGCGGCTTCCCGATGCTGTACTCCGATGGCTCGCGCACCGGCTATGACGAATCGTTCAACGCCAGCCCGAACTGGACCTACTGGGACACCACCAGCAAGCGCGCGTTCGCCACCCTGCAGCACGCCTTCAGCAATGGCTGGAAGTTCAAGGTCGGTGCCACGCACGATGAGACCAAGGCCGACGACAAGCTGTTCTACCCGGCATACAACGACTGGACCACGGGCGCATCGAACTTCGACAGAACCAACGGCACGGGCATCTCGCCTTCCGCGGGTTTCTACAACACTGAGCGCAAGGTCACCGGTGTTGATGGCTACGTTGACGGTCCGTTCCAGCTGTTCGGCCGCGAGCACCAGTTCATGGCCGGACTGAGCTACAACAAGCGCGACTATGCCAACTACGGCGACTACCAGGTCGGTGGCGCCGGCAAGACCTGGGACCCGTTCACCAGCTACCTGCACTGGACCGGCAACATCAGCGAGCCGAACTGGAACCCGCTGGCACTGGCCAGCCAGGGCACCATCACCCAGAAGGCCGGTTACGCCGCCGCACGCCTGTCACTGGCCGATCCGTTGAAGCTGATCATCGGCGCCCGCTACACCGACTGGAAGAGCGAAGGCGAGAACGACGACCGCGAACACAAGGTGACCACCCCGTACGCCGGCCTGGTGTATGACATCAACGACACCTACTCCGCGTACGCCAGCTACACCGAGATCTTCCAGCCGCAGACCGCCCGCGACCGCAACGACCGTTATCTCGACCCGGTCGACGGCAAGAGCTACGAGGTCGGCGTCAAGGGGGCTTGGTTCGACAACCGCCTGAATGCCTCGCTGGCGGTGTTCCGCATCGAGCAGGACAACGTCGGCCAAGCCACCGGCGAGCCGGTGCAGGGCAGCCCGAACGAGTTCGCCTATCGCGCCGCACGCGGCACCGTCAGCCGTGGCTTCGAGTTCGAGGTGAACGGTGAACTGGCACCGGGCTGGAATGCCACCTTCGGCGCCTCGCGCTACGTGGCCAAGGACATCAACGACGCCGACATCAACACCAACCTGCCGCAGACCGCCCTGAAGCTTTTCACCAGCTACACCCCGCAGTCGCTGCAGGAACTGACCGTCGGTGGCGGCGCCAACTGGCAGAACCGCATCTACTACCCGGTACCTGCCTACGGCCGCATCGAGCAGAGTGGCTATGCACTGGTCAGCGCCTTCGTGCGCTACCGCATCTCGCCGGAGTTCAGCGTGCAGGCCAACCTCAACAACCTGCTGGACAAGAAGTACCTGTCGCAGATCAATGGCTACGGTGCGTATGGCGATGGCCGCAACGGCTCGCTGACGTTCACCTGGTCGTTCTGATCCAACCGGCTTTGTAGCGTCGAGCCATGCCCGACTCGGCCACAGAGGGCAGTCGAGCACGGCTCGACTCTACAACGGGGACGCTCAGCGCCCTCGTTGCGGCGGCGCCCCGGCAGGTGTAGCGTCGCGGACACGGTGGCCTGCAGCTTCGACCCGTGCCATCCGGACACCTTGCGCCTCCCCTTCAAGGACGACCGGCCATGCGCACCCGCACGAAACTCGGTCTCTCGCTCATGGCCCTGTTCTCGTCGCCACCGCTGATGATCGGCACCGGCAACGGCTACTTCATCCTGCTTCTGCTGATCGGCCTGCCCGCCGCCATCCTGTCCTGGTTCGATCTGGGCCGTGAACTGCGTGCCATCCCCAGCCCCACCCGTACCGAGCGAGCGCTCGGCCTGGCAATGGGCGTTCCGCAGGTGCTGTTCGGGCTGTTGTGTGCGGTCATAGGCCTGCTGTTGGTTGCCTGGATCCTTTACAACCTGCTGATCGAGCACCAATCGCAGTTCCGCATCCCGTCACTGCCCGCCTTCGCGGCTGGGCCGATGATGATCGTGGTCGGGCTGGGTTGGGCGCGCACAGCCTTCCGCCGCGCGGCCCTTGAGCAGGACGCCCCGGAACAGGACATTCCGGATTGATGCCTGATGACCGGTGCCGGGAAATGCCCGGCACCGGTCCCTCATCAGAACCGCAGATCCGCGCGCAGGTACCAGTAGCGGCCACGCGGGATGTCGTAGGTCGAAGCGTCGTAGCCGTTCAACGAGCACGACAGGCAGATCGGCGGATCCTTGTCGAACACGTTGTTCAGGCCGGCCGTCAGCTGCAGCCCCTTCATCCAGTCGATCTTGTAGCCCACCTGCATGTCGTGGAAGGTGGTGGCCGACAGCGTGTTGGTGCCCGCTGCCTGGTTGCTGCACACCGGGAAGGCCGCGGCATCGCCACAGTTCTCGGTCAGCTCGGAAATGTGCCGCACCGTCCAGTTGGCGCTCCAGCGGTCCATCGTCCAGCCGATGCTGGCATTGCTGGTCCACTCCGGAATCGAGCTGTCGGCCACTTCCACGCCCGGCTTCTGCGGCTGCTTCTGCCCGGCCGCGCCGGTGGCCTCGTAACGGCCGACGAAGGTGTTCTTCCACGCCAGCTTGAACTGGCCGATGGAGGTCTGCGGCAGGGTCCAGAACAGATCCACGTCCCAGCCGTCGGTCTTGATCGAACCCAGGTTGGTCAGGCGGTTGTTGAAGCTGCTGACCGCACCGGTGCTGGCACGGGTGATGCCATCGCAGTAGATCGGGTCCAGCGTATCCACGCACAGGTCCAGCTGGGTCTGCGCGTTGATCGCCTGGATCGCACCATCGATGGCGTGGCGGTAGAAGGTCACTTCCACGTCGAAGCGCTCCGACCACGACGCATTGTTGCCGAACCATGGGCTCCACACGAAGCCGGCGCTGAAGCTGCGCGAGCGTTCCGGCTCCAGCTCACGGTTGCCGCCGGTGGTCACCGAGATCTGCGAGTTGGCCTGCTGGAAGCCGGCCGGCACGCCCAGCGCGGCACAGTTGGCGGCGCTGCCACGCGGCGGAGTGCCGCCCAGACCCACCGAGCACGGGTCGAACAGCTGCAGGTCGGCACGCGCCGCCGAGCCGTACAGTTCACCGATCGACGGTGCGCGGAAGCCCTCGGCGTAGGTGGTGCGCAGCACGAAGTCATCGGTCACCTGCCAGCGCAGGCCGTACTTGGGCGTGAATTCACCACCAAAGGTGGAGTAGTCCGAATAGCGGCCGGCCAGGCTCAGGTCCAGCTTCTTGCCGAACGAGGAATCGGCGAAGATCGGCACGCTCAACTCCAGGTAGGCCTCGTTGACGTCGTAGGAACCGGAGGTCGGCTGCGACGGCACGCCGTTGTAGTGGCCGATCACTGTCAGCGGATCGGGCTGGTAGGAGCCCTTGTACTTGCGGTACTCGAAGCCGGTGGCGAAGGATACCGGACCGGCCGGCAGCGAGAACAGCTCGCTGGACAGGTTGGCGGTGAACAGGCTCAGTTCGTTCTGGCTGCGGTCGCGCACCACCGGCTGGATCCACTTCAGCATGTCCGGGGTGATCGAACCGACGCCGCCGAAGATGTTCAACGGCACGCAGCCCGGCGTGGCCGCACAGACGGACGGATCGCCCAGCGCCATGTTCACCTTGTAGATGTCATAGCTGCCGTAGTTGGTCTGTTCGGCCTTGTTCTTGCTGTACATGCCGTTGACATCCCAGTACCAGCTGCGGTCGGCGGCATGGAAGTCACCGACCAGGCCGGTGGCGAAGTAAGTGGTGTCCACTTTCTGCTTGAACACGCGCGCACCGCCTTCCACCGGGCGACGACCGATCAGGCTCATGTTGTCACCGGAAACCAGATCGAAGCCGAACGGGTTGTACGGATTCAGGCGCGAGACCACGATGTTGTCGGCCAGCGGATTGCCGGTCGCGCCATCGGGGCCGAAGAACAGCGGCTCCGGGCCGGCCTGGTTGGTCGACTCACGACGGTTGCCCAGTGCCTTGACGTACCACTGCACGTTGTCGGTGATGTCGAAGCGGAACTGACCGAACAGGCCTTTGCGCTCCGACGGCGTCAGCACCATGTTGTATTCGGCGAAGTTGAAGCGGTCGGCGGTGGTGAAGCAGTGGTAGTCATCCGTGCGGCTGCAGCCGGCGCTGCCGTCGTAGCGCGGATTGCTCACGCCGGTATTGGGCACGATGTTCTGCACCGCACCGGTGTTCGGGTCGGTGAACATGAAACGGCCCTGCGGAATGCCACCGCTGCCGAACGCCAGGCCGGTGCCGGGAATCGGGAAGCGCGACTGCTCGCGGTCCTTGGCGAATACCGGATCCTGCTTGGTCCAGCTGGCGCCCAGGAACAGGCTGAAGCGGTCGCCACTCTTGCCCCAGGCCAGGTCCACGCCCTTCTGCGTGCCGTCGCCCTTGCTGTACTCGCCGTAGTTCAGCGTCACCTGCCCACCATCGAAGTCACGGCGGGTGATGATGTTGACCACGCCGGCAATGGCATCGGAGCCGTACAGCGACGACGCGCCATCTTCCAGCACCTCGATGCGCTCGACGATGGCCAGCGGAATGGTATTGAGATCGGTAGCCGAGCCGACGCCGGAGGCGGACGACTCATTGACCCAGCGGATGCCATCGACCAGCACCAGCACGCGCTTGGCCCCCAGGTGGCGCAGATCGACCTGCGCCGAGCCGGCACCCACGCCACTGCCATCGGGCGGGAAACCGAAGTTGCCGGACGAGTTGAACTTGGCGTTGAGCGCCGAACCGGAACCGGTGAGCTGCTGCAGCACTTCGCCGATCGAGGTCAGGCCGGTGCGTTCGATGTCACCGCGCGTCAATGTCTGGATCGGCACCTGGCCTTCGACTTCAGCGCGCTTGATGCGGGTACCGGTCACTTCCACCGCATCGAGGTTGGTGGTGGATTGCGCAGCGGCACCCAACGGTGCCAGGGCCGTCACGCACAGCGCAACGGCAACCGCCAACGGGCGGTGATGCAGGTGAATCATTCGCTCTCTCTCCAAAGGAATGTCGGGACATGGACTGCCGCGCTCCCCCCTGCGTGGCGGCAGCGTCTCCTTTGTAAACAAACGGTAAAAACCACGGCGTGATGATCGACACTATTTCACGCGGAATTGACGCAGTTGGCAGCCGATTGCGTCAGATGCGTGCCGTTAATACCGGACGGTACTGTTCGAGGCGGACGGCTTGATGCCGGACACGACAGCACACGCGGAGTTTTCCCAGCCCTCATCAAGCGCTCTTGCGAGTGCCGATGCTAGTAGCCCTGCGCTGTGACGCGAAGGCCACGCCCCTCGATGGCGAACAGCACCCGTGCCATGTCGCCGTAGTCGGTGCTGTCGGCGGTGGTCAGGTGCAGCGAGGGCTGGAGCGCCGGCGGCAACTGCTGGAGCTGGGCGAGGGCGTGCTGCAGTGACGGGTCGTCCAAGGGCCGGTCATTCCAGTAGACGCCACCGGCCGCGTCGAGATGCAGCGCGATCGATGCCGGCGGCGTGTGCCCGGGCCCCGGCGGGCATACAGTGCCCTGTTGGAACGTGCGCACCGCCGTCGTCTGTGCCATCGGCAAGGTGGTGACCACCAGCGCCAGCAATACCAGCAGCACATCTACCAGCGGCGCCAGATTGATCCCGGACATCAGCGCACGGGCGTGCACGGACGCATAGCGCATACCACGCTCCTTCGCGGAACAGCGGCCCACGTCGAGCAGGCCGCGCTGTGCCTGAATCATCGCACAATTGAGATCCGCGACAGGTGTGTCGCTTCTGCCGCCCCCCGCATGCACACCGTCCCCGCAGGATCGATCGTCTGCCCATCCCATCGGCGGCGTGCACACGATGCGAAACTGAATTCAGCCAGCCCCCGCTATGCTGAGTGCCATGACCCGACGCTCCTCGACCGCCCTGTCCCTGCTGCCCTTGGCCACCACGCTGCTGATCGGCTGCGCCAATGCCCAGTCCCTCGACGCCCAGAACGCGCAGCTGAAGGCCGCGATCGCTGCCGCCGAACGCGGCCAGTTCGATCCCGGCCAGGCCGCCGCACTCAGCCGCCATCCGGCTTACGGCTGGCTGGAGTACGCCAACCTGCGCCGCAACATCGACACCGTCGATACCGCGCAGGCGCAGGCCTTCCTCAAGCGCTATGACGGCCAGGCGGTGGCCAACACGTTCCGCAGCGTGTGGTTGCCCTCGGTCGCACGCCGCCAGGACTGGCCCACCCTGCTCGCCAACTGGGCGCCCACCGACAACGCAGGCCTGCGCTGCGCGCAGCTGACCGCGCGCCAGGTGACCGGCAAGGTCGATCCGCAGTGGATCAGTGAAGCGCAGGACCTGTGGCGCAAGAACGGCAAGTCGCTGCCGGATGGCTGCGACGCGGTATTCGCCGTGCTGCAGGCACAAGGCGGCCTGAGCGACGCCCTGCGCTGGGAACGCATCGATGCCGCCGCCGACGCCCAGCAGCCGGCCGTGATGCGCAGCGCCGCACGTGGCCTGCCTGCCACCGACCTGGCGCTGGCCAACAATTACGCCGCCTTTGTCGACAAGCCCAATGCCAGCGCATTGAACTGGCCGCGCAACGAGCGCAGCCGGCGCATCGCCACCGACGGCCTGGCCAAGCTGGCCAAGGCCGACCCGGCCGCCACCGAACAGCAGTTGCCGCAGTACGCCCAGGCGCTCGGCCTGAGTGCCGAGCAGCAGGGCCAGGTGCTGTACCAGATCGCGCTGTGGACGGTGGCTTCCTATCTGCCCGATTCGGCACGCCGCCTCAACGCGGTGCCGGAATCGGCGTATGACGAACGCCTGCACGAATGGCGCGTGCGCGAAGCGATGTCGCGCGGTGACTGGCCGGCGGCACTGACCGCGATCCGCAAGATGGCCAGCAAGCAGCGCAGCGACCCGCGCTGGCGCTACTTCGAAGGCCGCATGCTGGAGAAGACCGGCCAGGCCCAGCAGGCGCAGCCGCTGTTCCGCGAGGCCGCGCGCGCACCGACCTTCCACGGCTTCCTGGCTGCCGACAAGCTGCAGCAGGGCTACACCCTGTGCCCCTGGAGGCCGAATGACAGCGCGCAGGCACAGGCGGTGATCGCGCGTGACCCGGCCATCCAGCGCGCGATGGCGCTGTACCAGATCGACCGCACCGGCTGGGCCGTGGCCGAATGGAACAGCGCGCTGTCGCGCTTCGATGACACCCAGCGCCGCCTCGCGGTACGCGTCGCGCAGGACAACGGCTGGTTCGACCGCGCCGTGTTCGCGCTCGGCAAGCAGCCGCAGGAACAGCGCCTGTACGACCTGCGCTTCCCGCTGCACCACGACGCCACCATCCGCCGCGAATCGGCACGCAACGCGATCGATCCGGCCTGGGTGGCGGCGGAAATCCGCGCCGAGAGCACGTTCACCCCGCGTGCGCGCTCGCCTGCAAACGCCATGGGCCTGATGCAGGTGCTGCCGGCCACCGGTGCCGGTGTGGCCAAGTCGATCGGCCTGACCGGCTACGGCGGCGCCGACAGCCTGTACGACCCGGACACCAACATCGCCATCGGCACCGCCTATCTGCGCCAGCTGATGAACAAGTACGACGGCCTGCCGTACGTGACCATCGCCGCCTACAACGCCGGCCCGACCCCGACCGCGCGCTGGCAGAGCCAGCGCCCGGGCTTTGACCCGGACCTGTGGATCGAAACCATCAGCTACAAGGAAACCCGCGAGTACGTGGCGCGCGTGCTGGCCTTCAGCGTGATCTATGACTGGCGCCTCAACGGCGATGCGCTGCCGCTGAGCGACCGCCTGATGGGCCGCCTGGTGGACAAGCGCAAGAACTTCAGCTGCGCCGCCAACGCCGAGCAGGGCGGGGATTGATCGCACTGCGGTAGTGCCGGCCGCTGGTCGGCATTCCCCGGTATCCACGCCCTGGGGAGTGAAACGATGAGCCTGCTGGCCTGGATCAGGCTGGCCGCTGTATCGGTAGTGCCGGCCGCTGGCCGGCAGCTTCGGGGTGACTGCGGTTGCCGGCCAGCGGCCGGCACTACCGGTGCATCTGCGCCGGGCATGCGATGATTCCAGCCATGAAGATCTATCTTGTCGGCGGCGCCGTACGTGACCGCCTGCTGCAGCGCCACGCCGGCGACCACGACTGGGTGGTGGTTGGCGCAACGCCCGCGCAGATGGAAGCGCAGGGCTACACCGCGGTCGGCCGCGATTTCCCGGTATTCCTGCATCCAAAGACCGGTGAGGAGTACGCACTGGCGCGCACCGAACGCAAATCCGGCCGCGGCTATCGCGGCTTTGTGGTCGATGCCGACCCGGGAGTGACGCTGGAAGAAGACCTGCAGCGCCGCGACTTCACCATCAATGCGATTGCCTGCGACGAAGACAGCGGGGCGCTGGTCGATCCTTACGGCGGCGTGCGTGATATCGAGCAGCGCGTGCTGCGCCATGTCGGCCCTGCGTTCGTGGAAGATCCGTTGCGCGTGCTGCGCGCGGCGCGCTTCATGGCGCGCTTCGCGCCGCTGGGCTTTACCGTCGCCGAAGAGACCATGGCGCTGATGCGCGAGATCGCCGCCAGTGGCGAACTGGATGCACTGGTGCCGGAGCGAGTGTGGCAGGAACTGCGCAAGGCGCTGGTCAGTGAGCAGCCCTCCGCCTTCCTGCGCACGCTGCACGATGCACATGCACTGGGCCCGATCCTGCCCGAGCTGGAAGCACTGTATGGCGTGCCGCAGCGTGCCGAATTCCACCCGGAAGTCGATACCGGCATCCACCAGGAAATGGTCAGCGACATGGCGGCGAAGCTGGCCCCCGGCGATGACCTGGTCGGCTTTGCCGCGCTTACCCACGATCTCGGCAAGGGCCTGACCCCGCCGGAGGAGTGGCCGCGCCACATCATGCACGAACAGCGCGGCATCAAACCCCTGAAGGCACTGTGCGCGCGGTTGAAGATTCCCGCCGAGCACCAGCAGCTGGCCGAAGCGGTCTGCCGGGAGCACTTGAACGTGCACCGCATCGACGAACTCCGCGATGCCACCGTGTTGGAACTACTGGGCCGCTGTGATGCGCTGCGCCGGCCGGAGCGCGTGGCCCGCATCGCACTGTGCTGCGAGGCCGACAAACGCGGACGGCTCGGCTTCGAGGACGCCGACTACCCGCAGGGCGAAACGCTCAAGCGCCTGCACCAGGCGGCACTGTCAGTACAGGCGCGGGACCTGGATACCACCCATCTGAAGGGCCCGGCCATCGGTGAAGCGTTGGCCAAGGCGCGGGTGAAGGCGATTGCCGCCGCCCGCTGATTCTCAACGGCCGTGGCGGCCGCGCACCGACTCCCATGGGTAGTGCCGGCCGCTGGCCGGCAACCCTATATCGCTGGCTTCAATGCGCCATCCCGCGGGTGATCGCCGCCGCCCGCTGCTTCAGCTGGGCCACGGCATCGGGAATCATCTCCATGCCCACGTCCAGGCCGGGGTTCAGCACCAGGCCGACGCCGTCGCCGATCCCGGCCAGCAGCGCGTGCACCGCGATCGGCATGGCGTGGGCGAACTGCGGCAGCTGCTCATGCCACAGGCCAGCGCGCTCAGGCGCAGTGAACACCGCGAACATCGGCTCGCCGCTCTCGCTGGTCAGCACCAGCGGCGAGATGCTCTCGTCCCAGGCACCGTCTTCGCCGATGGCCTTGTCCAGCAGCACGAACGCCGTCGAGGTCAGCAGGCCGTCGAGGAACTGCGATGCGGTCAGCGTGCCGTCCTGGGCCTGCAGCAGGCGCACCTCGAGGTCGTTGAGGGGTTCGAACGGGGTGTCGTGGTCCATGGTCGGTTCCGGTACGTGGTTGCAGGGCAGACTTTAACAGGCCCGCTCCTCAACCGAGGAATCCATGCCGCGACAGCCAGCCCAGCGCGGCCAGCCCGGCCACGCCCACCAGCATCAACGGCAGGCCGAAGCGGTGCCGCCACGGGATCGGCACCCCGCCCAGCTGCTGGTCCATGGTCTCGGTATCCAGCACCCAGCCGTGCTCGCACCGGGTGCAGGCCAGCTCGTAGCGACGCTGGTAGGTGAAACCGAACAGCAGGTCGATGCGCGCCATCCTGTAGCGCAGCCGGGGCGCGAACTCGGTTTCCGCCTGGCAGCGCAGGCAGTGGTGGGCTTCGGTTGGGCCGACCACCACCACCCGCTCCTGCTGGCCGATCAGGATCATGGATCAGCGGCCTGGCAGGCGGGTTGGGCCAGCAGCCAGGCTTCGGCGGCGGCCAAAGTGGCGGCATCACCCTCGATATGCTGGTCGGGCTCGATCTTCAAGCCATCACCACGATCATTGCGGTCGCGCATCACGGTGGTGGTCAGCAGCAGGCGACTGCCATCGGCAAGCGTCTGCACGACATTGCCAGTGGAGACACCCGCAGTGGGCTGACCGAAACTCCGCGTCTGCGGACGACCACGCCACGCCAGCACCGAGGCCTCGCCCGAACTGCCGGTGCGCGGCCCGAACAGCACCGCCACCGGCGCGCCGGGCTGCCGCAGCACATAGCCGGACTGGCCGAAGTCCAGCACCGACTTGCCTGCACGCTGCACGGCGGTCGCGGTCAACGTCCAGCGCTCCGGCCCCTGTGCAGTTTCGAACGACCCCACATCTTCGTTGTTCACTACCGAGGTGCGCAGCAGCGGTGCCATGCCCAGCAGCATCGGCCACATGTTGCCACCGCTGTTGTCACGCAGGTCGACGATCCAGCCACAGCGCGCGCCGTCGTCCTTGCTGCGGATGACCTGCTGCCACCGCGCGGCACGCTGGATGTCCTGGCGGAACTTTTCCTGCGGCGTCGCGCCCGGCGTGGAGGCATAGCCCTCGATGACCACCCAGCCGATGCGCATATCCACCGCATCGGCCGCCTTGGCCCGGTCCACGGCGGCGGCGCCGGCCTGCTGCGCGCGCGCAAGGGATTCGCTCTGGCGCTGGGTCGTCGTCCATCCGCCATGATTGCCCGTGCTGACCGCAATGGCTTCGCGCAGAACGGCCAGCCGTTGCGCCGGGTCGCCCTGCGCCGATTGCAGGCGTACGCGGGTGGCGGCCCAGTCCACCCGATCGCGATACAGCGCCTGGCGTTCAAGCAGATTGAGGATCTCGGCCTGGGCCTCCGGCGAGGGCACCTCGACCGCGCCTGGCGTATCGGCCATGGCGCCGGTCGCCAGCAACACGAGCATCAGCGCGCCGATGCGACGCACTCCCTTGCGAACCTGCATGTGACGTTTCCTTGTCGTTGAGGCAGGCGCACAGCATAGCCCGCAGGTGATGGCTTTCGCCATGCGCGAACTGTCGTATCTGGCCCCGCCGCGGGTTGCAGCAAGACAGCGTGCACGCGATCAGTAAATTGCAACTTTGCCCATGTCATTGCCACGTAGAACGCGAGAAGGTTGCCTCCGTCGGCGCCTCCTGCGCTGGCCGGGATTGGCGTCCTGAATCAAACATCGAAACGATCGAGTTGCCGCCTCAGCGGCAATCGCGACAATGCACCGGCTTGCCCATGGCGGGCGGTGCGTGGGGATCCTCGTGATCCGTCGGCTTTTTTTCGTTTCGATTTTGACCGGCACGCCAACCCGCACCGCCCGCCACCTTGCACGCCGCAGGTGGCCTTGCCTCGTGAGGTTGCCGCCATGAACACGCCCCACCCCACCTATCCACGCCTGCAGGCATTGCTCGGCGCTGCACTGCCCGGCCTGCAGCTGCCCACTACCGCCGCCGAAGCGTTGGAAGATGCACTCGCCGAAGCCAACGAACAGGCGCCGCCCTCCGCATTCTTCGCGCGGTTGCGCGGCATCGCTCACAGCCACGCAGCCGACGGCCAGGCGTGGCGCGAGCGGCAACTCAGCGAGGGGCGCGGTCGGGAACTGGCCGAGGCGACGCGTTGCCTGGCGGCGTTGTCTGCGTGCGGCGGGGTACTGCTGGCTGCACAGTCTGCGCGCGAGACGGACGATGCGCAGGCGCAGTGTCCGCCGCAGGTGGAGGAAGGCCTGCTGCACGCAATGGTGGTGTTGGCCGATCATGCCGGCGCGCTGGTGGAACCGGATGCGTGCGCACCACTGCTGTAGAGCCGAGCCGTTGCTGGGCTGCGCGGAGGTCATGGCATCGGTGGGATTCGTGCCGCCCAAGGTCGGCACCTACCAGAGCAGGTCATGGCAGCGAGAAGCATCGTGTCGACCAAGGTCGACACCCACCAGAGCGGGTCATGACATCTGCACCGCGCGCTACCAGTCCGCCCGCAGGCCGATGTTGCCTTCGATGATGCGGCGCTTCTCGTTGCGGTCGCCACCCAGTTCACGGGTGTAGTCGGCCACCGCGTACGCGCTGATGGTGCGGTTGAAGCGCCCGACCACGCCGACACCGGCTTCGAGTGCACGCGAGCGCTGCAAATTGACGATCGTGTCGTTGTCGAAGCCGATGCGATCCTCGCCGGAACGGCCATACCAGTAGTTGAGCTTGAAGTACGGCTGCCAGCCGTTGTCGGCCAGCTGATAGTCGCCGGCAAGGCGCAAGCCGACGCGGCCGGTCCAGGCGTTGTCGTTGTCGAAGCGTACGCTCGACACCGCATCGCGGCGGTCGTCCAGCGAGGTGCGTTGCCAGATCACCTGCACCTGCGGTTCCAGCCACCATGCGGACTGACCGAAGTGCAGCAGCGGTTTGCCCGCCTCCACCGACACGCTGGTGCCATCACCCTTGATCCCGAAGCCGAGCCCGCGCGAGGAACGTACGCGGCCGTCGTAGCGGCTCTGCATCGCCACGGCGTCGATGTAGCCGCCACTGCTGCCGGTGAAGGTCCAGTACAGGCCCACGTGCTTGTCGTCCAGGCGGTTCTGGCCTACCTGCACGTTCTCCCAGCCCAGTGCCAGGCCGGTGGTCTTGCCCTGCGCGCGGGTGCGGCCGACGAACACGCCGATCTGGTTGCGGTGGTTGTCAGAAGCAGCAGCCCACACGTCGAGGCCGGCCTGCAGGCCCAACACATCGCCATCGAAGCCGGGCTGCGCATCGCCCTTCCAATGAATCTCGCTGCTCTGCCCCACCAGACGGCCCCATGCGGTGCGGAACGCACCCTGGTTGTACAGCAGGCGCTGCTCGCCCTGCCGCTCGTGGAACGTGCCGAGGCTGGCCAGCGAGGTCTCGCGCAGCAGCGGCGGCACCACGGCGTAGGCGGCGGTCTCCACGCGGTACAGCGGCACCACCGCGCCCTCGGCGGGGCGTGCACCCGGCGTCGGCGGCGTACCGGTTCCGGGCAGCGCACCGCCGGCCACCGGCACGTCCGGCACCGCTGGATCACTGGGCGGCGCCACAGGCGCCGGTTCCGGTGGCGGCGGCGGTGGTGCGGTCTCGCCGGCTGTCAGGTCTGGATCGGTGGCGCCTTCGGGCGGCGGCGGCGGTGCCGGGGTGATCGGTGGCGGTGGTGCGACGGGCGGCGTCGGCGGCGGCGGCACGCCATTGATACCGCTTCCGTTTGGCGCTGGTGCCGGGCCGGCCACCAGGGTCGAGCGCAGGTACCAGTTCTCGCCGGTACCGGCACTGACACCACCCTTGAACAGGAAGTACTCGTAGGCGCCGGCCGCGACCGGCGCGAACAGCGAAAACGCGCCCGGCGCGGTGCGGCCACCATTCAAGGCCTGCACCACCAGGATGCCATCGGCCAACGTGGCAGCGCCGCTGCCGCCGGCATTGAGCACGCCGATGCCGGTCGTGCCGGTGACGGCACCACCATCGATCACCAGGCGGTCGCTGGTTGAATTATCCGCCCCCAGAACGGTGCGCAGGTACAGACCACCACCGTCACCGCGGTAGTTGCCACGCACGGTGAACACGTCGCCGGCGCCAGTACCGGTCAGGTCGATGCGCCCGGCATTGACCATCTCCACCAGTGCACCACTGTTGAACGGACGGATGGCATGGCCGCCACTGCCTGCATAGACGGTGCTCGTGTCATCCACCGTGAGCGTTCCGGTGCCGGTACTGCTGTCACCCAGCACCAGATCGCCATCAAAGGTCAGCTCGGTGCTGTTGGCCAGGCTGATCGCCTCCCAGTTCTGGAAGCGGCCCACGCCCGTGGTCTTGACGTTGTTGAAGTTGAGCTGGTCGATGCCACTGCCGCCGTCGAACAGCGGCACCGCACCGAGGTTGCCCTGGTTGAGGCTGCTGAGGTTGGCCACGTCGTTGTCCGGCCCCATGTCGATCGCGCCGTAGACGATGCCACCGCCACTCCAGTTGAAGGTGTCGCTGCCGGTACTGAGCAGCACCTGCCCGCGCACGGTGCCGTCGGTGATGGTCACGCTGTCGTTGCCGCCACTGATACTGATGTTGCCGCCGATGTAGGCCGTGCCCGAGATGATGATGGTATCGGTGTCGAAGCCGGTCACCACGTTGCCGTCCACCGTACCGCCAGACTGGTCCCACAGGTTCTTGTCCAGCTTCATGTTGACGCGGCCGATGCGGCCAGCGGTCATCCAGGCCTGGTCGCCATCCTCGAACGCGCCGATGATGCGGCCACCGCTCATGCGGAAGGTATCGATGTTGTCGCCCTGCTGCAGCGCGCCGATGGTGCCGCCACTCATGATGAAATCATCGCGGCCACTGCCCTGCGCCACCACGCCGGTGACGGCGCCGCCGGTGACGGTCATCTGGTCATCGCCGCCGCCCTGGTCGACGCTGTCGATCGTGCCATCGCTGAGCAGCAGCACATCATTGCCATCGCCCTGCAGGACGCCGCCGCTGATGCTGCCGCTCTGCATCTCGAGGCGATCATTGCCCGCATCGAACTGTACGCCGGTGCGCCCGCTGATCGTTCCTCGATTGACCAGCACGCTGTCGCCCGCACCGACGAACTGCAGGGCGGTGTTGTTGCCGGTGCTGATGCTGCCGGTGTTGTCGACGCGGCTGCCACCCCCAAGCTGCACGGTTACACCGCCGACCGAACTGATCGCGCCCTGGTTTGACAGCAGGTGACCACCGGCGCCGACCAGCGCGATGGCCGATCCACCACCACTCTGCTGCAGCTGTGCACCGGCGGCGACATTGACGGTGATGCCGGCCGCACCATTTGCGGTAACGGGAGTGGTCTGCGGATTCGGCGCGTTGGTATCACAGGTGACCGTCTGGCCGGCGGTCGGTGCCGGGCTGTTGCAGCCGGCCCACGCAACGCTGGCGGTCGTCAGAAGCAGGGAGGGAACGGCGAGGGCCTGCAACACGGAAACAGCAAGGCGGCGCGGACGGAACGCACGCGGAACGGCACGGTACATGGGGCACTCCTGGGCGGGAAATCAGGAACTGCGTATGTGCGGCACGGCGCTTGCAGTCTGCCGTGTGGTGAACCATTTCGATAGGTGACCTTGCGTGCGGGAAATCACAGTTCAGATGTGAAATCGCCCAGCCCTCACGCCGATGTGATGTGGCTGAAATCGTTCATTTTTCCGGCATCCGGAATCATGCGCAAAGCATCCACGCATGGCGTGGATCTACTGATCCTGCATCGCCAATCGATTCGCTCACGGCACTGGTAAATCTACGCCATGCGTGGATGCCGTTGACGGAGGGGGTCAGATCTTCAGGTAGATCTTCCGCTTATCCAGCCACCACGCCACGCCCCACCACAGTGCGACGAACACCAGCGCCTGCAGCATCGACGCCAGCTCCAGCGCCTGCGGCATCGCGGTGGCCAGCTGCTGCCAGATCCACCCCCAGATCCCGGTGGCCATCAGCACCACCGACATCACCGATGCCCCCAGGTACGCGGTGATCGCATTGACCCCGAAGCGCCGGCCGAGTGCCGGCCATCCCTTCTGGTCGATCAGCACGTGGCCCAGCCACAGCGCCAGCGCGGCCAGGCCGCCGGTCCACAGCACGTAGCTGGGCGTCCACAGCTGCTTGTTCAACGGCAGCACCACGGCCAGCAGCAGGCCCAGCACAGCGGTCGCCACGCCCAGCCCTGCCAATGCCGCCGAACGCCCGTTGCGCAGCAGGCCACCGGCAAGCAGGCCGAGCACGGTACTGGCCAGCGCCCCCAGCGTGCTCAGCAATCCTTCCGGGTCATGGCCCAGGCCGGTATCGGCATGCCACTGGTAGATCCACGGTGCGAACAGCGCGGTATCCAGGCGGCTGGCCGGGTTGGTCCACGGCGCCAGGTCGCCGATGCCCAGCAGCAACACGGTGTACCCCACCAGCAGCGCGATCAAAGCGCCCACCTGCACGCGTGGTCGCACGTAGACCGCCAGTACGCCCACCAACGCCGCACACACCGCGATGCGTTGCAGCACGCCCCAGATGCGGAAGTGATGCGTATCCAGTGCCCACCAGATCAGCAGGTGCAGCAGCGCACCGGCCACCAGGATGCGCAGCGCGCGCTCCAGCACGCCGCGCGCCAACGCGGGTCGCGCCGCCGCATCCTGCGCGCGCGGTGCCACGCTGAAGGCCATCGACACGCCGACCAGGAACAGGAAGAACGGGAACACCAGATCGGTCGGCGTGCAGCCATGCCATTCCGAGTGACGCAGCGGCGCGAACACCGCACTCCAGTCGCCCGGATTGTTGACCAGCAGCATCGCCGCCACGGTGATGCCGCGCAGGGCATCGATCGAGCCCAGCCGGCGTGGCGGCGAACTGTTCATCAGGCGGCCTCGTACTGTCCGGCAATCCAGGTACCCCGCACCTGCAGGGCGTCGTCCAGCAGCACCAGGTCGGCCTGGTAGCCCTCGGCGATGTGGCCCAGGCGATCATCGACATTGAGGAACTGCGCTGGGTACGTCGATGCCATGCGCGCCGCTTCGGCCAGCGGCTGGCCAAGCAGCTGCACGGTGTTGCGCACCGCGGTGGCCATGTCCAGCGCCGAGCCGGCCAGCGAACCGGCAGCATTGCGCACCACGCCGTCGACGGCGGTAATGGTTTCGCCGTACAGCACGTAGCTGGGATCGTCGGCACCGACCGGCGGCATCGCATCGGTCACCAGCAGCAGGCGGCCTCGCGGCTTGGCCGCCAGCGCCACGCGCAGGCTGGCCGGGTGCACGTGAACGCCATCAACGATGATGCCGATCCAGCTGTCGCGGTCCTCCAATGCGGCGCCCACCGCACCGGGCTCACGGCCCTGCAGCGGCGACATCGCGTTGTACAGGTGGGTGAAGCCACGCACACCGGCATCCAGGCCGGCACGGATCGCTTCGTAGGTACCTGCGGTGTGCCCGGCAGCAACGATCACGCCACGCTCGACCAGCGCACGGATGGTCTCCAGCGGCACGCGCTCCGGCGCCAGCGTCAGCACGGTCACACCGTTGTCCAGCGATGCCGCCAGCGCGATTTCTCCCTCGTCCGGCACGCGGAACTTGCTGGCATCGTGCGTGCCCTTGCGCGCCGGTGCGATGTACGGGCCTTCCAGGTGGATGCCGATCACGCCTGGTACACCCTGCGTGATCGCCTCGCGCATCGCAGCGATCGCTTCGCGCATCACTGCCACGTCATCACTGATCAGGGTCGGCAGCATCGCCGTGGTGCCGAAACGGCGGTGCGCCTGCGCGATGGTGCGCAGTGCCGCCACGTCCGGCGTGTTGTTGAACAGCGCACCACCGCCACCGTTGACCTGCACATCGATGAAGCCGGGCAGCAGCCAGCCGCCGCCCAGGTCCACCTGCTCGGCGGCATGGCCGAGCTGCGGTGCGGCGTCGGGCAACAGCGCGCTGATGCGACCGTTCTCGATCACCAGCGCCAGATCATCGCGGAAGTCGTCGCCCGCCAGGATGCGGGCATTGCGCAGGACGGTCGCCATTACACGGTCTCCGTCACCTTGTTCAGGTGCGGCGGCAGGTCCGGGTTGAAGCCACGACGCAGCGCCAGCGCATTGATAGCGCGGTAGAAGCTCTGCACGGTCAGCAGCGGTGCGCACAGCGGGTGCGGCGCGGCAGCCACCGGCAGGTTGCCGCCAGCACCGGCCATCCATACCTGTGCGCCGCGCGCGGTGAATTCCTCGACGACGGCACGGGTGCCGGCGCCAGTTTCATCCGGCTGGGCAAAGGCCAGCACCGGGAAGCCGCGGTCGACCAGCGCCATCGGGCCGTGCTTCACTTCAGCCGAGCTGTAGGCTTCGGCATGCAGGCTGCAGGTTTCCTTGAACTTCAGCGCCGCTTCCTGCGCCGCCCCCAGGCCCAGGCCACGGCCGAGCACGAACAGGTTGGTGGCCTCGACCAGGCCTTCGGTCACCGCGCTCCAGTCGCACTGCCACGCCTCACGCAGCGCGTCGGGCAGCAGGTCCAGCGCCGCGCGCAGGCTGCTGTCCTGCTTCCAGTACGCGGCCAGCTGCAGCAGCGCGGCCAGCGACGCCAGGTAACTCTTGGTCGCCGCCACGCTCTTTTCGGCACCCGCGTGCAGCGGAATGACCGTGTCGGCCAGCTGCGCCAGCGGTGAATCCTCGACGTTGACCAGCGCGATCACGCGCGCACCGGCCGCCTTGGCGGCCTCGGCGTTGCGCAGCAGGTCCGGGCTCTTGCCCGACTGCGAGATGACGATGAACAGTGCGCCGCGCAGCTGCAATGGTGCGGCGTAGACCGACCCCACCGATGGCGAGGCCGACGCGACCACCAGGCCCAGCTGGGTTTCCAGCAGATACTTGCCATAGGTGGCGGCGTGGTCGGAGCTGCCGCGTGCACAGGTGACCACGAACGGCGGCGGTGCAGCACGCAGGCTGGCGGCCAGGGTTTCCATGGTGGCGTGGTTGCGCGAGAACTGGCGCGCGACCACGTCGGCCGCTTCAGCGGCCTCGGCGAACATCAGGGTGGACGTGGGGTCTGACAGCGACATGGCAGGCTCAGGCAGGATCGGAAGGAAGGGGGCGTGCGCCGGCGGGGCGCATCGGCGCGGTCGAACCACGCACCACCAGCTGCGGCACGAAGCCCTGGTTGTGCAGCGGCGCCGGCGCATCGTCGTATGCATCGCTGCGCAGTTGCGCGATCAGCAGGCGCGCGGCGTGGCGGGCGATGTCCTCGGTGGCCTGCTTGGCGGTGGTCAGCGGCGGCCACGACTGGCGCGAGAACGGGCTGTCCTCGAACCCGGCAATGGACAGGTCGTAGGGCACGTTCATGCCGGCCGACTTGGCGGCGGCCAGTACCCCGGCGGCGATTTCGTCGTTGGAACCGAAGATGGCGGTAGGTGGCTCGCGCAGCGCCAGCAGGCGGCGCGCACCGCGGAAACCGTCATCGAAGGTGTAGTCGCCCTGCACCACCAGATGCTTGTCCACGGTCATGCCGTAGTCCTTCAGCGCGGCTTCGTAACCGGCATAGCGTTCGCCAGAGGAGCGGTGCGAGATGCCGCCCCAGAGGAAGCCGATGCGCTGGTGACCCAGCTGGATCAGGTGCTCGGTGATCTCATAGGCCGCTTCGCGATCGTCGACGAATACGCAGGCGCCATCGGCCGGGTCTTCGGTGGCAGCGATGATGCGCACCAGCTTGATGCCGCGCGCGGTCAGCGCCTGGATCAGGTCGCGGCGCTCGGACATCGGTGCGGTCAGCACCAGCCCGGCCAGGCGTGAACGCTGCACCCAGTCGGCCAGTTCATCGGCCAGCAGCGGCGAGCTGGAATCGCAGGGATGGATCTGCAGCCCGAACCCGGTCTCGCGGCAGGCGGCGAGCACGCCGTTCTGCACGCCGATGATGTGGTATGGGTTCGGGTTGTCGTAGACCAGCCCGATCACGAAGGTGGTGCCGCTGCGCAGGTTGCGCGCGGACGGATCGGGTTCGTAGTCGAGCTCGGCGATGGCACGCAGCACCCGCGCGCGGGTGGCCTGCATCACCGAGGGCTCGTTGTTGATCACGCGCGAGACCGTCTTCAGCGAGACCTTGGCTTTCTCCGCAACGTCCTTGATGGTCGCTCTGCGCATGGGTTTTCCCTGGGGTTGGCTGCCGTCCATCATCGCCGATCAGGCCTTGTCCTGCGGCAGGCCGGCGCGATGCCCGATCACCGAATAGAACAGGATGTACAGGTAGCACGGCACCATCAGCAGCACGAACACCAGCTGGAAGTCGATGTGCTGCTTGAGCACGGCGAACAGCTGCGGAATGATCGCGCCACCGGCGATGCCCATCACCAGCAGGGCCGAGCCGGTTTCGGTGAAGCGGCCCAGGCCACGGATCGCCAGCGGGAAGATGGCCGGCCACATCATGGCGTTGGCAAAGCCCAGCAGGGCCACGAAGGCCACCGACACATAGCCGTGGGTGGCCCAGGCGCCAAGGCAGAACACCACGCCCAGCACCGCCGAAATGGTCAGGTAGCGCGACTGCGAGACAACCTTGGGGATCAGCAGCAGGCCGACCACGTAACCGACCAGCATTGCGCCCAGGGTAAGCGAGGTGAACATCTTGGTCTGGTCCAGCGGCAGGTCGAAGCCGTGGCCGTAGGTACCGATGGCATCGCCGGCCATCACCTCCACGCCCACGTAGACGAACAGGCACAGCACCCCCAGCCACAAGTGCGGGAACTGGAAGATGCTGCGACGCTCGGCGGCACCGGCCGCAACCGGCGTGGCATTGGCTTCGGACGACTTGATTTCCGGCAGTGGCGAGAACAGCACCGCCACCGCCAGCAGCACCAGCAGGCCGGCCATGGCCAGGTACGGCGCATGGATCTTGGCGGCGAATTCGTTGAGCAGCTGTGCCTTGGTGGCTTCGTCGGCGGCGGCCACGCTGGCCGACAGGTCGCCGATGCCGTGCAGCACTACGGTGCCGATCAGCACCGGCGCCAGCATGCCGGCAATCTTGTTGCAGATGCCCATCAGCGCGATGCGGCGTGCCGCGGTCTCGATGGGCCCAAGGATGGAGATGTAGGGGTTGATCGCGGTCTGCAGCAGGGCCAGGCCGCTGCCGATCACGAACAGGCCGCCGAGCGCGCCCGGATACCAGCGCTGGGTGGCGAATTCGCCGAACAGCGCGGCGCCCCCGGCCATCACCAGCAGGCTCAGGCTCAGGCCCTTCTTCATGCCGGTGCGGCGCAGGATCCACGATGACGGCAGGGCCAGGAAGAAGTAGGACAGGTAGAACACCATCAGCACCAGGAAGGCGCCGACCTCGCTGAGTTCGAAGGCGAGCTTGACGAAGGTGATCAGCGGGCCGTTGAGCCAGGTGAAGAAGCCGATCAGGAAGAACAGCACGCCGACGATGGCGATGGAGGTGGCCACGTTCGGGCGCACGCTTGCAGCGGAGACGGCGGACATCGGGAAGGGCTCCTGCGGCGACGGCCGCAGAACGCGGCGTCGGAGAGTGGCTGGGAACAACGTTGTCACATTCTTTCGATGGACAACCGCGGTTTGTCAACTTCCCCGCGAGGCCGCGTGAACCTCGTGCTGCACTGCGCAACCCGATGGCAGCGGATCGTGCTGAATGCGCCGCAGCCCTTGAGCCCCGTGCAGCAACGGTTCCAGCGTGAAACCCATGCTCACGCCATGTAAACGTTTACTGCACGCCGCATTCGTTGCGACGCAGCAACGAAAGTGTCACGAACTCGTTGACATCGTTGTCAGCGCGGTTACAGACTCCGCCCCAATCGCCGCCCTCGAACCTTGGGGACGGCCCCACCTGCAGCAGGAGCCCGCGTGACCGCCAGCCACCCCGCCCCGGCCCATGTCCTGTCCCGAATCGCGCCCTCGTTCCTGGCCGCCGACGTCGGTGGCACCCATGTGCGCGTGGCCCGGGTCCAGGCCAGCGGTGATGCCGCCCATCCGGTGCAGGTGCTGGAGTACCGCAAGTACCGCAACGCCGACCATGCAGGCCTCAGCGCGATCCTGTCCGACTTCCTCGGCGAAGGCCCGCGGCCCACGCACTGCGTGGTCGCCAGTGCCGGCTACGCCCGCGAGGACGGCACGGTGATCACCGCCAACCTGCCGTGGCCGCTGTCGGCGCGCCAGGTGGAAGCCGACGTCGGCCTGCAGCGGGTCTTCATCGTCAACGACTTCGAAGCCGTGGCCTATGCCGCTGCGCAGGTTGACGCCAGTGGCGTGCTGCACCTGTGCGGACCGGAAACCGCCGCCCGCGGCCCGACCCTGGTGGTCGGCCCCGGTACCGGCCTCGGCGCCGCGCTGTGGATCCCCACCGCGCACGGCCCGGTGGTGCTCCCGACCGAAGCCGGCCAACCGACCCTGGCCGCCAGCACCGAACTGGAGATGGCCATCGTCCGCCACATGCAGCGCGACCGCGCGCACGTGTCGATCGAGCATGCGATCTCCGGCCCGGGCCTGATGAACCTGTACCGCGCGGTGTGCGCGCTGCAGGGGCAGGCACCGACGCTGGCCAGCCCCGATGCGGTCACCGCCGCCGCCATGGCCGACAGCGATGCACATGCGCGCCAGGCGCTGGATGTGTTCTGCGGCCTGCTCGGCAGCACCATCGGCGACATGGCGCTGTTCTACGGCGCCCATGGTGGCGTCTACCTGGCCGGCGGCATCCTGCCGCAGATCCGCGAATACCTGCACGCCAGCACCTTCGTCGAACGCTACCTGCAGAAGGGGCCGATGGGCGAAGCGCTGGCACGCATCCCGGTGAAGGTCGTCGAGCACGGCCAGCTGGGCGTGGTCGGCGCTGCCAGCTGGTACCTGCAGCAGCAGTCGGCCGCCTGACACCGCAACAGGCTTCAACGCAATCGCAGCACGCAGTACGTGGCACGCCAACGCACGGGACTTCGCCGCCGCCCCGCGCATGTCATCGCAACCGTAATCGAACACCGCCGCCGGCATCCAATCGAGTGATGAGGAGAGACATCATGAACACCCGCAAGACCCTGCTTTCGGCCGCCATCGTCAGCTGCATCGCCTTCAGTGCACATGCGCAGCAGGCCGCCCAGACCGCCACCGACCTGGATACCGTGCAGGTCACCGGCATCCGTGGGTCGATGGAAAAATCGCTGGACACCAAGCGCGAAGCCAATGCGCGCGTGGAAGTGGTCACCGCCGAAGACGTGGGCAAGCTGCCCGCGCACAACGTCGCCGACACCCTGCAGCGCCTGCCGGGCGTGAACATCAGCTCGTCCAGCGCCGACGAAGGCGGCTTCGACGAAGCCGACCGCGTCAGCCTGCGTGGTACCAGCCCGAGCCTGACCCAGACCCTGATCAACGGCCACACCGTCGGCACCGCCGACTGGTTCGTGCTCAGCCAGGGCAACAACGTCGGCCGCAGCGTCAGCTACTCGTTGCTGCCATCGGAACTGGTGCGCTCGGTGGAAGTGAACAAGTCCTCGCAGGCCAAGCTGCAGGACGGCGGCACCACCGGTACCGTCAACATCCTCACCCGCAAGCCGCTGGAATTCTCCAAGCAGCTCACTGCGGAAGGCTCCATCGGCATGGTGCGTTCGGACCAGGCCAAGTCCAACGACCCGCAGCTGTCGGCACTGTTCAACTACAAGAACGACGAAGGCAACTTCGGCGTGATGGTGCAGGCCTTCAGCCAGAAGCGCGAGCTGCGCCGCGAAGCGCAGGAAATCCCGGGCGGTTTCTTCCAGATCGATCCGAATGGCACCGTGGCCAAGTCCAACCCGGACCTGGCCGGCGTATACGCGCCGGGCCTGCTCGGCTCGACCCTGTTCGAACAGACCCGCGAGCGCAAGGGCGGCCTGGTGTCGCTGCAGTTCAAGCCGATGGACAACCTGACCCTGGGCCTGGAAGGCTTCAGCTCGGAACTGAAGGCGAACAACTACAACCGCAACTTCATGCTGTGGGGTGGCCGCATCCTCAACGACCGCACCGTTGAAGATGCCAATGGCAACAAGATCCTGATTCCGGGCCAGGCCCCGAATCCGGGTTACGTCATCAAGGATGGCGTACTGTCCAACGCCACCTTCGCCGGCCAGGCCGACCGCGACTACGCGGTGTACGACATGATCTACCGCGAGTCGAAGGCCAAGACCAACTACATCACCTTCGATGCCGACTGGCAGATCAGCGACAACCTGGGCATGAAATTCCAGGCTGGCAGCACCAAGGGCACCGGCGAAACGCCGCGCCAGTACATCGCCGAAGTCAACCTGGCCCGTGGTGGTGGCGCCACCTGGGCAACCCACGGCAACGGCTCGCCGATCGACTGGAACGTCGGGGGCAACATCGGCCCGAGCGGCGTGACCGACTTCGGCACCTGGGGCAACCAGCAGGTCACCGCGATCGACAAGGAAAAGTGGGCCACGCTCGATTTCAACCAGTACTTCGCCGACGCTGGCGTACTGAACTCGATTGATTTCGGCGCCCGCTTCGGCGACCACAAGCGCGAGGCCAAGTCGCCGGAAGGCGCAACCCCGGGCGCGATCTGGAATGCGCTGAAGAACGGCGCCACCGCCAACTTCCCCGGTGGCTTCGCCAACGGCATCGGTGGCAGCTTCCCGCGTGACCTGTGGTACTTCACCCCGGGCGCACTGAAGGAAGCAGTGACCAACAACTCCACCTGGCTGTCCGGCAATGACGGCCCGACCGGCCGCCACAACTACGGCGCCGAGTGGAAGGTGTCCGAGAAGAACTTTGCTGCCTACGTACAGGGCAACTTCAGCGGCGACCGCTGGAGCGGCAACGTCGGCCTGCGCTACGTCAACATCAAGCAGGATATCGATACCTACGCCGCCGCCACCGGCTCGACCGTGCCGGACGTGAGCAGCCTGTTCGGCGCGTGGACCCGCGAAGCTTTCGAGAACAAGCACAACCGTGTGCTGCCGAGCGCCAACTTCAAGTACGACCTGCGTGACGACCTGGTGCTGCGCGTGGCCGCATCGCAGACCCAGACCCTGCCGGACTTCTCGGCACTGGGTGCCTCGTCGTACGGTTCGGACCTGAACCGGACCGGCGGTGGCGGCAATCCGAAGTTGAAGCCGGTGGTGTCGACCAACTTCGACGCCAACCTGGAGTGGTATTTCATGCCGCGCGGCATGTTGTCGATCGGTGCCTACTCGATGCGCCTGAAGGACTACGTCGCCTTCAGCACCGAGAAGGAAATGCTGTTCAGCGAGCTGACCAACCGTCTCGAGGAATACAACATCTCCCGCCCGCGCAATGCCGACGGCAAGGTGCGCGGTATCGAAGTGGCCTATGAGCAGCCGATCGGCGAGTACTTCGGTGTCAATGCCAACTACACCTACGCCGATGGCAGCACCGACCACACCTGGGCCGATGGCAGCGACAACCTGCTGGGTACTTCGAAGAACACCTACAACGTCGGTGCCTACTTCGAGAACGATACCTTCGGTGCACGCGTCAGCTATACCCGCCGTTCGTCGTTCCTGATCGGCCTGTCCGGCGCCAACCCGTACTACCAGGATGACTTCGGCACCCTGTCGGCGTCGCTGAGCTACAAGGCCACCGACTGGCTGAGCATCAGCTTCGATGCGCTCAACCTCAACAACCCGACCTACAAGTACTACCAGACCGCGGCCATCCCGACCTCGTTCTACAGCAACGGTCGCCAGTACTACCTCAACTTCCGCTTCAAGTACTGATCCAGCGGCGGCAACATCGCCGAGTCGTGCACGCACGCCGGGCCTGGGTCATTCCGGGCCCGGCGTTTTTCATGTATAGCGTTCATCGCACCGATCCAAGGAGTCGTACCGATGGTCAAGCCTTCCCGCGCCCGGATGCGCAGCGCAGCGCTGCTGGGCAGCCTGCTCGCCCTGTTGCCGGCACTGCCGGCACTTGCCGCCGACCCCACGCCCGCCACTGAAGCACCCGGCCCCCTGCTGCGCGCCGGCAACCTGATGCTGATTCCTGCCCCGGCCACCGTGCAGCGCGGCCAGGGCAGCGGCATCACCGTCCGCGCCGACACCGTGCTGCAGGCCGAAGGCGAAGCCGCGCAGCGCGTCGCCAGCCAGTTCGCCGATCTGCTGGCCCGCAGCGGTGGTCCGCGCCTTGCACCAGCCAGGGGCAAGGCGGCAGGCACGTCGGGCAGCATCCGCTTCCAGATCGTGCCCACCTTCCGCGACAGCGGCGAAAGCTACACGCTGGAGAGCACCGCGCAGGGCGTGCTGATCCAGGCCGGCAACGAAACCGGCCTGTTCTACGGCGCGACCACCCTCGCCCAGCTCGCCACCGGCGGCAGCAATGGCGTGCTGCCGGCGGTGCAGATCCAGGACGCGCCGCGCTTCAGCTGGCGCGGTTTCATGCTCGATTCCGCACGTCACTTCCAGAGCCTGGACGAGATCAAGCGCGTGCTCGATGCGATGGCCGCGCACAAGCTCAACACCTTCCACTGGCACCTGACCGATGACCAGGGTTGGCGCATGGAGATCAAGCGCTATCCGAAGCTGACCGACGTGGGCAGCTGCCGCCTGCCGGCCGGCGACGGTGGCATCGATCCGGTCACTGGCAAGGAGCATCCGTATTGCGGCTTCTACACGCAGGACCAGATTCGCGAGGTGATCGCCTATGCGGCGAAGCTGCATATCCAGGTGATTCCGGAAATCGATGTGCCGGGCCACGCGACTGCCGCGATTGCTGCGTATCCGGAGCTGGGCACCATCGATACGCCGTTGAAGCCGATCAGCGAATGGGGCGTGTTCCCCAACCTGTTCAACACTGAGGACAGCACCGTCACCTTCCTCGAGAACGTGCTGGAAGAAGTGATCGACCTGTTCCCGGCCAAGTACGTGCACGTCGGTGGCGACGAGGCGGTGAAGGACCAGTGGGAAGCGTCGAAGCAGGTGCAGCAGCACATGCGTGCGCTGGGCATCAAGGATGAAATGGCCATGCAGAGCCACATCATCAAGCGCCTGGAGACCTTCCTGGAGGAGCACGACCGGCGCCTGATCGGCTGGGATGAGATCCTCGAAGGTGGGCTGCCGCCGCAGGCCACGGTGATGTCCTGGCAGGGCACCGAAGGCGGCCTGGCTGCGGCCAGCGCCGGCCATGACGTGATCATGTCGCCGGTCGGCTACCTCTATCTGGATTACCTGCAGACGGCCTCGCCGAACGAACCGCCCGGCCGCCCGACCCAAGTCAACCTCGGCAAGCTGTACAACTTCGAGCCGGTGCCGGCCGAGCTGGCCGCTGACAAGCGCGGGCACATCCTCGGCCTGCAGGCCAACATGTTCACCGAGCACACGCGCAGCTACGCACGCCTGCAGCACAACCTGTTCCCACGCCTGGCCGCCGTGGCCGAGACCGGCTGGAGCACGCCGGAACATCGCGATTTCCGCGATTTCCTCGCGCGCCTGCCGTCCCAGCTGCAGCGCTACCGTGCCTGGGGCCTGGCCTATGCGCAGACCCCGTTCGAAGTGGGCGTGGACTACACCGACAATCGCGCGGACAACACGGTGACGGTGTCGCTGGCCAATCCGCTGGGCTATGAAGTGCGCTACAGCACCGATGGCCAGCCGGTGAGCGCGCAGTCACCGCTGTACCAGCAGCCGCTGACCGGAAAACTGCCAACCACCGTGCAGGCTGCCGCGTTCTACCAGGGCCAGATGCTGGCGGCGAAACCGACCATTGCCACCTTCACCGCACAGTCGCTGCTCAGCCGCCGCAGCGATGAGCTGCTCAGCTGCGTGGGCAAGAAGGGCCTGGTGCTGCGCCTGGAAGACGATGGCCCACGCGAAGGCAACCGCGCGGTGTTCAACGTGGACATCTTCCAGCCGTGCTGGCGCTGGCCGCAGGCGCAGCTGGACGGCATCGGCAGCCTGGAGGTCCGCACGGGGCGTATTCCGTACTACTTCCAGCTTGCCCACGACGAGCCCAAGCGTCGCTTCGAGAAAGCGAAGCGCGCGCATGGCGAGATGCAGGTACGCCGTGGCGACTGCAGCGGCAAGGTGCTCGCGGAAGTGCCGTTGCCGGCCAAGCCGGATGCCGATGGCTTCGTGACCCTGCGTGCGGCGCTGCCGAAGGGGACGCAGGGCAGCGGTGACCTGTGCATCAACTTCACCGGCGACACGCGCCCGGCGATGTGGGTGCTGGATGAGGTGACCCTGGGGAAATGACGGCAGGCCTGTCCAGGTGGGTGCCGGCCTTGGTCGGCACCTCGGGAAGAGCATCCACGCATGGCGTGGATCTACGGGTAGGTGCCAACCTGGGTTGGCACGCCTTTACCCGCGCCAGCGCAGCAGCAGGTCGCGCAGCGGGGTCAGTGCGGTGGCCATGCCGGCGAGCACACCGACCGTGTTGGCGATGGCATCCATCGGGTCGGCCATGCGGTTGCTGGTCAGCGCACCCTGGGCAAATTCGATGCCGATGCCCATCAACACCAGGCCCACGCCCACCCACAGCAGCGGGCGGCCCCGACGGAACAGCTGCACCGCGCTGCCGGCCAGGATGAAGTAGGCGAGGAAGTGCTCGCCCTTGTCGCTGTTTTCCGGCAACGGAATCGGCGGCGGTGGAATCAGGCAGACCACGATCACCAGCAGTACTGCCGTCGCCCACAGCCCGGCCCACAACCGCGGCCGCCGCAGCGGCTTGATCGCCGGCAACACCTCGCTCACAGGCGCCAGCTCAGGTCACCCAGCTCGAAGGCCGGTTCGAAGTCGACGCCACGCTGCAAGCCGATGGCCTGGAAGCGCTCGCCCATTTCGGTCGGCAGGGTCAGCTTCTTCACCTGGTCGCGCAGCTGGATGCGGCCGACCTCATCGGTGCGTTCCTCGGCCAGCAGCAGCACCTGGTCCAGGCCGTTGCCGAGCAGGAAGCTGGCCTGGCTGCAGTAGCCGGCCAGCTCGAATCCGCCGTGCATGCCGGCCTCGGCCATCGCGGTGAAATCCACCGACGCGGTGATGTCCTGCAACCCCGGCCAGCGGTGCACGTCGTTGTGCACATGGTGGCGGTAGAACGCACGCACGGTGCCATCGTCGCGGTCGTGCTGGTAGAACTCGCCGCGGCTGTAGCCGTAGTCGACGAACAGCATCGCACCACGCTGCATGCCACCGGCCACCGCCTGCAGCCAGTACGGCAGCTGCGGCAGCACTTCGGAACGGTAGCCCTCGGCGAAAGGCTTTTCCAGGTAGCGCTCGATATGGCGCACCGCACCGTTGAGCAGGATGTCGGCCGGCTGCGCGCCACGGATGAAGTTGCCCTCGGCGTCCAGCTCGACGGTTTCCTCGTAGACCTCGCCATCCCGGATCAGGAAGCGCGGGGTCGGCAGCGCGTCGATCACCTCGTTGGCGAACACCACCCCTTCCCAGTCCTCCTCGAACGGGCGGTCGACCCAGTCCACGCGCGCGGCCAGCTCGGCCGGCAGGTTCTGCTGCAGGCGCTGCTGCTGGCGCTCGCGCAGGTCGGCACTGGGTTCCAGGATGGCGTAGCGCGACGGCAGCGCATCCAGCTCGGCCAGGCGCAGCAGCACCGCCTCGGCAAAGGCGCCGGTACCGCCGCCCAGTTCCAGCATGCGCGCCTGCGCACCCAGCTGTGCAAATACCGGCGCCAGCGCATTGGCCACGCTGCCGGCGAACAGGCTGCCGAGCTCGGGCGCGGTGGTGAAGTCGCCACTGCCACCGAACTTGCTGGCGCCGGCGCTGTAATAGCCCCAGCCGGGGGTATACAGGCAGAGCTCCATGAAGCGCGAGAACGGCATCGCCCCGCCCTGCGCAAGGATCTCGGCGCGCAGGGCGGCCGCCAGCTGGTCGCTATGGGCCAGGGCATCGGCTTCGGGCAGGGGGAAGGTGGGCTGCATGGCGTCTTCGAATGCGGTGACAATGGTGCACAGGATAGCCGAGCCTTGGAGGACCCTCGATGAGCGATACCCACCCCGTGGTCCTGATCACCGGCAGCGCGCGCCGGATCGGTGCGGCCATCGCCCGCCAGTTCCACGCCTGTGGCTGGTCGGTGGTGCTGCACGCCAATACCTCCAGCGCCGAGCTGCAGCAGGCCGCGTTCGATTTCGACAACGTGCGCCCGGGCAGCGTGCTGGCCCTGCAGGCCGACCTGCGTGACGCCGACGCCCTGGCCGACCTGGTGGAACAGGCGGTCACCCACTTCGGCCGACTGGACGCGCTGGTCAACAACGCCTCCAACTTCTTCCCCACCCCGCTCGGCCAGGTCACTGCCGAGGCAATGGACGCGCTGTACGCGGTCAACGCGCGCGCGCCACTGCTGCTGTCACAGGCGGCGGCGCCCTACCTGCGCCGCCAGCAGGGCTGCATCGTCAATTTGACCGACCTGCACGGCACCGACCCGATGCGCGACCACATCGCCTACACCATGGCCAAGGCCGCGCTGGAGATGGCCACCCGCGCGCTGGCGCTGGAGCTGGCACCGAAGGTGCGGGTCAATGCGGTCGCGCCGGGGGCGATCCTGTGGCCGGAACAAGGCAAGGATGATTTCGCCCGCGAGGCGTTGCTGGCGCGCACGCCGCTGGCACGGATCGGCACGGTCGAGGAGATCGCCGAAGCGGTCTACTGGCTGGTGGCCGAAGCCAGCTTCGTCACCGGCCACACCCTGCGCGTGGATGGTGGGCGCACGGTCAGTTGAGGTAGTGCCGGCCGCTGGCCGGCAACCGCCGTCATTCCAGGTCCACCACCTCGAACGCTTCGCCAAACTGCGCGTGCGCCCGCCACAGCGTGGCCAGGTCCTGCCCGCTGACCGGGTCGATGAAGCCCGGCGCGATGTCCGCCAGCGGCTTCAGCACGAAGGCATGCTTCAGTTCCGGGCGCGGAATGCGCAGGTGGCCGGGGCCTTCCACCACCAGGTCGCCGTAGAACACCACGTCGATGTCCAAGGTCCGGTCGGAGAAGCGCGGCCCGCTGCGATCGCGGCCGTGCGCGTCTTCCAGCGCATGCAGCCAGTCGTCCAGTTCCTGCAGCGGCAGATCGGTCTCGATCGCCACCGCATTGTTGAGGAAGGCCGGGCCATCGAAGCCGACCGCGGCAGTACGGTAGGCGGGTGACACCTGCAGTGCGCCAAAGCGCTCGCGCAGGGCCGTCACCGCGGCGTGGAGGTAGCGGCGGGGCTGGACGTTGCTGCCCAGGCTCAGGAGCACGGTGGTCATGCGGTTCAGGTGACGGCACTTGGGGGGCGTGGACATGCCGTCGTCACGGCGGCCTGCCTACAATCCGGGACGCACATGATAGGGCACCGACATGACCTATTGCGTTGGAATCGAGGTGGACGAAGGCCTGGTCTTCGCTGCCGACACCCGGACCAATGCCTCGCTGGACGATGTGCGCGTGCACCGCAAGCTGCACGTGTTCGAGTACCCCGGCCAGGCAGCCTACGTGCTGATGGCGGCTGGCAACCTGGCCACCACCCAGATGCTGGTGTCACGCCTGGGGCGCGACGCCAGTGAACGGCGCACGCCCAACCTGCGCGACATGACCCATCTGTTCGAAGCTGCCGAGTACGTCGGCCAGCTGCTGGTGGACAGCCAGGTGCACAGCAGCCACAGCGAGCACGGCCATGACGGGGTCAACACCCAGGCGACGCTGATTTTCGGTGGCCAGATCGCTGGCGAGCGGCCCGGGCTGTACATGATCTATCCGCTCGGCAACGCCATCGCCGCTTCGCCGGAGACGCCCTATCTTCAGATCGGTGAGTCCAAGTACGGCAAGCCCATCCTGGACCGCATCCTCAGCCCGGCCACACGCCTGGAGGACGCGGCGCGCACGGCAATCGTGTCGCTGGATTCGACCATTCGCTCCAATCTGTCGGTAGGCCTGCCGATCGACCTGGCGCTGCTGCGTGATGGTGAACTGCGCATCGGGCAGCAGCTGCGGCTCGGCGCGGATTCAACGTTGTATGCGGACATCCACCAGAACTGGTCACGGCGCCTGGAACAGGCGGTGGACGCCCTGCCACGCTTCCCCTGGGAAACTGCCGAACGGTAGTGCCGGCCGCTGGCCGGCAACCGCATTGATTCCACCACACTGGGATGCCGGCCAGCGGCCGGCACTACCGGGGCATCAGCCCAGCGCTTCGGCCACGGCGCGGAAGACCTGCTGCATATGCAGCGGCTGGAACAGGCGGTGGACGCACTGCCACGCTTCCCTTGGGAAACTGCCGAACGGTAGTGCCGGCCGCTGGCCGGCAACCGCGTTGATTCCACCACACTGGGATGCCGGCCAGCGGCCGGCACTACCTGGCATCAGCCCTGTGCTTCGGCTACGGCGCGGAAGACCTGCTGCATCTGCAGCGGCTGGAACAGGCGGTGGGCGCCCTGCCACGCTTCCCCTGGGAAACTGCCGAACGGTAGTGCCGGCCGCTGGCCGGCAACCGCGTTGATTCCACCACACTGGGATGCCGGCCAGCGGCCGGCACTACCTGGCATCAGCCCTGTGCTTCGGCTACGGCGCGGAAGACCTGCTGCATCTGCAGCGGCTGGAACAGGCGGTGGGCGCCCTGCCACGCTTCCCCTGGGAAACTGCCGAACGGTAGTGCCGGCCGCTGGCCGGCAACCGCGTTGATTCCACCACACTGGGATGCCGGCCAGCGGCCGGCACTACCTGGCATCAGCCCAGCGCTTCGGCCGCTGCGCGGAAGACTAGCTGCATCTGCAGCGGCTGGAACAGGCGGTGGACGCCCTGCCACGCTTCCCCTGGGAAACTGCCGAACGGTAGTGCCGGCCGCTGGCCGGCAACCGCATTGATCCCGCCACACAGGGATGCCGGCCAGCGGCCGGCACTACCTGGCATCAGCCCAGCGCTTCGGCCACGGCGCGGAAGACCTGCTGCATCTGCAGCGGCTGGAACAGGCGGTGGACGCCCTGCCACGCTTCCCCTGGGAAACTGCCGAACGGTAGTGCCGGCCGCTGGCCGGCAACCGCATTGATCCCGCCCCACAGGGATGCCGGCCAGCGGCCGGCACTACCGGGGCATCAGCCCAGCGCTTCGGCCACGGCGCGGAAGACCTGCTGCATATGCAGCGGCTGGAACAGGCGGTGGACGCACTGCCACGCTTCCCTTGGGAAACTGCCGAACGGTAGTGCCGGCCGCTGGCCGGCAACCGCATTGATCCCACCACACAGGGATGCCGGCCAGCGGCCGGCACTACCTGGCATCAGCCCTGTGCTTCGGCTACGGCGCGGAAGACCTGCTGCATCTGCAGCGGCTGGAACAGGCGGTGGGCGCCCTGCCACGCTTCCCCTGGGAAACTGCCGAACGGTAGTGCCGGCCGCGGGCCGGCAACCGCGTTGATTCCACCACACTGGGATGCCGGCCAGCGGCCGGCACTACCTGGCATCAGCCCAGCGCTTCGGCCGCTGCGCGGAAGACTAGCTGCATCTGCAGCGGCTGGAACAGGCGGTGGACGCCCTGCCACGCTTCCCCTGGGAAACTGCCGAGCTGTAGTGCCGGCCGCTGGCCGGCAACCGCATTGATCCCGCCACACAGGGATGCCGGCCAGCGGCCGGCACTACCTGGCATCAGCCCAGCGCTTCGGCCACGGCGCGGAAGACCTGCTGCATCTGCAGCGGCTGGAACAGGCGGTGGACGCCCTGCCACGCTTCCCCTGGGAAACTGCCGAACGGTAGTGCCGGCCGCTGGCCGGCAACCGCATTGATCCCGCCACACAGGGATGCCGGCCAGCGGCCGGCACTACCGGGGCATCAGCCCAGCGCTTCGGCCACGGCGCGGAAGACCTGCTGCATCTGCAGCGGCTTGTGCAGCACATGCACCTCTACGCCGTCCGGGAAGGCATCGGCCGCGACCGGCACTGCCGGGTCTTCCAGTACCAGTGCCGGGCCGCGATAGCCCAACGTCGCCATCTCGCCCAGCAGCTGGCTGGCCGGCAGCAGCTTGGAGCCGGCATCGGCAATCACCAGCGCGGGCATCGCCTCCTGCTGCATCCAGCGCAGCGCTGCCGGCCCATCGGAGGCCAACTGCAGCTGGTAGCCCTGGCTGGACAGCGCATTGCCCAGCAGCGATAGACGCGTGGCTTCGCCATCGACCACCAGGATCGATTGGCCGCTGCCCAAGGCCACCAGCTGTTCGATCGGCTCGCTGCCATCGATGGCCTCGTGCATCGGCAGGCGCAGTTCGAAGCAGGTGCCCTGCCCCGGCTGGCTGCTGACGTGAATGCTGCCGCCGGCACCTTCAACGATGCGCTTGCAGGAAATCAGCCCCAGGCCAGTGCCGTCGGCCTTGGTGGTGAAGAACGGATTGAACAGGTGCGACAGCGTGTCCGCATCCATGCCGATGCCTTCGTCGGCGACCCGTATGTGCATCCAGTCCACGCCATCGCGGTGGCCGGCATGGCTGGCAGTCAGGCTCAGGCGGCCACCGTTGGGCATCGCCTGTATCGCGTTGAGCGCCAGATTCAGCATCACCTGCTGCAGTTCGGTGTAGTTGGCGTCGACCACCAGGCCTTCGTCCTGCACCTGCAACTCCAGGCGCACCGCATCAGGCACGTTGCTGCGCAACAGCAGTGCCACCGCATCGAACAGGCCATCGATCTCGATGCGCTCGCTCGGCTTGCGCGAACCGCGCACGAACGACAGCATCGATTCGGCCATCTCATGGCCACGGCGGCCGCACTCGGCGATGACATCGGCCAGGTGGTGCAGCTGCGGATCGTCGGTACGCGCCTTCAGCAGATCCGGCATGATCAGCAACGGCTGCAGGATGTTGCGCAGGTCGTGGCTGAGCCCGGCTGCGAGCAGCGACAGGCTTTCCAGGCGCTGTGCGCGCATCAGCTCGGTTTCCACCCGTGCGCGCTCGATCGCGCTGCGTGCATCGCGGATCGCACGTGCCACCGCCGACGGCAGGCGCGCCGGCTGGTGCTTGATGATGTAGTCATTGGCGCCCTTCTGCAGCGCCGCCACCGCATTCTCCTCACCCATGGTGCCGGAGACGAAGATGAAGGGTATTTCCGGCGAGGTCTCGCGCACGATGCGCAGCGCATCATCACCGGAAAACCCCGGCATGCTCAGGTCGGACAGCACGATGTCCGGCTGGAACGCGGCCAGTGCCTGGCGCAGTTCGGCCTCGCTCTCGACACGCTCGAAGCGGGCCTCCAGGCCCGCTTCGAGCATCTGTTCGGACATCAGCTCGGCATCTTCCGGTGAGTCCTCCACCAGCAGGATGCGCAGCGCCCCCAGGGCGGGACCGGTCAAGGGCATGGGCTCACTCGAGTTCCGGTGCCTGGTTGATCAACGCCCAGAACTTGCCCAGCGTCTGTACGGCGCCGAAGAACTGGTCCACGTCCACTGGCTTGACCACATAAGCATTCACGCCCATGTCCCAGCTCCGGGCCAGATCGCTTTCCTCGCGCGAGGACGACAGGATCACCACCGGCAGGCGCTTGAGCTCTTCGTGTTCGCGGATCTGCCGCAGCACTTCCAGGCCATCCATGCGCGGCATCTTGATGTCCAGCAGCAGCACCGCCGGCAGGCCTTCCTCGCGGTTGGCGAAGGCACCACGGCGCAACAGGTAGTCCATCACTTCCACGCCATCCTCGACGTGCACGATGGGGTTGGCCAGACGCGCCTCTTCCAGGGCGTCGATCGCCATTTCGGCGTCGGCCGGGCTGTCTTCGGCGAGAAGAATGGTGCGCAAAGTGGTCATGCAGAAGGCCCTTGTTTGTCCGCATCGATCGCGGGAGGCAGGTAGAAGTGGAAGGTGGCGCCGACGTCCGGTTCAGCCTCGGCCCAGATACGGCCGCCATGACGGGTGAGCACGCGGCGCACGCTGGCCAGGCCGATGCCGGTACCCGGGTAGTCGCTGGCCTTGTGCAGGCGCTGGAACACGCCGAACAGTTTGCCGGCATAAGCCATGTCAAAGCCTGCACCATTGTCGCTGACCGTGAACTGATGACCGCCGTCAGGCTGCGGCTGGTAGTCCACGCGGATCTTCGCCGGTTCGCGGTTGCCCGAGTACTTCACCGCGTTGCCGAGCAGGTTCAGCCAGACCTGGCGGATCATGTTCTCATCGCCGACCACGATCGGCAGCGGCGCGATGCTCCACTCCACCTGGTGCACATGGCCACTGTTCTCCGCCTCGGCCTGCAGGTTGGAATCGAGCATGGCGCGGGTATCGGCCACCAGCGACTGCATGTCCACCGCCTGCTGGCGCATCGCCGCGCGGCCCAGGCGCGAGTAGACCAGCAGGTCATCGATCAGCGCCGCCATGCGCCGGGCCGAACTGGAGATCACGTCCAGGTAATGACGGCTCTTGTCATCGGCGGCGTCGCCGAGGTGGCGCGACAGCTTGTCGGAGAATCCGGCGACGTGGCGCAGCGGTGCGCGCAGGTCGTGCGAGACCGAGTAGCTGAAGGCTTCCAGTTCCCTGTTGACCTCGGACACCTGCGCGACCTTGCCTTCCAGCTGGCGGTTGAGCTCTTCAACGCGCAGCTGGACTGCGCGTTGCATGGTGACATCGCTGACCGTCAGCAGCACCACTTCATCATCGGTATCGGGCAGCGGCATGCGCCGTGCGTTCAGCAGCATGTAGCGCGCCATGCCGTCGGCGGTGCGCTGTTCGTGCTCGAAATCCCACAGCTCGCGGCCGCGCAGCAGCACGTCGGACAGGCGTTGGCGCACGACGGCGTCCTTCCAGGCACCGTCGCCGACGCTTTCCAGCAGCAGGCCATCGGCGCGTTCGTCCTGCAGCCCGTACAGCTCGGCGAAGGCGGTGTTATGCAACTGCACGCGCAGGTCGCGGTCGAGCAGCACGATGGGTTCGCGCACGGTCTGCAACACCGATGCCGCGCGTGCCGCCGAGCGCAGCGATTGGCGTTCGGCGTGCAGGCGCCGCCCGATCTGCCGCTGCAGGAGCCAAAGCACCAGGCCGAGCAGTCCCAGCTGGATCACCAGCGAACTCCAAGACACCAGCTCGGTCTGCTTGCGCTGGCGCGCCGCCTGCTCGGCCCGCAGTGTCAACAGTTGCTGTTCGCTGGCCTGGAGTTCTTCCACCAGGCCACGGATCGGATAGCGCGTGCTCAGGTCCTTCACCAGCTCGCGTTGATCGCTGTTGGGTTCAGATCTGGCCAGCTCGCGGGCAAGCGCCATCCGCCCTTCCAGCATCGATTCGATACGGCCGATGCGGATCAGCTGGTCGGGGTTGTCGCGGGTCATCCGCCCCAGTTCGGCCAAGCGACCGGGAATGTCGTTGGCTGCGGCCATGCGCTCGCGCAGCCCGGGTGCGTCCACGCCCTTGGACAGCGTCAATGCGGCCGATTCGACGTCGCGCACATCAGCCTGCAGCTGCTGCAGGGCCACGCCCACCGCCTGGGTATGGTTGACCCAGGCCATTGCCTGCTCGTTGTCCTGCTGCAGTTTGCGCAGGGTCAACCACGGCACCACGATGATCGCTGCGGCCGCCAGCGCCAGGGCCGGCAACCGCCAGCGGTCCCAGATGTCGTCACTGAAAACCAGCGCCATAGTTCCTCTTCAGCACGGCCGCAGGGCGTCGGCCGGACCCTGTCCGGCTGCGGCGGAACCGGCAATATAGCGCAGGCGGTCACAACGCAGGGGTTTCCCCCCTGGTTGGCTGAACAGGTTCGCAGTCCTCAGACCTGTAGAGCCGGGCCATGCTCGGCTGCCTTGGAGTTCCAGCCGAACATGGCCGCGGCCCTACAGCTCAACGGGCGCCCCGCGAGGGGGCGCCCAACGGGTTCAGCGCTTGGCGGCAGCGCTGACCTTCAATGCGGCTGCATCAACGCGGGTCACGCCCTTGATGCCCTTGGCGGTGGTGACCGCCTTGTCCTTCTCGGCCTGGCTCGCTACGGCACCGCTCAGGCTGACCACGCCGTTCACGGTTTCCACCTTGATTTCGGTACCCGGAACGTTGCTGCTGGCGAGCAGGTCGGCCTTCACCTTGGTGGTGATCCAGGTATCGGTCACCGGCTCGTTGGAATCGTGGCGATCAGCATGGGTCGCCGGGTGCGCGCTGGTCGGCGGGCTCTTCGCGGCCGGATCCTTGGCGAATGCGGCCGAGGAGGACAGCGCCAGGCCCAGCGTCAGGGCGGAGGCAATCAGCTTGCGGGTCGTATTGCTCATCGTGTCGTACTCCTTCGGAATGTGCTGCCAGTCTGGACAAACCGGCGTAGAGCAGGCGTGGCGTTGCGGTCATGCCGCTGTGAATCGGGCTACCTGCAACGACAACCGTTCAGCTTTGGCCCGTGAGCCCGCGTCGTTTACCCTGCCCTTCCCACTGCCGGAGCTCTGTCATGCGCCCCGACCTGCAACTGGCCCTGATCGGCTACGGCCTCGCCGGCCGTGTCTTCCACGCACCGCTGATCCAGCACACACCCGGCCTGGTGCTGCACAGCATCGTCAGTTCGCAGCGAGACACGTTGCTGCGCGCGTTCAGCGACGTGCACGTGCGTGCCACGCCGCAGGAGGTGTTCGACGACCCGGCCGTGGATGCCGTAGTGATCGCCACGCCCAATGAACAGCACGCGCCGCTGGCGATCGCAGCGCTGGCCGCCGGCAAGCACGTGCTGGTCGACAAGCCGTTCGCGCTGGATGTCGCTGAAGCCGAAGCCGTTCTGGCTGCGGCACGCGATGCCGGACGCATCGCCACCGTGTTCCAGAACCGGCGCTTCGATGCCGACTTCCTCACGCTGCAGGCGCTGCTTGCGGACGGGACACTGGGCGACATCGCCGAGTGCCATGTGCACTTCGATCGCTATCGCCCGCAGGTGCGTGACCGCTGGCGCGAGCAGGACGGTCCCGGCAGTGGCCTGTGGTACGACCTGGGCCCGCACCTGCTGGACCAGATGCTGGTGCTGTTCGGCTGGCCCGAAGCGATCGATGCTGATCTGGCCGTGCAGCGCGATGGCGGCAGCGCCATCGATTACTTCCACGCCGTGCTGCACTACCCGCGGCATCGCGCGATCGTGCATTCCGGCTCCCTGGTGGCAGCTCCCACGCCGCATTTCAGCGTGCATGGCAGCAAGGCCAGTTGGATCAAGCACGGCCTGGATGTACAGGAAGCGCAGCTGCGCCGCGGTGTGGCGCCCGGTGCGCCCGGCTGGGGCATCGACCCGCGGCATGGCGAGTTGGTGCGCTGTGATGCCGAGGACAACGTGCAGCGCGGCACCGTCGACAATCTGCCCGGTGACTACCGTCGGTTGTATGCGCAGTTCGCCGCGGCCATGCATGGCGACGGCGAAGCCACGGTCGATCCGGTGCAGGCGCTGCAGCTGATGCGGCTGCTGCAGGCAGGCATGGACAGTGCGCGCGAAGGGCGGCGGATCGCGTTGGGGTGATCGGCAGGGCTGCGCCCTGCACCCGTGGTAGTGCCGGCCGCTGGCCGGCAACCTCAACAGCAACGGCAAAAACCGGCAATCCGTGAGATGGCAGGATGGGTCCGGTTGCGGGAGCCGGACCCACCCTGCCTTCGACAGAGTCCCGCGCCCGACGGTAGGTGTCGACCCTGGTCGATACGTCGACGTGGAAGCCATCGGAGACGGCTTTTGCAGAGTTGAGCCATGCTCGACTGCCTGCATGGGGTCAGAGCCCTTTCCTGCGGAAAGGGATCCGACCCCGGCTTCGTGCTTACGATTTCTTGATCGCGTGGCCGCCGAATTCGTTGCGCATCGCCGACAGCAGGCGGTCGGTGAACGAATTGGATTCGCGCGAGCGCAGGCGTTCCAGCAGCGACAGGGTGATCACCGGTGCCGGCACATCGAGCGCGATCGCTTCGGCCACGGTCCAGCGGCCTTCACCGGAGTCCTCCACGTACGGCGCGATGCCATCCAGCGACGGATTGCGCTTGAGGGCTTCGGTGCTCAGGTCCAGCAGCCACGAGCGCACCACGCTGCCGTGGCGCCAGACTTCGGCCACCTGGGCCAGGTCCAGTTCCATTTCCTGCTTGCGCTCCATCAGCGCGAAGCCCTCCGCGTAGGCCTGCATCATTCCGTACTCGATGCCGTTGTGGACCATCTTGGTGAAGTGGCCAGCGCCGGACGGGCCGACACGACCCCAGCCACGGTCTTCGGCCGGTGCCAGCGTGCGCAGCAGCGGTGCGATCTGCTCCACCACCGCCGCTTCACCACCGACCATCAGGCTGTAGCCTTCCTGCAGGCCCCACACGCCACCGCTGGTGCCGCAGTCGACGTAGCCCAGGTCGTCTTCGGCCAGCGCCTTGGCGCGACGGATCGAGTCCTGGTAGTTGGAGTTGCCGCCGTCGATGACGATGTCACCCTCGGCCAGGTGCGGAGTCAGCTGACCCAGGGTCTGGTCGACGGTTTCGCCGGCCGGCACCATCAGCCACACCACGCGTGGCACCGGCAGCGCGGCCACCGCGGCGGCCAGCGAATCGACCACCTCCAGGCCGGCCTCGGCGGCGCGCTGGCGGGCACCTTCGCCCGGGTCGTAGCCGACGACGCGGTGGCCGCCGCGATGCAGGCGCTGGGCCATGTTGGCGCCCATGCGGCCGAGGCCGATCATTGCAATATCCATTGTTTCACCTTCGGTTGGGGTCTAGGGTCAGGCTGCCTGGCCTGCCGGTAGCCGCGCAGTGGCGCTGCTGCGCCTCGCGCCAACGCCGGTAGAGCGTGGTATGCAGATTGTGCACCGCCAGGTCGATCGAAAAGGGGGTTCGCGGGTTGCGGTCAAGCAGGCGGGCGATGTGGTAGCCGATGGGACGTATACCGCGCGGATGCACATAGATCACGAACTGCTGGTAGAACGGATCGTCCAGCAGGCGGTCCATGCGTGCCAGCGTGGCGTGGTAGCGCGGTTCCAGCCGTGCACGAAGGTCCGGGTCGCGCTCGAACAACAGGCGTTCGAAGTAGCGCCGGCCGATACGCGGGATGTCCTGCGCCAGCGCCCACAGCTCGGCATTGCGCTGGTCGTACCAGGCAAGGCCGCCGTGCGCGGCCAACGCCTGCGCGGCCTCCTCGCCCACCGACACCACCACGAAGTTTTCGGCCTGGTTGCTCAGGTCGTCCAGCATGCCCTTGTCGTACACATGTTCGATGAAACCAGGCACACCGACGAAGGCCTGGCGGCCCATCGCCGAGGTGCGCACCGCCTTGCCATCGGCGAAGTAGTCACCGGCGTGTGCGCCAAGCAGGATGCTGTCGGTATCGTGCAGCGCGAGGAACGTACCGATCGACAGTTCTTCTGCGGAGAATCCAGCGTCGAAGGCCGCATCGCCATACAGCTCGCGCTGTGTGGCCAGTTGTGCGACCTGGCGACCGACTCCACATTCGGCGCGTACATTGCCGCTGTAGAACGCCTGCAGCGCCTGGCTGTTGCCCTTGATGGGCACGAAACCACGGCCGAAGCTTCGCGTGCGCTGCCAGCCTTGCGCGTGTGCTCCGTGCAGGCCGAAGCCGATCCAACCGAGCTGCAGGCCAGAGAAGCGGAATCCTGCATTGCCCTGCAGTGCAGCAGCGGCACGTTGCGTGGCTGCACCCAGCTGGAAGGCGTAGGCGCAAACCGTAGCCGGATCGTCCAGCACCTGCTGCAGCAACGCCTTGCGCGCTGCAGCGGGCATGTCCGCCGGCCATTGCACGCGCAGATCGCCTGCCGCCTGAGCCTCCGGCAGCGACGCGCGCGTGCACACAGGGCCACCATGCACCTGCGGTGCACCGATCGCGCGTGTTTCGAAGTGCCACCCCAGGCGCTGCAGCAGGCCTTGTGTACAGTCCAGCGGCGTGGCTGCCGCGCCCAGCGCGGGCAGCAGCAGGGCCACGCCCATCCATCTGCCGCGCACGTTCAATCCTGGTCCGTGCTCGCCGGTGCGGGCTCCGGGGTTGTGGCCACAGGCGGAACGGGCTTGCCTGCCTCCGCCGGAAGGTACTGCTGCAGGCGCTGGAAGAAGCGACGATAGAACTCAGCATCGGTAACCGTGCTGCTGGCCACTTTCACCAGCGAGTCGTCATTGCTGCCGAACGGCAGCGATACAGATCCGAGCGCACCGACGCCAACACTGGCCGAGGTCGGACTCTTCTTCAACGCATAGCGATCCTGCACGGCACTGACGAATACCAGTGTCTGGCTCCCGCGCGGTGCGCAGGAAATACGCAGCACCAGCTGCTCGTGATCGTCCTCGCGCGGCTGGAAGTTCTTGTTGCCTTCCACCTGAGCCGCGTCGGAACGGGCGATGGCATAGCCCTGGCTGAGCAGGGTGCGCCGTGCGGCCTCGCAGGCGTCACCGGGACGGCCATCGACGGTGCGCGAGAAAGTGTCGCCGGAATCAAAGGATTCGCGAAGCAACGTGCTGTCAGCAGCGCGGCCACCACAGGCCGACAGGATCAGGGCGCTGGCGAGCGCCACGGCAACACTGGAAAGACGGGAGGCCCGCATGGGTACTCCTGCGAGGACGGTACCGCCAAGGGTAGTCCTGCGGCCGTGTGCGGCAGGTCGAAAGTACGCCCGCCAGCCCCCGCCGTTGCTGCCGGTTCATGCACGGAAAAGGGGGGACGGAGGGGATTAAGTCGTTTGTGGCACTTCGCCCCGCCACGCATGGCACGGCGCTATCGTGAACGAGGTCCCCCAAACGAAAAAAAGGGCCGGCAATGCCGGCCCCTCGGGTATCACATGCCGTCGCCGGCTCAGTCCGCCCAGCGGCCGGCACCGGTGGACTGCGGCAGCACCTGCGCCGACAGCGGGCGGTCGTTGGCCAGCAGGTTCACCGCGTCGGCCAGGATCGAGGCTGACTCGCGCAGCAGCGGGTCCGGGCGCTTTTCGGCAGCCTTCTCGCGCGCGGCATCCTTGACGATGTCGCGCTCGTTGCCGGTCAGGCCGTCATCGCTGCTGTCATCGGCCAGCGGGTCCAGGGCCAGGCCCAGCTCCTTGCGCTGCACCTGGCGCTCCTTGCGCTGGGTATCCTGGCGCTCGCGCTCAGCGCGACGGGTCGCCTCGTTGAGCGAGATGTACTTCTTCGCCGCTTCGGTGCGGAACTGCTGCACGTCCTCGTTCCACCACTGGAACTCCTTGTCGGTGGCGATGCGCGCGTCGTGACGGGTTTCCAGCTTCGGCAGCAACGGCGCGAAGTTGCCGTACTGGGTGTGCGGCACGGCGGCGATGCGGGTCCACGGCAGTGCGTTGTCGTAGGTGCTCTCGCCGAACTCGGTGGCATCGACGCTGGCCGGGAAGGCCAGGTCCGGCACCACACCCTTGTGCTGGGTGCTGCTGCCGCTGATGCGGAAGAACTGGGCAATGGTCAGCTTGACCTGGCCGAAGCGCTGGGTCTCGCCGCTCGGCCAGCGGTCAAGGTCGACGATGTTCTGTACGGTGCCCTTGCCGAAGCTGGTTTCACCGATTACCAGGCCACGACCGTAGTCCTGGATGGCACCGGCGAAGATCTCCGAGGCCGAGGCCGAACCACGGTTGATCAGCACCGCCAGCGGGCCGTCCCACGCCACGCCCTGGTTGCGGTCGCTGTTGACGGTGACGCGGCCACCGGATTCGCGCACCTGCACCACCGGCCCCTGTTCGATGAACAGGCCGGTCAGTTCGATCGCTTCATCCAGCGAACCACCGCCGTTGTTGCGCAGGTCCAGCACCACGCCGTCGAGCTTGTCGTTCTTGAAGCCGGCCAGCAGCTTGGCCACGTCGCGGGTGGCCGAGGCGTAGTCGGCGGCATTGCGGCGACGGCCTTCGAAGTCCTGGTAGAAGGTCGGCAGCTTGATCACACCGATCCTGCGTGCCGGCTCGCCGTTGGCAGCCGGGATGGTCATGGTCTCGCCCTTGGCGGCCTGTTCGGCCAGGCGCACCTTCTGGCGGGTCAGCACCAGGGTGTGGTGCTTGCCATCGGCGCCTTCGGCAGCCGGGATGAATTCCAGCTTGACCTGGGTGTCCTTGGCCCCGCGGATCTTGGCCACGACATCGTCGATGCGCCAGCCGATCACGTCCTCGACCAGGCCGGACTTGCCCTGGCCAACGCCGACGATGCGGTCACCCGGCTTCAGCGTGCCATCCACTGCGGCCGGGCCACCGGCAATGATCTCGCGGATGACCACCACATCGTCCTGGCGCTGCAGCTGCGCACCGATGCCTTCCAGCGACAGCGACATCGCCTGGTTGAAGTTCTCGGCGGTGCGCGGGGTGAAGTAATCCGTGTGCGGGTCAACGGCACTGGTGTACGAATTCATGAAGAACTGGAAGACGTCTTCGCCCTTCAGTTCATTGACCGACTTCTCCAGCGTCGCGTAGCGCTTGTCCAGCGTCTTGCGGATGTCATCCGGCTTCTTGCCGGCCAGCTTCAGGCGCAGCCAATCGTTCTTCACCGACTTGCGCCACAGCTCATCGAGCTCGGCACTGCTGGCCGCCCACGGCACCTTCTTGCGGTCGTACTCGAAGCGCTCGTCGGTGGTGAAGTCCGGCTCCTGCTTGAGCAGCTTGCGCGCGTACGCCACGCGCTCGCCGACGCGCTGCTTGTAGACAGCGAACACCTGGAACGCCGGCTCCAGCTCGCCGCCCCGGATGGCCGAGGCGATGTTGGCCTCGAACGGTGCGAAGCGCGCCACGTCGGCCTGGGTGAAGTACTGCTTGCCACCGTCAAGCGTTTCCAGATAGCGCTTGAACACGTCCTTGGAGGTGGCCTCGTCCAGCGCGCGCGGGCGGTAGGCGTAGCGGCTGTCGGACAGCAGGCCGTACACCAGCTTGGAGGTGGTCACCTGGTCGGCGGTGGCCGCCGCGGGCAATGCGGGCGAGTCGGCCTTGGCCGCCAACGCCAGTGGCGCGACCAGCGCCAGGGCCATCAGGAATGCGGGGGCTTTGAATTTCATTGACGTGCTCGAAGGCGCCTTGCCAAGGGGGAGACTGCGGGGTGTTAAGACACCACGACAGTGCCGAAAGTTGCCGGGTTTGTCACCCGGCCGCGCTCGGTGGAAAACCAGCCTAGCCGGGCCGGTGTAGCAAATTGTGAATGCAGGCGAAGGCGTGCGGACCAACGGTCCGCACCCACCCGGGAAGAGGTCAGCAGCTACCGGTAGCGCCGGGCCATGCCCGGCGGAAGCGTGCGGACCAACGGTCCGCACCCACCAGTGAGGAGGTCCGCACCCACCTCAGGAGACGCCGGCGCCCTTGGCCTGCACGTCGGCGTGGTACGACGAGCGCACCATCGGGCCGGAGGCAACATGGCTGAAGCCCAGCTCGTAGCCGTAGTCCTCCAGCACCTTGTAGTCTTCCGGGGTCCAGTACTTCAGCACCGGGTGGTGGTGTGCGGTCGGCTGCAGGTACTGGCCGATGGTGATCATGTCCACGTCGTGCGCGCGCAGGTCGCGCAGGGTGGCCTTGATCTGTTCGAAGTCCTCGCCCAGGCCCAGCATGATGCCGCTCTTGGTCGGCACGTCCGGATGCTGCGCCTTGAAGTTCTTCAGCAGGTTCAGCGACCACTGGTAGTCCGCACCCGGGCGCACGTTGCGGTACAGGTCCGGCACGGTCTCGATGTTGTGGTTGAACACATCCGGCGGGTTCTGCGCCAGGATCTCCAGCGCGCGCTCCATGCGGCCCTTGCCACGGAAGTCCGGGGTCAGCACTTCGATGCGGGTGCCCGGCGACTTCTCGCGAATGGCGGTGATGCAGTCGACGAAGTGCTGGGCACCACCGTCGCGCAGGTCATCGCGGTCGACGCTGGTCACCACCACGTACTTCAGGCCCATGTCGGCCACGGTCTGGCCGAGGCTGGCCGGTTCGTTGGCATCCGGCGGCTTCGGGCGGCCGTGGGCCACATCGCAGAACGAGCAGCGGCGGGTGCAGACCTCGCCCAGGATCATGAAGGTGGCGGTGCCGTGGCCGAAGCACTCGTGGATGTTCGGGCAGCTGGCTTCCTCGCACACGGTCACCAGGCGGTTTTCGCGCAGCTTGGCCTTCAGGTTCTGCACGGCATTGCCCGAAGGAATGCGCACGCGGATCCAGGACGGCTTGCGCAGCACCGGCGCGTCGGCGAACTGCACCGGCGAGCGGTTGATCTTGTCACCGCCCAGCTGCTTGACCCCGGCCTGCAACGGCGCGGCGGACGGGGAGTCGCCCTGCACGATCTGCAGGGGAATGGAACGGGCGGTGGTTTCAGTCATGGCAGTTCCGGGGGCGGTCAGGCGGCCGCAGAAAGATCGGGCAGTTCGGGGGTGTGCTGCAGCAGCAGGCCGAACTGGCGGGCCAGGTGGTCCAGCAGCACCGGCTTGACGGCCTCCATCCCGGAGGGACCGCCCAAGTCTACCACCGAGGTCACCTGCAACCCCTGATAGCCACAGGGATTGATGCGGTGGAAGGGTTCCAGGTCCATGGCCACATTGAAGGCCAGGCCGTGGAAGGTGCAGCCGCGACGCACGCGGATGCCGAGCGCAGCGATCTTGGCGCCGCCGACATAGACGCCCGGGGCGCCCTCGCGGCGTTCGGCACCGATGTTCCACTCCCCCAGCGTATCGATGATGGCCTGCTCGATGCGGCACACGTAATCGCGCACACCGATGCCCAGGCGCGGCAGGCGCAGCAGTGGGTAGACCACGATCTGGCCGGGGCCGTGATAGGTCACCTGGCCGCCACGGTCCACATGCAGCACCGGGATATCGCCCGGCGCCAGCACATGCTCATCCTTGCCGGCCTGGCCCAGGGTGAACACCGGGTCGTGTTCGACCACCCACAATTCGTCGGCATCGGTGTCGCTGCGCTGGTCGGTGAAGCGCTGCATGGCGCGCCACACCGGCTCGTACCCCTGGCGGCCAAGGTCACGCACCAGCGCCGGACGCGGCGCGCGGTCCTCTGGGGCGGCTTCAGCCGGGCAGCTGTCGGCTACAGCGTCCACTTCACTTCCGGGTGGTCGCGCAGCGCCTGGTGCGCCAGGTCGTACTGTTCGCGGCTCTCAGCCTTGAACACGATGCGGACGGACACGTACTTGCCGTTGGAGGAATGCTTCCAGCTGATGCGTTCATTGACGACATCGATGCCGGCAGCCAGCAGCAGGCGGGGGAGCTCATGTTCCAGGCCGCGGTTGGCCGGGCCCATGGCGCTGAGCTCGAACTGGCCGGGGAACTGGAAGCCGTGGTCGGGGTTGTCGGACTTGATTTCCATGGACCCATTATCGGGCCGCAGGGCAACAAACCCAAGAGTATTCATCAACGTCAAAGACGGCATCGGCGGCCTGCTGCGTTGCAGGCCACCCAGAGGCGCGGGCCGAAAGCCCAACGGCAGCTGACTGCAATCTGCTGTCACGCACTGGCCCAGGCATCGTATGGCGGCCAGTGGTCACCTTCACACCAGACCCGCGGCGCTTGCGCGGGTAACAAATTGTGTCCGCTGGACAATGTTGTTTTCGGAACAGACAAGTGATTCGAACGTGCTCGTTCCGCCGCGCGGGCGCGAGTACCGTAGCGTTGCATATAACGACTGAAAACCGTCCCCTTCCCCATGAGCATTCCATCCATGCGTAGTGTCGCAGCCCTCGGGCTGGCCGGCCTGCTGGCCTCTGCCCTCCCCCTTGCCGCCCAGGCGGCCGAACAATGTGGCCCGGACGCGATGCGCGACCACCCGCCGCAGATCAACTTCCGCGTCGACAACGACCTGTTTGGTGGCCGCCACCAGGACCAGGGCTACACCAACGGTGCACTGTTGACCCTGGTCTCGCCCAATCTGGTCGACTACACCGACGACCCCTGCCTGCCGCGCATGGCGCGCTGGGTGAACCAGTACCTGGAAGGGCTGCATCCGGGCAGGTTCGAACAGCAGAACATGATCTTCAGCATCGGCCAGGGCATCTTCACCCCGACCGATTTCAGCCGCAGGGACCTGATCGAGGACGACCGTCCTTACGCCGGCGTACTGATCGCAAACTTCGGTTTCAATGCGCGCAGCGGCGACCGCCTGCAGACCACCCAGCTGACGCTGGGCGTGGTCGGCCCGTGGGCACAGGGCAAGCAGGTGCAGAATGCCGTGCACGAAGTGCTGGGCGACGAGAAATTCAAGGGATGGGACAACCAGCTGCACAACGAGCCCCTGTTCATGCTCACCCATGAGCGCATGCGCCGCTGGCCGGGCGATGCCAGCGTCAATGCCGACGGCTGGGGTTGGGACGCGATCAGCCACTACGGCGGGTCGATCGGCAACCTGGAAACCAAGGCCAACCTCGGCGGTGAGGTGCGCTTCGGCTGGAAGCTGCCGGACGACTTCGGCAGCACGCCGTTGCGCCCGGCCGGCGAGAACACTGCGCCGACCCGCGGCGGCCGTCCCAATGGCTGGTCCTGGCACCTGTTCGCGACCTCGGACGCGGCCTGGGTGATCCGCGACATCACGCTGGATGGCAACACGTTCCGCAACAGTCACAGCGTGGACAAGCGCCATGTGGTGGCCTACGGCGGCTACGGCGTGGCCGTGATGTACGGGCGCTGGAAGTTCGCCGCGGCGCGCTACCACAGCACACGCGAGTTCAACGGCCAGCGCGAAGCACCGGTGTTCGGCAGCTTCACCATCAGCCGCTCGCTGTAAGCGAGTGGCTGAGGGTGAAGCGGGTAGGTGCCGACCGTTGGTCGGCACACCGGTTATTGCATGGCTCGCTGTAAGCGAGGGGCTGAGGGTAGTGCCGGCCGCTGGCCGGCTGCCGGCATATCCGGATGGCTTCATGGGGAGCCGGCCAGCGGCCGGCACTACCCACATCCGGATGGGTCCATGAGGAGCCGGCCAGCGGCCGGCACTACCCACATCCGGATGGGTTCATGGGGAGCCGGCCATCGGCCGGCACTACCCACATCCGGCGGGAATCATGCGGAGCCGGCATCCCGAAACGGAAAAGGCCGGCATTCGCCGGCCTTTTCGTTCACCACGCCAGGGCGTGGATCATTCCGATTCCCACCACATCCAGAAGCTGTCCCACAGGCGCTTGAAGAAGCCGGCCTGCTCAACGGCGGCCACGGCCACCAGCGGCGCTTCGGCGACGACCTTGCCATCCAGGGTGACCTTCACGGTGCCGATCTGCTGGCCGGCGGTGAACGGTGCTTCCAGGGTCTTGGGCACATCGATGCTCGGCTTCAGGTCGTTGTAGCGGCCGCGCGGCACGCTCACCAGCATCGGCTGGGCCACCCCCAGCTGCACCTTGTCGGTGGTGCCCTTCCAGACCTTGTGCTCGGCCACGGCCTTGCCCGGTTCATACAGACGGTGGGTCTCGAAGAAGCGGAAGCCCCAGTTCAGCAGCGCCAGGCTGTCATCGGCACGCTGCTTTTCCGACTCCCCCCCCAATACCACGGCGATCAGGCGCTGGTCGCCACGCTGCGCCGAACTCATCAGGCAGTAACCGGCTTCGGAGGTGTGGCCGGTCTTGATGCCGTCCACGCTGCCGTCGCGCCACAACAGCAAGTTGCGGTTCGGTTGCTTGATGTTGCCGACCTGGAATTCCTTGATCTTGTTGTACGCGTAGGTTTCCGGGTAATCACGCACCATCGCGCGGCCCAGCAGCGCCAGGTCGTAGGCGGTGCTGTGGTGGCCTTCGGCGGTCAGGCCGTGGGCGTTGACGAAGTGGGAGTTCTTCATGCCGATCTTGGCGGCGTAGCTGTTCATCAGCGACGCAAAGGCTTCTTCGCTGCCGGCCACGTGCTCGGCCAGGGCGATCGCGGCGTCATTGCCGGACTGGATCGCCATGCCCTTTTCCATGTCTTCCAGGCGTGCGGTCTGGTTGACCGGGAAGCCGCTGTAGCTGCCGTCGGTACCCGCGCCGCCTTCGCGCCAGGCGCGTTCGCTCATCATCACCTGGTCATCCGCACGGACCTTGCCGTTCTTGACCTCGGCGGCGATCACGTAGGACGTCATCACCTTGGTGATGCTGGCCGGGGCCAACTGCTCGTGGATGTTCTCGCCGGCCAGCACCTGGCCGGTGGCGTAGTCCATCAGCACCCAGGCCTTGGATACGCTCGGCACCGGCGCCGGCGGGGTGGCAACAGTGGCCGGGGCGGCAGCGGCGGCGGGCGCCGGCGTGGCCGGGGTCGGCAGCGGGGTCTGGGCGGAAGCCAGGCCCACCACCAGGGTGGCGGCCAGGGCGGTGGCGGCGGAACGGAAATTCATTGGACAGCAGGCTCCAGGGGACGGCCAGGAATGGAGGGTGGAACGTAGTGGCCATTGTAAGGCCGGGGCAGCATGGGCCGGCAGCACCGGCCCGGGTGGGTCAATCCTTGACGATCTGCGGCGAACCCAGGCCCAGACCGGCAATGCGGCCGACAAGTTCCGCGGCACTGGCATGGTCGCTGGCGGGAACGCGCAGGCGGAACAGGGTGCGGCCACCGGCGGCGATGTCGCTGATGGTCGCGCCGACGATGCCGGCGGCGTTGAGCTGGCCCATTGCGCGGTTGGCATTGTCGCGGCTGGAGAAGCTGGCGACCTGCACCATCACCGCGCCCACCACCTGCTGCGACAGGCTCGGCGCCGCCGCGGCGGCACGCACCGGTGCCGGTGCCACCGCGCGCGGGGCCGTGCTGGCGACAACCGCCGGAGCCGGCGCGGAGGTGCGCACCACCGGCGCGCTTGGCGGCAGGCTGCTGACCGCCACATCCGGCGCGGTGCTGGCCACGCCCCGGGTGGTGGCCGGCTGGCCGCGCGCCGGGGCGCCATCGGTCGGCAAGCGGTTGACCAGGCGATCGATATCACTGTCGGTGGAAGCACGTGGCGCCGGCACCGGGCGCGCGCTGGCCACTGCAGTGGCGGCGGCCGCTTCAGCCGCACGACGCTCGCGACGCGACGGCTTCTGCGCCATCAGGTTGCTCTCGCCCGGTTGCAGCGCGCGCACCTCGACATTGCCGGTACCGCGTTGGGTGATGCCCAGGCGCACGGCGGCGGCATAGCTGAGATCGACCACGCGGCCGTCATGGAACGGGCCACGATCATTGACACGCACGATCACCGACTCGCCGTTGTCCAGGTTGGTCACGCGGGCGAAGCTGGGCAGCGGCAGCGTCTTGTGCGCGGCAGTGAACTGGTACATGTCGTAGACCTCGCGATTGGAGGTCAGGCGGCCGTGGAACTTGGCCCCGTAGTACGACGCGGTGCCGCGCTCGACGTAGTCATGGGTGTCGTCGAGCACCTTGTACGACTTGCCCAGCACCACGTACGGCGACTTGTTGCCGATGGCCGAACGTTCCTCGGCGGTCACTTCCGGCTCGGGGATGCAGGCCACGTTGGGAATGTAGTCGGGCGTGCTGTCACGCACGCCTGGTTTGTACAGGCCACCAGCGGTGTAATTGCCGCGGGTGCTGAGGTCTTCCTTGGCCGCTGCATACGGCGAACCTTCCGGGCAGTGCGCCGGTCGCGAACCACGGCCCTGCACCAGCGTGCCGCTGGACTTGCCACCATGGCCGGCCGTGGCCGGCTTCTTCGGCGCGCTGCTGCAGGCCGCCAGCGCGAAGACGATCAAGCTCGGGACCAGCCATCTGATGTTCATGCCGGGGGCAACTCCTGTCCGGCGATGGCCTGGGACAGCTGGAACACGGCCATCGCGTACATCTTCGAGAGGTTGTAGCGGGTGATCGCGTAGTAGTTCTGGAAGCCCAGCCAGTACTGCTTGCCGGTGCTGCCTTCCAGGGTGATCGGGGTGGCGGTGGCGCCCGGCTGCACCGGCGTGCTCGGCTGGTAGCCGCGCTGTGCGAGGTCGGCCAGCGACCAGGTGGGCATCCATTCGGTCGGGTTGAACTCCTCGCGGCCCGGGGCCAGCGTCGCCGGTACCGCAACCTGGCCACCACGCACCCAGCCCCCCTTCTTCACGAAGTAGTTGGCGATGGAGGAGAACACGTCGTCGTAGCTGTTGAACAGGTCGCGACGACCATCACCGTTGCCGTCCACCGCGTAATCGAGGTAACTGGACGGCATGAACTGGCCCATGCCCATCGCACCGGCATAACTGCCCTTGAGCGTGGTGATGTCCAGTTTTTCTTCGCGGCCCAGCTCGAACAGCTTGGCCAGCTCATCGCGGAAGAACAGTTCGCGGCGCACTTCGCGTTCGAGCTTGGCCGGGTCGCCGCTGCGTGGGTAGTAGAACGCCAGCGTGTACAGCGCATCGAGCACGCGATGGCTGCCGGCATTCTTTCCGTAACTGGTTTCCACGCCGATGATCGCCACGATCACTTCGGCCGGCACGCCGGTGCGCTGCTGCACGCGATCCAGTTCGGCACGGTGTTCGGCCAGGAACGCGCGACCGCCATCAATGCGTGCCTTGCTGATGAACATCGGCCGGTATTCGTTCCACGGCTTGACCCGCTCGGCCGGGCGCGACATCGCGGCGATGATCGGCTGGCGCACCTGCGCCTGGTCGAGCACGCTGCTGATCTGCTCCGGCTTCAGGCCATAGCGCTTGGCGGTATCGGCAATGAAGCGGGCCCGCGCGACCTCGAACGGCACCGGGGTGAGATCCACCGGCGGCGCGGTAGCCGCAGTTGCTTCGGGTGCAGCCTCGGCCGGCCCATGGGCCTTGGTGGCGGGCTGGCGCGGCGTACTGCTGGCCTGGGGTGAAGACGGTGGGGACTTCGGCTGGGTCGCGCAGGCGACCAGGCCGAGGGTGAGCATGCAGGCCAGAGTGCGTCGAATCATCGTCGCAGGTTAGCAGGTCATGGATGAATTAAAACCCCTAACACCATGAATCACAACGATTTGCCCGTGTTCAGCGGGAAATGTGAAGACGTCGTGATCGCACTTCCCCATTCAGATAGAGGTTGCCGGTTGCGTCCCCATCCCCGCAGACGCAACCGGCGACCGGATCCGGTCGGTACCCGCGCGGCTGCCGCTCCCCAGTGGCAGTGCTCCGCGCTCCCTGTACCCGTTGGATCAGTACTGCTTCCCGCCCGACGCCCCCTCGCGCTGCAACGATTGACGGCGCGCCGTGCCGAACGGGCCGCCATTGTGCAGGCCGATTACGACAAGTCCATTGATCAAGATCAACGCGGCGTAAAAGTGTGAACCAGCTAACGTTTTTTTCGGACTTTGGTCAGCGAGTGTGCTGTCCTGCATCGTTGTGAGAACGCTTCCACAGCGAGCGTTGCGCAGAGTCAGGAAGTTTCCAGCCAACGGCGCAGCCCCTCGTGGGTGGTCGCGAAAAGCAGAAGCCGCGGGTGGGCCGGTCGGGTTGGGTACGCGGGGGACGCCGTGAATCCGTCCCTGGAGGCTTGTCAGCCGCATCCATGCGGCTGGCACCCCCGCGTACCCAACCCGACCGCCCTCTGACAGATTTTGGCGGTCTGCCACCCACGGAGAAGAAAGAGAAAATCAAAAGCGGGTCGCGGCGCTGCGCTTGCTTGTGAGCCGAGCATGACTCGGCTCCACACAAGGCAATGAAGCGACCCGCCAAGCCGCTTTTGCTTTTGATCTTCTCTTTCTTCTCCGTGGGTAGACGCGCACGGAACCTGTCCGTGGCCGGGTAGATGGGCTGCGCAGGGGCGTGAGCCGCATGGATGCGGCGACCGAGCTTACATGGACGTACTTGCAGCGGCCCCTGCGCAGCCCATCTACCTGGCCTCACCCGTTAACTACTTTTCGCGACCACCCACGAGGGGCTGCGCCGTTGGCTGGAAACCCTATCCCCCGTGCACGGGCCGGTGCCCGCGCACCGCCATCACCAGCCCGATACCCGCCAGCAGCGACACCGCCGAGGTGCCGCCATAGCTGATCAACGGCATCGGAATGCCCACCACCGGCAGCAGGCCGGAAATCATCCCGCTGTTCACCAGTACGTACACGAAGAACGCCAAGCCCAGGCTGCCGGCCAGCAACCGTGCGTGCGTGTCGCGGGCGTGCACCGCGATCCACAGGCAGCGGCCGACCACGAACAGGTACAGCGCAAACACGGTGGCCACGCCGATCCAGCCGAACTCTTCGGCCAGCACCGAGAACGCGAAGTCGGTGGTGTACTCAGGCAGGAAGTCCAGCGTGGCCTGGGTGCCCTGCCCCCAGCCGCGCCCGTCCCAGCCACCGGAGCCGATCGCGATGCGCGACTGCAGGATGTTCCAACCGGTGCCAAGCGGATCCGCCGACGGATCAAGGAAGGTCAGCACGCGATCCTTCTGGTACTGCCGCAGCAGGCCGAACCAGGCCAGCGGCGCGGCAACGGCAAGGCCCGTCGCGCCAGTGGCCACCCAGCCCCAGTGCAATCCGGCCAGCAGCAGCGCGAACACGCCGCTGGCGGTAACCAGCGTGGCGGTGCCCAGGTTGGGCTGCATCAGGATCAGCACGGCGGGTACGCCGATCAGCACGGTGGTGGTCAGTACGGTGCGCGGCGACGGTGGCAGCGGTTGCCGATGCAGGTACCAGGCCATCATCAGCGGCAGGCTGAGCTTGAGCAGTTCGGACGGCTGCAGGTAGAACACGCCGAGATTGAGCCAGCGCTGCCCGTACTTGCCTGTACCGATCACATACACCGCCATCAGCGGCAGCAACGAAAGCGCATAGATTGCAGGCGTCCACGCGCGCAGCCGCAGCAGCGAAACGCGGGACAGCAGCCACATCGACGCCAGGCCACCGGCAAAACGCGCCGCCTGCCCAGCCACCGGACCGGACACGCTGTGCAGCACCGCCAGGCCCGCGCCCATCAGGATCAGCAGCGCGATCAGCAATGGCAGATCGATCGTGCGCGCCACCTCACGGCAGCCACCAAGCAGTCGTTTCCATTCCACGCGGGCACGGTAGCAATGCGTGCTTGCGTGAAGCTGTCAGGGTGCGCGTGCGCTTGCAGAGTCAAGCCGTGCTCGACTCTACAGAACAGCGGAAGCAATCGAGCAGATGGAAACGCGACGAAGCGCGCGACCGGTGCTAGCCGTAGCCGCCGTGCACCGGGTTGTGACTGCGCACGGCCATCACCAGGCCGAAGCCGGCCAGCAGTGACACCGCCGAGGTACCGCCGTAGCTGATCAGCGGCATCGGCACGCCCACCACCGGCAGCAGGCCGGAAATCATCCCGCCGTTCACCAGTACATAGACGAAGAACGCCAGGCCGGTAGCGCCGGCCAACAGGCGCGAATAGGAATCGCGCGACTGGCTGGCGATCCACAGGCAACGCCCGATCACCACCAGGTACAGGGTCAGCACCAGGGCCACACCCATCCAGCCGAATTCCTCGCTCAGCACCGAGAACGCGAAGTCGGTGGTCTGTTCGGGAATGAAGTTCAGGTGCGACTGCGAGCCCTCGCCCCAGCCCTTGCCATCGAAGCCGCCGGAGCCGATCGCGATCTTCGACTGGATGATGTTCCAGCCGGCCCCCAGTGCATCCATCTCCGGGTCCAGGAACATCATGATGCGGTCCTTCTGGTACGGCCGCAGCAGCCAGAACCAGGCCACCGGCGCGACCGCAGCCACGCCGCCCACGCCCAGCCCGACCCACCACCACGGCAGGCCTGCCAGCAGCAGTACGAACACGCCGCTGGCGGCGATCAGCACGCCGGTACCAAAGTCGGGCTGCAACATCACCAGGCCGGTCGGCACGCCGATGATGATCAAGGCCACGAGCACGGTGTTGAAGCGCGGCGGCAGCGGCATCTTGTGCAGGTACCAGGCCACCATCATCGGCAGGCTGACCTTCAGCAGCTCGGCCGGCTGCAGGTAGAAGAACTTCAGGTCCAGCCACTGCCGGCCGTACTTGCCGGTGCCGAGCACGAACACCGCCAGCAGCGGAATCATGGAGATCGCATAGATCATCGGCGTGGCCGAGCGGATGCGCAGGATCGGCACCCGCGAGATGCCCCACAGTGCAGCCATGCCCACCGCGAAACGCGCGCCCTGGGCCATCACCAGGCCGTCGCCACCGGCACTCTTCAAGGTGGCCAGGCCGATCACCATCAGCGCGCCCAGGGCCAGGCACAACACCCAGTCCAGCGTGCTGAAGAAGCGGCGCAGCATGTCGCCGGCCCAGCGCAGGAACACTTTCATCGTGCGGGCTCCGCAACCGCCGGGCGTGGCGTGGCCGGCACTGCGGCAGCGGCCGGCGTGCCCGGCTGCGGCGCAGGGGCCGGTTCGGGGGTGGGGGCACCCACCTGCACCGGGTGTTCGCCCAGCTGCGCGGCCGCCAGATCACCGGCCTGGCGTGCGCCGGCGTCTTCGTTGTCGAACGCGGTGGCACCGATGGCGGTGGTACCACGCTCGCTGTCCAGCGGCTGCATGCCCTCGGGCATCTTGCCCAGCAGGTAGGCATCGAACACCTTGCGGGCGATCGGCGCAGCAGCCGAACCACCATAGCCACCGCCCTCCACCGCCACCGCGATCGCGATCACCGGGTTTTCGACCGGCGCGAAGCCGACGAACAGCGCGCGGTGGCGCAGGTGCATCGGCAGGCTCTTCGGGTTCACCGCTGCGGTGCCCTTGCGGCTGATGACCTGCGCGGTACCGGTCTTGCCGGCCATCACGTACGGCGCACCGACCGCCACGCGCCAGCCGCTGCCGCCCGGCCGCATGGTCGCCATCATGCCCTCGCGCACCGCCTGCACGTTGTTGGGGTTGGGGCTGACCGGCTTGCTCTCGCCGGGCGGCGTCGCGGTCCAGTCGCTGTCGAAGCCGTCGCGCTGCTGGATCACCAGGTGCGGGGTGCGCAGCTGCCCGTCGGCCAGCGCGCTGACGCCGCGCGCCAACTGCAGCGGGGTGACCTTCCAGTCGCCCTGGCCGATGCTGATGTTGACCGTATCGCCGGGGTACCAGGCTTCCTTGCGGGTCTTCCGCTTGTAGGCCGGCGACGGCAGGATGCCGCCGATTTCGCCGGTGAGGTCGATACCGGTCGGCTGGCCGAAGCCGTAGTACTCCATGTAATGGTCGAAGCGCTCGATGCCCAGGTCCAGCGCCAGCTTGTAGTAGTAGGTGTTGACCGACTCGGCGATGGACTTGCGCAGATCGGTCCAGCCATGGCCGCCACGATGCGCATCACCCCAGCCACGGCTGGTGCCGGGCAGGTAGAACATGCCGGTGGACAGCACCTTGTCTTCCGGGCGGCGCACGCCCGAGTCCAGGCCGGCCAGGCCGATCAGCGGCTTCAGCGTGGAACCGGGAGCGACGCCGCCGAGCACCAGGCGGTTGAACTGCGGCCGCGACGGGTTCTCGTTCAGCGCCTTGAAGTCGGCATGGGAAATGCCGTTGACGAACAGGTTGGGGTCGTAGGACGGCAGGCTGACCATCGCCAGCACCTCGCCGGTACGCGGGTCCATCGCCACTGCCGAGCCCTCCTGGTCGCCGAAGGCCGCCACCATGGCACGCTGCAGGTCCGCGTCGATCGACAGCCGCAGGTCGGCGCCGGACTGCGCGGCCACCCGGCCGATGGTGCGGATGGCACGGCCCTGCACGTTGGTTTCGACCTGCTCGTAGCCGACCTTGCCGCGCAGCTGCTGCTCGTAATAGCGCTCCAGGCCGGACTTGCCGATGTGGGTCAGCGCGGCATTGCCTTCGCCGAGGATCTCCAGATCCTTGTCGTCGACGCGGCCGACATAGCCGATGATGTGCGCAAACAGGTCACCGTACGGATAACGCCGGGTCAGGTAGGGCTCAAGCTCGACGCCGGGGAAGCGCCAACGGTCGACGGCGAAGCGCGCCATCTCCTCGTCGCTCATGCGCAGCTTCAGCGTGACCGGCAGGAACTTGCGGCGCGCCTTGCGCGACTTGTTGAACGCTTCCAGCTCTTCCGGGCTGATGCTGATGATCTTCGCCAGCCCTTCCAGGGTGGCGTCCATGTCCTTGACCTTGTCCGGGGTCACGTCCAGGCGGAACGCTGGCACGTTCTCGGCCAGCAGGCGACCGTTGCGGTCGTAGATCATGCCGCGCCCGGGCACCACCGGCCGCGGCTTGATGCGGTTGGCTTCCGAGCGCGTGGCGTAGACGTCGTGATCCAGCACCTGCAGCTTGAAGTACCAGCCGCCCAGGCCCAGCAGGCAGACCAGCACGCCCAGGAAACCCAGCGCCGCACGGCGGCGGAACTGTTCGGCTTCGGCGTGCGGGTTCTTGACCTGGCGGCGCGGGATCATGGCTCAGCGCCCGCGCTTGCCGAAGCGCACTGCGTCCAGCAGCACGAACACCAGCGGCCACAGGCCCATGCCCAACAGCGGGGCCCACCAGTACGACCACGGCAGGGTCGGCTCGCCCACCAGGATGTGGACCAGCGCGCTGACGATGCGGTCGTTGAACAACAGGCCACCGATGGCCAGCATCTGCTGCGACATCGGGAAGAAGCGGATGCGGGCGCGGAAACGCTGCAGGATGAAGGCCAGCATCACCAGCCGCAGCGCCTGTTCGCCGAGCACGCCGCCGTACAGCAGGTCGGCGACCACGCCGCTGGCGAAAGCGATGCCCAGGCCGACGCGCTCGGGCGTCTCGATCACCCAGTACGCCAGCACCAGCGCCAGCCAGTACGGGCGCAGCGGCTGCAGCAGCGCCGGCAACGGCAGCAGGCCCAGCAGCAGGGCTACGACCAGGCTGGCCGGCAATACCCACGGGTTGTCGCGCAGGCGGCTCATCGCTGGGCCTCCGGCGTGGTCGGTTGCCGGCCAGCGGCCGGCACTACCGGGGCGGCAGGATCAAGCGAGGATGCGGGAGCAACAGTCCTCGCTTGCGACGAGGGCTGTTGCCGGCCAGCGGCCGGCACTACCGGAGCGGCAGGATCAAGCGAGGATGCGGGGGCAACAGTCCTCGTTTGCGACGAGGGCTGTTGCCGGCCAGCGGCCGGCACTACCGGGGAGCTGACCGGAGCTGGCGTCGTTGTCGCTGGCGCGGCTCCCGCAGGCACGGTGGCGCCGGTGGCCGGGCCACCCGGAGTGGTTTCTTCCAGCTGCAGGCGCAGTTCCGGCGGAATGCGGATCGCCGCACCGGGGCGCAGCAGCAGCACATCACGGCCACGATCCAGCTGGGCGGCTGGCTTCAGTTCGCCGACCAGGAAGGCATGGGTGTCGTCCGGGCGCAGGCCGGTGATGGTGCCGACCGGGAAGCCGGCCGGGAAGCGGCCACCGAGGCCGGAGGTGACGATCTCATCGCCCACTTCCACACCGGCGCTGAGCGGGATGTCGCGCAGCTCCAGCGTGTCGCCGCGACCGTAGACGATCAGGCGTACGCCGTTGCGGGCCACGGTGACCGGCACCGCGTGGTCGGGGTCGGTCAGCAGCAGCACGGTGGAGGTACCGCCGGTGACGCTGATCACCTGCCCCATCAGGCCACCGGCATCGATCACCGCCTGCCCGACGTGCACGCCTTCGCGGCTGCCGGCGTCGAGCACCAGGCGCTGCTTCACCGGGTCCAGGTCGATATCCAGGATCGGCGCCAGCTGCACGTCCAGGCCACTGCGCTCGGCCACGTTCAGCAGTTCGCGCAGCTGGGCGTTGTCCAGCGCCGCGGTCTGCAGACGGGTCAGGCGCGCGTTGGCCAGCAGCAGCTGGTTGCGCAGTTCACGGTTCTCGGTGACCAGCTGGGTGTGGCTGGCCGCGGAATCCTTGACCTGGTTGCCGAGCTTGCCGGGCAGACCCGCCAGTGCCCACACAGGCTGCACCAGGCTGTTGGCCTGCTCGCGCAGGCGCGCCAGCCAACCCGCCTGATCGTCAAGGACGATCAGTGTGATGGCCAATGCAAGATAGGCCAGCAACCGCAGGGGGCTGGCGGCATCACCGGATCGGGAGGCAACGGGAGGACCGGCGTAGGGCGGCACGGCAACGATTCAACTGGCAGAAGGCGGAAGGGAAACACGCGGACGCCCCGCCGGTGCCGGCCCGCCATCGCGGCGGGCCGCACCCCGGAAGGGCGCGGCGGGCAGGAACGGCCGGGACGGCTTATTCCGGCGCAAAGAACTCGTTGCCGTGCATGTCCACCAGTTCCAGCGCACGACCGCCACCGCGGGCCACGCAGGTCAGCGGATCGTCGGCCACCTGCACGTGCAGGCCGGTTTCTTCGGAGATCAGGCGGTCCAGGTCACGCAGCAGGGCGCCGCCGCCGGTCAGCACGATGCCGCGCTCGGCAACGTCGGCACACAGTTCCGGCGGGGTCTGCTCCAGCGCCAGCTTGACCGCGCTGACGATGCCCGACAGCGGTTCGTGCAGGGCTTCAAGCACCTCGTTGGAGCTGATCTTGATCATCTTCGGCACGCCCTCGGCGAGGTTGCGGCCGGAGATCTCCAGCTCCTGCACCTCGGCCTGCGGGTAGGCACAACCCAGCTCGACCTTGATGCGCTCGGCGGTGGCTTCACCGATCAGCATGCCGTGGTTGCGGCGCACGTAGTTGGTGATGGATTCGTCGAAGCGGTCACCGCCGATGCGGACCGAGGCCGAATAGACGATGCCGTTGAGCGAGATCACCGCCACTTCGGTGGTGCCGCCGCCGATGTCGATGACCATCGAGCCACGGGCTTCGGTGACCGGCATGCCGGCGCCGATCGCGGCAGCCATCGGCTCTTCGATCAGGTACACGTCACGGGCACCGGCTTCCTCGGCCGATTCCTTGATCGCGCGGCGCTCGACCTGGGTCGAACCGGCCGGCACGCAGACCAGCACGCGCGGGCTCGGGCGCAGCACGCGCGACTTGTGCACCTTCTTGATGAAGTGCTTGAGCATCGCCTCGGTGTAGGTGAAGTCGGCGATGACGCCGTCCTTCATCGGGCGGATGGTGGTGATGTGGCCCGGGGTACGGCCGAGCATCTGCTTGGCCTCGGCGCCAACGGCTGCCACCGAGCGGGTGCCACCGATGGCACGGTCCTGGCGCACGGCCACGACCGACGGCTCGTTCAGCACGATCCCCTGCCCGCGCACGTAGATGAGGGTGTTGGCCGTGCCCAGGTCGATGGACAGGTCGTTGGAGAACATGCCACGGAGTTTCTTGAACATCTGAGGAAGGAGTCCTGAGGGGTGTCGTGCCCGCCGCGGGATGGCGAAAAAATGGGCAGAAATCGAGGCCGACAAGCCTAGCAACCCGCCTGCCGCCGAGCAAGGAAAAAACTAGCTGAACCCGCGTCTTCACAGGCTTTCGGCCTGATCGGGCATCACCCGGTTCTGGCCCTGAGCGGCACCAGCGGGTAACCTTTGCGCCGTCGGGCGCCCAAGGGCGCCGTTTGCTTGCCCGCTGAACCGGGCCGGCCCACCCCAAAATTCACCGCATAGGCTTACATCGATGTCCGCTCTGATCTGTGGTTCTCTTGCCTTCGACACCATCATGGTGTTCCCGGACCAGTTCAAGAATCACATCCTGCCGGACAAGGTGCACATCCTGAACGTGTCCTTCCTCGTGCCGCGCATGCGCCGCGAGTTCGGCGGCTGCGCCGGCAACATCGCCTACAACCTGCACCTGCTGGGCGGCCAGCCGATCCCGATGGGCACCGTGGGTTCGGACTTCGGCCCGTACCGCGAATACTTCGAAGGCCTGGGCATCGATCTGTCGCGTGTGCGCGTGATCGACGAGCTGTTCACCCCGCAGGCGTTCATCACCACCGACCACGACAACAACCAGATCACCGCCTTCCACCCGGGCGCGATGATGCGCTCCTACGAGAACCATGTGCGCGGCGTGCCGGGCGTGACCCTGGGCCTGGTCGGCCCGGACGGCCGCGAAGGCATGATCCAGAACGCGCAGGAATTCCACGAGGACGGCATTCCGTTCATCTTCGACCCGGGCCAGGCCATGCCGCTGTTCAACGGCCCCGAGCTGCGCGCCTTCATCGATCAGGCCGACTACGTGGTGGTCAACGACTACGAGTCGAACCTGCTGCAGGAGCGCACCGGCTGGGACGAGAAGGAGATCGTCAGCCGGGTCAAGGCCTACATCACCACCCGTGGCCCGAAGGGTGCGGTCATCCACACCCCGGAAAAGAGCTACGACATCCCGCCGGCGCACGAGCGCCGCGTGGTCGATCCGACCGGCTGTGGCGACGCCTTCCGCGCCGGCCTGATCTACGGCATCCAGAAGGGCTACGACTGGCTGACCATCGGCCGCATGGGCAACCTGATGGGCGCGCTGAAGGTCGAGCACCCGGGCACGCAGAACCAGCGCTTCACCTTCGATGAGTTCAACGAGCAGTTCAAGCAGCAGTTCGGTTACGCGCTGGGCGCGTAAACGAACTGCCCGCGCATCCCACTCTTGTCCCCGCGCCTTCGGCGCGCCCCCTTGAACAACAAGGGGGCTTTCCACCCGATGCGCTGCTGGGAATGCTGTTGGTAGGTGTCGACCTTGGTCGACACTGCCGGCCAGCGGCCGGCACTACCCCTTCTGCTGCCAGGCCGCCAGCCTGGCCACGGGTGTTCTGGTAGGTGTCGACCTTGGTCGACACTGCCGACCAGCGGCCAGCACTACCCCTTCTGCCAGGCCGCCAGCCTGGCCACGGGTGTTCTGGTAGGCGTCGACCTTGGTCGACACTGCCGGCCAGCGGCCGGCACTACCCCTTCTGCTGCCAGGCCGCCAGCAAGGCGCGGCAATCGGCGAAATGCCAGTCGGCGCTGCCGGGCCACGGGTTCTCCGGCAGATTGACCAGCACGGTGTGGGTGCCCGCGGCGCGCCCGCACTCCAGGTCGTAGGCGTGGTCACCGACCATCACCGCGTGCGCAGCCCCGATGCCCCAGCGACGAAGATGCTGCTGCAGGCCATCCGGCGAGGGCTTGGGCACCGCTTCATCGCGGCCGATGATGTCGGCGTCGTCGAACAACGCCCCGACCCCGATCGCCTCCAGCGTCAGCTTCGCCAGCGCATGGTCGTTGCGGGTCAGGATGCCCAGCCGGCAACCTGCCGCCGACAGCGCGCGCAGCAGCTTCACCGCCCCCGGCGCTGGCAGCGCGTCCTCGGCCAGGGCGCGCTCGTGATCCAGCAGCCACGCGCGCTTGGCCTGCGCCGGTGCGTCGGGCAATGCCGCGATATGGTCGAGGATGTCTTCCTCCGCGGCGATCTCCAGCGCTCGGCGGATCGCGGCGAAATCATGCACGGCCACCGTCAGCGTGCCGTCCATGTCGAACACCCAGTGCCGGATCGCGGACAACGCGTGCACTGCGCTGCCCGTCGCAACCTTCACTGCCACCACTGCGGCATGCGGCTGGCGTCGACACCGCCGGTTTCGAACACGGCCGTTCGCGTGCCACCGGCCTTGACCGGGAACTCGATGCTGATCGACTTGCCCTTGCGCGCCAGTTTCCACAGTGCCTTCTGATCGGTGATGAACAGGGCGATGGCTTCATCAGTCTTCGGGCGCCAGGCCGCCATTGGTACCGGCTTGCCGTCATCCACGGTCACTTTCACCGTGCATTGCGGGCAACGGAAATCACCGGCCTGCAGCACCAGGTAGGCATGCCGCTTCCACTCCGGATGATCGCGGAACACCAGCTGCACCGGTTTGGCGCCGCTGCCATCCACGTCCACCCGTTCCTTGCTGTAGATCTGCGCCGAGACCTGGTTGCCCTTGCTGCCCACCGGAATCTGGTTGTACTGCCATAGCCCCTGCATGCGGCGCAGGTCGCGCGCGGCGTCGCCCTTGGCCTTGACCTCGTCGAAGCCTGCGGCGATGCGGTCGGCGGCAGCGGTGTCCTTGTACTGGTCCAGCAGCGAGGCACCATGCAGGCGTGCGCGTTCCCAGTCCTGCGCGGCCACGGCCATGTCGTACTGCTTGGCCACGTCTTCGGCCTTGGCCTCCTTCTGCGCCTGCACGGCGGCCGCGGCGGCTTCCTGCGCCTTGCGCTCTTCCTCGGGGTTGCTGCAGGCGGCCAGGGCCAAGGTGCAGGCGGTGAGCAGGATCAGTCGTTTCATGGCGGAGGTCCTATGCGAGTGCATCCCGATTCTATCGGCAGCGAAAAGCGGATACACCAACGGCGGGTTTCCCCGCCGTTGGTGGTGAAGCAGTGACCGGTTGCCGGCCAGCGGCCGGCACTACCGCTTACTTGGCTTCAGCCTTGGCCAGCATGTCCTGGACCGAGGCGGTGGTGATCGGGTGGTAGCCCGGCTTGGCCTTTTCGAAGGCCTGCTTGGCCAGTTCCAGACCCTTCGGGGTCTTCACCAGTTCGGCGTAGATCGGCATGATCAGCTTGCGACGGCCGACGCGCTCGATGAATGCAGCCGCGCCTTCATTGGCCTGCTCGTAGCCGCTGCGGATCGCCAGCGGGTACCAGCGCATGGCGATCTCGCCATTCGGGGTGCCGGTGAAGTGGAAGGCCTTGTCCAGCGTGGCCAGCTTGTCCAGCGGCTGGGTCGCACCGAGGCCGTCGATGAAGCGCACCCATTCCTGGGTGCTCCAGTCGGCGATGACCTGGCTGCTGGGCACGGTGCCGGCGCTGGCGAATGCGATGCGCGCGGTATCGACGCTGCTGAAGTTGCGCGACTGCGCCTTGGCCGCGAACGCCGGGATGCCCGGCTCGTCCAGCCACGCCTTCAGTTCGGCCTCGGTCACGGCCGACGGATTCTTCGGCAGCAGGTTCTTCTTCATGTACGCGACGAACTGGTCGGTGTTCGCGCTCTGGAAGGCGTGGTCATCGAACCAGCCCCGCAGGAACGGATCGAAGGTCTCGCGGCCAAAGCGCTGTTCCAGGAACTCCAGGAACCACGAACCCTTGACGTAGGCGACCTGGCTGAGGGCTTCATCGGGGTCACGCTCGTTCAGCGGCGGCAGCGCCAGTGCCTGGTCGGCCGGGCTCATGTCCTTCACTTCGGCCAGCAGGTCGGTCTGGTCGATCTGCTTCTCCATCTCGGCCATCTCCTTGCCGTACAGGGCTTCGGTGATGCGGCCCTGGACGTAGGTGGTGAAGCCTTCGTTGAGCCAGATGTCCTTCCAGCTGGCGTTGGTCACCAGGTTGCCCGACCAGCTGTGCGCCAGTTCGTGGGCGACCAGCGAGACCAGCGACTTGTCGCCGACGATCACGGTCGGGGTGGCGAAGGTCAGGCGCGGGTTTTCCATGCCGCCGAACGGGAACGACGGCGGCAGCACCAGCATGTCGTAGCGGCCCCAGCGGTATTCGCCGTACAGCTTCTCGGCGGCACCGATCATCTTCTCGGTGTCTTCGAATTCCTTGGCGGCCTTGTTGACCATGGTCGGCTCGGCCCAGACGCCGGAGCGGCCGGAGATCGGCTCGAACACCAGGTCGCCGGCGGCGATGGCCAGCAGGTAGGACGGAATCGGCTGCGGCATCTTGAAGGTGTAGTCACCATCACGCGCGGCCTTCGGATCGTTGTCGGCGCTCATCAGCACCATCACGTCCGGGCGCGAGACCACGTGCGCGCTGTAGGTGAAGCGCACGCTCGGGGTGTCCTGCAGCGGCACCCAGGAGCGGGCATGGATGGCCTGCGACTGGCTGAACATGAAGGGCAGCTTCTTGCCCTCGGTCATCGACGGTGCCAGCCACTGCAGGCCCGATGCGGTCGGCGCGGTGTGGTAGGTCACTTCCACCTTGGCCGGCTGTTCCGGGGCCTCGATGGTCAGCTTGCTGCCGAACACCTTGTCAGCGGCGGCCAGCTCGAACTTCAGCGGGCTGCGCGCGCCATCGGCGGCGACGGCCTCGACCTTGGACACGGTCAGCTCGCGGGTGTCGAGCACCAGCTGCCTGGCGTCCTTCTGCTTCCATTCCAGGGTGTAGGTGGCGGTGCCGCCAATCTGCTTCTGGTCGAAGTCGAGCTTCAGATCCAGCGCGATGTCCTTGATGACGACCTTGTCCGGCTCGGCGTACGAGCTTTCGTCGTGGCTGCGGTTCTCGGCGTTCACGGGGGCGGCAGGGGCCTTTGCGGCAGTCGGGGCGGCGGCGGGCGCGGCCGCCTCCTGGGAGCAGCCGGCGGCCAGGGCCACGGCCAGCGGAAGGAGCATCAGCGGATTACGCATGAATCGGGACCGTTACGGGGATCAAACCCCAATGGTACCTCCCTCCGGCCCGGCAGGCGTTGCGCGGTGCGGGGTAATGGCAGGCAAGCCGATCCTGCGCCTCGGGCGCATGCCAACCAAGGTCGGCAGCTACCAGATCGGATCACCGCAGCGGGCGAGCACCAACCACGGTTGGCACCCACCAGAGCGGGGCTTACAGCTTGTAGCCGGAGTGGATCGAAACGATGCCGCCGGTCAGGTTCTTGTAGTGGCAGCGCTCGAACCCGGCCTGTCCCATCATCGCCTTCAGTTCATCCTGCGGCGGGTGCTTGCGGATGCTCTCGGCCAGGTACTGGTAGCTGTCCGAGTCATTGGCGAACAGCTTGCCCAGCTTCGGCAGGATCTTGAACGAGTGGAAGTCGTAGATCGGCTTGAACCAGTCCGCGGTGACTTCGGAGAACTCCAGCACGCGGGCCTGGCCCCCGACCTTCAGCACGCGGTACATCTCGCGCAGGCCGGCGTCCTTGTCGGTCACGTTGCGCAGGCCGAAGGCGATGGTGACCAGGTCGAAGCTGTTGTCCGGGAACGGCAGGGCCTCGGCGTTGCACTGCACGTAGTCCAGGCCGAGCACCAGGCCGCGGTTGGTCAGGCGATCACGGCCGACCGACAGCATGCCGGCGTTGATGTCGCCCAGCACCACCGAGCCCTCGGCGCCGACGCGCTCCTTCAGCAGGGCGGCGATGTCGCCGGTGCCGCCCGCCAGATCGAGCACGCGGTCGCCCGGCTTCACCTGCGCGGTGGCCACGTAGTAGCGCTTCCACGCCCGGTGCACGCCCAGGCTCATCAGGTCGTTCATCAGGTCGTAGTTGCGCGCGACCGAGGTGAACACCTGGCCGACCAGCTTCTGCTTGTCCTTGGCGGCGACGTCGCGGAACCCGAAATGGGTGGTACCGGCTTTGTAGGGGGATTCGCTCATGGCCCCGATTATCGCACCGCCGGGGGCCAGCGGCACCCCCTGCCCGTATCATGGCGGGCCACGACTTACCGGAGCCCCGCATGATCACCACGCCCGACTACCAGGCCCTGCTGCAGACCGCCATCGCCGAAGCCCGCCAGGGCCTGGCCGAGGGCGGCGTGCCGATCGGCGCAGCCCTGTACCACAACGACGGCCGCCTGCTTGGCTGCGGCCACAACCGCCGCGTGCAGGAAGGCGACCCGTCGGTGCACGGCGAGACCGATGCGTTCCGCAAGGCCGGCCGCCAGCGCCGTTACCAGGACACGATCATGGTCACCACCCTGGCACCGTGCTGGTACTGCTCTGGCCTGGTGCGCCAGTTCAACATCGGCACCGTGGTGGTGGGCGAATCGCGCACCTTCCAGGGCGGCATCGACTGGTTGCGGGAAAATGGCGTCAACGTGATCGACCTGGACAGCCAGGAATGCGTGGACCTGCTGGGCGGCTTCATTGCGCAGCACCCGGAGATCTGGAATGAAGACATCGGTGAATGATCACCACGCAGTGTCCTGTTGAACCCGTTTAATGAACGCTTCAGTGCCGGCACGCCCTAGTGCCGGCAGCGTTTGCGGCCATTGCCGTGAACCAGTGCACAGTCAGCTGCGCAACGTGCACACGCTGCGATAACACCCCGCCCGGCTGCCGCGCCTAGGGTGGGGTTACCGGGACTTCTTTCCCCGGCGGAGCCAGCCATGTGCGCGCACGCCGTACGACCTGCACCAGACTCGATCCTCGACCCGATCCGCGAACGCCTGCAGCGGCAATATGCACTGCACCGGCGCGGCGCGTTGTTCTGGACCGCCTACCAGCGCATGCAACTGGAGCTGGTCCGTCGCCATCCGCTCGACCACGAGCGCCTGTGCAACGCGATGGCTACCCTGGCCGAAGATCTCGGTGCCGTCGAGCACGCGCAGTTGATTGGACATGCCAACGCCAGCTCCACATCGCGCTGACGCGGCATGCACCGCCACATACGCCACACTCCGATGAACCCCCACTCCCTTTCCACTCAACCGAACTGGATTGTCATGCACGCTGAAGTCCCCACCATTCCTCCGGTCATCAACGTTGACGCCGAGCTGGATCACTGGCGCCGCCAACATGCCGAAGGCGCACTGCCGCACAACTCGTTCGGCTCGTACGTGCCGTGGATCAAGTTTGCCTGCGATTCGCTGATCACCCAGCCGCGCGCCAGCGAGGCCGAACGTGACGAGATGTTCCAGACCCAGTACGCCCTGCAGATCATGCCGCGACTGAGTGAAGCCCAGGCCCGCGAATTCGTCGACCGTTGCTGGCAGCACGTCTACCAGAGCAGTCCGGTGCGCAGCCTGCAGGCACCGCGGCTGCAGCGCATGCGCGCCTGACCGCCGCTGCACGGCGCCTGCACGGGCCACTGCTGATCATCCTCGTCACCTGAGTGGGACGACGACGATGAAAGTACGAAACCTGTTCAATACGATCGCCAAGAAGGCCGCGGCCGCCACCGGCTCGCCGTGGACCTTCCTGGCTGCAGTAGCGATCGTGGTGATCTGGGGTATCAGTGGCCCGGTGTTCGGTTTCAACGACACCTGGCAGCTGGTGATCAACACCGGCACCACCATCATCACCTTCCTGATGGTGTTCCTGATCCAGCACACGCAGAACGCGGACACCGCCGCGATGCAGATCAAGCTGGACGAGCTGATCCGGGCGACGGCCGAAGCCAACAACGAACTGTTGGATCTGGAAGAACTGGACGAAGCGCGCCTGGAAGAGATCCGCGCCGAGTACGAGCAGATGGCGCGCGAAGCCGGCGATGCGCTCGCGCGGGTGCGCGCCTGCCATGCAGCGCGGCGCGACGATGAAGCGGTGTAGCAGGTCCTGAAATGACAATGCCGGCCAGCGGCCGGCACTACCATCGATCATCAAGGTAGAGCCGGCCGCTGGCCGGCTGTCCTTCAGCTGCGCTCGTGCCAGCCACCGCCCATCACCTTGTACAGGGTGATGCGGTTGGCCTGCTGCGCCAGCTGCGCCTGCAGCTGGGTCTGCTGTGCGTTGTAGGCCGTACGCCGCGCATCAAGCAGGGTCACGAAGCTGTCCAGGCCCGCGTCGTAGCGCGCCTGCGACAGGCGGTTGGCCTGTTCGGCCGCTTCCACCAGGCGCTGCTGTGAACTCACCTGCTCGTCCAGGCTGACATTCAACGCCAGCGCATCGGCGGTTTCGCGGAAACCCACCTGGATCGACTTCTCGTACTGCGCCAGAGCGATATCACGATCGGCGTTGGCGATGGCCAGGTTGGCGCGCAGCTTGCCGCCCTGGAAGATCGGCAGCGTGATCTTCGGCAGGAAGCTCCACACGCGCGTACCGCTGTCGAACAGGTTGGACAGTTCGCTCGAACCACTGCCGATGCTGCCGGTCAGCGAGATGCTCGGGAAGAACGCCGCGCGTGCCGCACCGATATTGGCGTTGGCCGCCAGCAGCTGGTGTTCGGCGGCCATGATGTCCGGGCGCTGCAGCAGCACGTCGCTGGGCAGGCCGGCCGGCGGCGGTGCCAGTGCAAGCAGCTGCGGCTCGATGCTGTCCGGCAGCAGCGCCGGATCCAGCTGGCCACCGGCCAGCAGCGCCAGCGCGTTGCGGTCCTGGGCCAGCTGGCCACGCAGGCGTGCGGCGTCCGTACGCGCGGTCTCGACCAGGGTACGGGTCTGGGTCAGCTCCAGCGCCGAACTGCCACCACGTTCGTGGCGGGCCTCGGCCAGGCGCAGCGAATCCTCGTAGGTCTTCAGCGTGGCATCGGCGATCTTCAGCCGCTGCGCATCGGCACCGTAGGTCAGCCATGCGGTGGCCGTCTCGGCCACCAGGCTCAACTGCGCGTTGCGGCGGTTGGCGGCGACGGCGAAGTACTGCTGCAGCGCGGCTTCACTGAGATTGCGCACGCGGCCGAACAGATCCAGCTCGAACTCGGCCACGCCGACACCGGCGGTGAACTGTTCGTTGACACCGGCGTCGGTGCCCTGGCGCTGCATCTGGCCGGTAACGGCCACGCCGGGCACGCGATCAGCGCGCTGCACACGGTACTGGCCGCGCGCGCGCTCAACGTTGAGCACGGCCACGCGCAGATCGCGGTTGTTCTGCAGCGACTGGTCGATCACCTGCTGCAGGCGCGCATCGGTGAAGAAGTCGCGCCAGCCGACGGCGGCGACATCGGCCACCTCGCCCTGCGCGGCTTCGGCCGGCCACTGCGCCGGGATCGCCGGGGCGACAGCGGTGTTCTTCGGCACCAGGGTGGAGCAGCCGGCGAGCGCGAGCACAGCGGCAATGGAAAGGAACAGGGATGCACTTTTCATGGGAATGACTTCCATCGGTACTGCCGGATGGCAGGAGGTCATGCCGGCCAGCGGCCGGCACTACCGTTTCGACAACGCCAGCCTGAGGCCGGCATGACCGTTTCAGGTCACGTCGTGGATTTGCGCTTGAACACGCGCTGCACCACCACGAAGAACAGCGGCACGAAGAACACACCGAGCACGGTGCCGACGATCATGCCGCCGAGCACGCCGGTGCCGATCGCCTGCTTGGCGCCGGAACCGGCACCGGTGGAGATCGCCAGCGGTACCACGCCCATGCCGAAGGCCAGCGAGGTCATCACGATCGGACGCAGGCGGTCGCGCACGGCATGCATGATCGATTCGATCAGGCCTGCGCCCTTCTCCAGGTTCTCCTTGGCGAACTCCACGATCAGGATCGCGTTCTTGCTGGTCAGGCCCACCGTGGTCAGCATCGCCACCTGGAAGTAGATATCGCGTTCCAGGCCCTTGAAGGTATTGGCCAGCACCGCGCCGAGGATGCCCAGCGGGGCCGCCAGCAGCACTGCGGTCGGCACGCTCCAGCTTTCGTACATCGCGGCCAGGCACAGGAATACGATCATCAGCGAGAGCGTGTACAGCAGTGGCGTCTGCGAGCCAGCCTGGCGCTCCTGGTACGACATCGCCGTCCATTCGATGCCGAAGCCCGCCGGCAGCTGCTTGGCCAGCTGTTCGATCTCGGCCATGGCATCACCGGAGGCGACACCCGGGGCCGGTTCGCCCTGGATTTCCATGGCCGACACACCGTTGTAGCGTTCCAGGCGCGGCGAACCGTAATCCCAGTGCTTGGTAGCGAAGGCACTGAACGGCACCATTTCACCCTTGTCGTTCTTCACGGACCAGAGATCGAAGTCCTCCGGCACCATGCGGAACGGCTGGTCGGCCTGCACGAACACACGCTTGACGCGGCCACGATCGACGAAGTCGTCGATGTACGAGCTGCCCCACGCGGCGGCCAGCGTGCCGTTGATCTGGTCGATCGACAGCCCCAGCGAGGTCGCCTTGGCCGCGTCGATGTCGATGCGGAACTGCGGCGTGTCCTCCTGGCCGTTCGGGCGCACGTTGGCCAGCTTCTTGCTGCCGGCGGCGAGGCCGAGCAGCTGGTTGCGCGCGGCCACCAGTGCCTCGTGGCCCTGGCCGCTGTTGTCCTTCAGGAAGAAGGTATAGCCCGAGGCGGTGCCCAGTTCCGGGATGGCCGGCGGCGGGAAGGCGAAGATGAAGGCATCCTTGATCTGGCCCAGGGCCGCCATCGCGCGTCCGGTGATCGGCATCACGCCATTGTTGGCGTCACGCTCGCTCCAGTCCTTCAGCTTGACGAATGCCATGCCGGCGTTCTGGCCCATGCCGGCGAAGCTGAAGCCCTGCACCGAGAACACCGAGTCCACCGCATCCTTCTCGTTCTGCAGGAAGTGGTTTTCCAGCGCCGCGATCGATTCCAGCGTACGTTCCTGGGTGGCACCCACCGGGGCCTGCACCAGCGCCATCAACACGCCCTGGTCTTCGTTGGGCAGGAATGAGCTGGGCAGGCGCACGAACAACACGCCCATCAGCACGAACAGCGCCGCCACGATGCCCATGAAGCGCCACGGGCGATGGATGATGCCGCGCACGCCACGCTGGTAGCTTTCGCTGGTGCGGTCGAATCCACGGTTGAAGCCATTGAAGAAGCGACCGGCCAGGCCGCGGTGGGCGACGTGGTGCTCACCTTTCTTCAGCGGCTTGAGCATGGTCGCGCACAGCGCCGGGGTCAGCACGATCGCGACCAGCACCGACAATGCCATCGCCGAGACGATCGTGGCCGAGAACTGGCGGTAGATCACGCCGGTGGAGCCACTCATGAAGGCCATCGGCACGAACACCGCCGACAGCACCAGGCCGATGCCCACCAGCGCGCCGGTGATCTGGCCCATCGACTTGCGGGTCGCCTCGAGCGGCGACAGTCCTTCCTCGGACATGATGCGCTCGACGTTCTCCACCACCACGATGGCATCGTCCACCAGCAGGCCGATCGCAAGCACCATCGCGAACATGGTCAGCATGTTCACCGAGAAGCCGAGCATGGCCAGCACGCCGAAGGTACCCAGCAGCACCACCGGCACGGCGATGGTCGGGATCAGGGTGGCGCGGAAGTTCTGCAGGAACAGGTACATCACCACGAACACCAGCACGATCGCTTCGATCAGGGTCTGCACCACGCCCTTGATCGACACGCGCACGAACGGGGTGGTGTCGTACGGGACCTCCGCCTTCAGCCCGGCCGGGAAGAAGCTCTTCATGTCTTCCAGCGCGGCATTCACACCAGCAGCGGTATCCAGCGCGTTGGCGCCGGTGGCCAGGGTCACCGCCAGGCCGCTGGCCGGCTGGCCGTTGTAGCGGGTGACGAAGTCGTAGGACTCGGCACCCAGCTCGACGCGGGCGACATCCCCCAGGCGCAGCTCGGCACCGTCCTGCGCACCGCGCACGATGATGTTGCGGAACTGTTCCGGGGTCTGCAGGCGCGACTGCGCGTTGATGGTGGCGTTGAGCTGCTGGCCCTTGATCGACGGTGCACCGCCAAGCTGGCCGATGGCCACCTGCGCGTTCTGTGCCTTGATCGCTGCGGTCACTTCCGCAACCGACAGGCCATAGGTATGCAGCTTGTTCGGATCCAGCCAGATGCGCATGGCGTACTTGCCACCGAACACCTGGATGTTGCCCACGCCTGGCACGCGGCTCAGGCGATCGACAACATTGGAACCGACGTAGTCGGCGATGTCGTTGGCGTCCATGCTGCCGTTCTCGGACACGAACGCGATGACGTTCAGGAAGCCCGAGCTGGACTTGGCCACGTTGATGCCCTGCCGCTGCACTTCCTGCGGCAGCAGCGGCATGGCCAGCTGCAGCTTGTTCTGCACCTGCACCTGGGCGATGTCCGGGTTGGTGCCGCTCTCGAAGGTCAGGGTGATGGTGGCCTGGCCGTTGGACGAGCTGTTGGAGGAGAAGTAGATCAGGCCATCAAGGCCCTTCATGTTCTGCTCGATGATCTGCGTCACCGAGTCCTCGACCACCTTGGCCGATGCACCCGGGTAGGTGGCGCTGATTTCCACCGCCGGCGGTGCGACGTTGGGGTACATCGAGACCGGCAGCTTGAACAGGGCCAGGCCGCCGGCGAGCATGATGATGATGGCGATCACCCACGCGAAGATGGGTCGATCGATGAAAAAGCGTGCCATGGGGTTCTCCGCTTACTTCGCGTCGCCGGCCGGGGCGGCAGGCTGGGCGGCCGCTGCCGGCTTGGCCGGAGCAGCGCCCTTCTCGGTGGCCTTGACCGGCATGCCGGGGCCGATCTTCTGCAGGCCTTCGACGATGACCTTGTCGCCGGCCTTCAGGCCGTCCTCGACCAGCCACTTGTCGCCGACCGTGCGGCTGACCTTGACCGGGCGCACTTCGACCTTGTTGTCCTTGCCGACCACCATCGCGGTCGTGTCGCCCTTCGGATCGCGGGCGATGCCCTGCATCGGTACCAGCACCGCATCGCTGCGCACGCCGCCGCCGATCACCGCGCGCACGTAGGTGCCCGGCATCAGCAGGCCGTCCGGGTTGTCCACCTTCACGCGCAGGCCGAAGCTGCCGGTGGCTGGATCGACGCTCACTTCAGAGAACTCCAGCGTGCCCTTGTGCTCGAAGGTGCTGCCGTCTTCCATCAGGATGCTGACCGGCAGCGTCTGGTTGTCCTGCAGGCGGCCGGCAGCCAGTTCGCGGCGCAGCTGCAGCAGCTCGGCCGAGGACTGGGTCAGATCGACGTAGATCGGGTCCAGCTGCTGCACGGTGGCCAGTGCATTGGCCTGGCCGGCGCTGACCAGCGCACCCTGGGTAACGCTGGACTTGCCGATGCGGCCGCTGATCGGCGCGGTGATGCGGGCATAGCCGAGGGTGACGTTGGCCGCGTCCAGCGAGGCCCTGGCGGCACCGACATCGGCCTCGGCCTGCTTCTGCGCGGCCACGGCGTTTTCCAGATCCTGCTGGCTGACCGCGTCGACCTTGGCCAGCTCGGTGATGCGCTTGGCGCTAAGGCGCGCGGCGTTGGCCGTGGCTTCGGCGCGGGCCAGCTGGGCGCGGGCGCTGTTGGCCTGGGCGCGGTAGCTGGCGTCCTCGATCTGGTAGAGCGGCTCGCCGGCCTTGACCATGCCGCCTTCGGTGAACAGGCGCTTGGCAACGATGCCGTTGACCTGCGGGCGCACTTCGGCGACCAGGAAGGCGTTGGTACGGCCCGGCAGTTCGCGGGTCAGGCCCACGGTCTCGGACTTCAGCGTGACCACGGTGACGTCACCCGGGCCCTGCTCGGGGGCCTGGGGTTGGCCGCCGCAGGCAGCCACGGCTGCGGCGATGGCCAGCGACAGTGCAAAGGGTCGGATTCGGCTCAGCAACATGACGGAAAGGCTCTTGAAGGAAAGGATCTCAGCCGGCGCTGATACGGCGGACCCTTCGACCGGTAAAGGTGAAGACCGTGAGAACAGCGCCCACCCGGGTGGAGCGGGAGCCGGACCGGCCTGCCACGCACACGACGGGAATGATGGGAGCGAAATATACATACATGCTTGTTTGTTTGTAAACCGGTACAATTCAGCCACGTTTCACCCGCACTCGTACCTACATGGCCCGCAAGACCAAAGAGGACACCCAGGCAACCCGGGAAGGCATCCTTGACGCCGCCGAAGCCTGCTTCCATGAACACGGCGTGGCCCGTACCACGCTGGAGATGATCGGCGCCCGCGCCGGCTATACCCGTGGCGCGGTCTACTGGCACTTCAAGAACAAGAGCGAGGTGCTGGCCGCGATCGTCGAACGGGTGCACCTGCCCTTCATGCAGGAACTGGAGCGCACCTCGACCGACCAGCGCGACACCCCCGTGCACGACCTGCGCGCGGTGATGATCCACTCCTTCATCGAGCTGTCCGAAGACGAGCGCCTGCGCAAGACCATGGAGATCATGCTGCGCAGCGATGCCTCGGCCGACACCAGGGTGCTGACCGAAATGCAGCAGGCCGGATTCCGCGATGCGCTGGACCGGATGGAGCGTGCCCTGCGCCGCGCGCGCGATCTGGGCCAGCTGCGCGAAGGCGCCGACCCCAAGATCGCCGCGCGCATGCTGCATGCCACCGTGCTGGGCGTGCTGCACGGGGCGATGGTCGAACCGGACCTGATGGACCTCAAGCGCGACGGCATGCTCGCACTGGACATGACCCTGGCCGCCTACGTGAAGGACGGCGTGTTCGTGCCGGGCACTGTGCCCGAGCCGCTGCCCGAAGCGTGAGTGGCGCTGCTGCCGCCACCGCCGCGCCCATCTGAGGACAGCCCCGTGATCCTGGACAACGTGGTGTGGGGCTTCATCGGCTGTGGCAGCGTCACCGAGAAGAAGAGCGGCCCCGCCCTGGCCAGCACACCCGGCTCACGGGTGGCAGCGGTCATGCGCCGCAATGCGGGATTGGCCGAGGATTATGCGCGGCGCCACGCGATTCCGCGCTGGTACGCCGACGCCGATGCGCTCATCGCCGATCCCGAAGTGAACGCGGTCTACGTCGCAACGCCGCCCTCGACGCACATGCAGTACGCGCTGCAGGCGATCGCCGCGGGCAAGCCGGTCTACATCGAAAAGCCGATGGCCATGGACCACGACGAGTGCCAGCGCATCATCGCGGCCAGCGCCCGCAGCGGCGTGCCCGTGTTCGTGGCCTACTACCGCCGTGCCCTGCCCCGCTTCGCACAGGTGAAGCAGCTGCTGGACAGCGGCGCGATCGGAACGCCACGCAGCGTGCGCGCTACCCTGCATCGGCCGCATTCGGCGAATGCCGCATCGCCCGACTTCTGGCGGACCAATCCGTCGATCGCCGGCGGCGGACTGTTCGTCGATCTGGGCTCGCATACCCTGGACCTGCTCGACCATCTATTGGGGCCGCTGGGCGACGTGCGTGGCCTGGCCAGTTCGCTGACCGGCGCCTACGCCGCCGAGGACAGTGTCTCGATGTGCTTCCGTACCGGCAGCGGGGCGCACGGCATCGCGCAATGGAGCTTCTGCGCGTTCCGCCGCCAGGATGAGGTCGGGATCACCGGCGACCGCGGGCAGCTGCGCTTTTCCACCTTCGAGGACGTTCCAGTGGTTCTGGAGACCGAAGCGGGCATGCAGGCATTCGACATCCCGAACCCGCCATCGGTCCAGCAGCCATTGATCGCCTCCCTCGTGGACGAGCTGCGCGGCAACGGCCGTTCGCCCTCGACCGGCATCAGCGCCGCCCGCACCAGTGCGGTGATCGACCAGGTGCTGCGGGACTACCGCACCCGGCAATCGCGCTGACCGCACAAGAAAATGGCCGCCCTGCGGCGGCCCTTTCTGTTGCAGCGGGCGGGGTCAGAGCCCTCGCTGGGGCGAGGGATCCGACCCCAACGGGCATTACAGGATGTAGCGGCTCAGGTCCGGGTCCTGCACCAGCTCACCCAGGTGCTTGTCGACGTAGGCGCTGTCGATCGCCAGGCTTTCGCCATCGCGGTCCGGTGCCTCGTAGCTGAGCGAATCCAGCAGGCGCTCCAGCACCGTATGCAGGCGACGGGCACCGATGTTCTCCTGGCGCTCGTTCACCTGGAAGGCGATTTCGGCCAGGCGCTCGATGGCGTCGGCGGTGAAGCTGACCTTGACGCCCTCGGTAGCCAGCAGCGCCTCGTACTGCTTGGTCAGCGCGGCCTTCGGCTCGGTCAGGATGCGCACGAAATCACCCTTGCTCAGCGCACCCAGTTCAACGCGGATCGGGAAGCGACCCTGCAGCTCCGGAATCAGATCGCTGGGCTTGGCCAGGTGGAACGCACCGGATGCAATGAACAGGATGTGGTCGGTCTTGATCGTGCCGTACTTGGTGGACACGTTGGAGCCTTCCACCAGCGGCAGCAGGTCGCGCTGCACGCCTTCGCGGGAGACATCGCCGCCGCCCACGTTATCGCCACGCTTGGCGACCTTGTCGATCTCGTCGATGAAGACGATGCCGTGCTGCTCGCAGGCCTCGATCGCCGCAGTGCGGATATCGTCCTCGTTGACCAGCTTGCCGGCCTCTTCCTCGATCAGCAGCGGTCGCGCGGCCTTGATGGTCAGCGTGCGCTTGTGCGCCTTCGCGCCGCCGCCAAGGTTGGCGAACATCGACTTCAGCTGCTGGCCCATTTCCTCCATGCCCGGCGGGGTCATGATGTCCATGCTGACATTGGCGGCCAGGTCGAGTTCGATCTCGCGCTCGTCCAGCTCACCGTTGCGCAGCATCTTGCGGAACTTGATGCGGGTCTCGTTGTCCTGCGCCGACGGTTCGTTGCGGGCGACTTCCGGATCGAAGCCGATGCCGCCGCTGCGGCGCGGCAGCAGCGCATCGAGGATGCGGTCTTCGGCGCGTTCCTCGGCCTGGGTACGCACGCGCACCTTGGCCTGTTCGCGGTACAGCTTCACTGCCGTATCGGCCAGGTCGCGGATGATCTGCTCGACGTCCTTGCCGACGTAGCCGACTTCGGTGAAGCGGGTGGCTTCGACCTTCACGAACGGCGCGTTGGCCAGCGTGGCCAGGCGACGCGCGATCTCGGTCTTGCCGACGCCGGTCGGGCCGATCATCAGGATGTTCTTCGGCATCACTTCATTGCGCAGCTCAGGCACCAGCTGCATGCGGCGCCAGCGGTTGCGCAGGGCGATGGCCACGGCGCGCTTGGCGTCGTGCTGGCCCACGATATGCCGGTCCAGTTCCTGCACGATCTCGCGCGGGGTCATGGTGGCGGAGGAAACTTCGATCTTCGACATGGATGTGCTCACGAATTCGTTGTCGGTCGCGCCGGCCGCTGGCCGGCAACCAGGCACGCGTGTGGGGGATCATGAGGTTGCCGGCCAGCAGCCGGCGCGACCCTCAGAGTTCCTCGACCACCACGTTGCGGTTGGTGTAGATGCAGATATCGCCGGCAATGCCGATCGCTTCGCTGGCGATGGTGCGCGCATCCAGTTCGGTGTGTGCCATCAACGCGCGTGCAGCCGACAGCGCATAGGAACCACCCGAGCCGATGGCGATGATGCCATCCTCCGGTTCGATCACATCGCCGGTGCCGCTGATGATCAGCGAGGTTTCCTTGTCGGCCACGGCCAACAGGGCTTCAAGCTTTCCGAGGCGGCGCTCGGTGCGCCAATCCTTGGCCAGTTCGACCGCAGCACGCTGCAACTGGCCGTGCTTTTCCAGCTTGGCCTCGAACAGCTCGAACAGGGTGAAGGCATCGGCGGCGGCACCGGCAAAGCCGGCCAGCACCTGGCCATCACGACCGAGGCGGCGCACCTTGCGCGCATTGCCCTTCATCACGGTGTGGCCCAGCGTGACCTGGCCGTCGCCGGCAATGGCCACGTGCTCGCCGCGACGGACGCAGACGATGGTGGTGGCGTGGAAAACGTTGGGGTTCTGACTGGGGTCCATGATGCCTCCGGGGTGACAGAACCAGAGGTGGGGACTGCCCTGCGCCCTTCAAGCCACCCGCGACCGGCTGCCGCACGGGCAACGTTCAGCTTTCTCCGCTGCCCTCGCTGCTGCTTCGACGCTTCGCGCGCGGATGCGCCGCGTCGTAGACCTTGGCCAGGTGCTGGAAATCCAGATGGGTGTAGATCTGGGTGGTGGCGATGTCGGCATGGCCCAGCAGCTCCTGCACGCCGCGCAGATCACCGGATGATTCCAGGATATGGCTGGCGAAACTGTGCCGCAGCATGTGCGGGTGCACGTGCTTGAACAGGCCCTGGCGCTGCGCCAGCTGGCGGATGCGGATCTGCACCGCGCGTTGGCTGATCGGTCCGTTGCGGCCGGGAAATACCGGTGAGGCCGGACCACCGCCACTTTCGGCGCGCCACGCCTGCAGCGCTTCGCGCGCCGGCCGGCCGAACGGCACGCGGCGCTGCCGATTGCCCTTGCCCAGCACGTTGACCAGCCCGCTGTCGAAATCCAGATCGCGCCAGGTCAGCGCGCAGACTTCGCTCAGGCGCAGGCCGGAAGAATAAAAAAGTTCCAGCAGCGCGCGGTCACGGCGGCCAAGTTCACCTTCCGGCTCCAGCTCGACCAGCTGCACGGCCTCATCGGCGTCGAGGACCTGTGGCAACCGGCGCGGCGCGCGCGGCGCCTTCAGCGTTGCTGCAGGACTGACCTCGATGCGGCCGTGCTTGAGCAGCCAGGCATAGAAGCTGCGGCAGGCGGACAAGCGGCGCTGCAGGCTCTTGGCCGACAGGCCACGGCGGTGCTCATCGGCGACGAACTGGCGCAGCGCGTCGGCATCGAGTGCCTCCACCGCAACACCGCGCGGCTCGGCCCAGACCGACAGCGCGTCCAGGTCACGGCGGTAGGCATCGAGCGTATGCGCCGACATCCGCCGCTCTACCTGCAGATGCTGCAGGAAGGCCTGTACCGCGCTCATCGTCGTGTCCTGCTCAGCCCGGGAAGCGCTTCAGGCCGGCGACCAGGGCGTCGCCCATCATGCGCAGGAACAGCGTGCCCATGCCCGGATAGAAACGGTTCGGATCGTGGCTGCCCACCGCAATCAGGCCCACGCCCGGCAACGGCAGCAGCGCGGTGGTCTGCACTTCCTCGCTGCGCACGCCATACAGCACGGCATTCTTTTCCGGCTGCAGGCGGCCGCAGATCGGCTCGCCGTCCTTCAGGCAGTCGCGGAACGGGCCGAGCTGCGGATCATCGGCGGCGATCACCTGCAACCAGTCGGCCTGTTCCAGCCCGGCCACCGGCGTGTGCACCACCAATCGCACCAGGTCGCCGGCGAAATCTTCCTGCAGCGAGGCCGCCATCGCACGCAGGGTGTCGGCGGCGTTGTCCTGCTTCATCAACGCCAGGGTCAGCTGGTGCGTGCGCACCGCCAGGCGTTCGTTGACCTGGGCAGTCGCGCCCAGGTCGGCCAACCGTCGTGCCAGCTCGCGGTTCTTCTCGCGCAGCACTTCCAGCTGGTAGCTGGCCAGCGACGCGGTCGGGCCGTCGTCACGCGGCACCACCAGGGTCAGGGCCAGGTCCGGGAACTGCTTGAGGAAGCCGGGATGTCGCCGCAACCAGGCAGCGACTTCGTGGGCCCCGAGCTTGTCGACGGTTTCGGTCATGCCATCCACTCCCCTTCGAAGACGAATGCGGTCGGGCCGGCCATCACCACAGGCTGGCCATCGCCCGGCCACTGGATGCGCAGGTCACCACCGGGCAGGCTGATGCGTGCATCACGCTGCAGGCGGCCGCGCTGCATCAGGGTCACCGCAGCGGCGCAGGCGCCACTGCCGCAGGCCAGGGTTTCGCCGACGCCGCGTTCATTCACACGCAGACGTGCATGCGCCGGGCCCATCACCTGGGCGAAGCCCACGTTCACCGAGCGCGGGAACGAGGCATGCTGCTGCAGCAGCGCACCGACGCGCTCGACCGGTGCAGCATCGATCAGGCCCACTTCGATCACTGCATGCGGGTTGCCCATCGACACCGCAGCGAAACGCACGCTTTCGCCCTGCAGCGGCAGCAGGTATTCCTCGCGCGCGTGGGCGAAACCCACCAGCGGCACGTTGGCCGGCTCGAACGCCGGCACGCCCATGGTCACCGCGAACTGGCCATCGCCCAGCACTTCCACCTCATGGCTGGCCAGCGGGCTGTCGATGACGAAGCGGTCGCCCTGCGCACTGCCTTCGCGCACCAGCCAGGCGGCGATGCAGCGCGCGCCATTGCCGCACTGTTCGGAATTGGAGCCGTCGGCATTCCAGATGCGGTACGACGCCACCGAGCCTTCCGCACGCGGCGCTTCGATGGTCAGGATCTGATCGCAGCCGACGCCGGTGTGGCGGTCGGCCAGCTGCGCGGCCAGTTCAGGCGTGGGCGGCGCGGTGCCGTCACGCAGGTCGATCACTACGAAATCATTGCCCGCGCCATGCATCTTGCTGAAGCGCAGGGCCTTGGAACCGGCCTTACTCATTCCCGCCGCCCACCTTCTTCGCAGGCGCAGGCGCCGGTTGCGTGGTCGGTGCAGCCGGCTCCACGGTCGTGGCCGGGGTGCCGCTGCCTTCGGTCTGCGCCGGGGTCGCTTCGGTAGCGGGCTCGGCAACAGGTTCGACGGTTTCTTCCACCGGCACCGGCTTCTGCGGCAGTACCAGCGGGCCCTTGTTGCCGCAGGCGGCGAGGAACAGCAGCGAAGCCGCTGCCAGCGGAATCAGGATGGCGTTTCGATGGGGGATCTTCATGCCCCGAGTATAGCCATTGGCGGCTGAGCGGTTGGTAGAGTCGACTGTGAGTCGACTGCTCCTGCAACGGCCGTGAAAAACCCGCGCTGCGCGCGATAGTCGACTGACAGTCGACTCTACCCCCCTGACCGCCCCACGGGCCGCCCCGGGGCGGGCCATGTTCAGCCTTCCGGCGGTGGCAACGGCCGGGTCCACAGCCAGATCGCCACCACGGTCATGCTGCCGATCGAGAACCACTTCACCCAGGCAATCGGCACGCACCAGAGCATGATGCCGGCGCATACCGCCATGGTGATCGTGGCCATCCACTTGCCGTAGCGGCTGACCGCCCCGTGTGCCTGCCAGTTGGCGATGGCCGGGCCGAAGCGTGGATGCTGCAGCAGCCAGTTGTGCAGGCGCTCGGAGCCACGCGAGGCGGCCCAGGCCGAAATCAGGATGAATACGGTGGTCGGCAGGCCCGGCACGAAGATGCCGACGATGCCGGTGCCGAGGCTGACATAGGCCAGCAGCCACCACGCCCAGCGGAAACGCACCACGCGCGGAGGCGTGGTGGCATCGCGAGGGACGGAAGGATCTGGCGCGCTCATGGCCGCAAGGATACCGGTTCAGGGTGCCAGGCAGTGCCCGGCACCCTGTCGCGATCACGGCTGGGCGATGCCCAGCTGCTGCAGCACGAATGCGTACGACTCGGACAGCTCGCGGTAGCGCTGGAAGCGCCCCGACTTGCCGCCGTGGCCGGCTTCCATGTTGGTGCGGAACAGGATCGGGTAGTGGCCGGTGTTGTTGTCACGCAGCTTGGCCACCCACTTGGCCGGTTCCCAGTACTGCACCTGCGAATCCCACAGGCCGGTGCCCACGAACAGCGCCGGATAGGCCTGCTTGCTGACGTTGTCGTAGGGCGAGTAGGACAGCATGTAGTCGTAGAACTGCTTGTGCTCCGGGTTGCCCCACTCGTCGTACTCGTTGGTGGTCAACGGAATGGTCGGGTCGAGCATGGTGGTCACCACATCGACGAACGGCACCTGGGCCACCATCACGCGGTAGTCCTGCGGCGCCTGGTTGGCCACCGCGCCCATCAGCAGGCCACCGGCACTGCCGCCGGATGCCGCCACGCGATCCTTCGCCGCCCAGCCCTGCGCCACCAGGCCACGGGTGACGTCGATGAAGTCGTTGAAGGTGTTCTGCTTGTGCAGCAGCTTGCCGTTCTCGTACCAGTCGCGGCCCATTTCCTGGCCACCGCGGATGTGGGCGATGGCATACACCACGCCGCGGTCGAGCAGGCTCACCGCGGTCTGGTTGAAGTACGGGTCCATCGACATGCCGTAGCTGCCATAGGCGTACTGGAACAACGCGCCCTTGCCATCCTTCTGGTAGCCCTTGCGGTAGACCAGCGACACCGGCACCTTCACGCCATCGCGCGCGGTGATCCAGACGCGGTCGGTTTCGTACTTCGACGCGTCATAGCCGATCACCGGCTGCACCTTCAGCTGGCGGCGCTCACCGGTGGCGGTGTTCAGTTCGAACACGGTGGTGGGGGTGGTCATCGAGGTGTAGACGTAGCGCAACCAGGGCGTATCGGCCTCGGTGTTGTCGCCCAGGCCCATCGAGTACGCCGGCTCGTCGGCCTTCACGTAGTCGCTGCGGCCATCCTTGAACAGCAGGCGGATGCGTTCCAGGCCCTCGGAGCGTTCGGCGATGGCGGTGTAGCCATCGAACAGTTCGAAGCCTTCGATGAACACCGCATCGTCGTGCGCGATCCAGTCCTTCCACTGCGCACGCGAGGTCGCATCGGTCGGTGCGGTGACCAGCTTGAAGTTCTTCGCACCGTCATTGGTGCGGATCACCCAGCGGCCATCGTAGTGGTCGGCGTCGTACTCGACATCGCGCTGGCGCGGCGCCAGCACGGTGAAGTGGGTCGGGTCGCTGGCCGGCGCGTAACGCTCTTCCGAGGACACGGTGCTGTGCACGCCGATGGTGATGAAGCGATCGTCGCGGGTGCGGCCGATGCCCATGTAGAAGCTGTCGTCCTTCTCTTCGTATACGACGGTGTCGGCGCTGGCCGGGGTGCCCAGCACGTGCTTCTTCACGCGCACGGTCAGCAGCGTTTCCGGATCGTTCTCGACATACAGCACGGTGCGGTTGTCGTCGGCCCAGACCAGGTCGCCCGAGCTGCCGGTGATCACATCGGGCAGCACCTTGCCGGTGGCCAGGTCCTTGAAGCGGATGGTGTACTGGCGGCGGCCGACATCATCATCGGCCCAGGCCAGCAGCTGGTTGTCCTGGCTGACTTCCATCGAGCCGACGCTGAAATAGCCCTTGCCGGCAGCCATCGCGTTGACGTCCAGCAGGATTTCCTCGGCGGCCTCCATGCTGCCCTTGCGGCGTGCGTGGATCGGGTAGTCCTGGCCGGTTTCGAAGCGGCTGTAGTACCAGTAGCCACGCTCGCGCGCCGGCACGCTGGAATCGTCCTGCTTGATGCGGCCGACGATCTCCTTGTAAAGGGTGTCTTCCAGCGGCTTCAGCGGCGCCAGCAGCTGGTCGGCATAGGCATTCTCGGCCTGCAGGTAGGCCAGCATGTCCTTGTTCCCGCGCTTGTCGTCGCGCAGCCAGTAATAGTCATCGTTGCGGGTCGCGCCGAACGGCGCCTTGACCACATGCGGATGCTTGGCGGCATCCGGCGGAACGGGCGGAGTGGCGGCGGTGGCAGTGGTGGTCATCAGGCTGGCAAGCAACAGGCAGAGGGTGGAATTCATGAGATAGGGCTCCTTGAGGGGCAATGCAATGGCGTCCTTGCGCCCGAGTCTGGGTTGCGGAAGGACGGTGGGCAACCCTGCGGAACGTCATGGTGGCCATGCCTGTCGGTAGTGCCGGCCGCTGGCCGGCACCCTCACGGCCTGCGGGTGGGTCGGTTGCCGGCCAGCGGTCGGCACTGCCAGAGCGCGTGACCCCGGTGCGCGGCGTACCATGGGCTGCATGAGTACCCTGCCCCATACGCCGGGCTACAGCCGGCGCAGCCATGAAATCGCTCCGTTCCACGTGATGTCCCTGCTGGCCCGCGCGCAGGCGCTGGAACAGGCCGGCCACGACGTGATCCACCTGGAAATCGGCGAACCGGACTTCACCACCGCCGAACCGATCGTGCGTGCCGGCCAGGCCGCATTGGCCGCCGGCCATACCCGCTACACCGCCGCACGTGGCCTGCCCGCCCTGCGCCAGGCGATCAGCGGCTTCTACCGCAGCCACTACGGGCTGGACATCGACCCCGAACGCATCCTGGTCACCCCCGGCGGCTCCGGTGCGCTGCTGCTGGCCAGCAGCCTGCTGGTCGATCCCGGCCGCCACTGGCTGCTGGCCGACCCGGGTTATCCGTGCAACCGCCACTTCCTGCGCCTCGTTGAAGGCGGCGCACAGCTGGTGCCGGTCGGCCCGGACACTGCCTACCAGCTCACACCGTCGCTGGTGGAACAGCATTGGAATGCCGACAGCGTCGGCGCGCTGGTTGCCTCACCGGCCAACCCGACCGGCACCGTGCTCTCCGCCGACGAACTGGCCGCCCTGTCGAAGACCCTGCACGCGCGCGGTGGTCACCTGGTGGTGGACGAGATCTACCACGGCCTCACCTATGGCCTGGATGCACCCAGCGTGCTGCAGGTGGATGACAGCGCATTCGTGCTGAACAGCTTCTCCAAATACTTCGGCATGACCGGTTGGCGGCTGGGCTGGCTGGTGGCACCGCCAGCAGCCGTGCCGGACCTGGAGAAACTCGCGCAGAACCTGTACATCAGCGCGTCGAGCATCGCCCAGCATGCCGCGCTCGCCTGCTTCAGCGCGGAGTCGATGGCGATCTTCGAGCAGCGTCGCGAAGCGTTCCGCCAGCGCCGCGACTTCCTGCTGCCCGCGCTGCGCGAGCTGGGCTTCCGCATCGAAGTCGAGCCGCAGGGTGCGTTCTACCTGTACGCCGATGTCAGCGCATTCACCGATGACGCACAGGCGTTCTGCGCCCATTTCCTGGAAACCGAGCACGTGGCATTCACGCCCGGGCTGGATTTCGGCTTCCATCGCGCCAACCAGCACGTGCGCCTGGCCTATACCCAGGAAGTGCCGCGGTTGCAGGAGGCGGTGGCACGGATCGCGCGTGGGTTGCAGCGTTGGCAGGGATCACGTTGACGGTAGTGCCGGCCGCTGGCCGGCAACCCGGGAATGCGTGAATGATGCGGTTGCCGGCCAGCGGCCGGCACTACCGGATAAAGAAAAACGCCGCCCCGGGGGCGGCGTTTTCCGTTCTGCCTGTCTGCTTACTTACCGCCCAACCGCTCCCACAGGAAGCTGTAGGCCAGCGCCGACATGTGTGCGGCCTGCGCATTGTTGGCTGCACCGCCGTGGCCACCTTCGATGTTCTCGTAGTAGGTCACGTCCTTGCCGGCGTCGATCATCTTCGCCGCCATCTTGCGGGCGTGGCCCGGGTGCACGCGGTCATCGCGGGTGGAGGTGGTGAACAGCACCGGCGGGTACTTCTTCTTCGCGTCGAACAGGTGGTACGGCGAGAAGGTCTTGATGAACGCCCAGTCGCTGGTATCCGGGTTGCCGTACTCGGCCATCCACGAGGCACCGGCCAGCAGGTGGCTGTAGCGCTTCATGTCCAGCAGCGGCACCTGCACCACCACCGCACCGAACAGTTCCGGGTACTGGGTCAGCATGTTGCCGGTCAGCAGGCCACCGTTGCTGCCGCCCTGCACGCCCAGGTGACTGGCGCTGGTGATCTTGCGCTTGACCAGATCGCGTGCCACCGCGGCCATGTCTTCATAGGCCTTGTGGCGGTTCTGCTTCAGCGCCGCCTGGTGCCAGCGCGGGCCGTATTCGCCGCCGCCACGGATGTTGGCAACCACGTACACGCCGCCCTTCTCCAGCCAAGCGCGGCCCATGCCACCGGAGTAGCCCGGGGTCAGCGAGATCTCGAAACCACCGTAACCGTACAGCAGGGTCGGGTTGGAACCGTCCAGCTTCATCGCCTTGTCGTGCACCACGAAGTACGGCACGCGGGTGCCGTCCTTGCTGGTGGCGAAGTGCTGCTCGATCACCTTGCCCTTGGCATCGAAGAAGGCCGGCATGGTCTTCAGCGTTTCCGGGGCCTGCCCGATCTCGGCCAGCGCCAGGGTGGTCGGGGTCAGGTAGTCGGTGGCGGTCAGCCACACCGCGTCGCTGTCGTTGCTGTCGACCGCAGCCACGCCCAGCGTGCCGAAGGCCGGCGCGCCGACGAAGCGGCTGGTCTGCCAGCCATTGGCGCCCGGGGTCAGCACCGACAGGCGGTTCTTGACGTCATCCAGCACGTTCAGCACCAGGTGGCTCTTGGTCCAGGTGGCGCTGGCCAGCGAGGTGGTCGCGGTCGGGGTGAACAGCACGTCGAACTCACGCTTGCCGGCCAGGAAGTCATCCAGCCTGGTCGCCAGCAGAGAACCGGACGCATAGGTCTTGCCACCCACGGTCCACGGATCACGCAGCTCCAGGGTCAGCCACTGCTTGTGCAGGCCCTTCTCGGCCGAGTTCGGCGCATCGATCTTGGTCAGCGTGCCATCGTCGCCACGCAGGTAGATCTCGTTGTTGTAGAACGCCAGCGTGCGGCTGACAAGGTTGCGCTCGAAGCCCGGGGTGTCATCGTGCATCGCCGCGATGTACATGTCTTCCGGCTTGCCTTCATACACTACGCTGGCGGAGGCCATCGGCGTACCACGCTTCCACAGCTTGGCCACGCGCGGGTAGCCGGAGGTGGTCATCGAGCCGGCACCGAAGTCGGTGTAGACGAATACGGTGTCGCGATCGATCCAGTTCAGGCCGCCCTTCGACTCCGGACGGAAGAAGCCGTCCTTGATCCAGGTCTTGTTGGCCAGGTCGAACTCGCGGGTCACGTCGGCGTCGGCACCACCGCGCGACAGCGCGATCAGGCAGCGGCTGTAATCCGGGCGCAGGCAGTCGGCGCCGTGCCAGACCCAGTTCTCGCCCTCGGCCTTGTTCAGGGCATCGAGGTCAAGCACGGTCTCCCACTGCGGCGAGGCCTTGCGGTACTCGGCCAGCGTGGTGCGGCGCCACAGGCCACGCTCGTGCTGCTGGTCCTTCCAGAAGTTGTAATAGTAGTCGCCGATCTTCTGCACGGCGGGAATCTTGGCATCGGAGTCGAGCACCTCGCGGATGCTGGTCTCCATCTGCCTGAAGGCCGGGGTCTGCGCCAGGCGCGCCTCGGACTTGGCGTTCTGTTCCTTGACCCAGGACAGCGGCTTGTCGCCGGTGACGTCCTCCAGCCAGGCGTAGCGATCGGTGTCTTCAGCAGCCACGGCGGTCCCCACCGAGGCAGCGGTCATCATGCCAGCCAGCAGGCAGGCGGAAGCGAGTCGAGACATTGCAGCTCCAGGCAGTCATAAGCCGTGGAACGCTAGCATGGATCGCTGCAGCCGCCCCCGTGTCGAAGGTCAGGCCGTGGCCGTAGCGCGGCGGCGACGGCGGGGCGTCCCGGCGGTGCGACGATGTGCCTGTCCACCGGTGCGACGGGCCAGCCGCAGCCACGACAGGCGCGGCACAGGGAAGCGCAGCAGCGCCCACCAGGCCACCAGCGGCATGCCCACCAGCCACATCGGCAGCCAGCCCAGCCAGGCGTTGCTGCCGCGCGCGGCTGGCCAGACCAGTACCAGCGCCAGGCCGGCCAGGGCCACCTGTCGCACGCTGCGCAGCAGGCGCGGATCGGCGCGGTCAATGATGACGCGTTCAGTTGCAGGGCGGCGGACGGAACGTGCGTTCATGGGGCTTCTCCGGTGGACAATGCAACACAGCTTGGGCAAGGCCCTTCTCACAGGTTGCGACACCATTGACGGATCGCGCACGCTCAGTCGACCATGCTCAGGCAAAGCCCTTCTGAGCCCGCTCCCGCATGACTTCGATCCGCCCGCTCTGCGCCATGCTGTTGGCCCTGTCCCTGGCGGGCCCCGCCGTGGCCGCCAGTGAGCCGCCATCGCCCCGCGCCAGCACCCCGCGCGCGACCGACCCGGATGCGCCGATCGACCTGAAGCGCTTCATGGGCACCTGGTACGTGATCGGCCGCGTGCCGAACTTCATCGAACGTGGCCATGTGGCCAGCGTCAACGACTACGAACTGCGCGACGAGCACAAGGTCGGCATCACCTACCGCTACCGTGATGGCTTCGGCGAACCGCTGCAGGAAGTGCGTGCCCGCGCCAGCGTCGACCCGGACAGCGGCAACCACGGTTGGCGCACCTGGTTCTACCGCGTCGTGCCTACCCATTCGCGGGTGCTGGAAGTGGCACCGGATTACTCGTGGGCACTGATCGGTTACCCGGGCCGCGAGATGGCCTGGATCTTCTCGCGTACGCCGGACATGGACAAAGCCCTGTACAAGGAGCTGGCCGAACGCCTGCGGGACGAGTACGGGGTGAACACCGACAAGCTCAAGCGCGTGCCGCAGCACCCGGAGCAGGTCGGGAAGCTGGGTTACGAAGTACCGAACGTGCGTTGACCGCACGTGGGATTGCCGGCCAGCGGCCGGCACTACCCGAACGAGATGCCGGGCGCCGCCCGGCATTCTGTTATCTGCGGCTGTAATGCGCGACCAGGCGGTCGCCAAGCATCTGCAGCAGCTGCACCAGGATCAGCAGCAGGACCACGGTGACCAGCGCCACGTCGGTGTGCGAGCGCTGGTAGCCGTCGCGGAAGGCCAGGTCGCCAAGGCCACCGGAGCCGATCGCACCGCCCATCGCGGTGAAGCCGATCAGCGCGACGGTGGTGACCGTTGCGCCAGCGATCAGGCCCGGGCGCGCTTCCGGCAGCAGCACGCGGGTGACCAGCTGCCAGGTGGTGGCTCCCATCGCCTGGGTCGCTTCGATCACGCCACGGTCCACTTCGCGCAGTGCGGTCTCGACCAGGCGCGCGTAGAACGGCGCGGCACCGATGACCAGCGGCACGATCGCACCGCGTACACCCAGCGACGTCCCCATCAGGAACAGGGTGACCGGGATCAGCACGATCATCAGGATGATGAAAGGCACCGAGCGCAGCAGGTTCACCACCAGCGCCAGCACGCCATAGGCGAACGGACGGCGCTTCATCTGCGGTGCACCGAACAGGTACAGCAGCACGCCCAGCGGCAGGCCGATGGCCAGGGTCAGCGGCAGCGAACCGAGCAGCATCAGCAGGGTGTCGATGGTGGCCTGGCCGATGTCGGCCCACTTGCCCGCGTCCAGGTGGCGGAAGAATCCGCCGGCAGTAGCGATGATCATCGACGCAGCTCCTCAACATGCACGCCGGCGGCCACGAACGCGGCCTGCGCGGCGGACTGGTCGCCGCCCACCAGGGCGACCACCAGCTGGCCATACGGGGTGTCCTTGATCCGGTCGATGCGGCCGGACAGGATGTTGTAGTCGACCCCGGTCTCGCGCGCGACGCGGCCGAGCAGGGGTTCGTAGGTGTCGCCACCGAGGAAGGTCAGGCGCACGATGCGGCCACCGACGGCATCGAAATCGCGGTGCAGCGTGCCCTCGTCCACATGCTCCGATTCGCTGACGAAACGGCGCGTGGTCGGGTGCTGCGGGTGCAGGAACACCCGGGTGACCGGACCGGTTTCGACCATCTGGCCGGCATCGAGCACCGCAACGCGGTCGCAGACACGGCGGATCACGTCCATCTCGTGGGTGATCAGCACGATGGTCAGGCCCAGCTCGCGATTGATCTTCGACAGCAGCGACAGCACCGAAGCGGTGGTCTGCGGGTCGAGCGCACTGGTGGCCTCGTCGCACAGCAGGATCTGCGGACGGGTCGCCAGCGCGCGGGCGATGCCGACGCGCTGTTTCTGGCCACCGGACAGCTGCGCCGGATACTTCTGCGCATGCGCTTCGAGGCCCACAGTCTGCAGCAGCTCGGCCACGCGCGCGTCGATCTCCGTCTTCGGCGTGCCGGCCAGTTCCAGTGGGAAGGCGACATTGCCGGCCACCGTGCGCGAGGACAGCAGGTTGAAGTGCTGGAAGATCATGCCGATGCGCCGGCGCAGCGCGCGCAGGCCGTCCGCGTCCAGCGCGGTGACATCCTCACCGCCGATCAGCAGCCGGCCACCACTGGGTTCTTCCAGGCGGTTGATCATGCGGATAAGTGTCGACTTGCCGGCGCCGGAATGGCCGATGATGCCGAAAACCTCACCGGCCTCGATGGTCAGGTCCAACGGTTGCAGCGCGCTGACTTCGCGGCCGGCAACGGCATAGGATTTGTGCAGGCGCTGGAACTCGATCACGGGCGTGGCTCACCGGCTGGGTGACGGAAGGGGGCGTGCAGCCTACCAGCGCAGGCGGTCGCGCGCCCGCGCCATGGCCCAGAATGTTATTCCTTTTGGTTCTAAGAAACTGTCCCCGGTAGTGCCGGCCGCTGGCCGGCACCTGCAGCGGTCCCTCCGGCGCAAGGGGTTGCCGGCCAGCGGCCGGCACTACCCCCGGGCTCAGGGATGATCCAGCGGCTTCGGCGGTTCCTGCCGGTTTACCCGCTCGCGATGCAGCAGGTACAGCCCCGAGGCGACGATGATCGCCGCTCCCACCCAGGTATAGCCGTCCGGCAGCTGGCCCCAGAAGGCCAGATCCCAGCCGATCACCCAGACCAGGCCGCTGTACTCCAGCGGCGCGATCATCGAGGCCTCGCCCAGCTGGAAGGCCTTGGTCAGGGCAATCTGGCCCAGCGCCCCGGCCAGGCCCATGCCGGCAATCAAAGGCGCGTGTGCCAGCTGCAGCGGTACCCAGCCGGGAATGGCGAGCAGGCCGGCGCCGATGGCCATGATCACCAGGAACCAGACCACCATCGACTGCGAGGTATCGGTGCGGGTCAGCAGGCTGACCGTGATCGCCGCCACGGCATAGGCCGTTGCCGCCGCCAGCACCATCAGGCCGGGCACCGAAATGAAGCCATCCACGCCCGGCCGCAGCACCACCAGCACGCCCACCAGGCCAATGCCGATGGCGACCCAGCGCCGCGGCCCGACCCGCTCGCCCAGCAACGGCACCGACAGCGCGGCGATCAGCAGCGGGGCAACGAAGTAGATGGTGTAGGCGGTGGACAGCGGCAGGTCGCGCAGGGCGAACACGAAGCAGCCGATCATCGCCATGCCCAACGCGCCACGCAGCAGGTGCAGGCCCCAGCGCCGCGGCACCAGCGAACGTGGGCCGGCACTGACCAGCACCCACACCAGCACGAACGGCAACGAGGCCGCACCACGCAGGAAAGTCACTTCCAGGGTCGGATAGCTGGCCGACAGCTGCTTCATGCCAGCGTCCATCAGCGAGAAACAGGCGACCGCAGCGACCATCCAGGCCACCGCACGCGAAGGGGAGCGTTGCACGTTCATGGCCCATTATCGCCGACCGCACCGGATTGTAGGGCGGCCGCCGAGCATGGGCCGGGCTCCACAGAAAGCGGGCACGCGGGCCGGCACGATAGAATGATCGCCACTGAAACCTGCGGAGCATCGCCCATGCCTTCCTTCGACGTCGTGTCCGAAGTCGACACCCACGAGCTGACCAACGCCATCGACCAGGCCAACCGCGAACTGGCCACCCGCTTCGACTTCAAGGGCGTGGACGCAAAGTTCGAGCGCGACGGCGATGTCATCAATCAGTTCGCGCCGACCGAATTCCAGCTCAAGCAGATGAACGACATCCTGCGTGCTCGCCTGGCCGCGCGCGGCATCGACGTGCTCAGCCTGGAGTTCGGCGACATCGAGACCAACCTGGCCCAGGCCCGGCAGAAGATCACCGTCAAGCAGGGCATCGAGCAGAAGATCGCCAAGAAGATCGCGGCGGCCCTGAAGGACGCCAAGCTGAAGGTGGAAAGCCAGATCAACGGCGACAAGCTGCGCGTGCAGGGCAAGAAGCGCGATGACCTGCAGGACGCCATCGCCGTGCTCAAGGCCGGCAAGTTCGAGCTGCCGCTGCAGTTCAACAATTTCCGCGACTGAGCCACCTGCCGGGAATCCCCCGGCGCTGCCAGCCGCAGGTACGACGGCGCGTTGCCAGCGACGCGCCTACAATGTCGGCCCCGCCAGCCGACGTGCCCGCCATGACCGATTCCGACCTGCCCACCGATGACCCGATCGCCGCCACCCGCCTGTGGCTGGAGCGCATCGTCATCGGCCTGAACCTGTGCCCGTTCGCCAAGGCGGTATACGTGAAGGACCAGGTCCGCATCGTGCTCAGCGATGCGACCACGACAGAAGCGCTGGTTGAACAGCTGGCCGAGGAGCTGGTGCTGCTGCGCGACACGCCGGCCGAGCAGATCGACACGACGCTGATCGTGCACCCGCAGGTGCTGACCGATTTCCTCGACTACAACGACTTCCTCGACAATGCCGATGCGGCGATCGAGGCACTGGACCTGCAGGGGATCCTGCAGGTGGCCAGCTTCCATCCGGATTACCAGTTCGAGGGCGTGGCCGCCGACGACGCCAGCAACTACACCAACCGCGCGCCCTTCCCCACCCTGCACCTGCTGCGCGAAGACAGCGTGGCGCGTGCGGTGGATGTGTATCCGGACCCGGACGTGATTGTCGAGCGCAACATCCAGACCCTGGACCGCATCGGCGTGGATGGCTGGCATCGTCGCCTGCGCGGCGAAGACCTGACGTGAGCACGGTGCCGCCGATTGCCGCATGGCCGGCCGCGCCACTGTCGGGCAAGGTGGTGCTGGTCACCGGCGGCGCCAACGGCATCGGTCGCGGTATTGCCCAGGCCGTTCTCGGTGCCGGTGGACGCGTGCTGATCGGCGACCTCGATAGGGAGGCCGGCCAGGCCTGCCTGGACGAATGGCAGCGCGGTGATGACGCCGCGTTCCAGCGCCTGGACATCACCGATGAGGCCAGCGTGCGCGACTTCATCGCCGTGGCCCTGCAGCGTTTCGGCCGCATCGACGGGTTGGTCAACAACGCGGGGATCGCCGGCCCGCACGGCACGCTGCTGCAGGACATGGACTGGGACGAGTGGCAGCGCCGCCTGTCCTCGCTGCACGGCGCGTTCCTGTGCAGCAAGCACGCGCTGCCAGCGCTGACGGCCAGTGCTGCGGGCGCGATCATCAACATCGCCTCCACCCGCGCCTGGCAATCCGAAGCGCACAGCGAGGCCTATACGGCGGCCAAGGGTGGCCTGGTGGCCTTCACCCATGCGCTGGCGATCAGCGCCGGCCCGGCGGTGCGGGTGAACAGCATCAGCCCCGGCTGGGTCGGTACCACTGCGTGGCAGGCACCCTCACGGCGCCATGAACCAGAGTACTCGGCCATCGACCACGCACAGCATCCGGTCGGCCGGGTCGGCCGCCCTGAAGATATCGGTGCACTGGCGGTGTACCTGCTGTCGTCGCTGTCCGGTTTCAGCACCGGCCAGGACTTCATCGTCGACGGCGGCATGACCCGGCAGATGATCTACGCCGAATGACCTGTCTTCGGTGGTGCCGGCCGCTGGCCGGCATTCCGGTAGACCCACGCCATGCGTGGATGGCGGTGAAGTGCCAACCAGGGTTGGCACCCACCACAACGGTTTACGCCATGCCCGAGTGGCGCAGCAGCGCGTCGATCTGCGGCGCGCGCCCACGGAAGGCCTTGAAGTTCTCCGCCGCCGGGCGGCTGCCACCGCGCGACAGGATCTCATCGCGGAAGCGTGCACCGGTCTCGGCCAGTGCCTGCGGCGCTTCCTCGAACGCCGCATAGGCGTCGGCACTGAGCACTTCGGCCCACTTGTAGCTGTAGTAGCCGGCGGCGTAACCGCCCGCGAAGATGTGGCTGAACTGGTGCGGGAAGCGGTTCCAGGCCGGCGGATGGTTCACCGCCACCTCCGCACGCACGCGATCGAGCAGCGCCAACACGCTGTCCTGCGCCGGTTCGAACTGACTGTGCAACAGCATGTCGAACAGGCCGAACTCAAGCTGGCGCACCGTGGCCATGCCGCTGTGGAAGTTGCGCGCGGCCAGCATGCGCTCGTACAGCCCGCGCGGCAGCGGTTCGCCCGTGTCCACGTGCGCGGTCATGGCCTGCAGGTGCTCCCACTCCCAGCAGAAGTTCTCCATGAACTGGCTGGGCAGTTCCACTGCATCCCATTCCACGCCATTGATGCCGGCCACGCCCAGCTCACCGATGCGGGTCAGCAGCTGGTGCAGGCCATGGCCCATCTCATGGAACAGCGTGGTCACTTCGTTGTGGCTGAAGGTCGCCGGCTTGCCGTTGGCACCGCGGCCGAAGTTGCACACCAGGTAGACCAGCGGCGTCTGTACGCTGCCGTCCGCGCGCACGCGACGGTTGCGGCAATCGTCCATCCACGCGCCACCACGCTTGCCCTCGCGCGCATACAGGTCCAGATAGAACTGGCCGACCAGCGCGCCCTGCGCATCGACCAGACGGAAGAAGCGCACGTCGTCATGCCACACCGGTGCGCTGTCCTCCTGCACGCGCAGGCCGTACAGCTGCTCGATCACCGAGAACAGGCCGCCAAGCACCTTCGGTTCGGTGAAGTACTGCTTCACTTCCTGTTCGGAATAGCTGTAACGGGCCTGCTTCAGGCGGTCGGCGGCGAACGCCAGGTCCCAGGCCTCCAGGCTGTCGATGCCCAGCTGCTCGCGTGCGAACTGCTCCAGGTCGGCCCGGTCCCTGGCCGCGAACGGCTTGGCGCGCGCGGCCAGGTCACGCAGGAAACCCAGCACTTCGGCCGGGTCCTGCGCCATCTTGGTCGCTACCGAATAATCGCCATACGAATCGAAGCCGAGCAGCGCGGCCAGTTCAGCGCGCAGGGCGAGGATCCGATCGATGTTGCCGCTGTTGTCCAGGGACTCATCGCCGAATTCGGACGCACGCTGTGCGCTGGCGCGGTACAGGATCTCGCGCAGGTCGCGGTCCTCACCCCAGGTCTGCACCGGCAGGTAGCACGGCATCTGCAGGGTCAGTTTCCAGCCGGCCTTGCCGTCCTTCTGTGCTGCGGCATGCGCGGCGGCCTTCACGTCTTCCGGCAGGCCCTTCAGCCGCGCTTCGTCCTCGATGATCAGCGACCAGGCATCGGTAGCGTCGAGCACGTTCTGCGAGAACTTCGCCGACAGCGCCGACAGTTCCTCCTTGATCGCCGCGAAGCGCTGCTGCGCCTCCGGCGCCAGCTCGGCACCACCGAGGCGGAAATCGCGCAGGGTGTTGTCCAGCACCTTGCGCTGGGCCGCGTCGAAGCGCGCCGCCTCGGCACTGGCGGCCAGCGTCTGGTACTGGCGGTACAACGCCAGGTTCTGGCCCAGCGCGCTGGCGAAGCGGGTCACCCGCGGCAGGTTGCTGTTGTAGGCCTCACGCAGTTCCGGGGTGTTGACCACGCCCTGCAGGTGGCCGACCAGACCCCAGGCGCGCCACAGGCGCTCGGTGGCGTCATCCAGCGGGGCAACGAAGGTCTGCCAGGTGACCGGCTGCAGCTGCTCGGCGGCGCTGACGGCGGCTTCGGCCTCGGCCAGCAGCACGTCCAGCGCCGGCGCCACGTGCTCGGGGCGGATGGCCTCGAAGCGCGGCAGGCCGGAAAAATCGAGCAGGGGGTTGGCAACGGTCACGGCAGATCTCCAGGGTACGGGCCCGGCAGGCGGGCAGCATGCAGGATATGGCGCTGGCAGGCGGGGCTGACAAGGGGGCACGGCCCGGCATTCACGTCGGCCTTACGGTCGCGCACCGAAGCTCTGGCTGCGGGGGAGTCCGCAGCGGTACGCACCGAATGAGGCCCTACATGGAAGGTCTGGCTGCAGTTGCATCCGCCTCACCGGCCCGGTCACTGGCATTGTCCGCCAGCCCGGCCGAACTGACCTGGATCGCCGCATTGTGCGATGCCGGCGATGACGCCCCGCGCCATCTGCAGCAGTTGCAGGCAGTGCTGCAGCAGGGCGGCACGTTCAACGATGCGCAGGAGTGGTACCCGTTCGAGGTGATCGAACGCGGCGCCAGCCAGCTGCGGCTGGGCCATGAGCGCGAGTTCGCGATCTGCGTGCTGCTGTGGCTGCAGGCGCTGGCCCAGGGCCGAGCGAGCATCCTGGACCCGAGCCTGCATCTGGATGATCGCGCGATGGACATCGAGGCCTTGCCCGATGCACTGCGCGACGCGGTGCTGGACGCGTTCACTGCAGCGGGATATTGAGCCGCCCCGGCGACCGGGTAGAGTCGACTGTTAGTCGACTTTCGCGCGCAGCGCGGGATTTTCGTGACCTGAACCCGGAGCAGTCGACTAACAGTCGACTCTACCCAGCCGACGCACAGCCGGCCGTGCGTTGCCGCGTTACAACGCTTCCAGGCTGCACCACGGCAATTCGGGCAGTCCCTGCCCGGCCACCGCCGCCGCCAGTTGCGCATCGGCGCCGTCGACATCGATGCCCTGGCGCGCATACCACGACGGGTCGTAGTAGCTCTGCGCGTAGCGCTCGCCGCTGTCGCACAGGATGCTGACGATGCTGCCCTGGTGGCCCGCCTCGCGCATCCACTGCGCCGCCTGCAGCACACCGATGAAGTTGGTGCCGGTGGAGCCACCGACACGGCGGCCCAGCTGGCGGCTGACATGGCGCATCGCGGCCAGGCTCAGCGCATCGGGCACCTTCACCATCGCATCGACACTGGTCGGGATGAAGCTCGCCTCTACCCGCGGCCGGCCGATGCCTTCCACGCGCGAGCCACCGCTGCAGGTCAGGCCGCGCCAGTCCTGCTCACCGGCCACGGCGGCTTTGTAGCCATCGAAGAACACCGACACTTCCGGGTCCGCACAGAGGATGCGGGTGTCATGCCGGCGATAGCTGACATAGCGGCCCAGCGTCGCTGCGGTACCGCCGGTACCGGGGCTGCACACGATCCATTCCGGAACCGGGCTGGGCTCCTCGGCCATCTGCTTGAAGATGGACTCGGCGATGTTGTTGTTGGCACGCCAGTCGGTGGCGCGCTCGGCATAGGTGAACTGGTCCATGAAGTGGCCACCGGTTTCACGGGCCAGCTTTTCCGAATCACAGTTGAGGTCGCAGGCACGTTCGACCAGGTGGCAACGGCCGCCGTGGAACTCGATCGCGGCGATCTTTTCAGGCGAGGTGGAGGCCGGGATCACCGCAATGAACGGCAGGCCGAGCAGCCGCGCGAAATAGGCTTCGGACACGGCGGTCGAGCCGCTGGAGGCCTCGATCACCGGACGCCCTTCACGCAACCAGCCATTGGCCAGCGCATACAGGAACAGCGAGCGCGCCAGCCGGTGCTTCAGGCTGCCGGTGGGATGGCTCGACTCATCCTTCAGGTACAGGTCGATGCCCTCGAACCCTGGCAGCGCCAGCGGGATCAGGTGGGTATCGGCGGAACGGTTGAAATCAGCTTCGATCTTGCGGATGGCGGCAGCCACCCATTCACGCTGCGACATGGCGGGCAATCGTTGTCAGGACGGAACGGTGCGATCCGGCCATTGTACGTCGCAGTGCCGTCAGGTGCTGGCCGGTAGAATGGCGCCATCCGGCCGGCAACGGCCCTGTCTGAAGGACCTCCCCCATGACCATTCCCGCCCTGCGCGATGTTCCCGGCGTCGCCGCCCAGGCCCCGGCCGAAACCACCGGCTTCGTGTTCAACCACACCATGCTGCGCGTGAAGGACATTGCCACTTCGCTGGACTTCTACACCCGCGTGCTCGGCTACCAGCTGATCGACAAGCGCGACTTCCCCGAGGCCCAGTTCAGCCTGTACTTCCTGGCCTACGTGCCCGCTGGCGTCACGGTGCCGGAAGATGACAACGCCCGCCGCCTGTGGATGGCCGGGCTGCCGGGCGTGCTGGAACTGACCCACAACCACGGCACCGAAACCCAGGACGGCGCGGTCTACCACGACGGCAACAGCGACCCGCGCGGCTTCGGCCACATCTGCGTGTCGGTGCCGGACATCGAGGCCGCCTGCCAGCGCTTCGAGGATCTGGGCGTGACCTTCCAGAAGCGCCTGACCGACGGCCGCATGAAGAACCTGGCTTTCATCAAGGACCCGGACGGCTACTGGGTCGAGATCATCGCCAACGTCTGACCCGAAAAGGGGACGGAGGGGATTAAGTCGTTTCTGGCATTATTGGGCTGGAAGCGACTTAATCCCCTCCGTCCCCTTTTTCTGCGAGGTTGGTATGGAAACGATGGAACTGCACCGTGGCCGCCTGATCGACCACATCCAGCTGGTAGTGCACGACCTGGCGGCCAGCCGCCGCTTCTACCAGGCGGTGTTCGATACGATCGGCATCCCGATCGCCGGTGAAGGCGATGACTACTTCTGGGCCGATGAGCTGTTCATTTCCAGCGCCAGCAGCACGGCCGCTACCGGCCAGCTGACCGGCCGCCACCATCTGGCCTTCCAGGCCCGCGACAGCGCCACCGTCGATGCCTTCCATACCGCCGCGATCGCCGCCGGCGGCACCGACAACGGCGCGCCCGGTGAACGCCCTTACCACCCGGGCTACTACGGCGCGTTCGTGCTCGACCCGGATGGCAACAACATCGAAGTGGTCTACCACGGCCCAGCCAACTACAGCGCCGACTCGGTGAAGGTCACTTTCTGATTTCACCGATGCCGTGAACGAAGAAGCCGGGCAATGCCCGGCTTCTCTGCTTCCAGCTCTGCAGCCCTCAGTGGGCGGCCATGTAGATGTCCTGCAGCACGGCCTTTTCCAGCTCCAGCTCGCCCAGCAGGTTCTTCACGATGTCGCCCAGGCTGAGGATGCCGACCAGACGAGTGCCTTCGGTGACCATCAGATGACGGCGCCGCGAGTACGTCATCAACGACATGGCCTGCTTCAGGGTGGCCTCCGGGGCGATGCCCTCCAGGCCGGTGGACGGCAGGCTGGAAATCACCCGGCGGCCGGCCTGCGGGCCGTCGTCGGCCAGGGTACGCACGATGTCCTTCTCGGAAATGATGCCGACCGGGGCATCGTCCTTCATCACCACCAGTGCAGCGATCCTGTTCGCGCTCATCTTGTGGGCGGCGGCACCAATGGTGTCTTCGGCATCGATGGTGATGACAGCTTCTTTCTTGGATTGCAGGAGTTCGCGGACGTTCATTCTTGTTTCCTGGTGCAGGTCACTGAAGTCAAAAAGTGTGCTCTTCCGATACGCCCCCTCCCCGGGAACAGACCTTTCAGCGCACGTCTGGCGCACCCGGCTGCCGCTTGGAATGGATCGGCAGACGACGTGCTGCAACGCGAACGAGGTGGGTTCAACCGCTCAACCCGGACCTCGGTCAAATCGATTCTACGACTGCGACCATCGGTCACTACCGGCATCGATGGGACAGTTCGTCGTGGGAACCAACCGACGATCCAGAGAATGGCACCGCGGCTGAAACCGCCGCTGAATACACGCGATGCCACGCGTTAAAGATTGATTGCCTGCTGCCGACGGTGGACAGAACACCCTGTGACTGTCCCACTTGCCGCTGCCACCGGCACAAACGAAAGGGGGCCCACACGGCCCCCTTCGCTTGCAACCTCCAACCGAGCTGACGGGTGTTACTCCACCGTCACGCTCTTGGCCAGGTTGCGCGGCTTATCCACGTCGGTGCCGCGCGCCAGCGCGGTGTGGTAGGCCAGCAACTGCACCGGAATGGTGTGCACGATCGGGCTGAGCACGCCGGCATGACGCGGCGTACGGATCACGTGCACGCCTTCGGACTCGTTGAAGTTGCTGTCCTGGTCGGCGAACACGAACAGTTCACCGCCACGCGCGCGCACTTCCTGCATGTTCGACTTCACCTTCTCCAGCAGGCTGTCGTTCGGCGCGATCACCACCACCGGCATGTCCTCGTCCACCAGCGCCAGCGGGCCATGCTTCAGCTCGCCTGCCGGGTAGGCCTCGGCGTGGATGTAGGAGATTTCCTTGAGCTTGAGCGCGCCTTCCAGCGCGATCGGGTAATGCAGGCCACGGCCCAGGAACAGCGCGCTGCTCTTGCGTGCGAAACGCTCGGCCCAGGCAGCGATCTGCGGCTCCATGTTCAATGCGTGCTGCACGCTGCCCGGCAGGAAGCGCAGCTGCTCGAGGTAGTCCGCTTCCTGCGCCGCGTCGATGCGGCCGTGCAGCTTGCCCAGCACCACGGTCAGCTGGAACAGTGCCGCCAGCTGGGTGGTGAAGGCCTTGGTCGAGGCCACGCCGATCTCGGCACCGGCACGGGTGTAGCACACCAGTTCGCTGGCGCGCGGAATCGCACTTTCCGGCACGTTGCAGATCGACAGCGTGTGCTTGTGGCCGAGCGACTTGGCGTACTTCAGCGCTTCCATCGTATCCAGCGTTTCGCCGGACTGGGAGATGGTGACGATCAGATGCTTCGGGTTCGCGTAGGCCGCGCGATAGCGGTACTCGCTGGCGATCTCCACGCTGCACGGAAGGCCGGCGATGGCTTCGATCCAGTAGCGCGCGGTCAGGCCGGCGTAGTAGCTGGTGCCGCAGGCGATGATCTGCACACCCTCGATGCCCGACAGCACCGCTTCGGCGTTCTTGCCGAACAGCCCGGCCGGGAAACCACCGGCGTCGATCGCCGCCTCGATGGTGTCGCCCAGCGCGCGCGGCTGCTCGTGGATCTCCTTCTGCATGAAGTGGCGGTACGGGCCCAGCTCCAGCGATGCCAGCGACACATCGGACAGATGCACGTCGCGCTCGATCGGCCGGTCGTGCTCGTCGAAGATGCGCACGCCATCGCGACGGATCTCGGCGGTATCGCCCTCTTCCAGGAAAATCACCTTGCGGGTGGCCGAGATCACCGCCGAGACGTCGGAAGCAACGAAGTTCTCGCCCTCGCCCAGGCCGATCAGCAGCGGGCAGCCCATCCGCGCGCAGACGAAGCGTTCCGGCTCGGCGCGGCTGACCACGGCCAGTGCGTAGGCACCGGTCAGCTCCTTCACCGTATGCTGCAGCGCCACCAGCAGGTCGTCACCACTCTTCAGGTGATGGTGGATCAGGTGTGCGATGACTTCGGTGTCGGTCTGCGACTCGAAGGTGTAGCCCAGCGCACGCAGCTTCTCGCGCTGCTCTTCGTGGTTCTCGATGATGCCGTTGTGCACCAGCGCCACGCCATGGCTGATGTGCGGATGCGCGTTGGCCTCGGTGACGCCCCCATGGGTGGCCCAGCGGGTGTGGCCGATGCCCAGCACCGCGTTGAAGCCCTCGGCCTCGGCCGCCGTGGCCATTTCCGACACACGACCGGTACGACGCACGCGACGTACATCGCGGCGCTCACCCTGGTCGATCACCGCGATGCCGGAGGAATCGTAACCACGGTACTCCAGCCGCTTCAGGCCTTCGATCAGCACCGGCACTACGTCGCGATCAGCGATCGCACCCACGATTCCACACATGTCACGCGTTTCCTTGAAGACGATCGTCGCATTCTAGCCTGCGTGCCCGCGCTCCCCCTCCTGTCCGCTTAATGAAAGTGTCCGGAAAGGTGTCCGCGGACACCCGGACACTTCACATCACGCCCCAACTCATTGACCCATAAGGAATTAAAGTTGGCACGCTACGTGCTTGGTACTGGCTACCACCGTCAGGCACGCACCCGATGATCCGCGACACTTCCGCCCAGGACCAGATCGTTTCCTCCACTCCGGCCAGCGCTCCGCGCGCCAACTGGCTCCGTTACCGTTGGCCGGCGCTGGGCACGATCGCCCTGCTCGCCGGCATCGGCTGGGCCGTGCACGCCTGGTCCAACGCCAGCCGTTCCTTCGACAGCAGCCGCGTGCGCATCGCCGAAGTGAAGCGGGGCGACCTGGTCCGTGACATCGCCGCCGACGGCCGCGTGATCGCCGCCAACAGCCCGGTCCTGTATGCCATCTCTGCGGGCACCGTGGACCTGAAGGTGGTCGCCGGTGACGTGGTGAAGAAGGGGCAGGAGCTGGCGGTCATCGACAGCCCCGAACTGCGCAGCAAGCTGGCCCAGGAACAGGCCACCCTGGCCGGCCTGGAGGCCGAGGCCAGCCGTGCCGCGCTGGACGCCACACTGGCCCGCGCCAAGTCGCGCAAGGAAACCGACCAGGCCACCATCGAACGGCAGGCCGCCGACCGCGACCTGCAGCGCTACCAGCGCGGCTACGACGGCGGGGCGGTGCCGCAGATCGACCTGGCCAAGGCCAAGGACTCGCTGAAGAAGGCCGACATCACCCTGGCCAACGCCACCACCGATGCCCGCCTGCAGAGCCAGGGCGCGGACCTGGATGCCCGCAACAAGCGCCTGCTGGCCGATCGCCAGAAGGCGGTGGTGGCCGAAGTACAGCGCCAGGTCGATGCGCTGACGCTGCGTGCCCCGTTCGATGGCCAGGTCGGCCAGGTGCAGGCGGTACAGTCCACCAACCTGGCCGCCAATGCCCCGGTGCTGGGCGTGGTCGACCTGTCCAAGTTCGAAGTCGAGATCAAGGTGCCGGAGAGCTTCGCCCGCGACCTGGCGATCGGCATGCCCGCACAGCTGACCGGTGGCAACGGCCAGCCCTTCCCGGGCGAGATCAGCGCGGTGTCGCCGGAAGTGGTCAACGGTGAGGTCAACGCGCGCGTGCGCTTTGCCAGCGCGCAGCCGGAAGGCCTGCGCCAGAGCCAACGGATGTCGGTGCGCGTGCTGCTCGATACCCGCAAGAACGTGCTGAAGGTCGAGCGTGGCCCGTTCGTCGAACAGGGCAACGGCATGGCCTACGTGATGGATGGCCGCACCGCCGTGCGCCGTCCGGTGGAACTGGGCGTCAGCAGCCTGGGCGAAGTGGAAATCAAGTCGGGTGTGCAGCCGGGCGACCGCATCGTGGTCTCCGGCAGCGACCTGTTCAAGGACGCCGAACGCGTCTCCGTCAACTGATACCTGATACCTAATACCTGAATCCTGGAGAGAGGACACCCCATGTACATGCTCGAAATGCGTTCGGTCGCCAAGGTCTTCCGCACCGAACAGGTGGAAACCCACGCACTGCGCTCGCTGGAACTGCAGGTCAAGGAAGGTGAGTTCGTCGCGGTCACCGGCCCGTCCGGCTCCGGCAAGACCACCTTCCTCAACATCGCCGGCCTGCTGGAAACCTTCACCAGCGGCACCTACATGCTGGACGGCCAGGACGTGAGCACGCTGGGCGACGACGCCCGCAGCCGCCTGCGCAACCAGAAGATCGGCTTCATCTTCCAGGGCTTCAACCTGATCCCCGACCTGAACCTGTTCGACAACGTCGACGTTCCGCTGCGCTATCGCGGGATGAGCGCCAACGAGCGCCGCGAACGCATCGAGAGGGCACTGACCCAGGTCGGCCTGGGCTCGCGCATGAAGCACTATCCGAATGAACTGTCGGGTGGCCAGCAGCAGCGCGCGGCCATCGCGCGTGCGCTGGCCGGCAGCCCGCGCCTGCTGCTGGCCGACGAACCGACCGGCAATCTGGATACGCAGATGGCCCGGGGCGTGATGGAGCTGCTGGAGGAGATCAACGCCGCCGGCACCACCATCGTGATGGTCACCCACGACCCGGAACTGGCCGCGCGTGCGCAGCGCAACGTGCACATCGTCGATGGCCAGGTGACCGACCTGGTGCGCGAGCCGGTGCTGGCCACGCCGTTGCGCCACATCGTCGCCGTCAACGAGTGAGGGCCCGACCATGTTCGCCTACTATGCCCGATTGGCGGCGCGCAGTTTCCGCCGCAACAAGGTCCTGACCGCGCTGATGGTGATCGCCATCGCGCTCGGCATCGGTGCCTCGATGACCACGTTGACCGTATTCCACGTGCTGTCCGGCGACCCGATTCCGGGCAAGAGTGACCGCCTGTTCTACGTGCAGCTCGATGCCGCGACCGGCGCCTATGTCGCCGGCGAGGAACCGGAAACCCAGCTGACCCGCTTCGACGGTGAAGCGCTGCTGCGCGAAGCCAAGGGTGAACGCCAGGCGCTGATGAGCGGCGGCGGCGGCACCATCGAACCGGACAACAGCACGCTCAAGCCCTTCAGCATCGACACCCGCTGGACCTCGGCCGATTTCTTCCCGATGTTCGAGGTGCCCATGCAGTACGGCCGCCCCTGGACGCGCGAGGACGATGAAGGCCGCGCACGCGTGGTGGTCATCTCCAAGGCGCTCAACGACAAGCTGTACCAGGGCGCCAACAGCGTGGGCCGCGACCTGCGCATGGAAGGCCAGAGTTACCGCATCGTCGGCGTGATGAAGGAATGGAGCCCGGAGCCGCACTTCTACGACCTGACCACCGGCAGCTACGGCAAGAACGAAGACCTGCTGCTGCCGATCTCCACCTCGTTGGACCTGAAGCTCGGCAACAACGGCAACATGAACTGCTTCGGCGAAAACCCCGACGGCAACAGCTACTCGCTCAATGCACCGTGCGCGTGGCTGCAGTACTGGGTGGAAATGGACCCGGCCAAGGCCGGCGACTACCGCCGCTACCTGGAGAACTATTCGACCCAGCAGCGCGAGGCCGGCCGCTTCAAGCACCCACCGAACGTGCGCCTGCGCACCGTGATGGAATGGCTGGACTTCAATGGTGCCGTGCCCAGCGACGTGCGCCTGCAGCTGTGGCTGGCGCTGGGCTTCCTCGGTGTCTGCCTGGTCAACACGGTAGGCCTGCTGCTGGCCAAGTTCCTGCGCCGCAGTGGTGAGATCGGCGTGCGCCGTGCACTCGGTGCCAGCCGTGGCCAGATCTTCCTGCAGTGCCTGGTGGAAGCCGGCGCGGTGGGCGTGGTCGGTGGCGTGCTGGGTATCGGCCTGGCCCTGCTTGGCCTGTTCGCGGTGCGCCAGCAGCCGGTGGAATACGCAAAGCTGGCCCACCTGGACGGCAACATGCTGCTGCTCGCGCTGGGCCTGACCCTGTTCGCCAGCCTCGCCGCCGGATTCCTGCCCGCCTGGCGCGCGATGCAGGTCACCCCGGCCATCCAGCTCAAGTCGCAGTAAGCACCCGAACGAGGACTCCCATGGACATCCGCCCCATCCTCAGCACGCTGCGCCGGCACAAGACCGCTGCCGCCCTGATCGTGCTGGAAGTCGCACTGACCTGCGCCATCGTCTGCAACGCGCTGTTCCTGGTCAGCCAGCGCGTGGAGAAAATCAGCATGCCCAGCGGTATCGCCGAGAGCGAACTGGTGATGCTGCGCGTCAGTGGCATCGGCAAGCAGACCGACGCCATGTCCCGCACCCGCGAGGACCTGGCATCGCTGCGCGCGATTCCCGGCGTCAGCAACGTCACCATCATCAACCAGGTTCCCTTCCGCAACGGATCCTCCAGCAGCAGCATCTCGCGGGTGATCGACCAGGAACGGCCGACCACCAACGCTTCGATGTACACCCTGTCCGAGAACGGGCTGGCCACGATGGGCATCAATCTGATCGCCGGCCGCGATTTCCTGCCCGACGAGTACCAGAACTTCGAAGACGTCAGCAAGGGTGGCGCCAAGGAAAAGGCCATCCCGGTCATCCTCACCCAGGCCACCGCCGCCAAGATGGAGCCCAACGGCAGCGCCCTGGGCAAGACCTACTACATGGGCAAGCAGTCGCTGCATGTGGTCGGCATCGTCGACACGCTCAGCACGCCCAATGGCTGGAATGACAACTGGACCAACTCGATGCTGCTGCCGATCCGGGTCAGCTTCGACAAGGGTGGTACCTACGTGTTGCGTACTTCGCCGGAACGCCGCCAGGAGGTACTCGATGCCGGTGCCGCCGCGCTGGAGCGCAACGACCCCAACCGCCTGATGCGCGACAAGCTGACCTATGAAGACCAGCGCAAGGACTTCTTCAAGAACGACCGCGCGATGGTCGGCCTGCTGATCACCGTCAGCATCTCGCTGCTGGTGGTCACTGCGCTGGGCATCATCGGCCTGGCCAGCTTCTGGGTGCAGCAGCGCAGCAAGCAGATCGGCATCCGCCGTGCGCTGGGCGCCACCCGCGGGCAGATCCTGCGCTACTTCCAGACCGAGAACTTCCTGCTGGCCTCGCTGGGCATCGTGCTGGGCATGCTGGCGGCGTACGCGATCAACCTGGCCCTGATGAACCTGTACGAGCTGCCGCGCATGCCGCTGTACTACCTGCCGCTGGGTGCGCTGCTGCTGTGGATACTGGGCCAGATTGCGGTGTTCGGTCCGGCACGGCGTGCGGCGGCGGTACCGCCTGCGGTCGCCACGCGGGGCGCGTGAGATGCGTGCCTGCGCGATGTGCCTGATGCTGCTCCTGCCCCTGCCGGCGCTGGCCGGTGGTGGCAGCGCACAGACGCTGGAATGGCGCCGCGATGGAGCGCGGCTGTCGCTGCGCTCGACCGAAGGCCAGGTGCATGTGGAGGCCGCCAGCCCGGAAGTGCGCTTCGGCGTGCGCAGTGGCGATCGCATCCTCCGCGTGGACGACACGGCGGTGCGCCGGGTTGAACATCTGGCCGAGGCACTGCGCCATTCCCACGCGGCCAGCGCCTATCTGTTGCTGCGCCGCGACAAGCGCGAACTGACGGTGGCGGTCAACGCCGCTGCGTGGCGACAGGCATTGGAGGTCCCGCCACCACCCGCGCCACCACCTCCGCCAGCCCCACCCGGGCGCTGAGCATCATCCGCTCCTGCACGGCCACAGGTTTGGCTATGCTTGATGGGTGGCGCCGGGCTCTCCCGGTGCGTGGACACGAACGGCTCCATCGGCGCCGCCCATCCCTTTCTGCAGAACCGCTTAATGCCTGCGATCCTGATCATCGACGACAACGCCAGCGTGGGTACTGCGCTGGACGTGCTGTTCTCCCTGCACGACATCGACACCCTGCAGGCGCACACGCCCGCCGATGGGCTGGCCCTGCTCGAGTCGCAGCCGGTCGATCTGGTGATCCAGGACATGAACTTCAGCGAGGACACCACCTCCGGTGAGGAGGGCGAAGCGTTGTTCGCGCAGATCCGTGCGCGCCATCCGGACCTGCCGGTGATCCTGCTTACCGCCTGGACCCACCTGAGCAGTGCAGTGGACCTGGTCAAGGCCGGTGCGGCCGACTACCTGGCCAAGCCCTGGGACGACCGCAAGCTGATGACCACGGTCAACAACCTGCTGGAACTGTCCGAGGCACGCCGCGAACTGGACCGGCGCCGCAGCCGTGAACTGCACCAGCGCAACGCGCTGGAAGAGAAGTACGACCTGTGCGGCGCGGTCTTCGCCGACCCCGCCAGCGAGCGCGTCATCGCCCTCGCCTGCCAGGTCGCACGCTCGGAACTGCCGGTACTGATCACCGGCGCGAACGGTGCCGGCAAGGAGAAGATCGCGCAGATCATCCAGGCCAATTCGCTGGTGGCCAAGGGCCCGTTCGTGGCGGTCAACTGTGGCGCGTTGCCCTCGGAACTGATCGAAGCCGAACTGTTCGGTGCCGAGGCCGGTGCGTATACCGGCGCCAACAAGGCGCGCGAAGGCAAGTTCGAGGCCGCCGATGGTGGCACCCTGTTCCTGGATGAGATCGGCAACCTGTCGCTCGGCGGGCAGATGAAGCTGCTGCGCGTGCTGGAAACCGGCCGCTTCGAGCGCCTGGGTTCCAACCGCGAGCGCCAGGTCAAGGTCCGCGTGGTCAGCGCGACCAATGCCGACCTGCCGGCGATGATCCGCGAGGGTACCTTCCGCGAAGATCTCTATTACCGCCTCAACACGGTGGAACTGGTGCTGCCGCCGCTGGCCGACCGCCCGGGCGACATCGTGCCGCTGGCCGAGCGATTCCTGACCGCTGGCAAGCCGCTGTCCAGCGCCGCCACCGCAGCACTGCAGCGGCACCCCTGGCCAGGCAACGTGCGCGAGCTGCGCAACGTGATCCAGCGTGCCGAACTGCTGGCCACCGGCAACCGCATCGAAGTGGCCGATCTCAACCTGCCGCGCGCAGCCGCCGCACCACGACCGGCACCCAGCGCAGGCAATGATCCCGACCGCGCACGCATCGAGGATGTGCTGGCGCGCAACCATGGCGTCATCGCCCAGGCCGCCGCCGAGCTCGGCCTGAGCCGCCAGGCGCTGTACCGGCGCATGGACCGCCACGGTATTCCACGCGAATGAAGCGGCGCTCGTTCACTTTCCGCCTGTTCCTGCGCCTGCTGCCGGTGCTGGCACTGGCTGCGGCACTGCCGTGGCTGCTGGCCTACTGGATGGACCATGGTTGGGTGGTGACCACGGTATCGGCGCTGATCCTGCTGTCGCTGATGTGGTGGACCCTGCGCCGTGCCACGGCGCCGGTACGCTCGCTGATGCGTGCCCTGGCGGGCACCACCAGCAGTTATCGCGACGGCGAATACAACTTCGGCGTGCACTGGCCCGGCAATGACGAGCTCGGCGACCTGGTGCAGGCACACCGGGAACTGGGTGATGTACTGCGTGAGCAGCGGCAGGGCCTGGTGCAACGTGAGCTGCTGCTGGACACCATGGTGCAGAACACGCCGGTTGCGATGCTGTTGATCGCCTCCGGCGGTGATGGCATCGCCCGCGTGGTGTTCTCCAACCTGGCCGCGCGCAAGCTGCTGCACGGCGGTTGGAAGCTGGAAGGCCAGCGCCTGGAAGACGTGCTGGAACAGGTGCCGGTGGAACTGCGCGATGCCATCGCCCGTGGCGGTGACAGCCTGTTCGCGGTGCACGCCGAGGGGGAGGACGGCGATGAGGATGACGAGCAGGTCTATCACCTCTCGCGGCGTGCCTTCCAGCTCAACGGTCGTCCGCACGACCTGCTGCTGGTGCGCCTGTTGACCGCCGAGCTGCGCCGCCAGGAAGTGCAGACCTGGAAGAAGGTGATCCGGGTGATCAGCCACGAGCTCAACAACTCACTGGCGCCGATTGCTTCGCTCGCCCATTCCGGCGGCGTGCTGGTGCAGCGTGAGCGCTTTGACCGGCTGCCCGAGATCTTCACCACCATCGAGGACCGCGCACGCCACCTGGAAGGCTTCATCCGTGGCTATGCGCGCTTTGCCAAGCTGCCACAGCCGCAGCTGCAGACCGTGCACTGGGCGCCGTTCCTGTCCAGCCTGCGCCAGCAGATCCCGTTCGGCATGGAACGTGAGCCGGACGAGGAGCTGAGCAGCCGCATCGACATCGCGCAGTTCGGGCAGGCGTTGTTGAACCTGCTGAAGAATGCGCACGAAGCCTGCGCTGAAGCCGAGCCGCCCAACGACGATGTGCAGGTACAGCTGACCCGGCTGCCGCAGTGGCTGCGCCTGGACGTGCTTGACCGCGGCAAGGGCATGAACGAGCAGGTGCTGCAGAACGCACTGATGCCGTTCTATTCGACCAAGCGCAATGGCACCGGGCTGGGGCTGGCGCTGACGCGGGAGATCGTGGAGGCCCACGGCGGACGGGTGTCACTGCAGAACCGCGGCGATGGCGGGTTGTGCGTGTCGATCCTGCTGCCGGTGGGTTGAGCGGACCGATCGGGTAGATCCACGCGATGCGTGGATTTGCCGACCGAGGTCGGCACCTACCAGGCCTGCCGCATCGCCACGCGTAGATGCATCGGAAACCCCAGCGCGGCCTCTTCGGCCATCACCGCCTGCAGCCCTGCACCCCACTCCGCCTCCGGTACGGCGACGAACCCTTCACTGGCATAGAAGGCCGCATTCCACGGCACGTCGGACAACGTGGTCAGCACGGCCGAGCGATAGCCCGCCGCCCGGGCCTGTACCAATGCATGGCGCAACAACGTGCGCCCATGACCTTGCCGCGCGTGTGCAGGATCCACATCCATCTGCAGCACGTGGAACTCACCTGCCAGTTCGCCGGCAAGCAGATAGCCGGCGATGCCACCGTCTGCCGCATCCACCACCCACAGCTGCCCGCGTTCAAGGCCATCCTGTAGTGTCGGCAGGTCCAGGCCATGCCCGGCGAACACCGGATAGGCCTCATGGCCCCTCAACACCTCGCCGGCGCGCTGCTCGATGCCGGGCAGCACACCGAGTTCATCGGCGCGGGGAATGCGGGGCTCAGGACTTCTTGAGCGGGCGCTTCCAGCCATCGATGGTTTCCTGTCGGACACGCGCCAGTGTCAGCTTGCCGTCCGGCGCGTTGCGGGTGATGACCGAACCGGCGGCAATGGTCGCGCCGTCGCCAATGGTCACCGGTGCCACCAGCGAACTGTTGGAGCCGATGAACGCGTTGTCGCCGATGGTGGTGGTCGACTTGTTCACGCCATCGTAGTTGCAGGTGATGGTGCCAGCGCCGATGTTCACCTTGCTGCCGATCACCGCATCGCCCAGGTAGGTGAGGTGATTGGCCTTGCTACCGACACCCAGCGTGACCTTCTTGGTCTCGACGAAGTTGCCGACGTGCACGCCATCGGCCAGCACGGTGCCCGGTCGCAGGCGCGCGAACGGGCCGATCTGCGCGGCGCCCTCGGTAACCACGCCCTCCAGGTCGCAGTGCGCACGCACTTCGGTGCCCGGCCCAAGGTTGACGTCCTTCAAACGGTTGAACGGACCGACGGTGACGCCGTCGCCGAGCACCACGTTGCCCTCGAGCACGACATCGACGTCGACCAGCACGTCGCTGCCCACGGTGACAGTGCCGCGGATGTCGAGCCGGGCCGGATCGCGCACGCGCGCCCCCTGTGCGCACAGGGCCCGTACCGCACGACGCTGCCAGGCGCGCTCCAGCTGCGAGAGCTGCCAGGGGTCGTTTGCCCCTTCGGCCTCCTGCGCGTCGGCCACCAGCGCCATTTCGGCCGGCGTGTATTCATGGGCGGCAAACGCAAAGACATCGGTGAGGTAGTACTCGCCCTGTGCATTGCTGTTGGAAAGCTGCGACAGCCAACGGCGCAGCGCAGTCGATTCGGCCGCGATGATGCCGGTATTGATCGTGCGCACGCGCAGCTGGTCATCGGTGGCGTCCTTCTGCTCGATGATCGCGCCAACCTTGCCCTCGGCATCGCGCAGCACGCGGCCATATCCGGTCGGGTCATCGACATCGGCCACCAGTACCGCCAGCCGGCCCGGCTGTGCGAGCAGGTCGCGCAGGGTCTGCGCACGGATCAGCGGCACGTCGCCGTACAGGACCAGCACCTGCGCCAGGTCGGGAACCTGGGGCATCGCCTGCGCTACCGCGTGGCCGGTGCCGAGCTGCTGTGCCTGCTCGGCCCATTGCAGGTCGGGTTGGCCGGCGAAGTACTGGCGCACCGCCTCGCCGCCGTGGCCATGGACCACGTGGATCGCCGCCGGCTGGAGCTCACGGGCCGCGTCGATCACGTGCGCCAGCATCGGCTGGCCCGCGATCGGCTGCAGCACCTTCGGCAGCACCGACTTCATGCGCTTGCCTGCGCCGGCAGCGAGGATGATGACGTGCAGGGGTTGGGTCATGGGAACGGCGGTCCGTGGTTCGTTGCCGGTGATTCTAGAGCGTGCGCCGTTAACATGGGCATCCCTCCTCCCTTCGCCATGCCGATGAGCCTCGTCCGCCAGGGAAGCGCCTACCTCGTCATCGGGCTCGTGCAGCTGCTGCTCGACTGGCTCGTGTTCGTGGTCACCACCGCACTGGGCATGCCCGTGGCGCCGGCCAACATCGCCGGGCGCCTGGCCGGCATGCTGCTGGGCTTCTGGCTCAACGGCCGCTACACCTTTGCCGAGGCCGGCACCCGCAAGCTGGGATGGAAGCGATTTGCACGCTTTTTCAGTCTATGGCTGCTGCTCACCGTGGCGAGCACATTGCTGGTGAGCCTGGTGGACCATGCGCTGGGCCTGCAGTACACCTGGCTGGCCAAACCGCTGGTGGAAGGCGGCCTGGCGTGTGTGTCGTTCCTGCTGATGCGGTACGTGGTGTATCGCTGAGACGGCACCAGGATCGGGATCGGGATCGGGGATCGGGACTGGGGACCGGGACTGGTAGAGTCGACTGTTAGTCGACTAACGCGCGCAGCGCGGGATTTTCGCGGCCTGAACGTAGAGCAGTCGACTAACAGTCGACTCTACCCAGTCGAATCTACCCGGTCGGCTCTACCCAGCCACCCGAACAAAAACGCCGGCGCAGGGCCGGCGTTTTCGTGGATGCAGCGCGGAACCTCAGTGCTTGAGGGTCTTGCGCAGGCGTTCCAGGGCCTGCAGCTGGACGACGGCTTCCGCCAGCTTCTGCTGGGCTTCGGCCACTTCCATGGCTTCACCGCGGTTGGCCAGGATGCGCTCGGCTTCTTCCTTGGCCTTGCGGACCGAGGCTTCGTCGATGTCCTGCGCGCGGATCGCGGTGTCGGCCAGCACGGTCACCACCTGCGGCTGCACTTCCAGGATGCCGCCGGAAATGGCGAAATCCAGCTGCTCGCCATTCGGCGTGGTCACCACCACCTTGCCCGGCTTCAGGCGGGTGATCAGCGGCGCGTGCTTGGGCGCGATGCCCAGTTCGCCCAGCTCACCGGTGGCCACGACCAGGGTCGCTTCGCCACGGAAGATTTCCTGCTCGGCGCTGACGATGTCGCAACGGATCGTGCTCATGCAAATCTCTTCGCTGTTCGCGGCGGCGCAATGCCACCGTGGGAGTCCACCGGCGCGGGCGGTTGCCCGGCGCCGGCGTCAGGTCGGGCAGGATCGCTCCCACCCGCCCCGGATCAGGCCTTCTCGGCCATCTTCTTGGCCTTCTCGACCGCTTCTTCGATGCCGCCGACCATGTAGAACGCCTGTTCCGGCAGGTGGTCGTACTCGCCATCGACGATGGCCTTGAAGCCACGGATGGTGTCCTTCAGCGGCACGTACTTGCCCGGCGAACCGGTGAACACTTCAGCCACGTGGAACGGCTGGCTGAAGAAGCGCTCGATCTTACGGGCGCGCGACACGGCCTGCTTGTCCTCTTCGGACAGTTCGTCCATGCCCAGGATCGCGATGATGTCCTTCAGTTCCTTGTACTTCTGCAGGGTCTGCTGGACGCGCTGGGCGGTGTCGTAGTGCTCATGGCCGATGACCAGCGGGTCCATCTGGCGGCTGGTGGAGTCCAGCGGATCGACGGCCGGGTAGATACCCAGCGAGGCGATCGAACGCGACAGGGTGACGGTCGAGTCCAGGTGGGCGAAGGTGGTCGCCGGCGACGGGTCGGTCAGGTCGTCCGCGGGAACGTAGACGGCCTGGATCGAGGTGATCGAACCGTTCTTGGTCGAGGTGATGCGCTCCTGCAGGACGCCCATTTCCTCGGCCAGGGTCGGCTGGTAACCCACGGCGGACGGCATGCGGCCCAGCAGTGCCGACACTTCGGTACCGGCCAGGGTGTAGCGGTAGATGTTGTCGACGAACAGCAGGACGTCCTTGCCCTTGCCGTTTTCGTCCTTCTCGTCGCGGAAGTACTCGGCCATGGTCAGGCCGGTCAGGGCGACGCGCAGACGGTTGCCCGGCGGCTCGTTCATCTGGCCGTACACCATCGCCACCTTGTCGAGGACGTTGGAGTCCTTCATTTCGTGGTAGAAGTCGTTGCCCTCACGGGTACGCTCACCCACGCCGGCGAACACGGACAGACCGCTGTGCGCCTTGGCGATGTTGTTGATCAGCTCCATCATGTTGACGGTCTTGCCGACGCCGGCGCCGCCGAACAGGCCGACCTTGCCGCCCTTGGCGAACGGGCACATCAGGTCGATGACCTTGATGCCGGTTTCCAGCAGTTCGGTGGCCGGGGACTGGTCTTCGTACGACGGGGCCGCACGGTGGATTTCCCAGCTGTCGCTGGCGGCCACCGGGCCGGCTTCGTCGATCGGACGACCGAGCACGTCCATGATGCGGCCCAGGGTGCCGGCGCCGACCGGCACCGAGATGCCACGGCCGGTGTTGACGGCAACCAGGTTGCGCTTCAGGCCGTCGGTGGAACCGAGGGCGATGGTACGCACCACGCCGTCGCCCAGCTGCTGCTGGACTTCGAGGGTGATCTCGGTGTTTTCCACCTTCAGTGCGTCGTACACCTTCGGCACCGATTCACGCGGGAATTCGACGTCGACGACCGCGCCGATGATCTGAACGATCTTGCCCTGACTCATTGCTGCATCCTCTAATGTGTGCTTTGAACGAACGCGGTCAGACTGCTGCCGCGCCGCCGACGATTTCGGAGATTTCCTGGGTGATCGCTGCCTGGCGCGCCTTGTTGTAGACGAGCTGCAGGGTGCCGATCAGCTTGTTGGCGTTGTCGCTCGCCGCCTTCATCGCAACCATGCGTGCCGCATGCTCGGAGGCGACGTTTTCCAGCAGTGCCTGGTACACCAGCGACTCGATGTAACGCGTCATCACGTGCTCGAGCACGGTCGCGGCATCGGGTTCGTACAGGTAATCCCAGTCGTGGTGAGCGACCTGCTTCTCAGCCGGCGGCAGCGGCAGCAGCTGATCGAAGCTGGCCTTCTGCACCATGGTGTTCACGAAGCGGTTGTAGACCAGGTACACGCGGTCGATCTTGCCTTCGGTGAAGGCGTCGAGCATGACCTTGATCACACCGATCAGCGATTCCAGCTTCGGCACGTCGCCGATGTGGGTCACGCTGCCGACCATGTTGACCTTCACGCGGCGGAAGAAGGTCGAAGCCTTCTGGCCGATGGTCACCAGGTCCACTTCCGCACCCTTGTCCTGCCATGCCTTGGCTTCGCCCAGCATCTTGCGGAACAAGTTGTTGTTCAGGCCGCCGGCCAGGCCGCGATCGGAGGAGATCACGATGAAGCCGACCCGCTTGACCTGCTCACGCTCGACCAGGAACGGATGCTGGTAGTCGGTGCTGGCCTGGGCCAGGTGACCGATCACCTGCTTCATCGCCTGCGCGTACGGACGCGAGGTCTTCATCCGATCCTGCGCCTTGCGGATCTTGGAGGCCGAGACCATTTCCAGGGCGCGCGTCACCTTGCGGGTGTTCTGCACGCTCTTGATCTTGGTTTTGATTTCGCGTCCGCTTGCCATCTCTTGTTTCCCGTGGCGCGGGGCTGCTGCCCCGCGTTGTTCAACCGTTTGTCATCTGGTCCAGCGGAGCCAGCGGCTCCGCTCTACAGGACCGCGATTACCAGCTGCCGGTGGTCTTGAACTCGGCGATGCCCTTCTTGAAGGCACCTTCGATGTCGTTGTCCCAACCGCCGGTGGCGTTGACCTTGCTGACCAGCTCGCCCTGGGTGTTGGCGAAGTGGGCGTGCAGGCCTTCTTCGAACGCCAGCAGCTTGTTGACCGGCACGTCGTCGAGGTAACCCTCGTTGACGGCGTAGATCGACAGTGCCTGGTTGGCGATCGACATCGGCGCGTACTGCTTCTGCTTCATCAGCTCGGTGACGCGCTGGCCACGCTCCAGCTGCTTGCGGGTCGCTTCGTCCAGGTCCGAGGCGAACTGCGCGAACGCAGCCAGCTCGCGGTACTGGGCCAGCGAGATACGGATGCCGCCGGACAGCTTCTTGATGATCTTGGTCTGGGCCGAGCCACCGACGCGCGACACCGAGATACCGGCGTTCACGGCCGGGCGGATGCCGGCGTTGAACAGGTCGGTTTCCAGGAAGATCTGGCCGTCGGTGATCGAGATCACGTTGGTCGGAACGAAGGCGGACACGTCGCCGGCCTGGGTTTCGATGATCGGCAGCGCGGTCAGCGAACCGGTCTTGCCGGTGACCTTGCCTTCGGTGAACTTCTCGACGTATTCCTCGGACACGCGGGCAGCGCGCTCGAGCAGACGGGAGTGCAGGTAGAACACGTCACCCGGGTAGGCTTCACGGCCCGGCGGGCGCTTCAGCAGCAGCGAGATCTGGCGGTAGGCGACAGCCTGCTTGGACAGATCGTCGTACACGATCAGCGCGTCTTCGCCGCGGTCCATGAAGTACTCACCCATGGTGCAGCCCGAGTAGGCGCTGATGTACTGCATGGCAGCCGATTCGGAAGCGGTCGCGGCCACCACGATGGTGTGGGCCAGCGCGCCGTTCTCTTCCAGCTTGCGCACGATGTTGGCGATGGTCGAAGCCTTCTGGCCGATCGCAACGTACACGCACTTGATGCCGGTGCCCTTCTGGTTGATCACGGCATCGATCGCCATCGCGGTCTTGCCGGTCTGGCGGTCACCGATGATCAGCTCGCGCTGGCCACGGCCGATCGGGATCATCGAGTCGACCGACTTGTAGCCGGTCTGCACCGGCTGGTCGACCGACTTGCGCCAGATCACGCCCGGCGCAACACGCTCCACCGGAGCGGTCAGGTCGGTGCCCAGCGGGCCCTTGCCGTCGATCGGCTCGCCCAGCGCGTTCACGACGCGGCCCAGCAGTTCCGGACCGACCGGCACTTCCAGGATGCGGCCGGTGGTCTTGGCGACGTCGCCTTCGCGCAGGTGCTCGTAGTCACCCAGCACCACGGCGCCGACCGAGTCGCGCTCCAGGTTCAGGGCCAGGGCGAAGGTGTTGTTCGGCAGTTCGATCATTTCGCCCTGCATCACGTCGGCCAGACCGAAGATGCGCACGATGCCGTCGGACACGCTGGTCACGGTGCCTTCGTTGCGCGATTCCGCGGCCAGCTTGACCTTCTCGATGCGGTTCTTGATCAGTTCGCTGATTTCGGAGGGGTTGAGCGTGGTTGCCATCGTCAAGTCCTAGTGCCGGCAGCGGGGCCGGACGTTAAATGAATTCAGTTAGCGAGCGCGGTCTGCAGACGGGCCAGCTTGCCCTTCAGCGAACCATCGATGACCACGTCGCCGGCGTCGATCACGGCGCCGCCGATCAGCGAGGCATCGACCGCGGTGGTCACGTCGACCTCGCGGTTGAAGCGCTTGCGCAGCGCGACCTTGATCGCGTCCAGCTCACCGGCCGACAGTTCGGCGGCCGAGGTGACGGTGGCCTTGACCACGTGCTCGGCTTCGGCGCGCAGGGCGTCGAACATGCCGGAAATCTCCGGCAGCAGCGGCAGACGATGCGATTCGGCCAGGATGGCCAGGAAGCGCGAGTAGGTCTCGCCGTGGGACACCGGCGCCAGCAGGGCGACGGCGTCGTCACGACCCAGCTCCGGGTTGGCGAGCAGGGCCGCCACGCGCGGGTCGGCGGCGACGTGGGCGGAGAACGCCAGGGCGTCCGACCACGGCGCGAACGCGCCTTCGTCGCGCGCGGTCGCGAACGCGGCGCGGGCGTACGGGCGGGCAAGCGTGAGGGCCTGGCTCATCCTTAGATCTCCGAGGCCAGCTCGTCGAGCAGCGCCTTGTGGGCGTTGGCGTCGATTTCGCGCTTGAGCAGCTTTTCGGCACCGGTCACGGCCAGCGCGGACACCTGCTTGCGCAGATCTTCACGGGCACGGTTGGCGGCGGCGTCGATTTCAGCCTGGGCCAGTTCCTTCTGACGGGTGGCTTCGGTGATCGCTTCGTTACGGGCAGCATCAACGATCTGGTTGGCACGCGCGTGGGCCTGATCGATGATCTCGTTGGCCTTGGTGCGTGCTTCCTTCAGCGCTTCGTTGACCTTCTCCTGCGCCTGGGCCAGATCTTTCTGGCTGCGGTCGGCAGCAGCGAGGCCTTCAGCAATCTTCTGCTGGCGCTCTTCGATCGCGTTCATCAGCGGCGGCCAGATCTTGGTCGCGATGATCCAGATCAGACCAGCGAAGGCCAGCGCCTGCGCAAGAAGGGTGAAATTGATATTCATGGTTAGCTCGATCGCTGGTTTCGGGGTGGACGCGCCGCCGTAGCGGCACATCCGGCCTTCATCCGAAACCGGGTGCATCAGCACCCGGTCGTCTCAAACCGCTGTATCAGCCGGCCAGAGCCTTGGTGACGGCGCCAGCGAAGGCAGCCGACAGCGGGTTGGCGAAGGCCAGCAGCAGGCCAACGGCGACCGAGATGATGAACGCGGCGTCGATCAGGCCGGCGGTGATGAACATGCGGACCTGCAGGACCGGGATCAGTTCCGGCTGGCGGGCGGCCGACTCCAGGAACTTACCAGCCATGATGGCCAGACCCAGACCGGCGCCCAGCGCGGCCAGGCCGATCATGATGCCGACGGCAAGGGCGGTGGAGCTCTGAATCTGCGCGAAGTTGGTCAGGACGGCGAAGTACATGGTTATCTCCAGGAACTTAAGTTGCTAAGGGTGATGAAACGGATGAAGGTTGAAACGCGTTGAAGCTTGAAACTCAGTGAGCGTCTTCCGACAGGCTCAGGTACACGATCGACAGCATCATGAAGATGAAGGCCTGCAGCGGGATCACCAGCAGGTGGAACAGCATCCAGCCGAGGCCGAACACACCACCGGCAATGGCACCGAAGAAACCGGCACCACCCAGCACCCAGATCAGCAGGAACACGATTTCGCCGCCGAACATGTTGCCGAACAGTCGCATCGCCAGCGAGATCGGCTTGCTCAGCCACTCGACGATGTTGAGGATCAGGTTGAACGGCATCATCCACTTGCCGAACGGGGCCGTCAGGAATTCCTTGATGAAGCCGCCCAGGCCCTTGGACTTGAGCGCGAAGAACAGCATCAGGAAGAACACGCTGATGGCCATGCCCAGGGTGGCGTTGACGTCAGCGGTCGGGACCGGCTTCCAGTAGTGCACGCCCGCCCATTCCAGCGGCTTGGCGATGAAATCGGCCGGGATCATCTTCAGCAGATTCATCAGCAGAATCCAGAAGAAGATGGTGATGGCGATCGGCGTGACCAGCTTGCTCTTGCCGTGGTAGGTGTCCTTGGCCTGGCGGTCGACGAACTCCAGGCAGATTTCAACGAAGGCCTGCCACTTGCCCGGCACGCCGGCGGTGGCCTTGCGGGTGCCCAGCCAGAACGCGACAACGATCACCAGGCCCATCAGGACCGCGGTGAGGAAGGTATCGACGTGGATATGCCAGAACATACCCTCACCCTTGCCGACCGGCGCGGTCAGGTTGTGCAGGTGATGCTGGATGTAGCTGGTAGGGGTTAGAGCCTCGCCCGCCATGTGTCCGGAACCTTCAGTTAATTGAATTCTGTCAACGCCTGGCCATCGCCAGGACCTGGAACATCAAGCCGACGGCGATACCGGCCAACAGCGCCAATGCAGGCAGCTTGAAGACCAGGAACCCCACCAGCAGGACGCCGAAAACCACGACCCACTTGGCCACGATCGCAATGATCAGGCGAGCCATCGCCGATCCTGCGGCCAGTGCCCCACCGCCCAGTGCCATCCGTGCCGCCACCCAGCCACCGGCCGAAATGGCCACACCGGACGCCAGCGCGCCGAGGGCGTATTTCGGACCTACCAGCAGGAAGGCCAGGGCCAGGACAGCCACTGCGGCCAGCGGGTAGACCGCGGCGCGCAGCATCAGTCGCCGACCCGCATCAACGGAGTTCAGCACAGGACGTCCCGCGTGGTTGCAAGTGGAGGGCTGAGGCGGCTACAGCAGGGGGGCCTCATCGAGCCGCCAAATTATAGCAATGGGACAATTTGCGAGACAACCGCTCCCTGTTCATCCCTGGAAGCCGCAAGTTGCGGTAACGGTTACATTTTTGCGTGCCACCAGGGGGACAATGACGTCCGCACCATGTTGCGACGCACTATTGAACTTTGGTCGCAGGCTGCGGAACTTTCGTCAGACATGCCGGTCCGATCATTCGACCTGCCTGCAGCATCCTCGTCGGCTCCGCCCCGCAGGTCCCACGATGGCCCCGAAGCCCGGCTCCGGGGCCATCTTTTTGCATCGTCGCGACAGCACTGAACCGTACACATGCCATGGACCATACGTTCACGCATGGTGGACGGGCCTGTCCGGCACAGTGGCCTTCATTCTGATGAACCACTGCAAGGACTCTTCGATGCGCCCCGTACCCACCCTGCTCGCCCTCTCCCTGCTCGCTGCCGGCGCCTCGTTCGCCAATGCGGCCCACGCCGCCGAAGGCGATGACCGCTTTGCCATCCGTCTGGGTGCGATGAACATCGATTCGGACAACACCCTCCGCGGCAGCACCACCGTGGCCGGCCAGGACATCTCCCTGAACCAGGACTTCAAGCTGGGTGGCAAGGAATGGGAGCCGCGCATCGACGGCATGTTCCGCATCAGCAACCGTCAGCGCCTCCTGTTCAACTACTTCAAGTACGACAAGGACCGCCGCGAGACCCTCGACCAGGGCATTTCCTTCGGCGGTGAGAACGTGCCGGCCGGCAGCTTCGTGAAGGGTGAGCTGAAGTACCAGGTGGCCAGCCTGGTCTATGACTACTCGGTGGTTGATACCGACACCTTCGACCTCGGCCTGCAGATCGGTGGCGAATACGCCAAGGTCAGCACCAAGGGCTACGCCGACCTGGGCACGGTGTACGAAGGCCAGTTCCTCGACGAGAAGGCCGATGGCGTGGCACCCGTGGTGGGCGCCCGCATGACCTTCACTCCGTCCGAGCGCTGGATGATCACGCTGCAGGGCCAGTACCTCAACACGCGCTGGGGCAGCTTCGATGACTACAAGGGCGACCTGAGCCGCGCCAATGCCATCGTCGATTACCGCTTCACCAAGAACTTCGGCGTGTTCGCCGGCTACGACTGGTTCAAGCTGGACGTGGACAAGAAGGGCAGCGACGGTACTGTCGGCCTGAAGCAGGAATTCAAGGGCCCGGTGGCCGGTATCAGCTTCGTGTTCTGATCCCCCGCCCCTTCCACGGCACCCTCTCTCCTGGCGCGGCCTCCGGAACATCGGGGCCGCGTTTTTTGTGGGTTCCTGTCAGAAGAGCAGAAGCGGGTTGGTCGAGCGCTTGAGGGAGCGGGGGGCTGGGTGCGAATGTCCCCCGGCGCCGGCCTGCGGCCGTCACCTCCTCCTTTACTTCGCACCCAGCCCCCCGCTCCCTCCGCGTGTCACGCATCCATGCGCCTGTTGCAGTGGCTCTGCGGCTCGACCGTCCGCAAGCCGAGCCGCTGCGCGGGTGGCAGGCGTTTGGACAAAGTAAAGGAGGAGGCGACCGCCGCAGGCGGGCGGCGGGGGACATTTGTCCAAACGCCTGCCACCCGCGCAGCGGCCCCACCGCTCGCAAAAATCCGGAGCGGAGGAACAAAAAACCCCAGCAGATGCCGGGGCTTTTCGTTCGGAACGGCGCGGGCGCCTTACTTCTTCTTCGGCATGTACAGATCGGTGATCGTGCCGTCGTAGATTTCCGAGGCCATCGCCACCGACTCGCTCAGCGTCGGATGGGCATGAATGGTGTGGCCGATGTCTTCGGCTTCCGCACCCATCTCGATGGCCAGGCCGATCTCGGCCAGCAGGTCACCGGCGTGCACGCCGACGATCGCACCGCCGATGATGCGGTGGGTTTCTTCGTCGAAGATCAGCTTGGTAAAGCCCTCGGTGCGGCCGATGCCGATCGCGCGGCCACTGGCGGCCCACGGGAACTTGGCCACGCCGACCTTCAGGCCCTTGGCCTTGGCTTCGGTCTCGGTCACGCCAACCCAGGCGATTTCCGGGTTGGTATAGGCCACCGACGGAATCACGCGGGCCACCCATTCCTTCTTGTGCCCAGCAGCCACTTCGGCGGCCAGCTTGCCTTCGTGCGTGGCCTTGTGGGCCAGCATTGGGTTGCCGACGATGTCGCCGATGGCAAAGATGTGCGGCACGTTGGTGCGCATCTGGCGATCAACCGGGATGAAGCCACGGTCGGTGACCTGTACGCCGGCCTTCTCGGCATCGATCTTCCTGCCGTTCGGCGAGCGACCCACGGCCACCAGCACGCGGTCGAAGGTGCCCTGCGCCAGCGCAGGCGCCTGGCCTTCCTCGGCGGCGTCGAAGGTGACGGTGATGCCCTTGGCATCGGCGGTGACGCCCGAGGCCTTGGTCTTCAGGTGCACTTCGATGCCCTGCTTCTTCAGGCGGTCGGCCAGCGGCTTGACCAGGTCCTTGTCGGCGCCCGGCATCAGCTGGTCCATGAACTCGACCACGGTGACCTTGCTGCCCAGCGCACCGTACACCGTGGCCATTTCCAGGCCGATGATGCCGCCGCCGACGACCAGCAGCGAGCCCGGCACTTCGGCCAGCTCCAGCGCGTCGGTGGAATCCATCACGCGCTTGTCGTCCCACGGGAAGTTCGGCAGCTTCACTGCCTGCGAACCGGCGGCGATGATGCACTTCTGGAAGCGCAGCAGCTGGGTGCTGCCGTCAGCAGCAGTGATCTCCAGCTCGTTTGCCGAAACAAACTTGCCGACGCCCTGCACGCTGCGGACCTTGCGCTGCTTGGCCATGCCGGCCAGGCCCTTGGTCAGCTGGTTGACGACCTTTTCCTTGTACTCGCGCAGCTTGTCCAGGGTGATGGTCGGCTTGCCGAACTCGACGCCGAAATCACCGGCGTGGGCCACTTCGTCGATGACCGCTGCGGCGTGCAGCAGCGCCTTGGACGGAATGCAGCCGACGTTGAGGCAGACGCCGCCGAGGCTGGCGTAGCGCTCGACCAGCACCGTATCCAGGCCGACATCGGCAGCGCGGAAGGCGGCGGTGTAGCCGCCCGGGCCCGAGCCCAGCACGACCATTTCGCATTCGATGTCGGCCGGCTTGCCGCTGGACAGCGCCGGCTTCGGCGCAGCCGGTTCAGCCGGGGCGCGGTGCGACGGGGTCACCGGCGGCTTGCTGGCCGGAGCGGCCGCAGCCGGAGCCGGCGCAGCGGCCTTGGCCGGGGCTTCGGCGGCGCCTTCAGCGTCCAGCACCACGACCACGGCGCCTTCGGACAGGGTGTCGCCCAGCTTGACCTTGATTTCCTTGACCACGCCGGCAGCCGAGGACGGCACTTCCAGGGTGGCCTTGTCCGACTCCAGGGTTACCAGACCCTGATCCTTCTTCACCGTGTCGCCGACGGCGACCAACACTTCGATCACCGGCACATCGCTGTAATCGCCGATGTCGGGAACCTTGACTTCAATCGTGGCCATGGTGGGTTTTCCTCGTGCCCGCCCGGCATGGCCGGTGGGCTGTCACTGCATCTGTTCACGCGGCCGCGCCAGGGGCTGCGGCCGCACGGTGGGGGCGAAGCGGTGCCTTACAGCAGCACGCGGCGCATGTCGGCCAGTACCTGCGACAGGTACGTGGTGAAGCGTGCGGCCAGGGCGCCGTCGATGACGCGGTGGTCGTAGCTCAGCGACAGCGGCAGCATCAGCTTCGGAGCGAATTCCTTGCCGTTCCAGACCGGCTGGATGGACGACTTGGAGACGCCGAGGATGGCCACTTCCGGTGCATTGACGATCGGGGTGAACGCGGTGCCACCGATGCCGCCCAGCGAGCTGATCGAGAAGCAGCCGCCGCTCATGTCGGCCGGGCCCAGCTTGCCGTCGCGCGCCTTCTTGGCCAGTTCGCCGGTTTCCTGCGCGATCTGCACCACGCCCTTCTTGTCCACATCGCGGATCACCGGCACGACCAGGCCGTTCGGCGTGTCGGCGGCGAAGCCGATGTGGAAGTACTTCTTCAGGGTCAGGTTTTCACCGCTGGCATCGAGCGAGGCGTTGAATTCCGGGAACTTCTTCAGCGCCGCGGCGCTGGCCTTGATCAGGAAGGCGAGCATGGTCAGCTTGATGCCGGCCTTCTCGTTCTCCTTGTTCAGCGCCACGCGCAGGCCTTCCAGGTCGGTGATGTCAGCCTGCTCGAACTGGGTGACGTGCGGGATCATCGCCCAGTTGCGGGCCAGGTTCGCACCCGAGATCTTCTTGATGCGCGACAGCGGCTGGACTTCGGTCTCGCCGAACTTGCTGAAGTCGACCTTCGGCCACGGCAGCAGGTTCAGGCCACCACCGGCAGCGGCAGCAGCACCGCCGGCAGCCGGCACGCCACCACTGAGTGCGGCCTTGACGAACTTCTGCACGTCACCCTTGGTGATGCGGCCCCCCTTCTCGGTGCCGTTGATCTGCAGCAGGTCCACGCCCAGTTCGCGGGCGAACACACGCACCGCCGGGGTGGCATACGGCACCTTGGCGGGCAGCACGCCATCGGCGTTGAACTGCACCGGCGGGCTGGACGGGGTACCGGCCGAGGCGATCTCGCGGGCCGCCAGCTTGTCCGGCTGCACCGGCACAGCGACCGGCTCGACCTTGGTGGCGGTCTCGGCGGCAGCCGGAGCGGCTGCAGCGGCCGCCTTGGTCGGCGCCGGCGCGGCAGCGCCCTCGGCCTCGATGATGGCGACCACATTGCCCTGCGACAGAGTGTCGCCGACCTTGACCTTGATCTCCTTGACCACGCCGGCCACCGACGACGGCACTTCCATGGTGGCCTTGTCGCTTTCCAGCGTGACCAGGCCCTGGTCCTTCTTGACCGTGTCGCCGACGGCGACCAGCACTTCGATGACCGGAATGCCGGCGTAGTCGCCGATATCCGGCACCAGCGCTTCAACCGCACCACCGCTGGCAGCCGGGGCGGCCGGCGCATCTGCGGCCGGGGCCGGTGCGCTCTGGGTGGCGGCAGCCGGGGCAGCGGCCTTGGCCGGTGCCGGCGCGGCAGCCGCCGGCTTGGCGGCTTCGGCTTCGCTTGCGGCCACTTCGATCAGGGCCACGACCTTGCCTTCGGACAGGCTGTCGCCGACCTTGACCTTCAGTTCCTTGACCACGCCAGCCACCGAGGACGGCACTTCCATGGTCGCCTTGTCGCTTTCCAGCGTCACCAGGCCCTGGTCCTTCTTGACCGTGTCGCCGACGGCGACAAGCACCTCGATTACCGGGATATCGCTGTAGTCACCGATATCGGGGACAAGTGCTTCCTTGATTTCGGCCATGGGGATAACTCCGGCAATCTGGTGTAGGGAAACGTCTATTGTGCGGCCAGCGGGGTCCAGCGCCAACCGTTACAGGTGTTTTCAGTACGCACGCAGCCGGGACAGGCTGTTGCCCATGGGCCGCGGCCGCGACCAGTCGGTAGCGTATTGTCCGGACGATGTCCGCTTCATGTCGCCCGCGCGTCGGCCACCGGCTGCCAGGCCTGGCGCAGGCGCGGCAACGACCACGCCGCATTGGCAGGGCTGGTCGACGGCAATGCGACCAGCTTCGGTGGGGTTTCCAGCCGTGGCAGCACCCAGCGCTGGAATGCCTGCAGCGAGGCACCACCATTGCAGCCGATCAGCTTCAGCTCAGGCAGCGTGGCGATCAGTTCCGGCAGCGCATTGGCCACTTCCGTGCCACGCACGATGTCGGCATCCAGGCTGCCGCGCCGCTCGCAGCGGCCGATCACATCCCACAGACCGATGCCCGCGGCGTTCAACGCCTGCAGCCGTCGCACATAGGGCAGAGCCGCGTCGAAACCGCAGATATCGGCCATCAGCGGCCAGAAGCGGTTGCGCGGATGCGCGTAGTAACGCTGCTCCTGGAGGGATGCCACGCCTGGCATCGAACCCAGCAGCAGCACCCTGCAATCCACGTTCACCTGCGCTTGCAGGCCGACGCACAGCGTTGCCGCGCTCACATCTTCTCCAACTGAATGAATGCCACTGACGACCAGAAACCCCATGGATACAGGCTTTTCGCGCTGATCGCTGAACAAGGAAAACTATTTTTTAACGCGCGTCGGATTCGATTCATGTTGAGGCGACTACGGTGTGCTCGCCCCGCAACCGGGGGCCCAAAACAAGAAACATTAGGAGATACCCCCATGCGCTCCATCCGTATCCTGAGTCTCGCCCTGCTGACCTCCGCCGCCTTCGCGCCGGCCGCTTTCGCCCAGGACAGCAGCTCCACCGATACCGCTTCGGGCAAGCATTTTGCCGTGGTTGGCGGCGTCGCGCTGCTGCAGCCGAAGAATGATCCGATCGACGGCATCAAGAAGGTCGATGGTGGCCCGGCGCCGACCGTCAGCTTCAGCTACTACATCAACGACAACTGGGCCGTTGAACTGTGGGGCGCCGCCGACAAGTTCGACCACAAGGTGAAGGGCCCGAACAATGCCCGCCTGGGCAACGTCGAGCAGCAGCCGGTCGCGCTGAGCGGCCAGTACCACTTCGGCCAGGCTGACAACGTGTTCCGTCCGTTCGTGGGCGTGGGCTACTACCAGTCCAGCTTCAGCAATGAAACGCTGGCCGACGGCAGCAGCTCCGACATCCGCCTCAAGGACGCCAAGGGCGTGATCGGCACCGTCGGCGTGGACATGAACATCAACTCCACCTGGTTCGCCCGTGCCGATGCCCGCTACATGCGTTCGCGTCCGGACGTGAAGGTCGGCGGCGAGAAGATCGGCGAAGCCAAGATGGATCCGTGGACCGTCGGCTTCGGCATCGGTGCCCGCTTCTGATCCAGGCAGCACCGGCTTCACTGATGTAACGCGACGGGCCCTGCGGGGCCCGTCGTCGTTTCCGTCACCCGCGTTCTGTAGAGTCGACTGTCAGTCGACTGCTCTTTCAAAAGTCGAGCATGGCTCGACTCTACAAAAGGCAGTCAACTGACAGTCGACTCTACGCACACACAGGACACGGAGACGCGATGGACGACGTCGACCTGCTGGTGATCGGTGGCGGCATCAACGGCGCCGGCATCACCCGTGATGCGGCCGGCCGCGGCCTGCGGGTGCTGTTGTGCGAGCAGGATGACCTGGCCGCGCACACCTCCAGCGCCAGCAGCAAACTGATCCACGGCGGCCTGCGCTACCTTGAACAGGGCGAGTTCGGACTGGTGCGCAAGGCACTGGGTGAACGCGAAGTGGTGCGGCGCCAAGCCCCCCATCTGGTCCGTCCGTTGCGCTTCGTACTGCCATGGGAACCCCACCTGCGACCGCGCTGGATGCTGCGCGCGGGCCTGTGGCTGTATGACCATCTCGGCCGGCGCAGCCCGAGTTTTCCCGCCTCGCGCGCACTGGACCTGCAACGCGACCCGCTCGGCCCCTGGCTCTCCCCGGCGCTGCGGCAGGCCTTCAGCTACGCCGATGCGCAGGTCGATGACGCGCGGCTGGTACTGCTCAATGCGCTGGACGCCGCCCGGCGTGGCGCACGGGTACATGTGCGTAGCCGCTGCATTGAACTGCGCCCTGTGCTGGGCCGTTGGCAGGCCACGTTGGAAGCCACAGACGGCCGGCAGCAAACGGTGATCGCCCAGGCCGTTGCCAATGCAGCCGGCCCTTGGGCAGGAGGCCTGCTGGAACGTATGCAGGCGCGCGATGGCGGCCCCGCCCTGCGCCTGGTACAGGGCAGCCACATCGTGCTGCGCCGGCCCTGGCCCGACGACAGCGCCTGCCTGCTTCAGCAGCCCGATGGCCGCGTGGTGTTCCTGCTGCCGTTCGCCCACGACCACCTGCTGGTCGGCACCACCGACACCGACTACCGCGGCGACCCGGCCCGGTGCAGCGTGCTGCCTTCGGAGGTGGCTTACCTGTGCGAGGCCGCCAACCACTACCTGCGCGAGCCGATCACCCCGCAGGACGTGGTCTGGCAGTTCGCAGGGGTACGCCCGCTACTTGCCGATCCCGATCCGCGTGCAGCGAAGCTGAGCCGTGACTACCGCCTGCAGTTGCAGTCCAGCCCGGCGCCCGCGCTGCATGTGCTGGGCGGCAAGCTGACCACGTACCGCGTGCTGGCCGAAGAAGCGCTGGACCTGCTGCGCCCCGCCCTGCCGCAGATGGGACCGGCATGGACGGCAACGGGCCACCCACTGCCGGGCAGCGACTGGGGCGACGCCACGCAGGCGTGCTCGCGCCTGCAGGCACTGGCACCGTGGCTGCCCGCAGAGATGGCGCGCCGCTGGGCCGGCGCCTACGGCAGCCGCAGCGCGGAGCTGCTGCAGGGCCTGCGGGGTATGAACGATCTCGGCGAGGAGTTTGGCGGCGGCCTGCATGCCCGCGAAGTGGACTTCCTGCGCGACCACGAATGGGCCTTGAATGCCGAGGACGTGCTGTGGCGGCGGAGCAAGCTGGGGCTGCGGCTGGATGCGGCGCAGGTGGCGCGGCTGCAGGCGTGGATGGGGGGGCGGATCCCTTTCCCAGGGAAAGGGCTCTGACCCCCGTGTTGCCACGTGTGCCAACCAAGGTTGGCAGCTACCAGGGTGGCCGCGCGCGACGCGATCGATGCATTAGGATTTCCCCATCGCCACCGGAGACGCTGCATGACGCCCCGCTACGTGCTGGCCATCGACCAGGGCACCACCAGTTCGCGCGCGATCCTGTTCGACCGTGCTGGCGACATCGTCGGCAGTGCGCAGCGCGAGTTCGCGCAGATCTTCCCGCAACCCGGCTGGGTCGAGCATGACCCGCGCGAGATCCTCACCAGTGTCTATGCCACGCTGACCGAACTGCTCAGCCGCGAACAGATCGACCCGCGTCATATCGCCGCGCTGGGCATCACCAACCAGCGCGAGACCACCGTGGTCTGGGACCGCGCTACCGGCCAGCCGATCCACAATGCCATCGTCTGGCAGTCGCGGCAGAGCCATGCCATCTGCGAGCGACTGAAGTGCGACGGGCATGAGGCACTGGTCCGCGAACGCACCGGCCTGCTGATCGACGCCTATTTTTCCGCCACCAAGGTGCGCTGGATCCTCGACCACGTGGAAGGTGCGCAGCAACGCGCCGAGCGTGGCGAGCTGCTGTTCGGCACCATCGACAGCTGGCTGGTGTGGAACCTCAGTGGCGGCCAGGCGCATGTGACCGACTACAGCAACGCCGCACGCACCCTGTTGTTCAACATCCACACGCTGGACTGGGATGACGACCTGCTGGCGCTGCTGGACATACCCCGCGCGATGCTGCCGCAGGTGCGCGATTCCAGCACGGTGTATGCGCACACCCGGCCGCAGTTCTTCTTCGACCACCCGATCCCGATCGCCGGCATCGCCGGAGACCAGCAGGCGGCGCTGTTCGGCCAGGCCTGCTTCCAGCCGGGCATGGTCAAGAACACCTATGGCACCGGCTGCTTCATGCTGATGCACACCGGCACGCAGGCGGTGCGCTCGCGCAACGGCCTGCTGACGACCATTGCCTGGGGCCTGGACGGGCGCGTGGAATATGCACTCGAAGGCTCGATCTTCATCGCCGGCTCGGTGGTGCAGTGGCTGCGTGACGGCCTGCGCATGATCGAGCGTGCCAGCGACAGCCAGGCACTGGCCGCGCAGGTGCCGGACAGCGGCGGCGCGTATCTGGTGCCGGCATTCGTCGGCCTGGGCGCGCCCTACTGGCGCAGCGATGTGCGCGGCGCGATGTTCGGCCTGACCCGTGGCACCCGCAAGGCACACTTCGTGCGTGCCGCGCTGGAGGCGATGGCCTACCAGACCCGCGACGTGCTTGATGCGATGCAGTCCGATGCGGGCATCGCGCTGACCGAACTGCGCGCCGACGGCGGTGCGATCGGCAACGACTTCCTGGCCGGCTTCCAGGCCGACATCCTTGGGGTGCCTCTGCTGCGGCCGCGGCTGACCGAGACCACCGCGCTGGGCGCGGCCTACCTGGCCGGTCTGGCCGTCGGGTTCTGGTCCAGCCGCGAGCAGATCGCCGCGCAATGGGGCCTGGACCGGCGCTTCGAGCCACAGATGGAAGTGGCGCGGCGCGAGAAACTCTATGCAGGCTGGCAGCAGGCCGTGGCGGCCACCCTCGCCTTCCACGTCGACTGAAGGTCGTGCCGGCCGCTGGCCGGCAACCCCATGATCCTTGGCGGCGTTTGCAGATTGCCGGCCAGCGGCCGGCACGACCGCATGGCCAGAACGCCCGGAGCGCCGGTCAGAACGCCGGCAGCACCGCGCCCTTGTACCTGGTCTCGATGAAAGCCTTCACCTGCGGGCTGGTCAGGGCCTTGGCCAGCTTCTGCACGCGGGCGTCGTCCTTGTTGTCCGGCCGCGCGACCAGGAAGTTCACGTACGGCGAGTCCTTGCTCTCGATCGCCAGTGCATCCTTGGTCGGGTTGAGGCCCGCATCCAGCGCGTAGTTGGTGTTGATCAGGGCCAGGTCGACCTGGTCCAGCACGCGCGGCAGCATCGCCGAGTCCAGCTCGCGGAACTTCAGGTTCTTCGGGTTGGCGGTGATGTCACGCAGGGTCGACAGCGCGTTGGCCGGATCCTTCAGCTCGATCACGCCGGCCTTGTGCAGCAGGATCAGCGCGCGGCTGTTGTTGCTCGGGTCGTTCGGGATCACCACGTCGGCACCGTCGCGCAGCTCGGCCAGCGACTTGACCTTGCGCGAATAGGCACCGAACGGCTCGATATGCACGCCGATCACCTTCACCAGATCGGTCTTGCGATCGCGGTTGTAGGCATCCAGGTACGGCTCGGTCTGGAAGTAGTTGGCGTCCACCTGCTTCTGCACCAGCTGGTCGTTGGGCTGCACGTAGTCGTTGAACACGCGCACGTCCAGGTCCACGCCTTCCTGCTTGAGGATCGGCTTGACCACCTCAAGGATCTCGGCATGCGGCACGGCCGTGGCGGCCACCACCAGCTTCTGCGAGGGCTCGCCGGACTTGCCGCAGGCGGTCAGGGCCAGCGCAGCGGCGAGCAGGGGCAGCAACAGGGTCTTCTTCATGGGCGGAGGAGTTCTCGGGGGGAGTGTCAGGATTTTTCGTAGTTGCTCAGGGCCAGCTCGAGCAGCGCCTTGGCCTGCTCGCGCAGCATCACCGGCTCGACGATTTCGGCATCCGAGCCGTAGTGCAGCACGTCCATCAGCAGTTCGCGTGAGACGCTGTACGGCACCTTCAGTTCATAGCGGCCATCGGCCAGGAAGCGGCCCTGCTGCTTGGAGTGCCAATGCTCGTCGGCCACCCAGCGCGCGGCCTTGGCACTGAACAGGATGGTCGCCCAGCCCTTCGGCGCACCGGAGAAGATGCCGTAGCTGGCACCCAGCTGCTCGTCCAGCTCGCTGTCGGCGACGTCACGGGCAGTGCTGTCGACCACGCGCGCCTTGTGGATGCGGTCCACGGCGAAGCTGCGCAGGGCTTCGCGGTCATGGTCCCAGGCATCCAGGTACCAGTTGTCGCGGTAATGGGTCAGGCGCTGCGGCGAGACGGTGCGCTTGGTCGGCTCGTCGGTGGAACGGGCACGGTACTCGAACGCCAGCTGGCGGCGCTCCAGCACCGCCGAGGCCACGCTGCGGAAGCTGCCTTCATCGAACTTGCGGCCGCGGTGCGGGATTACCCGCACACGGTCCACCGGCCAGTTGGAGACACCGGCCTGGGCAGCCAGCAGGCTCTCGATACGCTGCTGCAGCGGCGCCAGCACCGAGGACAGCACGCCGCCGCCGGTACGCGCCAGCAGGTGCTGCGAGGCCAGCAGGGCGTGCAGCTCCTCCGAGCTGAGCCACAGGCCAGGCAGTTCGAAGCGGTCGCTCTCGTCGGCCTGGTAGCGGAAGCCGGCCTCGCCGTCGCCCTCGATCGGTGCCATCAGTGCATCGCGCAGGAAGGCCAGGTCGCGGTAGACGGTGGCACGGGAACAACCGAGCTTGTCCTGCAGGGTCGCCACCGTCACCGGATAGCGCGCGGACTTGAGCAGACGATGCAGGGCGGTGATGCGTTCGTATCGGTCCATACCCCCGATTATGTCCGAGTCGCGGGTCTTGTGTGGGACGTTTGGGCTATCGTGGTCGCCCCCACCCCCATGGAATGCCCGATGCGCCGGTTGCCCGCCCTGTCCCTGCTGGCCTGCCTGCTGCTGGCTGCCTGCGATCGCGCACCGGCGCCGGCCAGGACCGAAGCCCCCGTGCCCGCGGCCGATCCGGCCCAGGCCGTACTGGGCGCCAGCCAACGCTTTGCGGCCCTGGGCAGTTTCCATGCCGAGCTGGAGGTGCTGGGCGCGCCGCAGCCGGTGCGCAGTGCCATGGACTTCGTCGCCCCCGACCGCTTCCGGGTGCAGACCCCGGGCGGGCCGCAGACGATCATTGGCGACACCATGTTCCTGCAGGCCGACGGTGCGATCCGCCAGGTTCCCACCCCGCCGGGCCTGCTGGAGCAGTGGCGCAATCCCTTGCCGGCCGACGCCCTGCCTGCCGAGCTGCAGGCCGAAGACCTGGGCAGCCAATCGCTGGATGGAGTCGAAACCCGTCACTACCGGCTGCGTGGCGCCCAACCCGGCGAACGCCTGGAATACTGGGTGGACGCCCAGGGCCTGCCACGGCAGATCGTGCGCAGCGGCAGCAGCAACGGCCGCAATTTCCAGCTGCGCCTGCGCTATTCGCGCTTCAACGACCCGGCATTGCGTATCGATCTGCCCTGAATAGGCGTCCGCAGCAACGTCTGCTGAAGCGCGCCTTGGATCGATTCTGACCGCCATCACGCTTCCAGTATCATCACCGGCTGTCAACCGCTTCGGAGAAGCCCCGATGTCCCTGCGCGTGTCCCTGCTGATCCCCCTGCTGCTGTGCGCGCCGCTCGCGTATGCACAGGATGCCTCCGAACTGGCGGCGATGTCTTCGCCGTGGAGCGGCAGTGGCGGCGAGCTCGGCTTCGCCTCGGCACGCGGCAACAGCAGCACCGAGAGCTTCAACGGCCGCCTGCGCCTGCGCTACACCGACGGCGACTGGGTGCACAGCATGGACCTGGCCGGCCTGCGTTCCAGCTCCAAGGTGACCGAGACCCGCGACGACGGCACCACCACCCGCCGCAACAACACCACCGCCAACCGCTACACCGGCAGTGCCGGCAGCGCGCTGCAGCTGGGCGAGCACCGCCAGCTGACGGCCACGGTGCGTACCGAGCGCGACGACTTCGCCACCTACGACCGCCAGAGCTCGTTCGGTCTGGGTTACGGCACCCGCCTGTGGAACACCGAGCGCTTCTCGTTCGACGCGCAGATCGGCCCCGGTGTGCGCCGCACCCACAGCACCGAGGACGACCGCACCCGCACCGGCATGATCGGCCGCGGCCTGTTCGACATGAAGTACTCGCTGACCGACAACACCGACCTGGTCAACACCCTGCTGGTCGAATCCGGTTCGTACAACACCTTCGGCCAGAACGACTTCGGCGTGTCGGTGAGCATGAACGAGCACCTGGCGCTGAAGGCCGGCTGGCAGGCGCGTTACAACAGTGACGTGGCCGAGGACAAGCGCAAGACCGATACGCTGACCACGATGAACGTGGTCTACAAGTTCAAATAAGCAGAACGGGCGCCAGGGCGCCCGTTCTTCTTCCGGTAGTGCCGGCCGCTGGCCGGCAACTGCATTCAACTGGGCCACGAGGTTGCCGGCCAGCGGCCGGCACTACCTGCGGTGGCTCAGACGTTCAGCAGCTCGCCGGCGCCCTCATCCAGCAGCAGCTTCGCCACGCGCTGGCCCAGGCCTTCCGGGTCATTGGCTGGGCCCACAGCCTCGGCGCGCACCGCACGGCCGTCGCTGGCACTGCCGACCAGGCCCTGCAGATGCAGGTCATCGCCCTGCCACTGCGCGATGGCCGCCACCGGCACGTGGCAGCTGCCGTGCAACGCACGATTCATCGCCCGCTCGGCTTCCACGCAGGCACGCGTGGCCGCGTCATCAAGCGGGGCGAACAACGCCATCAGCCGCGCATTGCCACCATCGCACTCCACCGCCACCGCGCCCTGCGCCGGGGCTGGCAGCCACTGCGGCGGTTGCAGGCGCGCGACGATGCGCTCGCCCAGACCCAGACGCTCCAGGCCGGCCACGGCCAGCACGATGGCGTCGTAGCCACCGTTGTCGAGTTTGGCCAGCCGGGTGTTGACGTTACCGCGCAGGTCGAGCAGTTCCAGGTCCGGTCGCAGCGCGCGCAGCTGCGCCTGGCGACGCAGCGACGAGGTCCCGACCCGCGCACCGATCGGCAGCGCGTCCAGCGAGGCGTACAGGTTGGAGACGAAGCCATCGGCGGGATCGTGGCGGGTCAGCATTGCCGGCAACGCGAACGGCGCGTCCAGTTCCATCGGCACATCCTTCAGCGAATGCACGGCGCAGTCGGCCTCGCCACGCAGCATGGCCAGCTCCAGTTCCTTCAGGAACAGGCCCTTGCCACCAATCGCGGCCAGCGAACGGTCGAGCACTTCGTCGCCGCGGGTGCTCATCGGCACCAGTTCCACATGCAGCCCGGGGTGGGCCTGGCGCAGGCGGTCGGCGACGTGTTCGCTCTGCCAGAGGGCGAGCGGGCTCTTGCGGGTGGCGATGCGGACGGTTTCCATCCGGTCATTATCGCGCCTCCGGCGCGGATACGGCCAACGGCGGAGCCCCTCGTGGCTGGCGGAGGGGTCGTGAAAGCAACAGCCGCGCTTGGCCGGACGGGGTGGGGTCACGGGGGACGCCGTGAATCCGTCCGTGGAGGCTTGGCCGCGGCATCCATGCCGCGGACACCCCCGCGACCCCACCCCGCCCGGCCTCTGACAGCTTCAGTGCGCGTCAGCCACGGAAGATCAAAAGAAAAAAGCAGAAGCAAAAGCAACAGCCGACGGCTTCCGGGGTCAGATCCCTTTTCCGCAGGAAAAGGGATCTGACCCCTCTTTCCCCACCCGATAACAACAATGCCTTTGCCGTCCGACGCGGGAAAAACGAGAGGGTTGGGCCGGGGTGGGGCGGCGGGACCGTTGGCGCCATGGATGGCGCCATCGAGCTACATGGATGTACTTGCAGCGTGTCCCGCCGCCCCACCCCGGCCCAACCCAGCACGTAGAAACAACGAGCCATGACCCGCTGTTGCTGTTGCTGTTGCTGTTGATTTCATAGCAGTCGCGGCCGCAGGCCGCGCGGGACCACTCACAGATGCCGCAGTTCCTGCTTCAGCGTCGCCACGCAGCGGCGGCTGACTTCCAGCGGCTGCTTGCCATGCCGCAGCACCGCCTGCACTTGACCACCCGTGCCGCGGCGCAATTCCACCAGCTCGTGGCGCGCCACCAGGCAGTTGCGATGGATGCGGATGAAGCGGCTGGCGAACTCTTCCTCCAGCGACTTCAGCGACTCCTCGATCAGGTCCTCGCCGCGCGCATGGTGCACCACCACGTACTTCTCTTCCGCCTGCAGGTAGTGGATGTCGTCCAGCGGGATCAGCCGCAGGCTGCCACGCAGGCGTGCGCACAGCATGCTGCGGGCCTGCTGCCCGCCGCTGTCCTGCGGCTGGCCGTCGCGGCCGGCCAGGAACGTGCGTGCACGTGCGATCGCTGCCGCCAGTCGCTCGGCGCGGACCGGCTTCATCAGGTAATCGATGGCCGCCGCCTCGAACGCCGACAGCGCATGCGCGTCATAAGCCGTGCAGAACACCACCGCCGGGCGCGGCTCGAAGCTGGCCAGGTGGCGGGCGGCTTCCAGGCCGTCCAGCCCGGGCATGGCGATATCCAGCAGGACCAGGTCCGGCTGCAGCTCCGCGCACGCATGCAGGGCCTGCTCGCCGTTGCCGGCCTCGGCCACCACGTCCACCCCGTCCTGCGCCGCCAGCAGGCTGCGCAGGCGTTCCCGCGCCAGCGGTTCGTCATCGGCGATGACTACCCTCACGGTCGTCCCCTCACTGGATCGGCACTGTCACCTGGCAGGCATAGTAGCCCTCGCTCCAGCCAGCCGTCATCCGCGCGGCGGCGCCGAAGCGCCAGGCCAGCCGATGAGCGATGCTGTGCTGGGCATGGCCGGCACCGCGCGCCAGCGCCAACCCCGGCGCCTGCGGATCGGGCGCGGGATTGCGCACGCGGATCTGCAGCTCGTTGCCCTCGCGCACCAGCTGCAATTCGATGGTGCCGCCTTCGGGCAGCCGCGAAATGCCATGCAGCACTGCGTTTTCCACCAGCGGCTGCAGTACCAGCCTCGGCAGTGGCAGGTCCCACGGCAGCGGCTCATCGCGCTGCCAGCGCACCTGCAGACGCTCGCCGAGGCGCAGCGACTCTATCGACAGATAGCGCTCGGCCAGCTCGCATTCGTCACGCAGGGTGGAGTCGCCCTCGCCCGCGCCCAGGGCAGCACGGAACAGATCGGACAGATCCAGCACCGCGCGTTCGGCCACCGCCGGATCGCGATGCAGCAGGCTGGCAATCAGGTTCATGCTGTTGAACAGGAAGTGCGGCCGGATCCGCGCCTGCAGCGCGTCGGCCTGGGCACGCGCGTTGGCCTGCACCTGCGCGGCCCAGCGATCGCTCACATAGAAGTAGCGCAGGGCAAGCGCGGCGATCAGTGCCGTGGTTGCCGCACTGCCCAGGGTGAAGCGCCAGAAGCTGATGCCGCGGGTGAAGTTGTCGCCCAGTACCGCGTACAGTGCATGCACGATGCCGGCACAGACCACCGCGATCAGGGTCGCCAGCACGATCGCCGCGACAGCGCCCAGCACCTGCGGCAGCCTCGACAGTGCCTGCCGCAGGAGGCACAGGCTGGCGGTCACCGCCAGCGCCAGCCACAGCGCGAAGCCGCTGGCCGACAGCAGCTCGCCGAAGGTCCAGTGGCGGCTGCCATCGGGCGCCAGCGCCAGCACCACCACCACCAGCTGGGCCAGGCCGAGCATCGCCGCCAGCCGCGGCAGGCGGCACAGTTCCGGCATCCACGGCGATGTGCTGGCCGGGGGCATGGCTCAGGCAGCGCCCAATCGTTCCTGCAGCCAGTCACCCAGCGCCTGGATCTCTTCGGCGCAGACCTGGTGGGCCATCGGATAGCTGTGCCACTCCACCTGCAGGCCCAGCGCCTGCAGGGCCTGCGCGCTGTGTACGGCCACCGCCTGCGGAATCACCGGGTCGCTGCTGCCATGGGCCATGAACACCGGCACCTGCACCGCACCGTCAACGCGCCTGGCGCTCTCGGCTTCCGGCAGGTAAGTGGACAGTGCGATCAGGCCGGCCAGTGGCGCGATGCGCGACAGTGCAGCGGTGAGGATGATCGCCCCGCCCTGCGAGAAGCCGGCCAGGAAGATCTTCTCCGGCGCGACGCCGCGCTCGATCTCACGTGCGATCAGCGCATCCAGCTGCAGCACCGATTCCTGCACGCCGGCCATGTCGGCACGCGAGCGGAAGTCCATCCCGACGATGTCGTACCAGCCGCGCATCGGTACGCCGTTGTTGATCGTGATCGGCCGCACCGGTGCGTGCGGGAACACGAAGCGCAGCGCCGGCCAGTGCGGACGCACCAGTTCCGGCACGATCGGCGCGAAGTCGTGGCCGTCGGCGCCAAGCCCGTGCAGCCAGATCACCGACCACTGTGGCGAGGCGCCGGTTTCCTGTTCCACCGTTTGCAGCATGATGCGGCTCCTTCAAGTTCGAGCCGCATTATGCCGCTGGTGCAGGGCCATCAGTACAGCGGCGGTTGCTCGGCGGCTTCCCGGCGCAGCTGCGCGGCGCGCACCAGCACCGGTGGCGGAATGTTCTCTTCGGGGATGTCGAGCAGGCCGAGGCGATGCAGGAAGGCACCCGGACCGCGCGAGGAGGTCAGCGCCACCACCGGAACGGCCAGCACCATGCCGATCACCACCGGCGCCATCCAGGCTGCCAGCGACGGCGACACCGCCCACGCCAGCACCCCCATGAACGCACCAAACACGCCCAACCCGCCGTAGCCACGGATCAAGGCCATCCACGAGATGCCACCATCGTCACGCTGCTGTGCGTCCCAGCCGGAATCGCGGCCGGACAGCACTTCGGCCACGCCGCGCGACTGCACGTACATCACTACCGGTGCCATCAGTGCGGCCAGCACGGTCTCCACCAGCATCGACACGAACGCACGGATCGCACCGCCGCAACCGCGGCGGTCGACAGGGTCCAGCAGCATCGCCAGATAGCCCAGCACCTTGGGCAGCAGCAGCACCGCCATGGTGGCGGCGAACAGGCGCACCACCTGCTCCTCGTCCTGGGCCCGCCAGTACACGCTGGGTGACAGGTGCAGCAGGGCATTGAAATCGATGCCTTCCTGGAACAGCGGGATCGCAATGCCGATCAGCATCAGCATCGCCCACATCGGCGCGGTGAAGTAATGGCCGATGCCGATCAGCATGTGGGTGCGGCTGATCCAGTGCAGGCCACGGCTGCCGACCACCTTGCCGTGCTGCAGGTTGCCCTGGCACCAGCGACGGTCGCGCACCAGCAGGTCGGTCAGGGTCGGCGGGCCTTCTTCGTAGCTGCCCCCCAGGTACGGCACCATGTGCGCGGCCCAGCCGCCACGGCGCATCAGCGCCGCTTCGACGAAATCGTGGCTGAGCACGTGGCCGCCGAACGGCTTGCGCCCCGGCAGCGCTGGCAAGCCGGCGTGGTCGGCGAAGGCACGGGTGCGGATGATGGCGTTGTGGCCCCAGTAGTTGCTCTCGGCGCCATGCCACCAGGCCACGCCACGGGCGATCACCGGGCCGTACACGCGACCGCCGAACTGCTGCATGCGTGCGAACAGGGTGCGGCCACCGATCACCGAGGGCAGTGTCTGGATCAGGCCGACATCGGCGTTGTGTTCCATGCCGGCCACCAGGCGCACGATGCTGTCGCCGGTCATCAGGCTGTCGGCGTCCAGGATCAGCATCTGCGGGTAAGCGCCACCGAAGCGGCGCACCCAGTCGGCGATGTTGCCGGCCTTGCGCCCGCTGTTGTCGCCACGGCGGCGGTAGAACAGCCGCGTCTGGCCGTCCGGCACGCGCTCGCGCAGTTCGGCGAATACCTGCTCCTCGGCGCGTGCGATGTCCTCGCGCCGGGTATCGCTGAGCACGAAGAAGTCGAAGCGTTCGAGCTGGCCGGTGGCGGCCACCGACTCGTAGATCGCCTGCAGGCCCGCCAGCAGTCGGCGCGGATCCTCGTTGTAGGTCGGCATCAGCAGCGCGGTGCGGCTGTGCACGGTCGGCAGCGGCTTGTCCGGGTCGATGCCAAGGCGATAGCCACGGTCGAACACGGCGGTCAGGAAGCCGGCCACGGCGCTGGCGAAGGACAGCGCGATCCAGGCGAACAGGCCGACGAACAGCACCAGCAGGCAGGCTTCCAGCACGCTGATGCCATTGGCCGATAGCACCCGCCACATCATGCGGGTGGCGATGGCGGTCATGGCCAGGGTGCCGCCGAAGATGTAGAACCGGCGCAGGCCGATCAGGCGTGGCGAGGTACGGTGCCGACGGACCTTCAGCTTGCCTTCGCGCAGGGTCTGTTCGGGCATCGGCAGCGGAGATTCGGCCGGCAGCAGCGCCCAGCCGGCGTCGAGCCGGGGCGCATCCGCTTCCGCGTGGATGGTGTGACCCCCCATCACCGCTTACTCCCCACGATCGGCATGGCCGGCCGTCCCGGCCGGGCTGCATGCGCGAAGGTTCCCGGCGCGCCTTCCCGGCGCCCGCACTTGTCCTGGCTGTACCGGCCCTTGGCCGCACAGTCGCTGTCTGTCACTACCGGAACCCACACGATCTCCAACGGGGCGGAATCGAAAATGCGGCCCAGTCTAGGGCGCCGGATGTAAGCCGAGTGCGAAGGTCTACGCCGGGATTTATCCCCATTCAGCGAACAGCAGGCGATGGCGGACCGCGCAGCGGAATGTCGCTTCGTGACACCGGGTACTGGATCGTAACAAACGCGAACGGTTATCATTTCATTAACCAGGCAGGTCGCCGTCTTCCGTACGGCCGAGACCCACCCAGCTGCGCCGGCCCGAACCGTGCGCCCTACGACCCATGGAAGGGGGCCTGCCTGCTTGTCTGCGTGTGCCCGCTGCTTCCATCCGGTCCCCCCTCATTCGATGGAAGCCGTCATGTCCAAGCCGTTCCGCTCCCGTTCCGCGCGCCTGCCGCGCACCCGCCTGGCCAGTGCCCTGGCCACCGCCTGCCTGCTGGCCCTGCCCGGCGTGGCCGCTGCAGAGGCCAGCGCCGATGCCTCCACCAAGGACCTGGATACCGTGGTGGTCACCGCCTCGGGCAACCAGCAATGGATCAAGGATGCGCCGGCCAGCATCAGCGTGATCAGCCGCGAGGACATCGCGCGCCAGCCGGTGCACGACCTGGCCACCCTGCTCAGCCGCGTGCCCGGCGTGACCGGTGGCCTCAGTGCGGTTGGCGAGCAGTCCAAGATCAAGCTGCGCGGCATGCCGTCGAACTACACGCTGGTGCTGGTGGACGGCAAGCGCATGGGCAGCTCGGCCTCGACCAACTACCGGCCGGACCTGGGCCGCCAGGACCTGAACTGGATCTCGCCTGACCAGATCGAGCGCATCGAAGTGGTGCGCGGACCGATGTCGTCGCTGTATGGCTCCGACGCCATGGGCGGCGTGATCAACATCATCACCCGGCGCATCGGTGATGACTGGAGCGGCAGCGCCACCCACAGCTATACCCGCCCGGGCGACGGCAAGCGCGGCGACACCCAGCAGATCGGTGCGACGTTCTCCGGCCCGCTCGGCAAGCGCTTCGGCCTGCGCATCGGTGCCAACAGCATGCGCCGCGATTCGGATCGCTCCAATGGTGGTGTCTACGGCAACGCGTATGCAGGCGAGAAGGACCGCAATGTCGATGCGCTGCTGCAGTGGAAACTGAGCGACGCGCAGGAACTGTCGCTCGAAGCCGGCCATGGCGTGCAGCAGGCCTTCATCGACGCTTCGCTGGAAAAGCAGGATGAAGGCGCCTGGGGTGCCAGCGAACTCAAGCGCAGCTCGCTGGCGCTCAACCACGATGGCAAGTGGAGCTTCGGCAATTCGAAGATCAGTGCGTACTGGACCGAGTATAGGAACGACATCGGTGCTACCGGCCGTTCCGAAGCCACCGATACGATCATCGAGGGCAGCCTGACCACGCCGTTCACCCTCGGCGTTGAACACCAGTTCGCCGTGGGCGGCCAGTGGAAGCGCCAGGAGCTGACCAACACCGACACCATCGGCCGCGCGCCGATCGACTATGCCGGCAATGCCGTCAGCGGCTCCGATCTGGAAGTGGATACCTGGGCCCTGTTCGTCGAAGACGAAGTGAAGCTGCACCGCACCCTGGCACTGACCTTGGGCGCGCGCCTGGATCACCATGAGACGTTCGGTGGCCACGTCAGCCCGCGCGCCTACCTGGTCTGGCATCCGGCCGAGCAATGGACCATCCGCGGTGGCGTTTCCAAGGGCTTCCGCGCCCCCAGCCTGACCGAGAACTCCGCCAGCGCCGCCACCCAGTCCGGTGGCCGTGGCTGCACCTCGCTGATTCCGCTGGGTTATACCCGGGGCGGCTGCTACATGGCCGGCAACCCGGACCTGGACCCGGAAACCAGCACCAACCGCGAAATCGGCATCAGCTTCGACAACGATCTGGTCGATGCCGGCCTGACCTACTTCCACACCGACTTCAGGAACAAGATCGAGTACGCACCGCTGGGCAGGTTCAACGGCATCTGGTGGACGCGGATGAGCAACGTGCAGCGCGCACGCACCAGCGGCATGGAAGGCAGCTTCAATGTCCGCTTCGGCGAGCACTGGCGCTGGCGCACCTCGGCGACATGGATGAAGGAAGCCAGGAACCTGACCACCGGCCGCAACCTGATCGATACCCCCGAATTCTCGGGCTATTCGTCGCTGGACTGGACGCCCGACGCGGTGTTTTCCAGCAGCCTGTCGGCGCAGTACACCGGCAGGCAGGCCGGCACGGCGACGACCTTCCTCAAGGCCTACACGCTGTATGACCTGACCGCGGCCTGGAACGTCAACGAGGTACTGACCCTGCGTGGCGGCGTCAGCAACCTGGCCGACAAGAAGCTGTATGCGGAAGGCTCCACCGATTACTTCGTGGCCGGGCGCAGCTACTTCCTCAGCATGACCGCGCGGTTCTGACCAAGAGCGTCCGCCGCGATCGCGCTGGCGACGGGCCAGCGCGATCGGCGGTGTTGCGGATTACTCGCTTTCCAATGCGGCGGCAGGCGCCGCGCTCTGCGTAGCCGCCGTGCGTGCACGGTCCATCGCCACTGCCAGTTGCTGGCGTGCGAGCAGCTGTTGTGCCTGCACCACTTCAGGTGTCGGCAGGAGCACCGGTCCCGGTGCGTTTTCCGGTGTAGCAGGTGTGGTCATGCAACCTCCATGGACATCCCGCCGCCGCACGGATTCAGCTGGTGCGGCAGCGGAACTGCGCACCCTATCCTAAAAACAAGGCGGGCGGGTGACGGTGCGCGCCCCTGCCGCAGCAGCCGGAACAAGGCAGGCGTCACATTTTTGACGGTGACGCTTGGATCCTGAATAGGACTTGTCCTATCATGAAAACGTTTTCTCACAGGGATGTCTCCCCCCCAATGAATACCACTGACCTGTCCCAGTTCAGCCCGAAGTGGCAGTTCCGCTTCAACTTCTTCCGCCAGCACGGCGCCCCCAAGAACCCCGGCTTCAAGCAGGCCTGGAAGGCGCTGTCCTTTGGTGACCGCCTGAAGATCAACCTGAACTTCTTCGCGTTGTTCTTCGGTGCCATCTACCTGCTGATTCTTGGCATGTGGCGCAAGGCACTGGTGGTGATCGGCATCAACATCGCGCTGGCCATCATCACCATGTTCCTTCCGGACGTCGTCGGGCGCATGCTGTTCATCGCCATGAACCTGCTGGTCGCCTCCAGCACCAACTACAGCTACTACCTGGAGAAGGTGGAAGGACGTACCAGCTGGAACCCGTTTGAAGGAATGTTCTGAGCCATCAGACCTGCGCAGGATGCGCGGCAAGGATGCCACCGACGCCCGGCCCCCGCCGGGCGTCTTCGTTTCCGGGATCAGGCCGCGCGGCGGGCCATGGCCTCCGGTTCGGCCTGCAGGCGGAAGCGCGAGACCGCCACGGCCAGCTGCTCGGCCTGCTCCTCCATCGCCCGCGCTGCGGCGCTGGCTTCCTCCACCAGCGCGGCATTCTGCTGGGTGGTCTCATCCATCTGCACCACGGTCTGGTTGACCTGCTCGATGCCGGCGGACTGTTCACGCGACGCAGCCGAGATCTCGGCCATGATCTCGTTGACGCGCCCCACCTGGCCGACGATGGCCTGCATGGTACGGCCCGCACCGTGCACCAGCTGCGCACCGGCACCGACCTGCGCCACGGATGCGTCGATCAGCTCCTTGATCTCCTTCGCTGCGCCCGCCGAGCGTTGCGCCAGCGCCCGCACTTCGCTGGCGACCACCGCGAAGCCGCGGCCCTGCTCACCGGCCCGCGCCGCTTCCACCGCCGCATTCAACGCCAGGATGTTGGTCTGGAAGGCGATGCCGTCGATCACCGAAATGATCTCGGCGATGCGCTGCGAGGAGGCCTCGATCTGCTCCATGGTCTGCACCACCTGGTTGACCACTTCCCCGCCCTCGCTGGCAACGTCAGCGGCGGATCCTGCCAGGGTATTGGCCTGCAGCGCGTGGTCGGCGTTCTGGCGCACGGTGGAGGTCAGCTCCTCCATCGAGGCGGCGGTTTCTTCCAGGTTGGCGGCCTGCTGCTCGGTACGACGCGAGAGATCGCTGTTGCCCGCAGCGATCTCACCCGCCGCCAGGCGGATGCTGGCGGCCGACTGCTGGATCTGGCCGACGATCTGGGTCAACTGCTGCACGGTGCTGTTGGCATCGTCGCGCATCACCGCGAACACGCCATGGAAATCACCGCGCATGCGTGCGCTGAGGTCGCCGGCGGCAATCGCGCGAAGCAGCGTCGAAAGCTCAGCCAGGTTGTGATCGCTGACCTGCATCATGATGTTGAGGGTCTCCACCATGCGGCGGAAATCGTGGTCGAAGCGCTGGGCATCACCGCGTACAGCGAAGTCGCCGGCCGCCGCGGCGGCGGCCAGCTGCTGGATCTGCTCGTTGATCGCGGCCAGGTTGCTCTTGGTGGTGGCCATCGCTGCGGTGAACACCGCCTTCTCGCCCGGCAGCGCTTCCATGTCCACGCTGAGGTCACCCACCGCGTAACGCTGCATCACCTCGACCAGGCGCTGGGTGACCGCATTGCTGGAAGCCACCAGCTGGTTGCTGTCGGCCACCATGCGGCCGTACTCGCCGGGGAAGGCAGTGGCGTCCATGCGGTAGCTCAGCTCGCCAGCATCGTGGCGGCGCGCCATTTCCGCCTGCGCCGCCATCACCGCCTGCAGCTGCCCGCGCATGCCCTGCATCGCGTCCAGCAGGCGGCCCACTTCATCGTTGCTGCGCGCAGGCAAGGTGCTGTCGAGCTTGCCGGCGGCGACGTCACCCGCCACCCGCACCGCTTCGGCCAACGGGCGGATCGCCAGGCGGCGCAGCAGCACATAGACGCCGGCACTCAGCGTCAGCGCGGCCACCACGCCCACCAGCAGCGTCAACCACAGCAGCTGGCGCGCCTCGGCCACGATCACCGCGTGCGGCATCACCACGCCCAGCGCGAAGCGCTGCGGGGCATTGCCCACGCGTAGCGGCACGTAGACGCGCACGTTGCCGGCTGCATCGGGCGTGAAGGCTTCGAACCGGCGGTCGGCGGCGATGTCGGCCAGCATGCTGCGGGTCAATGCGTCGGTGCGCGGCTTGCCGATCTCGGCGGCATTCGCCGAGGCCAGCACCACGCCGTTGGGCGAAAGCAGCTCGACGCGGCCTGCGCCCATCGGCGTCAGCGTCGCCAGGTGCTTCTGCAGCGCCGCCAGCGAGAAGTCGACGGTGAACACGCCGAGGAAGGTACCGTTTTCGACGATCGGCGAGCTCAACGTGCTCATCAGCACCTGCTGGCCGGCGATGTCGTAGGCATAGGGCTCGCTGACCTTGGGCAGCTTGTCGCGGCTGGGTACCACATACCAGTCGGCCGAGCCGTCGGCGGCTTCGGTGTAGTCGGTCATGGTCGACTGCTGCGGCTTGCCGTCATGCCAGGCCCAGTAGCTCATGTAGCGGCCGCTGGCATCGTGCATCGCGGTATTGGCGAACTCGGCATCCTTGCCATCGAAGGCATCGACCTCCCACATGGTGCTCTTGCCCAGCCACTCCGGGTGGGTGCGCAGCTGCTCGCCCAGCACGGCAGCCAGGCTGGCGCGATCGGGCACGTCACCCCGCGCACGCTGGGCGAGCACGGCTTCGACCATGGCATCGTTGCTGGCAAACGCCGTGCCCAGATCGGCGGCGACCTGGCGCGCTTCAGCGTTGGCCTCGCTGGTCATGGTCTGGCGCGAGGCATCGATCAGGCTGGCACTGGCCTGGCGATAGATCAGGAACGCCGTCAGGCCGAAGCACAGCAGCGCGATGACGGCGGTGCCCAGCATCAGCTTGTGGGCGATGCTGCCCGGGCGGCGGGCAGCGGCGGAACGGGAAGAAGGCATGGAGGGGTCCGCAAGGCAGTTCAGGACGACCGGCACCGGGAGGGCACCGCGCAGGCGCGCGATCCGTCGCGCAGGCCACCGGCCGCCGGGACCCGCCCGGCGCAGGAAGCGCACCGGGTTAGCGGCCGCCTGCCAACGAGGTTGAGGCGACCGGCCTACACATTCCTGAATCCACTCAGGGACGGGACAGGGATCCGTCCCCGCTTCCCCTATTCGGCCACCCGATCCTTGATCCACTCCGCGCGTGGCAACACCTCGATGCTGCCTGCGGCGTACTGCTGCAGCACGGCGTCCGGCCCGAAACGCGGCTGCCACCCCAGCTCCCTGCGGATGCGGGCGCTGTCGTAGACGCGGTCGACGCTCAGCGGCAATGGCCAGCCGCGGCGCTCGAACTCGGCCAGCAGCTGCGGTACGCGCCGGGCCAGTACATTGCGCGGCTGGGAGGCCAGTTCCAGGCAATCCTCGCGCCGGAACGGGGTCGCGGCGCAGGCGATGTAGCGGGCGAAGGCCGGCCCCTCATCCAGCAGCAGCGCGGCATGGGCACTGGCCACGTCACGGGCGTCGATCCCACGATGCAACCGGAACATCGCCATCCGTTCCGGCGGTTCCGGGAAGCAGCGCCCCATCCGCAGCACGCGCACCCCGAAGTCCGGTGCGGCGGCAGCTTCAGCCAGGGCCTCGGCCTGCAGCTTGCTGCGGTGGTAGATCGTTCGCGGCAGCGGCTCGGTATCCTCATCGATCCAGCGGCATCCCCCTGCCACCACCGCGTGGCCGTACAGCGCGGTGGTACTGGTCAACACGAACCGCCGCGCGCCTGCCTCTCGCGCCGCCTGCAGCAGGTGCGCAGTCGCGTCCACGTTGATCTGCTGGAACACCGCGTCCGGTACCAGGCCGACGTGTGGCGCATGCAGGGCCGCGGTATGGATGACCGCGTCGACGCCCTGCACCGCGCGCACGACGGCTTGATGATCGGTGACATCGGCAATGATGCGCGTGGTGGCAAACGGACTGCGGTCCAGACCCACCACTTCATGGGCAGCCGCCAGCGCGCCGAAGATCGCGCGCCCGATCCGCCCGGAACTGCCGGTCAACAAAATCTTCATTGAGTCCATTCACTCGAAGCGCCCGGGAACTACCGGGATGCTTCGATTCTAGGCATGCAACGGAACATCTGCGATAGGACGACCGCGCAACTGTGCGTTCATCCTGACGACTTCGGCGGAGCCAGCAGTTGACGCGCGATGGAGAGTGGATCGTTGCCGCCTGCCGCGTGGGGCGCGACACCGGTCCGTTAGCAGTTGCCACCGGTGCGCAGTTTGATCGGTTGCCGGTCCGGAACGTTTATCTGATAGCCATCGGGCAGCAGCACAGGATCATCGAACATATGTGCGGCACCGCCACTGCGGCCGCCGGCGTTGCCGCACATCCGAGGGCCGGCAGTGAATACGCGACGAATGCGGCCGCCGGGCCGGCTGCGTGATCATCCCGGTGCGCAGGGCGCGTGAAAACCGGGGCGAAGATGGCGACCTGGACTTAGCGTGCGATGGCCAAGCATGGACGCCGTCGTCCACGAAGGCGGCGTCCACACTGCAGGAGATTTCACATGACTGAGCAGAACCCGCGCAGCTCCAACCGGGGCTTCGCCTCGATGGACCAGGACAAACAGCGCGCGATCGCCGCCAAGGGCGGGCGCGCGGCACATGCCTCCGGCAATGCGCACGAATTCAGTCCGGCCGAAGCACGTGTCGCAGGCCGCAAGGGCGGCGAAGCGATCAGCCGCGACCGCCAGCACATGGCCACGATCGGACGCGAAGGTGGACACGCACGCCACGCCAACGCGCGCCAGCAGCAACAACAGCCTCAGGCGATCGAACGCACGACAGAGGACCCGCAACGCCAGCAGGGCTGAATGCTGCGCGTCAAGCCGATGCACGCTGCCGATGCAGCCCAAGCGCCGCAAGCAGGGCCAGCGCACCCGCCACCGCCATCGCCCAACCGAACCCACTGGCCATCGCACTGCGGTACCAGGTCAGCACCTGCGGCGTGGCGTGCATCGAGCCCGGGTGCAGGATCAGTTCACGCGCCTGCGCAACAAGCCGCTGCTGCCCTGCGGCCTGTGCGCAGGCGGTGAACTGCTGTACGGCACGCTGGCCCATCAGGCTGCCCATCAGCGCGATGCCCAGGCTCATGCCTGCCTGGCGCAGCGCGTTCATCGTGGCTGACGCGATACCTGCGCGTTCGGCCGGTGCGTTGGCCATGATCGCCATGCCGGTCGCTGGCACTGCCAGCCCCATTCCAATGCCAAGCAGCATCAGCACGGCAGTGGCATGAGCGCGCGAAGTAGCCGGTTCGAACGTGGCCATTGCGCATAGCGCCACACCGGCCAGGAGGTAGCCCAGCACCAGCGCGGCATGCAGCCCGAGGCGGGCAACCAGGCGCCCGAACAACAGCGAGACAACACCCATCAACAGGAACTGGGGAGCCAGCTGCGAGCCTGCCAGCGCGGCGCTGTGCCCCTGTGCCTGCTGGAAGAAAAGCGACAGGAAGAACAGGCTCGCGTAGGCGGTGAAGCCCAGCACGAACGAGGCCAGGTTGAGCATGCGGAAGCGACCGTCGGCGAACAGGTCCAGCGGCAGCAGTGGCCGTGCCACCCGCCGCTCGACGATGCCGAACAGGATCAGCCCCGCAATTGCGGCGCCCAGCGCCAGAAGCGTCACCGGGGCCAGCAGGCCCTGCTCGCCGATCGCGATCAGGCCATAGCACAGCGCGCCCAGTGCACCGATGCTGAGCAGCTGCCCGGCCGGATCCAGCGCGGCGTGCTGCGGGTGCCGTCGCTCGGCGATACTCCAGGCGCCAAGCACAAACGCCAGCAGCCCCAAAGGCAGGTTGATCAGGAAGATGCTGGGCCAGCCGGCCCGCTGCACCAGCGCACCGCCGAGCAACGGGCCAAGCACCAGGGCCAGCGCGCTGAAGGCGGACCAGCCACCGATCACGCGTGCACGCTGGCCCGGATCGGGAAATGCGTGACTCAGGATCGGCATCGCACTGGGAATCAACAGCGCACCTGCCACGCCCTGCACCGCGCGCCCGGCGACCAGGGTCGAAAGGTCGTTGGCGCAGGCGCACAGCAGCGAGCCCATGGTGAAGGTGGCGACGCTCAGCAGCCACATCCGCCGATGACCGTAGCGATCCCCCAACGGACCGGCCGACAGCATCAGCGCCGACAGTGCGATCGCATAGGCGTTGATCACCCATTGCAGGCCCGCCATGTCGGTCTGCAGCGCCTGCTGCAGGGTTGGCAGGGCCACGTTGACGATGCTGATGTCCAGCGAAGCGAGGAATGTACCGAGGTAGGCCGCCAGCACCAGGGCGGGCCGTTGGAGGCGTCTCATGCGTGGATCCGGGGGGAGGATGTGCGCGCATCCTATCGACTGACTGACCGTCGGTCAATGACCGGCGGTCAGTCAGTGCGAAGGGGCAGCTAGAATGGCGTCCGTCACACCCGGATACCGCCCACCATGCAGACCCCAGCTGTCGCCAGGCCTCGCACCAAGCCCGCCGAAACCCGCCAGGAGGAACTGATGGACGCCGCGCAGGCGTTGTTCCTTTCGCAGGGTGTGGACGCCACCACCATCAGCGACATCGTCGCCGCGGCCGACGTGGCCAAGGGCACTTTCTATACCTATTTCGCCTCCCGCACCGAGATCCTGCAGGCGCTGGCGCAGCGCTACACGCGGCAGTTCATGGACGAGGTCGAGCAGGCAGTGCAGCAACACCCTGCCGGTGATGGCGCAGCGCGCCTGCGCGCCTGGATCCGCGCCAACATCGAGATCTACGCGCGCACCCACGCGTTGCATGACGTGGTGTACGCCAACCATCACCACCACCAGCGGGGCAATGCCGAGCGCAATGCGATCCAGCAGCAGCTGCTGGGCATCCTCGAAGCGGGCAACGCAGCCGGACTGTGGCAGCTGCCTGCTCCACAGGTCACCGCCTCGTTGATCTATGCCGGCGTGCACGGTGCCACCGACGACCTGATCGCCACACCCGCACAGGATGCCGATGCCTTCATCGCCGCTGTGGAAGCGGATTGCCTGCGCATGGTCGGCGTTCCGGCAGCGCCGACGCGCAGCGGCAGGCGCCGCTGACGCAACGCCTCCCGCTCAGGTGTGGGCGAGAATGTTCAACAGCCGCCCGAACGGGTCGCGGACGAAGAAACGACGCACTCCCCAAGGCTCGTCGGCCGGGCCATACTCCAGCGGGATGCCGGCCGCGTGCATGCGCTCCAGCACCTGCTGCAGGTCGTCCACTTCGATCGACAGATCGGGCACCGCGGTGCCGGAACCCCCTTCGCTGGCAAAGCTCACCTGCGCCAGCGCACTGCCCTGCCCGCCATGGGTGACGATCCAGCCATGGTCCATCACCACCGGCATGCCCAGCAGCCCGCCATAGAACGCTGCGGCACGCGCCGGGTCGGGCGTGGCGATGTTGGCGACAATGCGTTTGACGGCCATGTGCAGCGGCTCCGGTGCGATTTCCCATCCTCGCCGCTGCGTGCATGGCCCGCAAGCGGGCTCGGGCCAGATGCCGGCATCGCCATCTGAGGCGATCGCTGGAACAGAAGAGCCCCGTCGATGACGGGGCTCCGCGTACGGCTCAAACGGCGCGACTCACACGCCCATGCACAGATCGACCACGCAGGTGTTGTACGCCTGCTGGCATTCACCGGCATCGGTGCCACTGGCCAGGCACATCTGATAAGCCCGCCAGCACGGCTGGTCGCAGGGCTCGACCGGCCCAGCCACCGCCACCGAACCGGTACACGCCAACGCGAATACCGCCACTGCGATCACCTTCCTGACAACACGCATCGCCATCACTCCTTGATAAGCCTGGTGAGCCCAGGCCGGCCCACGTTAGCGAGGACACGGGGAGACGAAGTGAAGCCCACTGTCACGCACACTTAACCTGTTCACAATTTTCCTTTCACATGCGTGGGGGATGTCGCCACGGATTGGCGTTAACGGCCTTGTTGCCCGTCCACCAAGGAAGTTGCCCGATGAATCACCCGCTGCACGGCCGTTCGTCCCACTCCCGCTCCCCGCTGCACAGCCGCCTCGCGCTGGCCGTGTCCAGCTCTCTGTTGCTTGCCGCTGCCGCGCCCGCCATGGCCGGCGAGGCGCTCGACGCATGGCAGCAACAGCGCCAGCTGCAGGCGGCGTGGGCACAGCCCGCCGTCAGCGCGCCTGCAGCATCGACGGCCGCCACGCCCGCGGCAACCGCCACCGCCCTGCTCGGCAGTCCGGGCGATGCCGCCAGCTGGCGCAGCGATGAATTCAACGCCGACTGGGGCCTGGGTGCGATGGGGGCCGACCACGCGTATGCCCGCGGCCTGACCGGCAAGGGCGTGCGCCTGGCGCTGTTCGACACCGGATCGGCACTGGCTCACCCCGAATTCGCCGGCCGCAACACCTCCAGCATCACCATCGGCCCGAACTGTGCGTCACCGGGAACCGTCGGCGGTACCGGCGCGTGCAGCCAGACACAGGGTGATCAACCGGGTATCAACTACTACACGCTCGGCGCGGGCGTGCCTGCTTCCCTGCAGGCCAACATCATTGCCGCAGGCCGTGAATGGGGTTTCCGCTATGCCGATCACGGCACGCATGTCCTCGGAACCATTGGCGCCAACCGCAATGGCACGGGGATGCACGGCGTCGCCTTCGGTGCCGATCTGACGACCGCCCGTGTATTTGGTGACACTTACTACGAATGGAGGCGCCAGGCGAGCGGAGGCTACCTGCCTGAAGCCGTGGAACGGACGGATCCCGATGGTGCCGCAAGGCTGGACATGTACGCGCAGCTGCAGGCACAAGGCGTGCGTGCCATCAATCACAGCTGGGGCATCTCCACCCGCAACATGACCGTGGCCGCACTGGATGCCCAGTACGCACGCATCGGTGCCGGCTACGACGTATACGGAAGCATCTACAAGGACAGTGCGAACGCCCCCGCTTCGCAGTTGATCCAGGTCTGGTCGGCCGGCAATGGCAGCGGCGCCGTCGCCGGTATCACCGCGGCCCTGCCGCGCTGGAAGCCGGAGATCGAGCCCTACTGGCTGGCCGTCGCCAACGTTCGCCAGCCCAATACAGCCAATGGTGAAACCGACTACGTGATCAACGCAGGCTCGAGCATCTGTGGCGCTGCCGCCAACTGGTGCATTTCCGCACCCGGCACGGCAATCCTCAGCACCATCGTTTCCGGTGACATCCAGGGGCGGCTGGAGAAGACCGCAGACTACGTCCGTCTTCTCATCGACAGCCAGAATCCCACGTACGACTACGGCCTGAAGACCGGCACGTCCATGGCCGCCCCCCATATCACCGGCGCACTCGGCCTGTTGATGGAGCGCTTCCCCTACCTGGACAACGCCCAGGTGCGCGACGTCCTGCTGACCACCGCGCGCGATCTCGGTGCGGCAGGCGTCGACCCGATCTACGGCTGGGGCATGGTTGACCTGCGCAGGGCCATCGAGGGCTATGGCTCGCTGCGCGTGGATACCAACGTGGTGATGAACCAGAGGGCCGGCGGCCTGAAGGTGTGGGAAGGCGATGCCTGGGACGACTGGACCAATGACATCGGCGGCCCCGGCACGCTGACCAAATCCGGCATCGGTTGGCTGCGCCTGAGCGGCGACAACAGCTTCAACGGCGCGGTGCTGCGCGAGGGCACGCTGGAGTTGAACGGCAGCAACACCCTCACCTCGGCGGTCGATGTGCAAGGCGGCCGGTTCCTGCTCAACGGCAGCCTGGTCTCCACCGCACTCACCACCGCCGGTGGCGTCAGCACGGTCAGCGCCAGCGGCGTTCTGAAGGACGGGAACCTGACCGTCAATGGCGGCGTGGTGTCCTTCAATGGCATGCAGACCGGCGGCACCACCACGGTCGGCAGCAACGGCCTGCTGAAGGGTATCGGCACGTTGGGCAGCACCCGAGTGGACGGCACCATCGCGCCCGGCAATTCGATCGGCACGCTGACCATCAACGGCGACTACGTGCAGGGCGCGACCGGCGTCTACGCCGCCGAACTCGCGCCTGGCGGGCGCAGCGACCAGTTGCACGTGACCGGTACTGCCACCCTCGGCGGCACGCTGGTCGCGTTGCCGGAACCAGGCATCTACTATCTCGGCGAGCAGTTCAACTTCATCCGCGCCGACGGTGGCATCAACGGCCAGTTCGCGAAAACCGACTTCAGCGCGTTCTCGCCGTTCCTGCAGTTCAGCCTCGCCTACGGAGCCAATGGCACCCGCATCGACGTGGCACGCGGTGCCTCGCTGGCCAGCGCCGCCACCACCCCGAACCAGCGCGCGGTGGCCGCCGCGGCGGACCTGCTGGCAATCAACCAGGGCCTGCCCAAGCCGCTGACCCAGCTGTTCCCGCAGCAGGTCGGCGGCGTGCTCGACGGCCTCAGCGGCGAACTGCACGCAGCCACGCCGCTCGCACTGGTGGAAGGCAGCCGCTACGTTCGCGATGCCGCGCTGTCCCGCCGTGCAGGTGCAGTCGCGCCAGGCGCCGATGCGGGCGACGCCACCGGCGCCTGGGTGCAGGCTCTGGGCGGCAACAGCAGGCTGGACGGCAACAGCAATGCCGCCAGCACCGAAGCCAACAGCAACGGCCTGCTGGCGGGTATCGACCACGAGTTCTCTGGCTGGCAGGTCGGCGTGCTGGCTGGCACCGGCCGCACCGACGTCAAGCAGCAGGCGCTTCGTGCCAAGTCGAAGATCGACAACACCCACTTCGGTGCATATGCCAGTCACAACTGGGGCGGCCTCGGCCTGCGTGGCGGCGTCGCCTGGAGCAAGCACAAGGTGAAGAGCACCCGCGATGTCGACTTCGCAGGGTTCAGCGACAGCCTGAGCGCCCGCTACAACGCGCATACCCGCCAGGCCTTCATCGAAGCCGGCTACCGCTTTGGTGGCCCGGAGGCCGGGCTGGAATCCTACCTGCAGGTCGCGCGCGTAGAGGTGGACCTCAAGCCGATCAACGAGCGTGGTGGTGCAGCCGCCCTGCACGGCAAGGTGGATGACACCGGCACCACGATCGCCACCGCGGGCCTGCGCTTCGACAAGGGCCTGAAGGCATCGTTCCAGCAGGACAGCTGGCTGCACCTGCGTGGGGGCGTGGGCTACCGCCGTGCCTCGGGTGACCGCAGCCAGCTGGCCGACCTCGCATTCGCCAACAGCACCACCACCTTCGCGGTCGAAGGCGCCCCGATTGCCGACAGCGCCGTTGTGGCCGAGCTGGGGCTGTCGGCCTGGCTGACCCCGCGCCAGCAGCTGGAGCTGGGTTACAGCGGCCAGTACGGCAGTGAAAGCCGCGACCACAGCGCCAACATGCGCTGGTCGGTTCGCTTCTAGACGCGTGTTCTCTTGACGGTTTGGGGCGGCCTCAGGGCCGCCCCCTTTTTATCCACGCCCCAGGGCTGTGCGCGATACCCCAGGATCATCGCGTCCTGGATCCATCCGTGGAGCGTTACGCGTGAATGAAGATCGACTGGAGCCGGGTCGCCCAGCCATTGCACCCGGTGGAGTTGAACGCCTCGAGCCGGACATTCTTCCCCGATGTCAGCGCTGCCAACGCCGCCGCGTAGGCTTCCTTGGCTCCCGGCCGGGACATGTCGATTGCAAAGGTATCGGTATTGCAGAACGCCGTACTCGAAACATGCACGTACACAATTCCCGCCGGGCCGTCCATGTACGGCCGCAGCGACAGAATCGTCATCTGATCGCTGGTTGGCTCCGCCTTCAGTGGTGCAGACAGGCACAAGGCCAACGTCAAGGCCAGCCCCGCTCCCAACCTCCTGCGGAAGCCCGGCGTCGCGTCACTCATCATCATGTAGTTCCCCTGTGGATTCAGACATCAGGCCTCAGGCATCGTCACGGCCCTCAGCTGCATTACTCCGGAGGTGCAGCCGTCGACACGCAATCCGACACGCAGCTTGTTCTGCCAGGCGATGAGCAGCATCGAGACCATCTCCCTCTGCATCGGATGATCATTGAGGAGAATGAAGCGATTGCTCCCCCCACAATCCGAGCCCGCTGGAAGCACACCTTGCGTCACCAGGTAGAACCCTTCCCCGCCCCAGCCAGTTGCGACGGATACGATCCGATGGCCTTCCAGGTTGTAAGGCTCAGCATTTGCCGTTGAGGCCAGGCCAGTTCCCAGCACTGCCACCAGCGCCAGCAGAACCTTGCCGCCGATGGCGCCACGCAGGCGCGATACAGCACGTACTCCATCCATGTTCTTCTTTCCCCTGTCATGAACAACCGGTTGACGGTGCACTGCGGCCCGTGCGGTCCGCTACGCTCAGCCCAGCAGCAGCTGGTACAGCAGGGGCACGATGTCACCCTGCGGACGCTGGACATGCGAGACATCGGACACCGGCGTGCAGCTCCCCGTGGCGCCACAGGCAAGCACGCGATACGCATAGCTGGTGGCAGGGCGTGCGGCCGACGTCCAGTTCGCGGCGTTGCCTTCGTAGACCGTGGTCCAGGTCACCCCGTCCACGCTTTCCTCGACGACGTAGCGGACGGCAGAGGCCACAGGCGACCACCCAACGAAGTCCTTCGCGGCCGGCGAACGCCGCATCGGCACCGCTGCCTTGGCGACCAGGCTTCCGCCCAGCGTGATGTAATCGGTCCGTTTGTCCTCGCGCTCGCTCGCCTGGTAGCGGAGGACGCCGGCGTGGTCGTACATCGAGGTGATCCGTCCGAACGATGAATCTGTCTGTGTGCGGCGACCGTCAGCGTCGTAACGGTAGCTCTCGGAACCTGCCGCCGCACGCAGCCGGTTGCCGAAGTCGAAGGCGAACGGCTGTCCGTTCTTCGCCCGCAGATTGCCCTGCGCATCGTAGGCCAGGCCGACCACGGTTGACCCTCCGCACCCGTTGATCTTCACGTTGGTCAAGCGCCAGGCGTTGTCATAGCAGTAGTGATGGTCACGGCCGAGAATCGTCACCCGCGTGAGGTTGTCCAACGCGTCATAGCTGTAGCTCGCCGAGCCGAACATGGGCGAGGAAGCCGAAACGAGCCGATCCAGCGCGTCATAGCCCAGATTGCGGTTGCCACGCTGGTTGCGGCCGGTGGCACCGTCAGTGATTGCCATCACATTGCCGACCGCATCGTAGTCGTAGCCGTCGCTGAGGATCCGGGTTGCGCCAAGCGTGTCCTGGCTTTCATCCGGCAACTGGCGCGCGTTCTGCACCATCGTGTGGACAATACCGTTGCCATAGGTGAACTGACGAATCGCCCCGTTGGGGTAATAGACCACGCCGGCGGCGTAGGAGCCCGCCTGCCCGGCCTGTCCCAGCGCGTTGGGCGCATACGCGACCACGTTGCCGGAGGGATAGCGATGCGCGGACAGGTTGCCCAGTGCGTCGTAGGCATACCCCATCGCCAGCGCTTCGCCATCGGTGGGGCTCTGCACCTCACCGATGAGCAGCCCGCGACGGTTGTACGCATAGCTGTTGTGCGTCTCCACCCCGGCGTTCAACGTGGTGACCTGCTTGACCAGGCCATCGGGCCAGTAGCTCCAGCGCTGGTTGCCATTGCCGTCGGGGAACTGCAGTGATGCGAGCCGGTTGCGTGCGTCATAGGAACGCACCACCCGGCGCCCGCTCGCCGCGGCAATGTCCTGGTTGCAGTTGCCTGCATCGGACAGGTCCAACCCCTGCGCGCTTCCAACCGGGTTCGATGCGGCGTCGTAGTCAATTACGGTGGCGCCGGTTTCCGGTTCGATCGTCTTGCACAACCGCTGCGCCGCATCGTAGACATAGCGCCGGGTCGACGTCACCGAGCCATTGCTGGCCCTGCGGGTGATCGACGTCGGCTTGCCGAAGACGTCCCGCGGGATATCCAGCACGGCTCCCTCTGCCAGTTCGATACGTACCGGCCAGTCAAGCTTCGCGGCATCTGCACCGGTGTAGGTCACGACGGTCGGGATACCCCTGGCATTGGTCGTGCGCACGCGCCGCCCCGGCAGGTACTCGGTTGTGCTGACCAGCGCGCCAATCTCGGAATCCTGGCTGACCTGGACCACCCGCCCAAGTGCGTCGTACGTCGTACGGACGCCAGTTCCGGCGTCCTGGACCGTACCGACCCCCGCGACAGGATAGGACTGGAAGGTGACCCGCCCCTCCGTGTCATAGGCGGTCACCGAGGCCCGCTGCGTGCCGGCTTCATTGCCCGCGTCGTACTCGCGCACCAGCAATGGGCGCCACAGCGCATCGTAGTAGGTGACCTTGCGCGCATTGCCGGTGCTGACCGTCTGCCGCCAATGACCGGCAGGAATGCCGTACTCGGCGCCGCCCACCTGGGCAAACTGTGTCGTGGTGGACGCCCAGTCCACCGTATCGCCGTCGGGGTAGTCGACCAGCGACATGCGCCCCATCGCGTCGTAGTCGTAACGCGTGGTGTTGCCCCGGCCATCGGTGATCCAGCGTATCCAGCCATTGTCATCCACGCCGGCAGACTGGGTCGAACCATCCGCATACTGGATGTTCCCGGGGATGCCGCGCTTCCAGCCGGACAGGCTCACCGTATTGCCACGCCCATCCACCACGGCGCGAACGGTACCGTCGCTGTTGTAGTGAATGGTCTGCTGGAGCTGGCCGAAGGCATGGATCCGCTGGGGCTTCGCGGTGGCCGGGTCATAATCCACCTGGGACTCGGTCCGGCCCGTGTCCTGGTTGACCGACGTCCGGACCTGGCCAAGCACCCACTTCGACAGATCATCGTGATAGGTGATGACGTTGGTCTTGCTGTAGGACTGCGCCCCCGCACTTCCCACAACCGTGCCCAGCAACATCATCGCGGAAAGTGCATTGACTCGACGCATCGTCAGTGGGCCTGTTCGCAATGGATGGCGATGGGACAACCAGGACCAGGCAACGGAAAGACCGGCGAAGCGCACATCACAGCAAACCGCGCACACGCACAGAACCGGACGCGGCTGCATCCGGTTGGCGATTGACGTTGATGCTGGACGAAGCCCCCTTCGTCATGCCGCGCCTGTTCCCTGGACTCGGCCAAGTATAACCATGGAAACGGGGCCGGACGCCCGGTCCTTCGCGGCCCTGCCGGGCTGCGAAGGTTCCCGGGCCATGACGCGCCCCCGGGGCTCGACGGCCGCGATCGGCCGCCCGGCGCGGGACGTCAGGCGGCCTTCATGGCGTGCTTGCGTGCCCGCATGACGTTGTGGCACTCCTGCACATCCGGCAGCAGCTGGGTCACTTCCTGGCGCACCGCCGGCGGCAGATCGTTGTCCTGCAGCACATCCTTGAACGCGCCCAGCAGGCGGTCTTCGGATTCTTCCAGTTCGGCCACGTAGCCGTAGTTGGTATCACCAAACGCGGCGCGCACCTTGCCGTAGAACTGCTGCATCGAACCGACCATGGTGCCGTGCTCGGCCGGCTTGCCGCCGCTGGCGGCAACCGAACCACTCAGCGCCGCGACGATCCGCGCCTTGACCCCGGCGATACGGGTGAACAGTGCCGACAGTTCGGCATCCTTTACCTTCGTTGCGGCTTCCTCATAGAAGGACTTGCCATCACGGGCGATCTCGATCAGGTCGTTGAGGCGATGTTCGATGGTGGACTGGGTGCTCATGGCGTCGCTCCTGTGTGCTCGAAAGTCAGTGGAGAATGGCAGCGCGTCGGCACTGCCTTCGACCTCACTATCATCGTCCTCGTGTGCCGGCCGGGTGAGTACGAATTGATGTACACATCACCATGCGGAACACGTGCTGACTTCTTCATTGCCGTCATCATTGAATGTTCACGGAAAAGACGCATGCGATGCCTGCCTCACCATGGCGCGATGACGATGATCAGGCTGATCAGCAGCGCAATTGCCAGAATCACCAGCAGCACATGCCATTGCTTCCAGCTGGGTTTCGGCTTGCCAGGCGTATTCATCGGCGGCCTCCTGTGTATGCCGGGAAAGGAGCTGCCAGACTGAAGCGAAACGACATTGCACAACGTCGACGCGACGTGCACTCCCCGTGCAGGACAGCGGCCAAAGGCGCGCGAAGATAACGCGTCCATAACGCAGTTCAAATGTGAGCGGGATGTTAGGTTCCTCTCGATTCCGGGTAACGGAATGCAGACCGGTCGTAGCGCCGCGCGCATTGCGACCACACAACGGATTTGGAGAGAGAAACAATGCACTACAAATACACTCTGCTTTCGGCAGGGATCGGCGCCGTGTTGGCTGCCGTTTTCTCGCCGGCTGCCAATGCACAGGACGATGCTGCGAAGTCTCCGAAGAACCTGGACCGCATCCAGGTGACGGGATCGGCGATACGCAGCGTGGATGTGGAAACCCAGCAGCCGGTGCTTGCCATCTCGCGCAAGATGATCGAGCAGCAGGGCTTCACCACCATCGCCGACGTCCTGCAGAACCTCACGTCGGCCGGCGCACCAGCGCTCTCGCGTTCGCGCACGCTGTCGTCCGGCGAAGACGTCGGCGGCAGCTACGCAAACATCCGCAACCTCGGGGCCACCCGCACCCTGGTGCTGGTGAACGGCAAGCGCCTGGGCGCCAGCACCAGCGGCCTGCAGGACCTGAGCCAGATTCCAATGAGCGCGGTCGAGCGCATCGACGTGCTCAAGGATGGCGCCTCGGTGCTCTACGGATCCGACGCCATCGCCGGCGTCATCAACATCATTACCCGCAAGAGCGTCGAGGGGCTGGAGCTTTCGGCGCAGCATGGCCAGTTCAGCCAGGGCGACGGCAAGGACAGCACGTTCTCGCTCGTTACCGGCGCGCGCGGCGAGCGAGGTGGCTACACCTTGGCCCTGGAATACCAGAAGGCCGACCCGGTGTTCGCCCGCGACCGCTGGTTCTCCAAGCATGGTGGTTCGGGGCCGGGTTATCCGCGCGCGGGCTGGAGCGACCTCAGCCAGAACGGCTCCTGGTGTGACCCGGCGCTTTACGACTGTGCCACCGGAAATTCCGTGTTCAAGACACTCAATCGTGGTGGCGACCCGAAGAACCCGAACGATTACCATCCGATCACGCCGGCCGAGTATTCCAACGGCAACGAGCAGATGCATGTGCAGACCGGCATCGAGCGCCGGTCGCTGTTCCTCAGCTCCGACTATGCACTGAGTGACCAGATTACCTTCACCACCGATATCGGCTACAACGAGCGCATCTCGGACCAGCAGATTGCCGGCTACCCCTACGAATCGACCAAGTTCGGGACGCCGCTGGCCGGCAACAGTGCGTTCAATCCGGTCGGCCATGACATCGCCTTCAACCGCCGCCTGTGGGAGCTTCCGCGCACGACCGAAAGCAAGCTGAAGTCGCTGCGCGTGGCACCGACGCTGTCGGGCTACTTCGAACTGGCCAGCAAAACGTTCGACTGGGAGGTGGGCGCGCTGTTCAACCGCAACGAGGTGACCAAGACCGGCCGTGGTGACATGAGCCTGATCGCCTCGCGCCAAGCGCTGGGACAGTCCTTTGTTGATGGCAACGGTGTAGCACGCTGTGGCAGCGCAGGTGCACCGATCGCCGGCTGCCTGGCCTGGAATCCGCTGCTGCCGTACGGCGTTGCTGGCGCCGGCTCGCTTGCCGACCCGGAACTGCAGCGCTTCCTGTTCCCCACGTTCACCGATACCGGCATCACCAAGACCCGAAGCTACTTCGCCAACATCTCCGGCCCGGTGCTGGAACTGCCGGCGGGCGAGCTCTCGGTGGCAATGGGCTACCAGTATCGCAAGGAAGAAGGTCGCTACGTTCCCGACGCCTTTGCCCAGTCGCGCCAGAGCACTGCACTGGGGGCACAGACCACTGCAGGCGGTTACAGCCTCAATGAAGTCTTCGCCGAAGTGAATGTGCCGGTGCTGCGTGACCTTCCGTTCGCCAAGGAGCTGACCGTCAACGTTGCGGCACGCTATTCCGACTACAGCAACTTCGGCAGCACCACCAACACCAAGGCCAGCTTCGCCTGGCGCCCGGTCGAGGAGCTGATGGTGCGCGGCACCTTCGCCGAGGGCTTCCGTGCTCCCAGCATCTCCGACCTGTATGGCGGCCTGGGCACCAGCTTCGAAACCTACGTGGACCCCTGCGGCATCGGCGCCACCAACAGCGTCAACGGCAACGCGGCCTGCAACGCCGCCGGTGTTCCGCGTGGCTACGAGCAGCTGGCCCAGGGCCTGAAGCCCTGCACCAGCTACCCGTGCGCCACCCCGAACGAGTTCACCACGGGCTCGAACCCGAACCTGCGCCCGGAAGAGTCCAAGAGCAAGACCGTCGGTGTGGTCTGGAGCCCGCGCTGGGTCAACGGTCTGGACATCAACCTGGACTGGTACAGCTACAAGATCACCAACATGATCATCGAGGACAACGTCGATCGCATCCTCCGTGACTGCTACGTGCTGGGCAATGCCTCGCGCTGCGGCAGCGTCAAGCGTGCCGCTGATGGCCACATCACCAGCATGTTCTACGGCCTGACCAACCTCGGCGCGATGAAGACCGAGGGCTGGGACCTGGGCATCCGTTACCGCCTGCCGGAGTATGCGTTCGGTCGCTTCACCCTTGACCTGCAGAACAGCTACGTCTCCAAGTACGACGAGGAGAAGCAGAACTCGGCCGGTGACACCATCATGGACGGTCGTATTGGACGCCCGGGGGTGTTCCGCCTGCGGTCCAATCTCGGCGTCAACTGGCAGCTGGGCAACCTCTCGGCCCAGTACACGGTGCGCTACTACTCCGGGATGATGGAAGGCTGCATGCCAAACCGGCCCTGCACCGCGCCCGAACGCATCGCCAACGGCGAACCGGATGCCGTGCGCAGGGTCGGCTCGAACGCGTTCCACGACATCCAGGTCAGCTACAGGCTGCCCTGGGATGGCACCGTGGCAGTGGGCTCGAACAATGTGTTCGACCATCGCGGCCCGATCATGTTCTCCAAGCCGCAGAGTTCCTTCCCCTACTACGGCGGCTTCGATATCGGCCGCACGGTGTACGTGAAGTACTCGCAGCGCTTCTGACCGTAGCGTCCGTGCACGTGGCCGGCGGAAGGGGAGTTCCGCCGGCCACGCCGCACACAACCTCCACCCAATCTCCACGCTACTTCGACCCAATCTCCAACATCCCCGGCAACACTGGCGCAACGGCAGCAGATGGAGCAGGCAAGCGAGGATCGCCCGCGCGGCATCCACCTCGCCCGACCTCTCCGGATTCACCACTGAATGCGATGGACCACCCCCTCCCCGCTGCGGGGATGAGGCTGGTCCAAGGGAAGCAAGCGATGACAACGGCAGTACACAGTGGCTTGACCGATCTGGTCATGGATGCGCAGCGCTACCTGCGCCGGATCCTGCCCGGCCTGGCCTCGGTGGTCGGCCCCGTGGCTGCGGCACGCTTCATTCCGCAGATCATGGCCTCGCGCTATCACATCGCCGAGCTGACCCTCTATGGTGAAACGCCGGCGATGCTGGCAGTTCCACGCGTCCCGGGCGAATCCAGCAGCCGCGTCATCCAGGATGTGAAAGTGCTGCGCTCAGCGGCAAAGGCCATGGTGCTGTATGTCTCGCCGTACCTCACCCCCACCCAGCGCAGGTTCCTGGTCGAGAACCATATCGACTTCGTGGTACCGCACAACCAGCTGTACGCCCCCAGCCTGGCGATCGAGTTCCGCGATGCGCCCGACCACGAGAAGAAGGCGATTTCGCTGCTGCCTTCGGCGCAGGCCGTGCTCATCCACGTACTCCTGTCCGGCCAGGCACGCTGGTGGTCGCCGCGTGAGGTCAGCCGTGCTGCCGGATACACCTCGATGACCGCGTCGAGGCTCTCCGCTGAACTGGTCGGTCGCGGACTGGCCGAACGCTCCACCGGCGGACGCGAACGCTTCCTGAGACTCGCCGGCAGCCGCGGCGAAGTCTGGGCGAGAGCGCAGCCGTTCCTGCGCTCCCCCGTGCTGAAGGAAGTGGAGGTCTGCTGGGAACAGGTCGCCGACGTTCTGGCCCGACATGCTCAATCCGCCCCCCAGGCAGGGACGGAAGCAATGCTTGCGGTGCCGTCGAAAGACCACGGCATCACGCGCGCCCTGTACATCGATGCCTGGCGGAAGCTGGGGGCACTGCCTGCAGCCGGCCCCGACTGCACGCGCAGCGGAACGTTGCAGATATGGTCGTATCCGCCTGCCTTCACCGGTAGCGGTGACCGCGTGGACCCGCTGTCGCTGTACCTGAGCCTGCAGGGCAAGCGCGGCTACGACGCCGACGCGCTGGAGCAGGAGGTGGAGCAGGCGCTGTGCGGGACGACACGCCACGGCTGAGGTCCGCGCGGGTCCGGCCCGACCGCGTCAGGACGCTTCGCCCCCACTCGCCATCGTCGCGCGCTTCGCTGCGTACTCGGCGAAGACCACACCGGATACCGCCAGCACGCCCCCTGCCAGTACCCAGCCACTGAGCGATTCACCCAGCAGCAGCACGGCCAGTGCGGCGGTCACGATCGGCACCAGGTTGAAGAAGCCGGAGACACGCGCTGCGCCCAACCGTGACAATCCGGTCATCCAGGTCAGTGGGGCCAGGATCGACGCGCATACTGCCGCAAACCCGATGCAACCGACCGCAGTGAGATTGTTCACCCCGGTACCGACCAGCAGCTGCGCCGGCAACAGGATCAGCGACGCGGCGGTGGCCTGCAGGAACAACGATTCCAGCACCGTCAGCGGGATCTTCCAGCGCTGCATCAGCACGTTGTAGGCGGCAAAGGCCAACGCACCGATCAGCATGATCGCATCACCGCGGTTCACGCCCTGAGCGGCCAGTCGTGCCAGGTCGCCCTGCGAGACCACCGCCGCCACCCCGACAGTGGAAATCACCGCACCGGCAATGGAGGTACCGCGCACCGGATGGCCCATGAACACGCGTGACAACGCCAATGCGAGCAATGGAATCAATGCCTGGATCACGCCCATGTTGGTGGCCGAGGTGAAGTGCGCCGCATAGTACGCAAGGCACTGGTACATCACCCCGCCCAGGCACCCCAGCAGCAGGAAGCGGCCAAGGTTGGCACGCACGGTCTGCAGGTTGTTGCGCAGCCGCGGCAGCGCGAAGGGCAACAGGACAATGGCCGCCACCAGCCAGCGGAAGAATCCAATATCGATGGGACCGACCGCGCCCGAGGCCAGCTTGGTCACGATGGTATTCGCGCCCCACAGCAGGCAGGCAAGGATTGGGAAGAGGTAGTTCAAGAGCGTGGGTGTACGTGGGGGAATGGCCAGCGTACGCTTGGCGCATATCGAGGACATCCTGAAGATGCGTCACTCCGACCCCGGGTTGCGGCAACCGATGGAACCCATCCCCACCTTCCGCCAGCTGCCCGGTCCGGTCTACTTCCGGCAGGGTGCGATGGAGCCCACCGACTGGGGCACGCACAGCCATCCTTGGGGCCAGTTCAACTTCGTCGCACAAGGGGTGATGGAGATGAAGATCGACGGCGAGTGGATGGTGTCCCCGCCCCATTACGCGATCTGGATCCCACCGGGAATGCCCCACTATTCGCGCAACCGGTCGCGGTTGGCCTATCGCTCGGCCTACCTGTCGCCGGCCTTGTCACGCCGCCTGCCCGAGCGTTGCAGTGCGCTGGAAGTCAGCCCATTGCTGCGCGAGCTGCTGCACGAGCTGGCGCGACAGGGCGTGACCGATCCGCGGACGCCGGCCCAGCGGCGCATGGCCGCCGTGGTGATCGACCAGATCCTCAATGCCGCAGTGCTGCCCAGCTTCCTGCCGATCGCCAGCAGCGATGCCCTGAAACAGGTGATGGCGTACATCGAGAAGCACCTGTCCGCAGCCGAGTCGGTCGCCGATATCGCGCAGCGGCATCATATGAGCGTACGCAAGCTGGAGCGCATGGCACGCAGCGAGCTGGGCATGTCACTCGGTGACTGGCGCGGTCGGGTGAAGTTCGTGCGTGCCACCGAAGCGCTGTGCACACGCCGACCGATCAGCCGGATTGCCGAGGAGCTGGGCTACTCCGGCGTCAGCGCCTTCGCAGAGATGTTCAAGCGGCACGCACAGTGCACGCCGGACCAGTACCGGAAACTGCATCAGGCGGGGTGAAGAGCGCATCGAGGGATGTCGATTTCCGTCCTCGTCGTTCGTCGGAACAGAAGAGACAGGCCTTCCCGCCTGCAGGAGCGCCGCGATGTCCCCCATCCTCACCGCCTTTGCCACCTCCCCCGACCGCGGCCAGGGCCTGGCCCGTGACATGCGCGTGCGCTGGGCGCTGGAGGAACTGGGCGTGCCCTATGACGTGCAGCTGCTGACCTTCGCCGAAATGAAGCAACCTGCCCACCTGGCGCGGAATCCCTTCGGACAGATTCCCACCTGGCAGGAGGGCGACCAGGTCCTGTTCGAATCCGGCGCGATCGTCCTGCACCTGGCCGAACAGCATGCCGGCCTGCTGCCCGTCGGTCCGGATGCACGCATGCGCGCAGTCATGTGGGTGTTCGCCGCGTTGAATACGGTGGAGCCACCCATCGTCGAGCGCTCGATGGCCTGGGTGCTGGAGCGCGAACAGCCCTGGTATGCACAGCGATTGGTGATGCTGGACGAACGCGTGCGGATGCGTCTCTCGCAACTGTCCGCGTGGTTGGGCGCGGCGGCGTGGCTGGACGGCGGGTTCAGCGTGGGCGACCTGATGATGGTCTCGGTGCTGCTGCGCCTGAAGAGCAGCGGCCTGCTCGACGAGTACCCGCTGCTGGTGGCCTATGTGGCACGGGCGACGCAGCGTCCCGCCTATCAGCGCGCGTTTGCTGCGCAGTTGGCGGTATTCCAGAACGGGTAGTTCCACGCCATGGGGGGAAACACTCAGCGCAAGCTGCGCCGGCAGGCGGCCTGCACCAGCATCAGCTGCGCTACCAGGATCAGCATCGCGCCGCCTGACAGCAGCCACGGGTCGATGTACCACTGCGCGTTGAAACTGAAATCGCCGGCGGAAATGCGCTTCCAGCCATTGAAGTGCTGCATCGCTGCAACCACGAACGCGAAGCCGCCCGCTGTGTACGACAACCAGGGCACGATGAGGCTCCCCGGCCGCGCGAACAATGTCAGCACGCCCAGCACACCGATGACAGTGCGTTGTACGCGGCAGTATGGGCAGACATAGGCCATCCCGCTCCACTCCACCGCCCAGGCCAACAGGCTGACCAGCACGGCCACGCCTGCGGCTGTGTACAGGACTTTCGGCGTGATCGTCATGCCACCCTCGTGTGCCATCCGGTGCTCCTTGGTTGAAAGACCCGGGCAGGGTAGCAGTGCTGCAGCCTCATCCCTTCTTGATGACAGTCCGCTTGCCGATGGTGCTGGTCTTGCCAGCGGTCGGCCTGGCCAAACCAGGAATCAGGAAATCGGTGGCCTTGTGGCCCATCGACACCTTGGACGCCAGCCAGCGCGGCATGCGCCCGCGACCGGTCCACGTCAGGCGCTTGTATTCCGGGTCGCGATACTTGGGCGCGACTTTGCCGGATTTACGGCGGGTGGGTTTGCGGGCGGGCGCAGGTGTTTCCGAAGCTTCGCCACCGAAGAGTTCTTCGAGGGTGTAGCCGGCTTCGGCCGCGGCAGCCTTCAACATCCGCCGCACCGCGCTGGCCGGACGGCGGCTGGAAATGAGCTGTTTCCGCTGTTCAGCGGCAACCACCAAGGCGCCCAGCTCCCGAAGGCTGAGCGATTCAATATCGATCGTCATGGTGGAAAGGTGTCCTGCGGCCGGCCAGCTGTCAAGCCGCCTTGCCCGGTACGTAGACACGGGCTTCACTGCCGGTGGGCTCCGATCGCCTTCGGCAGCCATCTCCGAGGACTTCGACGTGAGCAACTCATCGCATTCGCTCGCCTACCTGCTTGCGCGCATCCTGCTGATGGCGCTGTTCCTGGTGTCCGGCATCGGCAAGCTCGGCGACCTCAACGGTACCCAGGGCTACATGGAAGCGATGGGGGTACCCGGCATCCTGCTGTGGCCTACCATCGCCTTTGAGATCGGCAGCGGCCTGTGCATCCTGCTGGGCTTCCAGACCCGGCTGGTATCGATCGTGCTGGCAGGCTTCAGCCTGGTCACCGCCTTCATCTTCCACCACAACGTTGCCGACCCGACCCAGCAGATCATGTTCCTGAAGAACCTGGGGCTGGCCGGTGGCTTCCTGCTGCTGGCCTGCACCGGGGCGGGGCGCTACAGCATTGATGGGCGTGGGCGGCGCGGGTGAGCACGCGGCATGCCGCCATCACCCCTGGCCCACGGGCTGGACGCGCTGCAGACGCAGGTTGCGCCATGTCGGCTGGGAGCCGCGGAAATCCACCGCTTCGCCATCGCTGGTGAACAGCAGGCCTGGTTCCACTTCAGTGACCAGGCGGATGCCATCGATGTACAGCCAGCCCTGTCGCTGCTCCAGCACAACGGACATCGACGGTTTTCCCCATTGGTCGATGCGATAGCGCCCCAGCCAGGGTTGCCAATGGGGCGCGCGCGGCCCGGTGGACCCATCGATGGGATCGTTCTGGTCCAGGCCATCCTCGCCGTTCGTACATTCCAGGTGCGCCGGCAGCCTCTCCGTCGCCGCATGGTAACGGTACGTCGCAACCTCTCCATCGGTGTCCGCGGTGAACAGCTGGTCGCCGTCGATGGCCGCAAACCGTCTGCCCACAGCTTGCGCCCCACGATGCAGTTGCAGTTCACCGCTTCCGGCAACCACGATCTTCGCCTTGCCGCTGCGCCCTATCCAGTCTCCCGCCATCCGCTGCATCTGGTCCTGGTTCAACCTGATCGGCGCCAGGGACGATAGCGGCACACGCGGCTGACGGGGCCCGAAACGCGCCGACAGCAATTGATCGAGCAGACGCTCGCCGATGCCGTACCCCGCGGACGTCGCGCGGTTGAACATCGCGGCGAATCCAGCGTTGGCCTGCCTGCAGTAGGTGAACACGCACCCGAATCCGAAGCCTCCGCCGCGATGGTGCAGCAGCCGCACCGGTGTACTGCCGTAGAGCCGTTCGCTGCGCATTACGCCGAGCCCGTAGTCACCACCCAGGCCGAAGCCATGCATCTCGTCCCAGAGATGGGGCTCGAGCAGCTGCTGCGCGCCGGTTTGGCCGCCACCGAGCAGGAAGCCAAGATACTTCGCCATGTCGGCGGCACTGGTCCAGACGCCTCCCGACACCACCAGCGGTGTCACTGGCGGCACCTGCGCATGGCCTTCCTGGGTTCCCAGTGCCCGCCCCTTGCTTGCCAGGTAAACCGACGCATCGGCCGTACTGTCGTGCATTCCCAGTGGCTCGAAGATCCGGCGCTGCAGCCAGGCCGGATAGCCGATGCCCGCAACCTGCTCAAGGACATGACCGGCAAGGTCGAAGCCCAGGTTGGAATAGCGATAGCGCGTACCCACCGGAAAGCGCAGCCATGTCTGCGAGATGCTGCGGACGTGCGCATCAAAGCCCGGTGACGCCGGTTCGTAATTGTTGCCCAGCGGCGCCTCGTGCGTGAATCCCGCGCGATTGGCAAGCAGCAGGCGCAGGGTGATGCGCTCCTGCGAGGAATGCTCGAAGCGACTGCGCACCGTGAACGACGGCAGATAGCGGGTAATGGGCGCATCCAGATCAAGGATGCCGTCCTGCACGGCCAACAGCACCGCCACCGCCGCGAAATTCTTCGAGGTGGACTGGATGCTGAACATCGTACTGGCGTCTACTGCTGCACTACCGTGACCCGACGCGTACCCGAAGCCCTCGAGCCAGCGCACCTGCCCGCCTTCGACCAGGCAGACGGCAGCGGCACCGATGCCGCTGCCTTGCATGGCGGAGCGGATCACGCTGCGCTCCGCTTCGATCAGGTTCCCGGTGGTGACGGTGGGCTGCGCCGCCGTGGCAACACCGGTGGGCATGAGCGTGGCCGCCGGAACAGCCGCGACATTGGCCAGGAAGGCGCGACGACTGAGCGTACCAGGCATCAGATCACTCCACTTCGGGATGCCGCCATCTTCCCGCCAGCAGAAATGGCGGGGCATGTGTCATTCGGCACAGAGTGCGGTGATCGACGGTGCTGCGCCTTCGCCGGCCGAGCAGGCCTCAGCCCGGAGGGTCCGGCAAGCGGATTCCCTGCGCCGAAACAAAGGCGCGGGACTCGCTCCAATAGGCCTGTGGCGGTTCCCGCAACTCTGGTCGCACCCAGTAATCGTCGCCATTCAATACGCTCATCACATGACGCCAGCCATCACGCGGATCATGAACCTGAAATCGACCGCGATGATGGCGCGGATGATACGCGTAGTGGCCGAGCGCCTCCTGGCGCGCTTCATCCGGCGAACGACCCGTCTGATGGACCAGCGTCCATGCACGCATGTGGCGCGCATGCGCGAGCGCGCCAAGGTACTCGTCCTCATCCAGCAGTGGGACCCGCTCACTGCGGGCCAGGCACAGTGCGTCCGATTCGGCTTCGTAGTCCAGCGATGGCTGCGCCAGTTCCGGGCGCCGGTGCCAATAACCTTCCCCCGCCACCTGCAGCATCGCCCAATGCCAGGGCTCGTCGTGGAAGATCAGCGCGTGTTCGTAATCGCGGCCGGGGCTCTGGTCGGGATAGCGTTGGCGTGCCTGTTCAAGTGCCAGCGCCTCGGGCACCTGTCCATAGTGGACCAGGCACCAGGCAAACAGGTGCCGGCTGTCTTCGATTTCGTTGGTGAAGTCTTCCACCGGGGTATCGGTGCTGGCCATGGTCGATCCCTGTGTGCGGATCAGATGGTACCGACGCTGCAGGTCGCGTTGGGGAGCGATGAGACCTGCGACCGGTCAGGCGAGGTCGGTTGGTGGGCCCACCAGGATTCGAACCTGGAACCAAGGGATTATGAGTCCCCTGCTCTAACCGTTGAGCTATAGGCCCGGCGCAGCATCACAGTGTAGTGGAGGCCGCGCTCGATCGGCTACCCGGCAGCAGCAAGAGCCTCAGCCACATGCCCCAACCGCTTCTCCGCCACGTCCGCAAACCACACCTGCCGCCGCAGGTGTGCGTGGAACAGCGCCACCGTCCTCCTGGCCTCTTCCAGCCCCTTCTGCTTGTCGCCGCCGAAGCCCGCAAGCAACCCAGCACCCGACTGCGTCAGCAACGTCAATGTTGCTCTTCGGGCGAATCCCAGTGAATCCTCGCGCTCGTCGCGCATCACATCTTCCCAATCCAGTAGCGGCGCAAACGCGCAGTCATGCGCGTCCGATTCACGCCTACCGTGCCCGGCAGCAATCTCCTTCAGCTCCATAGTCACTCTCCTACGATTCGTCGAACCTCTTCCGCCTCCTGTTGAGAGAGGCGACCGGGTGCTTCAACACGGTCGTAGGGCCGCCCGCAGCTTTTCCCCTTGCAGGGTCTTGTATGGCTGCGCGCCACCCGGCCAGAAACCCTTGGGCTCACCGGAATGGCGAGTGTTGCGGATTGACCTTGGATTGCCTGCTGTTGCGGCAGACAGTCCGCCTACGACGGTGTGTTGAGCACCTGCGTAGGACTGTGTGGAAGAGAAGGTAGTGGCTTCAATTGGCGATTGCGACACCGTCTGCGCGCAGCACTCGAAGCTGGGTACTTGGATCGTTGAGCCACTTGGACTTCGGCCGGATGACGGTCTCCTGCGACGATGAATCGCAGCGAAGGGTTCAACAATTCTCAGGCCAGTTGCGTCACAAGGTGCGGCAAGCAACCGACACCTGTTGAGAAGATCTGCCGGATACGTCATCGCGAACAGCAGCCGAGCATGGCTCGGCTCTGCCGAAGAGTAGGCAGAGCGTACACATTCCAAAAAGAAAAACCCCGCACCAGGCGGGGTTTCTCTCAACGCTTCAACAGCCGCTGGAAATCAATCGATATCCAGGAAGCTGCGCAGCTGCTCCGAGCGGCTCGGGTGACGCAGCTTGCGCAGGGCCTTCGCTTCGATCTGGCGGATGCGCTCGCGGGTCACGTCGAACTGCTTGCCGACCTCTTCCAGCGTGTGGTCGGTGTTCATGTCGATGCCGAAGCGCATGCGCAGCACCTTGGCTTCCCTCGGGGTGAGGCCGGCCAGCACGTCGCGCACGGTTTCAGACAGATTGATGTTGGTGGTGTTCTCGATCGGGGACTCCACGTTGGTGTCCTCGATGAAGTCGCCCAGATGGGAATCCTCGTCGTCGCCGATCGGGGTTTCCATCGAGATCGGCTCCTTGGCGATCTTCATCACCTTGCGGATCTTGTCTTCCGGCATGTCCATTTCCTTGGCCAGCTCCTCCGGCGTAGCCTCGCGGCCGTACTGCTGGAGCATCTGGCGGGAAATGCGGTTCAACTTGTTGATCGTCTCGATCATGTGCACCGGAATACGGATGGTGCGCGCCTGGTCGGCGATCGAGCGGGTGATCGCCTGGCGGATCCACCAGGTGGCGTAGGTCGAGAACTTGTAACCGCGGCGGTACTCGAACTTGTCCACGGCCTTCATCAGGCCGATGTTGCCTTCCTGGATCAGGTCGAGGAACTGCAGGCCACGGTTGGTGTACTTCTTGGCGATGGAGATGACCAGGCGCAGGTTGGCCTCGACCATTTCCTTCTTGGCCTTGCGCGCCTTGGCTTCACCGTAGGCCATGGCACGGCTGATTTCCTTCAGCTCTTCCAGGTCCAGCTGGGTCAGCGTCTCGATGTCGATCGTCGCCTGCTGTTCGGCAATGATCTGGTCCTTCACTTCGCGCAGCGCCGAGGACCACTTCTGCTTGCGCTTCAGTGCGTCTTCCACCCACTCCAGGTTGGTCTGGTTGCCTTCCCAGGAACGGATGAAGTCCTTGCGCGGCATGCGGGCGGTAACGGTCGCCAGGTTCAGCACGCGGCGCTCATGGGCCTTGATCGATGCCATGGTGTCGCGCAGCTGCTTGGTCAGCACGTCGGTCAGCGGCAGCGGCAGCTTCAGGGTGACGAACACCGCCGACATTTCTTCGCGCAGGCGCGGCAGGTTCTTCTTGTCGCCCTTGGTCGCGGCCTTCTTGAAGGCGTTGAAGGCATCGCTCAGCGCCTGCATGCGCGCGGCGACTTCCTCCGGATCCGGACCGGTCGGTGCGGCTTCTTCATCGCCACCGTCGACATCGTCGTCCTCGTCCTCGTCGCCTTCGGCGTCCGCATCGGCGCTGTCATCGGCAGCGACCGCCGGCGGCGCCGGCTCTTCGTCGACCAGGTCGTTGAAGCCGACGATCACTTCGGCCAGGCGCTTCTTGCCTTCCTTGTGGGCTTCGTAGTCGTTCAGCAGCGACTCGACCGAAACCGGGAACTGGCCCAGGGCCGCCTGGACCTGCGAAAGGCCTTCCTCGATGCGCTTGGCGATGGCGATTTCGCCTTCGCGGGTCAGCAGCTCGACGGTGCCCATTTCGCGCATGTACATGCGCACCGGGTCGGTGGTACGGCCACCTTCGGTGTCGAGCGCGCTCAGCGCGGCGGCAGCTTCTTCAGCCGCGGTGTCATCGACTTCGCGGTTGCCGGTGTTGCCATCGTTGAGAAGCAGGGTTTCCACATCCGGCGCAACTTCATGGACATCGATGCCCATGCCGTTGATCATGCCGATGATGTCTTCGATCTGTTCCGGGTCGACCATGTCGTCCGGCAGATGGTCATTGACTTCGGCGTAGGTCAGGTAGCCCTGTTCCAGGCCCTTGCTGATCAGTTGCTTGATTTCGGATTGGGCAGGACGTTCGTTGGCCATGTAGTGCTCGCGCCACCGGCAGGGAGAAATAGGGAACGTAGCATTATACCAGCCCGAGGCCCTGCCTGCCGGGCGGTGGTCCCGCAGGCTCAGGGCCGGAGAAGGAAGGTCACGGGACCGTCATTGACCAGGCTGACGACCATATGGGCACCAAATCGGCCCGTTTCCACCCCTGGCGCGTGATTTTCACGACAGATCTCAACAAAACGGTTGAACCCGCGTTCAGCCTCTTCCGGCGGCGCGGCCGTGGTGAAGCTCGGCCGCATGCCCGAACGGGTGTCGGCGGCCAGGGTGAACTGGCTGACCAGCAGCAGGCCGCCGCCGGTATCGCGCAGCGAGCGGTTCATCTTCCCGGCCTCGTCGGCGAATACCCGGTAGCCCAGCAGGCGCTCGGCCATCCGCCGCAACTGGGCCTCGGTATCGCCCGGCTCTATGCCGACCAGGGCCAACAGGCCAGGGCCGATCTGCCCCACGGCCTCATCGTCGACATGGACGGCGGCCTGGCTGACACGCTGAATCAGGACGAGCATCGTGGGCTTCCAATGAACAGGGCCGGCCACGATAGCAGCGCCCTTGGCTAAACTGGCGCCGATGAATCCGCAACGCAAAGCCCGGCTGGTCTACCGCGCCACCACCCTGTTCGCCCGCCTGCCCTGGCCGCTGCTGCGGGCGTTCGCGCGCGCCCTGGCGTGGGCGTGGATCGCCCTCAATGCCCGTGAGAGCCGCGTCACCCGGCGCAACCTGGAACTGGCCTACCCGGAGCTGGATGGCGCCGCGCGCGACCGCCTGCACCGTGATCTGCTGCGCTCCACCGCGCTGCAGGCCATCGAAACCCTGCGGCTGTGGAGCCAGGCGCCGGCCGACAACCTGCGCCGGCACCTGAAGCAGCGCCATGGCGAGGCCCTGTACGACGCCGCCCTGGCCAGCGGCAAGGGCGTGATCGTGGCCGCGCCGCACTTCGGCAACTGGGAGCTGCTGAACCAGTGGCTGGCCTCGCGCGGGCAGATCGCCATCGTCTACAAGCCGCCGGAGGACGAGGCCAGCGATGCCTTCCTGCAGCTGGTGCGCGGCGGCCAGAACGTACAGCAGGTGCGCGCCGAAGGCCCGGCCGTGCGTCAGCTGTTCAAGGTGCTCAAGGACGGCGGCGCCACCGGCATCCTGCCCGACCAGCAGCCCAAGGCCGGCGATGGCGTGTTCGTGCCGTTCTTCGGCGTGCAGGCGCTGACCATGACCCTGGTCAACCGGCTGGCCGAACGCACGGGTGCCACCGTGCTCTATGGCTGGTGCGAACGCATCGGGCCGGACATGGAGTTCGCGCTGCACATCGAGCCGACCGACCCGGCCGTGGCCGATCCGGACCCGCTGGTGGCGGCCACCGCCCTCAACGCCGGTATCGAACGCATCGCCCGCCGCGACCCGGCGCAGTACCAGTGGACCTACAAGCGCTATACGCTGCGGCCACCGGGCAGTAGCGAGGAAGACCCGTACGCAACTGAGGAACACCCCCACTGACGGCCGCCTGCGACCACTGGCCGCACCACGTTGAATACGACGCCGGCGCCCCCATAGAGACTGCGATGTCCGCCTCCCCCGGTCCTGCCATGCCTGCTGCTTCTTCCCTGTTCGGCGATCCGGCCGCGATCCGCTGCGAACGCGCGGTGGCCGAACTGCGCGCCGGTCGTCCGGTGCTGCTCCACGATGGCCAGGGCCAGCGCCTGGCGGTGATCGCGCTGGACAGCGCCACGACCAGCAGCTTCGCCGCCTTCGCCGCTGCCGCCCGCGAGCGCCATTACCTGTTCCTGACCGCCACCCGCGCCCGCGTGCTCGGCGTGGAGGCACCACAGGGCGCGCGCCTGCCGCTGAGCGGCGTGGCCTTCGAGGCCCTGCCCTCGCTGGGCTACCTGCGCGAACCCGGGCCGATGCCCGAAAGCTGGAGCGCCGGCGACGCCTTCGATGCCGGCGCGGTGGAGCTTGCCCGCCTGGGTCTGCTGCTGCCAGCGATGGTCGCGGTGCGCCTGGACGTCGATGACCACACTTTCGACGGTGCGGCCGAGGTGGCCCTGTGCGACCTGGCCGAAGGCGCAGCACATGCGGCCCACGACTACGAACTGGTGGCGCGTTCGCCGGTTCCGCTGCGCGACGTCGGCATGACCACCTTTGCAGTCTTCCGCGGCGGCGTGGCGCAGCGCGACCAGGTCGCGATCATCGTCGGCGAGCCGGACCTGTCGGCAGTGGTGCCGGTACGCGTGCATTCTTCGTGCCTGACCGGCGATCTGTTCGGTTCACTCAAGTGCGACTGCGGCGACCAGCTGCGGCGTGGCCTGCGCAAGCTGAAGGACCTGGGTGGTGGCGTGCTGCTGTACCTGGACCAGGAAGGCCGCGGCACCGGCATCGCCGCCAAGATGCGCGCCTATGGCTACCAGCACGACGGCCTGGACACCATCGATGCCGATGCACAGCTGGGCTTCGGTGCCGACGAGCGCCGCTACGGCAGTGCAGTGGCGATGCTGCATGGCCTGGGCATTTCGCGCGTGGCCCTGCTCAGCAACAACCCGACCAAGGCACAGCGCCTGCGCAATGCCGGCATCGAAGTGCTGGACTGCATTCCGGTCACCGGCGAGATCACTGCCGAGAACGAGAACTACCTGCGCACCAAGGCCGACCGTGCCGGCCACCTGCTGGATGTCGATGCGCTGATCCAGGCTGCCCAGTAACGCAGCCGACCTGCTACCGTCTGCGCGGTGCGGCCACGGCCGCTACCGCCCGCCCTGCTGCCTGACGGAGCCCGCGTGACCGACGCCACGATTCCTGCACCACCCGCCACCGACTGGCAGTCACTGCCGCAACGCGCAGCCCGCCTGGCCGCACTGGAAGGTGCCTTTGGCGGCCTGTTCGTCCCGGGCCTGCCACTGGCGGCGGCGGCGTGGTTCTTCGATCTGCCCGGTGGCCTGTGGACCGCTGCAGCCGGGCTGCTGATGGGTGTGGCTTTTGGTGCGTGGCTGGGCCGTCGACGCCTGGTCCGCACCCGTTGGCGGCTGGACGCACAGGGCCTGGGCCTGCGCCGCGACCTCATGTGGCAGCTGGAAACGCGCATCCCGCTTTCGCGAGTGCAGCATCTCGATCTGCGCCGGGGCCCGCTGGAGCGCCGTGCCGGCCTGGCCACGCTGATCGTGCACACCGCAGGCACCCGCATGAGCGCGGTGACCGTGAGCGGCCTGGACGAGGCGGATGCCGAGCGCCTGCGCGACACCCTGTCCCACCAGCTCGACCAGGACGCCGACGCCCTGTGAGCCTGCCGCCGCCCCTGCCTGCACCGCTGCCCGCCGGTACCGAGGACCACCGCCTGCACCCGTGGTCGTGGCTGTTCGTGCTGCTGATGCAGCTGCGCCACTACTTCCTGCCACTGGTCGCGCTGCTGGTGTTCGGCCAGCGCGGCGACCGCGATCCGATGTGGGCGCAGCTGATTCCGCTGACGGCAATTGCCGCCCTGGTCCTGGTGTCGGTGCTGCAGTACCTCAGCTACCGCTACCGCATCGGCAGCGATGCGATCACCGTGCGCAGTGGCCTGTTGGCGCGCAACCGCCGCGAGATCCCGTTCGCCCGCATCCACAACGTGGAAGTGCGGCAGAACCCGCTGCACCGCCTGTTCGGCGTGGCCGAGCTGCGCCTGGAATCGGCCGGCGGTGTGCGCCCTGAAGCGGAGATGCGGGTGCTGAAGCTGGACCAGGCACTGGCGCTGGAACGGCTGGTCCGCCAGCGCGGGCAGGCGCCGCAGGCCAACGACGCCGTCGATGCGCCGCCCATTGCCGACGTCGACAGCGAACGCGTACTGCTGCGACTGTCCAGCTGGGACGTGGTGCGCATGGGACTGCTCTCCAACCGCGGCTGGGCACTGGCAGTGGCCGCGTTCGGCGTCCTGTTCCAGACAGTGCCGCGGCCGGTGATGGACGATGCCATCCAGCGCGGCGGCCGCGAGGCCTTCGGCTATGCCAGCCACCTGCATCCCGGCGTGACCGGCGCGTTGCTGCTGGCGGCGGCGGCCCTGCTGCTGGGCTGGCTGGCGCTGCGCGTGCTGTCAGTGGTGCTGACCCTGTTGCGTTACCACGGCTTCACCCTCGTCGAGCAGGACCGCCGCCTGACGGTGTCGGCCGGGATGCTCAGCCGCACCCGCAGCAGCGTGGCACGTCGCCGCATCCAGGCCTGGACGCTGCGCGAAGGCACCCTGCAGCGCTGGTTCGGGCTGCGCCAGCTGCGCATCGACAGTGCCGCCGGTGGCCCTTCGCGTGATGAGGACCGCGCCCTGCGCGAACTGGCGCCGCTGGCAACCCGCGAGCATTGCACGCAACTGGTGCAGCACCTGCTCCCCCAGCTGCACTGGCCACCGGCGCAATGGCAGTCCATCCCGCAGCGTGGCTGGTGGCGGCTGTGCCTGGGCGCGCTGCTGCTGGTGCCGCTGCTGGCCGCCGCCGCGTACTGGCGCTGGGGCCCATGGGGCCTGGTCGTGCTGGCCTGGCTGCCGGTCGCGTTGTTGGTCGCACACCGGCAGATGGCACGCATGGGCTGGTATCTGGACGAGCACTATGTGGCCGTGCGCGGCGGCTGGTGGAAACGCTGGTGGCGCTGGGCCGAGCTGGACAAGGTGCAGGGCCTGCGCCTGCAGCGTTCACCGCTGGACAAGGTGCTGGGCACCAGCAGCCTGCAACTGGACACCGCCGGTGCGCATGGCGACGTGGCACTCACCCTGCACCATCTGCCGCAGGCACAGGCACAGCAGGCGATGGATCAACTGGCGGCCACGCTGGCGCGGCGCAAACTGCGCTGGTGATGCGGGGTCGGATCCCGGCCTGAATCGGGTCGTGCCGGCCGCTGGCCGGCAACTGCACATCCCCCGGTTTGCCGGCCAGCGGCCGGCACGACCGCGAGCAGGGTCAGCGAGGCATCATCGCTGCGAGGGGCCCCAATAGCCCAGGTCCCTTCGGATCTGCAGATCGCGCACCCAGCTGCCGAGAGGCTTGCGGCGCAGCGCACCCATTTCACCGGACAGGAAATCCTCGGTGGCCGCGATTACCCGCTCGCTGGACAGGCCGTCGCGGTACGGATGGATGGCATCGGCGTAACGCACGATTTCCGCCTGCAGCGCGGCATCCGGATGCAGCGCGCGCTGCAGCATCGCCGGCAGCTGTGCCGGGTCGTCGAAATCAATCATGTGCGGCTTCGGCACGCGGTTGCGGAAGGTCACCACCGGCTTGTGCTGGACGATGAACTCCGAAACGATCGACGAGGTGTCCGACACCAGCACATCGGCGGCGCGCTGCGCGGCCATCACCTGCTCCGGCTCGATGAAGCGGGCATTGGCACCGGCCAGCGCGCGGTAGCGCTCGAACAGTTCCGGCGGACATTTGGGATGCAGGGTCAGCAGCCAGTAGCGCCCACCGGCAGCGATATCGGCGGCGATCTGCGCATGCAGGTGCGGTGCCGCACTCAGCCGCTCGGTGAAGGTGGAACCAAACAGGATCACCGGGCGATCGCCGGCCGGCGCGCGCAGTGCGGCGCTCTCGCCACCGTCATCGCGGAACAGCGGGTCCAGCTTCGGCCAGCCGGTCTCGGCCACCGCGAAATGGCCCTGCTGGGCCGCGATCTCGCGGAACGGTGTGGTGGTGGCCGGCCCCTGCGTGCAGTACAGGTCGAACATGCCGCGCACCCGGAAGTGGCCGCGCGCGCTGTCGCGCTTTTCCACATTGAAGCCATGGAACAGCTGCACCTTGGCCCCCGAAAGGAAGGTCGGCACCCAGTTCGCCGCGCTGAACACCGCCCGCGGGCGCATTGCCAGGGCCTGCTTCAGGCCGACGTTGGCCACCCCCGGCAGGCTGCTGCCGGCCGCGCCGCCTTCGAACCAGGCCGCAACCTCCTGCCCGGACGCGTGCAACGCCTGCGCCAACGGGGCGAGAATAGGCAGCGCATAGCGCTCCGTCGCAAACAACAGGTACCCGGCCATCATGTCCTCCACGACCGCTCCCATCGAACGGCCTCGCATCACGGCGTGCATTATCGCGTTCAACGAGGCCGGGCGCATCGGCGACTGCCTGGCCTCGCTGGCCTTCTGCGATGAGATCGTGGTGGTGGACTCGCAGTCCACCGATGCGACCGTGGCCATCGCCGAGGCTGCCGGTGCCCGCGTGCTGCAGCGTCGGTTCGAGGGCTTCCGCAGCCAGAAGGCGTTCTGCGTCGAGCAGGCCAGCCACGACTGGGTACTGTGCCTGGATGCCGACGAGCGCATCAGCCCCGAGCTGCGTGCGGCCATCGAACAGGCCCGTGACGGCGGCTTCGCCGGCCACGCCGGCTACCGCTTCGCCCGCCTGTCTGAGTACTTTGGCAGGTTCCTGCGCCACGGCAATGCCTACCCGGACCGGGTGATGCGCCTGTTCGACCGCCGCCAGGGCGGCTGGCGCGGCAAGCGCGAGATCCACGAGGCGGCCAGCGTCGACGGCAGCGTCGGCACCCTGCGCGGCGATCTCATCCACTATCCCTATCGATCGTTGCAGCAGCAGCTGGCCAAGACCGAGAAGTATGCGCGGATGATGGCCGAGCACGAGTTCGCGCGTGGCAAGCGCGCCACGCTGGGCAAGCTGGTGCTGGCCCCGGCCTGGCGGTTCTGGCGTGGCTTCCTGTTCCGCGGCGGCTTCCGCGACGGCTGGCACGGCCTGGTCTATGCCTATGTGCGTGCCAACTACGTACGGCAGAAGACCATCATGCTGTGGATGCTGGGCAACGGCCAGGCGGTGGCCGATCCTCCAGCCCCTGTGGAACGGCCCTGAGCCGGCTGTGTCACACTTGCCGCGCGTTGCCTGAAGATCCCCCATGAAAATCCTGTACACCAACTTCCACTATGGCGACGGTGGCGGCCACACCACGTACATCGTGTCCCTGGCGCGCGCCCTGCATGGCCAGCACACGGTCCATGTCGCAGCCCCCGCCGACAGCCGCCTGCTGCGCACGGTGGCCGAGGAAGGAATCGCCACCCCGCTGCCGATGGCCTTTGGCAGCGGCCTGCCGACCTTGCCACGACAACTGGCCGAACAGCATGCGCTGCGCCGGCTGGTGCGGGACGAGGGCATCGACCTGGTCCACGTCAACGGTGCGCGTGATCACCGCTTCGTGATGCAGGGACTGCTCGGCATGCGCCGCCCGCCGATCATCCTGACCAAGCACAACAGCAAGCCCACCCGTACGCTTGGCAATGCCTTCAGGGCCCGCTGGGCCACCGACCGCGTGATTGCGGTTTCGGCACACACCGGGCGCCTGCTGGAGCAGGGCCCGTACCGGCGCTGCCCGATCGATGTGGTCCGCAACGGCGTCGACCTGGACCGCTTCGCGCCGCTGCCGGCCGACGCCGGCCAGGCAATGCGGCAGCAATGGACGCAGGATCCGGATGCGCTGCTGCTGGTCAGCAACGCCGGCACCGATGACTACAAGGGCTGGATCGACCTTGCGCAGGCCATTGCCCTGCTCCCCGACGCGATCCGGCCGCACGTACACATGGCGGTCGCAGGTCACCTGCCCAACGCGCAGCAACGCGCGCAGGTGCAGGCCCTCGGCGATGTCGCCGCGCAGGTCCACTTCACCGGACTGCTGGCCGATACGCGCCCACTGATCGCCGCCGGCGATGTCGGCTTCGTGCTGTCCAACGACATCGAGACAATTTCCTTCGCCTGCCGCGAAATGATGGCCAGCGCCAGGCCGATGCTGGTCAGCGACTACGCGGGGCTGCCGGAAAACATCGAGCAGGGAGTCGACGGCTGGGTCGTGCCCACCCGCAACGTGGCCGCCATCGCCGCACAGGTGCAGGCAATGTATGAACAACGCCAGGCGCTGCCGGCGATGGGCATGGCCGCCCGCCGCCATGCAGAGCGTGAGTTCGGCCTGCAGACCTTCGCCGGGGCGACCCTGGCCAGCTACGAAGCGGTGCTGGCCTCAGCCTGATCTGACCGGCGCGGCTCGGACAGGGCCAGCAGCAGGGCAACCCAGGCGGCATAGAACGAGGCGGTCCGCATGTCACGCAGCATCATTTCGGTAACCCCGAAGACGGCGAATGCCACGCAGATGCTCAACCCTGCCGCGGCATGCAACCGCGACCGTTCGTCGCCACGCCACAGGCGTGGCACGAACACCAGCGCCGGGGCCACGTACACCAGCACCAGGCCAAGCCCCCCCAGCACGCCGTAGGTGGCCAGGAAATACAGCAGGTCGTTGTGGGTCTCGCCGAAATCACGCGCGACCATCGCCGACACCTTTCCCTGTCCGGCAAGTCGTTCCAGTTCCTGGCGGAAGCGGTCGCCACCACCGACACCGAACACCGGCTGCTCGCGGATCATGTAGCCAGCCGCGGTCCACAACTGAAGGCGGATGCAGACCGAGGTATCTGCCAGGTGGTCGGCACTGCAATCGCCATACTCGCTCACGCCCGCATCGATGCGATCGCGCAACGCACCATCATGGGTGGCGACGATGCCGACGCCGGCCGCGAGTACCAGGCCCAGCAGGATCTTCATCCGGCCAAGCCGGCGCCCCATCACCAGCAGGCCGATCAGCAGGAAGCAGGGAATCGCCAGCAGGCCACCGCGGGTCTGCGTCCACAGGAATGCGACCAGGCCAAGGATGCCGGTCAGCAGCTTCAGCGTGGCTTCGATGCGGGTGAAACGGGTTACCGGCAGGCCCAGCGACATCAGGCTCAGCACACCGAACAACAGGGTCAGGTCGCCGTAGGTCACCGCATTGAACTGCTGGGTGGCAGGCCGCACGCCGGTCTCCAGCGCCAACCAGCCAATGATGGCTGCTGCCGACCACACCGCAGGCAGGGTGCCCAGCATCGCCCGCGCAAGGATCCTGCGCGGCACCCGCAGCGCGGCGAACAGGATCAGCAGCATCGACAACAGGCGTGCGGCCTTTTCGACCTCCGATCCCTTCCAGATGCCATGCACGCCCAGGCTGATCAGCACGCCGACCAGCATCACGCCCATGCCGATGCCCATCCATGCATAGCGCCGGGCGGAACCGGGCAGCAGGCGCGGAGCGGCCGAGGGCAACAGCAGCAGGACGATCGACAGCAGGATCGCCAGGTAGAACCCCGCGCTGCCGCCCTCCATGGTGATCATCAGCAGCGTCGGCAACGCCCCCAGCACCACGGCGTAGGCGCCGGCCAGGAAGCCCGTCGTGCGGGAAGTAGGCAAGGAAAGCGGAGTCACGTGGTGCGGTCGGCAGGTCGATGGCGATAGACCGGCACGGTGCCGGGAGCGGCCCTCATTCTAGGACAGAGCAGGCCGCTGGTTGACGCAGACTGGCCATGTCCGTCGCTCATTCGTTCAGTCCGCATCCGGTGGCCCCTGCAGCCGGTACTCGCGCTCGAGCTCCTTCAGGTCAGGCACGCAGGCCCCGGACACCGCCCTGGCGGGAACCAGCCACCAGCGACGGCGGTTGGATATGCCGGCCATCTGCGCCTGCGAACGATCAATGCACTCCTGCATGGCATCGTCATTCACCAGCAACCAGCGATGCCGGGGGGACAAGCGCTGCCAGCGCACGGCCGCCTGCAGCTGTTCATGCCAGCGGTTCTCGAATCCAAAGGTCGCCGCGCGGCGGTCCGCCATCAGCAGATTCTGTTCCTTCCAGGCCACCAGTCCCAGTTCCGCGCCTGGCCCGAGACGCGCGCCGACGTCACGCATCAGACCACGCGCAGAGCTTGAATCATTCAGCAACGGGTAGCCGAACAGGCCGTAAAGCACCCAGGCCACGGCCAGGGTCGATAGCAGCGCCAGATGGCTTCGACGCCAGCCGGTCACCACCAGGCTCAAGCCACCCCAGAGCCCCATCGCCAGGATCGTCCACGCCAGTGCATCGGTCGCGCCCGGCGGCAATCCGCGTCCATGGGCAAGGTTCACCTCGAAGCGCGGATCACCCAGCAACGCGAGCGCCCCGACCAGGCTCAATCCCAGTGCCAGCAACGCGGCAAACCCTCCCAGCACGCGCTGCACATCGCGCCGCTTCAGCAGCCCGGGCAGCAGCGGCGCCAGCGCCAGGCAGAACATCGGCAGCGCCGGCAGGATGTAGACATCGCGCTTGCCCTGGGGAATCGAGAAGAACAGCACGACCAGCAACCACCAGGCCAGCGGCAGCAGGTAGCGAGGGTCACGTCGGCGCAGGCGCCTGCGCCATGCGGGAATCGCCCATGGCAGCACCAGGAACGCCGGGATCCACATCGACGGCATCACGCCGAAAAAGTACCACCACGGCTGGTGATGGTCCCAGGACTGCGTGTAGCGGCGGGCCGTCTGCCGCACCAGGATGTCGTTGATGTAGCCGCGGTACTCGTCCGACCCGGTGCCCAGCGCGGCCAGCAGCATCGGCGCCAGCCACAGCGATACCGCCAGCAGGAAGGCCAGCGGTGCCAGCCAGAAGCGGCCATCGCGCGCGTGCAGGGAAACACGGGGCCACTGCAGGGCTGCAGCGATGGCCGCCGGCACGATCATCAGCAGCGCCAGCATGCCTACGCCCTTGGTGATCACCCCGATACCGGCGAAGAACCAGCCCAGCCACCACCAGCGCCAGGCCGGGCCCAGCAGCAGGTGGCGCAGCAGGCCATAGTTGGCCAGGGTGATGAACAGCACCAGCAGCGGATCGATCTGCGCCTTCTTCGCCTGGAAGGTGAACTGCAGCGCGAACAGCAGTGCCCACCCCGCGCAGAGCCCGACCTGCCGCGTCCACAGCCGGCGCCCCAGATCGACCACGCACCACAGCGTGCCCAATGCGGCCAGCAGCGAGGGCAGCAGGAAGGCCACGCGCCAGTGGCCAACCAGGCCATACAGCGAGGCCTGCCACCACATCAGCATCGGCGGCTTGTCCGAATACAGCTCGGTACCGCGATGCGGGAACAACCAGTAACCGCTGTCGACCATCTGCCTGGCCACCAGCGCGAAGCGTGGTTCGTCAGAGGGCCACGGATCGCGGAGACCGAGACCGGCCCCCAGCACCAGCAGGGCCACCACCACGAACAACCACGTCTGGCGCGACGCGTGGGTCTTCAGCATGGGACTCGAAACGGCAGCGGGGGGTCAGGCTGCTTTTATCAGACGCGCGTAGAAGAAACCGTCAGCATCGTTGTCACCAGGCAGTCGCTGGCGTGCCACGCCTTCGCAATCCACGCCGAACGCATCGCCCAGCGGCTGCGCCACCGCGTCCGGATGCCACTTCAGGAACGCACGCACCTGATCGATGTTCTCGGCGCGCAGGATCGAGCAGGTGGCGTACAGCAACACGCCGCCGGGGCGCAGCATCGACCAGCAGGCTTCCAGCAGGCGCGCCTGCACGCCCACCAGCGCATCGACGTCCTCGGCGCGACGGTGGAACATCACATCCGGCTGGCGGCGGATCACGCCCGTGGCCGAACATGGCGCATCCAGCAGGATCGCGTCGAACGGCACGCCGTCCCACCACGAACCGGGATCGCTGGCATCGGCGACCAGGGTCTGCGCATGCTCGCCCACACCGGTGCGGGTGTAAGTGTCACGTGCACGGGCCAGACGGCGCGCGTCGATATCCAGCGCCAGCAGGCGCAGGCTCGGGTCACGCTCCAGCAGATGCGCCGATTTGCCGCCGGGTGCCGCGCAGGCATCCAGCACGCGGGCACCGGTCGCGGGTGCCAGCGCATCGGCCGCGCATTGCGCCGACAGGTCCTGCACCGACAGTGCACCATCGCCGAAGCCCGGCAGCTGGTTCACGGCAACGGGGGTCGCCAGGCGCAACGCATCGGCGCACAGTGCAGTGGCTTCAGCGGCAATGCCGGCCTCGGCCAGCGTCGCCAGGGCCTTGTCGCGACCGCCGTGCTGGCGGTTGGCACGCAGCCACAAGGGCGCGGGTTGCAGGCTGGCGCTGAAGATCGCTTCGGCCTGCGCCGGCCAGTCGCGTTCGATCGCATCAGCCAACCATTCCGGGAAGGCGTCGCGCGCAGGCTGCTCGGGGAACCCCTCGCGCTGGGCGCGGCGCAGGATCGCGTTGACCAGGCCTGCCTGGCGCTCACGGCCCAGCGCGCGCGCCGCATCGACCGTAGCCGAAAGCGCTGCGTGCGCAGGCAGTTCGAGCACGTCCAGCTGGGCGAAACCGACCATCAGCAGCGTGCGCAGGTCGGCATCGCGCGCCGACAGCGGCTTCTGCATCCAGGCCTGCAAGGCCGCGTCATAGGTGCTGCGACGGCGCAGCACAGCGAAACACAGGGCTTCCAGCAGCGCGCGGTCGCGGCTGTCGGCCAGCTTCGGCAGCGCCCAGGCCAGTTCGGCCTTCAGCGAACGGCCACGGGTGAACACCTGTGCCAGCACGCGTGCGGCCAGCATGCGCGTGGCCGCGCCCGGTGCCGCCTTGGCGACGGAGAAATCGTTCTGCTTGGACACCGCTTATGCCCCCACGCGCAGGTCGCGGCGAGCGTTGAGGTAATCGGCAGCGGTGATCGCCTTGCCGCCTTCACGCTGCAGCACGCGCAGGCGCAGCGCGCCCTGGCCACAGGCAATGTCGATGCCGTCGCGGCCGGCGGCCAGCACGGTGCCCGGCGCCTGTCCGTGGTCTGCCTCCAGTGCCACCGCACCATGGATGCGCACGCGTTCGCCAGCCAGCGTTGCCTCGGCGATCGGCCACGGATTGAACGCGCGCACGGTACGCGCCAGCGCGTCGGCGTCCTGCGCCCAGTCCAGCCTGGCTTCGGCCTTGTCCAGCTTGTGCGCGTACGTCACGCCCTGTTCCGGCTGCGGTCGCGCGATCGGCTTGATGCCCGCGCGCAGCAGGCCCAGGCCATCGGACAACACCTGGGCACCAAGCTCGGCCAGCTTGTCGTGCAGCTGGCCGCCGGTATCGGTGGCGGCGATCGGCAGCTCCTGGTGCAGCAGCACCGGGCCGGTATCCAGGCCAGCCTCCATCTGCATCAGGCACACCCCGGTCTTCGCGTCACCAGCCTGGATCGCACGCTGGATCGGCGCAGCGCCGCGCCAGCGCGGCAGCAGCGAGGCATGCACGTTCCAGCAACCATGGGTCGGGATGGCCAGTACTGCCTTGGGCAGGATCAGGCCATAGGCCACCACCACCATCAGGTCCGGCTGCAGGTCGCGCAACTGCTGCTGGGCGGCCGCGTCCTTCAGCGACCCCGGCTGGTAGACCGGAATGCCACGGGCCACGGCTTCGAGCTTGACCGGCGAAGGCGCCAGGCCACGGCCTCGGCCGGCCGGGCGATCAGGCTGGGTATAGACGGCCACGACCTCATGGTGGCGCGCAGCCGCGCGCAGCGACGACACCGCGAATTCCGGCGTACCGGCAAAGACAATCCTCATGGCTACCCCACTTGCAGGATGGATTCGTGCAGGAAAGAAAACGGCGCCGTCGGCCGGCGCCGTAGAGCCCGCGCGAGCCGCGCAGGCACGGGCCACCCGAAGGGTGGCCCGGATTGGCGATCACGCCACGTGCTTGCGCTGCTTGGCCAGCTTCTTGCGCACCATCTCGCGCTTGAGCGGCGACAGATAGTCGATGAACAGCTTGCCGTCCAAGTGATCCATCTCGTGCTGGATGCAGGTGGCCAGCACGTCACCAGCCTCCATCTGCTGTTCCTGGCCGTTGCGGTCCAGGTACTTCACGGTGATGGTGTCGGCACGGGTCACGTCGGCGAAGATGCCCGGAACCGACAGGCAGCCCTCCTGGTACACCCGGCCCCCGTCCTTGGCGACGATTTCCGGATTGATGAACACATGCGGTTCATTCTTTTCTTCGCTGACGTCGATGACCATGAAGCGCTTGTGCACGTCCACCTGGGTGGCGGCCAGGCCGATGCCCGGGGCGTCGTACATGGTCAGGAACATGTTGTCGATCAGTTCCTGGAAGGCCGGCGTGGTGACTTCGGCAGCTTCGATCAACGCGGCCTTGGTACGCAGGCGCGGATCGGGGAACTCGAGAATGGGGAGAAGGGCCATGGCTGTTTCCGGATAGGGGGCCGGCACGCCGGCATACGTCGCAGATTCTAGCTCCAACGCTTGCCTTGCGCCCCGGTTTCTGGACTATAGTGCGCGAACCTGTTGGGGAATCAGGGCTTCACACCTATGTTGCTTCGTTTTCGTACGGTCGTCGCCGCGGCGATGCTGACCGTGGCTGCCTATGCTACCGCCGTGGAAGTGAATGGCGGGCACCCGGACACCTATGTGGTCCGAAAAGGGGATACGTTGTGGGATATCGCCGCACGTTTCCTGCAGAAGCCGTGGCTGTGGCCGGAGATCTGGCAGGCCAATCCGCAGATCGCCAATCCGCACCTGATCTATCCCGGTGACGTCCTGAGCCTGGCCTACCTGGACCGGGTGACCGTGGCGGCCCGGCCCGGCCCACGCCAGGAGGCCCCGATCGACGCCATTCCGCTGGCCCAGGTCGAGCCGTTCCTGAAGCAGCTGAGCGTGGTCGACAGCATCGAGCAGCTGCCCTACGTGGCCGGCCTGGAAGAGGAACGCCTGCGCGCCACCAGCGGCCACGCCGTCTATGTGCGCCTGGCCGACGCCCAGGTAGGCCAGCGCTGGGCGGTTGTCCGCCCGACCGTGCGCTACGCCCAGCCCAAGCCGACCGAGGACCTGACCGCCAACGGCGACGTCACCCCGGGCAGCGGCAACCTGTGGCGCGCCTACAGCGCACCCAACCACCGCCGCGGCGTGCTCGGCTATGAGCTGGCCCAGGTCGCCACCGGCACCATCACCCATGTCGCCGGAGGCAAGGTCGAGGCGTCCACCCTGGTGCTGGACAAGAACGAAGGCGGCCGTGAGGTGCGTGCCGGCGACCGCCTGGTGCCGATCGAGGCCAGGCCGTACGACCTGCAGTTCGTGCCCCATGTCCCCGCCGCAGGCGTCGAGGGCGTCGACGTACGCGTGCTGGCCGTCACCGACATGTTCACCGCCGGCGGCCCCCGCGACGTGATCGCGATCTCGGCTGGTCGCACGCAGGGCGTGGACAATGGAACCGTGTTCTCGCTGTGGCGCCCGGGCCGCCATGTGGCGCACCGCATGAAGTACCCGAACTCGTCGCGCACGGACGATTCGCTCAGCACCGGCGCCGGCCGGGTCTCGCTGCCGGACGAGTACGCGGCGCATGCCATGGTGTTCCGCACCTTTGACAATGTCAGCTACGCGCTGGTGATGCAGGGCGTGAAGCCGGTGCGCGTGGGGTACAACGCGCTGCACCCGGACGCGCGGTAGAGTCGACTGTTAGTGGACTGCTCTTCACCGCCCCCCCGAAATCGCCCGCGCTGCGCGCGGTAGTCGACTGACAGTCGACTCTACAGGGGCGGTCTCCGGCAAAGCCTGACAGCCACATGCGAAGGCGCCCTAGGGCGCCTTTGTTGCATGCGCTCGATAGTGGGGGAATGACCAAGCAAGCTGATGAGGCGCTGCTGCGCCTGGTGATGGCAGGCGGCGCGCTGGCGCCACGGCGGTCCCTGCTGCAGGCCGCGGGCAGCGCGCAGACCGCGATCGCGCAGGGCGCCGCGAACTGGCGCGCGCACGGTTGCACGCCAGAGCAGTGCGCTGCACTGGAACACCCCGACGCCCGCGCCTGGACCGTGGCACGGCACTGGCTGGAAGACGACGACCACCATCTGTTGTCCTTCGCCGATGCGGCCTTTCCGCCGCCCCTGCTGGACGTCCCGAACCCGCCACTGGCGCTGTTCGTGGCGGGCGATCCGAGCCTGGCCTGGCGCCCCTCGGTGGCGCTGGTCGGCAGCCGCTCGCCAACCCCGGGAGGACGCGCGCTGGCCGCGCGCTTTGCCGGCTGCTTCGTCGAGGCCGGACTGGCCGTAACCAGTGGCCTGGCGGCCGGCATCGACGCGGCCGCCCATCTGGCCACACTGGAGGCAGGCGGCTGCACCGTGGCGGTGATCGGGACCGGCCCTGATCGGGCCTATCCGGACAGCCACCAACGGTTGCAGGGGCGGATCGCCGCCGAGGGCGCGGTGCTCAGCGAGTACCTGCCCGGCACACCGGCACGCCCGGGCCACTTCCCCGCGCGCAACCGCCTGGTAGCCGGGCTGGCGCTGGCGACGGTGGTGGTCGAGGCCGCGCAACGCTCCGGCGCCCTGATCACCGCACGGCTGGCTGCCGAGGCGGGCCGTGAAGTCTGTGCCCTGCCCGGCTCGGTACTCAACCCACGCGCAGCGGGCTGCCACCGGCTGATCCGTGAAGGGGCCGCACTGGTCGAGCGCCCCGAGGAAGTGCTGGAACTGCTGGCCCCTGCCCTTCGCCAGCAGCTGCCGGGCTTGCAATCACGGCTGGGCACCCCCACTGAACAGGCACCGCCGGCGCTCCTGCCGGCGCGCTGGGCCGACGACCCTGACTACCAGTGCTTGTGGCGGGCCCTGGACCACGACCCAAGCAGTATGGATTCACTGATCACACGCTGTGGATTGACGGCGCCCCAGGTGTCCTCCATGCTGCTGGCCATGGAACTGGCGGGAATCGTGGTGTGCGTACACGGCCGCTACTGTCGAACTCCCTAGTTTCTTCACCTCCACAGCGTCGCGCGACGCAGGCCGAGGGGCAATGAAAGAGAGCATCCTGGACGTACTGCTGTACCTGTTTGAACACTATTTCAGCGAAGACGCGGACCTGATCCGTGACCGCGATTCGCTCCAGAACGGCCTGATCCAGGCCGGTTTCAGCCCAACCGAAATCAACAAGGCGTTCGACTGGCTCGACGCCCTGGCCGCGCAGCGGCCGAGCGTGGCCCAGGCACGGGTCGACGGCCCCGTGCGCGTCTACCACGGCCCCGAGCTGGACAAGCTGGACGTGGAATGCCGCGGCTTCCTGCTGTACCTGGAACAGCACGGCATCCTCGACGCCGACCAGCGCGAACTGGTGCTGGACCGGGCGATGGCTCTGGACCAGGACGAACTGGACCTGGACGACCTGAAATGGGTCGTACTGATGGTGCTGTTCAACCAGCCTGGCTCCGAAGCGGCCTATGCCTGGATGGAGACGCAGATGTTCATGGACGAGCCAGAACCCCTGCACTGACCGTACACTTGGGGGCATAGCGCATTCAGGAGCGTCCCCGTGAGCGAGTGGTTCCATGCAGAAGGCAACCGGCAGCAAGGTCCGCTGCCGGCGGAACAATTGGTCGAGCTGTTCCGCAACAACCAGATCACCCTGGACACCCTGGTGTGGCGCGACGGACTGCCGCAATGGCAGCCGTTGCGCACCGTCGTGGACGAACTCGGCCTGATCGTGCCGGCGCTGGACGCCGCCGTACCGCCGGTCGAACCCGAACCCGAACCGGAACCGGAACCCGTCGCACCGCCTCCGCCGCAGCCACCGGTACTGCCGGCGTCCACGCCCTACGCCGCCAGTGCATCGGCCACCGTCCTGCCGGCACCGAAAAAGAAGCTGTCCGGCTGTGCGCTGACCGCCATCATCGGTGGTGCCCTGTTGCTGGTACTGGTCCCGATCGTGGCCATCCTGGCCGCCATCGCGCTGCCGGCCTACAACGACTACACCGTGCGCAGCAAAGTCGCCGGCGCCGTGGCCGCGCTGCAGCCGCTGAAGGACCAGGTGCAGCATTTCGCCGATGACGAAGGCCGCTGCCCGGGTGCCAATGACGCCGGCTTCCCGGCCCCGGGCGACTTCGCCAACGCGGGCCTGTCGGCGGTGAACATCGGCCGCTTCAACAACGGTCACTGCGGCATCGAAGCAACGCTGGCGGTACCAGGCAAGGGCATCGACGGCGACCTGCTGTGGCTGGAATACGATCGCGACAGCGGCCGCTGGGAATGCAGTGGCGAAAGCAACGACAAGTACCTGCCGCCGACGTGCCGCGGCTGAGCCACGCGCACGCCAGCACCTCCAAGGATGATTCAACAGGGAACATGCAATGACTGAGTGGTACTACGCCGAAGGACAGCAACGCCAGGGCCCGCTGCCGGTCCAGGAGATCCGCCAGCGCTTCCAGCGCGGCCAGTTGAACCTGGACACCCTTGTCTGGCGCGAGGGCATGGCCCAGTGGGCTGCACTGCGCCAGGTGGTCGACGAGCTCGGCCTGCAGACGCTGGCCGATGCCAGTACGGCCACCAGCAGCGGCGGGTTCGACCTGCGCAGCGACTATGCCGCCATCGATAGCGGCACCGCACCGTTGCCCGGCACCGGCGCGCTCAGCAGCTCGCCATACAGCGCTCCAGCCGCCGTCGGCAGCGGTGGCCACGCACAACCTGTGGTGGGCGGTGAAGTGGTCTACGCAGGCTTCTGGAAGCGCGTGGCGGCCTACATGATCGACTACTTCGTGCTGGTCATCCCCGGCAGCATCATCGGGGCCATCCTCGGTGCGATCCTGGGCGCCAGCATGGGCGCGGTGGGCAGTGGCGAATCAGCCATCGAGATCGTGGCCCAGCTGGCCAGTGCCCTGATCAACCTCTGCATCGGCATGGCGTACTACACCTGGTTCCATGCCTCGAAGGGCGGCGCCACGCTGGGCAAGATGGCGGTCGGCATCAAGGTCGTCCGCGGCAACGGCGAGCGCCTGACCAAGGCCCGCGCGTTCGGTCGTTACTGGGCCATGCTGCTGAGCAGCTTCACCCTCGGCATCGGCTTCCTGATGGCGGCCTTCACCGAACGCAAGCAGGGCCTGCACGACATGATCTGCGACACTCTGGTGGTTGACCGCTGGGCCTACACCGACCAGCCCCACCTGCAGCGCCGCGAGCTGGGCACCGTCACCGTGCTGGTACTGGTGTTGACGGCGGTACTGTCGCTGGTGGGCCTGGCGCTGCTGGTGTTCGCGGTCGGCTTCATCGCCAAGATGGCCTCCTGAACGGCCATCCTCACGGCTGGCTGCTTGACACGGGCTGGCCGGGCGTGATTCCTCTAATAAGGTGAAACCTGAACGCCCGGCACATTACCGGGCGTTCAGTTTATGGATTTGCGCGTGGCCGCTTCACTAATGCGGCCATTTGCTCCACCCTAGCGGCCCCTTCCCCACGGTTCGCCCCACAGACCCTGCTGCCATGCCCAAGCACCTGCTCATCGTCGAATCGCCGGCCAAGGCCAAGACGATCAACAAATACCTCGGCAAGGACTACACCGTCCTGGCCTCGTATGGGCATGTGCGTGACCTGATTCCGAAGGAAGGCGCGGTCGACCCGGACAACGGGTTCGCCATGCACTATGACGTGATCGACAAGAACGAGAAGCACGTCGACGCGATCGCCAAGGCCGCCAAGGGCGCCGACGACATCCTGCTGGCGACCGACCCGGATCGCGAGGGTGAAGCGATCAGCTGGCATATCGCCGAGATCCTGAAGGAACGCGGGCTGGTCAAGGACAAGCCGATGCAGCGCGTGGTGTTCACCGAGATCACCCCGCGCGCCATCAAGGAAGCCATCAGCCAGCCGCGCGCGATCGCCAGCGACCTGGTCGATGCCCAGCAGGCGCGCCGCGCGCTGGATTACCTGGTCGGTTTCAACCTGTCGCCGGTGCTGTGGCGCAAGGTCCAGCGCGGCCTGTCCGCCGGCCGCGTGCAGAGCCCGGCGCTGCGCATGATCGTCGAGCGCGAGGAAGAGATCGAAGCCTTCATCGCCCGCGAGTACTGGTCGATCGCCGCCGAGTGCGCGCACCCGTCGCAGCACTTCAACGCCAAGCTGATCAAGCTGGACGGGCAGAAGTTCGAGCAGTTCACCATCACCGATGGCGACACCGCTGAAGCGGCGCGGATGCGCATCCAGCAGGCCGCGCAGGGCTCGCTGCACGTCACCGACGTGGCCAGCAAGGAGCGCAAGCGCCGCCCGGCGCCGCCGTTCACCACCTCCACCCTGCAGCAGGAAGCCTCGCGCAAGCTCGGCTTCACCACCCGCAAGACCATGCAGGTGGCGCAGAAGCTGTATGAAGGCGTGGCGATTGGTGACGAAGGCACCGTCGGCCTGATCTCGTACATGCGTACCGACTCGGTGAACCTGTCGCAGGATGCGCTGGCCGAGATCCGCGACGTGATCGCCCGTGATTACGGCATCGCCTCGCTGCCCGACCAGCCCAACACCTACCAGACCAAGTCGAAGAACGCCCAGGAGGCGCACGAAGCGGTGCGCCCGACCTCGGCCCTGCGCACCCCGGCCCAGGTCGCCCGCTTCCTCACCGACGACGAGCGCCGCCTGTACGAACTGATCTGGAAGCGTGCAGTGGCCTGCCAGATGATTCCGGCCACGCTCAACACGGTCAGCGTCGACCTTTCGGCCGGCAGCGAGCACGTGTTCCGTGCCAGCGGCACCACCGTGGTCGTGCCCGGCTTCCTGGCCGTGTACGAGGAAGGCAAGGACAACAAGAGTGCCGAGGACGAGGACGAAGGCCGCAAGCTGCCGGCGATGAAGCCCGGCGACCGCGTGCCGCTGGAACGCATCCAGGCCGAACAGCATTTCACCCAGCCGCCGCCGCGCTACACCGAAGCGGCGCTGGTGAAGGCGCTGGAAGAGTACGGCATCGGCCGTCCCTCGACCTACGCCTCGATCATCCAGACCCTGTTGTTCCGCAAGTACGTGGAAATGGAAGGGCGCAGCTTCCGCCCGTCCGATGTGGGGCGCGCGGTGTCCAAGTTCCTGTCCAGCCACTTCACCCAGTACGTGGATTACGACTTCACCGCCAAGCTTGAAGACGAGCTCGATGCCGTCTCGCGTGGCGAAGAAGACTGGATCCCGCTGATGTCGCGCTTCTGGGAACCGTTCAAGGAACTGGTCGAAGACAAGAAGGAATCGGTCGACCGCGCCGAGGCCAGTGGCGCGCGCGAGCTCGGCACCGACCCCAAGACCGGCAAGCCGGTCAGCGTGCGGTTGGGCCGTTTCGGGCCCTATGCCGCCATCGGCAGCACTGCCGAAGATGCCGAGGAGAAGCCGAAGTTCGCTTCGCTGCGCCCCGGCCAGTCGATGCACACCATTTCCCTGGAAGACGCGCTGGAGCTGTTCCTGATGCCGCGCGCACTGGGCGAGGACAACGGCGAGCCGGTCAGCGTCGGCATCGGCCGCTTCGGCCCGTTCGCCAAGCGCGGCAGCACCTATGCGTCGCTGAAGAAGGAGGACGACCCGTACACCATCGACCTGGCCCGCGCCGTGTTCCTGATCGAAGAGAAGGAAGAGATCGCGCGCAACCGGATCATCAAGGAGTTCGAGGGCAGCGACATCCAGGTGTTGAACGGCCGCTTCGGCCCGTACATCAGCGACGGCAGGATGAACGGCAAGATCCCCAAGGATCGCGAACCGGCGTCGCTGACCCTGGCTGAAGTGCAGCAGTTGATGGAAGAAACCGGCAAGCCGGTGCGCAAGGGCTTCGGTGCCAAGAAGGCCGCCGCGAAGAAAGCCCCGGCCAAGAAGGCGGCAGTGAAGAAGGAAGCGGCGCCGAAGAAGGCCGCTGCAAAGAAAGCGCCTGCCAAGAAGGCCGCGGTCAAGAAAGCAGTAAAGAAGGCCGCCGCGAAGAAGGCCCCGGCGAAGAAGGCCGCCAAGAAGGCCGCGAAGTAACTCCACGCCATACGTGGATGAGGGGTAGTGCCGGCCGCTGGCCGGCAACCCCAGAAGCATCAGATGCCGGCCAGCGGCCGGCACTACCGGGTGCCAGGGTCCACCCCTTCTGCACGCAGCAGGGGGATAATGAAGGCCCACGCCGGGCCGGTCGCCGCCATGAAAGAACTCACCCTGGACTCTGCTGTCGCCACGCTCCGCGCGGGCGGCGTGATCGCCTACCCGACCGAAGCGGTCTGGGGCCTGGGCTGTGACCCTTCGCACGAGGCGGCGGTGCACATGGTGCTGCGACTGAAACAACGCCCGATCGAAAAAGGCATGATTCTGGTCGCGGCCGATCTGGCGCAGCTGGAAGGCTGGGTGCGCCTGCAGGCCCTGCCGGACGCACGCCAGCGCGCGGTGCTGGCCAGCTGGCCCGGCGCCAACACCTGGATCCTGCCGGCCGGACCCCGTGCCCAGCCGTGGGTCACCGGGGAGCACAGCGGCATCGCCGTGCGCATCAGCGCCCACCCGCTGGTGGCCGAACTCTGCCGTGCCTGGGGAGGCCCGCTGGTCTCCACCAGCGCCAACCTGGCCGGCGAACCACCGGCGCGCCGCCGCGAAGAACTGGATCCACGCCTGCTGCGCCTGCTTGATGGCATCCTGGATGGCGAAACCGGCGGCCTGGCTCAGCCCACCCCGATCCGCGACGCGCTCAGCGGCAACGTGCTGCGCTCCTGAGCGGCCGATTGCGCTGCCCCGGACAATCGCGCACCCTGCCGTCATGAACCTGCTGCGCACCGCTTTGGGCCTGTGCCTGCTGCTGCCATCGACGGCACCGGCGGCCGAGGATGTGCGGGTCTACCGCTGCGTCGCCAGCAACGGCGCCGTGGCCCTGCAGGACAGGCCCTGCAACAGCGGCCGCCAGGAAGTCCGCGACCTGCAGCGCCCGCGCGATCCAGCGCCGCGGGTGGTGCGCAGCGATGCGCCGCCCGCACCGCCGGACGAATCTCCGGTGATGCGTGACCGCGAGGTCCGCCACGTCTACATCCAGCCGCCCCAGCCGCTTTACGAATGCGTGCGCGACGATGGCCAGCGCTATACCAGCGACAGCAACGAGGGCAATCCGCGTTGGGTGCCGTTGTGGACCAGCGTCTGGCTGCCACACGGGCATCGGGGCCCATCGTACCCGGGTCCGCGCCCGGCCATCGGCACACCGATCGGTCCGCCCGTCGGCGAGGGCCCCGGTTACCGGCCGCCCGCCGTCGGCGTAGGCGTGCAGGTCCCGGCCGGCAGCGTGCTGGTGCGCGACAGCTGCCACGCGCTGCCGCCACAGGAGGTCTGTGCGCGCCTGCGCGACCGCCGCTGGGAACTGGACCGTCGCTACAACAGCGCATTGCAGAGCGAGCGCACCGCCATCAACAACGAACAGCGTGGCATCGACGCGCGCCTGTCACGCGACTGCCAGCGTTGAGCGCAGCCTGTACGCTGTGAGCATGAACAGACTGATCTGGTTGCTTCTGGCGCTGCTGCCCGGAAGCGCGTTGGCCGAAGAGGGCGTGATCTACCGCTGTACCTCCAGCAGTAGTGACGTCCCTACCCTGCAGCGCACGCCGTGCCCCACCGGCAGCAAGCAGCAGGTGCTGCGCGTGCCCGGCCCGGCCAACCCGCAGCCGGCTGCCGCTGCACCTGTGGCTGCGGAACCTGCACCCGCCCCCGTCGAAACACCCGCGCCGGTGCCGGCCGGACCGGCCGTTGCCCCTGCGGCCCCAGCGAAACCACGACGCGCGGACGAAGGACGCACCATCATGGAAGCGGGAATGGTTGAACGCGAAGGTGCCAACCAGATTCTCGACAGTGCGACCCTGCGCCGTGATGCCGATGCCCGTGCCGAAGCAGGCAACGGTCCACCGAAGCCGCCGCTTCCCCCGATCTTCCAGTGCACCGACGGACAGGGCGGTGGTTATCTGCACGAGTACGAGGCATCACCTGGTCGCTGCGAACCGATGACGGTGCAGGGCCTGGGCGGGGTCACGCCGATGAACGCGGCCGGCTGCGAAGTCGTACGCGACCGCTGCGAGGAACTTCCCGAAGCACAGCGATGCGGAAGCTGGCAGCAGCGCTTCCGCGATGCCCGCGGCCGTGAACGCTTCGCCGCACCGGAAAACCGCGATACCGCGCGCGGTGAACGCGAGCGGCTGCAGGCGGTGTTGGAGGCCAGCAACTGCCCGGTACCGGGGTGACCGCCACCCGGTAGTGCCGGCCGCTGGCCGGCAACCACAGGATCTTCAGATGAATGCAGTTGCCGGCCAGCGGCCGGCACTACCCGCTGAAAGATCAGAACCCGTAGCGCAGGAAGCCGCCATCCACCGCGATGCACTCACCGGTGACATAGCTGGCTGCCGGCAGGCACAGGAAGCCCACCGCGGCGGCCACTTCCTCCGGCTCGCCGATACGACGCATCGGCGTGCGGTTGATCACTTCCTCGTAGTAATCCGGGTCCGACAACGGACCGGAGGTCCGCCGCGTGCGGATGTACCACGGCGCCACTGCATTGACCCGGATGCCATCCTCGGCCCACTCGACGGCCAGGTTGCGGGTCATCTGGTGCATCGCGGCCTTGCTCATGCCGTAGACCACGCCGCTGCGCACATGGGTCAGGCCGGACACGCTGCCGACGTTGACGATCGACGACGATGCGTGGCGAGCCAGCAGCGGATGCGCGTAGCGCGACAGCTCGAACGCCGAGAACAGGTTGGTCTCGAAGATCTTCCGCCATTCGTCCTCTGAATACTCCGTGGCCGCCTTGGTGACGTTGCCGCCAGCGTTGTTGACCAGGATGTGCAGGCCATCACTGTGGTCTTCCACCCAGTCCAGGATCTGCCGGCGGTCCTCGTCGTCGGAGACATCGGCGGCCAGCGCGTGCACCTGCATCTGCGGATACACATCCAGCAGCTCGTCGCGCGCGGTCTCCAGCATGTCGATATCGCGCCCGACGATCATCAGGTCCGCGCCGAAGCCGGCCAGTTCGTGCGCGATGGCCAGGCCGATACCGGCGCTGGCACCGGTGATCAGGGCGGTCTGCCCGTCCAGGCGCCACCGTTGCTGGGTCATGTGTCCTCCGGGGCCGCGCCCGCTGCATTTCGATGCGGCAAGGATACGCGCTCACGGCGGCCCTCTGCCGAGGATGCGACACTGCACGTACGCCCACTGCGGAGAGCCGCCATGCGCATCCTGACCCTGTTCTCGTCCCTGCTGGCCGGCGTGCTGCTGGTGGCCTGCCAGCGGCCGCCGACGCCGAACCCGGAGAAGCCACCGGTGCCCAAAGCGATGTCGCGTGCGATGCAGGAACCGCTGGACCGCGCCAAGGGCGCGCAGAAAGCGGTGGAAGAAGCCGCCGCACGCGAGCGCAAGGCCGAGGCCGACGCGACGCAGTGACCTGTGGGGTCAGAGCCCTTTGCGGGGCAAAGGGATCCGACCCCACCAACGAAAACGCCCGGCCAGGGCCGGGCGTTTTCATTCGTCACCGTTGCCGATCAGAACCCGCAGAAGCAGTAGGCCAGCGCCTTCACCGGCGTACCGTTGCCCTTCTCGCGCGCCGCGTTCTCGACAAAGCGCAGCTGCGTATCCACTTCCGGCATCGTGCGCGCCAGCACCATCCGCGCCATGCCCGAGTCGGACAGCATCCAGGCGCCGGCGCGGCTGCCGGCGAAACCGCTGACGAACTGCGCGAACGGCGTTGCCGCCTTCTCGATGTAGCGCACGCGGTAGGCATCGGCCTTGCCCAGCTTGGCGCGGCTGGCGGCATCGGCCACAGCATCCTTCAGGCCACCGAAGGCATCGACCAGGCCACGCTCCTTGGCCTGCGCACCGCTCCACACGCGGCCACGCGCCACTTCGTCGACGGCCTCGACCGGCTTCTTGCGGGCGTCGGCGACGCGACCGGTGAAGTCGGCGTAACCCTTGTTGATCACCGACTGGATGACCTGGCCAACGGCCGGATCCATCGGGCGGGTGACATCGAACGCACCCGCGAAACGGGTGGTGCCGACACCATCGGTGTGCACGCCGATCTTGTCCAGCGCGCGGCTGAAGTTCGGCACCATGCCGAAGATGCCGATCGAACCAGTGATGGTCGACGGATCGGCATAGATGCGATCGGCATTCATGCTGATCCAGTAGCCACCGGAGGCGGCCAGGTCGCCCATCGACACCACCACCGGCTTGCCGGCGGCCTGCAGGGCCACCACTTCGCGGCGGATCTGCTCGGAGGCGAACACTTCACCGCCCGGCGAATCCACGCGCAGCACCACCGCCTTCACGTTCTCGTCGTCACGCGCGGCACGCAGCAGCGCCGAGGTCGATTCGCCACCGATGCGGCCGGCCGGGAGATCGCCGCCGCTGATTTCGCCGGCGGCCACAACCACCGCTACCTGCGGACGGTTGTCCACCGGGTTGCGGCGCGCATCGAGCTGGCCCAGGTAGGTGCCGAAGTCGACGTTGCGGAAGCCACCGTCGGCATCGTCGTCGGCCACGCCGCGCTCGATCATCAGATCCTCGAATTCCTCGCGGGTCTTCAGCGCGGTCACCAGCTTCTGCTGCAGGGCGAACTTGGCCAGGTCGCCACCGGCGGCGGCGATGCCTTCCGGCAGCGTGTCGATGCCGGCGGCCAGCTGTGCCGGGTCCAGGCGACGCGCCTTGGCGATGTCCGCCAGATAGCGCTGCCACACGTCGTTCATCCAGAACAGGTCGGCTTCCTTGGAGGCCGGCGAGGCCGCATCGAGCACGTACGGCTCGGCCGCGGACTTGTATTCGCCCACCTTGAACAGGTGCACGTCCACGCCCAGCTTGTCCTGCAGGCCGGTTCGGAAGTACTGGCGGTAGCGGCCCAGGCCCTCGAGCACCACCGACCCCATCGGGTCCAGGTAGACCTCGTCGGCCTGTGCGGCCAGCAGGTACTGCGACTGGCCCATGCTCTCGCTGTAGGCCACCAGCTGCTTGCCGGAGGCACGCAGGTCCTGCAGCGCGGTGGCCACTTCACGCAGCGAAGCGAAGCCAGACGGCTGCAGCTTGTCCAGCTCCAGCACCACGCGCTCGATCTTCTTGTCTTCCTTGGCCGACTCGATCACCCGCAGCAGGTCGCGCAGCTGGATCTCTTCGGCGCCGTTGTCGCCCACCGCCTTGGCCAGTGCGCGGCTGACCGGGTCGGCGCTGAACTGCTCGACCAGGCGGCCTTCCGGGGCGATCACCAGGGTAGTGCGGTCCTGCAGCGACTTGCTGGCACCGGCGCCCATGCCCGCCGCGATGACGAACATCACCAGCAGCAGGAACAGCAGGCCGAAGAACAGCAGGTTGAGGATCAACCGGCGGGTGAAGTTCATGACGTCCCACAGCCCGATGAAGAAACTGGCGACGGGGTTGCGACGCGCCGGGGGCAGCGGGGGCACGGGTTGATTCATGGAACGCTCCGGATGGCTTCTTGCCGTGGTACCAGCATAGCCGGTGCCGTGTGATGCGGCATCGGACACAAGTCAGGGGATCGCCCGCCATGGGTCGGCATGACGGGCGCAAAGGTCAGGACAACATCGACTGGCCGATGCGCAGGCTGCTGCGGCGCAGGCGCCAGCCCATCAGGATGGCAGCGGCGGTCAGGCCAACGATCAGGCCGATCCACATGCCCTGCGGGCCCATGCCCAGACCCAGGCCGAGCCCGGCGCCGAGCGGCATGCCCAGGCCCCAGTAAGCGAACATGGCGATGAACATCGGCACGCGGGTGTCTTTCAGGCCGCGCAGCGCGCCGGCCGACAGCACCTGGATGCCATCCGGGAACTGGAAGGTGGCCGCGTACAGCAGCAGGGTCGAGGCCAGGCCGGCCACCGCCAGGTCGTTGGTGTAGACACCGACGATGGCATCGTGGCCGAACAGCAGCACCGCCGCCGACAGCGTCTGCGTGCCCATGATGATCGCGTAGCCGGCCCAGGCCGCACGCCGTACGCCGAAGCCATCGCCACGGCCAACCGCATGGCCGACGCGCACGGTGGTGGCCTCGGCCACGCCCATCGGGATCATGAAGCACAGCTGCGCCACGTTGATCGCGATCTGGTGCGCGGCCGCTTCATTCGCACCCAGGCGGCCGATCAGCAGCGCGGTGACGATGAACAGGCCGCCTTCCATCAGCACGGTAATGCCGATCGGCAGGCCGGTGCGCAGCAGGTCCCAGATCGCCTTCCAGCGCGGTCCTTCGAAGTGCGAGAACAGCTGCAGGTGGGCGAAGCGCTTGGTGCGCCACAGGTAGAGGGCAAACGCCGTGGCCTGCAGCCACATCATCACCGCCGAAGCGATGCCCAGGCCTTCCGCACCCAGTTCCGGGAAACCGAGCTTGCCGTTGGCCAGCACGTAGCCCATCGGCGCCAGCACCAGCAGGCCGCCGAAGCCGAGCAGCATGGTCGGCAACGTCCAGTGCATGCCTTCGCTCAGGTAACGCATGCAGAAGTACAGGGTCAGTGCGGGCCCGCCCCAGCGCACCGCGTGCAGGAACGCGGTCGCCCCCGGCACGATGTCCGGCGCGATCCCGAACGATGGCAGCAGCGGCGGCACCACCGTGAGGAAGGTGAACATGATCAGCCCCAGCCCCAGCGCCAGCCACAGTGCCTGGCGGAACAGCGGGCCGATTTCGCGCTCGCGGCCGGCGCCGTGCAGCTGCGATACCGAGGCGGTGAGCGAGATCAGGGTGCCGATCGGGATCAGCATCGGCAGCCACAGCAGCGCCGTGCCGATGGTCACTGCGGCCAGGGTCGCGGTGGCATGGTGGCCGGCAATCACGTTGTCGACGAAGGAGATCAGGCCGGTGGACACATGCCCGAGCACAAGCGGCAGGGCGAGCAGACCGGTGGCGCCGACTTCCTTGCTGAAGCGCGGCGTGGAGGTTGCAGTAGACATAAGGTGCTTGACGCGAACTACGGTTGCGCGCGAAGGGCACAGGCACCGGGTTGCGGCCGGTCATCTTACGCGCGCAGCGCGCGCATTCCCATGACATGGCGTGAATGCTGGGTTCCGGCAGGCCGCGGCATCACGCGTTGCGATCGCGTTACCGGGAAAACCGCCCGCCCTGTAGAGTCGACTGTCAGTCGACTTCCGCGCGCAGCGCGGGTTTTTCGCGGATCAGTATGAAGAGCAGTCGACCAACAGTCGACGCTACCCCTGGACGCTACGCCTTCCGGTTTACTGACCCGCCTGGCGCTTGAGCCAGGCGTCGCGCTCGGCGGCGGGCACGGCGAGGAACGCGCCTCGCACCGTGTCACGCTCCTGCGGTGGCGTGCGCTGCGCGACCAGGGTCAGCTGGGCCAGCTGCGCCGGGCTGAGCTGGCGCAGCACGGCCAGCGCGGCCTCGCGCTGTTCCGGTGGCACGAAGCCGAACAGGCCGTGCAGCTTGGGGAACTCCAGTCCCAGCTGCGGGCCCAGCCGCCAGCCCTCGCGGAAGGCCTGGTCCTGCGCCTGGAACTGCTCGCGCAGGCGCTGCTGCTGGTCCGCCGGCAGCGCATTGAACCGCGCCGCAGCCTGCCGGATGCGCTCCCGCTCGCTCTCCGGCAGGGCGCGCCAGGCCGCGTAGTCGGCACGGCGCTGACGCTGCTGCTGGGCGTCGAGCTGGGTGAACGCAGCGGGCGTCGTGTTTGTGGTGGCCGGAGCGGGAGCCGCCGGTGAACTGCCCGGCACTGGCGGCGGCAGCGGCACGCTCAAGGTCTGCGGCGCGGCGGACAGCGACAACGGCAGGGCCAGCAGCAGGCTGGCGAGCAGGGTCTTATTCATCGGCGGCAGCGGTTTCCAGCGTGGCGCTGGCGGGCTCGGGCCGGCTCGGCCTGGATTGCGATTCGTCCACCGGCAACGGGCCGCCGGCGGCGGTCCAGGCATACAGATCGGCATCGGCCACCAGCGGATAGTCGCGGTCGGCCAGCATCATGGCGTCGTCGGAGGCTTGGGCCGGGGTCGCATCCGGCGTGGCATTGACCTTGCTCGGCGGAAGAGCTTCCACCGTGACCGGGCCAGCTTCGCCCACTACCCCTTCCGGCAGTGGAGCGTCGCTACCGGATGAATGTCCTTGCCAGTAGCGCCAGCCCAGTGCCGCGGCCAACAGCACCGCGACCGTCACCAGCAGGATCACCGGGCCGCGCCAGCGCGGCCTGGCATTGGGACGCCGCCGCTTGCCCTGGGCGGCCGCACGATCATCGCGCTGCGGTGCGCGCCAGCCGGTCGCGGGAGCTTCATTGCTGGCGGCCGGCGCAGCCGGCTGCTGAAGCTGCTGCAGGCGCTTGGCCGGCAGGTCGCGGATGCGCAGCTGCACCTGTTCGGCCAGCTGGCGCCATGCCGACGCATCGGGCTGGCCGTGCGCATCACGGGGGCAGGCATCGGCCAGCAGGTGCTGGTAGCCCGCTTCGTCCTGGTCGAGCACGCGCATGGCGATACCCTCGTCCAGACTGCCGCCCACCCGCAGCAGGAGTGCCAAGCGCGGCAGCGGCCCCATTTCGCCCAGCGCGGCCAACGGCGGCAGCCACTGGCCGCCCACCGGCTCGCGCAGCGCCTGGCGCTGGCCCAGCAGGGTCCAGAAGCGGATCGGCCACTGCGCCATCGGCAGGTCGCTGGCGACCGCGGCGAAGGCGCGCATCACCGCCACCAGGGTCTGCTCGGCTCGCGCGGCATCGCCGCACTGCAGCTCAGCCACCACCAGGGCACGGCGCTCGACGCCGCGCAGGAACGCCGACAGCGCGCCGGCCGCGGTCGAGGAAACAGGGGCGGGCACAGCCGTCATCGGTCACTCCAAAGGTCTGCCGGCATGATAGCGGCAGCCCATCGGCACCCGTAGGACTTGCGCGCGCAGGCACTTCGTGCTGCAGGTTGTGCACAGCACCACGCCCGCCTCGGGGAAAACTGCGGCATCCAGCTGAATTCACTCTGTTTCAGCAATGTTTCACACTCAAGTTGTTGATTTTGAATGACTTTGAAGTGTGGCGATTTTTTGACCAACCCAAGCGTGAGCTCGTCGCCATCGGCCTCCTGCGTTCCCGTCGACCGGTAACGCACAACGTTATCCACAGAACATGTGGATAAGACTGAATCTCCAATGGACACCGATATTTAGGTGACATTTATGATTCGACGAGGGCCCCCCGGCAGTCTCTGGCCCCTGCCATCCGCGCGCGCATGGCCCGTTACACTGGCCCGATGCTTTCACCCATTCCGACCCTGCAGGTCGCCCTGCCCGTCCCGCTGCCGCGCCTGTTCGACTACCTGTCACCAGAGGGCGATGGCCCCACGGTCGCGGTCGGCTGCCGCCTGAAGGTGCCGTTCGGCAACCGCGAGCTGGTCGGCGTGGTGGTGGGGCACGGCCAGACCGATGACGGCCAGGGACTGCGCCAGGCCTTGGCCTGGTGCGACCCGCAACCGCTGCTCCAGGGCGAGCTGTGGCACAGCCTGCAGTGGCTGGCGCGCTACACCCATGCGCCACTGGGCGAGGTGCTGAGCACCGCCCTGCCGGGCCCGCTGCGCCATGGCGACGCCCTGCCCGACACTCATCACTGGGGCTGGCAGCTGACCGCCGAAGGCCGCGCCCAGCGCGAAAAACTGCGCGCCGGCAGCCGCCCCCGGCAGCTGGCCGAGCTGCTGGCCGACGCCATCGTCGATGAGGACGTGCTGGGCGAACGCATGGACGACTGGCGCACCGCCGCGCGCAGCCTGGCCAAGCGCGAGCTGGCCGAACGCGTGGCGCTGCGCGTCGCTCCGCAGCACGCGCAGCCACTGCCTGGCCCCACCCTCAACACGGAGCAGGCAGAGGCCGTGGCGGCGATCAACGCAGTCGAGGGCTTCCAACCGTTCCTGCTGGATGGCGTAACCGGCAGCGGCAAGACCGAGGTCTACCTGCAGGCCATCATCCACTGCCTGGCCCAAGGCAAGCAGGCGCTGGTGCTGGTGCCGGAAATCGGCCTCACCCCGCAGACCCTGGCACGCTTCCGCGGCCGCCTCGGCATCGCCGTGCATGCACTGCATTCGGGGTTGAACGACAACGAGCGCGCCCGGGTCTGGGCGGCGGCTTCGCGCGGCGAGGCACGGGTGATCGTCGGCACCCGCTCGGCGGTGTTCACGCCGCTGCCGCAGGCCGGCCTGCTGATCGTCGACGAGGAGCATGACGGCAGCTACAAGCAGCAGGACGGCATCCGCTACCACGCACGCGATTTCGCTCTGGTCCGGGGCAAGGCGCTGGGCGTTCCGGTTCTGCTGGGCAGCGCTACGCCTTCACTGGAGACGCTGCACAACGCCTATGCCGGGCGCTACACCCACCTGCGCCTGAAGCAGCGTGCCGGTGATGCGCGGCCACCGCGCGTGCGCATCCTTGATGTGCGCAAGCGACCATTGCATGACGGCCTCTCGGCCGACGTGCTGGCCGGCATTGGCGAGCACCTGCAGCGCGGCCAGCAGGTGCTGGTGTTCAAGAACCGCCGTGGCTATGCGCCGGTACTGCTGTGCCACGACTGCGGCTGGACCGCGCCATGCAACCGCTGCGATGCACCGATGACCGTGCATGGCGGCGGTCGTCGCCTGCAGTGCCATCACTGCGGTGCGCGGCAACCGGCGCCGCTGGCATGCCCCGCGTGCGGGAGTCTGGCGCTGCAACCGCAGGGCATCGGCACCGAGCGCCTGGAAGAACATCTCACCGCCGCCTTCGCCGACTTCCCGGTGGTGCGCATCGACCGCGGCACCACGTCGCGACGCGATGCACTGGAACAACAGCTGGCGAAACTGGGCGACCAGCCCGGCATCCTGGTCGGCACGCAGATCCTGGCCAAGGGCCACGACCTGCCCAAGCTGACCCTGGTGGTGGTGGTCGGCATCGACGAAGGCCTGTTCTCGGCCGACTTCCGCGCCAGCGAGAAACTGGCGCAGCAGCTGATCCAGGTCGCCGGTCGCGCCGGACGCGCGCGCGACCCGGGCGAAGTCTGGCTGCAGACGCATCACCCGGGGCACCCACTGCTGGAAACCCTGGTCAGCGGTGGCTACCACCCGTTCGCGCAGGCCGAGTTGAACCAGCGCCAGGCCGCAGGATTCCCGCCGTTCGCGCATCTGGCGCTGATGCGCGCCGAAGCGCAGCAGGTGGAGCATGCCAATGCATTCCTGCTGGCAGCGCGACAGCTGCTGGGCGAGCAGGACGTGGTGGAGGCCTATGGACCCATGCCGGCGCCGATGCCACGGCGCGCCGGTTATCAGCGCGCCCAGCTGCTGCTGTCTGCCGCGCAGCGGCCACCGCTGCACGGGGTGCTTTCGCAACTGGTACCGCAGCTGTATGCGCTGCCGGAAGCACGCAAGGTGCGCTGGTCGCTGGATGTGGATCCGACGGATCTTTATTGAGGGGTCAGAGCCCACCCGTCGGGTGGGATCCGACCCCGATGCCCTGGGGCCGGATCCCTTTTCGCAGAAAAGGGCTCTGACCCCGGACGCTTTCGCTTACGTCAGCGGCGACATCACGCCGCGCTGGTAGGCGGGGCGCTCGCGAAGACGGGCGTACCAGTCGGCCAGGTGCGGCAGTTCCGGACGCTGGATCGGCAGTTCGAACCAGGCATAGATCAGCGAGCCAAGCGGGATGTCACCCATCGCGAATGTCTCGCCGGACAGCCACGGCTGCTTGGCCAGGGTGGCATCGGCCATCGCCAGGTAGTCGCCGGCGCGCACGATGGCGGCATTGATCCGCGCTTCGTCGCGGTCGGCCGGGGCGGTGCGCATGATGCCCCAGATCAGGTCGGTGTACAGCGGCGCCATGCGCGAGGTGCTCCAGTCCATCCACTTCTCGGCCTGGGCGCGTTCCATCGGGTCTTCAGCGTACAGCGTGCCCAGCGCGTAGCGCGCACTCAGGTAGCGCACGATGGCGTTCGATTCCCACAGCGGCAGGCCGTGGTCTTCGATCACCGGTACCAGGCCATTGGGATTCATCGCCTGGTATTCCGGCGTCTGCGTGCCGCCGTGGCTGCCACCGACCTCGATGGACTCGTACGGCAGGCCGATTTCCTCGGCACACCACAGCACCTTGCGGACGTTGCTGGAATTGCGACGGCCCCAGATCTTCAACATGCGGGTATTCCTTGCTGGCAATGCGAGCGGCAACGATACCCCTGATCGGGCGGGGTGTGTGCATATCGGATACGGGATCTGGCGTCTGGGAATTGCCGGCCAGCGGCCGGCACTACCGGTTCCTCGCTGGCCAGCGGCCGGCATTACCGGTTCTTTTTCGGCAGCGCGCGCACGTAGGACGACTTGCCATCCTTCTTCAGTTCGAACAGGCCGATCGCTGCCAGCAGATCGCTGAGCTTGCCGTAGCCGTAGTTGCGCGGGTCGAACGACGCCTGGTTGCCGATCTGGCTGCCGACCGGGCCGAGGTGCGACCAGCCATCCTCGCCCTCGGCCGCGGACACCGCGCGGCGCAGCATCTTCACCAGCCGCGTGTCGCTGCGCATTTCCGCACCGCTCTTGCGCGGGCGCGCATCGTCGTTGGCCACCGGCTCGTTCGAGGCCTGTTCGCTGGATGCCTGTTCGGTATCCGGCACGCTGGCGTGGGTCTGGCCCAGTGCTTCCAGGTAGGTGAATTTCGAGCACGCGTTGACGAACGGCTCGGGTGTTTTCTTCTCGCCGAAACCGTACACCTTCACGCCATCGGTCAGCAGGCGCATCACCATCGGGGTGAAGTCCGCATCGCTGGAGACGATGGCAAAGCCATCCAGGTTGCGCGCGTACAGCAGGTCCATGGCATCGATCACCATCGCCATGTCCGAGGCATTCTTGCCCTTGCTGTAGGCGAACTGCTGGATGGGACGGATCGCATACTCATGCAGCACCGCTTCCCACCCCTTCAGTCGCGGGCTCTTCCAGTTGCCATAGGCGCGGCGCACGTTGGCCACCCCATAGCGGGCCACTTCGGCCAACACCTCGTCGATCTTCGAGGCCGGCGCATTGTCGGCGTCGATCAACAGGGCGATGCGCTTTTCCGGTTCGCTCATGGACTCCTCGCGGGCGGTTGCCTGAACCCGAGTATCGCCGATCCACGCGGGCGCTGACGTGACAGGCGGCCGCCGTGCGAAGATGCCAGGCGCTTCCCCCAATGCCCCCACTGGAGTGAGTCGATGAGTCGCGAGCGCGTTCCCCACCTGGTTGTTGTCGGCGGCGGTTTTGCCGGTCTCTGGGCCACCCGTGCCCTGGCCCGCGAGCGCATACGCATCACCCTGGTCGACCGCCGCAACCATCATCTGTTCCAGCCGCTGCTGTACCAGGTGGCCACCGCCGGCCTGTCCGCGCCGGATATCGCTGCACCACTGCGCCATATCCTCGGCCACCAGCGCAACGTGGAAGTCCGCCTCGGCGAAGTGGTCGCCATCGACAAGCAGTCCCGGCAGATCCGCATGGCCGATGGCAGCACGCTGGACTACGACAGCCTGCTGCTGGCCACCGGCGCCACCCACGCCTACTTCGGCAACGACCAGTGGGCCGATGATGCGCCCGGCCTGAAGACGCTGGACGATGCGATCGCGCTGCGCCGCAAGCTGCTGCTGGCGTTCGAGCGCGCCGAGGCGGAACCGGACCCGGCGAAGAAGGCCGCATGGCTGAGCTTCGCGGTGGTCGGTGGCGGTCCCACCGGTGTTGAACTGGCCGGCACCCTGGCCGAGATCGCGCGGCATACGTTGCGCAACGAATTCCGCCACATCGACCCGGCCAGCGCCAAGGTGCGGCTGGTCGAGGCCGGCCCGCGCGTGCTGTCCTCGTTCCCGGAAGTACTTTCGCTGAAAGCACGCCGCCAGCTGGAAAAGCTGGGCGTGGAAGTGCTGACCGGTACCCCGGTGAGCGACATCGACAGCCAGGGCTTCACGCTCGGTGACCAGTTCGTACCGGCCCGCACCGTGGTCTGGGCCGCCGGCGTGGCCGCTTCACCGCTGGCGCGCACGCTGGACGTGCCGCTGGACCGCGCCGGCCGCGTGCCGGTGCAACCGGACCTGACCCTGCCCGATCACCCGGAGCTGTTCGTGGCCGGTGACCTGGCCGCACTGAGCCAGGCCGACGGCAAGCCGGTACCCGGCGTGGCACCCGCTGCCAAGCAGATGGGCAAATACGTGGCCGAGGTGATCCGCGCACGCCTGCACGGCAAGCCCGAGCCCGGCCCGTTCAAGTACGCCGACTACGGCAACCTGGCCACCATCGGTCGCATGGCCGCGATCGTGCACCTGGGGCGGCTGCAGCTGTCGGGCGTGCTGGCCTGGTGGTTCTGGCTGGCCGCGCACGTGTTCTTCCTGATCGGCTTCCGCAACCGCATCGTGGTGCTGCTGAACTGGGCCGTGGCGTACTGGAGCTACCAGCGCAGCGCACGCATCATCTTCGGCGATGACCAGGAAGACCGGCGACCGAGGCGGTAGTGCCCGCCGCTGGCCGGCTGCCACGCGGTCCGATCCCTTTCCGCAGGAAAGGGCTCTGACTCCGTCAACATCATCCATGCATGGCGTGGATCTACCGCTTCATCGGGCCGCCGGGCGCCCGCCGTTTCGACCATGCGCGGCAGAAGTCCTCCTTCCTTGCGGTGTCGGCAATCTGCGCGGCACTCCAGTTGCGGGTAATCCAGATCGTCAGTGCCGTGCTGCTCAGATGCCAGCGCAGCATGTCGTGCCGTGGCTGCCGCCAAAGATGGCGGCGGGCAATCCAGAACGCCTCCCGTTCCACCTCTGGCACCTTCTTCTTCATCGCGTCGTCGTCGAAGAACTGCGCGGCGAAACTCCAGGGATTCATCGGCTGAAATCCTGTTCGCGGTTCACTGCTGCACGCAGCCACACCACTGGGCGCACGGTCTGCTGGCTTCGGCCAACCGCCCACCAGGGCAAGCCCGAGCAGGTACAGCAGGCCAGGCAGCAGTGCGATGCCGGCGGCCAGTACGACGACGGAGACCCATGCCTTACCGGCGGCACGCATCGTGCTCACTTCGCCTTCGGTTTCGGGTACCACAACGCGTTGACGATGACCCAGCGCTGGTCGAAGCGCCCCATGTGGAAGTAATCGACGAACCACGGCGTTTCCAATCGCACCGAGGCGGCATTGCCGGTCACGTCCAGCACCGTGCAGCGGCGGTCCCATTGATCCTTCGGGGTTTTCAGCGCGCCCTGCTTCGTCAGCGCGACCAGTTCTTCCTTCGACATGCGGCGCAGGCCCAGCCGCTCGTCGGGCGTATCGCCGAGGACCGCGCGCTTGGCCAGGTCCGGGTGCAGGGAGCGGGCGACGCGCTGCGGGTCGGCCTCCAGCTGGCCGTCGACGTAGTCATGGCAGGTGGCTTCGATGGCCGCGAGGGTGGCCGGGTCGGCAGCGGGACTGGTTGACGCGGAGAGAGCGAACAACAGGGCGACGGTGGACATCCGGGTCTCCAGCGCTGAGGGCTGGGCGATCATCGCATGGCGGCACAGAGGCATCCATGTATGCCATGGATCTACAGGGACCCAGCATCCACCGCCTGCAGCCAGGCCAGCTTGCGTTCGCGCGGCTGCTGCTTGAGCTGCCATTCGGCCCGCGAGGCGGCGGCCCGGTCCGGGTACTCGCGCACGGCCAGCACCCGCAGCGGCGGCCGGGCCCGGGTGTAGCGCGCGCCCTTGCCAGCCTGATGGGCGGCGAAACGCGCGTCCACGTCGGTGCTGATGCCGGCGTAATAGCTGCCATCGCGACATTCGAGCAGGTACAGGAACCACGGGCGGAGGGACGGGGCCATGCCCGGATTATGCCGTGCTGCACTGCAGCGGATATACTGGCGCCCGAATGCAGGAGAGAGGCGCCGCGCTGGCGCCCGCCGAAGGCGCAGGCTCCCATGATCGCTCAGGCCGGTGGGCTGGAATCCCACCAACCATGCATTCGACTCGCCGAGCTGGAGAGAGGTCACCGGGCATGCCCGGGACGATCCGCCGAAGGGGCACGCGGCCCATGCCGCTGAACTCTCAGGCAAAAGGACAGCGGGAGCGGCACCGGTCATCGTCATTCCGTCATTGCGCAGGCAATGGCGGCGTCCGCGCATGGCCGGCCCCACCGCGCCCGGAGCCTGCCCCATGTTGCTGTCCATCATCTACCTGATCGCCATTTCCGCCGAAGCCATGACCGGCGCACTTTCTGCCGGCCGCCGCCGCATGGACCTGTTCGGCGTGGTCATGATCGCCTGCGTCACCGCCCTCGGCGGTGGTTCACTGCGCGACATCCTGCTCGGCCACTACCCGCTGGGCTGGGTGAAGCATCCCGAGTACCTGGGCTTCACCGTGTGCGCGGCGCTGATCGCCACCTGGGTCGCACGCTGGATGCACCACTTCCGCCGCACCTTCCTGGTCCTCGACGGGCTGGGCCTGATCGCCTTCACCCTGATCGGCTGCTCGATCGCGCGCGAAGCCGGCCATGCGATGCCGATCGTGCTGATCGCCGGCATGCTGACCGGCGCGTTCGGCGGCGTGCTGCGCGACATCCTCTGCAACGAGGTGCCGCTGATCTTCCAGAAGGAGCTGTACGCGATCATCGCGCTGCTGACCGGCGCGGCCTACCTGTTGCTGCTGCACTGGGGCGTGGCCGACGCCACCGCGATCCTGTGCTGCCTCGGCGGCGGCTTCGCGCTGCGCCTGCTGGCGATCCACTACCGCTGGGAAATGCCGAAGTTCGTGTACCACGACGAAGTGCATTGAGGTTCGCGCGGCCGAATCCGCACCACCCCGGCGATGTACCTGGCGCTGTCGCTCATGCGCAGCGCCAGGCGCATCGCCGGTGCAGATGGGCCGGTCTCCAACTCCGACCGGCCCTGATCGCGGCCGCACCCCCGCAGGCGCTGGCCGCCATCCACACACGTGCCGCACTCAAGCGGCTTCGGACACCTTCACGTCGCGACGGGCGCGCACGGCCGCGGCCAGTCGCTCCAGCACCGTCACGGTGGTGTCCCAGTCGATGCAGCCATCGGTGATGCTCTGCCCGTAGACCAGCGGTTGGCCTTCCACCAGTTCCTGGCGACCACCGACCAGATGGCTCTCGATCATCACACCGACGATGCGCTGTTCACCGTCTTCCAACTGAACGGCGATGTCCTCGATCACCTTCGGCTGGTTGTCCGGGTTCTTCAGGCTGTTGGCATGGCTGGCGTCGATCATCAGGCGCGTCGGCAGCTTGGCCTTGGCCAGCGCCTGGCAGGCCTCGGCGATACTGCCTGCATCGTAGTTCGGCTGCTTGCCGCCGCGCAGGATCACATGGCAATCCGGGTTGCCAGTGGTCGACACGATGGCGGTGCCGCCCTGCTTGGTGACCGACAGGAAGTGATGCGGATTGGAGGCCGCACCCACCGCGTCGGCGGCGATCTTCACGTTGCCATCGGTGCCGTTCTTGAAGCCGACCGGGCACGACAGCCCCGAGGCCAGTTCGCGGTGCACCTGGCTTTCGGTGGTGCGCGCACCAATGGCGCCCCAGGCCACCAGATCGGCGATGTACTGCGGCGAGATCACGTCGAGGAACTCGACACCGGCCGGCAGGCCGAGCTTGTTGATGTCGCGCAGCAGGCCACGGGCGATGCGCAGGCCCTTGTCGATCCTGAAGCTGCCATCCAGGTCCGGGTCGTTGATCAGGCCCTTCCAGCCCACCGTGGTGCGCGGCTTCTCGAAGTACACGCGCATCACGATTTCAAGTTCCCCGGCCAGCGCGTCACGCAGCGGCTTCAGGCGCTGGGCGTACTCGATGGCGGCCTTCGGGTCGTGGATCGAGCATGGGCCAACCACCACCGCCAGGCGGTCGTCACGGCCATGCAGGATCTGGTGCAGGGCCGCGCGCGAGGCGCTGACGGTGTCGGAGGCTTCATCGTCACACGGCAGCATCGCCAGCAGCTGGGCAGGCGGTGTCAGCGGTTCGATGGTGCGGATACGCAGGTCGTCGGTGTGCGGGGGCATTGGGGGAGGTCTCCGGAACGTTGGGGGTCCCCAGCGTGGCGGCATGAAAAAAGCCGCCAGGTTCGCTGGCGGCTTTCGGGAATGCGTCTGAAGCTTTCTTCAGGGTGAGCGCAGTCCTTCCTCCGCCAGTGGCTTCGGAAAGTAATACCAGTAAAAGCGGGTGGCGGCTGCGTTCATGGGTTGTATTGATAGCACAGCTTTTGCGCAGTGCAAAATGTTTCATCCGCAACTGGGGACGCGGTTCAGCGAGATGCGCGCCAGCCCTGCCCACGCGGCGGCAACCACGCAACGTCGCTCATTTGCCATGCACTTCCACGTCCAGCAGCAGGCCCTCATGGATGTCGGCCCAGCGTTCCAGCACGCGATCCAGTTCCTGCCGGGCCTCGTCCAGCTGCTCGGGGTTGAGCAGGGAACGCGCGGTGTAAAGATCGGAAACCAAGCGCCGCAGGGCCGATTCCTGGATGGCCACCGACGGCCCCTCCAGCCCCGGCAACTGCAACGCCGGGCTGTCGCCAAGAGGGCCGAACAGCGTGACCTGGAGCGTGCTCTGCATGATCGACCTTCCTGCGGATGGAAATGGGCAATGTCCTGTTTACCGCGTCTGGGTGACAGGCGCATGTGCCACCCATGCCCAGCACCGGGATCTGCCGGCGTCTGCCGCCCCGCTACAAGGCGGCCAGGTCGGCAAGGTGCTGGGCCATGCTGTCCATCGCGCCTACCGCCTGGGTGGTGGTGAAGTACTCATGCCAGCCGGTAGCGGCAATGCCGGCCATCAACGCGTCGACCTCCTCGCGGCTTGCGCAGCGCCAGACCGCATAGAACTGCTCATCGCTGCCGTGCGGTACGCCCGAGGCAATGCGGCCCATCGCCAGCGGCGTGATGCGGACCGGATCGAACTGCTGCATGCCGGCGCCGATACGGGCGAAGAAGGCGTTCCGCTGCTCGGGCGGAAGTGTGGTCCAGGCAGGGGTGGCGGTGTAGAGCTCGATGAAGGTGTGCGACATGGTGGTTCTTCCTTGAGGGTTCGGGGGTTGCCGGCCAGCGGCCGGCACTACCGGAGCGAGCGCAGCGCGCGTTTGCGGATGTAGGCGTTGGCGTCGCTGTGGCGCTCATGCTGCCAACGCGTACACAGCTGGCGCAGCCACTGCGGCTGGGTCTTGCCGGCATCGTTGAGCCAATTTCCGACCGAATCCTGCACATAGCGTTCCGGATCGTCGGCCAGTGCTTCCAGCAGCGCGGATGCATGTTCCGGGTGCTGCTTGAACAGTGCGATGTGCGTGGCCCAGACACCGCGCGGACGCAGTGCTTCGCAGGCGAAGCGGCGCAGGTACGGCGATGTTTCCTGTGACCACGGTTGCAGGTGCTCCAGCGCCTGCAGTGGTGCGGCAACGATGTCCGTGCGTAGTGCCAGCCACGCCCATTCGCGCACACCGAAATGGGGGTCATCGGCCAGTGTGCGCATCTGCTGCAGCTTCCCTGCCAGCGTTGCGCGGGCATCGCTGCCGATCAGGTAGCAGGCCCAGCCGCGCACGGTATCGGAGCTGTGATGCTGCCAGAGCGCAGGCGCCCCCTGCCCCGCCTCACGCAGCAGTTGCGCAGCCAGGGCCATGCGCAGCGTGATGCCCTTGCCTGAGGCGTCCCGCATGCGTTGCAGCGCCTCCGGTGCAAGCGCAGGCGCCACCACTTGCAGCAGCGCGGCAAAATCCACTGCCAGGCATTCGGCCAGATGGGTAGCGGGGACGCGGCCGGTGTTGAGTGCTTGCCGGCGTTCCGCAGGAATGGCCGTGCTCATGCTGCGGATTCCCGCCCGGCGTCCGTGTGCTGCCAGACCTTGTGCAGCAGCTGTGACAGCTGCTGCTGTTCATCAGCATCCAGGCCGTTGAACAGCCCACCGATCCATTGCGTGTGCTGCTCGAACAGCGATTCGGCCAAACGCTTTCCCGATGCGGTCAACACGATCTGCAGGCGGCGGCCATCCCCGTCGTCGTTGCGACGCTGCAGCAGGCCTTCGCGCTGCAGGCCGTCGAGCAGGCCGCTGATGGTGGCGCGGGTCACGCCGGCGCGTTCGGCCAGCACATGCGGCGGCAGTGCGCCACCGGCCCCGTGCAACAGGAACAGCACGATGAAGCGACCCTCGCTGAGCGCATGCGGCGCCAGCCGCGCGGCGCAGTCTCGATCGATCGACGAGGACAGCGAGAGCAGCTGGAAACACAGGCGCAGCGGCGCGATGTTGGCGTGACCGCGTCGCTGCGCTTCCTCGATCAGGGCATGATGCTTGGCTTCGATCATCTCACGCACGTGATATGGTTAGGCGCCTAATCATACAGCCAAACAGCCGCTGCCTGTAAACCACAGCCGATATCAGGTGAACTTTCCCAGCAGCAGGCACGCAATCAGCCCGCCGCCCTCCCGGTGCAGCAGCTGCAGTTCGCCCGCGTGCCGCCTCGCCACATTGGCGGCCACTGCCAGCCCAAGTCCCGCTCCACCGGTGGTGCGACTACGAGAACGCTCGCTGCGCTGGAACGGTTGCAGCAGGCGTACTCGGTCGCCCTCGGCGATACCTGGGCCCCGATCCATCACCTCCAGCTGGACCCCTCGCTCAACCACGGCAAGCCGCAGTTCCATCGCCCCGGCATAGCGATCGGCATTGTCGATAAGGTTGTCGAACGCGCGCCGAAGCAGCAACGCGTCGCCGTGCCAGGGCAGACTGTCCGGCCCCTGGATGGAGATCTCGACACCGCGCAGCAACGCTGCCTGCACGCACTCCTCCAGCAGCGCGGCCAGATCCAGCGGGCGCATCTGCAACGGCTGCAGTTCACCGCGTGCGTAATCGAGCACCTGCTCGATCATCGTGTCCATGCGCTCGATGTCCGCCACCATCCGGGCCGCCTGTGGTGTGGGCGCGAACTCGGCGCGCAGTCGCAGGCCGGTCAATGGTGTGCGCAGGTCGTGCGCCACTGCAGCCAGCATATGGGTCATGTCCTGGGCCTGCGCACGCAGGCGCTCTCGACCGGTGCCGATCGCGGCGGCCAGCATCTGTACCTCGCGCGGGCCATCATCCGGCAGGGGCGTGTCGGCTTGCAGGTCCACGCGTGCACTGGCATCGGCCAAGCGTCGTAGTGGACGCCCCAGCCGGATCGATGCCCACGCCGCCAGCGGCGCCAGCAACACGGCACCGCCCAGCAGCGCCAGTATCACCTGTCGCCGCCAAGCTGCCAGATCACTGTGATCGCTGCCGACCACCCGCCAGCGGCCATCGGCCTTGCGCACGCCCAGTTCAAACGGCGGCCATTGCATCGCGGTCAGCAGCGCGGCCTGCGCCTTCAGTACACCGACCCGCGCCGTGCCGTCGAGCACCTCGCCGCCTTCGATGACCTGCACATCAGGCGCCTTGCCCTGTCCGCTCCAGACCAGGCGCACCTCCTTCGCCGGCAAACCCATCTGCAGCGCCGCCAACTGGGTGAGCCAGTCACTGGCACTGCCCTTTGGTGGCGCATCCTGCGTCGCCAGATGCAGGCCCAGTGGTGCCGCGGCCTGTTCCCCCCGCAGCACCTGCACGGCCTGGTCCAACCGCATCGGTGGCGGCGCGGGCCGAGGCATCCAGCCAACCACGGCAACGCTGACCAGTGTCGCCAGCAGCAGGCTGGCCAGGGCCAGCATCGTGATCCAACGCGCGGTCGGCCACCGGCTGTTCACAGCACCTGTACCTCGGCGTGGAAGCGATAGCCTTCGCCACGCGATGTCTGCACCAGGGCTTCCGCACCGGGTGAGGCCTGCCCGAGCTTGCGGCGCAGGCGGCTGATGGCCAGGTCGACCGCGCGGTCGACGCTGTCACTCGGCTCGCCACGGCTCAGCTGCAGCAGCTGCTCGCGCCCCAGTACCCGCCCGGGGCGTTCGGCCAGCGCCAGCAACAGGCTGAATTCACCACGGCTGAGCACCAGCTCGTTCCCATCCGGCGCCAGCAGGCGACGTTGTTCCGGCAGCAACCGCCAACCAGAAAAGCGCAGTTCACTGGCTACCTGCGCGCGCAGCTTGTCCTGCCGGCGCAGCAGCGCGCGTACCCGCGCCAGCAGCTCGCGCGGGTCGAACGGCTTGGCCAGGTAGTCGTCCGCGCCCATCTCCAGGCCGATCACCCTGTCCGGTGCGCTGCCCATCGCCGACAGCATCAGGATCGGAATGGCCCGTGCCTGCAGCCGGCGGCAGACCGACAGGCCATCCTCACCGGGCATCATCCAGTCGAGGATGATCACGTCCGGTCGATCGACCTGCAGCAGCACGTCCAGCGCCGTCGCGTCCGCTGCCACCCGTACCTGGTAGCCATGCAGCAACAGGCAATCGGCGATGGCATCACGGATGCTGGCGTCGTCATCGACAACGATGACACGGGCGGGAGTCGTCATGCAGGCAGTATCAGGCAGGTCTGTATCAGGACGGTATCAACGCCGATGTTCCCGCGATACGCCGCTGCGCGCCAATGGTCACCCATGATCACTGCGGAGACTTGCCTTGCGCCTCATCCCATTCGTCCTGCTTGCTGCCCCGCTGGCTGCGCTTGCGTCCGATTCCCCCGAACACATCCTGCCGATGTGGATGCAGGGCGGTCATCCGGCCGTGGCCGTGTCGCTGGACGGGCGTGCCGAACCGCTGCGCTTCGTGGTCGACAGCGCGGCAGGCGCCACGCTGGTCGATGACCGCGTCGTGCGGCGCTACGGTCTGGGAGATGCGGATGCGGAGGTATCACAGGCCCAAGGGGCAAGTGCAGCCTCCGCGCGGCTGCAGCGCATACGCAGAACGTCCTGGCAGCTGGGCAGTTGGCAGCTGCAGGCCCAAGCCATGAAGGTCGATCTGTCGTCGTTGCCGAAGGACGATGATCCGGCCATTGACGGCTTGATCGGCAACGATCTGACCGGACGCTGGGACACCCGTTGGGACTTCGGCCGCAATCAACTGGCGCTGTGGACACCCGGCGGATTGAACCTGGAAGGACCGGGTTGCCAGCCCAATGCGCTGCCCGGACGCACTGACGGCCTGCGCCAGTTCGGTTTCATCATGCTTGGACTGGGCGCGCCCGCAGTGGACGCCATCGCCGTGGTCGACACCGGTGCCGCGCAGACCGTCCTCAACGCCGAAGCAGCCCGCGCACTGGGGCTGCGCACCGACGGCAGCGACGCACGGGTGCGGGTGCGTGAAAAGGGCACCGAAGGCCTGGGCGGCGGAAAGCAGGCAACCTGGCTCTACACCCTGCCCGGCATGACCGGCAACGGCTGGCAGCACCCCTCGATGGAGGTCCGCATCAGCGAACTGCCAGTGTTCAAGGCGATCGGCCTGGAGGCCCGGCCGGCGCTGATCCTTGGTGCGGATGCAATGCGCGGCGGCCAGGTGGACATCGGTGCCGGCGCGTCCCGGATCTGCCTGCGCCGGCCGCAGGCCAGCTGACATCCGGCAATGACGCCAGCGGCAGCCTGGCGTAGCATCACCGTGCGCCCCACCAGGAGTTCCACGCATGTGCCGTGCTGCCCTGATGTTGCTGACGCTGTTCCCGCTGGCCGTGCTGGCTGCACCTCCCCCGGTACCCTCGCCGGCCCGCATCGATGCCGAAGCGCAGCGGTTGATGCAGGCCGCACAGGCGCGCGGCATGGCACTGGCGGTGATCGACGGCGGCAAGGTGGTGCACGTCGCCGCCTACGGCGAGCGCAATACCGCAGGCGAACCACTGCGCACCGATACGGTGATGTACGCCGCCTCGCTGACCAAGATGGCATTCGGCCATCTGGTCGCGCAGCTGGCGCAGGACCGCAGGATCGATCTGGATGCCAGCATCGCCACAGCGCTGGACAAGCCGTTGCCGGACTATCCGCCCGAAACGAAGAAGTACGCCGACTACAGCGTGCTGGCCGATGATGCGCGCTGGCGCCAGCTCACCCCTCGCCTGCTGCTCAACCACGCCAGCGGCTTTGCCAACTTCGGGTTTCTTGAACCGGACGGCCGGCTGAAGTTCCACTTCGATCCAGGCAGCCGCTACGGCTATTCCGGCGAAGGGCTGATCCTGCTGCAGTTCGTGATCGAACGCGGACGGCTGGGCGAGGATGTGGGTGCGTTGATGCAGCAGCGGGTATTCGACCGCTTCGGCATGACCCGCACCAGCATGATGTGGCGCGGGGACTTCGCCACCAACCTGGCCGACGGCTGGACCATGGAGGGCACCGCCGAGCCGCACGATGAGCGCAGCCGCGTGCGCGCGGCCGGTTCGATGGATACCACCATCGCCGACATGGCCCGTTTCGCCGCCGGCTACGTGCGCGGCGATGGGCTTTCAGCGAAGATGCGCAAGGAGCTGGTGCGGCCGCAGCTGCCGATCACCACCGCCAGCCAGTTCCCCACCCTGCAGCCGGAGCTGCCGAAGGCGCTGCAGCGCAAGGACCTGGCGGCCGGCCTGGGGGTGGTGACGTTCCGTGGCCCGCAAGGCGCAGGCTTCTACAAGGGCGGCCACGATGATGCGGTCGGTAATACGCTGGTGTGCGTCGAGCAGCAGCAGCGCTGCGTGGTGATCCTGGGCAACGATGTGCGCGCCGAGGCGACCTTCCCGGCGCTGGTGGCCTTCGTGCTCGGCGACATCGGCGTACCGTGGCAGTGGGAGTACGGCGCAGCGAAGGCATTCGTGAAGTAGATCCACGCCATGCGTGGATGACCTCCCTTCAACGCGCCTGCTCGAAGAACATCAGGTAGACCAGCCGCCCATTCTCCGGCCGGTCGCCGAAGGCCGGGCCGGCGGTATGCCAGAACCACGGGCGCAGCAGCACCAGGCGGTTGAAGCGCATCGGGATGCGCATGGTCATTTCCCACTGGCTGTCGTCGACGCTGTCGCGCTCGATGATGTCCCGATGCATGTCGCCGCCGTTGGCGTAGCCCAGCGCAGCCAGCTCGTGGGCGTTCAGCGCCATGCGCTCGGTGTTGGTGCGGCGATGGCGGAAGAACTCGGTACCCCCTTCGCAGTGCTCCGGGGCGCTGAGGTAGAGGATGCCGGACCAGTGCGAATGGTCGGTGTGCACCTTGGCGCGACCCACATCGCTGGCCAGGGTCAGCCGGAACTTGCCGTGCGACTGCAACGGATTGACCGGCCGCAGCGGCTCGTTGACCAACCGCGACGCAGCCTCGGACAGGCCGTCCAGCTCCAGCCGTTCGAGCGAATTACGCCCGGGGAATGCCCCCTCCTGCGCCGGGTAGGTCAGGCCCAGGCCGGCCTGGCGCAGGCCGTGTGCATCGGCTGGAGAAAGGAAGTCGTCGACGACGATGAACGAGGTAGGCATGGTCTGCGAGCGTAGCGACGCGGCGCCATGGCGGCAACCGGGCAACAAAAAAACCCCGCCTCGCGGCGGGGTTTTTCCGTGCATCGGGGAGACGCGCCGACCAGGGCCGGCAACGTCCGACGCGGGCGTGGGCCTTAGAAGTCCATGCCGCCCATGCCACCCATGCCGCCCATGCCACCGGCGCCGCCCATGGCCGGCTCGTCCTTCTTCGGAGCTTCGGCAACCATGGCTTCGGTGGTGATCATCAGGCCAGCGATCGAGGCCGCGTTCTGCAGCGCCGAACGGGTCACCTTGGTCGGGTCCAGGATGCCGAACTGCAGCATGTCGCCGAACTCGCCGGTAGCGGCGTTGTAGCCGAAGCTGCCGGTGCCTTCCTTGACCTTGTTGATGATGACCGACGGCTCGTCACCGGCGTTGGCAACGATCTCGCGCAGCGGGGCTTCCATCGCACGCAGGGCGATCTGGATGCCGTGGTTCTGGTCTTCGTTGGCGCCCTTCAGGCCGGCCAGCGCGGTGATCGCGCGGACCAGGGCAACGCCGCCGCCCGGAACCACGCCTTCTTCAACGGCCGCACGGGTGGCGTGCAGGGCGTCGTCGACGCGATCCTTCTTTTCCTTCATTTCGATTTCGGTCGAGGCGCCGACCTTGATCACGGCAACACCGCCGGCCAGCTTGGCCACGCGTTCCTGCAGCTTCTCGCGGTCGTAATCCGAGGAGGTGTCCTGGATCTGGGTCTTGATCTGCGCCACGCGTGCATCAACGTTGGCCTTGTCGCCGACGCCGTCGATGATGGTGGTGTTCTCCTTGGAGACCTGCACCTTCTTGGCGCGGCCCAGGTCCTTGATGGTGGCCTTCTCCAGCGACAGGCCGACTTCTTCGGAGATCACGGTGCCGCCGGTCAGCACGGCCATGTCTTCCAGCATCGCCTTGCGACGGTCGCCGAAGCCCGGAGCCTTGACGGCCACGACCTTGACGATGCCACGGATGGTGTTGACGACCAGGGTGGCCAGCGCTTCGCCTTCAACTTCCTCGGCCACGATCAGCAGCGGCTTGCCGGCCTTGGCGACGCCTTCCAGCACCGGCAGCAGGTCACGGACGTTGGAGATCTTCTTGTCGTGCAGCAGGATGAACGGGTCATCCAGGTCAGCGGTCTGCGACTGCTGGTTGTTGATGAAGTACGGCGACAGGTAGCCGCGGTCGAACTGCATGCCCTTGACCACGTCCAGCTCGTTGTCCAGGCCCGAGCCTTCTTCAACGGTGATGACGCCTTCCTTGCCGACTTCCTTCATCGCGTCAGCGATGATCTGGCCGATCGACTCGTCCGAGTTGGCCGAGATGGTACCGACCTGGGCGATCGCCTTGTCGTCGGCGGTCGGCTTGGAGATGTTCTTCAGCTCGGCGACGGCGGCCGAAACGGCCTTGTCGATACCGCGCTTGAGGTCCATCGGGTTCATGCCGGCGGCAACGGCCTTGGCGCCTTCGCGGATCAGGGCCTGGGCCAGCACGGTGGCGGTGGTGGTGCCGTCGCCGGCATCGTCGTTGGTGCGCGAAGCAACTTCCTTCACCATCTGCGCGCCCATGTTCTCGAACTTGTCAGCCAGTTCGATTTCCTTGGCGACGGAGACGCCGTCCTTGGTGATGGTCGGGGCGCCGAAGCTCTTTTCCAGCACGACGTTGCGGCCCTTCGGGCCCAGGGTGGCCTTGACGGCATTGGCGAGAACGTTGACGCCGCGCACCATGCGCGAACGGGCGTCTTCACCGAAACGAATATCCTTGGCAGCCATTGCATTTACCTCATTGGTAGCGCCGGACGATGCCCGGCGGCTGGGAGTTTGGGATCAGGTTGAAACAGGTCGCGCCGAGGCTCAGCCGATGACGGCGAGCACGTCGTCTTCGCGCAGGACCTTGTATTCGACGCCTTCGCTCTTGTACGAGCTGCCGGCGTACTGGCCATAGATGACCTTGTCGCCGACCTTCAGCGACGGCGCGCGCACGTTGCCGTTGTCCAGCGGCTTGCCCGGGCCGACGGCCACGACCTCACCCTTGGTGGACTTTTCCTTGGCCGAGTCGGGGATGACGATGCCACCGGCGGAGATTTCGTCGGCTTCGATCGGCTTGACCACAACGCGGTCGTGCAGCGGCTTGATGCTCATAGGAGACCTCTTAAGTGATTGATTGGTCTAAAAAAGTCCGGCGATGTTAGCACTCACCCCAGGCGAGTGCCAGAACCGCACGTGAAGAAACCCGACAACGTCGGGAGCAGGGCAGAGATGGAGCCCCGCCGCCCCCTTTCAAGGGCGGAATGAAAAAAATTTTTCCACCCGCGCGCCTCGGCCAAGGCGTCGGTCCTAGACAATTTCGGTGACAAGCGTCGCACTGTCAGATATCTGACGTTCATTTACGACAAAGTGTCACTGGATCGGCCTTAGGCTCGGTCAGGCATTCCCAATCACAAGGAGTAGTCGATGCGATTGCTGTCCCCGCTTGCCGCCGCCTGCCTGCTGGCACTGGCCGCGGCGCCGGCCCAGGCCGAGGTCTTCATCAACGAACTGCACTACGACGACAGCACCGCCGCCGGTGACGTCGGCGAAGCCATCGAAGTGGTCGCTACCGCAGGTGAAGACCTGTCCGGCTACCGCCTCTACCTCTACAACGGCAGCAATCCTTCGGCCGCCACGGTCTACGCCAACAACCCGGTCCCGGCCGGCACCGCCGCCGGTTGCGGCAGCGCCAGCATCGCCGTGGTCAACTACCCGACCAACGGCATCCAGAACGGCCCGAACGACGGCATCGCCCTGGTCGACGCCAGCGGCAAGGTGGTCCAGTTCCTCAGCTACGAGGGCGCCATCACCGCCTCCGGTGGCCCTGCCGCCGGCATGACCAGCCAGAACATTCCGGTGGCCGAGACCAACAGCACGGCCCCCGGCACCTCGCTGCAGCTGACCGGCAGCGGCAGCCAGTACGCCCACTTCACCTGGGCCGAGTCGGCCAGGCAGACCTTCGGCAGCTGCAACAACGGCCAGACCTTCAGTGGCGGCGGCACCCCGGGCCCGAACACGCCGCCGTCGGTGTCCACCACCACCCCGGCGCAGGGCAGCAGCACCTTCCCGGCCGCCGCCGATCTGGAAGTGGTGTTCAGCGAGACGGTGAACCTGGCCAGCGGCGCGTTCGCGCTGAGCTGCGGTACCTCCGGCAGCGTGCCGCTGACCTTCCCGGCCAGCGGGCGCAGCGTGAAGCTGTCCACCAACACCGCGCTGGTGGCCGGTGAAGCCTGCCGCTTCGACATCCGCGCCGCGCGCATCACCGACCTGCAGGGCGCACACCCGGCGGCCGACAGCCGCATCGCCTTCACCGTGGCCAGCACCGGCGGCAATCCGGACCCGGGCAACCCGGGTGTGCCGGCCGGTTACTACTCCAAGGTCAACACCAGCAGCCCGAGCCAGCTGCGCTGCTCGCTGCACGCGACAATCAAGGGCCACACCGCCTACCCGTACAGCGGCTCGGGCACCAGTACCTGGACCATCCTGGAGATCGCAGACGAGGACCCGAACAACCCGAACCGCATCCTCGACGCGTATCGCAACCGCAGCTACGCCAAGGTGACCGATCGCGCCGGCAGCGGCAGTGGCCTGAAGTACAACCGCGAGCACACCTGGCCGAACTCGCTGGGTTTTGCCACCACCACGGGTGACAAGGGCCTGCCGTACGCGCCGTATACCGACACCCACATGCTGTACCTGACCGATGCACAGTGGAACGCCGACCGTGGCAACAAGCCGTTCGGCAAGTGCGACGCCAGCTGCGGCGAGCGCGCCACCGAGGCCAACAACGGCCAGGGTGGCGGCAGTGGTGGCTATCCGGGCAACTCCAACTGGGTGCGCACGCCGGACGGCAACACCGGCACGTTCGAGGTGTGGGGCAAGCGCAAGGGCGACATGGCGCGTGCGGTGATGTACATGGCGATCCGCTACGAGGGCGGCAAGGATGCAGCCACTGGCCAGTCCGAGCCGGACCTGGAGCTGACCGACGACCGCAGCAGGATCGTCAAGACCAGCAGCTCGCCGGCCTACATGGGCCTGCTGTCGACGCTGATCGACTGGCACCTGTCCGACCCGCCGGATGCTGCCGAGCGTGCGCGCAATGACGTGATCTACAGCTTCCAGGGCAACCGCAACCCGTTCATCGACCACCCCGAGTGGGCGACCCCTGGCCTGTTCACCTCGGCCAAGCCGGCCACCTGCCAGCTGGCCAACTGACCGCGCAACGCAGCGGTCCACGGCCGCCGCCGGGTCCTGACCCGGCGGCGGCCCTATACTCGACGGTCATGTCGACCATCGATCCCGTCCTGCTGCTGTTGACCACCTGCCCGGACCGGGCCAGTGCCGAGCGCATCGCGCACGCGCTGGTTGGCGAGCGCCTGGCCGCGTGCGTGACCCGCCTCGATGGCGCGCAGTCGACCTACCGCTGGCAGGGCGAGGTGACCACCGACGCCGAGCTGCAGCTGCTGGTGAAGACCACCGCGAGTCGCGTCGATGACGCAATCGCCCGGATCGTCGAACTGCATCCGTATGAACTCCCGGAGTGCATCGCGGTCGAAACCCGGGCCGGCCTGCCGGCGTATCTGGACTGGATCCGGGCACAGACCCGGGAGGACACTGATTGAAGACTCTGTTTGCGCGTGGCGCCGCCCTGTGCGCTCTGTTGTGGCTCTCACTGCCGGCGTTCGCCCTGGATGAGAAAGACCTGCTGCCGGTGGACCAGGCGTTCGCGCTGACCGCCACCGCCCCCGAACGTGGCCAGGTGCAGCTGCAGTTCAAGATCGCGCCCGGCTATTACCTGTATCGCCACCGCACCAGCGTCAAGGCCGACCCGGCCTTCAATGCCGGCGCGCTGCAGATGCCCAAGGGCGACAAGCACCACGACGATTTCTTCGGCGAGGTCGAAACCTATCGCGAGCGCCTGCAGGCCACCCTGCCCGGCACGCCGACCGAGGCCGCCGGCACCATCAGCCTGGAAGTGCGTTACCAGGGCTGCGCAGATGCCGGTGTCTGCTACCCGCCGCAGAAGCGCGTGGTGCAGGTCACCCTGCCCGGCAGCGGTGCACAGGCCGCGGCCCCGGCCGGCCGCGCCGGTGCGGCCAGTCCGTTCAACAACCCACTGGCCGGTGCCGGCAACAGCGGCGGCCTGCGCCTGCCGGGTGCCGCCAGCAACAGCCAGGCGCTGCCGCTGCCGTCGGAACAGGCGTTCGGCTTCGATGCCATCGCCAGCGACGGCAACACCCTGCTGCTGCGCTTCAGTCCGGCACCGGGCTACTACCTGTATCGCGACCGCACCTCGCTGAAGCTGGAAGGCAGCACCGGCGTGCAGGCCGGCACGCCGCGCTGGCCAGCCGCGCAGTCGCATCGCGACGAGCACTTCGGCGATGTCTCGGTGTACTTCAACCAGGTGGAAGTGCCGCTGCCGTTGCGGCGCACGGTTGCCGACGCGGTTGACGGCACCCTCGTGGTGACCTTCCAGGGCTGCCAGACCGATGGCATCTGCTACCCGCCAATGACCCGCCGGGTGAAGCTGTCGATCCCGGCCGGCAAGGTCAGCGCCAGCGCCGACCAGGCACCGCCGCGCAACGAGGTAATCAGCCCGTTGGCTGCGGCGCCACGCGAAGGCGCCAACGGCGCCCCCCTGCGCCTGCTGCCGACGGTGCCCAATACGGATGCCGCCCCCCCGGCCGTCGCAGGCACAGTGGACGGCAATGAATTCGCCGCCGATGCGCGCGGTGACAACGCGCTGCGTACGCGCCCGCCGGCGACCACACCGAACCCGGACCGTTCGTTCGTCTGGGTGCTGCTGCTGGCGCTGGCCGGCGGCCTGGTGTTGAACCTGATGCCCTGCGTGCTGCCGATCCTGTCGCTGAAGGTCCTGAGCCTGGCGCAGAGTGGCGAAAGCCCACAGCGCGCACGCAGCCACGCGCTCTGGTACACCTTGGGCGTGCTGGTCGCATTCGCGGTGATCGGTGCGTTGATGGTGGGCCTGCGCGCAATCGGCAACGCCGTCGGCATCGGCTTCCAGCTGCAGCACCCGGGCGTGGTGGCGGCGCTGGCCTACATCATGTTCGCGGTAGGCCTGAGCCTGTCCGGCGTGTTCACCCTGGGCGGCGGCATCGGCAACCTGGGCCAGTCGCTGGCCAGCCGCAGCGGCCCGGCCGGTGACTTCTTCACCGGTGCGCTGGCCTGCGTGGTCGGCAGTGCCTGCGTCGGCCCGTTCATGGGTGGCGCGATCGCCTACGCGTTCATTGCCCCGCCGCTGAAGGCGATGACCGTGTTCCTGTTCCTCGGCCTGGGCCTGGCGCTGCCGTTCCTGCTGATCGGCTTCGTGCCGGCGCTGGCGCGCCGCCTGCCCAAGCCCGGCCCGTGGATGGAAACGCTCAAGCACGTGCTGGCCTTCCCGATGTACGCCACCGCGCTGTGGCTGCTGTGGGTGCTGGGCAAGCAGCGCGGCGTGGACGGCATGGCGCTGGTGCTGGGTGGCCTGTTGCTGTTCGCCTTCGGCCTGTGGCTGTTCGAGCGCAACCGCTGGACCGGTTCGCGTGCAGTAACCCTGCTCGGCGTGCTGCTGGCGATCGGCGCATTGGTACCGGCCTGGGGCGTGACCCAGCTGGCAGCGCCGGCTCGCGCCGCACAGGCCGCCAGCGACAACGTGGTGGAGTATTCGCCGCAGTTGCTGGACCGCCTGCGCGCCGACAACCGCGTGGTGTTCGTCAACATGACCGCCGACTGGTGCGTGAGCTGCAAGGCCAACGAGCGCGCCGTGCTGTCGCGGCCGGAGTTCAAGGACCTGCTCAAGCGCACCAACGCGGTGTACATGCGCGGTGACTACACCAACGTCGATCCGCAGATCACCACATTCCTGGAAGAGCACAAGGCCGTCGGCGTACCGCTGTACGTGGTGTACGGCCCCGGCGCGCCGCCGACCGTGCTGCCGACCCTGCTGACCCAGGCGGTGGTGGAGGAAGCGCTGCTGCGCACCGCACGATGAAGTGGCAACGGCCAGCGCTGCTGTGGACAGCGGTGCTGGCCGCCGGCCTTGGCCTGTGGGCCGGGCATCGATTGGCTCCTGCGCCGGTTGCGCCTGAGGCCATGCCAGCGGCGCCTGCTGTGGCGGCTGCGGCACCTGCCCTGCAGGTCGGCGACAGCCTGCCCGCGCTGTCGCTGCCCGATCTTGAAGGCCGGCCGCTGGACCTGCGCCAGCACGCTGGCGGTCGCCCGCTGTTGATCAATGTCTGGGCCAGCTGGTGCGCGCCCTGCGTTGAAGAAATGCCCGAACTGGCGCGTTTCGCACATATCCAGGGCGAGCACGGTGTGCAGGTGCTGGGACTGGCGCTGGATACGCCGGAGGACGTGCGCGGTTTCCTGCAGCGGGTACCGGTGGATTATCCGATCGTGATCGAGACCCCGGGGCCGCGCGATGCCAGCGTGCAGCTGGGCAATACACAGGGCCTGCTGCCCTACAGCGTGCTGTTCGATGCGCAGGGGCGGCTGGTGAAGGCAAAGCTGGGACCGTTCGCCCACGGCGAGATCGACAGCTGGGTGAAGTGAGGGTGTTTTTTGCAGGGCTTGCAGCCCTGCACCCTGCTCGATGCAACGGCAACAGCCAGAGCCAAAGCCAAAGCGGGCATTCCGTGGGATGGCGGGGCGGTGTCGGAGTGCGGGAACGCTGCAAGTACGTCCCTGTAAGCTTGGCAGCCGCATCCATGCGGCTGACACCCCGCACTCCGACACCGCCCCGCCTCTGACAGATCTTCGCGGCTGTTGGTAGGTGTCGACCTTGGTCGACACATCTGTCAGATATCGATATTCAGAACGGAATCAGACCCCGTGCCGACCAACGGTCGGCACCTACCAAAGCAGAACGCCGTTCCGACAGATCGCAGGAAACTGTCGAAGGCGGGGTGGGTCCGGTTGAGGGGGCGTGAGCCGCATGGATGCGGCGACCGAGCTTACATGGGTGAGGGCGCTTTGCTTGCGAAGCACTGCTTCGCAAGCGCCCGAACGCACAGCCGCCAGCGGCTGGGCCGGGCCCCGGAGGGGGACTTGCAGCGTCCCCCTCAACCGGACCCACCCCGCCAACCCACGGAAAGCCAGCTTTTGACGTTGACGTTGCTCCGGCTTGTAGCGGGTGCAGGGCTGCAAAGCCCTGCAACAAAACCCTCCTTGACCGTAGCCCGTCCGCCACGGAGAATTCCGCGACTAATTCTCATTTGCTGTTGCGCAGGATGCGGGCGGCAGCCTTCCAGGCCCTCCTCCTTCCATGTTCAAGAACGTCCTGTTCCAACTGCACTGGCTGCTGGGCATCACCGCCGGTGCCGTATTGGCCGTGATGGGCCTCAGCGGCGCCGTGCTGTCCTTCGAGGACGAACTGCTGCGGGCGGCCAATCCCGGCTTCGCCGAAATCGCCGAGCACCATGCCGACGGCCAGCTTCCGCTTCAACTCAGCGAACTGGTGCCGCTGCTGCAGGCCGGCGGTGATCGCCCCCTGCAGCGCCTGCGCGTGGACGCCACCGGGCAGCGGCCTTCGGTGGCACGCTTCGCTGGTGGCAAGGAGCACTGGGTCTACTTCGACCCGTACAGCGGCGAGCGCTTCAGTGCCTTGCGTGGGCAGGCGTTCTTCGATTTCGTCGAGGACCTGCATCGCCACCTCGCCGCCGGCGAGCGCGGCAAGTGGATCACCGGCAGCTGTGCGATCGCGCTGCTGTTCTTCACCCTGTCCGGTCTTTACCTGCGCTGGCCGCGCCGCTGGTGGCACTGGCGCAGCTGGCTGGCGGTGGAATGGAAACGTAGCGGCCGTGGCTTCCTGTGGAGCCTGCACTCGGTGGTCGGCACCTGGGTGCTGCTGATCTACCTGATGAGTGCGCTGACCGGCCTGTGGTGGTCCTTCGACTGGTATCGCAGTGCCGCCAATACGCTGCTTGGCGTCGCACCGGCCGCCAAGCACAAGGTCGCCACCGGCGCCACCCTGAACCTGGAGCGCATCGAAGCCACGCTGTATGCCCTGCCCGGCGTGCACACCGGCTACATCGACCTGCGCCTGCCGGAGAAGCCCGGCCAAGCGCTCAACGTGCGGGTGATGGCTGGCGATCCGTCACGGCGCGGTGGCCACCATGACCGTGCACATGATCTGCTGCAGCTGGATCCGGCCAGCGGGGCAATCCTCGATTCGCGCCCCTACGCGCGCCAGGGCGCCGGCGCGCAGCTGGCCACCAGCGTGTTCGCGTTGCACTCGGGCAGCTACTTCGGCATGCCCGGGCGTGTCGTGGTGATGCTCAGCAGTCTGGCCATGAGCCTGTTCTTCATCACCGGCTGGATGCTGTACCTGGACCGCCGCCGCAGCCAGCGTGCCGCGCGCGGGCTGCGCCGGTCGCTGCCGGTTGCCACCGATGATGGCCGCGCACCTTGGCTGGTCGTGCATGCCAGCCAGAGCGGGCTGGGCGAGCAGCTGGCCTGGCGTGCCGCCGCGCAGCTGCAGGCCGCTGGCCATGGCGTGCAGGTACTGCCATTGGCCCGGGTCGATGCCACGCAGCTCGCGCGCACTGCGCAGGCATTGTTCTTGCTGAGCACCTTCGGCGATGGCGAGCCGCCAGATGCGGCACGGGGCGCTGCGCGGCGGCTGCTGGCACAAGCGCCCGATCTGTCGGGCCTGCAGTTCGGCCTGCTCGCCCTGGGCGACCGCCAGTACCCGCATTACTGCGGCTTTGGCCGCCAATTCGATGGCTGGCTGCTGGGCAACGGCGCACGTGCGCTGTTCGAGCGCATCGATGTCGATGCCGCCGCGATACCGGCGCTGCGCCAGTGGCAGCAACATCTCGGCGCGCTGACCGGCATCGCCACCGATGACAGCGTGTTGCCGGCCGCGACGCAGATGCACGAGTGGCGCCTGCTCGGCCGTGACCGCCTCAATCCAGGCAGCGTGGGCGGCGCCATCTGGCGCATCCGTCTTGCGCCACCGGCCGATGTGCAGTGGCAGGCGGGCGACATCCTGCACGTCGCGCCCCGCCACAACGCGCGGCACGCCGCTGCGGTGCTGAAGGCACATGGGTTGGATCCCCAGCAGCCGTTGCTGACTGACGGCCAGCCGCGCACGCTGTTGGCGCTGGCCAGCGAGCGCGAGCTGCCCGATGCCGATGCTGCGCTGGCGGTGCAGGATGCGTGCCTCTGGCTGGCAGGGCTGCCACTGCTGCCGGGGCGCGAGTACTCCATCGCATCCTGTACGGATGACGGTGCGGTCGAACTGGTGGTGCGGCTGGTCCATGACGAAACCGGACGCACCGGCCTGGGTTCGGGCTGGCTGTCGCTGCATGCGCCGGTCGGTGCCAGCATCGTGGCCCGCGTGCACCGCAACCCCGGTTTCCATCGCGTTGGCGGTGCGCCGATGGTGCTGATCGGCAATGGCACCGGCATCGCGGGCCTGCGCAGCCTGCTGCGCGAAGCCGCGCATGCAGGTGAGCACGGGCACTGGCTGCTGTTCGGCGAACGCCAGCGCGCGCACGACTTCCTGTTCGCCGATGAGATCGAAGCGTGGCAGGCCGATGGCCATCTCGCGCGGGTGGATCTGGCGTTCTCGCGCGATGGTGAGGGCGGCTATGTGCAGGATCGCCTGCGTGCAGCAGCCGATGCCCTGCGCGACTGGATGCAGCGTGGTGCGGTCATCCACGTCTGCGGTTCGCTGCTGGGCATGGCCGAAGGCGTGGACCAGGTGCTGCGCGAAGCGCTGGGTGATGAAGAAGTGGAAACGCTGCTGGAGACAGGGCGCTACCGTCGCGACGTGTATTGAGCCACAAGGGTAGTGCCGGCCAGCGGCCGGCATGATCAGGGGCGTGCCGGCCAGCGGCCGGCATACCGGAGCACGATCAGGCCGCAGCGCGCGCCTGTGGCATCGACTGCAACTGGAACGCGCCCACCGCTTCGGCCAGCGCGTGTACCTGCGCCTGCATCTGCGCGGTGGAGGCACCAGCCTCTTCCACCAGGCTGGCGTTGCGCTGGGTGCTGGCTTCCATCTGCACGATGGTCTGCTTCACCTGCGCGATGCCGGCATGCTGGTCCTGCGATGCACTGCGGATACCGGCCAGCAGCTCGGCCAGCTGCTGCACGCTGCCAACGATCTCGCCCATCGTGATGCCCGCCTGCTCGGCCTGCTGGTTGCCCTGGCCAACACGCGCCACCGAATCCTCGATCAGTCCTTTGATCTGCTTGGCCGCTTCGGCACTGCGCTGGGCCAGCAGGCGCACTTCCGCAGCCACCACGGCGAAGCTGCGGCCCTGCTCACCTGCACGCGCGGCTTCCACCGCGGCATTCAGCGCGAGGATGTTGGTCTGGAAAGCGATGCCATCGATCAGCTGGGTGATGTCGCCGATCCGCCGCGAGGCCTCGCTGATGCCATGCATGGTCGCGACCACCTGGCCGACGGCCTCGCCACCGCGCTGGGCCACCGCGGCCGCCCCCTGCACCAGGGCATCGGCGCGGCCCGCGGCATCGGCATTGCGGCCAACGGTGTCGGTCAACTCGTGCATCGACGCTGCCGTCTCTTCCAGGTCGGCCGCCTGCTGTTCGGTACGCTGCGACAGATCATGGTGCCCGGCAACGATCTCACCCACACCGGTGTCGAGGCTGGACGTCGCCTGCTGAATGCGGGTGACGATGCGGCCCAGTTGCGCGACCGTGGCGTTGGCATCGTCGCGCATGCGTGCGAACACGCCCTGCAGCTCACCTTCCATGCGCACGCTGAGGTCACCACGGGCCAGCGCCGCCAGAAGCGCCTGCAGATCGCCGAGGTTGGTCTCGAAGGTCGCCAGCAGGCGGTTGATGCTGGTCGACAACGTGCGCACGAAGCCCTGTTTTCCCTCCAGCGCGATGCGGCCGTGCAGGTCGCCATGTGCGGCGGCGTCGACCAGTGCTGCCACTTCGGTTTCCAGCAGCGTTTCCAGCGCGCGGCTGCGCCACTCCACTGCCACGCCGAGGAAATGCCCTCCGTCGGTGATGGCATTGGCGATCAACTGGTAGCGGACGCCGGCATGACCGATCTCGCGCTCCTCGCGCTGGCGCACGCCAGCCAGGCTGGCCAGTGCCGGATGCAGGCGTACCGCATCGCTCCCCACCAGATCTTCAAGCCGGAGTGCAAGCTGCTCCAGCAGCGCCGGATTGGCGTACGCCACCAGGCCTTCGGCATCAATCACCATCAAGCCGGCCTGTGCGCTGTCCAATGCCTGGCGCACGCGGGTGTTGCCGCGGGCCACCGCACGCTCGGTCTCGATGCGCGCGCGCAGGCGCTGCTGCATGTCGACCAGGCGCTGGGCCAGCTGGCCGATTTCATCGTTGGCGTTGTAGACGCGCAGGGTGGTGTCGAGGCGGTCGTCGGCGATGTCGCTGGCGAAACGCAGGGTGTCCTGGATCGGCTGGCGCACCGCACGCAGCACCAGCACCAGGCTGGTGATCAGCACGCCGGCCACCAGCAGCAGGGTCAGTGCGAACAGCACGCTCATCGTGCGCGCGCCGGCCTGCTGGCGTGCCTGCGCCCTGGCCAGCGCCGCCACCTGTGCCTGCTGGAATGCGGCCAACGCCGGCGCTACGCCCGTGGCGGTATCCAGCAGCGACTGCGCTTCCACATCCAGGCCGACGCGGGCAGCGGTATACCCCAGCAGTGCGGCCTGATACGCCTCCATCCCGGTGCGCAGGGTGTCCTGCACATCCGCAGGCAGGCCCGCCAGCGCGAGGTCGAACGGCAGCTTCTCCTCGCTGGCGCGGTCGGCGTGGGTGGAATCACCGTCGAGCAGCAGCAGTGCCTCCTGCCTTCGCATCTTCTGCAGGGACAGCGCCAGCGCGGGCCGCTGCTGCACATCCACCTGCGCCTGCAGGGTGTCGGCGGCCTGCTGCAGCTGCGCAGCGAGGCCGGCATCACCACGGCCCATCTCGTCGACCCGTTCGAACAGGGCGGCCACACCCTGCGAGAACGCGTCGGCGGCTTCGGTCAGCGCCTGCAGGGCCTTGCGCCGGCCCGCATCCATCGGCATCGCGCGCAGCGCCTGCAGATCGGTCTGCAACGCCTTCTGCGTGGCCAACAGCTGCGCGCGGTCGGCATCATCGAAACTGCGTGCATACTGGGTCTGCAGGCGACGCGCTTCGGCCACCCGCGTGGACAGGCTGGCAGCCAGATCGCTGCCGCGCTGGTAGCTGGCCTGGCTGCGCGCAGCCAGTGCGTTGGCATGGCCAGTCCAGGCGTAGACAGCAGCGATCGCCACCAGGCCCAGGCCGCAGATCCACAGTGTGGCCTTGAGCTTGTTGGCCACGCTGAGCCGATGTGGCTGCAGCCAGCGCAGCAGCCCGGGGGACGCCGAGTGCAACGCAGCAAGGCGCGTGCGCAGGGACCGGAGGTGGGGGACAACGGCCGACATGACAGACTCCAGGCGGAAAGACGCACCTGTATCGGCCTGACTCAGGACAACTTTAGCGCTTTCTTCGTCTGCGTCCCCCCATCGCTGGTGGACGCGGCCTTTGTACCGGGTGCAGGCGACGGAGGCATGACACGGCCGCCGCGCTTGACCTCAACCCCGGTTGGGGGAGCACAGTGGACATCCCTCCCCCGCCCGGTGTCTCCATGACGACGCTCGATGTCCCCCGCTACCTGCAGCGCCTGCAGCTGGATGCACCGCCACCGCGGACCCTGGCCGGCCTGACCCTGCTGCAGCAGCGCCACAACGCACTGCTGCCCTTCGAGACCCTCAGCTGCCTGCTGCGCGATGCGGTGCCGATCGACCTGGACAGCGTGCAGCGCAAGCTGCTCGACGAGCGCCGCGGTGGTTACTGCTTCGAACTCAATGGCGGGTTGCTGGCGCTGCTGCAGGCATTGGGCTTCGATGCGCAGCCATTGAGCGCGCGGGTACTGCTGGCCGCCCAGGACGGCGAACTGACCGCGCGTACCCACCTGCTGCTGCGCGTGAACGTAGACAGCGGCGACTGGCTGGTGGATGCCGGTTTCGGCAGCCTGACCCCGACCGTGCCGCTGCGCCTGCATGATCCGCAGCCGCAGGCCACGCCGCACGAACGCTATCTGCTGCAGCGCCTGCCCGACGAGGGTGATTTCGTGCTGTCGGCCGAGTCCAACGATGGTTGGCGGGCGATGTATCGGTTCGACCTACAGGCGCCGGCACCGATCGACAACGTGGTGGGCAACTGGTACGTGTGCACCCATCCCGATTCCAGTTTCCCCGGGCAGCTGCGCGCGTCGCTGACCGGGCCGGACTGGCGCCGCACCATCGGCAGCGGCAACTACACCGAGTATCGCCCCGGGCAGGCACCGGACAAGCGCCCGCTGCATGATGTGGGTGATGTGCGTGCCGTGCTGCAACAGCGCTTCGGCATGCAGCTACCGGACGACCCGCGACTGGACCCGGCCATCAATGACTGGCTGCAGCGCTCGCGCGCCGCGACCTTGTAGGGCCGAGCCCATGCTCGGCTGAGCTGGAGCGGCTGGGCCAACAGCAGCCGAGCGTGGTCTCGGCTCTACAGAGCAGCGCGCGCCTGCAGCGCAATGCGATTGCCTTCGCTGTCGCGGATCTCGGCCACGCGCCAGTCGCCCGCATCGGCGGGTCCGAAGCACAGCTCGGCGCCCGCTTGCAGTGCTCGCTCCAGGCTCGCATCCAGGTCATCGACGCCGATGTAGACGCGCGCCCCCTGTTCGGAAGGCCGGTAGTCCGCGCCGAGCACCAGCGCAATGCTGGCACCGGCGGCCTCATCGGAGAACGGCAGGTAGGCCATCCGGCAGTCGTGCAGCACGACAGGTTCGTCCACCGCGACCTGCAGCCACCGCTGGTAGAACGTGATGGCACGGTCCAGGTCACTGGCCGGGATTTCCACATGCAGGATCGGGTTCACTGGCACTCCTTGCTCGGTCCACTCAGATGATGCGCAGGGTAATCGCCTTCAGCACCGCACGGGTGCGATCGCGGGTGCCCAGCTTGTCGAGTATGGCGGACACGTAGTTCTTCACCGTGCCCTCGGCCAGGAACAGGCTGCGCGCGATCTCCTTGTTGCTGTAGCCACCGGCCAGCAAGCGCAGGATCGCCACCTCGCGTTCCCCGAAGGTATCGGTGGGCGGTGCTTCATCGTGGAAGCGGTAGCGGGCGCGTACCGGCTCGGTGCTGACCGGCAGCAGCAGGGTTTCGCCAGCGGCGACGCGCTCGATCGCCTCGCGCAGGTCTGCGGGTGCGGCGTCCTTGAGCAGGAAGCCCTGTGCGCCGGCCTCGCTGGCGCGCAGCAGCAGGTCACTTTCATCAAAGGTCGTCAGCAGCAGCCACGGCGTGGCATCGCCGCGCGCGCGCAGCTGGCGCACTGCCTCGATGCCGTCCATCCCGGGCATGCGGATGTCACTGAGCACAACATCCACGCGCTGGGTGGACAGCGCGTCCAGCAACGCCTGGCCCTCCTCGGCCTCCAGCGCCACGTCCACGCCCAACCCCTGCAACAACGCACGCAGCCCGGCGCGGACCAGCGCCTGGTCGTCGGCCAGGGCAACACGGATCGCGCTGCCGTTCATGCCGGCACCCAGGCGGTCAGGTGCATGCCGCCCTGTGCGGTGCGGGCCAGTTCCAACTGGCCACGCACTGCGCCCAGGCGCTCACGCATGCCGGCGATGCCGTTGCCCTCGCGGATACGCTCGGCGCGCTGGCCGTCGTCACGGATGTCGATACGCAACCGGGAATCCTCTTCGTTGATCGTCAGCCATACGGTGTCTGCGTTGCCATGCCGGGCGGCATTGGTCAGCGCTTCCTGTACCAGGCGCAGCACGATCTCGGCCATCAGCGGGTCAACCACGCGCACGCACTCGCCGATCTGCAGCTGCAGCTTCGGGCGCGGGAACGGCGCGGCCAGCGCGTGCAATGCGGTGGCCAGATCGAGGCCGCGATCATCGCGCATCGATTGCACCACCTGGCGGATGTCGGCCAGCAACTCGCCGGACAGCTGCTCGGCCAGCACCAATCCTTCGCGCTTGGCCAGCACAGGGTCGGCCGCAAGGGCACGCAGGTTCAAGCGCATCGCCGTGAGCTTGTGCCCGGCCACATCGTGCAGTTCGCGCGCCAGGCGCAGGCGCTCGGCGTCGCGTGCACTGTCGGCCAGCAGCGCGCGGGTAGCCAGCAGGTCGGCATTGACGCGGGCCAGGTCATCGCGGGCCAGCGCCGTGCTGCGGGCATAGTGTGCGGTCAGTGCGGCGAAGGCCTGGAAGCCGCCATAGAGCAGCACCACCAGCAGCGGCTGGCTGAAGCCGCTGTAGCGCAGCACGAGATACATGGCGAGGTTGGCCAGCAGTGCAACAGCCAGCACGAAGCGCGGTGGCCAATGCTCGGCCAGCTGCGCCACCAGCACCACCAGCAGTACCGGTGCGGTGCCGGTACGCGGCTGCAGCGCAACCAGCACGACCGCCAGCAACGCCTGCAACACCGCCGCGACAGCGCGCACGCGGGATGGCACCGACGCCCAGCCGTGCACCACGAACAGCAGCAGGAACACGGCAAGCAGCAGCAGGCTCAGCCCGGCACCGTTGCGCTGCACCGCGAATGACAGGCCCACCACCAGCACGGTGGCCAGGCCGGCGAGGCTGAGGGGACGCAACAGATGGCGGAACAGGCTGGGCATGGCCAGATGCTGACCGCCGCGCACGCCGGCGGCAATGGGTCCGGCGCAGAAAGTGACTTCTGGCACGTCGAATCGATGACCACTGGCCCTGAACCCGGTGCAGGGTCGCACGCAGACTGGCGCCACACCGCCACACACACTTCCGGAGCCACTGCCATGATCCGCACCGCCCTGCTCAGCACCGCCCTGACTGCCCTGGCCGGCAGTGCCCACGCCGCCGACCTGGCCGTGACCGTGCACGACGTCCGTGTGCAGACCGGCACCCTGCGCGTTGCGCTGGTCGACAGCGCCGCCGCCTGGGACGGCAAGGCCAGGCCCGTGCAGGCCCAGCAGGCGGCGCCCAGCGGCGACAGCGCCCACTTCACGTTCAAGGGCGTGCCGGCCGGCAGCTATGCCGTGCTGCTCACCCACGACGAGAACGACAACGGCAAGCTCGACACCAACCTGGTCGGGATGCCGGTGGAGGGCTACGGCTTCAGCAACAACCCGCAGGTGATGCGCAAGCCGACCTTCGACGAGGCGCGCGTCGACGTACCGGCCGCCGGCACCGCCATCGACATCACCCTGCGCTGATTCCTGCATCCAGACCCGAGGCCACCATGGACCGTCGCCGCTTCCTTCGTACCCTGCTCAGCAGCAGTGCCTGTCTGGCCCTGGGCACCACCGCGCTGCGAAGCGCTCCCGCCTTCGCCGGCGACCCGGCGCGGTTCGCGCAGGGCATGCAGGAACACCCTTGGCTGCTCGGCTGGCGTAGCGTCGGCAGCGAAAGCCTCGGTCCGGCCACCGTGCAGTTGCAGGGAAAGCTGCCGTCAGGCCTGGCTGGCACGCTGTACCGCAACGGTCCGGCGTGGACCGAGCGCGATGGCTTCCGCTACGACCACTGGTTCGACGGCGACGGCATGGTGCATGGCTGGCGCTTCAATGGTGATGGCAGCCTGACCCATCACGGGCGCATGGTCGCCACGCCGAAATTCACCCGTGAACAGAAGGCCGGCCGCTTCCAGTATCCGGCCGCCGGCACCAGCGTTCCCGGTGCGCTGGCGGTACGCAACAACGATGATGCCAACGTGGCCAACACCTCGGTGACGATGATCAATGGCCACCTGTTCGCCCTGTGCGAATCCGGTTCGGCGTTCGAAGTGGACCCGGATTCGCTGCAGACGCTTGGCCCTGTCACCTGGCGTCCGGACCTGGCGGCGCTGCCGTTCTCGGCGCACCCGCTGACCGACCACGACGGCAGCCTCTGGAACTTCGGCTCGATCAGCCTGATGGGGGGCCATGGCCTGCTGGTCTGGCACATCGGTGCGGACGGCCAGCTGCGCAGCGCCAATGTGATCGAAACACCCGAGCATGGCTACCTGCATGCCTTCGCGATGACCGACCAGCACCTGGTGTTCGTGATGATGCCGTTCGATTTCACCGGCGCAGGTGGCAGCTTCTTCGAGCGCATGCAGTTCGCACCGCAGCGTCCGGTGCGCATCGCGGTGGTCGCCAAGGATGCGCCGGACAAGGCGCAATGGTTCGAGGCCCCGTTCGCGGCGATCTACCACTTCGGCGACGCGTTCACCCGCGATGGCGGCATCGTGCTGCGCGCAGTGCGCCACGACGACATCAATGAGGCGCGCTCGCCGATGAAGGAAGCGATGGCCGGTGATGGCGCACACGCGGCCAACAGTGGCGCCAGCCTGGTCGAGCTGCATCTGGACCTGCGTCGTGGACAGGCCCGCTGGCAGACGTTGGGCATCAGCGCCGTGGAGTTCCCGTTGTTCGACCCGCGCTCGGCGAACACACGTGGCGCACGGCTGTATGCGCCGACCATCGACGGCACGGCCACTGCGCCGTACTTCAACGCGGTGGCCGCGTTCGAGATCGAGCACGGACGCCGCCAGCTCTGGAACTACGGGGCGGACATCATGGCCGAAGAGCATGTGTTCATACCGCGCCCGGGCAGCCGCAACGCCGATGACGGCTGGCTGGTCGGCACCCTGCTCGATCCGGTGAACCAGCGCAGCGGTCTGGTCGTGCTGGATGCGCGCCATGTGGATGACGGTCCGCTGGCCCAGGCGTGGCTGCCGTATGCGGTGCCACTGGGCTTCCACGGCACCTTCGCCGCGCGCGGCTGAGTCCACGCCACGCGGACACCGTTGTTGGCATGCTGGGTCTCCCCTGCCCCGTGGAGTCCTGCATGTCCCTGGCCGACCACCGACGTACACTGGCACCGCACGGTTTCCTGCGCGTGGCGATCAACCTGGGCAACCCGGTGCTGGCACAGGGCGATGCGCGCTCACCGCGCGGCCCCTCGCTGGAACTGGCTACCGCGTTGGCGCAACGGATGGGGGTGCAGGCACGCTTCACCTGCCACGATGCCGCAGCCTCGGTGGTCGCCGCGGCGGGCGAAGACGGCTGGGATCTGGCCTTCCTGGCGATCGATCCGGCGCGTGCCGACCGCATCGCCTTCAGCGCTCCGTATGTGGAGATCGAAGGCACTTACCTGGTGCGCGAAGACAGCCCGGCGCAGCAAGTGGCCGACCTCGACCGCGACGGACTGCGCATCGCGGTGGGGCGTGGCGCGGCCTATGACCTGTTCCTGAGCCGGGAACTGCGCCATGCCACGATCGAGCGGGCGGACACCTCGGCAGCGGCCATCGCCCTGTTCGACCAGCACCGCCTGGATGCCGCCGCCGGTGTACGCCAGCCGCTGGCGGCCTGGGCGAAGGCACATCCCGGCCATCGGGTGCTGGCCGATCGCTTCACCGCGATCCAGCAGGCAGTGGCGGCACCGGCCTCACGCCCGGCCAATGCGCTGCGGGCGCTGTTTGAGGAAGTGGAAGCGATCAAGGCGGGCCCGTTGCTGGAGGAAGCGTTCGCGCGTGCCGGGCAGGCGGTCACCCTGGTGCAGTGACTGTAGAGTCGAGATCGAGCACCGCGCGGCGTTACAGATGCGCGTCCGCCATGTGCTGCACATGCTCGGCGGCCTGCGCATGCAGCCAGTCGCGGAACGCGAGGAAGCCGCGATGGCTGGCCGAGCGCTGCGGGTACACCAGCCAATGCGGCCACGCCGTCTTCAGGCGCTGGCTGGACAGCGCGACCAGCTGGCCGGATTCCAGCAGCAGGCGTGCCCGGGTCACCCGGCCAAGGGCCACGCCTACGCCATCCAGTGCGGCGCGATGGTGCGCCTCCGAATCATCCAGCACCGCCACGAAGCGCGATGGCGGGCTCTGCCCGCTCAACGCGAACCAGGCGCCCCACGCGCCGTCGGGATCACCGAGCAGCGGCCACTGGGTCAGCGGTACACGGTCGATGCCCCCCATGCGCTCGATCAGCGCGGGGCTCGCCATCGGCACCAGCCACTCGTCGAACAGCGGTTCCACCACCAGGCCCGGCCATTGCCCGCTGCCCAGCCGCAGCGCGGCGTCGAACTGGCGCTGCCGCTCGAAATCAATCAGGCGCTCACTCGACTGCAGGTTGATCTCGATCTGCGGATGCTCAGCCACGAAGTGACCCAGGCGCGGCACCAGCCAGGCCGATGCCATCGATGGCACCGCACTGATCGTCAGCACGTGCTCGGCACGCGCGGCATAGGGCTGGAAGGCTTCGTTTATCGCATCCAGATGCGGCCCCACCTGCTCGAGCAGGCGCTGCCCCTCAAGGGTAAGGGTGATACCACGCGGCTGGCGGATCAGCAGCGGCTGCCCGAGCCGTTCTTCCAGCTGCCTCATCTGGTGGCTGAGCGCGCTGACGGTCAGGTTCATCGACGCCGCCGCGCGCGACAGGTTGCCAAGCCGGGCGGCAGCCACGAAGCCCTGGAGGGCATGGAGCGGAGGGCGGGACATTAGGCTTGAAATTCTCTCAAGTCATGCTTGCGGAAATGTCGCTTTTTGCCCGTCCATGCTGCCCGTATCGTGCAATCCACTCAAGTGGAGGCACGCTCATGAACATCTTCGGCGGCTTGTTGTTCCTGCAGGGCCACGTGGCCAGCGCCGAGCTGGCACGCCAGCTGGCCAGCCCGTCCACACCTGCCCCGCAGTCCGCGCGGCAACCGGCCGCGCCGGTTCAGCCGCCGCGAGCCCGTTGAACGCTCCTCAACCTGCATACCAGCGTTGGACGTGTTCAGGCAGCCACGGCATCGGATCGATGTCCAATGCCTGACAACCGTCGAGGGTGTCACGCAGCGCTCTTTCGCCGGGGCCACCGGGGATCCGCAGGCCTTCGTCTTCGGGAAGCTGCACCGCCGCCCAGTCGTGCAGCCGGTCCATGCGCAGGCGAAGCGCGGCTCGCAGCCATCCCTTCAGTGGATAACAGCGATAGCCCTGTTCGCCCAGGCCGGCAACCGCAAGCGACAAAGCGTGGTTGGCACCACGTACCCATTCGGTGCGGCCTCCAGCCTTGTCCTGGACCGTCATCGGCGCCGGAGCGCGGTGCGCCTTGAACGGCGAACGCAGCTGCAGCTCCAGATCCCGCGCATCGCGCTCGCTTTCCGCTTCCACCAGCGCACCGGCGTCGAGATCGAAGAACTCGAACCAACGCCGGTGCAATGCGCTGATGCGCCCAAGCGGATCACGTGAGAAACCAATCTTCGCGTAGTCTTCCCACGCACAGGGGAAGACGTAGGCGAAGACACGACCGTCGATGCGGATATCCGACTGCATGTACGCAGGCTGCCTCGACAACAGCCCGCGTGCAACCGGGCGTTACCGTGGACGCTGCAGCACTTCCTGCACTGCGGCAGCCACGTCGGTATTGTCGATGTAGCTGCCGTCGTTCCAGCGCACGTGCTGACGGTAGCCGGCATCGACGCCCCGCACGCGCTTGCCCAGCAGCTCCGCGCCGGCGCCCCTGGCCCACAGCGGCACCAGCGCGTTGGAGTGGTTGCCGGTGGGGCGGAAGCTGATTCCGGGCATGCGGCCGCGACCGTTGTTGCGTACCGGCGCGAAAGCCACGTCCTGTGCATCCGGGCCCATCGGCATGCTGTTGTCGTGGTCGGTGGTGACGATCAACAGGTTGCGCTCCCAGCCACCGTTGCGCTCGATCCAGTCGACCACCGCCGCCACCGCGTCATTGAACTCCACGGTCTCTTCGATCAGCCGGCCATACTGCGGCTGATCGCTGCACTGGCCGTAATGCCATTCGGTGCCGCAGGCACTGGTATGCGCCGCCCAGTCGGTGGCGCCGCCTTCCACCATCAGGAACAGCCCCTTGGACGAGCGCTGCTGCAGGAACTGCAGTGCGCCACGCGTCATCGTCGCCAGATCGGGCACGCTGTCGATCTTCCTCACTCCCGAAGGCGTGCCTGCATCCTTGCCCAGCACCTGCAGCTGGCGCGCCTGCTGCAGTGTGTTGGCCACGCGCGGTACACCGATCAGCGGCCGGTCGGCCGGCAACCGTCCCTGCGCCAGTGCGGCGAACGCTTCCTTGCTGCGGATCAGGCGCCACGGTCCCGCCGGATTGCCGCCGATGGTGCTGCCCGCTTCCAGCTGCTGCCAATCCTGCTGCGACACCCACTCCCATGGATTCGCACAGCCCTCCGCCTTCGCGGCGTCCGTACCTTCATGGCAGGCGCGGCCGTCGACGCTGTAGCCCGGGCCACCCGTGCCCATCACCAGGTCCATGTGGCCCTGCGCCAGCATCTGGTGTGCGATGGCGTGATAGTTGCTGCGCGATTCGTTCTGCGCCGCGAACGCGGCCGGCGTGGCATGCGCGAACGGCACCGAGGTGACCACGCCGGTGGCCATGCCCAGGCGCTTGGCGCGCAGCGTATTGAACTCGACCGGCTGGCCATCGTTGTTGAAGTTGATGGCGTTGTTGTAGGTCTTGATCCCCGAGGACAGCGCAGTGCCCGCCGCCGCACTGTCGGTAGCCACCGCGGCCAGGTACTGGTAGCCCGCAAAGGGCAGGTCCTGCGCAGGAACCGGCGCGTCATCCCAGGCCTTGCCCGGGTCGTAGCCAAGCGTCTGCGCGTTGTCACCGGTCGGCTGGCTGCTCGCGTTCAAGGGAAAGGTGGTCACCGCCAGGCGCAGTGGGAAGTCCGCATAGGGTGCGCCTTCACGGCTGCCGTACTGCCAGTAGGCGGCGGCGTCCCAGGTACCCCTGCCGGCACCGTCGTTGATCATCACGATCACATTGAGCGGACCGGCTTCGGCGGTGGAAACAGCCTCGGCGCGCAGGTTGGGCTGGCAACCGCCAAGTGCGGCCAGCGCGAGCAGCAACGAAGAATGAAGCCAGCGGCGTGGAATGCGTGCAGTCATCGGATGTCCCGTCGGGCCATCGGCGGCCCACAATGACGATACGTTATATCGTTTCAATATTTCAGCTTCGTGCAGTCGCCGCACACTATCCTCCTGGGTTCCCACTGCCATCGTTGCTTCCATGCCGTCTCCTGCTCCTGCGCGTGCACCGCTGTCGTCCATCACCCTCGATGCGGCAACTTTCGCGGTGATTCACCAGCACAACGCGGATGTCGCCAGGCAGCCGGCCTCGCTGACCAAGCTGATGACCGCCTACGCGGCTTACGAATGTGTCGAGGAGCGCGGGCGCTCGTGGGGCGACGAAGTCACCATCGCCGCCGACGACGTGCATGCGGTCGCCGACGATGAAACGCGCATGGGCCTGGTGCCCGGCGAAACGGTCACGCTCGCGCGCTTGCTGGAAGGGTTGATGATCGTCTCCGGCAATGACGCGGCGCTGGCCATCGCGCGCCACCTGGACGGATCGCAGCCTCCGTTCCTGGAGCGCATGAACCGGCACGCACGCCAGCTCGGCCTGCGCAGCAGCTGGTTCGCCAGCGTCTCCGGCATCACCACGCCGCGCCATGCATCCAGCGCGCGCGACATGGCAGTGCTGGCCGCCTGCCTGCTGAATGACCATCCGCAGATACTGGCAATCACCGCGCAGCGCGCGTTCGTGCATGGCAGCTTCAGCCGCAACAACCAGAATGCGTTGCTTGGCGATGACGGCGTGGATGGCTTGAAGACCGGTTACACCCAGGCAGCAGGCTTCTGTCTGGCCGCCACCGCATGCCGGGCAGTGCCCGGGCGGGATCAGCCGGTACGCCTGATCACCGTGGTGCTGGGTTCTGAAAGCCGCGACGCGCGCGACGCACTGGTGCGCGATCAGCTGGCGGCAGGATTCGCCACGCTGGCCAGTGGCACCGCCGGGGCCTGACGCCCGAAGCCGCTCAGCGCCGCTTGACCGTCGCCACGATCAGCCGCTGCAGCTCGGCCTCGGCGTTGGTCTTGTCCAGCGCGCCTGCCGCCACGGCTTCGGACAGGGCTTCAGCCGCACCGAGAATCGCCCAGCGCCCAGCAAGTGGCACCGTGCCATCGGCGGCAAACGGACCCAGCCATACGTCGCAGTTGTCGATGAAGTCCTGCTGGTAACGCCGCCGCACCTCGTGCAGTTCCGGCGCGCCCACCAGCGCGGCGAGGATGCCCTGCACTTCACTGCCCTGGCTGAGGATGCAGTCGATGTAGCCGGAGGCGATGGCCGCCGCACGGTCGGCCAGCTGCGCGCGGGCGCGACCGATACGCTCGTGGAATACCACCGTCTGGCGCCCGTCATAGTCATCGTAGAGCGCGGCCAGCAGGCCGTTGCGGGTCACGAAGTGATCGTAGGCCACCGGCTTGGTCACGCCCGCCGCCTCGGCCAGCCGTCCCAGCGTCAACGCGTCGGTGCCTTCTTCACCGACCAGCGCCCAGGCCACGTCCAGCAACTGGCGGGCGCGTTGCTCGCGGGTCAATCGGCGGCGCGTGGGAGCGGCGTTGGCGGGCATCGGCGGAACACGGCGATCAGCGCATCGGAGTGCCTATTTTACGGCCGATCGCCAGCGCGGTCTGCAGATGCGCTCCGGCCGCACCGGTATCGGCATCCAGCAGCAGGTCGGACGTCAGCACGCGTGCGCCACAGTAGTCGAAGATGCCCATGTCGATCTGCGTCTTCATCGCCGCATCGTAGCCGCGTCGTTCGACCATCGCTGCATCGGCACCGCCCAGCCCCACCAGATGCACGTTCAGGCGCTGCAGCTTCTTCACCAGCTTGCCCTGCGCGTCCTGTGCGTAGGCCCATTCGTTGGTGAAGACACGGTCGATCCAGCCCTTCAGCAGTGCCGGGAACGACCACCAGTACAACGGGAACACCAGCACCAGCGTATCGGTGGCCTCCAGCCGTGCGTGCTCGGCGGCGATGTCGGCCGGTACCGCGCCAGTGCTGCGGAACAAGGCCTGGTCCTGGGCGTTGAAGCGCGGATCGAAGCCTTCGGCCATCAGATCGGCGTAGGCCACGGTGTTGCGGGCGTCGGCGGCAGTGATCGCATCGCCGATGTGATGCGCCATCGCATGGGTCAGCGAACCGGGTTCAGGGTGGGCGATGACAATGAGGCTGTGCATGGGGGTCTCCAGGAATCAATACCTACCAATAGTAAGTAGTGATTTTCGGGATGCCAGCGCCATTGATGGGACGCTGTTTTCGCATCCACCGTATAGTGCGGCGGTGCCCTGTGAGACACCCGAACATGGATCGACGCCTGCCCCTGACGATGCTGATGCTGCTGTCGCTGTTGCTGTTGCTGCCATCCGCCTTCGCAGGTGAACTCAGTCCCAGTGATGCGAAGGCTCTGCGCGAAGATGTGCGCGCCATGATGGCTGCATACGCCCGCGGCGATGCGGACTTCCTCATCGAACGTACCCATCCCAGCCTCAAGCGACTGGCCGGCGGCGATGACGCCTTCCAGGCGATCACCCGTGATGCGTTGAAGAAGCAGCACAACGCCGGTGTAGTGATCATCAGCGAAGATGTAGGTGTGCCGACCCGGACCTATGCTGCCGGAGAGGAAGAAGTCTGCTTCGTGCCACGCCAATCCCTGATACGGGTGCGTGAAACCCCAATGCGCAGCACCACGTTCATGGTGGCCGTGCGCCGCGTTGGTGGTTCCGGCTGGACGTATCTGGATGGCACCGGGCTGCAGGGCAATCCAAACCTGCTTCGCCAACTGCTGCCAGCGCTGGAACCCGACGTGACCTTACCCAAGCGGGAGATCGAGGCGCTGTAGTCGCCGGCCCCTCCCGCCTTGCACGGCGTGGATCTAGTGGAACAGCGCGTTCAAGGCAGCCCCGGAGGCCGCCTGCTGCAGGCCATCGAAGCGTCCGTCCTGCACGATCGGCTGGGTCGCCTGCATCAGCCCGCCCCACGCGGCACGGGCGAGTGCGCCGCCCAGACTCACCCGGCGAATGCCGAGCGCGGCGATGTCCTGCAGGCTCAGCGACGTCGGTCCACCGACCAGCAGGTTCACCGGCTTCGACCCGGCAGCGGCGACCACCGCGCTGATCTGCTCGCGCGTGCTGATGCCAGGTGCATACAGCACGTCGGCACCGGCCTCTGCGTAGGCACGCAGGCGCTGCAGGGTGTCCTGCAGATCCGGCACGCCAACGAAGAAGTTCTCGGCGCGGCCGACCAGCAGCACGTCGCCACCCGCGCGGTCGATGGCTGCACGGGCAGCGCGCAGGCGCTCGACCGCCTGGTCGATCGGACGCAGCGGTGCATCGGCCACGCCGCTGGCATCCTCGATCGACAATGCTGCAATGCCGGTGTCGATCGCCGCGGCCACCGCCTCCTGCACCGCCTGCGGCGTGGCGCCGAAGCCATCACCGAAGTCGGCATTCAACGGCAATGGAGTCGCTGCCACCATCACGCGCAGATGCGCCAGCGTGGCCTGCAGCGAAACCGCTCCGTCCGGCCGCCCTTCGCTCCAGGCGCAGCCGGCGCTGGTGGTGGCCAGTGCCTGGAAGCCCTGCCGCTGCAGGTAGCGGGCACTGCCCACATCCCACGGGTTGGGCAGCACGAAGCAACCCTGCGCGTGCAGCTGGCGGAAGAACGCGCGCTTTTGCTGTGTGTCGGCATCGGGCGAGATCATGGAAGGGCTCCGGGGCGGCAGACCTGCACCCTAGCCCGCCCAGCGGCCACGCTCAACGACAACGGGGCGCACCTGCATGAGGTGATGCCCCCTGCTTATTGGACGCTGTGGATGCGGGTGCCCGAGCGTGCTTGCCTGCCCACACGATGCCGCCACGGAGCCCTTCATGCACCCGGACCCGCAGACCCTCACCGACGCCGGCGATGATGACGCCCACTGGGCCGACCTGCTTTCGCCGGCACGGCGCCGCCTGATCGCTTCGGCGGGTCTGGCCGCTGGCGGCCTGGCCAGTGCCTCGACCACCGCCGCAGCACCGCGCGGCAACGACGCGGTGAACACCACCGAGCCTGGCCGCCCCGGCTTCCGTGCCATCGTGCCGCCAGCACCGGAAGGGCGCAGCCCCTGGGGCCAGGCCACGGCCAGCGAACCGACCCCGCGCCCGGCCAGCGTGCGTCCCGGCGAGGCCACCCTGCCCGTGACCCCACGCGCCTACACCGACATCAAGAGCTATCACGCGCACATCTACTTCGACGAGGACAGCTTCGAGAAGGCTGCGCTGCTGCGGCGCTGGGCGGCCGAGCGCTTCCCGGTGGAGCTGGGCAACTGGAACCTGGAACCACGCGGGCCGCACGTCACCCCGTCGTTCTACTTCGGCTTCACCAACGACCTGCTGCCGGTGCTGGTGCCCTGGCTGCAGCTCAACAGCCTGGGCCTGACCATCCTGATCCACCCCAATACCGGTGATGGCCGCGCCGACCACCTGTATTACGCGTTGTGGGTAAACCGCGCGCAGCCGGTGAATGCCTACAACTGGCCGGCACCGAAGCCTGGAGAACGGGAACCGCTGGAAGAGGTGTTCCCGAACGTGGTGCCGACGGTGCCGCTGGAGACGTGAGCGGGGGCGTGGCGGGGGGCAGTGGGTGGCGTGCGGCGCACCTTGGGCTGCCCCTCGGTGGGTGCGTAGCGTGCTACGTACCGAACGTCCTCCATCCACGCATCGCGTGGATCTATTGAATGGTGGCCTCATCCGCGCGTGGCGTGGATCTACTGCAGCACCACCCATGACAGCATCAGCCCTGCCCATGCCTGCCGCCATCGTCGGCCTACGTGCATGCATCCCCGGCCTGCGAGCCATTCAGCGCGCCTTGATCCAGCGCCCGCCATACGGCCACAAGCGCTCCGGCAGATTTCAAACGTTCGATTGAAACGCTGCAAACTTCGCCGAACTGGACAGCATCCGCCGGTTCCGCCAGACTGCCGCCCTTTCCCGTCTTCCGGATCCCATGGCGAAGCTGCTGGTCCTGCACGGCCCCAACCTCAACCTGCTCGGCACACGCGAGCCGGAGGTCTACGGCCACACCACGCTGGCCGACATCGACCAGGCCCTGGCCAGCCAGGCATCGGCCGCCGGGCACGCGGTGGAGAGCCTGCAGTCCAATGCCGAGCACGTGCTGGTGGACCGCGTGCAGGCCGCACGCGACGACGGAACCGCTTTCATCCTGATCAACCCCGCCGCCTTCACCCACACCTCGGTCGCCCTGCGCGATGCGCTGGCCGCGGTGGCGGTGCCGTTCATCGAGATCCACCTGTCCAACCCGCATACCCGCGAACCGTTCCGCCAGCACAGCTACTTCAGTGACAAGGCGGTGGGCGTGGTGTGCGGCTTCGGTGCCGACAGCTACCGCTACGCGATGGACGCGGCGCTGCTGCGGGTATCCGCCACCTGATTGTCGACCCGGGCGCCCACGGCGCTCTCCTCACCTAGATAGAAACCAAAGAGGCCCTCATGGATCTGCGCAAAATCAAGAAGCTGATCGACCTGCTGGAAGAGTCGAACCTGGCTGAAATCGAAATCAAGGAAGGCGAAGAGTCGGTGCGCCTGTCGCGTGCCCCGGTGGCCGGCTATGCCGCTCCGGTCGCCGCCCCGGTGTACGCCGCTCCGGCCGCCCCGGCACCGCAGGCAATGCCGATGCAGTCGCCGACCGAAGCCTCCACCGGCGGTACCGCCAAGCCGGGCCCGGCACTGCCGGAAGGCCACGTGCTGCGCTCGCCGATGGTCGGCACCTTCTACGCGTCGTCCGCCCCGGACAAGCCGGCCTTCGTCACCGTTGGGCAGCAGGTCAAGGAAGGCGAGACCCTGGCCATCATCGAAGCAATGAAGATGTTCAACCCGATCGAAGCCGACACGTCCGGCACCATCGTCGCCATCCTCGGCGAGAACGGCCAGCCGGTGGAATTCGACCAGCCGCTGTTCGTGATCGGCTGAGGGGCACGCCATGCTCGACAAAGTCGTCATCGCCAACCGAGGGGAGATCGCGCTGCGCATCCTGCGCGCGTGCCACACCCTCGGCATCCGCACGGTGGCCGTGCATTCCACGGTCGACCGCAACCTCAAGCATGTGGCCATGGCCGACGAGTCGGTCTGCATCGGCCCGGCGCCGTCGCCGCAGAGCTACCTCAACATTCCGGCGCTGATCGCCGCGGCTGAAGTCACTGACGCGCAGGCGATCCATCCCGGTTACGGCTTCCTGTCGGAGAACGCCGACTTCGCCGAGCGCGTGGAAGAATCCGGCTTCATCTTCATCGGCCCCAAGGCTGACACCATCCGCATGATGGGCGACAAGGTCGAAGCCATCCGCGCGATGAAGTCGGCCGGCGTGCCGTGCGTGCCCGGTTCGGGCGGCCCGCTGGGCGATGACATCGTCGCCAACACCAAGATCGCCCGTGAGATCGGCTACCCGGTCATCATCAAGGCGGCCGGTGGCGGTGGCGGTCGCGGCATGCGCGTGGTGCATGCCGAGGCCTCGTTGAAGACCTCGATCGAAACCACCAAGAGCGAGGCCAAGGCCGCGTTCGGCAATGGCGAGGTCTACATGGAGAAGTTCCTGGAGAACCCGCGCCACGTGGAAATCCAGGTGCTGGCCGACGGCCAGGGCAACGCCATCCACCTGGGTGAGCGCGACTGCTCGATGCAGCGCCGCCACCAGAAGGTGGTGGAAGAAGCGCCGGCACCGGGCATCACCGCCGAACAGCGCGAGCAGATCGGCAAGGTCTGCACCGAAGCCTGCGTGCGCATCGGCTACCGCGGCGCCGGCACCTTCGAGTTCCTGTACGAAGACGGCCGCTTCTACTTCATCGAGATGAACACCCGCATCCAGGTGGAACATCCGGTCACCGAAATGGTCACCGGCATCGACCTGGTGGCCGAGCAGCTGAAGATCGCCGCCGGCCAGAAGCTGTCGATCAAGCAGAGCGACGTGGTGCTGACCGGCCACGCGATCGAGTGCCGCATCAACGCCGAAGACGCCGAGACCTTCGTGCCCAGCCCGGGCACCATCACCGGCTTCCATCCGCCGGGTGGCCCCGGCGTGCGCGTGGATACCCACATCTACAGTGGCTACCGCGTGCCGTCGAACTACGACTCGATGATCGGCAAGCTGATCGTGCACGGCCCGGACCGCGAAACCGCCATCGCCCGCATGCGGGTGGCGCTGAGCGAGATGGTGGTCGACGGCATCAAGACCAACATCGCCCTGCAGCAGCGGATCATGCGCGACAAGGGCTTCCAGGCCGGTGGCCAGAACATCCACTACCTGGAAAAGCGTCTTGCCGAGCGCAAGAACAAGCCGATCGCACTGACCTGATCGGCAGCAGGTACTGGACATGAAAAGGGCGGGGATATCCCCGCCCTTTTTCCATTGCCGTAGAGCCGAGCGTGGGCTCGGCTCTGCAGCAGGTGCATCAGCGCTTGTCGGCAGCTTCGGCCGGGATCTGCGAATTCGCCAGCGGGCGTACACCATTGGGCGAGCTCGGGTCGACGATCACCATCGTCTCGGTGGACCCATCGGGCCACACCACCTGGAAGGTACTGCCTGCCGGCAACGAAGCGAACGGCATGCCGCTCTGCGCGCGATAGACCGCAGCGACCTGGCTGGCACCCACGCGGCGCACATCTTCCTGCGCCTTCACCGTGGTCAGTTCCACTTTCGACAGATGCCGGTAACGATCTTCATAGGTGTCGATCATCAACAGCCCGACCGCGCCGGCCGAATAGGCCACGAACAGCGCCACCCAGAACCAGAACTTGGCCCCATGCAGGAATCGACGGTAGTTCATTGCCCGCCCCTCTTGCCAACCAATCGCTTGATCCACTGCTTCATTTTCCCCGCACCTTGCCGCGAAACCGCAGCGTCATACACGAAATCCCGGAAATCCTGCGTCCCATCCTGCGAACAGATCCCTCCATTCGCACAAAAACTGTTGACCAGCACGCTGTCGGCACCACACGGTAGACCGAGCTCGCAGGCCGCAACCCGCCACGCCAGTTCACTGAGCTGTTCACCCGCCACCAGGCCAGTGAGCGCCTGGTCGCCCGCCGCGCGCACGCCCATGCCCGGTGCAATGGCCATGAAGGCCTCCGGATCGCGCGATGTGCGCACCCGCTCGACCAGGTCACGGCGGTACTCGGGGCTGTCATTCAGCGGCTCGCCTTCGGCAAACAGCGATGCTTCCGCTGCGAGGTTGCCCTGCGTGGCCGCCTTGCGGCGCTCGGCCAGCACCAGCGCGGACCCCAGCTTGTCGCCCGGCACGAAGCCGCCACAGCGCTGCGCCACGCGCTCGCGCGCCTGCACCATCGCCGGTGCAGCGGTCAGGCCCAGCCCGGCCAGCACATTGTTGTCCAACCGATAACCGCCCGGATCGATGGCGTACTGCGCGCAGTAGTCGTAGACCCGGCTGAGCATCCAGCGCGCCTCGTGATTGCCGTCGTCGGCCTGCACGCGCAGGCGCTGCGCGTAGGCGTACAGATCGGTGGCATCCTCGATGTCCGCGCGCAGGTCCAGCGGCAGGCCCGAAGGCAGCGCGTTGCCGCGCTCGAACGCCGCCAGGCGACGCGCCAACGCTTCCGGCACGACCGGCAGGGGCGCCGCATCGTCCGACGCAACCTGCGCCGTCGGCAGTTCGCCTGCGGTCACCGATACCGACCCGGCATGGCCGCTGGCCCGATACCCGGCCACGCCCAGCACGGCCACCGCCGGCAGCACGAGCAACCAGGTTTTAAGGGTCGGAGCAAAGGCCATTGGCGGCAGTGAACGTTAATGGCGCACAGGAAAGCACCAAGTTTAGCAAGGCCCGCCAGGCCTGTCTGAATCGGTTCCGTTCATCTCCGAGCGGCATCTCAGGCAATACGGAGACGCTCCGATGGTCTAGCATGGCCCCCTTTCCCGCGATTGCCCCCACCGCCATGCCGTTCCTGGAACTGACCCTGCGTTGCACCGAAGCTACCCAGCCCCGCTATGAGAATGCGCTGGAGGATGTCGGCGCACTGGCCGTCACGCTGCTTGATGCCGAGGCCGATACCAGCAACGAACAGGCCATCCTCGAGCCGGGCGTGGGCGAGACCCCGCTATGGGACACCCTGGTGCTGAGCGCGCTGTTTCCCGCCGACAGCAACGCATTGCTGCTGCTGGCCGCGCTGGAGGCGTTCGACCCGGAACTGGACTGGAGCAGCGGCAGTTTCCGCGCGGTCGAGGACGAGGACTGGGAACGCGCCTGGCTGGACCAGTTCCAGCCGATGGCTTTCGGCAGCCGCACCTGGATCGTGCCGTGGAACCATGAACTGCCGGAGGCCGCACAGGCTGCCGACGCCGCCGTGGTGCGGCTGGACCCGGGCCTGGCGTTCGGCTCGGGCACCCACCCGACCACCGCGCTCTGCCTGCGCTGGCTGGACCAGCTGGCCGTGGATGGCCTGCTGCAGGGCCAGCGCGTGCTCGACTTCGGCTGCGGCTCCGGCATCCTTGCGCTTGCCGCGCTGAAGCTGGGCGCCGCTGAGGCCATCGGCGTGGACAACGATCCGCAGGCCCTGGTCGCCACCGCCGACAATGCCGAGCGCAACGGCGAACAGGCGCGCATGCACGTGTACCTGCCGCCGGACGAACCGGTCGCCACCTACCCGATCGTGGTCGCCAACATCCTCGCCTCGGCACTGGACGCGTTGGCCGAGCTGCTGGCCGCGCGCGTGGCTGCCGGCGGCCGTATTGCCCTGTCCGGCATCCTGCACGGCCAGGAAGGTGAACTGCTGCAGCGCTATGCGGAATGGTTCGACGACCTGCAGGCGACCCAGGATGGCGACTGGATGCGCATCACCGGCGTGCGCCGCGCCTGATCGTGGTTGAATGACTGCTGGATCCGAGCCCGCACCCTGAGCATGTCCGAGCCGAACCCACCGCGACGCCCTCTGGCAACCTTCCTGCGCACCGCGCCGGAAGGTTCGCCCGTGCCTGCGACCGATGCGCGCACGCAGGAACCGGAAGAACACGCGTCGCCTGCCATGCAGGTGCCAGCCGGGCCCGCCGAAGCGGCGCATGTGGCGGCGGAGATGCAGCACGACGATGCGCCTGTCATCGTTGATGACATTGCGGCCATCGCGTCGGCACCGGTTGCAGTGCCGGCGACGACGACCGCCGTTGACGCGCCGAGTTTCCTTGGCAGTGCGCGCCCCCGCAGCCTGCCGGCACCGCGCTGGCACTGGCTGCTGGTTGCAGGGCTGGCGCTGCTGCTGGTGCTGCAGAGCGTGCTGGCCGACCGTGCGCGGCTGGCCGCCGACGCCGGCAACCGTGCTTGGCTGGGCACGCTCTGCGGCCTCCTGCGCTGCAGCCTGCCGGCCTGGCATGAACCCACCGCCTTCACCATGACCAGCCGCGAGATCCGGCCGCTGCCCGGGCAGGCCGGCGTGCTGCAGGTGCAGGCCAGCATCCGCAACGACGCACGCTGGGCACAGGCCTGGCCCGACCTGCGCCTGTCACTGTCCGATGCTGATGGCCGGGTGATCGGCAGCGGTGTGTTCACGCCTGCGCAGTACCTGGGCGAGAACCCCGGCGCGGCCCTGCTGGAACCGGGCCAGAGCGCGCGCGTCGCCTTCCGTGTGCAGGAGCCCGCCGCATCCACCGTCGCATTCACCTTCGACTTCCTCTGAACGTGAAAAGGCGACCGGCCGTGGCAGGCCGGGCACGCTCGCGCTAGACTGGCCGCCACCACCTCGTCCGGCCGCGCGCAACGCGCGCACGGGCCCACCGAATCGGGAACCCCCTTGAACGCTGTCCTCTCTCGTCCTGACAACAGTCGTGGCGCTCCCCGGCCACCGCTGCGTGAACATGTCGCCCAATCCGTGCGCCGTTACCTGCGTGACCTCGATGGCTGCGACGCGGACGATGTCTACGAGATCGTGCTGCGCGAGATGGAGATCCCGCTGTTCGTGGAAGTGCTCAACCACTGCGAAGGCAACCAGAGCCGCGCCGCCGCGATGCTGGGCATCCACCGTGCCACCCTGCGCAAGAAGCTGAAGGAATACGGCATCAGCGCGTAAACGCGCGCAGGTAGTGCCGGCCGCTGGCCGGCAACCCCATGAACGATGGCAGGATGTTGCAGTTGCCGGCCAGCGGCCGGCACTACCGGTAGATCCGCCCCATGCGTGGATGGAAGCCCGGCAGAATCAACCGCCGCCGCCCGCCTTCCAGTAATACCGCACCACGTGGAAGAACACCGGCGCGGCGAAGCACACCGAATCCAGCCGGTCGAGCATGCCGCCATGGCCCTCGATCATGTGGCCCCAGTCCTTGATGCCCCGGTCACGTTTGATCGCCGACATCACCAGGCCGCCCCAGAACCCCATCAGGTTGATCAGCAGCGACAGGCCGAACGCCTGCAGCGGCGTGAACGGGGTGATCCACCACAGCGCCGCGCCCAGTGCGCTGGCACTCAGCACGCCGCCGACGAAGCCCTCCACCGTCTTCGACGGCGACAGCTTCGGCGCGATCAGGTGCTTGCCCAACAACTTGCCCCAGATGTACTGCAGCACGTCCGAGGACTGCACCACGATCACCAGGAAAGCAAACAGCAGCACGTTGCGCGAGGGGTCATGGCCCGGCACGTGCAGGTTCAGCAGCAGCGGCACATGCGAAATGCAGAACACGCAGATCATCAGCCCCCACTGCACCTTAGCGGTCCGCTCCAGGTAGTGCGTGGTGTCGCCGCCGATGGTCGACAGGATCGGCAGGAACAGGAACGCGTAGACCGGAATCAGCAGCGTGTACATGCCGTACCAGTCGATCCACACCAGGTAGTACTGCCACGGCAGCACGATGTAGAACGCGGCCAGCAGCGCGTAGTAATCGCCTGAGCGGGTCGGCGCCAGGGTGATGAACTCGCGCAGTGCGAACAGCGAGATGATCGCGAACAGCACGATCACCCCGGCGCGGCCGAAGAACAGCGCCAGCCCGACCACGATCGCCATTACCCACCACGCGCGGATGCGCGACACCAGGTTGGCGATGACCGCGCTGGGCCGGCCGCGCTGGCGCCATCGCAGCGTTTCGGCCACCAACGTGGCCAGTACCAGCACCGCACCGACGCCAGCGAACAGCAGGCCGGTCTGCTGGCCCACGCTCTGCGCTGCCAGGTCGCCGGACACATCGATCAGGAAACTCATGCGCGCCCCCCGTTCGGCGCCAGGTCCAGCAGCGCCTGCCGGCTGCGGGCCAGGAAGGCCGCCTTGTCCTCGTCGGCCTGCAGCCGCAGCGGCGTACCGAAGGTGGCCGTGCACAGCAGCGGCAGCGGCAGGAACCGGCCCTTGGGCATCACCCGCTTCAGGTTGTCGATCCACACCGGCACGAATTCCAGCTCCGGCCGTTGCCGTGCCAGGTGATAGATGCCGCTCTTGAACGGCAGCAGCGGCTCATCGCCCACGTTGCGGGTACCTTCCGGAAACAGGATCAGCGAGCAGTCTTCGTCCACCGCGTCACGCAGGGCCTGCAGCGGATCCTGCTGGCGATGGCCGGCCTCGCGCTCGACCAGCACGCCGTTGAACACCGCATCGATCAGGTAGCGACGCAGGCCGTCGCGCTGCCAGTATTCGGCCGCGGCAACTGGCCGCACCTGGCGCCGCAACGCAGGCGGCATCGACGACCAGATCAGCACGAAGTCGCCATGGCTGGCGTGGTTGCCGTAGTACACACGGCGCTCGCTGGACGGCGCGCAACCGATCCACAGCGCGCGGGCACCGGTTACTACATGGATCGCACCACTGCAGGCGCGGGCAATCAGTTCGGCGAACATTGGTCCCTCCCGTTCACGTCTGCGGCCACAACACGGCCAGCACCAGCAGTGCGAACTGCACCGCTGTCAGCAGGTACTGGCGCAGCAGCAGGCGACGCATGCCGGCCCAGCGCGCGTCCCAGCCCCGCAGGGGCGCATCGGGCGACGGGCGGCGCAGGCCACTGTCGTGCAGCAGCTGATCAGTGCGGCGCGCGGCGGCATCGCCGTCCAGGCGCTCATCGCGCAGCAGCTGCAGCAGGCTGGCGTCCAGCGCAACCCGCCACGCGTGGTACGTCTGGGCCACCCCTGCAGACATGCTGGCCAGCAGCAACCCTGCAGCGATCATCGCCAGGCCCGGCTCGGTGCCGAGCAGCAGCAATGCCACCAGCAGCAGCCCCAGCGACAGGCATGCCGGCCAACGCCCCTGCCGCAGCAGCAGCTGCATGGTCGCCAGATCGGGAACCGTGCTCATGCGCGCACTCCTGCCGCGTCGGTGATGGCACGCAGATGGGCCGTACCCAGCACGATGCCAGGGCGCGCAGCACGCACGATCGCCACCGCCGCGTCCGCATCGGCCGCACGACCACTGCGCAGCAGCCAGGTGGCCACGCTGGCGGCGCTGCGCGAATAGCCCAGCGCACAGCACACCAGCAACGGTCCGTGCGCATGCAGGCGCTCGATGGCCTCGGCCGCTTCGCGCAGCTGTTCCGGTGCAGGGACCACCAGGTCCAGCATCGGCACGCTGGCATACGCGGCGCCCTGCGCGCGACAGGACAGCTCGGCGCAGGCATCGACCACGCCCACCAGGGGGGCCGGCAATGCCTCAGAGGGAATGCGCCCCAGCCACACACCGTCCATCACCGGCACCGGCTGCGGCGCACGCCGCGTCCACAGCCGCGAATTGATCCAGGCGGCGCCCAGGTACGGCGCCAGCAGCCAGCGTGCAGCCATCGTCAGACGACCATCGGCGCGCTTCTGGAACACCGCCGTACCCAGCCCGGCATAGGCCATCGCCACCAGCAGCAACGAGACCACCGGCCACAGCAGCCACAACGCGGCGCCACGCAGAAACACCACCGGCACCAGCAATACAGCGGCCCCCAGCAGGTACAGCGCTGCCAATCGCCAACGTCTGGCATCACGCGCGGTGTGCCAGGCGCGCAACGGTGGCGTGCCCCGCTCCGGCCATAGCCACACGCACAGCCAGCCGGCCAGCAGGCCGGTCGGGATATCGATGAAATGGTGCTGGAACGTGGTCAGCACCGAGACGCCGATCAGCAGTGCCCACACATGCAGTAACCCGCGCCACACGCCATGCAGGTACTGCGCGAACTTCACCCACAGCACGATCAACAGCACGATATGCAGCGACGGTGCCTGGTTGAACGGCTTGTCGAAGCCCAGCAGCACATCGAACAGCCAGCCGAACACACCGCCGATCTCCGGACGCTCGAAGCTGAAACGCAGCGGCCACAGCAGGAAGCAGGCCACCGCGATGACCTGCGCACTGAACAGCCGCAGCGCATGCCGGTCCAGTTCCAAGCGATGCCGGCACAGGAAGAACGAGATTGCGTAGAACAGATCGATCGACCAGTACGGCACGATCGTCCACGGCACGAACGGGATGCGTGTCTCCCACGCGAACGCCATCATCGGCAGGGTGGCGTGGCGGCCGGCCATCCAGTTGGCGAAGCCGTAGCTTGCGAAGAAGAACGGACCCAGCAGGGCCAGCCACAGCAGGGCGCGCCGCCAGGGGCGCCCTTCCGCGGCCAGCGGGGTTGCGGCGAGCGTCGCCATCACGCGGTCCGGCGCGCCAGCGACACGGTGAAGATGCCGAAGTCGTCGATGCGCTGCGCCACCTTCTCGAAACCGGCCAGGCGCACCAGCTCATCCATCTCCTGCTGGGTACGGCGACGCATCACCCACGCCGCGCCACCGCGATGGCTGGTCAAGGCGCGCGCGATGAATTCCAGCTGCGGGTGCCAGGGTTGGCCGGTGTAGGCCAGGTAGCCTCCCGCCGGCACCGTTGCGGCGATACCCTGCAGCGAGCGCAGCACGGCGTCGTTGTCGGGGAACAGTTCGTACAGGCCCGAGACCACCGCCAGTGTCGGTGCTGGATCGACCTTGGCCAGTTGCGCCGGATCGAACGCATCGCCCTGCTCGAAGCGGGCGATGTCGGCCGCACCGAGGCGCTCGATCAACGCTTGGCCCTGGGTCACGTTCAGATCGCTGAAATCACGCAGCACGATACGGTCGGCGCGCTGTTCGCCCTGGCCCAGCGCTTCCAGCACATACCGGCCATGGCCGGCGGCCACGTCCAGCACACGCACCGGCGTGCCCTGCCCGCGCAGGCGCTGGGCAGCGTCGCGCAGCAGTTCCTGCAGGTGCTGGCCGCGCACGCGGATGCCACGCCAGCCGATTGCATCCAGGTAGTTGCGATCGACCATCCGCCCCAATGGGCCCTTGCCGCGCGCCTCATTCCGGTAGATGTAGTCCAGCGTGCTACCGGAATCGAAACCGGTCCGCAGGCCCAGCGCGATGCCTTCGGACAGCGTGCCGCCGAAGCGCAGGCCGCCACGCACCACGCGCCAGCGCAGGTCGGCCAGGCTGTTGCGCTCCGGTGGCCAGGCCAGGATCTCGGATTCTTCGAAGGTTGGCCCGTGACGGTGCGCGTCGCGCCGTGACAGCTCGCGCAGCGGCTCGGCAAAACGCGCCTGGATGAAGCTGCGGATGCGCGCCAGTGCTGGTGCACGATCGCGCTCGCCCAGCGTGTCGTGGAAGAAGCCCGGCAGATGCACACGCTCCTTGATCGGGCTGGACAGGCGCTCGTAGAAGCGGTCCTGCGGGCCACGGTGCACGACGAAATCCGAGCCGGACACCAGCAGCTGCACCGGTACGCTGATTGCCTGCGCATCGGCCACGATGCGGTCGGCCGCCTCGTACAGGCCCAGCAGCACGCGCACCGAAATCGGCCGGGTGATCAGCGGGTCGGTGCGATAGCTTTCCACCCGCGCCGGGTCATGGGTCAGCCACTGCGGCTTGACGTAGCTGTTGACGAAGAAGTTGCCACGCAGCTTCTGCATCAAGGCCAGGCCCGGCCGCGCGAACGGCACGTACAGCTTCACCTTGAACGCCGGCGAGGCCATGACCAGCGCGCGCAGGCGTGGTGCGTAGTCGTGCACCCAGGTGGCGGCGACCACCGCCCCTACGCTCTGCGCGATCACCACGATGGCTTCCACCGCAATGCCGTGCTCGGCGCCGATGTGGGCGATGAAACTGTCCAGATCACGCACCAGCGCCGGGAAGCCCGGTGCATCGCCCCGTGCGCCCGGCGAACGGCCATTGCCGCGCGCGTCCCAGGCGAAGAAGGCGGTGTCGGGCAGGTCCAGCTCATCGACCAGGTGGGTGACCCGGCCGGAGTGCTCATGGCCGCGGTGCAGCAGCACGATGGCCTTGGTGGCCGGCGTTGCGGTGGTGCCCGCCCAGTACCGGTAGAACAGCGGTACCTGGTCGAAGCTGTGGAATTCCCGTTCCTGCGCCTGACGCATGCAATCTCCTGATTGTCTTCTTGTATCTGCTTGATTAATTCGGCGAAACCGCTGCTTCCCGCAGTCCCCGACGGACGCGGTTGACCATCGTCAGCACGCACAGCACCGCCATGACCGCGGCCACGCCAGTGACCGTCATCGCGCCAACCCACTCGAACGCCAGCAGCAGGCCCAGCGCACCGATCACGAACGCGCGGTCGCTCTTGCCCATCGGGCCGTCATAGCGGCGGCTGGCCCCGACCATCAGCCCCAGCACCCCGGCGTACTCGCTCAGGGCCGCGGTCCAGGCCAGCAGCCACAGCGCTTCCGGGCGCACGCCCGGCACGCTGAGCAGGCTCAGGTACAGCGCCGCATCGGCAACCACATCGCACAGCTCGTTCAGATAGGCGCCCAGCCGCGACTGCTGGCCGAACTCGCGGGCCAGCATGCCGTCCACGGCGTTGAGCGCCATGCGCAGCAGCATCCACAGTGGCAGCAGCAGGTACAGCAGGGGCTGCGCCGGCGCGCAGCACCACACGGCCGCAGCCACCAGCAGCGAGACCACGGCAGCGGCCATGGTCACCGTGTTGGCGGTGATCCCCCTGCGGTACAGGCCGCGTACGGCCGGACGCAACAGGTCCTGGAAACGTCCTTTCAATGCATAGATCGACATGATCCGTACCCGCTGATCCTTGGCAGTGCGGGCACAGCCTACCCCATCGTTGGCAGATTCCGGCAACCCTGCTCTGGTCCGCAGGCCAGCCCACGGATCGGGCCGGATCGGTGTGCCCGACCCGGCCTTGCGTCGATCGCCACGGCAAATTACCCCTTCCAGCGCCCGCCACCGGCCCCCACCGCCTACAATATCGGCCCCGCTCCGCTGCCGATTCTGTCCCATGACTGCTGATCTGTTGCCCGTCCGCCGGGCCCTCCTCTCCGTTTCCGACAAGACCGGTCTGGTCGAGCTGGCCACTGCGCTGGCGGCACGCGGCGTGGAGCTGCTGTCCACCGGCGGCACCGCCAAGGCGATCCGCGATGCGGGCCTGGCCGTGAAGGACGTGGCCGACGTCACCGGTTTCCCGGAAATGATGGACGGCCGGGTCAAGACCCTGCACCCGATGGTGCACGGCGGCCTGCTGGGCCGTTCGGGCCTGGATGATGCGGTGATGGCCGAACACGGCATCGGTGCCATCGACCTGCTGGTGCTGAACCTGTACCCGTTCGAATCTGTCACCGCCAAGGCCGACTGCACCCTGGCCGACGCGGTCGAGAACATCGACATCGGCGGCCCGGCCATGCTGCGTTCGGCGGCCAAGAACTTCGCCCGCGTGGCGGTGGCCACCGACCCGTCGCAGTACGCCGAACTGCTGGCCTCGCTGGCGGCCAACGACGGCCAACTGTCGGCCGCCACCCGCTTCGCGTTCTCGGTGGCCGCGTTCAACCGCGTCGCCCAATACGATGCGGCGATCAGCAACTACCTGTCGGCGGTCACCGCCACCGACGCCGCCGTGCCGGTGCGTGCCGAGTACCCGGCACAGATGAACTCCACCTTCGTGAAGGTGATGGATCTGCGCTACGGCGAGAACCCGCACCAGAGCGGCGCGTTCTACCGCGACCTGTACCCGGTGCCGGGCACGCTGGCCACCTTCCAGCAGCTGCAGGGCAAGGAACTGAGCTACAACAACCTGGCCGATGCCGACGCGGCGTGGGAATGCGTGCGCCAGTTCGATGCACCGGCCTGCGTCATCGTCAAGCACGCCAACCCGTGTGGCGTGGCCGTCGGTGCCGGCAACGGCGATGCCTACGAGCTGGCCTACGCCACCGACCCGACCAGCGCCTTCGGCGGCATCATCGCCTTCAACAAGCCGCTGGACGCCGCCACTGCCAAGGTGATCCTGGACCGCCAGTTCGTGGAAGTGCTGATTGCCCCGGACTACGAGCCGGCCGCGCTGGAATACGCGCAGAAGAAGGCCAACGTGCGCGTGCTGCGCATCCCGCACGGCGACGGCCTGAACAACTTCGACAGCAAGCGCGTGGGCTCGGGCCTGCTGCTGCAGTCCTCGGACAACCGCGGCATGACCCGCGACGAGCTGAAGGTGGTCAGCAAGCTGGCGCCGACCGACAAGCAGTTCACCGACCTGCTGTTCGCCTGGAAGGTGGCCAAGTTCGTGAAGTCCAACGCGATTGTGTACGCCAAGGACAACCGCACGATTGGCGTGGGCGCCGGCCAGATGAGCCGCGTGTACTCGGCCCGCATCGCCGGCATCAAGGCGGCCGATGCGAACTTGGTGGTCGAGGGTTCGGTGATGGCTTCCGATGCGTTCTTCCCGTTCCGCGACGGCATCGACGCCGCTGCTGCCGCCGGCATCAAGGCGGTCATCCAGCCGGGCGGTTCGATGCGCGATGCCGAAGTGATCGCCGCCGCCGACGAACATGGCCTGGCGATGGTGTTCACCGGCGTGCGCCACTTCCGCCACTGATCCGCATCACGAAGCCGGGCCCTGCCCGGCTTTTCTCTTCCGTACCCGAGAACCCTGTCCCATGAAGATCCTCGTCATCGGCTCTGGCGGCCGCGAACACGCCCTGGCATGGAAGCTGGCCCAGTCCTCCCATGTCACCGAAGTGATCGTGGCACCCGGCAACGCCGGCACCGCCAGCGAAGACAAGTGCCGCAACGTGGCGGTGAAAGTCACCGACATCGACGGTCTGCTGGCGCTGGCCCAGGCTGAAGGCGTGGCACTGACCGTGGTCGGCCCTGAAGTACCGCTGGTGGCTGGCGTGGTAGACCGCTTCCGCGCCGCCGGCCTGCGCATCTTCGGGCCGACCGCCGCCGCCGCGCAGCTGGAAGGCAGCAAGGCCTACGCCAAGGACTTCCTGGCCCGCCACAACATCCCCACCGCGTTCTACGCCGTGCACACCGACGTGGACGCCGCCCTGGCCTACATCCGCGAGAAGGGCGCGCCGATCGTGGTCAAGGCCGATGGCCTGGCCGCCGGCAAGGGCGTGATCGTGGCGATGACCCTGGCCGAAGCCGAGGACGCGGTACGTGACATGCTCTCGGGCAACGCGTTCGGCGATGCCGGTGCGCGCGTGGTCATCGAGGAGTTCCTCGACGGCGAGGAAGCCAGCTTCATTTCGATGGTGGACGGCGTGCATGCGCTGCCGATGGCCACCTCGCAGGACCACAAGCGCGTCGGCGACGGCGATACCGGCCCGAACACCGGCGGCATGGGCGCCTATTCGCCGGCCCCGGTGGTGACGCCGGAGGTGCATGCACGGGTGATGCGCGAGGTGGTGAACCCCACCGTGCAGGGCATGATCGCCGACGGCATCCCGTTCACCGGCTTCCTCTACGCCGGCCTGATGATCGATGCCAGTGGCGCGCCGAAGGTGATCGAATTCAACGTGCGCTTTGGCGACCCGGAAACGCAGCCAGTGATGCTGCGCCTGCAGTCGGACCTGGTCGAGCTGGTGGAAGCGGCCATCGATGGCCGCCTGGACCAGGTCGAAGCGCAGTGGGACGTGCGCCCGTCGCTGGGCGTGGTGCTGGCGGCCAGGCCGTACCCGGAAGCGCCGATCACCGGTGACGTGATTTCCGGCCTGGACGACGTGCCGGCCAGTGCCAAGGTGTTCCATGCGGGGACTGCATTGGACGCGCAGGGCCACGTGGTCAGTGCCGGCGGTCGCGTGCTGTGCGTGGCCGCAATGGGCGACAGCGTGCGCGACGCGCAGGCCAATGCCTATGCCGGCGTGGCCAAGGTGACCTGGGCCAACGAGTTCCACCGCAACGACATCGGCTGGCGCGCGATCGCACGCGAGGGGTGAGGCACACCCCCGCTTCCATGCATGGCGCGGATTGAATACCACGGTAAAGCAAAGGCCCGGCATTGCCGGGCCTTTGCTTTACAGGACTGCTTCGAGACCCTTCCGATCAATCAGGTTCAAAAGCTTCAGCGACGGCCCGCTCGGCTTCTTCTCGCCCTGTTCCCAGCTACGGACCGTCGAAACGCTGGTGTTGAGCACACCTGCGAACACCGGCTGGCTAAGTTCCAACGACGTGCGAAGTGCACGGATCTGGGCGCTGCTGTATTCGGGCACAGGCTCCAGACAAAGCGCCTCGTACATGCTCATGCGCCGCTTGTCGATGAAGCCGCTGGCGTAAAGGCCCGCCGCGCCTTCATGCACCGCATCGAGGATCGCACTCTTTGCGCGTCTATGTTCAACCGTCTTTGTCATGGCAAATCTCCTGCAGTTCTCCGCAGATAACTGCCCTGTCCAACTGTGCAGGGCTCATTCTCAAGAACTCAGACGCATACAGCTGAAGGGCATCCCGTTCCGCACTACTGATGGTCGCGCGCGCGTTCTTCTCGTAGCAGAAGAGAAAGAACCAGTAGCGCCCCACCTTGGTTGCGACAATAACGCGGGCGCTACCGCGCTTTCCGCGGCCCGGCAGCGCAACTCGCTTTTTGAGAAGGCCGCCCCCTATGTCTGCATCAATCAGTCCTTGACGCATTTCCACCACCGCGCGGCACAAGGCTCTATCGGTCAGTGAAGAACGTCGTGTACTGCGGTTGAAGCTTCGAGTGCGGAAGACACGTGACATGATCATACCGTGCCACCGAGTGGTACGGCGTGAAAATCAGCGTCCAGCGCATGCTGCGGTCGGCGCGGTTACCGCCCTGGCGTCAGGATTGATCCACGCATGCGTGGATGCGCTCCAAAAACAAAAAGGCCCGGCATCACCGCCGGGCCTTTCTTCATTCCAACGCCTTCCCGCTTACGCGGTGAACAGCGCCTTCATCTTCTTCAGCGCGTTCGCCTCAACCTGGCGGATGCGCTCGGCCGACACGCCGTACTCGTCGGCCAGTTCCTGCAGCGTCACCTTGCTGTCGGCGTCCAGCCAGCGACGGCGGATGATGTCGCGCGAGCGGGCATCCAGTTCGGCCAGGCCTTCGCGCAGCAGCTGCATCTGGTTGTCTTCGCTGTCCTCGCGCTCGTAGGCCATCGACGGGTCTTCGTCATCGGCAACCAGGAACGCAGCCGGCGACGGCGGTGCGTGTTCGTTGTCCTCGTCGGTCGGCGCATCGAAACCGATATCGCGGCCGGACAGGCGCGACTCCATTTCCATGACTTCGCGCTCGGACACGTTCAGGTCCTTGGCCACCGCGCTCACTTCCGCCGCGTTCATCCAGCCCAGGCGCGTCTTCGACTTGCGCAGGTTGAAGAACAGCTTGCGCTGCGCCTTGGTGGTGGCCACCTTCACGATGCGCCAGTTCTTCAGGATGAACTCGTGCATCTCTGCACGGATCCAGTGCACGGCGAAGGAGACCAGGCGCACGCCCATGTCCGGGTCGAAGCGCTTGACCGCCTTCATCAGGCCGATGTTGCCTTCCTGGATCAGATCGCCCAGGGCAAGGCCGTAGCCGTTGTAACCGCGGGCCACATGCACCACGAAGCGCAGGTGCGAGTGCACCAGCTCGCGGGCGGCGTCCAGATCGTTGCCGTCGCGGAAGCGACGGGCCAGGTCCTGTTCGTCATCGACCGACAGCACCGGGATCTGGTGCACGGCACCGATGTAGGCGTCCAGCGAACCGAGCGCACTGGGAATCGGGAGATTGTTTGCCACAAGGGCAGTAGAGGTGTTCTGGCTCATAGGCACCCATCTTAGCAGTCCGGGATTTGGACTGCTAAAGGAGGAAAAAGTTCCAGCATCCTATTGATGCAACACTGGTCCCAAACAGAGCCCTACCGTAACGCGATTTGATGACAGTGGCGAGCGCGCTTTTCGGGATTCACAATCCCTTGGAATTCAAGCAATTACCTGCCGGAAGCCGGCCGATTCCGGTCAAGCGGAGCTGAACGGGCCGTTCTGGAGGCCCATTCAGGCCAGGGAACGTTGTCCGGCGTTCAGGCCCGGCCGCCAGCCGGCGCTCAGAGCACCGAGCGCGGCGGCAGCGACCAGTCGATCGGGGCCTGGCCGCGACGCTGCAGGTACTCGTTGGCCATCGAGAAATGGCGGCAGCCGAGGAAGCCACGATGGGCCGACAGCGGCGACGGATGCGGGGCCTTCAGAACGCGATGGCGACGGGTATCAATGACCTTGCCCTTCTGCTGCGCGTAGGCACCCCAGAGCATGAACACCAAGCCTTCGCGTTCGCGGTTGAGCACGTCCACCACGTGATCGGTGAAGCCTTCCCAGCCGCGGCCCTGGTGTGCGCCGGCCTTGCCCTCCTCCACCGTCAGCACGGCATTGAGCAGCAGCACGCCGCGCTGCGCCCATGGGATCAGGCAGCCGTGGTCCGGGCGCGGGATACCGAGATCGCTCTCGATCTCCTTGTAGATGTTCAGCAGCGACGGCGGCACCGGCACGCCCGGCGGCACCGAGAAACTCAGGCCATGCGCCTGGCCACGGCCGTGGTACGGGTCCTGGCCGAGGATCACCACCTTCACCTGCTCGAATGGCGTGGCGTCGAATGCGGCGAAGATCTGCGGGCCGGGCGGGAATACCGCCGCGCCACTGGCCTTGCGCTGGCGCAGGAAGCCGGACAGCTCGCGCATCTGCGGCTGCAGGAGGTAATCGCCGACATGCTGCTTCCAGCTCGGTTCCAGCTGGATCGTCGGGGTGTCCGCTACTTCATCAATCATTGCACCACTTCATCGAATCAGGGGTCCATCGTTCAACCGGGCCAGGCGCAGCTGGAACAGCACCTTGGTGACCAGCAGCCGTTCTTCGATCGGCTTGAGTACCAGGTCGTTGGCGCCGGACTGCAGCAGCCCGGTCTGGTTGTGCGGGTTGCCGTCGCCGGTCATCACCAGCACCGGCAGGCGGCGCTTGCCGTAGCCGAAGTCCACGCGCACGCGCTGCACCACGTCGCGGCCGCTCAGTTCCCCCTTCAGGGTGACGTCGGTCAGCACCAGGTCGATGCGGTGGCGGCTGCGGCCCAGCGACTCGGCGGTGAGCAGGGTGAACGCCTCTTCGGCGCTGACCACGTGCAGCACGTTCAACTGCTGGCGTTCGAGCATGCGCTTGGTGGCCTCGGCCACCACGCGGCTGTCCTCGATGTAGAGGATGGTCGCGCCGGGAATGGTCTGCGGCTGCACATAGCCGCGGATGAAGGTCGCCAGCGCCTCGTGGCCCAGCGCCTTGTCGAAATAGTCGGTGACGTACTCGGTGAAGCGACGCTGCTCCAGATGCTGCTGGGCATCGCCGGACACCACGATCACCGGCACGTAGGCCTGGCCGGCCGCTTCGCGGACCATCCGCGCCAGCGCCAGGCCGTCGCCATCACGCAGGGTCAGCGAGGTGGTCACCAGGTCCACCGGGCCCTGCGCCAGCGCCTGCTGCGCATCCTCGATGCTGTCGCAGCCGATCACCTCCACGCCCGGCAGGTCGCGCTGCAGGACGTCGGCGATCAGCTTGCGGACCAGCTTCGAGCCATCGACCACCATCACCCGCGTCGCGGGCCCTTCAAGGTGCTTCAGCGCTTGCGGTTGCATGCCGGTCTCAGGTGTCGGTCGGTCGGGTCTGGCGCAGGAAGTGGCCGGTGACCAGCCACGCGCCCAGCCAGCCCAGCAGCAGCGTGCCGAGCAGGACCAGGCCACCGTGCAGCAGGTCCAGGCCGTGCAGCACGAACGGGCTGCCGTAGCTGCGCGAGAGTTCGGCCAGCGGCACGCGCAGTGCGGCACCGGCGGCGCCGATCAGCGCCAGCGCAACCGCGCCGGCGCCCAGGCCATACCACGCACCCAGGTACAGGAACGGGCGGCGGATGAAGCCATCACTGGCGCCGAGCAGCTGCAGCACGCCGATCTCTTCGCGGCGGGCCTGGATGTCCAGGCGCACGGTGTTGCCGACCACCAGCGCGGCACCGACGCCGAGCAGGACCGACAGCACCTGCACCAGCCGCGCGCCGAACGCCAGCCAGGCATCCAGGCGCTGGCGCCACAGTGCATCGTGCTGCACCAGGTCGGCCTCGGGCAGGCTCTCCAGCGCGCGTGCCAGGCGCGCGTCGTCCTTGCCCTGGCCGGGAGTGATCACCAGCAGCGAGGGCAGCGGGTTGTCATTGAGTGCGTCGATCGCCTCGCCGAGGCCGGCGTCGCGCAGTTCCTGCAGGCCCTGCTCGGGCGTGCGCACGTTCACTTCGGCCACGTCGTCGCGGTCGCGCAGCTGGCCGGCCAGGCGCAGCGCGCCGGGGCCATCGACGTTGCCCTTCAGGAACACATTGATGTCGCGCGACTGCTGCACGCTGCCGGCGAACTGCTTGAGGTTGTCCAGCGCGATCGACAGGCCCAGCGGCAGGGCCAGCGCCAGCGCCATGACCATCACCGTCAGCAGGGTCGCCCACGGCTTGCGGCAGGCACGGCCGAGGCTGAACACCACGCTGTGCGCGTGGTGCTGGAACCAGACGCCCACGCGCGAGGGGGCGGCGGCTTCGCTGTTTTCGTTCTTCGCCATGGGTTACTCCGCCAGATCCTGCGGCGAGATGTCATCCACCAGCCGGCCGTGGTCGAGGATCAGCACGCGCTTGCGCATGCGGCGCAGCAGCGGCAGGTCGTGGCTGACCACCAGCACGCTGGTGCCGCGCGCGGGCAGCTCGGCGAACAGAGCCATGATCTCCGCCGCCAGGGTCGGGTCGAGGTTGCCGGTCGGTTCATCGGCCACCAGCAGCTTGGGCTCACCGACGATGGCGCGGGCGATGCCAACGCGCTGCTGCTCACCGGCCGACAGCTGCGAGGGCAGCGCCTTCTCGCGGTGGCCCAGGCCCATCCGTTCCAGCACCGAGCGCACGCGCTTGCTGATGTCGCCACGGCGGGTGCCGCGCAGGATCAGCGGCAGCGCCACGTTCTCGGCGATCGAGCGGTCCATCAGCAGGCGGTGGTCCTGGTAGACCGCACCCACCGCGCGACGGTGGCGGGGCACATCGCCGCCACGCACCTTCAGCAGGTTGCGCTCGTCGAACACCACCGCGCCACGGCTGGGCCGCTCGTCCAGATGGATCAACTTGAGCAGGGTGCTTTTGCCCGCACCGGAATGGCCGGTGACGAACAGCATCTCGCCCGGCGCGACCTCGAAGCTGACATCGGTCAGTGCCTCGTGGCCACCGGCGTACTGTTTGCTGACATTGTCGAAGCGCAGGACACTCATGCCCCGATTATGCAGGACCGGCGCGACGTCGTGGAGACGGTCACACGAGCGGTAGTGCCGGCCGCTGGCCGGCAACCCACACAACTGCCAGCCAGGGTGGGTGCCGACCGTTGGTCGGCACGCCCTTGAAGCCACCCGACCAACGGTCGGGTGCTACCCGCTGATCGGCAGCGCCGATCAGTTACCCGACAGCATCCGGCGGATCTTGCGGCCGATGCGGGTCAGGAACGAATCGCCGGTATCAGCAGCCGTGCGCACCGGCTTGGCCACCACCTGCACCGGCGTGACCGGGCTGGCGCCATTGCCGGCGGCGTTCTGCACGCCCTCGGCACCTTCGACCGGACGACCGTGGCGACGGCGGCGGCGCTTGCGCGGCTTGTGCTCGCCGTCCGCCGCACCTTCCAGTGCGCCTTCGGCGCGCGGGGGGCGCGGCGGACGCGGGGCCTGGGCAGCGGCGCCTTCGGCACCGGCGGCCGGCGCGGCAGCGCCCTGCTCGCCTTCCGCGCGTGGCTTGCGCGGGCCACGCGAACGGCGTTCGCCGCTGCGCTCACCGTCACGGCCACCACGGCCACCACCACCACCGCCGGAACGGCCGCCACTGCGGCCACCGCCCCGACGCTCTTCCTCGGCGGCGCGGGCTTCGCGCGCTTCGCGGAAGATCTGGCCGACGCTTTCGTTGTCCTCGCCTTCCTCGCCTGCCGCCGGAGCCGGGCGTTCCGGGCGCGGCAGCGGGGTCAGCAGTTCCTTGGTGACCGGCTCGGACGGAATCTTCTGCTCGATATAGGCCTCGATGTCCGGCAGGCCCATGGCGTAGCGCTCGCAGGCGAAGCTGATGGCGTCGCCCTCTTCACCCAGGCGCGCGGTGCGGCCGATGCGATGCACGTAGTCTTCGGCGTCGAACGGCAGGTCGTAGTTGTAGACGTACTTGATGCCGTCGATGTGCAGGCCGCGCGCAGCCACGTCGGTGGCCACCAGGATTTCCAGCTGGCCCTTCTGGAAGCGGTTGAGCAGGCTCTCGCGCTTCTTCTGCGGCACATCACCGGACAGCACGCCGACACGGTAGCCGGCCTTTTCCAGCGAACGCGCCACGCGCTCGACGAACACCTTGGTGTTGACGAAGACCATGGTGCGCGCGCCTTCGCTGCGCGAAAGCAGGCCCAGCAGCAGCGGGATCTTCTCATCGTCGGCCGGGAAGTAGATGCGCTGGCGCACGCGCGCGGCGGTGATGGTCTCGGCTTCGACCACCAGCTTCTGCGGCTCGTTCATGTGCTCGTAGGCCAGCTCCAGCACGCGGTGGCTGAGGGTGGCACTGAACAGCAGGGTCTGGCGGGTGGTGCGCTCCGGCATGCGGCGCAGCAGGAAGCGGATGTCCTTGATGAAGCCCAGGTCGAACATGCGGTCGGCTTCGTCCAGCACGCAGATCTCGCAGGCGTGCAGCGACACCACCTTGTGCTGCTTGACGTAGTCGATCAGGCGGCCCGGGGTGGCGATGATCACGTCCACGCCCTGCTGCAGCAGCTCGCGCTGCTTGTCGTAATCCACGCCGCCATAGACCAGGGCGAAGCGCAGGCCCAGGTCGGAACCGAACTTCACCGCATCCTTGTGGATCTGGATGGCCAGCTCGCGGGTCGGGGCGAGGATCAGCGCGCGCGGATCTTCCGGCTTGCGATCGGCCAGCGCCGGACGCGTCAGCAGGCGGTTCACGACAGCGACCAGGAAGGCCAGGGTCTTGCCGGTGCCGGTCTGGGCCTGGCCGGCAACATCACCGCCGGGCAGCGCGACCGGCAGGGTCAGCGCCTGGATCGGGGTGCAGCGGGTGAATCCGGCTCCTTCAAGGCCGGCCTGCAGGGCCGGGTGCAGCTCGAAGGAGGAAAAGGTCAAATCGGTCAGCGGTTTGTCGCTCATGAGTCCGTCTTGGTATGGCCGCCGGCCCGTGGGGCGGCTGGCACTTCATCGTCTAGGGGCACCGTCGCAAACTGCGGCCCCTGCGGCGGGTTGGCAGGCTGGGACCACCCGGTCCGCGCGCCGCACAATGGCCCAGTTTAACGCACTCGGGCCGGCAAACCGGAATGCCCCGTCTCACCGGATGGAGAGACGGCGCGCCTTCATCCAGCCACACGGGACTTGAACGACCCCGCCGGTCCCGCTGGTGTCGCCCGCTGCCACCCCCATCTTCGGGAAGACAGTGAAATCCGACACATACCGGGCTTCGAAGCGATCACGATACGCTGGGTTCCAGCCGGCGCCTGTCCCCGCCCTGCGATAGGGGTACACTGCCGGCCGTGAGCGTCCAGGCATCCCGCCGAACGCACCGCGGCAGTGCGCCGCGAGGCAACGACGAGGGTCGCGCCACCGGGCATGGCCCAGTTCACCCACCTCCGGCATGGCCGGGTGCAATCCAAGACGAGAAACCAAGATGAGCGACAAGGTTGTACATGTCGGCGACGCCGACTTTGATAGCGCAGTGCTGAATTCCAAGGAACCGGTGCTGGTCGATTTCTGGGCCGAATGGTGTGGCCCGTGCAAGATGATCGCCCCGGCGCTGGACGAACTGGCCGATGCCTACCAGGGCCGCGCCAAGATCGCCAAGGTCAACGTCGACCACAATCGTGCGCTGGCCGCCAAGTACCACGTGCGTTCGATCCCGTACCTGGTCGTGTTCAAGGACGGCGAGAAGGTCGGCGAGCAGATCGGTGCGGTGGGCAAGGCCCAGCTGGCCGGCCTGCTGGACAAGGCCCTGGCCTGATCCTGCTGTTTTCCGGCAGCCGCCACCCGCGGCTGCCGGCGGACGCCCTGCGTCCATGATGAATGCTGTTCCCGGCAGCCCTTGCACGGCGCCGCAGGCCGATGATAGTGTCGGCACATCCGGCCGCGTTCGCGTGCCGCACCCTCTGGACGCAGTTTCTTCCAGACCCATTCCCAACGTTCGCCGCCCCAGCCGGGCGCTCGCACCTTCAAGCGAGGAATAACGCTCTTGTCCGATAACACTTCCGAAACCGGCAGCGCCGATGCGCCCGCCGAAAAGCGCGTGCGCAAGCCCCGCGTGAGCAAGGCCGCCGCCCCGGCAGCCGCCGAAACCAGCGCCGCTCCGGCGCAGCCGACCCTGCCGCTGGCCGCCGCGCCCGAGGCACCGGCCCCCGCCCCCGCACCGAGCGCGCCCGCCGCCGAGGCCCCTGCCAGCAGTGGCGGTGGCGAAGGTGGTGAGGGTCGCGAATCCGGCCAGCCGCGGCAGCAGAACCACCAGGGCGGTGGCCAGAACCAGGGCCAGAACCCGTACAACCAGAACGGCCAGCAGGGCCAGGGAGGCCAGGGCAACCGCCGTGACCGCTTCCGCAACCGCCGCGACCGTGACCGCAACAACAACCGCTTCCGCGACGACGGCATGCCCAACGACGGCGGCGAGCAGCAGCCCTTCGTGCCGCGTCCGCACGCCAACGTGCCGGAAGGCTTCCCGGTCTATTCGCTGAGCGACCTCAAGCGCATGCCGGCACAGAAGCTGCTGGAAATCGCCGAGCAGCTGCAGATCTCCGAAGGCGTGGCACGCGCCCGCAAGCAGGATGTGATCTTCGCCCTGCTGAAGGTGCTGACCCGCCATGGTGACGGCGTCGCCGCCGACGGCGTGCTGGAAATCCTGCCGGACGGCTTCGGCTTCCTGCGCGCGGCCGAAGCCAGCTACCTGGCCGGCCCGGACGACACCTATATCTCGCCCAGCCAGATCCGCCGCTTCAACCTGCGCACCGGCGACCACATCTCCGGCCGCATCCGCTTCCCGAAGGACGGCGAGCGCTACTTCGCGCTGAACATCGTCGACACCATCAACGGCGAGCCGATCGAAGCGTCGAAGAACAAGGTGCTGTTCGAGAACCTGACCGCCCTGTTCCCGCGCCGCCGCTTCACCCTGGAGCGCGGCAACGGTTCGTCGGAAGACATCACCGGCCGCATCCTCGACCTGATGGCGCCGCAGGGCAAGGGCCAGCGCTCGCTCATCGTGTCGCAGCCGAAGGCCGGCAAGACCATGATGATGCAGCAGGTCGCCACCGCCATCACCACCAACCACCCGGACGTGCACCTGATCGTGCTGCTGATCGACGAGCGCCCGGAAGAAGTGACCGAAATGCAGCGCACCGTGCGCGGCGAGGTCATCAGCTCGACCTTCGACGAACCGGCCGCGCGCCACGTGCAGGTGGCCGAAATGGTCATCGAGCGCGCCAAGCGCCTGGTCGAGCACAAGAAGGACGTGGTGATCCTGCTCGACTCGATCACCCGCCTGGCCCGCGCGTACAACAACGTGGTGCCGAGCTCGGGCAAGGTGCTGACCGGTGGCGTGGACGCCAACGCCCTGCACCGCCCGAAGCGCTTCTTCGGTGCCGCGCGCAACGTGGAAGAAGGCGGCAGCCTGACCATCATCGCCACCGCGCTGGTCGACACCGGCTCGAAGATGGACGAGGTGATCTACGAAGAGTTCAAGGGCACCGGCAACAGCGAAGTGCACCTGAGCCGTCGCATCGCTGAAAAGCGCGTGTTCCCGGCGATCGACATCAACCGTTCCGGCACCCGCCGCGAAGACCTGCTGATCGAGCCGGAACTGCTGCAGAAGATCTGGATCCTGCGCAAGCTGCTGCATCCGATGGATGAAATGGCCGCGATGGAGTTCCTGCTGGACAAGATGAAGAACACCAAGTCCAACGACGAGTTCTTCGGTTCGATGAAGCGCTGATCCACGGCATTGCATCGAAAAGAACCTGCCGCTCGCTGCGGCAGGTTTTTTTTTACCTGCAGGGCGACCCACTTCACTTCACCGCCGCCCGGTTTTGGCGATAATCCGCCCGATGCCCTGCCCGGCCCCGAGGGCCTGGCCACCGATTCCCGCTGTCGCCCCTTCCGGAGAACCGGTCGGGTCCAGCCTCCTGCCGGATCCGTCGACGCATGCGAACGCTGTCTCCCCGCCTCAACCTGGGCAAGCTGATCCTCGCCCTGGCCCTGCTCAGCGCCATCATCGCGCTGGCCAACACCCTGCTGGCCAGCTACCGGGTGCAGCGCGACCAGCTGGTCGGCAACACCCTGGAGGCCAACCGCGTCTACGCAACCAAACTGGCCGAAACGACCCAGAACTTCCTGCTGGCTGCCCAGCAGGAACTGGCCTACGCCGCCACGCGGCTCGGCCAGGGCAACCTCGACCCGGCACAGGCCCAGGACGAAGCCAGCCGCCTGCAGCTGCAGACCAACAGCTTCAACTCTTCGCTGGTGGTGGATGCCGACGGCCTGGTGATCGCCACCTCGCCGCAGACCCTGCAGCTGCAGGGCGAAGTACTGCACAGCGTCGGCAACAATGCCGCGCTGGCCGCGCGCCAGCCGATGATCAGCGACCCGTACCAGTCGGCCACCGGCAAGCTGCTGGTCTCGCTGTCGCACCCGATCTTCGATCGCCAGGGCCACTACCGTGGTTACGTCAGCGGCACCCTGTACCTGCGCCAGCGCAGCGCACTGCACACGCTGCTGGGCAAGCACTACTACCGTGATGGTTCCTACCTGTACGTGGTCGATCGCCATGGCCGCCTGCTGTACCACGCCGATGGCAAGCGGGTGGGCGACTACGTGGTCGGCAACCCCGCAGTAAAGGCCGTGGTGCGCGGCGAGCGTGGCGCGCAGCAGGTGCGCAACAACCTGGGCGTGTCGATGCTGGCCGGCTATGCGCCGGTGGCGGCCACCGGCTGGGGCATCATCGCCCAGCGCCCGACCGAGGCCACGCTGCAGCCGCTGTCGCGGTTGATGACTGCGGTAATCTGGAACGCAATCCCGCTGGGCCTGCTGTCGCTGCTGATCACCTGGTGGTTCGCCCGTCGCATCTCGATGCCGCTGTGGCAGCTCGCACGCAACGTGCAGGGCGGCGAAGACACTGGCAATGCGATCAGCCACGTCAGCGGCATCCGCGCGTGGTACTTCGAGGTCGCCCAGCTCAAGCAGGCGGTACTGCACAGCTTCAATGCGCTGCAGGACCGCATCGGCACGCTCAACCGCGCCAGCCGCACCGATCCGCTGACCAGTCTTCTCAACCGCCGCGGCCTGCAGCAGGCGCTGGATGCCCTGCAGGTACAGGGCATCCCGTTCGCGATCCTGGCGCTGGACATCGATCGCTTCAAATCGATCAATGACAACCACGGCCATGACGTCGGCGACGCTGCCATCGTCCACATCGCCAACCAGATGCGCCGCTACTCGCGCGACAGCGACATCCTCTGCCGCGCCGGTGGCGAGGAGTTCCTGCTGCTGTTGCCGGGCATCAGCGCCGAGTCAGCGCGACAGGCTGGCGAGCGTCTGCGCCAGCACATTGCCGACCATCCGTTTGAACCGGTCGGCACCATCACCGTCTCGCTGGGCGTGGCCCACTTCCCCAGTTTCCATGTCGATGCCGAGCAGGCACTGCGGCTGGCCGACAAGGCGCTGTACCTGGCCAAGGAACAGGGCCGCAACCGGGTGGTGGTCTACCCCTACGCCGATTGACGCGGAGCCGGGCGGGCCGGCTCCGCAGTGATCGTCAGCCCTGCTCCAGCGGCGTCAGCAGGCGCAGGCCGCGCTTGGCGCCGTCCACCATGTAGATGCCGCCCTCGGGCAGCAGGTCGCTGCCGTTTTCCGCCGCGTCACCGGTCACCCACGGTGCGCGCTGCTTCGGTCCTGGAATGAAGGCGCGCCAGCGGCCATAGCGCTCGGCAGCGGCATTGCGATCATCCGAGAACGCATAGTTGACCGGCACGCGTACCGACCAGAATTCCCGTGTGACGTCCTTCCCGCTGCTTGGAGGAATGAAGGTCCACTTGCGGGCGGTATTGATGCTGGCCTTGGCCAGCACATCGCGCAGCTTGGCCATGGTCCGCTCCGGCCCCGCCACGGTCATGTTGACCTGCTCGGCGATGACGTCGGCCACCGTGCCATCACGGGCGACCTTGATGATCAGGATCACATCGCCCTGACCACCGATCCTCATTGCCTCGTCCGGATAGCGCGGCGGCGCCAGGCGCTCTGCGGTCACCGAATCGGTGGCCTTTGGATCGTACTCGCTGAAATCCACGCTGGTCATGCTGACTTCGTAGTCGCCCTTGCCCGTGGACTTGCCACGCAGACGCACCCGAAACGGTGCCTGTGCGGCGACGGCCTTGCCATCGACCCGCGTCGGCTCGAAACGCCAAGGGCGAATGGTGCGTTCAACAAACGCGGCAACACCCGGGCTGATGTTTGCCTTCTGATCGAGCACCAGAGCGCTGACTGCGCCTTCTGCCGTGACCTCGATCTTTCCGGTCAGTGTCATGCTCAATTCGGTGGTGGCACGCACCGCGCGCGTGGTCTGCGCGTTGGCATCGCCGGCTAACAGCGGAGCGCCGGCACCGACGGCCAACGCGAGAGCGAGGAACAATGGGGAACGCATCATTGCCGGATCCTTGGTGATGAAGGGCGAGAGTACCTCAGTCCCAACACCCATGACAGCTGGCTCACGCCAACCGGTGCGCGCCAGCATAGGGCGGCGTGTCCGGATAGTCACCTCGGGCGAAGCGTTCCTGCAGGCCCTGCCACCAGCCCGGGTCGAACAGGTGCCGGTAGTGCTCGCGCACCGCTGCCAGCTCTGCAGCGGGCAGGCCCATGAACGGGCCGAAGCGCTCGGGAAACACGTCGCGCGGACCGACATGGAACCATGGCTCGTCGGACATCGCTTCCTCCGGCGTACGCGGCTGCGGCCAGGCGCGGAAGACGCAGTCGCTGACCAGACACAGCTCGTCGTAGTCGTAGAACACGGCCCGGCCGTGCCGTGATACGCCGAAATTCTTCGGCAGCATGTCACCGGGGAAGATGTTGTTGCGCGCCATGTCGGTGATCGCCTGCGCATAGTCGAGCACCGCCGCCCGCACCGCCTCCGCGCCCTGCTCGCGCAGGTACAGATTCAAGGGACGAAAACGACGCTGCACATAGCACAGTGCGACTTCGACCTCATCGCCATCGATGCGTACGCTCTGCGCGCACTGCTGCAGCAGTTCATCCAGCAAGGCCGGCGCGAAGCGCTGGCGCGGGAAGCGCAGATGACGATAGGGCTGCGCATCGAGCAGGCGGCCGACACGATCGAGGTTGAACACCAGCGCGTACTTCTCTTCCACCTGCTGTCGCGACATCGCCTTGGGCCACGCGAAACGGTCGCGGATCAGCTTGAACACCAGCGGGTAACTGGGCAGGGTGAACACCGCCATGACCATGCCCGGCGTGCCCTCTGCATGCACCAGCCGCTCCTGCGGGTGCTCGTTGAAATGACGGAAGAAGGTGCGGTAGCGCTCGGTCTTGCCCTGCTTGGCGCGGCCCAGCACGGTGTATATCTCATCGATGGGCTTGCCCGGCAGCAGACTGCGCAGGAACACCACCGCATCACCGACCGTGGCCAGGTTGGCCTGGAAATAGCTGCGTGACACGCCGAACAGGTGGGCCACGTCCCGGCGCCGGGTCAGCACTGCATCGGCGCGCAGGCCACGCTCGTCGTTCACCAGGGCAATCACGCACGGCGAGAACCGGTGCTCGCCGAACACGCGGCCAACCAGGTAAGCGCGGCGCTCGCGGTAGAACACCGTGTCGAGCAGCTCGATGCTGCGTACCGGCGTATCGCCCCAGTGGGCCAGGTCATCCTGCAGGCGCACCGCGATGGCCGCGGCACAGCGCAGCTGGTGCGCATAGGGGATATCGAAGCGATAGTCGGCCAGCACCCGCTGCAGCGCCTCCACCGGCCGCGTCGGCGAAACCGCGTAGGTATGCCGCGCCACCGGGTGGGTGATGGCATCGGAGGGTTCGACATCGAAGGCGATGAACTCCAGCGCCGGGTCCACGCCCCGGGTGGCAAACAGGCGCCGCGACAACGTGTTGTAGAAGGTCTTGTACAGCTCGGCGTCGATCAGGCCCTGCAGCAGCGCGCTATAGCGGGCGTGCACCCGCAACCACAGCACGCGCTCGCCGATCGCGTCACCGGCAAGGCGGCGCAGCGCATCCATCTGCTCGGCGATGCACAGGTCGTACAGGGCGATGCGCTCGACCGCATCCTGTCGCGCACCGGCCCAGTTGCGCTGCTCGAAGCGCTGCCGCGCCCGCGCGGTGATCGCCGCAAAGCGGGCGTGGTACTGCTCGAAACCGTCGCGGATGGCTACCGCGATGCGCGGTGCCAGCTCGGCAGCGATGTCAGGCCTGGACATGCATGGCTCACCCGGAAGGACCGGCTTCACCATACGCTGGCGTGTGCGATGCCGTCGAGCGCGAAGGTAGTGCCGGCCGCTGGCCGGCAGCACCTGGACCGTCGATGGATCGATGCAGATGCCGGCCAGCAGCCGGCACTACTGGCTCAGATCGCCAGTTCGGCTTCCACGTCCTGCACCTTGCGCCGCGCCAATGCCAGGTTGGACCTGGTACGGTCCAGCACGATGTAGAAGAACAGGCCCTTCTTCTTCGCCACCGGGCGCATGATGTGGTACGCCTTGCCCAGCGAGATCAGGATGTCCTCGATGCTGTCGTTGAGGTTCAGCGATGCGGCGGTCTTCATCTTGGCACGGATCACTTCGGTGTTGCCGGCGGCGGCCACTTCCATGTCCATGCCGGCACCGGCTTCGCCCAGCAGCATGCCGCTTTCATAGTCGACCAGCGCCACTGCCTGCGCGCCGTCGATGCCCATCAGTGCGTTCAACGATTCATTCAGTCCAGCCACGTCGCACCCCTTGTCGATGTTGGTTCGAGCCCCTCGTTCCCCTGCGGCCGGGCTCACGATCCGCCGAGTTCGGCCAGGATCGCCTGGCCACATTCCCTGCTCTGCCACAGCACCTGGCCGATCACGCTGCGCTGGTCGCAGGCCGCCATCAGCAGCAACGGCACGCGCCCCTCGGCCTGGATCGCCAGCATCAGCACCTTGCCGCCCGCGGCCTCCAGCATCAGCGTCTGCAGATCCCCAAGCACAAGTTCGCGCCCGACCGCTGCAGCCAGCGCCAGCATCGCGCTGGTCATCGCTGCCAGGCGTTCACCGCGCCCTTCGGCACCGGCACTGACCAGGGCGAAGCCATCCACACTGGCCAGCACCACCGTGCGTATGCCTTCCACCCGCTGCTGCAGGTCTCGCAGCAAGGGCTGCAGGCGCTCACGCTGGCCGGCGTCGGGCAGTAGCGCCACCTGCCCGTCAGCCATGCGCGGCCACCAGTGCGTGCGCTTCCATCTCGCCCATCAATACATCCATCAGCAGCAATCCCTGTTCGCGGTCGCGGGTATCCACGGCCAGTAGCGGCAGCGGCTGGTCATCAAGGCAGGCACGGGCGGCCCAGTCGTCCAGCGCGGCGTGCGGTGCCTGGTCGAGATGGGTGACGGCCACCACCAGCGCCAATGACGATGCGAACGGCCGCAACACCTGCAGATAATCCTCCAGTTCGGCAACCACGCCCGCGCGCCGCGCATCCAGCAGCAGCACGGCGCCGCGGGCGCCCTGCAGCAGGATCGGCCAGAGGAAATCGAAACGCTGCTGTCCCGGCGTGCCATACAGGCGCAGCCGCTCGCCATTGGGCAGGTCGATATCCGCATAGTCCAGGGCGACCGTGGTGGAGGCCTTGTCGGCACCGAGGCGGTCGCTGTTGGCCACGTCGGTGTCGACCACCGCGCCGGCCGCGATGCTGCGCACCAGGGTCGACTTGCCACTGCCCATGCCGCCCAGCACCACCACCTTGTGCTCACGCATTGCGCTCGCTCCCACGCAGGTGACGCCACAGGCGGGCGAGCAGGCCGTTGTCAGCGCCGGCAGCGCGTTCCGCCAGCGGTACCGCCGGTGCTGCCTGCAGCTGCGCGTAACCGCACAGGTAAGCGGCATGGATGAAATCGCGCACGGCCGCAGGCGGCAGATCAAGCAACATCGCGCACTCGTCCACCGTGCACGCGCGCTTGAGCAGCAGCGAGCACAGGCGGAAGCCATCATGGTCATGGCCCAGCACACGGAAATCGGGCCAGCGCAGCAGCTTTACCGAAGCACCGCGCAGGCGTTCGTCCAGTGCCTGCCAATGGCGGCTACGTTGCGCCCATTGCCACAGCAGCGGCCGCAGTGGCTGGCGTGGCCGCTCGCCGGCCAGGCCATGCAGGCGTGCGGGTGTCAGCGCATCCAGCTGCAGGCGTTCGAAGGCATCGGCCAAACGCTCCACCAGGGCCGTAGCCGGTTCCTGCAGCAGCACGGCCTGGTCATGCTCAAGGTCCATCAGCAGCAGTGGCTCGCCCGCATCACTCAGCAGTGCCTGGCCCTGTCGCAGCGGCAGCCGCTCGCGCAGCAGACGGGTGATGGCATGCGCACCATCAGCCAGGCGGATCGGTGCGGGTGCGTGCATGGCCAAGGGCTCCACTGCCAACTGCATGCGGCGCAGCGCGCGACCGATGGCACTGTCATCAAGCACGTCCTGGTGCCCGTCGCCATCACGCAGCTGGCCGCCGATGTCTTCGATCCAGCACTGCAGTCGCGGACGCTGCTGGCGCATGCGCTGGGCCGCGTTGCGCAGCGCCGGCGTATCGCGGATGACCAGCAGGTCGCAATCGTCCAGGTCCTGGCTGCGGCGGATCTGGCCGTCCGGCAGGGCCGATGCCACGCGCAGCCGCTGCAGCAGGGCCTGCTCGCCCTGGATGTCGGTTCCCACTACCAGCACGCGTGCCATCCGTGTTCCCCGTGCGGCCACCTCCCCGGTGGCCTCGCGTCGCCAAGGCTAGGGCATCGCCAGCGGCAGCCGTCGTGATCGACTGCTCAGATCGAGGGCGGTTGCAGACGGTGTCCGATCAGTTCTGCGACGGCCATCGCGGGCAAGTTTCATGCCTCGTTGACGACATTCCGACAGCCGACGGGAATCACGGTTCTGGACGCGGGTCGAATGGGGTCAGAACCCTTTTGCATGGCAAAAGGGTTCTGACCCGGAGCCCAAAAGAAACCCGCGCCGAAGCGCGGGTTCCGGTGTCACAACCGAACGGCGATGGATCAGCCGCGCAGCTGCTCCAGCGCGGCGTTGAAGGTCGCGCTCGGGCGCATCGCCTTGCTCGCCTTGGCGACGTCCGGGCGGTAGTAGCCGCCGATGTCCACGGCCTTGCCCTGCACCGCGATCAGCTCTTCGACGATCTTCTGCTCGTTGTCGGTCAGTGCCTTGGCCAGCGGTGCGAAGCGTGCCTTCAGTGCCGCATCTTCGTCCTGTGCGGCCAGCGCCTGCGCCCAGTACAGCGCGATGTAGAAGTGGCTGCCACGGTTGTCGATGCCACCCAGCTTGCGCGACGGCGACTTGTCGTTGTCCAGGAACTGGCCGTTGGCTTCGTCCAGCGCCTTGGCCAGCACGCGGGCGGCGGCGTTGTCGTAGCGGTTGCCCAGGTGTTCCAGCGACGCGGCCAGGGCCAGGAACTCACCCAGCGAATCCCAGCGCAGGTAGTCCTCTTCGACGAACTGCTGCACGTGCTTCGGGGCCGAACCACCGGCGCCGGTCTCGAACAGGCCGCCACCGGCCATCAGCGGCACGATCGACAGCATCTTGGCGCTGGTGCCCAGCTCCATGATCGGGAACAGGTCGGTCAGGTAGTCGCGCAGCACGTTGCCGGTCACCGAGATGGTGTCCTCGCCCTTGCGGATGCGGTCCAGCGAGAACGCGGTGGCTTCCACCGGCGGCAGGATGCGGATGTCCAGGCCGGTGGTGTCGTGGTTCTTCAGGTACTGCTCGACCTTGGCGATGACCTGCGCGTCGTGGGCGCGGGCGGCATCCAGCCAGAACACGGCCGGGGTGCTGCTCAGGCGGGCGCGTTCGACGGCCAGCTTGACCCAGTCCTGGATCGGCGCGTCCTTGGTCTGGCACATGCGCCAGATGTCACCGGCTTCCACGGCGTGTTCGAACACCACGTTGCCGGCATCGTCGGTGACCTTGACCACGCCGTCGGCAGCAATCTGGAACGTCTTGTCGTGCGAACCGTACTCTTCGGCCTTCTGCGCCATCAGGCCGACGTTCGGCACCGAGCCCATGGTGGCCGGGTCGAAGGCGCCGTGCGCCTTGCAGTCGTCGATGACGGCCTGGTACACGCCGGCGTAGCAGCGGTCCGGAATGACCGCCTTGGTGTCCTGCAGCTTGCCTTCGGCGTTCCACATCTTGCCCGAGTCGCGGATCATCGCCGGCATCGAGGCGTCGACGATCACGTCGCTCGGCACGTGCAGGTTGGTGATGCCCTTGTCCGAATTGACCATGGCCACGCCCGGACGCTGCGCGTACTCGGCGGCCAGGTCCGCTTCGATCGCGGCGCGGGTGGCTTCCGGCAGCGACGGCAGGCGCGCGGCCAGGTCACCGATGCCGTTGTTGGCATCGAAACCGGCCTGCTTGAGCACGTCGGCGTGCTTGGCCAGCACGTCCTTGTAGAACTCGTTGACCGCCACGCCGAACATGATCGGGTCGGAGACCTTCATCATGGTCGCCTTCAGGTGCAGCGAGAACAGCACGCTCTGGGCCTTGGCATCGGCGATCTGCTCACCGATGAACGCGGCCAGCGCCTTGCGGCTCATGACGGCGGCATCGACGATCTCGCCGGCCTTGACCGTGGTCTTTTCCTTCAGCACGACGGCGCTGCCGTCCTTGCCGTGGAAGGTGATCTTCAGCGCACCGGCGTTGGCCAGGGTGGCCGACTTCTCGCTGCCGTAGAAATCGCCGGCGGCCATGTGCGCGACGTGCGACTTCGAATCCGACGCCCAGGCGCCCATGCGGTGCGGGTGCTTGCGCGCGTAGTTCTTCACCGACAGCGGTGCACGACGGTCGGAGTTGCCTTCGCGCAGAACCGGGTTCACCGCACTGCCCTTGACCTTGTCGTAGCGCGCCTTGTAGTCGCGCTGCTGGTCGTCGGCCGGGGTTTCCGGGTAATCCGGCAGCGGATAGCCCTGGTCCTGCAGTTCCTTGATGGCCGCCTTCAACTGCGGCACCGAGGCGGAGATGTTCGGCAGCTTGATGATGTTGGCGTCCGGGGTGGTCGCCAGCTGGCCCAGCTCGGCCAGGTCGTCGCTGACCTTCTGCGCGTCGGACAGCAGTTCCGGGAACTGCGACAGGATGCGGCCGGACAGCGAGATGTCACGGGTTTCCACCACGATGCCGGCAGTGGCGGTGTAGGCGTCGACGATCGGCAGCAGCGACTGGGTCGCCAGGAACGGTGCTTCGTCGGTCAGCGTGTAGAGGATCTTGGACATGGGGGACTTGGACTCTGTAGCAATGCTCAGGGGAAGGCCGGCGCCAGCGCCGGGCCACGTGCAACCGTGTCGCTTTCCCCCGTCGCCGTCAGGGTGGGCGCGCGGCGGGGAAACCCCTGCATTGTCGCGTTTTCAGCCGCGCGGGGCAAAGCCGCGCCATACGCGGCGGTACTGCACGGCGGCAACGCTGTGATCCATCCACGCGCGGCGTGGATCTGCGCGAACGCCGCCGTCAGTGAATCCACGCCATGCATGGATGAAGCCAGCCACCGGCCAATAAAAAAGGACGCAGCCTTGCGGCTGCGTCCATCGTGAGTCCTGCCGGGAGAGAGTCGGCAGGACTTACTTGACCTCGAACTCCTGCGGCGTTCCAGCCGCCTTGCCATCGACCGTGACCTCGGCGCGGTACTTGCCGGCCGGCCAGCCCTTTGCATTCTTGAACGTGACGTTGGTGGTCTCCGCGCCGCTGGCATTCAGGGTCGCGGTCTGTTCGCCGGCCACCTGGCCGTCCTGGAAGGTCAGCTTGGCACCGACATTGACGTTGTTGGCGGCGCCATCGGTCTTGACCGAGACGATGACATCATCCTTCGGCGAGAACAGTGCAGCCGGGGCGACCGATTTGTCGGCGGCAGCGGTCTTGCCCACGGTGACGGTGGAAACGCTGACCGCGGCAGCTTCCGCCATCGGCGGCGGTGCACCGGTCATCGGTGCCGGCGCTGCCGGCTCGGCCGGAGCCGTGGCGGCCGGAGCGGCGTTGGTGTCGGTCGACTCTTCCTTCTTCTTGCAACCGACCAAGGCAACGCTGCCCAACAGGGCGGCGATCAGGGCGGTCTGGAGCGGGGTGGTCTTGATCATTCGGGGTTCCTCCCAGGGATTGTCGGACGGCGTTTGATCGCCGGCTTACTTCGGCGGCAGTTTCAGGGTCTGGCCCGGGAAGATCTTGTCCGGGTCGTCAAGCACATCGCGATTGGCTTCGAAGATCTTCTTCCAGGCGTTGGCGTCGCCCAGATGCTGCTTGGCGATCTTCGACAGCGAGTCACCCTTCTGCACGGTATAGGTGCCGCCGCTGACGATCTCGGCGGTGCTGTCCACCGAAGCGCTCACGCCGGAGAAGTCCGCCTTCGGCACCTGCTCGGCGGTACTGTCGACGCTGGCGCTGACGCCGGAGAAATCGGCTTTCTTCTCGGTACTCATCCACAACTCCCGTCTGCATGACTACGTGGCTCGCACGGTGCCATGGCGGTTGTTAAATGGGGATGGTGCAGATGTGAAGCCGCCCCGGGGGGCGGCTGAACAATCGGGAGAGACGGTGCCCGGTAGTGCCGGCCGCTGGCCGGTGTTCGCCGGGCATGGCCCGGCACAACGGGCAACCGCCTCCGGCGGTTACTGGCGCAGTTCGCGGTAGGTCGCGGCCGGGGCGGCAATGCCGGGACTGGCACGCCACGGATTGATGTCCAGGCCGCCACGGCGGGTATAGCGCGCCTCCACTTCCAGCCATTGCGGCTGGCAGCGCGCAGACACCTCGCTGAAGATCCGCTCAACGCACTGCTCGTGAAACTCGGCGTGCTCGCGGTAGCTGACCAGATAGCGCAGCAGGCCGGCACGATCGATCTTCGGCCCGCGGTAACGCAGGCTGACCGTCGCCCAGTCCGGCTGGCCGGTGACCGGGCAGTTGGACTTCAGCAGTGCCGAGACCAGGGTCTCCTCCACCACCTCACCGGCATTGGCCGAGAGAAAGTCCGCCTGCGGCGGGCCGTAGCAGTCGATCTCCAGCTCCAGCCCGTCGATGGATTCACCGAGCGGCGTCTCGCGCAGGCCCGGCAGCCCGAACTCGACCTGGACCGGCGCACCGGCACAATCTGACAGATCCGCCACGATGCGCGCGCGCAGTGCCTCGGCGCTGTCGATGCGGGTGCTGTTGAGGGAGTTGAGGTACAGCTTGAACGACTTCGATTCGATCAGCCGCGGCGAGGTGCACGGCACCTGCACGGTGGCCACGGCCACCTGCGGCTTGCCACGCGGGTCGAGCCAGCTCAGCTCGAAGGCGTGCCAGCGGTCATGGCCGACGAACGGCAGCGCGGCGTCATCGAGGCCGATTTCGGCGCGGGCGCCGCTGCGGGGGATGGGAAACAGCAGGCCGGGATCGTACTGCGACGGGTAACTGACCTCGCGACCGAGGCTGGAATCCTGTGGGGTGTTCATGGGGGTCATTGTATCGCGCGGACGGCGTGCCTTCGGCCGGGCCGGCCAACGGCGGAGCCCCTCCGTGGTGGTTTTGTTGGTTGGTCGTGGAAGGCGGTCTATCGGCTTGGCCGGGTGGGTAGGCGGGTCGGGGGACGCCGTAAACCCGTCCTTGGGGGCTTGGCCGCGGCATCCATGCCGCGGACACCCCCGCCCCGCCCACCCACCCGGCCCCTGACAGTTCCTTGCGCGCCACCACCACCACGGGAAAGATCAGGAAAATCAAAATCAGAAGCCGATCCTTCAGACATTCATGACGCCTGCCGTGCCGACCAACGGTCGGCACCCACCAACAGCAGCGGGCACCAACAGCCGCGGGAAACTGTCGAAGGCGGGGTGGGTCCGGTTGAGGGGGTGTCCGCGGCATGGATGCCGCGGCCAAGCCCCCATGGACGGGTTTACGGCGTCCCCCTCAACCGGACCCACCCCGCCATCCCACGGAATGCCCGCTTTTGACGTTGACGTTGCCGTTGATCCAAGCGGGTGCAGGGCTGCAAGCCCTGCCGGAAACCCTCACCCCGCCGGAGTGCCGGCACCGTGCAGGTAATCCAGGCTCACCTGCAGCAGCGCGCGCAGTCCGACATCCAGCGCCTTCTCATCCAGCAGGAACTTCGGGGAGTGGTTCGCCGGCGCCGTCGCCGGGTCGATGCCCACGCTGGTGGAACCGACGAAGAAGAACATCCCCGGCACGTCCTTCGCGTACAGCGAGAAATCCTCCGCGCCCATCTGCAGCGGTGGCTCGTACACGTTGTCCTTGCCCACCACCGCCTGCAGGCTCGGCAGCATCTTCGCGGTCAGCACCGGGTCGTTCACCGTGGCCGGGTTGCCTTCCGATTCGTAGATGTCGGTCACCGCCTTCGCACCGTGCGCGGCGGCGGTGTGCTCGGCGACGTTGCGCAGGTCGGCGAAGATCTGCTGGCGCATGCCCTCGTCGAAGGTGCGGATGGTGCCGACCATCTCCACCTCGTCCGGAATGATGTTGTAGCGGATGCCGCCGTTGATCGCACCGAAGGTCAGCACCGCCGGTTGCTTGGACAGGTTGGCGCGGCGGCTGACGATGGTCTGCGCGGTACCGACCAGATCGGCCGTGGCCACGATCGGGTCGACACCGTTCCACGGTGCGGAGCCGTGCGTCTGGCGACCGATCACCTTGATCCCGAAACGATCCGAGGCGGCCATCAATGGGCCACCGCGAACCGCGATCTGGCCGGCCTGCACGCTGGAGAACACATGCAGGCCAAACACCGCCTCCGGCTTGAAGTCGGCGAACAGGCCTTCCTTCAGCATCAGCGCGGCACCGCCCTCTTCCGGCGGCGGTGCGCCTTCCTCGGCCGGCTGGAAGATCAGCATCACCTGGCCCGGCAGGTCCTTCTTCATCGACACCAGCGCTTCGGCCACGCCCAGCAGGGTGGCGGTGTGCGCGTCATGGCCGCAGGCATGCATCACGCCCACGGTCTGGCCGCGGTACTGGTCGGTGGCCTTGGAGGCGAACGGCAGCCCGGTCTGTTCGGTTACCGGCAGCGCGTCCATGTCCGCACGCAGCGCGATCTTCGGGCCGGGCTTGCCGCCTTCGATGATCGCCACCACGCCGTGGTGGGCGATGCCAGTCTTCGGCTTCAAGCCCATCGCACGCAGGCGCTTGGCGACCTCGGCCGAGGTGCGCGCCTCGCGGTTGGACAGTTCCGGGTGCTGATGGAAGTCGCGGCGCCATTCAACCACCTTGGCCTGCAGGCGCTGGGCAGCGGCGGTCACTTCGGGGCGTTGCCCGTCCTGGGCGTGGGCAACGGCCGGCAGGGCCAGCAGCAGGGCGGACAGCAGCAGCGAACGGCGCATCGCAATCTCCACAGCAAGAGGGGTCCAGCTGAATGTAGGGCAACACCGCCGCCACGGGAACCTCCGCGGCCGGATCCGGTCTTAGCGCCCGTCCCATCCGTCATGCAGGAAACGTGATGTGGCACAGGTATGCTTTGCGCATTGCCAACCGGGGCCGCGCCCCGTCCAGCCCTCTTGGAGTCCTCGTAATGTCACGTGTTTGGAAGATCGTGCTGCTGGTCGTGGCGGTTCTGGTGCTGGCCGTGGTCGGCCTGCGCGTCATCGGCGGGGGCAAGGACAAGGCTGGAAAGCCGGCAGCGGGAGCGCGCCAGGGTGGCGAAGACCCGGATGCCGGCCCGGTGCCGGTGACCGTGGTCGAGGCCACGCACCAGGACGTACCGGTGTATGCCAGCGCACTGGGTACCGTGACGGCAATGAACACCGTCACCGTCAGCCCGCAGGTCGGTGGCCAGCTGATGAGCCTGAACTTCCGCGAAGGCCAGGAAGTGAAGAAGGGCGACGTGCTGGCAGTGATCGATCCACGCACCGCCCAGGCCAGCTACGACCAGGCCGCGGCAGCCAAGCGCCAGAACGAGGCGCTGCTGGCCACCGCGCGCTCCAACTACCAGCGCTCCAATGCGCCGGAGTACCGCCAGTTCGTCGCCAAGACCGATCTGGATACACAGCGAAACCAAGTGGCACAGTACGAAAGCGCAGTCGCGGCGAACGAAGCCAGCATGCGCTCGGCACAGGTGCAGCTGCAGTACACCAGGGTCACCGCACCGATCACCGGCATCGCCGGCATCCGCGCGGTCGACGCGGGCAACGTGGTCAACGCGGGCACCGCGCTGGTCACCCTGACCCAGATCCACCCGATCCACGTCCTGTTCAACCTGCCCGAACGCCAGCTCGGCGACGTGCGCCAGGCGCAGGCCGCCGGCGCGGTGCCGGTGGCGGCACTGGACCGCGCCGACTCGCACGTGCTGTCCGGCGACGGCAAGCTGGACGTGGTCGACAACCTGATCAGTGCCGACAGCGGCACCTTCAAGGCGCGCGCGCTGTTCGACAACACCGACAACGGCCTGTGGCCGGGCCAGTTCGTCAACGTGCGCATGCAGCTGCGCACGATTGCCGGCGGCGTGGTCATTCCGACCCAGGCCGTGCTGCGTGGGCCGGATGGCGAGTACGTCTACGTCGTGCAGGGCGACAACACGGTGAAGATGCAGACCGTGCGGAGCGGCGTGGAAGTGGGCGACAGCCAGGTGCAGATCGCCGAAGGCCTGAAGGGCGGCGAGCGGGTGGTCAGTGAAGGCCAGTTCCGCCTGAAGCCGGGCAGCAAGGTCACCGCGCTGAAGCCGGGCGAAACCCCGGCCGCACCGACCGAGGCCGAGCTGAAGGCGGCCGAACAGAAGAACGGTGGCGGCGGTGGCCGTCGCGGTGGCGGTCCGCGCTGAGCGCAGGCCACGGTTCTCCCTCGCGCCGGCGGACCCGCCGGCGCCGACATTGAAGTGCCAGCAAGGATCAGTCCGTGGGCTTTTCGACGATCTTCATCCGCCGCCCGATCGCTACCTCGCTGTTGATGGCGGGCCTGTTGCTGCTGGGCATCCTCGGTTACCGCAAGCTGCCGGTGTCGGCGCTGCCGGAAATCGATGCGCCCAGCCTGGTGGTCACCACCCAGTACCCCGGCGCAAACGCAACCACCATGGCCTCGCTGGTCACCACGCCACTGGAGCGCCAGTTCGGGCAGATCTCCGGGCTGGAGCTGATGACCTCCGACTCGTCGGCTGGCTTGTCCACGATCATCCTGCAGTTCTCGATGGACCGCGACATCGACATCGCCGCGCAGGACGTGCAGGCGGCGATCCGCCAGGCCACCCTGCCCTCGTCGCTGCCCTACCAGCCGGTCTACAACCGGGTGAACCCGGCCGACGCGGCCATCGTCACCCTGAAACTGACCTCTGACACGCGCCCGCTGCGCGACGTCAACAATTACGCCGACTCGATCCTGGCCCAGCGCCTGTCGCAGGTGCAGGGCGTCGGCCTGGTCTCGATTGCCGGCAACGTGCGCCCGGCCGTGCGCATCCAGGTCAATCCGGCGCAGCTGTCGAACATGGGCCTGACCCTGGAACAGCTGCGCAGCGCGCTCACCCAGGCCAACGTCAATGCGCCCAAAGGCTCGTTGAACGGCAAGACCCAGTCCTACAGCATCGGCACCAACGACCAGCTGGCCAGCGCCGCCGAGTACCGCGACACCATCATCAGCTACAAGAACGGCCGCCCGGTGCGGCTGTCCGACGTGGCCGAGGTGGTCGACGGCGTGGAGAACGACCAGCTGGCGGCCTGGGCCGATGGCAAGCCGGCGGTGCTGCTGGAAGTGCGTCGCCAGCCGGGCGCCAACATCGTGCAGACCGTCGAGCGCATCCGCGCGATCCTGCCCCAGCTGCAGGGCGTGCTGCCGGCCGACGTGCACCTGGAGATCTTCAACGACCGCACCGAGACCATCCGCGCCTCGGTGCATGAAGTGCAGTTCACCCTGATCCTCACCATCGGCCTGGTGGTGGCGGTGATCTTCGTGTTCCTGCGCCGGCTGTGGGCCACCATCATCCCCTCGGTGGCGGTGCCGCTGTCGCTGGCCGGCACCTTCGCTGTGATGGCCTTTGCCGGCATGTCGCTGGACAACCTGTCGCTGATGGCGCTGGTGGTGGCTACCGGCTTCGTGGTCGACGATGCGATCGTGATGATCGAGAACATCGTGCGTTACATCGAGCAGGGCAAGAGTGGCAAGGAAGCGGCCGAGATCGGCGCACGCCAGATCGGCTTCACCGTGCTGTCGCTGACGGTCTCGCTGGTGGCGGTGTTCCTGCCGCTGCTGCTGATGCCTGGCGTCACCGGCCGCCTGTTCCACGAGTTCGCCTGGGTGCTGAGCATCGCCGTGGTGCTGTCGATGCTGATCTCGCTGACGCTGACCCCGATGATGTGCGCCTACCTGCTCAAGCCCGATGCCCTGCCCGAGGGCGAGGATGCGCATGAGCGCGCAGCGGCGGCCGGCAAACAGAACCTGTGGACGCGCACCGTCGGCCTGTACGAGCACAGCCTGGACTGGGTGCTGGGCCACCAGCGCCTGACCCTGGCCGTGGCCGGTGGCGCGCTGGTATTGACCGTGCTGCTGTACGTGTTGATTCCCAAGGGGCTGCTGCCCGAGCAGGACACCGGCCTGATCACCGGCGTGGTGCAGGCCGACCAGAACATCGCTTTCCCGCAGATGGAACAGCGCACCAGGCAGGTCGCCGAAGCCCTGCGCCAGGATCCGGACGTGACCGGCGTGTCGGCATTCATCGGTGCCGGCAGCATGAACCCCACGCTCAACCAGGGCCAGCTGTCGATCGTGCTGAAGGAGCGCAGCCAGCGTGATGGCCTGGATGAGATCCTGCCGCGCCTGCAGAAGGCGGTGGCCGGAATCCCGGGCGTGGCGCTGTACCTGAAGCCGGTGCAGGACGTGACCCTGGACACCCGCGTGGCCGCCACCGAGTACCAGTACTCGCTGTCGGACGTGGATTCGGCAACGGTGGCCACGCAGGCCACGCGCCTGACCGAAGCGCTGCGCAAGCGCCCGGAACTGGCCGACGTGGACAACAACCTGTCCAACCAGGGCCGCGCGCTTGAACTGAACATCGACCGCGACAAGGCCAGTGTGCTGGGCGTGCCGATGCAGACCATCGACGACACGCTCTACGATGCCTTCGGCCAGCGCCAGATCTCGACCATCTTCACCGAACTCAACCAGTATCGGGTTGTGCTGGAAGTGGCGCCGGAGTTCCGCACCAGCACCGCGCTGATGGAACAGCTGGCCGTGGCTTCCAACGGCGCCGGCGCGCTGACCGGCACCAATGCCACCAGCTTCGGCCAGGTCACCTCGTCCAACTCGTCCACCGCCACCGGCATCGGCGCGCAGAACACCGGCATCACGGTCGGCGCCGGCAACATCATCCCGCTGTCGGCGCTGGCCGAAGGCAAGGTCAGCAGTGCGCCGCTGGTGGTCAGCCACCAGCAGCAGCTGCCGGCGGTGACGGTCTCGTTCAACGTGGCGCCGGGCTATTCGCTGTCCGAAGCGGTGCGTGCGATCCAGGAGACCAAGGACAGCCTGGACATGCCGGCACACCTGCATGCCGAGTTCATCGGCAAGGCCGCCGAATTCACCGGCAGCCAGACCGATGTGGTGTGGCTGCTGCTGGCCTCGCTGGTGGTGATCTACATCGTGCTCGGCGTGCTCTACGAGAGCTACATCCACCCGATCACGATCATCTCCACGCTGCCACCGGCCGGCGTCGGCGCGCTGCTGGCGCTGATGCTGTGCGGGCTGAGCCTGTCGGTGGACGGCATCGTCGGCATCGTGCTGCTGATCGGCATCGTCAAGAAGAACGGCATCATGATGGTGGACTTCGCGATCGAGGCGCGTCGCGCCGGTGCCAACGCGCATGAAGCGATCCGCCGCGCCTGCCTGCTGCGCTTCCGTCCGATCATGATGACCACCGCCGCGGCAATGCTCGGCGCACTGCCGCTGGCGCTGGGCACCGGCATCGGCTCGGAGCTGCGCCGCCCGCTGGGCATCGCCATCGTCGGCGGCCTGCTGCTGTCGCAGCTGGTCACGCTGTACACGACGCCGGTGATCTACCTGTACATGGAACGCTTCTCCGAATGGCTGGCGCGCCGCCGCGAGCAGCGCGCACTGCGCAACGGTTCGCTGCAGGAGCCGCAGGCATGATCCACGCCCCGCTGCTGCGGTGGGCCGCACGATGAACCTGTCCGGCCCCTTCATCCGCCGCCCGATCGGCACCGCGCTGCTGGCCATCGGCCTGTTCATGGTCGGCCTGATCTGCTACCTGCGCCTGGGCGTATCGGCACTGCCGAACATCGAGATCCCGGTGATCTTCGTGCACGCCAGCCAGTCCGGCGCGGATGCGGCGACCATGGCCTCGACAGTCACCGCGCCGCTGGAGCGCCACCTCGGCCAGCTGCCGGGCATCGACCGCATGCGCTCGTCGAGCTCGGAAGGCAGCTCGCTGGTGTTCATGATCTTCCAGAGCGGCCACAACATCGATTCGGCCGCGCTGGACGTGCAGACCGCGATCAACTCGGCGCAGGCCGACCTGCCTTCGGGCATGGGCTCGCCGATGTACCAGAAGGCGAATCCGAACGACGACCCGGTCATCGCCATCGCGCTGACCTCGCAGACGCAGTCGGCCGACGAGCTGTACAACGTCGCCGACTCGCTGCTGGCCCAGCGCATCCGCCAGATCAGCGGCGTTGCTTCGGTCGACATCGCTGGCGCTTCGACGCCGGCGGTGCGTGTGGACGTCAACCTGCGCCTGATGAACGCGCTCGGCCTGACCGCCGATGACCTGCGCAACGCCGTGCGCGCGGCCAACGTGACCTCGCCCACCGGCTTCCTCAGCGACGGCAACACCACTACCGCGATCATCGCCAACGACTCGGTGGCGCGTGCCGCCGACTTCGCCGACCTGGTGGTCAAGACCCAGGGCGATGGCCGGGTGATCCGCCTGAAGGACATCGCCAACGTCTACGACGGCCAGCAGGATGCCTACCAGGCCGCGTGGTTCGACCACAAACCGGCGGTGGTGATGTACGTGTTCACCCGTGCCGGCGCCAACATCGTGGAGACCGTGGACCGGGTCAAGGCGCAGATCCCGACCCTGCGCGATTACCTGCAGCCCGGCACCACGATGACGCCGTACTTCGACCGTACGCCGACCATCCGCTCGTCGCTGCATGAAGTGCAGATCACCCTGCTGATCAGCCTGGCGATGGTGGTGCTGACCATGGCGCTGTTCCTGCGCCGGCTGGCACCCACGCTGATCGCTGCGGTGACCGTGCCGCTGTCGCTGGCCGGTGCCGCGCTGGTGATGTACGTGATGGGCTTCACCCTGAACAACCTGAGCCTGCTGGCGCTGGTGATCGCCATCGGCTTCGTGGTCGACGATGCGATCGTGGTGATCGAGAACATCATGCGCCACCTCGACGAAGGCATGCCGCGGATGCAGGCGGCGCTCACCGGCGCGCGCGAGATCGGCTTTACCATCGTCTCGATCACCGCCTCGCTGGTGGCGGTGTTCATCCCGCTCCTGTTCGCCAGCGGCATGATGGGTGCGTTCTTCCGCGAATTCACCGTCACCCTGGTGGCGGCCATCGTGGTCTCGATGATCGTCTCGCTGACGCTGACTCCGGCGCTGTGCAGCCGGTTCCTCAGCGCGCACGACCACAGCGCGCCGCCGTCGCGCTTCGGCCGCTGGCTGGATGCCGGCCATGAGCGCATGCTTCGCGTCTACACCGTGTTCCTCGACTTCTCGCTGCGCCACGCGCTGCTGCTGTCGCTGACCCCGCTGATCCTGATCGGCGCCACCGTCTTCCTGTTCGGCGCGGTGAAAAAGGGCGCGTTCCCGCCGCAGGACACCGGCCTGATCTGGGGCCGCGCCAATTCCAGCGCCACGGTGTCCTTCGAGGACATGGTCGCCCGCCAGCGCCGCATCACCGACATGCTGATGGCCGACCCTGCGGTGAAGACCGTGGGCGTGCGCCTGGGCAGCGGCCGCCAGGGCTCCAGCGCACAGTTCAACATCGAGCTGAAATCGCGCAGCGATGGCCGTCGCGAGACCACGGCGCACGCACTCGCACGGCTGAGTGCCAAGGCCGACCGCTACCCCGACCTGCAGCTGCGCCTGCGCGCGATCCAGGATCTGCCCAGCAACGATGGCGGCGGTTCCAGCCAGGGCGCGCAGTACCGCATCTCGCTGCAGGGCAACGACCTGGCATCGCTGCAGGAATGGCTGCCCAAGCTGCAGGCGGAGCTGAAGAAGAACCCCAAGCTGCGCGATGTCGGTACCGACGTGGACAACGCCGGCCTGCGCCAGAACATCCAGATCGACCGCGCCAAGGCCGCACGCCTGGGCATCACCGTGGGTGCCATCGACGGTGCGCTGTACGGTGCGTTCGGCCAGCGCCAGATCTCCACCATCTATTCGGACATCAACCAGTACAGCGTGGTGGTCAACGCCCTGCCCTCGCAGACCGCCACCCCCGCCGCGCTGGACGAGGTGTACGTGCGTGCGCGCAACGGCGACATGGTGCCGATCACCGCGGTGGCCACGCAGATGCCCGGCCTGGCCCCGTCGCAGATCACCCACGAGAACCAGTACACGACGATGGACCTCAGCTACAACCTGGCTCCGAACGTGAGCATGGGTGAGGCCAAGGCGATCATCGACGCGACCGTGGCCGGCATGCGCATGCCTGGTGACATCCGCCTGGCCGATGATGCGGGCTTCGGCTTCAACTCCGACCCCAGCGACATGCTGATCCTGGTGTTCGCCGCGATCCTGACCGTGTACCTGGTGCTGGGCATGCTCTACGAGAGCCTGATCCATCCGGTCACCATCCTGTCCACGCTGCCGGCGGCGGGCGTGGGTGCACTGCTCGCGTTGTTCGGCACCAACACCGAGTTGTCGGTGATCTCGATGATCGCGCTGGTGCTGTTGATCGGCATCGTCAAGAAGAACGCGATCATGATGATCGACTTCGCGCTGGTGGCGCAGCGCGAGCATGGCCTGGCACCGCGCGATGCCGCGCGCGAGGCCAGCATCGTGCGCTTCCGCCCGATCATGATGACCACGATGGTGGCGATCCTGGCGGCGGTGCCGCTGGCGATCGGCCTGGGCGAAGGCTCCGAACTGCGCCGCCCGCTGGGCATCGCGATGATCGGCGGCCTGCTGTTCTCGCAGAGCCTGACCCTGCTCAGCACGCCGGCGCTGTACGTGATCTTCTCGTGCCTGGCCGAACGCTGGCGGGCACGTCGCGCACGCAAGCGCGAAGCGAAGCTGCTCAAGCGCGCGCAGCGTGCGTAGAACGGCCCATCCACGCATGGCGTGGATCCAAGGGTAGAGCCGGCCGCTGGCCGGCTTTCTCGGTACGGCAAATCTGCCGGCCAGCGGCCGGCACTACCGCGGTGGTCCGCCCTCCATATTTCACGCGCACCCCGCAATAATGGTGGGAGATCCTTCCGCCGAGCCTGCATGCCCGCCCGCCAATCCCGCCTCAGCCGCCTGTGGGCCCACGAGAAGGCCAGTTACGGCCTGCGCGTGTTCATCGCCCTGACCGCAGCGCTTGCCGTGTGCTGGCAGCTGGATGCGCTGACCGCCCTGCCCGGCGTTTTCCTCGGCATCATCGCCAGCGCCATCGCCGAGACCGACGACAACTGGTGGGGCCGGACCAAGGCGGTGGCGCTGTCGCTGCTGTGTTTCTGCATCGCTGCGGCGTCGGTGATCTGGCTGTTCCCCTGGCCGTGGATCTTCATCGGCGCGCTGGCACTGTCCACCTTCGGCCTGACCCTGCTGGGCGCGCTCGGCGAGCGCTACGCATCCATCGCCCAGGCCACGGTAACGCTGGCGATCTACACCATGATCGGGCTGGAGCAGCACGGTGCCAGCGACCTGCATACCGCGCTGCAAGCGGTCAGCCACCTGCTGGCGGGCGCCGTCTGGTACGGACTGCTGTCGATCCTGTGGACCGCACTGTTCGCCAACCGACCGGTGCGCGAGCGCGTGGCGCGGCTTTACATCGAGCTGGGCCGCTACCTGCAGCTGAAGGCCGCCCTGTTCGAACCGGTACGTGAGGCCGACCTGCGACGCCGCCAGCTCGACCTGGCCGAGCAGAACCGGCGCGTGGTCGGCGCGTTGAACGAGGCCAAGACCGCGATTCTCGCCCGCTTCGGCCGTTCCGGGCGGCCGGGCGTGAACTCCGGCCTGTACCTGCGCCTCTATTACATGGCACAGGATTTCCACGAGCGCGCCAGTTCCTCGCACTACCCGTACGGCGCCCTGGTCGATGCGTTCTTCCACAGCGACGTGCTGTACCGCTGCCAGCGCCTGCTCGATCTTCAGGGCCAGGCCTGCGCGCGCCTGGGCGAGGCGATCCGCCTGCGCCGCCCGTTCGTGTATGGCGAAACCAACCAGCAGGCCGGGCGCGACCTGGCCGATGCGCTGGCCTACCTGCGCGACCAGCAGCGCCCGCAGTGGCAGCGACTGCTGGGTTCGCTGGACCTGCTGGTGCACAACCTGCGCAGCATCGAACGCCGCCTGCTGGACGCCGAACGCTCCGAGGCCAGTCTCGACAATGTCGATACGCGCCTGCGCGACAGCAACCCGCATACCCTGCGCGAGATGGGCGTGCGCGTGCGCCAGCAGCTCACGCCCGGCTCGGTCCTGTTCCGCCACGGCCTGCGCATGGCATTGGCGCTGATCGCCGGTTTCGCCGCGATCCGTCTGTTCAATGCGCAGAACGGCTCGTGGGTGCTGCTGACCATCGTGTTCGTGTGCCGGCCCAACTTCGGTGCGACCCGGCAGCGCCTGGCGCAGCGCATCGTCGGCACCGTGGCCGGCCTCGTGCTCACCTGGGCGCTGCTGCAGTTGTTCCCGCAACTGCACGTGCAACTGCTGATCGCGCTGCTGTCGGCGCTGCTGTTCTTCTTCACCCGCACCGACCGCTACCTGGTGGCATCGGCGGCGATCACGGTGATGGCCCTGACCTGCTTCAACCTGATCGGCGATGGCTTCGTGCTGATCGTGCCGCGCATGGTCGACACGCTGCTGGGCTGCGCGATTGCCGCTGCCGCCGCGTTCCTGATCCTGCCCGACTGGCAGGGCCGCCAGCTGCACCTTGTGCTGGCGCGGGTGCTCGATACCGCCGCGCGCTACCTGGATTCGGTGCTGGGCCAGTACCGCAGCGGCATGCGCGATGACCTGGCCTACCGCATCGCCCGCCGCGACATGCACAACGCCGACGCCGCGCTGTCCACCGCGCTGTCGAACATGCTGCGCGAACCCGGTCACGTGCGCCGCAACCTGGATGCCGGCTTCCACTTCCTGGCGCTCTCCAACACGCTGCTTGGGCACTTGTCGGCGCTGGGTGCACACCGCGACCAGGTGGACAGCTACGCCGGCGATCCGCTGGCCTTGGCCGCCGGTGACCGCGTGCGGAAAGCGCTGCAGCAGCTGGCCTCGGCCCTGACCGCACGGCGGCCGGTCAGCGAGGACGACAACGACGCCGACCGCGCGGTGGCGGCCGAGCTGGAGCAGATCGACGAGGCGATGCCGGCGAAGCTGCAGTTGATCCGCACGCAGATGGCGCTGGTGCTGCGGATGCTGCCGAAGGTGCGGGCGGCGGCGAATGAGGCCGTGCGCACGCTCACCTGAAGGCCGGCGCCGGGCAGGGCCTGGCGCGACCCGCAGTCCATCCACGCATGGCGTGGATGGACTGCACCGTGTGCAACCGTGTGTTGCGCCTGGCGCTGCATCCCGATCACGTTCCTGCGCGGATACTGGGTGATCCCCTGCTCCTGGACTCCCCCCATGAAGATCGAACTCGCCGGCCGCACCGCGCTCGTTACCGCTTCCACCGCCGGCATCGGCCTGGCGATCGCCCAGGGTCTTGCCGCGGCGGGTGCGCGGGTCATTCTCAACGGCCGCAGCACCGACAGTGTCGAACGCGCCCGCCAGCGCCTGCTCGCCGCCGTTCCGGGTGCCGAGGTGATCGGCGTCGCCGCCGACCTTTCCGATGCAGCCGGTGTCGATGTGCTGCTGGCCGGCCTGCCCAAGGTCGACATCCTGGTCAACAACGCCGGCATTTTCGGCCCCGAGGACTTCTTCGAGACCGAAGACGCCACCTGGGAGCGCTACTGGCAGACCAACGTGATGTCTGGCGTGCGTCTGTCGCGGGCACTGCTGCCGGCGATGGTCGACGCCGGCTGGGGCCGCGTGCTGTTCATCTCCTCCGAATCGGCACGCAACATTCCCGCCGACATGATCCATTACGGTGTCAGCAAGACCGCGCAGCTGTCGCTGTCGCGCGGCCTGGCCAAGCGCGTGGCCGGCAGTGGCGTCACCGTCAACGCGGTGTTGCCCGGCCCGACCCTGTCCGACGGTTTCGCGGCGATGTTCGAAGATGAACGCCAGCGCAGCGGCAAGCCACTGGAGCAGATCGGCCGCGAGTTCGTGATGGCACACCGGCCGTCTTCGGTGATCCAGCGCACCGCCACGGTCGAGGAAGTAGCCAACATGGTGGTGTACCTGGCCTCGCCGCAGGCTTCGGCCACCTCCGGTGCAGCACTGCGCGTGGATGGCGGCGTGGTCGACGATATCGTCTGAGACCATCGACAGGTGTGCGGACCAACGGTCCGCACCCACAGGTCCGCACCCACAGCGGATAGGCAGGAATGCTAGGCTGCGCCGGTCAAGGAGGTTCCATGTCCGGTCACAACCAGTTCGCCCTGCTGCGCCAGCGCCGTTTCCTGCCGTTCTTCGTCGTCCAGGCGCTGGGTGCGTTCAACGACAACGTGTACCGGCAGGCGATCATCGGCCTGTTGTTTTATCTGGGCGTTTCGGAGGAGCAGCGTTCGCTTTACACCACGCTGGCGCCAGCCATCTTCATCCTCCCGTACTTCCTGTTCTCGGCGCTGGCCGGGCAGATCGCCGACAAACTGGAAAAATCGCGGCTGATCGTGATCACCACCACCATGGAGATCGTGATCATGTCGATGGCGGCTGTCGGTTTCGTTACCGAGAACCTGCCGTTCCTGCTGGTCGCGCTGTTCTGTACCGGCATGCAGTCGACCCTGTTCGGCCCGGTGAAGTACTCGGTACTGCCCTCGGTGCTGAAACCCGAGGAACTGACTGGCGGCAACGGCCTGGTCGAGATGGGTACTTCGATCTCGATCCTGTCCGGCATGATCATCGGCGGCTCGGTGTTCCTGCTTGCGGGGAGCCACGGCCCGATCGTGGCCGCCACAGCGGTGATCGTTCTAGCCATCTGCGGCAACATCGCCGCGCGCCTGATCCCCAAGGTCGACGCCGGCGATCCGAACCTGAAGATCAACTGGAACCCCCTGCCGGAGTCGCGGGTCGTGCTGCGCATGGCACGGCAGCAGAAGGCGGTGCGCAACGCCATCCTCGGGGTGTCCTGGTTCTGGTTCGTCGGCACCGTGCTGACCTCGCAGCTGCCCAACTACGCGTTGGCCAACCTCGGCGGCGAACCCAAACTGTATCTGTTCGCCTTGGCCCTGTTCTCGGTCGGCACCGGCGTTGGCTCGCTGCTGTGCGAGAAGCTGTCGGCGCGCACGGTGGAAATCGGTCTGGTGCCGTTGGGCGCGTTCGGCATGACCGCGTTCCTGCTCGACCTGTACTTCGCGCGCAGCGGCGAGGCGACGGTGCACGGGTTGACCATCGGCACCTTCCTGCAGCAGCCGGGCAGCATCCGCATCGTCATCGACCTGATCGGCATCGGCCTGTTCACCGGTATCTTCGTGGTGCCATTGTTCGCGCTGATCCAGAGCCGCACGCCGAAGGCGCAGATGTCGCGCGTGTTCGCGGCGCTGAACATCCAGAATTCCGGCTTCATCGTCGGCGCAGCCTTGTTGTCGCTGGCCGCGCACAAGCTGCTGCACTGGACCATCCCGCAGCAGTTCCTGGCGCTGGCCATCGCCAACGCGCTGGTGGCGATCTACATCTTCACCATCGTCCCCGAATTCCTGATGCGCTTCCTCAGCTGGCTGATGGTGCGCACCCTGTACCGGCTGCGCCCGCACGGCATCGAAGCCAACGTGCCCGACGAAGGTGCCGCGCTGCTGGTCTGCAACCATGTCAGCTACATGGACGCACTGATCCTGTCGGCGACGATTCCGCGTCCGGTGCGCTTCGTCATGTACTACAGGATCTTCAACATCCCGGTGATGCGCTGGATCTTCCGTACCGCCAAGGCGATCCCGATCGCCGGTGCGCGCGAAGACCCGGCGCTGATGCAGCGCGCGTTCGATGACATCGACGCCGCGTTGGCCGAAGGCGAGCTGGTCTGCATCTTCCCGGAAGGCGCACTGACCAGGGATGGTGCAATCGCCCCGTTCAAGTCCGGCGTCGAGAAGATCCTCGAACGGCGGCCGGTGCCGGTGGTGCCGATGGCCCTGCGCGGCATGTGGTCGAGCATGTGGAGCCGGCGCGACAGCCGCCTCGGCCGCATGCGGGTGCCGCGCCGTTTCCGAGCCACCGTCGAGGTGGTGGCGGCACCGTCCATGGACGGCCACACCACCAACGCCCAGGCGCTGGAAGCCCAGGTGCGGGCCCTGCGCGGCGATCACGCCTGACAGAATCGGACTGACAGGCAGGCCCGGCAACCTCCCCCGCATACGCCACCGTCCAGTGGCGAACACGACATGCCGTGCGTGTAAACGCATACATGCAACGCCGGTTGCGGTAGATTACGCACCCACAGGGGGGAGGTTCGGCCGATTCACCAAGGCCGGCCACCAAGGAATGGAGTCTCGCTTTGAATCAACCACCACCGCTCAGCCGTCCGGTCTACATCCCCAACCATCTGGTCTGGGCGATCCTGACGACGCTGTTCTGCTGCCTGCCGTTGGGCGTGGTGTCGATCGTCTATGCCTCCCAGGTCGATGGCCGCCGCGCGGCTGGCGATCTGCCGGGGGCCTACAGCGCGTCGCGCAAGGCGGGCTGGTGGGCAGTGGCTTCGGCCGTGGCCCTGCCGGTCCTGTTGCTGTTGTGGCTCGGGCTGTTCGGCGGCTTGGCCGTACTGGGCGCTCTTTCCGACCAATGATTCACCACCACCACCCATCAAGGAGCTTGAACCCATGAATACCGCTACTCCGCAGGTCCCGAACAACCTGGTCTGGGCCATCCTGACCACCCTGTTCTGCTGCCTGCCGGCCGGCATCGTGTCGATCGTCTACGCCGCACAGGTCAACGGCAAGCTGGCCGCCGGCGACATCGCCGGCGCCCAGGACTCCGCCGCCAAGGCCAAGAAGTGGGCCATCTGGTCGGCCATTGCCTGGGCCGTGCTGGTCGTGCTGTACGTGCTGTTCTTCGTCGTGCTCGGCGGCATGGGCGCGATGAGCAACAGCGGCTACTGATACGCCTGGACGGATCCGGCGCCTGCGCCGGATCCGTTGTTGCATGTCCGCGCTTCCCGCTCGTTCCCGACTCGCCCGCTGGGCACCGCTGCTGGCTTCCGCCGGCCTGGCCGTGGGTGCCACGGTGGTGCTGCGCAACGTCAATCCGTATGTCGCCGGCAATCCACTGCCGAGCTGCCCGCTGTACGCCCTGACCGGCCTGTACTGCCCGGGCTGTGGCAGCACGCGCTGCCTGTATTCCCTGGTCCACTTCGACCTGCCCGGCGCGATGGCGATGAACCCGCTGCTGGTCATCAGCCTGCCGTTCCTGTTGCTGATGCTGCTGAACATCGCCGGCATCCGCCCACGCGTGCTCGACCCGCTGATGCGGGTGCTGGCCAATCCTGTGTTCTGGCTCTGGGTGCTGCCCGGGTATGCGCTGCTGCGCAACCTGCCGTGGGCACCGTTCACTGCACTGGCACCGATCTAGGTTTCCAGCCAACGGCGCAGCCCCTCGTGGTGGGCGGCGTTTGTCGGTCATGGGATAGGCCGGGCGGGTGGACTGCGCAGGGGTCGCTGCGAGTACTTCCATGTAAGCTCGGTCGCCGCATCCATGCGGCTCACGCCCCTGCGCAGCCCACCCGCCCGGCCACGGACAGTTTCCGTGCGCGTCCACCACGGAAAAGAAAGAAAAGATCAAAAGCAAAAGCGGATCGCTTCGCTGCGCTCGCTCGGAGCCGAGCATGGCTCGGCTCTGGAGAACGTCCGTGCGCGGAAAACTGTCAAAGGCGGGGTGGGTTGGATGGCGGGGGTGTGAGCCGCATGGGCCCGAGGCATGCCTCGGGCGGGTTGGGCAGGACGCCCAACCCGGGTCTTGCCGTGTGCGCAGGACAGCGCACACGAGCAAGCGGCGACCAAGCCTCCATGGACGGATTCACGGCGTCCCCCGCCATCCGACCCACCCCGCCAACCCCCAGCAATCCAGCTGTTGCTGTTGCTGTTGCTCTGTTGCCTCTGCAGGTGCAGGGCTGCAAGCCCTGCCAAAACACCTACGTCACCCAGCCTGCAATCACCAGCAGGGCGAGGATCGCCAGCCACAGCAGCAGCATCCGCCACACCAGGCTCATCGCATCACGCAGGTCCGGCAACCGCTGCCACACCGGCAACAGCCCCGCCTCGGTGTAGTCGTGCGCATCCTCGCGCAGTTCGGCGTTGACGCTGGCCCGCGCCACCGCACCCAGGAACCCGGTGTTGCCGGTCAGGCGCTCGCCATGGGCCTGGCGCCACGCCTTCCACGCCGTATCGAAGTTGCCCACCAGCGCCATCGAGAACGCCATCAGCTGTGCCACCGGCCACTCGATCCAGCCCAGCAGCCGCTGCGCCAGCGCCAGCGGCTCCACCGGCACGCGGGCACGCATCGGGCTTTCCGCCATCAGCGCCAGCAGCCGGTAACCGAGCGCGCCAGCCGGGCCCAGCAACAGGAACCAGAACAGCACCGCGAACCAGCGCCGCAGTGCGTTGAGCACCGTCGCCTCGACCAGTGACGGAATGTCCTCGCGCAGGCTGCCGCCGGCCGACTGCAGGTTGCGCACTGCAGCCTGCCGCGTCGCCGCATCATCGGCATCGATGATGGCCTCGATATCGCGGTCCAGGTCACGCGGGCCCCAGCACCAGGCCAGCACCGCCACGCCCAGCAGCAGCGACGGCAGGCCGAACAGCACCCCGCGCAACAGCCACGCCAGCAGCGCCATCAGCAACAGCGGCGGCAGCAGGGCCAAGGCAACGCCGGCCGGTCCCTGCCAGGCCTTGCCACCACGCGCATCCAGCCAGCCCAGCCAACGCCGGAAACCGTCGAAACGGCGCAGCGAGGCAGCAGCGGCCGGAGCAACATGGCCCAGGGCCAGTGCCACCAGCACGGCGGCCAGAGTGGTGAACATGGCAGGTCTCCCTACGAAACAGAACGCTCGGCGCCGCTACCTTACCTGTCGCAGCGGCGCCCTCAGCGGTGAACCGGACTGTAACCCGTGCCGTGTTCAGGTGGCGGCAATGCAATCGCCCCAGCCAGCCCCTCTCAGCCCTTCTGCTGCCGGTACCAGTGCTCGATCAGGCCGCGCGAAATCGAGATCGGCGGCGACAGGCGGATGCCCTGGCCATCGTCCTCCACATCGCGCGCCAGTGCCGCGCCGACCTCGTCGGCACTGAACCAGCGCGCGTCTTCCAGCTCGCCGTCCACGGTCGGCAGATCGTCCTGCGCCTGCGCCCGGAAGCCGACCATCAGTGCGCCCGGGAACGGCCACGGCTGCGAGCCCAGATACTGGCAAGCGGTCACCCGCACTTTGCTCTCTTCGTGGACTTCGCGTACCACGGTCTGCTCGAAGGTCTCGCCCGGTTCGACGAAGCCGGCCAGCACCGAGTAGCGACGTGGCGCCCAGTTTGACTGACGGCCGAGCAGCAGGCGGCCCTGGTTTTCAACCGCCACGATCACCGCGGGGTCGACACGCGGGTAGTGCTCGGTGGAACACTGCGCGCAACGCCCCACGAAGCCGCCGCGGGCGAACGCCACGGCACCACCGCATACCCCGCAGAAACGGGTGCGCGAGTGCCAGTAGGACATGCCACGTGCGTAGCTGAAAGCGGTCGCATCAGCCACCGACCACAGCAGCGCGGCCTGGCGCAGGTCGAGGCGACGTGGTGCGGTGACGGTGACGCTGGCGGCTTCAACCGAGAACCACGCTTGTTCCCCGCGCAGGCCGAGGAAGATCGCGGAGCCGGGACCGCCGCCGATGTCGGCGCCGGTCAGCGCCAGCGGCTGGTCGTCATCGCCGGTGAAGGCGCTGCCGCCCTGATCGAGCACCAGAATGTGCGCGCCCGGCCACAGGCGCGCCAGTGCATCGGCATCTTCGCGCAGGGCATCGGCGCGCTCCAGCGGTTCGCCCACGAAGGCGAAACCGGAAAGCGGCGAAGGAGTATTGGGCATCCTGCAAGCGTGCCGCCAATCGATGCGGGTGGCAAGCCGCGGGCTTTGCCGAAGCCGTCTGTGGGTGTGGAGCTTGCTCCACACACCTTGTCGCGCGGGACGCAGGCCCCGCGCCCCGCCTACATGCTGAAACTGCTGCCGCAGCCGCAGGTGGTCTTTGCGTTCGGGTTGCGGATCACGAACTGTGCACCGGTCAGGCTCTCGGTGTAGTCCACCTCGGCGCCCATCAGGTACTGCAGGCTCAACGGGTCGACCAGCAGGGTCACCCCGCTGGTCTGTACCGCCAGATCGTCCTCGGCACGGTTCTCGTCGAACTCGAACCCGTACTGGAAACCCGAACAGCCACCACCTTCGATGTACACGCGCAGGGCCAGGTCGGGGTTGCCCTCTTCCTGGATCAGGGATTTGACCTTGGCGGCCGCCGACTCGGTGAAGTTCAGCGGGCGCTCCAGCGACTGGTAATCGGGCGCGGCGGCCGGGGTGGCGCCGGGCAGGGAGACTAGCGTGCTCATGGTGTCAGCATGGGGATGCCGACGATGGCTTTCAAGCCATCGCCTCGGCCAGCTTGCGGCGTGCGGCGGTGTCACCCTTGCCGCCATTGGCCTCATCAGCTTCCGGGGCCGGCAGGGCGGCCATCGGGGCGCTGGCATGGATCAGGCGACCGTTCAGCTGGGCGCCCGCATTCATCTCCACCACCTGGTAATGGACGTTGCCGTTGACCCGCGCGCTCGGGGTCAGTTCGACTTTCTCGCTGGCGTGCACGTCGCCGTCCAGGCGGCCACTGATGACCACCACCTGGGCACGGATCTCGCCCTCGATCACGCCATGCTCGGCGACCGTCAGGGTCGCGCCACTGGCGCCTTCGGCGGCGATCACCTTGCCATGGATGCGGCCTTCCACGTACAGGCCACCACTGAATTCCACATCACCGCGGATCACCACCTGGTTGCCGATCAGGGCATCCACCACCAGCTGGCCTTCACGGTTGGATTTGCTGCTTCCGAACATCTGCCTACTCCCCTTTGCTGGCCGGCGCACCGGCCTGTTTCCAGTCGAATACCTGGGTGGTACCCCCCGTACCACTCCCCAATGTCACCCGCACGCGTTGCGGGGTGAAGTCAGCCGGCAGCATCACGCTGCCGGTGAGCTGCTGGAAGTACCGGAACGAGTAATCCTGTCCCGGTACCTTGCTGCGCTGGTGCAGATCATCCCAGCTGATCGTGGCCAGCTTGCCGTTCTTGACGCCTTCCACGGTGAAGCGCATCTGCCCCTGGCTGATGGCGCCGCGGTTGAGGTTCTGGGTCAGCACCGCGGTGTACTGCCAGGTGCCGGCCGCTTCCGGGCTGAACTCGATCGAATGGGTGTTCAGGCCCTTGCGCTGGCTGGTCGAACCCACCAGGCGCTCATAGAAGGCAACGTCGGCACGCAGGCCGGCGATTTCCTCATCGCGCTCGGCCAGCGAGGACTGCACCTCGGTGTTGGCGGCGCGGCTGATGCGGTCGGAGGCTTCCAGCGTGGCCTGCTTCTGGCGCAGTTCGGTCAGCTGCGCCTGCAGCGTCTCGGCACGCTTCTCGGCGGCCTGCAGGCGCTGGCCCTGCGCATCGCGCGGGGTGGCCATCCAGCAGCCGCCGAGCACCGCCAGCACCAGGCTGAGCAGCCAGATGCCGCCGATCACCAGCAGGCGGCGGCGGTCGGCCGGCGGTTGCGGCGCGCCGGGCAGGCGGACCTGCACGCGCATGGGAGGACGGTTGGTCATGGGTGGATTCCGGGGCATCGCGAGGGCGACACCGGTACGGCCCCTGTGGCAAACGACGGGCTAGTGTATGACAGGACGGGTGGGTTTCCTGCGCAGTGGCGAGCCACGGTCTGTGGCGTTCAGGCATGCCATCGTCGATAGTGTGGTCCCCTGCACAGTTCCGTCGCCGGAGCATCGCCATGACCGAAGCCCACCTGTTCGTGATCGGCATCCTGCTGGCCTGGCTGGCCGGCATCCGCGTCTACCTCACCGTGTTCGGTGTCGGCCTGGCCGGCCTGCTCGGCTGGGTCGACCTGCCACCGGCCCTGCAGGCCACTGAATCGTGGTGGGTGCTGGGCACCTCGGCGGCGCTGGCGGTGACCGAATTCTTCGCCGACAAGATTCCCGGCGTCGACTCGGCGTGGGATCTGGTGCAGACCCTGGCACGTGTACCCGCAGGTGCCTTCCTTGCCGCAGCCACGCTGTCGCCGGATGGGCAGCTGGGCACCGGCGCACTTGCTGCCGGTGCAGGTGTCGCGCTGGCCAGCCACGGCCTGAAGGCAGGCACCCGCGCCCTGCTCAATACCTCGCCCGAGCCTGCCAGCAACTGGGTGGCCTCCGCCGCCGAGGACACCGTGGTGGTCGGTGGTCTGGCCCTGGCCCTGGCACACCCGTGGATCGCGCTGATCGTGGTGCTGGCCTGCAGCCTGGCGGGCGCGCTGCTGGTGTGGCTGGTCTGGCGCACCCTGTGGAAGGGCGTGCGCTGGCTGGCACGCAGTGCATCGCCCGACAGTCCACGCCAGCCCGGCACCGGTTGATCGCCGGGCTTGTCGCATAATGGGCGCGAACACCAGGAGCACCGATGGCCGCAAACGAATCCCCCGCGGGCGCCCGCCCGGGACGCGCTGAAACCCCTCCGGCCGATCATTGGCAACGCTGGACCGCTGAACCGGCGAGCGCCGTCGCCGCAGCGCCGGCAGCGGTTCCGCCGCTGGCCGCCTCCGACGCACCCGCATCGATCGGCAGCGCACCGCCGCCGCTGCCCGGCCCATCCCTGCTGGCCGAGGCCGGCGGCAATGACCCGGCACCGCTGCATTCCGATTCGCCCTACCGCGTGCTGATCGTCGAGGATGATCGCGCCCAGGCACTGTTCGCACAGAGCGTGCTGCATGGCGCCGGCATGCAGGCGATCGTGCACAGCGATGCCGACGGTGCGCTGCAGGCGATCAAGGAACATCGCCCCGACCTGATCCTGATGGACCTGCACCTGCCCGGTCTGGACGGCATGCGGCTGACCGCGCTGATCCGCCAGCAGCCCGGCCTGCAGCTGCTGCCCATCGTGTTCCTCAGCGGCGACCCGGACCCGGAACGCCAGTTCGAGGTGCTCGACAGTGGCGCCGACGACTACCTGAGCAAGCCGATCCGCCCGCGCCACCTGATCGCCGCCGTGGCCAACCGCATCCGCCGTGCGCGGGCGCAGGCCGCAACCCTGCCCGGCGTATCCGGCACCCCGGCCACCAGCAATCCGGAAACCGGGCTGCCGACGCGGCATCACGTGCTGCAGCAGCTCAACGCCGCGCTCGCCCACCGCGACCAGGGCGGCGTGCTGTTCGTCGAGATATCCAGCGCATTGGGCCTGCGCGAGCGCTATGGCTATGCCGCCTTCGAGCGCCTGATGGTGCAGGCCGGGCAACGCCTGGCAGAAGCCGGCCACCCGCACCTGCTGGCGCGCCTGAACGACAACAGCTTCCTGCTGCTTGCGCGCAATGTCAGCGAGGACAGCCTGGAAGGCATTGCCGCTGCGCTGCGCGAGCAGTTGTCGGCGCGGGCCTTCGTGATCCGCGATGACGAATCGGTGCATCTGCGGGGCGTGGTCGGCTATGCACCGCTGTCGCCGGGCTTCGACGATGCCAACAGCGCGCTGGAGGCAGTCGAGCGCACCACCCTGCAGGCACGGCTGCTCAGCGCCGGCGTGGCCGGCCACGTGCACCGCGACGTGACCAGCGAGCAGGAACACCTGGCACTGCTGGAAGGCCAGCTTGAGCTGGCCTACCAGCCGATCGTCGCCGTCGCCGGCGGCAACACCGCGCAGTACCAGCTGCTGCTGCGCCTTCGCCAGGCCGACGGTACGCTGCTGGCGGCAGGCCAGGTGATTCCGGCCGCAGAGGCTGCCGGGCGCATCGCCGATCTCGACCAGCAGGTGATGGACCATGCACTGGGCCTTCTCGACCTTTACCGGCACGCGACGCAACCACTGAACCTGTTCGTTTCGCAGTCGCTGCGCACCCTGCAACGCGATGCGTTCGCGGATTGGCTGCTGGAATCGCTGCAGCAGCGCGACCTGCCCGGCAGCGCGCTGGTGATCGACGTCCGCCTGCCCGACGCGCTGATCCATACCGTGCCGCTACAGCAGTTCTGCCAGCGCATGGCCGGCGCCGGCGTGCGCTTCTGCCTGAGCCAGTTCGAACCCGGGGGCGAAGCCGATGCGCTGCTGACCCAGCTGCCGTTGTCGTTCGTGCGCATGGCCGCGCGCTTCTCCAGCAGTCATTCCAATCCGGCCACGCGCGAAGAGCTGCGCCGGGCAATCGAGCGGGCGCACGCCGCCGGGCAGCAGATCATCGGCCAGCAGATCGAAGATCCGCAGGCCGCCGCCGCGATGTGGGTGGGCGGTGTCGACTACATCCAGGGCAACATGGTGCAGTCGGCCGGCAGCGATCTGAACTTCGACTTCCACAACGCGGTGCTCTGACGTGCCGATGTGGGTCGCGCTGCTGGTTGCCCTTGCTGCGGCCTCCATCACCGCGCTGCTGTTGGGCCTGCGGCTGCGCGCGCGCAACCGGGCACTGGCCCAGCTGCAACGCGAGCGCAGCCTGCTGGCCGCCGAACGTGACCAGCTGCGCCGCACCACCGAACGACAGGGGCAGCTGGAACAGCAGCTGCTGCAGGCCAAGCAGGCCGCCGAGGCGGCGGTGCTGGCCAAGGGTGAGTTCCTGGCCACGATGAGCCACGAGATCCGTACGCCGCTCAACGGCATCCTGCCGATGCTGGAGCTGATCGCACGCGGCCCGCTGGGCGAGGACCAGCGGCAGATGCTGGCCACCGCCTCGGCCAGCTCGCAGCAGCTGCTGCGCATCGTCGACGACATCCTCGACTACTCGCGGCTGGAAGCACAGGCGCTGGAACTGGAGATCACCAGCTTCAACCTGCGCGACCTGCTCGATGGCGTGGTGCAGCTGATGCAGCGCGCCGCCGACGCCAAGGGCCTGTCGCTGGGGCTGCAGCTGGACCCGTCGGTGCGCCTGCCGGTGCGTGGCGACCCGGTACGCCTGCGCCAGGTGTTGAGCAACCTGCTGGCCAACGCGATCAAGTTCACCGCGCGCGGCCAGGTACAGCTGCGCGTGCAGCGCCTGGGCGAAGGTCCCGCACAGCACCAGCTGCGCTTCGAGATCATCGACACCGGCATCGGCATCGACGACGCACTGCAGGCGCGCCTGTTCCAGTCCTTCAGCCAGGCCGATGCCTCAACGACCCGCATCTACGGTGGCACCGGCCTGGGCCTGGCGATCTGCAAGCGCATCATCGACCTGATGCACGGGCGCATCGGCGTGCTGTCCACGCCCGGCCAGGGCGCCACGTTCTGGTTCGAGATCCCGTTGTTGAAGGTGCCCGGCGACCTGCCGGCCATGGCGCGCACGCCAGACGCGCTGCTGCTGTTCAGTAGCGATGCCATCCTGCAGGCACGCATCGAGCGCATCGCGGCCCATCATGGACTGCTGGTGCACGCCCTGGCGCAGTTCGATGCCGTGGTCGAGCGCCTGCGCGCGGTGCCGAGGCCGGGGCAACCGGCACCGGCGTGGCTGCTGGTCGATGCACGTGCGCGCCGCATCGGTGAAGCGACGCTGCAACAGGCGTTGGCCGAACGTGGCGAAGACGACGGGCTGCAGGTGCTGTGGCTGCAGGACGATGCCCTTCCGCCACGCCCACGCCAGCGGCAGCTACCCTCGCATTTCGACGACGCTGGGCTGCATGCACTGCTGGCTGCACCGGTTGCGCATGCGCGCCCTGCCGCGCTGCTGGCCAACGCCGGACAGGGCCAGCCCACGCCCACGCTGCCGCCGCTGCACCTGCGCGTGCTGCTGGTGGAGGACAACACGGTCAACCGCATGGTGGCCGAGCAGCTGCTGCGCGTGTTCCAGTGCGAAGTGCGCAACGCCGCCGATGGCGAGCAGGCGTTGCTTGCCCTGCGCGAAGGCGACGTGGATGTGGTGCTGATGGATTGCCAGATGCCGGTGCTGGACGGCTATGCCGCCACCCGCCGCTGGCGCGCCGAGGAAGTGGAAAACGGGCGCCCGCGCCTGCCGATCATCGCGATGACCGCCAATGCCATGGCCGGTGACCGCGAGCGCTGCCTGCAGGCCGGCATGGACGACTATCTGTCCAAGCCGATTGCACGCGCCACCCTGCATGCGCTGCTGCAGCGCTGGGGCGGCGGCAAAACCGCATCACCTGCACGGCCTTCGATAGAGCCGAGCCATGCCCGGCTGACGGCCGATAGCCGTCGCGCTCCATCAGCCGAGCATGGCTCGGCTCTACAGGACGATGACAGCCGAGTCGGCTCCAAGCCGCAGCCGGTGCTGGACCGCGACGTGCTGGACGAACTGCATGCAGTGATCGGGGAGAGCGCCATCCAGATCGTCTCGGTGTTCCTGGAGGATGCGCCGGCAATGGTGCAGCAGCTGCAGCAGGCCGCGCAGAACGGCGAGGAGCCTCGCCTGCAGGCCGTCGCGCACAGCCTCAAGTCATCCAGCGCGAACGTGGGCGCACTGTCGCTGTCGTCAGTCGCGCAGCGCATCGAGCACGAAGCCCGCAGCGGCAGCCTGCAGCGCCCCGCAGTAGCGGTGGCGCTGCTGGTTGCGGAATTCGCCCGAGCGCGCGTTGCACTGACGGGCTACCTGGCACAGCATCGCGCCGGCCAGGCCGGCTGACTCACTCTTCCAGCTTGCTCAGCAGGTACTTCGGTTCACCGATGCGCTCGATCAGGTCGAGCTGGGTTTCCAGCCAGTCGATGTGCTCTTCTTCCGAATCAAGGATCTTCACGAACAGCTGGCGGCTGACGTAGTCGCCGACCGAATCGGCATACGCCACGGCCTCGCGCAGGGTGACCACGCCATCGCGTTCCAGCGACAGGTCGCACTGCAGGATCTCGGTCGGGTTCTCACCAATGCGCAGCTTGCCCAGCGCCTGGAAGTTCGGCAGGCCTTCGAGGAACAGGATGCGGTCGGCGAGCATGTCGGCATGCTTCATCTCGTCGATCGATTCCTTGTACTCGTGTTCGGCCAGTTCCTTGATGCCCCAGTTCTTCAGCATCTTGGCATGCAGGAAGTACTGGTTGATCGCGGTCAGCTCGTTGTAGAGGACCTTGTTGAGGAATTCGATGACCTTGGTGTCGCCCTTCATGGGGATGCTCCTGCACGCTGAAAACGCAGGCACTTTAACGCCTTGCCTGCAGCCGTGAAGGAACGCGAATCGTGCGCATTGGCCTGTGCGGCCGCACGTGAAGAATGCGAAAGCGCGCCGTCAACGCGCCGCCAAGAGACGATCAGGCGACCTGGGCCAGACCCAATACCGGCAGCGGCAGATCGTGGGTGGCACGCGCCTTGGCCAGCAGATCGCCGGCCATGTCCAGGCAGGAACCGCAGGTAGCGCCACAGCCGGTACGCATGGTCAGTTCGGCCACCGTACTGACGCCATGGCTGGCGGCTTCGCGGATCTGGTGGTCGGTGACTCCGTTGCAGATGCAGACGTACACAGGCGTGAACCGGGCTGGCAGGCCAGAAGCGGCCTGTTGGCTATTCCAATGGAAACGAGAATGGTTGTCAATCAGAGACCTGAACCATTCTCGATACCGTTCAGCCCGTCAGCTGGCCGGGCCATCGCCCGTGGCCTTCTTCGGCCAGTAGCCGCGGGTCCGAGGGCGCTTGCGTGGGCGGTCGTGCCCGGCGGTATGGCCAGGCATCCAGGCTTCGGCGGCGCTCTTGGGCATGGCGGTAACCCCCTGCCCGGCCACCCCGCGGGCCAGCGGCGCCAGATGTCGCAACGCACGCGCATAGACGCCACGCTTGAACATCACCACATGCTCCACCGGGTACCAGAAGTCCACCCAGCGCCAGTGGTCGAACTCGGGCGAGTCGGTGTGGTCCAGCTTCACGTGGGATTCGTCGCCGGTCAGGCGCAGCAGGAACCAGACCTGCTTCTGGCCGATGCAGACCTGCCGCTCATTACGGCGGATGGCCCGCGCCGGCAGCTTGTAGCGCAGCCAGCCGGGCGTCGCCCCGAGCACTTCCACATGCTCGGGCAGCAGGCCGGTCTCTTCCTGCAGTTCACGATACATGGCCTCGACAGGCGTCTCGTCGGTGTTCATGCCACCCTGCGGGAACTGCCAGCCGTCCCGGCGCACGCGTCGTGCCCAGAACACCTGGCCGTCCTGCCGCATCAGCACGATGCCGACGTTCGGTCGATAGCCGTCCGGATCGATCACGATGCGGACTCCTAAGAAAATCTACTGGCCGGGACTATCCCATGCCCTCTGTCGGCCCACAAGCACGACACAAAAGTGTTGACAGGGGCGGTACACATCCGCAGAATAGCGGGCTCACCAAGGCTATGTAGCTCAGCCGGTTAGAGCACAGCACTCATAATGCTGGGGTCGGTGGTTCGAGTCCACCCATAGCCACCACACTGAAAATCAAGTTGTTTTTCAGCGTGAAAAGTGAGAAAATAGTTGCACGTTTTGCCCCGTCGCCAAGCGGTAAGGCACCTGACTCTGACTCAGGCATTCGGTGGTTCGAATCCATCCGGGGCAGCCAAATTAAAAACAAAAGGCCAGATCGAAAGATCTGGCCTTTTGCTTTTAATCTGGTCGCGCATTCCACCTTGTCCCCGCGCCTGTCGGCACACCCCCTTGAACAACAAGGGGGCTCTTCTCCAGAAAGAACCCCAGGGTCGGATCCTTTTCCGCAGGGAAAGGCCCTGACCCCACCCTCCCGGCACGCGAGACCACGGGTAGTGCCGGCCGCTGGCCGGCAACCAGGAAATCCATGACCCCGGAACGACAAAAGCCCGGCCGAAGCCGGGCTTTTGCTTTTCCATCCAGCGGGCTCCCGAAGGAGCCCAACCAGGCGCGGTAAATCAGCGCTTGGAGAACTGGGTGGCGCGACGGGCCTTGTGCAGACCGACCTTCTTACGCTCGACTTCACGGGCGTCACGGGTCATGAAGCCAGCCTTGCGCAGCTCGGACTTCAGGGTTTCGTCGTACTCGACCAGAGCACGGGCGATGCCCAGACGGATCGCACCGGCCTGGCCGGTGGTGCCGCCGCCAGCGGCGGTGACCAGGATGTCGAAGCTTTCGGTGTTCTTGGTCAGCTCGAGCGGCTGGCGCACGATCATGCGCGCGGTCTCACGACCGAAGAACTCGTCCAGCGGACGGCCATTGACGGTGATGTTGCCCGAACCCTTGCGCAGGAACACGCGAGCGGTGGAGGACTTGCGGCGGCCAGTGCCGTAGTTTTGAGTGATAGCCATGATTAGATATCCAGAACCTGCGGCTGCTGTGCGGCGTGCGGATGCTCAGTGCCAGCGTAGACCTTGAGCTTGCGGTACATCTGGCGACCCAGCGGGCCCTTCGGCAGCATGCCCTTCACGGCGATCTCGATCACGCGCTCCGGGTGGCGCTCCAGCGCCTGTGCCAGGGATTCGGTCTTCAGGTTGCCGATGTAACCGGTGAAACGGTGATACATCTTGTCCTGCAGCTTCTTGCCGGTGACGGCAATCTTTTCTGCATTGATGACGACCAGGTAGTCGCCGGTATCAACGTGCGGGGTGTAGACCGGCTTGTGCTTGCCACGCAGACGGCGGGCCAGCTCGGTGGCGAGACGGCCCAGGGTCTTGCCCTCGGCGTCGACGAGGTACCAGTCGCGCTGGACGGTCTCGTTCTTGGCAGTGAAAGTGCTCATGAAGAACTCTAGGTTAGGTCGGGCTCATTGCGGCGAAAGGCTCGCCGGAACTCTGCCACGCGTTGTGAAAAGGTGAAGCGTAAGAGGCGGGATTGTACTCATCCTGCCGCGGGAGCGCAACCCGTCCCCTGGGCCGGGTTGGCAGGGGCGCGGGGCCGGGCGAGAATCGGGGGGTCTTCCGCTCCACCGCGTACTGCCATGACCGTGCTCCGCCAGACCACTCCGCTGGACCACCTGCTGACCGAGGCGCAGCGCGCCCTGGACACAGTGTTCGGCAATCCGCCGGCGGCCCGCCCCTACCCCGCCACGGACACCGGCGAGCCCGGCATGGACAGCGCCGAGCGGCGTCATGCCGCAGGCCTGATGCGGATCAACCACGTCGGCGAGGTCTGCGCGCAGGGCCTGTACTTCGGCCAGGCCGCCGTGGCGCGCGACCCGGCCACGCGGGAACACCTGCTGGAAGCGGCGCAGGAAGAAACCGACCACCTGGCCTGGTGCGCCACCCGGCTGGCCGAACTGGACAGCCGTCCGAGCCTGTTCAACCCGCTTTGGTACGCCGGCAGCTACACCATCGGCACCCTGGCCGGGCTGCGCGGCGACGGCTGGAACCTGGGCTTCGTGGTCGAGACCGAGCGCCAGGTGGAGGCCCACCTGGACGAGCACCTGGTCGACCTGCCGGCCGGCGACCTGCGCAGCCGCGCGGTCATCGCGGTGATGAAGGAAGACGAGGCCCGCCATGCGGACCACGCCGAGCAGGCCGGCGCTCGCCGCCTGCCGTTCCCGATCCCGGGCGTGATGGCACTGGCCTCCAGGGTGATGAAGACCATCGCCTACCGCATTTGAAGGGTCGCCCGCACCAACGGTGCGGGCCTACCAGGAGGTGCGGGGGGGGGCCGACGGTGGGGCCCGACCGTTGGTCGGGCCATCAATCAGTTCGGCGAGACCAGCTTCAGGCCGATCACACCAGCCACGATCAGGCCCACGCAGGCCAGGCGGGCCGGCGATGCGCTGTCGTTGAACAGGTAGATGCCCAGCACCGCCACGCCCATGGCACCGATACCGGTCCAGATCGCGTAGGCCGTGCCGACCGGGATGCTCTTCATCGCCTGGCTCATCAGGTACAGGCTGATCAGCGCGGATACCACCGTGGCAGCGGTGGGCAGGGGTTTGCTGAAGCCTTCGGAGTACTTCATTCCGAGGGCGAAACCGATCTCGAACAGGCCGGCCAGCAGCAGGTAGATCCAGGGCATGGGTGGGGGCTCCTTACCTTTTTTGAAAAAAACGAAACGGCCCGGTGTTTTCACACCGGGCCGTGGGTCGGTACATCACCGTGGAACTGTAACGCGTGCGGGGGCACTGGTTCCACGGGGCGGGTCGTCCCGCCTGGGTGGCGATGCCTGCGGGCATCGCACATGGTGCTTACTCGGACAGGTTGCGGCCGTGGAACAGCTCTTCGATCTCGCGCTTGAGCAGCGCTTCGATCTTCATGCGTTCCTTGAACGACAGGTTCTTGGCCTTTTCCTCGAACAGGTACTGGTCCAGGTCGAAGTCCTTCAGGTGCATCTTCGTGTGGAAGATGTTTTCCTGGTAGACGTTGACGTCGAACATCTCGTAACGCGACTTGATGTTCTTGGCCAGGAAGTTCTGGATCGAGTTGATCTTGTGGTCGATGAAGTGCTTCTTGCCCTTCACATCGCGGGTGAAGCCACGGACGCGGTAGTCCATGATCACGATGTCCGACTCAAGGCTCTCGATCAGGTAGTTCAGGGCCTTCAGCGGGGAAATGACGCCACAGGTGGCCACGTCGATGTCCGCGCGGAACGTCGCGATACCTTCCTGCGGATGGGTTTCCGGGTAGGTGTGGACAGTGATGTGGCTCTTGTCCATGTGCGCGACCACGGCGTCGGAGATCAGCTCCTTGCCGGCCAGCTTCTTGTCGATCACCGGCTCTTCGGAGATCAGGATGGTCACCGAGGCACCCTGCGGGTCGTAGTCCTGGCGGGCCACGTTCAGGATGTTGGCGCCGATGATCTCGGCGACATCGGTCAAGATTTGAGTCAGCCTGTCGGCGTTGTACTCTTCATCGATGTATTCAATGTAACGCTGACGCTCCTCTTCGGTGCGCGCGTAACACACGTCATAGATGTTGAAGCTCAGCGCCTTGGTGAGGTTGTTGAAACCCTGCAGCCTCAGGCGAGGCAACGGCTTGACCACGGCGGTCGATTCCTGTGTAAGAAGGGAAAGGGGGAATTATGGGGCAAACTGCCCCCGGGGGGAACGTGAAGACGCAAGAGTTCTGGCACACTGTTTGCCCTTAACAATTGCGCTGGTTAAGCTCCGCTATCGACCCCGTGAATCCGTTCATGCGCAGAGGGAGCGCCCCTATCGTGTCAACCGTGCGCCTAGCTAGCAGTCCACTGGCCTTGGATATCGCCACCATCGATCGTTTCCTGGCGCACAGCCACCGGCGGCGATATCCCACCCGTACCGACGTCTTCCGACCCGGTGACCCGGCGGGAACCCTGTATTACGTTGTCAGCGGCTCGGTTTCAATCATGGCCGAGGAAGATGACGATCGAGAGCTTGTGCTGGGCTACTTCGGTGCCGGCGAGTTCGTTGGCGAAATGGGCCTGTTCGTCGAATCGGACCGCCGCGAGGTGATCCTGCGGACCCGTACCGCCTGCGAACTGGCCGAAATCAGCTACGAGCGCCTGCACCAGCTGTTCCTCGGCCCGCTGTCGGCCGACGCCCCGCGCCTGCTGTATGCGCTGGGCCAGCAGATCTCCAAGCGCCTGCTCGATACCAGCCGCAAGGCCAGTCGCCTGGCATTCCTGGATGTTACCGATCGGATCGTGCGCACACTGCACGATCTGGCGCAGGAACCAGAAGCGATGAGCCATCCGCAGGGCAGCCAGCTGCGCGTGTCACGCCAGGAACTGGCGCGCCTGGTCGGCTGCTCGCGCGAAATGGCCGGCCGCGTGCTGAAGAAGCTGCAGACCGACGGCCTGCTGCATGCCCGCGGCAAGACCGTGGTGCTGTACGGCACCCGTTGACCGTTGAGCACCCGGTGGGTGCGGACCTTGGTCCGCACTCCTTCGCGCGCTAGGCTCGGTGCATGGAACTGAGCAGCGAATTCTGGTGGTTCATCCTCATCGGCCTTGGCGCGCAGCTGGTTGACGGCGCACTGGGCATGGCCTTCGGCCTGGTGTCCTCGTCGGTGATGCTGAGCATGGGCCTGCCACCGGCGCAGGTCAGCGCCAGCATCCACACCGCTGAAGTGTTCACCACCGGTGCCTCGGGCGTGTCGCACCTCGCCGCCGGGAATGTCGATAAACGCCTGTTCCTGCGGCTGGCCCTGCCCGGTGCGGTGGGCGGCGCCCTGGGCGCGTACGTGCTCACCCAGATCCCCGGCGACATCATCCGCCCCCTCATCTACCTGTACCTGCTGGTGCTGGCGATCATCATCCTGGCGCGCGCCGCGGGGCGCTGGATGCCCAAGGGCGAGATCCGCCGGGTACCGGTGCTGGGCTTCTTCGCGGGCCTGCTGGACGCCAGCGGCGGTGGCGGCTGGGGACCGATCGCCACGTCCACCCTGCTCGCCCGTGGCGGCCAGGCGCGCACCACCATCGGTACGGTCAACGCGGCCGAGTTCGTGGTCACGTTGACCGTGTCAGCGACCTTCCTGTTGTCGATGGGCGTGCAGCACCTGCAGATCGTCGCCGGCCTGCTGATCGGCGGCATGATGGCCGCGCCGGTGGCGGCGATCCTGGTCAAGCGGGTGAAGGAGCGCTGGGTGCTGGTGGCCGTTGGCGTGCTGGTGCTGGGGATCAGCCTGTTCCAGATCGGCCATGCGGTGTACGGGCAGCTGGGGCGCTGAGCGTTTGCCGGCCAGCGGCCGGCACTACCGGGACGGAGGAGGGTAGTGCCGGCCGCTGGCCGGCAGATCCGTCATCGTGCGATGGGGTCAGGCCCCGGACGGGATCCGGCCCCGGGCTACGCCTTGTCGCCGCCGCGGTCCACGCAGCCCCAGTTGAGGATGCGGGTGCCGGCCGGCAGCACGCGGCGGAAGAAGTCCACCCTGGATCGCTTCGGGTTCACCACCACCGGCGCCTTGGCGGCCAGCAGCAACGGCAGGTCGGCGGTGCTGTCGGAGTAGGCGATGTCGATATTGCCGTAGCCGCGCTCGCGCAGCATGCGCATCTTTTCTTCGTTGTGGCAGTGGCGGGTCGGGCCGACGCCGCCCAGTCGCGGGCCGACCTCGGTGCCGATCACCGGCACGTCCTGGTGGGCAACGAACGCCAGGATGGCGCGGGCCAGTTCCGGCGGCGCGCCGGTGGCGACCACTACACGGTCGCCCTTGGCGCGGTGCGCGGCGAACACCTCCAGCGCCTGCGGCAGCAGCTTGGCGCGCATCTGCGCCTCGTTGCGCAGCACGTAGGAATCGATCACCTTGTTGAAATCGCGCGCACGGTGCAGGCCGAAGCTGCCAATCCACACGTAGACCGAAATACCCGTTCGGCGGGTCGGCAGCATCGCCACCAACGGCCCGGCGATCGGCGTGACCAGCAGCGCGGCCAGCATGCGCAGCGGGTTGCGCTTGATCAGCGAGGCGAACAGATGGGTGCCCGAATCGCCGTCGTAGAGGGTGTGGTCGAAATCGAAGACCACCAGCGGCGCATCGTCGCGCGGCGTCGGATAGTGCGTTGTCATGCCGCGAAGAATAGCTGACGCAGGCCCTCGCCCGGCTCTTCCACGCGCATGAAGGCCTCGCCGACCAGGAATGCATGGATGCCGGCATCGCGCATCAGCGCGACGTCCTGCAGGCCGAGGATGCCACTCTCGGTGACCAGCAGGCGGTCACGCGGCACCGCCTGCTGCATGTCCAGCGTGGTCTGCAGCGACACCTCGAAGGTGCGCAGGTTGCGGTTGTTGATGCCGATCATCGGCGCCGGCACCTGCAGCGCGCGCTCCAGTTCGTCGATGTCATGCACTTCCACCAGCACGTCCATGCCCAGCGACAGCGCCAGCTCGGACAACGTGGCCAGCTGGGTATCGTCCAGCGCGGCGACGATCAGCAGGATGCAGTCGGCGCCCAGCACGCGCGCCTCGTACACCTGGTAGGCGTCGATGACGAAATCCTTGCGCAGCACCGGCAGCGTGCAGGCTTCGCGGGCCTGCTGCAGATAGGCGTCGGCGCCCTGGAAGAAGTCCACGTCGGTCAGCACCGACAGGCAGCTGGCACCGCCGAACTCGTAGCTGACGGCGATGTCGGCCGGGCGGAAATCCGGGCGGATCACGCCCTTGGAGGGGCTGGCCTTCTTCACCTCGGCAATCACCGCCGGGTCGCCATTGGCCACCGCCGCCTGCAGCGCGCGCACGAAGCCACGTACCGGCGGGGCGCTGGCCACGGCGGCCTGCAGCTCCTCGAGCGGGCGCTGGGCGCGGCGCTGGGCCACTTCTTCGGCCTTGCGGGCCAGGATCGTCTGCAGGATGTCGCTCATCGTCTTCGGGTCGGTGCGGGGGGCGGTGAGGACGGCCATTATCGGCCATCGAGAGGGTGAGGCTGAACCGCGCGCTCAGGCAACCAGCGCGCGGGTGGTCTCCACATACTGCTGCAGGCGCTGGCGGGCGCTGCCATTGGCGATGGCGGCACGGGCGCGGGCCAGGCCGTCTCCGATGTCGCTGGCCACACCAGCCACGTACAGGGCGGCACCGGCATTCAGCGCGACGATGTCCAGCGCCGGGCCCGGCTCGTTGTCGAGCACGGCGCGCAGCATCTGGATGGACTGTTCCGGGCCGTCCACGCGCAGGTTGCGGCTGGCCGACATGGCGATGCCGAAGTCTTCCGGGTGGATCTCGTACTCGCGCACCTTGCCGTCGCGCAGTTCGCCGACCAGGGTGCCGGCGCCCAGCGAGATCTCGTCCATGTTGTCACGGCCCCAGACCACCATCGCGCGCTCGGTACCCAGTTCGCGCAGCACGCGCGCCTGGATGCCGACCAGATCGGGATGGAACACGCCCATCAGTACCGACGGTGCACTGGCCGGGTTGGTCAGCGGGCCGAGGATGTTGAAGATGGTGCGCACGCCCATCTCGCGGCGTACCGGCGCAACGACCTTCATCGACGGGTGATGGATCGGCGCGAACATGAAGCCGATGCCGGTCCGGTCGATGGCCGCGGCCACCTGGTCAGGCTGCAGCTCGATCACCGCGCCCAGCGCTTCCAGCGCATCGGCACTGCCTGACTTGGACGACACGCTGCGGTTGCCATGCTTGGCCACGCGCGCGCCTGCAGCAGCAGCGACGAACATCGCGCAGGTGGAGATGTTGAAGGTGTGCGAGCCATCGCCACCGGTGCCAACGATGTCAACCAGGTTGGAGGTATCGGCCACCGGCACTGGCCGGGCGAATTCACGCATCACGGTGGCCGCCGCGGCGATTTCGTCCACGGTCTCCTTCTTCACGCGCAGCCCGGTGAGGATGGCGGCGGTCATCATCGGCGAGACATCGCCGCGCATGATCTGCCGCATCAGGTCGACCATTTCGTCGAAGAAGATTTCGCGGTGTTCGATGGTGCGATGCAGGGCTTCCTGGGGGGAGAAGCTCATGGGAATGCTCCTTGGATCAGGCCGCCGGGCGCTGCAGGAAATTGCGCAGCAGGGCGTGGCCGTGTTCGGTGAGGATGGACTCGGGGTGGAACTGCACGCCTTCCACCGGGAACTGGCGGTGGCGCAGGCCCATGATCTCTTCGATCGAGCCGTCGTCGTTCTCGGTCCAGGCAGTCACTTCCAGGCAGTCCGGCAGACTGTTCTTGTCCACCACCAGCGAGTGGTAGCGGGTGGCCTGGTAGCGGTCCGGCAGGCCAGCGAACACGCCCTTGCCTTCATGGCGGATCGGCGAGGTCTTGCCGTGCATGATGTTGCCGGCACGGATGACCGTGCCGCCGTAGACGTGGCCGATGCCCTGGTGGCCCAGGCACACGCCGAGGATCGGCGTGGTCGGGCCCAGGCGCTCGATCAGTTCCAGCGACACGCCCGCTTCGTTGGGCGTGCACGGGCCGGGCGAGATGACGATGCGCTCCGGCTTCTGCGCGGCGATCTCGTCCACGCTCATCGCATCGTTGCGCACCACCTTCACCTCGGCGCCCAGTGTCTGCAGGTACTGCACGAGGTTGTAGGTGAAGCTGTCGTAGTTGTCGATCATCCACAACATGGTCAGGTTCCGTCGCTTATCAGGAAAATGGCGTACACGTTTTCGGTGTAGGTGATGGGGCCGGCTTCCACCGACTCGCGCAGGCGCGAGCCGGTGGTCTCGATGCTGTTCATCGGTGCCTCGGGCGCGGGCGGCGAGGGCGGCGTCACCAGATCCCCACTGCTGGGCCAATTGCCCGCCTGCACGCCATAGGCAAAGTTCGGCGCCACATCGGAGATGCTGTACAGGCCACGCACCTTCGTTCCATAGGCCTTGGCCAAGCCCTGCGCGGACTCGCGGGTCTGGGCCGCCGCCTCGCCCTTGAGTTCGCGGCGCAGCGCCACTTCGCCCGAGTACATCGGCGCCACGCTGCTGACCTGCAGGTTCTCGTTGGCCTTCAGCGCCCCCAGCACGTCCTGCATCTGCTGGACGCTGGCGAAGCTGGCGCGCAGTTGGCGTGACACGCGGGTGCCGATGAAAACCTGCCGATTCTGCTCATAGCGCGTGGCAGGACCGATCCGCAGGTTGTCCGCGCGCACGCTGCCTTCCACCGCCTTGTGCTGCTTGAACAGTGCCAGCACGCGGGCAACGTTGTCCTGCACGCGGCGGCGCGCGGCGTCGGCGTCCATGTCGGTCTCTTCAATGTTCAACTGCAGGCCGAACCGGTCCGGCATCACCACGCGACGCGCCTCGCCCTTCACCAGCAGGTGCGGCTGCGACGGAATGGTATTGGCCTGCGCCCACGCAGACGGGGCCATCGTGGCCAGCAGTGACGACCACAGCAATGCGCTCAGCAGCTTCATGCGGTACTCCTTGTCTTGAACGGGAACAGCGGAACGACCACGGCACAGCGGCCGTGGCAAGGCAGGCTTACAGGCCCTTGGCGGCCTGGGCGACGGCGCGGAACAACGCGCGGCCCTTGTTCATCGTCTCGTCCCATTCCTTGTCCGGGTCCGAGTCGTAGACGATGCCGGCGCCGGCCTGCACGTACAGGCGGCCGTCCTTGATCACCGCGGTGCGGATCGCGATCGCGGTATCGGCATCACCGTGCCAGCCGATGTAGCCGATGCTGCCTGCGTAGACATTGCGCTTGATCGGTTCCAGCTCGCGGATCACTTCCAGCGCGCGGATCTTCGGCGCGCCGCTGACGGTACCTGCCGGGAACGTGGCACGCAGCACGTCGGCATAGCTCAGGCCCGGCTGCAGCTGCCCGGTCACTTCGCTGACGATGTGCATGACGTGGCTGTAGCGCTCGATCACGAACTGCTCGCCCACTTCCACGGTGCCCGCCCTGGACACACGACCGGCATCGTTGCGGCCGAGGTCGATCAGCATCAGGTGCTCGGCACGTTCCTTCGGATCGGCCAGCAGCTCGGCTTCCAGCGCCAGATCCTGCTCGGGCGTGGCACCACGCGGGCGGGTGCCGGCGATCGGGCGCACGGTGACTTCGCCATCCTGAAGGCGCACCAGGATTTCCGGCGAGGAGCCGACCACCTGCAGGTCGCCGACATCCAGGAAATACATGTACGGCGACGGGTTCAGTGCACGCAGCGCGCGGTACACATCCACCGGCCGCGCCTTGAACGGCACGCTCAGGCGCTGGCTCAGCACCACCTGGAAGATGTCACCGGCGCGGATGTATTCCTTGCTGCGCTGGACCGCATCGACGAACCCTTCGCGGGTGAACCCGGAAACGAAATCGGATTCGTCCAGCACATCGCTGTTGAGCGGTGCCGGATAGCCGGCGCCCGGCGCGCGCAGCTTGGCAGTCAGCGCATCCAGGCGCGCCTGGGCCTGCTCGAAGGCGCCCTCGACCCGGGGGTCGGCGTGCACGATCAGGTACAGGCGGCCCTTGAGGTTGTCGAACACGGCCAGCTCGTTGGAGTCCAGCAGCAGGATGTCCGGCGTGCCCAGCTCATCGCGGCCGGCCGGCGGGGCCAGGCGTGGTTCGATGTAGCCGATGCACTCGAAGCCGAACCAGCCGACCAGGCCACCTGTGAAGCCCGGCAGGCCTTCCAGCTTCGGCACCGAGTGGGCGCTGCGCAGCGCCTCGACTTCGGCGAACGGGTCGGCCACCTCGCGGGTGTCCACCACCTGGCCGTCTTCGCGCACGGTCAGCGTGTGGCCGTGGAAGGCGTACACGCGGCGCGCCGGCAGGCCGATGATCGAGTAACGACCAAAGCGCTCGCCGCCTTCGACGGACTCAAACAGGTAGGTATTGGGGCCGTCGGCGAGCTTCAGATAGACCGAAAGCGGCGTGTCCAGGTCGGACAGCACTTCGCGGACGACGGGAATATGGGTGTGGCCTTCAGCGGCCTGCTGCTGAAACTGAGCGTGCGAGTTCAAGACGACTTTCCTTCCGGGACACAGCGTTATGGGGGCGGACGACGGCAACGGGCCACCATCGCCACCAACGGCGTGCGGAAGAAAGGGTATGCGGGGTCGTCAGGCTGGACACCCCTTGACTGTATCGCAGCTTGGACGGCAGGGGAACCCTGGAAAACTGAACCACGGGACGGGCGGGGCCAGCCACGGGAACCGACGACGCGGACCGGTAGAGTCGACTGTTGGTCGACTTGCGCGCGTAGCGCGGGGTTTTACGCCGTCGGAACGAAGAGCAGTCGACTAACAGTCGACTCTACCTCCCTACCCACCCAGCAACGGGCAGCCAGCCGGAAGATGCATCCGCACCCTGCCCGGCACGCACTCGATGCGGAACTGGCGGGCCTGTACCGGCTCGCCATCCAGATTGAGGGTCAGTGGGCGCTCAGATGCGATCTCCAGCCACGGCAGCCGCGCGCGCGTGGCCAGCTGTTCGAGCGCGGCCTGGGTGCCCGACTTCAGCATCTGGCCGAGCGTGGCGGTGACCTCACCCTCCAGTTCCGGAAGCACGGTGACATCCAGCAGCCCATCATCGATCAATGCCTGCGGACACAGTTGCTGGCCGCCACCGGCCTGGCGACCATTGCCGATGCCGAGCGCAATGAAGTCGCCTTCCCACGCGAAGTCCGGACCGGACAACCGTGCGGTGATCGGCTCGATGCGGCCCAGCTTGGCGATGCCGGTGATCACATAGGCCAGCCCGCCCAGCATCTTCTTCAAGCCCGCATCAGTCTCCACCGTCACCTGCGTGCCGAAGCCACCGCTGGCGAGATTGGCGCACCACCATTGGGTGCCATCGGCGTCCACGCGCAACAGGTCAATGGCGTGCGGCGTCGCCTGCCCGATCAAGGCGAAGGCCTCCTTCGGTTCGGTCGGTATGCCGGCCGCAGTCGCGAAATCGTTGGCGGTCCCCATCGGGATCAGCGCCAGCGAGGGCAGCGCATCTGCCAGCTCCTCACGATGCGCCAGTGTCTCGGCCACTGCACTGAGCGTGCCATCGCCACCGGCGGCCACGATCACATCCACGCCATGGTCGATCGCCTCGGCGACATAGCGCTCGGCGTCACCGTCCTCCCAGGTCACCCGCACTTCCAGCTGCACGCCCTGTCCGCGCCAATGGCCGACGGCGTCGCGCAACTCATCATTGCCGGCGGATTTGCCGTTGAGGATCAGGCGCCAGCGCGGGGTGGTCATGCAGAGCTTCCAGGGATGCGGTGGCACAGGCTAGCAATGCGCTGTTTGCCTGCGGTGAATGTCACGCAGATGTCATTCAGCTACCGGAGAATGGGAGTCCATAGCAGGGACGACGGATGGAGGCAGGATCAGCCTCCCACGCATGCAGCGAGGCCACGCCAGTGATTGGCGTGGCTTTTTTTTTGGGGTGTGCAGGGAGTGCGAACCAAGGTTCGCACCCACCCGGTTGGTAGATCCACGCCATGCGTGGATGCACTTCGCTTCACCCGTTGGCGAAATCGTGCAGCGCCTGGCCCTGCAGCCGGTACACCGTCCACTCGCCCTGCGGCTTCGCACCGGCAGCGGTGTAGAACTCGATGGCCGGGGTGTTCCAGTCCAGCACCGACCATTCGAAGCGACCGCAGCCCTCGGCCACGGCCTGGCGTGCGATGTACTTCAGCAGTGCCTTGCCGGCGCCCACGCCGCGCTTTTCCTGGCTGACGTAGAGGTCTTCCAGGTAGATGCCCTTGCGGCCCAGCCAGGTGGAGTAGTTGTAGAAGTACACCGCATAGCCGATGGCCTCGCCGTCGGCTTCGCAGATCAACGCGCGCGCCGTGGCATCGGCGCCGAACAGGCTCTCGGCGATGCCGATCTCATCGGTCTGTACCGAATGCTCGGCCTTCTCGTAGATGGCCAGTTCGTGGATGAAATGCAGGATCAGGCCAGCATCGGCCACGGTGGCCGGACGGATGTTCAACAGTGCCATGCGCAGATAAAGGGGACGGAGGGAATTAAACGAGATTAATCCCCTCCGTCCCCTTTTTGTCAGCGGGCGGCGGCGACGTTGGCGCGCATCTGCGCGATCACGTCCTGGTAGCTGGTCTTGGCGTTGAAGATGGCCGAGCCGGCGACAAAGGTGTCGGCACCGGCAGCCGCGATCTCGCCGATGTTGTCGGCCTTCACGCCGCCGTCGATCTCCAGGCGGATGTCCTTGCCGCTGGCATCGATCATCTTGCGCACCACCTTCAGCTTGTCCAGCGCCGAGGGGATGAAGGCCTGGCCACCAAAGCCCGGGTTGACCGACATCAGCAGCACCAGGTCCAGGTCCTCCAGCACCCAGTCGAGGATGTCCACCGGCGTGGCCGGGTTCAGCACGATGCCCGGCTTGCAGCCCAGCGAGCGGATCAGCTGGATGGTGCGGTGCACGTGGCGGCTCGCCTCCGGGTGGAAGCTGATGTAGGTGGCACCGGCCTCGGCGAAGTCCGGGATGATGCGGTCCACCGGCTCGACCATCAGGTGCACGTCGATCGGCGCGGTCACGCCGTGCTTGCGCAGCGCCTGGCAGACCATCGGGCCGATGGTCAGGTTCGGCACGTAGTGGTTGTCCATCACGTCGAAGTGGACCCAGTCCGCGCCAGCGGCGAGGACGTTGTCGACTTCCTCGCCGAGGCGGGCGAAGTTGGCGGACAGGATGGAGGGGGCGATGAGGCAGTGGGACATGGCCGGGCCTTGCAACGAGGGGAAAGGGGTCAGCGCTTGCGCAGGGTCTTGATGCGGTCGTAGGCGGCGTTGATGCGCCGCGACTTCTGCTCGGCCTGCTGCTGCAGCTCGGGGGCGGCGCCGCCAAGCTTGTCGGGGTGGTACTGCGAGATCAGCTTGCGGTAGGCGCGCTCGACCTCGGCATCGGTGGCCTCGGAGGTCAGCCCCAGCTCCCGGTACGGGTTCTCCTTGTTCAGGCGGAACCAGTCCGAATCAAAGGCATGGCCGATCAGCAGGCCGACCACCGCCCCGAACAGCGGATTGGGCCGGAACAGCAGGGCGCCGGCGATGAATCCGAGCAGTTTTCCGTACCAGCGCATGGCGCTCCGGGGTCGACCGACGAAATGGACGCTCATTTTACGTCACAGCGGGCCCGGACGGCTTTACACTAGGCCGCCCGCTGGTCAGCGGGCCCGCCGGGTCCGTTGGGCAGCAGCCGTATCGACAACGCCCCAGGAGTGCCCGTGCCAACCACGCTGTTGCAATCCGATCTCCCCGGCCTGCCCTTGCGCCATCGCGGCAAGGTGCGTGATGTGTTCGATATCCCGCGCGAGCGGCTGCCAGCCGGAACCCCGCCGGGCGAGTACCTGCTGATGGTGGCCACCGATCGCCTGTCGGCGTTCGACGTGGTCCTGCCCGACCCGATCCCGGGCAAGGGTGAGATGCTCTGCCAGGTGTCCAACTTCTGGTTCGCCAAGACCGCGCACCTGATGCCCAACCACCTGACCGGCATCGACGTGGCCAGCGTGCTGCCCGAAGGGGTGGACCCGGCCCTGTATGCCAGGCGCGCGGTGGTCACCCGCAAGCTGAAGCCGGTGCCGGTGGAAGCAATCGCCCGCGGCTACCTGATCGGCAGCGGCTGGAAGGATTACCAGCGCACCGGCAAGGTCAGCGGCATCGACCTGCCCGACGGCCTGCGCCAGGCCGAGCAGCTGCCCGAGCCGATCTTCACCCCCTCGACCAAGGCCGCTGTCGGCGACCATGACGAGAACATCGATTTCGATGCAATGGTGAAGCAGGTCGGTGCGGAACTGGCCGAGCGCGTGCGCGACGCCACCCTGCGCATCTACAAGTTCGCCGCCGATTACGCCCGCGAGCGCGGCATCATCCTGGCCGATACCAAGTTCGAGTTCGGTACCGACGCCGATGGCCGCCTGTACATCATGGACGAGATGCTGACGCCGGATTCCTCGCGCTACTGGCCGGCCGACGAGTACGAAGTGGGCACCAGCCCGCCGAGCTACGACAAGCAGTTCGTGCGTGATTACCTGGAGACGCTGGACTGGGGCAAGACCGCCCCGGGCCCGACCATCCCGGCCGAGATCATCGAGCGCACCCGCGCCAAGTATGCCGAGGCACTGCAGCGCCTGGCCGGGATCAGCGTCGACTGATGCGCCTGCGCCCCCGGCCGGAAAGGCGGGGGGCGCGTTCGGTAGTGCCGGCCGCTGGCCGGCAACCTCGCGAACACCTGCAGCCAGGCATGGCCTGGCTCTGGTAGTGCCGGCCGCTGGCCGGCAACCTCATGAACTCGGCTATGCTCTGGAGTGCCGGCCAGCGGCCGGCACTACCGTTGTCCGAGGAAGCAACGCAGCATGCAGACATCCACCGAGCTTGCGCGGCCGATCGACCGCTATTTCGCCAGCTACTCCGACGACCACCGCAATGTGATCAACCAGCGCATCCACGTGGTGGCGGTCCCGGCGATCCTGTGGTCGGTGGTGGCCCTGCTCTGGTGCCTGCCGCCGCTGATCACCTGGTTCCAGTACGGCATCTGGTCGGCGTTCGCGATGTTCAGCGCCTGGTGCTTCTACAACAAACTGTCGCGCCCGCTGGGCATCGGCATGCTCATCCAGTTCTTCGTGTTCGGCTGCCTGTGCCGCCTGCTGGAGGCCGAAATCGGCCTGCACAACCTGTTCTGGCTGGCGGTGGGCGTGTTCGTGGTGGCCTGGATCGCGCAGTTCATCGGCCACAAGTTCGAGGGCCGCAAGCCCAGCTTCCTGACCGACCTGACCTACCTGCTGATCGGCCCGGCCTGGGTGATGGCCAAGTTCTACCGCAAGCTCGACTGGCGCTACTGACCTGCCCAGGGTCGACGGCGCCCCTCGTTTCCTGAACGGGCAGATTCCATCACCCGCACTCCACGACGGCCCTGCCAGCCTGCGCCGGTGATCCGCTCCCCACTTCCCGCCCGTCGACGGCAGCCCCTGTGCGACAGGGCCTGCGGTCTCCCTGCGTGGGCGTAGGGCGTCCCCCGAGGGCAACCGGGGAGGGACTGCAGCAACGCGATGTTGCGTCGCAGAAAATATGAATCAGCGGACGTTACATGCAATTGATCGCTGTTCGATGGGTTTCAGCGACATTTCGCAGCCTGTTATCCTCCCTGACCTGCTCGTGAATCATGGATTCCCTGCATGCTCCCCAGCCTGCCCCTGCTGCTGGCCCTGCCGTTCCTGATGGCAGCGGCTGTTGCGGCCTTCCCCCGTAGTTCGCGCTCGACTGCTGCCTGGCTGGCGGCGCTGGCGCCGTTGGGCGGACTGGCCATCCTCGGCTGGCTGACCCCGTCCGTACTCGACGGCCAGGTGGTGCGGACGATGGTCCCTTGGCTGCCGCAGATCGGCCTGGACTTCACCCTGCGCCTGGACGGGCTGGCGTGGATGTTCGCCGGGCTGGTGCTGGGCATCGGCGCGCTGGTGGTGCTGTACGCGCGCTACTACCTGAGCCAGCAGGACAACGCGCACCGCTTCTACTGCTACCTGCTGCTGTTCATGGGCGCCATGCTGGGCATGGTGCTGTCGGGCAACCTGCTGTTGCTGATGATCTTCTGGGAAATGACCAGCATCAGCTCGTTCCTGCTGATCGGTTTCTGGTCACATCGCCAGGACGCGCGCGAGGGCGCGCGGATGGCGCTGGTGATCACCGGCGGCGGCGGCCTTGCGCTGCTCGGTGGCGTACTGCTGATCGGGCGCATCGTCGGCAGCTTCGACCTGGACGTGGTGCTGGCCGCCGGCGAGCAGATCCGCGCCAGCGCGCTGTACCCGTACGCGCTGTTCCTGGTGCTGGCGGGCATCTTCACCAAGAGCGCGCAGTTCCCGTTCCATTTCTGGCTGCCGCACGCGATGGCCGCGCCCACTCCGGTCTCTGCCTACCTGCACTCGGCCACCATGGTGAAGGCCGGTGTGTTCCTGCTGGCGCGCCTGCATCCAGCGCTGGCCGGCAGCGACCTGTTCTTCTACACGGTCAGCGGCATCGGTGCGATCACGCTGTTGATCGGCGCCTGGAACGCGATCTTCCAGCACGATCTGAAAGGCCTGCTGGCTTATTCGACCATTTCCCATCTGGGCCTGATCACCCTGCTGTTCGGCCTGTCCACGCCGATGGCGGTGGTGGCCGGTGTGTTCCACATCCTCAACCACGCCACCTTCAAGGCCTCGCTGTTCATGGCCGCCGGCATCATCGACCATGAGACCGGCACCCGCGACATGCGCAAGCTGGGCGGCCTGCGCAGGCTGATGCCGTTCACCAGCGCGCTGGCGATCATCGCCTCGCTGGCGATGGCCGGCATCCCGCTGCTCAACGGCTTCCTGTCCAAGGAAATGCTGTTTGCCGAGGCGATCACGGCCGGAGGCCCGGGAATCATGCGCACGGCGGTGTCGATCGCCGCATTGCTGGCTGGCGTATTCGGGGTGGCCTACAGCCTGCGCTTCGTGCACGACACCTTCTTTGGCCCCGGCCCGCACGACCTGGATCGCGTGCCGCATGAGCCGCCGCGCTGGATGAAGGTACCGGTGGAACTGCTGGTGGTGATCTGCGTGGCAGTTGGCATCGCCCCGGCACTGACCGTGGCACCGGTGCTGCATGCCGCTGCGGCGTCGATCCTCGGCAGCGCCATGCCCGAGTACAGCCTGGCGGTATGGCACGGCTTCAACCTGCCGCTGGCGATGAGCGCGATCGGCGTGATCGGCGGCGTGGCGCTGTACTTCGGCCTGCGCAAGCTGATCAACCTGCATGCCGTGACCAACGTCAGCACTGGCCGCAATGTGTTCCATGCACAGCTGGATGCCGTGTCCGCACTGGCCATGCGCCTGACCAACGGCATCGCCAACGGCAGCCTGCAGCGCATGCTGCTGGGCCTGGTGCTGGTGGCGATCGCAGTTGCCGCTGCGCCATTCGTGGCAGATCCGGCGTCGCCAAACTGGACCGCGCCGCAGCCGATGCCGCTGCTGGGCTGGGCGTTGTGGCTGGTGATGATGGCCTGCGCCGTGGCCACCCTGCGCATCTACAAGCAGCGCCTGCTGGCGGTGCTGCTGGTCGGCGGCGTCGGCCTGATGGTGGCGCTGACCTTCGTGTTCCTGTCCGCACCCGACCTGGCCCTGACCCAGCTGCTCGTGGAGATGGTGACCCTGGTGCTGATGCTGCTGGGCATGAACTACCTGCCCGCGCAGTCCGGGCCGGAACGTCCGCGCTGGCGCAAGCGCCGCGATGCGGTGATCGCGATCATCGCCGGCGCCGGGCTGGGTGCGCTGGCCTATTCGGCGATGACCCTGCCGCCGAACACCATGGCCGGCGAACTGCTCGCCCGTGCGTTGCCCGAGGCCTACGGCCAGAACGTGGTCAACGTGATCCTGGTCGACTTCCGCGGCTTCGATACCTTCGGCGAGATCACCGTGTTCGGCATCGCCGCGCTGGTGGTGCACGCACTGCTGCGGCGCACGCGGATGGCACCGGAACAGATCATGCCCGGCCCGCCGATCAAGCTGCCGGTGCCGGCCGACCTGGCGCAGATCATGTTCCCGCTGACGCTGACCGTGTCGATCTTCCTGTTCCTGCGCGGCCACAACGCACCGGGCGGCGGCTTCATCGCCGGCCTGGTGCTGGCGGTGCCGCTGCTGATCCAGTACGTGATCCAGGGCACCGCGTCGGTGGAATCGCGCTTCGGCTTCGACTACATCCGCTGCATCGGCATGGGCCTGCTGATCGCCCTGCTCAGCGGCAGCGCCTCGATGCTGTTCGGCGTGCCGTTCCTGACCAGTGGCCACCTCGACCTGCACCTGCCATTGATCGGCGACGTGCCGCTGGCCAGCGCGATCGGTTTTGACATCGGCGTGTATCTGGTGGTGTTCGGCGGCGCCATGCTGATGCTGTCGATGATGGGCACGATCAAGCCGTCGCGTACCCGCGCTGCCCGCAAGGGTGAGATCGACCTGCAACGCCGTTCGGCCCGCACCGGGGAGATGCACTGATGGAACTGGCCCTGGCTACCGCGATCGGCGTGCTGACCGCCATCGGCATCTACCTGCTGCTGCGTGCGCGCAGCTTCGACGTGATCCTCGGCATGACCTTCCTGTCCTACGCCACCAACCTGCTGATCTTCGCCGGTGGCCGCGTGGTGCTGGGCAAGGCGCCGGTGCTGCAGGAGGGCGTGGACAGCCACCTGGGCAACTACACCGACCCGCTGCCGCAGGCACTGGTGCTGACCGCGATCGTGATCGCCTTCGCGATGACCGCAGTGAGCATCGTGCTGGCCATGCGCAGCCGCAGCGACAACCACAGCGACCATGTGGACGCCCACGAGCCCGACGACGACCTGCAGGATGAGAACGCATCGGCGCGCCAGGGCGAGGATCGCGCATGAACCATCTGGTGATCCTGCCGATCCTGATTCCGCTGCTCGGCGCCGCGCTGTCGCTGTTCGTCGAACACCGCCGCTACGGCCCCAGGGTGCAGCGCGCGGTCGCGTGGACCTCGCTGTCGGCGCTGGCGCTGGCGGTGGGCCTGCTGTTCGCGTCGACCGCGGGCGGTGACATCAACGTCTACCTGCTGGGCGACTGGCCGTCGCGGCTGGGCATCGCGCTGGTGGCCGACCGGCTGTCGGCATGGATGCTGCTGACCACCCTGCTGCTGGCCATTCCCTGCCTGCTGCACGCCTGCTCGGGTTGGGACCGCCGCGCACCGCACTTCCATGCACTGTTCCAGTTCCAGCTGGTCGGCCTCAACGGCGCGTTCCTGACCGGCGACATCTTCAACCTGTTCGTGTTCTTCGAGGTGATGCTGATCGCCTCCTACGGCCTGCTGCTCAGCGGTGGCCGCGGCCTGCGCATGCGCATCGGCCTGCACTACGTGGTGTTCAACGTCACCGCCTCGACCCTGTTCCTGATCGCGCTGGGCCTGCTGTACGCCACGCTGGGTTCGCTGAACATGGCCGAGCTGTCGCAGCGCATTGCCGCGGTGCCGCCGACGCAGCTGACCCTGGTGAAGGCCACGATGGGCCTGTTGCTGCTGGTGTTCTGCGCCAAGGCCGCGCTGATGCCGCTGTACCTGTGGCTGCCGGAAGCCTATTCGCGCGCGCCGGCCGCAGTGGCGGCGCTGTTCGCGATCATGACCAAGGTCGGCCTGTATTCGGTGCTGCGCATCCAGATGCTGTGGTTCGGCGACGATGCCGGCGCGATGGCCGGCTATGGCCGCGACTGGCTGCTGTGGGCCGGCGTGGCGACGCTGGTGCTGGGCGGGCTCGGCGCCCTGGCCGCGACCCGCCTGCGCGTACTGATTTCCTACCTGGTCATCGTGTCGGCAGCCACGCTGTTCATCGCCTTCTCGGTGGGCACGCCGCAGGTGCTCTCGGCCGGCCTGTACTACCTGCCGCACAGCAGCTTCGTGGCCGCTGCGCTGTTCCTGGTTGCCGACCTGATCCGCCGCCGCCGTGGTGGCGCCAGCGACCGCAAGGAGGTGGTGGCGCCGATGCCGGGCAAGGAAACGCCGGCGGTGCTGTTCCTGATCGGGGCAGTGTCGGTGGCCGGCCTGCCGCCGCTGTCCGGCTTCCTGGCCAAGGCCGCGCTGCTGGCCGGCATGCCGGCGCAGCAGTACACCGGCCCGGTCTGGACCGCCGTGCTGGTCAGCAGCCTGCTGGTGATCATGGGCCTGACCCGCGGCGGCATCCGCCTGTTCTGGCGCGTGCCGCCGGTCGATCCCGATGCACCGAAGCCGCGCAAGGCTCCCCTGCGCCGGGTAGAACTCTACGCCGCCTGCCTGCTGCTGGCCTACGGCATCGGCATGACCGTGGCCGCGGCACCGTTGATGCGCTACACCGACGCCACCGCCGCACAGCTGCTGCAACCCAGCGAGTACGTGCAGCAACTGCGTGCGACCACGCCGGAGATCCGCCAGCCATGACCGCCCAGCGCTCCCTGTTCCGTCGCCTGATTCCCTCGCCGATGCTCAGCATCATGGTGGTGGCGTTCTGGCTGCTGATGTCCGACAGCTTCACCCTCGGCCAGATCGTGCTGGGGCTGCTGCTGGGCGTGGTGGTGCCGCTGTTCGCCGCGCGCCTGGACCGCGAGTTCGCCCGTATCGGCACCCTGCGGCCACTGCCCAGGCTGGTGTGCGTGACCCTGTGGGACATCCTGATGTCCAACATCCGCGTCGCCCTGCAGGTGCTGGGCCCGGAAAAGAACATCCACCCGGGTTTCATCTGGCTGCCGCTGGACATCGCCAACATCCACGGCATCGCCGCGCTGACCAGCATGATCACCCTGACCCCGGGCACGGTCTCGGCCGCGCTCAGCGACGACCGCAAGTTCCTGCTGGTGCATGTGCTGCACCTGGAGGACCCACAGGACCTGATCGATACGATCAAGCGCCGTTACGAGGCGCCGTTGATGGAGATCTTCCCATGACCGGTTTTGAAGTCATCCAGACCACCCTGGTGGTGTGCATGCACGTGGTCGGCCTGGCCATGCTGCTGGCCACCTGGCGCCTGCTGCGCGGGCCGACCGTGCCCGACCGCATCCTTGCGCTGGATACCCTGTCGGTGACCGCGATCGCCGAGCTGATGCTGTTCGGCATGTACCTCAATTCGCCGATCTACTTCGAGGCGGCGCTGATCATTGCCATGCTCGGCTTTGGCAGCACCGTGGTGCTGAGCAAGTTCGTGCTGCGCCGGGACATCGTCGAATGATCACCGCGATCCAGATCGGCCTGTCGATCCTGCTGCTGTTCGGCTGCTTCTTCATCCTGGTCGGCGCACTGGGCCTGGTGAAGCTGTCGACCTTCTTCAAGCGCCTGCACGCGCCGACCAAGGCCAGCACGCTGGGCGTGGGCTGCGTGCTGGTGTGCTCGGTCTGCTACCACATCTTCCTCGGCCAGGACCCGCAGCCGCGCGAGCTGCTGATCACCGTGTTCCTGTTCATCACCGCACCAATCAGCGCGCACATGATGGCCAAGGCCGCGCTGTCGCTGCTGATGGAGACCCGCCCCACCCTGCCAGGCAACGAACGTGCCGCCGAGGAGCAGCTGCCGCCGCCAGAGCCGGTGCGGGAAGAAGAAACCACGCAGAACCGTTAGTGCCGGCCGCTGGCCGGCAGTGGCAAGGGTTCCGTCAGAGGCAGTGAGGTTGCCGGCCAGCGGCCGGCACTACCTCATGCCGCGCCGACCAGCAGCAGCTCCAGCACGAACCAGCCGACAAACGCGACCAGCAGGATCACACCTTCGCCGCGGCTGATCTTCAGGTCGCCACGCAGCATCGGGTACAGCACCAGCGCGAACGCCAGCAGCGCCGGCAGTTCCAGGCGCACGAACGAGGCCGGCAGCGCCAGCGGCTGCAGCACGGCCATCGCACCGATCACCAGCAGCAGGTTGACCACGCTGGAACCCAGCACGTGGCCCAGCACCATGTCGCCATGCCCGCGACGCGCGGCGGCGATGGCGGTGGCCACCTCCGGCAGTGCGGTACCGATCGCCACCGGCAGCAGGCCGACCAGCAGCGGCGTCCAACCCAGGGCGACGCCAAAGTCGGCGGCGGCGCCCACCACCAGGCGCGCGCCCCAGTACAGCGCCAACGCGGCAATCAGCACGCGCAGCACGTTCAACGGCAGGCTGGTGCGGCTCAGTGCGGACTCGGCGATGGCCACCTGCACCTCGGCGCTCTCGCTACGACCACGGCGCAGCAGCAGCACCTGCACCACGATGAAGCCGGCCAGCAGTATGCCGCCCTCCCAGCGTGCCAGGCCGCCATCAAGCCCGAACAGGATCAGCAGCACACCCGCCGCCAGCAGCGACCACCACAGCACCGTCTGCAGGCGCGCGCGCAGCAGCAGGGGCGCAGCCATGGCCGCCACGGCCAGGGTCACGCCCAGGTTGACGATGCTGCTGCCCACTGCGTTGCCCAGTGCCAGCTCCGGTTGGCCCACCGCCAAGGCGCGCGCGTTGACTGCCAGTTCCGGCAACGAGGTGGTCACCCCGAGCAGCAACAGCCCGGCAGTGAATGGGCTGGCGCCGAAACGCTGGGCCAGGCCGGACACGGCCTTGATGATGGAGTCCCCGCCCAGCGCCAGCAGCAGCAGGCCGAGCAGGAACCAGGCAATGGCAATGGCGATCATCGAGCACTCCCCCAGCGGTCGTGGCGCGATTCTACGCCTGGCCCGTACGCGCGGCTGGGCCGTGGATCAAGGATCAGCCACAGCCTTCCGCATAATCGACCTGCGGGGTCTGTCCGACGCGCCAGGCACCCACCCGGCCATCGGCACCGAGTGCGAAGTCGATCACCGCCCCGCCCTCCTGCGCCGGGCGCACGCGCAGGTGCTGGGCCTTCTCGTCATACTTGTCGGGGCCGACGTCCGCGCGCTCGGGATACAGCACCTGCAGCTCACCCAGGGTCATGCCGACCTTGCCACCGCCCGGTGCGGTGATGGCGGCGCTGCGCACGTCGTAGCGCACCAGCTTGCGGCCCTCGATCATCAGGCGCGGATCTTCGGCATCCTGCGGGCGCAGGAAGTAGCAGCCGTCGTTGCTGTCGTCAGCCGGCAGTGGCTTGCCGGCCGCATCGGTGCCCAGACCCTGCAGCGGCGTGCCGAAGCCGGCACGGACCTCGGCGATGCCGGCACCCAGCTTCGCCCCAGCGAAGCCATCCAGGCGCGCGGGACTGTCCTCGCGACGGTCATTGGCTGGACGGGTGGCCAGGTCGGGATCCGTCGACTGCGCGGGTCCGGTCGCCGAGGCGGTTTCCGCCGGGGTGTCGCTGCCGCTGCCGGCCGCCCCCTGCTTGTCGGGGCCAGCACTGCAGGCGGTGAGCGAAAGGAGCAACAGACCAGCAAGCGGAAGGTGCTTCATCGGTGCGGTTCCCTGGCACAAGGATGGCTGCACGCTAGCCCATCCGGTGTGCAGGCGCTGCATTGTCATCGCGGTTTCATCGCCTTCGTTCAGGCTCGGCGAGCACCGACCTGGCCGTCCCTTCCATGCAACCGCGCAAGACCGATCTCGCCCGAACCGCGCTGCAGGCCCACCGCGCGCCGCTGGACATGCGCCAGCGCCGGCTGCTGATCCTGTGCGACGGCCAGCGTACCGTCGCCGACCTGACCGGTCTGCTCGGCCAGGAAGCACCGGCGATGGTCATCCAGCTGGTACAGGCGGGGTACCTGAGCACCGGCACGGGCGCCACGACCCCAGCACCGTCGACCGCAGCCGCGGTGGCGCCGGTGCCCACGCCGCCGGCAGCGACACCTGCTGCACCCGCGGTCGAACGCCGGCGCTCACTGGTGGCAGCGCGCATCTACGTGCTGGGCATCCTGGAAATGCAGCGGCATCCACAGGCGGCGGCGCTGTTCCGCGACCTGCAGCAAGCGCGTGCGGAGGACGAGGTGCTGCAGCGACTGCAGTCGGCAATGCAGCTGCTGCCCACGCTCACTTCGGATGGCTATTGCCAGCGCGTACGGCAGCGCCTGCTGGAGGCGTTGCCATTGGAGCATTGCGACGCGTTCGCCGAGGTCGCCTGAAGAAAAAGGGGACGGAGGGGATTAAGTCGTTTCAGGCACACGTGTGCTGATTGCGGCTTAATCCCCTCCGTCCCCTTTTTAGGGTCAGCGGAAGTTATTGCGCAGGCCGTTCCAGCACTGCTGGTAATCGCCCTGGCGGTGGCCGGCGGCCAGCGCCTGTGCGGTCGGGCGGATCACTGCGCGGGTCTCGAACATGAAGGCCATCGTGTCCTTGATCACATCGGCCTTGGACAGATCGGCACTGGAGGCCTTGTCGAAGGTCGGCGCGTCCGGGCCGTGACCACTCATGCAGTTGTGCAGCGAGGCGCCACCCGGGACGAAGCCTTCGGCCTTGGCATCGTAGGCGCCATGCACCAGGCCCATGAACTCGCTGGCGATGTTGCGGTGGAACCACGGCGGACGGAACGTGTTCTGCGCCACCAGCCAGCGCGGCGGGAAGATCGCAAAGTCCATGTTGCTGGTGCCCGGGGTGTCGCTGGGCGAATGCAGCACCAGGAAGATCGACGGATCCGGGTGGTCGTAGCTGATCGAACCGATGGTGTTGAAGCGGCGCAGATCGTAGCGGTACGGCGCGTAGTTGCCGTGCCAGGCCACCACGTCCAGCGGCGAATGGTCGATCGGCGCACGCCACAGGCGGCCCTCGAACTTGGCGATCAGTTCGAAATCGCCATCGACGTCCTCGAACGCCGCATGCGGGGTCTCGAAGTCGCGCGGATTGGCCAGGCCGTTGGACCCGATCGGGCCGAGGTCGGGCAGCTTCAGCAGCGCACCGTAGTTCTCGCAGATATAGCCGCGGCTGGGGCCATCGGGCAGTTCAACGCGGAAGCGCACGCCTCGCGGGATCACCGCGATCTGCTGCGGCTCGATCTCGATCACGCCCAGCTCGGTCAGCAGGCGCAGCGCGCCCAGCTGCGGCACGATCAGCAGCTCGCCGTCGGCGTCGTAGAAGTAGCGGCCGACCATGTCGCGGTTGGCAGCGTATAGGTGGATGCCCACGCCGGCATGCGCATCGGGCGAGCCGTTGCCACCCATCGTGTACAGGCCTTCGACAAAATCGGTCGGCAGCTCCGGCAGCGGCAGCGGGCTCCAGCGCAGCTGGTTCGGTGAAGCCGGCTGTGCGCCGAAATCACACTGCAGCTGCGACTGCGCGAACGGGGTGAACTCGCCATGGGTCACCGCCGGGCGGATCCGGTACAGCCAACTGCGGCGGTTGCTGCCACGCGGCGCGGTGAAGGCGGTGCCGGTCAACTGTTCGGCGTACAGGCCGTGGGCCACCTTCTGCGGTGAGTTCTGCCCGACCGGCAGCGCGCCGGCAACGGCCTCGGTGGCGAATTCGTTGCCGAAGCCGGACTGGTAGCCGCGGGCGGTGATGGCGGGGGACATGGGAACTCCAGAGATTGCCGGCCAGCGGCCGGCACGACCATTCGGACAGGCAATGCCGGCGGGACGCCGACATTGCCTGCAGACCTTACAGCACGCCGCGGCGGATCTGGTCGCGCTCGATGCTCTCGAACAGTGCGGTGAAGTTGCCTTCGCCGAAGCCTTCGTTGCCCTTGCGCTGGATGATCTCGAAGAAGATCGGGCCGATGCAGTTCTGGGTGAAGATCTGCAGCAGCTTGCGCTGGTGGGTTTCCGGATCCGCATCGATCAGGATCTTGTTCTTCGCCAGGCGCGGCACGTCTTCACCGTGGTTCGGCACGCGCTGGTCGATCACGTCGAAGTAAGTCTCCGGCGTATCGAGGAAGTCCACGCCCTGCGCGCGCATCGCTTCGACGGTCTCGTAGATGTTCTCGGTGAAGCAGGCGATGTGCTGGATGCCCTCGCCCTTGTACGCGTCCAGGTATTCGTTGATCTGGCTCTTCGGGTCGGACGATTCGTTCAGCGGGATGCGCACGATGCCGTCCGGCGCGGTCATCGCCTTGGACACCAGGCCGGTCTTCAGGCCCTTGATGTCGAAGTAGCGGATCTCGCGGAAATTGAACAGGCGCTCGTAGTAGTCCGACCACTGCTGCATGTTGCCGAAATACAGGTTGTGGGTCAGGTGGTCGATGAAGGTCAGGCCGAAGCCCACCGGGTGCAGGTCGGCACCGGCGATCGGCTCGTAGTCGCCGTCGTAGATGCTGCCGGCGCTGCCGTAGCGATCGACCAGGTACAGCATGCAGTCGCCGATGCCCTTGATGACCGGCGCGCTGACCGCCTTGCTGTCCGGCTTGAAGGCGATGGCTTCGGCGCCGTTGCCCAGCGCGGTCTGGTAGACCTCCTGGCCCGGCTTCTTGAAGCGGATGGCGAAGCCGCAGGCGCACGGACCGTGCTTCTCGGCGAAGTCGGCGGCGAACGAATCGGGGTCCTCATTGACCAGGAAGTTGACGTCGCCCTGGCGATAGACGGTAATCGGACGCTGCTTGTGCTTGAGCACCGCGCTGAAGCCCATCTTCCGGAAGTACTCGTGCAGCTCCTGGCCACGGCCGGCCGGGGCGGCGAATTCGACGAACTCGAAGCCGTCGATGCCCATCGGGTTCTCGAAGGTGGTGACCTGCATGCCGGGGTTGGGATGCGAGGCGGTCGGGACTGCGGTATTCATGGCGTGGCTCCGAATCGGTACCGCATCGGTACAAACCAGGTGCGGGCAGGTAGGGACCCGGCGAGAATGCAGGGTCTGGACCTACCCCTTATAGTTACACTTGAAACCACCAGCAAGGTGCACCGCAACATGAGCCCCGCCGATCCCGTTTCGACCCGCCTGCGTTCCTCGCACGTCCTGCTCGACCTGGAACAGTTCCTGCCGTATCGGCTGAGCGTGCTGTCCAACCGGGTCAGCGGCAACATCGCCAAGCTATACGGCGATCGTTACGGTCTGGCGATTCCCGAATGGCGGGTGATCACCATCCTGGCGCTGTACCCGGGCTCCTCGGCCAGCGAGGTCTCCGACCGCACGGCGATGGACAAGGTGGCGGTCAGCCGCGCCGTGGCCCGCCTGCTGGAGCGCGGCTTCATCAAGCGCGAGACCCACGGCGACGACCGCCGCCGCTCGGTGCTGGCGCTGTCGGCAGCCGGCTTCGAGGTGTACGAGACCATCGCGCCGATGGTGATCGAGATCACCCGCAAGCTGATGTCGGTGCTGAGCGAAGAGGAAGAGCAGGTGCTGGAGAAGCTGATCCTGCGCCTGGCCGGCGAAGGCCTGGAACGGATGGGCGAAGGGGTCTGAAAGAAAAAGGGGACGGAGGGGATTAAGTCGTTTTGGGCCCCAAGTCGCGGGTGCCGACCCCGGCCGGTAGCGGAACAGTGGCTGGGCGATTGTCGTCCACTCCCTTTGATCTGACGGGACCCGCTCTTTGGCGGACTGCGGACCGACCGCAAACGATGCCATCGGACGCATTCACCTTCCGCAGATCCCGCCCTGAAGTGTCGCCCTCGCCCAGCGGCATTTCCGCATTGGCCCGATACGGCCCGTTTCCGCCAGGCTGGTGTATCGAAACGGGCTGATCCAGTGAATTCTCCTATTGGACTGCTCACGTGTGCGGCCGGACGGTACACGTTCAACGGGTACAGCCCGGCCATCCACATCGAACGGGCTCCCTCATGGATGACTCGCGTTCAACGTCGCCGCATGGCCAGGAATTGCTGGCCGATCTCAGAGAGCTGATCTGCGCAGCGCGCAGCAGGATGCACAGGTCCATCAACGCCGAGTTGACGCTGCTGTACTGGCGAATCGGTCGTCGCATCCATGTTGACCAGATGGCTGGGCGACGTGCGCGCTACGGAGAGGTTCTCTTCACCCGGATCGCCAAGGCGCTGTCTGCCGAGTTCGGCACATCCTTCGGTGAGAAGAGCCTGCGCCGGATGGTGCAGTTCTCCATCGCATTTGCAGACGAGCAGATTGTCGTATCGCTGATACGACAATTGAGCTGGACCCATTTCATCGCGCTGATCCCACTGGCGGACCCACTCAAGCGCGACTTCTATGCACAGATGGCCGCCACCGAGGGCTGGAGTGTACGTACGCTGCGCCAGCGCGTCGATTCGATGCTGTATGAGCGCACGGCACTCTCCAGTCAGCCAGAGCAGACCATCGCCGAAGAGTTGGCGGCACTGCGCGGCAACCAGCAGCTGTCTCCAGGGCTGGTACTGCGTGATCCCTACGTACTGGACTTTCTTGGCCTCAAGGACAGCTGGGACGAGCAGGACCTTGAAACCGCGATCCTTCGCGAGATGCAGGGCTTCCTGCTTGAACTTGGCACGGGCTTCAGTTTCGTCGCCCGCCAGAAGCGCATCCAGATCGACGGCGATGACTTCCACCTGGACCTGCTGTTCTACAACCGGCGCCTGCGCAGACTAATTGCCATCGAGTTGAAGATCGGCGAGTTCAAGCCGGCCTACAAGGGACAGATGGAACTCTATCTGCGCTGGCTGGACCGGTACGAACGTGAGGACGGCGAGCAGGCGCCGTTGGGCATCATCCTCTGCACAGGGAAGAAGGCGGGCCAGATTGAATTGCTGGAGCTGGACCGCTCAGGCATCCATGTTGCGGAGTACCTGACCACGCTGCCCTCCCGTGAGGTCCTCAAGCAAAGATTGCAGACTGCCATGGAGCGGGCGCGGCAGCAGCTGCAGACCGCGGCGCCCGGCCTCCCGTAGATCTACGCCACGCGCGGATGGCGTTCATGCTTCAGCTCAGATGCTTGCGCCGTGCATGGATCCACGGCACCGCGAGCGCCGCGATGGCACCACCGGCGAAGCCGAGGGAAGCCGCAACCGTGGCGGCTTCGACTGCCCCCGGCAGCGCCAGCGCTGCCGCCACCAGCAGCAGCGACGGCAGGCCGACGAAGGTGCCCAGGAAGAAATGCCAACGCGGTGACCAGGTATTGAGCTGCAGCAGGCTGACCGGTTGCCAGGCTTCCGAGGCGGCGTCCTCGGCGATCTTCGCCACCGCCTTGGCCAGGTCCACTTCCGGCAGCGCGCGCCCCTGCCGTGCGGTCGCCAGCAGCTCGGCTACGGCCTCCACCGGCGGGAAACTGGACGGCCACGCGACCGGCGCCGGCACGCCATACGCGGTCAGCACCGGCACGCTCAGCCACGGCGCCACCAGCGGGCGCATGCGACGGCGGCCATGCACGCACCAGATCTGTTGATGCCCATGCGCGGTGACGCTGTACAGCGCCAGTTCGTTGGCCGGCGGGTAGCCGAGCATGGTCACCCGCGCGGCCAGGCTGTCCTGCCCCATCGCGCGCAGGAAGCCGGGGCGGCTGCGCCCTTCCTGCATCCACGCCAGTCCCAGCGCACCCACCAGATAGGCCTCGGCCACGTCCTTGCTGCCAGCGGTGGCGCGTTCGTCGCTGGCCAGGTACCAGGCCAGCGATTTCGGTTCGGCGACATCGTCCAGGCCCCAGCGGCTGTCGTCTCCCAGCACATGGCGCACCGGCAGGCGCGCGGGAGCGGTTTCGCCACGTTCGCCGGGTTGCAGGAACGGCAGCACGCCCTGGATGAAGGTGGACAGCTCGATCGCACGCACGCCGTGCCCCTGCCACTCCGGTGGCAGCAGCCCGGCCAGCTGGCCGTCGGCGGCCAGCGCATCAAGCCGGGACTTCTGCTCGACCAGCTTCTGCACCGCCCCCTTCAGCACCACGTTGTCGGGCAGCGCGATCTGCGGCAGGCGATGACGCGGCGGCGCCAGGTCGACGGTGGCCTCGCCGGTTCCGGTGTCATCCAGCAGCGCCTCCTGCGGCGGCAAGGTTACGCCCTCGCCTGCTCCACCCTCGGCCAACTCACTGGCGGGTTCGGGCAGTCGTTCGGCGTGGTCGCTGTGCATGGGCGTTCCGGAAGGTTGCATCGACGGGATGTCGACTGAGGTCCTTGCCGGTAACGGCGAGCGCGTTGCGATATTGAGATGCCGATTCCGGGAATGTGACCGCAACCACAGTAGATCCATGCCATGCGTGGATGCACTTCTGTGCCGACCAACGGTCGGCACCCACCGGGATGGCGGTCAACGGTCGGCACACACCGGGGATGGCGGTCAGCGGTCGGCACCCACCCACCACCACTCCTGCCGGTCAGCGGTCGGCACCCACCCACCACCACCCCTGCCGGCCAGCGGCCGGCACTACCCCTATTCCGGTTTGTCAGGCGCCCATTGTTTCAGGAACGCGCTCACCCGTGCCGGCTGGAAGGCTTGGCCCCTGCGCAGTTCGCCGGTGGCCTGCGAGACCAGCAGGCTTCCATCGGCATCGAGTACCAGCATGTATGGGTAGTCGCGCTCCATCACCGGGAACTGGGCGAAGAAGGCGGTGTTGGGCTGCTCGTCGCTGGCGTTGACCTTCACCCACACGTAGTGGGCATCGCGGAAGCGACGCAGGTCGCCGTTGCCTTCCACCACATCGTCCAGCGCCCGGCAGCGCTCGCAGGCGGCGTTGCCGACCTCCAGCAGGATGCGCTTCTTGCCCCGCTGGGCTTCCACCTTGGCGGTGGCCAGATCATCGGCGGGGTTGCGGGCCGGGTCGAACTGCGCACCGAGCCCGGCGATGGCGGCGATGTCTGCCGCCACCGGGGTGTTGCCCGAGGCCACCGGTTCGCTGGGGTCAGCGACCGGTGGCTCGGTGGGTCGGGTATCCAGGGGCTGCGTGGGCTCGGCGGTGGCAGGCGGTTGCGGTTGGGAACAGGCGCCGATCAGCGCCGCACAGACCACCACTGCCGCAGTACCGAGCTTGCTACGCATGCCTTCTACCCTCTCATCATTACTTGACGCCGTGCATCAGCTTGTTGATCAGCGGGGCGATCAGGAACAGCACCACGCCGGAGCCGATCAGGGCCCAGAACCCGAAGGTATACCCCTTCAGGGCCGACTCGACCGTCATGCCGCCTTCACCACTGACCACGCCAGCGAAGATGCCCGACAGGTTGTTGCCGATGCCGGTGGACAGGAACCAGCCGCCCATGCCGAAGCCGACCAGGCGCACCGGGGCCAGCTTGGTCACCATCGACAGGCCGATCGGCGACAGGCACAGCTCACCCACCGACTGGATGACGTAGACCATGAACAGGGTCCAGAACGGGATCTTGCCGTCCACGACCATCTGCGACAGGGCGAACATCAGCAGCGCGAAGGCGGCGCCGTTGAACAGCAGGCCCAGGCCGAACTTGCGCGGGATGGACGGATTGGCGCGGCCCATGGCCACCCAGATCCAGGCGATCACCGGGGCCAGGGTGATGATCGCCACCGAGTTGACCGACTGGAACCACGCGGTCGGGAAGGTCCAGTCACCGAACTGGCGGTTGACGATGTTCTCGGCCAGGAAGGTGAACGAGCTGCCGGCCTGTTCGAAGAACATCCAGAACATCACGTTGAAGGCGAAGATGATCAGCATCGCGATCACGCGGTCGCGCTGCACCTTGCCCTCGCGGATGCCCTCGACCAGCAGCAGGATGGCCAGCGCGGTGAACATCGCGCCCAGGATCCAGGCCAGCGCGGTGGCGCCGGTGGCCAGCAGGAAGTACGCAACCGGGATGGCGACCACGGCACCGACCAGCACCATGATGATGCGGCCGAAACCTTCAGCGCCGGCCGGCGGTGCACCGATGCCCTTCAGGCCGGCGCGACCGATGTAGAACCACACCAGCGAGATCAGCATGCCCACGCCCGAGGCAATGAACACGACCTTGTAGGACGGCATCGCGTCGGTACCGAAGACCTTGCGGGCCAGGTACTCGGTCAGCACCGGGGCGATCATCGCGCCGATGTTGATGCCCATGTAGAAGATGGTGAAGCCCGAATCACGGCGCTCGTCCTTCAGGCCATACAGCTTGCCGACCATGGTCGAGATGTTGGGCTTGAACAGGCCGTTGCCGACGATGATCGTGGCCAGGCCGAGCTTGAAGATGTGCTCCTGCGGCAGCGAGATCATGAACAGGCCGGCGGCCATGATGATCGCGCCGGTCAGGATCGAGCGCTGGTAGCCCAGTACCCGGTCGGCCACGTAGCCACCGAAGATCGCCGCGGCGTACACCAGGGCCAGGTAGGCGCCGTAGATGCGGCTGGCGTCGCCTTCACCGGCAGCGCTGCCGTTGTAGAACTGGGCGACGATGTACAGCACCAAGGCCCAGCGGATGCCATAGAACGCAAAGCGCTCCCAGAACTCGGTCATGAACAGCATCCACAACGGGCGCGGGTGGCCCAGCGTGGTCTTGAAGTCCGGCAGCGCCGGCTCTGGGGTGTTCGCAGTGGCGTTTACGCTCATGCGGATTTCCTGGTTCGGTGGATGACGAGCACGTCCGGTGTGCAGATGGAGCAACGCGCGAGGATCACCGACTTCTGGCGTTCACGTCAAATACACGCCGTTTGAGGCAGGTGCCAGCCTGCTCCCTGAACTTGCATCTGAAACGATCCAGCCACCGGCCGGGATCCAAGCTGAATACGGATCAGCCCTGTTCTGCCGGGGGCGCGGCCTGCAGGCTGGTCCGCACCTGGAACAGTTCGGGGAAGAAGGTCAGTTCCAGCGCCTTGGCCAGGAAGCCCACGCCGGACGAGCCGCCGGTGCCGCGCTTGAAGCCGATCACCCGCATCACGGTGCGCATGTGTCGGAATCGCCACAGCTGGAAGGCGGTCTCCAGGTCCACCAGGTCCTCGCACAGCGAGTACTCGCGCCAATAGCGGTCGGTGTCCTGGTAGATGCGTTCGAAGACCGGCTGCAGTGCGTCGTCGGCCACATGCGGCTGGGTCCAGTCATGAGCCTCGTACACCGCCGGCACCGCATGGCCGAAGCGGGCCAGGTACTTCAGGAATTCCTCGTACAGGCTGGGCGCCTCCAGCACGGTGCGCAGCTGCGCCTGCCCGGCCGCATCGTGCTCGAACACCTGCAGCATCTGCGCGTTCTTGTTGCCCAGCAGGAACTCGATGTAGCGGTACTGCAGCGACTGGAAGCCCGAGGACGGGCCCAGCACGTCGCGGAAGCCCATGTACTCGGACGGCGTCAGCGTTTCCAGCACCGACCACTGCTCGGTCAGCTGGCGCAGCACCTGCTTGCTGCGCGCCAGCACCTTGCGGCACTGCCAGACTTCATCGCGCTGCAGGAAGCCGATTGCGGCACGCAGCTCATGGCCCAGCAGCTTCAGCCACAGCTCCGAGGTCTGGTGCTGGATGATGAAGAGCATCTCGTCATGGTGCGGCGGGTTGGACAGCGGCTGCTGCGCGCTGAGCAGCTGGTCCAGCCGCAGGTAGCCGCCGTAGGTCAGGCGTCCCTGCAGGTCGGTGTGGATGCCGGCTTCGAGATCGCGTTGGTTGTTGTCGACGGACATGGGCGGGACCAGATCGGGGGCGGCAAGGGTAGCGCGTTGCCGCCGCGCTGGCAGCCGCCAGATCCATACCCGGGCGTGCGGTTGGCCGTGGAGCATCGGCCGATCCCGGGCCTGCGCGTGGAACCGTCCAGGGCGTTGTACTGGCGGTCAGCCAGAGGCGTATTCTGATGCTTTGCAGCAACGACTGAATACGTTGTTGTTATTGGCCCCCCACCCGCCGGCAGGGGTAAAACGGGGAATCGCCGTGTTGCGGCGCAGGAAGGCTATTCCGTACGCGTTCCTTAACATGGCGATTCATATCATTTGTAACTTCTCTGTCGAAGGTGCAGTACGCAATGACGGTTGCCGCTGAATTCAAGATCGAATACCTGCAGTACCTGGATACGGACGGCACGCTCGTCCGCGATGACCTGCCCGCGTCGCTGCGCGACCCCAAGGTCCTGGTACCGCTGTTCAAGCAGATGCTGTTCGTACGTACGTTCGACAGCAAATCCATCGCGCTGCAGCGCACCGGCAAGCTCGGCACCTATGCCGCCTGCCTGGGCCACGAAGCCGCGCACGTGGGTATCGGCGCTGCGATGCAGAAGGACGACGTGTTCGCGCCTTCGTACCGCGAGTATGGCGCGATGTTCATGCGTGGCGTGCGTCCGCACGACGTGCTGATGTACTGGGGCGGCGACGAACGCGGCAACGATTACGGCGGCAACGCGGCCAAGGACTTCCCGTTCTGCGTGCCGATTTCCACCCAGTGCCTGCATGCCGCAGGCGCGGCGCTGAAGTTCAAGCTCAACAAGGAAGCGCAGATCGCGGTGGCCGTGTGCGGCGACGGCGGCAGCTCCAAGACCGACTTCTACGCAGCACTGAATTCGGCCGGCGCCTACAAGCTCCCGCTGATCCTGTGCATCGTCAACAACGGTTGGGCCATCTCGGTTCCGCGTTCGGCCCAGACCGGTGCCGAAACGCTGGCGCAGAAAGGCCTGGCCGGTGGCCTGCACTGCCTGCAGGTGGACGGCAATGACCTGATCGCGGTGCTGGCGGCAATGGAGCAGGCGCGCGAACGTGCGCTGGCCGGCGACGGCGGCACCGTGCTGGAACTGATGACCTATCGCCTGTCCGACCACACCACTGCCGATGACGCGCGCCGCTACCGTGACGACGCCGAAGTGAAGGATGCCTGGCAGCGCGAGCCGATGCTGCGCCTGCGCAAGTACCTGATCAACGCCGGTGTGTGGAGCGAGGACGAAGAGACTGCCTGGGTCGCCGAGTGCGGCACGCGCGTGGACGAGGAAGTGAACCTGTACCTCAACACGCCGGTGCAGCCGGTCGAGGCGATGTTCGACTTCCTGTATGCCGATCCGCCGCCGGACCTGCTGGCCCAGCGTGCCCAGGCGATCGCCCTGGAGAAGCGCCATGGATGAGATCAAGAACGGCGCGCCCGGCGCGCACACCAACGCCGCCGACAGCGCTGCGGTCGCGCGCGGAGAAGAGAGCATGACCACCACCCCGATCACCCTCATCGAAGCCATCACCCAGGCGCTGGCCTGGGAGCTGGAACACGACCCGTCGGTGCTGGTGCTGGGCGAAGACGTGGGCGTCAACGGCGGCGTGTTCCGCGCCACTGCCGGTCTGCAGCAGCGCTTCGGCTCGGACCGCATCCTCGACACCCCGCTGGATGAAACCACCATCGCCGGCCTGACGATTGGTCTTGCCGCGCAGGGCATGAAGCCGGTGGCCGAAGCCCAGTTCGATGGCTTCATGTACCCGATGGTCGACCATATCGTCTGCCACGCCGCACGCCTGCGTTACCGCACGCGTGGCCGCCTGCACTGCCCGATGGTGCTGCGCGTGCCGTGGGGCGGTGGCATCCGCGCGCCGGAACACCACAGCGAAGCCAACGAGGCGATCTTCACCAACGTGCCGGGTCTGCGCGTGGTGCTGCCGTCGTCGCCGCAGCGCGCCTACGGCCTGCTGCTGGCCGCGATCCGCGAACCGGATCCGGTGATCTACATGGAGCCCAAGCGCATCTACCGCCAGTACAAGGAAGTGGTCGTCAACGACGGCGAAGCCTTGCCGCTGGACGTCTGCTTCGTGCTGCGCGACGGCACCGACGTGACCCTGGTGACCTGGGGCGCGCAGGTGAAGGAAGCGCTGGAAGCGGCCGACAAGCTGGCCGGCGAAGGCATCAGTGCCGAAGTCATCGACGTGGCCACGCTGCGTCCGCTGGACTTCGCCACCATCGCCGAATCGGTGGCCAAGACCGGCCGCTGCGTGATCGTGCAGGAGGCCCCGAAAACCGCGGGCTTCGGCGCCGAGATCGCCGCGCGCCTGGCCGAGGAATCGATCTACGACCTGCTGGCCCCGGTCGAGCGCGTCACTGGCTACGACACCCACATTCCGCTGTTCCGCCTGGAAATGAAGTACCTGCCGAGCGTTGAGCGGATCGTGGCTGCGGCCAAGCGCGCGGTGGCGGCCGGCTGACATGCGGGCCCGCCTTCTGGGGGCTTACCGCAGCCAGTATCCCAACCCGCTCCGGTTCCACACCGGCCAGATCGTCGAAGTAGGTGTCCGTGACGAGGAATGGCCGGCGTTTGCCTGGGTACGCACCAACGATGGGCGCGCTGGATGGGCGCCCATCGCCTGGTTGCAGCTGCTGGACGAGGGTCGCGCCGAAGCGCTGTGCGACTACGACGCCCGCGAGCTGGATGTGGAAAGCGGCGAGATGGTGAAGCTTCATCACGAACACGGCGGGTGGTGGTGGTCCGAGCGCGCCAATGGCGCGACGGGTTGGCTGCCGGCCCGCGAACTGGAACTGCTGGAAGAGAACTGCAAATGAGCCAGACCAAGAACTTCAACCTGCCCGACCTGGGCGAAGGCCTGCCGGACGCGACCATCGTCGAGTGGTTCGTCAAGGAAGGCGATGTGATCAAGCTGGACGAGCCGCTGGTGTCGATGGAGACCGCCAAGGCCGTGGTGGAAGTGCCCTCGCCGTTCTCCGGCAAGGTGCTGAAGCTGTCCGGCGGTGCCGGCGACATCATCCCGACCGGCTCGGTGCTGGCCAGCTTCGAACTGGACCCGAACCTGCCGCAGCGTGCCGATGGCCAGGACACCGGCCACAGCCATGGTCATGCCGCACCGGCCGCGCCGGCTGCCGCACCGACCCCGCCGCCGCTGCCGGCTGCGGCCGCTCCGGTTGCCGCAGAGGAAGCCAAGCCCGCCGCTGCCGAGCGCGATGATGCCGGTACTGTGGTCGGCGCCATGCAGAGCTCCAACGCCGTGCACGCCGAACAGGCGCTGGCCGTCGGTGGCGTCAAGGCCGTGCCGGCCGTGCGTGCGATGGCGCGCAAGCTGGGCGTGGACCTGAGCCGCGTGGCCGCTACCGGCACCGATGGCGCGGTCACCATGGCCGACGTCAAGCAGGCTGCCGCCAACGGCACCGCCAAGCTCGGCGGTGCTCCGGCACCGGTTGCCGCTGCTGCCTATGCCGCGCCGGCCCCGGCGCAGGTGTCTGCCCCGGTGCAGAGCGAAGCCCGCACCCCGCTGTCCGCCGCCGGCAAGCCGATGCGCACCCAGCCGCCGGGCGTGGTCGCCAAGGGCCAGCCGGAACCGCTGAAGGGCGTGCGCCGCAACATGGCACGCGTGATGGCCGATGCGCACAGCAAGGTGGTGCCGACCACGCTGAACGACGACGCCGACATCCACGCCTGGCTGCCGGGCAACGACGTCACCGCGCGCTTGGTGCGTTCGATCGTGGTCGCCGCGCAGAAGGTGCCGGCGATGAACGCCTGGTTCGACGGTGAAGCGTTGACCCGCACCCTGCACGCACAGGTGGACATCGGCATCGCCGTGGACACCGACGACGGCCTGTTCGTGCCGGCGTTGCGCAATGCCGACATGCTCGATGCACGTGGCATCCGCGAAGGCGTCAACCGCCTGCGCGAGCAAGTGGAATCGCGTTCCATCGCCGCCTCGGAACTGAGCGGCTACACCATCTCGCTGTCCAACTTCGGCATGTTCGCCGGCCGCTACGCGACCCCGGTCGTGGTGCCGCCGTGCGTGGCCATCGTCGGTGCCGGCCGTGCCCGCCACCAGATGACCCCGGTGATGGGCGGCGTGGAAGCGCACAAGGTGATCCCGCTGTCGGTCACCTTCGACCACCGCGCGGCCACCGGCGGCGAAGCGGCGCGCTTCCTGCGCGCGATGATGGACGACCTGGCACTGGCCAGCTGATCGGCCACCTGACCGGTAGGTGCCAACCGTTGGTTGGCACATGACTTGGAGAAAACGCCGGGCATTGCCCGGCGTTTTTTTGTGCCTGCTCCGTCGCGCTCCATCCACGCATGGCGTGGATCTACACAATGCGGGCGATCAATCGCGCGCGACCAGGCCCTCGGCGCGGCTGTACACACGCAGGCGGTGGCCATCAGGATCTGCCCCGACAAAAGTATGGCCGAACTCCAGCGTCACCGGCGCCTGCAGGATCTCCACACCAAGAGCGCGCCACGCATCGTGCATCTGCTGCACGGCGTCGGGGTTGGCCACCACCATTGCCAGTTCGGCGGCGCCTGCTTGCGCGGACACCGGAGGCTGCACGTCGTCGCGTTGCCACAGGCCGAGTGCGGCGCCATCGCCGAGCAGGAACAGGGCAAAGCCGGGCGACTGCTCGACCGGCGGCTTGCCGAGGATGCCGCCGTAGAAGGTGGCGCTGGCGGCGACGTCGCGCACGTACTGCAGCAGGGTGCTGGGCGTGAACATGGGGAAGCTCCGTTGTTGGGAGCAATCATGGTGGAACGAGCCTGCTGACAGATTCTGTCAGTAGAGTCGACTGTTGGTAGAGTCGACTGTTAGTCGACTGCTCTTCCCTCAACCTGCCTAAAACTCCGCGCTGCGCGCGACAGTCGACTAACTGTGATCTCTCTGTACGTTGTTCATCCGGGACATCTTTGGAAAATGGTGGTTACCACACCTCTCCAGACCCCAAAGAGCCCGGATGAACCACCATAAAAATGCCCGTTTGACCGTCCATAGTCGAGCACTTCTTATTCGCCGCATCCTCCACGAGGGCCTGCGCCCAGAGGAAGCAGCCCAAGCATGCGGCGTAAGTGTGCGTACGGCCTACAAATGGCTGGCCCGATTCCGCCAGTTCGGGGCACCGGGGCTGGAAAACCGCAGCTCACGGCCTCACCAGACGCCGCATGCCACACCTGCTCCGGTAATCGAGCAAATCAAGGAGCACCGCCGTAAACGGCAGACCTACCTGACCATCTCCAAGGCGCTGGGGGTCGGCCACAGTACGATTTCAAGGCTGATGCGTGCCCACGGCCTCAATCGGCTGTGTCGGCTTGAACCGCCCAAGGAGGTCATCCGATACGAATACGATCAGCCCGGAGGGCTGCTGCACCTGGACATCAAGAAGCTGGGCAACTTCCAGCGGCCAGGGCACAGAACCGATGCCAAACGTCGGGGAAACGCCGCTGGCGGTGGCTGGGGCTACGTCCACGTGGCCATCGACGATCACTCCCGGGTCGCCTTCAGCAGCGTCCACCCCAACGAACAGGCCGAAACCGCCTGCCAGGCGCTGCTGGGCGCTCTGCAGTACTACGCCAGCCTGGGAATCACCTTCAAGCGGATCCTGACCGACAACGGTGCCTGCTATCGCTCCACCGCCTTTGCCAAGCTGCTCAAATCCCTTGGGATCAAGCACATCAGAACCAAGCCCTACACGCCGCGGACCAATGGCAAAGCCGAGCGCTTCATCCAAACCAGCCTGCGCGAATGGGCCTACGCCCGCGAATACGCCTCCTCGGACCAGCGCAATTCCGTGCTGACCCAATGGCTGCACCACTACAACTGGCACCGCCCTCACATGGGGATCGGTGGCCAGCCACCTATTTCCAGAGTCCTGCTGAACAACGTGGTGGGTTTACACAACTAACAGTCGACTCTACACGCCCCGGATCCCGGCTGTTGCTGTGGTTATGAACGGTCCAGCCAGTCCGGCGCGATGCCCTGCGCCTTCTGCCAGCGTCGCAGCAGGGTGGCGCGTGGCACGAGGTAGTGATCCTCCAGCACACGCGCCTGGCGGATGCGGTCCAGACGGAAATGGCGGAAATCCTCGCGGCGCTCGCACCACGCCGCCAGCATCGGCACCTCATCGAAGTAGCCCAGCGCGAACGGCCAGACGATGCGCTCGCTGCGCTGGCCGTGCGCGTCCTCGTAGCCGAACTTCAGGCGCTGCTGTGAACCCACTGCTTCGCGCACGGCCTGCAGACGCGCAGCCGGCACCTTGGCCGCAGCGCGCGAAGGGCCAACGCGCAGGCCACTGTCACGCAAGGCTTCCCGGCGCGCTGCTGGCAGCACATGCGCGATGCGCGCCAGGGCATCACGCGCTGCCTCGGCCAGCGCCGGCTCGGTGCGCGCGGCGACCCAGCGCAGGCCGAGCACCAGCGCATCGATCTCGGCCGGCGGCAGGGTCATCGGTGGCAGGGTGTCGCTCGGCGCCAGCTGGTAGCCAACGCCGGCCTCGCCACGCAGGTCAGCGCCCTGCTCACGCAGGGTCTCGATATCGCGGTACAGCGTGCGCAGGCTGATGCCCAGCGCTTCGGCCAGCGTCTGCCCGCCCACCGGCCGCCGATGGCGGCGCAGCAGCTGCAGCAACTGGGTCAGGCGCAGCGCACGCGACATCAGCCGACCAGTGCGCTCGATGCAACCACGTGCTCACCCGGCTGCGGGGCCAGCGCGGCCTCGACCAGTGCCTTGGCGATCTCGCTGGCCGGGTTGATCCGCCACGCCCGTGGCAACATCGGCCCCAAAGCACCGAGCACCGTCAGCGCCAGGCGCTCGCCACGACGCACCTCGTTGCGCTCGCCCCCGATCAGCCCTGGGCGGACCAGGGTCAACGAATGGAAGCCCAGCGCACGAAGGTCACGTTCCAATTCGCCCTTCACCCGGCTGTAGAAGATCGACGACTGTGGATTGGCGCCGGCCGCGGAATTCAGCACATAAGTCTGTGCACCCTGTGCCTGCGCCAGGCGGGCGAACGCCAGCGGGTAGTCATGATCGATGCGGTGGAAAGCCTCGCGGCTGCCGGCCTGGGCAATGGTGCTGCCGAGCGCGCAGATGACCGCGTCCACGCGCGCCCATGCTGGCGAAGTGGGCAACGCATCGAAGGCCAGCACCGGGTTCTCCAGCTTCCCGTGGGTCATGCCCAACGGGCGGCGGGTGGGTGCCACCACGGCGCTGCAGCGCAGGTCGTCCAGCAGCCGGGACAGGGTCAGCCCGCCGACCAGGCCGGTTGCCCCCAGCAACATCACGCGCATCACCACCTCCACTGCGGCATCCTGTCGCCCATCCTAGCCGTTCAAGCCGTCGGCGGCCGCGCCGATATGCTGGAACCAGTCCCTGCCACCCCCCAGGATTCGCTCCATGACGGACCAGCCCGACCACCGCCCTGCCCCCGGTACCGCCCTTGGGCCGCCGGCACGCGTGCGCGCGGTGGTGGACGATGGGCTGGGCGACCGCGTGGTACTGCAGGGCGGTGGTGGCGTGGCACTGCAGCAGCTGTTCGCCGGCGCCGACGCGCCGGAACCGCTGCTGGCCGCCTTCGCCAACGGCATGGCCACCCTGCCCGGCGAACTGGGTGACATGGGCGACCGCCTGCAGTCGGCGCAGGCCAGTGCCGATTGGCCGCGCTACGGGCGTGCGATGCGGCAGCTGATCGACAAGTACATCCGCACCATCGAACAGCATTCGCCGGACGGACAGCCGGAAAGCCTGCGCCTGTCCGAGCAGCTGCGGCTGCTGCTGGGTGGCGCCGTGGTGGCCCTGCTGCAGCACGACCCGGATCTGCGCGAACAAGCGCAGGCGCTGGCCACGCGCCTGCGCCAGTGGCAGCCGGGTACCGCACTGGAGCCGATCGAACAGGGCGTGCGCGAACTCGGGCACCAGGTCGGCGTGCGTGCCGAGAGCTGGCAGGAGCAGCAGGCGCTGCTGCTGGAACTGTTCGCGCTGCTGTTGGAAAACGTGAGCGAGCTGCTGGACGACCGCAGTTGGCTGCAGGGCCAGATCGCGGCGGTGCGCCAGCTGCTGGACGGGCCGCTGGAAGCCGAGGCAGTCGAGCGCACCCGTGCCGAACTGCGCGAAGTGATCTACAAGCAGGGCCTGCTGCGCCAGGGCATCGACGATTCGAAGGCGGCGATGCGCGGGTTGATGGGCGAGTTCATCGAGCGCATGGATGGCATGGCCACCAGCACCGGCGAATACCACGACCGCATCGGCAGCTACGCACTGCAGCTGCGCGAGGCGCGTAGCATCGCCGACCTCAACCAGCTGCTGCAGGACGTGATGCGCGACACCGGCAAAGTGCAGCAACAGGCCGCGCAGGCCCGCGATCACCTGGCCAATGCGCGGCAGGAAGTGGAACGCGCCGAACAGCGCATTGCCGAGCTGGAGCAGGAACTGCGTGCCGCCGGTGACCTGGCGCGTATCGATCCGCTGACCCAGGCGCTGAACCGCCGCGGCCTGGACGAACTGCTGCAGCGTGAACTGGCGCGTGCTGCGCGCAACAACTCACCGCTGGGCGTGGCGGTGATCGACCTGGATGATTTCCACCTGACCAACGAGGCGCACGGCCACGCCGGCGGCGATGCGTTGCTGCAGCACCTGGTGGCCGTTTGCAGGCTGCTGCTGCGCGCCACTGACGGCATCGCACGGCTGGGTGGCGACGAGTTCGTGCTGGTGCTGCCGGAAACCCAGGGTGCCGACAGCATGGCCACCGTGCAGCGCCTGCAACGCTCACTGGCGCACCGTGTGCTGACCGTGCAGGACCGCCGCGTGCCGGTGCACTTCAGCGCCGGGCTGGCGCAATGGCAGCCGGGCGACGATACCGAGGCCCTGCTGCGCCGTGCGGATGACGCGTTGTATGCGGCCAAGCGACAGGGCAAGAACCGGGTGCAGGCGGGCTGACCGTCCGGCCCGTCGCGAACCGCTTTGGTAGGTGCCAACCTTGGTTGGCACACGCAGGAAACAAAGCGCCGACCAAGGTCGGCCTCTACCTTGCGACCCGCCGGTGATTACTTGCCGCGCAGCTTCTGGAACCCGGTCACGGCCGCGAGCACGATGGCGCCGGCGATGATGCCGACCACCATGTTACCCACCGCGCTGACCAGCCAGCCCCACTGCCCCTCGCCGCCCATCGCCTGTACTGCGTGGTGCAGCGCCGGTACGTTGTGCACCAGGATGCCGCCGCCCACCAGGAACATGGCAATGGTGCCGGCCACCGACAAGAACTTCATCAGCCACGGCGCCGAGGCCACCAGGCCGCGACCGAAGGCGGCCACGGCCCCACCCTTGCGCGACAGGTACAGGCCGACGTCATCAAGCTTCACGATGCCCGCCACCAGCCCATAGACGAAGACCGTCATCGCCAGTGCAACCACGGCCAGCGTGACCAGCTGGTTGGTGAACGATGCGGTGGCGACCACGCCCAGGGTCAGTACGATGATCTCGGCCGAGAGGATGAAGTCGGTGCGGATCGCGCCTTTTACCTTGTCCTTCTCCCACGCCACCATGTCCACCTGCGCGTCGGCCAGCGCCTTGCGCCGCTCGGCCTGATGCTCGGCGTCGTCCTCGGCTGAGTGCAGGAACCGGTGCGCCAGCTTCTCAACGCCCTCAAAGCACAGGAACGCGCCGCCGATCATCATCAGCGGTACGATCAGCGGCACGTTCCAGCCGCGGCTGTGCAGCCAGGCCTCCAGCGCACTGATCGCCAATGCTGCCGGCACCAGGATCACCTTGTTGACCAGCGAGCCCTTGGCCACCGCCCACACCACCGGCAGTTCGCGGTTGGCGTTGACCCCGGTGACCTGCTGCGCGTTCAGCGCCAGGTCGTCGCCCAGCACGCCGGCGGTTTTCTTCGCCGCGACCTTGGTCAGGACCGAGACATCGTCGAGGAGGGTGGCGATATCGTCGAGCAGGGCGAACAGGCTGGCACCGGCCATGGGAAGTCCAGAGAGGGAATGAGCGGATTCTGACCGATCCGGTGTGGACTGCGGAAGACGTCGGATTCACCGCGTGCCCACCGCCCCCCGGCGACACTGCGGAATCCGGACATTGCCGGCCCGTGGCCGGCGCTACCTGTCTTCGTCGCATGGGAGTTCCGCTTGAGCAATCCGCCCACCGCCAATGGCAATCCTCCGCTGGTCAAAGGCATGAACCGGCGCAGCCAGATCCTGCGCCTGCTGATGCGCTATCGCCATTCAGGGGTGTTCTCGGGCATGAACCTGGATGCCGCAGGCAATCCAGCCGACGTTCCCGCGGACGGCAACCCGGAACAGTTCGTCAGCGATCTGGAAGCGCTGGGCCCGACCTTCGTCAAGCTGGGCCAGATGCTGTCCACGCGCCCGGACATGGTGCCGGTGGAGTTCGCCACAGCCCTGGAGCGCATGCAGGAAAAGGTGGCCGAGATTCCGGTCGAGCGTATCCATGCGATCGTCGAGCAGGAGCTGGGCGCACCGGTGAACAAGCTGTTCGCCTCATTCGATCCCGAACCGCTGGGCTGTGCCTCGATCGCGCAGGTGCATCGCGCGGTGCTGCACGACGGACGCCAGGTGGCAGTGAAAGTGCAGAAGCCTGAAGTGGCTGCACAACTTCGCTCGGACCTGGAGGCGCTGCGCAGCTTCGCGCTGGCCGCCGACCACCTGACCCAGGTAGGCCGCCGCGTGCGCCTGCGCGACTGGCTCAACGAGTTCGCAAAGACCCTGATGCAGGAGCTGGACTACCACGCCGAGGCCGAGAACCTGGCCCGTTTCGGCCGACACCTGAAGCCGTTCCGCCGCCTGTGGATTCCGCAGCCGCTGTGGGACTACAGCAGCCAGCGCGTGCTGACCATGGAACTGGCCACCGGCGTGCGCGTGGATGCGATTCCCGACGTGCGCCGCACCGAACAATCGATGGACCCGCTGGCGGCGGCGCTGATCCGCGGCTACCTGGACCAGATCTTCGTGCACGGCGAGATCCACGCCGACCCGCACCCCGGCAACCTGCGGGTGATGCCCGATGGACGGCTGGCGATCTTCGACCTGGGCATGGTCGCGCACATGCCGCCACGCCTGCGCGAGCGGCTGCTGAAGATCCTGTTCGCCGCAGTCGATGGCCGTGGCGAGGAAGTAGCCGACGATCTGATCAGCATCAGCACGCGGCTGGAGGCCTTCGACGAAGAGCGCTACCTGCGCGAGACCGGCCAGCTGATCGCGCGCTACGCCGCCAGCGGCAGTTTCTCCGAAGGCCGCGTGGTGCTGGACATGGTGCGCATCGCCACCGCCTGCGGCCTGCGCACCCCGCCGGAACTGAGCCTGCTCGGCAAGGCGCTGCTCAACCTGGAAACCGTATGCCGGTTGCTGGCACCCGAACTGGAGACCCGCCGCATCGTCGAGCGCCAGCTGCAGCATGTGATGCGTGCGCGCCTGAAAAAGTCCCTGTCGGCAGCCAACATCGCCAGCGAGGCGATGGAGCTGCAGCAGCTGCTGCGCGATGGGCCGCGCAAGCTGTCGGACATCATGGCGCTGCTGGCCGAGAACCGTCTGCAGATGAAGGTGACGGGCCTGGAAGAATCGCGGTTGATGGAGAACCTGCAGAAGATCGCCAACCGCGTGGCGGCCGGCATCATCAGCGCGGCATTGATCATGGCCGCCGCGATGATGATGAAGATCGACACCGGCTGGCATCTGTTCGGCTACCCGCTCATCGCCCTGATTCTGTTGTTCATCGGCGTAGTGCTCGGCCTTGGCATCGTGACCAGTGCATTGCTGTTCGATCGTCGCGCGCGGGCACGCGAAGAGCGCGGGCATCGCTAGCGAATCTGCGAAAACAACCGTATTCATGCGGTTTTTAATGCAATCCAACGAAGCCTTTCACGCTCGTTTTACCTACTGAGCGCGATTTCGCGCGCGTCATTCCAACAAACATTTCAGTCAGGTTCGTGCATGCACTATCGGGTCATCGGCCTGTCACATGCATGTGCTTGCGGCAGCGCCGGTCGGATGGACACGCGTCGGTACGACGTCCATCACCACCACCCCGTCACTGCCGAAGCTGCCTATGCTCTGGATACTGCTGCTGTCGTTGTTGCTGCTGTGCTGGTTGTTCCTCGCGTCCGGCAAATGGGTGTGGTGGAAGGCCAGTGCGTTCTCGCTGCTGCTGCTCACGCTCAGCGCATGGTGGCTGATCGACAAGCTGTCCGGTGATGGGCTCAACGCCGCCACGCTGTACCACCTCGGCGCCGACATGGAAGGCGCCGGAGTCTCCGACTTCAAGGGCTACATCGCCGGCTTCATCGTGCTGGCGCTGGTCTCGCTGCTGCCGCTGTTCGCCACGCGGGTGAAGCGCTGGCGCCGGCCCGGCCACGGTGGCGCGCTGTTCGCGGGCTTCGCGGCCGTGTGGGTGGCCACTATCATGATCAGCCCGCTGGCCCGCGACGGCCAACGCCTGTACCAGCAGCTGCGCCCGGTCGACTTCGCCCGCATCGCCCCCGAATACCAGGTGCCGACGCAGCCGCTGCAGCGCCCGCGCAACATCGTCTGGATCTACGGCGAGAGCCTGGAGCGCACGTACCTGGACGAAAACGTATTCCCAGGCCTGATGCCCAATCTCAACCGGCTGGCGTCCGAGTCGCTGGACGTGCGCAACCTGGCCTCGGCCGAGGGCAGCGGCTGGACCATCGCCGGCCTGGTGTCGTCGATGTGCGGCGTGCCGCTGACCACTTCGCAGGGCGATGAGAACAGCATGGACCGGATGGGCAGCTTCCTGCCCAAGGCGGTGTGCCTGGGCGACTACCTGAAGCAGCAGGGCTATACCAACCATTACCTGGGCGGGGCCAACGGCCAGTTCGCCGGCAAGGGCCAGTTCCTCGCCAGCCACGGCTTTGACGAAGTGCATGACCTCGCCTGGTTCAAGCAGCAGAAAAAGATCGGGCGCATCCACTACTCCGCCTGGGGCGTGCACGACGACGTGCTGCTGGATACCGCCTACCAGCGCTTCGAACAGCTCTCGCGCGCCGGCTCGCCGTTCATGCTCACCACGCTGACCATGGACACCCACCACCCGGCGGGCCACCTGCCGGTGTCGTGCAAGGGCGAGCGCTACCAGAGCCAGTACGGCAACATCAACATGCTCAACGCGCTCAAGTGCAGTGACCGGTTGATCTCGCAGCTGGTCGAACGCATCCAGGCCAGCCCGTATGGCAAGGACACGTTGATCGTGATCGCTTCCGATCATCTGGCGATGCCCAACGACCTCAGCCATGTGCTGGCCAAGCAGCAGCGCGAAAACCTGCTGCTGTTCCTCGGCGACGGCGTGGCGCCTCGCCAGCTGGCGGTGGAAGACGGTTCAACGCTGGATTCCGGCGCCACCCTGCTCAGCCTGCTCGACCCGAACCTGCAGACCATGGGCTTTGGCCGCTCGCTGCTGGATGACAAGCGCGCACCGAGCGCCAGCGTGGCCGCGCACCGCGACGGTGGCCGCGACTATCCACAGTATCTGGCGTTCGCCCGCTCGCTGTGGCTGGGCGAACCGACCCGTGAATTGAAGATCGACGGCGACGACCAGGTGGTGGTCGGCCTGCAGCACGTGCAGCCACCGGTGCTGCTGGAGTACGACAAGGACTGGGGCCTGAAATCGGTGTACCTGGAGAACACGTCACGCCAGTTCGATGATGCCGACCCGGACAACACCCTGGCCTATGTCGATCGCTGCACCGCGTTCGAGGACGGCTCGGCCGACGGTGACTGGTGCGCCCTGCTGGTCAACCGCGATAACGGCATCAAGCTGTACCGCGACGATGACCTGCGCGGCGGCATTGCCGTGGATGCGCCGCTGGATGCGTTCCAGGGCCCGCGCCCGAGCGTGCGCCAGGCGCACATGATCACGCAGAAGGGCCGCCGCACCCGTGCCGGCCAGTACATGCTGCAGCTGGTGGCGAGCACGCGCCCGGATCGTGGTTTCTGGATCGAGGCGGTGTCATCGCAGCGCAAGGTGGTGCTGGCCCAGCAGTGGGTGCAGCCCGATGCCAATGGCAAGATCAACGTGTCGTTCGGGCTGGACCACGAAGTGGATGATCTGGAGATCCGCGCGTGGTTGAACCATGCCGAGAAGCTGGCGGTGGATACGTTCGCACTGGTGCCCTCGCGCGGCCGACCGCGGGGATAGGGTTCTTTGCAGGGCTGCGCCCTGCAAAAAACCCTCTACTCCTGCGGATCGCGGGTGATGTGGATATCGGTCGGGGTCGACAGCGGAATGTTCCGCTCCGCCAGTATCTGCAGTAGGCTGAAGTACAGATCGCTGCGGGTGGCGTAGACCTGCCGCGGGCTGGCGACGTACGCGAAGCTGTTGATGGTGATCTGGCCACCGGCAATGCTGTCGATGTAGACCGTCGGCGCCGGCTGCTTCAGCACGTTGGTATGCGCGGTGTACGCATCCAGCAACGCCTGCCGTAGGTTGCCGACATCGGTGCTGGGCGGCACCGCGAATTGGATCTGGATGCGGCCCTGGTTGTTGCCCATCGTCATGTTGCGCACGGTCTTGGTGACCAGCTCGGAGTTGGGCACGATCAGCGTCGACTTGTCGCCCACCTGGATCTCGGTCGAACGCAGGCTGATGCGGCGGATGTCGCCCTCCTGGTCGCCCAGCTTCACCCAGTCGCCGATCTTCACCGGGCGCTCGGCCAGCAGGATCAGGCCGGAGACGAAGTTCTGGGTGATCACCTGCAGGCCAAAACCGATACCCACTGACAGCGCACTGACCAGCAACGCCAGCTTGCTCAGCTGCAGGCCCATCGCGCTCAGCGCCCAGATCACCGCGATGATGATGCCCACGTAACGGGCAACCGTACTGACCGAATTGCGTGCGCCCAGATCCAGTTCGGTCTTGGGCAGGTAGGTGTCGGTCAGCCAGCGCTGCACCAGCTGGGTGATCGCCAGGCCGGCCAGCAGCGCCAGTACCGCCAACACGATCCCCGCCGGTGCCAGCTTGGTGCCACCGATATCGAATCCGGTCGTGAACAGTGAAGTGAAGCGCTCCACCACTGCGCCGATGTTGCCGAACGGCGCCACCAGGGCCAGCAGCGCGATCAGTACGACGATGGTACGCAACGCCGCCGACAGCAGCACACCGGCCTGCTCCAGCCGCGATACGCTCAGGCCGGTGCTGAGCAGGATGGTCTGGCCAACCTTGCTGTCGGCGTTGAGCATCCAGGTGCTCAGGTCATCGACGAACTTGAACAGCAGGGTCGCGGCCAGCACTACGATGCTGCCGCCGATCAGCTGCTGGTTCACGAACTTGGCGAAGTTCAGGTAGCCCAGCAATGTGGCGATGATGGCCGCCACCACCGCGATGTTGCCCGCTACCCGGGCCAGTACCAGCCAGCTGCTGCGACGCACCGGCGTGGCCGCGCCCACGCCATCGGCCTGTGCCTCCAGCTTGGCCTCGGCCTCGGCGGTCTGCCGGCGATGCAGACGTGCCAGGGTCACCAGCATGGCCATGATCAGGCCGAGGTAGGTCAGCGCAATCAGGCCGTCCAGCGCCACCGTGGTGACGTCGCTGGTACGCGTGGCCTGATCGAGGGCGACCAGCACCGTGCTCAGCCAGGCCAGCGCCGCCGCGCCCCACGCGTACTTGCGCAGCTTGAGTGCGGCGGTGTCATCCAGATTCAGCAACCGCCACGACGGACGCTTGGGTACCAGCATGCACGCGCTGAGCGCCGCAATGAAGGCGGCGCGGAAGGTGGCCGTCTCCAGGCCGTCGGCCACCACCTGCAGGCGCGGCGCGATCGCATCGATCGCATCGAGCGCTGCCATCAGCACCACCACGGCATAGCCGGGCAGCAGCGTACCGACCAGCAGCAGCCACATGGCCAGGCCGGAGCGGCGCAGGCGACCGTCCGGCGCACGCTCGGACGCCGCAAAGCGCCGCCCCAGCCTGCGCAGCCACAGCCGCAGCGGGAACATCATCACCAACGCGGCCAGCAGGCCCAGCAACGGCGTGCCCCAGCCATTGGCCCGGACACCAGCAACAAACGTATCGCGCCCCTGCTCGGCCAACGGCGCGACGCGTGCGATATCGATCGGCAGGCGCTCGGCCACCTTGCTCCACAGCGCCGGAGACAACGGCGAGGCGACCTTCTTCCCCATGTCTTCGGCGCGTTGCGCAGTGCGCTGCTGGTCGATGTCGGCTGCCAGCTGCTGGGCACGCACGGCACTGGCCTTGGCCTGCGCTACCGACGCGGCCAGGCCGTCGCGCTGTTTGGTGATGGTGCGTCGTTGCGCGGCCAGTTCCGGCGGTTCGGTGGTGCCTTCCGCAGGCGTGCCCAGCTGCGCCAGCTGTTCGCTGATCCGATCCAGCTGCGGCTGCAACGCCTTCTCCAGCGCTTCGGCATCGCGCCGGGCCTGCGAGGCATTCTCGGACAGCATCGCCAGTGTCTCGATGGCCTCTGCATCGCCCCGCTTGCGCTCGACCTCCTTCAGCCTGGAATCGATGTCCGCCAGTTGCTGCTTCGGCGTGGGGTCCTCATCCTGGGCCAGCACCGGTGCGGACAGCAGGAAGGCAGTGCACAGCAGCAGGGCCAGCCAAGGCCCCCGTGCACGGATCGATCGCAGGAAAGAAGACACGCCAGCCACACCGTTTCGCGCGGACCACCGCGCCTGCGCGCGACTATACGGCACAGGCGGTAAAGGCCGGATGGTGGGGCAGAGGACCACACCCACCGCGATGGGAGCTTCGACGGGGTGATGGCGCGGGGTGGTCACGACGGGGCGATAACGGCCTGGCGATTGCGGCGGGGTGATCGTGGCCGGGCGAATCGACTGGGTAGAGTCGACTGTTAGTTGTGATCTCTCTGTACGTTGTTCATCCGGGACATCTTTGGAAAATGGTGGTTACCACACCTCTCCAGACCCCAAAGAGCCCGGATGAACCACCATAAAAATGCCCGTTTGACCGTCCATAGTCGAGCACTTCTTATTCGCCGCATCCTCCACGAGGGCCTGCGCCCAGAGGAAGCAGCCCAAGCATGCGGCGTAAGTGTGCGTACGGCCTACAAATGGCTGGCCCGATTCCGCCAGTTCGGGGCACCGGGGCTGGAAAACCGCAGCTCACGGCCTCACCAGACGCCGCATGCCACACCTGCTCCGGTAATCGAGCAAATCAAGGAGCACCGCCGTAAACGGCAGACCTACCTGACCATCTCCAAGGCGCTGGGGGTCGGCCACAGTACGATTTCAAGGCTGATGCGTGCCCACGGCCTCAATCGGCTGTGTCGGCTTGAACCGCCCAAGGAGGTCATCCGATACGAATACGATCAGCCCGGAGGGCTGCTGCACCTGGACATCAAGAAGCTGGGCAACTTCCAGCGGCCAGGGCACAGAACCGATGCCAAACGTCGGGGAAACGCCGCTGGCGGTGGCTGGGGCTACGTCCACGTGGCCATCGACGATCACTCCCGGGTCGCCTTCAGCAGCGTCCACCCCAACGAACAGGCCGAAACCGCCTGCCAGGCGCTGCTGGGCGCTCTGCAGTACTACGCCAGCCTGGGAATCACCTTCAAGCGGATCCTGACCGACAACGGTGCCTGCTATCGCTCCACCGCCTTTGCCAAGCTGCTCAAATCCCTTGGGATCAAGCACATCAGAACCAAGCCCTACACGCCGCGGACCAATGGCAAAGCCGAGCGCTTCATCCAAACCAGCCTGCGCGAATGGGCCTACGCCCGCGAATACGCCTCCTCGGACCAGCGCAATTCCGTGCTGACCCAATGGCTGCACCACTACAACTGGCACCGCCCTCACATGGGGATCGGTGGCCAGCCACCTATTTCCAGAGTCCTGCTGAACAACGTGGTGGGTTTACACAGTTAGTCGACTATCGCGCGCAGCGCGGGCTTTGCACAGCGTCCAGCGAAGAGCAGTCGACCAACAGTCGACTCTACCCCGTCGGTTCACCCCGCCTGCGTTTCCGCGCGCACGCTCGCCACGCCGGCGAAGTCAGTACTTCAGGCGCAGCTCTTCGACGGCCGGCTGCTGCAGCGCGTACCAGTCCTGGAACTCTTCCTCGGTGATCTCATCGGGCGCGTACACCGCCACCGGGTGCCAGTCGTGGTCGGTGGGCAGCGGCTGGCGCGGGCCGGCACGCAGGCTGTAGCTGACGCCCTCGTAGTCGACCAGGTCATCAACCTGCGGCCACTGCTCGCGTGCGAACGCGGATTCACTCTTCAACAGGATCACCTGGTACATCGGCACCTCCACCTCGGTTGGATCAGGAAAACACGGCGCTGGCGGCAGCATACCGCCACGCCGGTGACAACGGGCACGCCGCAGCGGCGACGGAACGTTCTGGACACGGCCATCGCCCCGGCTTCACCCGCCCATGGCAAGGCCATCGGCATCGTGGAGGCCCACCCCTGCCACGACCGCCGATGACCGACCACCCGCCGCTGAAGACCGTCGCCGACCTCAAGCTGCCTCGCTACCTGGGCACCTGGTACGAAATCGCACGCCTGCCGATGCGCCACGAGCCGGAAGGCTGCACCGACGTATCGGCGCACTACACCCTGCTCGACAACGGCAACGTCGGCGTCACCAACCGCTGCCGCATGGACGGCGACGTCGAGGAAGCCACCGGCGAGGCCTGTGCCATCGACAACGACAGCGCGCGCCTAGAGGTGAGCTTCCTGCCCAAGGGCCTGCGCTGGTTGCCGTTCGCCAAGGGCGACTACTGGGTGATCCAGGTCGCTCCGGACTACAGCGTGGCGCTGGTCGGCAGCCCGGACCGCAAGTACCTGTGGCTGCTGGCCCGCGAACCGCAGCTGGACGCCACCGTGCAGGATCATTATCTGGCCACCGCCCGCCTGCAGGGCTTCGATCTGTCCGAACTGATCCACACCCCGCACACCGGTCGCCCCACAGCCTGAGCCGCCCACTCATGGACCTGAAGAGTGGCTACCCGTGGTGGGCGGTGCGCAACGGCCTGATCCACGCCTTCCCACCGCTGGAGCGGGATCTGCGCTGCGACGTGCTGGTGGTCGGCGGCGGCATCACCGGTGCGCTGATTGCCGACGAGTTGTCCGGGCATGGCCACGACGTGGCGGTGATCGAGCAGCGTGACATCGGCTGGGGCAGCACCGCTGCCAGCACCGCGCTGCTGCAGTACGAGATCGACACCCACCTGCTGGAACTGGCCCAGCGCTATGGCCAGGACGCCGCGGCGCTTGCCTACCGGGCGTGTGCGGAAGCAATCCCAGCGCTGGGCGACGTGGCACGCGGGTTGAAGGACGTGGATTTCCAGCGCATGGACAGCCTGTACCTGGCCAGCCGCCATCGCGACGTTCCGCGCCTGATGGCCGAAGGTGAGGCGCGGCGCAGCATCGGTCTGGATGCCCGCTGGCTGGGCCCGGAGGCACTGCAGGAACGCTTCGACGTGGACGCCGGTGGTGCCCTGCTCACGCGCCAGGCGGCGCGGGTCGATCCGTATCGGCTGACCTATGCACTGCTGCAGCGCCTGCGTCGGCGCGGCGGCCACGTGCATGACCGCACGGTGCTGCACAGCCTCGACGCCACTGCGCGCGGGGTGACCGCCCGTACCGAAGACGGTGCCACCATCCGCGCACGCCACGTGGTGCTGGCCATGGGCTATGCCAACCAGCGCTGGCTCAAGCAACGGGTTGCACGCAACCGCAGCAGCTACGCCTTCATCACCGATCCCATCGATGCGGACGTGCTCGGCCGGCTGCGCACCACCATGGTGTGGGAGAGCGCCCGCCCCTACCTGTACCTGCGCGCCACCGGCGACCGTCGCCTGCTGGTGGGCGGGCTGGACGACGCCATCGACATCCCCGCCCGCCGCGACCGGCGCGTTCAGAGCAAGGCCGACAAGCTGATGAAGCAGCTGCTGCATTGGTTCCCACGGCTGGACCCGGTGCCGGCGTTTTCCTGGGCCGGCACCTTCGCCGAAACGGCGGACGGCCTGCCGTTCTTCGGCCCGCACGATCAGTGGGGGCCGCGGGTGCACTTCGCCATGGCCTACGGCGGCAACGGCATCACCTATTCGATGATCGGCGCGCAGCTGCTGCGGGCCGGGATCGAGCGGCGGGCGCATCCGCTGGCGGGGCTGTTCGGGTTCGGGCGGTTGTAGCCTGCAGCCAGGCATGGCCTGGCTCTACCGCGAGCGGGCGCCGACAGGCATCATTCAAGCAGCCCCTGCTAGCGTCGGCCTGTACCGCCGCGTGTTGCGCGGCCATCTGTCCGCTGGAGCACCGTCATGATCCGCCCCCTGACCCTGCTGCTGTGCCTGGCCCTGCCGGGAACCGTGCTGGCCCAGTCCGCCGCCGGCGCCACCGCGCCGCAGGCTGCCGGCCTGGACCTGACGCTGCCGCAGGCGCCGATGCGCTACCTCAACGACCCGGCCCTGCAGCAGGACCCGCCGGGCACGTACTACGGTGACAAGAGCGGCCCGCGCGTGCACGACGACGCGAAGATCGCCGACGTCACCGATGACAAGGTCAAGGTATCCGGCAGCTTCACCACCGGTATCGGCTATTCCAAGAACGGTGGCAACAGCCACTACAACGCCGCCACGCTGAACCTGAGCAAGAACTACACCACCGATGAGGGCAAGACCCACGGGGTCAACGTCAACATCCACGTGAGCGAAGGCAAGGGCCCGGGCTTCTTCGGCCCGTACGGCGGCTACTACGGCCGCGGCCCGGGCTATTGGGATTACCCGCCGCCGTTTGGCTGGTAAGGGCTGGCACCCGCGCCTGGGCCGACCAAGGTCGGCCACCACCGGTGCCTATGCCCGGTAGGTGTCGACCTTGGTCGACACGCTTCTTCCCCGTATGCCGACCAAGGTCGGCATCTACCGGATCTGGAATCAATCCAGCCAGCCATCGCGCTCGCTGTGCAGGATGCGGCCGTCATAACCGCTCAGGCGCACTTCCACCTTCTGGTTGCGGGCATTGCGCGCTTCCAGCGACCAGGTGGCACCATCGCGTTCCAGCGAATGGATCTCGCGCAGGCCATGTGCCTGTGCCCGTGCCAGCACCTGCTCGGTGGTCAGCAGCGCGCGCCCGTTGTGCTCGTCGAAGATCTCGCCGGTCTTCGGGTCCACGTAGACCTCGCTGAAGCGGCCATCGGCGCGGCTCACGTCCGCTTCCCACAGGCTGTCATCACGCTCGATCTCGTGGATCTGGGTGTAACCGGCCTTGCGCAGGGTCTGTTCAACCTGGGCCATGCCCAGCGGTGCGGCCTGAGCGGCCGGTACGATGGCCAGGGCGGCGACGGTGGCGAGGGCAAGCGACTTCAACATGGGGATTCTCCTGTTCGTGTTCATGGCCGGACCATCCCGGCAACGCCACGATGCACGGGGTGGTTAACAGCCCCTTAGCCGGCGCTGTTAGCCCGCTGTTAGTCGGCCGCTGCACACTCACGCCTGGTCCCCTTCCCTCACACGCCCGCGATGCTCGCCACCCTGCCCCTGCTGCTGGCCCTGGCCAACGCCCCGTCCGCCGCTGCGCCCGTGCAGGATCCGGCGCAGCAGGTCGCGCGTCGCGCTGTGCAGCAGGGCCGCTACGTGCCGCTGGAAAGCGTGGTGCGCGACGCGCTCAAGCGCTACCCGGGGCAGCTGCTGGAAGTGGAGCTGGACGACGGCGTCTACGAAGTGGAGATCCTGCGCGGCGATGGCGTGGTGGTCGAGCTGGACTATGATGCGCGCAGCGGAAAGCTGCTGAAGACGGAGCTGGACGACTGATGCGCATCCTGTTGGCCGAAGACGATGCCGCGCTGGCACAGCGCCTGGTGCCCCTGCTTGAGCAGGCCGGTTACGTGGTGCACCAGGTTGCCGACGGGCGCGAGGCCGAGGAAACCGGCCAGATCGAGGACCTGCAGGCGGCCATCGTTGACCTTGGCCTGCCCGGCCTGGACGGACTGAGCGTGATCGAACGCTGGCGCGGCAACGGCCGCGGCTTCCCGGTGCTGGTGCTGACCGCGCGCGGGCGCTGGCACGACAAGCTGGCCGGCTTCGATGCCGGTGCCGACGACTACCTGACCAAACCGTTCCAGGCCGACGAGCTGGTGCTGCGGCTGCGCGCCCTGATCCGCCGCAGCCACGGCCACGCCAGCCCGCGCCTGCACTGCGGCCCGCTGCAGCTGGACGTCAACGCCGGTCGCTTCGAACTGGACGGACAGCCGCTGGCGCTGAGCCCGCAGGAGTTCCGCCTGCTCAGTTACTTCATCCACCACAGCGGCCAGGTGATCGGCCGTGATCGACTCGGCGAACAGGTGTTCGAGGGCGGGCTGGATCCCGACTCCAACGCGCTGGATGTGCTGCTGGGGCGCGTGCGCCGCAAGCTCGGTACCGAACTGATCCAGACCGTGCGCGGCCAGGGTTGGCGGCTGGCGGCGCCGTGACGCGGCAGCCCTCGCTGCGGCGGCGCCTGCTGCTGGCCGGTGGCGTCGGCCTGCTGCTGGTCTCGTTGCTGGCCAGTGCGCTGCTGGGCGAACTGTTCAAGCGCAGCGCGCGTGATCGGCTGGACCACGAACTGCAGCAGGACATGCTGACCCTGGTCGCGCAGATGGAAGTCACCCCCGACAACCAGCTGCAGCTGCGCCAGGAACCGAACGATGCGCGCTTCCAGCGGGTGTTCTCCGGTGCGTACTGGCAGATCGCCGGTGCCGACGGCCGCGTGCTGCTGCAGTCACGCTCGTTGTGGGATGAAACCCTGCCGGCCATGGCCACAGGTGCGGCCACGCGCAATCTGGCTGGGCCACTCCAGCAGTCCCTGCGTGCACGCGTGCAACAGGTGCGCCTGCCGCGCGCCAGCGCACCGTTCGTGGCCGTGGTTGCCACCGACCGCAGCGCGCTGGATGCGGATGTAGCCGCGTTCCGCAAGCGCACCGCCATCGCGCTGGGCGTGCTGGTCGCGGCCTGGCTGGCGGTGCTGGCCAGCCAGGTGCACTTTGGATTGCGTCCACTGCACCGCCTCGGTGCACAGCTGGAACGGGTTCGGCGCGGCGATGTGCAGCGCATCGAGACGCGGGGACTTGGGGCGGAAGTCGCACCACTGGGTGATGAACTCAACGCGCTGCTGGACCACCAGCAACGCATGGTCGCGCGCGCGCGCACCAGCGCACAGGATCTGGCGCATGCGCTGAAAACCCCGATGAGCGTATTGGCCACCGAGGCCGACGGCGACGGCAGGGACTGGCGGGCGACCGTTCGTGAGCAGAGCGCCCGCATGCAGGCCAGTGTCGACCGCTACCTGGCCGCTGGGTTGGCCGCCGACCATCGCCAACGCACCGACGTGGCGACTGTCGCGCAGGCGCTGTGCCGGCTGATGGCACGCGTGCATGGCGAACGCGGCATTGCGTTCACAGCGGAAGGCATTGATCCGGCGCTGCAGTTCGCCGGTGCCAGTGCGGATCTGGAAGAGATATTGGGTAATCTGTTGGACAACGCCGGGCGGTGGGCGCAACAGCAGGTCACTGTCGAAGCGGAAGCCCACGACGGGCAGTTGCGCATCGAAGTGCGTGATGACGGCCCTGGCCTGGCGGCGGATGCGCTGTCACAGGTCACACAGCGTGGTGTACGCCTGGATGAGCGCGAGGGCAGCAGTGGATTGGGGTTGGCGATTGTGAGCGATATCGCCGCCAGTTATGGCGGGCGCCTGGCGCTGGAAAATGCGCAGCCCGGCCTGCGCGCAACGTTGTGGTTGCCGGTGGGGTGGAGCGGCCAACCTAACGGTGGGTAGTGCCGGCCGCTGGCCGGCAACCACGTGGTCACCGGAAACGCCCTGCGGAAGCCGGCCAGCGGCCGGCTCTACCAAGCACCAATCCTACCGGTCGCCGTGCACCCGGTAGGTGTCCACATTGGCCAACCTCACGGTGGGTAGTGCCGGCCGCTGGCCGGCAACCACGTAGTCACCGGGAACGCCCTGCGGAAGCCGGCCAGCGGCCGGCTCTACCGAGCGCCAATCCGGCCGGTCGCCGTACACCCGGCAGGTGTCGACATTGGCCAACCTAACGATGGGGAGTGCCGGCCGCTGGCCGGCAACCACGTGATCACCGGGAACGCCCAGCGGAAGCCGGCCAGCGGCCGGCTCTACCAAGCGCCAATCCGGCCGGTCGCCGTACGCCCGGTAGGCGTCGACATTGGCCAACCCAACGATGGGGAGTGCCGGCCGCTGGCCGGCAACCACGTGGTCACCGGAAACGCCCTGCGGAAGCCGGCCAGCGGCCGGCTCTACCAAGCGCCAATCCGACCGGTCGCCGTACACCCGGTAGGTGTCGACCTTGGTCGACACACATCAAACATCAACGGTGATGCATCCACCAGCAATCAATCGCGTCCAGCACGATGTGGATGATCAAACCGATGCCGAACAACCGCGTTTTCTTCGGCACGCACAGGCCTGCATACACGGCAATCGCCGGTGCGGTGTGCAGCGGATGGAAACCGATGCTGCAGCGGTTCGGTGCGTAGATCGGGTCGGCCAGCAGGTGGTCCAGGTCGATGATCCAGCCCAGCAGCATCAGCAGCCACGCCGAAGCAAAGCGCTTGCGCCAGAACAGCCATGCCAGCAGGGCTGGCACGGCGGCATGCAGGAACAGGTGGAAGATCGCGCGCGCGCTCATCGGGGCCGGTAGCGCCGGGCCTACGCCCGGCGTTCCCGTTTACATCAGACCAGCGGTTCGTCGGACAGGTAGGTGTAACCGGTCAGGCCGGCTTCCAGCGCCTCCGACAACTCCTGCGCACGTTCCGGCGACAACTGGGCCTCGGCCACGCGCTGCGCATAGGTCGCACGCAGTTCGTCCAGGCGGTAACCCACGTAATCCAGCATCACGTCGGTGGTGTCACCACGGCGCTGCTGGGTGATCGCGTAGCCATCGGCATCGGCCAGCACTTCCACCGCGTCGGTATCACCGAACAGGTTATGGATGTCGCCCAGGATCTCCTGGTAGGCGCCGACCATGAAGAAGCCGATGCGGTAGCTCTCGCCCGGCTTCATCTTGTGCAGCGGCAGCGAGCTGTCCAGGCTCTCGTTCTCGACATAGGTTTCCACCATGCCGTCCGAGTCGCAGGTCATGTCGGCGATGATGCCGCGGCGGTCGGGGGTTTCGTCCAGGCGCTCGATCGGCACGATCGGGAACACCTGGTCGATCGCCCACACGTCCGGGATCGACTCGAACACGCTGAAGTTGACGAAGTACTTGTCGACCAGGCGCTCGTTCAGTTCGTCCAGCACCGGGCGATGGCTCTTCTCGTCATAGCTCAGGCGCGCACGCACGCCGTGGGCGATGGCGTAGAACAGGTCGTCGATGCGCGCACGCTGCGGCAGGTCGATCTGGCCCAGCGCGTAGCTGGCCAGGCCTTCGGCATGGAAATGCTGCGCTTCCTGGAACAGCTCCACCGCCGGGCGCACGTCCAGCTCGTCGTGGATCTCGCGCAGGTGGCGAATCGCCGCCGGCTCATCGTCGTGCTGGTCCGGCACGCGGCCTTCCTGCGCCTCTTCCACTTCCGAGACGTTGGCGATCAGCACCGCGTGGTGTGCCGTCATCGCGCGACCGCACTCGGTCACGATGCGCGGCGGGGTGAGGCCGAATTCTTCGCACGCATTGGCCAGCGGCTGCACGATGTTGCTGGCATAGGAATGCAGGCCGTAGTTGATCGAGCAGAAGCTGCGCGAACGGGTGCCTTCATAGTCCACGCCCAAGCCACCGCCCACGTCGACGTGGGTGATCTTCGCGCCCAGGCGCGACAGCTCCACGAAGTAGCGGGTGGCTTCGCGCATGCCGTTGGCGATGTCGCGCACGTTGGAGATCTGCGAGCCCATGTGGAAGTGCAGCAGGTTCAGGCAGTCGGCGTACTCGGTGTCACGCAGCGACTTCCACAGGTCCAGCAGCTGGCGCGGCGACAGGCCGAACTTGGCCTTGTCGCCACCGCTGTTCTGCCACTTGCCGGCGCCCAGCGAGGCCAGGCGCATGCGCACGCCCAGGCCCGGCTTCACGTCCAGCGCCTTGGACTCTTCCAGCACCAGCTTCAGCTCGGACGGCTTCTCGATGACGATGAAGGTCTGCAGGCCCAGCTTGCGGCCGATCAGGGCCAGGCGGATGTACTCGCGGTCCTTGTAGCCGTTGCAGACGATCAGGCCACCCGGGCGCGACAGCGCCAGCACGGCCATCAGCTCGGGCTTGCTGCCCGCTTCCAGGCCGAAGCCCTCGCCGTGGTGGCTGGCCAGGGTGCCGGCCACGCCGCGGGTCTGGTTGACCTTGATCGGGTACACGGCGGTGTAGCCACCGCTGTACTCCCAGTCCTGCTGGGCCTGGGCGAAGGCCGCCTGCAGCTTGCCCAGGCGCTGGCCGAGGATGTCCGGGAAGCGCACCAGCAGCGGCAGTTTGGCACCGGCCGCGCGCGCAGCATCGACCACCTTGGGCAGCGACACCACCGGGCCGTCGGCCCCGGTCGGTCTCACCACCATGTGCCCGGCCTGATCCACGTCGAAGTAACCGTCCGCCCAATGCGGGATCGAGTAGGTCTTGCGGGCTTGGTCGAGGGACCAATCGGTCATTTCAGTCGGCCTTGTTGGCAATAAAAGGGGGGGCATGATAACGCCTATATGCCCACAGGTTCGTTATCATGCGCGCCCGCGCCCGTGACAGGTTCCAACCTGAACGGGCCGATCCGTCCGGATGTGGCATCTGTGCCACGCGGCCCCGCCCGCCAGCCCGGCTCCACCCCTCCGAACAGGACTGTTTTCCAATGACTGACAGCAACAACTGGTACATCGAACACTTCGAGCGCACCGGCTCGGCCATCGGCTACCGCATCACCGGCAAGCTGGACGAGGTGCAGTCGCCGTTCCAGAAGATCGAGATCTTCCAGACCACCGACTGGGGCAACCTGATGACCATCGACGGGGCCATCATGCTGACCAGCAAGGACAACTTCTTCTACCACGAGATGATCAGCCACCCGGTGCTGTTCACCCACGCCGCGCCCAAGCGCGTGGTGATCATCGGTGGCGGCGACTGCGGCACCCTGCGCGAAGTGCTCAAGCACAAGGGCGTGGAGAGCGTGACCCAGTGCGATATCGACGAGCAGGTCACGGTGATGGCGCGCAAGCACTTCCCGGAACTGTGCGACTCCAACGACGACGCCCGCGCCGAGCTGCTGTTCGACGACGGCGTGGCCTACATGGCCAACTGCCCGGCGGGCAGCGTGGACGTGGTGATCGTGGACTCGACCGACCCGGTCGGCCCGGGTGAAGGCCTGTTCAACAAGGCCTTCTACGAGAGCTGCTTCAAGGCCCTGAAGGACGACGGCATCCTGGTGCAGCAGTCCGAGTCGCCGCTGATGCAGCTGGAGCTGATCAACGAAATGCGCGCCGAGATGGGCAAGGCCGGCTTCGGTTCGTTCAAGACCCTGCCATTCCCGCAGCCGTGCTACCCCACCGGCTGGTGGAGCGTGACCATGGCGCGCAAGGGCGACAGCAGCTTCGATTTCCGCCAGGCCGACTCGGCTGCCAAGACCTTCAACACCCTGTACTACACCGCCGCGCTGCACACCGGCGTGCTGGTGACCCCGCCGTTCGTGCAGGCGGCACTGAAGTAAGGCGTGCCGACCAACGGTCGGCACCCACCCATGCAAAAGAAAAACCCGCGCTGGCGACAGCGCGGGTTTTTTCATGTTCCGGTAGTACCGGCCGCTGGCCGGCAACCTCATGCAACGATCAGAGCGCCCAGATACCGGCAATCACCGCCACCACCAGGCCCCACTTGATCAGCTGGTAGGCCACGACGCTGCGCTCGCGCAGTGCCTTGGCCTTCAGGCGCACCTTGTAGACGCTGCCGAACGCCTTGTTGACGCCACCGGTCGGGTCACCCGGCAGGTTCGGCGAGGCACCACCGGCCAGCAGCGTGGCCGCCACCGCGCGGTTGAACAGGCCCGGCAGGCCGAAGCGCAGCGGGCGGGCGATGTCGCAGAACAGGATCACGCGGTCGTCGGGCGTCTCGTTGTGCGCGTGGTGGATGTAGGTCTCGTCGAACATCATCCACTCGCCATCGCGCCAGCTCTTCTTGATGCCGTCCACTTCGATGTAGCAGCCGTCGTTGTTCGGCGTGGCCAGGCCCAGGTGCAGGCGCAGCGAACCGGCGAACGGGTCGCGGTGCGGACGCAGCTCGCTGCCCGACGGCAGCTGCGCGAACATCGCCGCACGCACGTCCGGTAGGGACTCCAGCAACGCCGTGGTCTTGGGGCACATCGCCTTCGCCGACGGGTGCGACGGGCCGTACCACTTCAGGTAGAAGCGCTTCCAGCCACGGCGGAAGAACGAATTGAAACCGGCATCATTGAACGTGCTGGACGCGGCGATCTTCTGCGCATCGCGCAGCGCCAGCGCTTCATCGCGGATCATCTGCCAGTTCTGGCGCAGCGGCTCCAGCTGCGGGAACTCCTTGGCCGGGTCCAGGAACGGCGTGGTCGGCACCTTCGAGAACATGTACATGACCACGTTGATCGGGGCCATGAAACTGGAGTGGTCCAGCAGCTGGCGCGACCAGCGCGCGCGGACCTTGCCACGGAAGTGGATGTACAGCACGCAGGCGACGAACAGCGCTGCAATGACGATTTTGATGATCAAAGCACTTTCCTCCAGCCGCGGCCGGAACGGGAATCGGGGCGATGCACGGCCTGGTGGCCAGCATCGGTAAGGAACGCGGCAGGGAACGGGGACGTGCCGAAGGGTGCGGCCGCCGATGTCGCGAATTAACAGCTTATGGTCGGCAGGCCGTGCGTCGGGGTCAAGCCGGACGTGCGCGACGTTCAGCGGGCCGCGGATGAACGAACCGATGCGGCGCCCAACCTATTGATTCGGAAAGAACCGTCGACCAAGTGAGACATAATTGTCCGATTGAGCGCGACGAACTGTTCCAGCCACGCCCCTGACATTTCTCCGACAAATCGTGGAATAGCGAACTGGCGAGTACTAAAATTAACGAAAACTTAGTAACTCCCTGTAACACCGGTTCGCTTGACGCTTTGCGCCACCCACCGGGTCGTCCGAGACCCCGACATGTATCTTCCTGCTCTGCCCCCCTCCTCCTGCGGCGATGAGGCCGCCACCCCGCTGCTGCTCAAGCGCGGCGAACGCTTCCTGGCCCCTGACGTCTATCGCACCTGCCTGGACGGGCGCGAGGCAGTCATCAAGGACTATTCCCGCTACCGCGGCACTCCCGTTTCGCTGATCGCGCGACTGATGGTGCGCCGCGAGGCCCGCATGCTGCAGCGCCTCGGCGGCTGGAAGCACGCCCCCGCGCTGCTCGGCACCCTCGGTGGCCTGGCGCTGGGCATGGAGTTCATCCCCGGCCAGACCCTGAGCACCGCACAGGCCGTGGGCAATGAGGTGTTCGAGCAGCTGCAGCACGCGCTCAGCCGTTTGCACGCCGCCGGCATCAGCCACAACGACCTGCATGGCACCAACGTGGTGGTCAGCGGCGGCGTACCGGTGCTGCTGGACTTCACCTCGGCCTGGCGCGCTCCACGCTGGCTGCGCCGCAACCCGCTGAGCCGGCAACTGAGCCGCAGCGACATGAAGAACCTGCTGAAGATCCGCCAGCGCGTGACCGGCCAGGCGCCAAGTGCCGCGCAGGCCGCACTGGTGGCCGACCCGGGCTGGGTCGCGGCCGTGCGGCAGGGCTGGAAGCGGTTCTACAAGTGGGCCAAGCGGCGGTAAGCGCCGCGTCTTTCGGGCGGCGATGGATCGCGCGATGACATGGGACAGCGCCGGCGGGCTGCGTGCGCCGATGGGGACGATGCCTCGGGGGGTGCGTGCGCCGATGGGGACGACATCTCGGCGGCTGTGTGCGCCCTATCAGGTAGAGTCGACTGTTAGTCGACTGCTCTTCGTTCCGAAGCCGAAAAACCCCGCGCTGCGCGCGCAAGTCGACTAACAGTCGACTCTACCTCGTCCCATTCCGGCATCCCTGTCGTGTGCCGGCAGCCCGCGGCGCGCTTACAACGCGTCCGCGTCCAACTCACCGGTACGAATACGCACCACACTGCCCAGGTCGTACACGAACACCTTGCCGTCACCAATCTTCCCGGTGCCGGCGGCCTTCACGATGGCCTCAACCACGGCCTCCACCTGGTCATCGGTCACCGCCACTTCCAGCTTCACCTTCGGCAGGAAATCGACCACATACTCCGCGCCACGGTACAGCTCGGTGTGGCCCTTCTGGCGACCAAAGCCCTTCACTTCCGTCACCGTGATCCCGGTGACCCCACGCTCGGCCAGCGCTTCGCGCACGTCGTCGAGCTTGAACGGCTTGATCACCGCCATGACCATCTTCATCGTCTATCTCCTGTCTTCCGGCGTGGAGGATAGCGCCTGAACGCGGCCCGTGCGAAGCCGCTGCCGCCTGTCCGGGCAGTGGGTGCCAGCAGTATCCTTGTGCCCGAATGGCCTGCTCGCGCCGGATGCACGGGCCCACCCCCACGGAGCACCCCATGATCGACCTGAACCAAATCGATGACCTCGCCCGTCGCCTCAGCGACCTGGTGCCGCCGGGCCTGCGCGAATCGCGCGAGGAACTGCAGGCCACCTTCAAGAGCGCGCTGCAGGCCGGCCTTGCCAAGCTCGACCTGGTCACCCGCGAGGAGTTCGAAGTGCAGCGCGCCGTGCTGCTGAAGACCCGCGAAAAGCTGGATGCGCTGGAAACGGCCGTGCGCGAGCTGGAAGGGCGCGGCGCCGCAGAATGAAAAAAGGAGGCGCACCGCGCCTCCCGTTTACAGATTATTTCCCGGATGGGGCCTTGCAGCAAGGCCCTGCGGGCGCCCTAGACTCGCCGGCCTGTCGATCCGGCAGCACAGAGAGGGGCAGCAGTGATGGCGCAGGACACCGATTGGACGCCCGTTTCGCATGACACCTGCGACCAGGTCGCCGGGCCGTTCTATCACGGCACCCGCGCTGACCTGGCGGTGGGCGAGCTGCTGAGCGCGGGCTTCCGCTCCAACTATCGCGACAGTGTGGTGATGAACCACATCTACTTCACCACGATCGCCAAGGGCGCCGGGTTGGCTGCGGAGATGGCCCGGGGTGAAGGGCGACCGCGCGTGTATGTGGTGGAGCCGACCGGGCCGTTCGAGGACGACCCGAACGTGACCAACAAGAAGTTTCCCGGGAACCCGACGCGTTCGTATCGGAGTGCGCAGCCGTTGCGGGTGGTTGGGGAGATTACGGAGTGGGAGCTCTACGACGCGGAGTTTATTCGGCAGTTGAAGGCGTTCGTTGCTTCGGGGAGTGGAGAGATCATCAACTGATGGCCTGCTGGCGCTGGGCGTTGCGCACTTCTTCATCGGCTTCATAGATGTCCAGCCCGAGCTCAATGCCGCGCTCACCCAAGGCGAGCAGCGCGCGAGGCGAAAGCGAGACACCATCATTGCTGCTGCCCATGAAAAGGCCACAGAACAGATCAGGCCGGAAGCGTGCCAGAGCCTGCCATACGGCGAGATCGCCGGTGAGTTGATCGAGGATCTCGAAGATCTGCGCTTCCAGATCTTCAGGCTCACGACGCTCCGCATCAAGTCGCCAGCCCCCGGTCCTGGCGATACGCACGGTGCCTGATTGGTTGCCTCTGAGTTCCTGGCCCTTGTGATGCGATGCGGTTGGAGTCGCTCCGAGCAAGGCACTGACTTCTTCGGGCAGGAGGCCGTCTCCGAAGAATCGGAGGGTTACCAGGGAATGATCGAATGCTGACATGGGAATCCAGTTGTCCCTTCGGAATCTCTTCCAATCCACACGTCTCATCGACGTTAGATCAGTTACCCGCCATCGACCCTGAATGAATTATTCGACGACTAGCTAACGAAACCTTCAATGCCGCGATCAGAAAAGCGATCCAGCCCAAAGCAGTGCAGAGATATTTGCGCCGCCGATCGCGTGAGCTTATAGGTCAAATCAAACGGCTTCTCGTATATGTCCGACGCAATTTTCAACATATTTGCACCTGACTCACTGCCGCGCGACGGATTCTTTATCCCCATGATCATCAAACCGTTGGCCATGAATATATTCTTCTGCTGGGATGTAGCGAGTCCGCCCGGGTGCGGATCTGAGAGCAGCTCAATGTCTTTCAAATATACTTTCGATATGATATCTGCGAGACGAAGGTACTCATCGACGGCAATATCCCTTCTAGCACATGCATTGAATAGTTTGCCAACGAATTCTGGCTTTTTCTCTGAATCAAGTCTATCAATCAGGTCGAGGATAGCTGTTCCCGCCGCCTCGGTACCGCCCTTTTTTCGGGATATATCGTCAATGACGCGATCCCGCTCCTCTTTTGATGTCTGTCCAATAACCTTAAGAAATTTGTATATCTTTGCAGCAAATATCCTGGCACTGATTGATGTAACCGCATCATTAGCCTTCATTATTAAGCCAAAGAAAGGGATGTCTTTGGCAAGCCCATCATCGAGAAGGGAGTCGATAGCGACCTCCCCAACCTCCAGGGTGAGGTCAATTAAAGACGGGCTTTTCATTGACTCTACAACAGATGTTTCAATGGTCGCTGGAAGATTGGCCATAGCCTTCTAGAATTTTAGTTAAGCCGCGCCGCGAAGCGGCGTCGGCCTGGATGAATTGTTAGCCGATTTGCTCAATCCACATGTTCGCTTGCCGCTTGCCATTCAACCAATCCGCATAGGTAATCATCCTTTTCCAAGACTGATCATTATCCAACTGCTGGATGCGAGAACTCGACTCATGGGCATTGGAAACCTCAACGAATCTTCTGGCTTGATTGGTGAAACCACGCCGAATCTTCATTGGGCGCCCCATATAGCCGCCCCTCTGATCATCGTCAGCGACAAAAAGAATCCTATCTTCACCATCCGCATTAAAAGTAGGGTCACGAAAAACATCGCCCAGCTTGTGAACTACGTGGCGCTCAGCCTCAATGTAAGACTTGGGCAGGTACCAGATCTTGTACCCAAGCACCTTTTCGCCACCACGCCCTTCTATCAGCTTATCGACATTCATCTCGCAACATGACTGTCGACACCAAAGCTCGGGGATAACATCAACGAATATGGGCGCCCCCTTGCTGATTGACTTGCAAAAGTCTCGAACTTTCGCGTCTATTTGCCCCGGGGTTGTCAGCCCATCAAGCTCCATCAATTGCTCCTCTCGGCCAATTATCTAATAGACGACCCCAGGGTCCGGCTATACAGCTTATCCGCAAAACAGCGCATGGCGGCCTTTCACCTTAATGCAGTTCGATCCTAGACCGACCATGCGCAGCTGACAAGCCAGCGCGTACCCGGACCCGGCGGTGGGCTCATTGACCGAGCCAATGTCCTTTATGTTTCGCATGACGCCCTGTGGCCAGATGCGGACACTCGCAATATCTCAACCACGCCCAGCCACGAAGCGGTTTGGCCCTGAGAGAATGTTCGAGCCGGCCCCTACTTGAACATGTCCAAAAAGTCCTCGTCTTCATGCTGCTGCTTCCACGTGGAGAGTACGCAGAGACTCATCCCACTACGCATGGCAACCACCTGGAATCCTACGAGTTCATTCTTCGTGACACGCTACTGCAAGGCGATTACCGGCTAGCGGCTTTGGTCTCTGGAGCAGCTCCAAGCCGGAACTAGGCATCTACTTCAGCGATTCGTCATTCCCGCCTTTCCGCCTGGATATGGATAGACGAAACACCGGAAACCAAGGAATGATTGGACCAAGCATCCAGCTCTTCCGCAATTGAACCACTCAGGAGCCATCCGCGGCCGGTGCACTGTGCCGAAGCCAGGGCAAGAACCACAAACTCAGGCCACGATTGCGCAGCATGACGGGAGCAGGCACTCACCATGAAGCCGCCCTTGTGATATGGCTCGGCGTGGAGATTGCTGACTTCAAGACCTGCTTGCTCAAACATCCGCGCCGCGACCTTGAGAGCCGCCTGCTGCGATGTGCAACTGGTGAACAAGCGCCAGTACAACTCCATGAGCCCACAATCTTCCAAAAGGCCCTCTGGGCGCGGTCCCTACTTATAGCAGAAGGCGCGCACGACCTTTCCCCTCTTACCACCCGTGGTGCCAGCATCAAGGAACAGATGGTTGAAGAGCACCCACGGCTTGAACAGTGAGCACCCTGGCATGAATCCCGAGAAGATCACCTTGAGCTGGGGCCGGAGAATCGAGAAGCCCTTGTTCGGCCCTCTATGTTCCTGTCGCGCGCCGCCATCAATGCACAGGCTCCGCCTTCAGCGCGCTTGAATCCCTGCGCATCAGGTACAGCGCAACCAGGAACGGCCACAGCGAGTTGATCGACGAGAACAGCCGCTGGGTCAGCCCCCTGAAGCCCTCCGGATCCGCTCCCACCACGTTCAACCAGAGATAGACAATCCCCGCGATGCTCACCATAGCAGTCACGGCGTACGCCCTTCGGTTGGCCGACCACGCGCTCAGTTCGATGTGCGACATCGCCGGTGCAATGATGTTGGCGATACCGATGGTGTAGAAGCCGTGCATCGGATGGCCCATGGGCCAGAGCCCGTTGGTCAGCATGGAAATGCCAAAGACCAGCCAGCAGATTGCACCTACTGCAATCCGCCGACCGGACTCCCGCCATGTCCCGATGGCAAACGCCACGAAGCCTACGCCAGAGCCGATGGCGGCGATCCTGGCGCAGATGCTTGCAAGCGTTGGCGCCTGCAGCAGCTCGCTGGCGTGCTGGGCAAGCGGGTTGTAACCCGGCGCGAACAGGGCAGCAACGCTGGTCCAGAACAGGAACCACGGAAGCGGGAGCAGACCCGCAGACAGAAGAAGTCGATTGCGGCGTAACACGTCCAGTGATCCTTGTAGCGGCCTGCGCCAGTGGGTGGAGTCCGTTCAAACGCCGCAGAACCTTCCTGCTGCGGGCAGGATAGTTCCTGGTGACTACAACGGTAGTCAGATTCTGCGTGACGCCCCACGGGGTCAATAGGCAGAAAGTCACTCACGCATGGAGGCGAATTACGCGGCATCCATCAGCGACCGTCAGACCAATGCTGTCGCATTTGCCGCGCCCTACATCTCTGACGGAAGGTTCTGACGACTCCGTTCCAGAAGTGCCGCTGCGCCTAGCACACCAAGGCTCTCGCCCCTTTCCACGCTATGCGACAATGCCAAAAGCGTCTCGGGTTTTGGCGGCATTGACCCCTACTCGTTGGCATTCCGAACAACAGCAGGTAATCGTTACTGCGCCACCGTGCATCGGTGGTCGGGACTCGAAAACCCGTTTTGTTGGGAAGTAGTTTGCGCTTGCCAGCCGGCACCACCGCGCGTGGTGCCGGCTGGCAATCCGTCTGCCGGCTATGGCGGGCGGGGCGTGGGGGTCTTGTACCCGCCGGTTCCCAACATCCGGTTTTCGAGCCACGCTCTGCCCGCCACCTTTATCGGTGGCGGCTTCTGCCTGCTTGCACGGAGCCCGCCATGACCACGCCGCACTCCCCTCCCCCGCGCCCGATCCAGGAAGCGCCGTCACGCGCTTCGGCCCCAGACCGCAACAGCCTCATCGCCATCCTGCACGCCATCGGCGCGGGCGCTGCGGCCGACGGCCAACCCTGGCCCGAGCAGCATCACCTGCGCAGCCGGCAGATGGCGTTGTCCGACGCCGACTGCGCGCTCACCGGCCAGCGCATCGTGCAGGAGATCCTGCTGGCGGCCGAGCGCACGCGCCAGAACGGTGAGCCTGAGCAGTACGTGGGCGACCGGGTGATGGAGGGGCTGGTGATGGCCGATCTGGCGCTTACTGCCTTCATCCACGAACGGGTACGGCCCAAGGACTGAGCGCGCTTGTGGCGCGTACGTTTCTGCCTGTGTCTGGGGTGACAAATGAAGAACCACGGCCTTGCCGCTGCGGCGGTGTGCGCCTCGATCATGGCGGCGGTGTGGATGGGGTGGCCCGAGCCTGCGGGCGATCAGGTGTGGGCCTACCAGAAGCTGCGGCCGGCCGATTACCGCCTGCTGCACAGTGATGCACTTGGCTTCGTGACCGCGAAGGCCCACGAGGGCTTTGAACTGCACGCGCGCCATGCCGGGGCGACGTCCTTCGAGATCCGGTGCAAGGGCGTGCTGGTGATGGACGTGGAGAACGCGCCCTCGCGCGTGCTGATCCGCATGCCTGCCGATGCACGGTGGCGGGCGCCGGACATCGAGCGTCTGCGCACCAGCTTCGAGCGTTGGCTGGATCTGCACCAGAGCCAGGGGCGGTTGCTGGTGGAAAGTGCGGGGCCTTCGTGGGTTGAGGCACGGCTTGGGCGCCTTGACAGGTCGGTGCCTGATGACCAGCGCTGCGTGTTCAGGGACCCAGGCCACCCTCGGCTGGAATCTCCCTCGTCATTCCGCCTATCCAGCAGACCATTGCAGGCAGTGGAAGGAATGGCAGCATCATCCTCGGCATTGCTCCGAAATTCCAAAAGAGCCGCGTGAATCACGTGCCCTCGGCACCGTTTCGGCGCAACTTGTGGCTGCGCAGAAGCCCCGCTAGCATCGGCTCAACGGTTTTTCCCGTTCTGCCCCCGCATCCATGATGGAAGCCCCCGTGACCGAATCGACCGCCACCGAAGTTTCAGCCGAAGCCGCATCCCACAAGGGCGAATTCTTCCTGATCGACGCAGGCTTGCTGAGCAATGGCGGGGTACCCGGTATAGAGATCGCCAACGAAGACAAGCTGATCGATCCGGGGATGAATGTCATCTCGCGTCCTGATGGAACGCCAGGCCAGTATCCGGAGCGCCCCCACCTGGTTCATGTGCCCGAGAAGGGCGCAATGCCACGCGATCTGGAAGAGCTCGCTGGCATCTGGATTGTGTCGGAGCCGTTGAAGCAGCTGTTTGAGCAGATGGACCCCCAGGCGTTTGCCTTTGTGGCCTGCGACTTCAGCCTTGCCGACGGCAGCCCCGGGCCTCAGTACTACCTGGGCAATGTGCTGCGCAGGCTCGACGCTCTGGATGAAGCCTCGTCCCGCGTGAGAATCAAGCTCGACCACAATTATCAGACCGGCGAGGACGAGAAGCTTTACAGCCTCGTCGGCGGCGCCAGCCTGGTGTTCAAACAGGACGTTGTGGGCGATGCCCATATCTTCCGCCAGGATCGCATGGGCGCACCGCCCATCTGCGACCGCGCGATGTTTGATGCATTGAATGCCGCCAACTTCTCCGGCGTACGGCTGCGCGATGTAGCCGATCTCTAGGACGAGCGCCTTCAAACGGATTCTTGAATGAGGTGGTGCGCATGGCCGACACACCGGTTTTCCAGGGACACCATCTGATCGAACAGAATGCGTTCGAACAAAGCCAGCTGCTGAAGTCGCTTGCCAGGAGTGGTCATTTCACGCTCCACGGTTCCGACAACATCCTCAACCTGCCCGCAAACCCCGCGCTGGCAACCCGGTTGGGTATATCGCCGCACTCGGGCGGCCCGTTGAGTGCGTACTCGGATCAACTGAAGTTCGTTCTCGACGACCTCGCAGAAACCTACGACGGCCGAGCGCTGCTGGCGAAGGATTCTGCGCCGGATGTGCGCGCTGCCGCCGCCGAGCGTATGGCTGCCCGCATCCAGAACCTGGAGTTCACGCTTCGCGCCGGCATCCTCAACGGCGACCTGGTCACCAACACGCCGGAGAACATGACCCCGGCCGAAGCCAACGCCAGGATCCGCACCTTCTTCGCCGATCTGGACGGCTACCAGCGCACCCACGCCGCGCAGATTGCGGAACTGAAGACCCTCAACCCGACCGAGTTGCGCTGGCGCGGCGTCACCCACTCCGAAGCCAACGTGACGGCGGCGCTGGATGCCATCGACCAATCCGGCAACTCCACCCTGAGCGAGCGCTGGGGGGGCCGCGCATCGTTGGGCACCGCAATCCAGGAGGCCAACCAGGGCGGCCGCCTGCCGCTGAGCGAGCACACCGCGGCCCGCGTGCGTACGGCGTTCAACCCGGAGATGCCACTGACCATCATGCGCCCTGGCCCGGCAACCACGGCTCCGGAACTGGCAGGCTCTGCTGGGCGCGCTGGCGCTGCGGAAGGTGCCGCCGAAGCTGCCGCCGCGCGCGGACAGATTACCGGCGCGCGCGTACTCGGGGCCGCGGGTGTTGCCGCACTGGCCGTGGACTTCGCCATCACCGGCCACCGCGTGGCCGAGTTGCACAGCGCGGGCAACAACGCCGGCGCAAAATCTGCGGCCACCCACTTCGTGGGGCGCACTGCAGGCGGCTTCGGTGGCGGCTTCCTGTTGGGCGCGGGGTACGGATTGTTCACCGGATCGTGGACCGGGCCAGGTGCGCTGGCTACCGGGCTGCTGGGCGGCGTGGCCGGTGGCTTCGGCGGTGAGTACTGGGCGCAGTACCAGGACAAGAAAGCGGTTTACACCCAGGTGGACCGCAGCGGCAACGAATGGAGCCGCGATCCGGAAGATGCCAAGGGCACCTGGAGCCGCAGCGTGCGCACGCCGCAGCCCGACGGAAGCTACCGCGAGACCACCATGGTCGCCGGTGGCCGGCTGGCGGACGAGCTGAACTACAAGGCCGCCAACGACTCGTATTCACTGGGCATGGCCAACCTGCCCAGGCCGCAGAACCCCTTCAAGCTTGATGCAGGCGGCGAGAGCGCGCCGCCGCGCGAGCCGTTTGAAACCAACCGCCACTACGTGCGCAATCCGCACAACGGCGAATGGAACCTCTCCATCCACGCGATGATTGATGGACGCGTCCCTTTTGACTACAGCGTGCCTGTCAGCCCGGAAAAGTCGGGCCAACTGGAACGGGAATCGCAGCGCATCATTGCCCAGAACGCCTTGAACACGCCGGAGGCGCTTGCCGCCCGTTACCAGGTGGCGTTCAACCAGTACAACTGGCACGAGTTCGCCACCATTGAGCCGGTACCGGAGGTGATCACCAACGCGCTGACCCAGACGCAGCCCCTGCGCGCTTCCAACGGCGAGAAGTACACGCAGGATGCCAAAGGGCAGTGGCAAACGCCGGATTGGCTGTACGGCACCAACCCGGCCGAGGGCAGCATCGTCGAGGAGCTCAATCGTACGCGCCAGAGCCAGCAGGCCGGCGTACAGGAGCTGACGTCCATGGCCGACATCGCCCGGGCCAACCCCACGCCAACCGAATACGGCCTGCGCAGCCAGGTGGTGGACGCCTACCGTAGTGCCGGCATTGTGCGCAATGCTGAAGAGATTGATGACGCCGTAGCCGCCGTTGCCCAGGATCACGCACGCGCCGTGCCCGACTTCGGTACGTTCATGCTGCAGGTGCAAAAGGATGGCTCGCTGGCCACACTGGCCGGGAAAGATGACGAGCGCATGCAGATCGTCTGCGTCACCACGCCACAGGAGATTGCCCAGGCACACGTGCAGCGCTCGACTGCGGAGCAGCAGTCCGCGGATGCCCTGCCGCGCGCGCCAACTTCACCTGAGCCCGCACCGAGTGCATCGCCGCCACACACCTCCAGGCCTGCCACGCAGCACGACGCTGACGTAGACCGGCACCACGGCACGGCCCTTCGCCCAGATGGCAGCGGGCTGCTGGAACAGCTGCGCTCGTCGGTAGCCATGCTGGATGAGAAGAACAACAAGCCGTGGGACCAGAGCAGCGACCGCCTGCTGGCCAGCGCCTACCGGCTTGCAGCAGAAGCCGGGTTCAAGCCCGGCGACCAGGTAGACATGGCACTGAGTGAAGCCACCGAAACCCGTGCTGCGGGCGCCACGCTGTTCGTGACGCGCTCAGGACCGGGCGCGTCATCGGACCCCGCCGCCAACCGGGTGCAGATGCCAACACAGGACGCCCTGGCGGTCGCACCGGAGCAGCAGTATGCAGCGGCCAACCGGAGCCTCGGCGCTCAGGATCGGGAGCAGTCGCAGCAGCTGGCACAAGCGCAGGAACGGCAGCAGGAAGAGAGCCGGCAGGGGCCGCGGTTGGGTTGATGGCAACGTGACGCTTGGGTTCTTCATGAGAACGCCAGGGTTCCTGCCTGGACGGAATCAGGCGAATGCTCCCTCCGAACATCTCAAGCCTTCCGGAGGTTAGCCCGCACTCCCGAGCGTGCCCATTGCTGGGAGTGTCACGGCACTACCGCTCTGATCTGCGAGGTCATACACCACCAATGCCTCGTCTCCAGTTCCGGCGCGGCACTTCAGCGCCCCCCTGTTGTCCCAGGCGGCGGACCCTCCCGTCATCTCGAATCCATCGGCATGGCCCACGCCGTTGCATACCAACACGTTCATCCCAAGCTCCCGCGCGACTGTTGCGTAGTGGCGGTGAGCCCGCTCCATACCGATCATGTTCTTTGCAACGCTGGCAACGTAGACCGTCGCTCCCGCGTCCTTGGCCCGCAATGCACTTTCCATCTGTAGCGACTCGAAGCAGATGGCGGGGACAAGAATTTCCTCTCCAAGGGTTACTGACAGGGACGTGGTTCCTGCCTTGAAATAAGGCAGTTCGTCGGCATGCAGCATCTGCTTGGTGTAGACAGCCGGTGCCTGACCGCTGCGGAAGACGAACATGCCGATCTCCGGCCTATCGTTGCCACGATATGGCCCACCGACTGCGACCAGAATCTGGTGCCGATCGCTCAGAGACTGGAATACCTCCAGACGCGCGTCATCTGGGGTCATTGCCAGCTGTTCGGCCAACCGCGGCTCATAGCCGGTCAGCGACATCTCCGGAAAGAAGACCGCCGCACCGCCACACGAGACGGCCCGTTCAATGAAGTGCACGTGCCGTTCGATATTGCCATCGATGTCGCCAGGGGCTGATCGCATCTGTGCTGCAACAATCTTCATTCCATCCTCTCTACTCAGACGCAGGCCGAAGCAAGAACCGCCTCGTACGCTGATTATGCAACCGCCGGTTGAGTGCATCCATCGGGGATCGAGGCGCGATTTTGACGCTTCAGCGAGGCGACTCCTGATGCGCAGCGATGACTATTCAGAGCGAAGGATCGCCCTTGACCGGAATCCCCTTAGCCGTTTCACCCGCAATGCCCGATGGCGCCGTGCCGAATGCCTGCCGCACCATCGAACATCCATCCGCAGGAATCCACACATGAGCCTGGCGCTGGTCCACAGCCGTGCCCGCGCCGGGGTCGATGCCCCGCTGGTGCGGGTAGAAGTGCATCTCTCTGGCGGCCTTCCTGTCACCCAGATCGTTGGCCTGGCCGAAACCAGCGTGCGCGAATCCCGCGAGCGTGTGCGGGCCGCCCTGCTCTGCGCTCGCTTCGACTTTCCACAGCGGCGCATCACCCTGAATCTGGCGCCCGCCGACCTGCCAAAGGAAGGCGGGCGCTACGACCTGGCGATTGCCTTGGGCATTCTTGCGGCCAGCGGCCAGGTCGATCCACAGTCGCTGCTTCAATACGAGTTTCTGGGCGAGCTGGGGCTGACCGGCGAGCTGCGGCCGGTGGCCGGTGCACTGCCGGCCGCGATTGCCGCCGCTGAAGCCGGTCGCATCCTGGTGGTACCGCCAGGGAATGCCGCAGAGGCAGCTTTGGCCGAGCACGCCGATGTGCGTGTAGCGCGTACGCTGCTGGAGTGCTGCGCCGGGTTGGGCAATCCGCGCCTGTTGCCGCCCGTGGAACGCGTGGACACGACACCGTTGCCACTACCCGATCTGGCCGACGTGCGCGGGCAGGCGCACGCCCGGCGCGCGTTGGAAGTGGCTGCCGCCGGTGGGCACCATCTGTTGTTGATCGGCAGTCCTGGCTGCGGCAAGACGCTGCTGGCCTCGCGCCTACCCAGCTTGTTGCCGGATACCGAAGAGACTGAGGCGCTGCAGCTGGCCGCGATTGCATCGGTGAGTGGCGAAGGGCTGGACCCAAGACGATGGCGGCAGCGGCCCTTTCGGGCACCGCATCACAGTGCCAGTGCGGCGGCGCTGGTGGGTGGGGGCAACCCGCCCTGCCCCGGTGAGATATCACTGGCCCACCATGGAGTCCTCTTCCTTGACGAGCTTCCAGAGTGGAACCGCAGCGCACTGGAAACCCTGCGCGAGCCACTGGAGTCCGGCCACATCCGCATCGCCCGCGCGGCACGCAGCGTGCAGTACCCCGCGCGGTTCCAACTGGTGGCCGCGATGAATCCCTGCCCGTGCGGCTGGGCCGGTGATCGCAGCAACCGCTGCCTGTGCAGCGATGAACGGATCAACCGCTATCGCGCACGGGTGTCCGGTCCGTTGCTGGACCGCATCGATCTGCATATCGGCGTGACGCGGATGGACGCGGTGGAGCTGCGGGAGAGCACGCCGCTGGGTGAGCCCAGTGCTGCGGTACGCGCACGGGTGGAAGCCGCCCACGCCCGGCAGCAGGCGCGTGGCGCGCTCAATGCGCATCTGCCGCCAGCGGCGCTGCGGGCGTGCACGAAGCTGAGCGAGGCCGATCAGGATCTGTTGGAGCAGGCCATCGAGCGTCTGCAGCTTTCGGCACGTGCGATGCACCGGATTCTGCGGGTGGCGCGCACGATTGCTGATCTGGCGGGTTGCGAAGTGATCCAGACAGCGCATCTGGCTGAGGCTATTGGTTACCGGCAGTTGGACCGGGGAAAGCCCTAGAAGCACCGTCCCGAGTGGTCGTTGGTAGAGTCGACTGTTAGTCGACTCGCGCGCGAAGCGCGGTATCTTGGTGGGCCGACGCGAAGAGCAGTCGACTAACAGTCGACTCTACCAGAAGCGGGTCATGGCCGCCTGGCGGCGCTAATGCCGCCCCCGCCATCACGCCGCGGAATCCACCCGCCCCCGCTTCGCCAGCAGCGCCACCCGACGGCTGACCAGCGCATGGAGCTCCGCCAGCTCCGACGCCCGGTCAGCCGTCATGTTCCCGCCAAACAGCACCCGCGACAACGCCGCCTCGTCGCTGTCGTCCGGGTGCTGCCACCGGTCCCGGTAAACCTTCTGGCACACCAGCCAGGCCAGCCGCAGCCCCCCACCGGGCAACGGACGGACCACGCGCTCGTAGACGTGCCAGAACTGGTACTCGGCCTGCAGGTCGATCACAGGCGTCACGGACGGCACCTGCCGGAGCCGTCCTGGGCCCCGGATGCCGAACAGCAGGGTTCGCGGGTTGTGCTGTGCCATGCCAACAGGATGACCCAGCAACATTGTGGGAACCTTGCGTCGTTGCCGGAAAATCGCTGCCGGCCGCGCAAAGCTGGGTCTGGGGTCAGAGCCCTTTGCTGCGCAAAGGGATCTGACCCCGATCACGGGATGGCTGCGGGGTCGGATCCCTTTGCGCAGCAAAGGGCTCTGACCCCGGCCTTCGTTGCCTCAGAACGTCATCGAGGTACTGAACATCAGCTGCCGTGGCGCGCTGCGCTGCAGGGTCTGGTAATCCCCCGAGAATGACGAGCCTGCAATGGTGGCGGTGCCGATGTTGTGGCGGTTGAACAGGTTGCTCACGTCCAGCCGCAGCTCCAGGCCGGGCACCGCGCTGTCCGTACCGAAGCGGTAGGCGGCATAGGTATTGACCTGCCAGAACGTCGGCACGCGGATGTCGTTCTCGTAGGTGAAGGGCTGGCGCAGGTAGGAGGTGCTGGTGGCACCAAAACGCCAATCGCCGAAATGCGCCGACAGGTCGCTGACCAGCGAGATCTGCGGGTAACCCGGCTGGGCGTTGCCCTTGATCGGGTACACCGTGTCGCCCACCACGAAGTCACTGTCGTAGTAGGAACGGGCCACGGCCACGCCCTGGTAGAACTGCAGGTGGTCGGTCAGATCGGCGGTGATGCCGAGGTCGGCACCGATCACGTGCATCTTCGGCATCAACCGCACGGTATTGATCTGTGCGAACTGGGTGCCGATGGCCGCCGACAGCAGGCGATTGCGGATGTCGTTGTAGAACACGTCGCCGGTGATCGTCAGCCGGTCGAAGCGATGCGACGCGCCCACGGTGAGGTTCCAGTTCTTCTCCGGACGCAGCGTGCCCGCCACGCGATCGAACTCTTCCTGGCCGGTGATGGTCCACGCCGAGGCGGTGTAGCCGATGTTGCCGCGCTGGGCGACGCGGTAGCCGTTCATGGTGTTGGCCAGGTCGATGAAGGCATCGGTGGATTCGGTCGGGCTCCAGAACAGCGAGACATGCGGCAGGAAGTTGCTTTTCGCGCGCAGCGTGCCGTTCACCGGCCGGTCCTTGGCATCACCGAGGCCGCCACCACTGGTGCGGAAATCCACGGCCTTGAAGCCGACACCCAGCTTCAGCGTGTCGTTCAACACGATGTCGTCCTGCAGATAGAACTGACGCGAGCGGGTCACCCAGCTCGATGCGTTGTCGGTCTTGAACGCGGGGCCATACACATCGAACGGACCGGTGGCCTTCAGCGGCGGGCCCTCGCCCAGCAGCGGCTGCTGGTACCACTCGGTCTTGGCGGCGGCCTTGCTCTTCTCCTGCCAGAAGCCGGCGGTGAAGGTGTGCGCGCCCGCCTCGAACTGCAGGTTGAGCATGCCGCCCAGCCGGTTGAGGCGCGGTGTCTGCACCTGTTCGGAGAACGGCGCGCCGTTGGGTGACGGTACGGTCGGGTCGGTCAGCGTGGCCTGGGTGTGGCTGTTGGCGTTGTACAACTGCACGTTGCCGCTCAGCGCCGGACTGATCTGGAAGCGATGGCTGATCGAAGACACCCGGTCACGGGTGATCTGACCGGTGTCGTACGGAATCAGTTCGGACAGCTCACCGCAGGTGTAGGCGCCGCAGGACTTGTCCGCATTCTCCGGCGAGGCCACGTAATACGCCCAAGCGTAGTCCGGGTAGAAGATGTCGGCCTTCCAACCCAGCTTGCGGATCATGTCGAAGGAGATGTTGTTGTAGCCCCAGACCTTGGCCTTGCTGTCTGACAGGAACACGGTGAAATCGCCCCAGGCGACGTCCTGCTGGAGCTTCAGGTCGCCGCGCAGGAAGTTCTGCGTGCCCTCGCCCTGGTACTTGTCGGCGGACACACGCTGCAGGTCGACCAGTACTTTCGGGCCATGCTCGCCGAGCTGGCCGCTCTGCCCGGATGCGGTGGTGACCAGCGTGTTGTTGCTGCCCACGCCCTGCTTCACGCGCAGGCTGGGCGTGTCCTGCAGCTCGCGCAGGCGGTATTCCAGGCTGCCGCCGTTGACGCTGCTGGAGAACACGCTGACCGGTGCGCCACCGGGGCTGACCGTGATCGCGCCGATGCCATCGGGCACGCCCACGTTCACCACGCTGGTGCCGGTGAGCGAGAGGAAGCCGTTGTCGTTCAGCGGCACGCCTTCGAAGGTGATGCCCATTTCGTTCATGCGGAAGCCGCGCACGAACAGGCTGGTGGCCGAGATATCCAGGCCCAGCCCGTCGGTGGCGGTGTAGCTGGCGCCCGGCACCTGCTTCAGCATCGCCAGGCCGTTGTTGCCGGTGACCATCGCGTCGAGGTCGTCTGCCTTGATGATGTAACGGTTGGGGCCGACCACCTGGGTCGGTGCCACGGCCGCACCGCGCGGTGTGGCAATGACCTGCAGGGCGTTGAGCGTGGTGGGCGAGTCGTGCGCGGCATCGTGCGTGTCTGCTGCGTACGCAGGTGCGGTGATCGCCGCGATGATGGCCAGGGCGAGGCGCGTCGTGGGTGGGGTGTTCATGGGCAGATCCAGGTGCAGGGAGAGAGCGGCGCAGGCGCACGCCCAGCGCGTTGCAGCACCGGTGTCGGCGCCCTGGCTGGCGGTGCGATCGCGTTGAGGGGGTGACGGCGCGCTGCGCGCCGGTCAGCAGACGAAGACGATCATCTGCCGTGGGATTCGGTGGGGTGATTTCGACGTGCGAAATTCTTGCATCGCACTGCCGCATCCGCCATTGCACCGTGGTACAGCGCGGCTATACGCAGGTATCGTCCTGTCCGGTATCTTCAGATACCCGATTCCAGATTGGCAGGAGCCTTGATGACCCGCTGGACCACCTGGAAAGCAATAGCCAGCGTTGGCATGATGTTGCTTTCGTGCATGGAAACTGCGCTATCGCACGACAGAGTTGAAGTGCGTTCCCCACAGCGTCTGGATGCCCTGATCGACGCGCTCGTCACCACGCCGTCGCCGATCAGCCCGGCCCAGTTGCATGAGCTGGGCATCATCGCGCCGTTTTCATTTGAGAAGGATGCAGGACCGCGCATCTACCGGTCACAGCCGATGCTGACCGCCGATGGCTTTGCCATCGATAACGTGGAGTATCGCGTTATACGCGGCGAGGACGATGAAATCCGCCTTCTGTTCGTCACGTTCGTGGATACGCCATGCTTCCCACTGGAGCGGTTGGCTAAGCGTTACACCCTGCAGCCATTCATCTATCCACCCAGCCATGGTGCGCCATTGATCGCGCGGAACCACGAGCAGCACCATTCGCTCACCGTAGGAGCGCAGGAGATCATCGTCCGCAGCCAGCGCGATGCTCCGCACTGCGTGCTGGGCCTGAGGCGCTGAGCGCCGCTTGGCGCCTCAACGCAATACGTAGGCCTCAATGGCGTGCGCCACGCCGTCATCAGCATTGCTGCTGGTCTCAAACCGCGCCACCGCCTTCACCGCATCAATGGCATTGTCCATCGCCACGCTGGTACCGGCGTACTGCAGCATGGTCAGATCGTTTTCCTGGTCGCCGATGGCCATCACGTTGGCGCGGTCGATGCCCAGATGCTCGGCCAGCTTCTGCAGGCTCGGGCCCTTGCCTGCGCGGTGGTCGAACACTTCCAGGAAGTACGGCGCGCTCTTCAATACCGCGAAGCGCTCGGTCAGTTTGCTGGGCAGGCGCGCGATGGCGGCATCCAGTACCTCGGGCTCGTCGATCATCATCAGCTTGATGAAGGACATCGACGGGTCCATGTCCTCCACGCGGCGATACGACAGCGGCATCCGCGAGAGATGCGAGTCGGCCACGGTGTAGTAGCTGATGTCCTGGTTGGGCGTGTACATGCGCTGGCTGTCCAGCGCCTGGAAGTGCACGCCCAGGTCGCGGGCGACCTGCTCGCAGAACAGGAAATCGTCGAAGCTGAGCGGATACTCGACCACGGTTTCGCGGGTGCCGATGCGCTGCACCAGGCCGCCATTGCAGGCGATGCAGTAGTCGTCGTTGCCGTTGATGCCGAGCTCGTGCAGGTACGGCGCCAGGCCGGGGACCGGGCGGCCGCTGGTCAGCACGATGTGCACGCCCAGTGCGCGCGCCTGCGCGATGGCCTTCCTGGCGCGGGGGGTGAGCTGGTGCGACGGGTCCAGCAGGGTGCCATCCATGTCGATGGCGACCAGTTCGATGGTCGATTGCCTGCGGCCCATGTCCATTGCGTTCAACTCGTGCGGGGCACGCCAGTTTAACCCCTCATGCCCGGTTCACCTCTTTGCCCACGTTGGCCGGGATACTGCAGGATCCTGTGCGTCCCCCACCGCAGGACGGCCCGCTGACCGCCCTTCCCTGGAGAAGCTTGCGACGCATGACCTACCGTGCCCCCGAAACCGACGACAGCGCCCCCCTGGCCCAGCAGATCGAGCAGATGATCGACGAGCTGCCCGGCGACCAGGTGAGGGTCGGCACCCTGCTCAGTGCGCTGGGCGATGAAGGCCTGTTGCTGATCGTGATCCTGCTCTCGGCCATCTTCATTATTCCGGTGTCGATTCCGGGGCTGAGTACCGTGTTTGGCGCCTCGATCCTGCTGATCGGCCTGAGCCGGGTGCGCAACCGCCCGCTGTGGGTACCGCAGAAACTGGCGCGCCGCGAGATCGCCACCGACAAGCTGAAGGCCAACCTCGGCCGTGCGCTGAAGTGGGTGCACCGCATGGAGCGGTTGTCGCGGCCGATGCGGCTGGCGGTGATGGTGCGCTCGAAGAAGATGATGCGCCTGAACAACCTGATGCTGGTGTTCGCCACCTTGCTGCTGATGGCGCCGGCCGGACCGATTCCCTTCAGCAACACGCTGCCGGCATTGGCGCTGATGTCCTTTGCGATTGGCTTCATCCAGCGCGATGGTGCGGCGGTAGTGGCCGGTTATGGCTTCTTGGTGGCCACGGTGGTGTATTTCGGCGTGTTGCTGGGTGGCGTGGGGTTTGCCGCCGAGTCGGTGTTCAGCGGGTTCCGGGCACGCTGAACCCGGTGGCAGAACCGGCAGGGCGGAGTCGACAGGGTAGTGTCGACTGCCCTTCGCTGCTTACCGGGGAAGCTCGCGCTGCGCGCTCGAGTCGACTGACAGTCGACTCTACCGGATGTTCTTCGGCCATGGCTCGACGCTACACAGCTACTTGGCCGACACCCGCCACACCACGTCGCCCACGTCATCAGCCACCAGCAGCGCGCCTTCGGCGTCCATCGCCATGCCCACCGGCGCACCCATCAGCGTCTTCTCGTCCTTCGAGGCGAAGCCGCTGACCACGGTCTGCGGCCGCCCGGTCGGCTTGCCGTCCTTGAACGGTACGTAGACCACTTCGTAGCCGCTCAGTGGTGAACGATCCCAGCTGCCGTGCTCGCCGATGAAGGCGCCGCCGTGGTACTGCGCCGGCAATGCCTGGCCGGTGTAGAACAACAGGCCCAGCGGTGCCACGTGCGAGCCGATGGCGTAGTCCGGTGTGATCGCCTTGGCCACCAGGTCCGGCCGCTGCGGCTGCACGCGCTCGTCCGCGTGCTGGCCGTAGTAGCTGTAGGGCCAGCCGTAGAAGCCATCCTCCTTCACCGAGGTGAGGTAATCCGGCACCAGGTCGGCACCGATCTCGTCGCGTTCGTTCGCCACCGCCCACAACGTGCCAGTGCTCGGCTCCCAGTCCAGGCCGGTCGGGTTGCGGATGCCCGACGCAAAGATACGGCTGCCACGGGTGGCTACGTCCACTTCCAGCACCACTGCGCGGCGGTACTCGACGGCCAGACCATTTTCGGTGATGTTGCTGTTGGAGCCCACGCCAACGTACAGCTTGCGGCCATCGCGGCTGGCCAGCAGTTCCTTGGTCCAGTGGTGGTTGATGGTGCTGGGCAGGTCGGTGAACTCGCGGCCCTTGTCGGACATGCGGGTTTCACCAGGCACGTAGTGGTACTGCACGATGTTGCCGGTGTTGGCCACGTACAGCGTGTCGCCGATCAGCTGGATGCCGAACGGCGAATGCAGGCCTTCGATGTAGACATGCTGGGTCCAGGTGTTCGTTCCCGGCGTGCGGCGCAGCAGGGTGACCCGGTTGCCGCCCTTGCCGGCCTTGCCCGAGCGCGCCTTCACCTTGCCGGCGATCCACTGCTTGGGCGTGGTGACCGGTTCTTCGCCGGGGCCGTTGCCTTCCACCACCAGTACATCGCCGTTGGGCAGGGTCAGCAGCCGCCGCGGATGCTGCAGGTTGGCGGCGATGCGCTCGATCTTCAGGCCTTCGGCCACCGTGGGGGTCTGTCCATCAGCCCAGCCGACGCCCTTGGGCACCTGCATCGGCGGCATCAGGAAGTTGGCCGGCTTGGGCAGCGGCGGCTGCGGGCCCGACTGGTCGGCCGGATGGTACTCGGCCTTGCCGGCGCAGGCCGACAGGGCGGCGGCCAATGCCAAGGCGGCGACGGTGGGGAGGATGTGCTTAGCCATGACGACCTCCCTGCAGCACCGGCGGCTGCAGTGACAGCAGGATCAGGCCCAGCGCGATCAGGGCCACGGTCAGCGCCGACAGGATCGTGCCCGGCACTGCAACGGCATACGCATCGCGGCTGTGCACGAAGGCGTTCCAGATGGCCAGCACCACCGCGACCAGGTTGAGGAAGAAGTCGATGCGGTCGATACGGGTGGCCGTGCCGTTGCGGCGCCAGACCGCGAACAGGTTGATCAGGCGCGGAAGGATGGCGATCATCAGGCCGAAGGTGATCAGCCAGGCGGCGGCCTTGCCCCACATCACCTCGGCGCTGTTGAGGTAGATCGCGTCGAAGATCAGTGCACCGACGAAGAAGCCGAAGGGTATCGGGTTCAACAGGCTGAACAGCGTGGTGCCGAGGCCGCGATGGGCCTGGGCCAGAGGGTTGACCATCATCGTGCTCCGATGCGGAAGGGTGCACGGGCTGTAGTAACACAGCGCGATGTGAGGGCGCGCGATGATACCCGGCGGGGCTGCCACACCCACCGCGCAGGCACCCCGCTACGCGGATTCGTCCTCGCGCACCTCGTGGAAGGGCAGCATCGTCTCGAAGCCGAATTCGTGTTCCATGCTGGTGCGGACCAGGCCGCCGATGGCGTAGCGGCTGGTGTTGGCATGCACGTCTATGCCACCGAGCCGCCACTCGGTGCGCAGATGCAGCGTCTCTGCGCGGCGCATGACGATCCGTTCCTCCTGCAGCAGCGCGCGTCGGTGCCTCTTCATCAACAGCCGCAGCGGTTTCACCGTGGTGATGCCGAATGCGGCCAGCTCGGGCAGCAACTCGGCGATATCGGCATCGTCGCCATAGTCGTGGCTGCGCGTATGCACGGACAGCACCACCTTGCGGATGGCGGCAACCGAGAGCGGGGTCTGGTCTGCGCGCGCACGTGCACGCTGGCGTCCATTCTTCATGCGTGTCTTCATCTGCATGTGATTACCTCGTTTCCGGCCCTCGAAGCAGACGCGCGAAGATGGCGTGAAGGCATTCGAATGCCCTGTCATAACCTGACGTACTAAGCGTTTGTGACGCAATTGGCACATTCGCAGATTGTTTGTGTGAAGAGGTAGGGGGTTGTTCGTTGTGTCGCGTTTGGCTCGTTGCGATGGGGCAGTTCCGCCCCGCCGTCCTGCCATGCCGATTCACAACAGAAGGATTCGTGTATGAAGCGACACACGCAACGCTCCGCGCCACCGCGCTCTGCGCGCCTGGCCCTCGCCACTGCCCTGGTGCTGGGCAGCCTGGCCGCCACCGCCCAGGCCCAACAGGCTGATCCGCTGGCGGGTATCCAGTGGCACCTGCTCAACACCGGTCAGACGGTCCCGGCCGACACACTGCCGGTGGCCGGCAACGATCTGAACGTGGACGGCCTGTTCCGCAATGGCATCCGTGGCCAGGGCGTCACCATCGCCATCGTCGACGATGGCCTGCAGATCGCGCATCCGGACCTGGCGGCCAACGTGGCCGCGGTGGCCGGCAAGAACTTCACCAATGGCTCGAACAACCCCACCCCGACCAACCCGGATGTCGACAACCACGGCACCATGGTCGGTGGCATCGCCGGTGCGGTGGGCGCCAACAACCTTGGCGTGCGCGGTGTGGCCCCGGCGGCGACGCTGAAGGGCTTCAACCCGATTTCGCGCTCAGCCCTGGGCAACCAGCAGAGCAACATCGAGTACGCCTGGTGGGACGGCGCGGAGTCGGCCGACGTGCAGGTGTTCAACAACAGCTGGGGCGCCGGCCCGGGCAATCCGAACCTGCCGTTGGCGTACAGCGAAAACACGATTCGTTCGTATGAGCAGGCCCTGTCGGGTACGCGCGGTGGCCGCGGCGGCATCTACGTGAAGTCGGCCGGCAACAACTTCAACAATGCCTCGATCAGCCAGACCCAGGATGTCTGCACCACGGACACCAAGAACCGCAACACCGGCTGCGTGCCGGCTGGCCGCGACCCGCGCAACAACCTGTTCAACGTCATCACCGTAGGCGCGGTGCGCGCCGATGGCGTGCGCTCGTCGTATTCCTCCACCGGCTCGGCGCTGTGGGTGTCGGCCTTTGGCGGCGAGTACGGCCTGCAGGCGCAGTACGCCCCGGGCCTGGTGGCACGCGCCTACGACCCGGCCATCGTCACCACCGACGTGACCGGGTGCGCGCAGGGCAGCAACAAGAACACCAACCGCCAGAACACGCTGGACAGCAACCTGTCGGCCATCGACAGCACCTGCAACTACACCGCCAAGATGAACGGCACGTCCGCGTCGGCACCGATGGTGTCGGGCGTGGCCGCACTGGTGCTGGAAGCCAATCCGAACCTGTCCTATCGCGATGTGAAGTACATCCTGGCCACCACCGCCACCCGCAACCACCCGAACCAGCCGGCGGTGACACTGGCCGACGGGCGCACGCTGGTGCCGGGCTGGACGGTGAATGCTGCCGGCCGTGCCTACAGCAACTGGTATGGCTTCGGCGTAGTCAACGCTGCACGTGCAGTGCAGGTCGCCGAGAACTTCCAGTCGCTCGGTGCGCTGGTCGACAGCGGCTGGCGCAACACCACGCGTACCGTGGCCATCGGCAACACCTCGGCTGCCGCCGCACGCCTGACCTTCCAGTTGGCCAACGGCGCGCGCAACATCGAAAGCGTGCAGCTGGGCTTCCGGGTCAACCACCGCAACACGCGCCAGCTGCAGTTCGTGCTGGTGTCGCCCAGCGGCACCCGCAGCGTGGTGCAACCGGCGTTCACCGCGATCGGTTCGGGCACGGGTGGCGCGCAGAGCAACTTCACCAGCTGGGACCTGCTGTCCAGCAATGCCTTCCTGGATGAAAATGCCAGCGGCACCTGGACGCTGGAAGTGACCGACATGGGGCAGGCCGCGACCGCAGCTTCGCGCGGCAACCTCGAATTCTTCAAGATCCGCGTTCTGGGGCACTGATGATGAAGACCACCATTCTGTTGAGCACGCTCGCCTTCGCGGCGATGACCTCCCCTGCCTGGGCACAGAGCTCGGGGCAGACCCCTCCAGCCAGGACCCTGTCGACCGTGGATGCGCAGGAACTGAAGGCGTCCGCTACCGGCCGCTCGTTCGATGTGGGCGGCACGCGCTTCCAGCTGTCTCCCTCGACCACCGTGAAGCAGGCCAGCGGCGGTCAGTTCACGATCACCCCGCAGGCGGCGGCGACCACCAGTTCGCGTACCAAGCGTTCGCTGGATGGCGCAGCGGCCGCGCCTGCTGATGCCGGTGCCGGCAAGTTCGCGGCGGCGGTCTCCCGCGACGGAGCGCCGGTGGTGGCGACCTCGCGGGTCAAGGTGTTCTTCACCGATGCGGCATCGGCCCAGCGCGCGGCTACGGCCACCGGTGGCACCGTGGTGAAGGTGTCGAAGGCTTCGGGCCAGGCCATCGTGGAGTATCCGTCGGTGAACGCGGCACTGGATGCGACCACCAGGCTGCTGTCCACCGCCGGTATCCGCGCCACCGAGCCGGACGTGGTGCAGTGGGAAGAAACCAAGTAAGGCGTTGAGTGGTGCCCCCGGCCGGCTGGCTCTCCTGGCCGGCCGGGGATTGGTGTGGGGGTGTGCCGACCAACGGTCGGCACCCACCGCGGTAAAGGTGGCGTCAGCGGGCGGCGAGTGTGTCGCTGTGCTTGCGGCTGCAGCTGGCCAGCGCGTCGTTGCCGGCGGCGGGATGAGCGGGCTCCAGCAGCAGTCGCTGCACGTCCGAGAACAGCTTTTCCACCGGCATGCCGTACGGCGCGAACAGGCGCAGTCGACCCTGGCGGTCGAACACGTAGCCGCCCGCAATGTGGCTCATCGTGTAGGTATCCGGTACCTGGCCGGGTTCCTTTTCGTAGAACGCCTTGAAGTCGCTGGCCATCGCGGCCAGCTGCGCTTCGTTGCCGACCAGCGCGATTGCCCGGGGATCGAACGCTTCCACATAGGTGCGCGCGACCTCCGGGGTGTCGCGGGCCGGGTCAACGCTGACGAACACCACCTGCAGCTGGTCGGCATCCTTGCCCATCAGGTGCTTGACCTGGCTCAGCTCGACCATGGTGGTCGGGCACACGTCCGGGCAACTGGTGAAACCGAAGAACAGATAGGTCACCTGCCCCTGCAGGTCCTTCGGGCCACGCACGGTGCCGTGGCTGTCGGGCATCGACCACTGCTGGCCGAGCTCTTCGCAGGCGATGTCCTTGGAGTAGAAGTCCATGCGCGACTGCGCACTGCAGCCGGCCAGCAGGCCGAGCAGCAGGCCTGCGACCAGCCGCAGGCCACGTTGGGGGAACGCGATGCCTTTCACGGTTCGCAGGCTCAGTTGATCATCATGTGGTAGTGCATGCTCCAGATGATCCACACCGACAACGCGACGATGATGAACAGGATCACCAGGGTGAACACGAAGCTGGCCAGGTTCCAGCCACCTTCGGACTTGCGGTCCATGTGCAGGAAATAGACCAGCTGCACCAGGATCTGCGCCACCGCGAATCCGACCAGCAGGAACAGCGTGAGCGGCCGCGACAGCACCGGGTTCATCACCAGTGCGAACGGCACCACGGTCAGCAGCGCGCACAGCACGAAGCCGATCAGGTAGGACTTGGTGGAGCCGTGCGCATTGCCGGCGCGCGAAGTTTCGACGTGGGCCATGTCAGAAGGCTCCAATCAGATAGACGAAGGTGAAGACGCAGATCCACACCAGGTCCAGGAAGTGCCAGAACAGGCTCAGGCACGACACACGGGTGATGTTGGTCGGGGTCAGGCCACGGCGGTAGACCTGGTGCATGACCACCGCCATCCAGATCAGGCCGCTGGCCACGTGCAGGCCGTGGGTGGCGACCAGCGCGAAGAACGCCGACAGGTAGGCACTGGTGCTGGGGCCTGCGCCTTCGTGGATCAGGTGCGAGAACTCGTAGATCTCCATGCCGATGAACGAGGCACCGAGCACGAAGGTCACGCCCAGCCAGCGCAGCACCGCCGAGGTGTCGTGGCGATGCATCGCCAGTACGGCCTGGCCGTAGGTGATGCTGGAGACCAGCAGCAGGAAGGTCTCGGCCATCACGAACGGCAGCGAGAACAGCTCCTTGCCGGTGGGGCCGCCGGCGTAGGCGGTGCTGAGCACCGCGTACGAGGCGAACAGCGAACCGAACAGCACCAGGTCGGACATGAGGTAGACCCACATGCCGAACACCTTCATGCCGCCCTGTTCGTGGCCATGGTCGTGCTCGTGGTGGTCCTCGCGCGCCTGCGTGTCGCTGGCCAGCTCGGGGCGGGTCAACAGGTTCATGCGCGTACCTCCTTCAGCTTGGCAAGGTTGGCCGCTTCGGTGCGCGCCACCTCTTCGGAACTGACGTAGTAGTCCACGTCCTCGTCGTAGGACCGGACGATCAGGGTGACGATCATCGCGATGAAGCTGGCCGCGGCCATCCACCAGATGTGCCAGACCAGGGCGAAGCACAGCACCAGGATCCAGATGTTGAGGATCAGCGGCACGCCGGTGTTCTTCGGCATGTGGATCGGTGCGTACTTCTTCGGCGGCGGCGGCAGGCCGCGCTTCTTCGCTTCGTGGAAGGCGTCCAGCTCATCGGCCTTGGGCACCACGGCGAAGTTGTAGAACGGCGGCGGCGACGGCGTGGCCCATTCCAGCGTGCGTGCATTCCACGGGTCGCCGGTCAGGTCCAGGTTGCGCTTGCGGTCGCGCACGCTCACGTAGATCTGCACCAGCATCAGGATGATGCCCGCGAACACGAACAGCGCGCCGATGAAGGCGGCGATCAGGTACGGCGTCCACGCCGGGTTGTCGTACTGGTTCATGCGGCGGGTCATGCCCATGAAACCCAGCATGTACAGCGGCATGAAGGCCAGGTAGAAGCCGATCACCCAGCAGGCGAACGACCACTTGCCCAGGCGCTCGTTGAGGGTGAAGCCGAACACCTTCGGGAACCAGTAGGCGAAGCCGGCCAGGTAGCCGAACAGCGCGCCGCCGATGATGGTGTTGTGGAAGTGCGCGACCAGGAACAGGCTGTTGTGCAGCAGGAAGTCCGCGCCCGGAATGGCCAGCAGCACGCCGGTCATGCCACCGATGGTGAAGGTGACCAGGAAGGCGATGGTCCACAGCATCGGCACGCTGAACTCGACGCGGCCGCCGTACATGGTGAACAGCCAGGTGAAGATCTTCACACCGGTGGGGATGGCGATGATCATCGTCATGATGCCGAAGAAGGCATTGACGCTGGCACCGGAGCCCATGGTGAAGAAGTGGTGCAGCCAGACAATGAACGACAGGATGCCGATCGCCAGCGTGGCACCGACCATCGACTTGTAGCCGAACAGCTTCTTGCGCGCGAACGTGGCGGTCACTTCGGAGAAGATGCCGAACGCCGGCAGCACCAGGATGTACACCTCCGGATGGCCCCAGGCCCACACCAGGTTCACGTACATCATCGGGTTGCCACCCAACGTGTTGGTGTAGAAGTTGAAGTCCAGGTAACGGTCCAGGGTGAGTGCACCCAGCGCCACGGTCAGGATCGGGAAGGCGGCGATGATGATCACGCTGGTGACCAGCACGGTCCAGGTGAACACCGGCATCTTCATCAGGGTCATGCCCGGCGCACGCATGCGCAGGATGGTGATGAACAGGTTGACGCCGGTCAGCAAGGTGCCGACACCGGACGCCTGCAATGCCCAGATGTAGTAGTCCACGCCGACGCCTGGACTGAACTCGATGCCCGACAGCGGCGGATAGGCGACCCAACCGGTCATGGCGAATTCGCCAACGCCCAGCGAGATCATCATCAACGCTGCGCCGACCACGAAGATCCAGAAGCTGAAGGCGTTGAGGAACGGGAATGCCATGTCGCGCGCGCCGATCTGCAGCGGCACGATGATGTTCATCAGGCCGACCACGAACGGGGTGGCCACGAAGAAGATCATGATCACGCCGTGCGCGGTGAAGATCTGGTCGTAGTGCTCCGGTGGCAGGAAGCCGTCACTGCCCGGCCCGGCCGCCGCCAGCTGCGCGCGCATCATCAGCGCATCGGCAAAGCCACGCACCAGCATGACCAGCGCCACCACCACGTACATGATGCCGATCTTCTTGTGGTCCACGGTGGTGAACCAGTCACGCCAGAGCGGACCCCACAGCTTGAAGTACGTCACCGCGCCGAGCAGCGCGAGGCCGCCCAGCACCATGGCCACCAATGTGACCACGACGATCGGCTCGTGCAGTGGCACGGCCTCCCACGTCAATTTACCCAACATGTTCGTTACTCCTGGGAAACCTGGGCACCGCCGGCAGCGCCCGCCGGGGTAGCAGCAGCGGTGTTCTCACCGACGCCGATGAACTGGTCGATGACCTTCTTGAACAGCAGCGGTTCAACACTGGAGAAGTGCTGCACCGGTGCGTTCTTCGACGGTGCGGCCAGCGCCTTGAACCGCGTGAAGCTGAGCGCGTCCGGCGCGCTGCGCACCTCGGCCACCCAGCGATCGAAGTCTTCGTTGCTGCTGGCGGTGGCGATGAACTTCATGTTCGAGAAGCCATGCCCGCTGTAGTTGCCGGACATGCCACGGAACTGGCCGGGCTCGTTGGCGATCAGGTGCAGCTGCGTGCGCATGCCGGCCATCGCGTAGATCTGCCCACCCAGCTGCGGGATGAAGAAGGTATTCATCGTCGAGTTGGAGGTGATGTTGAACGCCAGCGGGCGGTTGGCCGGGAAGTTGAGCTGGTTGACCGTGGCGATGCCCAGATCCGGATACACGAACACCCATTTCCAGTCGGTGGCGATCACGTCCACGTGCAGCGGCTCACCGGCCACGTCCAGCGGCTTGTACGGGTCCAGCTCGTGGGTCGACTTCCACACGATCACCGCCAGCACCGCGATGATGATCAGCGGCACGCCCCAGACCACGATCTCCACCTTGGTGGAGTGCGACCAGTCAGGCATGTATTTCGCTTTGGTGTTACCAGCGCGGTAGCGCCAGGCGAATACGAAGGTCAGCACGATGGCCGGTATCACCACGATCAGCATCAGGCCGATGCAGATCAGGATCAGGTCGCGCTGGGCGAGCCCGACCATGCCCTTCGAATCCAGCAGCACCCAGTCACAGCCCGACAGGCCGACGCAGGCCAGGGCGACCATCGCCAGGCGGATGCGGTTCCAGCAGATATTCATTGGAGGTCAACCCTGTTGAAGAAGCGCGCTTGACCGGCTCGCCTGCGCGCAGCGCCCGGGCGTGGAGCGGCTACACTGTGGGTACGAGGTCGCCTACAAGCAGGCGAACCACTCCAATCAAGCCCATACAAAATACATCATTGTATGGACTTGTGCATCTGTACGTATGGAAAAAACTGACCGATGACGCCACCTGCCGCCGGCCGCCGCCTGAAACACCCCAATCGCACCTGGGTTCGCCCCTTCCGCGAGGGCGCCGGCCCGCTGTACCTGCAGATTGCCCAGCAGGTGCGCGAGGCGGTGGATGACGGCGTGCTGCGCCCGGGCGACCGGCTGCCGCCGCAGCGCGACCTGGCCCAGCAGGTGGGCGTGGACCTGACCACGGTCACCCGCGCCTTCGCCGAGCTGCGCCAGGCCGGCCTGCTCGACGCGCAGGGCGCCGGCGGCACCTTCATCGCGCTGTCGGCCGGCAACCGCAGCACCTCGGTGGACCTGAGCATGAACATCCCGCCGCTGCTGGGCAGCGCGCCGTTCGCACAGGGCATGGAGGCCGGCTTCCAGCACGTGGGCCAGCAGCTGGGCCAGGGCGAACTGATGAGCTATCACGTCGGCGCCGGCACCCGTGAGGACCGCGCCGCCGCCGTGCAGTGGCTGGCGCCAATGCTGGGCACGGTCGGTGCCGACCAGGTGGTGATTTGCCCGGGCGCGCAGACCGCGCTGTGCGCGCTGATCCTGGCCCGCACCCAGCCGGGCGAGCTGATCGCCGCTGAGCAGCTGACCTACCCGGGCCTGCTGGCCGCCGCGCGCGTGCTGCAGCGGGGCGTGGTGCCGGTGGCGATGGACGCCGAGGGCATGCTGCCGGGCGCGCTGGAGGAGGCCTGCCAGCTACGTCGCCCGCGCCTGCTGTACCTGGTGCCGACCATCCAGAACCCGACCACGGCAACGATGTCGGCGCAGCGCCGGCAGGCCCTGCTGGCGGTGGCGGAGCGCCACGATCTGACCGTGATCGAAGACGATCCCTACTGGTTGCTGGCCGGTGACGCCGCGCCACCGCTGGCCGCCCACCGCGACGCCGGCTGCCCGGTCTACTACATCTCCACCCTGTCCAAGTGCCTGGCGCCGGGCCTGCGCACCGCCTACCTGGTGGTGCCGGCCGGCGAGCCGATGGAACCGGTGCTGGATGCGCTGCGCGCAATCGCGCTGATGCCGACCCAGTCGATGGTGGCGGTGGCGTCGCAGTGGATCCGCAGCGGCCAGGCCCGGGACATGGTGCAGCGCTTCCAGCAGGAACTGCGCGAGCGCCAGGCGATTGCCGCGCAGTTCCTGCCGCCCCGCGCCCAGGCGCATCCGGCCGGCCTGCATGTGTGGCTGCCGCTGCCGCCACGGCTGGACCAGTACCGGTTGATCCAGGCCGCACAGGAACAGGGCCTGGGCATCGCCAGCTCGGATGCCTTCAGCGTGGAAGAGCCGCCGCCGGGCAACGCGATCCGCCTGTCGCTGGGCGGCGCAGTCGACCAGGGCGCGCTGGCCGGGGCGCTGGCCAAGCTGAACGAGATCCTGTCCGACGCCCCCGAGGCCCGGCACAACGCCATCGTCTGAACCGGGTGCATGGCGCTTCATCCATACAAGATGATATTTTGTATGCAATGTATGGATGAAGGGACGTGCATCGATGCGCGCCGAGAAACTGAAGTTCCACCTGGTGATGGCCGGGTGCGGTGGCTTTGTGGTGTTGATGCTGGCCGCGCTGGCCTGGGTCTGCCTGCAGCCGCAGACCCTGGACGTGCAGGCCGCCGAGCGCCACGCCATCGAGCAGTGCGTGCAGCGCAGCGAGGATCCGTCGCGTAGCGAGATCCAGCGTCGCGCGCAGGCCGACTCCTGCCGCGAGATGCGCAAGCAGTACGTGCACAAGTTCGGCGGGGAAGCGTCCTGATGGGCGCAGCCGCGCCGCGTCGCCGCTGGCTGCTGCCGACGATGATCGCCCTCGCCTGCCTGTTCATGGCCGGCGTGGCGGCTGCGCTGTGGCAGTACTTCGGCTACAGCGCGCAGTCCACCTTCACCGAACAGGCCATCGTCTTCGACGACTCGCAACTGCGCCTGCCGGCCGATCTGGCCGGTGATACCGGCCGCATCCGCGTGGTGCATTTCTGGGACCCGGCCTGCAGCGTGTGCAACCGCGAGACCGGTGCGCACCTGAGCTACCTGATCAGCATGTACCGCCGCGCCGGCATCGACTTCTATGCGATCCGCCGCCCGGGTACGCAGGGCGAGCTGCCCGAGCCGCTGCGCAACAAGGTGATCAACCTGCCGACCATTGATGGCATCGAACACATCCCGGCCAGCCCCGCCGTAGCCATCTGGGATCGCCAGGGCCACCTCGCCTATGCGGGGCCGTACAGCATCGGCATGGTCTGCAACTCGGCCAACAGCTTTGTCGAACCGCTGCTGGACAGACTGGTGCGCGGCGAAACCGTGCGCCCGAAAGGACTGCTTGCCGTGGGCTGCTACTGCCCCTGGCAGGCCAAGCGCTGAGGACGCGCAATGACATCACTGACGCTGGCCGGTGCGGCCGCCGCAAACAGCAACGGCGGTCACCTGTCCGAACCGACCGATGGTTATGGACAGGCTCCCGCCGTTGGAAGCAACGATACGCCCCCACATGCTCCGTACATGCCGCGACCGGATGTCGCAGCGCGCGGATGGGTGCGGGACGTGCTCACGCACAACGGGCCGATCTACCTGCGCATCGTCAATTCGCTGGAACGCACGGTGCGCCGTGGCGGCCTCGCACCCGGACAGCGCCTGCCCTCGCAGCGCGCGTTGGCGCAGCAGCTCGGCATCGACCTGACCACGGTCACCCGCGCCTTCGATGAAGCACGCAAGCGCGGCCTGATCGAAGCACGCGGGCCACAAGGCAGTTTCATCGCACCGCCCAAGGCCGGCTTCGACCAGGTGGTGGACCTGAGCATGAACGTGCCGCCGGTGCCCGACGCCGATGCATTGGCCGAGACGCTGCGCCGCGGTGCCGCCGCCGTGCTTGCACGCAGCAACGCGCCCAACCTGATGACCTATCACCTGGGCGGCGGCAACCCGACCGACCGCCACGCAGCGGCGCGCTGGCTGCAACCGATGCTGGGAAAGGTGGACGACGCCTGCCTGCTGCTGACCGAAGGCGCCCAGGTGGCGCTGGCCGCGATCCTGGTCAGCCAGGGCCGCGACGATGATGCGATCCTCTGCGATGCGCTGGTCTATCCGGGCCTGCTGCAGGCCGCCGCCGCACTGGGCCGGCGGCTGCTGCCGGTGGACAGCGACGAACACGGCATGTGCCCCGATGCGCTGGCCCGGCTGGCACGCGAAAGCGGCGCGCGGTTGGTCTATCTCAATCCGACCTGCCAGAACCCGACCGCGCTGACCCTGCCGCTGCAGCGGCGCGAAGCGCTGGCACGCGTGCTGGAGCGCGAGGACCTGCTGGCGATCGAAGACGATCCTTACTGGCACCTCGCCGAGGATGCACCTACACCGCTGGCGGCACTGGCACCGCGTCATGTGTTCTACGTGGCGACGCTGTCGAAGGTGATCAGCCCCGGCCTGCGCACTGCGTTCGTGCAGTGCCCAAGCGCTGCGCACGCTGAGGCGATGACGGCTGCATTGCGGGCGACGCGGCTGATGGGTCATCCGCTGGTCTCGGCGTTGGCCAGCCAGCTGCTGCTGGATGGTTCGGCGCAGTCACTGCTGGCCCAGGTGCGCACCGAGGCACGCGAGCGCATGCGCATGGCGCGCTACCTGCTGGCGCCATCGCTGCTGCAGCGCGCGGAAGGCCTGCATGCCTGGTGCCGGGTGCCGGCGCCGTGGACCGACGCCACGCTGGTGCGTACCGCACAGCTGCAGGGGCTGGCGATTGCGCCGTCTTCGGCGTTCTGTCCGCCAGGGGTTTCGCACCAGAGCGGCGTGCGTTTGTCGCTGGGGCTGGCGGCGGACCGCCGACAGCTGGAGAGTGCGCTGCGACGGATTGATCGGTTGTTGTTGTCCAATGCGTTGCCGGCGATCGAGCGGTAGCCCTGGAATGGGATGTGCCGACCAACGGTCGGCACCCACCCGACCGGTAGTGCCGGCCGCTGGCCGGCGGAAGATTCCCCGGCACGGTTGGAATGTGCCAACCAAGGTTGGCACCCACCCGACCGGTAGCGCCGGCCGCTGGCCGGCGGAAGACTCCTCAGCACGGTTGGAATGTGCCGACCAAGGTTGGCACCCACCAGATCGGTAGCGCCGGCCGCTGGCCGGCGGAAGATTCCCCGGTACGGTTGGAATGTGCCAACCAAGGTTGGCACCCACCCGACCGGTAGCGCCGGCCGCTGGCCGGCGGAAGATTCCCCGGCACGGTTGGAATGTGCCAACCAACAGTTGGCACCCACCCGACCGGTAGTGCCGGCCGCTGGCCGGCGAAAGATTCCCCGGCACGGTTGGAATGTGCCAACCAAGGTTGGCACCCACCAGATCGGTAGCGCCGGCCGCTGGCCGGCGGAAGATTCCCCGGTACGGTTGGAATGTGCCAACCAACAGTTGGCACCCACCCGACCGGCAGCGCCGGCCGCTGGCCGGCGGAAGATTCCCCGGCACGGTTGGAATGTGCCAACCAAGGTTGGCACCCACCAAAGCAGGGTCAGGCCAAGGCGGAGAGGGCCTTCACCAGCGCATCCATCTGCTCCGGCCGGGTGAACACCGACGGCGTCACGCGTACACAGGCACCCGATTCCAGGCCATCGCGATACGTGGTGAAAATCCGATGCTCATCCAGCAGTCGCTTCTGCAGAGCCATGTTGTCAGCCACGCTGGTGCGCCCGCGCAGGCGGAAGCTGGCCAGCGCACTGGCCAGCGCCGGGTTCGGCGAAGACAGCACTTCGATGTGCGCCATCTGCCGCGCTGGCAGCGTCCAGCGCTCGCGCAGGTAGCGCAGCCGCGCCTGCTTGTTGGCCACGCCGATGCGCTGATGCAGGGCAATCGCCTCCGGCAGTGCCAGGTAGGCGGCGAAGTTGACCGTACCGGTGTGCACGCGGCTGCCGACACGGCCATCATCGGTCTCGCCCATGTACGGGTCCAGGTCCGCCACGCGCCCCCTTCGCACGTACATCGCGCCGACGCCGACCGGCGCGCCGATCCATTTGTGCAGATTGATGCCCACGAAGTCAGCCTTCAGATCCGGCACGGCGTAGTCGATCTGACCGAAACCATGGGCAGCATCAACGATCACATCGATACCGCGTGCCCGCGCACGCTCGGCGATCTCGGCCACCGGCAGCACCAGCCCATGGCGATGGCTGACCTGGGTCAGCAGCACCAGTTTCAGGCGCGGCAACCGCGCGAACGCGGCCTCGTAGGCCTGCAGGATCTGCGCGTGGTCGGGCACGGCCGGTAGCGCGATACGCTCGACCTGCACGCCGCGACGCTGCTGCAGCCAGCGCATCGCGCCGATCATGCTGTCGTAGTCGATGTCGGCATACAACACCTGGTCGCCGGGCTGCAGGCGGTTGTAGCCACCGATCAGCGCCAGCATCGCCTCGGTGGCCCCCCGCGTCAGTGCGATCTCATCAGCACCCACACCCAGCAGTTCGGCTACCTCTCGCTGCACCGCCATGTATTGCGCCGGAAACGCGCGGCGCCCATACCAGGCGTTGCCACGGTTCACTTCAGTGGTGTGGCGCTGGTAGCTGGCCAGCGTCTCGCGACCCATCGCGCCCCAGTAGCCGTTCTCCAGGTGGTTCACTTCATCGGTGATGTCGAAGTGGCTGGCCACGGCGGCCCAGTAGCCTTCATCGAGGGCCAGCACGTCCGGCGCCACGGTCGTCGAGGGAATCTCCATCGGCGAAGCGTAACGCGCAGCGGCGCTGGCAGGCAGTGAAGACAGTGCAGCTGCGGCCGGCAGCAGTGTGCCGGCGCGCAGCAGGGAACGACGACGAGCGTCCATCAGAAGGTCAGCCGGTACTGCGCGTACAGGTTGGCACCGTCGGTGTCGTACGGCGCGTTGCGCGAGTAGACCAGGCCACGGCTGGCCTGGAACGTGGCCTCATCCGGGTAGCGATCGAACACATTGTCGGCGCCCACGCGCAGGCTGTGGTGCTCGTTGATGCGATAGCCCACGGCCAGGTCGAGGAAGCTCATCTCACCGAAGCGCTGGTAGATGTCGCCCACCGCGTTGCCGCTGGAATCGGTCCAGGCGCCGTAGTAGCGCATGCGCGCCATCAGCGACCAAGCACCGATGTCCCAGCTGCTGGTCAGACTTCCCTTGTGCTCGGGCAGCCGGTCTTCGAACAGCACGCGCTGGGTCTCATTGGTGGCCACCGAGGTGCTGCCGTTGTCCACGCGTGTACGGTTGTAGTTGTAGGCCAGGGTCAACGTCATGCGGCCGGCGCCGAGATCACGCAGGTAGTTGCCGACCACGTCCACGCCAGTGGTGGTGGTATCGAAGTCGTTGGTGAAGTAGTTCACCGAGGTGTAGCCCAGTGGATTGGGCGTACCGGCCGGAATGGCGAAGCTGGCCGACTGGCTGAAGCGGTCGGTGAGCTTGATCTGGTAGACATCCACCGAGCCGGACAGACCCAGGTCCGTGCGCCAGGTCAGGCCCAGCGAGGCGGTGCGCGATTCCTCCGGCTTCAACGGCTTGGCTCCAAGCAGCTGCGCCAGCGGATCGTTAGGCGACAGGCGGCCACTGGTGAAGATCTGCAGCGTGCGCGTGTCCAGGCCCTGGGTGGTGCTGGTGGTGTTGAGCTGCGCCGGCGTCGGTGCGCGGAAGCCGCTGGACACGGTGCCGCGCAGGGCCACGTCCGGGGTGATCGCAAAGCGCGCCGACAGCTTGCCATCCAGTGTGCTGCCAGAGCTGGAGAAGTCCTCGTAACGGCTGGCCGCACCGATGCTCCAGCGCTCACCCAGCGGCACCTCCATGTCCACGTAGGCAGCCTTGCTGCGCTGGCTCCACTGCCCGGCCTGGCTGGCCGAGAAGCCCGGTGCACCGTTGGAGTTGGCTTCCAGCCCAGCGGCAGCGCCCGGGCCCACGGCGTACGAAGCCGGATCACCGGCACGCACCTGGTAGGTCTCCTGGCGGAACTCGCCACCAAAGGCTACGTTGATCGGCTTGGACAGCGCGGCCACGTCCCATTCGTAGTTGAAGTCGGCGTTGGCGTTCTTCTCGGTCTGGGTCAGGCGGCCGAGATCGAAGTCGGTCGGGCTGGCCGGGCCGAGCGAGGCATTGATCGAGTTCTTCAAGCTGTAGTCGATGGCGTTGCGGCCATACGAGGCGCTGACATCCCAGCGCAGCTTCGGCGTGATCTCGCCGCGCAGGCCACCGACCAGCTGCAGGTCGTTCTGGACGTTGCCGTACTGCGGGCTGAAGCCGACCGGATACAGCGAGCGCAGGTTCCAGCCGGGGAAGATGGAGGTGGTGCGGTACGCGCCGGTGGTGGTGTCCGGGTTGCGCCAGTTGAAATCACTGACGCCATCGCTGTGGCTGTACAGGCCGAAGGCATAGAGCTCCAGCGTCTCGCTGGCATTGGCCTTCACGTTGAAGCCGACGCGGCGGCTTTCCAGCTCCGGCTGGCCCCAGCGCTGCACCGGGTTGGGAACGTCCAGCTCGGGATGCGCGGCCTGGAAGGCGATGGCATCGGGGCGCTGGCGGGTGCGCGAGGTGGCATCGGAATTGGAGGATTCAGCGAACAGCACCAGGCTGCCGTAGTCGCCCAGCGACCAGCCGGTGCGCGCACTGAAATCGCGGGAGGCACCGTCGCCCTGCGCGTACTGCGAATAGCCGGCGGTGATCTCGGTGCCCGGACCATCCTCGAGGATGATGTTGATGACACCGGCGATGGCGTCCGAGCCGTACTGCGCCGATGCGCCGTCGCGCAGCACTTCGATGCGCTTGATCGCGCTGGTCGGAATCTGAGCCAGATCAGCGGCCTGCGCACCACGGTTGCCGAGCAGCGCGCTGCGGTGGAAGCGGCGACCGTTGACCAGCACCAGGGTCTGGTCCGGCGACAGGCCACGCAGCGTCGCCGGACGCACGAACACCTGGCCATCTGCCATCGGCAGGCGCTGCACCACGAACGAGGGCACCAGCTGGGCCAGCACGTCCTTCAGGTCGGTGGATTCGACGGACGTGATGTCTTCCTTGGTGAACACGTCCACCGGCGCCAGTGTTTCGAACTGGGTGCGGTTGGAGGCGCGGGTACCGGTGACCAGCATCGCGTCGAGCTGGGTGGGTGCGGCGCGGTTGCCGCCTGCGGCATCGACCGCATCGGCTTCCGCTGCGATCGCGCCTCCTGCGCTGGCCATGGAAAGGGCGAGGAGGATGGAACGCGAAAGCTTCGAACGATGCACGGCAGGGCTCCGGGAGGACGCGACAGGGCCAGCACCTGTGCGGACACAACAGGGCTGGACAAGGCGCGCAGTCTCGGCGCGATCTGTGAAGGAGGCATGACGTCAGTACGACAGCTTGATGCGCCAACCAAGGTTGGCCCCCGCCAGGGCTCATCCGTAGATCCACGCCATGCATGGATGGGCAATGCAGACCCACGCCCCATCCCCGCACACTGCGGCTAGCCGTTGGCGTCGTCGCCAAAGCCGAAACGGGCCGGCCGTGCCGTTCGCAGCGGAACGAACATCATGGCGGCGAACACCATCAAGGCGGGGGTGGACATGATCCAGATGCCCCTGTTGCGAATCCCGATCCCCATGAAGTCGACCTGCAGATCGCCGATCCATTGCAGCTGCGTCAGTATCATCACCAGCCCGCCGATAGTCGCGCACGGCAACCCACCGTGACCGGCCCCCAACAACGTCGGTGTCAGAAACCCGCCCAGCAACGCGAAGCCGACACGGTACACCCAGGGATTGCCGCGCCACCGTGGCGCGCCGAACAACATCAGCAGCATCAGCGCCAGGGTCAACAGACTGGGAAGTACCCATAGGGCAAGCAGCATTTCGATCATCTCGATCATCGGCCGGGCTCCGCTGGCCTGGCATCCCACGTCGTCGATCGCATCTCCCTGCCCCTCATCACGTCCATGAAGCACGCATTGTTGCCGGTACGCAGGCAGACGCAAAGCCCCGGCAGCGCAAGAACTGCTAAACGCCGCGCCTGCCGATCCGCTACTGTGCCGGCATTGGATGCGGGGAACGGCAGGATGAGCGCGGCAGGCAAGGCGTTGTGGTACATCGAAACCCATGCGGACCAGCCATTGGCGCTGGCCGATATCGCCGCTGCGGCCGGCCTGTCGCCGTTTCATCTGTCACGCCTGTTCCAGGCCCGCACTGGCACCTCGGTGGTGCGCTACCTGCGGGGACGGCGCCTGACCGCTGCGGCGCAGCGGTTGGCCGACGGGGCGGGGGATATCCTGCAGGTCGCGCTGGGAGCCGGCTATACCACCCATGCCGCGTTCACCCGCGCCTTCAACGAACAGTTCGGGCAGACGCCGGAACGGGTACGCGAACAGGGCACCGGTGGCCTGGCGCTGGTACAGGCGATCCGCGTGGACGATGCGCCGGCGCCCTGCGGTGAGGCGCCGCGACTGCTCGACACGCCCGCTTTCCAGGTGGCGGGCATCGGCATGCGGCATACCCGCGACAGTGGCGGTGCAATTCCCGGCCAATGGGCGCAGCTCAACCGCGAATGGCCGACGCCCGCTCCGATCAGCTTCGGTGTGTGCTGCAACAGCGACGACGATGGCGGCTTCGATTACATTGCCGCACTGCCCGCCAGCGCGCTGCCGACCGTGCCGGCGCACTGGCAACGGGTGGACGTGCCGGCGCGCCGCTATCTTGTGGCCTGGCACGGCGGGCACATCTCGGCCATCCGCTCGACCTGGTTCTGGCTGCTGGATCATTACCTGCCCGGCTCTGGCCTCAGCCTGGCCAATGCACCCGATCTGGAGCGCTACGACACCCGCTTCGACGAGCACACCGGCAACGGCGGCGTGGAGATCTGGTTGCCAGTCGACGAACGTCCCAACTGACAAGGAACTGAAGATGCGCATGATGGCCGCTGTGCTGGGAATGATCCTCATGGTCTCCACTGCCATCGCCGAGGGCAGCGAGACGCAGGCGGCCGGCGAGCGCCACGGCGCCACCACGGTGGCCAGCGCGGCTGTACGCGATGAGCAGCACCACGACGCGCTGCGCTACACGGTCTGGTACCCAGCGCTGGCCGGCAGCCGGGAAACCGCCCTGACCATCGGCCCGCCCGACGCACCGCTGTTCGAGGTCGGACGCGCAGCGGTGGATGCTCCCGTCGCGGGGGCTCGCCTGCCGACGCTGCTGCTGTCGCACGGTAACGGCGGCAGCGCACGCATGATGGGCTGGTTGGGCACGGCGCTGGCGCGGGACGGTTATCTGGTGATCGCGGTCGATCATCCCGGCAACAACGGTGCCGACGAGATGACGCTGGCCGGCAGCGTGCTGAGCTGGCTGCGCGCGGATGATCTGCGCGCTGCGTTGGCCGCCGTGCAGGCCGATCCGATCCTGGGCCCGCATGTCGATCCAGAGCGGCTGGGCGTGGTCGGCTTCTCGGCCGGTGGCTACACCGCGCTGCTGGCAGCCGGTGCACGGCCCAGCCTGCAGCGACTGCTGGCCTTCTGCACCGCGCACCCGGATGACGGCGTCTGCCAACCGCAACAGGAGGCGGCCACGCACACGATGCAGGCGCGCCGGGCCGCTGCGGCTTCGCCCGCGCTTGCCCCTTGGATCGCCGAGGCTGACGCACAGCGCGCGATTCCCGGCGTGCGTGCCGTGTTCCTGCTGGCACCCGCCATCGTGCAGGCGTTCGCGCCCGCGCAGCTGTCCGCGTTGCGGCAGCCGGTATCGATCATGTTGGGGGCCGCAGACACCGTCGCGCCACCGGAGACCAATGGTGAGGCCGCACAGGCGCAGATTCCGCGCGCAACGCTGCAACGCCTGCCGGACGTGGGTCACTACGACTTCCTGGCGGCCTGTACCGCTGTCGGCGGGCAGAGGCTGCCCGGACTGTGCAACACGTCGGTTCCCAGGGCGAAAACCCACCGGCAGGCGGTGGATGCAGCCACGCGATTCTTCGCCGACGCACTGCGCTAGTAGCCGCCGGATGCGGCCCGGCGCTACAGTGATCGCGTCCACGGAGAACGATCATGCGCCTGCTGCACCTCACCCTGCCGGTCTCCGATGTCGGCGCCGTCGCTGCGTATTTTCACGATGTCCTGCAGCAACGCGTGATCGGCCCCCATGTGCACATCGGCTGGAGCACGATCGAACTGCAGCCCGCTGAAGGACGTCCGCTCGGAGGCGTGCACCTGGCCTTCAACGTACCGGACAACCGCTTCGGCGAGGCAATGACCTGGCTGCGCGAACGCACGCCACTGCAGCGCAATCCAGCAGGGCTGGATTACTTCGCGCTGGAAAGCAGCTGGCAATCGCAGTCGGTGTACTTCACTGGCCCCGATGGCTTGATCCTGGAACTGATCGGCCGCCGCCGCTTGCCCGACAGTACGCATCAGGGCGCCTTCCACGGCAGCGAACTGACCTGCCTGAGCGAGGTCGGCCTGCCCAGCCACGATGTCGATGCCGTGCGCGAACAGTCCAGTATGCGATTCGGCCTGCAACCGATCAGCCCGCCTTCGGCGCAGTTCGCGCCGATGGGCGACGACGAAGGCCTGCTGATCGTGGTTGCTGCGGACCGGCGCTGGTTCCCCGAGCAGAAGGACCTGCCCAATGCGCAGGGGCTGTTGCTGCAGGTCGGCGACGTGGCCGGCCCGGGCGTTGTGGAGGACGCTGCACTCGGCTGGCGTGTGCAGGCGACCTGATCTACCAGCTGCCCGACGCGCCGCCTCCGCCGCTGCGGCCGCCGCCTCCGGACCAGCTGCTGGAGCTGCTCGACGACGAACTGCTGGATGACGAACTGGACGCGCTGCGGTGGCCGCCGGATGATCTGCGGCTACCGCGTGCCTTCTCACCTGGCAGCATGGTGAAGATCCAGGTGAAGTACAGCACGAGCGTGCCGGCACTCCACCCGATCGTCGTGGCGAGGCGCGCAACCGGGCCGGCGCGATCGATGGCCAGCAGTGCGAAGAGCACGTAGCCCGCAGTCAGCAGCAACAGTACTGCGCACCTCACCCCGAAGCTGCTGCGGTCCTTGTGCCAGCGCGCGCGGCACGCCTGTACGAGGAAAAACACCAGCATGGCCATGATGCCTACCGCCAGGTCCAGCGACGTGTGCAAGGCCAGACTGGGTGGCAACTGGCCACGCACCACCATCACCACGAAGAACCCCGAACTGACCCCGAGCATGCCGAGCAGCACCACGCGCACACCGCGGCTACGGCGCCAGCACCAGCCAAGCAGGCTCGCCACCGGTACGCACAACGCCAACACGATGCAGAGCGCTGCCAGTGCCTGGCGTGGCGCCCACATGGCCGCCGCCAGCAGGCCCGCGGCCACCACGGCCGTCACCAGCAGCGGGCGGGCCCAGGCCGGCAATCGCTCCGGGTGCGCCTGCGCCGAGGGCGGCGAGCGCCACAGACCCGCAAGGAAGCCGGCCAGCAGCGTCAGTGCAACCACCGAGTCTGCGCTGCGCCAATCGGCCGGCAGCACGTTGCGCATCGATGGTTCTTCCGATGCCGGTAGGTCCTCGCCATCGATCAGCGCCACTATGATCTTCGTTCCGTCCAGCACGCCCTGGTCAAGGTCGCCATCGCGGAAGCGCGGCACGATCGCCTTGTCGATGATGCGGGCGGCGTAGGCATCGGGTATCGCGCCCTCCACGCCGTAACCGGTCTGGATGCGTACACGGCGGTCCTGCACGGCCACAAGCAGCAGCACGCCATCGTCAACACCTTCGCGGCCCAGCTGCCACTGGTCGAACACCCGCTGTGCGTAAGCTTCGATGCCTTCGTCGCCAACATGGTTGACTACCATCACCTGCAGCTGCGCGCCGGTGCGCGCCTGCAACTGGAATGCCTGCGTGCGCAGTTTGTCGCGGGTATCCGCCGAAAGTGCGTTGGCGGCGTCCACCACCGGATCGTCCAGCGCAGGGACGGCAGCACCGGCCATCACCACCCTCGGCAACAGGCACAACAGCATCAACAGCCATGCCGTGGCCCAGGTGCACGTCATCCTGCGCAGCATCTTCACGTTCCCTGCCCTGCCTCGATCCGCGCATGCAGCGCCTGCAGCTGTGCCGCCGTCTGGTTGAACACCTGCAGATCGGCATCCACCAGGGCCGCCCAGTCAGGCGCGTGCCCCAGCAGTTGCGCCACCTGCTCGTTCGGCGCGCGATCGAAGCCCTCGCCAAGCACGGCAAGATAGCGCGCACGGAACCCTTCGGGATCGCGCTGGTCCTGCACATACAGCTGCACGGCCAGCAGACCCGCATACAGGTAGTTCACCAGATAGTTCGGGTCTTCATACATCAGGCGCTTGCCGATCCAGGCGTTGCGCAGCTGCGGGTAGCGCTCCGGTTGCTGGCCGAAGCGTGCGAGCACCCGCCCGGTCAGCGCGTCCAGGTCATCGGCGGTGCCCAGCGTGCCGGCGGCAACACCCTGGTAGATCGACTGCTCCAGCTGCGCTTCCTCTGAAGAGGTGAACAGCTGCAGCACCATGTCGTCCAGCAGCGACTTCAGGTAATAGGCTTTGGCACGCGGGTCCTGTGCCTGCTGGTACAGCTGGTCGCGGAAGCGCAGCTCGTTGTAGATCGCGAACGCCTCGGTCAGCCACTGGCTGCCATTGCGCTGCAGCGGCGACGCATGACCCCGCTGCATCCACTCGCCATGCACGGCATGGCCAGCTTCATGGGCGATCTCGACATCGCTTTCCAGGTCCCCGCTGCGGACACCAACGAACAGCATTGCCGGCACACCGGGAGCGCTCACGGAGAACGCGTCCTGGCTGCGGTCACCGCGTTCGGTGGCCAGATCCATGCGGTGGCTGGCCGGATCGAGCAGCGCGCGCAGTTCAGCCACGTACGCCGGGCCCAGGTGCTGCATGGCATCGGCGGCGTTGTCGCGCAGCTGCGCCAGCGTCAGCATCGGTGGCGTGTAGCCGGCATCGGGCACCGTGGTATCCCAGATCTGCGGCGCATCGATGCCCGATCGCGCAGCGTGGTGCAGCAGCATCTCCTGGTAGGCGCGGCGGTCTCCCGCATGCTGTTCGATCGCCACCAGCGTTGCATCCACTGCGGCAGTATCCAGGCCCATGCGCTGATAGCCATGTGCCGGCGCCGAGCCGTCGCCCTGCAGGCGTGCGGCAGCGTCATTCACCTGCACGAGCCCCAGCAGCACCGACGCCATCGGCTCACGGCGCGATTGCAGGCCTTGCCAGTAGCCCTTCCAGCCCGCCTCGCGCAGGGCGCGGTCGGGCTGCCGGGCCAGTGCCTGCCTGTCGCGCCCCGTGTCCCAGTGCCGGCCGCCGTGCTCGATCTGCGGGTACTCGGCGCTGCGCAGGATCTGCTCACGCAGGCGCGCGAAGCTGTCCAGCGCCGGATCGGCCAGTGCCTCCACGGCCTCATCCAGCGCGGCGTTGGCCGGGGCGGCGGCCTCCTTCAACGCGCGTGCGCGCAGGAAGCCATAGGGTGCTGCCCATGGCGCATCCGCGGGCGCCTCGCGCAGAGCGGCGCGGCCGCTGCGGGCAATGCGGCTGCACAGCCCCATCACCTGGTCCAGCGCCTGGGCCGGACGCTGATCACGCGCATTGCGGGCGGCCTGCAGGTGCAGGTAGCTGTGATGGCGTAGGCACTGCGCCTCCAGTGCCTCGGCCTGCCGGAAGCTTTCCGCGGGTGCAACGGTGGACGCCTGCTGCAGAGCCTCGACGCGCTTGCCCAGTGCGTCACGCGCGGTCTGTTCGGCGGTGGCATTGGCGAAGTAGGCGCGGTCATCGGCATGCACCGACTGTGCCTGGGCGCCGCTGAGGGAGGCTATCGCCAGCACAGCTGCGATGGCGGTGGTGGTGGCGTGCTTCCTGAAAGCCTGCATCGGCGTCTCCCTGCCTGGACCAGGGATCGAGCCTAGCAGTCACTGGCCCGCCGCGCCTGTGCCGGATCAGGTTTCAGATCGACTCGTCCTCACGCTTGACCAGTGTCCAACACGGCGTCTGCGCAAAGGTGTAGGTCTGCTGGTCGCTGCTGTCCGGCATACGGATCTGCACCTGCCGCTGCCCATCGGCCAGGGGGCTGATCTGTATTTCGCGGCCCTGGCCGGCCAGCGCAGCAGGATCAGGCATCACCGGCCACTCCACATCGGCCAGCGCCAACCGGCTCTCCACCTTGCGCGGTTCCGGCTCGGCCTCCGCATCGATGTAGCTGTCCAGCAGCGGGTCGGCAGTGGCCTTTTCCTGCAGCGCGATCTCATTGCCGAAATGCTTCAGGAATGTATCGAATTCCGGGTGGGGGCATTCACTGCGTGCAGCCACAGGTGTGGGCTCGGCGGCAGTGATCGCCGGCGCCGCTGCGGCAGGCCCGGCTTCGCCCGCTGTCTGCGGCGGCTGCGGCGCAGGCGTGCAGGCAACCAGCACCACGCCACAGGCGAGCATCAGCAGTGCGGCAGAACGGTATCGACACATGGGCTCATCCTGAATCCGGTCCGGTCGCTCCATGCTACCGCGCGCCCTACAATTCCGGCATTCCGCCTGTCCGAGAGTCCTCATGCATCGCCTCCTGCTCCTGATCGGCCTGCTGCTGCCCGCCCTGTGGCCAGCGGTGGCGATGGCCGTCGATGTCCACGAAGGCGATCTGCTGTTTGTCACCGCCGGCCGCAGCGGCCTCAGTGCGGCCATCGACGATGCCACCGGCAAGCAGGGCGCGCCCAGCTTCGATCACGTCGCCCTGGTCGCTTCCACGCCGAAGGGCTGGGAGGTATTGCATGCGGACGAGAAAGGATCGCGCCGGCAATCGCTGGTCGAGTTCCGCCAGGAGGCGCGCGCCAAGCAGCGGCAGATCGTGGTCTATCGCCTGCATGCGCCGCAGCAGGCGGCCATCAAGGATGCGGTCGCCACCGCGCGCACGATGCTGGGCAAGCCGTACAACACGTCGTATGTGTTGAGCGAGGACAGCTACTACTGCTCGGACTTCATCGAACGCGCCTTCCGTGCGCAGCACGTGTTCGCATTGCAGCCGATGAACTTCCGCAACCCGCAGACCGGGGAGATCGCCCAGCACTGGGTGGATCTGTACCGCGGCATGGGCATGGACGTACCGCAGGATCAGCCCGGCACCAATCCGAACGACATGTCGGCAGCGCCGGTGCTGCAGCGTGTCGGCGTGCTGGAATAAGCAAAGCCCCGCACGGGGCGGGGCTTTGCATCACCGGAGCTGGTGGCGAGGTCACTCTTCCTCGTCCTGCCCACCCTGCTGCTGGTTGCGCTGGTTGCGCTGCTGCTGTTCCTGCTGCTGTTGCTGCTGCTGGTCGCGGCCACGACCCTGCTGCTGATCCTGCTGGTTCTGCTGGCCCTGCTGCTTCTGGTTCGGGTTCTGGTTCTGCTGTGCCATGTCCGATCTCCAAAGCCACTCGCGGAATGCGGTGGACGTGGCCATCGTCTGCAGCGAATGGTTAATCACGCGTGGGTGCGCGGCTACATCTGCGTGTACGCCTGTGAATGAACGCGCAGAAGCCCTTGTGGCACAAGCGGCTGAAGAATTCATGCGGGTTCGGCATGTGCTCATGCAGTGGTCAGCATGGCGCGCATTCATGGCGTTCTCAGCCGGAAACACGCGCGGAAGGAGGCTGGCTTCCCAACTCACGCAGGCAAGCCAGCCCAGCATTCAGGGCATCACCGGCGGCACATAGGCCAGGGTCATGCCCAGCAGCCACAGCAGGCCCAGCACCAGCGGGATGTGCACCAGCAGCTGGATGAAGGTGAAGCCCACGATGTCGCGTGCCTTCAGGCCCAGTACGCCCAGCAGCGGCAGCATCCAGAACGGATTGATCAGGTTCGGCAGCGCTTCGGCCGCGTTGTAGACCTGCACCGCCCAGCCCAGGTGTGCCTTCAGTTCGTTGGCGGCCTGCATCACGTACGGCGCCTCGATGATCCACTTCCCACCACCGGAGGGCACGAAGAAGCCCAGCACCGCCGAGTAGACGCCCATCACCAGCGCGAAGGTATCGGTGCTGGCCACGTGCACGAACAGGCTCGACAGCCGGTGCGCCAGTGTCTGCCCGTCGCCACCGGCAGCGTGGGTGAGGATCATCGCGATGCCACCGTACAGCGGGAACTGGATCAGCACGCCGGTGGTGCTGGGCACCGCCTTGGCCACCGCGTTGAGGAAGCTGCGCGGCCGCCAGTGCAGCAGCAGGCCCAGCGAAATGAACAGGAAGTTGTAGGTGTTGAGGTTGGCGATGGCGGTGACCACCGGCTTGTTGGCGAACTCGTTGAACAGCCAGCCGAACGCCAGCAGCGAGAGCAGCACGGTCAGCAGCGGGCTGTACTCCAGCCATTCGCCCGGGCGCGTGCGGCGCTGCAACGGCTCCGGCTCGGCCTGCGCGGCGCCGGGGAAGTCTTCAGCGGTACGGGCACTGCCGGCGGCCGGTGCGGTCAACCAGGCGATCAGCAGCGAGACCAGGATCAGCACCGCGGTCAGTGCGATCGACTGCCACAGGAAGATGGTTTCGGTGAACGGCAGGACGCCGGTGATCTCGACCAGGCCCGGCGGCATGCTGGCCGGATTGGCCTGCAGCTGTGCGGCCGAGGAACTCAACCCCATCGCCCACACCGCCCCCAGGCCGAGATACGCCGACGCACCGGCCGCGCGGTAGTCCATGCGCAGTTCGGTACGGCGGGCCAGCGCGCGCACCAGCAGGCCACCGAACACCAGCGAGAAGCCCCAGCTGAGCAGCGAGGCCAGCATGCTGACCAGCCCCACGTACACCACCGCACCACGGCCGGTGCGCGGCACACGGGCGAGGAAATCGATGAAGCGTGCGACCACCGGCGCGGTCGCCACGGCGTAGCCACCGATGACCACGAAGGCCATCTGCATGGTGAAGGGAATCAGGCTCCAGAAGCCGTCGCCGAAGGCACTGGCGGTGGCCTGCGGGGTCGAGCCGAAGCCCATCGCGGCCAGCGCGACGATGACCACGCCCAGCACCGCGAACACATACGCATCGGGGAACCACTTTTCCGCCCAGGCGGCCGAGCGCAGCGCTGCGCGCGCCATCCAGCCGTCCTGTACTGCTGCCGTCGAGGCCATCGCCTACCCTCCCAGGTTCGATGGATCGATTCTGGGCGGTGGGATGCGGCCTGTCAGCCACCTATTGGTCGTAGGTCGCCGAGGAGGGTAGTGCCGGCCGCTGGCCGGCAACCTCGCGATCGCACACGGGTGCAGCCGGCCAGCGGCCGGCTCTACCAGATCCAAGCATCATCGCAGGTGGTGGAAGGCGGTAGTGCCGGCCGCTGGCCGGCAACCTCGGAATCGCGCACGAGTGCAGCCGGCCAGCGGCCGGCTCTACCAGATCCAAGCATCATCGCAGGTGGTGGAAGGCGGTAGTGCCGGCCGCTGGCCGGCAACCGCAGGATCGCGCACGGGTGCAGCCGGCCAGCGGCCGGCACTACCTCACCTTGGGCTCAACGCAGTGCCAGATCCACGGCGATGCCGGCAAACAGCGCGGCACCCACCCAGTTGTTGTGCAGGAACGCCTTGAAGCAGGGGCCGCGCTCGCGGTTGCGGCAGATCCAGAACTCGTACACCACCAGCGCGGTAGCCACGGCCACGCCGGCCAGGTAGTACCCACCCAGCCCGCCACGCACGCCGACCAGCGCCATGGTGGCCAGGAACAGCGCGTACAGCACGCCCTGGATGACCAGGTCGAGGTCGCCGAACAGGATCGCGGTGGAGTGCGAGCCCATCTTCAGGTCGTCCTCGCGGTCGACCATGGCGTACCAGGTGTCGTAGGCGGTGGACCACAGGATGTTGCCGGCGTACAGCAGCCAACCCAGCATCGGCACCTCGCCCTGCACGGCGGCGAAGGCCATCGGGATGCCCCAGCCGAACGACATGCCCAGGTAGACCTGTGGCAGATGGGTGTAGCGCTTCAGGTACGGGTAGCTGGCGGCCAGGAACACGCCGATGAAACTCAGGCCGATGGTCAGCCCGTTCAGGGTCAGCACCAGGCCGAAGGCCACCAGCATCAGCACGGCGAACAACGCCAGCGCGGCGCGTCCGCTGATCGCGCCGGTGGCCAGCGGACGCGCCTTGGTCCGCTCCACGTGCGGGTCGAGCCAGCGGTCGGCGTAGTCGTTGATGACGCAACCGGCCGAGCGGGTCAGCCACACGCCGGCGGTGAACACGAACAGCGTCCACAGCGGCGGCAGGCCGCCGGCAGCCAGCCACAACGCCCACCAGGTGGGCCACAGCAGCAGCAACGTGCCGATCGGGCGATCAGCACGCATCAGACTCCAGTAATGCCGCCAACGCGGCGTCGCCGGCGACTGCGGCGAAGTGAGGGGGGTATCAGCCATGGCGATAGGATACTCCTGCCCCTCCGGCAGGGCTTTGCCGGTGGGGGGAGATTTGTTCGACGAAACTGGATAGAATGCCGGTCCCGCACCGCCTCATGGCGCTGCGACGCCCGCCCCGGCACTGGCCGACGGCGCGGCGGTTCTACAACGCGCCCGTAGCTCAGCCGGATAGAGTAGTGGCTTCCGAAGCCATTGGTCGGGGGTTCGAATCCCTCCGGGCGCGCCATCTTCCCCTGTGTTGCCTGCACGCCGCCAGCCCGCGCTGGACGTTGCCGCGTGCTTCATCAACCCATGCACCATTACGCCACTTGCTGCGCTTCGTCACCACCCTCGACCATGGCGCACGCGCGCTCAGCGTCACCCCGCCAAGCCACTGCCCGCCACCCGCCATCGGCTGTGGTGCCGCTGTTCGAACAAGATGACCGTGCGCCGGTACTGAATGGCGAGCTTGATGGCATCCTCCTTGGCCTATGGCTCGACACCGGCCCACGCAATTCCCTGAGCCTGAGCAGCCCGTTGGTGTGCATCTATGGACTGTTGGAGAAATACCACGCCAGTGAGGAAGCGGTGCTTGGATGGGGCGTGGTTGCCCCATGGGGGCGCGCGACCGACCCGGCTCGGCGATGCAGCGCATGGGCAGCATCGAGGTAACCGGCCTAACACGTGACCTACCCGGCACTGACAACGGAACGCTGGCCCTGGCCGACTACGGTGCGATCCTGGGCGGGAGTGCGCTGCGGTGCTTCTCCACGGGCATCGAGTATCACGGGCATCGAGTATGACGCCAAACGTCCTTATCTGGTGCCAAACGCTGAAAGTACGCGGGCCGATGCCTTCGATCGCAGCGGGCTGTGGCTGCAGGCCGAAGACGATACTTACACCGAAACCCGAGGCAGCGCGGCTCAGTCGTGCACAGGATACTTGGATGCTACTGCACTGACTGCCGTCGCGGTCTGACCAGGGGGCGAGGATACCGGGAGAGCACGGCGTTCAGTTGAGTATGGGTACTGATTGCTTCCTGTTGAGTCCCTTGGCCCCACCAGTGTTCTCGTCCAGTGAGAGCTGCCGCACGCCACACGCCCCCCGTGACCTAGTCGGATACCGAGCTAGTGGGCGGACCGGGTGGCTGCGCTGTGGCCTGCTGATTAAAGCAGGCCCGATGCGGATGTTATGGAACACACGCCGCACATGCGGCGTGTGCTACCGAACAATGGCGATCATGGAGGTAGCGTTCGAGAAGAATCAGCTCGGGTCCGACGCACGGGATGCTAGGGCAGACGGAGCAAACGTAGAGACCCGATGTGGATGGGGCTAGTTCTCCCATAGATGTGTCTTCTTGACCCGCCATACTCCTTCCTCTTTTCTCAAGAACACATCTGCGTTCTTTCCTGTCGGAGGGAATCCGATTTCCATGAAAGCAGCATCGTCATCAAAGTACAACTTCTCAATGGCAATGAATGGCGAAGTGCGATCATATGACGACGACTTTACGAACTGAAATCTCCCGCCGTTGGCTTCGCACAACGGCAATGAAGATGACGATTCATCGCCATCCCATAGAACGTTTATCCGTGAAGATCCCCATCCATCTCCTCCGTATGCAGAAAGCGCTGAATCCGAGGATGCCGCCTGGATGATTGCCACCGGATCATGACTACACGGAGCACCTCTTTCACTGGATGACTTTGCGCATCCAAATAGGGTAAATGCAATTATCAAGCACAAGCCAACGCGAAAGAGGTTAGTGTGAAGCAGGCCTTCTGATCCCATAGACATACTCTTCATAGCTCCAACCCTCCTCGCCCTTGTACTGATTTTTGTTCCAGAAATACTCCGAGAAGTGAACCAACTCGTGCTCCAGTGTTCTTTCCAGCTTCTGCAGGAGTTCTGGGCTTCGGTCACCCGATTCGAAGCGGTCAAAATAGGTCTCATGAATAAATATCTCACCCGAGCCAGGCGCGTAACTACCATCGTCATGCCTCATGTATTTTGGCGTAATGACTGGCCCATCGCATTTCGATAGAAGCTGATCAAGATGCCCCTGTCCGATGTTTCCGTATCGCTGGAATCCATCATATTTGCGACTGGTCATTCGATCTTTCGTTCCATTCAAGAATTCCGTCGTCGCGGGGTACTTCTTGCTGACCCACGAGTGATAGCGGAGAAGTCCTAATGGATCGACAAAGTCTAACGGATCATTTCCTGTGTACGCGTAGATTGAAGCTCCGCCTCTCAAACCGATCGGATCACTCTGCGAGTACCGCCCCACCGCCGGGTCGTATTCCCGCTGGTAGTTGTAGAACAACCCACTCGCATCCGTGGCCTGCTGGCCCGGGAATCGCAGCGCCAGCTCGAGCGCCACACCATCCCCATCCGGGTCGGCACTCGGAATCTGGTTGCCGAACACCTCGCTCTTGTTGCTCCACTCCCAGATCGCGACATTCCGTACCGGATCGATCACCACGCGCGGTGTGCCCAGATGATCTGGTTGGACGTAGGCAAGTTCCGGCACGCCGGTGCCCGGCACGTTGATCAGCGCCACCGGGTAGTTATCCAGCCAGATGGCCTGCTGTTGCGCCTGCCCCGTGGCCGAGTAGTTGCCCAGCCACTGCCCGGCCTCATCGTACAGCGTGATCTGAGCTGCGCCACCGGCTGGAGTACGCAGCACGCGCTCGCCGCGATGGTTGTAACCGTAGCTTTCCAGCACGGCATCGCCCTGCTTCACCGCGTTCATGCGGTTGGCATCGCTGTAGGTGAAGGTCTTGCTGCCGATGCTGGTGGTATTGCCCGCTGCGTCATGGGTGCGCGCTTCGCCATCCACCGCAGTCAGGCGATGGCTGGTTGCGGGGTAGGTGTAGCTGGCGGTGCCTGCCGAGGTGGTCAGCGCGGTGCGATTGCCGGTGGCGTCGTAGGCATAGGTTTCAATCGGCGTGCCGGTCGCGCCGTCTTGGGTCTGGGTCAGGCGGCCCAGCGTGTCGTAGGCGTACTTGGCCAGCACCGTCGGACCTGCGCCGTTCTTCAGCTCGGTGATCGAACCGACCGGGTCGTAGCCGTAGCCCAGCGACAGACCGCCCGCAGCCGGGTCGTGCACCGCCTGCGGGCGATAGTCCAAGTCCAGCGGACGCTGCAGCTGCCGCCCATTGCCATAGGCCCAGCCGGTGGCCGGGCCGAAGGCCGCATAGGTCACGTTGTTCACCACGATCTGGCGCGCCTGGCCGGGGCGGGTGAGGCCGATCTGGCTGATGCGGCCCTGGGTATCGCGCACGTAGTCGGCCACGCTGCCGTCGGGGTAGGTCAACGCGGTCAAGCGACCCGACTTGCTGTAGGCATAGCGCAGGGTGGTGGCCACACCATTGACGGTCTGCACCTTGCGGGTGACCTGGCCGAAACGGTCATGGCAGTACTGGGTGCTGCCATTGGCGTGCAGCACCTGCCCCAGGTGGCCCTTGGCGAAGCGCTCGTCGGCGGCACAGGCGGCCGGCGCCACGTCATAGCTGTAGCCCACGTCTAGATTGGGGTCCGGATAGGCGATGCCGATCAGGCGGTTGAGCGCATCGTAGTGATAGGTGGCGGTGACGCCGCGCGCATCGGTGGCGGTCTTGCGGTTGCCGGCGGCGTCCACGGTGAAGCTGCTGGCGCCACTGTCCGGGCTGACCTGGCCGGTCAGATCACCGAAACCGTTGTAGGCGTAGGTGGTATGCAGGCCCTTCGGGTCGGTGACCCGGGTGACCTGGTCCAGCGCGTTGTACTGGCTGCGGATCTCCGCCGCCACGCCGCCGACATCCTGCAGGGTCTGCGCCAGGCGGTTGAGCGGGTCGTACTGCTGGCTGGTCACGCGCTGCAGTGCGTCGGTGATCGTCTGCGGGTTGCCGTTGGCATCGTAGGCAAAGCCGGTGGCGTGGTTGCCCGCATCCTTCAGCGCGGTCAGCTGGCCAAGCGTGTTGAACGTCCGCGCCAGGGTGCGACGCAGCGTGCCGCCAGTATCCAGCGTGTCTTCCTTGAGGCGGTTGCCGGCATTGTCCAGCGTGTAGTGGATGGTGTTGCCAGCGCTGTCGGCGATATCCGTCAGCCGCTGCGCGGCGTCGTAGACGTAGGTGACGCTGCTGCCGTCGGGCTCGGTGACCTGCTGCACTTGGCCGGTCGGCCAGTAGCTGATCTGGGTAGCCCGGTCCTCGGCTGTGGTGGCACCGCGCACGGTGATCGAGGTCGGCCAGCCGCGGGGATGGTAGGTGTAATCAGTTACCACGCCGTTGGCGTCCTTGACCGACAACGGCCGCCCGAACGCGTCGTAGGCCAAGGTCTCGACCGTCTGGCCCAGCGCATTGGTCACGCTGCGCAGGTCGCCCTTGCGATAGCTGCAGGCACCATTGGCCGCGCATCCCGCGTCATCCGCGGTGTAGTAGGCATAGGTGGAGACATCCGCCACATCACTACGCGGGCCATCCACGCTACGCAGCAGTCCCATCAGCGGGCACTCCGGGCCCTCTGCCTCACAGTAGGTCTGCGTGGTGACGCGGGTGTCACCGGTCACCATGTCGCGCACGGCGATGGTGGTCGGCTGGAGGCGTGCATTGCGCACGATGCGGATCTCACGGTTACCGACGGTCTGCTGCACCAGCCGATTGCTGTCCATGGCCACGCGCATTTCGCTGACGCGCTGGTCCGGAGTACCGGCCGCTTCGGTGGTGGTGGTCACGCTGATGGCGCCTGTGGCAGCATCGCTGGCCTCGGAATAGGCATACTGGGTGACAACGCCTCGGCGATCGGTCACCGACTGCAGCCGGCGCCGGAAATCGGTGCCCTCGGGCAGATAGGTGCGACTGATGCTGCCGTTGCTCTCGGTGACGCCGTTGACCTTGCGCGGAAGGCCGCTGGCGCCGCTGGCGGTCAATGCGTAGGTGCTCTGCTTGCCCAGTGCGTCGGTGACGATCGTGGTGCCTGCCAGGGTGTACTCCAGGCGCACGCCATCAATGCCCACGTCGGCCTGACTGCAATCGCCGGAATGGCGGCTGCAGGTGACCCGCCCCTTGGCGTCGTAGCCGTACCAGCTGTAACGCTGGTTGCCCTCGGCGGTAATGCCGGTCAGGTAGCCCGGGAAGCGGGCGTCCTCATAGTGATACGTGCGGCTGGCACCGTCTGCGTAGGTCGCACTGATCAATTCCCCGGCCGGGGAATAGGCGTAGCTCACCACGGGCTGGCCGGCGATCACCAGGGCCGAGATCAGCGAATCGTCACCCGGCGCGAGATACTGGACGTCCACGCGCCGGCCGGTTGAATGGGTGATGCTGAGCAGGCGGCCATGGCTGTCGCGTGCATAGGTTAGCGAGGTTCCGTCTTCGAAATCGCGGCGCTGCATAAGGCCGCCGGCATCGAACTGAATGCGCTCCTGAGCCCGCGACAACAACCATAGGCTCCCCTGTTGAGCCACGCGGTCCCCACTGCCATCCATTGCCTCATACACCGCTCCCACCTTCTTGAAGGCGAGCTGGCCACCCTCAGCGTCAATCAAACCCACCTGGACTTCCGAACTCGGCGGATAGCCCGTGTCATCAATGCCGAGCGTCAGGTGAATATTGTGCGAGTGCGTCCAACCTTGGCCAATGGCTCCGCCGCTGGTGCTGGTCAAGGAATGATACTGGCGATCGAAGCGGACCCACCCGAAATCAAGGTCCGCTTCCGGCTGAGACTTGTCGCCGGTGGTAGGGTCGCATGGATTACCGACTTTGCACTCCTGCGGCGGCAGCGGAGAAGTCCAGTAGGCCAGCAGCATTGCCATGTTTGGGTCGTCCTGCTGGATCAGGGCGCACATGCCCAGGTTATCGTCCCACATCATCATGGGGCGATTCATGCATTTTGCGGTTCTACTCCGAGATGCATTTTGCCAGAAGACCGTCTGCCTGCAGGAATTAATGCCCTCGAAATAAGTGTTCTTAGCGAATTTGTAGCGCTTGCTTTCGTTGATGACGCTACCGTCATCTCCCACTCCAAGCCCGCCAACCTCCTCCCAGGCCTCTTCAGTCATGACGGTGGCAGCGCACCGCGGATCGCTCGCATTCTTCGACAGGAACATGCTGCGGACGGCATCCTCCGTGGCGTACTTCTGATGGTTCTGCTCATACACCCAATCCGTGGTGACGATCTTCTCGGGCTTGACGCGATAGTCATAGATCGTCTTGTTAGGAAGGGCCCTCTGGCGCTTGACCTCCCAAACGAAAGGCTTATCGACCTCATACTCGGCGAAGAAGGCCCGTATGTCTTTCTGGACAGCCGCCTCTGTGGAACGGGGCTCTCCCATCGAGAAGTAGCTTTCCCATTTCTTCTCGATCTCCTGCGCCTGCACGCTGGACGTCGAGCACGCCAGCACGAACAGCGCCAGACTGATGAGCGAAGTGCCAGAGTTTGCCTTCAACATCCCTGTTCTCCTTCCTGGACGGACACAGCGCCGGCGGGAACGAGAACGTGGGGCAGCAGCCTCTTCACGTCATGCTTCGGATCGTCCCTGGTCCGGAATGCGGCGTGGCCGCATGGGGACGTTATCTCCGATGTGGTTTACACATTCAAGTCAAAAACTGTGGAATGAGTCGAATTTCAGAACTTTCTGATGCAGGGGGGGCGTGTCGGAAATGCAGCCAAGCGTGGGCTCGGCTCAACAAGGCGAATGCCCCAGAAACAGAAACGCCGGGCATCGCCCGGCGTTTCCGTCACCGCATGGAAGGGGTAAATCTCAGTACTTCCCATCAAACGCAAAGATCGGCTTGCGCTGCTTCCACGCGCCGGCAGTAAAGTCCGGGAACTCCAGCGTCTGGAAACTGTTGGCAATCGACTGCTCGCTCAACGGAGTGATCGCGCTCCAGGTCACTGCGTCGTAGATGTCGATCGGCATCGGCGCCTTGGCCTTCAGCGCTTCAACAAAGGCATGGATGACGAACCAGTCCATGCCACCGTGGCCGGCGCTGGCGGCGGTGTCGGCGTTCTGCTTCCACAGCGGGTGCTCGTACTCGTCCTGGTACTTCTTGAACTCTTCCCACTGGTGCGGCGGGCTGCGGCCTTCGATGTGGATCGAATGGTTCACGTCCATCCACAGGCCCTTGGTGCCCTGCACGCGGAAGCCCATCGAGTACGGGCGCGGCAGCGAAGTGTCGTGCTGCAGCAGGATGGTCTCGCCGTTCTCGCAGGCCAGCGTGGTGGTGACGATGTCGCCCAGCTTGAACTTCACCTTGGTGCTGGGGTGGGTGGTGCCACCACTCTTGGCAACGGTGTACTCATGCAGGCCACGCGCCTTGGTCGCGAAGGCGTTGATGTGGGTGAAGCGGTTGCCACGGTTGATGCCGGTGTACATCGCGCACGGGCCGATGCCGTGGCTGGGGTACAGCTCGCCGTTGCGTTCCACCGAATGCTCGGTGCGCCAGCGTGCTTCGCTCCAGCCCTTGGGGCCGAATTCCACGCCGCTGTCGTAGGGCTGGTTCGGGTCGCCGGAATTGAACTTCACCCCGCGCAGGTCATGCTGGTAGCCGGCCTGCAGATGCACCAGCTCGCCGAACAGGCCCTGGCGCACCATCTGCAGCGCGGCCATCACGTCGCGGCGGTAGCAGACGTTCTCCAGCAGCATGTAAGGGGTACCGGTGCTCAGCTGGGTCTTCAGCACGTCCCAGTGGTCCTGCAGGGTGATGCCGGCCACCACTTCGCAGCCCACGGCCACGCCGGCCTGCATGGCGGCGATCGCCATCGGTGCGTGGTACTCCCACGGCGTGGCGATGATCACGCCATCGATGCCCTTCTGCTCCAGCAGGCGCTTCCAGGCATTGGTGTCGCGATCCTGTCCGTAGGTCTTCGGTGCCGGCTTGCCGGCCTTGGCCACCATGTCCATGGCGCGACCGAGCATGATCGGTTCGATGTCGCACAGCGCGACCACCTCGACATCGTCGCGGCGCACCAGCTCCTTCAGCAGCACAAGGCCACGCATGCCGGTACCGATCATGGCCAGGCGCACCTTGCGCCCGCGTGCCCACGCCGGGGTCTGCGGCAGCAGGCTGCTGGCGGCGACAGCGGCACTGGCCGCGATGAATTCCCTACGCTTCATGGCAAACATCTCTCCTCTTGGCAGCGAGCCGGCCGTAGCCGGCCCGCCGGGTCACGCAAACGGAATTACTTGAAACGGTAGCCGATGGTCACACTGTAACCACGACCGAAGATGGTGGCGTAGTCACTGGAGTCACCCAGGAAGCTGTTCGGATCGTAGAACGGCAGGCGGTTGAACAGGTTCTTGACGGTGATGCTCAGGTTCCACGCGTCATCCGGGCGCCAGGTGACGCTCATGTTGGCAGTCCACCACGACGGCGCACCATCGCACTTGCTCTTCTGCAGGGCCAGGTAGCCGCCGGTGCAGGTTTCCTTGTTGTTGCTCACCTCATCAACCTGGTCGGTGGCCCACTTGGTGCCGCCCACGTAGTTGACGAACATGCTGGTGGTGACCTGCTTGTAGGTCCAGTCGGCATTGAGCGTGGCACGCAGGCGCGGGTTGTTGTAGTAGCCGACCACGTCGCCGTAGTACCAGCCGTTCTCCGCGTCCATGTAGAAGCGGTTGCGGTTGGCGATGGTGGCGGCCAGGCCGATATTCAGGTTGCCCCAGTCGCCCAGCGAGAAGCGGCTGCGCGCATCGATGTCGAAGCCGTCGATCAGGGTCTTGCCACGGTTCTTGTACTGGCCCACCACGCTGGCCACGTTGCCGGCCGAATAGCCCGGCAGCACCGACGGGCAGCTCACGCCACTGGCCGGGTCGGCACACATGGCCGCCAGCTGCGCCAGGTTGGCGCGGTCGCTGTCGGTGATCGGCGAGCGCGACATCGAGATGATGTCTTCCATGCGGCGATAGTCCGGCGCGACGATTTCGTTGTTGCGGTAGATGAACCAGTAGTCGGCCGACACCGACAGCCAGCTCGCCGGCTCGTAGACGAAGCCGAGGGTGGCGATCTTCGCCTTCTCCGGCTTCAGGTCCTTGTTCGGCTGGGTCATGCGCGCAACGGTGCGGCTGCAGTCGACGTTCAGCATGTTCTTGCCCAGGTCGACATCACCCGGCCGCTGCGACTTCAGCAACAGGTTGGCGATGGCGTTGGTCTCGTTGCAGCGCAGCTCGTCGCGGAAGCCGCCCAGCTGGGCGAACACGCCGCCATTGCCGGACTCGGCCAGGCTCGGTGCACGGAAGCCGGTGGAGTAGGTACCGCGCAGCATCAGCTGGTCGAACGCCTGGTACTTGAAGCCGATCTTCGGTGCCACGTTGGCACTGAAGTTCGGGTACTTGTCCACGCGCACCGCCGCATCCAGTTCCAGCTTGTCGGTGATCGGCGCCACGGTTTCGGCGAACAGCGCGTAGGTGTTGCGCTTGCCGTCGAACCAGGAACCGCCCTGCTGGGTGATCAGACCGTTGGCGGCGTCGGCGTTGCCCGGAGTGTAGAAGGTTTCGCGGCTGGCGTTGAAGCCGAATGCCGCACGCATCTCACCGGCCGGCAGCTGGAACAGCGGGCCTTCGATCTTGCCGTCGAGGGTGTGCAGGCGGGTCCACGACTGGATGTCGAAGGTCGGGAACGCTTCACGGATCAGCGCGGCGTTGGCTTCGCTGATCTCGCCGAACTTGTACGCCGGATGGTCGGAGATGATCACGCGGCCGGTGCCCGGATCGATCGTGTACGGGCCGAAGGCCTTCTCGAAGCCCTTGGTGTTGACGTTGATCGTCTGGTAGGTGGTGGAGTGGGTGCCGGCGCTGGCGAACGCGGTTTCCCAGTTCCAGTCGCCCCGGTTGCCACGCGCACCGGCCAGCACGCGGTAGCTCTTGTCGGTATTGCGCTGGCCGAAATAGTTCGGGCCGGCATCCTGCAGCAGGTAATTCAGGCCGACCACACCGCCCATCATCGCCTTCATCTGCGGGCTGGCGTGGTTGTACTCGTTGTTCGGGCCCAGGAACGGGTACAGGAACTGGTTGACGGTGTTGCCGGTATTGCGCGAGAACCAGCTGGTCGGGTTGCCGGTGGTGGTGCCGTAGGTGCGCGGCGTGCCGCCGTTGGCGCGCAGGTCGATGTCGGTGTAGGTCGCCTCGGCGAAGATCTCGGTGCTGTCACCGACCAGGAAGGTGCCGTTGAGGTAGGCGGTGTTGCGCTCGGACTTGGCACCGGCGTCGATCTCGTTGTTCATCCAGGTTTCCCAGACGCAACGCGGACCGGCCGCTTCACTGGTCAGCACGTTCCTGCAACCCGGCGCAGCTTCCTGCACACGGCGGCCGGTGACTGGATCGAAGGCGAAATAAGTGCCCGGATTGAATTCACCCGGCTTGCTGCCCACGCCCAGGCGCAGGTTGTTGAGGTAGTTCGGATTGTTGACGTAGTACTGGTCGGGCCGCTTGTCGTAGAAATCGCTCAGCGGGATCGCGTCGCGGCGGTACATGTTCACCGCGCCGTAGATGTTGAAGCGGTTCTCGGCCAGGTCACCGAAGCCGGCGGTGATGCTGGCCTGGCGTTCGCCGTAGGAGTCGATGCGCGAAGAGGTGTCGTTGGTGAAGCTGACCTCGGCCCCCTGGAAGTTGCGCTTGGTGATCACGTTGATCACGCCGGCCACCGCGTCGGTGCCGTACACCGCCGAGGCGCCGTCGGTCAGCACTTCCATGCGCTCGATGGCCGCGGCCGGGATCGCGTCGATGTTGACGAACTGGGTCTGGAAGCCGGCCGGTGCACCGTAGTACGACAGGCGGCGACCGTTCAGCAGCACCAGCGTGCCCTGGGCACCGAGGCCACGCAGATTGGCCTGCGAGGCACCATCGGAACCGGTGAACAGCGAACGCGCGTCCTGCTGCGCCGGGCGGGCGGCCGGCAGATTGTCGAGCACCTGCAGCAGCGTGCGCGCACCCATGTTCTGGATGTCCTGCTTGCTGATCACCTGCACCGGCGAGGCGGTTTCCACGTCGGTGCGGCGGATGTTGGAACCGGTGACCTCGATGCGGGCCAGGTCGGTGGCCTTGTCCTTGCTCTCCTGGGCGAAGGCAGGAACGGCGACCGACAGCAGCACGCCGGCGATGGCCAGCGACAGCGGAGCGATCGAACGACAGGGGGGGCGGTGGTGGCGGGCGGGCAACATCGGGGTTCTCTCCTGGCAGGGGTGCAGCGCAATAAGTGAGCGCGTGGGCGTTCGGCGGGCAAAACGCTCCCGGGCCACGGCCACGAGGGCCGTAGTCGGAATGGGCGGGGGGAGGAGCGGTGTTACGAGGGGGTCATGGGGCGACGATGCTGGCGGAGTCGCCCTCCTGGCCGATCAGTACGGCATTGGCCCAGTTGGCGCAGACCTGGGCGGGTTGACTGCCCTGCGCACCCAGCGTGCGCAGGCTCAGGGTGGAAAGGCCTCGGATGTCCAGCTCCGGCTTGACCACGCCGGGTGCCTTCACCAGGCCGCTGTCATACAACAGGTGGTCGTCACCCCAGACCTGGAACTGCAGGCCACCGGCGGTGCGGCAGGCGTCGTCGATGCCGAGGTCGGCACGCAGCAGGTGCCAGCCGCCCTGCAGGCGCAGGTCGATGCGGCTGTTGGCGCCGACGCCCAGGCCACGGCGGAACTGCAGGCCGTTCATGCGCATGCCGGCGTCGCCACGGAAGGACTGGTCGGTGCGCACCTGGCTGGCCAGCGCGGCCGGCACCGGCAGCTCGGAGAGATAGCGCTGCCGGGCCGGTCGCTCCGGTTCCTGGTGTTCGAGGATGTGGAAGGTGGACAAGGCGATCGGGCCGACGTCGCGTGGCTGCAGTGCATCGAATGCGCGGGCGCTGCCCTGTGCGGCGGTGACCATCGGGTCGGTGCTGCTGGCGCCGTCGCCTTCGGGGTTCTGCACGCTCAGCACGCGGAAGCGCAGCAGGCGCCCGGCATGGGCCGGGAACGCGATGCGCTGCACGCCCTCCTTCAACTGCAGGCGGCCACGTGCGATCGGCTCGCCCCACTCGCCATTGCTGTCGCCCAGGTACACCTCGTAGTCGCGCACCTGGCCGTGCTTCCAGTTCTTGTCGTTGCGCGGCGCGATGTCGATGCCGTCGATCATCCTGCGCTCGCCGAAGCCGATCACCCACTCATGCGCACCGGTGCGCACGGCCTGGTTGCGCACACTGCGGAACCAGGTGGCCGGATCGTCGTCGAAGGCATTTTCCAGCGCATGGCCAGGCTCTTCGGCCGGGCGGTTGACCACCAGCAGGCTGTCGGCCGGCAGTTCGCGGCCCAGCACCGGCGCAGCCGGATAGGCATCGTCGGCGGCCGCAGCGGCCACCGCGAAGTCCAGCTGCAGCTGCAGCGGCTGGCGGATGTCCCGGGTAGCGGTACGCACGTGCAGCGTGCCACGGCGCTCCTTGGCATCGAAGTACCAGCCTTCAGCCGCACCGTTGAACGCCGCCGCATCGGCCAACACCGGCAACGCGCGGCCACCGGCCTGCACCGCACGCGGTGCCTGGCGGCTGAGCACGCGCAGGCCATAACGGCGCTGCGCCAGCTGGCCGTTGTACTGGCCCTGCACCGGATCGATCTGCACCTGCACCGGGCCACTGCCCTGCGCCGGCGCCTGCACGCGGATTACCTGCGTGCTCGACTCACCCTGCTGGTAGCGGCGCGTGTTGCCATCGTCTTCGTACAGCGTGTACTGCGACTCGCCCTGCGGGTACAGGTCGAACGTCACTTCATCCAGCGGCTTCTCGCCGTCGAACAGCATCGAGGGGTACATCGGCAGGATCGCACCGGCACGCACGAACACCGGCAGCGTGGCCAGGTCCACCTGGCGGTCGAGCTGGCGGCCGTCGGCGCCGGCCTGCACGCGGCGGCCATCCCAGTAGTCGATCCAGCCGCCGGCCGGCAGGTGGATGTCGCGGCGCCAGCCACGGCTGGCGGCCTGGCTGCGGTACACCGGCGCCACCAGCAGGTCCCGGCCAAGCAGGAACTGGTACTTGTAGGTTTCATCCTGCGCATACGGGTCGCGCGGGTTGTCCCACATCAGGCCGCGCACCGGCGGTGCACCGGTCTGCGCGGCCTCGTGCACCAGCCCGTACATGTACGGGGTCAGGCGCATCTTCAACTTCAGGTAATCGCGGTTGATGCTGCGATAGGGCTCGTCGTACCACCACGGGTGCTTGCGTGCGTTCGACGACCAGCCGCTCATGCCCATCAGCACCGGGGTGAAGGCTTTCCACTGCAGGTCGCGGGTGAAGGTTTCGGCGCTGCCGCCGAAGATCGCATCCACATCGCCACTGGCGTAGGCCATGCCGGACAGGCCCGAACCGACCAGGGTCGGCACGTGCCAGCGGATGTAATCCCAGCTGCTGCTCTGGTCGCCGGTCCACGCTACGGCGTAGCGCTGGATGCCGGCCCAGCCCATCACCGTCCACAGGAACGGGCGCGAATCGGAATTGTCGAGGATGCCGTTGAACGCCTGGCGGTTGGCGTCCATCGCGAACTGGTAGCCCTTGCCGGTCCAGGCCACGTCCAGCTTCTGCACGCGGCTGCCGGCCTTGCCCACTTCCCAGGCGATCTTGTCGACGCCGTTCTCGGTCCACAGACCGGTGCGGAAGCCGTACTTGGCCAAGCCCTGCACGGTTTCCGGCAGCTTCTTGTAACCGCAGCCGTAGCCATCGTTGGGCAGGATCCAGCCACCGGGCATGTCGTGGGCGCGGTACTGCTTGGCCACCGAGTCGATCACATCCGGCGTGGTGCCGGTCGGGCCGTCACTCCAGCCTTCGGGCACGGTGCCGGGCTTCTTGGCATTGTCACCGTCGTTGTAGCAATCGGCATCGCCGTAGGACAGCGCCCAGCGCGCGACCATGTTCGGGCGGCCGGTCAGCTGGGTGTAGCGCTCGATCAGTTTAGGCAGGTCGGCGCCGACGAAGTAATAGGCATCGAAGCGGTCTTCGCGGTGCAGCAGCGTGGCCTGGTCGGCCTCGCGCAGATCGTAGCTGCCATCGCTCCAGGTGTTGCGCAGCATGCCCCAGCCACGGCTGCTCAGCAGCATCGGTGCAGGGCTGGGGCGGTCGCCCTCTTCCCAGCCGCCGGAGTAGGACACGTCCAGCTCGCGGCCCTTGAACTGGTAACGGCCGTTCTGCTGGCCGCCACCGAAGTAGCCCTCATCGGCCTGCGAGGACAACACCTGCACGCTCTGCGTGGCATCCAGGTCCAGCGGCTGCAGTTCCTGCCACAGCGCGGTGGGCTGGCCGTTGTCCAGGCGTTCCAGGCGCATGCGCAGCGGCTGCCGCTGTACATGCAGGACCAGTGCATCGGTGCGCACGCGGATTTCCTGTGCGTCTTCTTCCAGCTGCGCCTTCACGTTCGCCTTGGGCTGCGGCAGCACGATCGGTGCGGCCTTGTCGCCGGCGCCGGTCAGCGTGCCGTTGCGGCCGGCCTGCACGCGGATGATGTCGGTGGCCGGCAGTTCGATGCGGATGCGCGCGCCCTTGTCGGTCTGCAGGTCCCAGCCCTGCACGCCGTCGCCGCTGGCGCTGGCGGCGACCGAACGCAGGTTGCCGACCGGCTCGGCCTGGGCCGGCATGGACGCCAGCATCAATGCCGGCAACAGGGCCAGCATCAGCGGCGAGCGACGAACGCAGTTTTCCACGCGGACTCCCAACCCGTTCACCGGGCGTTTCGAAAGCGATTGGGCCGACTCTAGGGCAGCGATTCGAAAGATGTCAACAAATTGAAAGGAAAAAGGAAGATATATTCCATTGAAACGAAAGTTGTTGCGCCGCAATACTTTGTGTAATCGCTTGCACACGCCTGTTAAGCATTGTGCGATACGGCATTTGGCGAATTCTTACGTTTTCCGACGTGCTCTGGGCAGAGCGAAGTCGGCGTCACATTTTCTTTCTTTTTACTTTCGCTATTTGACATTTCGAAAGAAAACGCAGATGGTGCGCTGGCCCAACTGGAACCTCCGAATGGACGTCACCCTGCTTTCCGATGTGTCCGCCTGGCAGCGCCTTGGCGGAGCCGATACCGCTACCGAAATCGCCCAGCAGCCTGCGCTGTGGGAAGCCCTTGCACAGGACCTGTCGCGTGCCCGCGACCGCCTGCAGGCCTTCCTCGGCGACAGCCTCAACGATCCCAACCAGCGCGTGCTGTTCACCGGCGCCGGCAGCTCCGGCTTCATCGCCGAAATGGTGGCCGACGCGATCAACGCGCAGTGGCCAGCCGATGTGCGCGTGGTGCACACCACCAGCCTGCTGACCCACCCGGCGCTGTACCTGCAGCGCGACCGCCCGACCCTACTGGTCTCGTTCGGCCGCAGCGGTTCCAGCCCGGAAAGCGTGGCGGCGGTTGACCGCGTGCGCAGCGACGTGAATGACGCGCGCTTCCTCGACATCACCTGCAACGCCGATGGCGAACTGGCCCGCCGTGGGGCCGGCCGTGCCGATACCTGCACCCTGCTGATGCCGTCGGCCAGCTGCGACCGCGCCTTCGCCATGACCAGCAGCCTGACCTGCATGCTGCTGGCCGCGCTGACCGTGTTCGATCGTTCGCCGTGGGATGCGCGCGTGGCGCGCCTGAAGCAGATCGCCGCGCTGGCCCGCGAAGGCCAGGCGCAGTGGGACGCACCGGTGGCGGCGCTGGCGCAGCGCCCGTTCAACCGCATCATCTACCTCGGCAGCGGCCCGCTGGAAGCGCTGGCACGCGAGTGCGCGCTGAAGGTGCTGGAACTGACCGCTGGCCGCGTGCTGGCGCTGGCCAACACCCCGCTGGGCTTCCGTCATGGGCCGAAGTCGACGCTGGATGGCAACACCCTGGTGGTGGTGCTGCGCAGCGTGCAGCCGCTGGCGCGCCGCTACGAACAGGACCTGCTGGAAGAACTGCGCCGCGACGGCGTGGCCGGCCAGGTGCTGGCGATCGGCCCGCATTCGGACATCGGCGCCGATGACGAATACACCCTCACCGTGCCGGCACTGGACGACCCGTGGCTGGCGCCGGTGTGGCTGGGCTTCGCGCAGCTGTTCGCGCTGCAGCGCTCGGCCGCGCTTGGCCTGACCCCGGACAACCCGTTCCCGGATGGCACCGTCAACCGCGTCGTCAAGGGCGTCACCATCCACCATGGCTGAGCTGATCGCCCACGCCTGCTACGGCATCGACATCGGCGGCACCAAGATCGAGCTGGTGGCGTGCGATGCGGCGATGCAGGTCACCTGGCGCCGCCGCGTGGCCACCCCACAGGGTGACTACGACGGCTTCCTGCAGGCGGTGGTGGCGCTGGTGGTCGAGGCGGACGCCGCCCTCGGTCGCAGCGATGCGGCCATCGGCATCGCCCTGCCCGGCGTGCGTGACCGCCGCAGCGGTCGCCAGCTCAGCGCGAACGTGCCTGCACTGACCGGCCAATGCGTGGCGCAGGATCTGCAGGCACGCCTGCAGCGCCCGCTCCACTTCGGCAACGATCTGCAGTGCTTTGCCCTGTCTGAAGCGCACGGCGGCGCGGCTGACGGCTACCCCAGCATGTTCGGCGCCATCCTCGGCACTGGTGCCGGCGGCGGCTTCTGCCTGCACGGCCGGCTGCTGTCCGGCTTCAACGGCCTAGCCGGCGAATGGGGCCACTGGAGCGTGCCCGGCCACCTGCTGCAGCGCCACGGCCTGCCGCTGCTGGACTGCGGCTGCGGCCTGCAGGGCTGCGTGGAGCGCTATGTGTCCGGCAGCGGTGTGGCGATGATCGAGCGCCACCTCGGTGGCAGCGCCGCTGACGCCAGCGCCGTGATCGCCCTGGCCGAAGCCGGCGATGCACGTGCGCGCAAGGCGTTGGACATCCACCGCGATCTGCTTGGCCACAGCCTGGCCGCGCTGGTGCTGGCGCTGGACCCGCACGTGATCGTGCTCGGCGGTGGTCTCTCGCAGTACGCGCCGCTGTACCAGCAGCTGCCGTCGGCCATCGCTGCCCATCTGTTCAACGGCGTGCAGGTACCGCCGATCGTGCCGCCGCGCTTCGGCGATGCCGGTGGCGCACGTGGTGCCGCCCTGCTCGCCTGCCAACCCTCGTTTTCCTGATGTCCGGAGCCTGACCATGTCCCCGTTGCAGACCCTGCTTGCCTCCCACCGCGCCGGTGCCAACGTCGGCCTGTACAGCGTCTGCTGCAGCAACGAGCAGGTGCTGCGCGCGGCCATGCACGTGGCGCTGGCACACGGCACCGTGCTGCTGGTCGAGGCCACCTCCAACCAGGTCGATCAGTTCGGCGGCTATACCGGCATGACCCCGCCGCAGTACCGCGACTATGTCGGTACCCTGGCCGATGAGGAAGGCTTCCCGCGCGAGCGGCTGATCCTCGGCGGTGACCACCTTGGCCCGAATGCCTGGCAGAAGCGCCCGGCTGCCGAAGCGATGACCCACGCGCGCGTGCTGATCGAAGCCTACGTCGCCGCCGGTTTCCACAAGATCCATCTCGACTGCAGCATGTCCTGCGCCGATGACCCGGTGCCGCTGCCCGATGCCATCGTTGCCGCACGCTCGGCCGAGCTGGCCGAGATCGCCGAACGCACCGCCGCCGAACACGGCCTGCCGCCGCCGGTCTACGTGATCGGTACCGAGGTGCCGATTCCCGGTGGAGAAGCCTCGCTTGCCGAGGGCCTGCAGGTGACCACGCCGGCCGCCGCCGCGCAGACCCTGGCCATCCACCAGCAGGCGTTCGACACGCCGCAGCTGCGTGATGCGTGGCAGCGCGTGATCGCGATGGTGGTGCAGCCGGGCGTCGACTTCGACCACAGCAGCGTGCACGAGTACGACGCCGCCGCTGCCGGCACGCTGGCCGACTTCCTGGAACAGCAGCCACGCATCGTCTTCGAGGCGCACTCCACCGACTACCAGCGCGAAAGCGGCCTGCACGCGCTGGTGCGCGACCACTTCGCCATCCTCAAGGTCGGCCCGGCGGCAACCTTCGCCTATCGCGAAGCGCTGTTCGCGCTGGCCGCGATCGAGGCCGAACTGCTGCCGGCCGCACAATGCTCGCGCCTGCCGCAGGTGCTGGACGAGGTGATGGTGGCGCAGCCGAAGTACTGGCAGTCCTACTACCAGGGCGATGAGGCAGCGCTGCGCCTGCTGCGCAGTTACTCCTTCAGCGACCGCTGCCGCTACTACTGGGGCGAGCCGGCGCTGGTACAGGCGGTGCAGACCCTGTTCGCCAACCTGGAACAGCACGCGCCGCCGCTGGTGCTGCTCAGCCAGTACCTGCCGGAGCAGTACCGCGCCGTGCGCGAAGGCGCCCTGGCCAACACCCCCACCGCACTGGTGCAGCACCGTATCGGCCTGTGCCTGGGTGAGTACGCCCGTGCCTGCAGCGCCAACCAGGCCGGAACCCGCACTCACCACGCAGGTTCGGCTGCCGCCGTTGCTTCGAACGGCTAATCTCTACCTTTCCCCCGCGACACCGAGAATGGCCATGCGCAACACCCGCTCCCGCCGGCAACAGATCCTGCAGCTGCTGATCGAGCACGGCTCGGTGCAGGTGGCCGATCTGGTCGAGCGCTTCGGCGTGTCGGCGGTGACCATCCGTGCCGACCTGACCCATTTCGAATCGCAGGGCCTGGCCAACCGTACCCACGGTGGCGCCACGCTGGTGCGCACGCCGCCGCAGGAACAGGACATCCACGAAAAGGACGCACTGAACCTGCCGCTGAAGGAATCGATCGGCGCGTGTGCCGCGCGCCTGGTACGGCCTGGTGACAACATCATCATCGACTCCGGCTCGACCACGATGACCCTGGCCCGCCACCTGCGCACGCAGCGCGACGTGACGGTGATGACCAACGGGCTGAACATCGCCTGGGAACTGGCCAACGCGGCCGGCATCAACGTACTGCTGACCGGCGGCCTGTTGCGCCAGCAGTCGCTGTCGCTGCAGGGCAGCCAGGCCGAAGCCAGCCTCAACTCCTACAGCTTCGACACGCTGTTCCTGGGCGTGGATGGCCTGGACCTGCAGTTCGGGTTGACCACCCATCACGAAGCCGAAGCCCGCCTCAACCATCGCATGGTCGAGCGTGCACGCCGTATCGTGGTGCTGACCGACGCCTCCAAGTTCGGGCGCGTCAGCCTGCACCGCATCGCCCTGCTGGATCAGATCCACACCATCATCACCGATGCCGGCATCGACGACGCAACCCGCGAGGGACTGCAGCGGCTGGGCATCGAGGTGATCATCGCCGAGCCCACCGCATGAGCGACACCCGTTCCCTGCATGGCCGCATCCTCACCCCGCTGGGTTGGCGGCGTGGCCACGTCCACTTCGATTCCCACGTGCGCCAGCTGCAGGTGGACGACCACAGCGGCGCTGACGGTCTGCAGCTGCCGGTGATCCTGCCCGGCTTCATCGACCTGCATGTGCACGGCGCTGCAGGGGTGGACCTGATGCAGGGCGGCGACGTGGCGCGCACCATCGCCCGCACCCATCTGCGCTTCGGTACCACCACGCTGCTGGCGACCACCATGACCGCCGGCCTGGATGAGATCGAGCACGCGCTGCACGGCGTGGCCGCCACCATGGCCGCACCCGATGCAGACGCCGCCAGCATCGTCGGCGTGCATCTGGAAGGGCCGTTCATCAGCCCGCAGCGGCTGGGCGCGCAGCCCAACCGCACCATCGAGGCGACACTGGCACTGGTGCAGCAACTGCATGCGCTGGCGCCGATCCGGGTGATGACGCTGGCGCCGGAAATCGGCGAGCACACCGCGCTGATTCCCGCGCTTTCGGCAATGGGCATCCGCGTGCAGCTCGGCCACAGCGCCGGCACTTACGAAGAAGGCGTTGCTGCACTGCAGGCCGGTGCCTCCGGCTTCACCCACCTGTTCAACGGCATGACCGGTGTCGATCATTACCGGCCGGGCATCGCCGCGGCCGCACTGGCGCATGCGCAGTACGCCGAAATCATTCCCGACCTGCAGCACATCCACCCCGGCGTGATCCGCCTGGCCGCGCGCGCGATCCCGCGCCTGTACGCGGTGACCGACGCCACTGCCGCCACCGGCATGCCCGATGGCGAGTACGCGCTGGGCGAGCAGCGCGTGCACAAGTGCGGCGGCTGCGTGCGCCTGGCGACCGGTTCACTGGCAGGAAGTGCACTGACCATGGACCAGGCGCTGCGCAACCTGGTGCAGGTGGGCCTGGAGCTGGCCGATGCCTCGCAACGTGTTTCCACCTTCCCGGCCGACTACCTGGGCCTGGGCGATCGCGGCCGCATCGCGCCCGACGCCCGCGCCGACCTAGTGGTGCTGGATGCCGGATTGCGCCTGCAGCAGGTGGTGGTGGGTGGGCGCGTGGTCGATTTGAACGCAACACCAGCCTGACGCACCGTGCCTTCGTAGAGTCGAGCCATGCTCGACTGCTCTGCCGCGCCATGCGCGGTCAGTCAAGCATGGCTCGACTCTACAGAAAGCAATCCGCACCGAAACACCTTCTGGGATATGCCGATGACTGCACGCACCGCTCCGCGCTGGCCCGTACGCTACCTGCTCTTCATCGGCGGCCTGGGTGGCCTGCTGTACGGCATCGACATCGGCATCATCGCCGGCGCCCTGCCCTATCTTGAAGCAACTGCCAGCCACGCCTGGCAGCTCAGCAGCCAGCAGCTCGGCTTCGTGGTGGCAGCGGTACTGCTGGGCAGCGTGCTGTCCTCGCTGTTCGCCGGCATGGTTGCCGACCTGATCGGCCGCCGCGGCGCGATGCTGCTGGCCGGCCTGTTGTTCACTGCCTCGATTCCGATCATGGCACTGGCTTCCGGCTACACGCCGCTGCTGCTGGGGCGCCTGCTGCAGGGCATCAGTGGCGGTTTGATCGGCGTAGTAATTCCACTGTACCTGGCCGAAGTGCTCAGCCCCGAGCGACGTGGGCGCGGCGCGGCGATGTTCCAGCTGCTGCTGACCGTTGGCCTGGTGCTGGCAGCCCTGATCGGCCTGTACCACGCTCACGCCGTGGATGCCGCCGCCGAAGCCGTGCGTTCGCTGCCGGTCGCGCAGCAGGCGCAGGAACTGTTCACGGTGAAGGACCACGCCTGGCGCACCATCTTCTGGACCTGCCTGGCGCCAGGCCTGCTGTTCTGCGCCGGCATCTTCTGGCTGTCCGAATCGCCACGCTGGCTGGTACGCCGCGGCCGCATCGATGAAGCCCGCCGCAGCCTCCAGCGCGTCCTACCCGCCGCAGACGTCGAGCCCACGCTGGCCCAGATCCAGGCGCCGGAATCGAGCAGCAGCGATGGCAAGCGTGACCCGCTGCTCAGCCGCCGCTACGTGGTGCCGTTCCTGCTCGCCTGCGTGGTGCTGGCCTGCACCCAGGCCACCGGCATCAACTCGGTGCTGGCCTACGCGGTGAACATCCTCAACCAGGCCGGCCTGTCCGGTTCAGTGGCCAACGGCGCCGACGTGGCGATCAAGCTGCTCAATGCGGTGATGACCGTGGTCGCGTTGCTGCTGGTCGACCGCAAGGGCCGCAAGTTCCTGCTGATGCTCGGCAGTGGTGGCATCTGCGTGGCGCTGCTGGCCGCGGCCACGCTGTTCTTCCAGGCCGAGCGTGGCCGCGCCGATGTGCAACCGCAGCTGCAGGCGGCGGTCAACGGCGATGGCCTGCAACTGGTGCTGGATGACGCCCAGTGGCAGCGCCTGGGTGGCGGCATCGACAGCGAAGGCCGGTCGATGCAGCTGACCGTGTCCTACGCCTATGGTGACTTCACCAATGTGCGCGCCCTGCGCAGCGACAACCTGACCGATCGCGAGCTGCGCATCGAGCGCGCCGGCACCGTGCAGCCCGACAGCGTGATTGGTGCGTTCTTCCGCAAGCTCCATCTGAACCCGTTCGCCGACCCGGCCAGTGCCGCGCAGGCACCGCTGCGCATCGAACAGGCGCGTATCGGCCCGGTGCCGCCGCCTGCACATGGCTGGGCGGTGGCGGCCTGCATCCTGGTGTTCGTCGCGTTCTTCGCGGTCGGCCCCGGCGTGTGCGTGTGGCTGGCACTGTCGGAGCTGATGCCGAACCGCATCCGCTCCAACGGCATGAGCATCGCGCTGCTGATCAACCAGTTCGTGTCGACCACCATCGCCGCCATCTTCCTGCCCGCGGTGGGCCACTACGGCTACGCCAGCATGTTCGTGTTCTGGGCGGCCTGCACCTTCGTGTTCTTCCTGGTAGCCGCGTTCTGGCTGCCGGAGACCAAGGGCAAGTCACTGGAGGAGATCGAGGCACGGTTCGCGGGAAAGCGGGGCTGACAGCGCCTGCACCTGGCGTCGGCCATACCCCATGACATGCCAACGGGGTATGGCCCGCCGATGACGGTATGGCACGCCGATGGGTGCGGCACGCAGACCGGGTAGAGTCGACTGTTAGTCGACTGCTCTTCGCTCCAACACCAGGAACGCCGCGCTACGCGCGTGAGTCGACTAACAGTCGACTCTACCGCTGCCATCACTTCCCGGTGATATGCCTGGCCAACGCCTGCGCCTCAGGTCGCTGAGGCTGTGGCACGCCGATGGGTACGGTACGCAGACCGGGTAGAGTCGACTGTTAGTCGACTGCTCTTCGCTCCAACACCAGGAACGCCGCGCTACGCGCGTGAGTCCACTAACAGTCGACTCTACCGCTGCCATCACTTCCCGGTGATATGCCTGGCCAACGCCTGCGCCTCAGGTCGCTGGGCTGTGGCACGCCGATGGGTACGGTACGCAGACCGGGTAGAGTCGACTGTTAGTCGACTGATCTTCGCTCCAACACCAGGAACGCCGCGCTACGCGCGTGAGTCGACTAACAGTCGACTCTACCGCTGCCATCACTTCCCGGTGATATGCCTGGCCAACGCCTGCGCCTCGGCAACGCTCGGCAGCCCGCTCAGCATCATCGATTCACCGAACGGGCCTTTCACCGTCGCCACCATCAGCACGCGACCATTCACGCTGATCGCCGCTCGTTGCCCCACCAGCGCCGCCGTGCCATCGTGGATGCGTTGGCGTGCTTCTGGCCGATACCGGATCTGCAGGCCGGGCTCCTGGCCCGCGTCCAGCACATAGCGCACATCGGCGATATCTGCACTGTCGGCAATCGGCGGCTCGCGCAGCGCCAGGGTCTCGCCCTGCCACTGCGCTTGCGTGCCCTTGCCATCCGCATCGACCGCGCTCAGGCGCACATCCACACCGGGGCGCGGTGCATGGCGCTCGACTGTCTGCACTGCGGGCGTGGCGCCCGGCATGCAGCCGGCCAGGGTCAAGGCCACGCCCACCAACAGGGGAAGCGCCGTTCTCACTTCAGCTTCCGCAGCTTGAATGCCACCAGCACCTGCAGCAGGCCGTACAGCAGGCTGCCGATACCGATCCACAGCGTGGTGACCGCCACGCCGGCATACGGGTTGGCCGCAAACAACAGGCCCAGCACCACGGCCAGCACGCCGCTGAGGATCAGCAACCATTCGCCCTGGATCTGCTTGCGCACGCGGATCGCGAACACGATGCGATAGATGCCGGCCACCAGCAGCCACGCCGCCAGGAACAGCACCAGCACGCTGGCCGTTGCCAGCGGATTGATCACCGCCAGGATGCCGAAGCCCAGCGAGGCGAGAGCATACAGCGCCAGCCAGCCGCGGGACGCGCCGCTGCCGCCATTGATCAATGCGAACAGGCTAATGACGCCCTCGATGATGGCCATCACGCCCAGCGTCCAGGCCAATGCCATGGCCGCCGACAAGGGCCAGCCGATGGCGATGATGCCGAAGCCGAGAGCGACCAGGCCATACAGCAGGAGGATCCACCAGCTACGGCCGATTGCCGACAACAGGGGAGACAAGGGGGAATTCATGGCCACTCCTTCGATCCGGAACCGGGTTCATCGTAGCCCGTTGTGATGAAGAGGGAGATGACGGTGGTTCTGGACGGGTTCGTCTTGGATCGACGCCCCAATGGACATGAGCGTCAAGCACCGCGACTGTTAGATCAAGGCCTGCTTCGACTCTCATTTGGACTCCGCAACCACCCGGCCGGCGGCAGTATGAGTACCGGTGGTGGTGCTGTCATTTTCTTCGCACTGCCCAGGCCGGCCAAGTTCTGCGATGCAAGTCTGCTCTGCGGGTTGTCCCGGGTGTGTCCTGCACCACCACATTCACCGCATGACCCCGGGGATGGATTGATAAGGCCCTCCGAATCAGCGATATGCACGGCCCACATTCCAATATCAAGACAAGCCGGGACGCCATCCAACCAGTACGCCAAGCGCGCTTCAGGTGAAGCGCCGGCTTATCTGCTACTTGAACCAATCAAACGTAGCCGCCTGCTTCTTCCAGGCCAGCAAACATGTGCATCATGCCGTCCTCAATACTGGAAGTATCCCTCCTCAGCACAACATCCCTTGCACGATCACAAAAAACGAACGTCAGCCTTGCACCGATCCTATCTCCGTCCGTCTTAATAATGAAGTATGAACCATCTCCCTTGAAGCGCGCATTCATGTCGTCGAAAAAATCAGATAGATAACGCCTATCAATGGGCACACCAACTCGCTCCGAGAAATCGATAGCCAATGAATTCTTATCTTTCACTCGCGCTCCCTTGACAGCCCTTACCACTTATTTAATTAACTTTAGTTCACCGAACCAAACTCTGCCAACAACCTCCCACAACACTCCACTCCATGGGTCGTCAACAGCGCTCTGGTGGTGCCAGGCTTGGCTGGTAACAGAGCTGAAGGCATCCACGCCTGGCGACAAAGCTCAGATGTTGGCCCCCACTCCAGCGCTCGCTGCCGCACAAAAACGTGCCGTCAGCCTGGGTCTGCTTGCTGGCGTAGTCGTCGGTGTCCTGCTCGCTGATGATGGACAGGTTGCGGTCGATGCTGGCCACCACCTTGTCGCCGCTCAGCTGGGCACCCTGCAGCGTGGTGTCCTTGCCGCTGATGACGGTCAGGTTGCGGTCGGCGTCCACCACGGTTTCGACGTGCGTGGTGCCGTTGCCGCTGCCCTTGCCCTTGGCGGTGCTGGCCGACACGTACCAACCGGTCTGCGCGCCGATGCTGAAACCGATCTCACCGCTGCCGCTCTTGTTCTTCGACGACTGCGTGTGGTCTTCCGCTTCGCTGCGCAGGGTGATGTTGTCCCGCGCGGCCAGCGCCACGTTGTCACCCTTCACCTGGCTGCCGATGATGTTCAGGTCACCGGCGGTGGCCACGATGCTGACGTCGCCCTGGCTGCGGATGGTGCTGCCCACCGCCGACTGGTCGTGGCTGGTCTGGCTGGCACTGGAACTGGAGGCGCCAATGCCGATAGGACGGACTAGCCCTCAACCGAAAGCACTAGCTCCGCCATTACGCCAAATTTTTCACTTCAGCGTCTGCCACCTTGGTTTTCAAGAATTCCTCATCGAGTCAAAGGATCCTGGGAATTTTAGACTAATGGCATGAACAAAATCACTAAGAATATATAAACTGTGTAGTTACAGTCTTATCGGAATTAATCACAATATCAAATTCCCTCCAATCCCCTCCCGTATGCTCCTTCATTACATCATGGAGATCGCAAGCCAAATCAGCACAACCCTTATCACCATAATCATTCAACAATGCAGATACGGAAACGCCACCGATCGTGTAAAAAAATGAGGAATCAATGCCAAGAGATCCATCCTCCTCTGGAAGATAGCGAAATCTACACGCAGCATCCGTGTAACCATTCTCAGCACTTGCATCCATCGCCCTATATAGAGAATCAATTATCTCGACCTGTCTTTCAACGTAACTCACAGACCACCGCCACGTTTATTCTTGGAAGTTCTCGAGGATATTTTGCCATCAGCATTGCATATAACATATAAACGTTTCCAGCCTCGCATTGCCCTGCGATGACCTTGCAAAATAATCTATCAGCCGCCGCTGATCATGCACAGAATCATGGAAATCTTGCACACAGAACCATCCTTTAGACCCTTCGAGCCCTATCCCTAATTAAACTCTCGGCGTGCATATACAAAACCACTAAGTGATGGCAAGCCCCTCAGAGGGCCTGAAACATACAGGCATTCAACGTCGATTCTTGAAATACCAACCTCCGAACTTGCTGCATCGACATTTGTCGCCACGACCTCTACGCTTTCCCAATCAAGATCAGTCGGGTCACGCTCAAGATAATAACGAATCAAAACCCTCCCCTTCTCGTCGTACCCTACAGCTATGGCTCGGATCTCCTGATATATCTCACCGAGGAGCGCCACCCTGAAGCACACCACTAGCCAATCCGGCAACCTATTCAAAAACATACCGCTTACTTCCTCGCATCCGGAACAATATGAGCACCATTTTTACTATAGTGTATCTGCCCCCTTGTTACGGCCTGTCCGGTTGTTCCATCAACGCCTATCGGCCGACCAAATTCCACAATTGGGTTCCCTCGTGAACCATTCCCGACGACAGGGCACTTTCCACTATGAACCCCAGCTAGGAGCTCAGACGGGTCCACGTCACTATTGAACATGTCGCGCAGCAGCGCGCGGCCGTTGCCGCCGTCGGCCCAGAACGCCTTGCCTTCTTCGGTCTCCGCCTTCTGGCTCAGGTAGCCGCCCAAGTCACCCACGCCCTTGAACAGCAGCTGCCCGCCCAGCTGCATCACCTCGGCGCGCTCCTGCATCTTGCGCAGGTCAACGGCCGACAGTGCACTGTCGGTATCAAAGCCGGTCGCGGTCCGATCAAGACCGGCCAGGGCGCTTTCATTGCCATCGCGCACCACCACCGTGCCAGCGGCGATATCCGAGTGGGTGGTGCTGCTGTCGTTCTTCTTGGTACCGCCCAGCAGGCTCAGTCCTGCGCCGGCCATGCTGCCCAGCGGGTTGCTGATGCCACCGCCACTGGTCTTGGCGCGGGATTCGTTCTCGATGTCGACAACGGTCAGGCTGCCGGTATCCAGGCGGTTCTTCGAGGCATCGGCAGTACTGCCGATCACGCCGCCTTCCAGGTGCGTGTTGCCGCCCACGGTGATGTTGAAGCCGCCGCTGCAGCAACTACGCCACTAAGGTGCCACCGATCTGCGTCTGCTTGCTGGCGTAGTCGTCGGTGTCCTGCTCACTGATGATGGACAGGTTGCCGCAGATGCTGAAGCCGATCTCGCCGCTGCCGCTCTTGTTCTTCGACGACCGACTGCTGGTTCCGCGCAGCTGTATTCGCTCAGGGCCACCAGAATCATCTGAACTGATGAAGTGCCATCCGGTTTCACGTACCTGCCGTATGTGCCAGCAGCAGCAATCAACCCACCTCGAACATCCATCTGTCTTTTACGCGGACTCCCGATAACGAGGATCTTCCCGCATGATTCTTAGAACTTCGGACCAATTCCATATGATTCCTGGGATATGACTCTCGGGAACGATCTTCGCTCGCTCCGAGGAAGGAAACTCTTCCATAGCCCGCCTGCACCGCGAATAGAACAAATTAAAGCAGCTCTCATCGACGTAGTCGAGAACAATGAAATTCTGTCCCTGCTCATCCAGCGGGGCATAGATATCGCTTAGGCAGCACTGTTCGTCGGGCCGAAAGAGCATCCTTGTCGACTCTACAATGCAATCGAACACCCCACCCGAAGTGGACCAGCCAGCACCTGGCGGCCCGTTCCCGTCGCCAATAGAAATGTACATCGCCATAATTTACCTCAAAATAATAATTTTACCCTGCTGCTCCGGAGTGAGCATTTTTATCCAAGAGTTTACCAAAGCCTGATTTTCAGGAGCAAGATTCCTGTAATCCAGAGGAACCATATCCGCCTTGTTTACATGATCTATCAGCTGCCGCTGATTCTGCGCAGAATTATTGGAGAAGAATTTATTTATTTGAGTAGACTTTGTACCGTCTGTCCACATGAAATCCACGGTCTTCCCCGCATAGGGCCCACTGACAAATACGAAGTCGGGATTTTTACTGCCCTGCACCGGGTCTGTCCTCTTCAGAGTCCCTCCCAAGGAATTCTCTAACTGGACGGCCGCCTGACCTTCATGCACTGCAATTTTCCCCTTATCCGGATCCAAACCAAGCTCCAAAATTCCACCTCGATTATTGGAGCGGACAGGATTTATCGAGTTTAGACCTGTTTCAACATCTTTGAACAAAGGTGTCAGCTCACGCCCAGCAGTCAGAGCCCCATTTGCAGCCTGGCCTGCCGTTTCTGTCGATGAGTTCTGCACAGACTTCAGGATCTGCTCGGATTGCAGCCCCCCCTTCTTTGCAGCATTCCCTGCGATCTCAGCACCTGCCGCGCTGCTCGACAATCGAAGCGTGTCTTCCGCAGTGGTAGCAGCCTTTGCCACCACCAGGGCCGGCAGCACAGGTGCAAGCGAATGACCACCCACGTAGTCACCCATCACCGCATCGGCTGCTCCGCTGATGGCCTTGGTGCAACTGTACGGATTGAAGATGCACCAGCCACCGAATTCAACGGCCGCCGCCGCACCGATGCCAAGAGCAGCTGCGCCAGCCCGGACCATGGCAACGCCCTTCTGGGAGCGCGAGGCGTCGCCGTAGTAGCGCAGTGGCTCCTGGAACTCAAAGCGCCAGTCCTTGGTTGATCCGGCGGCGTAAGCAGTTCCCGAGATGGCAGTGTAGACGTCTTTGAAATAGCCGGTTTCGCGCCCAAGCTCTTCGCTGAACTTAGAGAAGTTGTCCCGATCGCTGCTGTCGAACGCGGTACCCCAGTCGTACTTGTTCTGGTTCTTGCGCAGGAAATCAATTGCGTCAGTGTTGTTTTCTACTCCACTCCAGTCGGACTGTATTTTCGAGTCAACGTACGCAGCCGCTTCCACAAGAAAACGGCAATGTTGGCGCCCGTGCTTCCACCCAGAGCACCACCAACCATCGCGCTGCCGATTTCCATCAGCGACTGGTAGTCCTCCCAGCTCAGGCTGCCCTTGTTGTTCTCGAGGAATTCCGAGATCGCGATCTTGGCCTTCTCCGCACCAGCAGCACTCACCGCGCCGTTCAGCGCGTCCGCACCACCCAATGCGGCCATCGCTGCACCGGCCATGCCGTGCAGCAGTGCGCGGCCGTTGCCGCCGTCGGCCCAGAACGCCTTGCCTTCTTCGGTCTCCGCCTTCTGGCTCAGGTAGCCGCCCAGGTCGCCGACACCCTTGAACAGCAGCTGCCCACCCAGCTGCATCACCTCGGCACGCTCCTGCATCTTGCGCAGATCAACGGCCGACAGTGCGCTGTCGGTATCAAAGCCGGTCGCGGTCCGATCAAGACCGGCCAAAGCGCTCTCATTGCCATCGCGCACCACCACGGTGCCGGCGGCGATGTCCGAGCGCGTGGTGCTGCTGTCGTTCTTCTTGGTGCCGCCCAGCAGGCTCAGCCCTGCGCCGGCCGCGCTCCCCAGCGGGTTGCTGATGCCACCTCCGCTGCTCATCCCGGTGCCGATGCCACCGCCACTGGTCTTGGCGCGGGATTCGTTCTCGATGTCGACAACGGTCAGGCTGCCGGTATCCAAGCGGTTCTTCGACGCATCGGCAGTACTGCCGATCACGCCGCCTTCCAGGTGCGTGTTGCCACCCACGGTGATGTCGAAGCCACCGTCGCCGGCAACGATGCCACTCTGTTCCTGCACGCTGCGCAGGTGGCTCTCGACCTTCTGCTGGCCGATGTTGACGGTGCCGCCGCTGCCATACACGAAGGTGCCGCCAGCCTGGGTCTGCTTGCTGGCGTAGTCGTCGGTGTCCTGCTCGCTGATGATGGACAGGTTGCCGCCGATGCTGAAGCCGATCTCACCGCTGCCGCTCTTGTTCTTTGACGACTGACCAGTCTGTCGCGCGGCCACTGCAACGATGCAACCTGCCTCCTCGCTCCGAGAATCTTGCGTCTACCAAGGGCCACAATGCCGGCGTCGACACCTCAACTGCGCAAAGCGCTGAGAAGGCGTAGCCTAACTACACGGCATTACTCCTTGGTCATGCTTAGCGTCGCGACGGAAGACTCTCTGCGACAAGACGTCTACCTTCCATGCTAATCGGGTCCCACTCTGATAGGAATTGAGAAAGAGAGGCGCCACTCAGCCCATTAATATCAATGACCTCGCGGAACAGCGCGACAGCTACAGCGATATCCCTGCACACCGTCCTGTCGTCAAAGTAGTCATCACCATATCGGCTTGCCCCGCGGAATGCAGCTCCCTTTGGCTCCCACCACTCAAGAAAAGCCTGCCTGTGGTCCTCGTGATAAAGATTAGCGGTAAACCTACACTCCCCAGCCTTACTTACCATTGTAAGCCGATGAAGCAACGAACCCTGACCCTCTGGAATCGTCACATCAAGAATTTTCCCATTACTAAAAACGTGCCGAACGGCATCCTCCACAACATCACTGGAAGGATTATCAATCCATTGCGGACCGTCATTACTCCCCGCATCGGTATAGCGAAGGATTTTTTTAACAACAGGATAGCTAAAGTACTTATTCATGCAAAGTCACCTCGAAGAAGGATTTCTCACCTCTATTCCACACCATCTTCGTATTCCTCTCAACGTCAATTATTTCGAGCTTACTAAGACCAGAGCGTTGCGCAGCTGCGATCAAATTGTCACTCCGTTGACAGTAGCTGCAAACTCCCTCACCGCGAACCACAATGAGCATTTTCTGCGCATTTGTAAGTCCTTGCTCATAGGCTCGCTGGATGACCGCAATTTCCGCATGAGCGGACTTCATACTGGAATTTGGCGCACCAGGCGGAAGGAGATCGGCCACCAGCGTCGGGTGGTCTGCATCAGCGAGCTTGGTAGGTCGGGCGGTCTGATTGGTGTCTTTGAGCATTCGCCCGCCGACGGTTGCTTCTGCCGTAACCGTCACTGGCGCCTCGGCCCCCGGAAGCGTTGTACCGATCCATGGATCATGCCGCTCGGCCTGGATCAGTTGTCGCTTTAGTAGCTCAGCCTCTTCCTGCGGACTCAGACGATTCAGATTTGCCAGAGAAGATTGTTCGCTTGCCCCGGCCTTCGCGCCTGCCTCTGCCACATCCGCACCGGCAGCCTGCATCGGCTTCAGCACCTGCTCGGATTGCAGCCCCCCCTTCTTTGCAGCATTCCCCGCGATCTCAGCACCCACCGCGCCGCTCGACAGTCGAAGCGTTTGTTCCGCAGTGGTAGCGGCCTTTGCCGCAACCAACGCTGGCAGCACTGGTGCAAGCGAGTGACCACCCACGTAGTCACCCATCACCGCATCGATCGCCCCGCTGGCAGCCCTGCCACAGCTGTATGGATTGAGGATGCACCAGCCACCGAATTCAACGGCCGCCGCCGCACCGATGCCAAGAGCGGCTGCGCCAGCCTGGACCATGGCAACGCCCTTCTGAGAGCGCGAGGCGTCGCCGTAGTAGCGCAGTGGCTCCTGGAACTCAAAGCGCCAGTCCTTGGTTGATCCGGCGGCGTAAGCAGTTCCCGAGATGGCAGTGTAGACGTCTTTGAAATAGCCGGTTTCGCGCCCAAGCTCTTCGCTGAACTTAGAGAAGTTGTCCCGATCGCTGCTGTCGAACGCGGTACCCCAGTCGTACTTGTTCTGGTTCTTGCGCAGGAAATCAATTGCGTCAGTGTTGTTTTCTACTCCACTCAGGTCGGACTGTATTTTCGAGTCAACGTACGCAGCCGCTTCCACAAGAAGGATGCGATAGGCCTCTTCCTTCGAGATCTTCTGCTCGCGGGCGAATTCCTCTGCATGGAAGCGGATCCACTTCACCTCATCCGGATGCAGCTGCCGATTGAACCGATCCCCGGTGACGGCAATGTTGGCGCCCGTACTTCCCCCCAGGGCCCCACCCACCATCGCGCTGCCGATTTCCATCAGCGACTGGTAGTCCTCCCAGCTCAGGCTGCCCTTGTTGTTCTCGAGGAATTCCGAGATCGCGATCTTGGCCTTCTCCGCACCGGCAGCACTCACCGCGCCGTTCAGCGCATCCGCACCACCCAATGCGGCCATCGCTGCACCGGCCATGCCGTGCAGCAGCGCGCGGCCGTTGCCGCCGTCGGCCCAGAACGCCTTGCCTTCTTCGGTCTCCGCCTTCTGGCTCAGGTAGCCGCCCAGGTCGCCGACACCCTTGAACAGCAGCTGCCCACCCAGCTGCATCACTTCGGCACGCTCCTGCATCTTGCGCAGATCAACGGCCGACAGTGCGCTGTCGGTATCAAAGCCGGTCGCGGTCCGATCAAGACCGGCCAAGGCACTTTCATTGCCATCGCGCACCACCACGGTGCCGGCGGCGATGTCCGAGCGCGTGGTGCTGCTGTCGTTCTTCTTGGTGCCGCCCAGCAGGCTCAGCCCTGCGCCGGCCGCGCTCCCCAGCGGGTTGCTGATGCCACCACCGCTGCTCATCCCGGTGCCGATGCCACCGCCACTGGTCTTGGCGCGGGATTCGTTCTCGATGTCGACAACGGTCAAGCTGCCGGTATCCAGGCGGTTCTTCGAGGCATCGGCAGTACTGCCGATCACGCCGCCTTCCAGGTGTGTGTTGCCGCCTACAGTGATGTTGAAGCCACCACTGCCGGCAACGATGCCACTCTGTTCCTGCACGCTGCGCAGGTGGCTCTCGACCTTCTGCTGGCCGATGTTGACGGTGCCGCCGCTGCCATACACGAAGGTGCCACCAGCCTGGGTCTGCTTGCTGGCGTAGTCGTCGGTGTCCTGCTCGCTGATGATGGACAGGTTGCCGCCGATGCTGGCCACCACCTTGTCGCCACTCAGCTGGGCACCCTGCAGCGTGGTGTCCTTGCCACTGATCACGGTCAGGTTGCGGTCGGCGTCCACCACGGTTTCGACGTGCGTGGTGCCGTTGCCGCTGCCCTTGCCCTTGGCGGTGCTGGCCGACACGTACCAACCGGTCTGCGCGCCGATGCTGAAACCGATCTCACCGCTGCCGCTCTTGTTCTTCGACGACTGCGTGTGGTCTTCCGCTTCGCTGCGCAGGGTGATGTTGTCCCGCGCGGCCAGCGCCACGTTGTCACCCTTCACCTGGCTGCCGATGATGCTCAGGTCACCGGCGGTGGCCACGATGCTGACGTCGCCCTGGCTGCGGATGGTACTGCCCACCGCCGACTGGTCGTGGCTGGTCTGGCTGGCACTGGAGCTGGAGGCGCCGATGCCGATGCGCAGGCTCACGCCGTCGGTGGCGCCGGAAGCGCCTTGCTGCATGGCGCCGCCGACGCCAGCGGCGGCATTGGCCGCCTGCACCGCGTACAGCGCCTTCAGGCGGTCATCCTGCGCATTGCCGGCCGCCTTGGCCGCACCGTAGGCGGCCAGGGCGGCATCCACCACACCGCCGGTCAGGCCGACGTTGATACCGGCACTCTTCTGCTTGGTGCTCTGGTGTACGTCAGTGGTGCCCTGTGCCGCGTCGATCACCACCTGCCCGCCCACCAGCTGCGTACCGGTCTTCGACAGCACGTCCGAACCGGTGATGTGCAGCGTGTTGCCGGCGCTCAGGTTGACCCGGCCATCGGTTGAGCCGATCAGGCTGCCCTGTGGCGCGCTCTGCTCGATCTCCAGGCCCTTTTCCAGCTTGCTCTTGCCGATGGTCAGGTTGAAGCCACCACCGCCGAACACGCCCGAGCGCTTGACGGTCTTGTCATGCTCTTCGCTGTGCGTGGAGGTGGCCGTGCCGATGGTGAGGTCGCGGGTGGCGGCCACCACCACATCACCGGTGGCAGCCACCTGCGCCGCCTGCGCGACGACGTCACGTCCGGCGCCGATGGTCACCGTCTCGCCGCTGAGCGTGGTGCCCACCACCAGGCTGTCCCGGGTCGCGTCGTAAGTGGTGGTGGTCTTGCTCGACAGCAGGCCCTTCTTCCTGCGCGTGGTTTCCTGCTCCCAGCTGTGGTCCTCCTGCGCCGCCAGCAGGTTCACGTCGCGCGTAGCGGCAATGCTGATGCCGCCGTCGGTGCTGCCGACCTGCGTGGCAGTGAGGTTGGCATCGCGCCCGGCCACCAGCGCGATGTCACCGCCGGCCTGCAGCGAAGTGCCGTGCACGGTCTCGTCCATGCTCTGCGTGGTCTGCGAGAAGCGCTTGCCACGGCTCTGCTGCTGGCTGGTGTTGGTGGTGGTTTCGGCCTGCAGGTTGAGATCGCGCCCGGCCACCACGGCCAGGCCGTCGCCGGCCTTCAGCTGCGCGGCCTGCAGGTTCACGTCCTGCCCGGCCTGCATGCCCAGCGAGCCACCGGCCTCGATGCCGCTGGCGTTGAGGGTTTCGCGCGTGTAGCGGTTGCTGCCCCAGCCGCCCTGTTCGGTGGTGGTCAGTGCGTTGAGGTTGATGTCGTTGCCGGCCGTGGCATGGACGCTGCCGCCGGCCTTGGCTGTCACTGCCGTCAGGTTCAGATCGTGGCCGGCGTCCAGCGACAGGCCGCCGCCCACGTCCAGCGTGGTGCGACGCAGGCTTCCATCACCCTGCATCTGCGTGGTGAGATTGAGGTCGCGGCCGGCCTCCAGCGCCGCGTTGCCGCGGGCACGGGTCTGCGAACCGACCAGTGCCAGGTCACGTCCGGCTTCCAGCGCCAGGCTGCCGCCGCTGCGGATGCTGGCCACGTCGATGCCGCTGACACTCTTCAGGTCACGGCCGGCCACCAGGGCCACGTTGCCGCCCTGGATCAGGCCGCTGTTGTTGAGGATGTCCTCCACGGCGGTGATGCGGGCATTGCCGCCCGCGGAAATGCCACCGCGATCGTTGAGCAGGCTGCCGGTATCGATGGTCAATCGATCATCGGCGCGGATCATGCCCTGGTTGGACACATTGCCGGCGCGGATCTCCACCGACTCGCCAGCGATGGCGGCGCCCCCCAGCTGCAGGCGGTTGGCGGTGGCCTGGGACAGGTACACCACCGGCACCAGCACCTTCTGGCCGTCCACTTCCTGGGCGACCATCCACACGATGTCTTCGTTGAGCGCGGCCACCTGTTCGGCCGACAGCGCCACGCCCACGCTCAGCTGCTGGCGCGCGGCTTCGGTCACGCCGGCATCCATCATGGCGCGGTACTGGCCCATGCCATCGCCCTGGTCGGCATCCAGGTAGCGACGCCCGGTCAGGCCGGTGATCTGTTCCATCACCAGGCGCTGCTCGTAGAAGTCGTCACCCATCCGACGCAGCTGCTTGTCCGGGTCCAGGTTCAGGCGCTGGAACATGTAGTCCGAGCCGATCCACTGCCCGAAATTGGCGAAGCGCGGATCGGTTTCCACCAGCCAGCGCTGGTTGCCCGGATTGACCGTGTACAGGCCGCCACTGGGCAGCGACAGGCCCGGCAGCGGATTCTGCGGGCTGCCCACCACCTGCGGCGGCGGCACCGGGGTGACACGGCCAGGGCCCGGGGAGCCGGTATCACCGGCCGTGCCCGCACCCTGCGCCTGCGCGCTGGCAGGCCCGGTGGCCACGCCCTGCTGTGCACCCGGTGCGCCAGCATTGCCGCCGACCGCGCCGGCGCCCTGCTGCTGGCCCAGTTCGGGTGCGTAGGCGTTGTTGCCCTGCCAACCGGCAACGTCCAACGGTGTGCCACCGCTGTGCGCGGTGACCACGGCGTTGTTGACCTCGCGCGCTTCGATCTGCACCTTGCGGCCGGCGGTGATGCTGGCATTGCCGCCGGCCAGCGTGACCTGCTTGGTGACCGTGCTGGTGCCCAGCGCGCGGCTGCCGCCATAGATCTCGAAGTCGCAGCGGCTGGGGCAAGGGCGGTAGGTGTAGTCGATCGTCGACGTGCGCTGGACCACCTTGTAGCCGGCCAGCGCCTCGTTGTTGACCACGCCGGCCCAGTCGTTGGGGTCTTCGCTGTTGGATGAGCCGCGGCCGTTGATCGAGAGGTTGCGACCGGCGGCGATGGCCGAGTTCCGGTTGTCGACCGAGCCGCCGGACATCTGCATGTCGCGACCGGAAATCAGCTGCGATGCCGCGCTGGCGGCGATGACGGTGGTGCCTTCCAGCACCAGGTCCTTGTGCTCGGTCCAGACTTCCAGCACGGCACAGTCGCCCGGGCACAGCTTGCCCGGCGGCACCGGGCCGTCGATGCCGTCGACCCTGAACGTCCCGCTGTCCGGGTCGGCAGCGCCTTCGTTGCCGCTGTAGACCTTGTGCTGGGTGACCAGCACACGACGCTCGTTGGCCACGCCCAGTGCAGCCAGGATCAGATCGTTCTCGGCCTGGATGCGCCCGGAACGGTTGCGGATCTGCTGGGCGTTGCCGCCGTTCCAGCCCTGCAGGCGGATGTCGCCCAGGCTGAAGAGCTCGCCGTCGAGGTTGTCGATGTAGTTGGCATACAGGTTGATGCGGCCGGTGGCCGCCATCAGCCCTTCGTTGTAATCGCGTGCGACCAGCGTGTTGCCCAGGTCGCGGCCGTTGGTGATGCGCGAGGCGCGCAGTTCCAGCGCGTTGCCCATCACGGTGCCGGTGTTGGTGATGTTGGCAGCCGACACCTCCACCGTATCGCCGTCCACGCGACCGGCATTGCTGAAATCGCCGGCCGTACTCAGCGCGACACGACCACTGCCATTGCCTGCCGTGGCGTTGAACTGCCCGCCAGCGGTGTTCTCGATCCGCGCCGCCGAGACTTCAAGCGTGCCCTTGCTCTCCAGGCGCCCCTGGTTGACCAGTGCGCCGGCCACGTCCAGCTTCAGCAGCCCGTTGCTCTCCAGGCGCTGGCCATTGCCATGCACGTAATCGCCCGCCAGCGTCAGGCGCAGCTCGCTGCCGCCGAACAGGCGGCCGATGCCGCTGAAGGCCTGCAGGCGTGCGCCGAGTGCTTCATAGGCGCTGATTTCGCCGCCACCATTGGCCAGGCTGCCCAGCGTCAGCTGGCTCTGGCGACTGAGCAGCCGGCCGTTGCTATTGTCCAGCGCGGCAAGATCCAGGCGCAGCAGGTTGCCTGCGCTGAGCTGGCCACCAACGTTGAATACCTGTGCGCCTGCGCGCTCCAGGTACAGGGTGTTGGCGGCGTGGACCATGCTGCCGGCGTTGTCCAGCGATGCGGTCTGCAGGCGCAGGTCGGTTCCGGCCACCAGCTTGGCCTGGCCGCCTTCGGCGCGGTTGTCCACGCTGCCTGCGGTCAGCGTCAGCGCACCACCGGTGCTGCCCAGGGTGCCGCCACGGTTGTCCAGCGCACCGGCCGATTCCAGCGTCAGCTGCCCGGTGCCGTTGGCCACGATGCGGCCGCCACGGTTGCCCACTGAGGCAGCGCGGATGTTCGCAGGGCCCTGTGCTTCGATGTTGCCCTGGCTGTTGTCCAGTGCCTGGCGGATCTGCAGATCCAGCGAGGTGCCGCCGTGGACCAGGCCACGCTGGTTGGCCAGCGCACCGGCCACGTCGAGCGCGAGTTCCTGGCGGGCGTACAGGTTGCCATCCACGTTGCGCAGGTCGCCCGTGCGGCTGGTCACGCGCGCATTGCCCTCGGCGCCCAGCAGGCCATTGCTGTTGTCCAGCTGGGAGGCCAGCACCTGCAGCTGGCCGGCGCCGCGCTGCACGATGGTGCCAGTGCGGTTGTCCAATGCCCCGGCAGCGTCCACGGTAAGGTTGCCGCCAGCATCGAGCCTGCCACCGGTGTTGACGATCTCCGTGCCGGTTACGCGTGCACCGGTGCCCGCTGTCAGCGTACCGCCGCTGTTGTCGAGGCGACCGGCAACGGCCACGTCCGCCTCGCCGTTGCCGACGATCAGGCCTGCAGTGCTGTTGTCCAGCGTGCCGGTCTCGATCTTCAGCACACCCGTGCCCGCATGCTCGATGCGGCCACCCTGGTTCAGCAGCTGCGCAGCCTTCAGGTGGACACTGCCGGCATTGGCGGCGATGCGCCCGCCGGTGTTGCGCAGGGCACCTGTCAGGCCAAGTTCAAAGGGATCGGTGCCGGTCTGCAGCAGTTCGCCGGCGCTGTTGTCCAGCGCGGCCGCCAACAGGCCGATGCGCGTGCCCTGCAGGCTGCCCGCATTGCGCAGCAGGTCGGTGGCACGCAGGTCGAGCAGACCGATGGCGGTCAGGCTGCCGCCGATATTGCGCCACTCACCGCTGCGCGCCTGCGCCAGCAGGGTGCCACCGGACCAGACCTGGCCACCCTCCAGCAGCAGGCTGTCGCCCAGCAGGTGAACCTGCTGGCCGGCGTTGATCTGGCCGGCGTTGCGCAGCTGCTGACGCGCATCAAGGGTGACGCTGCCGGTGCTGCCAACCTTGCCGTCGGCCAGCAGGCCCGCCACGATCACGCCGCTGTTGTCGATCTGCCCCGCCCGCAATTCGATGTCACCCGAGGCCAGCACGCGCCCGCGATTGCTGGCCTGGGCGGCCTGCAGCGTGAACGTGCGCGCCTGAACGTCGGCCGCAGTGCGCAGTGCCTGCGCAGCCTGCAGCGACAGCGCGCCGCTGGCGAACAACGCCGCCTGGTTGTCCAGGTCGCCATCGCTGCGCACCTGCAGATCAGCGGCGCTGTCGATCGTTCCCTTCAGCGTCACGCCGGCATCGGCGGACAGCACGACGCCCTGCTGCGCAAAGACCTTGCCCGACTGCTCCAGGCTGCCGCCCGCGTGCGCGGTCAGTGTGCCGGCCGCCAACGTGCGCCCGCCCAGCACCAGGGCCTGGTCACTGCTGAGCTGCACGTTGCCGCGCTCGCTGCCCAGTTCACCCTCGCTGCGCAGGGTCCGGCCCCGCACCTGCAACGTCTGGCCGGCCACCAGGCTGCCCTGGTTGTCCAGCGAATCGCGCACGGTGACATCGACATCGCCGGCGCCATAGAGGTCGCCACGGTTGTCGATCACATCGGCCTTGGCCGTCAGTGCTCCCTTGGCGAACACGTTGCCGGCGTTGTCCAGCGTCACCGCATCCAGCTGCAGCGACTGCGCACTGGACAGGTTGCCGCCGGCGCGGTTGTGCAGCGCGTCGGTGCGCACGTCAAGCGCGCCATCGCTGGCGATCACGCCGGCATTGTCCAATGTGGTGGTGCGCAGCTGTGAGCGGTCACGACCGTAGATCACGCCACTGTTGCTCAGCTCAGTGGCGCGCAGGTCCATTGCCTGCTGGCCATGCAGGCGACCGTCGTTGATGACCTTCTGCACGTCCACGGCCAGCACGCGTGCCAGCGCCGTGGCGGCCGCCTGCTGGTGCAGGACGCCGCCCTGCAGGGTCAGGGTGCCGCCGGCTTCAAGCCGGTTGCGGTTGTCGAGCGTGGCAACGGACAGACGGGCATCGGCTGCGCTGCCGATGATGCCGGCGTTGTCCAGCACATCGGCGTCGACCTGCAGGCCCTTGCCCCCCTGGATGCTGCCGGTGGTGTCATTGTCGATGCGTGCTTTGGACTTCAATGCCAGCAGGTCCACCGCCTGCAGCGTGCCGCTGTTGCGCAGACGATCGACCGTCAGCGTGGCCTGGCGGGCCTCAAGGGTGCCTTGGTTGTCCACGCCGCCGGCAGACAGTTCCAGCGCCTGCTCGGAGAGGATGCGTCCGGCGTTGTCCAGCTGCTGGCGCGCCTGGACCTTCAGCAGCCCGCCCGCAGACAGCTCGGCACCCTTCAGCTGGGTGATGCGGTCGGCCGCTGCACGCAGGTTGGCACCGGCACCGATGATGCCCTCGTTGTCGATGCTGGCCGCATCGAGTTCGACGTCGGCGTCGCTGTACAGCTGGCCGGCGTTGTGCAGCTGCGCGGCCTGCATCCGTACGCCCTGGTTGCCCAGCAGCAGGCCGGCGTTGTCCACCTGGCGGGCCTGCACGTCCAGCACCTGTGCGCCCAGGCGCGCGCCCTTGTCCTGCGCCAGCGTGTCGGCGCGCACGGCAAGCCCGGCACCTGCGGTCACCTGTGCACGGTTCTGCACCTGCGCGGCAGCCAGCGCGATGCTGCCCGCGCTCTTCACCGTGTCAGCCAGGGTCAGCGTGCCACCGGCGTCCAGCTGCATCTGTGCGGCCTGCGCGCTGCCGGCCAGGTCCAGATTCTGGTTGGCGCGTACGGCCAACGCAGCGCCCGCCGACGTCGAACCGGCAAGCGACGCCTGCCGGGCACGGATCTGAAGATCTCCCTGCGCGTACTGGGTGCCGTCGGCCTTCAGGTCACCGTCGGTTTCGATCTGCAGGCGGCCTGCGGCCGCCGTGCGTCCGCTCAGGCGGACATCGCCGGCCTGGGTCAGGATGAAGTCGCCTGCGTCGGCCACCATCTGGCCCGTGCTGCGCACGCCCACGCCGGCCTCGGTACCGACCAACCGGATCTTGCCTGCATACATGCCCCCGAGGGCGGCAACATCCAGGCCGAACTGCGGGCGTTCGCCTTCTCCGGTGATCGCCTGCGTCGCCAGGGTCTGGGCATCGATCTGGTTGGCGCCGGTGACCACGTTCACCTGGCGCGCCCAAAGGCCCGCGTTGAGCTGCACCGCGCGGGCCAGCAGGTCGACGCCTTCCAGGTTGCCGGCATCCAGGCCGTTGCCTTCCAGGCGGATCGTTCCGCGCGACACCCGGAACGCAGACAGGCTGCCATCGTTGCCGAACACCGGGGTGCCGGTGGTCAGCGTGCCACGGGTGGTATTGATGAAGCCGCAGCCATCGCAGGTGATGCCATTGGGGTTGGCGACGATCACCGCCGCCGAGCGCCCCGCCACCTCGATGTGGCCCTGCAGGCGCGATGCATTGGTGGATGTCACCTCATTGAGGATCAATCGTGCCGACTGGCCCGGCTGCAGGTTGCCGTTGCCCTGGATGTAGCCACCCAGTTGGGTCTGCACGGTGCTCGCGCTGTTGTTGAGGATCTGCCCCTCGCGCCCGACGTTGTAGTCCTGGAAGCGGTTGTGCGATACGCCGCCCGCGTTGGGCCGGTTGATCTGGATGACCGGCACGCCGTTCGCCGCCTGGTCGGCCCGCGCCTGCTCGCCGGCCTGTACCTGCACCTGGGCAAACGAGCTGCCCGGGGCCAGGAACGCCAATGCCAGCGTGGCGCTCGCCATCGCGGTGCGCAGGCGCGTGGCCCAACCGGCGCCCGAAGCGGACAGGGACAGACTGCGGAATACGTTCTTCATGCCAGGTGCTTCCATCAACCCAGGGGGGAACTGCACACACAACAACCCGATCACGTCGCCACGTGGCGACGGTGCTTCCAGTCGAATCAGAACTGCCAGGACGCGCGGAATCCGATCACGTGACCGCGTGCCTCATGCTTGAGCCACGCCGGGCGGCTCATCGGTACGCCGACGAAGCCATCCCACGCCAATCCGCCCAGCTCGCCACGTGCACCCAGGTGGGCGCCGCTGAGGGTTCCGCCGCCGATACCCTGGCGGTCGTCGCGCTCGATGTGGCCGATATCGATGCCCGCATAGGGCGCGATGGCGCGATGTGCCATCCAGCTGATGCTGTTGCGCCAGTAGCCGCCACGGCTGCCGCCGAGTGGCACCTCGCCGTCGAAGCCGTTGACGGTATAGCGGCCACCGACGCTGATGAACTCCGAGCCGTACAGCGTGTCCTTGCTCCACTGGTAGCGGAGCGCGGTGTTCCATGCCAGCGGACGCGGCCCGGATGTCAGGGCGCCACCGGCGCCGATATCCAGCGTGGTCAGCCCATAGCGGAACGTCGGCGCCAGGTCATCACGGCCCACGGCGTCATCATCGCCTCCCAGCCACGGCACGCCGCGGCGGTGCGCCAGGCGGATATCTGCCTGGACCCGCCCCAGGTACTGGCGGTGCAGCAGCGCCAGCTCGACCGAGGTGGTACGCCGGCGCTGGCCTTCGATCTCCACGCCTTCCACGTAGCTGTGCGACGACCGTTGCGCCACGCGCAGCTCGATGCCGCTGCGGTAGCTCTGGCCACGCACCAGCAGCCGTTCCACGGCCAGGTCGACGTTGCTGGAGGTGCCGGTGCTGGCGAACGTGTCGGCGTTGCTGGCGATGGTCTGCTTGTAGCGCGAGCTGTAGGTGCTGGTGCTGAAACGCCAGTTGCCCAGCGGCACCGACCACGATGCATTGAAGCCGTGGGTACCCCGGCCCTTGTCGGCACTGCCGTCGCTGCTGGCGCCAATGCTGAGCAGGTCGTTGACGCGAGCCAGGTTGTCTACCCACGCGGTCGCGCCGACCTGCTGCTTTCCGGTCGCACGGCTGCCGGCATCATCCAGCGACACCGAGGCACGCCATCGCTTGCCGTGGCGGATGCTGATGACCACGTCCGACTCGCCGGGCGCCTCGCCCGGCACCAGTTCCATGTTCACGTCCTGCGACGGAACGCGCTTGAGCTGCTCCAGGCCCTGTTCCAACGCGCGCAGATTGAGCACGTCCCCCGGCCGCGCGGGAAACGCACTCTTCCACATCGAATCGGGTATCTCTTCTGCGTTGAAGCGGATCTGCCGGATCACGCCCGGCACCAGCTGCAGGCGCAGGGTTCCGCTGCCCAGGCTCTGCTCAGGCAGGCCGATGCGGGTGGTCACGTAGCCCTTGGCCAGCGCCAGATCCGAGGCACGCCGCACGATCAGCGCGATGCCCTGCTGGCCCACGCAGCGGCCACGGTAGCGGTCGAGATAGCGCTGCAGGAACGCGAACTGCCCCAGATGCGCGCCGTCAAGCTGCAGCTGCTGCAGGGTGAAGCACGGTTCTTCGTCCGGCAGTTCCAGCGACTGCAGATCGGTGGCAGCGGCCGGCTGTTCGCGTGATACATCCGGCAATGCCTGCCGCTGCTCACGCTCGCGCGCCTCGCGCTCGGCGCGTTCGCGCAGTTCCTGCTGCTCGGCGAACGAGGGACTGGCCGACTGTGCATGCACGACGCCGATCCACAACAGTCCCGCGGTGCCCAGAACGGCACGCACGCCGCATCCTGCTTTTCTGTTACCCATCAACGACTTCCTTGTCCAGCATTGGTACAGACCTGGGTCTGTGAACAGACATCGTGCAGAGAGAACATGCGGCCAGCACCGACTCGACCGCCAACCGCTATCGGCGGGAGTGCGCGGAACTTTAGGGTCTTTGCATCCGTGTACCCATTGCGGCGACGCAGTCGAGCACCACACGCTGAAGGATGGGCATCCTTCAGCAGCCGTCATACGTCGTCAATCGCTGCGGCCGTTACGGCACACGTGCGCACACCCATACCCGCACGTCCCTGGCACCGGCCAGCCGCAACGTCTCGGCGATTTCCATCACTGTGCTGCCGGTGGTCATCACATCGTCCATCACGGTCAGCCGTGTCGGCGGCGACAAGCGCGTGCCGAATGCGTCAAAGAGGTTGTCCCTGCGCTGTTCTGCGCTGCGCTCGGACTGCGGCGCGGTGTGGCGGCGCCGGTAGAGGCCCTGCCAGACCGGCATCGGCAGCAACCGGCACAGTTCGGCGGCCTGGTTGTAGCCGCGCTGGCGCAGGCGCCGCCCATGCAGCGGCACCGGCACCAGCGACGCGCACGACCAGGGGGGTGGTGCGCGCTGCATCAGCTGCGCGAGCAGGCGACCTGCCGCCAGATCCTGATGGAACTTGTAGCGCACCAGCAGCTGATCGACGGGTGGAAGGTACAGCAGGCTGGCATGCGTGGCGGACTGCGGCGGTACCTCGTCGCGGCATATACCGCAGACGATCAGGGCGTTCCCGGGTAGCGGGAGTGCGCAGCGCAGGCAGGCACGACCGGCCCAGGGCAGTTCGGCAAAGCAGGCGCGGCACAGGTCAAGTTCATCGTGGCCCGGCTCGCCACAGACCAGGCAGCGCAGCGGTAGCACCACGCGAAGTGCCGCCTGCAGGAGGCGAGTGGACTTGAACAGGGCCGGCATGCGCTACAGCGTGAACGCGCCGGTGCCCCGAGGCCATCAGACGCACGCTCCTTGACCTGTAGGCATCTTTACCCGTTTATGGAGCACTTCACCGCGTTGGCGCAGGCTTCGCATCCACACGCGTGCGATACACCATGTACGGCGTCTGCCGGCGATCCACGCCACCATTGAAGCCGGCCTGTCGATGCAGCTGGTTGGCGGTGAAGTACAGATAGCCGTCCGGCCCCATCGACAGCGTATCCGGCCACAGGATGCGCGGGTCGTGCACCACCGTCGTCCATCGCCCCTGCGCGTCGCGGGCATGGATGGCGTTGTGCTCGTAGTCGCTGGCATACAGCCGCCCGTTGGCGTCCATCTCCATGCCATCGGAGGCGCCCTTGTCGCCCAGGTCGACCACCGCCGCCGCCAGTTCCGCTTCACTCAGCTTCGGGTCGCGCAGCAGCGCGGTCGGCACGCTGTACAGATGACGGCTGGACAAGGGCGTGTAGAACAGGGTGCCACCATCGGGCGACAGGGCGATGCCATCGGCGGCCACGGTGAACGGCGCCGACGAACCATCGGCGTTACGCAGTCGCATCTGCCGCCCTTCCACGATCGGCACGAAGGCGGCATCGGCCGAGGTGGATACGTGGCCGACCAGGCGCTTGGACGCGGCGCCAGTGGCGAGGTCGATCACGATGATGCCGCCGATACCGCTCAGCGACGAGTCGGTCACGTAGGCCACGCCCTCGCGGCCAACCCGGAAATCGAAGCGCACATCGTTGACATAGGTGCGCGCGTCGATGACGTTGGCCGGGAACACCAGCGTCCTGGCCACGGTGTTGGTGGCCAGGTCGATCGCCACCAGTTTGGCACCGCCGGCCTGTGGCGCAGAGAACCCGGGCGCGGCGGTATCCAGCACCCACAACCGGCCCTGACCATCGGCCACCACGCTCTGCACGCTGATGAAATGGGCCGCCGGATCGGGGCCGTCCTTGCGGTTGATGCGCGCATCCGGATAGGGAACGGCGCGGCCGTCGCGCCATTCGGCCACGCTGTAGGCCACCTCATCGCCCCAGCGCGGGAAGTTGACGAAGATCCGCCCGGTTTCAGATACCGCCACGCTGGTGGGCATGGCACCTTCGAAACGCGCCACCGGTTCAAGGGTACCGATGCCGCGCTCGCTGGGCAGCAGGGGCGCGCCGGACATCGCCAGCGCGGGGGAACTGGCCAGCGCCAGGACGGCGGCCGCCAGGCGGCGGATACGGCAGTTGATCATGGTCGCGCTCTCGATGCAGGTCCGGGGGCAGCCCCGGCGTGGACGCATCTTCTGCGTCGCGCGTGGCATCGGGTAGACGGTGCAACGTGGAATCAGCTTCACTGCTGGAGTGAAGATGGAGGGCTGATTGATCGCGTTGATTGAAGCAATGATCGTTGTCTATCCGTTGCGTGCCTGCCTTGCGGCAAACCCGCTCAAGAAATCTCAACGGCTGCCAACGCGGTTTCGAACCTGTGCTGACCCTCTTCACCCCACCAGGGAACGGTCATCACGCCACCCCGCCGCTGCAACTGGTGCAGAAGGAGCAGGAAGGCCTGGACCTCCCGCTGGCCCCATGACGCTCCCATGCGGTAATCGAGCATCAACCCATGGCGCATGACGAGCACACCCAGTTCTGGCAGAAGAACGCCGCCGCAGGCAATGTCTGCAAGGCCGACATGGAAGGGTTCCACTTCGTCCTGGAGAACGCGTCGCGCGTCGCCCGGTCCCAAGAACGGCTGACCAAGATCTTCCGCACGGTGCCAGAGCTGCACGCTTCCAGAACCCGCGACGCGGGCACCGCAGGCAAACAGATAGGCGAACGCATCGGCCGTTCCGGCGGCCTCACGGTACGCGAGCTCCACTTCCGGAAGCGAGCCATCATCGGTCACGAAGTAGCACCGTAACGTCGCCAACACCTCCTCTGGGAGGAGAATTGCTGCTCCAGGCTGCATTGCTCCTAGTCATCTCCATTTTCGCGGGTGCGGGAGGTTCGCACAGCAGGCGCCTCGACAGCCACATCTTCAGCCGTTTTCGGCACTATCAACAACTCCGCCAACCCGCGGTAGATCGGCACGCGGCACACCAGCCCGGACACACCACGCGCGATCAGCACCGTGGCCAGGATCGGCAGCAGCAGATCGCCGCTGTCGGTCAGCTCCAGCGAGATCACCGCCGAGGTCAGTGGCGCCTGGGTCACACCGGTCAGGTAGGCGCACATGCCCAGCAACACGAACGCGCGCGGGTCCACACCCGGCATCAGCACTGACAGGTTGTGGCCGAGTCCCGCGCCGACCGCCAACGCAGGTGAGAACAGGCCACCGGGAATGCCCGCCACATACGAGGCCAGGTTGGCCAGCAGCTTCATCAACCCGAACTCGTGGCCGACCAGCGCCTGGCCCTGCACCAGGCTGCGCGCTTGTTCGTAACCGGTGCCGAACGCGCCTTCGCCGAACACCAGGGCCAGCACGACCACCACCAGGCCGCAGCCCGCGGCCAGCAATACCGGATGCCGCTGCCGCAGCTGGCCCAGCCAACGCGGACGGCCCGCCGCGCTGGCCAGTACCGCACGTGCGAACAGCCCACCCAGCAGGCCCGCCACCACGCCGCACAGCAGGATCGCCAGCCAGCCCTGGCCGAGCGGCAGACGCGCGCTCACATGGCCGAAGTAGGTGTAATTGCCCAACAGACCGAGCGATACCACGCCACCGACGATCACCGCGGTCAACAGGGTGCCGGAGAAGCGATGTTCGAAACGGCCGCTGAGCTCCTCAATGGCGAAGACGATGCCGGCCAGCGGCGTGTTGAACGCCGCCGCAATACCAGCAGCGCCACCGGCCAACAGGAAATGCGAGAGCTCGCGGGGATCCTTGAAGCCGAACCAGCGGCCGAACAGATACATCAGGCTGGCGCCTACGTGCACGGTGGGTCCCTCGCGCCCGACCGATGCGCCCCCCAGCAGCGACAGCGAGGTCAGCAGCAGCTTGCCGGCCGAAACCGCTGGGGAAAGGTTGGTTTTCCGGAACGGCTCATCAGCCTTGTCCAGCGCAGCGATGACCTGCGGAATACCGCTGCCCCGCGTGGGCTTCAGCACGCCGGAAGTGAGCCAGGCCAGCAGCGCGAAGATGCCCGGCGTGAGCAGCAGGGCCCACCACGGCGAGTGCGAGGTGATGCGCTGGAACAGATGGAAGGCCGCATCGCTGGCCTTGGCAAACAGGATCGCCACCAGTGCCACGGCCACCGCGCCGCCCCACAGCGCGGCGCGGCGGCGCCAGGCCTCGCTGAGGACCAGCGCGGTGATGCGGCCACGAAGGCGGTAAAGATCAAGCATGGGAAAGAGTCTGCGCGCCAGCACTTGCGTTGTGCAGCAGGCACTGTGGCTGGACGCCTTGCAGCATGCGGTGAAATGCGGCGCTTCGCTCGATGCTCTATTGCACCAACGATCCGTAAACCAAATTAAAATATAGATGGTTGACAGCCTCCCCGCGCCCACCCACACTGCCGCCCTCGCTCCACTCGTATCCAAGGTCCCGCCATGGCTGCTGCCATCCGCCACGACTGGCAACACGACGAACTGCAGGCGCTGTTCGATCTGCCGTTTCCCGAGCTGCTGTTCCGCGCCGCCGCGGTGCACCGCGAACACTTCGATCCGGCGCAGGTGCAGGTGTCCACGCTGTTGTCGGTGAAGACCGGGGGCTGCCCGGAAGACTGCGCGTACTGCCCGCAGGCGCAGCGCTACAGCACCGGGGTGAACGCGCAGAAGCTGATGGAGACCGACGCGGTGCTGGCCAAGGCACGCCAGGCCAAGGCCGCCGGTGCATCGCGCTTCTGCATGGGCGCCGCGTGGCGATCGCCGAAGGACCGCGACATCCCGAAGGTGGCGGCGATGATCGCCGGGGTGAAGGCACTGGGGCTGGAGACCTGCGCCACGCTGGGCATGCTCAGCGGCGAGCAGGCGCGTGCGCTGAAGGATGCGGGCCTGGACTACTACAACCACAACCTCGACACCGCGCCTGACTACTACGATTCGATCATCCACACGCGCCAGTACCAGGACCGTCTGGATACGCTGGAGCACGTGCGCGATGCCGGCCTGAAGACCTGCTGCGGCGGCATCGTCGGCATGGGCGAGACGCGCGCGCAGCGCGTCGGCCTGCTGCTGGCGCTGGCCTCGCTGCCGGCACATCCCGATTCGGTGCCGATCAACAAGCTGGTGCAGGTGGCGGGCACGCCGCTGCATGGCAGTGCCGAACTGGACCCGTTCGAGTTCGTGCGCATGATCGCGGTGGCACGCATCGCCATGCCGCGCTCGATGGTGCGGCTGTCGGCCGGGCGCGAGGCGATGAGCGACGAGCTTCAGGCGCTGTGTTTCCTGGCCGGTGCCAATTCGATCTTCTATGGCGACAAACTGCTGACCACCGGCAACCCGGAGAGCGAACGCGACCTGGCCTTGTTCGCCCGGCTGGGCCTGCGGCCGATGGCGGTGCAGGTGGATGCCGAGGGCCACGACCACGGCGGTACCGTGCACGCCGATATCAGTGCCGATACGCCCGGCTGTGGCTGCGCTCACGCGGCCTGAGACGGGCCGCAAGCAGGCGCCGCGGCAACGCGCTACCCTAGCCGCCCCGTCGACGCATTCAGCCACCATGGCCCGCCCCGACCTGACCGCTCGCCTCCACGCCCAGCGCGCCCTGCGCGATGCCCAAGGCCGTCGCCGCCCGCGACGCACGGTCACCCGTCGCGATGGCGTGCGCCTGGAAGTGGACGGCCAGTGGCTGACCGGCTTCTGCAGCAACGACTACCTCGGCCTGGCCCAGCAGTTCAGCGTGGTCAACGCGCTGCAGGACGCCGCCGCACGCGAAGGCGCTGGCGCAGGTGCCTCGCACCTGGTCTGCGGCCATCATGCCCTGCATGAGGCGCTGGAACGCGAGGTGGCCGAATGGCTTGGCTATCCGCGTGCGCTGCTGTTCGGCAGTGGCTTCGCCGCCAACCTGGCGGTGCAGCAGGCGCTGCTGAGCGAAGAGAACGATGTCTGCGTACAGGACAAGCTCAACCACGCCAGCCTGCTCGATGCCACCCGGTTGGCCGGTGCACGCCTGCGCCGTTATCCGCACCTGGATGCGGAAGGCGCAATGCGTCAGCTCAAGCATGCGCCCGATGGCGCGGCAATGCTGGCCACCGATGGTGTTTTCAGCATGGATGGCGACATCGCACCGCTGCGTGCATTGTCGCTTGTGGCACGCCTGCAGCAGGCGCTGTTCTATGTGGATGATGCGCACGGTGTAGGCGTGGTCGGTGATGGCCGGGGTGCCGTGGCCGCCGCCGGACTGGGCGTGGACGATGTGCCGCTGCAGCTGGTCACGCTGGGCAAGGCACTGGGCGGTTCCGGTGCACTGGTGCTGGGCCGCGACGACCTGATCGAGCATCTGGCCGAGACCGCACGCCCGTACATCTACACCACCGCCGTGCCACCGGCGATGGCCGCCGCTGCGCTTGAAGCGGTGCGCCTGGCGCGCAGGGACAACTGGCGCCGTTCCAAACTGGCAGACCTGATCGCGCTGTTCCGCAGCGAAGCACGCCGCCACGGGCTGGACCTGATGGCTTCGGACACGCCGATCCAACCGCTGCTGTGCGGCGATGACCACACCGCCGTGGCCATGTCCACGGCGCTGGAACAGGCCGGCTGGCTGGTCGGTGCGATCCGCCCGCCGACCGTGCCGGAAGGCAAGGCACGCCTGCGGGTGACACTGTCTGCGCTGCACACGCCGGAACAGGTGCGGGGGCTGGTCGAGGCCATCGCCAGCGCGCGCGAACGCGTGGCCCTGGCCGTGCGTGAAGCCGCGCCACCGCCGCTGCCTGTCTTTGCCTGAGTTCCGTGTCGTTGCCCATGCATATTGACGTCACCGGCCGTGGGCCGGACCTGGTGCTGATCCACGGTTGGGCCCTGCAGGGCGGCGTGTTCGCGCCGCTGGTGCAGCGGCTTGCGGACCAGTTCACCCTGCATCTGGTCGACCTGCCCGGCCATGGGCACAGCCGCGAGGACACCACGCCGCTGCGCCTGCCGTTCGTGGTCGGTGCCATTGCCGCGGCTACGCCGCCGGCGGTGTGGTGCGGCTGGTCACTGGGCGGCCTGTTCGCATTGCACGCGGCGGCCACGCTGCCAAAGGTGCGCGGGCTGGCGATGATCGCCGCCACGCCGCGCTTCGTGCGAGGCGAAGACTGGCCGCACGCGGTGGAGCCGGCGGTGTTCGAGCAGTTCGGCCGCGAGCTGGCGACCGACTTCAGCGGCACGCTGGAACGCTTCCTCGCGCTGGACGTAATGGGCTCGGCACACGCCCGCGATGAGCTGCGCACCCTGCGCCAGCGCCTGGTCGAGCGCGGTGCGCCCACCGAACGCGCCCTGCTGGAAGGCCTGCGCCTGCTGGAGAGCACTGACCTGCGCGGGGCACTGCCAACGCTGGGCAAACCCAGTCTGTGGATCGCCGGCCAGCGTGACCGGCTGGTGTCTCCGGTGGCGATGCAGGCCGCCGCAGCACTGGCCCCGGGTGCGCAAGCGCTGACCATCGCCCACGGCGGCCACGCGCCCTTCCTCGGCCATGCCGACGAGGTCGCCGCGGTCCTGCAACACTTCGTTGCCGGCCTGTCACCGGCCGATGGCGGACAATGAGCGCCTTCCGAATTCCGCAGGATTGACGCATGGATCTGGGTATCAATGGCCGCTGGGCACTGGTCTGCGGCGCAAGCAAGGGGCTGGGCCTGGGCTGCGCGCGCGCGCTGGTGCGCGAGGGCGTCAACGTGGTGATCGTGGCCCGTGGTGATGCTGCGCTGCAGGCCGCCGCTGAAGCACTGCGCGCCCTGCCCGGCTCTGCCGAGGTGCGCGCGGTCGCCGCCGATGTCACCACCGAGGCCGGCCGCACGGCAGTACTGGCCGCATGCCCGCAGGTGGACATCCTGGTCAACAACGCCGGTGGTCCGCCGCCCGGTGATTTCCGCAATTTCGAGCGCGACGACTGGATCGCCGCGCTGGACGCCAACATGCTGGCGCCGATCGCGCTGATCCGCGCCACCGTCGACGCGATGATCGAGCGTGGCTTCGGCCGCATCGTCAACATCACCTCGTCGGCGGTGAAGGCCCCGATCGACATCCTGGCGCTGTCCAACGGCGCGCGCAGCGGCCTGACCGGTTTCGTCGCCGGCCTGTCGCGCCGCACCGTGGCCCACAACGTCACCATCAACAACCTGCTGCCCGGCCAGTTCGACACCGACCGCCTGCGCGCCAACTTCGCCCACAGTGCAGGCAAGGACGGCGATGCTGGCGAAGTGGCCGAGCGCCGCCGCCAGCAGATTCCCGCCGGCCGCTTCGGCACGCCGGACGAGTTCGGCGCCGCCTGCGCCTTCCTGTGCAGTGCGCAGGCCGGTTACCTCACCGGGCAGAACCTGCTGATCGACGGCGGCGCCTACCCCGGTACGTTCTAAGAGACTTTCGCAATGCCGTCCCACTTCGATGCCCGCCACGTCCGCCGCGCGTTCGCGCGTGCCGCCAGCAGCTACGACGCCGCCGCCGCCCTGCAGCGCGAGGTGCAGTCGCGACTGATCGAATCGCTGGACTACCTGGAGGCACGCAAGCCCGAGGTGGTGCTGGACATCGGCGCGGGTACCGGCCATGCCAGCGCGTTGATGAAGAAGCGCTGGCCGAAGGCGCAGGTGATCGCGCTGGATGTGGCGCTGCCGATGCTGGACCAGGCCAAGCGCCAGGCCGGCTGGTGGAAGCCGTTCCAGCGCCTGTGCGGCGATGCCGCCGCGCTGCCGCTGGCCGACAACAGCGTGGATGTGATCTTCAGCAACCTGTGCCTGCAGTGGGTGGACGACCTGCCGGCGGTGTTCGCCGGATTCCGTCGCGTGCTCAAGCCCGGTGGCCTGCTGCTGTGCTCGACCTTCGGCCCGGAAACCCTGGTGGAACTCAACGAAGCGTTCGCCGCCGCCGATGATCGTCCGCATGTGAGCCGCTTCGCGCAGATCGCCCAGTTCGGCGACGCGCTGATGATGGCCGGCTTCCGCGACCCGGTGCTGGATCGCGATCTGTTCACCCTGACCTACGACGACCTGCCCTCGCTGATGCGCGAGCTGCGCGCGATGGGTGCGACCAACGCGCGGGTGGACCGCCGCCACACACTGACCGGGCGTGGCCGTTTCGCGGCGGCGGCGGCGGCGTACGAGCCGATGCGGCGCGCCGACGGCAAGCTGCCCAGCAGCTGGGAAGTGATCTATGCCCACGCCTGGGCACCGGACCCGGGCGCGCCGATCCGCGAAGGCGGGCATGACGTCGCCTCGGTGCCGGTGTCGGCGATTCCGATCCGCCGCAAGCAGACCTGATCGTCTGGTAGTGCCGGCCGCTGGCCGGCAACCTCACGATTCCATGGTGGCCATCTGCCGGCCAGCGGCCGGCACTACCAAATGCCACGCCATACGCGAATCGCTCTGGTGGGTGCCGACCTTGGTCGGCACAGTGCCGGCAGCATCGCGATCTGACAGGTTGTATCGACCAAGGTCGGCACCCACAAAATTCGGGCGGTGTCGGCGATTCCGATCCGCCGCAAGCAGACCTGATCGTCTGGTAGTGCCGGCCGCTGGCCGGCAACCTCACGATTCCATGGTGGCCATCTGCCGGCCAGCGGCCGGCACTACCAAATGCCACGCCATACGCGAATCGCTCTGGTGGGTGCCGACCTTGGTCGGCACAGTGCCGGCAGCATCGCGATCTGACAGATGGTGCCAACCAAGGTTGGCACCTGCCAATTCCGAGCGGTGTCGGCCATTCCAATCCGCCGCAAGCAGACCTGATCGTCTGGTAGTGCCGGCCGCTGGCCGGCAACCTCACGATTCCATGATGGGCATCTGCCGGCCAGCGGCCAGCACTACCAAATGCGACGCCATACGCGAATCGCTCTGGTGGGTGCCGACCTTGGTCGGCACAGTGCAGGCAGCATCGCGATCTGACAGGTTGTACCGACCAAGGTCGGCACCCACCAAATTCGGGCGGTGTCGGCGATTCCAATCCGCCGCAAACAGACCTGATCGTCCGGTAGTGCCGGCCGCTGGCCGGCAGCATCGCGATCTGACAGATGGTGCCAACCAAGGTTGGCACCTGCCAATTCCGAGCGGTGTCGGCGATTCCAATCCGCCGCAAGCAGACCTGATCGTCTGGTAGTGCCGGCCGCTGGCCGGCAACCTCACGATTCCATGGGGGGCATCTGCCGGCCAGCGGCCGGCACTACCCAATGCGACGCCGTGCGCAACGCAGGCTTCCGCCCTCAGGTATTGGCCGGCGAACTCAACGGCGGGCGCACCAGGTCGCGGTGGAAGAAATAGATTTCCTGCACCAGGAAGCGCCAGCTGGTGTGGAAGCTGCGGAAGCGCGTGCTGGGCGTGGACGAGGCCAGCGCATCGATGCCGAGCGCCTTGCTCAGGCGCAGCGCGCGCGCCATGTGCAGCGGATCGCTGACGACGATCACCCGGTGCAGGCCGCGCTGGTCCATCAGCCGCTTGGCTTCAACCAGGTTCTGCACGGTATTGCGCGAAGCGGTTTCGATCAGGATCGCATCGTCCGGCACGCCATGCTTCAGCGCGTAGCGCCGCGCCACCTGCGACTCGGAGAAGCGCGCACCGGTGCCGCCATAGCCACCGGTGAAGATCAGCAGCGGCGCATAGCGTGCTTCATACAGATCCAGCCCGTGGCGGATGCGTTCTTCGAACACCGGTGACGGCTTGGCGTCATAGGCGGCCGCACCCAGCACGATGATGGCGTCGGCCTTGGCGGCCTGGTCGCGTTCACCCACCCAGACGATCCAGGCGGTCACGCCCAGCAGCCAGATCACCAGCAGCACGAACAGCCGCCACAACCAGCCCAGCAGGCCGGTGCGTTCGCGGTGCCGCCCGCGGCTCACGCCGCCCCCCAGCGCAGCGCTGGCAGGTCGACGTTGCCGCCGGACAACACCAGGCCCACGCGCAGGCCGGCGAAGCGCTGCGGCTGCGCCAGCACCGCAGCCAGCACGGTGGCCGAAGAGGGCTCCACCACCTGCTTGAGCACGTCCCACAGCAGGCGCATCGCCGCCAGCGTCGCGGCGTCATCGACCACGATCACCTCGGCACCGGCGGCGCGCAGCAACTCGAAATTGGGCGCGCCAATCAGGGTACGCAGGCCATCGCAGATGGTGTCCGGGGTGAACGCGCCCTGGCGCTCGCCGATGGCCAGCGAGCGCGCGGTGTCATCGGCGCCGGCCGGCTCGGCCAGGATCAGCCGGGTCTGCGGACTGGCGTGCTGCAGGGCCAGCGCGGTACCGCTGGCCAGGCCACCGCCGCCCACCGGCACCACCAGCGCGTCGAACGGGCCGTCGCTGTGCAGCAGTTCCAGGGCCGCGGTGCCCTGCCCGGCCATCACCGCCGGGTTCGTATAGGGATGCACCAGGGTTGCGCCGGTATCGGCCTGCACCTTGGCGCAGGTGGCCTCGCGGTCGGCGATGGTCGGCGGGCAGCGCCAGAGCGTGGCGCCGTGGCGGGCGATGTTGGCCAGTTTGGCGGCCACCGCCCCCTCCGGCACCACCACATGGCAGGGGATGCCCCGGGTGCGTGCGGCCAGGGCCAGCGCGGCGCCGTGGTTGCCGGAGGAATGGGTCACCACACCAGCACTGGCGCGATCGGCATCCAGCGACCACACCGCATTGCAGGCACCACGGAACTTGAATGCGCCACCACGCTGCAGGTGCTCGGCCTTGAAGGCCAACTGCGCACCGGTCATTGCATCGAGGGTGCGCGAGCGCAGCACCGGGGTCACGCTGGCATGCGGGGCAATCCTCGCAGCAGCAAGCAGGACATCATCGGCGCGGGGCAACAGTGAATCGCTCATGACGCAAGATTAACGTATGCCCCCGCGCTGGCGACCGGGGCACAGGTCATGCCAGCATGCAGGCCTACGCCTCCATTCATCCTGGCCAGCCGAATTAAGGGCCGATTCAATGCCCGCGCACGAAGCTGGCTGCACATCCGTCCTCTGGGGGGACCCACCATGAAAATGCGCCTGTTGCTTGCCGGTGGCCTGTTGTTGGGCCTGACTGGCTGCACCACCTACGACTATGTAGGCGGTGGCCGCGGTGGCGGCTACTACCACGGCGCGCCGTCGGTGGAGTACCGCTACCCGGCCGGCTATCCCTACAACTACGGCTACCCGTACTACGGTGGCTATGGCGGCTATTACGGCGGCTATGGCAACCCGTACTACTCGCGCCCGATCTACCGCCCGCCGCACAACCACCGCCCGCCGCCGCGTCCGGGCAATGGTGGCGAGCACCGTCCGCCGCCGCCGTCGCGACCGTCGTACAACGGTGGTTCGCCGTGGCGGAACATGGACTCGATGCGCCGCCCGCCGCAGTCGAACGCACAGCCGCCGGCGCCCCAGGCCCGTCCGGCACCGGCACCGAGTGCGCCGAGGATGAACGGTTCCCCCTGGCGCAACATGGATCGTGCGACGCAGCGCACAGTTGAGCGCTGAACCGTCTTGCATTTCACACGGTCCAAGCCGCAATCTACGCGGACAGTGACGGCCCGCGTCACAAAGTGACAAAAACGACACGGGCCGCCGCAAAAAGCTCTACGTCGATATCCGACAGGAACATCTGGATCCCCCCTGTTCCGGCCCTGTCGGATGTCGGCACCTCTGAAGGCAGACGGCCCCGCAATGCGGGGCCGTTTGTTTTGCCGGGCCGCCAACCGGCGAGAGCCCCAGCGTCAGTAGATCCACGCCATGCGTGGGCGGGGCCTTTCCCGGCACCCCAAAAAAACAGGGCCGGACAGTCCCCCGACTGCCGGCCCTCTGCTCCCCCACCGTGCGCCTGTACCGGCCCCTGTTCCAATTCCGGTCACGGGCGCCTGCGGCGCCAGCCACGATGGGTGCTATTGGGTTATCTGCAAAAATCCTGCCAACTTTAGGCCTGATTTCGCCGCCAACGGGCCGGCGCCGACGTCCGGGCCCCGAATGGCGCTAAAATCGCCACCCCGGCGCCGCCCCCCGGCCGCGCCCGCCCCCAGCTGAACAGCCCCCATGAATCCGTCCTTCCATCGTTACGACGTCATCGTCATCGGCGGTGGCCACGCTGGCACCGAAGCCGCGCTGGCCGCGGCCCGCACCGGCGTGCGCACCCTGCTGCTGACCCACAACATCGAAACGGTGGGCGCGATGAGCTGCAACCCGGCCATCGGCGGCATCGGCAAGGGCCACCTGGTCAAGGAAATCGACGCCCTGGGCGGTGCGATGGCGCATGCCGCCGACCGCGCCGGCATCCAGTGGCGCACGTTGAACGCCTCCAAGGGCCCGGCCGTGCGTGCCACCCGTTGCCAGGCTGATCGCAACCTGTACCGCATGGCGATACGCGCCATCGTCGAAGGCCAGGCCAACCTGACCGTGTTCCAGGCCGCAGTGGACGATCTGGTCATCGAAGGCGACGCCGTGCGCGGCGTCATCACCCAGACCGGCCTGCGTTTCGACGCCGGGGCCGTGGTGCTGACGGCCGGTACCTTCCTCGCCGGCAAGATCCATGTGGGCCCCACCCAGTACGCCGCCGGCCGCATGGGCGACCCGCCGGCCACCACGCTGGCCGCGCGCCTGCGCGAGCGCCCGTTCCAGGTGGACCGCCTGAAGACCGGCACGCCGCCGCGCATCGACGGCCGCTCGCTGGACTACGGCGTGATGGATGAGCAGCCCGGTGATTCGCCGCGCCCGGTGATGTCCTTCCTCGGCTCGGTGGACGAGCATCCGCAGCAGGTCAGCTGCTGGATCACCCACACCACCGAACAGACCCACCAGATCATCCGCGACGCGCTGCATCGCTCGCCGCTGTACAGCGGCCAGATCGAAGGCATCGGCCCGCGCTACTGCCCGTCCATCGAGGACAAGGTGGTGCGCTTCGCCGAGAAGGCCAGCCACCAGATCTTCGTCGAACCCGAAGGCCTGGGCATCGTCGAGATCTATCCCAACGGCATCTCCACCTCGCTGCCGTTCGATGTGCAGCTGGAGATGGTGCGCAGCATCCGTGGTTTCGAAAACGCGCACATCACCCGCCCGGGCTACGCGATCGAGTACGACTTCTTCGATCCGCGCGGGCTGAAGGCCTCGCTGGAAACCAAGCTGGTCAACGGCCTGTTCTTCGCCGGCCAGATCAACGGCACCACCGGCTATGAAGAAGCGGCCGCGCAGGGCCTGCTGGCCGGCCTCAACGCCGCACGCCAGGTACGTGGACTGGATGGCTGGTGCCCGCGCCGCGACGAGGCGTACCTGGGCGTGCTGGTGGATGACCTGATCACCCACGGCACCAACGAGCCCTACCGCATGTTCACCAGCCGCGCCGAATACCGCCTGCAGCTGCGCGAGGACAATGCCGACCAGCGCCTGACCCCCGCCGGCCGCGAAATGGGCCTGGTGGATGACCATCGCTGGAGCGCGTTCGAAACCAAGCAGGCCGCCGTCGCCGCCGAGCGCGCGCGCCTGGGTGCGCTGTGGGCCACGCCGGCCAATGCACTGGGCCGCGAGGTACAGGACACGCTGGGCGTGGCGGTCAGCCGCGAAACCAATGTGCTGGACCTGATCAAGCGCCCCGAGCTGGATTACGCGCAGCTGATGCAGGTGCCGTCGCTGGGCCCGGCCGTGGCCGACGCCAAGGTGGCCGAGCAGGTGGAGATCGGCGTGAAGTACGCCGGCTACCTGGATCGCCAGCGCGAGGAAATCGAGCGCCAGCAGCGGCACGAAGCCACGCCGATCGCTGAAGCCTTCGATTATGCGACGGTACGCGGGCTGTCGGCCGAAGCGCTGCAGAAGCTGGAGCGCGTGCGCCCGCAGACCATCGGCCAGGCGCAGCGCATCCCGGGCATGACCCCGGCAGCGATCTCGCTGCTGCTGGTGCATCTGGAGCGGGCGCGCCGCGGCCGCGTGGCATAAGCGGCCGCACCTGCTTCTGGTGGGTGCCGACCTTGGTCGGCACGAATCATCAGATCGCGATGCTGCATGCATTTGTGCCGACCAAGGTCGGCACCTACCGGAGCGGAAGGCACACCCACATTGGCGGGCGCGTTACCGCGCGTCGGCGCCACCACCCAACACCTTGAACAACGTCACCCGGTTGCCCGCCTCCTGCTGCTGCAGGGCGATCAGGTCCTGCTGCGCGGCATACAGGCTGCGCTGCGCATCCAACGACTGCAGGTAGCCATCCAGTCCAGTGCGGTAGCGAGCATCGGCCAAGGTGTAGCTGCGCTGGCTGTCAGCCACCAACGCGCGTTGCGCGTCCAGCTGCGCGGTCAGGTGATCGCGCGTGGCCAGCGCATCGGCCACCTCACTGAAGGCCTGCTGGATCGCCTTCTCGTACTGCGCGATGCCGATGTCCTTGCCGATCTTCGAGGCATCCAGCGAGGCCTTCAGTGCACCGGCATGGAAAATCGGCGCGGTGATGCTGGGCGCGAACGACCAGCCACGGGTGCCGGCCGAGAACAGCGTCGACAACGCGGTGGAACTGTGGCCGTAGTTGGCGGTCAACGCCAGCGTCGGGAAGAATGCGGCGCGCGCGGCACCGATATCGGCGTTGGCTGCCTGCAATGCATGCTCGGCGGACAGCACGTCCGGGCGCTGCAGCAACACGCTGGACGGCAGGTTGGCGGGCAGCGGCGCCAATGCGACGCTGCCATCCAGCGCCTGCGCGGTTGGCAGCAGGGCCGGATCCAGCGGTGCCCCCACCAACAGCTGCAATGCATCGCGATCCTGCGCCTGCTGGGTCTGCAGCTTCGCCAGCGCCCCGCGCGCGGCTTCCACGCTGGTCTGCACCTGCGACAGGTCCAGGCCCGAGGCCAGCCCCTGTGCATGGCGGGCCTCGGTGCGCTGAAGGGTCTGCTGCTGGCTGTCCAGCGTTTGTTGCGTGAATGCCAGCGACTGCTCGTCGGCCGCCAGCGCCAGCCAGGCCGTCGCCACTTCAGCCACCAGGCTGGTGCGCGCGGCGCGCTGGTTCTCGGCGCTGGCCAGCCAGTTCTGCAGCGCCTCGTTCTTCAGGCTGCGGATACGCCCGAACAGGTCCAGCTCCCAGCTGCTGATACCCACCTGCACGGCATCGGATTCGGTCTGCTGGGTGACGCCGGTCTCGCTGTTGGCATCGCTCACCCGCGAACGGGTGACACTGCCGCTGGCATCCACCGACGGCAGCAGTGCCGCGCGCTGGATGCGGTACTGCGCGCGCTCCTTCTCCACCTGCAGCACCGCCACGCGCAGGTCGCGGTTGTTCTGCAGCGCCAGCGCGATGACCTGCTGCAGGCGCGGTTCCAGGAACACTTCGCGCCAGGCCGGCATCGCCAGTGCCGGCTCAGCCTCGCCGGTGCCGGCATTGCCGAACTGTGCCGGCACCGGCGCCTCGGGACGCTGGTAGTGTGGGGCCATGCTCACGCAGCCGCCCAGCACGGCGGTCATCGTTGCGGCCGCCAGGGCGCGCAGCAGCATCGGCTTCATGGGCTTGTCTCCGGGACAGTGGCGTCGGCCGGCGCGCGGCCCGGGAACAGGCGGCGCACCAGCAGGTAGAACAACGGCACGAAGAACATGCCCAGCACCATCGAGGCCACCGTACCGCCGGCCACGCCCGTGCCCAGCGAACGGCGCGCAGCCGAACCGGCGCCGGTGGCAAATACCAGCGGCAACACGCCCATCAGGAACGCCAGCGAAGTCATCACGATCGGCCGCAGCCGCAGGTAGACCGCCTGCAGGATTGCGTCGCGGGTACTCCTGCCCTGCTGTTCGAGGATGCGCGCGAACTCGACGATCAGGATGCCGTTCTTCGCTGCCAGACCAATCGTGGTCAGCAGGCCGACCTGGAAGTACACGTCGTTGTTGAGGCCACGCAGGTTCATCATCAGCACGGCGCCGAACACGCCCACCGGCACCGCCAGCATCACCGCGAACGGCACCGCCCAGCTTTCATACAGCGCGGCCAGGCACAGGAACACGAACAGCAGCGAGATGGCGTACAGCATCGGCGCCTGGTTGCCCGACAGCTGTTCCTGGTAGGCCATGTCCGACCAGGCGTGACTGAAGCCTTCCGGCAGCGTGTCGGCCAGGCGCGCGATCTCGGCCATCGCCTCGCCGGAGCTGACGCCCGGTGCCGGCTGGCCGGTGATTTCCATCGCCGAGATGCCGTTGTAGCGCTGCAGTGCGGCCGGCGCACTGGTCCAATGCGTGCTGATCAGCGACGACAGCGGCACCATCTGCCCGGCCTGGTTGCGCACGCTCCAGCGCTCGATGTCCTGCGGCTGCATGCGTGCTTCGGCGGTGCCCTGGATGAACACCTTCTTGATGCGGCCCTTGTAGATGAAGTTGTTGACGAAGTCGCCGCCCAACGCCGCGTTCAAGGTGTCATTGACGTCCTGCGGGTTCACGCCCATCGCCTGCGCCTTGGCGTCGTCCACCTTCACCGCGTATACCGGCGCGTCTTCCAGGCTGGCGTAGCGCACGTTGACCAGCTTCGGGTCCTTGGCGGCTTCTTTCAGCAGCGTGGTGCGCGCGGCCACGGCGGCGGCATGGCCGGCACCGCCTTCGTCCTGCAGTTCCAGGGTGAAGCCACCCGCATCGCCGAGGCCGAGGATGGCCGGTGGCGAGGTGATGAACACCTGCGCATCGGGCACGCTGGCCATCGCCCGCGTCAAGCGTGCGGCGATGGTATCGGCGTCGTCCTTGCGGTCATCCCAGTCCTTCAGGCGGATGAAGGCCTGGCCGACGTTCTGGCCGCTGCCGGTAACACTGAAACCGGCGGTGGCCTGGATCGAGAGCACGCCGTCGTCCTTCACCGCGACGGCACTCAGACGATCCATCACCGCCCGCGTCTGCTCCAGCGTGGAACCGGCCGGCAGCTTCACCAGCGCGTTGAGCATGCCCTGGTCTTCATCGGGCAGGAACGCGCCCGGCAGGTGCCACAGCAACAGGCCGGTGGCCACGCTCAGCACCAGGTAGAACAGCACGCCGAGCGTGCGGCGGCCGAGGAAACGATCCACACGGTGACGCAGGCCGTTGGAGGTGCGCTCGAAGCGGTGGTTGAACCAGATGAAGAACTTGCCCAGCAGGCTCGGCTCGCCACCGTGGTCGCCATGCGGATGGCCGCCCTTGGGAATCTGGTGCAGGATGCTGCCACACAGTGCCGGGGTGATGGTCATCGCCACCAGCACCGACAGGATCATCGCGGCGGCGATCGTCACCGAGAACTGGCGATAGATCACCCCGGTTACACCGCTGAAGAACGCCATCGGCAGGAACACCGCGGTCAGCACCAGCACGATGCCGACCAGCGCGCCGGTGATCTGGCCCATCGCCTTCAGCGTGGCCGGCTTCGGCGCCAGCCCTTCGAAGGTCATCACCCGCTCCACGTTCTCCACCACCACGATGGCATCGTCCACCAGCAGGCCGATGGCCAGCACCAGTGCGAACATGGTCAGGGTGTTGATCGAATACCCGAATGCAGCCAGCACGCCGAACGTGCCCAGCAGCACCACCGGCACCGCGATGGTCGGGATCAGCGTGGCGCGCCAGTTCTGCAGGAACAGGTACATCACCAGCACCACCAGGATGATCGCTTCGATCAGGGTGATCACCACTTCCTTCAGCGAAATGGTCACGAATGGCGTGGTGGTGAAGGCCACGTGGGCGGTGTAGCCATGCGGCCAGTACTTCTGCAGCTGCTGAAGCCGTGCATCGATGGCCTTGGAGACGGCGATCGCGTTGGCACCGGCATTGAGTTCAATGCCCAGCGACGCCGACGGCTTGCCATTGAAGGTGCTGATGCTGTCGTAGCTTTCCGGCCCGAGGCCGATCTTCGCCACGTCGCCCAGACGCACCACGCCGCCGTTGGCATCGGCCTTGAGCACCACCTGCGCGAACTGCTCGGGCGTGTGCAGGCGGCTGCGCGCGGTTACCGTGGCGTCGAGCTGCTGGCCCTTCAGCGCCGGCTGGCCACCCAGCTCACCGGCGGAGACATCGGTGTTCTGTGCCTGCAGTGCGGTCTCGATGTCCGAGGGCATCAGCGCGTACTGGCGCATCTTCTCCGGATCCAGCCAGATGCGCATGGCGTATTCCTGGCCGATCGGCTGGATGTTGCCGACACCGCTGACGCGGCTGATCTGGTCATCGATGCGCGCTTCCATGAAGTTGGCGACATCGAAGTTGTCCATGCTGCCGTCTTCGCTGGTGAACGACAGCACCTCGAAGATCGAACCACTGGACTTGGTGATGGTCAGGCCGTTCTGCTGCACCGCCTGCGGCAGCGTGGCCATGGCGGCCTGCAGCTGGTTCTGCACCTGCACCTGCGCGGTATCCGGATTGGTACCGGTGGCGAACACCAGGTTGACCTGCGCCGAGCCGTCGGAGGCACTGGTCGAGGTCATGTACATCAGGTGATCGAGGCTTTGCTGGGACTGCTCGATGACCTGGGTGACCGCGTTTTCCACGGTCTGCGACGAGGCGCCGGTGTAGGTGGCGCGGATGGTGATGGTGGGCGGGGCGATCTGCGGGTAGCGGTCCACCGGCAGGATCAGGATCGCGAGCAGGCCGAGCAGGCTGACCGCGATGGCGATCACCCAGGCGAAGATCGGCCGGTCGATGAAGAAACGAACCATGTGGGCCAGGCCTCAGTGCGACTTTTCGTCGGTGTTGCCGTTCGGATCGACCGCCGGCATCGCCGCCAACTGCGCCATCGTGGCCGCCACCGCTTTCACCTGCTGACCGAGCGATACCGCGCTGCCGTTGCTGACGATCACCCGTTCGCCAGCCTTGAGGCCGCTGGTGATCTGCCACTGGTTACCGACCACCTGGCCGGTGCTGACGCGGCGCTCGACCACATGATCCTTGGCGTCGAGCAGGCGCAGCAGCGGTTCGCCGCGCTCGTTGCGCACCACCGCCTTCTGCGGCACCAGCAGGGCACGCGCGTCGGTGGCCATCGGCAGCACCGCCTTCAGGTACATGCCCGGCAATAGCAGGCCGTCCGGGTTCGGAATGACCGCGCGCAGCTTCACGTTGCCGGTGCCCGGATCCACTGCGCTGCCGACGAACTCCAACGTGCCTTCATGCGCGTAGGTGCTGCCGTCCTCCAGCAGCACCTTTACCTGTGCCTTGCCATCGATGGCCTTCACCAGGCCCGCATCGAGCTGCTTGCGCAGCGCCAGCATCTGCGTGCTGGACTGGGTGACATCCAGGTACACCGGGTCCAGCCGCTGGATGGTGGTCAGCGCCGTATCCTGGCCGGCCGCGACCAGCGCGCCGGCGGTGGCGCTGGAGGTGCCGATGCGACCGTCGATGGGGGCGGTCACCCGGGTGTAGTCGAGGTTGATGCGGGCAGCCTGCAATGCAGCGCGCGCGGCAATCACGTTGGCCTGCGCCTGCTTCAATGCCGAGGTGGCATCGTCGGCGTCCTGCTTGCTGGCTGCATCCATGCTCACCAGCGCACGGGTACGCTCGGCCTTCGGCTGTGCCGACAACACGGTGGCCTCGGCCTGCGCCAGCTGCCCGCGGGCGGTATCGAAGGCCGCCTGGTACGGTGCCGGGTCGACCTGGTACAGCAGCTGCCCTGCCTTGACCTGCTGGCCTTCGGTGAACAACCGCTGGCGGATCAGGCCGCCGATCTGCGGCCGCACCTCGGAGATCTCGAACGGCACGGCACGGCCGGGCAAGGTCTGCTGGAGTGCCAGCGGCTGCGCGCGGGCGATGATGACGCCCACTTCGGGCATGGCCGGGGCATCGGTCCTGCCCGCCGAACAGGCCGCCAGGGCCAGCAGCAGGGGCAACAGCAGGGGACGCGGGGAACGGGACAGCGGGCGCAGGAGGGACATGGGGGGCGTGGGGGCCTTGCGTTGACCCGTGCACGCTGCCGTGAAACTGTGCAGAGAATATGGAGATTGTGCGACGGGCTCAGCTGACGCTTGCTTTCGGCGCCGCATGCGCCGCTAATGGCCTTCGCGATGGCGAAGTTCCAACTCAAATTCGGCCTGACCGCGAAGACCTTCCTCGCGATCTTCACCGCCTGCCTGCTGGTGCTGGCAGTGAACGGTATTGCCAGCCGCGTGGCCTTCCAGACCGGCTTCCTGGACTACCTCAACGACCAGGGCGACCTGCGCATGCAGCGGCTGATGCCACACCTGCAGCGCGAGTACCGCGAGCACGGTGGCTGGGAGCATCTGCACGGTGATGGCGACCGCTGGGCGCGGCTGCTGCGCCCGGACCTGGCCCATGGGCACGAAGGACCGGTGCCGTCGCTGTCCGACCAGACCGGCGTGCCGTCGCGCCTGGGCCTGTTCGACGCGCAGCACCGTTTCGTGGCCGGCAACCCCGACGCCACCAGCGATGACGAGCCGCATGCGGTGCAGGTGGACGGGCAGACCGTCGGTTGGCTGGGCATGGTGCCGTTCCAGACCGTCATCGCCACCAACGACCTGAACTTCTACAACACCCAGGTGCGCGCCTGGTGGGTGATCGGCATCGCGCTACTGCTGGTGACGGTACTGCTGGCCTGGCTGGTATCGCGTGCGCTGCGCCAGCGCCTTGCCAAGCTGGCCGCTGCCACCCACCGGTTGGCCGCCGGTGACTACGCCACCCGCATCGAGCGCACCAGTGACGATGAGCTGGACGCGCTGGTCAACGACTTCAACCGGATGGCGCAGGCGCTGGACGATACCGAACGCAACCGCCGCGCCTTCATTGCCGACATCTCGCATGAGCTGCGCACGCCATTGGCCGTGGTGCGCGCCGAGCTGGAGGCGATCGAAGATGGCATCCGTCCGCTGGACCGGGCCAACCTGGTGGGCCTGCAGGGCGAGATCCGCCAGCTGGGCAAGCTGATCGACGACCTGCACGACCTGTCGATGACCCAGTCCGGCGGCCTGGCGTACCGCTTCGCGCCACTGGACCTGGTGGCGCTGCTGCGCAGCGAACTCAATGGCATGCGCGTGCGCTTCGCCAATGCAGGCCTGGCGTTGGAAGAAGACCTGCCCGCCACGCCGTTGCAGGTGTCCGGTGACGAGCGGCGCCTGCAGCAGGTGCTGGCCAACCTGCTGGAAAACGCACTGCGCTACACCCATGCCGGTGGCCGCGTACGCGTGCAGGCAGCGCGCGTGCCTGCCGGCGTGCAGCTGGTCGTGGAAGACACCGCGCCGGGCGTTCCGCCCGACAAGTGTGCACTGCTGTTCGAACGCTTCTACCGCGTGGAAAGTTCGCGCAACCGCGCCAGTGGCGGCAGCGGGCTGGGCCTGGCCATCAGCCACAACATCATCCTCGCCCACCACGGCGTCATCCACGCCGCGCCCTCGCCGCTGGGCGGGCTGCGCGTGGTCATCACCCTGCCGGAGCCTGCATGAGCACGTCGCCCGCCACGTCCACGAAGATCCTGATCGTCGAGGACGAGCCACGCCTGGCCTCGGTACTGCGCGACTACCTGGCCGCCGCCGGCATGGCCAGCGAGTGGGTGGACGACGGTGGCCAAGTGATCGACGCGTTCGCGCGCTACCAGCCCGACCTGGTGCTGCTGGACCTGATGCTGCCGCAGCGCGACGGCGTGGACCTGTGCCGCGAACTGCGTGCCAGCAGCGATGTACCGGTCATCATGGTCACCGCACGGGTGGAAGAGATCGACCGCCTGCTGGGCCTGGAGATCGGCGCCGACGACTACATCTGCAAGCCGTTCAGTCCGCGCGAAGTGGTCGCGCGGGTGATGGCGGTGCTGCGCCGCTACCGCCCGGACCCGGGTGCGCGCGCCAACGGTGGCCTGCACATCGACGAGCCGGCCGCACGCGCCACCTGGAACGGCAAGGGCCTGGATCTGACGCCGGTGGAGTACCGCCTGCTGCGCACGCTGCTGGCCACCCCAGGCCGGATCTGGGCGCGCGATGAACTGCTCGACCGGCTGTACCTGGACCATCGCGTGGTGGTCGACCGCACCGTCGACAGCCATGTGCGCAACCTGCGCCGCAAGCTGGCCGACGCCGGCATGGAAGGCGAGCCGATCCGTTCGGTGTACGGCATGGGCTACAGCTACGAGCCCTAGCCGGTAGTGCCGGCCGCTGGCCTGCAACCGCAGAATTCCAAGTGCGCCCATGAGCTTGCCGGCCAGCGGCCGGCACTACCGGTGCGCACTTGCGTTACAGTCGAGCACGCTCGACATTACGAACACAACTGCATGGACGACATCCACCCGATCGCGCCGGACAAGCGCGCCGCCATCCTTTCCACCCTGGCTGACATCGAACAGCGCTACGACGTACGCGTGCTGCTGGCCTGCGAGTCGGGCAGCCGCGGCTGGGGCTTTTCCTCGCCCGACAGCGACTACGACGCGCGCTTCATCTACGTGCATCGCCAGCCTTGGTATCTCAGCGTCAACGAGAGCACCGGTCCCGGCGAAGCGCAGCGCGATGTGATCGAACTGCCGATCGACGATGAGCTCGACGTGAGCGGCTGGGACCTGCGCAAGGCACTGCGACTGGTTTCAAAATCCAATCCGACCCTGATCGAGTGGCTGCGCTCGCCGATCGTCTACCAGCAGGATCAGGCGGCGGTGTCACAGTTGTGGGAAGCAGCGAAAGCGTTCCATTCACCGCTGGGCACCTGGTGGCACTACTTCAACATGGCGCGCTCGAACCATCGCGGCTACCTGCGTGGCGAAACGGTGCGCACCAAGAAGTACCTGTACGTGCTGCGCCCACTGCTGGCCTGCCAGTGGATAGAGCACGAACAGACACCCCCGCCGATGGCCTTCGAGGATCTGCTGGACCGGCTGCTGCCAGACGGTGCGGTGCGTGAAGTCATCGATGCCTTGCTGGCGGTCAAGCGGGCCAGCGCCGAGGTCGCCGCCGGGCCACGCATTGCGGCGATCAGCGACTACATCGATCGTGAACTGGCCATCCGGACTGCGCAGGCGCCACAGCTGCCCGCCGGACGAGGTGATGCTGCGTGGCTGGATGAGCTGTTCCGGCAGATGCTGGCCGAGCACGCGCCTGCGTGAAGAGCCGCACCTGCCTCTGGTAGTGCCGGCCGCTGGCCGGCAACCACGGAAATCCAGGCGTGCCGCGCGGTTGCCGGCCAGCGGCCGGCACTACCACACGGGTATCATCGTCGCGAACGCCCTGATTTCCGGAGACCCCGATGAACCCGCTGCGCCCCTTCCGCGACAAGATGCCCGTCCTCGGCGAGCGCGTGTACATCGACCCGTCGTGCACGATCATCGGCGACGTGGAACTGGGCGACGACGTGTCGGTGTGGCCGGGCACGGTCATCCGCGGTGACGTCAATTACGTACGCATCGGTGCACGCACCAACGTGCAGGACGGCACCATCATCCACGTCAGCCACCACAGCCCGTACAACAAGGCCGGCTACCCGACCCTGATCGGCGAAGGCGTGACCGTCGGCCACGGCTGCATCATCCACGCCTGCACGATCGGCGATTACAGCCTGATCGGCATGGGCGCCTGCATCCTCGACGGTGCCCGCGTTGAACGCCACGGCTTCGTCGGTGCCGGCGCGGTGATCGGTCCCGGCAAGCTGGTGGGCGAAGGCGAGCTGTGGGTCGGCAATCCGGCCCGGCCGGCACGCACGCTGAGCGACAAGGAGATCGAGTCACTGCACTATTCGGCCGACCACTACGTGCGGCTGAAGGACGAATACCGGGGCTGAGCAGCCAACGCTGCCGCGCGGCTCTGCTAAAGTCTGGGCCCGACCAGGACCTGTCGAGACCCCCATGCCTGTGGTTGCCAGCCGGAGAGGACTCCGGCGCCCACAACGAAGGCCACCGCGCTGATGGCCGCACCGATGCTCGATACCTACCGTGAGGTGGTGACGCCGGAGGGTGTGCTGCTTCAGTTGCCGGCAGCCGGACCGCTGCCGCGGGCCATGGCCTGGCTGGTCGATCTTGGCGTGCGCATCGCGGTACTGGTGCTGATGGCGATTCCGCTGGCGGTGCTGGACGAATTCGGCTCCGGCCTCAACCTGGTGCTGATGTTCCTGGCCTACTGGGTCTACCCGATCGTGTGCGAGGCGCTGTGGGGCCGTACCCTGGGCAAGCGCGCGCTGGGCCTGCGCGTGCTGTCCCGCGATGGCGCGCCCGTGGGCTGGATGGCGGCGATCACCCGCAACCTGCTGCGCACGGTGGACATGCTGCCGTTCGGCTATGCACTGGGCCTGGTCAGCAGCCTGTTCGATCCGCACGGCCGCCGCCTCGGCGACCTGGTGGCCGGCACCGTGGTGGTGCACGCGCCTGTGATGTACCTGCCGCCGCCACCTACCATCGACAGCGTGCTGGCCCCGCCGCAGCCACTGCGGCCGGAGGAACAGGCCGCGCTGATGGCCTTCGCCGAGCGCGCGCCACGGCTGTCGGCGGCACGCCAGCAGGAGCTGGCCGGCATTGCCGAGCCCCTGACCGGCACCCACGGCCAGGTCGCCGTGCTGCGCCTGTACGCCATGGCCAACTGGCTGCTGGGGCGGCGATGAAACAGGAACAGTTCGTCGCCCGCTACCAGCAGGAATGGCAGGAGCTGGAACAGTGGCTGCTACTGCGTGCCGGCGCCTCGCGCCGCGCGCGCCGCAAGGCCAGCGGCCTGGCACTGGACGATACCGCCGTCCCGCAGCGCTACCGGCGCCTGTGCCAGCAGCTGGCGCTGGCCCGCGAGCGCGGTTACAGCCCGCAGCTGCTCCAGCGCCTGCAGCAGCTGATGCAGCAGGGCCACAGCGTGCTGTACCGCACACGGCCGACGCGCTGGCGCGCCGCGCTGGAATTCCTGGTGGCCGACTTCCCGCTGCTCGTGCGCAGCCAGGCACGCAGCATGTGGGTGGCGCTGGCGATGTTCGCGCTGCCGGCAATCGCCTGCTTCGTGCTTGTACAGGTCTACCCGGACCTGATCCACACGTTGATGGACAACCGCCAGATCGCCGCGATGGAGCGCATGTACGACCCTGCCGCCGAACGACTGGGCCGCGACAGCGGTACCGACTGGATGATGTTCGGCCACTACATCCTCAACAACATCAGCATTGCCCTGCGCACCTTCGCCAGCGGCCTGCTGGCCGGGCTGGGTACGCTGCTGGTGCTGCTGTTCAACGGCGTCACCATCGGCGCAGTGGCCGGCCACCTGCAGCACATCGGACACGGTGGACCATTCTGGCGCTTCGTGGCCGGCCATGGCGCGTTCGAGCTGACCGCGATCGTGATCGCCGGCGGTGCCGGCCTGCAGCTGGGCATGAAGCTGCTGGCACCGGGCCGGCGCAGCCGCCTGGACGCGCTGGTCGACGGTGGCCGTATCGGTGCGCGGCTGTGCCTGGGCGTGGCGTTCATGCTGCTGGTCGCAGCCTTCATCGAAGCGTTCTGGTCGTCGATCGCCGAAGTCCCCGCATCGACCAAGTTCGGCGTCGCCGGAGTGCTCTGGGCCGGCGTGCTGCTGTGGCTGTGGCGTGGCGGGCGTGGAGGCGGCCATGCGCATTGACCGTCTGGACGTGGTGCTGCGTGCACGCAGCGGCTGGGAAGCGATGGAGCTGGGCAGTGCCCTCGCCCGCCGCCATGCGCGCGCCGTGTGGGGCAGCTGGCTGCTGGCCAGTGCTCCGTTGTTCGTGATCTTCAACGCGCTGGGATGGTGGCTGGATGCCTTCGGCTGGGCCTGGCTGGCGATGTGGTGGTGCAAGCCACTGTTCGAGCGTGCGCCGCTGTATGTGCTGTCACGCGGCATCTTCGGCGAACCGGTCAGCACACTTTCGGCCCTGCGTGCGCAGCGCCACTGGGGCAACACTGGTTCCTGGGGCTACCTGGGCTGGCGTCGCTTCAGCGTGCTGCGCAGCCTGTGCCTGCCGGTGAACCTGCTGGAAGGCAACGCACCGGGCCAGCGCGGTCCACGCCGCCGTGCGGTGGCTGCCGGCGCCGCAGGTGCGGCGACAGTGCTGACCGTGACCTGCATGGCGTTCGAAGCGGTGCTGGTGTCCGGCGCCATCGGTGCAGTGTTCATGTTCATGCCACTGGACCTGATGTCCGAATCCTGGCGTGCGGCGTGGGACATGATCGGCAAGGACACGCCGGCATGGGCACGCTTCGGTTTCAATCTGGCCTGCTGGCTGGCCTCGGCGCTGATCGGCCCGTTCTTCGTCGGTGCGGGCTTTGGCCTGTACTTGAACCGGCGTACGCAGATGGAAGCCTGGGACGTCGAAATCGCCCTGCGCCGCCTGCGCGATCGCCTGCTGCCGGCGGCATCGACGCTGGCGCTGCTGCTGTGCCTGGCACTGCCGCTGGTCTCCGCCCCGGTGCATGCGCAGGACGCAGATGCCGAGCCCGGGCGCGCAATGGGCAAGCCCAACGCCAGTGACATCGCCGCCGAAGACGACGACGATGAACCGACCATCGACCCGGCCAACACGCCGGCCACCATCTTCGGTGGCACGCCGGTGGACACCGCCGGTTTCCGTCAAGCGGTTAACCGCGCCTATGAGGACCCGCTGCAGCGCCCGACCCGCGAGGTCACCCGCTGGAAGCCGATCGAGCAGGCCGAGGAAAAAAAGAAGGAAGACAAGCAGCTGCAGCGTGACACCAACAGCAAAGGTGAACGCAAAGCGCGCAGGGACGGCATCGCCTGGCTGGCACGGCTGGCCGAATGGGGCCTGTGGGGCCTGCTCGGCATCCTGCTGCTGGTGCTGCTGCTGACCGCGCGGCTGTGGCTGCCATGGCTGCGTGGCAGTGGCCGGCGCAAGGCCGACGCTGCACCGGAGGTGCTGGAGAAACAGGTGGAGTTGCCGGTGGTGCTGCCGCCGGACGTGGCCACCCAGGCTGGCCTGCTCTGGGACCAGGGCCGGCCGCGGCAGGCGCTGGCCCTGCTGTACCGCGCCAGTGTGCGCACGGTGGGCGAGCGCAGCGGTATCGCGCTTCCACCCGGTGCCACCGAAGCGCAATGCCTGCGCGCGTCGCGGCGCATGCCTGATGCCACCGATCGTGACCTGTTCGCGCGCATCGTGCGCATGTGGCAGTACGCCGCCTACGGTGGCCGCCTGCCCAGCCGCGCCGATTTCGATGCATTGGCCGATACCCTGCGCCAGCAGTACGGGTGGCAGGCATGAGTCCGCGCCTGTTCTGGTCGCTGCTGCTCGGTGCATTGGTGCTGTTCGGTGTACCGCTGACCATCCTCTACCTGCGCACGCACGAACGGGTGACCGAGACGATCCGGCTGCCGCCACAGGGCGAAGCCGCCTACAACCCGCTGTACGTACTCGGCCAGGCCCTGCGCGCCGATGGCATTGACGTGCACTCGCGGCCACGGCTGGAACTGCAGCAGATGGCACTGGGGCCGAACGATACGGTGGTGCTGCTGCAGGACAGCAGCGAACTGCCGCCGCCCGTTGCCAGCGCGCTGCTGGACTGGGTCGACGGTGGCGGCCACCTGCTGGTACGTACACCGCCGCCGGCCGAGGACGATGCCGGCAGCACGCAGGGCCCCTTGCTGGACCGGCTGGGCGTGGACAGCCTGTTCCAGCGCAGCGACTGCCAGCCGTTCCATGTCGACGACGATCCTGGCCACGTCGAATTCTGCGGTGGCCGTCGCTTCACCCTGGGTTTTGCCGCCAGTGCGCAGGCCGAACGTCGCTGGGGCACGGATCGCGACCTGGTGTTCGCGCGCCTGCGCCATGGCCAGGGCAAGGTGAGCGTGCTGGCCGACATGGAGTTCATGCGCAGCGAGGTGGACTCACCGGCGGCGCGCCTGGCCTCCGCAGGGGGCAAGGCCAGCGACGGCCTGCACGACGCGTCGCATCGCGACCTGACCCGCTACCTGCTCGATCCGAACTACGGCAAGGGTGCGGTCTGGCTGGTCTATGCCAGCCGCCCGCCGTCGCTGTGGTCGCGCATGTTCTATCAGGGCTGGCCGCTGTGGGCACCGTTGCTGCTGGCCCTGCTGGGTTGGCTGTGGGGCCGCTCGCAGCGCTTCGGCAGCCTGCTGCCGTCGCCGGTTCTGGAACGCCGTTCGCTGCTGGAGCACGTGCGCGCCAGTGGTGAACTGCTGCTGCGTTTCGGCCACGGCGCGCGCCTGTACGAGGCCGTACTCGCCCTGTTCCTGCACCGCCTGCGCCTGCGCGCACCGGTTGCCGCCGCACTCGATGGCGCGCCGCGTGATCAGGCCATCGCCGAGCTGCTGAAGTGGCCGCAGGGCCGCGTTGCCAGCGCGCTCACGCCCCCTCCGCCGCACGATTCCTCCGCCCTGCGCGAGCGCATCCGCTTGCTGCTCCAGATGAGATCCCTGCTATGACCGAAGTCCCCGAGCTGCCGGCGGCCGCCAACGCCCGCCTGATCGAACGCGTCGATGCCATCCGCGATGCCGTCGGCCACGCCTTCATCGGCCAGGCTGATGTGCTGGACCAGATCCTGGTGGCCCTGCTGGCCGGTGGCCACGTGCTGATCGAGGGCGTGCCCGGGCTGGGCAAGACCCTGCTGGTGCGCGCGCTGGCACAGGCCCTGGAACTGGATTACGGCCGCGTGCAGTTCACCCCCGACCTGATGCCCAGCGACGTCAGTGGCCACGCGGTGTACGACCCGAAGAGCGAGAGCTTCAAGATCCGTCGCGGCCCGGTGTTCACCAACCTGCTGCTGGCCGACGAGATCAACCGCGCACCGGCCAAGACCCAGTCGGCGCTGCTGGAAGTGATGCAGGAAGGCCAGGTGACCATCGAAGGCAAGGCCTTCACCCTGGCGCCGCCGTTCATGGCGCTGGCCACGCAGAACCCGCTGGAGCAGGAAGGCACCTACCCGCTGCCCGAAGCACAGCTGGACCGCTTCCTGCTGAAGGTGCTGATCGACTACCCGCAGCTGGAGGACGAGAAGCGCATGGTGACCGCGATCACCAGCGGCCGCGCCGCCAGCGATTTCGACCTGAGCCAGGTGCCGCGCGTGCTCGGTGCCGGCGAACTGCTGGAACTGCAACGTGCCACGGCGGCGATCACCGTCGATGACGAAGTGATCGACTACGCGGTGCGGATTGTGGCGGCCACGAGGCAGTGGCCGGGTATCGCGGTCGGCGCTGGCCCGCGTGGCAGCATCGCGCTGGTACGTGCCTCGCGCGCGCAGGCGGTGTTGGCCGGCCGTGACTTCGTCACCCCCGACGACGTGCGCGACATCGCGCGCCCCGCGCTGCGCCATCGCATCGCGCTGGCACCGGAACTGCAGATCGAAGGCCAGGACGCCGACGACGTGCTGGGTGCACTGCTGGCCAAGGTGGAAGCACCGCGCCGATGAGGCCGGCCCCGCTGCTGCTGGCGCTGCTGCTGGCCTGGGCCGCCCTGGGTGGCCTGGTGCTGGGCGGCCTGCTGCCGCGCTGGAGCTGGGCGCTGGCGGCGGTGGCGATTGCCGTGCCAGCGTTGATGGATCTGTGGCGGCAGACGCGGCGTCCATCGCCGCAGATCCAGCGTGAGCTGCCCGAAGCGCTGGCACTGGGCGTGCGCCGCGAGGCCGCGCTGCGGCTGCAGGCGGACGCATCGATGACGGTGCAGGTGTTCGACCTGGTCCCCGGCGGCTGGCCGCTGGAGTCGCTGCCGCAGCGCGTGCGCCTGAAGCCCGGCAGCGCGTCCACCCTGCACTACCACCTGCAGCCGCTGCAGCGCGGGCGCTTCCGCTTCGACGGCGTGCACCTGCGCATGCGCTCGCCATGGCGGCTGTGGTGGCAGCAACGCACGCTGCCTCCCGTGCTGGACGTGCGGGTCTATCCGAACTTCGTACCGCTCACTCGCTTCGCCCTGTTCAGTGCCGACCAGGCCTCGCGGCTGGTCGGCGCACACGTGAAGCGCCGCCGTGGTGAAGGCACCGACTTCCACCAGATGCGCGAGTACCGCATCGGCGACAGCCTGCGCCAGCTGGACTGGAAGGCCACCGCGCGTGCGCGCAAGCTGGTCTCGCGCGAGTACCAGGACGAGAAGAACCAGCAGCTGCTGCTGATGCTCGACAGTGGCCGCCGCATGCTGGCCAGCGAAGGCGGGCTCTCGCACTTCGATCATGCATTGAACGCCTCTCTGGTGGTGGCCTACCTGGCGCTGCGCCAGGGCGATGCTGCCGGCCTGTTCGCCACCGGTGGCGAGCGCCGCTGGGTGGCACCGCAGCGTGGCATGGGCACGGTCGAGCACCTGCTGCGTGCCAGCTACGATCTGCAGCCGCGCGCGGTGGCCACCGACTACCTGGCCGCCGCCACCGAAGTGTCGCTGCGCCAGCGCCGGCGCGCGCTGGTGATGCTGGTCAGCAACGTGCGCGACGAAGACATCGAGGATCTGCTGGCGGCGGTGCGCCTGCTGCAGAAACGCCACCTGGTGTGCGTGGCCAGCCTGCGCGAGCGCGAACTGGATGCTGTCCTCGATGAAGAGGTGCAGTCGCTGGAGGACGCGGCACAGGCCGGCGCCGCGGCGCTGTACCTGCAGCAGCGCGCGAAAGCGCATGAAGCGCTGCGCAGCGAGAAGGTGATGGTGCTGGACGTGACCGCCGACGCCCTGCCCGGTGCACTGGTGGAGCGCTATCTGGCGGTGAAGCGCGAAGGGTTGCTCTGATACCGGGAGCGGTTGCCGGCCAGCGGCCGGCACTACCGACACATCGCTCTGGTAGGTGCCAACCTTGGTTGGCACGAAACCCACAGCGCCGACCAGGGTCGGCATCTACCAGCAACGGTTGCCGGCCAGCGGCCGGCACTACCCCTGCAGCAATCGCCGCTGCAATCGCTCCACCGCGCGCTGCAGCAACACCCGATTGCGGGCCAGCTTCATCCACTGCGGCAGGCGCGAGAACATGGATCGGTGATGGCCGCGGCTTTCGCGCAATGTCGCGCTGGCGTACTCGTGCAATGCGTGCAGATGTTCAGCGTTATAGGCCCAGAGCAGGCCTGCGCGGGTCTGTTCGACCAGGCACAGCGGCAATCCGAAGTGCGGATCGGCAGGCTCGGCATCACGCAACGGACGCACCGAGACCGAAACATCGGTACTACGATCACATTGCGCGCATCGAGCAGCGAAGGACGCCGGTGCAGGAACGCCAGCGGGAACCCGACGACGCACGTGCAGCCACTGATGCCCACAGAATCCACAAGGTTGGCGGCCCAGCATGTAGACCGCACCGACCCAGTCACCACTGTCCAGTGCAGAACTGCAGCCGGTGCAGCGGAATCGCGCGGTCCACCGGTAAGGTTCCCAGCTGGCGACCACCCAGCCGGGGGTGTCGCAGCGATGGCAACGCACCGCGACACGGTCCGCGAAGGCCTGCAGGCTGCGCCCGTCATCGAAGTGCCGGCCAGGCACGGGCGAAGAACGCCCATGCCGGCCAGGCCAACGCCGCACCGCCATCAGACGTAGATCCGCGTCGGCGCCTCGTCAACGATCGCATGCGGCACGAAGCGCGCACTGTCACGGGTGATCGCGCTGTCGTCTTCGCGGATGCCGATGCCGCAGGCGTGGTCACCCACCACCCAGCTGCCGATCAGCGGATAGCCGCCTTCGAAGCGGGTGAGCGGATGGGCGCGCTGGATGATCGCCGGGCCATCGTAGGGACCGTCGCTGCGCTGGGTGCTGCCATCGGCCAGATGCATCTCGATGTTCGCGCCTTCGCGCGAGAACAGCGGCTTGCGCACCCAGCCCGACGCCAGCGTGCTGCCGTCATCGAAATGCGCTTCCAGCAGGTTCGGATGGCCCACGTTGCGCTGCCACAGCAGCGGCAGGATGCCCTTGTTGCTCAACACCGCCTTCCACGCCGGCTCCAGCAGCTGCACGCCCGAGCCGGGCAGCGCGCGGCCGAATTCCTCGGCCATCAGGTCTTCCAGCGGGTACAGCTTGAACAGCGTGCCGATCACCGAATCGTCCAGCGCGGTGAAGCGGCCGTCCTCGGACAGGCCGATGTCCTCGATGGCGATGGCCTGGCCATGCAGGCCGGCCTGCGAGGCGCAGTCGCGCAGGTAGTCGACGGTGCCGCGGTCTTCTTCGGAACTGCCCACCGCGCTGAAATACAGCGGCGGTGGCAGCTGCGTGGCCAGTTCGCCGAAACGCTCGACCAGCGCTTCGTGGATCGCGTTGAACTGGTCGGCGTGCTGCGGCAGGCGACCGGCGTTGCGCTGGTCTTCCAGCCACTGCCATTGGAAGAAGCTGGCCTCGAACAGCGAGGTCGGCGTGTCGTAGTTCAGTTCGTACAGCTTGGCCGGGCCAGTACCGTCGTAGGCCAGGTCCAGGCGACCGTACAGATGCGGCTGGCGCTGGCGCCAGCTGTCGGCGATCCAGTCGCGGTAATGCGGCGGAATCGCCAGCTGGTCCATCAATCGTTCGCTGGCGATGACATCGCCGACCAGGTCCAGCGCCATCTGGTGCAGCTCGGCGCTGGGGTCTTCGATGTCCTGCTCGATCTGGCGCAGGGTGAACGCGTAGTACGCGCTTTCGTCCCAGTACGGCTGGCCGTCGATGGTGTGGAAGCGGAAACCCGCCTCTTCCGCGCGCGCCCGCCATTGGGCACGCTCGGCAATCCGGATGCGCTGCATGGGTCGATCAGCCGCCGTAGCTGCCGCTGCTGCTGCGGCGCGCGCTGGTGTTGCCGAAGCCACCACGGCTGGCAGTGACCGCACGGTTCGGTTCGCTGGTGACCGGGGCCAGGCCGGCCTTGCCCGCGCCGATGCCGCTGGCGGTGTTCAGGCCACCGGTGCCACCCGGTGCCGGGCGCGCCCAACCCGCGTTCTTGTCCTGGTAGGCCGGCGCCGACGCCGGTGCCTGCGGTGCCAGGCCTCCGCGGTTGCTCAGCATCTGCGACATGAAGAAGCCCATCATCATCGGGCCGATGAACGAGGTACCGGCCGAGGTGTGCTGCTGCACGCACTGCTCCGGCTTGTAATCCTTCTCGCAGGCTTCCCTGCTGGCGTACTTCGGCGCCGCATCGGCGGCCTGCTTCTGCGCTTCGGCGAAGGCATTGCGGCACGACGACGGATCGCCGGTGGCCTCGGTGCAGGCCTCGACCGAGGTGTACAGGCCTTCCTGCACCTTCACCTCCGGCTCCTTCTGGCAGGCGGTGAACAGCAGCGGCGCGGCGCTCATCAGCAGCAGCGCGGTGGTGCGGGAACGTTTCATGGCCTCATGCCCTGTCGACGGATCAATGCCCCAATGATGCCAAATCCGGACCAGCAACCGGAATCGGCAAAGTCCGAAAGATGAACGGACTTTCATTTTCGTCGCTCCAATCAGGAATCGGGGGTCAGAGCCCGTCGCGCAGCAACGGGATCCGACCCCGTCAGATCGCAGGAAACTGTCGAAGGCGGGGTGGGTCCGGTTGCGGGGGCGTGAGCGCCATGGATGGCGCGACCGAGGCTACATGGACGTACTTGCGCCGTCCCCCGCAGCCGGACCCACCCCGCCATCCCACGGATAGCCCAGCTGTTGCTGTTGAGGTTGCCGGCCAGCGGCCGGCACTACCCCGGGTGCAGGGCGCAGCCCTGCCGCTCTCTCCCCGGTGGTTGCAGCAGCAACCGAAAAAATTGGCCATGATCGGCTGACCCCCACGTCGTACGGCCCGCCCGTTCCGCCAGCCATGCCCGAATACCGTTCCCGCACCTCCACCGCCGGCCGCAACATGGCCGGCGCCCGCGCCCTGTGGCGTGCCACCGGCATGAAGGACGGCGACTTCCACAAGCCGATCATCGCCATCGCCAACTCCTTCACCCAGTTCGTGCCCGGCCACGTGCACCTGAAGGACCTCGGCCAGCTGGTCGCGCGCGAGATCGAGCAGGTCGGCGGCGTCGCCAAGGAATTCAACACCATCGCCGTGGACGACGGCATCGCGATGGGCCACGACGGCATGCTGTATTCGCTGCCCAGCCGCGAGATCATCGCCGACGCCGTGGAGTACATGGTCAACGCGCACTGTGCCGACGCGCTGGTGTGCATCAGCAACTGCGACAAGATCACCCCCGGCATGCTGATGGCAGCGCTGCGCCTCAACATCCCGGTGGTGTTCGTTTCCGGCGGACCGATGGAAGCGGGCAAGACCAAGCTGTCCGAGCACAAGCTGGACCTGGTCGATGCGATGGTGGTGGCTGCCGATGACAGCGCTTCCGACGAGAAGGTGGCCGCGTTCGAACGCAGCGCCTGCCCCACCTGCGGCTCCTGCTCGGGCATGTTCACCGCCAACTCGATGAACTGCCTGACCGAAGCACTGGGCCTGTCGCTGCCGGGCAACGGCACCACGCTGGCCACCCATGCCGACCGTGAGGCGCTGTTCCGCCGCGCCGGCCGCCTGATCGTCGAACTCTGCCATCGCTGGTATGGCGGCGAAGACCCGAGCGCGCTGCCGCGCGGCATCGCCACCCAGGCGGCGTTTGCCAATGCGATGACCCTGGACATCGCCATGGGCGGCTCCACCAACACCATCCTGCACCTGCTGGCCGCAGCGCAGGAAGCGGAGGTCGACTTCGACCTGACCCACATCGACGCGCTGTCGCGGCGCGTGCCGCAGCTGTGCAAGGTGGCGCCGAACACACCGAAGTACCACATCGAGGACGTGCACCGCGCCGGCGGTGTGTTCGGCATCCTCGGTGAACTGGACCGCGCCGGCCTGCTCGAAACCACGGTGCCGACCGTGCACAGCGCCAGCCTGGCCGAAGCACTGGAACGCTGGGACGTGGTGCGCAGTGACAACGACACCCTGCACACCTTCTTCAAGGCCGGCCCTGCCGGCATTCCCACCCAGGAGGCCTTCAGCCAGGCCACGCGCTGGCCGACGCTGGACGTAGACCGCGCCGAGGGCTGCATCCGCTCGCTGCAGCATGCGTATTCGCTGGAAGGCGGGCTGGCCGTGCTGCGCGGCAACCTGGCCGTGGATGGCTGCGTGGTGAAGACCGCCGGCGTGGATGAGTCGATCCATGTGTTCGAAGGCCCCGCGCGCGTCTATGAAAGCCAGGACGCCGCCGTCGCCGGCATCCTCGCCGACGAAGTGCAGCCGGGCGAGGTGGTGGTGATCCGCTACGAAGGCCCGAAGGGCGGCCCCGGCATGCAGGAAATGCTGTACCCGACCAGCTATCTGAAGTCGAAGGGGCTGGGCAAGCAGTGCGCACTGCTCACCGATGGCCGCTTCTCCGGCGGCACCTCGGGCCTGTCGATCGGCCATGTCTCGCCGGAAGCCGCCAGCGGGGGTGTCATCGGCCTGGTGGAAGATGGCGACCGCATCCGCATCGACATCCCTGCCCGCCGTATCGACCTGCTGCTGGACGAGGCCGTGCTGGCCCAGCGCCGCAGCGACGCCGATGCGCGTGGTTGGAAGCCGCGCGCACCGCGCCCACGCAAGGTCACCAGCGCGCTGAAGGCTTATGCACTGCTCGCCACCAGCGCCGACAAGGGTGCCGTACGCAACACCGCGCTTCTGGGCGATTGACCGCCATACGGTAGTGCCGGCCGCTGGCCGGCATCTGTACTGCGACGCCCCACATCAATGAGGTTGCCGGCCAGCGGCCGGCGCTACCCATCCTGATCCGTTATGGTGGTCCAGGGAGTCACCAACACGGAGGTTGAGATGATGTTGCTTTCCTTTGCGCTGGCCGCTGCCATGGGCGCGTCTGCGGAGCCGCCCAAAGCCCCCGACTGCAGCTACGACCGTGCAGCGATGCTGGCGATGGAACCTGGTCGATTCGATCAGGACCTGGCAGGTGGCTGGCGCCCGCTGGCCGACCGTGGCTGTACCCGCGAAGCGGCCGACCTGCTGTCCGCCTATGGCGCTCTGCCCAAGGCAGAAGGCAACGTCATCATCACCTGGCATGAGGGCCAGCTGCGCGCGGAGCTGGGGCAGACCGCGCAGGCGATCACGCTGATGGAACGCAGCCACAAACCCGTGAACGCGGGCGACCCGGGTTACTGGAATGCCTACGTGGACGGCATGGTCGCGTTCCTGCGCCAGGACCGCAGCGCCCTGGAGAAGGCTCGTGCGAGGCTGGTCGCAATACCGACGCCCACCGCGATGGCGGAGAACATCAGGGACGGCCGCTACCACTTCACCACCGAGGGCGGGCAGCAGGTGCAGATGCCGTGGCCACCGAACCTGGATGTGCTTGATGGGCTACTGCGCTGCTTCGGCAAACCATACACGGAGGCCTATGGACCAGGCTGCCGGACGCCTGAAACAGGCACCCGGTAACCATCAAGCGCCGCTGTCCGATCGTCAGCCCGTGCGGTAGTGCCGGCCCCTGGCCGGCATCTGTACAGTGCTCGCAAAAAAGGGGACGGAGGGAATTAAGTCGTTTGTGGCTAAAACGACTTAATTCCCTCCGTCCCCATTTTGCCGGCCAGCGGCCGGCACTACCGGTCAGCCGATCACACGCTTGAACGGCGGCAGCGCGTCGATGATGCGCTTGCCGTAGCGGCGAGTCAGCAGCCGCGAATCGAGGATGATCACGCGGCCGGTGTCGGTGGAAGTGCGGATCAGGCGGCCTGCGAACTGGGTCAGCGTGCGCAACGCATGCGGAATGGCGATCAGGTTGAAGGCATTCAGCCCACGCCCCTCGAACCATTCGCTGAGGGTGGCGGTCTGCGGATCGGTCGGCACCGCGAATGGCACCTGGGTGATCACCACCGTGGTGCAGGCTTCACCGGGCAGGTCGAGGCCTTCGCCGAACGAGTTCAGTCCGAACAGCACCGAACCCTCGCCTGCGGCCACGCGGCGCAGGTGCTCGTCGATCAGGCGGGTCTTGGACATCTCGCCCTGCACCAGCACCTGCTTGCGGCGCGCGGCCGACATCAGCCCGGCCACCTTCTCCATCTTCCAGCGCGAGGTGAACAGCACCATCGAGCCTTTGGCCCAGTCCAGCTCGGTGTCGAGATAGCGCGCCACTTCGCGCGGATGGCCTTCGCGGTCGTCCGGAGTGACCGGGAATTTCGGCACGATCAGTTCGGCCTGGTTGGGCAGGTCGAACGGTGACGACAGCGAGACCATCTCGGCCTCTTCCGGAATGCCGTTGTCGATCGCCAGCGACTGGAAATCGCCGCCGCCGGTCAGCGTCGCCGAGGTCATCACCACCGAGTCCACTTCATCCCACAGCAGCTTGCGCAGCACGTGCGCGGCCGAAACCGGCGAGCCGTGCAGCACCAGGTCGCCGTCGCGGGTGGCGGTGACCCAGCGCGCCATCGGCGGCGCACCGTCCTTGTCTTCGCGACGCCAGGCCTGCCACAGGTTGTACTGCTGCTCGATCATTTCCAGCGCCATGCCCAGGTTGCGCTGCAGGCGCTCGCGCGCGGCATCGTCCGGCTTGCCCTTGGCCACCTGCGCGGTGGCGGCGTGCGCCCAGTTGTAGAGGCTGCGGGTATCGTCAGCCAACGCCTCGATCGGCTCGCGCCAGGCCTCGGGCAGTCGCCCATTGGCCGCGCGCCACATCGGCTCTTCGTCCGCCGGCGCCGGCATCCACACCCGCTCGATATGATCGCGGAACGCGCGCAGCTGCTTGGCCACGTTGCTGGCCACCTCGATCGCTTCGTTCGGCAGCAGGTTGCCAAGGCGATCCTTGTCGACCGCGCGGTAGGCGCCGGCGATCAGGATCTGCAGGCGGCCGGTACGCTTGGCCATCTCGTCCAGCGCCAGGCTGGCCGCGCCCTGGTCGATCGCCACGTTGCCGATGTGATGGCCTTCGTCCAGCACCAGCAGCATGTCCGACGGCGGTGCGATCAACGGCTGGCCGTTGTCGCTGTCGCCGATCGACAGCGCCGACAGCAGCAGCGCGTGATTGGTGACCACGATCTGCGCGTCACGCACGGTGTTGCGCGAACGCAGCACCGCGCACTGTGCCGAGTACGCACAACGGCGCCCGGCGCAACCCGAAGCCGGCGTGGTGATGCGGCTGCGCAGGCCGGGGCTGATGGTCTCCGGTGCGTTGTCGATATCGCCATCCCAGCTGCCGCTGGTGAAGGCGTCGGTCAGGCGCTTGGCGATGTCCATTTCGATCGGCGCCAGCGGCCGGTCGAACAGCGGCGCGTCATCCTCGAACATGCCGCCCTGCGAGCCCTCGCCCTGCGCCTCGGCGGCATTGCGCGTGCACAGGTAGCGGGTACGGCCCTTGGCCAGCGCCACGGTCGCCTCCAGGCCGGTGGCTTTCAGGAAATTCGGGATATCGCGCTCGACCAGCTGCGACTGCAGCGCCACGGTGCCGGTGCTGATCACCAGCTTCTTCTTGCTGGCCAATGCGATCGGCACGCCTGCGGTGAGGTAGCCCAGGCTCTTGCCGACGCCGGTGGGCGCCTCGACCACGCCGACGCCACCGCTTTTCGACAGCGCACGCGACACCACGCCGATCATCTGGCTCTGCGAGCGACGGGTGGAAAAGCCGGGGGTATTGGCCTGCAGCGTCGTGTACGCCTTGCGGATCGCGTCCTTCAAGGTGTCATCGAGGGTGCGCGGAGCGGCGACGGTTTCGGTCACGCCGGGAATTACCGTAGCTGGATCAGGCCGGGCATTGTCGCATGGCCGGCCGCATTCACCGCCGCTGGGACCCTGAACGGGCCAGCGACGACGCCCGCTGGCGGTCCCGGTCCAATGGCCGGACCATCCCAGGGGCAGATACGCCGGGCATGGCCCGGCGCGACCGGTCAGGCGGCCGGGAGCGTACGGGTACGCAGCAGGCGCACCAGCGCCCACACCACCAGCACCACACCGATCGCCTCGACCATCGCCAGCGCGAAATGCAGCACGCCGAGGATGGCACTCAAGCTCGACACGGCACTGAAATCACCGCTGCGGACCATCCACATCGGCAGGATGCCCGCCGCCATGCCGCCGAGGCTGGCCAGCAGCAACAGCAGCAGGCCGACCAAGGCACCGGTGCGGGTGGCATCGCGCGGTGCGCCGACCACCCAGACCAGGCCCACGCACAGCGCGATCAGCACCGGCAGGCGCACGCCCACCATGCTCAGCACCGTGACCAGCAGGGTTGTGCCGTCCATCGATCAGTCCTCGCCGGCCAGCACGGCCGAGCCCTGGCGCAGCGACTGGTAGACCTCGTCGGTCTGCGGGCGCACACCGTGCCACTGCAGGAAACTCTCAGCGGCCTGCTCGACCAGCATGCCCAGGCCATCGACCGTATTGCGGCACTCTGCGGCGCGCGCCCAGGCCAGGAAGGCGATCGCCGCTTCGCCGTAGTTGAGGTCGACGGCGGTGGTCATCGAGTTGACCAGCGACAGCGGCAGCTTGAACTCGACGTCACGGTCGCGGCCGGCCGAGGTGGCGTTGACGATCAGTTCGAAGTCACCCAGATCACGCAGGTCTTCCCAGTAGCGGCTGATCGCGCGACCCGGCTCACCCATCGCATCGATCAGTTCATCGGCGCGTTCCGGCGTGCGGTTGACCACCACCAGCTCGGTGATGCCGGCATCAAGCAGCGCCGGGGCGACGCTGCGCGCGGAGCCACCGGCACCGATCAGCAACATGCGGCGGCCACGCAGGTCCAGGCCATGGCGGTCGGTCAGGTCACGCACCAGGCCGATGCCGTCGGTGGTGTCGCCATGCCAGCGGTCGCCCTTGCGCAGCAGCGTGTTGACCGAACCGGCGCGGCGCGCGCGTGCGGTCAGGGTGGTGCACACCGAGAACGCGGCCTCCTTGTGCGGCGAGGTGACGTTGGCGCCGACACCGCCGTCGGCGGCGAAGGCCTCCAGGCCGGCCAGGAACGCCTCCGGGGCCAGGTCGATCGCGCGGTAATCCACCGCGATGCCTTCCTGGCGACCGAACGTCGCGTGGATCTGCGGCGACTTCGAGTGGGCAACGGGGTGTCCGAAGACGGCGTAACGGTCGGTCATGGAATCCTCAAGCTGGCTAGACTGATGCTCTGTTCGTGCATGGAACCGGATGATGCGCATCACCCTGCCCCTGCTGGTGCTTGCCGCCAGTCTACTCTCTGCCCCCGTGGCGATGGCGTTGAACGAGTACGGCATCGAAGGCATGGGCGTGGTCTCGACCCGTGCCGACGAGGGCCGCGCCACGATCAGTGCCGACGGCCAGCGCATCGTCTTCGCCCGCCGCGGCGAAGCCGGCTGGGGCCTGTGGGAGGCGCGCGTGGTCGATGGCCGCTGGCAGCAGGCGCAGGCCCTGCCGGTAGGCGTGGCCGGCGAGGCCCGCGATCCCTACTTCAGCCGCGACGGCCGCTGGCTGTTGTTCGCCGCCGGCCGCGAAGGCGCGCTGGCGCTGTACCGGGCTGCGGTGGAAGCCGATGGCCGGCTGGGCAAGGCGCACCCCATGGCCGGCGACGGTGGACGCCACGAAGAGCGCGGGCCGGCCCTGAGCGCGGACGGCACGCGGCTGCTGTTTGCCCGCCAACAGGGCCGTGGCGCCGGCTGGAACCTGTTCGTGGCGACGCTGGATGCGCAGGGCATGCGCGGCCCGGCCACCGCATTGACAGCGTTGAACAGCGCCGATGACGAGACCGACGGCGACTGGCTGGGCAACGATGGCGCAGTGGTGTTCAGCCGCGGCAACGGCACGACCGCACAGGTGTGGAGCAGCGGCTGCGCGTGGAGTGGCGCGGCCCTGCAACCGTTGGGACTGTCGTTCAACCAGACCGGCGGCTGGACCGGCGCGCCGGTGATCGACAACGCCAAGCCAGGCGAAATGATGGTGGCCAGCAGCGCGGCCAGGGCACCGCGTGCCGGTGGCGTGGACGTGTACCGGTTGGCGGTGCCGAAGGTGGCGGCGGTGGCCGGGTGCGTGCGGTAGATCCACGCCGCGCGTGGATGGCGCCCGCGCAGGGGTCAGAGCCCTTTCCTGCGGAAAGGGATCCGACCCCGGGCATTGCCCGTCAGCGCGACAACACCTTGGCGCGCAACTGCTCGTACTCCATCTCGCTCAGCTGGCCATTGTCCTTGCGCTGGTTCAGCGCGGCCAGCTCGGCCTGCACGCTGTCCGGCAGGGCCTGCTCACGGGCCACGTGGCGGGCGGCGGAGAGCTGCTCCGGTGGACGCTTGCCCGCGCGCCAGGCGGCGATGAAGACACCGACGATGATGGTGCCGAACACCAGCGTGCCGGTGCCCCAGATCAGCCATTGCATCCATCCCAGTTCGGGTCCCATCGCGCAGTCCTCCGTCTATCGTGGCGCTATTGTCAGCGCTCGCGCAGCCATCGCGCCACCTGCGGCGCGAAATAGGTCAGCACGCCATCGGCACCGGCCCGCTTGAAGCCCAGCAGCGACTCCAGCACGCAGGCGCGCTCGTCCAGCCAGCCGTTGGCGAAGGCGGCCTTCATCATCGCGTACTCGCCACTCACCTGATAGGCGAAGGTCGGCACACCGAATTTCTCCTTCACCCGGCGCACCAGGTCCAGGTACGGCATGCCCGGCTTGACCATCACCATGTCGGCGCCTTCTTCCAGGTCCAACGCGATCTCGCGCAGGGCCTCGTCGCCGTTGGCCGGGTCCATCTGGTAGGTCTTCTTGTCGGCCTTGCCGAGGCTGGCCGCGCTGCCCACCGCATCACGGAACGGACCGTAGAACGCCGAGGCGTACTTGGCCGAGTAAGCCATGATGCGCACGTTGACGTGGTTGTCGGCATCCAGCGCACGGCGGATCGCGCCGATGCGGCCATCCATCATGTCCGACGGCGAAACGATGTCGACGCCGGCTTCGGCATGCGACACCGACTGCTTGACCAGCGCTTCGACAGTGATGTCGTTCAGTACATAGCCCTTGTCGTCGATGATGCCGTCCTGGCCGTGGGTGGTGTACGGGTCCAGCGCCACATCGGTCATCACCCCCAGTTCCGGGAAGCGCGACTTCAGCGCGCGGATCGCGCGTTGCGCCAGGCCGTCCTCGGCCCACGCCGCCGATGCATCCAGCGATTTCAGCGACGGGTCGATCACCGGGAACAGGTCGATTACCGGAATGCCCAGCTCCAGCGCCTCTTCGGCCACCTTCAGCAGTTCTTCGATCGACAGCCGCTCCACGCCCGGCATCGACGGCACTGCGGTGCGGCCGGCCAGTTCGTGCACGAACACCGGGTAGATCAGGTCATCGGTGGTCAGCGTGTTCTCGCGCATCAGGCGACGCGAGAACTCGTCGTGGCGCATGCGGCGCGGGCGGTAAAGCGGATGGGACATGGCAGGCTCCGAAGAGTGGCTATTGCAACAGGTAGCCCTGCGGCAGCAGGGGTTCGGGCAACGGGCGTTCGCCGAGCGCATCGAGCTGGTCGATCTCGATCGTGCGCACCAGCGCGTCCAGCGGCAGGTCGTTCGGCTCCAGGCCGAACGGGTCTTCCATTTCTTCGCCCAGCTGGTCCAGGCCGAAGAAGGCATAGGCCAGCACCGCCGACAGCACCGGCGTGCCCCAGCCCAGCGAACTGGCCAGGCCGAACGGCAGCAGCACGCAGAACATCCACGCGCAGCGGTGCAGCAGCAGGGTGTAGGCGAACGGCAGCGGCGTGGTGAGGATGCGCTCGCAGCCGGCCTGGATCGACGACATCGCGTGCAGGCGCTCTTCCAGCTGGGTGTAGAGGATGGGCTCGAGCTGGCCGGCGCGCAGCGCATGCGCCAGTTCGGCCGCGATCATCGCCAGCAGTGCATCGGGCACGTTCTCGCGCTGGCCCAGCTGTTCGCGCTGGCGCTTGTCCAGCCACGGCAGTGCTGCCAGGGCGACGATGCGACCACGCAGTCGCGCCGCCAGCGCATGGGCGAACGCGGTGGTGAGGTAGGCGACGCGACGACGACGGCCCGCGTCGTCGGCCAGCAGCAGGTTTACCTGGCGCGCCAGCGAACGCGATTCGTAGACCAGCTGGCCCCACAGCTTGCGTCCTTCCCACCAGCGGTCGTAGCAGGCGCTGTTGCGGAAGCTGAGGAAGATCGACAGCACCAGGCCAAGCAGGGTGAACGGGGTCACCGACACGCGTTCGATGCCGGTGGGGGGCGCCAGTTCGACCACCGCAGCCACGGCGATGGACAGGATCAGGATGGCCAGCACCTTCGGCGCGATCGCTTTGACGATCGAACCGCGCAGGATGTACAGAAGTTGCCAGCCGTGGGGACGGGGTCGGATGATCATGGGGCAGCCGCGCGGGGCGCGGATTCACAGGCACGCGGGGGGCTCGCGCAGCCATTCATTGTACGCCCCCGCCCGGCCATCGGCCGTGTGCCTGCGACGCCCTGTCGCACCCGGGACCGGGCTCAGACCACGCCGCCGCCCAGGCCAAGACGCAGGATGCCGACCACCACCACGATACCGTTCAGGACCAATCCGGCCCACGCCCGACCACGCTTGCTCGGGTGGGTGAACAGGATGCCCAGCGCGGCGATCACCGCACCGACCGCGGCGAACGGGATCAGGAACCAGTTGCCCCAGCCCAGCAGCGGAATCAACGCCAGGATCATCCACAACAGCGCCAATACGCCCCACAACAGACTGATCACACCCATGCCGCTCTCCCGCAGTTGGTTCCTGGCCCCACCATAATCGTTCCCGTTGCCGCCGCCTACTGCCATTGGCGGGGCTGTCACCCGGCCCGTGCTAGCGTGCTGTCGTGCGTGCCCCGGCCCGGGTGTTGGCGCCGATTCAGAGTGGCCCGCCGATCATCGCAACCAGTCCTGCAGGGGAAGTGCCATGAACATCCGTTGGGCCGCGTTGGCGGCCACGCTGCTGGTCGCCGCCGGCTGTGCCAGCACCTCCAAGGTGATGCTGGGCCGCGCGCGCGCACCGATCGATCCGGCGCTGGTGCAGATCTATTCGACGCCACCGGCCGGCTCCCAGGAAATCGCCCAGCTGGAATCGTCTTCCGCCGTCGGCTTCGGCACCCAGGGCCAGACCGACGCCGCCGTGGCCCGCCTGAAGCGTGAAGCCGCAGCGCTGGGCGCCAACGGCGTGGTGCTGATGGGCGTGGGCAGCAGCGGTTCGCCGGTAGGCATGTCGGTGGGCGCGGGCACGTTCGGCTCGCACGTCGGTGGTGGCGTCGGCATCGGGATTCCGACCACGCAGAAGCGCGCCGCGGGCGTCGCGATCTGGGTGCCGAATCCGGCACCGCCGGCGCGGTTGCCGACACAGGTGATTACCCCGCAGCGGTGACGCAGCAGCGTCACCGGGGTAGTGCCGGCCGCTGGCCGGCACATCCCTGCAACAGCCAACACATCGCTCTGGTGGGTGCCAACCTTGGTTGGCACGAACCCACAGCGCCGACCAAGGTCGGCATCTACCAACACCGGTTGCCGGCCAGCGGCCGGCACTACCGGAGGGTGTTCAGCGCTTGTACTTCGGCACGAATACCTTGTTCACCGCGTCGGCCAGCTGGTCCGGCGGCAGCAGGCCCTGGTCGAGCAGGAAGTTGTTGAACGCCAGGCGGTCGAACTTCGCACCCAGCGCCAGTTCCGTCTGCATGCGCAGTTCCAGGATGCGGGTGTAGCCGTAGAAGTAGCTACCGGCCTGGCCCGGCATCCGCACCATGTAGCGGTCCAGTTCCTGGGTGGCCATCGCCTTGGACAGGCCGACCTGCTCCATCAGCACGCGCTCGCCGTTGGCACGGTCGGTCAGGCCGAGGTTGAGCATCGGGTCGAGCATCGCGCGCGCGGCGCGCAGCAGGCGGAACTGCAGGGCGATCATCTGCCCGTCCAACGGCTCGTACGGCACCATCTCGGCTTCGGCGTACAGCGCCCAGCCTTCCACGTTCACCGAATTGAACGCGAACATGGTGCGTGCCAGCGACACACCACGCTCGACCATCGCGGTGAACTGCAGCTCGTGGCCGGGGCGGCCTTCATGCGCGCTCAGCGTCCATGCTGCCGCACCGAAGTTGAAGTCGTCGTACTGCGCGCCCGGGCCCGCTGCCGGGTTGCCCAGCGGCAGCACGAAGGTGCCCTGCTGCCCGGTGTTGTTGACCAGCGGGGCCGGCAGGAAGTGCGGAGCCGGGCTGGCCGCACTCTCGGCGGCCGAGCCCAGGCGCATCTGCATGGCGCGCTTGGGCACGTCGACGATGGCGTGCTCGCGGATCAGCGGATCGATCGCATCGATCACCTTGCGATAGTGACCTTCCAGATGGTCGTCGGCGATCTTGTCGGCCTTCAGCGCGCGGATCACCGCCACCGGATCGCTCGGGTCGGCCACCTTCAGCCCCTTGTCCTTCACCACCAGCGGTGCCAGCTGCTGCATCGCCGAGCGGGTTTCCATGAACTCCAGCTGCGCGCGCTGCATCAGCAGCTTCGGGTCGATGTCGATGCCGACCTGCTTGAGCTGGTAGGCGTACAACGGCGCCGGCAGGCGTGCGTCGGCACGTGCCTTCGGCAGTACCTCCTTGCGGGTCCAGGCGGCGTAGTCCTTCATCTGCCCGGCCAGCGCCTTCATTGCTTCATCGGCGCCGGCAATCTGGTACTTCTTCAGCAGCGACTCGATACCGGTGATGTAGGTCTCGACGTTGTCCAGCGACTGCTGCACTTCAATCTTCGTCGGCTGCAACAGGCTGCTGTCCTTCAGCCGTTCCTCGTAGCGCTGGCGCGCCAGCGTGGTGAAGGCGGTGCCGCCCGGCTGCAGGCCGGCATAGGCCTTGAGGCGGTCGACCGCCTTGGCCCGGCGCTCGACCGGCACCTGGTCGGACAGCAGCAGGTTGAGGCCGCTGAACACGGTCTGCGGCGCATCGCTCCACGGCAGCAGGTACTTCTCGTTGAGCTCGCTGCCTTCGATGTTCTGGCTGGCGGCGTGGATCATGATCTCCAGGTCCTGGCGGACATTGGGATCCTTCTCGACGGCCAGCTTTGCCTTCAGTTCGTCGCGTGCCTTGGCCATGGCAGCGCGGTAGCGCTTGCCGTTGTCCGGGCCGAGATCGGCCACCTTGTCGTCGTAGCCGGGCACGCCGAAGAAGCCGGTTTCCTCCGGCTGGAACGGGCCCTGGGCGTCCAGCAGAATCTGCGCCAGCGCATTGCTGCGGGCGACCCAGGCCGGGCTGGCCGGGGTGGCGGCCTTGGCGGAGGGTGCCGCCAGCGCCGGTGGTGCGGACAGCAGCGGTGCGGCAGTCAGGGCCAGGGCAACGGCGAGCGCAATCGGCTTCATGGGACACTCCAGCAAAGGGTTGCCCGCACCCTACGCGCTCACGGCGATGGCGACAATCGGTGGGAAGTCATGGCGGGCTGGTTGTGCAGCCGGGCTCCGCGGAAACCTGGCGGGAGTAGAGTCGATTGTCAGTCGACCATCGCGCGCAGCGCGGGGTTTTTCGCTGTCTGATCGAAGAGCAGTCGACTGACAGTCGACTCTACCCAGTCGACGTCCCGCAGTCGCCTGCGCTCGGAGGTCAGAGCACGGCGGTCAGCGGGCATTCGCCGCGATCACGGCAGGCCTTCAGCTCACACTCCTGCGCGGCCTCGTCGTCATCCAGCGCCGTCAGGTCGAAGGTCTGCTTGTCCTCGCCCAACACGTACATCACCGGGTAGTCCCACACGTCATCGCGACGGGTACCCTGCACGAACAACCGCCCGTGCGCATGCGGTCCTTCGAGGGCTACGGTCAGGCCGACATCACGCTGGCCGTTGATCGCAGTCTGCATGCTGCCCAGCGGCATCGACTCGATGTTCAACGGCTCACCGAACGCTTCCACCAGTTCAATACTGCAGCCCGCCCGCCGCAGCGCCTCGCGCATCGGCGGGCTCTCGCGTGCCGCCTCGCTCCAGCGCAGCACGCTCCAGGTCACCACACCCCCTGCACCACCCAGCACCAGCACCACCATCAACGGCATCGCCCAGCGCCAGTGGCGGCACCACCAACCGGCGGATGCCGGGTCATGGGCGGGAATCGGCGGTGGCAGGGTCATCGGCGGGCTCCTTCCCGTTTCTGGATCAGGGCTTGAGGCAACGTCCCAGGAAGGCTTCGGCCACGCGGTAGCGATGCAGGGCATCGGCGCCGGACAGGCCATGCTTGGCACCCGGGTAGGTCATCAGCTCGAACGGCTGTGCACGCTTCTGCAACGCGCTCATCAGGCTGGTCGAATTGGTGAACAACACGTTGTCGTCAGCCATGCCGTGGATCAGCAGCAGCGGCGAGCGCAGGCCATCGATATGGGTCAGCACGCGCGCTTCGCGGTAACCCGCTTCATTGCGCGCCGGCAGGTCCATGTAGCGTTCGGTGTAATGGCTGTCGTACAGGCCCCAGTCGGTCACCGGCGCACCGGCCACGCCACAGGCGTACTGGTTCGAAGCCTTGGCCAGCAGCATCAGGGTCATGTAGCCGCCGTTGGACCAGCCCTGCACGCCGATGCGCGCCGGGTCCACCCATGGCTGCTGCTTCAGCCAGGCCACGCCGCGCAGCTGGTCGGTCACTTCCACCGTGCCCTGCTTGCCATACAGCGCACCACCGAAGTCGCGGCCACGGCGCGGGGTGCCACGGTTGTCCAGCGAGAACACCACGTAGCCCTGCTGGGCCAGGTACTGGTTGAACAGGTGGTCGCCACGGCCGGGCCAGCTGTCGGTGACGGTCTGGCTGGCCGGGCCACCATAGACGTACACCGCCACCGGGTAGCGCTTGGACGGATCGAAGCCGGCCGGCTTGATCAGGCTGTAGTTCAGCGGGGTCTTGCCGTCGGCAGCCATCAACGTGCCGAACTCCACCGGGCGCTGCGCATCGCGGTAGCGCGCATACGGATGCTTGGGATCGGCCAGGTCGTTCTCGAGCAGGGTGGCGATCTTCTCGCCATTGGCGCGGAACAGTTCGATCTGCGGCGGCGTGGTGCTGTTGGACCAGCTGTCCACGTAGACGCTGGCGTTGCGGGCGAAGCTGGCGCTGTGCATGCCCGGCGCCTTCGACAGGCGCTGCGGCTCACCGCCCTGCAGCGACACCGCGTAGATCTGGCTTTCGCGCGAGGTCTCGATGCCGGCGCGGAAGTAGGCCTTGCCAGCCTTTTCATCGACCGCCAGCAGCTCATCCACCGGCCAGTTGCCGTGGGTCAGCGCGGTGGCCTTGCCCTTGCTGTCGATGCGGTACAGGTGCTGGAAGCCGGTGCGTTCGGACGACCACAGCACGCTGCCGTCATCGAGGAAGCGCAGGCTGTTGTGCAGCGGCACCCAGGTCGGGCTGGTCTCGTGGGCGAGCACGCGCTGGCGGTTGGAATCGAGTGCCACTTCCACCAGGTCCAGCTGCTTCTGGTCACGCGACTGGCGCTGGAAGCTCAGGTGCTGCGCATCGCGCCAGTCCACGCGGGCCAGGTAGATGTCCTGTTCCTTGCCGAGGTCGACCCAGCGCGGCTGCGCATCGGCGGCCGGTGCGATCACGCCCAGCTGCACGCGCACGTTGGCATCGCCGGCGGCCGGGTAACGCTGCTCGATCACGTCGGTGCGGTCGGCATAGACCTCGTAGCGCTTCTGCACCGGTACCGGCGATTCGTCGATGCGGGCAAAGGCAATCGCCGAATCGTCCGGCGCCCACCAGTAACCGGTGTGGCGATCCATTTCCTCGTCGGCGACGAACTCGGCAACGCCGTTGCCGATGGTGGTGCTGCCGTCGCGGGTCAGCTGCAGCTGCCTGCCGCTGGCCAGGTCGATCACCCACAGGTTGCGGCCGCGGATGAAGCTGACGAAGCCGCCCTTGGGCGACAGCTTGGCGTCGGTGGCGAAGCCTTCACCATGGGTCAGCTGGCGCACCGCCGCCTGGCCCTGCTGCTTGAGGTCGTACAGGTACAGCTCGCCGCCCAGCGGGAACAGCAGGCGCTGCGCGTCCGGCGACCACTGGTAATCGACGATGCCGGTCATCGCGGCGATGCGCTGGCGCTCGCGGCGGGCCTTCTCCTCGTCGCTGAGGGTCTCGGTGCCGGGCAGCACCACCTTGGAATCAACCAGCAACCGGGTCTGGCCACTGTCGATGTCGTAGGTCCACAGGTCCAGCTGGTTGCGGTCGCTGTCCTTGCCGCGCAGGAAGCTGACCTGCGAACCGTCGGGCGCCACCTTCGGCTTCATCAGGGTTGGGCCGGACAACGGCAACGGGCCGGTGATGGCTTCCAGGGTCAGCTTTTCAGCGTGGGCGGCGGTACTGGTGGCGAGCATGAGGGCGAGCGAAGCGAACAGGTGGCGCATGGAGGATCCCGGCAAACGGCAGGTCCGCCCCCGCGATGGACGCGGAGCGGTCGTCCCCCATCCTAACCAAGCCCGTGCGGGAAGGCAGCATGACCTTCTGCCCATGGCCTGGTGCTGGGGTCAGAGCCCTTCGCGCTGCAAAGGGATCCGACCCCGAGGCGGTCAGCGCTGGCCGAACAGGTGCTTGCGCTCTTCGTCGCTGAGCGGCTTGCCGGCGTTGGGGTTCACCTGCTGGCGCAGGGCATAGGCCCGCTGGGTGGCCGGGCGTGCGGCAATGGCTTCATGCCAGCGCTTGAGGTTCGGGAACGCGGTGAAATCCACCGGCAGCTTGTCGTAGGCGCCGATCCACGGGTAGCTGGCCATGTCGGCGATGGTGTACTCGTCGCCGGCCAGGAAGGCGTGCTGGGCCAGGCGCTTGTCCATCACCCCATGCAGGCGGCGCACTTCGTTGTCATAGCGCTCGATGGCATACGGCATCTTTTCAGGCGCGTATACGTTGAAGTGGCCCATCTGGCCGCTCATCGGGCCCAGGCCGGCCATCTGCCAGAACAGCCACTCCAGGGTGGTGACGCGGCCGCGGGGATCGCTGGGCAGGAAGCGGCCGGTCTTCTCGGCCAGGTACAGCAGGATCGCGCCGGACTCGAACACGCTCTGGGGAGCACCGCCATCGGCCGGGGCCTGGTCGACGATGGCCGGCATCTTGTTGTTCGGCGAGATCGCCAGGAATTCCGGCTTGAACTGGTCGCCCGAGCCGATGTTGACCGGGTGGATGCGGTATTCCAGGCCGGTTTCTTCCAGCAGCAGGGTCACTTTGTGGCCGTTCGGGGTGGGCCAGTAATACAGGTCGATCATGGCGGCGGCTCGGGGTGCGGAAAGGAACCTGAAGTCTAGTGCGTGAGTTGGGTTGGCACCGTCATGGCGGGCCGGTAACCTCGCCTCTCCCCCGCAACGCAGCATCCCTCGCATGAGTGCAAACCGCCCGCCGCTCTCCCCCTTGTCCACGCTGATCTTCGCCTCGCGCTGGCTGCAGCTGCCGCTGTACCTGGGCCTGATCGTGGCGCAGTGCGTCTACGTGTTCCTGTTCGGCAAGGAACTGTGGCACCTGATCTCGCACTCGGTGTCGATGGGCGAGCAGCAGATCATGCTGATCGTGCTGGGCCTGATCGACGTGGTGATGATCTCCAACCTGCTGGTGATGGTGATCGTCGGCGGCTACGAGACCTTCGTCTCGCGCCTGCGCCTGGAAGGCCACCCGGACCAGCCGGAATGGCTGAGCCACGTCAATGCCAGCGTGCTGAAGGTGAAGCTGGCGATGGCGATCATCGGCATCTCCTCGATCCACCTGCTGAAGACCTTCATCGCCAGCGGTGCGCTTGGCGGCATCCCGCTGTGCACGCCGGAGCAGATGAGCGTGGCCGCTGCCAACATCGGTGTCGCCCGCTGCTCGATGCTGACCCAGGATGGCGTGCTGTGGCAGACCATCATCCATTGCGTGTTCATCCTGTCGGCGATCGGCATCGCCTGGACCGACAAGCTGATGTCCAACAGCCACAGCAAGTCGCACGACAAGGCACACGACCACTGAGGTCGCCGCCGCCAGCGGCTTGACCGCCGCTGCCCCATTCCGGCCACCGTCCCTTGTGCGCGGCGGTGGCCGGGATGCTAGATTGCACCCTCGCCGTTGCCGGCGGTGGCGTCGGGAAACGTCACCCTGCCGCGCCCGGACCGCAGGTCCCGGCCATGCGTATCAATGATTTACGTCACGTCGTCTTCTAGAGGGGAGCAGGATGTCGCACGTCTCAACGATCACCGCCGCGCGCCGGTGGCTGCCGGTTGCCCTGGCACTGGCACTGGCCGCCTGCTCGGGCAAGGAAGAATCCGCAGCGCCTGCTGCCGTCACGGCGCCTGCCGCTGCCGCGCCCGCCGCACCGGCGGTTGCTGCCAAGGTGCAGTCCATGGGCACCGAGCAGCTGCGCGAGTCGGCCAGCCAGGCGCTGCGCGAGAACCGCATGTATGCACCGGCCGGCGACAACGCCATCGAGTACTACCTCGCCCTGCGTGACAAGACGCCGGACGACGCCTCGGTGAAGAGCGCACTGACCGACCTGCTGCCGTACACCCTGATCGCCGCCGAGCAACACCTGGGCCGCGAGGACTACACCGAAGCGCAGCGCCTGGTGGCACTGATCGAGAAGGTGGATGCATCCGCGCCGGCCCTGCCGCGCCTGAAGGACGGCCTGGCCAAGGGCGTGCAGAACGCAGCCAAGCGCACCGAAGCGGAAGCCGAGAAGGCCAAGAAGGACGCCGAGGACCGCAGCAAGCAGCAGACCGAGCAGCAGCGCCTGAGCGAGCAGCGCGCCAAGGAAGCCGACGCCGCCAAGCAGATTGCCGCGCAGCAGGATGCCGCGCGCCGCGACAACGAGCGCCAGGAAGCCGAGCGCCAGGCCGCCGCCCGCCGCGAGGCCGAGCAGAAGCAGCAGCAGGCTGCCGCCCAGCAGGCCAGCGCCGCACGCCAGGCCGCCGCACCGGCAGCGCCCACCCTGCGCCCGGTCAGCACACCGGCGCCGCGCTATCCGGGCGAAGCGCTGCGTTCGGGAACCTCCGGCGAAGTGCTGGTGGAGATCACCGTCGGCACTGACGGCTCGGTGGTGAACGCTCGCGTGCTGCGCGCGACGCCGGGACGCGTGTTCGACCGTGAAGCCCTGAACGCGGTCAAGCGATGGCGCTTCGAGCCGGTCAGCGCGCCGGTGACCACCCGCCGTACGCTGGTGTTCGCGCCGGGCAACAACTGAACGAAAAAGGGGACGGAGGGGATTAAGTCGTTTCTGCCCCTGCAATGACGCCAAGGCCCGGCATGTCCGGGCCTTGTCCGTTTCAGGCCGCTCCATCGATCAGGTGTTGCAGTGCCGGATCGCGCGCCGTCAGCACCTGGAACAGGCCCAGCGCGTGCAGGCCCGGCAGCAGCGCACGCAGGTCGGCTTCGGCAGTGGAACGGGTGGCAACATCGCTGGCGGGATCCTGCCAGTCACGGACGCTGGCCAGGAAGGCGCCGACACTGCCCTTGCGCACGGTAAGGCCGTTCACCTGCACGTCGTTCTGATGGTCGGGGAGGATGTCGTGTGGCTGCATGGGGAAGCGCTCCGTTGAAGTGGGCCCCAGTGTCGGGTCCCGGACGCGACGTTTCTGCCGTATAACTGCCAATCGATATGGCAGATCAGACAACCGCCGCATTGCTCGACCCCGCGCTGGCCGATGCCACCAATGGACTGGTAGTGCTGGCGGCCCAGCTGCACCAGCTCGGCAAGCGTCGCACGGCCCGCCACCGGCATGCGCGTGGGCAGCTGCTGGGTGCGTACCAGGGGCTGCTGCGGATCGCCGCCGACGACCTGCACTGGCTGCTGCCCGCAGGTCACGTCGCCTGGATACCGCCGTTGCTGCCCCACGCGCTGCTGGGCGCAGACGGGTTCAATGGCTGGAGCCTGTACTTCAACGCGGAGGCCTGCCTGGGTCTGCCCGCCACACCACGCATCTTCCAGCCCAATGCGCTGCTGCAGGCGGCGACAGCACGTGCGCTGCAATGGCCCCATGCGCCACTGGATGCTGCGCAGGCACGCCTGGCCGGCGTGATCGCCGATGAGATTGCCGCCAGCACGCCGCTGCCGCTGGCCCTGCCACAACCGCGTGACCGGCGCCTGGGCCGGATCGCCGCCGCGCTGGCTCGCGCGCCGCACGACAACCGCACCGTCGAGGACTGGGCCGCCAGCAGTGGCCTGTCCGGCCGCAGCCTGGCCCGCCACTGGCTGGCCGAGACCGGCATGACGCTGAGCCAGTGGCGGCAACGCCTGCGGGTGCTGCTGGCGCTGCCACGCCTGCTGTCCGGCGAGCCGGTGATCAGCGTCGCGCTGTCGATGGGGTACGACACGCCTAGTTCATTCATCGCCGTGTTCAAGCGCGAGATGGGGGTTACGCCTGCGCGGTATGGAAAAGGGGACGGAGGGGATTAAGTCGCTTCTGCCCTCCCCCACGCCATCTCGCGGCATCGCCTGATGCCCTTCAAGGTCACGGAGGCGGCAGTCTGATGAATTCTTGAAGCCCCGAACTGCCATGCCTCGACAAGCACGCCTGATGTTGGCCGAACAGCCGTACCACGTAACCCAGCGCGGTGTGAACAAGGGGGCGATCTTCGTTGACGATATCGACCGTCAGCTGTTTCTGCACCTGTTGCACAGCGCGTTCCTGAAGCATCAGGTCGCACTGCATGCCTACGTATTGATGGGCAATCACGTTCATCTGTTGGCCACACCTTCCACGCGTGTTGGCTTGGCGAATGCGATGCGGATGCAGGGCAACAACTATGTCCAGGCGTTCAATCAGCGGCATCAGCGCAGCGGACCGCTCTGGCAGGGCCGCTTCCATTCTTCGATGGTGGACAGCGACGCCTATCTGCTCAGCGTCTATCGCTACATCGAACTCAATCCGGTTCGTGCAGGCATGACTGCCGCCCCGGAAGATCACCCATGGTCGAGCGTGCATGGAAACCTGCAGCGGCGCCACGATCCGATGCTGACGGAACATCCCGCATTCCAGGCGCTCGCCCCGACCCAGCGACAGCGGGCAATGCTCTATGCGGAGTTTCTGCAGGACATGAACGCGTCCGCTGACCTGCCGGCAATCCGTGCGCACAGTGCCGGCCAGCATCCGTTGGGAAATGCAGCTTACCTGCGAATGGTGGAACAGACCCTGGGTCGCCCCGTGATGCTGCGCAAGCGGGGGCGCCCTCAGAAGAAGGGCGCGGGGGGGTTAGAAACGACTTAATCCCCTCCGTCCCCTTTTACGGTCAGCCGGAGATGGCCAGGCGCTCGTTGTGATAACGGCGCACGGCGGCGAACCACAGCACGGCGGCCAGGCCGAGGCTGGCGCCGAGGTAGATGGCCCAGACCGCGGGTGTGATGGTCTCGTGGCGGATCACCTTCAGCAGCATCTGGTTCTGCGACAGGAACGGCACGGCGTACTGCCACAGCTGGCTCTTCACCGGGTAGGCGATCAGCGCATAGCCCGGCAGCATCGGCAGAAGCATCAACCAGGTCATGTGGCTCTGCGCTTCCTTCATGCTCTTGGCCGCTGCGGCCAGGAAGGTCAGCAGCGAGGTGCCGATCAGCAGCATCGGCAGCATCACCAGCAGCATCTGCACCATCGCCATGATGTTCATGTTGAGCTGGCGGCCGATGTTGCCGGGGGCGATCTGCGCGCTCACCTTGAACGCGGCCAGGGTCAACAGCAGCGACGCAAAGCCGACCATGCAGGCGGCGGCGATCTTGCCGCTGACAATGGCACTGCGCGACCCCGGCGTGGCCAGCAGCGGCTCCAGCGACTGCCGCTCACGCTCGCCGGCGGTGGTGTCCATTACCAGGTAGGCACCACCGAGGAACGAGGTGAGGGTCAGCAGGATCGGCAACAACGCCGACAGCATCAGGCCACGCTTGGCTTCGGCACTGGCCATGTCCTGGCTGGCCACGTCCAGCGGCCGTGCGACCTGGGCGTCGATGCCCCGCGCCATCAGCCGCAGCGCCCCTACCTGCCCGTTGTACGTGGCCAACGCCGCCTGCAGGCGCGCAGTGGGCACCTCGGCGGCACGTCGTGTGCTGTCACTGATCACCTCCACCAGCGCCGGCTTGCCATCGGCCCAGTCCCTGCCGAAGTCCGGGCTGATGCGCAGCGCGACGTCGATGTCCTGCGAACGGATGGCCTCGGCCAGGTCCTTCGGCGCAGCAGCGGCATTCAGGCCCTGGGCAGCCAGGAAGCGCACCAGGTTCGGCGCATGTTCGGCGCCGATGGTGGGAATCTGCAGCGGCTGCTCGATCTGCGTGCGCACGCGGCTTTCGGACAGCTTGCCCATGCCCAGGATCAGCAGCGGGTACAGCAGTGGCCCGAACAGCAGGGTCAGCGCCAGCGTACGGCGGTCGCGCGACAGGTCACGCAGCTCCTTGCGCATCACCGTCATCAGGGTCGACATCATGCTCATGCGTGCAGGCCCTCTTCGCTGCCGATCAGTTTCACGAACGCATCCTCCAGGTTGGATTCGCCGGACTGCGCGCGCAGTTCATCGGCGCTGCCGGCGGCCATCACCGTGCCCTTGGCGATGATCACGATGTGATCGCACAGCGCAGCCACCTCCTGCATGATGTGGCTGGACAGGATCACGCAGCGGCCTTCTTCGCGCAGGCCCAGCAGGAAGCGGCGCAGTGCGCGGGTGGTCATCACGTCCAGGCCGTTGGTCGGTTCATCGAGAATGACGTTGCGCGGGTCGTGCACCAGTGCGCGGGCGATCGCGGTCTTGGTGCGCTGGCCCTGCGAGAAGCCATCGGTCTGGCGGTCGAGGATGTCCCCCATGTCCAGCGCGTGCGACAGCACCTCGATGCGCTCGCGGATGCGCTCGGCCGACAGGCCATGCAGTTCGCCGAAGTAGGCGATGTTCTCACGCGCGGTCAGGCGCTTGTAGACGCCACGCGCGTCGGGCAGCACGCCGAGATGGCGACGCACTTCCACCGGATTGCGCGCAGCATCGACACCATCGACGCTGATGCTGCCCTGGTCGGGGGTCATCAGCGTGTACAGCATGCGCATGGTGGTGGTCTTGCCGGCACCATTGGGCCCCAGCAGGCCGGTGATGCGGCCATCCTCGGCGCGGAAGCCGACGTTGGACACGGCCTGGATACGGCCGGTGCGGGTGTCGAAGGCCTTGTGCAGGTTGTCGGCGACGATCATGGTTCCCATCCGTTGAACGAGGTGAACGCCGGCACGTAGCTCAGCGTGTCCAGGCAGCCGGCATCCAGCGCCTTGGCATCGGTCGTGTCGATGAACTGGCCAAGCAGGCGCGGCATGCAGCCGGCGGTCAGCGTGCCGTGGCCCTGGCCACGGGCAACCAGCGCGCGTCCATTGGGCAGGCCCTTGAGGACCTGCTCGGCATAGCGCGGCGGGGTCACCGGGTCCAGTTCACCAGACAACAGCAGCGCCGGTACGTCACTGCGCAGCGGCACGGCATTGGCTGCCGGTGCCGGCCGGTGCGGCCATGCCGGGCAGGCGGCAAAGAACGAACGTGCCACGTCGTTGCCGAACAGGCGCCCGGGATCCTCGGCCGGCGCCTGGTAGCGCGGCGCGTCTTCGCTGCAGATCACCGACCAGTGCATGCCACGGTTGATCTGGAAATCCATGCTGCGGTTCGCACCGCGTGCCAGCGATGCCAGCGGCGCGTAGCGGCCGTGCGCGGCTTCATCAAGAACCAGCGGCAGCAATGAGGCGTACTGGGGTACGTAGGAAAACGCAAAAGCCAGGCCCACCACGCTGTCCGGTGTCAGCACATCCTTCCGGGTGTCGTAGGTGCCAGGATCGCGATACTCGACCGGAACCGGTGCACGGCGCAGGGTCTCGACCACGCTGCGCAGCTGCGCACGGGTATCGGTCGGGAAGCGCCTGCTGCAGGCAGCGTCCTTGCGGCACTGCGCCGACTGCAGGGCGATCGCGTCTTCGAACGTCCTGGCGAAATCGCCGCCCACCACCAGCTCATTCGGCACCACGCCATCGATGACGATGCTGCGGGTGTGCTGTGGATAGGTACCCGCATAGCGCTGGGCCACGCGGGTGCCGTAGGACGCACCGATCAGATTGACCCGGTCCACGCCCAAGGCCTGGCGGACCGCGTCCAGGTCGGCAATGGCTTCGGTGGTGGTGTAGAAACGTGCGTCCGCACGTCCCTGCAGGGAAGCCGCGCATCGCTGGGCATAGTCGCGCATCAAGGCCTCGGAGGGCGCCGCGTCCTCGTCCATCGGCAGTTCCTTTCCGTCCGCGCCGAGGCAGCTGAGCGGGTTGGAGCCGCCGGTGCCGCGCTGGTCGACCAGGAAGATGTCCCGCTGCTTGCGCACCTGGCGCAGCGCGGTATCGACGATGACGGCCACTTCGCTGGCGGCCTGGCCGGGGCCACCGGCCAGGAAGAACACCGGGTCGGGCTGGCTGGAGCCGCTGCTGCCCGATTCCAGCCAGGCGATGCGCAGGCCGATGCCCCGGCCAGCGGGCTGGGCCCGGTCCTCCGGCACCTGCAGGGTGGCGCACTGCGCTTCCACGTTGGCACTGGCACCTACCGTGGACAGCGTGCAGGGCTGGAAGTCGATCGTGCCGAAACGGCGGCTGGGTGCATCGCTGGCGCCTTCGGCGGCGGGTGACGGTGACTGGCTGCAACCGGCAAGCATCAGGCTGGCCAACACTGCGGCCAACGCGAGGTGGTGTCTTTGCATCGTGCTCGTTTCCCCTGGAGGACGTTCCTGGCAACCACGACGGGCTGCCGCGGAAGATGTGACTCAACTTACACGGGCACGGCGTCGTCGGCGATGGGCAGACGCGAAATCTCCGCCGGCGTGGCGCAGGCCAGGCGATCGCGGCCGGCGGCCTTGGCCCGGTACAGCGCCGCGTCTGCCGCTGCCAGCAGCGTGGACAGCTCGCCCTGGCCGTCGTCCATCGCCAGGCCGATGCTGGCAGTGAACGTCACCGGCCCGGTGGCCAGCCGCGCCGGCTTCTGCTGCAGAGCGGTACGGATCGCCGCAGCCCGCGCCATCGCTTCCGCCTGCGTGCTGCCGGCCAGCACCAGCACGAACTCCTCGCCACCGTAGCCGCCCAGCAGCGTGTGATGGCCCTGCAAACCGTGCTGCATCAACGCAGCGAAGTGGCGCAGTACCTCGTCTCCGGCCAGATGGCCCCAGCGATGCAGAGCAGGAAGCCAAGCACGGTGAGGGTGGGGAAATCCACGGACATGCGGCGCTCATCGGCCGGGGCGGCGCGCGCATCTTGGCGCCTTGTGCTGCGTTCCCCGTGGCGCTGCCTGGCCCGATGGAGATGCGGGGTCTGAAAACGGCGAGCACGGCGGCCGGTGCCTGCGCAGAATCCGTGGGAAACCAAGGAGACGCCCATGCATGCGTGGTACCTCGGTGGCATCGACCACCGCCCGTTCCTGCACCTGTTCGAAAAGAGCGACACCGCGCTGGCTGCGCTGGGCATCCGGCGTCGCTGGGCCGGCGAATCAGGAGGACACCCCTGCCGGATCAGCCTGAGCGATCCGCCCGGTGGCAGCGAGCTGCTGCTGTTGTCCCACGTGCACCTGCCCCTGCACTCGCCCTATCACGCCTCGGGCCCGATCTTCGTACAGCGTGGCGTGACCCGTTGCGTGCTGCCGCCAGGCGAGGTGCCCCCGTATGTGCAGCGCCGGATGATCTCGTTGCGCGCCTATGACCAGGCTGCATTGATGCTGGCCGCCGAGATCAGCGCAGGCACGGATGTCGGCGCTCGGCTGGACGCGCTGTTTGCCGACCCTGCCGTGGCCTTCGTGCAGCTGCACAACGCGGCCCACGGCTGCTTCTCGTGCCAGGCGGATCGCGTCGGCATGACATCGACATGGCCGGATCTCCACGACGTGATCGTTGCCACGCCGAACACGTGATCGCCAGCGCATCCGTTCAGGCCCACGTGAAGCCCGCGGGAAGGGCTTCACACCCACAGTCACGGATCAGCATTTCCATGGTTCCGCACCCGGCACCGCAACTCGATACTCGCCATGGTGCCGCCGAAAGTCCGCCGCGCAGCGCAACTCTGCGGTCACCGCTCTCTTTCGACGACCACAAGGAAGCGCCATGTCATTCCGATCCACACCGCTGCTGCTGGCCACCTCGTTCGCCGCTGCAGGCCTGTGCCTGGCCGGCAACGCGTTCGCCCACGGCACCATGACCACGCCGGTCAGCCGCGTCTATGCCTGTTTCCAGGGCAATCCGGAGAACCCGACCAACCCGGCCTGCGCCGCCGCGAAAGCGGTGGGCGGATCGCAGGCGTTCTACGACTGGAACGGCATCAACCAGGCCAACGCCAACGGCAACCATCAGGCGGTGGTGCCCGACGGCAAGCTGTGCAGCGGCAACAATCCCACCTTCCGCGGCTTGGACGTGAACCGCAGTGACTGGCAGACCACGCCGATCCACGCCGATGCCAATGGCAAGTTCACCTTCGTGTTCAAGGCAACCGCGCCGCACGCCACGCGCGACTGGCGCTTCTTCGTCACCCGCGACGGCTGGCAACCGGGCAGCCCGTTGCGTTGGGCCGACCTGCAGGAGTTCTGCACGCTGGGCAATACACCGCTCTCTGCCGATGGCACCTACAAGCTGCAGTGCACGCTGCCGCAGCGCACCGGCCAGCATGTGATCTACAACACGTGGCAGCGCTCGGATTCGACCGAAGCGTTCTACACCTGCATGGACGTACGCTTTGAAGGCGGCAGCGGTGGTACGACGCCGGCACCGCAATGGCAGGATGCCGGCCCGGTCACCGCCCGCGGTGAATTGCCGGTCGGTACGACGCTGGCACTGCGCGTGTTCAATGCCAGCGGCAACGATGTCGAACGTGTGGAAGCGACACTGGCCAGCGGCCAGACCTCGGCCGCGCAATGGCCCTTGGCGCTGGCCCGCAAGGTCAATGCCAGTGCCCGGCATGCGCGCGTGGGCGTGCTTGCCAATGGCGTGATCACGCCGTCGGCGTCAGCCACCGACAATCGCGTGTACCTGAAGGACGGCAACCGCTTCCAGCTCGATACCCAGGTGCCGGACCCGGGTACGCCATCGCCGGGTGGTGATTTCGACCACGTGTACCCGGCGGGCATCGGCAGCTATGTGCCGGGCCAGACCGTGGTGAAGAGCAGCGACGGCAAGCTGTATGCCTGCCGCCCGTTCCCGGAGGGTGCATGGTGCAACGTCAATGCCGAGGCCTACCGGCCGGGCGTGGGCGCGGCCTGGCGCGATGCGTGGATCGCGTACTGACGCAGTGATGTGGGAGGCGGTGCACATCGCACCGCCTCCTGGCTCCCCTGCCGCGCAGTGGGGCGCGCGTTGCAGAAACAGAGGAACGCAGCAGCCTTTCAAACTTGTCTGATGGGCATATGGCGGCTACATGGGAAGACTCCGCGAGGTTTCCAACACTTCGCAAAGGAGTTCCTGCATGCACCTGTCCCATCGGGCCGTCCTCGCACTGTCCGCCGTTGTCGGCCTGGCACTGTCCGGCAACGCCTTCGCCCACGGCACCCTGTCCAAGCCGCTCAGCCGCGTGAAGCAGTGCCACGAGGGCAATCCGGAGAATCCGACCAACCCGGCCTGCGCCGCCGCCAAGGCCATCGGCGGCGCCCAGCCGTTCTACGACTGGGCCGGTGTCAACCAGGCCAACGCCAACGGCAACCATCAAGCGGTGGTTCCAGATGGCGAGTTGTGCAGCGGCGGCAACAGCAAGTACCGCGGCCTCGATCTGAACCGCAGTGACTGGCCGACCTCGCCGATCCGCGCCGATTCGCGCGGGCGCTACACCTTCGAGTTCAAGGCACCGGCCCCGCATGCTACCCGCGAGTGGAAGTTCTACGTCACCCGCGACGGCTGGCAACCGGGCAGCCCGCTGCGCTGGGCCGACCTGCAGGAATTCTGCACGCTGGGCAACGTGCCGGTCTCCGGCGACGTCTACAAGCTGGATTGCCCGCTGCCCAAGCGCAGCGGCCAGCACATCATCTACAACACCTGGCAGCGCTCGGATTCCGGTGAAGCGTTCTATACCTGCGCGGACGTGCGCTTCGAAGGCGGTGGTGGCGTTGAACCGCCGCCGCAGTGGCAGGACGCCGGCCCGGTCACCGCCCGCGGTGCGTTGGAAGAAGGCACCACCCTGACGCTGCGCGTGTTCAACGCCCAGGGCAATGATCTGGAGCGTCCGGAGATCACCCTGGCCGCAGGTCAGACCGCTGCGAACCAGTGGCCGCTGGCGCTGGCCCGCAAGGTCAACGCCAGTGCACAGCAGGCGCGTGTGGGCGTGATGAGGAACGGCGTGATCACGCCGGTCGCCTCGGCCACCGAGAACCGCGTCTACCTGAAGCCGGGCAACCTGTTCCAGATCGATACCCGCCTGCCGGGCCCGGTCGATCCGGTCGATCCGCCGCCGGGTGACGACTACGACTTCGTGTATCCGGCCGGTATCGGCAGCTACACGCCGGGCGAAACCGTGGTCAAGGGCACCGACGGCAAGCTCTACGCCTGCCGGCCGTTCCCGGAGGGTGCGTGGTGCAACATCAACGCCGATGCCTATCGCCCGGGCACCGGTTTCGCCTGGCGCGATGCCTGGGTCGCGTACTGAGGCAGGCGACCGGGGGCGGCGTGGCGCCGCCTCCGGTTCTTGGAGTTGCCGGCCAGCGGCCGGCACTACCAGGGTTCGTGGGGCTGCCCGGCCAGCGACCGGCACTACCAGGGTTCGTGGGGCTGCCGGCCAGCGGCCGGCACTACCCTGACTTACTTGCTGCTGACGTACTTCTCGCGGCGGATCTGCGGGTTGCCCAGGCCGGCGGCCTTCAGCAGCTCGGCACAGGCATCGACCATGTCCGGGTTGCCGCACAGGTAGGCGATGTCGGTGGCCGGGTCCGGCGTTAAGCCGGCCAGCGCCTGCTGCACGTAGCCGTGCTGTACGTCCGGGTGCGGATCAGCCGGGAGTTCACGCGACAGGCACGGAACATAACGGAAGTTCGGGTGCTTTTCGGCGAAGCTGTAAAAATCTTCGCTGTACAGCAGCTCGCCCGGGCTGCGCGCGCCCTGCAACAGCACGATCTGCACACCGCGTTCGGCCATGGCCTTTTCCAGCAGCGGCAGCATCGAGCGGTACGGGGTAACGCCGGTACCGGTGGCGATCAGCAGGTAACGGGCGTTGTGGTCACCGGGATTCAGGCAGAACCGGCCATAGGGGCCGGACGCACTGATCTGGCCGCCCTGCTCCAGTGCCTCGAACAGGGCCGTGGCGGCGCCACCGGGCACGAAACTGACGGCGATATCCACCGCCTCGCCTGGGCCCAGCGCGTGGTCGTGGATGGTCGCCAGCGAGTAGCTGCGCTTGGTTTCGGTGCCGTCGGCGTAGCTGAAATGGACCTGGATGAACTGGCCGGGCTGGAAATCCAGCGGCTGCCCATCGTCACGCACGAACTGGTAGTGGCAGACGGTCGGGGCCAGCATGCGGCAGCCGACCAGCTTGAGGGGGAATTGAACAGGCACGACTTTTCGGGACAGTGTGTAGCCGGGGCAAGCCCTCGGGGTCTTCTATAATAGCCCCTCCCCGCCCCTCTCCAGCGCCAGCCCATGGGCGCGAAGGCTTCGAGCTTGGCATCCCAGAACGATACGGCGCCCGCCCTGCGCGTGCGCGACCTGCGCAAGACCTACGACAACGGCACCCAGGCCCTGAAGGGGGTTTCCCTGGAAGTGGCCCCGGGCGACTTCTTCGCCCTGCTCGGCCCCAATGGCGCCGGCAAGTCGACCCTGATCGGCATCATCAGCTCCCTGGTCAACCTCAGTGAGGGCCAGGTGGAAGTGTTCGGCAGCGACCTGGTGCGCAACCGCAGCGCCACCATGCGCCTGATCGGGCTGGTGCCCCAGGAAATCAACTTCAACCTGTTCGAGAAGCCCTTCGACATCCTGGTGAACTACGCCGGCTTCTATGGCGTACCGCGCGAGGAAGCCGAGCAGCGCGCCGAAGAGGAACTGAAGCGCGCGCACCTGTGGGAAAAGGCACAGGTGATGAGCCGCACGCTGTCCGGCGGCATGAAGCGCCGGCTGATGATCGCCCGCGCGATGATGACCCGCCCGCGCCTGCTGATCCTGGACGAGCCGACCGCCGGCGTGGACATCGAGATCCGCCGCGACATGTGGCGCGTGCTGAAGGAGATCAATGCCGCAGGCACCACGATCATCCTTACCACGCACTACCTGGAAGAGGCCGAGTACCTGTGCCGCCACCTGGCGATCATCAACCATGGCCAGATCGTCGAGCAGGGGCCGATGCGCACCCTGCTGGCCAAGCTGGACGTGGAGGGCTTCCTGCTGGACATCGACGGTGACCTGCCGGCACAGCTGCCGGTGATCGAAGGTGCGACGCTGACCGCGCCGGACCCGCACACGCTGGACATCGACATGCCGCGCGCAATGGACCTCAACCGCGTGTTCGCCACGCTCAACGAGGCCGGTATCCGCGTGCGTTCGATGCGTACCAAGAGCAACCGCCTGGAGGAGCTGTTCGTGCGCCTCACCGGCAACCTGGAGAAGCCTGCATGAGCACCACCGAGCTGACCGACGGCCAGCGCAACCGCATCGCGCTGATGACCATCGTGCGCCGCGAAGTCGCCCGCATCATGCGCATCTGGGGCCAGACCCTGGTGCCACCGGCGATCACCATGACCCTGTACTTCCTGATCTTCGGCAACCTGATCGGGTCGCGCGTGGGTGACATGGGCGGCTACACCTACATGCAGTTCATCGTGCCGGGCCTGGTGATGATGAGCGTGATCCAGAACAGCTACGGCAACATCAGTTCCTCGTTCTTTGGCGCCAAGTTCGGCCGTCACGTGGAAGAACTGCTGGTCAGCCCGATGCCGAACTGGGTGATCCTGTGGGGCTACGTGGCCGGTGCGGTGCTGCGCGGCCTGATGGTGGGCGTGATCGTGCTGATCATCGCGATGTTCTTCACCCCTGTGCGCATCCCGCACCCGCTGGTGATGCTGACCACGGTGATCCTGGGCGCGACGATCTTCTCGCTGGCCGGCTTCATCAACGCGGTGTATGCGAAGAAGTTCGATGACGTGGCGATCGTGCCGACCTTCATCCTGACCCCGCTGACCTACCTGGGTGGCGTGTTCTATTCGGTGAAGCTGCTGCCGGGCTGGGCCGAAGCGGCCACGCACGCCAACCCGATCTTCTACATGGTCAACGCGTTCCGCTATGGCCTGCTGGGCAGCAGCGATGTACCGCTGCCGGTGGCCTACGGCCTGATGATCGGTTTCGTGGTGGTGCTGACGGCGTTGGCGCTGTGGCTGCTGCGTCGCGGCGTGGGCATGCGCAGCTGAGTTTTGCCTGCAGGGCCTGCGGCCCTGCACCCGCCGAATCAACGGCAACGGCAACGGCAACGGCAACGGCAACGGCAACGGCAACGGCAACGGCAAAAGCAACGGCAAAAGCTGACTATCCGGGGGATGGCGGGGTGGGTCCGGTTGCGGGGGACGCCGTGAATCCGTCCATGGAGGCTTGGCCGCGGCATCCATGCCGCGGACACCCCCGCAACCGGACCCACCCCGCCTTCGACAGATTGCCGCTGCTGTTGGTGGGTGTCGACCTTGGTCGACACGATGGATCCACGCCATGCGTGAATGGAGCGTTCACGGTAAGGCCGACGCCCGGATCTTTTCGTTCGGGATTGCGGCTAGGCTGTGGCGATGAAGATCACTTCCATTCCATTGGACAAGGCCGTGTCGGACGGCCCCATCGATGCCTTCAGCCATGCGTTGCTGGGCGATTCGCCCACGCTGGATGAGGTGCTGGAATACCTGGCGTCACTACAAACGGCTGATCCCCGGTATCGCTACCTGTGCACGCTCGATGATGTCGGCCAATGCCGCTACACCAGCATGCATGCGTCCGACGACGCGCGCATCGCGCTGTACGAGGACGAAGATCCGGAAACCCCCGAAGACGCGTTGGCGGCACGCGAGCGGTTGCTGGCGCATGTGGTCGCGCAGCTCGAGCATTCCTCTCATCGGCTGGAATGGAGCGCGCTGCCGGGCACGCTGATGTGCAGCGACGAGGACATCGAGGCGCTGGTCGCCGCCAATGCAACGCCGGACCTCATCGTCGACGAGGTGGTCTGCGTGCAACAGGTGCCGGTGGACCGCGATGACCTGCTGATCGCCGCCCTGCCCAACGGTTACTTCAGCGCGGACTGGGACATCTTCCAGAATCACGCCCTGATCCGGCACCTGCAGGAACACCATGACTACCGCTTGTTCGGACTCGGCGCATCGTGGCTCGGCTTCCAGCGCGACAGCGCGCCGTCGCCTGCACAGGCAAATGCGTTGGTCGCGGACCTGCAGCGCGTCTACGCGGCCGGAACGCATGACACGTGGTCAAAACTGGCTGCAACCCTGGCCACCCGCACCACACTGCTGTTGGGCTACACCGAAGACTTCAGCGAACAACTGCCCTGAGCACCGCTCTACACGAGCGAGCGCAGCGAGCGACCCGCTTTCGCTCTTGATCTGCTTTCCGTGGTGGCCGCACCCGGAAACTGTCAGGGGTCGTGTGCGATGGGCTCGCGGGGGTATCCGCGCCATGGATGGCGCGGCTAAGCCCCCAGGGGTGAGGGCGCTTTGCTTGCGAAGCATTGCTTCGCAAGCGCCCGAACGCACAGCCGCCAGCGGCTGGGCCGGACCGCGGAGCGGGGTTCACGGCGTCCCCCGCGAACCCATCGCACACGACCCAGCTCATGAAACCAACTGCGCGAACCACCACGAGGGGCTCCGCCGTTGGCCGTAATCTCCGGCACAATCGCAGATCTGATTCCCCAGAAAGCGGTGAACGTGCAATGCGCATCCTGATCCTCGGCGCCGGCGGTACCGGCGGTTACTTCGGTGGTCGCCTGGCCCAGGCCGGCGTGGACGTGACCTTCCTCGTGCGCCCCGCGCGCGCCGCACAGCTGGACCGCGATGGCCTGGTCATCCGCAGCCCGCTCGGCGATGCCAGCTTCCCGGTGCAGCACGTCACCGCCGATGCGCTGCCCGCATTGGCCGCGCAGAAGCCGTTCGATCTGGTCATCCTCAGCTGCAAGGCCTACGACCTCGACAGCTCGATCGACGCCATTGCTCCAGCCGTGGGCGCGAACACCACCGTGCTGCCGATCCTCAACGGCCTGCACCACTACAACGCGCTGGACCTGCGCTTCGGCCGCGACGCCGTGCTCGGCGGCCTGTGCTTCATCAGCGCCACCAAGGCCCCCGACGGTGCGGTGCTGCACCTGGGCAAGCCGGCCAAGCTCACCTTCGGCGAGCGCGATGGCGGCGCGGCGTCCGCACGCGTGCGTGCCTTCGCCGCTGCCTGCGCGCAGGCCCATCTTGATCACCTGGCGAGCGAACACATCGGCCAGGAACAGTGGATCAAGTACACCTTCCTGACCGCGCTGGCCGCTGCGACCTGCCTGCTTCGCGCGGATATCGGCACCATCGTCGCCACCGATGATGGCGAGGCGATCGTGCGCGGCCTGTACGACGAATGCCTGGCCGTGGCCGAAGCTGCCGGTGAGCCGATTCCCGATGCCGCGCAGGACACCGCACGCGGCACCCTCACCCAGGCCGGCTCTGCATTGAAGGCGTCGATGCTGCGGGATCTGGAAGCAGGCCAGCAGGTAGAGGCCGAACAGATCGTCGGCGACATGCTGGCGCGTGCACGCAAGGCCGATCAGGAAGCCCTGTTGCTGCAGGTCGCCTACAGCAGCCTGCAGGCCTACCAGGCACTGCGCGGCGCGTGAGCATCCCGTTGCCGGCCAGTGCGCTGCCTACGCGGGTGCTGATCCTCGGTATGGGCTGGAGCGGATGCGTGCTGGCCACGCAGCTGCAGGCACGGGGAGTGCACGTCGTCGGCACGGTGCGTGACCCCTCGTCGGCGCCGGACGATGGCCTGCTGCGGCATCAGCTGCGCGCCGACGCGCCACCTTCGTCAGCCCTGCTCGATGAGATTGCACAGGCGGAGTTCGTGCTGTGCAGCGTACCGCCAGATGCCGAGGGCGACCCGGCACTGCGTCTGCTGCTGCCGGCACTGCAGGACAGCCCGGCACTGCGCTGGGTGGGCTATCTGTCATCCACGTCGGTGTATGCCGACCGGGCCGGCGGCTGGGTTGACGAGCGCAGCGCAGCCGATGCCACTGAAGCAGCCGGCGTGCAGCGCCTGCGTGCCGAAGCGCAATGGCGTGCGCTTGCAGAAGAACGTGGCATTGCCTCTGCGGTGTTCCGCCTGCCTGGCCTGTACGGTCCCGGACGCAACGCACTGCTGCAATTGGCCGAAGGCCGTGCCCGCCATGTGATTCGGCCGGGCCTGGTGTTCAATCGCCTGCACGTAGAGGATCTTGCGGCAGTGATCATCGCGGCGATGCAGCGACCGACCCACCAGGGCCTGTACCTGCCCAGCGACGACGAACCGGCACCACCACAGGATGTGCTGGCCTTCGCCGCGCAGCTGGCCGGGCTTGCGATGCCGCCGGCCGTGGCCTGGGACGATCCAGCGCTGAGCCCGACGCTGCAGCGCTTCTACCAGAGCAACAAGCGCATCGACAGCCGTGGCACGCGTGCGGCGCTGGGGTGGGCACCACGGTTTCCGACGTATCGGGAAGGACTGCAGGCGCTGGCCGCTTCGCTCGCCGGGCATGGCCCGGCGCTACCGGACAGCGCTTTGTAGAGCCGAGCCCATGCTCGGCTGCTCTTTGCGTCTTTCGCGCTGCGCGCGATAAGCCGAGCATGGGCTCGGCTCTACGGATCAACCCACCTCGGGCAGGCGGAAGAACGCACGCGTGGCCGCCGTGGCGTTGGCCGCCGTCACCGCCACGTCCTCGCCACGGTCGCGCGCCAGCTCTTCCACGATGTGCGAGAGGAACATCGGCTCGTTGCGGCGATCCTTCGGCATCGGCTTCAGCGTGCGCGGCAGCAGGTACGGGGCATCGGTCTCGATCATCAGGCGGTTGGCCGGGATGTTCTTCACCAGTTCGCGCAGGTGCGCGCCACGGCGCTCGTCACACAGCCAGCCGGTGATGCCGATGTACCAGTCCTGGTCCAGGTAGTCGAACAGTTCGTCGCGTTCGCCGGTGAAGCAATGCACCACCGCCGGGCCGATGCGGCCTTCGAAGTTCTTCATCTGTGCCATGAAATCGGCATGCGCATCGCGCTGGTGCAGGAACAGCGGCTTTCCATTCTCAGCGGCCAGCTGCAGCTGTCGCTCGAAGGCGCGGTGCTGAGCCGGGCGCGGCGAGAAATCACGGAAGTAGTCCAACCCACACTCCCCCACCGCCACTACTTCCGGGTGGGCATGCAGCGCGCGCATCTCGGCATCGCATTCCTCGGTGTACTCCACCGCGTGATGCGGGTGCACGCCGGCCGTTGCGTACAGGAAGCCCGGATGCTGCTGGGCCAGCTGCACCGCCAACGGCGAGTGCTCGCGGCTGGCACCGGTGATGACCATCTGCACCACGCCGGCCTGCCGTGCGCGGTCCAGCACGGCATCGCGGTCGCGGTCGAAGGAGTCGTGGGTCAGGTTGGCGCCGATATCGATCAGGTGCATGGTCATCGCGGGGGAAAAGTGCCCGCGCATTGTACCTGCGGCCGCCATGGCCCCTTATTCTTTGCCCATGAATGCCCCGCTCTTCCCGATTTCCCCGCTGCTGCCGCAGATCCAGCAGCACCTGGCCGTGCAGCCACGGCTGGTGCTGGAAGCCCCGCCCGGCGCCGGCAAGACCACCCAGGTACCACTGGCCCTGCTCGAAGCGCCATGGCTGCAAGGCCGGAAAATCATCCTGCTGGAGCCGCGCCGGGTCGCCGCACGCAGCGCCGCGCTGTTCATGGCACGGCAGCTGGGCGAAGAGGTCGGCGGCACGGTCGGCTACCGCATCCGCTTCGAGAACAAGGTCTCGGCACGCACCCGCATTGAAGTCGTCACCGAAGGCATCCTGACCCGCATGCTGCAGGACGACCCGATGCTGGAAGAGGTCGGTGCGATCCTGTTCGACGAATTCCACGAGCGCCATCTCAGCGGTGACCTCGGCCTGGCGCTGGCGCTGGACGTGCAGGCGCAGCTGCGCGATGACCTGCGCCTGGTAGTGATGTCGGCCACGCTGGATGGCGAGCGCCTGGCACGCTTCCTCGATGCGCCGCGGCTGAGCAGCGAGGGCCGCAGCTACCCGGTGACGGTCAGCCATTTCCCGGCGCGCCGCGATGAGACGCTGGAACTGCAGGTGCGCCGCGCGGTGCAGCAGGCCCTGGCCGATCACCCCGGTGACCTGCTGGTGTTCCTGCCCGGCCAGCGCGAGATCGCGCGGGTGCAGGCTGGCCTGCAGGAATCGCTGGATGCCGGCGTCGAAGTACTGGCCCTGCATGGTGAGCTGCCGGTGGAACAGCAGGCGCGCGTGCTGCAGGCCGCCAGCGATGGCCGCCGCCGCGTGGTGCTGGCCACCAACGTGGCCGAGTCGTCGGTGACCCTGCCCGGCGTGCGCGTGGTGATCGACAGCGGCCAGGCACGCGAACCGCGCTACGACCCCAACAGCGGCTTCACCCGGCTGGACGTGGTGTCCATCGCCCAGGCGTCGGCCGACCAGCGCGCCGGTCGCGCCGGTCGCGTGGCCGAAGGCGTGGCCTGGCGGCTGTGGCCGCAGTCGCAGCGATTGGAGCCGCAGCGCCGCGCCGAGATCGGCCAGGTGGAACTGGCCGGACTGGCACTGGAACTGGCCGCCTGGGGCAGCAGCGACCTGCGCTTCCTCGATCCGCCACCTGCCGGCCCGATGGGCGCCGCCCGCGAACTGCTGCAGCGGTTGGGCGCATTGTCCAGCAGTGGTGCGATCACCGCACTCGGCCGCCGCGTACTGGCGCTGGGTACGCACCCACGGATGGCGGCGATGCTGCTGGCCGCGCCCGATGCACGTTCGCAGGCGCTGGCCGCCGATCTGGCCGCGCTGCTGGAAGCGCGCGATCCGCTGCGCCAGGGCGGTGACGCGCTGGCGAGCCGCTGGCGCGCACTGGCCGCGTTCCGCAATGGCCGCACACCGGGCGATGCCAACCGCAGCGGGCTGGCCGCCATCGATGCCGCCGCCAAGCAGTGGCGTCGCCGCCTGCGCTGCGAAGCCACGCCGCCGGCCAGCATCGAGGCCCATGAGCTGGGTGACCTGCTCGCTCACGCCTTCCCTGATCGGATCGGCTTCCAGCATCCCGGCGATCCACTGCGTTACCTGCTGGCCAATGGGCGCAGCGCGCGCCTGCACGAGCTGAGCGACCTGCGTGGCGAACCTTGGCTGGTGGCCAGCGAGCTTCGCTTTGAGGCACGCGATGCGCTGCTGCTGCGTGCCGCACCGGTGGACGAAGGCCAGCTGCGCAGGGCGTGGCCGGAGCGCTTCGTCACCGAAGACGTGGTGCGCTGGGACAGCGAGCGCCGCGCCCTGGTGGCCCTGCGCGAGACCCGTTTCGACCGGATCGTGTTGGACAGCCGCTCGGCCGGCCGGGTCGATCCGCAGCACGCCGCGCAGGCACTGACCGATGCGGTGGCCGAGCTCGGCCTGCAGGCGCTGCCGTGGACCGAAGGCCTGCGCCAGTGGCAGGCACGGGTGGAATCGCTGCGCCGCTGGATGCCCGAGCTCGGCCTGCCCGACTGCAGCGACGACGCCCTGCTGGCCAACCGTGCGCAGTGGCTGCAGCCCGCGTTCGCCGGCAAGACGCGACTGGATGCGCTGGACGAATCCAGCTTTGGCGAAGCGCTGAAATCGCCACTGGAGTGGTCACAACGGCAGCTGGTCGAACGCCACGCACCGACCCGCATCACCGTGCCGTCCGGACTGGAGCGGCCGATCACCTATGCGCTGGACAGCGAGAGCGGCGATCCGCTGCCGCCGGTGCTGGCGGTGAAGCTGCAGGAACTGTTCGGCCTGGCCGACACGCCGCGCATCGCCGATGGCCGCGTGCCGCTGACCCTGCACCTGCTTTCCCCCGGTGGCCGCCCGCTGCAGGTCACCCAGGACCTGCGCAACTTCTGGGAAAGCACCTACGCCGAAGTGAAAAAGGAGATGAAGGGCCGTTACCCGCGCCACCCATGGCCGGATGATCCGTGGACGGCGACGGCCACGCACCGGGCCAAGCCGCGCGGAACCTGAAGGGCGGGGTCGGATCCCATTGCATCGCGATGGGCTCTGACCCCAGGCGTGGCGCTGGGGTCAGAGCCGTTTCCCAACGGAAAGGGATCCGACCCACCCTGCCTGATCCTGAATGGCTACGCTAAAGTCACACCGCCTGCGTCCCCGACTGACATACCGTTTACGGGCAACACGCGACACTGGACTTCGACCCGAGGCAAAGGACCCCCGCATGAGCAAGCTGACCGTAATCACCGACCGCGCTCTGGAGCGCGCCCTGGAGCTGGCCCACACCGCCGGCGATGGCCTGAAGAGCGCCGGTGGCAGCCTGCGCAACGCGGACTGGATCAAGACCGGCGCCGCCCTCGGCGCAGTGAAGACCGGCGGCAAGGTCGCCACCAAGTTCGCCCGCCGCAACCCGGCCGTGACCATTGCCGCGGCTGCCGTCGGCGTCGGCCTGCTCGGCTATGCGCTGTACCGCAAGCAGCAGAAGAAGAAGGCTGCCAATGGCCACGTGGTGAATGGGCAGGCGCAGCGCATCAACGCACGCGACCGCCGCAACGACACCGTGGTGGACGAGCACAGCGATATCGGCAGCGACGCCTGAGTGTGACCAACCGGGTCAGAGCCCTTCCTGCGGAAGGGATCTGACCCCGAGCCGGGGCCGGATGCCGCGAGGTATCCGGCCCTTTCTGTTTCAACCGATCTGCCGCCACTGCCCCGGCTGCAGGTCGTCCAGCCGGTAGGGCCCCATTGCCACCCGCACCAGCCGCAGCGTTGGCAGGTTCACTGCCGCGGTCATGCGCCGCACCTGGCGGTTGCGGCCCTCGCGGATCGTGATCGCCAGCCAGGCATCGGGCACGGTCTTGCGGAAGCGCACCGGCGGATCGCGTGTCCACAGCGACGGCGCCGGATCGAGGCGCTCGATCTTCGCCGGCAAGGTCGGCCCGTCGTTCAGCTCGACGCCGTCGCGCAGCTGTTGCAGCTGCTCATCGCTGGGCGTGCCTTCCACCTGCACCCAGTAGGTCTTGTCGGCCTTGTGCCTGGGATCGGTGAGCTTGTGCGCCAGCGTGCCGTTGTCAGTCAGCAGCAGCAGCCCCTCGCTGTCATGGTCCAGGCGGCCCGCGGCATACACGCGCGGCGGCAGGCCGAACCCGGCCAGCGTCGGCCGCGCCGGCACGCTGCGGTCGGTGAACTGGCAGAGCACGTTGAAGGGCTTGTTGAAGGCGATCAGCATTGCGGGCACGGCAGTCGGCGGGTGGGGCATTGTCCCATTCCCGCATCGCCGCCGCGATCACCACTCAGCCGAAGACCTTCCTTTCCATCAACAGCGCAACGAGCACCACCACGGCGCCGCACGTGGCGGCAGCGTTGGCGCGATACCGTAGCCGCGCTACCGGTGGGCAGGCCCTGCGCGCACGTTCGTCCCACAGGCAGCCCACGAGCAGCACCGCAAAACCTGCCGCCGCCACGAGATCATGCACGTGACCCGCATGGAACACGAAGTCGTACAACCGCGGCAGCGCCATCAATGCGAAGGCGAAGTACAGCACTTTCTTCAACAGCACACTCCATTGGTGGCAGCGCCGGGCATTGCCCGGCCGCTACCCATTCCGCCCAACACCGCGCTGCGCGCTCACCAAGCACGGCCCGGCGCCCCGCTTTACGGCTTGATGAAGCGCAGGGTCATGCGGTCGCTTTCGCCGATCGCCTGGTACTTCGCCTCGTCGGCCTTGTCGTGCTGGTTGGTCGGCGGCAGCGTCCACACGCCGTTCGGGTGGTCCTTGGTGTCGCGCGGGTTGGCGTTGACCTCGCTGCGCGCGTCCAACCTGAAGCCGGCGGCCTCGGCCATCGCGATCACCTGCTGCTGGCCGACATAGCCGGTGTCATCGTCGTCGGCCACGTCGGCCTTGGCGCGGTGCTCGACCACGCCCAGCACGCCGCCCGGCTTGAGCACGTTGAAGAAGCCCTGGAACATGCCCTGCGCCTGGCCGGCCTTGCGCCAGTTGTGCACGTTGCGGAAGGTCAGCACCACATCGGCTGAACCGGCCGGGCCGAACACCGGCTTGGCCGGATCGTAGGCCACCACGGCAGTCTTGCCGAACTGTGCCGGTGCAGCGGCGTACTTCTTTTCCAGGCTGTCGCGGCTGCGCTGCTGGTAGTCACGGCCGCGGCCTTCGGGCACCGCCATCGGATCGACCACCGCAGCAACGTAGTGGCCCTTGTCGTGCAGCAGCGGCGCCAGGATCTCCGAGTACCAGCCGTTGCCGGGGGTGATCTCGATGACGGTCTTTTCCGGCGTCACTTTGAAGAACGACAGCGTCTGCGCCGGGTGGCGGAAGCCGTCGCGCTTGACGTTGTTGGCATCACGGGTGGGTGCCTTCACCGCCGCGTCGATGGCCGGCGACACCTGGATCTTCGCCGGCGCCACCGTGGCCGGTGCGGCGAACGCGGGAACAGCGGCAAACAGGGCCGAAGCAAGCAGCAGGCGGCAACCACGCAGGGACGAAGCAGGCATCATCGGAGCGACTCCAGCGGAAGATGCGGCGAGACTAGCAGCCGCGGCGTCCCAGGTGTTCACAAAACGTTAGCTGCGTGCGTATCGCGGAACACTGTTTTGTGGTCGCCGCCGCAGCACGGTCACACTACGCGTTTTATTCTGGAGCACTTCCCCCAAGGAGTCCGTGCCCATGACGGCAACCCGCGAACTGGGCCGTTCCGGCCTGCATGTACGTCCGCTCGCCTTCGGTGGCAACGTGTTCGGCTGGAGCGCCGATGAGAAGGCCAGCTTCGCCCTGCTCGATGCCTTCGTCGACGCCGGCTTCAACCTGGTCGACACCGCCGATGTGTATTCGGCCTGGGTGCCGGGCAATGCCGGCGGCGAATCGGAGACGCTGATCGGCAAGTGGTTTGCCCGCAGCGGCAAGCGCGACAAGGTGGTGCTGGCGACCAAGGTGGCCAAGTGGGCCGAACGCCCCGGCCTGACCCCGGACAACATCAATGCGGCGGTCGAGGATTCGCTGCGCCGCCTGCAGACCGACGTGATCGATCTGTACCAGGCCCACGAGGATGACGAGTCGACGCCGCTGGAAGCGACCCTGGCTGCTTTCGGCCGGTTGATCGAAGCTGGCAAGGTGCGTGCGATCGGTGCTTCCAACTACAGCGCCACGCGCCTGGCCGATGCGCTGAAGGTGTCCACCGACTACAAGCTGCCGCGTTACGAAACCCTGCAGCCGGAGTACAACCTGTATGACCGCGCCGGCTACGAAAAGGAACTGGAACCGCTGGTGCAGCGCGAACAGATCGGCGTGATCGGCTACTACGCGCTGGCCAGTGGCTTCCTCAGCGGCAAGTACCGCACGCCGGCCGATGCGGCCAAGAGCCCGGCGCGTGGCGAGAACGTGGTGAAGCGCTATCTGAATCCGCGTGGCCTGCGCATCCTGCAGGCACTGGATGACGTGGCCAGCAAGCACAACGCCAGTGCCGCGCAGATCGCACTGGCGTGGCAGATCGCACGGCCGTCGATCACCGCGCCGATCGTCAGCGCCACCAGCGTCGAGCAGCTGCACGATCTGCTGGCGGCGGCCAACGTGTCGCTGAGCGTGCAGGATGTCGCGCAGCTGGATGCCGCCAGCGCCGAAGCGTGAGGGCCGGTAGTGCCGGCCGCTGGCCGGCATTGCACGCATACCCAAGAAAATAATTGCACAAAATGGTTGCGCACGACTAAATCGTGGTTTATCGTGCGCACCTCGTTTCAACAACCACTGGAAACTTCCCTTGAACGCGCATTCCGTCGCCATCGCCAAACTGCTGCCATGCCTGCGCATGGACGGGCCGGCGCGCGCGTTCGGCAAGGAAGACCAGCTGACAACGGCCTGATACCCGCCCTGCGGAGATCGGCCACCCCGATCTCCGAGGCCTGACGACGCCCTCGGAACGCAAGTCCCGGGGGCGTTTTCGTTTGCGTCGACACAAGGACCCGCGATGCCAGAACTGCACCCCGCGCGGCGACCCGCCGCTCACTGACCCAGGCTTTTCCCGCCCCGCCGAAGGATTTACTTCGCGCGACTGGCAGCGCCTGGACATTATCTGCATCGCATCAGAACATTATCGCTCGCCGATAATGTCGGTGGCCTGCACCCTCGATTATCCAACGGCCCCGTTTCAACCACGGGCTGGTGCGCGCGGCGTTGCCGTGGCGTATGCCGGAGGTCGCGGACATGCCATCGCCTGGATCGCCTGCTGGAGGCAGGCACCGGTTCGCCGGTACGCGGTTCGATTCCGCGCGGTCCCCAACTGGATAGCTCAGCTTGGTCAGAGCAACGGATCCGTAATCCGTCTGTCGTGGGTTCGATTCCCACTCCAAACCACATGACCTGTCACGTCATGACTTGAAGCAACACCCGGGGCGCAAGCCCCAGCGGCCATCGTCGCCGTCCACCGACATCGCCTTCGGGCAGGAACGTGGAAGGCAACGGACCGCACGCCGGGCCCCGGCCCGCCGCCACTGCCAGCCACGTTCCGCACCGGTGCTGCCTGCCGGGAACGACGATGGCAGCACTGCCGGCGCATCGAAGGCTCCGCGCGCGGACCGTCCGCCGATGGCCGCCCTCTTCCGCTGCCTGCACGTGATGTGCAGGCAGCCTCGCCACGACCGGATCGACCCGGGTCATGGCGATTCATCCGCAACGGGTCGAACCACCAGAGCCATACAAGGAGAGACTCCCATGTTCTGGACCATCAAGGTCGTGATCGGCGACGGCGAGCGCGGCCTGGTGTATCGCAACCGTCGTTTCCAGCAGATCCTGCTGCCGGGCGTGCACCGCCTGTCGCCGTTCGGCGGCCGGCCGCACGTGGACATCCACACTGCATCGAAGGGCGCGGCCTACACTGGCAGCGACCAGGACAGCCTGATCGAAGCGCTGGGCGCACAGCTGGACACGCACTTCGTGCTGGCCAACGTCGGCGCCAGCGAGGTCGGCCTGTTGCTGCGCAACGGCCGCATCGATGAAGTGCTGCCGCCGGGCAGCCGCCGTCTGTACTGGCGCGGTTCGGTCGATACCCAGGTGCAGGTAATGGCGTTGGGTGACGAGCCGCGCATTCCGGCGGACGTGCAGCAGCGGCTGGGCCAGCTGGGCGTGCTGCCGCGTGTGGCGGTGATCAGCACGGTGCCGAGCGAGTCGGTCGGCCTGCTGTTCATCGATGGCACGCTGCGGCAGACGCTGGACGCCGGCCTGCACGCGTTCTGGAACTTCAACGGCAACGTGTCGGTGGAGCGTGTGGAACTGCGTGCACGTTCACTGGACGTGTCCGGCCAGGAACTGCTCAGCCGCGACAAGGTGACCCTGCGGGTGAACCTGGCCGCGACCGTGCAGGTGGTCGACCCGGTGCGTGCGCACCGCACGCTCAGCAATGCCGATGAGTTCGTCTACCGGCAGCTGCAGTTCGGCCTGCGCCAGGCAATTGCCGCGCGCAGCTTGGACGAGCTGCTGGGTGACAAGGCGGCACTGGACGGCGAGATCGCTGCGCATGTGCAGGCGGCGATCGAAGGCCACGGCGTGCGCTTGCTCGGCGTCGGCATCAAGGACGTGATCCTGCCGGGCGAGATGAAGGAGATCCTCAACGGCGTGGTGCTGGCCGAAAAGCAGGCCCAGGCCAGCGTGATCCGTCGCCGCGAGGAGGCCAACGCCACGCGTTCGCAGCTCAACACCGCAAAGCTGATCGAGGACAACCCGGTGCTGATGCGCTTGAAGGAGCTGGAGGCACTGGAGAAGGTCACCGAGAAGATCGACACGCTCACCGTGTTCGGCGGCCTGGATGGCGTGCTGAAGCAGCTGGTGACGATCAGGTAGGGGGTAGCGGTGGCGCAGGGACGCGCCGCCGGCCCATCAAGGACAATAAAGAAGACATGGACACTCAACAGAACTATCAATGGCTGCATGCCGAGGGCACCACGCCGATCAAGGGCTGGGTCAACGGTGTGCCGCTGGAAGCGCAGGCGCATGAGCAGCTGCGCAACATCGCTGCGATCCCGTTCGTCGGGCCGTGGGTGGCCGTGATGCCGGACGTGCACCTGGGCAAGGGCGCGACCGTAGGCTCGGTGATCCCGACCCGCGGGGCGATCATCCCGGCCGCGGTCGGCGTCGACATCGGCTGCGGCATGGCGGCGGTGCGTACCACGCTGCGCGCCGATGACCTGCCCGATGACCTGCGGCAGCTGCGCAACAGCATCGAGCGCAGCATCCCGGTCGGCAATGGCCGTGGCGGCGAGCATCACCGCATGCCCGACAGCATCCACACCCGGCTGGTGCAGTCCGGGCTGGCCGCCGGCCTGGAGAAGATCAAGGACAAGCACCGCCGCATCCGCACCGACAAGCTGGACCGCCAGCTGGGTACGCTGGGCGGCGGCAATCACTTCATCGAACTGTGCCTGGACGAGACGGACACGGTGTGGGTGATGCTGCACAGCGGCTCACGCGGTACCGGCAACCTGATCGGCACCTACTTCATCGAGAAGGCGCGCGAGGAACTGGCCCGGCGCGTGCTGGGCTTCCACCTGCCGGACAAGGACCTGGCGTTCTTCATGGAAGGCGAGCCGCTGTTCGATGACTACGTCGAAGCGGTGTCGTGGGCGCAGGACTACGCCCGGCAGAACCGCGAGGCGATGATGTCGCGCGTGCTGGCCGAGATGCGCCACCGGCTGCCGAAGTTCCAGCTGGCAGCGATGGCGGTGAACTGCCACCACAACTACGTGCAGAAGGAGATGCACAACGGCCAGGAACTGCTGGTGACGCGCAAGGGCGCGGTCAGCGCGCGTGAGGGCGAGCTGGGCATCATTCCCGGCAGCATGGGCACGCGCAGCTACATCGTGCGCGGCAAGGGCAACGCGGACAGCTTCCACAGCTGCAGCCACGGCGCCGGCCGGGTGATGAGCCGTGGCACGGCGCGCCAGCAGATCACGCTGGCCCAGCACCGCGAGGCCACCGCGCATGTGGAATGCCGCAAGGACAGCGGCGTGCTGGACGAGTCACCGGCCGCGTACAAGTCGATCGACGATGTGATGGCCGCGCAGCTCGACCTCGTCGACGTGGTGCACACGCTGCGCCAGGTGCTGTGCGTGAAGGGGTAATGGAGCGGTGCCGGCCAAGGCCGGCCTCTACCAGAGCAACACGTGGCGTCGGGGGTCAGATCCCTTTCTGCGAAAGGGATCTGACCCCGGCACATTCAGCGCGGCACGCTGTCCTCGGCCACCAGCGCATGGTGCACGCCGATGCCCGCGCGCACGCCTTCGGCCATGGCCAGGGTGATGTTGCCCACCGTGGTCGCATCGCCTGCGGCATACACGTTCGGCACCGAGGTGTGCTTCATCGCATCGACCTCGATCAGCACGCCCAGCGGGCTCTCGACCAACGTGCAGCCCAGCTGCTGCACCAATGGCGTGGCCATCGCCTGGGTGGCCGGCACGAACAACGCACGCTGGGCGATTCGGCGGCCGTCGGCCAGCTCCACTTCCAGCCAGGTCGGCTGGTCGCCCTGCACGCCCAGCACGGGTGACGTCTCGATCTGCACGCCGCGCTGCTGCATGGCGGCGCGTTCCTCATCCGTGATGTCCAGTCCCATGCTGAAGAACGTGACATTGCCCCAGTCCGCGAACAGCGGCGCCTTGCTGGCGGACATCGGATGACCGCCAAGCAGGCCAATGGCACCACCACCCACTTCATAGCCATGACAGTACGGGCAGTGCAGCACGGTGCTGCCCCAGCGCTCGGCGAGGCCCGGCAACGCCGGCAACTGGTCGGCAACACCGCTGGCGAGCAGCAGCTTGCGCGCGGCCAGCACCTGGCCATCGGCGGTGCGGACTTCCACGCCTTCGGCGCTGGCGGTGGCCTGCACGGCTTCGGCATGCACCCAACGCACCGTGGGGTAGTCCAGCAGCTGCTGGCGCGCCGTCTTCAGCAGCTCGGCGCCACTGATGCCATCCAGCCCGAGCACCCCGTGCGAATGACTGGCGAAACGGTTGCGCGGCGAACCTGCGTCGATGACGGTGACCGGGCGACGGGCACGGGCCAGGATCAGGCCGGCGGCAATGCCGGCATAGCTGCCGCCGACGATGAGCACATCAGGATTCATGGTGACCTTCCAGGGAACGGTGATGGGCGAGATGGCGGGCGAAGTCGGCGCCGAGCTGGTCCAGCGTGGTCGCCTGCAGCCGCGCTTCGAGCAGGCGCTGCGCTTCGCGCGCCCCTTCGAGCAGGGCGCTGTTGACCAGCCGCTGGATCGGGCAGCCACCGCCGGAGTCGCGGGCGCCGACCTGGACCAGCGGTGGTGCGCCCACCGCCAGGTAGATGTCATGCAGGGTGATCGCCGCGGCGTCGCGTGCCAGCAGGCTGCCGCCGCCGTGGCCGCGGGTGCTGCGCACCAGGCCGGCCTTGTGCAGCTGTGCCAGCAGGCGACGGATCACCACCGGATGCGTCGGCAGGCAGGACGCCAGCTGCTCGGACGTACGCGGGGCGGCATGGCCGACCAGGTGCGCCATCACATGCAGGGCGTCAGACAGTGGATTTGCGGATTTCATGTAACAACGATAGTTACATTTAAATTCTCTGTCGAGGGTCTTCTTTCGTTCCATATGGACACATTTGTCCTATGAAACATCCCCTTCACATCACTAAACGAAACGGTAATGTGATGAGCGTCGCACTTCAGACGCATGGGGACAGGTCGATACCGCATTGCCCCTTCCCGAGAGTCCCTTCCATGAAAGCGTCTGTCCGTGCTCCGCGCCTGCAGTCCAAGCTGCTCGGCGCGGTTTCCGTTGGTCTGGCCGTGGTCCTGCTGTGCGCATTGGCGGGCCTGGCCTCCGCCTGGTTGAAGTTGTCCACCGAGGTTCCACCCGAAGTCGCGCACAGCCGCGACGCCGAACGCCTGCAGCGCGAGTTCCGCGGCCAGGTGCAGGAATGGAAGAACGTGCTGCTGCGCGGCCACGACGACGCGCTGCGCCAGCGCCATCTGGACGCCTTTGACAGCGAGGGCCGCCTGGTCGAGCAGCTGGCCAGGGGCCTCGTAGCCAGCCCGGACATACGCACGCGCGAACTGGCGCAGTCCTTCATCGGCCTGCACACGCAGCTGCAGAAGGACTACCACGCCGCCCTGCAGGCGTTTGCGGAAGCCGGCTACGATCCCGCCGCCGGCGACAATCTGGTGCGTGGCAAGGACCGCCCGGTGGCGACCGCACTGGATGCGCTGAGCACGCATGCCACGCAGGTGGCCGAAGCAACCGTAGCGGCGCGGTCGCAGCAGGCGCGGCAGACCCTGCTGCTGTGCGCGGCGCTGACCGTGCTGGCCGCCGTGTTGCTGCTGATGGGCCTGGCCTGGTGGCTGCGGCGCGCGGTGGTGCAGCCGGTGCTGGCGGTGGAAGCCGCTGCGCGTGCCGTGGCCGCCGGTGATCTGCAGCACGTGGTGCAGGTGCGCAGCCGCGACGAGATCGGTCGCCTCGCGCAGGCGATGCAGGCGGTGCAGTCCACGCTGCGCGGCGTACTGGACGCACAGGCGACGATGGCGCAGGCGCATGACGCCGGCACCATCAGCCATCGCATGGATGCCAGTGCGTTCCCGGGCGCGTTCGGCACCATGGTGGCCGACTGCAACACGCTGGTTGACGCGCACATCCAGGTGAAGATGCGCGCGATCTCGATCATGGGCCGCTATGCCGTCGGTGACCTCAGCCAGGACATGGAACGCCTGCCCGGCGAAAAGGCCGTGATCACCAACGCGTTGGATACGGCCAAGGCCAATCTCGGCATGATCAACGGCGAGATCCGCCGCCTGGCCGAAGCCGCCGCCGCCGGTGACTTCGGCCAGCGCGGCGACAGCGCACGCTTCGAGCATGATTTCCGCGCAATGGTCGACGGCTTGAACCGATTGATGCAGACCACCGAACTGAACCTCGGCGAGGTCTCCAGCATGCTGCGCGCGATTGCCGATGGCCGCCTCGGCGCGCGCATGCACGGTGATTTCCAGGGCGTGTTCGCGCGTATCGCCGGCGACGCCAACACCACCGCTACGCAGCTGGCAACCATCGTCACCGACATCAAGCACGCCTCCGGCAACATCCACACGGCGGCGGCGGAGATCGCCGCCGGCAACAACGATCTGTCGCGCCGTACCGAACAGCAGGCCGCCAACCTGGAAGAGACGGCGGCATCGATGGAGGAACTGACCTCCACCGTGCGCCAGAACGCCGAGCATGCGCGCCAGGCCAACCAGCTGGCGATCGGCGCGCACACCGTTGCCTCTCACGGCGGCAGCGTGGTCGGCCAGGTGGTGACGACGATGGGCGCGATCGAAACCTCGTCGCGGCAGATCGCCGAGATCATCAGCGTGATCGACGGCATCGCCTTCCAGACCAACATCCTGGCGCTGAACGCCGCGGTGGAAGCGGCACGCGCCGGCGAGCAGGGCCGCGGCTTCGCGGTGGTTGCCAGCGAAGTGCGCACCCTGGCACAGCGTTCGGCGGCAGCCGCGAAGGAGATCAAGGCGTTGATCGAAGCGTCGGTGGAACAGGTCGGCCACGGTGCACGGCGCGTGCGCGAGGCCGGTGACACCATGGCCGAGATCGTGGCGTCGGTGCAGCGTGTCACCGACATCATGGCCGAGATCTCCGCCGCCTCGCAGGAGCAGAGCGCGGGCATCGAACAGGTCAGCCAGACCGTGATCCAGATGGACGGCACCACCCAGCAGAATGCCGCGCTGGTGGAAGAAGCCAGCGCCGCCGCGCGCAGCCTGGAGCAGCAGGCGAACCGGTTGATCGACGCGGTGGATGTGTTCGATCTGTCGACCACCGCCGCAGCGAAGGACGCGCTGGCGCGCGCGGCCTGATTGATCCGGTTGCCGGCCAGCGGCTGGCAACCCCGCCACCACATGGGTAGCGCCCGACCGTTGGTCGGGCGATGGCAGGGGCCGTGCGGACCAACGGTCCGCACCCACCGTAACCTGCGGTAGTGCCGGCCGCTGGCCGGCAACCCCATCACCACATGGGTAGCGCCCGACCGTTGGTCGGGCGATGGCAGGGGCCGTGCGGACCAACGGTCCGCACCCACCGTAACCTGCGGTGGTGCCGACCGCTGGCCGGCAACCCCACCACCACATGGGTAGCGCCCGACCGTTGGTCGGGCGATGGCAGGGGCCGTGCGGACCAACGGTCCGCACCCACCGTAACCTGCGGTAGTGCCGGCCGCTGGCCGGCGACCCCACCACCACATGGGTAGCGCCCGACCGTTGGTGGGGCGATGGCAGGGGCCGTGCGGACCAACGGTCCGCACCCGCCGTAACCTGCGGTAGTGCCGGCCGCTGGCCGGCAACCCCATCACCACATGGGTAGCGGCCGACCGTTGGTCGGGCGATGGCAGGGGCCGTGCGGACCAACGGTCCGCACCCACCGTAACCTGCGGTAGTGCCGGCCGCGGGCCGGCGACCCCACCACCACATGGGTAGCGCCCGACCGTTGGTCGGGCGATGGCAGGGGCCGTGCGGACCAACGGTCCGCACCCGCCGTAACCTGCGGTAGTGCCGGCCGCTGGCCGGCAACCCCGCCACGACCTCAGCGCAGGTAATCGCTCCGCGCCATCGCTTCACCCAGGTAATCCAGGAACGAGCTGATCCGCGCCGACACCGCCGTGTTGCGGTAATACACCGCGTGGATCGGCTGGTACACATCCAGCGTCTGCGTCGCCAGCACCGGCACCAGAGTGCCGGCGGCGCGGTCGCGGTCGGTCACGAAGTCGGACAGGCAGGTGATGCCCACGCCTTCCACCGCCAGTCGGCGTAGTGTTTCGCCGCTGGACACCGCGATATCCGGACGCACCCGCAGCAGGCCATCGGCATCGCCCGGCAACGGCCAGTGATTCAACGATTCCGGTTCGTTGAAGCTGAGCAGGGTGTGCTGGCCCAGCGCGGCGACGCTGGCCGGTTCGCCGTGTGCCGCCAGGTAGGCCGGACTGGCCACCAGCCGCAGCTGGCAGCGACCCAACGGCCGCGCATGCAGGGTGGAGTCGGCCAGCGGCCCGATCCGGATCGCCAGATCGGTGCGCCGTTCCAGCAGGTCGATGTAGCGCTCGGAGCTGTTCAACTCCAGCTGCACCTCCGGGTAGCGCGCGCGGTACCCGGCCACCAGCGGCGCGATCACGTGCAGCACGAACGGCATCGCCGCATCCACGCGCAGGCGTCCGGCCGGGCGCTCGCGGCGGGCGGCCATCTGTTCCTCGGCGGACTCCACCGCATCGATGATCGCCCGTGCATGGCGCAGGTAGGCCTCGCCCTCTGCGGTCAGGTGCAGGCGGCGGGTGGTACGGGTCAACAGGGTGGTGCCGAGCTTGTCTTCCAGCCGCCCCAGCGCCCGGCTCACGCCCGACGGCGTCTGCCCCAGCTGTTCGGCGGCAGCACTGATCGACCCGCTGTCGATCACCGCGAGGAAGGCCTGCATTTCATCGAGAGTGGTCTTCATGCCTCCATTATTGACTGGGCGGCAATAGTGATTGGCGTGAAGACCGGTTTTTCGGCAAAGGTGCGCCGCGCACACTGCGCGCCTTCCTTCCCTCCGGAGCCGGCCATGATCCGTGGCATTCCCCTCGCCCTGCTGGCGCTGACCCTCGGTGCCTTCGCCATCGGTACCACCGAGTTCGTCATCGTCGGCCTGATTCCCACCATTGCCGCCGACCTGCAGGTCAGCCTGCCCTCGGCCGGCCTGCTGGTCTCTCTGTATGCCCTCGGCGTGGCCATCGGTGCGCCGGTGCTGACCGCGCTCACCGGCCGCGTACCGCGCAAGTCGCTGCTGGTGGCGCTGATGGTGCTGTTCACCCTCGGCAACGTCATCGCCTTCCTGGCGCCGGGCTACACCTCGCTGATCGTCGCGCGCATCCTCACCGGCCTGGCCCACGGCGTGTTCTTCTCGATCGGTTCGATCATCGCCACCGCGGTGGTGCCGAAGGAGAAGGCCGCCAGCGCGATCGCCATCATGTTCACCGGCCTGACCGTGGCGCTGGTGACCGGTGTGCCGCTGGGCACTTTCATCGGCCAGCACCTGGGCTGGCGCGCCACCTTCCTGGCGGTGGCCGGGCTCGGCGTGATCGCATTGCTGGGTGCGCTGCTGTTCGTGCCGCGCAGCGTGCCGCAGAGCGCGCCGTCCAGCTTCCGCCAGCAGCTGGCCGTGCTGGCCCAGCCGCGCCTGCTGCTGGTCTATGCGATGACCACGCTGGGTTATGGCGGGACCTTCCTGGCCTTCACCTACCTGGCGCCGATCCTGCAGGACGTCACCGGTTTCTCGGCCAATGCGGTCAGCCTGGTGCTGCTGGTGTACGGCGTGTCAGTGGCGATCGGCAACCTGTGGGGCGGGCGCATGGCGGACCGCATGGGCCCGGTGCCCGCGCTGAAGCGCATCTTCGCGCTGCTGGCCATCGTGCTGTTCGCGCTCACCTTCACCGCCTGGAACGCCTGGCTGATGCTGCTGACCGTGCTGGCGCTGGGCGCCGTGGCCTTCGGCAACGTGCCCGGCCTGCAGGTCTATGTGGTCAAGCAGGCGCAGCGCTATGCACCGCAGGCCACCGACGTGGCCTCGGGCCTGAACATCGCCGCCTTCAACATCGGCATCGCACTGGGCGCTTCGCTGGGTGGCCTGGTGGTGGAGCACGTCGGCCTGATGCACACGCCGTGGCTCGGCGCGCTGGTGGTACTGGGCGCCTATGCGCTGACCGTGCTCAGCGGGCGCCTGGACCGTCGTGATGGCATCGATGATCGTGCCGACGGCATCGCCGTGGCCGCGCATTGAGACAGGTCATGCCGTGCCGGCACCCTGCCGGTACGGTGGTGCAATGCACCGTTGCCGGCACGCATGCGGCCACTGGCCTACCCTTTGCCGGATATTCGCATCCCTCCCCTCTGCTGGAGCTCCCCATGACTGTCCCCGCCTTCGGTCTCGGCACCTTCCGCCTCAAAGACCAGACCGTGATCGACTCCGTGCGCAACGCGCTGGATGTCGGCTACCGCGCCATCGATACCGCACAGATCTACGGCAATGAAGCCGAGGTCGGCCAGGCCATTGCCGACTCCGGTGTGCCGCGCGATGAGATCTACCTGACCACCAAGGTCTGGATCATCGAGTTCAAGCGCGAAGCGCTGCTGGCCAGCCTGCGCACCAGCCTGGAGAAGCTGCGCACCGACCATGTCGACCTGGCACTGATCCACTGGCCGTCGCCGAACGACAAGGTCGACGTGCCGATGGAGGAGTACCTGACCGCACTGGCCGAGGCCAAGGCACAGGGCCTGACGAAGCAGATAGGCATCTCCAACTTCACCATCGCACAGACCCGCAAGGCGATCGGCATCCTCGGTGCAGGCGCCATCGCCACCAACCAGATCGAGATCCATCCGTACCTGCAGAACCGCCTGCTGGTGAAGTTCCTGCAGGACAACGGCATCCACATCACCGCCTACATGAGCCTGGCCTATGGCGAGGTGATCAAGGACCCGGTGATCCAGGCCATTGCCGGCCGCCACCAGGCCACTCCGGCGCAGATCGCGCTGGCCTGGGCGCTGCAGCAGGGCTTCTCGGTGATCCCGTCGTCGACCAAGCGCGAAAACCTGTCGGGCAACCTGGAAGCAGCAGCGATCCGCCTGACCGACGAAGACATGGCGCAGATCGCCAAGCTGGACCGCGGCCATCGCCTGGCCAACCCGGAAGGTATCGCCCCGGCCTGGGATTGATCCCGCTGCGGTTACGGATCGGAATCGGTAGGTGCCGCCCTTGGTCGGCACCTACCGGACGGTCAGCGCTCGGCAACACCGCGCAACATATCCAGGACGCTCTCGATGTCCAGTGGCTTGCACAGAAACCCAGCCGCGCCCAGCGCCTGCGCCCTGTCAATCACCTCTACCCGGGTGTCTGCGCTCATCACCAGAACGGGAGGCGCCGCAGGGTCCCTGACCAGCGCCTCCAGTACGTCCCATCCACTGCAACCTGGCATGTGCAGATCCAGCAGAACTACGTCGGGCGCCAGCGCCTTGATGACGGCCTGAGCATCGTGACCATCTTTCCGGAAGCTGAGGCGATGGCCTGCACACTGCAGCAGGTGCTGCACCACCTCGCGGTTGGTCTCCACGTCTTCGAACAGCAGGCAGTGCAGCGGACGAACCACCGCCGCGTGCAACTGGAAAAGCTCACCCAGGGAAGGAAGCGGCTCAGCCTCATCGGCCACGGCAGCAGCGAAGCACCACACGAATGAGGCGCCGCCGACATCGCTGCGGCCGACGCTGATCGTTCCGCCCATGGCATCGGAAATCAGCCGAACGATGTACAGCCCGAGCCCGACGCCCTGTTCGCAACGTGCTTCGCCCTGACTGACCTGCACGAAAGGCGAGAAAATCATGTCTCTCTGCGCTTCGTCGATGCCCGTCCCGGAGTCGCAGACCGAGATCCGCACCTGCCAGTCATCCACCGCTCGAACGGCGCCAACCGAGACCCTCGCCTCGCCCGCCATGGGACTGAACTTGATGGCATTGCAGAGAAGATTGGTCACCACCTGTTCGATGCGACCGCCATCTGCCAACAGCCATACGTCTGCTCTCCCCACATCCACCTGCAGTACCACGCCTTTGTCTGCAGCCGCAGGCATGCAGCTCGCCTGCGCCGCCTCGATGATGGAACGCAGCGAACAAGGATGTGGCCGCAGTTTCAGCTTGCCACCATCAATGCTGGCAACATCAAGTACATCATCAATGCGACGTCGGAGCGCCTGGGCCTGCCCTGCAACGGTGGCCAGTGCGTGTCGCTGGGCAGCACTTGCCGTATTGACCTCCAGAAGCTGGATGCCGCTGATGATGGCATTGAGCGGCGTGCGAAGCTCATGACTCATGGTGCCGACGAATCGCCCCTGCGCCTCACGCGACGCAATGGCACGCAACGCGATTTCGCGCATCGCTGCCACCAGTGACGCCACGACCAGCGGCAACAGGATGGTCAGCGCCAGCGCATAGGCCAGATAGGCGGGCCGCGAGAACCAGTAGCCTTCGGGGGCTGCCCAAAGCAGCGCCACGGCCGTTACCGCGATTGCCGGCGCCATGGCCTTGCGTCCGTAAGCCACCGTCGCGGCGATGACGAGGAACGGCAGGATTGCATTGAGTGCCATCAACAGGATGAAGGCCGCGTGCACCTGGATGGCCACCATCGCCAGACTGAGCAGAAGACCCGCCGCGTCGTACCACGTGTCGTGACGCGCCCTGCGAAGCTTTACAAAGAGTGCCCACGCTACAGATACCGCCAGAAGTACAACGGCGGCCGGCAGCACCCGCGCTGCCTCATCGGCCAGAACAGGCTGAGGGCCATCGATCCAGAGCCAGCACCACAGCACCGCAAGCGCCTGCAGCAGCACCCGGAACCCACTGGCGCGCGGCTCCTGGAAGCATGACAGCAGTAGAGCCAGACGATGCATTTCCAGCACGCGCGCAGCATGCAGCAGCGCTGCCGGGGACGACATTGGAGAGGGCGTGTACGGATCATGCATGTCAGCGCCCCCCGGTCAGTGATTGACCTGTCGTGCGTCCCAGAAGGCGCTTTGCCGAGATTGCCAGCGCGCAGCCGCGCAGCCGCACGCTGCCGATGGCTTCGCCGGAGCGGAGAGCATCAGCCAGATTTTCGCAGGCATCGGCAATCCTGCAGCTGCCCAAGGCCGAGGTCACACTTTTCAAGGCATGCATGCGCGAAAGCTCCTGTTCCAGGCAACCCGGGGATTCATTCTCCGCAGCGCTCATCCAGCGCGAAATCGCCTCGTCCAGGTCAACGACAAACGATGAGAACTGGTCTGGCGCGGTCGCTGCAATCAGGTTGAGCATCGATCGCTCCCCGAGCTCAGGTCCGTCTGCAGGATGTCGCCGCGGCTCTACGCCTTGCGTTGAGTTCAAGCGTCGCATTGCTTTCCTCTGCTTGTCGCATTCAACACCTGAAGAGATGCGTTTCCGCGTTCCGCGACGCCCAAACAGAGGCCTGAAGCGACAACGTGCGGAGCGTACGGACTACTGCATCCGTTGATGGATCTGCAGGAACAGCTGCGGAAACATGCTACCCAGCAGATGCCCGCCTGCAACCGCGAGCAGGATGGCGCCCACGATGGCAACACATCTGACCGGGAGTGACATTCGCTTCAGATCCATGGCATCCAACATGGAAGCAACGATCGCGTAACGCCATCGGATTCCTTTCAAATTTTCCTGAGGTTCGACATGCTCGCCCTGACACTCTTTCTGCTGCTCTCGTGTGCGGTTCTGGTTCGAAAGCGACACGTGCGTAGCGGCGCCCTGCTCGCCGTAGCGCCACTGGCCATCCTGGCCAGCGCGAGCGCGCCCATCACGCAACTGCTGCTGGACCTGGCACAGGACGCGCCGCCAAGCACTGCAACAGCGCACCATCCACGCACGGCGATTGTCGTGCTGGGCGCTGGCATCGATCAGGACGCTCACGGCTCCAGGCCCGGCCTGGCTGGCTATAGCCGGTTGATGGCCGCAACGCAGCGCTACCTCGCCTGCGAACGCACCGGTGCATCCTGCGTGGTGCTGGTCAGCGGTGGCGCTACTGCGCCAGACAATGCCGCAGAAGCCAACGTCTACGCGCGTGAACTGATTGCGCTGGGCGTGCCTGCGGAACACATCATCCGCGAGCACGCCAGCGTGAACACCTGGCAGAACGCCAGCAACAGCAGCCGAATGATCCAGCGCGACAGTGTCCGGGTAGTGCTGGTGACCTCTGGCCTGCACCTAAGGCGAAGTCTGATCTACTTCCGGCACTTCGGTGTCGTGGCCGAGGGCTTGCCCAGTGATCGCCTCCGCGCCTCGCCGGGGTGGCTTCCCTCTGCGTACAACCTGCTGCTGATCGAAGTGATGCTGCACGAGTACATCGGCGTCCTGCGCTACCACGTTTACAACGGCATGGGTTGGAACGAGGAATCCATCAAGCTGGACAGTGTCACGCCTGCAGCAACCACCCACGCATCGCCGCACTGACCTCGTCCGGCTTCTCCATCGGGGCCAGGTGCCCGCAATCGGGCACCACCACCAGCTGCGAGTGCGGCACCATCGCGTGCATTTCCTCGCTCATTGCGAGTGGCGTAATGCGGTCGTTGACGCCACATACGATCAGCAGCGGGTCGCGGTAACCAGCCAGCACATCGTGGCCATCGCGGCGTTCCAGCGCGCTCTGGCGCAGGAACACTTCCGCGCCCAGGCGGGCGGTCATGTCACGCACACGTTGCACCAGCACGTAATCATCCAGCCGCGAGGCGTCGATGTAGCTGCGCATCAGGGCATCGCCGAAGCCGTGGAACTTCCCCGGCAGGCGCACGCTGGCGCGCTGGCTGCGGCGTTGTTCGGCACGTTCCGGTGAATCGGCGTGGATCGAGGTATCGATCAGCGCCAGCTGCAGCACACGCTCCGGCGCGATGCGCAGGATCTGCTGGGCGACGAAACCACCCAGCGAGAACCCGGCCAGCGCAAAGCGCTCCGGCGCCTGCGCCAGCACGTCCTCGGCCACCGCCTGCAGGGTCTCGCCGCGGGTCTGGTCGCCTACGGTGCAATCGGCAATGTCGGCCAGATCGGCCAACTGCGCGCGCCACAGTTCGGCATCGTTGAGCAGGCCGGGCAGCAGCAACAGGGGGATACGGTCGGTCATGGGGGTATTGTCGCGCCGGTGCGGTGGCGGCGCCATGCCAGCGACCGCGCCAAGCGCGGCGACGTGCCGCCGGATGAGCCAGGCGCGCCGGACCCGCGCCCGCTTCTGGATACCCTGTGGGACGCGAGTCAGACCGATGCCGCGACGCATTCCTCGGCGTCGGAAGCAGGCGCCGTCGACGCCCCACGCTGGGGCCGCACCTCCTGGACGATCCGCCCCTGCTCCATCACGAGCACGCGGTCGGCGCTGTTTATGGTCTCCGGCCTATGGGCCACGATCACCTTGGTCAGCTCCATACGCTGCACGGCTTCGTTGACCAAGCGCTCGCGCATGACATCAAGATGGCTGGTGGCCTCATCCAGAAACAGAATCCGTGGCCGGCGGTAGAGGGCGCGGGCCAGAATCACTCGCTGCTTCTGACCGCCTGAAAGCGAGTTGCCCATGTCTCCGATAAGACCGTGATAACCCATCGCCAGCCCCGCGATATCGTCGTGCACGGCTGCCATCCGAGCAGCTTCCTCGATGCGCTGTTCATCGAAGCCGCTATCGAAGCCGCTGATGTTGTCGGCAATGCTCCCGGCAAACAACTGGTCATCCGGGATCGCATCAAGCTCGCTGACCCGGGCGAACAGCCGCATCGAAGCGATCTCGTGCAGCGCTTACTACATGCCCGGATCGCTCCAACGCATATCACTGCTGCAGCAGGTGGGTGCGCACCATCGTCTCCATCGCATACTGCGACTGACCCACGCGACCCGAACGCGGGTAATGTGGCTCGATCCGAGCCAGCAGTGCCTTCCATGGCACTACCTAGTCCACCTTGTAAAGGAGAATCTCGCGCCGAGTCTGCTTGCGCTTGCCCAGACCCTGCGTATCGCCAAATGTCAGCTGCATGGATGGCTTCTCAACGTGTGCCTCTATTGTCTCTCAGGCCGCCGGCCAGCGGACAGCACTACCGAAGTAGTTGTTCAGAGCATCCGTAGATGCAGGTCATGAGGACGACAAATCTCGCTCAGCCATCAGCGACCAATGGACTAAGAATAAGCAAATCTATAGATAAATAACGTTAGTCATCCCCCTCGACCTGTATATCGACCTTATCCCGAAAAATAACTGAAATTAAAGACAGGAGCAGAGCTGGAAGCCCCAAAAGAAGCACGAACGACAAAGGCGCACCGAACGACCATAGAGCGGCCGAAAACACGACAGCCGAAGCCCCAAGCAGCAGGAACGAGCACTTAATTTTCCCTATTAGCAGGTAACTTGCCGTCGAACACATCAGCGAGAATGCGGCAACAGAAACTCCGACCTCCTGAGGAACCTGCAAAGGCTCAGCACCCCGAAGCGCCGCCACCAGCATCAGCGCTGAGGCAGACGCCATTGCTACCAGGGAAATAAAATAGAACTTGCCATGCCGCCCATCAAATCCATCAGTAATCTTCATATCGACCCTCAAAGGATCGCAGGGCGAAAGCCCCGCGATCCAGCCAATGATTTACCAGCGCCAAGGATGTTCTGAACAGCTCCCTGCGAACTGTGCAGCAGTGCCCGCCACAGATTGCCGCTTCGGGGGACACTATTGAGTCGCGTAGTGGAATACATCATACGGCTGACATTTGGGGATGCGCAGGGCCTGGGCAAGCGCAAGCAGACCCGGCGCGAGATTCTCCTTTACGAGGTGGACTAGGTAGTGCCATGGAAGGCACTACCGGCCCGGATCGAGCCACATTACCCGCGTTCGGGTCGCGTGGGTCGGTCACCGTATGCGATGGAGACGATGCTGCGCATCCACCTGCTGCAGCAGTGATATGCGTTTGAGCGATTCGGGCATGTAGCAAGCGTTGCACGAGATTGATTCGATGCGGCTGTTCGAACGGCTCACCAGTCGTTCTCAGGTCAAGATGCCCTGCATAACTCGCGTGGACTCCATGCCAAGCGTCGAGAAGAGTCATGACGATTGCTCTGGTCCATCAACTGCCGCATTGAAACCAATACGGACTTGGCGTCCTTGCAGGAATCAGCCGCAGCTGCAGCTCAAGCGGCATCCTTGCAAAGTGATCATTTCGACGCGTGCTCTTCCCGAATCCGCTCGCGCCTGACGTCGGCACGCCTGGCTATCACAATGACAACCGCTCCTATGAACAAGAACGGCAAGGTCCGACCGTCTGCAGTTGCCGCCACCATAGCTAGGCAGCACACGCAGATGGCGAAGGTCTTTTCGTTGATACCTTGGATCCTCACAAATTTCCTCATGCCTGCAACATCGGGAAACATCTTCTTTCAATAAGGTCACGAAGGGTCGCCGCCACGCCGTGGCGCAATGGTAGCGTTGCTTCTTCGCTGAGTTGAAGAGCGAAATGCGTCAGTAGCCGCTTCTTTCCTTCTGGTGATTCAGTCACTCCTACGCAAGAGACACAGCAGGCACCCGGTACGCCGACATGCGTGGACCACTCGGACGTCACTGGCGTAGGGTATAAGCCATCGTTGTAGTCTATATTCAATCGTCGGAACGACTGACAGCAGCGCAATCATCAGCATGAGCTTGCTTTACGACGCCACCGATGTGATGACTGGACTGACCGAGGTGCTGTGCTATGGCACGGCGGTGGTGGTGGAACCGTTGCGCTGACAAGGCCGCCGGGCATGGCCCGGCGCTACCCGGAATCACGCCGCTGGCGGGATCTCGGGCACCTCTACCTGCTGCACCGGCAGGGTCACCATCATCACCGTCGGGTCATCCGGGTCCAGCTTCGTCTTGAAGCCCAGGCTCTGGCACATCGCCAGCATGGTGCTGTTCTCGCGCAGCACTTGGCCTTCGACCACGTCCAGGCCCAGCCACTTGGCGTACTCGATCATGATTGCCATCAGCCGCCAGCCGATGCCGTGTCCCTTCAGGTCCGAGCGGATCAGGATACCGTACTCACCGCGGTGGTAATCGGCATCGGCGTGCAGGCGCACCGCGCCAAGCATTTCGCCACTGCGCGGTTCGATCGCCACCAGTGCGATCGAGCGTGCGTAGTCGAGCTGGGTCAGGCGCGCGATGAACTCGTGGCTGAAGTGCTTCACCGACTGGAAGAAACGCAGGCGCAGGTCCTCGTCGCTGACGCGGGCGAAGAACGCACGGAACAGCGCGTCGTCCTCCGGCCGCACCGGACGCACGAAGGCGCGGCCGCCATCGGACAGTTCGATGGTGCGCTCCCACTCCTTCGGGTACGGGAACACCGAAAAACGCGGATGACCACGGCCCTTGTGCAGGATGCGCGACGGCGCCACCGCCACGCGTGCGTCGAGGGCGAGGATGCCCTTGCCGTCGACCAGCAGCGGATTGATGTCCAGCGTACGCACTTCGGGAATGTCGGCGGCCAGCTGCGCCAGCTTGACCAGCGCCAGGGCCAGTGCGCGCTCGTCGGCGGCAGGCACATCGCCATAGGCCTTGAGGATGCGCGAGGCACGGGTCTGGCCGATCAGCTCATGGGCCAGGCGCAGATCCAGCGGCGGCAGCGCCAACGCCTTGTCATTGATCACTTCAACCGCGGTACCGCCACGGCCGACCACGATCACCGGGCCGAACGTCGCGTCATCGGCAATGCCGACGATCAACTCGCGCGCCTTCGGGCGAACGATGGTCGGCTGCACCAGCAGGCCATCGATGCGCGCATCCGGCCGCAGCTGGCGTGCGCGCGACAGGATCGCGTTGGCCGCGCTCTGCACCGCCGGCAGCGTGGACAGGTTCAGGCGCACGCCGTCCACTTCCGACTTGTGCGGAATGTCCGGGGACAGGATCTTCAGCGCCACGCTGGCGCCACGCTCCAGCAACGGCTGCGCCAAGTCCATTGCCTCGTGCGCATCGCGCGCGTGCATCACCGGCGCGGAGGGAATGCCGTAGGCCTTGAGCAGTTCGTGGGTGGCCAACGGGTCCAGCCATTGCTGGCCGTTGGCCAATGCCGCATCGACCAGCGCGCGTGCGGCCGCAGCGTCGACACTGAAGTCCTGCGGCAGGCTGGGCGGTGTTTCCATCAGGGCGTTCTGCGCTTCGCGGTAACGCACCAGATGCTGGAAGCCGCGCACCGCTTCGGCCTCGGTCGGATAGGTCGGCACCCGTGCCGCGTTGAGCGTGGCGGTGGCCTGGTCATCATTGCCCAGCCACACCGCGAATACCGGCTTGTCGCGGTGATGGCGCGGGCGCAGTCCGAGCGTGCGGGTAAGCGCCTGTGCAGCGTCTGCGGATGAAGTGAATGCGGTCGGCACGTTGACCACCATCACCGCATCATTCTCGTTGTCGGCCAGCAGCGCCTCGATGGCGGCGGCATAGCGATCACCATCGGCGTCGACCACGATGTCGACCGGGTTGCTGCGCGACCAGCCCTGCGGCAGCACGGCGTCGAGTTTCTCGACCGTGCTGTCGGACAGGTTGGCCAGCGTGCCACGCAGTGCAATGAGCTGGTCCACGGCCAGGCGGCCGACACCGCCACCATTGCTGAGAATGGCCAGGCGACGACCGGGGAAGGTCCCCAACCGGCCCAGCGATTCGGCGGCCGTGAACAGTTCGTCCAGCGCGCCCACGCGCAGCAGGCCGGCGCGGTTGAACGCGGCGCCATACACGTCGTCGGCGCGGGCCAGGGCCTGCACATGGGTATCGCGGCTGCCCGGCTGCACGCGCTCGGCGCGGCCGGACTTCACCACCACCACCGGCTTGGCGCGGGCGGCGGCACGCGCGGCCGACATGAACTTGCGCGCATCCTTGATCTGCTCGACGTAGAGCAGGATGGCGCGGGTGCGGTAGTCGGTGGCGAAGTAGTCGAGCAGGTCACCGAAGTCGACGTCCATCGTGTCGCCCAGCGAGACCACCGCGGAAAACCCGACCGAGCGGGCCACGCCCCACTCCACCAGCGCGGCGGCAATGGCCGAGGATTCGGAGATCAACGCAAGATCACCGGCCTGCGGGAAGTGCGCGGCGATGCTGGCATTGAGCCGTGCGTGCGGTGCAATCACACCCAGGCAGTGTGGGCCGAGGATGCGCAGGCCATGCTTGCGCGCCACCGCCTCCACCTGCGCCGACAGCGAGCCCGGGCCTTCACCCAGGTGGGCGGTGAGGATGATTGCGGCCTGCACGCCGCGTTCGGCAGCGGTGCGCACCACCTGCGGCACGATCGACGCCGGCGCGGTGATCACCACCAGATCCGGCACCCAGTCCAGGTCCTTCAGCCGCTTCACGGTGCGGATGCCATCGATTTCGGCATGCCGCGGGTTGATCCACGCCACCCTGCCGGGGAAGCCGGTGCCGCGCAGGTTGCGCATCACCGCACGTCCGGCCGAGCGCTGACGCGGGCTGCCGCCGATCACCGCGACCGACTGCGGACGGAACACGGACTGCAGGTGGTAGGTACTCATGCGCCTACGGTAACCAAATTCCATGGCGATGGGGTCAGATCCCTTCCCCAGGAAAGGGCTCTGACCCTTGCGTGAACCTTGCGTGCCGACCAAGGTCGGCAACTACCGGGGCACGGTGCTTCAGGGGTCAGAGCCCTTCGCTGCGCGAAGGGATCCGACCCCGTAACCGACCCCGTAACCGACCCCGGTTTACAACAGTGTGCCGTGCAGGATCATCGCGGCGATGCTGAAATAGATCACCAGCCCGGTCACGTCCACAAGGGTGGCCACGAACGGGGCCGAGGCACTGGCCGGGTCGAAGCCGAGCCGCTTCAGGATGAACGGCAGCATCGATCCGGACAGCGAGCCGAACGTGACGATGCCGACCAGCGCCGCACCGATGGTGATCGCCAGCAGGATCCAGTGCTCGCCGTAGTCATGCAGGCCACCCAGCTGCCAGATGACGATGCGCACGATGGCCAGGCAGCCGAGGATCGCGCCCAGCACCATGCCGGTGGGCACTTCGCGCAGGGCCACCTTCCACCAGTCGCGCAGGCGCAGTTCGCGCAGCGCCAGGCTGCGGATCAGCAGCGAGGTGGCCTGCGAACCGGAGTTGCCGCCCGAACTCATGATCAGTGGGATGAACAGGGTCAGCACCACCGCACGCGCCAGTTCGTCCTCATAGTGCTGCATCGCGCTGGCGGTCAGCATCTCGCCCAGGAACAGCACGCTCAGCCAGCCGGCGCGCTTGCGCAGCATCTCAAAGAAGCCGATCTGCATGTACGGCTTGTCCAGTGCTTCCATGCCGCCAAACTTGTGCGCGTCCTCGGTGGATTCCTCGATCAGCGCATCCAGTACGTCATCGACGGTGACGATGCCGAGCATCTGCTGCTGCGCATCGACCACCGGGATCGCCAGCAGGTCGTGGCGACGGATCAGCCGTGCCACTTCTTCCTGGTCCATCAGTGCGTCCACCGTCACCGGTGGATTGACCTGGGCCACGTCCAGGATCGACTCCTCCGGCAGGCCGGTGATCAGCCGGCGCATGGTCACCACCTGCTGCAGCTGCTGGCTGGCCGGCTCCAGCACGTAGATCGCGTACACCGTTTCACGGGTGCGCTCGACCTGGCGGATGTGCTGCAGGGTCTGCGCCACGGTCCAGCTGGCGGGTACCGCCACGTACTCGGTGGTCATCAGCGCACCGGCGGTGTTCGGCGGGTAGCTGAGCAGCTTCTGGATGGCCTGGCGGGCGTCGGTGCCCAGCAGCGGGATCAACCGCGCGCGTTCTTCCTCATCCAGCTCATGGACGATGTCGGTGGCGCGGTCGTCGGCCATCAAGCCGAGCAGGGCGGCAGCGCGCGCCGGCGGCAGCGCAGCCACCAGTTCGCCGCTGCGGTGCAGTTCCGGTGCTTCCAGCATTTTCACTGCACGCGGCAACGGCAGCGCAGCCAACGTTTCCGCGGCGCGGGTCAGTTCCAGCGTGTTGAGGAATTCCACCGCATCGGCGGTGTTGAAGTTCGCCAGCGGCGCGGCCAGTGCGGCGGCATCGGCCACCGGGCGCAGCAATTGCTTCTGGTTCATCGGGTTTGCCTTGTGGGGGTGCGACCTCGCGCAACGCCAACGCAGGCAAACCGTCCCGATGTCAGGCGGTGGCCATCGCTGGCGTCGAACGAGGTCGACTTCTACTGTCGCTGGACATGGGTTGGGGACTCCGGGATGCGTGTGCCGACGGACGCGCCGCCAGCGGCGGGCAGTCTGGACCCGTGGACCATGCAGGTCAACCCGGTCCCGCCGCGGCAGCACCCTGCCCGCAGGTTGTTCTCGTGCGTACACAGGCCGGCGCGCATAATGGCGCGGTGGTGTTCGCCACGCTTTTCCCAACCCGAACGGACGCACAGCGGCTCCCCCGATGACCAGGTATTCCCATGCATAGCGGTGGTCTGGAACTGGCGCTGGTGCTGCTGCTGGCGGCGGTCATCGCCGTGCCGGTGTTCAAGAAGTTCGGTTTCGGCGCGGTGCTGGGCTACCTGGCGGCCGGTGTGGTGCTGGGCCCGGACGGGCTGGGCTTCGTGCAGGACGCCGACCGCATCCTCGGCGCCGCCGAGATCGGCGTGGTGATGCTGCTGTTCGTGATCGGCCTGGAGCTGTCGCCGGCACGCCTGAAGGTGATGCGGCGCTCGGTGTTCGGTGCCGGTGCGGCGCAGGTGGCGCTGTCCGGGCTGGTGCTGGGCGGCGTGCTGCTGCTCGACCACTTCCAGTGGAAGAGCGCGCTGGTGGTAGGCGTGGCGCTGGCGCTGTCATCCACGGCGGTGGGCCTGCAGCTGCTGTCCGAGCACAAGGCGATCAACAGCGACCATGGCCGGCTCGGGTTCGCCATTCTGCTGTTCCAGGACCTGATCGCGATCCCACTGCTGGCGGCCATCCCGCTGCTGGGCGGGGTGAAGAACGAGACCCTGCGCTGGGAAGATGCGGCCGTGGCGCTGGGTGCGCTGGCGGTGGTGATCCTGTGCGGACGACCGGTGCTGCGCAAGGTGTTCAGCATCATCGCGCGCACCCGCAGCCCGGAAGTATTCACTGCCACCGCCCTGCTGGTGGTGCTGGGCACCGCCTGGTTCATGCAGGAAGCCGGCCTCAGCCCCAGCCTCGGCGCGTTCCTGGCCGGCGTGCTGCTGTCCGATTCGGAGTTCCGGCATGAGCTGGAAGCGCAGATCGAGCCGTTCAAGGGGCTGCTGCTGGGCCTGTTCTTCATCGCGGTGGGCATGGGCATCGACCTGGACCGCATCGCCGCCGAGCCGTGGCTGATCGCCGCAGGTGTCGGCATCCTGCTGGTGGTCAAGTTCAGCCTGCTCTACGCGGTTGGACGTGTCGCCCGGCTCAGCTCGCGGCAATCGCTGCTGCTGGGCAGCGTGCTGTGGCTGGGCGGCGAGTTCGCCTTCGTGGTGTTCAACGAGGCACAGCGCGCGCACCTGCTGGGCAACGCCAACCACGACCGGCTGGTGGCGATCGTCGGCCTGTCGATGGCGATCACGCCGCTGTTGATGATCGCGCTGCTGAAACTGCTCGGCCAGGAGAAAGCTACTCCGCGCGAGCCGGCCGAGGCCGACAAGGTGGCGCCGGACAACCGGCCCAAGGTGCTGATCGCCGGCATGGGCCGCTTCGGCCAGGTGATCGCGCGCCTGCTGACCGCGCAGAAGGTGCCATTCGTGGCGCTGGAGGCGAACCCGGATACCGTGGCCGACCTGCGCCGATTCGGCAACCAGCTGTATTACGGCGACCCGACCCGGCCGGAGATGCTGCGCGCGGCCGGGGGCGAGCACATCGATGTGTTCGTGATCACCGTGGATGACCCGGAAACCAACCTGCGCGCGGTGCGCATGGTGCGCCGGCTGTACCCGGACGCGACGGTGCTGGCGCGTGCACGCAACCGCCAGCATGCGTGGCGGTTGATGGACATGTCGGCCGAGCCGTTCCGCGAAGTGTTCGGCACCAGCCTGGAGATGAGCGGCCGCGTGTTGACCGCGCTGGGCGTGGCACCGGATGTGGCCGAGCGCCACGTGCAGCGCTTCCGCGAGCACGATGAGCAGCTGCTGCGCGACCAGTACCTGGTGTACGACGACGAGGCGGCGGTGATCCAGACCTCGCGCGACGCACGCAACGACCTGATGCATCTGTTCGAGGCCGACGCGGAAAGCGACGGCAAGTAGGCGTGCCGACCAACGGTCGGCACCCACCCGATCAATGGCGGACCCGGTAGTGCCGGCCGCTGGCCGGCAATCCCGTCATCCCGGAGATGTCATGAGGTAGCCGGCCAGCGGCCGGCACTACCCTTTTCCAGCGATCAACCGTTGTCGCGCAGGAACCGCGCCATCGACGAGACACCCGGCACGCGCGGTTCAAACTCGCCGGCCACGTCGATGAAGCCACGCATCACCGCGATCTCGCGCGGGCTGCGGTTGAGGCTGTCGCGCGCCTCCGGATCGGCACCAGCGCGCAGCAGGCGCTGCACCAGCAGCGGCAGGCCGTGCAGGGCCGCGAGGTGCAGCGGTCCGAAGCCGCGCGGATCACGCACCTCAAGGCTCACGTCTTCGTCCAGCAGGCGTTCCACCGCTGCCATCACCACCTGTTCGTCGCAGGCGGTGCCGGGCTCGGCGCGTGCGCCCAGCAGCAGCAGCAGCGGCGTGACCGCACCGGCCGCGGCCTGGTCCGGTTCGGCACCGGCCAGCAGCAGGGTGTCGAGCAGGGCGAGCAGGCGCGAGCGGTCGCGGGCACTGAAGCCATACAGCGCGGCACAGTGCAGCGGGCCCAGCTGCTGGGCGTCACCGGCGTGCACGTCGGCACCGGCGGTGAGCAGGCGCGCAACGATGTCCGGCAGGCCCAGCGCGGACGCCAGCATCAGCACGGTCACTCCGCCCGGCAGGCGGTGTTCCAGCTTGGCGCCAGCGTCGAGCAGGGCCGAGACGATGTCCACCTGGCGCATGCTGACCGCCGCCGACAGCGGCGTGGCACCACTGGCCGCTGCATGCTGCGGATCAGCGCCACGCGCCAGCAACAGGTCGGTCACCGCCAGATGGCCACCGCCGGCGGCACGCAGCAGCGCGGTGCAGCCCTGCGCATCAACCGCATCGACGGCGAAGCCCAGGTCGATCAGGCGGCGTACCGCATCCACGTCACCGGCCATTGCGGCGGCCGGCAGATCGGACTCGCGCAGGGTGCGACGCGGCAACGGCCACACCCGCCAGTCCAGCCAGTCGGCCAGGTCGCGGCGACCAATCGACAGCGCCACGCCCAGCGGCGTCTGGCCATCGGCGGCGCGTGCTTCCGGCGAGGCACCGTGCTGCACCAGCAGCTTCAGCGCGCCTTCGCGGGCCAATGCGGTGGCCAGATGCAATGCGGTCATGCCATGGCTGTCGCGCGCTTCACGATCGACGCCCGCCTTCAGCAGCGCCTGCTGCAGGCGCAGCCAGCCCAGGCGCACCGCCAGCGACAACGGCGGATCACCGGCCGGCGAAGCCGCGAACGGATCGGCGCCACGCTCCAGCAATTCCAGCGCCAGCTGTTCCAGGCCACGGGCGGCCTGGTCGTGCTGCGCACAGGCCGCCAGGAAGCGTGCCAGGCCACCGCGTCCGGCCGGCGACAAGCCACGCTGCAACATCACCTGCAACGCCGGCACCGCATCGATTCCGCGCGACAGCAACGCGAACATCGGCGTATCGGAACAGGCGTCGCGCACGTAGGGATCGGCGCCGTGGCCCAGCAGCCAATCCACCGCGCGTGGCTCCAGCGCCAGCTCGGGGTCGAGCAGCAGGCCGCCCAGTTCTTCCGGCTGGCACAGCTTGGCCAGCGCGGCCATGCCTTCGGTGTTGCCGAAGCCCAGCGCCTCGCGCAGCAGGGTCAGCGGCGGGCGGTCCGGCAGCAGGCCGCTGGCACTGGCGGCTTCGCCACGCTCGGCCAGGCCGTCACTGACCGCGGCCGGCAACGGATAGGACGGATCCAGCAGGGCGACAATCGCCCAGCGCCCGGCTTCGGCAGCGTAGTCCACTGCACGGCGACCGACCGGATCGGTCGCGTCGGCGGCGATGCCCAGCTCCACCAGGCGCTTGACCAGCAACGGCGAGACATCCTCTGCCATCACCGCCAGCTGCACTGCGTTGCGCCCTTCGCCGTCGACGGCAACCAGGTCCGGCTTGTGCGGCAGCAAGTGTTCGACCACCGCGGCGCGCCCGGCACGGGCGGCTTCCAGCCAGGGCGTACGCCCGAGTGCATCGCGTGCTTCCAGGTTGGCACCGGCGGCCAGCAGCACGCCGATGATTTCAACGTGGCCGGCCAGCGCCGCCTCGTGCAGCGCGCTGCGGCGCTGGCGATCACGCGCGTCGGCACGCGCCTTGTGCTTGAGCAGCAGCTGCACGCCAGCCGGATCGTCGTCTTCGGTGGCGGCGGCGGCCAGCAGCACCGGGGTACCCTCTGCCGGTTCGCTGCGCGCACCGCGTTCGAGCAGGAAGCGGGCCAGGCGCCAGTTGCCGACCTGGCAGGCCACGGCCAGCGGCGACCAGCCCTCGTTGTTCAGCGCATCGACTTCGGCGGCGGCATCGCGCAGCAGCGCGGCCACGCCTGGGTCGGAACTGCGCGCGGCATGGTGCAGCGGGGTGTTGCCATCGCTGTCGGTGGCACGCGAATCGGCACCGTTGGCGAGCAGGGTCATCACGGCTTCGGGGCGGCCATGCCAGCTGTCGCGGGTGGCGGCCAGCAGCGGGGTCATGCCCCGGTGCGGCGCGTTCACGTCAACGCCGCGGGCAATCAGTTCGCGCAGCAGGCGCAGGTCCGGCAGCACCGCCGCCAGCACCGCCAGGCTGCGCTGGTCTCGCCAGTTCGGGTCGGGCAGCGCATACGGATCGGCGCCGGCCTGCAGCAGCTGCAGGCCGCGGTCGATGCGGCCGTGGCGGGCGGCTTCATACAGGGCCGGGGTCAGCTCCTGCGGTGCCATCGCCTCCAGCGGCGCGGTCTCGGCCGCGGCAGCGAACATCGGTTCGTGCTCGTTGCTGGCGGTGGCCAACGGGCTGGGGCGCAACGACACCAGCGGCGCCGGCGCGACCCGTTGCAGCAGCAGGTGCAGCACGGGAGACACCACCACCACGGCCAGCGCAGCGGGCCAGCGCGCGCTCTCCGGCAGCAGCCCCGGCCAGGCCGGCAGCACCACCAGCGCGGCCAGCGCGATCACCAGCGCCGCCACGCCGAGACCGCGCCAGGCGGTCAGGTCGCGACCGGCCAGCGCCTGCCAATGATGGGCCAGGCGGCCATCAAGCCGTTCGACATCGTTCCACAACGGCCAGGTGCGCCAGGCAGCGAGCAGGCCGGCACTGACCAGCACGCTCAGGCCCAGCACCGCCGCAAGGCTGCCGCTGTCACGCAGCGCCGCCAGCGGCCAGGCCAGCAGCAGCGCCAGCAGCAGCGGTGCGGCCGCCCACAGTGCCAGCAGCGCCGGCAGGTCCTGGCGTGCAACCACCTTCAGCGGCAGCAGCGCACGGCTGCGCCGCCACCACGACACGCCCAGCGCGAACGCCGGTTGCGCCAGGGCGGCGAGGATGGCACCGGCAACGCCGCCCACGGCAGCACCCAGTGCCAGCAAGGCGCCCACGGCGAAGGCGATCGACAGGGCGCGCGGACGGGAGACGTCAGTCATAGTGGCGCGGCATCAGGCTGGCCACCGACGGCGGCACCTGCAGGTAGAACCCGCGCTCGCTCATGTCACTGCGAACCTTGTCCGGGTCGGCCTGGGCCAGGCGACGCTGGGCATCCAGGGCCACGTCCAGGACGAAGGTGAGCGCACCCAGCGAGGTGAGCAGCGGCGCAGGCAGCGCGCTGAAATCATCGCGTCGGGGAACGTAGACGTAGGTGTCAGGCTTGAGTTGGCTTTTATAGACGTAGGCGTGCATGTCCGCGGGACGATAACCCGGGAAGAGCCATGATTGTGTCGGAAAGCCGACACCGGGGAAAGCCGTCGGCCGACGATGGCGGCGTGATCGACGGCGTTTCCCCGACGGGGTTCAGCAATGTGGCGGCGGCGTTCAGGCAACGCCGCTGCCCTGCGGTCGCTTACTTGACCTTGGCGTAGGTGCCCTTCAGCGCCACGCCAGCGAGGATCGTACCGGCATAGCATTCGTAGTTGGTGCTGCTCTTGAACTCGTTCTTCTTGTAGTAGCTGACGATGTCGACCACCGCGTTGGCACCGCGCGACTTGGCGCCGTCCTGCAGTGCGCGCAGCGCCGACAGCGCGACCCAGCGGCAGGCCTCGGCATCGCTCTTGTTGGCGGCGTTGGTCTTCTTGTTGGTCACGTCCTCGCCCAGGCGCTGCTGCACGCTGACCGGCTGGCCGGCCAGGTAGAAGCGCACGCTGCCGTCGATGCCGGCGTCCCGGGCGGCCTGCGAGGTGACCAGCTCCTGCAGGGACTGCTCAACGCGGGTGTCGCGGGCGGAGGCGGTGGAGGTCAGGGCCAGCAGTGCAGTGGCCGTGGCGATCATCAGGGTGCGGCGCATCGGAACATCTCCTTGTCGGGGGTGCGGGTGGGTTGAGGAAAAAGGCGGGATGGGACGGTGGATCATTCGCTCCAGCGGCGGAACACCAGCGAGGTGTTGATGCCGCCGAAGGCGAAGTTGTTGCTCATCACGTACTCGGCCTGCAATTCGCGGCCCTGCCCGGTGATGAAGTCGAGCTGGCCGCAGCGCGGGTCAACCTCGGCCAGGTTCAGCGTGGGGGCGAACCAGCCGGCACGCATCATCTCGATGCTCAGCCAGGCCTCGAACGCACCGCAGGCACCGAGCATGTGGCCGACGTAGCTCTTCAGCGAGCTGATCGGTACGCGGCTGCCGAACACCTGCGCGGTGGCCTGGGTCTCGGCGATGTCGCCGTGATCGGTGGCGGTGCCGTGGGCGTTGACGTAGTCGATCTGCGCCGCCTTCAGGCCCGCATCCTCCAGCGCCAGGCGCATGGCCTGGGCCATGGTGTCGGCGCTGGGCTGGGTGACGTGCTGGCCGTCGCTGTTGGTGCCGTAGCCGACCACCTCGGCAAGGATGGTGGCACCGCGCGCCTGCGCGTGCTCCAGGTCTTCCAGGATCAGCGTGCAGGCACCCTCGCCCAGCACCAGGCCATCGCGGCCGGCATCGAACGGGCGCGGCGTGGTCTGCGGCGCGTCGTTGCGCACGCTGGTGGCGAACAGGGTGTCGAACACCGCCGCAGCGGTAGCGTCGAGCTGCTCGGCACCACCGGCGACCATCACCGTCTGCTTGCCGCTGCGGATCGCTTCATAGGCCGCGCCCACGCCCTGGCTGCCCGAGGTGCAGGCGCTGGAGGTGGTATAGACACGCCCGGACAGGCCAAAGAACACGCCGATGTTGACCGGCGCGGTGTGGCTCATCATCTTCAGGTAGGTGGTGGCGCTGATGCCTTCGGTGGTGAACTCGTTGAGCATGCGCCCGAACTCGCCGGTGGCTTCGTGGCTGCCCGACGAGGAACCATAGGCCACGCCGGTGCGACCGCTGCGCAGCACCGGGTGCTCGTGCAGGCCAGCTTCGCGCAGCGCCACTTCGGTGGCACGCACCGACATGATCGCGACCTTGCCCATGGAGCGGGTGGTCTTGCGGTTGTAGTTCGGCGGCAGCGCGAAGTCCTGCGCCGGCGCAGCCAGCTTGGTGTTCAGCCCGGCATAGACATCCCACTCGGGCATCGCGCGCACCGCGTTGCGGCAGCTGCGCAGGTGCGCCTCGATGGTCGGCCAGTCATGGCCGAGCGGACTGATCGCGGACGCACCGGTCACCACGACGCGACGATCGGTGGCCATCAGAGCATGCCCCCGTTCACCGAGATCACCTGGCGGGTGATGTAGCCGGCCGGTTCGGACAGCAGGAACGCCACCGTGGCCGCCACTTCGTCGGGACGGCCGACGCGGCCGGCGGGAATCAGCTTGAGCGCGTGTTCAACCACTTCATCGTTGAGCATTTCGGTCTCGATCAGGCCCGGGGCCACGCAGTTGACGGTGATCTGGCGGCTGGCCAGTTCCAGCGCCAGGGCCTTGGTGGCACCGATGATGCCGGCCTTGGCGGCACTGTAATTGACCTGCCCGCGGTTGCCGGCCAGTCCGGACACCGACGACAGGGTGACGATGCGGCCCGGCTTGCGCCGCCGCACCATCGGCATGATCAGCGGATGCAGCACGTTGTAGAAGCCATCCAGGTTGGTGTGGATGACCTGGTCCCAGTCTTCCGAAGAGAGCGCCGGGAAGGCGCCGTCGCGGGCGATGCCGGCATTGCAGACCACGCCGTAGTACGCGCCGTGCGCTTCGACATCGGCCTCCAGCGCGGCGCGTGCGGCCTCGCGGTCGGCCACGTCGAACATCAGTACGCGGGCCTGCTGGCCCAACGCGTGGATCTCGGCCACCACGGCCTGTGCCTCATCCAGGCGGCTGCGGCAATGCACCACCACGTCGAAGCCATCGCGCGCGATGCGCAGCGCGATGGCCCGGCCGATGCCCCGGCTGGCGCCGGTCACCAGCACGCTTCGATTCCCTGTCATGCCTGTCCACTCTCCAGATAGGCCATCGCATCGGCCGGTTCGAACACCGACACGTTGGCTGTCGCCCATTCGTCCTCGCCCGCCAGGATGCGGCAGGCGAACATCCCCAATCCATTGTCACCCAACAGCTCGCAGCGCGCCTGTACGCGCAGCCGCGAGCCGCTGGGGAAGCTGCAGCGCGCGCTGTTGTAGCGGCGGCTGCCGAGCAGGAAGCCCAGCTGCGGCGGCTTGCCGGCTGCACGCGCACGGCAGCCGGCCCAGGCCGCGATGGCCTGTGCCATGTATTCGATTCCCACCCAGGCCGGTACTTCGTGGTTTTCCACGAACAGGCCGGCCTCGGGCACCACCAGTTCCGCCTCGATGGTGTCCTGGTCCCAGTGCGTGATGCGCTCCAGCAGGCACATGTCCTGGCGGTGCGGTACCACCTCTTCAATTGCATACAGCATGTTCATCGACGCTCCAACGCCAGCACGGCATTGCTGCCGCCGAAAGCGAACGAATTGCTCAGCACCCGCCGCGGTGCCTGCGCCAGGCGGGTGGCTGGTGCGACCAGCGGCAGTGCCGGCAGCGCGGGGTCTGCCACGCCGTCCCACCAATGCGGTGGCAGCTGCTGCTGCGGGTTCTCGGCCAGCACGATCCAGCACAATGCAGCTTCGATCGCGCCCGACGCACCCAGCGTATGGCCGGTCAGGGGCTTGGTCGAACTGGCCCGAATGCCGTTGCCCAGCACCTGCGAAACCGCCAGGCTTTCCATCGCATCGTTGTGCCCGGTGGCGGTGCCATGCAGGTTCACGTAGTCCACTTCATCGGCCGCCCAGCCGGCGCGCTGCAGCGCCTGCTGCAGGGCATCGATGGCACCCAGGCCCTGCGGATCGGGGGCGGACATATGGTGAGCGTCGGCCGACTCGCCCCACCCGGCCAGGCACACCGGACCCGGCTCGCGGGTGAGCAGGAACAGCGCGGCGCCCTCGCCGATGTTGATACCGGCGCGGTGCTGCGAGAACGGATTGCAGCGCAGGGCCGACACCGATTCCAGCGCGCTGAAGCCGGCCACGGTGAAGCGGCACAGCGAATCCGCGCCGCCTGCGATCACGGCGTCGACGATACCGGCTCGCAGCATGCGTGCAGCCGACATCAATGCCTTGGCACTGGACGAGCAGGCGGTGGACAGGGTCCACGCGGGCCCCTGAGCGCCGCTGCGCTGGCGCACGAACTGCGCGGCAGTACCCATTTCCTGCTGGGCGTAATCGAAGCCCTGCGGCCACTGGCCCTGTTCGGCGTGGGTGCGCAGGGCCTGCTCGGACTCACCAATGCCCGAGGTGCTGGTGCCCAGCACCACCGCCACGCGCTCGGCGCCATGGCGGGTGATCGCGGCGGCCACCGCCGGAGCGATCTGCGCCAGTGCCACGTCCAGCAGGGCGTTGTTGCGCCCGCGCAGGGCCACCGGCAGTTCCTCCAGCGCCGGCAGTGGCGTGCGTACTTCTCCCAGCGCCAGGGTGCGCCCCGGCAACAGGCTGTCGTTGTCACTGAGCCCGCCCGGCACGTCGGCGAACATCGCCGACGCGACAGCGGCGCGGCCATCGCCGAGCGCGCAGACCACGCCCAGGTCGTTCAGGTAGATCGGTGCACTCATCGGTCCTGTCCGGCCATGTCGATCGATTCGATGCGCAGCGCATAGCCTTCGGCACGGTTGTCCAGCTGCACGCTGCCATCGTCCAGGCGCTGCAGTTGCAGCCACACCGTGCCATCGCGCGACAGGCTGCGCTGCTGGCCGTCGTCGCTGACCTGCCAGTCGGCCGGCAGCGCGGCGGCGATGGCCGCGGTCGGCCACAGCGCGAACTGCAGGTCATCCAGCACACGCTCGGCACGTACCTGCGGCGGCAGCCACGGCGCGCGCTGCTGGGTCAGCTGCTGGCCGTCCCACTGCAGGCGCACGCCGGTCTGGCCCATCGCCTGCACCGCCAGCTGCACCTGCTGCGCGTCGGCCTCCAGCAGCGCGTCGAGGTCGCGCTCATGGCTGCCAAAGCGGAAATGCAGCTGCTGCTGCAGGGCCAGCGGCGCCGGCAGGCTGGCCGGCGACAGCCGCAGCGGCGGCAGCTCCACCTGGGGCTTGGGCATGCGCCCGGCACAGGCGGCCAGCAGCAGGCACAGCAGCAGGGCCGCAGTACGGAAGATCAGGCGCTGCACAATTCCTCCAGCACGCGCATGCGGCGACCACTTTCATCGGCCACATACGGATTCTTGGTGTCCCAGGCGTAACCGGCCAGGATGGAGCTGATCATGTCGCGCACTTCGGGCTGCTGCTGCGGGTGGTAGATGATCTTCTGGAAGCCGCCCTGGTACCAGCTTTCCACGAAGCGGCGGAAGGTCTTCACGCCGGCGCGCAGCGGGATCGAGAACTCAGCTTCCCAGTCGACGGTTTGGCCGGCATAACGGCGCTTGAGGCACTCGCTGGCCAGCTGCGCGGACTTGAAGGCAATGGTCACACCGGACGAGAACACCGGGTCGAGGAACTCGCCGGCGTTGCCCAGCAACGCGTAGCCGGGGCCCCACAGCGAGCTGACATTGGCCGAGTAACCCGTGATGCGGCGCACCGGCAGCACCGCCCATTCGGCATTGGCCAGCAGACGGGTCAGGTTGGGGTCCTCGCCGACGATGGCCTGCAGCTTCTGCAGGTCGTCGCCGTCGTAGCGCTCGAAGAACGACGGCTCGGCGACCACGCCCAGCGAGCAGCAGCCGTTGGAGAATGGAATCGTCCAGTACCAGACGTCGATGTGTTCGGGATGGGTGGTGATCAGGATCTTGTTGCGGTCGAAGTCGGCTTCGGCCGGAATGTTGTCGCGCACGTGGCAGAAGATCGCGCCGCGCACCGGGAAATTGGATGGCGATTCCAGCTGCAGCAGGCGCGGCAGCAGGCGCGCGAAGCCCGATGCGTCGAGGATGAAATCGGCCTCGATGCGGTATTCGCTGCCATCCGGGCGGCGCACGCTCACCGCAGGCTGTTCACCGGGTTCGACCGACAGCACTTCATCACCGAAACGCAGCGTGGTTCCCATGCGCTCGGCGCCGCGTGCCAACACGTTGTCGAAGTCGGCGCGCTGCACCTGGTAGGTGGTACCCCAGCCCGGCGAGAACTTCTTCCGGAAGTCGAAGGCAGTACGCGCTTCACCGTGCACGAAGGCCGCGCCGTTCTTGTACTGGAAGCCGGCCTCGACCACATCCTGCAGCAGCCCGGCTGCTTCGATGTACTCCATGCTCTGCGGCAGCAGGCTTTCGCCGATGGAGAAGCGCGGGAACTGCTGGCGCTCCAGCATCAGCACCTGGCGGCCCTGCTGGCGCAGCATCGCCGCGGCCACGGAGCCGGCCGGGCCTGCGCCGATGATCAGGATTTCAGTGCGTTCGACAGCATCCACAGCAGTACTCATCGGGGCGTCCTTGTTGCTCGATCAGGGGAAAGAAGAGAAGCGGAAGGCGGACTCAGGCCGGCGGCAGGTCATGCGGTGGCGGCCGGAACAGTGGCGAGATCAGCCAGACCAGGCCGATGCCGAACAGCAGGGTCAGGCCGAACGCGCGCAGCGCCGGGGTCTGCGACAGGCCCAGCAGGCCGAACGACAGCCAGGTGCTGGCCGCACCCACGCAGACCGCCAGCCATGCGCTGGCATCGCCACGGTGTTCGATCAGGAAGATGCCGTAGTCGATGCCCATGCCCAGCAGCAGCATCAGCGCCAGCACGTTGAACAGCTGCAGCGGCTGGCCGAACAGGCCCAGCAGGCCCAGGGTCAGTGCGCCGGCAATCAGGGTGGGGGCAAATACGCGCCAGGCCTGGCGGCGGTAGCGCAGCCACAGCGCACCGAACACCAGTGCGATGCCGACCAGCAGCAGCCCGCCCATCAGCTTGCGGTAGTGGCCCAGCAGCTTGGAGAAATCGGAGGTGCGGTCTACCCAGCGCACGCCGGGCAGGCCTTCGGCGGCACCCTCCAGCGTGGCCAGGGCATCGGCGCGCGACAGGTCATCGACCATCACCACGCTGATCATCTGCCCACCGACTTCACCCACCCACAGGTGGCGGAACGGCTGCGAGGCCGGCGAGGCCAGGAAGGCTTCGGCGGTGAGCGGCGCGGCGGCGAACTGCGGCCGCTGCAGCGGCTCGCCCACCGCCTCGGACACGGCCGACAGCACGCCGGGTTCTACCTTCGCGGTCAGCGCAGCATCGGCCTGCTGGCGCGCCGGCGACGGCAGCCAATCGCTGATCGCGCGATAGCCACCAATGCGCTTGTCGGTGGCCAATACACGCAGGCGCTCGGTCAGTGCTTCCTCGCGCTGCAGCAGCTGCGCCGCATCGGCGCCCTGCACCAGGTAGAACTGTGCCGGGCTGGGCATGCCCAGCAACTGGCTCAGGCGGATCTGCTGCGCCATCAATGCCGGCGGCGAGGACTGCAGGCTGCGCAGGTCGTCGTTGCTCTGCAGGCGCGCGATGCCGATGGCAGACAGCGCCAGCGTGATCACCACGAACATCGTCACCGCGCGGCGGCCATGCAGGCGCGGGAAGCGCTCCAGCGTATTGCCCAGCCACTGCGAGAAGCGGGTCTGGCGGATCTCGCCACCATCCAGCCACGGGAACCAGAAGATCACCGTGAGGAACGCAGCTGCCAGGCCCACCACCGAGAACAGCGCCATCTGGCGCAGGCCGGGGAACGGGGCCAGGCCCAATGCCAGGTAGGCCAGCGCGCTGGTCAGCAGGGCCAGCCACAGGCCGGGCAGCAGATGCCGCAGCAGTTTCCAGCGACGATCGGCCGGTTCGGCCTGGCGCGAGGCGAACCAGTGAATGCCGTAATCCTCGGCCACGCCCACCAGCGACGCACCAAACACCAGGGTCAGCACGTGCACCTTGCCGAACACCAGCACGGTCACCGCCAGCGCCACGCCACAGCCGATCAGCAGCGAGGCGGCCACCAGCAGGATCGGGCGCAGCGAGCGGAATGCCAGCCACACCAGCAGCAGCACCGCCGCCAACGACCCCCAACCGATGGTGTTGATCTCCTGGTTGGCCTGCACCGCGGCGGCCTCGGCATGCAGCGGCACGCCGGCATGCAGGATTTCAAGCTCAGGCGCCGCCGCCGTGGCGGCCTGCCCGGCACGTTCCAGCAGGCCATCGAGGTGGCGCTCGCCATCCAGCTGGAACGCCGAGCCGGGCGTATCGAACTGCAGCACGGCCCAATGCCTGCCCTCGGCTTCAAGCAGGCCGTCATCGCCCAACCGCAGGCCCGAACCCTGCGCCTGCTGCTGCCACCACTGCGGCCACAGCGACAACGGGTCCTGGCGCCATTCAGTCAATCGCGGCGCACCCATCGGCCCATACAGCGCAGCCAGCGCCTGCTCGGCCAACACGCCCGGTTCGCTGCCCTGCAACTGCTCGCGCTGGGCCGGTGTCAGCAGGCGGTCGCGGTACGGCGCGTAGAACGCGCGCGCCTCGTCAAACCAGCCTTCGATCGAACCGCTGGGTACCAGCAAGGCGTGGTCGGCATCCTTGGCCATGGCCGCCGCAAAGGCCGCCTGCGCGCGCTTGGCAGCCGCGCTGTCCTTGCTGCCGAGCAGCACCACGACCTGCCGCGAACTGCCATCGGCAATGCGCCGGGTGACGTCGCTCAACAGGCGGTCGTGCGCATCCTGCGGCAGCAGGGCGAGGATGTCGGTGTCGATCCGCGATTGCTGGCTCCACAGCTGCCACTGCTGTGCGCCCAGCGCCAGCAGCACCAGCAGCCAGGCAATGCCCAGCCAGTGCCACCAGCGCCGCAACCGGTCCGGTGCGTTCGATGCCACGGCCTCACTCAAAGCGGCGGGCCTCGTCGGCATTGAGCGTGGCCGGCGCCTCGCTCAACGCGCTGAACTGGATCTGCGTGCGGTCCTTGTTGGCCTCGACGATCTCGACCTGGCGCACGTAGCGGTCGCCCTGCAGGGTCAGCGATTCGAAGGCCTTGGCCAGCATCGCCGACTTCGGCGTCAGGCGCAGCCGCCAGCCCTGCCCTTCACGGCTGGCCGCCACGTTGAACTGGCTGGACAGTGCCTGCACGTCGCCACTCATCAACGCGAACATGATCGCATTCACCGAACGCATCGCCGGCTGCTGCCGCGCGTCCAGTTCGACGCGGGTGCTGCCATCACGCTGCCGGCTGAGGATGCGGTCGGCGGTGACCACTACTTCCGAGGGGAACGGCTTGAGCGTGGTCCAGATCACGCCGTGCTGGCGCGCGACCACGAACCGGCCCTGCGAGCGCAGCGGGTTCCTGAAGCCACTCACCTGCTTTTCCTGAGTGAACTGGCCACGCAGCACATCCGGCCGCGCCACCGCCTGGGTAATCGCATCGATGGCTGGGTCGGCCGCCTGCACGCGCGGTGCGGCGACGAGCATCAGCGCGCACAGCAGCACGCTCGGAAGACGGGCAAGCATAGTCATGGCGCAGGCACTCCCAGGCGTTCCCACAGTACCGGCGGGCACTGGTACAGCATTTCCTTGCTGGCCGCGTCCACCGCGACCTGGATGGTCATCGCGCGGGTCAGCACCTGGCCGCTTTCCGCATCGAGGATTTCGTACTCGATCTTCAGCCGGTTCTCCCATTCCACGATGCGCGCGACCACGCGCAGCGCCTGGTTGAACAGCAGCGGGCGCACGTACTTCACCCGCGCATCGACCACCGGCCACAGGTAGCCCGATTCGAGCATCTGCGGGTAGTCGTAGTCGTAGCGACCGAGCAGCGCGCAGCGCGCGATCTCGAAGTACTTGAAGTAGTTGCCATGCCAGACCACGTTCATCGGATCGCAGTCATGGAAGGCGGGGGTCAACGCAATCTCGCCAACCCGTTCAATGGCCTCATTCACCGGCATACAGCTCCCAACGTTGCGCGCGGATCTCCACCAGCAGTTCCCGCAGTTCGCGATCCAGCGCGCGGTCTTCCTCGACCAGGGCGATGCGTTGCCCCAGGTCGGCGTACATGTCGGCCAGACTGCCATGCAGCTGCGCATTCAGGCCAACCCGTTCACGCAGGGCCAGGCCCTGGCGCGCGGCGATCAGCATTGCCGCCACCACCTGTTCGGTCAGCTCGATCACGCGCAGGCAGTCGCGCGCGGCGATGGTGCCCATGCTGACCTTGTCCTGGTTGTGGCATTCGGTGGAACGCGAGAACACGCTGGCCGGCATGGTCTGCTTCAGCGCTTCGGCAGTCCAGGCCGACACGCTGATCTGCAGTGCCTTCAGGCCATGGTTGATGGCCGCGCGCGGACCGGTGGCCGCCGACAGGTTGGCCGGCAGGCCATGGTTGTAACGGGCGTCCACCACCAGCGCCAGCTGCCGGTCGAGCAGATCGGCAACGTTGGCCACGGTGTTCTTCAGGGTGTCCATCGCCAGCGCGATGTGGCCCCCGTAGAAGTGGCCGCCATGCAGGATGCGCTCGCCGTCGGCGTCGATCAGCGGGTTGTCATTGGCGCTGTTCAGTTCGGTCTCGATCAGCTGGCGCAGGAACGGCAGGCTGTCCTCCAGCACGCCGATCACATGCGGTGCGCAGCGCAGCGAGTAGCGATCCTGCAGGCGCTGTTCGTTGCGCGGCGGGCGCTCGCTGTGCAGGTCGCTGCGCAGGCGCGCGGCGATGCGGCCCTGGCCCGGGTGCGGCTTGGCTGCGAACAGGGTTTCGTCGAAGTGGTGCGCGTTGCCGTCGCTGGCCAGCACGTTGAACGCGGTCAGGCGCGTAGCCATGCGTGCCAGGTAGTCGGCGCGCTGCCAGGCCAGGCAGGCCAGGCCGGTCATCACCGCGGTGCCGTTCATGATCGCCAGGCCTTCCTTCGGCCGCAGCTTCAGCGGGGTCATGCCGATCTTCGCCAGCACGTCCGCCGCCGGCTGCACGCGGCCGTCGTGCAGCACCTCGCGCTCGCCGCACAGCACCGCCGCCACGTAGGACAGCGGCGTCAGGTCACCGCTGGCACCGACCGAGCCTTCGGCCGGAATCATCGGCAGCACGTCGTGCTGCAGCAGCGTGGCCAGGCCTTCCAGCAGCGGCAGGCTTACACCGGACATGCCGCGCACCAGAGAGGCCAGGCGCGCCGCCAGCACCGCACGGGTCTCGACCGGGTCCAGGTAACGGCCCAGGCCGCAGCCATGGTAGGTGTACAGGTGGTGCGGCAGTTCAGCCACCAGCGCCGGTGGGATGTTCACCGTGCACGAATCGCCATAGCCGGTGGTCACACCGTAGATCACGCCGTCCTCGCGCAGCAGGCGGTCGAGGAAGTCGGCACCGCGCTGGATGTGCGCGCGGAACGCCGGCGCGTCGCTCAGTGCGGCCTCGCACTGGCGCTGGGCCAGGGCAACCACGTCTTCGATGGTCAACGGTGCATCGCCAAAGCGGCATGCGGGTACGGCGTCAGTCGTCATGCGGAGCCTGATCCCAGAAGGGGAAGAAATTGAACCAGTCCAACGGGGACTGGATGACCTGGAGTTCCAGCCAACGCGCGAAGCGCTGTGCCTGTTCGGCCAGTGCCGCATCGCGTGAGCCGCGCGGCAGCACGATGCGTTCGGCGAACTGTTCGAATGCCACGCGGTAGCCCTCGCCCTGGTGCAGGCAGGCCATGGTGTAGACCGGGCAGCCCAGTGCGGCGGCGAGCACATAGGCGCCGATCGGGAACGGGGCGCGGTGGCCAAGGAAATCGGCGGTGACGCTGCGTCCGCCCTGCACCGGCGTGCGGTCGCCGACGATGGCGACGAAGCCCCCCGCCGCGACGCGCTCGGCCAGCATCACTGCCGTGGCCGGGCCCATTTCGGTTACCTGCACCAGTTCCACCGCCGCCAGCGGGTCCAGCCGTTGCAGCAGGCGGTTGAAGCGCTGCGCATGCGCGGTGTGCACCAGCACGGTGATGCGGAACCCCGGCACCTGTTCGGCCAGCACCTGGCACAGTTCCAGGCAGCCGATGTGCGCGGTCAGGATCAGCCCGCCTTCGCGGCGCGCGATCTTGTCCAGCACCAGGTCGCGATGCAGGTGGATGCGTTCGGCCGGATAGCGCCCGCCCAGGCCGAGGATCTTGTCCAGCATCGTGTCGGCGAAGGCGAAGAAGTGGCGCAGGCTGTCGCGCCGGGTCGGCGCACGGCCCAGCACACCGCTGTGTGCCTGCAGGCGCTGGAGGTACTGCATGGAGGCCTGGCGGCCGACGCGGTTGCCCAGCCAGTGGCAGGCCACCACCGGCCACACGCACAGTCGGAACGGCCAGCGCCCGAACCAGCGGTGCACCCAGCACAGGAACAACACGCCGGCCACCGACGTCGATTCGCCGATGTCGGCCCAGTGCGGAGCGCCCTGCGCGGCCGCCATCTCAGCGCTGCCCCCGCAGGCGGCGCCACAGCAGGCGCGGCGCGCGCCAGAGCATGCCGAAGAACAGGCGGGTATGCATGCGGCTGATGCGCACGTTGTCACGCCACACATCGAAGTGCGACACGCCATCGGCGGGATAGGTCACCCGCGTGGCCAGGTGCTCGACCGGCAGCTGTCGCCAGTACAGGCGCACCATCACCTCGGTATCGAAATCCATGCGGCGGCCGATGGTCTCTTCACCGATCAGGCGCAGCACCGGCGGCAGCGGATACACGCGGAAGCCGCACATGGTGTCGCGCAGGTGCAGCGACAGCGTGTTGATCCAGACCCAGATATGGGTCGCGTAGCGTCCGTACAGGCGCGCCTTGGGAACACTGGCGTCGTAGGCCGGGATGCCGCAGATCACCGCACCCGGGTGCGCACGCGCCGCCTCGATGAAACGCGGCAGGTCGGCGGTATCGTGCTGGCCGTCGGCATCGATCTGCAGCACGTGGCTGTAGCCACGCGCAGCGGCCTCGGCAAAGCCGGCCAGCATCGCCCCACCCTTGCCCTGGTTGATGTCCAGGCGCAGCACGTCGACGCCCTGGCGCTGTGCCAGCGAACGCAGCACCGTCGCGCACGCTTCATGCGAGCCATCGTCGACCAGCAGGCACGGCAGGCCAGCGGCCTGCACGCCGTCGACCACCGCCGCGATGGCGTGCTCGTGGTCGTAGACGGGAATCACCACCAGTGGCGCGAACGCGGCACCGGCAACGGCCGGATCAGTCCGCATCGGCGAAAACCACCTTGCCGCTGGCATGCACACCGTGGCTGGAGGTGTAGCGGAAGGCCAGCACATTGCGCGTGGCATCCCAGTCCAGCTGCAGGGTCAGCTCATCGCCCGGGCGGGCCACGTGCTGGAACTTCACCGCATCCATGCGCAGGAATCCGGCCGGCATGCTGAACGCCTGGCGGCCAAAACGCACGGCCCAGTCCAGCTGCGCCACGCCGGGCAGGATCGCCGCCTGCGGGAAGTGGCCCTGGAACGGCCGCAGCGCCGGGTCGAGGGTCATGCGCAACGTAGCGCTGGCAGCATCGCGCTGAACCCAGACCGGCACCGGCATGAGCGGCTGGAACAGCGCCGCCAGTGCCGCCTGGGTGACCTTGCCCTGTGCATTGATCGGCAGCGCCTTCACCAGGCGCCAGCGGCGCGGCCGGGTGACCGCGTCATGCGCCTGTGCCAGGCGCGCGCCAAGGCGCTGGCCCAGCGCGCGGCGCGCGGCGTCACCGCCCTCCAGCAGCGCCAGGCTGGCCGGTACCACCACCGCTGCCAGCTGCTCACGCTGTCCTGGCAGGACCAGTACTCTCACATCGTCCACTTCGGTGTCTTCGCGCAGCGCGCGTTCCAGCGCATCCAGCGAAACGCGGCGCTCCTCGATCTTGACGATGCGGTCGGCACGGCCCAGCAGGCGGAAGCGGCCATCGGCCAACGCTTCCACGCGGTCCTGGGTGCGCCACCAGTCGAGGGTTTCCAGATGCGCTGAGGCGACGGCCAGGCAGCCATCCTCGATGCGCCATTGCACGCCTGGCAACGGCTGCCACGGCGGCAGGTCGGTATCCCAGCGGCGCCAGGCGATACCACCGGTTTCGCTGCTGCCGTAAACCTCGGTCGGTGCCACGCCCAGCCATTGCCGTACCTGGCGTGCGGCTTCTTCGGGCAGCGGGCCACCGGAGGAGAACACCGCGCGCAGGCGGCCGTGCAGGCTGGCCCAGTCGAGCTGCTCGGGCAGGCGCTTGAGGTGGGCTGGCGTCGCCACCAGCACCGTGTCGGTACCGGCCAGCGCGCCCACCAGGTCTTCGTGGAAGAACCGGCGCGGATGGATCAGGCGGCCGGCGGCCAGCGGCCACAGCACCCGGAACAGCAGGCCGTAGATGTGCTGGTGGGACACCGTGCCATGCACCTGCACGCCTTCCAGCTGCGCGCCGAACGCAGCCTGCAGCGCATCCACCTCGCGCGCCAGCTGGTCCATGCGCTTGTTGATCGCACTGGGCTGGCCCGTGCTGCCGGAGGTGAACACGCACAGCTCGCAGGCGCGCTCGTCCAGCACCTGCAGTTCGCCGTCCACGCCAACGGTGGGGGCAACCAGCGCTCGGTAGTCGGCGGAAACATCGCCGGCAAAACCGCTCACCTGTGGCTGCAGCGCCTGCAGCGTGGCCGGCAGGTTGTCGGCAGCCAGGAACACCCGCTTGCCGGCATGCCAGGCGCCGAACAGCGCAGCAGCGAAGGCCACCGCATCATCGAAGTACAGGGCCCAGTCACGGCCATCGGCAGCAGCAAAGGCCGCACGCCAGGCCAGCACCCGCTGGCGGAAGCGGGCATGGTCGATCACCTCGCCATCGCACACGCCGATGCTGCGCTGCGGCTGCGGGTCCACCAGCAGCCGGTCCAGGGCAATCCACTCAGCCATGCGCGTGCGCTGCCTTGACCCGACGCCGCACCAGCCACTCACCTGCAAACAACACGCCCATCATCACGTACGCCAACAATCCGTTGTAGAGCATCCAGACCCGGTCCGACGCGTAAAGCGCGGTCAGCAGGGCCAGGCTGCCGTTGAGAACGAAGAAGCCACACCACACCTGGGTGACGCGGCGGGTATAGGCCACCGCGAACGCCGGCAGGTCCGGCTCCTGCAACCGCGCCAGGCGTTCCACCAGCGGCGGGCCGAAGCGCAGGCTGGTGCCGAACACCGCCAGCATCACCATGTTGACCAGCGCCGGATACAGCTTCAGCGGCAGGGCCTGGTTCAGCACGGTGGCCAACACGGCCAGCAGGCCGGTTCCCGCGGCGGCGGCCCACCACAGCGGCTGGCGCGTACTCAGCGCACGCAGCAGGGCCAGGGTGAACAGCAGCAGCGACAGCCAGCGTGGCTCGAAACGGCCCATCGCCAGGTACACCAGCACCGGGTAGGCCAGCGAGATCGCAGCCACCACGACCGTGCGTGCGCGTGCCATGGCGGAGCCGCCGGCGCTGCGGTCAGGCGGCTGCCTGGTCCGGCAGCAACCCATGCACGACATCGACGATGTCCTGCACGGTGCGCACGGCCTTGAACGCTTCCGGCTGCAGATTGCGGCCCAGCAGCGGCTTGAGCTGCACGATCAGGTCGACCGCATCGATGCTGTCGATATCCAGGTCGTCGTACAGGCGTGCCTCGGGGGTGATCCGGGCGGTTTCGATCTCGAAGCTGTCGGTCAGGATGCTGACGATGCGTTCGAACAGTTCATTCTTGGTCATGGCAATTCCTGGCGCCGTTACGACTGGCGGGCGGCGACGAACTCGCCGAGCGCGCGCACGCTGGAGAAATGGCGACGGGTTTCTTCCGAATCGGCCGAGAGGCTGACACCGTACTTCTTCTGCAGCGCCAGGCCCAGCTCCAGCGCGTCGATCGAATCCAGGCCGAGGCCCTCGACGAACAGCGGCGCGGTCGGATCGATGTCCTCCGGCGTGATGTCCTCCAGCGAAAGGGAGGAAATGATCAATTCCTTGATCTCGTGCTCAAGTGCTTGCACGGGGCGGCTCTCCAGACAGGTCGAAATAACGAGAAAGGTGCTCGGTAACGCGGCGTGCCGCCAAGGCATCCCCCCTTGGCGAGTCGTCTTCGGCCAAGAAAGGCGCGATCGGGATATCTTCGCCGATCTGCAGCCGAACGTGAAAGCGACGTGAGGGGACACGATACCACTTCTGTCCCTTGGTCAGGGTTGGCGGGCTGCAGGTGATCCGCACCGGGGTGACGTCGATGCGGCCCCGTACGGCGATGTTGGCGGCCCCGCGCTGCAGGCGCGGCGGCTGCCCGGGCACGCTGCGGGTGCCCTCCGGGAAGATGACCAGGGTGCCGCCGGCATGCACCGCGGCCACGCAGTCATCGACCAGGCCGGCGCCATCGTCATTGGAGATGTAGCCGGCGGCCCGTACCGGACCGCGCATGAACGGGTTGCAGGCCACGGCCCGCTTGACCACGCAGTCGGCGTTGGGAAGCAGCGAGATCAGGCAGACCACGTCGATCAGGGTCGGGTGGTTGGCCAGCACCAGCAGGCCGTCACGCTGCAGGCGTTCACCGCCCTCGATCTCGTAGGTCATCACCCCCAGCCCGCGCATCAGCCGCAGATGGCTGGCGAACGCGACCTGGACCACGCGCCGGGCGCGCCGGCGACGGGCCACCGGGTCCCGCATCAGCAGCAGTACCGGCATCACCAGGACGCCGAGCAGCAGCCCGCCCAGGCCAAACGCAACAAAGCTCAGGCCGGTGCCAAACACCCGCCAGGCGTGGTCGAGGCGGCGCGGCAGCTCACTCACGGCGGCCCCAGCGCCAGCGCTGGCCATGGGCCACGTGCTCCAGCGCTGGCGCGCCGGACAACAGGAAGCGATGCAGGTCCAGCGCGTGCGGCAGCAGGCCGGGCACAGTGCTGGCCTGGCCGTCGGCCGGCTGCCACTGCAGCGCCAGCGTCGGCCGGTCCTCTGCTGGCGCGGTCAAACGCCAGCACCAGGCGAAGAACGGGTCGGGTTCGTCGGCGAACGTCGCGTAAACCTCCGGGAGCGGCGACTCGTAGACCACCACCCGCACCTCGCGGGCGCCATCGGCCAGCAGGCCGACGGCCTCCAGGCACGCGGCTTCGACCGTTGCCTGGCCAGCCGCCAATGCCAGGTAGTTGCCGCGATGGCCGCGGGCGATTGAATACAGCGCGGCGATCGCGTTGTGCACCGACAGGCCAAATCCGGTGGGCGACAACGGCTGGTCGCCGACCAGCGCCCCCAGCAGGTCCATCGAACGTGCGACGTCGCCATGGCGGCTGGCGAACACCAGCGGCACGTCGCTGTCGGCCCCCTGCCCGTCCTCGCACCAGCACGCGGTCTGGATCGCCATGCGGCCCAACCGCTCGATGCGACGGCGTTGCATTGCCGGAACCTCTGCCAGTGCCGGCGTATCCCCGCCGTGCGGCAGGTACGGCGCTTCGGCCCAGCCCAGCCACTGGCTACGCTCGCTCAGGCCGGGCGCCCACGCGGCCCAGTCGACGATGGAGAATTCAATCATTTAGCGTTGGTGCTTCAACGGGAGAACGATAGGCACGAGCCATTACGGCGACGCGCGGCGGCCCCCCATTCCTGCAGCCGTGCGTCCGTCCAGGACGTCGCCGGCTGCCCCCCTGGCTGCCGGAAAGGAGCGCACGCTAGCACGTCCCGCCCGGGGTGTGCAGGTTTCACATTCCCCAACACGGGGCCCGGCACCGGCGGGCCCCGCCATCAACCCATCAGTGGTAACCGGTGTCGGCGTGCACCTTGCCGCGGAACACCCGGTACGACCACGCCGTATAGCCCAGGATGACCGGCAGCAGAATGACCAGCCCGACCAGGGTGAAGCCCAGCGAGGAGGCCGGCGCGGCTGCCTGCCACAGGGTCATCGACGGCGGCAGCAGGTACGGCCACATGCCCAGCACCAGGCCAAGGAAACCAAGCACGAACAGCGCCAGGCTGAGCAGGAACGGCGGCAGGTCGCGGCGCGGATGGGTCGCACTGCGCCACAGCGCGGCGGCCACCGCCAGGGTCAACAGCGGCACCGGCGACAGCCACCAGAAGTTGCCGTCGCTGAACCAGCGGGCCATCAGCCGCGAATCGAGGAACGGCAGCCAGCTGCTGACCAGGCCCATCGCTGCGATCACCGCCACCACCAGCGGCCGGGTCATCTGCCGTGCCAGCGCCTGCACGCGGCCTTCGGTCTTCAGGATCAGCCAGGTGCTGCCCAGCAGCGCATAGCCGGCCACCAGCGCGGCACCGGTCAGCATCGCGAACGGGCTGAACCAGGCGAACGGTCCGCCCTGATAGACGCCGTCCACCAGCGGGATGCCCTGCACCAGGGTGCCCAGGATCACGCCCTGGGCAAAGGTCGCCAGCAGCGAACCGAGGCCGAACGCCACGCTCCACAGCCGGCGCGATCGATGCGCCTTGAAGCGGAACTCGAAGGCCACCCCGCGGAACACCAGCGCCACCACCAGCAACAACACCGGCAGGTACAGCGCCGACAACAACACCGCATAGGCCTTCGGGAACGCCGCCAGCAGCCCGGCGCCGCCCAGTACCAGCCAGGTCTCGTTGCCGTCCCAGATCGGCGCGGCGGTGTTCATCATCAGGTCCAGCTGTTCCTCGTCCTCGGCGAACGGGGCGAGGATGCCGATGCCGAGCACGAAACCGTCCAGCACCACATACATCAGCACGCCGAAGCCGATCACCGCGAACCACGCCACCGGCAGCCAGGTCATCAGGTCCATGTCAGCGCTCCTCCAGCGGTTCGTCGGCCGCCGACAGCGGGCGTGCCGGGGTGTGGCTGCCGTGGTCCAGCGACGGCCCATCATCGTGCGGACGCGGTCCGTGGCGCAGGATCTTCACCAGGTACCAGATGCCCCAGCCGAACACGAAGGCGTAGCCAACGACGTAGACCGCCAGCGACAGCGCGGTCATCCACGCGCTCTGCGGGCCGACCGCATCAGCGGTGCGCAGCACGCCATACACCACCCACGGCTGGCGGCCCATCTCGGTGACGAACCACCCGGACAGCAGCGCGATGAAGCCGCTGGGCAGCATCCAGTTCCAGCCGCGCAGCAGCCACGGCGAATCCAGCAGCTTCCTGCGCCACAACTGGAAAGCCGACACCCAGGCCAGCAGCAGCATCAGCGTGCCCAGCCCGACCATGATCCGGAAGGCGAAGAACACCGGCGTCACCGGCGGCCGCTCGCTGGACGGTACCGAAGTGAGCGGGTCGAAGGTGCCGTCCAGGCTGTGGGTGAGGATCACGCTGCCCAGCTTCGGGATGGCAACTTCGAAATCATTGCGCTCTTCCTTCTCGTTCGGCAGCGCGAACACCACCAGTGGTACGCCCTCGCCCTCCTTGGTTTCATGCCAGTGCGCTTCCATCGCCGCAATCTTCATCGGCTGGTGCTTGAGCGTGTTCAGGCCATGCATGTCGCCGACGAAAATCTGCACCGGCACGGTCAGTGCCGCGAACGCCACCGCTGCCACCAGCATGCGCCGGCCCGCTTCCACGTGCGTGCCCTTGCGCAGGTACCACGCGCCGACGCCACCGATCACGAAACAGGTGGTGATGAACGAACCCAGCGCCATGTGCGCCAGCCGGTACGGGAACGAAGGATTGAACACCACCTGCCACCAGTCCACCGGATGCACCACGCCGTTGACCATCTCGTAGCCGGCCGGCGTATGCAGCCAGCTGTTGGACGACAGGATCCAGAACGTGGAGAACAGCGTGCCCAGCGCCACCATGCAGGTGGACAGGAAATGCAGGCGCGGCGAGACGCGGCCCCAGCCGAACATCATCACGCCGAGGAAGCTGGCTTCCAGGAAGAACGCGGTCAGCACTTCGTAGGTCAGCAGCGGGCCGATGACCGTGCCGGCCACCTCGCTCAGCCGTGGCCAGTTGGTTCCGAACTGGAAGGCCATGACGATGCCGCTGACCACGCCCATGCCGAACGACACCGCGAAGATCTTCTGCCAGAAGAAATACAGCTCGCGCCACACGGGCAACTTCGTGCGCAGCCAGCGCCATTCGATGAAGGCCAGCCAGCTGGCCGTGCCAATGGTGAAGGCGGGGAACAGCACATGGAAACTGATGACGAATCCGAACTGGATCCGGGACAACAACAACGCGTCCAAGGGACGCCTCCTGCCTGTGACCGGTGGGATACCGGACCACTTTAGGAGGATTTCGTTAAGACGGGATGCGACCGGGTGACGCGCTGCTTCACTTTGTCGCAGGTGAAGCTGGGTGACAGGATGAATGGGCTACAGGGGCTTCAGCAGGGTCAAAGGCGGCTCCTTGGCGATTCGCAGGGCCCGGGGTACCAGTGCAGTCAAGCAGGCCGCCATCACCAGCACGACAGCGCTCGATATCGAGAACCACGGTGAACCGGTGATCCCGTCCTGCGGCGACCCTACCCACTGCAACGACAACGCGCCGAGCAGGGTGCCCAGCGTGGTGAACAGTGAAACCTCGAACATGATTTCGGCAAAGATCACGGATCCGCGAGCACCCAATGTCCGTCGAACCCCAATGGAGTGCCGGCGCTGATCAAGCCACGCGCCCACAACTCCAGAAACGCCGGCCATCAGCACACCGAGAACAACGGCGGTCATGACCGCGAGCACGGTCGTAGCGAAGCGATCAGCTTTGACGTAGGCGTCGCGATAACCCGCCAGCGTCTCGACACCGGCTGGATGCATGATCCGATAAGGCCGCTGCAGCGCATCGGCGGTGCGATCAAGCGATGAACGATCAACCTCCGACTTCCACTTCGCCAGATAATAGCGACTGGCGCCCATGGGAAGGCCCGGGAGCAGCACCCACTGCGAGTCCCGCTCATTGCCGCCTGGCGCCGGTCCAGCAACAGACGCAAATACGCCCACGATGACCCGGCTGCTGCCGGGGCCGAAATACAGGTGGCGGCCAACAGCATTCCCCGTTCCGAACAGATGGGCAGCCAGCGATTCACTGATCAGCACCACCGGAGCGCCTTCAATCGTGTCGTCCTCCGTGGCATCGCGCCCCAGGACGATTCCCGCGCCCAGCATCGCCAGCAAGCCAGAGCTTGCAGTTACAACGGGAACGCGATCACATCCAGCAACGTCTGCCGTGCCCGCGTTCATCGAATGCACCATGGCCGACTCACTGGTGCATACGCCGTATCGATGGGCTCTTCCCCCGAACGGAACAGCGTCGCTCACAACCGTGTCCTGAACACCGGGCAGCAGTGCTGCAGACAGGTCTGTCCGCAGCACTGCTTCATCCGCGCCTTCTTCGACATCAGAGACTCTGACCACACCAATCGATGCTGCCTCCCGGATGCTCCCGGCGTTCAATCTGGCGAAGCTGTCCAGCGCAGATTGCAGTGCGAACGCACATGCCAGGCTTGCAAGCGCTGCCTGCACTGCAAGCAGTGCGGCGCTTCCCAAATGTCGTCGGGTCTCCCTCATCGATTCGAACATTTCAGGCAGCCCCCTTCGCGAAGGCACTCGACAGGGAGCTGACCCTGCAGATTTCAAACGACGGGACCAATGAACAGAGCAACGTCGTGACGACTCCCAGGCCAGCGGCCATCAGCATTGCCCCAGCATGCATCGCCGTTATCGCGCTGGGCAGAACGTCTCCCGCAGCAACCACCCGGATTCCCAGCGTGTAGGTGACGACAGCGAGCACACTGCTTGCGGCTCCCGCCGCGATGGATTCCCACATGAGCTGGATGAACACGTCCCGACGTCGCGCTCCCAGTGCACGTCGTATCGCGAGCTCCCGCCGACGGCGCCCCAGACTGAAGCTCAGCAGCGCCGCCGCGTTGACGATGCACACACCGAGAAGGATCAGTGACAGCCGAAGCTGCATCCTGGCCCGCTCCGGAACCAATCCCAGCCTATCCAGCCACTCCATCAACGGCCAGAGTGCCACCTGCTGGGTGCCTGGTTCGATCCGAAGGCCCTTTGTCTGTGCATAGGCATCCAGATTCGCCCGGTAGGCGGCGACATCATCCGCGGTGGGCAGCCACGCCCACAATTGAAGCCATGACACGTTGGCTCCTGCAGGGTCCGTGTCCTGGTCACCCCCCCAGATCGCCGTCCCGTCCACAACAGTCAGCCTGTCCGCGATTGCGGTCTCAACCGGCAGGTAGATCTCGTCAGGTTCCACAAACGGCCGCCGTGTGAGATCTCCCTGAAACATCGGCACCGGATGCCAGTCCTCCGCGACACCCACAACAGTGTAGGTGCGCCTGCCCAGTTCCAACCGATGACCAACACAGTCCTGCGCACACTCGCGCTCGGCGAGCGCACGCGACAGGACCACTATACGACTCGCAGCATGCCCCTCCTCGGCGGTCCATGCGCGCCCTTCAACAACAGCAATGCCAAGAACACTGAACACTTCGGACGTTGCGAACCTCGCACGCAGCCTTGCGCTGGCGGCTCCCGGCCGGGAGAGCGTCACCGCCCCGCCCGCCATGGCGGCCTGCTTCCACGACCTCCCCTGGCCCAGAAGCGCCTTCGCATCCGGCCAGGTCAGTGCCTGTCCCGGATCCGGGGAACCACTGCGCAGAGCATCTGGACGCGCATCAAGGTACGGGCGGAACAATGCGGAGCTCCGGCCCGGCGCGGGATCCGACGATGCCTGGAGAACAATGGAGAGCATCACGGTCGTGATCCCCACCCCCGCACCCAGCATGAGAGCGATTGCCAGATGAGTGCCGATCCGTTGCTTGAATCGGGCAAGCGAAAGCTGGATGTAGTAGAGCATCATCCAATTGCATCCGGCGTTGGATTACTGGCGCACCTGTCCATGTGATTCTCACTCCATACCCGTGGAAGCTGATGGTTGAGAGTCTCTGATTGTGAAACTCCGACTCAAGCGGAGGCATGGAGTTTGCAACTTTCCTCAGGAAACACACGTAGCTCGCGGACCCTGGATAGAGCGACTGCCACTGATGACGAGGCCGACGTGACGGAGTCTGACGGGAAAGACCAACTGCCGACGTGGAGACAACGCCCGACGCTTGGATATCTGATCGGAAGTTGGAGGAAGAAGCGTCCCAAAGCAGTTGCGGGCGTCAATGTTCTTCTAGACCCAGAAGTACCAGGCCGCTGCAGCCAGCAGTGCGCCAAACAACAGCACCTGCACCACCACATAGCCCACGCCACTGTCGCGTGACTCAGCGGCAATGCGCTTCTGCAGCGCGTCACTCACATCCGGCGTTTCTTCCCGCTGCACCTGCTCACGCAACGCCTGCGCCAGCGCGCGCTCTTCCGCATCACGAGGGTCGGTCGATGGGTTCACAGCAGTTCTCCGGCAGTGGCATGCCGCGTCAGTTCCTGCTTCAGGACCTGGCGCGCGCGGTGCAGGTGGCTCTTGATGGTACCGCGTGCCAGTCCGGTCACCTGCTCGATTTCGGCCAGATCGAAATCCTCCAGGTAGTGCAGGCCGACGATCAGGCGCTGCGGTGCACTCAGCCGTTCCAGCGCCGCGCCGAGCTGGCGCCCTACCTGCAGCGCCTCGCTCAACTCAACCGGGCCCGGGCCTTCATCGCCGACACCCAGTTCCTCCGGCACCTCCACCGCCACCATCCATTGCGCCTCCAGCCGCCGCCGGCGCAGGTGCTGCAGCGCCGTGGTGTAAGCGACCCGGGAAACCCAGGTGCGCAGCGAGGATTCAAAACGAAACCGGTGCAGCTGGCGGAACACTGCCAGGAAGGTCTCCTGCAGCAGATCGGGCACTTGGTCGCGGTCGCCGACCATGCGCCCGATCACTTGCGCGCAGGTGCGCTGGTGGGTTTCAACCAGTTGCGCGAAGGCCGACTGCGAGCCATCGATGATGGCCCGCACCAGGGCCTGGTCCGCGTCGAGCGGCTCGGCGGGCGGTGCCGCCGATACTGCATCGTGGCGGCGACGGCCCCGCAGCGCCGACAGTGCTTCGTCGAGCAGGCTCATCTACGGGGCGCCCCCTGTGCCCGTGGCACGCCTGCCTCAGCCCTTGCGCGCAGCAGGACGGGTGAAGTGCCAGGCCAGCAGCTGGCCCAGGCCGGCACTGCCGACCAGTGCGGCGGCGGCGCCGAAGGTCAGGTCACGGGCACCCATCGCTTCCAGCAGGGCCATGGCCAGCGCCAGGCAGACCAGGCTGATGCCCCAGCGCAGCGCGCCCTGGCGGCGGCGCTCTTCTTCCAGCACGGCCAGCGAGCGGATCACTTCCTCGGGCACGTGCGGGGCCACCAGCTTGCTGCGCGCGCGGGCATCGGCAATGGCGTGGATCGCGTAGGCGATGCAGATGAAGAGGGTGATCGGGATCAGTTCCTGCATGGTCGGGCTCCTGTTCGGTGGATGATGCGGGTTCAGGAGAATGGATGCGCGAGGCCGGCCAGCGGTTGCACTACTTTGCCAATCCCGCTGCCATGACCTGTGGCCCCTGCCCCCGGCCCTTGCGGCTGCTACGCTTGGCCGGTTTTCCTCTACTGGTGCCGTCCGCCCATGTCCCGAGTGCTGCCCCTGTCCCTCCTGCTGTCGGCCGTGCTGGCCGCACCGGCCGCGCATGCCGCGCCGACGCCGATCACCATCGAACAGGCCATGGCCGACCCGGACTGGATCGGTCCGCCGGTCGAGAAGGCCTGGTGGTCGTGGAACAGCCAGCAGGTGGAGTACCAGCTCAAGCGCAACGGCAGCCCGGTGCGCGATACCTTCCGCCAGCCGGTGGCCGGTGGCGTGGCCGCGCAGGTGGCCGATGACCAGCGCGGCACCCTGGACGTGGCCGAGCCGGTCTACGACCGCAGCCGCAGCCGCAGTGCCTTCGTGCGCAATGGCGACGTGTTCGTGCGCGACCTGCGCAGCGGCGCGCTGACGCAGCTGACCCGCAGCAACGAGCGCGCGGGCAACGTGAACTTCGCCGCCGACAATGGCGTGATCTGGCGCGTCGGCCAGAACTGGTTCCACTGGACCGCCGCCAGCGGCGTGCAGCAGGTGGCCAGCCTGAAGGCCGAAAAGGATCCGCGTACACCGCCGAAGGCCGACGTGCTGCGCGACCAGCAGCTGCGCACGCTGGAAACCCTTCGCCGCGACCGTGACCAGCGCGAAGCACTGAAGGACCAGGACCAGCGCTGGCGCCAGGCCGACCCGACCCGCGCGCCGGGCCCGGTGTACCTGGGCGCCGACGTGGAGATCGCCGACAGCGTGCTGTCGCCTGACCTGACCCACCTGGTCGTGGTGACCAAGCCGAAGGACTTCGATGACGGCCGTGGCGGCAAGATGCCGCTGTACGTGACCGAGTCGGGCTACGAGGAAACCGAGGACACCCGCACCCGCGTCGGCCGTAACGGCTTCGAGCCGCACACGCTGTGGTACGTGGACGTGCGCACCGGCAAGGCCGAGAAGGTTTCGCTGGCCGGCCTGCCGGGCATCAGCACCGATCCGCTGGCCGAGCTGCGCCGCAAGGCCGGCAAGGACGCGCTGAAGGGCGAGCGCAGCCTGCAGGTGATGAGCGACTTCATGGGCGGTGGCATCCGCTGGAGCCCCGATGGCCAGCAGGCCGCGGTGATGCTGCGTGCCAACGACAACAAGGACCGCTGGATCATCAGCGTCAACGCTGCCGACGGCCGCGTGCAGAACCGCCATCGCCTGACCGACAACGCCTGGATCAACTGGGGCTTCAATGATTTCGGCTGGATGGCCGATGGCCGCACGCTGTGGCTGCTGTCGGAGGAATCGGGCTTCTCGCACCTGTATACCCAGTCCGGTACGGCCAAGCCGCAGGCGCTGACCAGCGGCAAGTGGGAAACCTCGGCGCCGGTGCTGTCGGCCGATGGCAAGGGTTTCTACTTCCTGTGCAACCAGCAGGCGCCGCATGACTACGAAGTCTGCGCGGTCGATACCGGCAGCCGCCAGGTGCGCGAGCTGACCAGCCTCAACGGCGTGGAAGACTTCTCGCTGTCGCCGGACGGCCAGCAGCTGCTGGTGCGCTACTCCGGCGCCTACCTGCCGGCGCAGCTGGCCGTGCTGCCCAGTGCCGGTGGCCAGGCGCGCGTACTGACCGACACCCGTACCGCCGACTACAAGGCACGCCAGTGGATCCAGCCGAAGCTGGTGGCAGTGCCGTCCAAGCACGGTGCCGGCGTGGTCTGGGCCAAGTACTACGAGCCGGAAAACAAGGAACCGGGGAAGAAGTACCCGATCGTGATGTTCGTGCACGGCGCCGGCTACCTGCAGAACGTGCACCAGCGCTACCCGGCCTACTTCCGCGAGCAGATGTTCCACAACCTGCTGGTGCAGAAGGGCTACATCGTGCTGGACATGGATTACCGCGGCAGCGAGGGCTACGGCCGCGACTGGCGTACGGCGATCTACCGCAACATGGGCCACCCGGAACTGGAAGACTACAAGGACGGCCTGGACTGGCTGGTCGACACCCAGCAGGGTGACCGCGACCATGCCGGCATCTACGGTGGTTCCTACGGCGGCTTCATGACCTTCATGGCCCTGTTCCGCTCGCCGGGCACGTTCAAGGCCGGCGCCGCGCTGCGCCCGGTGGTGGATTGGCACCAGTACAACCACGGCTATACCAGCAACATCCTCAATACCCCGGACATCGATCCGGAGGCGTACCGCGTGTCCTCGCCGATCGAATACGCGCAGAACCTGCAGGACAACCTGCTGATCGCCCACGGCATGATGGATGACAACGTGTTCTTCCAGGACTCGGTGAACCTCACCCAGCGCCTGATCGAACTGCACAAGGACAACTGGTCGATCGCACCGTACCCGCTGGAGCGCCACGGCTATGTGCGCGCCGATTCCTGGCTGGACCAGTACAAGCGCATCCTCAAGCTGTTCGAGCAGAACCTGAAGTGAGCAACGCCGCGGCCACGATCCACATCGTGGCCGCGGTCATCCTGGATGACCGCGGCCGGGCGCTGGTGGTGCGCAAGCACGGCGCCAGCCGCTTCATCCAACCGGGCGGCAAGCCCGAACCCGGCGAAGCGCCGCTGCAGGCGCTGGCCCGCGAACTGGACGAAGAACTCGGTGTGCAGTTGTGCGCCGATACCGCCATCGCGCTGGGCACCTTCGAGGATTGGGCGGTGAACGAGCCCGGCCATCGCGTGCAGGCACAGGCCTGGTGGGTGCGGGTGGACGGCACGCCACAGGCATGTGCCGAGATCGCCGAACTGGCCTGGGTGCCGCTGCAGCCGCCGCATGGCCAGCCCTTGGCACCGTTGAGCGAACACCATATCCTGCCGGCCGTCGCCACCCGGGTGACGGCCCGCTGATCGCGCGGGCACCGATTGCAAGGACACCGGATGTCAATGTCGATCCCGCCGATTCCCTCGCTGGTCCAGCCGACCTATCACGCCTGGGTGCGCCCGATCGCACACGCTTCGTTCTGGCTGTCGCTGCTGCTCACGGTGTACTTCGTGATGCAGGGGCTGCTGCTGTGGCCGCTGCGCAACCTTCCGATCTGGCATCTGGTTGAGAGGGAAGTACAAGACCAGCACCTGCACAGCCTGACCTGGCTTTTGGCGCATCCGGTGGCCGCGTCGATGATTGCCGCGCTGCTGTGCCTGGCCTCGACGCTGGCCAGCTGGGGCCTGCTGCGCGAGCGCAGCTGGGGCCTGTGGAGCTTTGTGGTGATCCTGCTGCTGAGCGCATTGGCCAACTTTGCGATCGCCGGCTGGTTGGACGTGTTCATGCGTGACGTCATCCCGTTTCTCTCCGACGACGCCGTCCTGCAGCAGGAACTCCATCTGAAACGCTGGTTGATCACGCTGACCGTGGTGGCCATGTCATTGGTGCTCCTCGGCCTGCAGGGCTGGCTGGCCTGGCGCCTGTTGCGGCCGGACCTCCGCTCGCGCTTCCACTGAGCCCCCCCCTTTCCCGCACGACAAGGACCGTCGCTTGCGCTTGCCGACCCTTCTCCCCGCATTGCTGCTGTTGACTGCGCTGCCTGCCAGCGCCGACGCGCTGCAATGTGGCGAATACCGCAGCGCCGATGGCGGCATGGCGCTGGTGTTCACCAGTCCCGGCAGCGGCTACCACCACGATGATGGCAGCGAGCCGCAGCCGCTGTGGGTTGATCGCGGTGCGGCACAGACGCGGTTGGTCATGCTCGACGATGGCGTGGCGCAGCCGATCCGGATCAGCGCCGATGGGCAGCGCATCGAGCACGACGGGGTGGTGCTCTACATCCTGCGCCAGCCCCGCGCCTGCGCCAGCGAGCCCAGCGCGATGGACGGCAGCTGCCGCGCCGCCGGCAGCCACTGCGTTGCACGGCTGCCCACGGCCTCACCCGGCCAGGCCCAGCGTGCGTGCAGCGAAGGCGTTGGCGCGGGCTGCTCGGCGCTGCTGCGCCAGCTTCGCGATGGAACAACCGTAGCCGGCAGCGATGACACCAGCCCCGCGCGCTTCGAACGCCCGCCCATCTGCCGCGAACACACGCCCGGCCATGACCCGCAGGCCTGCGAGACGCTGACCGGCGATGCGCTGGCCGCCGCCATGCAGAAGGTCGGTGAACGCCTGCAACAGGAAGACGAAGACATGCCGGATTCACCGCTTCCGGCCGCTGCACGCGATCGCCTGCAGCAGTTGTGCCTGCAGCAACGTGGTGGCCGCTTCTGCGTCGAAGTAGCCGCACAGCAGCTGATCGCGCTGGAGCCCGCATTGGCGGTGCAGGCGCTGCAGGTGGTCTGCGATGCCGGCCGCGCCAGCGCCTGCGAACGCATCGCACCGCTGCGCGGTCCCGGCGCCGACCTGCGCCTCGTCCCGGCCCAGCAGGTGCCCTGCGGCCGCTACCAGGCCGATGGAGGCGTGATCGACAGGCTCGACTTCGGCGATGGCACCCGGGCCCGCCTGCAGAACGGCGCCATCCACATGCAGCAGAACGGCGAAACCCTTGTGCTGCGCCAGCTCGGCAACGGCGATCTGCTCGGCATGGATGCGCAGACCGCCTACCAGCGTTACCAGCCCGTGCCCGGCACGGCAGAATGTACGCCCCCGCGCGAGGGCCCTGGTTCGCCGTAGCGCCTGGAGTTTCCCGTTCGATCGTCAAGGAGACGACATGCATTCACCCGCACCGCGCCAGCGCTGGCTGGCCTGGGCGTTGCTGCTGGCCGCACCGATGGCCGCCGCACAGTCACCACAATGCGGCCTGTTCAAGGCCGACGAAGGCAGCAGCACGCTGCGCATCAGCTCACCCAACCGTGGCGAGCAGAAGCACTTCGGCAGTGCGCCGTCTCCGGTCGCGTTCCAGCAGATCGACGGAAAGCTGCAACTGGTGAACCTGGAACATGGCCTGCCCAGCGCGCTGCAGGTGCGCGACCGTGGCGGCACGGTCGAGGTGGATGGCACGACCTACATCCTGCTGGCCCCCGAACAGTGCGCCGCCGCAGCCACACCGGCTGAAGGCAGCTGCCTGGCCAATGCCGTGGCCTGCCTGGACAACCGTCACGAAGCCACTCCGGCCGCGCTGGAAGCAGGGTGCCGGGAAGGCGTGCCCGGCATGTGCCTGCAACTGGCTGATCGTTGGCATGAGGAGGCTAAACCTGTCGTCGAAGCCGATCCTGTCCAGCAGAAGGCGGCCCTCGACGCCGCCCTGTCCGGTATCAAGCTCCCCGCTGCCTGTGACAACGGTGGCTTCGAACAGGAAACCCCGGCATGTGCCGCCGCGCTCGAGGCCGACCCCGCAGTGCAGGCGCAGCTGGTCAAGGCCGCGATGACGGCAGCCATGACCGAAGCCATGGTGACGATGACGGCGCCGACCGTGCCGGTGATCATTCCGGCTGAGCGGCGGCAACAGTTGTTGCGGCTGTGCCGCGAGGTAGCGCATGGCGGCTTCTGCGAGCGGGTGGCCGAACTGTCCTGGGACGCGGGAGATCCCCTGCTGGCGGTGCAGGCGCTGGCTGCGGCCTGTACACCGGGCAACGACACCGCCACCTGCGAGCGTCTGCCGGCGTTGCAGGCGCTGGGCGCATCATTGCAACCGCAACCGGCAACGGCCCTGCCCTGCGGCAACTACCGGGCCGATGGCGGTCTGATGGACACGCTGGACTTCGGTGACAACGGCCTGGTCGGCGTTGGCTGGAACAGTCATCTCCGCGCCCGCGTCGAAGAGGGCGACATCCGCATCCGCCACGACAGGGGCGGCGACTTCGTGCTGCGTCCGCTGCCTGGCGGCCAACTGCTGGGCCTGGATACCTGGACCCGCTTCCAGGTGTTCACCCCGACTGGCGATGGCCCGGGCCGCTGCAGTGTACCGAAGCAGTACACCGTGCTGCCGCTACCCCAGGATTGCCCGCAGGCGCTCGCTACCGGCGGGGCGGAAGCCTGCTGCGCGCAGGGCAAGCTGCAGGGCTGCAACATGCTCGGCAACCGCCTTGCGCTGTCCGGGCACTGGCTGCAGGCCGCCGAGCACTTCACCACGGTCTGCCGCGCCGGCGTCCGCGAGGGCTGCGAGAACCTGGTCACGGCCCAGGGCAACGATGCCGAGGTGGATGCACATGCACTGCTGGACCGGCTGTGCAAGGCCGACCGCAGTGGCCTGCACGTGGCCTGCGACGTGCTCGGCACCCAGAACTGGGAACTGATCGATCTGGGCCGCGCGCTGCAGAAGGCGGCCGATGACGCGGCATCAGACGACACCCCGCCGCCACGCCATTCCAACCGCAAGCGCTGAGCCGGCCAGGGCCTGTCCGCAGCTTCGGGCGGGCCCTGCGGTAAAGTACGCGCCATGAACGAATTCGAGCGCGTGCGCGCCTACCTCACCGACCTGCAGGACCGCATCTGTGCGGCGATCGAGGCCGTCGATGGCCGGGCCCGCTTCCAGGAAGACCTGTGGCAGCGTGCCGAGGGCGGCGGTGGGCGCACCCGCGTGCTGCGCGACGGCGCGGTGTTCGAGCAGGCCGGTATCGGCTTTTCCGATGTGTCCGGCAGCCGCCTGCCGCCGTCGGCCTCGGCCAACCGCCCGGAACTGGCCGGCGCCTCCTGGCGCGCCACCGGCGTGTCGCTGGTGTTCCACCCGCTCAACCCCTACGTGCCGACCACCCATGCCAACGTGCGCTTCTTCCAGGCACAGCGCGACGGTGAAGTGGTGGCCAGCTGGTTCGGCGGCGGCTTCGACCTGACCCCGTTCTATCCGTTCGACGAGGACGTGCAGCACTGGCACCAGGTGGCACGCGATCTGTGTGCTCCGTTCGGCGACGAACGCTATGCCGCGCACAAGCGCTGGTGTGATGAGTACTTCTTCCTGCGCCACCGCAATGAAACGCGCGGCGTCGGCGGGCTGTTCTTCGACGACCTGCACGGCGACTTCGAGCGCGACTTCGCTTATCTGCGTGCGGTCGGCGATGGTTTCCTCGACGCCTACCTGCCGATCGTGCAGCAGCGCAAGGACGCCCTCTATGGCGAGCGCGAACGCGAGTTCCAGCTGTACCGCCGCGGCCGCTACGTGGAGTTCAACCTGGTCTACGACCGCGGCACGCTGTTCGGCCTGCAGAGCGGCGGCCGCAGCGAGAGCATCCTGATGAGCCTGCCGCCGCGGGTGCGCTGGGAGTACGGCTTCGTCCCGGAAGCGGGCAGCGCCGAGGCGCGCCTGGCCGACTATCTGGTGCCGCGCGACTGGCTCTGATCTTCCGGCGCCACGCCTGACCCGTGGCGCCCTCTCCTGCCTGTGGTGCGCCCCGCACCGGACAGGCCCTGCTCACTTCCTTCAAGGATGACCCCATGCCCGCTGCTGTTTCCCCCCGCCCTCGCGCTGCGGGCTGGCGCTCCCTGCTGTTGCTTGCATTGGCCTCGGCCAGCCTGCCGGCCGCCGCTCAGTCGATGGCCTGCGGCACCTACAAGGACAGCAACGGCAACACCACGCTGACCCTGGAGAGCGAAGGCCACGGCTTCCTGTCCGGCCCCTACCAGGCCACCGAGGAGCTGCGCATCGCCCGCCAGGAAGACGTGCTCGGTACCGGCAACCTGTCCACGGGCCAGCTGGAAAACTGGTACTTCTCGGACAACGACCGCACGATCAGCACGCCCTATCGCGAGTTCACCCGTGAGCACGCCGCCGCCTGCAAGACGATGCCGCAGCCCGTCGAGGGCGGTTGCGTGATGAACACCTCCGAGTGCCTGGAGGCGCTGCCAGAGGCCGCACCCGTGAAACTGCACGCCTGGTGCGCCGAGGGCGTGGGCGCAGCCTGCATGCGCCTGCTGGAGACCTACCAGCAGCAGGCCAAGGACGCAGCGCCCGGAAAGGAAGAACCGCCGATTCCCGAGATCTGCAGGGAGGAGCTGCCCTCGTTCGACGCCGAGGGTTGCATGACGGCAGCCAAGGAGATTGCCTCGGAAATGATGGGCAAGGCCCTGCTCGGCCTGCAGCATTCCGTGGATGCGCCTCTGCCACCTGCACAGCTTGATGAACTGATCGACCTTTGCCGCGTGCAACAGGGCGAAACGTTCTGCGCCGACACCGCCGAAACCTTGTGGAGCAGTGGCCGCCTGCAGGAGGCCCGCGATGCGCTGCAGCGATCCTGTGCACAGCGCGCGGATGCCCCGGCCTGCGGTCCGGCCAAAGACCTTGCCGTTCTCGCCAGCGCCCCCGCGGCAGCGCTCACGCCGGTGCCGGCCGCCGCACTGCCCTGTGGCAGCTTTGAAGCCGAGCGCAGCGTGCTGTCGCAGCTGCGTTTCCTCGAGGGTGGTGTGGTTGAGGCCGGTGGCCGCGAACAGCCACTGCGGGCAAGCCTGCGCGATGGCCGCATCCTCATCCACCGCGATATCGGCAGCGACTTCGTGCTGCAGCTGCTGCAGAACGGCAACCTGGTCGGTATCGACAGCGGCAATCGTTTCGCCTATTACGAGCGCAAACCGGCGGCCGGCACTACCCGCTGCACACCGTGAATGATGCGCTGTAGCGCCGAGCCCATGCTCGGTGCTGCACGATCAGGTGCCCTTCCGCGGAAGGATGGTGATGTGCCCGGTCGTCTCCAGCAGGGCGATCTGCACATCCTCGATCCGCAGGCCACCCTGCTGGCGCAACGCAGCATCGAAATCGGCCCGGCTGATCAGTTCGCGGCGAAGAACACCCTCCAAAAGCCGGCCATCGCGCGCGATTACGGTAGGTTCTCCTTCGATCATCCGCTCCATGCGTCGATTCCGGGTGGTCAGCCAGCCCACCCCATAGTTGAGCAGGATGAGGGTCGCGGCCAGCAGCAGGCCGCCGCCCAGCGAGGTATCGGTGCCCAGCAGCACGTTCTGCACCGCATTGCCCAGCAGCACGATCAACAGCACGTCGAAGGGCGTGATCTGCCCTAGAGCCCGCTTGCCGCCAAGCCGGACCATGCCCAGCACCACGACATAGACCACCACCGCGCGCAGGATGAACTCCCACCAGGGCATTGCCAGTGCAAACAGATCGGGCATGGCCTTCCCCTGTGGAACGGTAGCCCAGCCTAGCACCAAGGATCTGACCCCATCCCTGGTGCTGCGGCGGCACAAATAAAAAGCCCCGCTGACCAGGGGGAGGTCAACGGGGCCGGGGAACGGGCACTTGGGGAGGAGTCCCCGTTCCGAGATCTGCTCCAGGGGATGGGAGAGATCCACAACAGGCGTTGCGCCTGTCGAGAGTTATAGAAGCACTCCGAACACTAACGGTTCGTGAAGGGGCCCAATTTAATGAACCTCGATCAGGACAACATTCATGATCGAGTCAGAAACCTCTGACGAATGAACGAATTCACGTCGTTTTCGGCCTGAAATGCCCTCAGTGCGCTTCGTCCCAGTTGTTGCCGACGCCGGTATCGACCACCAGCGGCACCCGCAGTTTGGCCGCTTGCGACATGCGCTCGACCACCTGCAAACGCAAGTCTTCAACGAAACTGCTTTCGGTTTCGAACACCAGTTCATCGTGCACCTGCAGGATCATCCGTGCCGGTGCGCCGCTGTCACGCAGCCACTGGTCCACGTCCACCATCGCGCGTTTGATGATGTCGGCGGCGGTGCCCTGCATCGGCGCGTTGATCGCCGCGCGTTCGGCACCGGCGCGCAGGCCCTGGTTACGTGCATGAATGTCGTTCAGGTACAGGCGACGACCAAACAGGGTTTCCACATAGCCCTGGTCGCGGGCCTGCTGGCGCATCCGCTCCATGAAATCGCGCACGCCCGGGTAGCGGCTGAAGTACAGCGCCACGTAGTCCTGCGCCTGGCCACGGTCGATGCCCAGGTTGCGGGCCAGGCCGAAGGCGCTCATGCCGTACATCAGCCCGAAGTTGATCGCCTTGGCGGCGCGGCGCTCGTTCGGGGTCACTTCCTCCAGCGTGCGCCCGAACACCTCGGCGGCGGTGGCACGGTGCACGTCGGCGCCCTGCTCGAAGGCACGCACCAGGCCCGGGTCCTCGGACAGGTGGGCCATGATCCGCAGTTCGATCTGCGAATAGTCGGCCGCCAGCAGCTGGAAGCCCTCCGGCGCCACGAACGCGCGGCGGATGCGACGGCCGTCCTCGGTGCGGATCGGGATGTTCTGCAGGTTCGGGTCCGACGAGGACAGGCGGCCGGTGGCGGCTCCGGATTGGTGATAGCTGGTATGCACGCGGCCGGTATCCGGGTTGACCATCTCCGGCAGCTTGTCGGTGTAGGTGCTGCGCAGCTTGGCCAGCCCGCGGTACTCCAGGATCACGCGCGGCAGCTCGTGCTGGTCGGCAATCGCCTCCAGCGCCTCTTCATTGGTGCTGGGCTGGCCCTTGGGGGTCTTCACCACCGCCGGCAGCTTCAACTCGTCGAACAGCACCGCCTGCAGCTGCTTGGGCGAATCCAGGTTGAAGCTGCGCCCGGCCAGCTCGGTGGCTTTCTGCTGCGCGGCCAGCATGCGCGAAGACAGGTCCTGGCTCTGCCGGCGCAGTTCGTCGGTGTCGACCCGCACGCCGTTGGCTTCGATGCTGGCCAGCACCGGCACCAGCGGCATCTCGATGCCGCGGTAAACGCTGTCCAGCGCCGGCTCGGCCAGCAGCTGCGGCTGCAGCGCGTGGTGCAGGCGCAGGGTGATGTCGGCGTCCTCGGCGGCGTAGCGGCTGGCCTCGTCGATGCCCACCTGCGAGAACGGAATCTGCTTGGCGCCCTTGCCGGCCACCTCCTCGAACTTGATGGTGCTGTAGCCCAGGTAGCGCAGCGCCAGCGAATCCATGTCGTGGCGGGTAGCGGTGGAATTGAGCACGAAGCTCTCGAGCATGGTGTCGTCGTGGTAGCCCTGCACCTGCACGCCGTGGCGGCGCAGCACGTGCAGGTCGTACTTGCCGTGCTGGCCCAGCTTCTTCTTCGCCGGGTCCTGCAGCACCGGGCGCAGCGCGTCCAGCACCTGCTGCATCGGCAGCTGGGCCGGCGCACCCGGGTAATCGTGGCCGACCGGAATGTACGCCGCCCTGCCCGGCTCGACGGCCAGGCTGATGCCGACCAGGCGCGCACGCATCGCGTCCAGCGCATCGGTTTCGGTATCGAAGCTGATCAGGTCGGCCTGCTGCAGGCGTTCGACCCAGGCCTGCAGCTGCTCGGCGGTCAGCACGGTCTCGTATTCACCCGGCGCGGACAGTGCCGGATCCAGCGTGCCAGCGGCGGGCGCCTCGACGCTGCCACGCGCGAAGCCGGCCGCAGTGCCGCGCAGGCTCGGGGTCGCCTCGCTGGCGGCCACCGGTGCCGGCACCGGCGCGCCCAGTTCCTTCAGTGCCTGGGTGAAGCCGTAGCGCGCATACAGCTCGGTCAGCTCCGGCACGTCCTGCTCGCGCAGGGCCAGCGTGGTCGGGCTGGCGTCCAGCGCCAGGTCGGTGCGGATGGTCACCAGCTCGCGGTTCAGCGGCAGACGCTCCAGCGCGGCGCGCAGGTTTTCGCCGATCTTGCCCTTCATGGTCGGCGCGGCCGCCATCACCCCATCCAGGTGCTGGTACTCGGCCAGCCACTTGGCAGCGGTCTTCGGCCCGCACTTCTCGACGCCCGGCACGTTGTCGACCGCGTCGCCCATCAGCGCCAGCAGGTCGATGATCTGGTCGGCGCGCACGCCGAATTTCTCCATCACCGCCGCATCCGAATCCATGCGGCTGCCGGTCATGGTGTTGACCAGCTCGATGCCCGGGCGCACCAGCTGGGCGAAGTCCTTGTCGCCGGTGGAAATGGTCACCTTCAGGTCCTGCGCCAGGCCCTGGAGGGCCAGCGTGCCGATCACATCGTCGGCTTCCACGCCGGGGACGCGCAGGATGCTGATGCCCAGCGCCTCGACGATGCGGCACATCGGCTCGACCTGGCTGCGCAGCTCATCGGGCATCGGCGGGCGGTTGGCCTTGTACTGGTCGTACAGGTCGTCACGGAAGGTCTTGCCGGGCGCATCGACCACGAACGCGACGTAGGCCGGGCGTTCCTTCAGCGTCGAACGCAGCATGTTGACCACGCCGAACAGTGCGCCAGTGGGTTCACCCTGTGCATTGGACAGGGGCGGCAGCGCGTGGAACGCGCGGTACAGGTAACTGGACCCGTCGATCAGGACTAATCTGCTCATGCGCCGATTCTACGCGCCCGTGCCTGCACCGCGACGACACGGCACGCACCTGGCGATGGGGCATAATCAGGGCTCTCTCCAGGCAAAGGCCCCCGCCGATGAAGACCCTGATGCTGGCTTCCCTGCTCCTGCTCGCTGGCTGCGCCAGCATGGGTGGCGCAGGTGCTCCCCCGGTGGACGTCAAGGGCGCCGATGTCTCCAAGCGCACCATGGACAACGGCGATGTCATCGAGGAATACCGTGTGTCCGGCCAGCTGCGCATGGTCAAGGTGACGCCATCGCGCGGTGCTCCGTTCTACATGTACGACAAGAACGGCGACGGCCGTTTCGACAACGACAAGGACGGTGTGTCGCCGGTGTACTGGAAGCTGTACAGCTGGTGAGGTGACCGGGGTCGGATCCCTCTCCACAGGAAAGGGCTCTGACCCCTCAAGGCCATCGGCACGGCCCATCCACGCATGGCGTGGATCTATCGGGACAACGAACGTGGATCCACGCCATGCGTGGGTGACCGCCTATCAGTAGATCCACGCCATGCGTGGATCCGCCCCCCGATCCCCGACAAAAAAGCAACGCCGGCGCGCATCCTGCGGCCGGCGTCGGGTCCCCTCCCCGGGAACGCTTGAATCAGTGGGTGTGGATCAGCGGATGACCAGCACCGGCAGCGTGCTGCGTGCCAGCACTTCGGCGGTCTGGCTGCCCAGCAGCACGCGGGTCACGCCACGGCGGCCGTGCGAGGTCATCACGATCAGGTCGCTGTTGCGCTCGCCGGCGGTCTCGATGATGCCGTCAGCCGCGTAGCGGTCCAGCACGTGCACCGGATTGGCGGTGATGCCCTGCTCGGCCGCCTTGGCCAGCGCCGGCTGCAGCACCTTCTGCGCACCTTCCTCGCGGTCGGCCTTGTACTCCGGGCTGTTCATGTAGCCCACGCTCCAGCCCATGGCATCGTACATGCCGACGGCCCATGGCTCGGAAACAGTCACGATATCGACCTCGGCATTGAGGTCCTTGGCCAGCTCCAGGCCCTTGGCCAGGCCCTTGTCGGCCAGCTCGGATCCGTCGGTGGCAATCAGGATGCGCTTGTACATGGTGGGGCTCCGTAGCGATCTGCCAGATGGGAACGACACCATTGCACACCGGATGTGCAGGCCGTGCCTTGAGCAGAATCAATCCGGCGCCGCGCATTGGCGTGTGCGCACCGCCCGCTTGCACGCACCGGTCGGGCGGCGCATGCTCGGCGGGCGGCGCACTGCCGCGCCCAAGGACGACCGACATGCAGGACAACAAGCCGCCCGTCTGGAGTTCCCAGAAGTCCATCATGGTTGCCGCGATCATCGCCTTGGCGGTGCTGTTCGGCGGCTACCAGATCGGCAAGGACATGGCGCTGCGCGACAACGCCCGGCAGTCAGCCGGCCGATAACCTGCTGCCGTAGAGTCGAGCTTGCTCGACTCTACAGCGCCCCTACCTTCAGGCGATCTGCACCACGCGTGCGTTCTGGCACAGCGGATAGCTGCCCACGAATCCGGCAATCGCATCACGCATCGCTTCGAACGATTCGCCGTACATGTACAGCGCGGTTTCGGTCGGGCCCTGCCACCAGCTGCAGATCTCGCCCAGGCCGTCGATGTTCTCCGACAGCTGTTCGAACACGTGGTTGGAATCGCACTGCTCGTAGACTTCGTCCGGCAGGTTCAGGCCATCCAGGTAGATGCCCAGCCCCTCGGTCACGCCGAAGCTGCGGTCGGCTTCACCCGCGCCCTGCAGCTGCGAACCCTTCGGTGCACCCAGCTGTTCCAGCAGGTCGATCAGCTTCGGCACGCCGTCCGCATCGACCAGCGCCACTTCGATGTCGCCGTACTCGACTTCACCGAGGTCGGATATTGCAGTGCCACCACCGGTCAGCTCGCCCACCTGGGCCGCCTGCAACAGCGCGTCGAGCGGGTCCTCGAACAGTTCGTGACGATGCTCGGGCTGCAGCCGGGCGTTCAACTTCACGGTGACGTGCAGCGTGGGTTCGGTCATGGGGGCGTTCCTGGAGGATGTCAGGCCCCATTGTAGAGTCGAAGGGAGCGGCAGGAGCCGCTGCCAACGTCGCTTGCGACCGCCCAAAGGGTGCCGGTCAGGACGACCGGCATAGCCATGCTCGACTGCATTTTGCTCGTCCCAGTAGAGCCACGCCTATGCTCGGCTGCCCCGCTGTGACCAACGCCACTCCCGCTGCCTGCGAGCCACGCGATAATGCGCGTCGCAAGGACACCATTCCAACAGGGGGAATACATGAAGTCGATCATTGGTCTTTCGCTGCTGCTGCTCCTCACCGGCTGCGGCATCCGCACCGAAGTGGTGCGCGTGAACGTGCCCGATATCCGGGTGAATCCCGAAGAGGGTCCGGTAGTGGTGGTGGGGCCGGTGCGCGACGTCCGTCCGGTCTATTACCCGGAAGTTGCGGCAGCCGACCGTGCGAAGAACATTGCCGGGGTGGTTCGTCAAGGCAACGGCGTCCTTGTCTCCATCGAGTCCACCACAGCGGCGGACAAGACACGCGCAATCATGATCCAGGCATTGCGAAACATGGGCTATCGCACCGCCGATCAGTGCGAAACCTCATGTACGCAACTGGAGGCCTCGCTCACCGATTTCTCGGTCAAGATGCCGGCGAACTTCTTCCGGATGGTGTCATCCACACAACAGATGCTGGCCGACATTTCGGTGCAGGTCGTTGCGCGGAAGGAAGGCCAGACCCGTACCTTCACCGCCACCGGGCATGGCGCGAACATCTTCCAGGTGCCATCACGCGAGAACTGGGAAATCGCACTGGAGCGCGCGGTAAAGAGTTTCACCAGCAGCCTGCAGCAGTCGATGTCCGAACAGGATGCGACGGCCGGTTCAAAGGCGCAGGACTGACGCTCTGTCTTTCTGGTAGACCCGAGCCATGTTCGGCTGCCTTTCCCGCCAGAAGCAGCCGAGCATGGGCTCGGCTCTACACCACCAACGCTCAACGCAGGAACGGCGCCACCTTGCGCTTCAGCAACTCCACCAGCACCGGGTCCATGTAGTCGTAGTCATCCGGGATATCCAGGCAGATCACCCGCTTGTCCTTCAGCCACGGCTTGTAGCGGCTGGACAGCCGGTTGCGGTGAGCACGCTCCATCACGAACACGATATCGGCCCACTGCAGCAGCTCGGGGCTGAGCACTTCCTCGGCATCGGCCAGCAGCCCGGCCGATGCGGTTTCGATGCCCGGCCACTCGGCGAACACCTGCTCGGCCGTCGGGCTGCGCAGGCGGTTCTGGCTGCAGAGGAAGAGCACGTTGCGGGTCATGGCTGCAGCGTATCGGGGTCGGATCCCTTTTCCAACGGAAAGGGGCTCTGACCCCATACGTGTAACGTCCAACCGCTTTTGTAGAGCCGGGCCTATGCTCGGCTGTTCTTCCCCGCCAACAGCAGCCGAGCATGGCTCGGCTCTACAGGGATCCCGCCCCCCGACGGTGATCAGATCACCGTCAGGTTGGCGTAGGCCATCACCAGCCACTTGCTGCCGGCGTCGGCAAACTCGACCTGCACGCGGGCGTGGGCGCCGCTGCCTTCGTAGTCGGTCACCATGCCTTCGCCGAACTTGGGATGGGTGACCAGCGCGCCGAGCTTGACCGGCGGCGCCTCGATCGAGGCATGGCCCATCACCCGGCTGGCACCCATCGAGGCCGGCCGCGAGACCTGTACCTTCGGGCGCACTTCGTGCAGCAGTTCGCGCGGGATCTCGCGCAGGAAGCGCGACGGCAGGCTGTAGTTGTCCTGGCCGTGGATGCGGCGCGACTCGGCATAGCTCAGCACCAGCTTCTGGCGCGCGCGGGTGATGCCGACGTAGGCCAGGCGGCGCTCTTCCTCCAGCCGCCCGCTTTCCTCCAGCGAACGTGCGCTGGGGAACAGGCCGTCTTCCATGCCCGCCAGGAACACCAGCGGGAATTCCAGGCCCTTGGCCGAATGCAGGGTCATCAGCTGCACGCCGTCCTCGCCGGCCTGCGCCTGGCCTTCACCGGCCTCCAGCGCGGCGTAGGCCAGGAACGCGACCAGCTCGTCCATGTCCTCGCCCACTTCCTCGATGTCGTCGGCGCGGCGCACGAAGCGCGAAGCGACCGAGACCAGTTCGTCGAGGTTGTCGGTGCGCGATTCCGAATCCAGCGAATTGCGGCTTTCCTTGCTCCAGTGCTCGCGCAGCTGCGAGCGGGCCAACACGTGGTCCACGCGCTCGGCCAGGGTCATGTGCACGGTCTGCGCCTGCAGCTCGTTGACCAGCCCCAGGAAGCCGGCCAGTGCATTGCGCGCGCGTGCGGCCAGCGCGTTGCCCTGGGTGACCAGCATCGTTGCTTCCCACAGCGAGATGCCCTGCGCGCGCGCCTCGCGGCGCACTTCGTCCAGCGTGCGGTCGCCGATGCCCCGGGTAGGCGTGTTGACCGCGCGCTCGAAGGCGGCGTCATCGTTGCGGTTGGACAGCAGGCGCAGGTAAGCCAGCGCGTCCTTGATTTCGGCCCGTTCGAAGAAGCGCATGCCGCCGTACACGCGATAGGGCACCTGTTCGCTCAGCAGCGCCTCTTCAAGCGCGCGCGACTGTGCGTTGCTGCGGTAGAGCACGGCCACTTCGGTGTAGCTGCCACCATCGCGTACCCACTGGCGGGCACGCTCGACGATGTAGCGCGCCTCGTCCATCTCGTTGTACGCCGCGTACAGGTCGATCGGTTCTCCGTCGCCACTGTCGGTCCACAGCTGCTTGCCGATGCGATCCGGGTTGTGCGCGATCACCGCATTGGCAGCGCCGAGGATGTTGGCAGTGGAGCGATAGTTCTGTTCCAGGCGGATGGTCTGCGCACCTGGGAAATCACGCAGGAAGCCCTGCACGTTCTCGACCTTGGCGCCGCGCCAGCCGTAGATGGCCTGGTCATCGTCGCCGACCACGAACACGTGGCCGGAATCGCCGGCCAGCACGCGCACGAAGGCGTACTGGATGGCATTGGTATCCTGGAACTCGTCCACCAGGATCTCGCGGAAGCGGGCACGGTAGTGCGACAGCAGCGCCGGGTTGTCGCGCAGCAGTTCATGGGCGCGCAGCAGCAGCTCGGCGAAGTCGACCAGGCCGGCGCGGTCGCAGCGTGCCTGGTATTCGATATAGGCCTGGCGCATGGTTTCCAGCCACGCATCATGCGGCTCGGGCTGGATGTGCTGCGGGCGGCGACCCTCATCCTTCTGTTCGTTGATCCACCAGGCGATCTGCTTGGCCGGGTACTTGCCGTCGTCCAGTTCCAGCGCCTGCACCACGCGCTTGACCAGCCGCAGCTGATCATCTGAATCCATCACCTGGAAGCCTTCGGGCAGCTTGGCGTCCTGCCAGTGCAGGCGCAGCAGGCGGTTGGCCAGGCCGTGGAAGGTGCCGATCCACATGCCGCGGCTGCCATTGGGCAGCTGCGCGTCGATGCGGTGGCGCATTTCACCGGCCGCCTTGTTGGTGAAGGTCACCGCGAAAATGCCGTGGGTCGGCACGCCTTCGACTTCATGCAGCCAGGCGATGCGGTGGGTGAGTACGCGGGTCTTGCCGGAACCGGCACCGGCCAGCACCAGGTGGTGGCCGGGGGGAGCGGAGACGGCTTCGCGCTGGGCCGGGTTCAGGCCATCAAGCAGGTGGGAGACATCCATGCCCCCATTTTACGGCATCGCCGTCGCGGCTCCTGCGACCACCTGGGTGGCCAGTGCCTGCGCCTGCTGACGCAGTTCAGGCACCGCCAGACTTTCCCACAGGCTGCCGATGCGCAGGCTGCCGAGCACGCCCAGCCGCGCCTGTGGCTGGCCACCGGCGGCACACAGGCGATCGCCCGGCACCGTGCTGTCCAGGCCCAGCCCATGCGGGCCGGGGCGGGCCAGGCCATCGGCCTGCAGCTGCTGCAGCAGCGGGTTGCGCAGCGCACTGGCGCGGGTTTCCACGCCGGTAGCGTTGATCACGCCGCTGATCGTCCACTGCTGTTCATTGCCGGTGGCATCGCGACCCGACAGCCGCAGGGCATCGCCTTCGCGGCCGACGCGTTGCAGGCGGGATCGGTGGATACGCAGTTGGCCGCTTTCGATCAGCGCCTGCAGCTGTGCGTCGACCTCTTCGGCGATGCGGTGGCGATGCACATCCCAGTAGCGCACCACATGGCGCAGGAAGCGGCGCTGGTCGGCCGCGTCGAGGCTGCACCACAGCGCCTGCCCGTGCGGACGGATACGGTCCATCACGCCCTGCCACGGCAGGCCGTCGGCCTGTGCCTGGCGTGCGAACCCACGCAACGCGCGCAGGCGCTGGCGCAGGTTCATCGGCAACAGCGTGGCCGGGTCGAACGTGGGCAGGCCGCCGTGCGCATGCGGCAACGGCAGCAGGCCGTGGCGCGAGATCACGTGCAGCGGGCCGGTGTGGCCGGCAGCGACCAATGCCAGCACGGTGTCGGCCATGCTCAGGCCGGAGCCGACGATGGCCACGGCCTGCTCGCCGGCCAGGGTGCGTACGCCGTCGTAGTCCCAGGCCTCGATCACGTCATCGGCGGGCAGTGCCTCGGCACCGGCCACCGGCAGCGGCCGCATGCTGTTGCCGGTGGCCAGCACCGCCTGCGCGGCGTGCAGCGTGCTGCCATCGCCGAGTGTCAGCTGGTAGCCATGGTCATCCGGCTGCAGTCCCAGCACCGGCTGCGCGATCACCTGCAGCTGTGCCGGGCTGGTCGCAGCGGCCTCCTGCAGGCGCTGCTGCAGGTAGGCAGCAAAGTAGTGGCGGCACACATAGCGCTCGCCCAGCACCTCGCGCGCCTCGCCCGGGTAGGCATTGGCGGCCATCAGGTAGTCGAGGAAATCGCCGGGCTGGTCGGCAAACGCACTCATCTTCGCCGCCGGCACGTTCAGCAGATGCTCCGGCCATGGCGTGGCATAGGCGATGCCCTGCGCCAGCTGCGAGGCGGGTTCGAAGATGGCCAGCGCCAGCGGCGCCTTGGCCTGGCGCAACGCCTGGATCGCCACCAGCACCCCGGCCGCACCACCACCGATGATTGCCAGGTCCAGTTCGCCATTACGCGGTGAATCAGTCATGTGCCGATTGTAGGCCATCGGCGATGACGGGCCGGATTGCCGGAATGGGCGGCCGGCATTGCTTCACATCAACGCATCGGCCAGCCGTGCAATACCTTCGCGGCTGCGCCGCCACGTGGGACGGCTGCGCCACTGCTGCAGGTCCAGCTGCCGCGACTCGCGCAGGTAGCCGTCCTCGATCGCGCACAGCTGCTGGACCAGCGCGCGGTCGTAGCAGATCAGGCCGATCTCGGCATTCAGCGCGAACGAGCGGATATCCATGTTGATGGAGCCGAGCACGGCGATGTCCTCATCCACGCTCATGTGCTTGGCGTGCAGGAACTGCGGCTCGTACAGCGCGATGCGCACGCCACAGCGCAGCAGTTCATCGTAGTAGGCCTCCTGCGCCCACGACGTCAACCGCTGGTTGTTGCTGGCAGACAGGATCAGCTGCACCTGCACGCCGGACAATGCGGCGATACGCAGCGCACTCAGTGTGGCTTCGTCAGGTACGAAGTACGGGGTGACCATCACCAGCCGGCGTCGCGCCAGGTGGATCAGCGCGGCTACCGCGTCGCGCGCGTTGCTGTACGGGTAGGCCGGGCCGCTGGGCAGCAGCTGGGTGGCGATGTCGTCGCCGCATTCGGGCACATCGGTGATCACATCTAGGCGCTGGCCGGTCTCCATGTACCAGTCGCTGGCGAATACGGCTTCCAGGTGCGCCACCGCCGGGCCGCGCACGCGCGCCACCAGTTCGCGGTTCGGGTGGCCCGGCACGAACTGCGGGCCCGCCAGGTTCTGCGAACCGACATAGGCCACTTCGTTGTCGATCACCGCGATCTTGCGGTGGTTGCGCAGGTCCATGCGTCCGCTGCGACGCCAGCGCAGGCCACCGGGCAGCATCGCGCGCACTTCGATGTCGCGCGCCTGCAGGCGCTTGCGATAGGCGCGCAGGCCACGCTTGGCGCCCACCGCATCGAGCAGCACGCGGCACTGCACGCCACGCGCGGCGGCACGCTGCAAGGCCTCGACAATGGCCTCGCCGACCGCGTCGTCGAACATCAGGTAGTACAGCAGGTGCACGCGGTCTTCGGCCTGGTCGATGTCGGCGATCAGCGTGTGCAGCGACTCGTCGTAGTCGGTCAGCAGATCGACGGCGTTGCCGTGCACCGGCATGAAATCGCCCTGGCGCTGCACCAGCGGCACGATCTCGGCGCTGGCGGTGTCGGGCTGTGGGGTCCAGCGCAGGCGATGCTGCAGCGCCTGCTCCTCACGGATCACCTGCGAGGCCTCGGCCTGGCGGCGGATGCGCTCGCGCGACAGCCACGGATGGCCGAACAGCAGGTACAGCGGCAGGCCCAGCAGCGGTACGAAGCCGACCAGCAGCAGCCAGCTGCGCGCCGCGCCGGGCGTGGTGCGGGTGGGAATCCAGCACAGCGCGACCAGCCGGATCAGCCAGTCGATCAGCAGCAGGTAGGAACCCAGCAACCACTCGAACAGCATCGTGTCGCCCGTCGGGAGGTGATGGGCCATTCTGCCCACCGGCCCTTGTAGAGTCGAGCCGCGCTCGACTGCGTTGAAGCAGCGTGCCAACCAAGGTTGGCACCTACCGGGGGGTGGAGGGAGTGTGCCGACCAACGGTCGGCACCCACAGGCGCCCACCACGGGAACATCGGGCATGAAAAAACCCGCCACAAGGGCGGGTTTCTTCGCGGGGACCAGCAATCCTTGCGGATTACTTGATCTTGCCTTCCTTGTACAGGACGTGCTTGCGCACGACCGGATCGTACTTCAGGAATTCCATCTTCCCCGGGGTGTTCTTCTTGTTCTTGTCGGTCGTGTAGAAGTGGCCGGTACCGGCCGAGGAAATCATACGGACCTTATCGCGCTTGCCTGCCATGATGCTTTACTCCTCAGACCTTTTCGCCGCGCGCACGCAGCTCAGCCAGAACGGAATCAATGCCGTTCTTGTCGATGGTGCGCAGTGCATGCGCGGAAACACGAAGCTTGACCCAGCGGTTCTCGCTGGCCACCCAGAAACGGCGCTCGTGCAGATTCGGCAGGAAACGACGACGGGTCTTGTTGTTGGCGTGCGAGACGTTGTTACCCGTCTGCACTCGCTTGCCGGAAACCTGGCATACGCGGGACATTGCGCACCTCGATAGTAGTAGTTGTCAGCCCGTAGCCCGGGAGACGGCGGCCTCGATGGTTGCCCACCACACGTCAAGAGAATCAAAGGGTTACGCTGGCGTTGGGCGGCCGGGGACGTGCTCCCGGGGGCGCCGCCCGGTAGAAAACCGGACACAGCGAGCCGCGCATTATGCACGGGTTCAAGCACTTGCGCAAGTTACCCACAGGCTGCGGCTGAACCGGCAGGGCCGGGAGCCCGCCAACCGGCATACTGCTCCGGTTCACTGCGGAGCTTTCCATGCGGCTGCTGGCCCTGACCTACGGAACCGAAGGCGATACGCGTCCCCTGGCCATTCTCTGCCATGGGCTGATCGGCGCAGGCCACGAGGTGACACTGCTTGCCGATGGCGGCACCCTGGGCAGCGCGCAGGCACTGGATGTGCCCCATGCGGCTCTTGAAGGTGACATCCATGACGAAGTGGTCGCGCTGGTCTCGCGTGGCAACGGTGTTGCCGCCGCCAGTAGCGGGCTGGCACGGATGGCGCTGCAGCATGTCAGCGGCTGGATGCGCCAGGCCGATGCCGCTGCCGAAGGCTGCGATGCGATTCTGACCGGTGGCCTGGCGGCCTTTGTCGGCATGAGCGTGGGCGAACGCCGCGGACTGCCGGTCACCGGCACCGGCATGATCCCGCTGACCCCGACGCGGGCCTTCCGCTCTCCGTTCCTGCCACCGGGACGCTCGCCGGGCTGGTTGAACCGCGCCAGCTATGGGCTGGTCAACGGCCTGATCTGGCGCCAGTTCCGTCGGCCGATCAACGCAGCCCGCAAGCAGCTGGGGCAATCGCCGCGCCGCTCGCTGTGGCCCGGCCTGCCGATGCTCTATGGCATCTCGCCGCAGCTGCTGCCGCCACCGGCGGATTGGCCGGCCGACCACATCGTCTGTGGCCAATGGCGCCTTCCCGATGCGCCCTGGATACCCCCGGCCGATCTGCAGGCCTTCCTCGATGCCGGTCCGCCGCCGGTGTATCTGGGCTTCGGCAGCATGACCGGCTTTGATCGCGAGCGCGTGTTGCCGGCCCTGCTGCAGGCGCTGGCGCCACGCCGGGTGCTGCTGTTTCCTGGCTGGGTGGGACTGCCTGCGATGCGCTTGCCCGATTCGGTCTTCGTACTGGGGCCGACTCCACACGAAGCGCTGTTCCCGCGTTGCGCATTCGCCATCCACCACGGTGGCAGCGGCACCACGCATTCGGCCTGCCGCGCCGGCATTCCCTCGCTGGTGATGCCGTTCGCCGCCGATCAGTTCTTCTGGGCTGATCGTCTGTATCGGTTGGGCGTGGCACCGGCACCGTTGTCACCGAAGCGGCTGGACGCAGCAACGCTGGCGGCAGCCATCACCTTCGTTGAAACCGACGCAACACGCGCACGCGCGGCGGCCCTGGGCGTGGCGATGCGCCATGAGGACGGGGTGGCCTGTGGCGTTGCAATGATCGAGCGATGGTTGCGGCCGGTGTGACAGCGGCCAGGCCTCAGCGCAGGTGCGGAATCACCTGCGCCAGCAGGTGCGCATCCTTCAACGCGCCATGCAGGCCGCGCTGGCTGGGAATGCGCAGGCGCTGCAGCACATCATCCAGCTTGTTGCCCTGACCCGGCCAGCGTCCCCGCGCAAGCTTCAGGCTGCAGGTGATGCGGCAGTGCTGGGCCAGCGTGCCGGGGATGCCGGACAGGCGCAGCTCGTTGTCCAGGAAGCCCACATCGAAGGTAGCGTTGTGCGCGACCATCTCGCTGCCGCGCAGGAACTCCAGCAGTTCGGCCGCCTTGCTGGAGAACAGCGGCTTGCCCACCAGCATCGCATCGCTGATGCCGTGCACGCGCTGTGCGCCCCAATCCACCTTGCGCTGCGGCTGCAGGTAGGTGTGGAACTGGCGGCCGGTGAGCTGGCCATCGATCAGTTCGACGGCACCGATTTCGATCACCCGGTGCCCCAGGCGGTGGGAGATGCCGGTGGTTTCGGTATCCAGTGCGACGATGCGGCTCATCAGGGTGTGCGTTCTCCAGTACGTGCGCGCCGATTCTCGCACGCGGCCGATGCACTCACCCCAACGCTTCCACCACCCAATCGATAAACACCCGCAGCCGCTGGCTCATGTGCCGGTTCGGCGGGAACATCACATGCATCGGCATCGGCGGCAGCTGCCAGTCCTGCAACACCGGCAGCAGCTCGCCGCGCGCCACGTGCGGTTCGGCCATGTAGCTGGGCAGCGCCACCACGCCCAACCCCGCCAACGCAGCGGCCAGATAGGCATTTCCATCATCGAAGCCGACCGTATAGCGGCCCTGCACCTCAACGCGCTCATCGCCGCGCTGTGCGCTGAACACCCGCGCCCGGCCACTGCGCGGGCTGAGGAAGCCGATCATGTGGTGGTCGGGTCCTTCCAGCGCGCGCGGGTCGGTCGGCAGGCCGAAGCGCTGCACATAGCCCGGACTGGCGTGGAAACCGATCGGCAGCGCGCCGAGCGGTCGCGCCACCAGTGCCGGGTCGGCCGGGGTGCCACCCCGGATCACGCAATCGACGTTGTCTGCGATGACGTCGACCTCGCGGTCGCTGACGCCGATGTCCAGCTGGATCTCCGGGTAGCGCGCCTGGAAATCCGGCAACGCCGGCACCAGCCGCAACCGCGCGTACGGCCCGGGCACATCCACGCGCAGCCGCCCGCGTGGCTGGGTGGCCGCGTCACCCAGCCCGCCCTCCACTTCTTCCAGCTCGGCCAGCAGGCGGGCGATGCGCGGGTAGTAGGCTGCACCGTCGGTGGTGACGCTGACCCGGCGCGTGGTGCGGTTGAGCAGGCGCAGCCGCAGGTGTGCCTCCAGCTGCTGCACCAGCTGGGTGACCGTGGTGCGGCTGATCTGCAGCGTGTGCGCGGCGCGGGTGAAGCTGCCGGTTTCCACGACCCGGGCAAACGCCCGCATCGACTCGAAACGGTCCATGGCGGGCCATGATTGTTTGGAATTGGCAATCAATCTAGGCCGATCATCGCGGTTTATCCAGACAGCACTGGCGCGGAGGATGGCGTTCTCTCCCACGGATCTTCCCCATGTCACAGCGTGATGTCGTTTTCCCCGCCGGCCGCCAGGCCCTGTACGAGCGCAACCGCTACTCGCCGGCGATCCGATCCAATGGCTTCCTGTTCGTCTCCGGCCAGGTCGGCAGCCGCGAGGACGGCTCGCCCGAGCCGGATTTCGAAACCCAAGTGCGCCGCGCGTTCGAGAATCTCAATGCGGTGCTGGCCGCTGCCGGCTGCACGTTCGATGACGTGATCGATGTGACTGTATTTCTGGTCGATCCGGAAGAGAACTTCGAGAAGGCCTGGGCGATCGTGCCCGAGTACTGGGGCGAGGCGCCGCACCCGACCCTGACCGGTATTGGCGTGACCTGGCTGTACGGGTTCCAGTTCGAGATCAAGGTGATCGCGAAGCTGCCTGCAGACCGGTAGTGCCGGCCGCTGGCCGGCAGCAAGGTGTCGGGGTCAGAGCCCTTTCCGGCGGAAAGGGATCCGACCCCGCGCCCGGCCCACCTGAACGGGAGATTCCGACGTATTCCCGAAGCGGCCATTGATATTGTATCCGGCGAAAACCGCTTGCTAGCCTCCCTTCCATGCGCCGGATCTCCCGCCACCTTCGCTCGTACCTGATGATGCTGCTGATGGCGGCATTCGTGGTCGTGCCGGTGGCCGACGTGCTGGCCTGCGCGGTCGAACCGCACGACACCACTGCGGTGCACGTGGAAAGCAACGCCAACGATGCCGAGGGTGACAGTGACAGCAAGCACGCCGGTGCCTGCAGCCACAACCACTGCCACCACTCCAACCTGAGCCTGCCGGCCAGCACCCTTGCCGCCTTCGGTGCGCCGCTGCCGGCGCGCTGGATGAATGCCGGCGACGCGGCGACCTATGCGGTCGCCCAGGATGAATTGACGCGTCCCCCCCGGGCGTGAGTTGAGCGCGTCCCGCGATTGCGGGCTCCCGTTTCACTCACAACCGGAATCCCCCTATGTCGATCCTGACACCTCGGTCGCTGCGTGCGGCCGGGCGGGTCGTCGCCGTGTTGCTGGGCCTGGCCCCGGCGGCATCGGTGATGGCGCAAGCCGCCCCTTCCTACGACACCCTGCTTGAACGCCTGGAGCAGCTGCCCGGCACCCGCGTGGGTACGGCACTGGCCGAGGCCGCCGATGCGCGCGCCGACCAGGCGCGTGCGTTGCCCAACCCTTCCCTGTCCTACTCCGCCGAAAACGCCTGGGGCACCGGCTCCTACGGCGGCATGGGCAAGGCCGATACCGTGCTCACCCTGTCCCAGCCGCTGGAGGTCTGGGGCCAGCGTGGCGCGCGCGTCCGTGCGGCCCGGGCCGAAGCACAGGCCGCCAACCTGCGTGGTGCCCAAAGCCGCAGCGACGTGGCCAGCCAGCTGGCGGTGGTCTACGCACAGGCGGAAAGTGCACTGCGCCGCTACACCCTGGCCGAAGAAGCACTGACCCTCACCCGCGCTGACGCCAACGCCGTCAACGCGTTGGTCAAGCAGGGCCGCGAACCGCAGCTGCGTGCGGTGCAGGCGCAGAGCGAGGTGGCCAACGCCAGCGCAGCGCTGGATGAAGCGCAGGCGTTCCGCGATGCCGCGCTGGCCCGCCTGGCCGGTGCCGCACTGCTGGATGCCCCGGTGCAGTCGATCAACGACAGCCTGCTCGACCGTGCGCCGCCGCTGCCGCGTGGCGCCACCGACGTGGCACTGGCGGTGCGCATCGCCGAAGCCGAAGCCGATGCGGCGGGCAAGCTGGTCGAGGTGGAGCGCAAGCGTGCCCTGCCCGACCTCAGTGTCACCGCCGCGCAGACCCGCTTCCGCGAAGGCGGCGAGCGTGCCTACAACCTCGGGGTCAGCCTCAGCATCCCGCTGTTCGACCGCAACCGCGGTGGCATCCGCGCCGCCAATGCCGACCAGCGCGCGGCCGAAGCGCGCCTGGACCAGCAGCGCCGCGACAGCGAGGCCGAGCGCCTCTCTGCGGTGGCCGGGTTGAAGGCCGCCAGTAGCCGTACCCGCGCCGCCGATGAAAGCGTGGTCGCCGCCGAAGAGGCGTATCGCCTGGCCCGCATTGGCTTCGACGCCGGACGCATCTCGCAGCTGGAACTGCGCAGCACGCGCAGCGCCCTCATCGCCGCCCGCGGCACCGCCGTGGATGCGCGCCTGTCGCGCGTCGCCGCGGAAATCGATCTTGCCCGCCTGGAAGGGCGCGCACCCTTTGTGGAGGCTCCATGACTCTCTCCCGTACTTTCCCGCTGATCGGCGGCGTGCTGCTGACCGTCCTGCTGGCTGGCTGCGCCGGCAACGCGCAGACGCCTGCCAATGAAAACCCCGCTGCGGCCAAGGCCGGCAACGACGATGGCCACGGCCATGCCGCTGGCAGCAAGGAAGCCAAGGCAGAAACCGCGAAGGCGCCTGCTGACGCCGACGAAGGCGTGGTGCAGCTGACCCCGGAGCAGATCAAGGCCTCCGGTATCGAAGTGGTCGCAATCGGTCGCGGTGGCGGTGGTTCCACGCGCCTGTCCGGCCGGGTCGAACCGTCGGTCGGCGCACGCGCCTCGGTGGCGTCGACCGTGACCGGCCGCGTCGAGCGCGTGCTGGTCGCGCCGGGCACCGCGGTGAAGCAGAACCAGGCGCTGGCGATCGTGGTCAGCGGCGAAGCGGCGGTGTTCCGCGCCAATGCGCTGGCCGCAGCGGCCGAAGCCGAAGCCGCGCGGCTGGCCTATGGCCGCGACAAGGCGCTGGTCGACCAGGGCGTGGTCGCCCGCCAGGAGATGGAAGCCTCGCGTGCACGTTCGCTGGCGGCACAGGCCCAGGCTGCTGCCGCGCAGGCCCAGGCCGCCGCCAACGGTGCGCCCGACGCCAGTGGCCGCGTGCGCATCACCAGCCCGGTGGCCGGCATCGTCGGCAACGTGCAGGTCACTCCGGGCGGCGTGGTCGCCGCCGGCAGCGCGGTGGCCGACGTCGCCGACCCGACGATGAACGAGCTGGTGTTCACCGCACCGCCCGCGCTGGCCGCGCAGGTCACGCCCGGCATGAAGCTGGAAGTCAGCGTGCCGGGTGGCAGCTTCACCGCCACCGTCACCGGTTCGGCCGCCGATGTGCGCCAGCAGGGCGGCGTCGCGGTCATCCGTGCCACGCCGGTGGATGCGTCGCTGCCGCCGGCCGGTTCGCCGGTATCGGCGGTAGTGGTCACCGAAGGCCAGGACGGCTCGCTCAGCGTCCCGGCCGATGCGGTGCAGAACGTCGATGGCAGCAGCGCGGTGTTCGTTGCCGTCGAAGGTGGCTTCAAGGCGCAGCCGGTGCTGGCCGGCCGTCGCGCTGGTGAACGCATCGAGATCCTCGGTGGCCTGACCGGCAGCGAGCGCATCGTTGGCAGCAACGCCTTCCTGCTCAAGGCCGAGCTGGCCAAGGGCGAAGCCGAGCACGGCCACTGAGGAGGCGACCATGTTCAAGCTGATCATTGAAACAGCGGTGCGCCACCGCTGGCTGGTGGTGTTCATGGCGGCGCTGATCGCCGCGGTGGGCCTGTTCCAGCTGGGCAAGCTGCCGATCGACGCGGTGCCGGACATCACCAACCGCCAGGTGCAGATCAACACGGTGGCACCGGCGCTGACCCCGGAGCAGATCGAGCGGCAGGTGACCTACCCGCTGGAAACCGCGCTGGCCGGCATCCCCGGCCTGACCACCACGCGTTCACTGTCGCGCAATGGCTTCTCGCAGGTCACCGCGATCTTCACCGATGCGACCGACATCTACTTCGCGCGCCAGCAGGTGGCCGAACGCATGCGCGAGGCATCGGAAGACCTGCCCGATGGCGCGTCGCCGATGCTGTCGCCGGTTACCACCGGCCTCGGCGAAGTGCTGATGTGGACCGTGGACTTCACCACGTTCGATCCGGCCAGGCTGGCCAAGCCGGGTGAAGCCGGCTGGCAGGCCGGCGAGGTCTACCGCACGCCGGAAGGCAATCTGCTGCGCACGCCGGAAGAACGTGCCACCTACCTGCGTACCGTGCAGGACTGGATCATCGCGCCGCAGATGCGTTCCAGCCCGGGGCTGGCCGGCGTCGATACGGTCGGTGGCTACGTCAAGGAATATGGCGTGCATCCGGACAGCGCGCGGCTGGCCGCGCACGGCCTCGGCCTGGCCGATCTGGTCACCGCCCTGCAGCGTTCCAACGTGCAGGCCGGTGCCGGTTTCGTGCAGCGCGCCGGCGAAGGACTGGTGGTGCGTGCCGATGGCCTGGCGCTGACCACCGAGGATCTGGCACAGGCCCCAGTGGCCACCCGCAATGGCGTGGTGGTGCGCGTGGCCGATGTGGCCGAGGTCGAGCTGAGCCGCGCGCCGCGCCTGGGTGCGGCCAGCCGCAACGGCCATGAAGCCGTACTGGGTACCGCGCTGATGATTGCCGGCGGCAACAGCCGCACCGTGGCGCAGGCCGCTGCGGCGCGCCTGGAACAGGTGAACAGATCGCTGCCGGCCGACATTGTGGCCGCGCCGGTGCTGGACCGCAGCGTGCTGGTCAATTCCACCATCAAGACCGTGGCCAGGAACCTCACCGAGGGCGCGCTGCTGGTGGTGGTGGTGCTGTTCCTGCTGCTGGGCAACCTGCGTGCAGCAACGATCACCGCGCTGGTGATTCCACTGTCGTTCCTGTTCGCAGTGATCGGCATGAACCGCTTCGGCATCAGCGGCAACCTGATGAGCCTGGGTGCGCTGGACTTCGGCATCCTGGTGGACGGTGCGGTGATCGTGGTCGAGTCGACGCTGCTGATGCTGGGCCAGCGCCGCGCCGAACTGGGCCGTGCATTGACCGCGATGGAGCGGCTGCGCGTGGCCGCCGATTCGGCGATGAAGATGGCGCGCCCTGCGGCCTTCGGCCAGCTGATCATCCTGCTGGTGTTCGCGCCGATCCTCACGCTGGAAGGGGTGGAGGGCAAGACGTTCCACCCGATGGCGGCGACCTTCATGCTGGCCCTGGTCGGTGCCTTCATCTTCTCCTTCACCTTCGTGCCGGCGATGGCCGCGCTGCTGGTGCGCGAGCCGAAGGTGAAGGACGGCGATGCGCATGCCGAAGATGGCGAGCACGAGACGAAGCTGATCCGCGTGCTGCGTGCGCGCATCGAGCCGATGGTGCGCAAGGCCGTGGCGCATCCGCGCACGGTGCTGGCAGCTGCGGTGATGATGGTGGTGGTGGGCATCGGCGCGTTCTCGCTGCTGGGCCGCGAGTTCATGCCGACGCTGGACGAAGGCAACGTGGCGATGCAGGCCCTGCGCGTGCCGTCGACCTCGCTGGAGCAGTCGCTGGCGATGCAGCTGGCGCTGGAGAAAGCGATCGCCACGCAGCCGGAAGTGGAGACCGTGTTCTCGCGTACCGGTACCGCCGAGGCGGCCATCGACCCGATGCCGACCAACATCTCCGACAGCGTGATCGTGCTGAAGCCGCGCAAGGACTGGCCCGATCCGAAGCTGGCCAAGGACGCACTGGTGGCGCGCTTCGAAAAGCTGGCCGGGCAGCAGCTGGGCAACAGCTTCGAGTTCAGCCAGCCGATCGAACTGCGCTTCAACGAGCTGATTTCCGGCGTGCGTACCGACCTGGCAGTGATGATCTTCGGCGATGACTTCAGCCAGCTGCAGAAGGTGGCCGACCAGGTGGCGCTGAAGCTGCGTGCGGTGAACGGCGCGGCCGACGTGCGGGTGGAACAGATCTCCGGCCTGCCTACGCTCAACGTGGCGATCGACCACGTGGCGGCGGCGCAGTACGGCCTGACTGCCGCGGATGTGAGTGATGCACTGTCCACCGGCATTGGCGGCACGGCGGCCGGCAAGATCTTCGAAGGTGATCGCCGCTTCAACGTAGTGGTGCGCCTGGACGATGCCTCGCGCAACGATCCGGACCAGCTGGCCTCGCTGCCGATCGCCACGCCTTCGGGGCTGGTGATTCCGCTGTCGTCGGTCGCGCGCATCACGGTCAGCGAAGGACCGAACCAGATCAGCCGCAACAACGGCAGCCGCCGCGTGGTAGTGCAGGCCAACGTGCGTGGCCGTGATCTGGGCGGCTTCGTGGGCGAAGCACAGGCGGCGGTGGCAGACGTGGCGCTGCCGCCGGGTGCGTACCTGACCTGGGGCGGTCAGTTCGAGAACCTGCAGCGCGCGGAGAAGCGACTGGCAACGGTGGTGCCGGTGGTGTTCCTGCTGATCGGCAGCCTGCTGTTCATGGCCCTGCGCAGCGGCAAGGAAGCCATTCTGGTGTTCAGCTGCGTGCCGCTGGCGCTGGTCGGCGGCATCCTCGCGCTGCTGCTGCGGGGCATGCCGTTCTCGGTATCGGCGGCGGTTGGCTTCATCGCCGTCTCCGGCGTGGCCACGTTGAACGGCCTGGTGCTGATGCAGGCGATCCGCGAACGCCTGGATGCCGGTGACCTGCCGCTGCAGGCAGCGATCAACGGTGCCTCCAGCCGCATCCGCGCGGTGCTGACCACGGCGCTGGTGGCGATCGTCGGCTTCATTCCGATGGCGATTGCCAGCGGTTCCGGTGCGGAGGTGCAGAAGCCACTGGCGACGGTGGTGATCGGCGGACTGATCACCGCCACCGTGCTGACCCTGCTGGTGCTGCCGACGTTTGCTGCACGGGTGGCCAAGCCGCGGGCGGTGGGGTGAGCTGAGAGGGGGTCGGAGCCCTTTCCCTGGGAAAGGGATCCGACCCCGTGACCGGGTCGGATTGCCGGCCAGCGGCCGGCACTACCCGGTAGCGGTCAGGCCTTCTTGCGCTCGGCGATGTAGGCCTGGATCTGCTGTTCCAGCACCGGCAGCGGCACCGAGCCCTGCTTGAGCAGGGTGTCGTGGAAGCCCTTGATGTCGAACTTGTCGCCCAGTTCCTTCTCGGCCTGCGCGCGCAGGCGCACGATGGCGATCTCGCCCAGCTTGTAGCTCAGTGCCTGGCCCGGCCAGGAGATGTAGCGGTCCACTTCGGTGGTCACTTCATGCTCGCTCAGCGCGGTGTGGTCACGCAGGTAGGCCAGCGCCTGCTCGCGGGTCCAGCCCTTGCTGTGCACGCCGGTGTCGATCACCAGGCGCGCGGCGCGCCACATCTCATAGGTCAGGCGGCCGAAATCCTCGTACGGGGTTTCGTAGATGCCCATCTCCACGCCCAGCTTCTCGCAGTACAGCGCCCAGCCTTCGCCATAGGCGGAGATGTAGGCGTTGCGGCGGAACTCGGGCAGGTTCTTCTGTTCGGCGGCGATCGCGCCCTGCAGCGCGTGGCCCGGATCGGACTCATGCAGCGTCAGTGCCGGCAGGTTGTACAGCGGGCGCGACGGCAGGTTGTAGGTATTGAGCCAGTAGGTGCCCATGCCACCACGGCCGGCGGTCCAGAACGGCGCGATATCCGGCGGCACCGGCACGATGGTGAAGCGCGCGCGCGGCAGCGTCATGTACTTGCCGAGCTGGCCGTCCGCCCGCTTGGAGATCCACGCGGCACGCGACAGCAGCTCTTCCGGCGTCTTGGCATAGAACTGCGGATCGGTACGCAGGAAGGTCAGGAACTCGGCGAAGCTGCCCTTGAACTTCACCTGCTTGATGATGTCGTTCATTTCCTTCTGGATGCGTGCGACTTCATCCAGGCCGATGCGATGGATCTCGTCCGGCGACAGGTCCAGCGTGGTGTATTCGTGGATCTGCTGCTTGTAGTACGCCTTGCCATCAGGCATCGCTTCGGCGGCCAGGGTGGTGCGCGCCTGCGGCACGTACTCGTTGACGAAGAAGGTGCGCAGCTGCTGGAACGCCGGCACCACCTTGCCGCTGATCGCTTCACGCGCCTGCGCCTGCAGCCTGGCCTGCTCGGCGGCCGGGATGGTGGTGGGCAGCTTCTTGAACGGCGCGTACAACGGCGATCCGGTCGGGTCCTTCAGCTCGGCGACGGTGGCGATGGACACTTCGCGGCCATCGAGCACGGCACGCGGCACGCTGAAGCCACGCTTCAGGCCGGCACGCATGTTCTCGGTCTGCTGGCCGAAGTAACGCGGCACATCGTTCAGCCGTGCGATGTAGTTCTGGTAGTCCTGCACGGTCTTCATCTCGCGCCGGGCCATGAAGGACAGGTTGGACCAGAACGAGGAGTCGGCGTTGAACGGCATCTCGTAGCCGCGCAGGCGCGTCTCTTCGGCCAGGTTGAACACCTGGTCGTGGTAGATCGCGTAGTTGACCTGGTTGTCGGGCGACAGGGTCTTCGGGTCGATCTTCTTCAGCGCGGCGAGGGTCTCGTCCCACACCTTCAGGCGCGCCTGCTGCGCGGCCGGGCCGACATCGGGCATGCGGGTGGCATTGGCCGGCGCGTCTTCGTCCTCGCTGGCCTCACCGCCGCCCTGCTGGCGCCACTTCCATTCCTTCTCGTACAGCGCGCGGAAGGCGGCATCGGCGGGCGATTCGGTGGCCACGCTGGCCGGTGCGGCGGTGGCAGGCGGCGCGGCAAGGGCCACGGCGGGGGCGGACAGGGCAATCAGCAGGGCAACGGCAAGACGGGTTTTCACGAGCACAGGTTCCCGGGAAGGCAGACCCCGATGATGGCACCGCCCACGGCCCACGGCATGGGACGAAGGTCCTGCCTGCAGCGCAGGCAGGACCGGGAACCGGCCGCAGGCCGGGCCCCCAGCGCCGGGGGCGCGTGGTAGAGCCGACTGTCAGTCGGCTGCTCTTCCGCCATATGCAGCAAACCCCGCGCTCCGCGCGAAAGTCGACTGACAGTCGACTCTACCCACGGCAGGCAGGACCGGGAACCGGCCGCAGGCCGGGGCCCAGCGCCGGAGGCGCGTGGTAGAGCCGACTGTCAGTCGGCTGCTCTTCCGCCATATGCAGCAAACCCCGCGCTCCGCGCGAAAGTCGACTGACAGTCGACTCTACCCACGGCAGGCAGGGCCGGGAACCGGCCGCAGGCCGGGGCCCCAGCGCCGAAGGCGCGTGGTAGAGCCGACTGTCAGTCGGCTGCTCTTCCGCCATATGCAGCAAACCCCGCGCTCCGCGCGAAAGTCGACTGACAGTCGACTCTACCCACGGCAGACCGCATCCCGGCGTAGTCTCAATGGCTGGCCTTGTCCCGCTTCCAGCCCCGGTGCTTGATGTCCAGCTGCAGGCTGTACAGCGCGGTGAACGCCGGGAACAGGTTCTGCAGCACGCCCACCGAGTCCTGCTTGGCCGAGAACAGGAAGTAGCTCAGCGTCATCAGGCTGCCGACCACGCTCATGTACCAGAACAGGCGCGGAATCACCGGCTTGCCCGCACGCTTGGACGCGATGAACTGGACCAGCCAGCGGCCGCCGAACATCAGCGCGCCGGTATAGCCGATCAGCTTCCAGCCGGTCACATGCAGGCCGGTCCAGTACAACCAGGTCAGCGGCTGGTCGAGCCAGTGCAGCTCCAGATCCATCAACGCTCCTCCACCGCGGTGCGCTTGCTGCGGGTGATCAGCCACGCCACGCCGCGCAGGTCACGGATGCCGACCAGTGCACGGCCCAGGTTGTTGTACTTGGACACGCCGGCGGTACGGTGGCGGTGGTTGACCGGCACGCTGGTGGTCTTCCAGCCGGCACGCTGCATCAGCGCGGGCAGATAGCGGTGCATGTGGTCGAAGTACGGCAGGTCGAGGAACGCGCTGCGCTCGAACAGCTTGATGCCGCAGCCGGTATCGGGCGTATCGTCGCGCAGCATGCGTGCGCGGATGGCGTTGGCCCACTTGCTGGCCCAGCGCTTGCTGCCGCTGTCCTGGCGGTTGACCCGCCAGCCGGCGAACAGCTTCACCTGCGCCTCGGCGGCATCGCGCGCGGCCAGCAGCTTGGGGATATCGGCCGGATCGTTCTGGCCATCGCCATCCAGGGTGGCGATCCACGGCGCCCGCGCATGCTTGACACCGGTGCGCACGGCGGTGCTCTGCCCGCTCTGGTTCACATGGTGCAGCACCCGCAGTTCCGGTGTGGTCGCCTTCAGGCCCTGCAGCACCGCCAGGGTGTCATCGCGCGAGTGATCATCGATGTAGACGATCTCGAACGGCAGCCGGCCACGCAGTGCAGCGGTGATTTCGGCAACCAGCGGGGCGACGTTGTCGCGTTCGTTGAACACCGGGACGACAACGGAAAGCTCGGGTTGGCTCATAAGGCACTCGGCCAAAGGGGGACAAAGACCGCGCATTCTCCGAAGCCGAGGTTATCCGAAGATGAATCCGGCTGTGTGAGGATCCGTCCTCAGGCGCGGTCGCCAAAATACTCGCGGCACCACTGCACGACGGGGGGCAACCCTTCTTCGATCGGGGTCACCGCGTCGAAGCCGAATGCGTCATGGGCGCGCCGGGTATCGGCCATCGTGCGCACCATGTCGCCCGGCTGCATCGGCTTGTAGACCTTCTGCGCGGGGCGACCGGCGGCCTGCTCGATCACGCTGATGAAGCGCTCCAGCTCGACCGGCGTATGGTTGCCGAGGTTGAACACCCGGTGCGGTACCGGACCATCGGCCGGATGCGCGAGCGCGCCGAGGATACCCGACACGATGTCGGAGACATGTGTGAAATCGCGCTGCATGCGGCCCTCGTTGAACACGTCGATTGGCCGCCCGGCCAGCACCGCGCGCGAGAACAGCAGCGGTGCCATGTCCGGCCGGCCCCACGGGCCATACACGGTGAAGAAGCGCAGGCCGGTGGCATGCAGGCCGTACAGCTGCGCGTAGGTGTAGGCCATCAGCTCGTTGGCCGCCTTGGTCGCCGCGTACAGCGAGCGCGGCTGGTCCACGCGCTGGTCCTCGGAGAACGGCGGCGTGGCCGAATCACCGTAGACCGAGCTGCTGGAGGCATACACCAGGTGCTGCACGCCACGGTGACGGCACAGTTCGAGCATGTTGACGAAGCCGACCAGGTTGCTGTCGACGTAGGCGTGCGGGTTTTCCAGCGAATAGCGCACGCCGGCCTGCGCGGCCAGGTGGATCACCGCAGTCGGCTTCACCTCGTCGAACAGTGCCGCCAGGCCCTGCTGGTCGGTCAGGTCCAGGGTGCGCAGGTCCAGCGCCGGGCACAGCGCAGCCACGCGGTCGCGCTTGATCTGCGGGTCATAGTAGTCGTTGAAGTTGTCCAGGCCGACCACGGGCTGGCCGGCCTCCAGCAGCGCGCGGGCGGTGTAGGCACCGATGAAGCCGGCAGCGCCGGTGAGCAGGATGGTCATGACAGGGGCCTGGAAACGAAGTTCAGGCCCCTGATGTTACCGGTCTCAGAACAAACCGAAACGCTTCTTCGCCACGTTGGTGCGGCCGGGTTCGATCACGTCCTGGATGTTCTTCGCATCGAAGCGGTCGAGCAGCACCTCGGCGCCCTTCCTCAGCTTCAGGTCCATCTCTTCCGGGTACAGCGGAACCAGGCTCATGAAGCTGATGGTCCTGCCGTCCTCCAGCGCCAGCGTGGCGAAGTCCTCCGGGGCGGTCACCGGCGACAGCACGATGGCACCGTCGAAACCCACGCCCGGCGCGTAGGGCTCGCTGGGATGGCCGTTGGGAATGGTGTGGCCGAAGCCCAGCCAGGTGTCGTACTCGTGCGGCAACCGTGCCATGCCCTTCAGCAGGCGCACCGGCCAGTAATTGCGCTCGTCCTCGAAGGCGTCCTGGGAGATCGGCCAGTCGGCCGGCAGGGTCACCATCAGTTCCATGTAGCGCGGCACGTCCGCGTCCACCTCGGCGGGCACGGTCATCGGCAGGTCGCTCATGCCGGAGGTGACCAGGCGCAGGTACGGGCAGTGGTCATTGGCCGGCACCACGTGCACGTCGATGTGCACCAGATCGGAGATGATCTCGTGGAAGACACCGGACACCGGGCCCAGATGGCGTTCGAGGTGGGCGCTGATCGCCTCGATGTGCTGTTCTTCGCCGATGGCGGGCACGAAGTCCTTTTCGCGGCGATGTACCAGTATCTGGGTGCCGTCCGGGCTGACGTCCTCGTATTCGTTGCTCATGTCCTGTTCCCTGGATGAGGCCGCGGACCGGAGAGCAGTGCATCCCCGGCACGCGCGGCGGTGCGTTCCCTGTCATCTGCAGGACGCGGCGGGAACAGGCCGCACCCCCTGGCGCTGCGCCGGGCTCAGCCCTGGCGCGTACGCAGCTTTTCCAGCACGCCGTCCAGGGTATCCAGGTCGGTGTAGTGGATGATCAGCTTGCCCTTGCCGCCCCGGCCGTGGTTGATCGCCACCTTGGCACCCAGTGCTTCGGACAGTTCGGTTTCCAGCGAGGCGATGTCGGCCTGCTGCACCTTCGGCGTCGCCACCGGGCGGTTGCTCGGCACCTTGCCGGCCGCGAAGGCCTGCGCACGGCGCTCGACCTCGCGCACCGACCAGCCTTCATCGGCCGCTTCCTGCGCCAGCTTGCCAGCCAGCTCGGGAGCCAGGGTCAGCAGCGCGCGGGCGTGGCCCATTTCCAGGCGGCGGGTTTCCAGCAGCAAGCGGATCGCCACCGGCAGCTCCAGCAGGCGCAGCAGGTTGGACACCGCCGCGCGCGAGCGGCCGACGGCCTCGGCGGCCTCGGCATGGGTCAGGGTGAACTCGCTGATCAGGCGCTGCAGCGCCTCGGCTTCTTCCAGCGGGTTGAGGTCTTCGCGCTGGATGTTCTCGATCAGCGCCATCGCGATGACGGTGCGGTCTTCCAGCTCGCGCACCACCACCGGCACTTCGTCCAGGCCGGCCAGCTGCGATGCGCGCCAGCGGCGCTCACCGGCGACGATTTCGTAGTTGCCTGCCGGCAGCTGGCGCACCAGGATCGGTTGGATCACGCCCTGCGACTTGATCGAGTCGGCCAGCTCGGAGAGCTTGCCCTCGTCCATCTCGCGGCGCGGCTGGTACTTGCCCGGCTGCAGCTGGCCGACCGGCAACTTGCGCAGCACTTCACCCGGCAGCGGCTCAATCACCGCGGTGGTGGCCTGCACCTGGCTGACCGCGCCTTTCGGGCCCAGCAGCGCGTCCAGGCCACGGCCGAGGCCTCGCTTCTTGGCTGCCGGCTTGCTGCTGGTCATCAGACGGTCTCCACGGCCTTGGCGGCCTTGTTGCGTTCGTTGTTGCGGCGGATGATCTCGCCGGCCAGGCCCAGGTAGGCTACGCCACCGCGCGAGGCGCGGTCGTAGCCGACGATGCTCTGGCCATGGCTGGGCGCCTCGGCCAGGCGCACGTTGCGCGGCACGATGGTGCGGAACACGCGGTCGCCGAAGTGCTCGGTGAGCTCGGCCGACACTGCGTTGGCCAGGTTGTTGCGCACGTCGAACATGGTGCGCAGCACGCCTTCGATCTCCAGCGCCGGGTTCAGGCTGGTGCGCAGCGCTTCGATGGTTTCCACCAGCGCGCTCAGGCCTTCCAGTGCGTAGTACTCGCACTGCATCGGCACGATCACCGAATCGGCGGCGGCCAGCGCGTTGAGCGTCAGCAGCGACAACGCCGGCGGGCAATCGATCAGGATGTAGTCGTACTCGTCGCGGATCGGCGCCAATGCGCGCTTCAGGCGCTGCTCGCGCTCGCTCTGGCCCATCAGCTGGATCTCGGCGGCGGTCAGGTCGATGTTGCCCGGCAGCAGGTCGTAGCCTTCGGCGGTCTGCACGCGCACATCGGCGGCGCTGTTCTCGCCCAGCAGCAGATCGCAGGTGGAGGCCGCCAGCTCACGCTTGTCCACGCCGCTGCCCATGGTCGCGTTGCCCTGCGAGTCCAGGTCGACCAACAGCACGCGCTTGGGTGCGTTGGCCAGGGAAGCGGCCAGGTTGACGGCGGTCGTGGTCTTGCCGACGCCACCCTTCTGGTTGGCGATGGCGATGATGCGGGCCATGCGGGTGTGCCTCGTCGACGGATGGTTGGGACCGGTCATTATGCGTACAACCGGCCCCTTGCGGAAATCGTGGATCGCCAACCCGTTGTTCCACAAAGGGCTGGCGGCGGGAATCAGGGACCTGTAACGGTGACCAGGTGGCGTTCGCCGGCCAGGCCGGGCACGCTCAGCGGGGTCACCTCACGCACCTGCCAGCCAGCCGGCAGTTCCGCGATCTCCTCATGCGGGTAGACGCCCTTCATGGCCAGCAGCACGCCACCGGGGCGCAGCAGATGGCCACCGACGCGGACGATGCCAGCCAGGGTATCCATTGCGCGCGCGGTCAGCTGGTCGTAACGACCGGCCTCGTCCAGCGCTTCGGCCCGCGATTCGGCCACGCGGGCGTTGCCCAGGCCGAGCTGGCGCACGGCCTCGCGCATGAAGCGCGCCTTCTTGCCGTTGCTCTCCACCAGGGTGACCTGCAGGCCCGGGCAGGCGATCGCAAGCGGGATGCCGGGCAACCCGGGGCCGGTACCGAGGTCGGCCAGGCTGCCATCAGCCACGAACGGCTGCATCGCCAGCGAATCGAGCAGGTGGCGGGTAACCATCTCCTGCGGGTCGCGGATGGCGGTGAGGTTGTAGGTGCCGTTCCAGCGGTGTAGCAGGGCCAGGTAGCGCAGCAGCGGCGGCGCCAGCGCGGCGTCCAGGCCCATGCTGGCCAGGCCCTGTTCCAGCGTGGCAGCCACGCTGGCGGGAAGTGGGTGTTCGCTCATGCCGACATTATCGCCGGTTTTGCGCGCTGATTCCCCGCTTCAGTGCGGATACCAGGCCAACGCCGCACGGAACTGGCCGGTGGCCTGCCATTCGTGCAGGTGCCAGCGCGCGGCCTCGCCCAGTTCCGGGTCGCACCAGCGCAGGTGCAGGGCGCCATCGGCCCCCGGCGCCAGCTGCAGGCGGTGCAGCCCGAACGAGATGCCCTGCCCGTGCGCCTTCAGCATCGCTTCCTTGGCGCACCACACGCGGAAGAACCAGTGCTCGCGCCCGGCCTCGTCCAGGCTTTCCAGCCAGGCCACCTCCTCGGGGTGGAAGAAGCGCTGCACGATCTCCAGAAGGCGGGCCCGCGGCCGCAGCAGCTCCAGGTCCACGCCCAGCCGCACACCTTCGCCAAGCGCCACCAGCAGCACCTCGCCGCTGTGGCTCCAGCCGGTGCCGTAGTGGGCCAGCGCACCGGCCAGTTCCGGCCGGCCCTTGTCGTCGCGCACCAGCGGCAGGGCGTCGGGTTCGCCGCCCAGCGCCTGCGCCAGCACCTGCCGGGCCTGCGGCTCACCGCGCTGGCCGGGCACATGCGGGCAGCGCCAGACCGTCACCGGGCCGAAGCGCCAGGGGCCGTCGAGGGTGGCTGGCAGGCTCATCCGCACACGCCCGTCACGGGATTGCACGACGGTTTCACGGCGCTGCGGGTCAACTGGTCCCCGTCCCTTCCCCCTACAGAGGTCACGTTCATGGGCATCATCATCTGGCTGATCGTTGGCGGCATCGTGGGCTGGCTGGCCAGCATCATCATGCGTCGCGACGCCCAGCAGGGCATCATCCTCAACATCGTGGTCGGCATCGTCGGCGCGCTGATTGCCGGCTTCCTGTTCGGCGGCGGCATCAACGATGCCATCACCCTGCGTACGTTCCTGTTCTCGCTGATCGGCGCGGTGATCCTGCTGGCCATCGTCAACCTGTTCACCCGCAAGAGCATACGGTGATCAGAACGGTAGCGCCGGGCCATGCCCGGCGTTCCCCTGCCGCCGCTGCGCTCGCCGGGCATGGCCCGGCGCTACCGTTTCAACCGATCTCCACCCACGCCGGCGCATGGTCGCTGGGGCGTTCCCATGTGCGCGGCTCGCGGTCGATGCCCGAGGCCACCGCACCGGCCTTCAGCGCATCGGAGACCAGGGTCAGGTCGATGCGCAGACCGAGGTTGCGACGGAAGCCGGCGGCGCGGTAATCCCACCAGCTGAACACGCCGGCCTCGTCGTTGTGCAGGCGGAAGCCATCGTGCAGGCCCAGCTGCAGCAGCTTGTTGAGCGCGCCGCGCTCGGCGGTGGAGGTCAGGATGTGGTTGTCGTTCCACACCTCCGGGTCGTGCACATCGCGCGCGTCCGGGGCGATGTTGAAGTCACCCATCACGATCAGCTTCGGGTGGCGCTGCAGCTCTTCGGCGATCCAGGCATGCACCGCTTCCAGCCAGCGCAACTTGTACTCGTACTTGTCGGTACCGATGTCCTGGCCGTTGACCACGTACAGGTTGATCACCCGCAGGTCGCCGAAGGTACCGGCAATGACGCGCTTCTGTTCGTCCTCGAAGCCGGGAATGCCGATCTGCACGTCCTGCGCCGGCTCACGCGACAGCAGCGCCACGCCGTTGTAGGTCTTCTGGCCGGCGAACACGCTGCGGTAGCCGGCGGCGATCAGCGCAGAATCGGGGAACTTGTGGTCCTCCAGCTTGGTTTCCTGGATACCGACGATGTCCGGGCCGAACTCCCTGAGCCACTGCTCCAGGTGCGGCAGGCGGACATTGAGCGAATTGACGTTCCACGAGGCGATCTTCATGCGGGCATTCTACCCGGGCCAGCTTTGGTAGACGCCAGCCTTGGTTGGCGCACGGCCCCCGCGTGCCAACCAAGGCTGCCACCCACCGGTAGTGCCGGCCGCTGGCCGGCAACCCCATGAACCGTCGGCAAGACCCCGCAGTTGCCGGCCAGCGGCCGGCACTACCGAAGCAGCAGCTTCAACAACCCCGCAATCTTCGAATACGGCGGCCGCAGCCGGTCGCTGGCCGCCCAGCGCGACTGCCACAGCACCGGCAGCCGCTTGCTCATCGCATCGAACCCGGCGCGGCCGTGGTACGCGCCCATGCCGCTGGCCCCCACCCCACCGAACGGCAGGCCATCGGCGGCGAAGTGCAGCAGCGTGTCATTCACCGTCACCCCGCCGGCCACCACCTGACCGAGGATGCGTTCCACCGTCGCCGTGTCGTGGCTGAAGGGATACAGCGCCAGCGGCCGGTCACGGGACAGCACCTCGGCCAGCGCCGCATCCAGATCCGGGTAGGCCCGCACCGGCAGGATCGGCCCGAAGATCTCCTCGCGCATCAGGTCCAGGTCGTCCGGCGGGTCCAGCACCACGGTCGGCACCAGCAGGCGCTCGCGGTCGGCGCGCGCCTCATCCACCTGCGCCAGCGGAATCACCGGCACGCCGCGTTGCCGCGCCTGTGCCAGATAGCCCTGCAGGCGCCGGTACTGGCCTTCATTGATGATGCGGGTGTAGTCGTCGGCATCGCTGAAGTCGCCATAGCGCTCGCGCACCTGCTGCTGCAGCGCCTGCACGAACTCGCGCTGGCGCGCGGTATCGATCAGCACGTAATCCGGCGCGATGCAGGTCTGCCCGGCGTTGAACCATTTCCCGGTGGCGAGCCGCGCTGCGGCTTTATCCAGCGGGAAATCGCGGCAGACAATCGCCGGCGACTTGCCGCCCAGCTCCAGCGTGACCGGTACCAGATGCTCGGCCGCGGCGGCCATCACCTTGCGGCCGACGGCCGTCGAGCCGGTGAACAGCAGATGGTCCAGCGGCAGCGAAGACACCGCAGCCGCCACGTCCGCCCCACCCTGCACCACCGCCACCCGATCGGGCGGGAACACACTGGCCAGCAGATCGGCCAGGAACGCACTGGTGCGCGGCGTGTGTTCCGAAGGCTTCAGCAACACGTGGTTGCCGGCGGCAATCGCGGTGGCCAGCGGCACCAGCGCCAGCGTGACCGGGTAGTTCCAGGGCGAGATCACCCCGACCACGCCCAGCGGCGTCGGCCGCAGCTGCGCGCGCGCTGGCCACAACTTCCATCCCGCCGATGCCCGCTGCGGCTTCGACCAGCGCCGCAGGTGGCGACGCAGGTGGTCGATGGCCGACAGCACGCTCATGCCATCGGCCAGCTTCGATTCAACGTGGGCGCGATGGCCGAAGTCCTCGGCGATGGCCTGGGCCATTTCGTCCAGGCGCGGCTTCAATGCTTCGCGCAGGCGGCGCAGGTCGGCTTCGCGCTGGTCGGGCGAAGGGCGCTGCGACTGCCAGGCGCTGCGCAGGGTGTGCAGGAGGGCGGGAAGGTCTTCCGGCGTAGTGGTGGTCATGGGCCGACTATACGGGGTGCTGCGCAACCCAATGGTAGTGCCGGCCGCTGGCCGGCAACCTCATGAATCTCCGCGGACATAAAGCCGTTGCCGGCCAGCGGCCGGCACTACCGGAATGCGAGCCGAGTGGGCACGCCCCACAAACAGAAAGGCCGCGGTCTGCACCGCGGCCCCTGAAACCCGGTGGGTGCCGACCGTTGGTCGGCACACCGGTTACTTGGTGATATCCACGTCCTTGGTCTCGCGCAGGAACAGGCCGCCGATCACCACCGACATCAGCGCGATGATGATGGGGTACCACAGGCCGTAGTAGAGGTTGCCGGTACCGGCCACCAGCGCGAACGAGATCGCCGGCAGGAAGCCACCGAACCAGCCGTTGCCGATGTGGTACGGCAGCGACATCGAGGTGTAGCGGATGCGGGTCGGGAACAGTTCGACCAGGTAGGCGGCGATCGGGCCATAGACCATGGTCACGTACAGCACCAGCAGCCACAGCATGAAGATGGTGCCGGCGATGTTGATGCGGGCGCCGTCGGCCTTGGCCGGGTAGCCGGCGGTGGTCAGGGCGGTCTTCAGTTCCGCACCGAACGCGTCAGCCTTGGCCTTGCCTTCTTCCTTGGTCAGGCCGGCCGCCTCATACGAGGTGACGCTGGCGCTGCCCACGTTCACCATCGCCAGCGAACCGGCGGCAGCGGGCTGTACGTCGTACGGCACACCAGCCTTGGTCAGCGCGGCGGTAGCCACGTCGCAGGAGCTGGTGAACTTGCGCAGGCCCACCGGATCGAACTGGAATGAACAGGTGTTCGGATCGGCGACGACCAGCGCCGGCGAGGATGCACGCGCTTCTTCGATGGCCGGGTTGGCGAAGTGGGTCAGGCCCTTGAAGATCGGGATGTAGGTGATGGCCGCCAGCAGGCAGCCGGCCAGGATGATCTTCTTGCGGCCAATGCGGTCGGACAGCCAGCCGAAGAAGATGAAGAACGGCACGCCCAGCGCCAGCGCGGCCGCGATCAGCAGGTAGGAGGTGGTGGCATCGACCTTCAGCATGCTGCTGAGGAAGAACAGCGCGTAGAACTGGCCGCCGTACCAGACCACGGCCTGGCCGGCCGCCGCACCGAGCAGGACCAGCAGCATCAGCTTCAGGTTGCCGCCCTTCAGGCTGTCACGGAACGGCGTCTTGGAACCCTTGCCCTCGGACTTCATCTGCTGGAACAGCGGCGACTCGCTCAGCTGCAGGCGGATCCACACCGACACGCCCAGCAGCAGGATCGAGACCAGGAACGGGATGCGCCAGCCCCAGGCTTCAAAGGCTTCATTGCCCAGGAAGTAACGGCAGGCCAGGATGATCAGCAGCGACATGAACAGGCCGAGCGTGGCGGTGCACTGGATGAAGCTGGTGTAGAGGCCGCGCTTGTCGTCCGGCGCGTGCTCGGCCACGTAGGTGGCGGCACCGCCGTACTCGCCGCCCATCGCCAGGCCCTGGGCCAGGCGCAGGATGATCAGGATCACCGGTGCGGCGAAACCGATCGAGGCGTAGTTGGGCAGCACGCCAACCAGGAAGGTCGAGATGCCCATGATCAGGATGGTGACCAGGAAGGTGTACTTGCGGCCGATGCGGTCGCCGAGGCTGCCGAAGAAGGCCGCGCCGAACGGACGCACGAAGAAGCCGGCGGCAAACGCCAGCAGGGCGAAGATCATGCCCGTGGTTTCATTGACGCCGCTGAAGAACTGCTTGGCGATGATGGCCGCGAGCGAGCCGTACAGGAAGAAGTCATACCACTCGAAGACCGTGCCGAGGCTCGAGGCGAAGATGACCTTCTTGTGGCCCTTGGTCAGGGTGCCCGCTTTATGTGCGGTGCTGGGTGTACTGGACATGGGACGCTTCCCCTCCGAAGCAATCGTTGTTGGTGGGTGCCGACCGTTGGTCGGCACTCAATTCGGTAGATGCCGACCTTGGCCGGCACCCCATCTCGGTAGGTGCCGGCCGCTGGCCGGCACGCTCTTAGAAGCTGTATTTCGTGGTGAACTGCAATCGGGTGATGTCACCCTTGTTGCCGTTCTCCACTTCGCGACGGCCGTACATCAGCTCGGCGCCGATATCGACCTTGGGCAGCGGCGAGTAGAAGATGTTGCCGCGGATGCTCTGCACGCTCTTGGTCACCAGCGGGCCGAGGATGCTGTCGTTGTCGTAGTCGCTGCGCGCATAGATCAGGTTGGTGCGCAGCTTCGGCGAGAACGCATGCCGCCAGCCCACGTAACCGGCCAGCACGCCGGTCGGGTTGAGCTCGTCGCGGGCCACGTCGTAGGCGCTGTCGGCGGTGATGCCCAGACCGATGTAGCGGGCGATGCCTTCGCCGCCGGTCAGCTGGTAGTGCAGCGAATCGCTGTCGCCCATCACCCATTTGCCGCCCAGGGTCAGGCCGCCAGCCACCTTGTCGGCCTTGGCGCCGGTGGCCTGGTTGTCGACCTTCAGCTGACGGACGATGCCGCCGACACCGAAGGTGCCCCAGTCACCCTTCCAGCCATAGCGAAGGGTCAGGTCAGGCAGGCTGCCACGGTCGGAGTTGGCGCTGGTGTTGGTCCAGGCGCCGGTGACCGGGTTGCGGGTACCGGTGAGGGTGGTGGTTTCCGGGTTTTCCAGCGCGACGCTGAAGCCGCCCTGGGTGTAGCGCACCTGGGCCTGGCGCACGAAGATCACACCATCGGTGGGGCCGACGAAGTCGACCGCTTCGGGCAGTGCGGCCGCGTCCATGAAGTTGGACCAGGTCTGGCCGGCCATCCAGTTGTTCCAGTACATGTAGGCGTGGCGCAGGGTCACACCGTAGGTATTGGTGGCGGTCTGGTTGCCCAGCGAGTTGCCGAAGAAGTCCATCTCGAAGAACGCACCGGCCTTGTTGCCCGATTCGCTCACGTTGTCGATGCCCAGGTTGAAGCGCGAGAACTTGGCATGGGCGTTGAAGTCGGTGCCCGAACGCTTGCCGCTGCCGCCGGCGCCTTCCACCGGGGTCTGGCCCGGCAGGTACAGCGAGCGGCCGGTGGCGTCGTCGGCCAGCTGGCCATCGCTGGTCTGGGTGGCCAGGAAGTCGGCCTTGATGAAGCCGCCGATCTTGACCGTGGTGCCCGGCGCCGCGCCCGGGGTGATGGTGGTGACCTGGATCGGCTGCTTGCCGGCCGGCACCGAGGCAACCGGCTTCTGCCCGGCCTGCACCGTGCGGACTTCGGTCACCGCCTGCTGGGTCTGGCTGATCTGGGTCTGTTGTTGTTGCTGCGAAGACAGCAGCAGCTGGACCTGGCGTTCCAGTTCGGCAACGCGTGCTTCCAGCGCTTTCTCTTTGGCGGTCTCAGCGAACGCCATGCCCGGTGCGACCAGGGCGACCAACAGGCAGGCCGCCAAAGGTGTGCGCACGGCTTTCAACGTACGGTGGCTCATGTTGCCCTCTCTCCCAAGTGGCAAGGTGATGCCGCGCGTGGGGCACGGTCGAGCCGAGACTGCGGGGCGATTATGTATAGCGGCTATTCGCCATTGGTCGAACCCGGCCCTGCTGGGCGCTCACTTTCGACCATGGTCTAACCAGAGTGGTGACGCGGCCGGGGGTGGATGGGGCAAACTGAAGGGGATCGGTCGCTGCGATGCTGCGACCGCACATACAAAGTCAACGTGCAAGTGAGGGTGCCATGGCTGATATCTACCCCGTCGATCCGCAGTTCGCCGCCAAGGCACGCATCGACAAGACGTCGTACGAACAGCAGTACCAGGCTTCGGTGACCGACCCGGATGGTTTCTGGGGCAAGGCCGCCGAGCGCCTGCAGTGGATGCGCAAGCCGACCAGGATCAAGAACGTCAGCTACGACCTGTCCGACTTCCACATCAAGTGGTTCGAAGATGGCGAGCTCAATGCCAGCGTGAACTGCCTGGATCGCCAGCTGGAAACGCGCGGCGACAAGACCGCCCTGCTGTTCGAGCCCGATGGCCCGGATGCACCGGCCCAGCACGTGACCTACCGCGAGCTGTACGAGCGCACCTGCCGCCTCGGCAATGCACTGCGCAATCTCGGCGTCAAGAAGGGCGACCGCGTCACCATCTACCTGCCGATGATCGTCGATGCCGCCGTAGCCATGCTGGCCTGCGCGCGCATCGGTGCGATCCACTCGGTGGTGTTCGGTGGCTTCGCGCCGAACTCGATCGCCGACCGTGTCAGCGACTGCCAGAGCAAGCTGATCATCACCGCCGACGAGGGCCTGCGCGGTGGCCGCAGGATTCCGCTGAAGGCCAACGTCGATGCCGCGCTGAAGCTGCCGGGCACCAATACCGTGGAAACCGTGCTGGTGGTGCGCCACACCGGCGGTGCGGTGGACATGCAGGCCCCGCGCGACCGCTGGTTCCACGATGTGGTGGACAGCCAGCCGGCCACCTGCGAACCGGAACGCATGAACGCGGAAGACCCGCTGTTCATCCTCTACACCTCCGGTTCCACCGGCAAGCCGAAGGGCGTGCTGCACACCACCGGCGGTTACCTGCTGTACGCGGCCTACACCCATGAAGCGGTGTTCGACCTGCGCGAGGACGACATCTACTGGTGCACCGCCGACGTCGGCTGGGTCACCGGCCACAGCTACATCGTGTACGGGCCGCTGGCCAACGGCGCGACCTCGCTGATGTTCGAAGGCGTGCCGAACTACCCGGACACCTCGCGCTTCTGGAACGTCATCGACAAGCACAAGGTGACCATCTTCTATACCGCCCCGACCGCCATCCGTGCGCTGATGCGCGAAGGCGAGGAGCCGGTGAAGAAGACCTCGCGCGCCTCGCTGCGCCTGCTCGGCAGCGTCGGCGAGCCGATCAACCCGGAAGCCTGGCGCTGGTACTACGAGGTGGTCGGCGACAGCCGCTGCCCGATCGTCGATACCTGGTGGCAGACCGAGACCGGCGGCATCCTGATCTCGCCGCTGGCCGGCGCGATGGACCTCAAGCCGGGTTCGGCCACCCTGCCCTTCTTCGGCGTGCAGCCGGCGCTGGTCAATGCCGATGGCGAGATCCAGGACGGCCCGACCGAGGGCAACCTGATCATCCGTGATTCCTGGCCGGGCCAGATGCGCACGGTGTACGGCGACCACCAGCGTTTCATCGATACCTATTTCCGCACCTACCCGGGCAGCTACTTCACCGGCGACGGTTGCCGACGCGACGAGGACGGCTATTACTGGATCACCGGCCGCGTCGACGATGTGATCAACGTGTCCGGTCACCGCATCGGCACCGCCGAGGTGGAAAGCGCGCTGGTCTCGCACCCGAAGGTGGCCGAAGCGGCCGTGGTCGGCTTCCCGCACGACGTGAAGGGCCAGGGCATCTACGCCTACGTCACCCTGGTGGCCGAAGAGGCACCGAGCGATGAGCTGCAGAAGGAACTGGTTGCCTGGGTGCGCAAGGAGATCGGCCCGATCGCCACGCCGGACCACCTGCAGTGGGCGCCGGGCCTGCCGAAGACCCGCTCGGGCAAGATCATGCGCCGCATCCTGCGCAAGATCGCCGAGAACGCGCCGGACCAGCTCGGCGACACTTCGACCCTGGCCGATCCGTCGGTGGTGGCGTCACTGGTGGACGAGCGCAAGGTGCGCTGATGTACGACCGGGGTCGGATCCCTTTCCGCAAGGAAAGGGCTCTGACCCCATCTGCTTTCCCCCACGGTTCCCCCCGACCATGACCACCCTCCTGATTGCCGATGACCACCCGCTGTTCCGCGAAGCCCTGCGCGGCGCCGTGCAGCGGGTCATCCCCGGCGTGCAGCTGTTCGAGGCCGACAGCGTGGAAGCGCTGTACGCGCTGGCCGACCAGCACAACGACGCCGACCTGGTCCTGATGGACCTCAACATGCCCGGTGCGCAGGGTTTCAACGCGCTGGTGCACATGCGCTCGCTGCATCCGCACCTGCCGGTGGTCGTGGTGTCCGCGCGCGAAGAGGCGACGGTGATGCGACGCGCGCTCGACCACGGCGCGCTGGGCTTCATTCCGAAGTCTGCGGATTCGGACACCATCGGCCACGCACTGGGCACCATCCTCGATGGCGAGACCTGGGCGCCGCCGGAAGCGCACAACGTGCCGCCCACCGAGCGCGAGGAACGCGAAGTCGGCCAGCGACTGCGCGAGCTCACCCCGCAGCAGTTCCGCGTGCTGCAGATGCTGGGCGCAGGCCGCTTGAACAAGCAGATCGCTTACGACCTCAACGTCTCCGAAGCGACGATCAAGGCCCACGTCACCGCCATCCTGCGCAAGCTGGGCGTGACCAACCGCACCCAGGCCGTGCTGATGGCCGGCAAGCTGGCGATCGACGACGACGCCATCGTGCTGCCGCCGGAAGAAGATTGAGGTAGTGCCGGCCGCTGGCCGGCAATCGCCTTCAGCTCCTGAAATCACCCGAAACCGCTTCGGTAGGTGCAAAGCTTGCTTTGGCACGCTCTCGCCGTTGCGCATGCCGGCCAGCGGCCGGCACTACCCGGCACCGCTGCGCTCGCGATATAGCCATCGCTATACAAACCAGCCCTGCCTGCGCGTTTCGCTGGAAATGCGCCACGCGCGAATCGCGATGCTAAGCTTCGCGTCCCCTTGGGGAGTAGCCGGATTCCTTCGCAGGAATCGTCCACGTCAACATACTCGGCCAGTGCGCCGTGGCGTGGACAACCATGATGGTTGGCGAGACCAGCGGCCCGCGCGCGCAACGTCAGGTTGGGCGCGAGCGCGAGCCGTGCGTCCGTCCTTGCCCGACCTCAGCCGCTGTCCATGTCCCCCATTTCGATCCTCCTGATCGGCTTCGCCATGTCCACCGATGCCTTTGCCGCCGCAATCGGCAAGGGTGCGGCCATGCGCAAGCCGGTGTTCCGCGATGCACTGCGTGCCGGCATCATCTTCGGCGTCATCGAGGCGATCACGCCCATCATCGGCTGGCTGCTCGGCCGCGCCGCGCTGCAGTACGTCGAAGCCTTCGACCACTGGATCGCCTTCGGCCTGCTCGGTGCGCTGGGCATCCACATGATCTACAACGGGCTGCGCCCGGACAGTGCTGACGAAGACGAAGACCCCTCGCAGCACCACGGCTTCTGGAAGCTGGCGCTGACCGGTTTCGCCACCAGCATCGATGCGATGGCAGTGGGTATCGGCCTGGCCTTCATGGACGTGCATATCGGCGTGATGGCCGCGGTCATCGGCCTGTGCACGCTGACCATGGTCACCGTCGGCATCATGCTCGGCCGCGTGCTGGGCAGCATGGTCGGCAAGCGTGCGGAGATCATCGGTGGCGTGATCCTGGTGATCATCGGCGCGACCATCCTGTACGAACACCTGCACGGCGTGGGGTAACGCTTCCGCGATTACGTGGTTGCCGGCCAGCGGCCGGCACTACTGCGCGTCGCGCAGCGCGCCGAGGAAGGCGCGCAGCGAGGCCGGCTTGATCGGCTTGGTCAGCACGCGGTAGCCGCGTTCGCGCGCCATCCGCTTCAGCTCGTCGCGGCCATCGGCGGTCAGCAGCGCACCCGGCAGCGGGTAACCGGCGGCTTCGCGCAGGGCCACCAGCGCGTCCAGGCCATCCATGCGGTCGTGCAGGTGGTAGTCGACCAGCATCACCTGTGGTCGTTCGGCCACCTTCTCCAACGCCTGATCCACCGTCGATGCCGTGATCACCTGCACCTGCCAACGGCCGAGCAGTGCGCGCATGCCGTCGAGGATCTCCTCGTCGTTGTCCACGCACAGCACGCGCAGGCCCGCCAGCGAATCGCTGCGCACCGGCGCGGCGACGGCCTGTACCGGCGCGGCCAGTTCGGTGTAGCCCGGCAACGGTGCGACCCGCGGCAGGATGATCGAGAACATCGATCCCTTGCCGACCCGGCTGCGCGCATTGAGGCGATGGTCAAGCAGACGCGAGATGCGCTGGCAGATCGACAGGCCCAGCCCCAACCCCTGCTCACCCCAATCGAACGGTTGCTGGTAGCGGTGGAACTCGTCGAAGATCTGCCGCATGTGGTGCTCGGGAATGCCGGGCCCGGTATCCCAGACCTGCAGCTCCACTTCGTCGCCGCGCTGGCGCACGGCCAGCACGATGCGTCCCTGGCGCGTGTAGCGCAGCGCATTGGCCAGGAAGTTCTGCAGCACGCGGCGCAGCAGGCGGCGGTCACTGCGCACCCATGCCGGGCGTGCGAACAGGTCCAGGCGCAGGCCACGGCCGGCGGCGACCGGGGTGTACTGCGCAGCCAGTTCGCGCATCAGCGCGCTCACGTCGAATTCGCCGATCACCGGGTGCAGGCCGCCGGCGTCCAGGCGCGATACGTCCAGCAGGCCATCGAGCAGTTCTTCAGCCGCGCGCAGCGATGCATCCACGCGCTCGGCCAGGTGCTTCTGCTCATCGCTCACGTGATCGCTGTCGCGCAGCGCGGAAGCGAACAGGCGTGCGGCGTTCAGTGGCTGCAGCACGTCATGGCTGATCGCCGCCAGGAAGCGGGTCTTCGACTGCTGCGCGACCTCGGCCTCATGCGAACGCTCTGCCACGCGCTGTTCCAGCGTTTCGTTGGCTTCCAGCAGGGCCTTTTCCGCGTGCTTGTAGTCGGTGATGTCGTTGTAGCTGGTCACGTAACCGCCGCCGGGCAGCGCCTGGCCACGCATCTCAATCACCTTGCCATCGCTGCGGGTGCGCTCGAACACGTGCGGTGACCCCGCGCGCATGTAGCCGATGCGTCGGTTGATCTGCACTTCGATATCACCCTCGCCCAGCTCGCCGCGCTCGGCGTTGTAGCGGATCAGGTCGGCCACAGGGCGACCTACGTAGAGCATGCCGTCGGGGTAGCCGAACATGTCCTGGTAACGACGATTCCATGCGGTCAGGCGCATGTCCGGATCGACCACGCTGACCCCGGCGCTGATGTTCTCCAGCGTGGTCGACAGGATCTCGCGGTTGAAGCGCAGTTCCTGCCCGGCTTCGTCCAGCACCGCCACCACTTCGCCCAGGTCCATGCCCGAGCCACGCAGCAGGCTGGTCAGCAGCAGGCGCGCCGAGGCCGCACCAATCGACGCGGCCAGCAGGCGTTCGGTGAACTGCACCCACGGCCGGTCGGCCGGCGCCGAGGATTGCAGCTCGCGGCCCAGCGACTGTGCCTGCTCGAAGAACGAACGCCGCGCATGGCGCTCGCCGACCACGCGCGAGGCGAGTGCCAGCAGGTCGCCCACGTGCACATGACCGGGCCAGCCACCGGCCACCGACGGGCGCTCGGCATACGGGTCGAGGAACGGCGCGGCGCGCAGCCGCTCGTCCACACCGGGCCGCCAGCGTGCGGACACCAGCATCATCGTCGCCGCATTGACCAGCAGCGACCAGAACGTCCCATGGGTCAGGGGGTCCCAGCCGGTCATGCCGAACAGCTGCTGCGGACGCAGCCACTCGATGCCGAACGGGCCGTGCTGCACCCAGCCAGCATCGACCCAGCCGGCCATGGTCATCGCCGGCAGCAGCAGTGTGTACAGCCAGGTGGCGAAGCCCAGCAGCATGCCCACCTCGACACCACGCCGGCTCGCGCCGCGCCAGTACAGACCGCCGATCAGCCCGGGCGCGAACTGCGCCACCGCCGCGAACGCCATCAGGCCGTACGAGGCCAGCGTGCTGTCGTTGCTGCTGGTGCGGTAGTAGCTGTAGGCCATCAGCGCCAGCAGCAGGATCGCCAGGCGGCGGATCCACAGCACGCGCGAGGCAACGTCGGCGGCTTCCTGATGGTCGCCACTGCGACGCAGCAGCACCGGCATCACCAGATCGTTGCTGACCATGGTGGCCAGCGCGATGGACGAGACGATGACCATGCCGGTGGCGGCGGAGAAGCCGCCCACATAGGCGATCAGCGCCAGCGCGTTGCGGCCTTCGGCCAGCGGCAGGGCCAGCACCATCGAGTCGTCGGCGACGCTGCCGCCGGTGCCGAACAGGGTCACGCCGGCGGTGGCGATCGGCAGCACCATGCCCGAGATCAGTACCAGGTAGCCACCGAACATCCAGCGCGCGCGGCGTACGTCGCGCACGTCACCGCACTCGACCACGGCCACGTGGAACTGGCGTGGCAGGCAGATGATGGCCAGGAAGCTGAGCAGGGTCTGCGAGATGAAGCCCACCGGCGGCAGGCCGGTGAACAGCGTATGCACCGACTCGACCACCGCGTCGGTGCGGTTGCTCAGCCACAGGTAGGCGAACACGCCCACGGCCAGCATGGCCAGCAGCTTGATCACCGATTCGAAGGCGATCGCCAGCATCATGCCGTGGTGGTGCTCGGTGGCGTCGACCTGGCGGGTGCCGAACAGGGTGGCGAACAGCGCCATCAGCAGCGCCACGTACAGCGCCGGATCGGTGAAGAAGCCGGTCGGGCCGCTGTTGCCGGTCAGCACCTGCAGGCTCATCGCCACCGCTTTGTACTGCAGGGCCAGGTACGGGATGATGCCGATCAGGGCGATGATCGCCACCAGTGCCGCCAACCGCCGCGAGCGGCCGAAGCGCGAGGAGATGAAATCGGCGATGGAGACCACGTTCTGGCTGCGGGCGATCAGCGCCAGGCGTTCGATGATGCGCCAGCCGAACAACAGCAGCAGCAACGGACCGATATAGATCGGCAGGTAGCCGATGCCGTTGCGCACGGCGGTACCCACCGCGCCGTAGAAGGTCCACGACGAGCAGTACACGGCCAGCGCCAGGCTGTAGACCACCGGCCGCAGCCACGGCCGGTCGGGGTACATCGGCCGGCGGTCACCCCACCACGCCACGCCGAATAGCAGCGCGGCATAGGCAACCGAGACCAGCAGCAGGATCCAGCTGGAGACCACGCGTGCGTTTCCGTCGGAACAGGGTTCAGTAGATCACGACCGTTGGTCGTGAGGGTAGGTCATGGCGGTGGGTCACGACCGTTGGCCCGTCTGGTGGGTCACGACCGTTGGTCGTGACGGGGACATCCGTGCCCACTGACAGTGGGCACCTACCGGGAATCAATGGGCACCCACCAGGAAGCGGTGGGCACCTGCCAGGTACCGGCGTTATTGGGCCGGCACGCCCATTTCCTTCAGCAGCTCGGGCGCCGGGTAGACCTTGGCCAGCAGCCAGCGCAGGTAGCGCATGTCCACGTGCACGGCGCGCTTGTAGCGCGGGTCGAACCACCAGCTGGCGCTGACCGATTCCCAGTTGCTGTCGAAGTTCAGGCCGATCAGTTCGCCCTTGGCGTTGAGCACCGGCGAGCCGGAGTTGCCGCCGGTGGTATCCAGGTTGGTCAGGAAGTTGACCGTCTGGGTCTTCAGCGCCGGGTCGGCGGTGCTGCCGAAGTCACCCTTGGCAATCGCCGCCAGCAGCGGCTTGGGTGCATCGAACGGATAAGCGTTGGTGTTCTTCTCGACGATGCCGGCCACGGTGGTCACCGGCGAGTAGGTCACGCCATCGCGCGGGTGCAGCGCCTCGACCTTGCCGTAGCTGATGCGCAGGGTGCGGTTGGCATCCGGGTACACGGCGCGGCCCTGCTTGGCACGCCAGGCGAACAGCGCCTGCATGTAGGCCGGGCGCAGGCGCAGCTGCTCGCCTTCGCGGGTCTTGCTCTCGTTCTCGATGCGCAGCTGCGCGGCCACCAGCGGGCCGGCCACGGCGATCAGCGGATCGGCGGCCAGCGCCTTGCCTTCGCGTGCGGCAGCGAAGCGCGACAGGCGCTGCGCCTCGTCACCCAGCTGGGTGCCCGCATACAGGGTGTCCAGCGCCTTGGCCAGCTGCTGCGGGGTACGGCCGAAGGCCGCGTCGAACTCGGCCACGCGCTGCGCGTCCGGCAGCTGCTGGTAGCGGGTCAGCAGGGTGGTCAGCAGCGCCTTCTCGACCTCCGGTGCGTAACGGCGCTGGACCTGCTTGAGCACGCCTTCGATCATCGCTTGGTCGCGCTGCTGGTAGCCGCTTTCGCGCTGCGCGTCCGGCTTGGCCGATTCGATGCGCAGGCGCTCCAGCAGCAACGCCGAACGCAGCAGCTGGCTCTGCGCGGCCATCTGGTCCAGCAGCAGGTCACGCTCGCCCACCGCCGCGCCCTGCGACAGGTTGGCCAGCAACGCCTTGATGTCGCCCTGGTACTTGCGGTCGGTGGCAGCGAGCATCGCCGTCTCGTCGGCAGCACGCTGGGCCTTGGCGTCGCTGCGCAGCAGGCCTTCCAGCTCGCCGGCGGCGCGCTTGCGGTTGTTCTTCAGCGACTGCAGCTGCGAGGCGTAGCGGGTGCGCGCCTGTGCATCCTTGGCGCTGGCGGCCTCGATGGTGTCGATCATCTGCTGGAACACCGACACGCGGCGCGGCAGCACGGTATCGATCTGGCCAGCGAATTCGGCCGCGGTACGATGGCGGTAGGTGATGCCCGGGTAACCGGCCAGCATCGCGTAGTCGCCTTCCTTCGGGCCTTCCACCGACATCTGCAGGTGTGCCGGCGCCTGGTAGGGCACGTTGTCCTTGCTGTAGGCGGCCGGCTTGCCGTCCTTGCCCACGTAGGCGCGCAGCAGGGTGAAGTCGCCGGTGTGGCGCGGCCACATGAAGTTGTCGATCTCGTCGCCGTAGTTGCCGATCGCACGCGGCGGCGCGTACACCAGGCGCACGTCGCTCAGTTCCAGCTGGGCGATCCGGTAGAAGTCGGTGCCGTAGTACATGTTGGCCACCGAGCAGCGCACGCTGCCGTCCTTCTCGCACTCGGCCACGATCTGCTTGCTGGCCGCATCGACGGCATCGAAGTAGGCGCGGCCGGTCTTGCCACGCGCCTGCGCCAGCACCTGGTCGGTCACCTTGTCGAAGCCGACGGTGACCAGCACGCGGAAGTCCGGGTTGGCCGGGCGCTCGTCGGCACGGTCCCTGGCGATGAAGCCACCAGTGATCAGGTCGTGCTCGGGCGAGCTGTTGTACTGGATCACGCCCATCGCCACGTGGTGGTTGGTCAGCAGCAGGCCGTCGGCGGACACGAACGAACCGGTGCCGCCGCCGGCACGCACCACGGCGCTCAGCGGCGGCGCAGTGACGTTGGCCAGGTCGGCCGGATTGCCCTTGAAACCTGCGGCCTGCAGCGGCTTGGCCAGTTCTGGCAGCTGGGTCGGCATCCACATGCCTTCATCGGCGTGGGCACCGGCGGCGAGGGTCAGGCCCAGGGCCAGGGCGGTGGGAAGGGCTTTGCGTGGTGACATGAGGCAATCCGGTACGACAGAACAGCCCGGGACCATAGCCCGTGGGGCGCTGTCGGGCAACGCCCGATGGTCAGGGGGTCGGGGCCACTCCTACAATCGCGGTTCCCTGCACAACGGACGTCAGCAGATGATCGTCGGTATCGATCTTGGCACCACCCATTCCCTCATCGGCATGCACACGGCAACCGGGCCGCAGCTGTTCCCCAATGCCCATGGCGAGCTGTTGACGCCGTCGGTGGTGAGCCTGGTCGATGGCGCCGTGCTGGTTGGCCAGCCAGCCCGCGACCGCCTGGTCAGCCATCCACAGCAGACCGTGGCCCACTTCAAGCGCTGGATGGGCAGCGATCGCGAGACCCGGCTGGGTGAGCGCAGTTTCCGCCCCGAGGAGCTTTCGGCCATGGTGCTGCGCTCGCTGCTGGCTGACGCCGAAGCCGCACTGGGCCACAAGGTGGAGGAGGCAGTGATCAGCGTACCGGCCTATTTCTCCGACGCCCAGCGCAAGGCTACCCGGGCAGCCGGCGAGCTGGCCGGCATCCGCGTCGAGCGCCTGATCAATGAACCCACGGCCGCCGCGCTGGCCTATGGCCTGCAGGAGCGTGACGGCGAAGGCTGCGTGCTGGTGCTGGACCTGGGCGGTGGCACCTTCGACGTCTCCATCCTGGAACTGTTCGACGGCGTGGTCGAAGTGCATGCCAGCGCCGGCGACAATTTCCTGGGCGGCGAGGATTTCCTGCAGGTACTGGTGCGGGCCTTCCATGCCGACCAGGGCACGTCCACCAGCGACCTGTCCGCTGCCGAACAGGCGCAGCTGCTGCGTCGACTGGAACTGTTCAAGCGCGAACTCAGCCTGAGCGGCGCTGCCAGCCTGCAGTTGCCCCTGGCCGGCAGCGAACGCCAGTGGCAGATGGACGAGGCGCGCTACACCCAGCTCTGCGAACCGCTGCTGCTGCGCATGCGTGGGCCCATCGAACGCGCGATCCGCGACGCCCGGCTCAAGCCCGACGCGCTGGACGACATCATCCTGGTCGGCGGTGCGGTACGCATGCCGATGGTCAGCAAGCTGGCGACCCGCATGTTCGGTCGGCTTCCGCTGCGCCATATCCATCCGGACCAGGCGATTGTCTTGGGCGCCGCCGTTGCAGCGGGATTGAAGGCGCGCGACGAATCCTTGCGCGAAGTCGTGTTGACCGATGTCTGCCCCTACACGCTCGGCACGCAGGTGTCCCGCCAGGATGCTGCCGGTGGCGAACGCAGCGGCTACTTCCACCCGATCATCCAGCGCAACAGCGTGGTGCCGGTCAGCCGCGAGGATCGCTTCTACCCGCTGCACGAGCGGCAGGACGCCATCCGTATCGACGTGTTCCAGGGCGAGAGCCCGACGGTGGATCGCAACATCAAGCTCGGTGAGCTGACCGTGCCGCTGACCCATTCTGTCCCGATGCAGGAGCGCAGCGTCACCGCCCGCTTTACCTACGACGTGAACGGGCTGCTGCAGGTCGAAGTCACTGAGGATGCCACCGGCAAGCGCCACGAGCTCATCCTGGAACAGAATCCCGGGCTGCTGTCACCCGAAGAGATCCAGCAGCGCCTGCGCGCACTGGAAGCGCTGAAGATCCACCCGCGTGACGCCCAGCCCAACCTCGCGGTGATCGCCCGCACCGAGCGCCTGTACGAGGAACGCATCCATCACCGCGAACAGCTGCAGTCGTGGCTGAGCAGCTTCCGCCATGTGCTGGAAGGCCAGGACGCCATTGCCGTCGAGCGTCATCGCCGTCAGCTGGACGAGGCACTGGACACCCTCGAGCGCGATGCATGAGCTGGGCACTTCACGTCCTGGAGCTGGACGAAGCCGCTGACGAGCGCGCGATCAAGCGCGCCTATGCAAATCGCCTGCGGGTGACTCGACCCGACGAGGATCCCATCGCCTTCCAGCACCTGCATGAGGCCTATCAGGCGGCATTGGACTGGGTCCGCCAGGAAGCGCTGGCCAATACCGCAGACGAAGACGAACCGGCGGAGCATGCAACCGACATCGCACCCTGGCCGCCCGACGCAGACGTGGCATGGGCGCCGCCCGAAACGCGTTCGTACTCGCCTCCATGGCCACCTCGCGGCACGCCTGTGCTGCTGCGCACGGCACAAGTGGCGGAACTGGAGGGAGCGGTCCACGTATCGGGCCATGCGCACACGATCCTGCGCATGGCCCATCTGTCTTCCCCTGAAGACTTCGGCCCCTGGCTGGAGGCCACGCCGGTGCTGTGGTCGCTGCGCTACAAGCCATTGGTGGGCGACGCGCTGCTGGATGAACTGGCACGCAGTCACAACAGCGTCAGCGCAGCCAACATGGGTCTGCTGGCACGCTGCTTTGGCTGGGATGATGTACACGATGGCGTGGATCCGGACAGGCTGGCATCGATCCAGTCGCGCGGTCATCGACGCTGGGCCGCCGAGACCGGGAATGCGGCAGAGCTGTCGGCACTGCTTGAACAAGAGGGCAGCCTGCGGTTGGGGAGGATCACAGTCAGTCGTTGCCTGCGCTACCTGTCGCAGCCATGGAACCTGCGGCGATCCCTCTGGCAGGCGCAGCTGCCCGAGCACATCAGTGAAGTCAACGCGCTGCTGGATGCCATCGAGTCGGGGGGAAGCGAGCAGTTGCCCGAGGCATGGCATCCGCAGCAGATCCTGTTCTGGCGAAGTCTTGCCGACGTCTCCCGGCCCAGGCGGTGGCGCTGGCAGGTGAACGCGCTGCGTGGCGTGCTGCTGGGCGTCTGCAGCCTGTTGTTCTTCGGTGGAATCGCAGGTGTCTCGTTGGTCCAGGGAAAGGCGGGCGAAGCCTCGATATTCGTCCAGATGGGGGCGCTCCTGGGCCTGCTGCTGGCGGTGATGGGAGTACTGTGGGTGCCTGTTCGCTGGGCGCTGCGCCAACTTACGCTTGACCTCACTCATCGGCGTGCAGGGCTGCTGCTGGCCCTACCTGCGCCGTTGATGGCGATCGGCAGCCTGGTTCTTGTCCATGGCCTGGGCCACCGCATGGAGGGTACGCTGCTGATCTTCATGGCACTGCCCTTGGCGACTGCGCGCCTGTGGCGACGCGTCGGTGCCCGGATGCGATTCGGAGTCCGCCACGGCGTGTTCATGGTACTTGCCATGCTGATCGCCGAAGCAGGCATCGTTCTCACCCTGCTGCAGTGGGGCGCCGAGTTCGTGCACCGCGCGCGTCGTCACGCGCCGATTGACCGGCTTCCGCCGGCCTCTGGAAACACTGCGTGAACCGGGCGCTGGACGCTCTCGGGCTCGACGCCAGCGCCGACGAACGGGCGATCAAGCGCGCCTACGCGCAGAGACTGCGCGCGGCGCGCCCGGACGAAGACCCGGTGGCATTCCAGACGCTGCACGAGGCTTATCAGGAAGCGCTGCGGTGGATACGCAACCGTGCGCAGTGGCAGGAGGAAAGCAGTGCAGAAGCGCTCGCGACCACGCCTGCGGACAACAGCCCGCCCGAGCCACTGGCGCCGTACGACAGCCATTCGCCGATGGACCACATGCCGGAGCTGCATCATCCATGCACGCTCGACACCGACATGCCGGACGATGTGGTGGAGCCATCATTGAACCTGCCCCGGTTTGCGCGCCTGCTGATCAACACCGCCGGCGACACCGACCCGGCCAGCTTCGAGCACTGGCTGGCCGGGCGTCCGGAGCTGTGGTCATTGGCCGACAGGCCACGTATCGGTGACGTGGTCCTGCAGCAGCTGCTGCACCAGGGCGGCCCGCTGTGCGAGTCCAATTTCGATCTGCTCGGTCGATACTTCTGCTGGAATGAGATCCGGGCTGATATCGATCCCTACCGGGTCCGTGCACGACGCAGCCAACTGCATCGCCACTGGCAGCTGCAGCCGCGCAACCATGCGGCCCTCACCACAGCACTGGACCGACCGCAGGATCGGGTGTCCCCCCATGAAGCCCGTGCCCGCGTGGAACGCTTGACCCGGCCGTGGCACTGGCTGCAATCGCTGCTGTCGTCCTGCGTGCCCGGGCGCGCAGGCACCATGCGGCGCACGATGCAGCATCTGGGGGTGCATACCGTCCGCGACACGCTGGCGCCACTGGACGCGGATCAGGTCGCCTTCTGGCTGGCGATATCGCAGCCCAGGCGCTTCAACATCCCGAAGTTGCAGGTCGCGATTGTCCGCTGCCTGCTGGGCGCGCTGATCGTACTGGCGGTTCTGGCGGTGCTGGCACTACTGGGTGATGCCGTGCGACCACGTGCGCTCAACACGTCCGGCATGAAACGCGCGGCAATCCATGCCTCGGTGGTCATCGTGTCCGGCGCCCTCATGCTGGCGCACTTCGTGGGGTGGACTCCATCGCGAACGGCGTCCGCGCCAACACCGGCCGAACCACCGTCGCCGCTCGATGGGCAAGGCGTGCTCACGCACGGGCCTCGTCCGCGCAGGCCTGCTCCCTCATTCGCAGTCGTGAGCCAGCTGGACCCTGGCACCGGCAACGGTTGAATGGCGGCGGGTTACTTCTCCCGCCGCCAGTTGATCGAACCACGGTTTTCCACCGTGCTCGACTCCACTTCCACGTCGAAGCCACGACGCAGCAGGTACTTCAGCGTGATCACCGAACCGGCACCGACCAGCGACACGCCGTAGCCGACGTACAGCTTGGGCGAGATGTACTTGCCGACGCCAATCACCGAGCCGCCCAGCGCGCGCGACTGGCTCACGCCGGCATCGTCCAGGCCCAGCTTGGCGCCCAGCTGCGAGGCCAGCAGGCCGCTGCCAGCCGAGAGCGCCGCCGAGGCCGCGTTGACCTGCTGGGCCTGGTCGCTGCTGGCACCGGTCAGGCTGCGCCCCAGCACCAGGTAGGCCAGTGCCTCGGACTGCGACATCGCCGGCTCGGACCACACGTCCGCGCGCGGCTGCTGCGCACGCCCGGTCACGTCGATGCCGGCGGTGACATCACCGATCCGGCGCTCGGCACGGATGTTGATGCGCGGGTCGGACACCGCGTTGTAGTTCCAGGTGAGGTTGCCACGGGTGATGGTCAGGTCCTGCCCATACGCCTTGTAGCGACCACTCACTTCCAGGCCACCATTGGCGGTCATTTCGCGGCCAGGCTTGGCCCAGACCTGCATCTTGCCGGTCAGTGCGCCCTTCAGGCCGAAGCCGGTCATCTTGACCTTGTCGCCAAGACTGACGGTCAGGTCCATGTCCAGCGGCGAGGTGCGCGACTCTTCCGGGTCGGCCGGGTCCAGCACCACCACGTCCTCGGACACCGAGGTGCCACGATCCAGGCGTTCGAGATCGATGTCGGCCTCGGGCACGTGCACGGTGCCGCGCAGCTCCATCGCCGCCTTGGCCAGGGTGAAGTCGAGGTCGGGGTTGGCGACGATGCGCAGCTCGCTGGTGTTGGACAGCAGCACGTTCTCGCCGTGGATCTTCAGCTGCAGCGGCTGTGCATCACCAAACCACGACAGACCACCATCCACGTACAGCGTGCCCTGGCCCGAGTTGGCCTGCGCGGTGATCTTTGCCGAACCGTCGGGCTGGGCCACGAAGCTGCCCTTGCCCTGGTCGAAGGTCAGGCCCAGCGCGGGGAATTCGCCCTTGAAGTTGCTCAGCTGGGCGTCACCGCCCAGCGATGGCTGGCCGCGCGTACCGCGCAGGCTGACGTGGCCCTCGATCAGGCCGGTCGGGCGCACGATGTCCGGCGAGAACAGCTCCAGCCAGTAAAGTCGCGACATGTTGAGGTAGAGCTCGCCGTTCAGCGGCGCACTGGCCTCCCAGCCGGTCTGCATCCTGGCATCGACGAAGCCGTTGCCCTGGAAGCCCATGCCCAGGTAGCCCTTGATGCTGGCCGGGGTCATGTCGAGCTTGAGCGAGAACTGGTCATAACGCACCAGCTCGCCGCGGGTGGTATCCCCCACGGTGTTGCGGTTCTCGCCCAGGCGCACGCCGCCTTCCTTCGAGCGCACCTCTACATGGCCTTCCCAGGCATTGCCGCGCGGGCGGATCTGCGCGTCCAGGCTGACATCGCCACGCAGGTAGATGCGGCGGCCGGACTGCGGCGGCAGCCACGGCTGCACCAGCGCCAGCGGCAGCGCATCACTGCGCACCACCAGGCCCTCACGCGGCCAGTTGGCCTGTGCGCACAGCGCGCCGCTGCTGGCAGCGGCCAGGCAGGCTTCGGACAGGGTGTAGGTGCTGCCGTTGATCGCGAACGCCGCCGGTGCACGCAACGACCAGGCATCGCCCTTCACCGGTGCGATACGCAGCGACGCCAGTTCGCCGCGCCACTGCGCGCCCTGCTGGCGGACGCTGCCCTGCAGCTCGATCGCGCCCATCTCGTTGCGGGTCTGCGCGGCCAGGCGCAGGTTGGAGACACTGCCCTGCGCATCCACGTTCAAGCGTTCCAGCAGCATGCCGGCGTTGACCTGCTGGCCCTGCACCGCCAGCGTGCCGCTGTCGCCGCGCCATGGCAGGTGGCCCTTGATGCTCACGCTCTCGGCGCCGTAGCCGTCCCAGTTGAGGTTGTTGCCGACCAGGTCGGCAGTGATGTCCGGCGCATCGCGCGGGCCCTTCACCTGTACCTGTCCGCGCAGGCCGCCATCGGCGCCGGGCAGCAGATCGCTCAGCTGCAGCGGTTCGAAACGCGCGTCGATGTCGAGGCGATCACCCACCTTGCCCGACGCGGTCACCCGGCTGCTGCCCAGCGACAGCTTCAGATCGCCCTGGCCCTGCGCGCCCTGCAGCGCGAACTTGCCCTGTGCGTCGAGATTGCGCTGGCGCAGTATGCCCTTCAGCGACGGCAGGTCGACGGTGGCTTCCAGCGTGCCGGCCGTGCCCGGCGGCGCGTTTGCCGGCGGCGGCAGCTGGCGGCCCTTGGAGGCCAGGTTGCCGGACAGGCGGCCGTTCCAGCCCGGCACGAAATAGCCGGGGTCGAAGTCCTTCAGCGTGGCCTTGGCATCCCAGTCCAGCTGCGGTGCCCACGCCACCTGGCCTTCCACCTGCAGCTGCCCACCCGGCGTCTGCGCCTGCAGCTGGTGGATCGACGCGGCCTGGTCATTGCCGCGTACGTCGAACTGCAGCTGTGCCTTCTGCTTTTCGCGTTCGACATCGGCACGGCCGATCGCGGCCCACGCCTTCAAGGTACCGGCCAGGCCGAAGCGCGCTTCCTTCAGGGTGACCGGCACCGGTGCGCTGCCGGCCGTGTTCGGATCGGGCGCCGGCACGTAGGTCAGGTCATGGGCGACCACCGAGAAATTGAGTTTCTGCTGGTCTTCCTGGCTGAAGTCGGCGGTGCCTTCCAGCCGTGCCTCACCGCCAAGCCCTTTCACCAGCAGGGGCGACACCTTCAGCACCTGGTCCTGCAGCGACACCACCGACGGTGCCAGCTCCAGCTCCTGATCACCCTGCTTCACCTTGCCACGCAGGTTGGCGTTGCCGCCCTTGCCAGCCGCGGTGAAGTCCAGTGCGAGTGGTGCGATCGCCGAGCTGGCCAGTGCCGGCGACAGCAGCGCCAGATCCAGTTCGTCGCTGCGGATGCTGGCGCTCCAGCTCGGATCGGTGCGGCCATCGAACACCAGCATCGCGTGCAGCGGCTTCGGCGCGCGCCCGGCTACGGCCACTTCCATGTGCGCCAGGTCACCGCGTGCCACCAGCCCCACCGTCGCTGCGGTACGGCCACGCGGGGCCGGCAACACTGCGGTGACGGTCACGTCGGTGTCGTAGTCCTTGGCCGGGATGTAGCGGCCCTGGGCGGTGAAATTGCCCATGTCGCTGTCCACGACCAGTTTGTGCGCCTGGAACTCGCCATTGGCGATCTCGATGCCACCACGCACACGGCTGATGTCGATCACCGGCTCGTTGGCCTGGCTGATGCGGAAGCCGTCGATGGCAATGGCATCGGCCTGGATCGCCAGCGGCATTTCGATCTGCGGCAGCGAATCGGGCCACGACGGCAGCTTGAACGGCTCGTCACTCTTGGCCAGGTTCAGCGTCGCGTTGGTCAGCTCCAGCTTGTCCAGCAGCAGCTTGCGGCCCAGCAGCGGGCGCAGGTCCGGCTCCAGGTGCGCGCGCTCGGCGTGGAAATGGATGTCGTCGTAGCGGAAGTCGACGTTGTACAGGGTCAGCGGACCGGCCACCGGGCCGTCCACCTTGTCCCAGGTGAAGCTGGCGCCCACCGGCAGCCGCGCCACCACCTGTGCCAGCAGCACGTCGCGGCCGGCCACGGTCTGCAGCAGCCAGTACACCGCCAGCAACGCCAGCAGCACCAGGCCGATCACGCCCACGCCGGACCACGCCCAGAAGCGGCGGCGGCGGTAGAAACGCACGCGCGGCGGCGGCGTGTTCGGGGTGGGTGCGGGCGTGCTCACAGGTCCGCTCCGATGTTGAGGTAAAGCTGGAACTGCGAATCCGGATTGTTCAGGCCATGCGCGATATCCACGCGCACCGGGCCCACCGGCGATTTCCAGCGCACGCCGAAGCCGACGCCGGTGTGCAGATCAATGGTGTTGTCGAAGGCGCTGCCGGTATCGACGAACACCGCCGCGCCCCACGGGCCGCCATTGAAGTAGTGCTCGTACTCGGCCGAGCCGATCACCAGGTTCTTGGCGCCCAGCGCGTATTTGTCGGGTTTGGGTGTGCGCGGGCCGACTTCGCGGTAGGCGTAACCGCGGATGCTGCGGTCACCGCCCGCGAAGTAGCGCAGGCTCGGCGGCATCGCCACCAGATCGCTGGTCCAGGTGGTACCCCCCTCGCCGCGCAGGATCAGGCGGTTGCTTTCACCCACCGGGATGTACCAGCGCAGCACGGCGTTGGCCTGCACGAAGCTGGTGTCCGAGCCAGCACCTTCAACGCCGGCGCGCATCGTCGCAGTACCGCTGATGCCCTTGCGCGGGAACATCTCGTCGTCGACGTTGACGTAGTCGGCAACCATCTGCGGGTACACCAGCGTCGAGGTGTTGTAGACGGCATCGGTGAATTCAGTGCCGGAGGCATAGCGCCAACGCTCGCGCAGTGCGTTGATCGAGGCGATCGCGGTCCAGTGCTCGTTGATCTCGCCGCTGCGGCTGGCGATCAGCTTGAAGTTGCGCAGGTCGATGTAATCGGTCTGCTCGTCATACGCACTGGCGGCGAAGGTGTACCAGCCGTCAAGCCAGTTGAAGGCGGGGATGCGGTAGCTGGTCACCAGGCTCTTGCGCTTCTGCGCATAGTCCAGCTGCGTGTTCATCTTGTGGCCGCGGTTGTTCAGGAACCGCCGCTCGATGCCGCCGCGCACACCCGGACCACTCTCGCTGCCGTAGCTCAGACCCGCGGTATAGATGGTGCGCTTGGCGCGGGTCAGCTTCACATCCACCGGCACTTCGCCGTTGGCATCGGCCTGGTCGGGCCGTGGCTGGATGTCGATCACGCTGAAGTAGTCCAGCTTGGTCAGCGACTCGCGCAGCCGGTCCAGCTTGCCCTCGTGGAAGTAGCTGCCCTGTTCCCAGTACACCAGCGGGTCGAACAGCTTGTCGACGAAGTAATCCTGCTCGAAACGCACCGGCCCCATGTTGTAGCGGCGGCCGCTGTCCCAGGTCAGGTCGATGTCGGCTGCGTTGTCGGCGCGGGTGATCTGCACCTGGCGCTGGGTGTAGTCGGCATCGAAGTAGCCACGCTCGGCCAGGCGACGGGTGATGGTGATCTTGCTGGCTTCGTACTGCGTGTGCTCGAAGCGCTGGCCCTTGCGGGGCTTGAATGCGGCCAGGTCGTCCTGCAGGTACTGGTCATACATCGCCGGCCCGGTGATGTCGATGTGCTCACGGCGCACGGTCACCGGGGTGCCCTTGTCGACATGGATCAGCACCCGCACATGCTCGTCCTCGCGCGGCGCCTCGACCTTGATCACCGGGTTGTAGTACCCGAAGGGTTCCAGTGCCTGGCGGGTCTGCCGCTCGGCCTGTGACAGCAGGTACTCCAGGCGCGATTCGCCCTGTTCCTTGCCGATCGTGTCGTACAGCGACAGCGATTCCTGGATGTTCTCGATGATTGCGGCGTCGTCGCCCTTGTCCAATCCCTTGATGTCCACCTTGTCGATGGTGCCGCGCGCGTGGGCCACGGAGGTGGCGGCCAGCGACAGGACCATCAGCGGCAGGGCGTATTTCTTTGGCTGCATGCGGCACAGCATACCGACCGAAGGTGACGATGCGAAATGCATCACGTCATTCGGGATCGGTTGTTAAGTGGCGGTCAAAATACGCGCCTTTGTGGCGATCCTCGTGATCGCAGGCGAGGATGCCGGCATCGTGCGCGATGCCGGCGATGACCCCGATGGACATCCGCCGACGGTGTTCCGGTAGTGCCGGCCGCTGGCCGGCAATCCACAGGTCGATGCGATGCGCGGTGGCAATGCCGGCCAGCGGCCGGCACTACCGATACGGGCATCAGCTCGACAGATGCTCGATCGCTGCCACCTTGCCCAGGCGCTCGCCCAGCATCGTCAGCAGCGCCAGGCGGTTGCCACGCAACGCCGGATCTTCCGCATTGACCATCACGCCATCGAAGAACGCGTCGACCTGCGGGCGCAGGCGGGCCAGGCGCGCCAGCACCGCCACGTAATCCTTCTGATGCAGGCTGGCGCCGGTGTCGTCGATGGCCGCAGTGACCGCTTCAGCCAGCGCGCGCTCGGCGTCTTCCTGCAGCAGCGCCGGGTCGATCTGGGCCGGAATGTCGCCTTCAGCCTTGCGGAGGATGTTGCGGATGCGCTTGTTGGCCGCAGCCAGCGCCTCGGCTTCCGGCAGCGCGGCGAAGGTGCCGATCGCGTCCAGGCGGCGGTCGAAGTCATACAGCGAGACAGGCTTCAGTTCGGCCACCGCATTGAAGTGCGTGGCTGGCACGTTCTTGTCGCCGTAATAACCCTTCAGGCGGTCGAGGATGAAGTCGTACAGCTCGCCGACGTCGGCCTGCACGTTGCGTGCGGCCAGGCCGGCGTTGGCGCTGGCCAGCAGTGCGCGCAGGTCCAGCTCGAAGCCGCTTTCGATGATCGTGCGCGCCAGGCCCAGCGCATTGCGGCGCAGCGCGAACGGGTCCTTGTTGCCGGTCGGCTTCAGGCCTGCGGCGAAGCCGCCGGCCAGGGTGTCCACGCGTTCGGCAATGGCCAGGACCTTGCCCAGCGGCGACAGCGCGATGTCATCACCACCGAAACGTGGCTGGTAGGCCTCGTCGATGGCCAGCGCCACCTCGGCCGATTCGCCACCGGCCACGGCGTAGTGGCGGCCGGCGATGCCCTGCAGCTCCGGGAACTCGTTGACCATGCGCGACTGCAGGTCGTTCTTGGCCAGTTCGGCAGCCCGCCTGGCCTGCGCGGCATCGGCACCGACCTGGGGTGCGATCACTTCGGCCAGTGCAGCCACGCGCGCCACCTTGTCGGCCACGCTGCCCAGCTTGGCCTGGTAGGTCACCGTCTTCAGCCCCTCACCCATCGACACCAGGCCCTGCTTCAGGTCCTCGTCGAAGAAGAACTTGGCATCGGCGAACCGCGGACGGATCACCCGCTCGTAGCCCTTGGCCACTTCCGCCACGTTCTTCGATTCGATGTTGGCGATGCCGATGAACTTCTCGGTCAGCGTGCCTGCCGCATCCAGCACCGGGAAGAACTTCTGGTTGATCTCCATCGTCTCGATCAGCGCTTCCTGCGGCACCGCCAGGAACGCGCGCTCGAAGCTGCACAGCACCGCCGACGGCCATTCGACCAGGTTCACCACCTGCTCCAGGTTGTCGTCGGTGATGCGGGCGCTGCCACCGGCCTTGGCCGCAGCGGCCTCGACCTCGGCGACGATGCGCGCGCGGCGCTCGCTCGGGTCGACCAGCACGAACGCGGCGCGCAGCGCTTCAACGTAGTCCTGCGGCTGCGCCAGCGACACCGCCTGGTCATGGTGGAAGCGATGGCCACGGCTGACGCGGCCGGCCTGCAGGCCGAACAGTTCGGCCTCGACCACGTTGGCGCCGTGCAGCAGCACCAGCCAGTGCGCCGGGCGCGCGAAGCCCCAGGCGTGGTCGCCCCAGCGCATCGGCTTGGGAATCGGCATCGCCGCGATCGCCTCGCGCAGGATCTCCGGCAGCAGGCTGGCGGTGCTCGCGCCCGGGGTCACCGCGCGGTGCACGAAGCGCTCGCCCTTGTTGTCGGTGGTCTTCTCCAGCGCGGTCCAGTCGATCCCGGCCTTGGCGGCGAAGCCCTGCAACGCCTTGGTCGGCTGGCCTTCGGCGTCCAGCGCAATGTTCAGGTACGGGCCCAGCACTTCGCTGTGCTGCTCCGGCTGTTCCAGACCGACGCCCGGCAGCAGCACGGCCAGTCGGCGCGGGGTCGACAGCGGGCGCGCATCGCCCAGTTCCAGCGCGACGCCGCGCTTGCGCAGGCCTTCGACGACACCGTCGAAGAATGCCTGGGCCAGGCCCGGCAGCGCCTTGACCGGCAGCTCCTCGGTGCCCAGTTCGATCAGCAGGGGGGACAGTTGGCTCATCGGTTCGATCCTGTGGTGGGGGCGCAGCGCGCAACGCGTCCGGCGCCCCGGGTAGTTGATGAAAAGCGGGTCGGTGCGGGAGGGCCGTCAGGCCTTCTTCGCGCCCGGGAAGCCCAGCTTCTCGCGCTGCTCGTAGTACGCCCTGGCCACCGCCTGGGCCAGCGCGCGCACGCGCAGGATGTAGCGCTGGCGCTCGGTCACGCTGATCGCACGGCGCGCATCCAGCAGGTTGAAGGTGTGGCTGGCCTTCATCACCTGCTCGTAGGCCGGCAGCGGCAGGTTCACTTCCACCAGCTTCTGCGCCTCACGCTCGCAGGCGTCGAAACGGTGGAACATTTCTTCCACGTCGGCGTATTCGAAGTTGTAGGTGCTCTGCTCCACCTCGTTCTGGTGGTAGACGTCACCGTAGGTCACCGGCTGGCCGTCCGGGCCGTAGGTCCAGATCAGGTCGTAGACGTTGTCGCAGTTCTGCAGGTACATGCACAGGCGCTCGAGACCGTAGGTGATCTCGCCCAGCACCGGGCGGCATTCCAGGCCACCGGCCTGCTGGAAGTAGGTGAACTGGGTCACTTCCATGCCATTGAGCCAGACTTCCCAGCCCAGGCCCCACGCGCCCAGCGTCGGCGATTCCCAGTTGTCCTCGACGAAGCGCAGGTCGTGCACCAGCGGGTCGATGCCCAGTGCCTTCAGCGAATCCAGGTACAACTGCTGGATGTTGTCCGGCGCCGGCTTCATCGCCACCTGGTACTGGTAGTAGCGCTGCAGGCGGTTCGGGTTCTCACCGTAACGGCCATCGGTCGGGCGCCGCGACGGCTGCACGTAGGCCGCATTCCAGCCTTCCGGACCGATCGCACGCAGGAAGGTGGCCGGGTGGAAGGTACCGGCGCCCACCTCCAGGTCGAGCGGCTGGATGAGCACGCAGCCCTGCTGGGCCCAGAACTGGTTCAGGGTCTGGATCAGGCCCTGGAAGGTGATCGGAACGGTCGGGGTCGCGGACATGCGTACGAGTCTTGGCCGGCAAGGGGGGTGCGCTAGTATAACGGCCGACCTGCGGGGCATTCCGTACCCGGGAGGAGCAGGCAGATGGAACATCGGCTGCCGGCAGGCACGCCCGGCGAGGCGGACGGCGTCCCGCTGCCCTGGGGACGGCTGCATTTCGAGCAGATTGCCGCGGCCCTGACCGCCGATGGCCTGGTGGCCGAGCAGGACCGCGAGCGCATGCGGTTTTCCGCACAGGGCGCGCGCAACGCCAGTGAAGTGCATCCGCTGGTGCTGCTGTCCAACCTCAAGCTGGCCGCCACCGGCGGCGGCGAACTGACCCTGGAACGCCTGACCGAGTGGCTGGCGCAGCGCACCGGCAGCCGTTACCTGCGCATCGACCCGACCCGGGTGGACGTCGCTGCGGTGACCGCGCTGGTGTCGCATGCCTACGCCCGCCGCCACCGCTTCCTGCCGCTGGCGGTGGATGCCGAGCGCGTGCTGGTAGCCACCAGCGAGCCGCTGGTGCAGGAATGGCGTCGTGACCTGCAGCACCTGACCCGCCGCCGCATCGAGCTGGCGGTGGTCAACCCGCTGGACCTGCACCGTTACACCATGGAGTTCTACGGGGTGACCCGCTCGGTGCGCGGCGCCCGTGGCGATGTGCGCGGCGAGGCCAGCACCACCCTGCCCAGCTTCGAGCAGCTGGTGGAGCTGGGCCGCACCGGCGACGTCAATGCCGACGACCAGCACATCGTGCACATCGTCGACTGGCTGCTGCAGTACGCCTACGAACAGCGCGCCTCGGACATCCACCTGGAGCCGCGCCGCGAGATGGGGCGCATGCGCTTCCGCATCGACGGCGTGCTGCACAAGGTGTTCGAGGTACCGCCGGCGGTGATGACCGCCGTGGTCAGCCGCATCAAGGTGCTGGGCCGCATGGACCTGGCCGAGCGCCGGCGCCCGCAGGATGGCCGCATCAAGACCCGCTCGCCGGGTGGCCGCGAGGTCGAGATGCGCCTGTCGACCATGCCCACCGCCTTCGGCGAGAAGTGCGTGATGCGCATCTTCGACCCGGATGCCGCGTTCAAGAGCATCGACCAGCTCGGTTTCAGCCCGCAGGAGGCCGCCGGCTGGAATGCGCTGGTCGAGCGCCCGCACGGCATCGTGCTGGTCACCGGCCCGACCGGCTCGGGCAAGACCACCACCCTGTATTCCACGCTGAAGCGGCTGGCCACGCCGGACGTGAACGTGTGCACGGTGGAGGATCCGATCGAGATGATCGCGCCCGAGTTCAACCAGATGCAGGTGCAGGCCAACATCGACCTGGACTTCGCCAGCGGCGTGCGCACCCTGCTGCGGCAGGACCCGGACATCATCATGATCGGCGAGATCCGCGACCTGGAGACCGCACAGATGGCGGTGCAGGCCTCGCTGACCGGCCACCTGGTGCTGTCCACCCTGCATACCAACGACGCGCCCTCGGCGGTCACCCGCCTGCTCGACCTGGGCGTGCCGCATTACCTGCTGGCCAGCACCCTCAACGGCATCCTCGCCCAGCGCCTGGTGCGCACGCTGTGCCCGCACTGCAAGCAGCCGCACAGCCTCGGCGCGGCCGATTGGGCGGTGCTGGCTGATAGCCATGCTGCATATCCAGATGCCGCCACGCCCTGTCGGCCGGTCGGTTGCCTGGAATGCCGGCGCACCGGATTCCTCGGCCGCATCGGCCTGTATGAGTTGCTGCCATTGGGTTCGCGGCTGCGCGGGCAGATCCGCGCCGACATGGACCTGGCCGGTTTCACCCGTGCCGCGCGGGCTGAAGGGCTGCGAACCCTGCGCCAGGCCGGGCTTGAAAAGGTGGCGCAGGGGCTGACTACAATCGAGGAAGTCCTGTCAGTGCTGCCGCCCCCGGATGAACCCAGCCCCGTTCCTGATCCTTGAAACCGGCCGACCGGTGCCGTCATTGCGCCGCTACGGGCGCTTTCCGCACTGGATCCGCGTCGCCGCCGGGCTGGAAGAACACGAGACGGTGGTGGTCGATGTCGAGCACGGTGGCGCCCTGCCCGACCCTCATGCCTTCGCCGGCGTGCTGGTGACCGGCTCGGCCGCCTTCGTCACCGACCATGCCGACTGGAGCGAGCGCAGCGCCGCGTGGCTGCGCCAGACCGCCCACGACGACCTGCCGGTATTCGGCATCTGCTACGGCCATCAGCTGCTGGCACATGCGCTGGGTGGCGAGGTGGCCTACAACCCGGCCGGCCGCGAGTCCGGCACGATCGAACTGGAACTGCAGCCGCAGGCCGCGCAGGACCCGCTGTTCCAGGGCCTGCCGCAGCACTTTGCCGCCCATGCCACCCATCTGCAGACCGTGCTGCGCGCGCCCGATGGTGCCGAGGTGCTGGCCCGTTCACCGCTGGATGGCTGCCATGCCTTCCGCTGGGGCCGCCAGGCCTGGGGCGTGCAGTTCCATCCGGAGTTCGCCACCCACCACATGCGTGGCTACGTGCGTGCCCGCGCCGACTGCATCGGCCGCCACGGCGGCTGCGCCCGCAGCATCGAGCGCGCGGTCAGTGCCGCGCCGCTGGCCCGCCAGCTGTTGCGCCGCTTCGTCCGCCAGGCACGGCTGTCTTCAGCCCAGCCGGTGGCAAAACAGGGATAATCGGCGGCACGGGCAGCCGCCCGGCCCCCTCCTGTCCTTCCCGGATGTCCATGAAAGAGATTCGCAAGCTGCCGGCTTCGGCGGGCGCCCAGTGGTTGCTGGATACGTTCTCCCTGTACCGGCGTGCGCCGCTGCAGCTGGCCCGGATCGGCCTGACCTGGCTGCTGGTGAGCTGGGTGGTCACCTTGTTGTCGACGCTGATTCCTGGCGCTGCCGGCATGGCCGTGCAGCTTATGACGCTGGCCATTTCGCCGATCATGTTCGGCGGCATGCTGTATGCCGTGGGCGAGATCGATGAAGGCCGCCCGGGCCTGGCCTCGCACCTGCTGCAGCCGATCCGCGACCACCGCGTCAGCCACCTGCTGGTGCCGCTGGCGATCCAGGTGCTGGCGGTGCTGCTGCTGGGCGCGCTGCTGTTCCTGATGATCGGCCGCGAGGGCTTCACCGCCTTCAGCGAGGTCATGACCAAGATGGAAGAGATCAGCCGCAGTGGCCAGCAGATCAAGCCGGATGACGCGGCCGCGCTGGTCGCCAATCTGCCGGCCAAGCGCATCGCGCTGTGGATGCTGCTGGTGTTCCTGAGCGCGGTGGCGCTGTCGCTGGCAATGTTCACCCAGCCGGCGCTGGTGGTGTTCGACAAGCAGAGCGGCATGCATGCGCTGCGCCTGAGCCTGCAGGGCTGCATCGAGAACATCGGCGCGATGTTCGTGTTCGCCGTACTCGGCCTGATCGCCGCGTTCTGCATGTACATCCTGTTCGTGATCGTGATCCAGATCGCGATGCTGATCGGCGGCCCGCTGGCCGCCGCCTTCATCGCCCAGCTGGTACTGACCACGGTGCTGATGCCGCTGTATGTCGGCGCGGTCTACGCCGCGTGGAAACAGATGTTCGTGCACCGCGGCAGCCGCGCGGCGCCGCCGATTCCGACCACGCCGACCTCGAGCGACGTGTTCCACGCCTGACCAGAACGCAGGTAGATCCACGCCATGCGTGGATAGAAAAGGGGACGGAGGGGATTAAGTCGTTTTTGCCTTTAACGACTTAATCCCCTCCGTCCCCTTTTTGTCTTTCAGGCGGCGGGCTTCTTCACTACCGACGACGGCACCAGCCAGCGTGCGGCGTGGATGCCCAGCTCGTACAGCAGGCACATCGGAATCGCCAGCATCAGCTGCGACACCACGTCCGGCGGGGTCAGCACCGCCGCCAGCACGAAGATGCCGACGATCGCGTAGCCGCGGCCTTCCTTGAACTGCTGCGGCGTCACCCAGCCCAGCAGCACCAGGATCACCATCGCCACCGGCAGTTCGAAACTGCCACCAAAGGCGAAGAAGATCGCCAGCACGAAGTCCAGATAGGCATTCGCATCCGGTGTGATTGCGATCACGTCCGGGCTGAAGGTGGTGAGGAAGTGGAACACCGCCGGCAGCACCAGGAAATACGCAAAGGCGCAACCGGTGTAGAACAGCAGCACCGATGACACCAGCAGCGGCACCGCCAGGCGCTTCTCGCGTGCATACAGACCGGGCGCGACGAACGCCCACAGCTGGTACAGCAGCCACGGTACCGCCACGAACAACGCGACGAAGAAGGTCAGCTTCAGCGGTGCGAAGAAGGCACCGGCCGGGTTGGTGGCGATCATCGTCTGTCCGTTCGGCAGCTGCGAGACCAGCGGTTCGGCCAGCGCGTTGTAGAGCTTCTGGGTGAACGGCAGCAGCGCCAGCAGCACCACGCCCAGGCCCAGCAATGCGCGCACCAGCCGGCCGCGCAGTTCCACCAGGTGTTCTACCAGCGAGCTCTCGCCGAAATCCTGTTCACTCATGGGTGGCGCTCCGTGCTCTGCGCCGGCGGCGGCGTACCAGTTTCAGCGGGCGCGGCCGAAACCGGCTCGGCGGCACCACCGTCCTGCGCTGGTTCAACGGCATCGGGCGCGGCGCTCATGTGCGGCGGCAGATCCGCGGGCGCCGGTGCACGGACTTGCTGCACCAGGTCATCGCCCTGCTGCTGCGCCTGCTGGGCTTCGCGACGGATCGCTTCACCGCTGGCGCGCAGCTGGTTCTCGGTGTCCTGCATGCCCTGGCGCACATCCTGCATCTGCCGCTTGATGTCCTCTGCCTGCAGTTCGCGCTCCAGTTCCTGTTTCACCGAATCCCATTGATTGCGGGCGCGACGCACCCACAGGCCGGCGAAGCGGGCCGCCTTGGGCAGGCGCTCGGGACCGAGCACCACCAGGGCGACCACTGCAATCACCAGCAGTTCGCTGAAGCCGATATCGAACACCGCAACCGCTCCGGATCAGCGAGCGTTACGGTCGTGCTCGTCCTGCGCGGTGCGCGACGCGTCCTGGCTGCGCGACTCATCGCCCAGCTGCGCGTTCGGCTTGTCCTCGTCGCGCATGCCCTTCTTGAATTCCTTGACCGCCGAACCGAGGTCCTTGGCGCCGCTGGTCAGGCGCTTGGTGCCGAACACCAGCAGGACGATGGCCAGCACGACCAACCAATGCCAGATGCTGAAACTGCCCATAAAGACGCTCGTTACGTTAGTGATCAGGCTGTCGAGCATAGCGCACCGGCTGTCAGCCGGCGCGCGTGACGAAAGTCAGTTTCCGCCCAGCGTTTCCGTACGGATCTCGCCGTCATTCACCGGCTGGAAGCCCTGCTGCTGCGGCGGCGGGGTCTGCGGCACGTTCTGCAGCGGCGCGGTGGTGGCCTCAGCCGGCGCAGCCGGTGCTGCCTGAACAGGCGCCGGAGCAGCTGCCGGGGCGGCAGCCGGGCGCGGCGCGCTGCCGCCGTTGCCGCTGCGGTTGTTGCGCGCCGCGTAGGTGGCCTCTTCCAGGCGATCGCGGAAGGCGACCACATCCATCGACGGCGAACCGGCGGCGCGGCCTTCGAAGATCATCCGCGGCGTGGTGTTGCTGCCGTAGGCGTCCAGATTGGCGGCATCGTCGATCTGCAGCACCGCGCCATCCAGCGCGACGCCGGCAAACAGGCCGCGGGCGCGCGACCAGGACCAGATCTCGGCCTTCAGCTGGCCGTCGGTGGCCGCGGCGGCGTTGCGGCCCACCGGACCGGCGGCGACGCCAGCGTCGGCACCCAGCGTGAACTTGCCGTTGACCAGGTTGTCCAGGCTGCGGTCGTTGCGGAACACCAGCACCACATCGGAGGACTGCACGCCGGCCTGGAAGCCGATGCTGCCGCCGGTGAGCTTCACGAACACCGGGTTGGACCAGGCGCCGTTGGGCATGCGCACCGACATCAGGCCGTGGCCACGACGGCCGCCAATGACCAGACCGGCCTTGATCGTGTCGGGAATGACGATGACCGCGCGGCCTTCGTCCAGCAATTTATCCGGAATGCCCTGTTCAGGGATTTCCTGGATTTCAGCCAGCACGCGCACGGCATTGCGCGCACGCTGGTCTTCCTGCGGCCCGGCCATGGCCTGGCTGGACAGCAGGCTGGCGGCGATCAGCAGGGCTTGGATCGGGCGACGCATGGCAGGCTCCAGAAGTCAGTCCATAGGAAGATATAGCAAGTGACTGAAATTAGTAGCGTTGTCATGAATCCCCAATGAGCGTTCCCTGCTCACATTGATGCGCGCTATGCCCGCAATCCGAACCCTGCATCCCGGCGCGACACCGGATCGGCGACAATACCGCCCATGCTCGACGCACCCGATACCGCCGTGCTGGCGGTCAACCTAGGCACGCCCGAGACGCCGACGGCCCCCGCCGTACGCCGTTACCTGGCTGAATTCCTGTCCGACCGCCGCGTGGTCGCGATCCCGCCACTGCTGTGGCAGCCGCTGCTGCGCGGACTGATCCTGCCCCTGCGCAGCAGTCGTTCGGCGGCCAAGTACGCCCAGGTCTGGCTGCCCGACGGCTCACCGCTGATGGTGCATACGCGCCAGCTGGCGCAGGCCATGCAGGCCCTGTTGCCGACCCTGACAGTGCGTCATGCGATGCGTTACGGCGAACCCGCGCTGGCCAGCGAGCTCGACCGCCTGGCAGCCGACGGTGCGCGCCGCATCGTGGTGCTGCCGCTGTATCCGCAGTACTCCACCACCACCACTGCCTCGGTCGAAGACCGCGTCGATGCCTGGCAGCGCCGCAATCCTGGCGTGACCGTCAGCCTGGTGCGCGACTATTCGGTCGATCCGGGCTGGGTCGAGGCCGTGGCCGGCTCGATCCGTCGCTACTGGGAACAGCACGGTCGCGGCCAGATGCTGATGTTCTCCTTCCATGGCATCCCGCAGCGCCTGGCCGATGCCGGCGATCCGTATCCGCAGCGCTGCGAGGCCAGCGCACAGGCCATCGCCAAGGCGCTGGAACTGGGCAGGGACGAGTGGCAGATGGGTTACCAGTCGCGTTTCGGCCGCGAGCGCTGGCTGCAGCCGTATGCCGAGCCCAGCCTGTGGGCGCTGGCCGAATCCGGCGTGAAGCAGATCGACGTGGTGTGCCCCGGCTTCGCCACCGACTGCCTGGAGACGCTGGAAGAAGTCGCGCTAGGGTTCACCGAAACACTGGCCGAGCGCGGTGCGACGATGCGCTACATCCCCTGCCTCAACGCCGAACCGGAGCACGCACGCGCGCTTGCGCGGCTGGCCGTGGCCTCGCTGGCATGAGTCTGCAACCGTTTGAACTGGAGGTCGGTGGCGCGCGCGTCGCCGGCCTGCGCAACCACGGCGATGGCCCGCGCGTGCTGGCCCTGCACGGCTGGCTCGACAACGCGGCCAGCTTCGTGCCGCTGGCGCCGCACCTGTCGTCGCTGCAGCTCGTTGCCATCGACCTGCCCGGTCATGGCCACAGCGCGCATCTGCCGGCCGGTACCAGCTACACCACGGCCGCCGCGATCTGCCACGTGCTCGACGTCGCCGATGCACTGGGCTGGGACCGCTTCAACCTGCTCGGCCATTCGATGGGCGCCGGCATCGCCAGCCTCACCGCCTCGGTCAGTGACCGCGTCGAGCGCCTGGTGGCGATCGAAGCGCTCGGCGGCCTGCGCGGCCCCGAGGAAGAAACCGCCAACCGCCTGCGCGAGCATGTGAATGCCACGCGCGCACTGGCACGCAAGCAGCTGCGCGTGTTCCCCGACCTCGCCGCGCCGATCCGCGCACGGATGATGACCAACCAGCTCAGCGAGCACTGTGCACGGCTGCTGGTCGAGCGCGGCGTGGAACCGGTCGAGGGTGGCTACCGCTGGTGCAGCGATCCGCGCCTGATGCTGCCCACTGCGATCCGTCTCAGCGAAGGCCAGATCGACAACCTGCTGCAGGCCATCGCCTGCCCGACGCAGGTGATCTATGCCACGCCAGCGCAGTCCTACTACCCCGAGCCGATGCGCAGCGATCGCCTGCAGCACCTGCGCGATGGGCGGTTGGCGGTGTTTCCCGGCAACCATCACCTGCACATGGAAGATCCGGAACAGATCGCAGGCGTGATCCTGCGCTTCTTCAGCAACGACAACGCGGGCTGAGCAGAGGTATCCGCGCGCTTCACTCTGCGCGTCTGCGGCCGATACATCAGTTGCGGGCCCCTGCGCCCGCTGCACGCGGGCCCGGTCGGTCCTGCGGCATGTGTCTGGTTCTGCAAGGAAGTCCGCATGCCCGCTCTGCTGCACCGTCACCCACAGGATGTGGCCGCGGTGTCCCGTCTCCGCGCCGCTGATCGCGCCGCATCCCTCGAATTCCCGGCACCCGCCCTCGTCACGCCCTGCTGCGTGCGTTGCGGCGTGCTCGTTGTCGTCTGCTGACCCAGGAGCCTCCGATGTCCATTGCATCCGCCCGTCCCCCCGATACCGCCCGCCTGCCGCATCTGCAGCAGCTCGCGCACCGCGCTGACCGCCGCCTGCTGATCGGCAGCGCGGTACTGGCCCTGGCTGGCCTGGTGCTGGCCCTGCGTGGCCCGCAGGTGCAGGCCGCCGCGTTGGCGGCCGTCGCCGTGCTGCCAGCCGCGTGGTTGGGCGGGGCCCAGGCGGGCCGGGCCATCGCCCGCAACGGTCTGGCGTTGCTGTTGTCGCTGCAGCTGGCCGTGTTGTGCGCGATCATCAGCCTGTCGCCGGCATTGCCGATTGCCCTGCTGCTGGGCGTGCTGCTGGGCCATCGCGATCGCCTTCCGGTGTGGCTGGCCGGTGGCGTCGGTACGCTCGCCCTGCTGGCACCGCTACAGGGCGGTGCCGCGCTGTGGCCGACGCTGCTGCAGGCCGGCATGCTCGCGGGCCTGACCCTGTTCCTCGGCCAGGTCGCACTGCGCCTTCGGCAGCAGACCGAGGCCCTTGGCCACGGCCCGCGTCGGCTTGCCGCGCTCGCACGCGATATCGCCACCGGTGCCGATCTTGGCGCGCATGCCGATACCGGCGCCTATGCGCCGGGTTCACTGGCCCACGCCCTGGCCGACACTGCACGCCACGTGCAGGCCCAGCGTGGGCGCGAAGCCGCGTCACATGCCGAGAACGCGCAGATCCGCCAGGCCCTCGATGCCTCGCGCACCGCGATGATGATCGCCGACAACGACCATGTGATCCGCTACGTGAACCGCTCGGTGGTGGCACTGCTGCGCAACCAGCAGGCGACGTTGCGACAGGCCTTCCCCGATTTCGACGCCGAGCGCCTGGTCGGCAGCAGCATCCATCGTTTCCACGCCAACCCGGACCGCATCCGCGCGATCCTCAACGGCCTGCAGGTAGCGCACAACGGCAAGGTGCAGATCGGCCCGGTGCACTTCGCGCAGGTGGTCACACCGGTGTTCGACGCGCAGGGCGTGCGCCTGGGCTTCGCCGTGGAATGGCATGACCGCACGCATGAGCTCGCGCTGGAGAATGCCGTGGCCGGCATCGTCGCAGCGGCAGCGGCCGGTGACCTCGACCAGCGCCTGCAGGCCACTGAAGGCGCCAGCTTCCTCGATGGCCTGACCGGTGGCATCAACCAGCTGCTCGATACGCTCGGCAGCACCGTCAACGAAGTACGGCAGATGCTCTCGGCACTGGCCAACGGCGATCTGGATCGGCGCATGCACGGCGAGTATCACGGCGCGTTCGCTGCCATCCAGCGCGATGCCAATGCCACGGCCGGGCAGTTGGCACGCATGGTCGGCCGCATCCAGGAATGCGCGGCGTCGATCAGTACCGCCGCCAGCGAGATTGCCGCCGGCAACGGCGCATTGTCCGAGCGCAGCGAGCGCCAGGCAGCGCACCTGCAGGAGACCGCAGCATCGATGGAGGAACTGACCGCCACCGTGCGCCAGAACGCCGCCCATGCGCGTGAGGCCAGTGCGTTGGCCGCCTCCACGCAGAACGCTGCCAGTGACGGCAACACGGCCATGCAGCGGGTGGTGGATACCATGCAGGCCATCGAAGGTGCCTCGAAGCGGATCGGCGACATCACCGGCGTCATCGACGGCATTGCCTTCCAGACCAATATCCTGGCGTTGAACGCAGCGGTGGAGGCGGCACGCGCCGGCGAGCAGGGCCGAGGCTTTGCCGTGGTGGCCAGCGAGGTGCGCGTGCTGGCGCAGCGTTCGGCGGCGGCCGCACAGGAGATCAGGAAGCTGATCGACGAAGCGGGACGGCAGGTGGGCGAAGGTGCCCAGCTGGTGGCCGATGCCGGCCAGCGCATGCAGGGAATCGTCGGCGGCGTGGAGGATGTCAGCCACCTGATGCGCGAGATATCCGCGGCGTCGCAGGAGCAGTCGATCGGTATCGAGCAGATCAACCAGACAGTGGTGCAGATGGATCAGGCCACGCAGCAGAATGCGGCGCTGGTGGAAGAAGCCACCGCTGCCGCACGCGAGTTGCAGTCGCAGGCGGGGACGCTCACCGAGGCGGTGTCGGTGTTCCGTCAGCAAGAACCCCACGAGGTCTCCCGGGTCGCCTGATCCGGGCCTTCCATTCGAGTTTGATCAGGACGGCGCCCGCAGGGCGCCGTCTTTTTATGCGTGACCTGCCCCTGGTAGTGCCGGCCGCTGGCCAGCAACCGATTGCTGTGTGGGCCTGCTGTTGGTAGCGGCCAACCTTGGTTGGCGCCTTGGCTCCTCGCAGAGGGCATCCACGCATGGCGTGGATCTACCGGGTGATGTAATGCCATCGGGTTGCCGGCCAGCGGCCGGCACTACCCGCATTTACTGCGCACAAAGAAAAACCCCGCTGCGTGAGCAGCGGGGTTCTCGGGTGTAAACCCTGGCGATGACCTACTCTCGCATGGCTTGAGCCACACTACCATCGGCGCAGCTGCGTTTCACTTCCGAGTTCGGGATGGGATCGGGTGGTTCCACAGCGCTAATTTCACCAGGGAGGCGGTTGGAGCGTCGCCATCCGATACAGCCGGATAAGGCGCCTGCCTCTCGTAGTTCTTGTGACGTAGCGTGCACTTGGATGCTCTTACGACGTTGTCGTAAAGCCAAGGCAACTTGAGGTTATATGGTCAAGCCGCACGGATCATTAGTATCAGTTAGCTCAATACATTGCTGTACTTACACACCTGACCTATCAACCACGTAGTCTACATGGTTCCTTCAGGGGGCTTGTGCCCCGGGAGATCTCATCTTGAGGCGCGCTTCCCGCTTAGATGCTTTCAGCGGTTATCGCTTCCGAACATAGCTACCCGGCAATGCCACTGGCGTGACAACCGGAACACCAGAGGTTCGTCCACTCCGGTCCTCTCGTACTAGGAGCAGCCCCTCTCAAATCTCCAACGCCCATGGCAGATAGGGACCGAACTGTCTCACGACGTTCTGAACCCAGCTCGCGTACCACTTTAAATGGCGAACAGCCATACCCTTGGGACCGACTACAGCCCCAGGATGTGATGAGCCGACATCGAGGTGCCAAACACCGCCGTCGATATGAACTCT
>NZ_CP133161.1:4430000-4432500 GCF_030913325.1 Stenotrophomonas sp. a6
ACCTACTCTCGCATGGCTTGAGCCACACTACCATCGGCGCAGCTGCGTTTCACTTCCGAGTTCGGGATGGGATCGGGTGGTTCCACAGCGCTAATTTCACCAGGGAGACGGTTGGAGCGTCGCCATCCGATACAGCTGGATAAGGCGCCTGCCTCTCGTAGTTCTTGTGACGTAGCGTGCACTTGGATGCTCTTACGACGCTGTCGTAAAGCCAAGGCAACTTGAGGTTATATGGTCAAGCCGCACGGATCATTAGTATCAGTTAGCTCAATACATTGCTGTACTTACACACCTGACCTATCAACCACGTAGTCTACATGGTTCCTTCAGGGGGCTTGTGCCCCGGGAGATCTCATCTTGAGGCGCGCTTCCCGCTTAGATGCTTTCAGCGGTTATCGCTTCCGAACATAGCTACCCGGCAATGCCACTGGCGTGACAACCGGAACACCAGAGGTTCGTCCACTCCGGTCCTCTCGTACTAGGAGCAGCCCCTCTCAAATCTCCAACGCCCATGGCAGATAGGGACCGAACTGTCTCACGACGTTCTGAACCCAGCTCGCGTACCACTTTAAATGGCGAACAGCCATACCCTTGGGACCGACTACAGCCCCAGGATGTGATGAGCCGACATCGAGGTGCCAAACACCGCCGTCGATATGAACTCTTGGGCGGTATCAGCCTGTTATCCCCGGAGTACCTTTTATCCGTTGAGCGATGGCCCTTCCATACAGAACCACCGGATCACTAAGTCCTAGTTTCCTACCTGCTTGATCCGTCGATCTTGCAGTCAAGCACGCTTATGCCTTTGCACACAGTGCGCGATGTCCGACCGCGCTGAGCGTACCTTCGAGCTCCTCCGTTACTCTTTAGGAGGAGACCGCCCCAGTCAAACTACCCACCATACACGGTCCCCGACCCAGATAATGGGCCCAGGTTAGAACGTCAAGCACGACAGGGTGGTATTTCAAGGATGGCTCCGCCACAGCTAGCGCCATGGTTTCATAGCCTCCCACCTATCCTACACAGACGAACTCAACGTTCAGTGTAAAGCTATAGTAAAGGTTCACGGGGTCTTTCCGTCTTGCCACGGGAACGCTGCATCTTCACAGCGATTTCAATTTCACTGAGTCTCGGGTGGAGACAGCGCCGCTGTCGTTACGCCATTCGTGCAGGTCGGAACTTACCCGACAAGGAATTTCGCTACCTTAGGACCGTTATAGTTACGGCCGCCGTTTACTGGGGCTTCGATCAAGAGCTTCGCCTTGCGGCTGACCCCATCAATTAACCTTCCAGCACCGGGCAGGCGTCACACCCTATACGTCCACTTTCGTGTTTGCAGAGTGCTGTGTTTTTGATAAACAGTCGCAGCGGCCTGGTTACTGCGACCCTCTTCAGCTATAGCTCGCACGAGCCACCAAAAAGGGTGCACCTTCTCCCGAAGTTACGGTGCCATGTTGCCTAGTTCCTTCACCCGAGTTCTCTCAAGCGCCTGAGAATTCTCATCCTACCCACCTGTGTCGGTTTACGGTACGGTCTGCGTAAGCTGAAGCTTAGGAGCTTTTCCTGGAAGCGTGGTATCAGTGACTTCGCCATAAAGGCTCGTCTCGGTGCTCGGTCTTAGAGGATCCCGGATTTGCCAAAGATCCAAACCTACCGCCTTTCCCCAGGACAACCAACGCCTGGTACACCTAACCTTCTCCGTCCCTCCATCGCACTTACGCGAGGTGCAGGAATATTAACCTGCTTCCCATCGACTACGACTTTCGTCCTCGCCTTAGGGGCCGACTCACCCTGCGCCGATTAACGTTGCGCAAGGAAACCTTGGGCTTTCGGCGTGCGGGTTTTTCACCCGCATTATCGTTACTCATGTCAGCATTCGCACTTCCGATACCTCCAGCAGACTTCTCAATCCACCTTCAACGGCTTACGGAACGCTCCTCTACCGCGCATAACAAAGTTATGCACCCCAAGCTTCGGTTCACTGCTTAGCCCCGTTAAATCTTCCCCGCAGACCGACTCGACCAGTGAGCTATTACGCTTTCTTTAAAGGGTGGCTGCTTCTAAGCCAACCTCCTGGCTGTCTGTGCCTTTCCACATGGTTTTCCACTTAGCAGTGAATTTGGGACCTTAGCTGTGGGTCTGGGTTGTTTCCCTTTTCACGACGGACGTTAGCACCCGCCGTGTGTCTCCCATACAGTCCGTCTCGGTATTCGGAGTTTGCAATGGTTTGGTAAGTCGCGATGACCCCCTAGCCATAACAGTGCTCTACCCCCGAGAGGATACATATGAGGCGCTACCTAAATAGCTTTCGAGGAGAACCAGCTATCTCCGGGTTCGATTAGCTTTTCACTCCTAATCACACCTCATCCCCTACCTTTGCAACGGGAGTGGGTTCGGGCCTCCAGTGCGTGTTACCGCACCTTCACCCTGGGCATGACTAGATCACCCGGTTTCGGGTCTACTGCCCGCGACTATGCGCCCTTATCAGACTCGGTTTCCC
>NZ_CP133161.1:4437500-4493718 GCF_030913325.1 Stenotrophomonas sp. a6
ATAGGGATCGGACGGGTCGCCGACATCCGGCGCGATGCCCTCAACCGCAGGGGCTGCGTCGATATCCAAGGCCGGAACCACCTCGACGGGGGCGGAAGCCTGCTCCAGTTCCGCCAACGGCCGCCATGAGGGCATGCCTTCGCACCAGAGCAGGGTGCGCGCCGTAACCGTCCCTTCCTGCTGCAGCTGGCGAAGACCGGCCAGATCCACCGGCCCACTGCTCTGCCTGCCATTGGCGTACCACCATTGTGCTTCCTGCATGTTTTTCCGTCCTTGCTACCTGCATCGACAAACTGAAATCGCTGCCCGCGCCTACAGCGCGGTACTGCCCAAGGTCTGCACCAGTTGATGGCGCGCACCCGCCGCAAGCGTAATCTGCTCCGGGCCTGCGTTGGCCACTTCCAGGCATACGTAATCGCGCCAGCCCTCGCCGACATCGGCCATCCTGGCTGCCGCCTCGGCACCCGGATTCCAGACCACCAGCGTCTGGCTGCCTTCGCTGCGGATCTCGATCCGCCGCTGCAGTACGGGATCATGCAGCACGTAGTGGCCCCCGGCACTGGTATAGATGCGATCGCTGCGACCGGGATCACGCGGATCGCGCAATGACCACGGTCCCTGTTGCAGGCGCAGCTGCGCATAGTCCTCGTACTTGTCCAGGTACTGCAGGCCGTCAAGGCCCTCGACCTCGACCCGCTTGGCATCGCCCACCCGGAAATAGCTGTGCAGGGCCTGGGTGAAGGTCACCGGCGAGGTTCCGGTGTTTTCGGTGACCAGCTGCTGGCGCAGCTGGCGGCCGATACGCAACTGCATCTGCAGGCGCAGGCCGCGATCGGCGCTGGGCGCAGGCGCCAACTGCAGCTCGACCTCGCCATCATCGCGCTGGCTGGCCTGCAGAAGCTCCCAGCGCGCGGTACGTACCAGGCCATGCGCCGGTACATCGGCGCTCTGGCCCTGGCGACCGAACCACGGCCAGCACACCGGGACGCCACCGCGGATGGGCGTGGGCAGCTCGGCGCGCGTGGGCGAAAGCCACAGCAGATCGGGCTGCCCATCGGGAATGAACGACAGCAGCTGGCCGCCGAACACACTGACGACCGCCGTGGCGTTGGCGGTTCGCACCTGCCAGGCCTCCAGGCCGTGATACAGGCCGGTGCTGATGTCCGGATTCGACTGCATGCGATGACGCTCCTTGAAGACCGCGGCGATGATGTCGCGGTCAACGTGCCGCCGGCAAGGCTTTCTGCCCAGCGGGTGCGATGGCGGCCGCCTCTTCCTGCAGCGTGCGCAGGATGCGCTGGCCTGCGCGGCCATCCACCTCGCTCCAGCCCAGGCGCTGCTGTTCTACCTGGATCGCGCGGCGCGTGGCGGTACCGATCATGCCGTCGGCGGCACCGATATCGTGGCCGCGGGCCAGCAGCAGGGTCTGCAGCTGGCGGCGCTCATCGCGGCCCAGGCCCGGGTCATCGGTCGGCCAGGCGGTGGCCAACCCGTTGCCACCACGCAATTGGTCAGCCAGCGTCGCGATCGCCAGCGCATAGCTTTCGGCGGCGTTGTAGCTGTAGATCGCGTCGTAGTTGCGGAACACCAGCAATGCCGGGCCCTTGTTGCCGGCCGGCAGCAGCAGCGCGGCGCGCGCATCCGCCGGCAGGTTGGCTGGAGCCAACACGCTGCCATCCAGCGCAGTCACGCCCTGCGCACGCCAGTCGGCCAGGGCGCGACGCTGGGTGCGGCCGGCCTGGCTGGCGTTGAAGCCCGCAGGAACGCGGACTTCCATGCCCCACGGCTCGCCGCTGCGCCAGCCGGCGCGCTTGAGGTAGTTGGCGGTGGAGGCCAGTGCATCGGGAATGCTGCCGACCAGATCGCGGCGGCCATCGCCATCACCGTCCACGGCGATGCGTGCATAGGTGCTGGGCATGAACTGCGTATGCCCGAAGGCACCGGCCCAAGAGCCGGTGAGCCCCTGGGCCTGCAGGTCGCCGCGGTCGATCAGCTTGAGCAGCGCCAGCAGTTCACCGCGGAAGAAGGGTTGGCGACGGCCGGCGCAGGACAGCGTGGCCAATGACTGCAGCAGCGGGCGCTTGCCGAACACGCGGCCGTAGTCGCTCTCCACGCCCCAGACCGCGACGATAGTGGCCGGATCGACGCCGTACTGCGCCGACACGCGATCGAGCAGGTCGCGGTGCTGCTGCAGCAGGGCGCGGCCATCAGCCACGCGCTGGCGATCGACCAGCGCGGCCAGGTAGTCCCAGATCGGCGTGGTGAATTCGGGCTGTGCATCGAGCAGGCCGAGCACGCTCGGGTCCGGGGTGAGGCCGGCGGTGATCGCGTTGAAACGGTCGGGACTGATGCCTTGTGTCACAGCGGTGGCCTGCAGGCCCGACAGGCAGCGGCTGAACGCCGGATCGATGTCGCCGGCAGGCGCGGCGGGCGCTGTCGGCGCCGAGGCAAGAGCGGCCGCCAGGCCGAGCGTGGTCAGAATGGGCATGGCGTCCTCCGTGTTGCCGTTGCACGGCCATCTTAGGGGTAGCGCTGCTGCTGAACCTGAAGCGGTACCGGCTGGCCGTCCGCCCTAGATGGCACGCAACAGGCGCAGGCCATAGGCCGGGCCTTCAGCATCCCAGCGCTGCATGACCTGCAGGCCAGCCGGCTGCAGCAGCGCTTCGAAGCTCTCGTCGGTGTACTTGTGGCTGTATTCGACGCGGATCGGTTCGTCGGCCTCGAAATGGAAGGTCCGGCCATCCAGATGGACGTCCTGCGCCCACTGGCTGACCAGGTCGGTTTCAATGCGCAGCCGCGCGGTGCTGTAACGGGCGCGGTGACGGAATCCGTCGAGATCGAAGTCGCTGCCGATCTCGCGATTGAGCCGGGCCAGCAGGTTGAGGGTGAATGCGGCGGTGACGCCCTGCGCATCGTTGTAGGCTGCTTCGATAAGCGCCGGATTCTTGTGCAGGTCGATGCCGACCAGAGCCAGGCCGTCGCGGCCCATCGTCTGGCGCATCGCGCGCAGCAGCGCGACCGCGTCTTCGCCTTCAAAGTTGCCCAGCGTGGAACCGGGGAAGAACAGCAGCCGTCGCGCGGGTTCGCGTTCGGGCATGGGTACGGCGACGGGACGGGTAAAGTCGGCACAGACCGGCAGCATCTCCACCTCGGGCAGCGCCGGGGCCAGGTGGTCGATGCTGGACAGCAGCGCGGCACGCGAGATTTCAATGGGCGTGTAGGCCACCGGGTCGTGCAGGGCGGCCAGCAGCAACGCGGTCTTGCGGCCACTGCCGCTGCCCAGTTCCACCACGTGCAGGTGCGGCCCGACGCTTCGGGCGATGTCCGGCAGTACCCGTGAAAGCAGGGCCAGCTCGGTGCGCGTGGGGTAGTACTCGGGGGTCTGCGTGATCTGCTCGAACAGGCGCGAGCCGCGCGCATCGTAGAAGTACTTGGACGGCAGCTGGCGCGGCGTGCGCGACAACCCGGCCACCACGTCGGTGAGGATCTGCTGGCGGCCGGGGGTGAGATCGGTCAGCGCCTGCAGTGCGTCGTGCACCGTACTCATGCGAGATCCCTGGCCAGGCGCAGCCCGGAGAACTGCCAACGCGCCGGGGGCATGAAGAAATTGCGGTAGCTGGCACGCACGTGGCCACGCGGCGTGGCGCAGCTGCCACCGCGCAGCACCCATTGCCCGCACATGAACTTGCCGTTGTATTCACCGAGGTTGCCGGCGAAAGGGCGGAAGCCCGGGTAGGCGCCATACGCACTGTGGGTCCATTCCCATACATCGCCGAACAGCTGACGCAGTCCACTGCCCCCTGCAGCCTGCGGGTGCAGCCGATCGTCATCGGCAAAATGACCGCGAGGCGGCAGCGTTGCGGCGGCAGCCTCCCACTCGAACTCGCTGGGCAGGCGCGCACCGGCCCAGCGGGCGCAGGCATCGGCCTCGTAGTAGCTGAGGTGGCAGACCGGCGCATGCGGATCCAGTTCGCGCCAACCGCCCAGGGTGTACTCGCGCTGCAGGGCGTCATCCCAGTACAGCGGGTGCTGCCAGCTCTCGGCTTCGCGCAGCGCCCAGCCTTCGCTGAGCCACCAGCGCGGTTCGCGGTAGCCGCCGGCGTCGATGAAAGCGCGGTACTCGGCATTGCTGACGGGACGCTCGGCCAGTGCGTGCGCGGGGAGCAGCACGCGATGCGCCGGCGATTCGTTGTCGTAGGCGAAGGCGGTGTGCTGCGGCCAGGCTGCGGCGCCGATGGTGACGATGCGCTCGGGCGACTCGATCCAGCCCTGCGCACTGGCAGGGCTGGTTGCAGGCTGCAGGTCCTCGCGGTAGGCCGGCTGCAACGGATTGCACCAGAACGCGTGCTTGATGTCGGTGAGCAGCAGTTCCTGGTGCTGCTGTTCGTGCTGCAGGCCCAACTGCAGGTGCTGCAGTGCCTGCTCATCAAGGTCGCCTGCCGCCAGCCGCGATTGCACCTGTGCATCGACCTGCTGGCGGTAGTCGCGCACCTGCTGCAGCGATGGCCGCGACAGCAGCCCACGCTGCGGCCGGGCATGCGCCGGGCCGAGGCTCTTGTAGTAGCTGTTGAACAGGTAGTCCCAGGCAGGGTCATGCGCCGGTGCAGGTGGGAAGCCGGCCAGCACGAAGCGTTCGAAGAACCAGGTGGTGTGGGCCAGGTGCCATTTGCTCGGGCTGGCATCGGCCATGCTCTGCAGCATGGCATCTTCGGCGCTGAGGGGGGCTGCCAGGTGCATGCTGCGGTTCCGCACACATGCGTACTGGCGGGCGAGATCGCGCTGCGGGGCAGCGACGGCGGTGGCTACGCTGTCCATCCGGGCAGCATCTGCGCAACAGGGTGAGTGCGATGTCATCGTTCGACGTCAACGCGTTCACATGCGTGACCATCCCGCATTCAAGAAGCCGGTGCGAACGCCGCTAACGGCAATGCTGCGGCCGCGTCGTCACCGCGCTGGAATTCCTGCTTGCCCCTGCATCCGCTCCGCCAGCCTGCGCATTACCTGTTCGTGCTGCCCGCCGTGCTGGTTGCCGTGGTGCTGTGGGCAGCACTGGGCAACGAAGACGTTGCCAGTCCGGCCCAACGCATCCTGCCCTGGCTGCTGGCCTGCCTCGGCGCCGGCCTTGCCCTGCTCTACCACCAGGTGCGTACGCTCTGCCTGCTGCTGGTGGTGGCGGTCATGTTCGCGCTGCTGCACCAGGACGTGGGCGGCTACCTGCACAGCGGCCACGTCACGGCGCTGACACCGCTGCGCTTCCATGCCATTTCGGCCTGGTTGCCCTTGCTGTTCGCGGGCCTGGCATTGTGGCCCGAGCGCGGGCGGCGCCGCCACGACCTGCTGTTGCGGAGTGTTGCCAGTGGCACCGCGCTGATGATCTTCCTGCTGCTGGCCACGCAGCAACCCCGGGGCATGCACGATCTGCTGTCCAACCGCCACTGGAGCTGGATTCCGGCCGACTGGAACGCGCTGGCACAGCTGCCAGCGCTGCTGTTCCTTCTGGCAACCGCCGCGCTGGGCTGGCAGGCCTGGCGGCATCCGCGCCCGTTGCACACGGCGATGCTGCTGGCCCTGCTGTGCCTGTGGTGGATGCTGCCACGGGTGTTCCTGCAGCCGGTGCTACTGCCGGCACTGGCCAGCGCGGCCCTGCTGCTGATGCTGGGCGCGATGCTGCAGGAGTCCTTCCATATGGCCTTCCGCGATGAGCTGACCGGCCTGCCGGGGCGCCGCGCCTTCAATGAGACCCTGCAGCGGGCGCGCGGCACCTACAGCATCGCGATGGTGGACGTGGACCACTTCAAGTCGTTCAACGACACCCACGGCCACGACACCGGCGACGACGTGCTGCGCCTGGTGGCCTCGCGCCTGGGCCGGGTGGGCGATGGTGGCCGGGCGTTCCGCTATGGCGGCGAGGAGTTCGCGGTGGTGTTCCTGGATCGTCCCGCAGCGGCCTGCGTGGATGCAGTCGAGGCGCTGCGGCAGACCATCGAGGACACCCGCATGCAGCTGCGCGACCGGAGCACGCGCAGCCGCGACGATGAAACAGGGCGCCGGCAGCGCGGACGCGGCGGAAGCGGGCAGACGGTGCAGGTGACGGTGAGCATCGGGCTGGCAGACAGCCGCGTGGATGAGCGGCCAGCGGCAGTGATCAAGGCCGCCGACCAGGCGCTGTACGCAGCCAAGGACGGTGGTCGCAACCAGGTCCGCGCGCATGCCGGCCAGCGCGTGCTGGCGGCACGCGGCGGCTGAGGCTCACACCGCGTCGAGGTAGTACCAGCGGCCGTCGACGCGCAGGAAGCGGCTGTGCTCGGCCATCTTCACCGCGCTGCCGCCGCCCACGCGGTAGCGGGCGGTGAAGCGCACTTCGGCGCTGTCGGCGCCGGTGACGGTGTGCTCGTGCACGGTCAGGCCCAGCCAATGCGTACGCTGGCCGGGCGCGTCATCCAACGACAACTCGGCCGGACGGGTATCCGGATGCCAGCTCTGGCGCAGATAGTCCGCCAGTCCCCGCACATAGGCGCTGTAACGTGATCGCATCAGGCGCTCGGCATCGGGGGCGGCCTCACCGGCATGGAAACGGCCACAGCAGGCGGCGTATTCGGCGGGAAGGCCGCAGGGGCAGGGATCGGTGGGTTTTCGGCTCATGCGGACATTGTCGCCGGGTTGTGCGGATGGATCCACGCGGGGCACCGGTCAACCAGTGCAGGACAGGCGTATGCTGTCGCGCCCCCATATCGATTGATCGCCGTGCTGGAACTGGTTCCCCCTGAGTTGTGGTGGCTGGTGGTCATCGCCTTCACCGCCGGGCTGGTCGATGCCGCCGTCGGTGGTGGTGGGCTGGTGCAGCTGCCTGGCCTGTTCACGGTGCTGCCGCAGCAGACGCCGGCGATGCTGTTTGGTACCAACAAGTTCAGTTCGATGTTCGGTACCGGTGCGGCTGCCTGGCGCTATGCGCGCAACGTGCGCTTCCCGTGGAAGCCGGTGTTGTTCGCGGCCGGCACGGCCTTCATCTTCTCCTTCGCCGGCGCCACCGCGGTAAGCCTGCTGCCCAAGGACGCGGTGCGCCCACTGGTGCTGGTGCTGCTGGTCGCGATGCTGGCCTACACACTGTGGAAGAAGGACTTCGGCGCGCTGCACCGTCCGCAGGAGATCGGCCGCCGCGAACTGGTGATCGCGCTGGCGATCGGTGCGGCGATCGGCTTCTACGACGGCTTCTTCGGGCCGGGCACCGGCAGCTTCCTGATCTTCCTGTTCGTGCGCTTCTTCGGGCTGGATTTCCTGCGCGCCTCGGCGGCGTCGAAGGTGGTGAACCTGGCGACGAATGTGGCGGCGATCTCGTTCTTCGTGCCGACCGGCAACATCCTGTGGCTGTTCGCGCTGCCGATGGCGGCGGCCAACATCATCGGCTCGGTGGTGGGCACGCGCCTGGCGCTGAAGGGCGGTACGCCGTTCATCCGCAAGCTGTTCGTGGGGCTAGTGGTGGTGCTGATCGCGCGGATGGCGTGGGATACGTTCCGCGCTGCGTGAACGCGGTTGCCGGCCAGCGGCCGGCACTACCGGGTCATGAACCCCGCCCATGGGTAGTGCCGGCCGCTGGCCGGCATCCCCATCCGATCAGGTCATGAACCCCGCCCATGGGCAGTGCCGGCCGCTGGCCGGCATTCCCATCCGATCGGGCCATGAACCCCGCCCATGGGTAGTGCCGGCCGCTGGCCGGCATTCCCATTCGATCGGATCATGAACCCCCCATGGGTGGTGCCGGCCGCTGGCCGGCATTCCCCTTCAATCGGCCAGGTCAGGCCTCGGCTTCTTCCGGTTCGTTGGCCTGCTGGCGGCTGCGCTCGGGTAGCTTCAGGCGCTTGCCTTCCTCGTCATACTCGATCAGCAGCACGCCGGAGTCGTGGCGACCGCTGATTTCGACGAAGCAGGCGCCGCCGATGAACGGTTCCAGCGTCATCACCGACTTCAGCGGGGTGGCAACCACCATCTGGAAGCCGAAGTTGTCGAAGATGTTCATCGCCAGGGCGGTGAACTCGTTGTCGGCCTTGTCGAAGGCTTCGTCGAGCACCACTGCGGCGTAGCTGGGCAGCTGGCTGTCGGCACCGCCGAGCTGGTAGCGCAGTGCCGCGGCCAGGCAGGTGGTAGCCAGTTTCTGGCGCTGGCCACCGGACTTGCCGGCGCCGCTGCGGTAGATCTCGACCTGCTGGCGCGTTTCCGCATCCAGCTCGACGCCGATGAACTCCACGTGCATGCGCACGTCCAGCACCAGCTCCCGCCAACGCTTGTCCTCGCCTTCCTGCGAGCCCAGGCGGTTGACCAGCTGGCGCAGCACGGTGAACTGCGATTCGGCCAGCTCGCGCTGCTCGGTCTGCTGCTGCGACAGCACTTCGCGCAGCTGCAGCTGGAACTCGCCCACTTCCGGCAGACGACGGTCGCTCAGTTCGATGGTCAGCAACGTACCGCGGTTGAACGGCACCTGTTCCAGGCTGGCGTTCACTTCGTCCAGGCGCTGGCCGATCGACTTGCGGGCCTCGGCGCTGTGGCGCTGCAGGGCCAGCAGGTTGTTCTTGCTCTGGTTCTGCAGCAGATCGAAGAAGCGCTCTTCGTGCTGCGGCAGGCCATCGCGCTCCAGTCGTTCGAGGCGTGCGAGGAAGTCCTCGGCCGAGGCCACCGACACGGTGAAGTCGCCCGATTCCTCCGGCCATTGCTGGATGAAGCGACGGAAGCAGCCGATCAGCTGGTTCTCGATGCGGTTGAGGTCCTGCTGCGAGGACGACAGCTGCTCGTTCAGCGCGTTGCTGACCTGGCGCATGTGCGCTTCCAGCGTTTCCAGGCTGAGCGGACCCTGCTCCTGCAGGCGCTCGGCAAGGCCGGCTTCCTGCTCCTGGGCCAGGCTCGGCAGCACCAGCGCACGGCTCTGCTGGCGCGCGCGGTCCAGGCGGTCACGTTCCTTGACCAGCTGCCCGCGCTCGACGCGGACGTCTTCATAGGTGCGGCGGGCCTGCTCGATGTCGGCGCGCACGGCGTCGATCTGCTTGGCCAGCTTGGCGAGGTCGGCATTGCCTTCGCGCAGGTCGCGCAGCGTGGCCTCGATGTCGCTCAGGCGCTGCTGCGGGGCGGCGATGTCGATCTCGTTCCAGCTGATGCTGACCAGCTCGTGGCAGGCCAGGCGGCGTTCGTTGTCGCGGTCACGCTGCCCACGCAGGCGCGCGATGTCGGTCTCGCAGCTGGCGATGCGCTTCGCCAGTTCCTGAGCTTCGCGCTCGAAGGCGCCCACCTTGTCGTGGTTGTTGAAGCCGAGGATCCAGCGACGGCGGTCGCCCACCGCACTGCGGTCATCCTTCTCGAAACGGTCGCCCGGATGCTTGACCTGGCCTTCGCGGGTGATGCCGCGGTCGACGTTGCGCAGCTGCTTGGCATCCACGCACTCGTAGTCGAATCGCTTGCCGAGCTCGCGGCGCAGCCAGCTTTCGAACACGTGTTCGCGCAGTTCCAGCTTGTGCAGCAGCGACTTCGCCGACGGCTCACGGGCGAACGCATCATCGTTGCGGCGCACGCGGTAGTAGGTGAAGCGCATGCCCAGGTGGGTACGGTTCACCCACTCGGCGACGTCGTTGTAATGCTTGTCGTCGACCAGCAGCGACAGCGCGAAGCCACCCAGCACGCGCTCGATGGCACCCTGCCAGCCCTGCTCTTCCGAGCGGACCTGGATCAGTTCGCCGACGAACGGCAGCGCCGCTTCGGCGATGCCGGTTTCCTCGGCCAGGCGCGCGCGCAGCTTCTGCATCGGCGCCGGGATGTTGGAGGGCGTGCGCTGCATCGCTTCGAGTTCCGCACGGACCTCGCCGAAGCGGCGCTCGTCATCGCGCTTGCCACCCAGGCGATCGCTGATCGCATCGTCCAGCGCCGAAGAGGCGCGCTGGCGGTCCTGCAGCTCGTTCTGTGCGCGCTCGACCAGTTCGGCGAAGCCGTGTGCGTCGTCCGGCAGTTCGGCCCCCAGCTGCTGCGCGGCCAGGCTTGCCTGCTCGCGCTTGGCCTGCCGGCGGTCGCGCTCGGCTTCGGCGCGGCCCTGCTCGCGTTCCAGTTCTTCGATGCGCTCACCGCCCTGCTGGCGGCGCTGCAGTTCCAGTTCGGCCAGGCGCTCGGTGTGATTGTCCAGTGCAGCACGGCGCTGGGCTTCTTCGCCAAGCAGGCCGCGGTCACGCACGTCCATCTCGCGCAGGCGCGCTTCGATCAGCGCCTGGCGGCGGCTTTCACGGAAGCTGTCGACGCCGAGCTTGAGGGCTTCGTCGTCGCCGCGCCGGCGGTGCATTTCCTTCAGGTCGTTGTAGTAGGCGCGTGCCGGCAGCAGGGTCTCCACCTGGCGACGGGCGGTGACCACCGCCTGGTGCGCGCCATCGAGCTCGGCGAAGTCGCTGACCAGGCGCTCGGCGGCGTCGAAGGTCTTCGGCGTGTCGAGCATGAAGTCGCGCAGGAAGACGTTGAGGTCGCCCAGGTTCTTCGCCGACTGCGTCTTGTGCAGCAGGCGCAGCGCCATCTCGTTGTCGATGCCGAGCAGGTCGCGGAAGCGCTCGGCGTAGCCGGAGAAGGTGTCGAAGTGGTGCAGGTCGGACAGCTTCTGCTTGAGCTTGCGCAGGTCCAGGTCGAACCCACCAAGATCCTTGGCGATGTCGAACGGGCGCTCGGCAATCATGTAGTGCTTGCGCACGTCACCGGCCGAGGTGCCGTTGCCGGAGATCCACAGCAGGCGCACCAGGCTGACCACGCGGCCATCGCCGGCGCGGTATTCCAGCACCAGTGCGGTCCAGGTGGCGCCCTTGCGCAGGTACTGGGTGGCGATTTCGCCGGTGCCGCTGTCCTGCTGGTCAGCCCACGCGCCACGCACGTAGGACACCAGGTTGCGGTCGCGGCCACTGCGCTCGGCTTCACGCGCAGCAGCGTTGAAGTCGACGATGGCCGGCGGCGTCAGCAGCGCGGACATGGCATCGAGCAGTGTCGACTTGCCCGAGCCGGAACGTCCGACGAACAGGAAGCCGCGCTCGGCGATCGGTACTTCGGTCAGGCCGTTGAAGGTGCCCCAGTTGTGCACCTGCAGGCGGCGCATGCGGAACTGCTGCAGGCGCGGGTCCGGCAGGCCTTCGTTGAACAGGGCGGGAGTGTGCTTGGAGATAGCCATGCGATGGTCGGGTCTCTCAGGCCTCGGCGGCCGGGGTTTCGCGCAGCTGGCGGTAGACCGCCGAGAGCTGGGACACGTCTTCGGCGGAGAACAGCAGCTTCAGCGCCGGCGAGACTTCGTGGCGGTCTTCCTGGCCGCTGAGGCGGGTCAGGATGTGGTTGTCCTTCATCTTCTGCACCGCCGAGGCGACGCGGCGGTTGAAGCCGGCGCGGTCGGTGGACAGGTTCTTTTCGTAGATGGCCAGTGCTTCGGCCATTTCGGCATCGGCGACCACCGCGCGGTTGCCGCGCGCATCGGCTTCGGCCAGCTGCTGGCGCAGGTACAGCAGCAGCACCGAGTCGATGAAGGTGAGCGGCGAGGTGCGCAGCAGCACCGGCGCATCGACGTCTTCGGTATCGGCCTGGCGGGTGAACGCCACGCCGCTGTCACGGTCGAGCACCAGTTCCAGGAACAGGTCCGCCAGCGACGAGCGGATGGCCGCTTCGCTGCGGATCAGTGCCGGCCACAGCTTGGCGTGGCGCAGCTGGTCGATGCTGGGGCCGATCAGCAGCTGGCACAGCGCGCGGCGCGCATCCAGCGGCAGGCGCCCGGTGTCGCCGAGGTAATAGACGTCGTTGCCACGGCGGGGCTGCGCCACGGCCGCCACCGGTTCGGCCTCGTAGGCGTCTTCCGCCACGTCGGCCTGCGCTGCGTCGATGGGATCTTCATGCCAGCTCATGGCGTCTCTCCTGGGTGAACCAAACCAGCGGGATGCGGGCGCGACGGACCTGGCCGTCGCCACCACGCCACTGCGCAAGCTCCTGCTCGCCGGCGACCACGTTGCCGAAGCGCGTGCCCAGCGACAGATAGCCGATGACGCTGCCAAGACCTTGCGGCGCCTCGCGCTGCGACAGGGCCTGGGCGATGCTGAGCCGCGGCTGTGCATCGAGCAGGTCGTGCAGGTCGCGGCGCAGGGTGCGGAAGTCGATTTCGGACGAAGCGACCAGGTCGCCGACGCTCTCCAGGCTGATCGCGGCCGCGTCGTTGTACTCGACATTGCCGTCGACCTGGGCGCTGCGCGGATCATGCAGCTTCCACTGCGACCACGAGCGCAGGCGGCTGGTGGTCAGCTGCAGGTCGCGGCCGATGCCGCGTTGTGCGGGGAATTCGTCGCGCAGGGCCAGCGCTTCGGACTGCGCCTGCTTCAACAACTGGTTGAGGCGGCGCTGTTCCAGGTAGCCACGGCTCTGCACGAAGCCGCGCAGGCTGCGCGCGAAGTTCTGCAGCACGTCGTGCACCTGGCCACCGCGCTCGAGCATGGTGCTGGTGAAGCTGCGCAGGAAGTTGCGTTCGTTGCGGTCCAGGCGGCGGGCGAAGCCGCGCGCCAGCACCGCTTCCAGCGCGGCATCGAGCTGGGCACTCTGTTCGGCGTCGTTGAGCAGGCGCCAGAAGGCCTGGAAACTGCGCCCGGCGTCACTTTCGCCAATGACATCCACACCTTCGAACAGCTGCGACAGCACATCGCCGCGCTCGCCCTCGTCGTCGATGATGCGTTCGCGGAAATCGCGGTTGAGCTGCTCGAAGTCATCGCGCACGCGGCGGAAGTCCTCGGTCAGCTCGTCGGCCAGGCCGATGATCTGGCGGGTGCGTTCCAGCGCGCGCTTGCCGTCCAGCGCAACCACGCGGCCGGTGCCGACCCGGGCGATTTCGGCATCGATGCGGTCGCGCTCGTCGTGCAGCGCGGACAGGCGCGCATCGGGATCGGCTTCGGTCTGCGCAGCCAGCGCCGAGAGCTGCTCAATGACCAGCGCCAGGCGGCTTTCGGTGGCGGCCACGCGGGCCTGCTCGAGGCCGTCGGCGAAGCGGATCGCCTGCAGTGCCGCGGTCGCCAGCTCGTACTGCTCCTGGTCGGCGCCTTCGGGCAGACGGCGTTCCAGCCAGCCCTGGGCCAGCCAGTGCGCGATGTAGGCCTGGGCGGTGCGCGGCAGCTCGCGCGAGAGTTCATCGCCGGCCAGCTGGTCCAGCGCGCGCTGCAGTCGCTCGTTCAGTACCGAGGACGGCAACGTGCGCTCGCCGTCCATCAGCAGGCCCTGCAGCAGGCCGATGATTTCCGGAGCGTGGTCGGCGGCAAGCAGCTTCCACTGGGGCTGTTCGCGCAGGTGGCGGTAACGGGCAATGCGTTCGCGATGCTTCATGCAGCGAAAGAAGTCTGTAGGGCTGACAGGGACAAACCGCCATGCACAGCTGCCGCGTGGACAGCCGTGGGCATGCCGGCCTGCAGGAGCCGGCGTGGTGCGGGCAAGCGGCTCAGCGCTTGCCGCCCACTTCGATGAAGCGCAGGAACTCGGCGCGGGTACGCGCGTCGTCGCGGAAGCTGCCCAGCATCTTGGAGGTGACCATGCTGACGCCGCGCTTGTGGATGCCGCGGGTGGTCATGCACTCGTGGGCGCCTTCGACGACCACGCCGACGCCGATCGGCTGCAGCACATCCTGGATGCACTGGGCGATCTGCGCGGTCATCTTCTCCTGCACCTGGAAACGGCGGGCGTAGGCTTCGACGACACGGGCCAGCTTGCTGATGCCCACCACCTTGCCGGCCGGCAGGTAGCCGACGTGCACGCGGCCGATGATCGGCGCCATGTGGTGCTCGCAGTGGCTTTCGTACTCGATGTCGCGCAGGACGATCAGCTCGTCGTAGCCGGCCACTTCCTCGAAGGTCCGCTCCATGTAGGCGCGCGGGTCGTCGCGGTAACCGCTGAACCAGTCGCCATAGGCTTCGGCGACACGGCGGGGGGTATCCAGCAGGCCTTCACGGGACGGGTCCTCACCGGCCCAGCGCAGCAGGGTGCGCACGGCATCCTCGGCCTGGTCCTGGGTCACGTCGCCCTGCGGGGCGGCCTTTTCGTTGTTCTTGCTCATTGCGTACAGCGTCCCGAACGGGGGGCGAGCATCGTACCCGACCGGGGGGTGGGTCGTCCTGTTGGGACGGTTCATCGGGGGTCGTTGTTGGCGCGTCGTTGCTATCGGTTTGGAGTGGGAGAGGGGGCAGCGCAGGACACGCCGTAAACCCGTCCATGGGGGCTCGATGGCGCCATCCATGGCGCCAACGGTCCTGCGCAGCCCCCTCTCCCACTCCCTGGCGGTGTCCCGCGGGCGCGGCCTGCCCCCCGAAAGCGGGGGCAAAAGCGGGGGTTCATGGCTTCGGAATCGGCGCGCCGCTGCTGTGGTGTTTTGTGCTTTGGTGGGTGCGGACCGTTGGTCCGCACTGCTTCTGCTCTTGCTTCCAAGAGCCAACCCACCGCGCTCGCGGGGGATGGGAAGGCAGCGGGGCCGGGCGGGGCAGGACCGTCCGCGGCATGGGCCCGAGGCATGCCTCGGGCGGGTTGGGCAGGACGCCCGACCCCGGTCTTTCGGTGTGCGCAGGAAGCGCACACGAGCAAGCCGCGGCCGAGCCCCCAAGGGTGAGGGCGCTTGCTTGCGAGGCATGCCTCGCAAGCGCCCGAACGCACAGCCGCCAGCGGCTGGGCCGGACCCCGGAGGGGGGTTCACGGCGTGTCCTGCACCGTCCGGCGCCCGCTGCCCCACCCGACACCAGGCAGGCGCAACGCTTTCCTCACTACACCCACCCATTCAGAAAAACCTATTGATAGGAATGAAATTAGTAGTATCCTATCTATCTCTTATGGACCGACCCCTCGACGAGCGCACCGTGCTGCAGATGCAGCTCAGCTCCGGCCTGCTGTACGCAGGGCGGCAGTGGCAGCGCCTGGCCGACAGCCGGCTCGGCAGCTACGGCATCTCCACCGCCTGCACCATGCCGCTGCTGATGATCGGCCGCTCCGGCGGTGGCATCCGTCAGGTGGCGCTGGCGCAGCAGCTGGGCATGGAAGGACCCTCCCTGGTGCGCCTGCTGGACAAGTTGTGCGCCAGCGACCTGGTCCGCCGCGAGAGCGACGCCAGCGACCGCCGCGCCAACCTGCTGTGGCTGACCGACGCGGGCCACGCGCTGGTCAGCGAGCTGGAAGACCAGTTGATCGGCCTGCGCCAGGACGTGTTCGGCGAGCTTTCCATGGATGAACTGCACGCCGTGCTGAAGGCATGGCGCCTGCTGGCCGAGGCCGCCGACCGCATCACGTAAGACCGCTGCCCCTGAACACCGCCGCTGCCGTGCACACGCCAGCGGCTTTTGCCCGTTGCCGTTGTTTCGCTGTTCCTCCCCTCCCCTTCCCCCCCACCTCGCCCCCCGCCCCTACCGATGCCCGGTGAATTCAGTCTCCACGGAGTGTTCGTCCCGACCCTGCTCGGGTTGATGTTGTTGGCCTACCTGGTCAACAGCGGCCTGCACGCGCTGCTGCAGCGTGCCGGCGCCTATCGCCATGTCTGGCACCCGGCGCTGTTCAACCTGGCGCTGTACGGGATCGTGCTTGGCCTGCTGTTCCACCTCCTGCGTTGGATGCAATCGTGAACAAGATCGTGAAGAAGACCCTGCCGGTGCTGCTCACCAGCGCAGCCGTGATCGTCGCCCTGCTGGTGCTGCGCCAGCTGTGGGTCTACTACATGGATGAGCCGTGGACCCGCGATGCGCATGTCGGTGCCGACGTGGTGCAGGTGGCGCCGGACGTGTCCGGACTGGTGGAAACGGTGCAGGTAGCCGACAACCAGGCGGTGAAGAAGGGCGACCTGCTGTTCGTGGTCGATCGCGCCCGCTACCGCATCGCGCTGGAGCAGGCCCGCGCCAACCTGGCCGAGCGCCAGGCATCGGTGGCGCAGCTGCGCCGCGAGATCGGCCGTGACCGCAGCCTGCAGGACCTGGTCGCCGCCGAGGACGCCGAAGTGCGCCGCGCCAAGCTGCAGGCCGCACAGGCGGCGCTGGCCACCGCACAGGCGGCGGTCGGCCTGGCCGAGCTCAACCTGGGCCGCACCGAGGTGCGCGCGCCGGCCGATGGCCGGGTCAACGACCGCACCCTGCGCGTGGGCGACTACGTGGTGGCCGGCAAGCCGGTGCTGGCACTGCTGGATACCGGCTCGTTCCGCGTCGATGGCTATTTCGAGGAAACCCGCCTGCGCGGCGTAGCTCCGGGGCAGAGCGTGGACATCCGCCTGATGGGCGAATCTGCCCCGCTGCGCGGCCATGTCGAGAGCATCGCCGCCGGCATCGAGGACCGCTACCGCAGCAACGGCAGCACCCTGCTGCCGAACGTGACCCCGGCCTTCGACTGGGTGCGGCTGGCGCAGCGTATTCCGGTGCGCATCGCCATCGACGAAGTACCCCAGGGCGTGGAACTGATCGCCGGTCGCACCGCCACAGTGACCGTGGACACCGGCCGCCATCCGCACAACGACAAGGCCGGCACCGCGCCGACACAGGCGGGCCTGTGAACGCCGCCCTGCCCCGTCTCGGTCTGATCGTTGCGCTGGCCAGCTTGGCGGCCTGCAGGACCGTCGGCCCGGATTACGCCCTGCCGGAAGGGTCGGCCTTCAAGCGCCCGGAGGCCAATGCAGCCTTCATCGATACGCAGAACCCGCAGGTGGCCGCCAACCAGGCGCTGCCCGACCGCTGGTGGTCGCTGTACAACGACCCGGTGCTGGACGGCCTGATCACCCAGGCGCTGCGTGACAACGTGGAACTGAAGGCCGCCGATGCACACCTGCGTCGTGCGGCGGCGGTGTACGAACAGGCGCTGGACGCCGGTGGCTTCGAGTACGAGGCCGAGGCCGGCGTCAGCCGCGCGCAGCTGTCGGCCGAATCGTTCCTGCAGGAGCACGAGCTGCCGGTGATCAACCTGGCCGATGGCAAGTTCGCGGTCAGCTACCAGTTCGACCTGTTCGGCAAGCTCAAGCGCGGCGCCGAGGCAGCGCGTGCCGACGAGCAGTCGGTCGCTGCGGCGCGCGACCTGGCCCAGGTCAGCGTGGTCGCGCAGGTCGCCGACAGCTACCTGGAAATCTGCCACGCCAACCACGAACTGCACGTGGCCGAGCATTCGCTGCAGCTGCAGCAGCGCAGCCGCACGGTCACCGAGCGCCTGATCGCGGCCGGCCGCGGCACGCCGCCGGAACTGGCCCGCGCCAATGCGCAGGTAGCGTTGCTGGAGGCGGCACTGCCGCCGCTACGCGCGCAGCGTTCGGCGGCCGCCTATTCGCTGGCCGCGCTGCTTGGGAAAACCCCGGGCCAGCTGCCAGCCGGCGTGATCGACTGTGCGCACGCCCCCGGCCTGGCGCAGCCGCTGCCGGTCGGTGATGGCCGGGCGCTGCTGCAGCGCCGCCCGGACGTGCGCCAGGCCGAGCGCAAGCTGGCCTCGGCCACGGCGCGGATTGGGGTCGCCACCGCCGAGCTGTACCCGGACATCCGCCTGGGTGCCTCGGTGGGTGCCGCCGGCCTGCTGGAAGACTTCGGCACGCCGATGACCCAGCAGTGGTCGATCGGCCCGCTGATCTCGTGGACGCTGCCGTCGTCCGGCACGCACGCACGCATCCACGCCGCCGAGGCGGGTGCCGATGCCGCGCTGGCCGAGTTCGACCACACCGTGCTGCAGGCGCTGCGCGAGACCCAGACCGCGCTGGACCGCTATGCGCAGGACCTGCGCCGGCTGCAGTCGCTGCGCATCGCGCAGGAGCAGGCCGCACTGGCCGCCGAGCAGAACCGCCGGCTGTACCAGGGTGGCCGTACGCCGTACCTGTCCAGCCTGGATGCCGACCGCAGCCTGGCCACCAGCGACGCCACCCTGGCCGCCGCCGAAGCGCAGGTCTCGCGCGACCAGATCCATCTGTTCCTGGTGCTGGGTGGCGGCTGGCAGGCATCGGTTGCCCCGCCCGCGCCGTCCACCGCACAGGCCTCGGCGAAGTAAGCCATGAACGCGCTGACCGATCGCCAGGCCTGGCTGTTCTCGATCAAGACCTACCTGGCCGCGGTGGCCGCGCTGTACATCGCCATGGCCGGCAACCTGTCGCGCCCGTACTGGGCGATGGGCACGGTGTACATCGTCAGCCAGCCGCTGCTGGGCCCAACCCGCGCCAAGGGCGTGTACCGCATCGTTGGCACCCTGGTGGCCGGCCTGGCTACCCTGCTGGTGCTGCCGGCGCTGGTGGAAACGCCGCTGGTGCTGAGCGCGGCGATGTCGATCTGGCTGGCCGGGTGCCTGTTCATGGCCCTGCTCAACCGCGGCCCGCGCGGTTACGCGTTCCTGCTGGCCGGCTACACCACCGCCTTCATCGGCTTCCCGGCCGTGACCTCGCCGGAGACCATCTTCGACACCGTGGTGGCCCGCAGCGAGGAGATCATCCTCGGCACCGTGGTGGCAGTGCTGTTTGCTTCGCTGCTGTTCCCGGCCTCGGTACGCCCGATGCTGCGCGCCCGCATCGGCAACTGGATGGAGGACGCGGCGCAGTGGTGCCGGCAGATCCTCGAACGCGGCCGCGCGCACGCGCCGCGCAACCGGCTCGCCGCCGACCTGGTGCAGTTCGAGGCGCTGATCGAGTTCCTGCGCCGCGACGACCCGCGCCATGCCGGTTCGGCCGTGGCGATGGAGCGGCTGCGCGAGCGCATGCTGCTGCTGTTGCCGGTGCTGTCCTCGATTGCCGATCGCTTGAGCGCACTGCGCAGCGATGGCCAGGCCCTGCCGGAAGGCCTGCCGGCGCTGGTCGACGACATCCATGACTGGCTGGACGGGCCCACCAACGCCAGCGAGTACGCGCGCCTGCGCGCGCGCATCAGCGCACTGAAGCCGCAGGTGGACCGCGACCTGCAGCACCTGCAGCTGGCCAGCCTGCTGCTGCGCCTGGAGGAGCTGGTGGACCTGTGGCAGGACTGCCGCACCCTGCAGCACGCGATCGACCAGGGCACTGCGCCGCTGGACCGTGCGCACTACCGCATCCGCACCGAACGCGTGGCCGCCGACAAGCACGTCGACTATGGCATGGCGCTGTTCTCCGCGCTCAGTGCCGGCGCGGCGCTGATGAGCTACTGCGTGCTGTGGATCGCGCTGGGGTGGGAAGGCGGCGGCAACGGCGCGATGATGGCCGCGGTGACCGCCGCATTTTTCGCCGCGCAGGACGATCCGGCACCGAGCATGGTGTCGTTCCTGGTGTGGGCGATGGTCGCCTCGGTGGTGGCCGGCGTGTACCTGTTCGGCGTGTTCCCGGCCGTGCACGACTTCGGCCTGCTGGCGCTGGTGCTGGCGGTGGCGTTCCTGCCGCTGGGGCTGATGCTGCACCACCCCAAGAGCGCGCTGTTCGCGCTGCCGCTGACGGTCAACCTGGCCGCGCTGCTGAGCCTGCAGAACACCTACAGCGCCAACATCCAGACCTTCCTCAACTCGTCCATCGCGATGTTCATCGGCATTGGCTTTGCGGTGGTGATGACCCGCCTGTTCCGTTCGGTGGGCGCCGAGTGGACCGCGCGCCGGCTGGTGCGGCAGGGCTGGACCACGCTGGCCGAAGCCGCCGAAGGTCGTGGCCAGCAGGACCGCCAGCGCTTCGCCGCGCGCATGCTTGACCTGCTCGGCCTGCTCGCGCCGCGCCTGGCGGCGACGCCGGAAGGCAGCGACATCGCCTCGGTGGACATGCTCAATGAAGCACGCATCGGCCTGAACATCCTGCAGCTGCGCCGCGCCCGGCTGGAACTGCCCGAGCGCAGCCGCGAGGCGGTCGAGCACATTCTGGAAGAGGTCGCCGTGCACTACCGGCGGCAGATCGCCGCGCGCAAGCCGATTGTGGCGGCCGACGCGTTGCGCGAGCGGCTGGATACTTCGCTGGGCCGGGTCGGTAGCGTGGCCGCCTGCAAGGCCCGCGATGAAGCCCTGATGGGCCTGATCGGCCTGCGCTTCGCGCTGTTCCCGGAGGCGAAGGCGCTGGCGCCGGGCCTGGCGATGAGTGCAGCCGAACAGCCGTAGCGCGATACCCTGCGCAGCCACAGACCCCGCGCAGGGGTCAGAGCCCTCGCCTGCGGAGAGGGATCCGACCTTGGCGCTGCAACAGGACGGTTCAATGAGTTACGACATGATGGTGTTCGAGGCCAGCGCCGCGCCACGTGAGGCGGCGGCCTTCATCGCCTGGTTCGAGAAGCAGACGCAGTGGAACGAACGCCACGAGTACGACGACCCGGCAGTCAGCAGCCCGTCGCTGCAGGCGTGGTTCGCGGAGATGGCGCAGGACTTCCCGCCGATGAACGGCCCATTGAGCAACGACGATGACGACCGTGCTGAGGTGACCGAGTACAGCATCGGCCGCGAGGTGATCTACGGCGCGTTTGCCTATTCGGTGGCCGAGCGCGCGCACGGCCGCGTGCAGGACCTGGCCGAGAAGCACGGCGTGGGCTTCTTCGATGTGAGTGCCGATGAAGCGGCGATCGTGTTCCCGGATGGGCTGGTGCTGATCGCGGAATAGGTGTGGCGGCAGGGCTGCGCCCTGCACCTGCCGAATCAACTTCAACGGCAACGTCAAAGGCTGGCATTCCGCGGGATGGCGGGGTAGGTCCGGTTGAGGGGGACGCCGTCAACCCATCCATGGGGGCTTGGTCGCCGCTTGCTCGTGTGCGCTGTCCTGCGCACACGGCAAGACCGGGGTTGGGCGTCCTGCCCAACCCGCCCGAGGCATGCCTCGGGCCCATGCGGCTCACGCCCCCGCACCCGGACCCACCCCGCCTTCGACAGTTTCCTGCGATCTGCCGGCACGGCGTTCTGCTCTGGTGGGTGTCGACCTTGGTCGACACGGTAGATCCCGGCATGCGTGGATGAACGTCGGAATGATCGAAGTACGCTGTTGTAAAGTCGAGCCATGCTCGACTGCTTCTGCCTGGCGATCAGGTGAAGGGGTCAGAGCCCGTTCCCGATGGGAACGGGATCCGACCCCGATTCAGAACAACTGGCCCTGCATCGTGGGCTGTTCGATGCGCACCGGTGCTTCGGCCACCGCTTCCGTACCCAGCCGCCAGGCCAGGCCACCCAATCGGCTGGCGTGGCGTTTCAATGCGGCCTGCAGCACCTCTGCGCTGCCCGCCACATGCAGCACTTGGCGGGCGCGGGTCAGGCCGGTGTAGACCAGTTCGCGCGACAGCACGCGGCTGTCCTGGCGCGGCAGCTGCAGCCACACTTCATCGAACTCCGAGCCCTGCGCCTTGTGCACGGTCATCGCGAAGGCGCTTTCGTGCGCGGGCAGTGCGGCCGGGTGGAAGGCGCGCGGCTGCTCGACCGTGTCGCCGGGGAACCAGGCCACCATCGCGCCACTGCCATCGCGCAGGCAGATGCCGATATCGCCGTTGAACAGGCGGTGCCGGTAGCTGTTCTCGGTGACCAGCAGCAGGCGGCCCTGGAAGTATCCCGGGGTGTTGCCAGCCAGCAGCTGTTCGATGCGGCTGTTGAGCCCGCGCGCACCCTGCGGGCCTTCGCGCAGCGCGGTCAGCACGCGCAGTCGCCCGGCCTGCTGCAGGGCAAGCACCGGATCGGCGGCGTCGGCCAACGCACGCCAATGGCCCAGCAGGTGCTCGCGCTGGCCGCGCAGTGGATCGGCTTCGCCTTCGTGGAAATGCACGCCGGCCAGTTCACCACTGCGCAGCAGCTGCAGCGCGGTACCGCTGTCGCCCTCGCGCACGGCATGCGCCAGCGGTGCCAGGTCCAGCGCATCGCTCTGCCGGTAACCACGTTGCAGCTGCACGCGGCGGCCGGCGAAGGCGCGCGGCGTGGCCTGCGGCTGCAACGTGGCCGGTGCCAACAGACCCTGCAGTGCCTGCGCATCATCGGCGCGGGTGCCGATGCCATCACCGCTGGCGCGCAGGATCGCGCTGAGCACATCACCGGCTTCGACCGAGGGCAACTGATCGGGGTCGCCAAGCAGGATCAGGCGGGTGCCGCTGGCGATCGCGTCGACCAGCTTGGCCATCATCGGCAGATCGATCATCGAGGCTTCGTCGACCACCACCACGTCCACCGGCAGCGGGTTGTCGGCGTGGTGGCGGAAGCGCGGCGAATCCGGGATCACGCCGAGCAGGCGATGCAGGGTGGTGCCGGTACTGGGCAATGCCGCGCACAGCGCCGGGTCCACGCCGTTCTCCTGCAGGCGCTGCACGGCCAGACGCAGGCTCTCGGCCATGCGCTCGGCGGCGCGTCCGGTAGGCGCGGCCAGCGCCACTTCGGGCAGCGGCTGGCCGGCGTGCCGGGCCTGCGCCGCCAGCAGCAGCAACAGGCGCGCGATGGTGGTGGTCTTGCCGGTGCCGGGGCCGCCAGTCACCAGCGCCAGCGGATGGCGCAGGGTCACGCCGGCGGCACGGGCCTGGTGATCCTCGCTGCCCGATGCCTGCGGGAACAGCTGCGCGAACAACGGTGCCAGCGCTGCCATGTCCGGTGCCGGCAGCGGATGCCGGCCGATGCGCTGCAGCCCGGCGGCCAGCTGCCGTTCGTACTCGCGGTAGCGGCGCAGGTAGAGCAGGCCGTTCTCCAGCACCAGCGGCGCATCCTCGGCGATGGCGTCGGCCTGCTCGGGTATAGCCACCCAAGGCGATGCGCGCAGTTGTGCCAGCCAGTCCTGCGCGGCGGGCCACTCGGGCACCCCTTCCAGCAGGCGCTGCGGCTGCGCCGGATCGAAGCCGGCGTGGCCCTGCGCCACCGCCAGCGAGGCCAGCGCCGCCGCCAGCGCCACGCTCTCCGGCGTGTCGCCGCGCAGCCGCATCAGGCTGGTCGCCAACGCGTGGTCGAGGGTGCGCAGCAGGCCCTTCTGGTGCAGTTCCTTCAGCAGGCTCATGCGCTGGCCCCACGGGCACGTGCGGCCAGTTCGGCCTGGGCCTGTTCGCCACCGGCGAACAACGCATCCAGTGCATCCACCAGCGCCAGCGGGAAGCGGTCCACATGCACACCGTTGCCGGTGCCATCGAGGCCGCGGCAGAACAGGTAGCGGATGCCGCCCATGTCACGCTCGTAGTCGTAGGCCGCGCCCAGGCGGAAGCGCAGCCAGCGATGCAGGGCCACGGTATAGATCAGCGCCTGCAGGTCGTACTCGCTGTGGCGCATGGCGATGGCCAGCAGGTCCTGGCTGTAGCCGGGCAGACGATTGGATTTGTAGTCGAGCACGTACCAGCGCCCGTCGCGCACGTAGGTCAGGTCGATCATGCCGGTCATCAGCCCTTCCAGGCGGCGGCGCTGGCCGAAGCCTCGACGACCACTGGAAACACCGTGGGCATGCAGCACCTGCAGCAGCGCCGGCACCGTGGTCGGCTCGATGGCGAAATGGAAGTCGATTTCCGCGCGACGCTCACCTTCACCCAGGCTGTGCAGCGCGCCGCCTTCGGGCAGCGGCACGGTGAGCGTGTGGCCGACCAGCGGCACCAGCACGGCCACGCCATCGTCCAGGTCGACGTCGGCATAGCCTTCGTCGTGCAGCGCCTTGCGCAGTACATCGGCCTGTCCCTCGGGCGCTTCCCGGCCCGGCTTCCAGTCACCCCAGGCAGCAAAGTCGACGTTCTCCATCGCCTCGTGCAGCACGTTGCCGAAGCGGCTGCCCATGAAGCGCGGGTCGATCGGCGCGCTGTCTTCGACGACGGCGGTGGGTTCGGGCAGCGCCGGTTCCAGCGGCAGCTCCGGGCCGGCCGGTTCATCGGCGGCCGGTGCCGGCAGCTCGGTGGCGGCGGCTTCAATATCACTGCCAGCGCCCGCATCGGCATGCGCCAGCTGGGTGAAGCTGTACACCCACCAGTCATGCGGCACGCGCCGGGTCAGAGCACGCACCGCCGGCAGGTCGCCTTCCACTTCGGCCGCCAGCTGCGGCAGCGCGGCCGGTGCCTCGCTGTCATCAATATGCACATCGGCGTGCGCGCGCAGCGCCTGCAGGTCACCCAGCAGTGGCGCCAGACGCGTCCTGCCGAGCCCGGCCAGATCACCCACGGCGATCCACAGCGCATGCTCGGCGCGGGTCAGTCCCACATAGAGCAGGCGCGCATCCTCGGCACGCTGCTCGCGCTCACGCTGCGCGTTGGCCGCTTCCCAGGCCTCGTCCTTGTCCAGCTTCCAGTGCAGCTGGCGCTGGCCGCCAACGTGCACGGTGCAGTGCGAGGCGGTGTTCGGCGCGCCGCCGTCGATGCCGACGAAGGGCAGGAACACCAGCGGATACTCCAGGCCCTTGCTCTTGTGCAGGGTGATGATCTGCACGCGGCGCGCATCCGACTCCAGGCGCAGGAGCTGCTGCTCGTCATCCTGGTCGGCACTGGCCATTTGCCCCTGCAGCCAGTCCAGCAGGCCATGCATGCCCAGCGCCTGCGCCGAGGCCTCCTGCAGCAGTTCACCCAGCTGCAGGTAATTGGTCAGGCGGCGCTCGCCATCGATCAGCGCCAGCAGGCGTTCACCCTGTGCGGCACAGACATCGGCAATCACTGCGAACGGTCCGCCGCGCTGCCAGCGCTCGCGCCAATGCAGCAGCTGTGCCTGGAACCCGCGTTGCAGGTCACCTTCGCGTTCCATTGCCGCGATCGCGCTGGCCCGCTGGCCAAGCAGCACGGTGGCCAGCGCTGCACGCAGGCGGCCTTCGTCGGCCGGTTGCAGCAGTGCCAGCAGCAGCGCACGAAGATCGCGGGCTTCAGCAGTGGCAAACAGGCTCTGCTTGCCGGCCGCCACCGCGGGAATGCCGACCGCGGCCAGCGCGCGCTGTACCAGGGTGGCCTCGCGATGCGAGCGCACCAGCACCGCGATATCACCGGGCTGCACCGGTCGCCCACGCAACACGGCATTGCCCGCGCGCGCATCGACCAGGATCTGGTGAATCGCGGCCACGCAGGCCTGGGTCGCCGCATCGCGCGAGGCATCGGCGCTCATCGCCTTGTCGCCGCCACTGCGCAGCACGCGCAGGGTGAGTGCCTTGGCGGCCTGGCCGTCGCGCAGGTAGTCCGCATCGCTGCGCACGCCACCGGGCCGCACCCGCTCGAACCGGATGTCGCGTTCGAGGAAGGCGTCTTCGCCACCGTTGTCGTACAGCGCCTGCAACGCGCGCAACACAGACGGTCGCGAGCGGAAGTTCTGGTCCAGCACCGGCGCCTGCTGCGCCACCTGCTTGGCCTTCAGGTAGGTGTGGATGTCGCCACCGCGGAAACCGTAGATCGCCTGCTTGGGGTCGCCGATCAGGAACAGCGCCGGCGCCAGGCCGAGTTCGCGCACCTCCGGCGAATCACCGAACACGGTGTGGAAGATGCCCCACTGGCGATCGTCGGTGTCCTGGAACTCATCGACCAGCGCGATGCGGTACTGCGCACGCAGTTGCCTGACCAGCGTCAGCCGCTGCGGGCCTTCCAGTGCGAGCGCTACGCCATCAATCAGATCGTCGTAGGTCTGTACCCGGCGCGTACGCTTCAGCGCCTGCAGGCGCTGCGTGGCTTCGGCGCGAAGCGTGTGCAGGAAATCCAGCGCGGTGCCACGCAGCCAGGCATCGCGTTCGGCCAGCAGCGCAACATAGCGCGCCAACGGCGCCTGCAATGGCGACGACGGCGTGCGATCAGGGAATTTCTTGTTGGTCTTGTCGGCCAGCACCTCCGGCAGCAGTGCCGGCAGGCGATCGCTGGCCAGCAGCTCGCGCGGGTCGGCGCGCTCGGCCCAGGCCAGCAGCTGCCGGCCCAGCGGGTGCAGCCAGCCCAGCTTGTATGACACGCCGTTGAGCCACTTGTTGTCGACGGCATCGCAGAGGTCGATGAAGAACTGCTCGCCATGCTCGCGCACGCTTGCGGACAGGGCTTCCGCCGCGCTCTGCAATGCCGGGCGTGGATCGGCCAGCGCCGCCGGCCGTGGCAGCGGATGCAGCGGCGGTGTGCCCAGCAGCGCGCGCAGATCGGCGGCCAGCGCGTCGGGGCTGGACCACAGCCAGGTCAGCGGCTCCAGCGTGGCCGGGTCGTTGGCATGCACGCGCCACAGATCGGCCGCGAGCTCCTCCAGCAGTTCACGGTCGCTGGCCAGCAGTTCCGGCGGATCAAAGGTGTGGCCGCTTTCCAGCGCATGCTCGCGCAGCACGCGGGTACAGAAACCATGAATGGTGAAGATGGACGCCAGGTCGATCTCGTCTGCGGCCACCTGCAGGCGGCGTTTCAGTGCGGCGGCGCTCTCGGTGCCGCCCTGCAGATGGCGTTGCAGCACGTCGCGCGTCAATCGTACCTCCGGTGCTTCACCGTCGGCCGCTTCCAGGTCGACCAGGCGCGCGGCCAGCGCCAGGCGCTCGCGGATGCGCTTGCGCAGTTCCTGGGTGGCGGCATCGGTGAAGGTCACCGCCAGGATCTGGCCGATGCGCAGGCCCTGCTCCACCACCAGGCGGGTGAACAACGTGGCCAGGGTGAAGGTCTTGCCGGTGCCGGCGCTGGCTTCGATCAGCCGGATGCCCTCCAGCGACAGCGCCAGATAGGGATCGCGGCTGAGGGATGCGAGGCCGTCTTCGGCGATGGCGATGTTCATGCGTTGCCCTCCTGGCGTGCTTCGGTGCCGAGAGCGCGGCCTTCGCGCACCGCGCTGAAGACCAGCTGGCTGTTGTGCAGCAGGTCAGCGTAGCTGGCCTCAGTAGCGAACGGGTCGGCCCCCCGCAGCAGCAGCTGCCAGGCGTCGCTGCTGGATTCACCCCAGCTGCGGTCGCTGCCGTGCCACTGCTTCCAGCCTTCGCTGCGCTGCTTTTCTGCTGGCGCGTTGTACAGCACCCAGCCGGTGTACGGGGCAAAGCGCAGCGGCTCGCGCAGGCCACGCTGGCGCAACTGCAGCAGCGCACGCAGCGCCGCACGTGCAGCGGGAACGCTCAGTGCCGGCAGTACATGCGGGCCGGGACCGGCGTCGCCACCATCATGGAACTGCACAAGCGGCAGCGCATCGCCCGCAGCGTTCGCCAGCAGCCAGTCCAGGCCGTGGCGGATCACTGCATTGCCATTGAGCGTGCCGGCACGCAGGCGCACCAGCCCTTCGGGATGCCGATCGGCCACGCGGCCATGCAGGCGCACGCCATCGATGTCCACTTCGTAGCGACGGCTTTCCAGTGGTTCGCCCTGCATCCAGCCCAGCAGCGCACTGGCATATGGGCGTGTCTTCAACTGCTCCACCTCGAACTGACGCTCGCCCAATGGACCCGACGGCAGCAGGCCACGCGCGCGCAGGCGTGGGTACAACGGCTCGGTATCGCCGCTGAGCGTGGCGCGCACTACCGCCGCCTGCACGCTGCGCTTTTCCGGCCCGCGCGAAGACAGCACCAGCGGTTCCAGGTCATCCACCTCCTCGACCTCGTCGGCCAGGCGCAGGCCCAGCGACTGTGCGAGGAACTGCCCGGCCGGGTCGCACAGGAAGCGGCGCAGGGTATCGAGCGCGACCTCGTTTTCCACCGCATCGTCGGCCGGCGGCGGCAACGGTGCATCGAACCACGGCTGCAGGCCACCGCGCTGGCCGGTGAGGCGACCGGCGGCCGGATGCCACTGGCGGCGATAGCTGAAGCGACGCGGATCGCCATCGCCGAACGCCGCCGGTGAGAACGGCTGCAGTGCGTGGCGCACGGTGAAGTCGCGGACCGCCGCAGGCGGATCGAGGTGATACGCGGCGGCGGCATCGATCAGTTCGCTGACCAGCACCGACGGCTCGCGCACGCTGCCATCGCGCGGATCGGCGCCGAGATAGCTGAGATAGAACACCTCCTGCGCCGCGGCGAACAGCTGCAGGAACAGGAAGCGGTCATCCTCGCGGGTGGAGCGGTCGCCCGGACGGCGGCGCGGCGTATCCAGCTCGGCAGTGAGTTGGTTGAGACCGGCAGCGGGGTCACGGCGCGGGAAATCGCCATCATTGAGGCCGAGCACGCAGATCACCCGGAACGGCAGCAGGCGCATCGGCACCATGCGGCCGAAACTGATGCCACCGGTCAGCAGCGGTGCGCGCGTATCGGCCTCGCCCAGCGCGCCGGCGAAGTGCGCGCGCACCACCTCCGGCGGCACGCCTTCCTCGAAGCCGGCCTTGGCGGCATCTTCGGCGAACTGGTTGAGCAGCTTGCGCAGGCGCTCCAGCGCGCGCTGGCTGTTGGGGGAACTGGGCGCGGTGGGCAGCAGTGCATCCAGCAGCGACAGCAGGCGTTGCCGCCACTGCGCCGGGGTCAGCAGCTCGCCCAGTCGGCGCTGGTAGATGGCCAGCACGCGCAGCAGGCGCAGCAGCCGGTCCAGCGCGTCCAGCGCACCGCCTTCCAGTTCGATCCACGGCGCCACGCCGGCCAGGTCGGCCTCGCTGCCGGTGGCGTGGCCGAGTACCAGGCGATCCAGCGCGAACTGCCAGGTGTAGGCGTCGTCGGCCGGTGCCTGGTGCTGGTTGCGGTGTTTCGCATCCAGGCCCCAGCGTGCACCGGCCTGTTGCAGCCAGCCATGCAGGCGGTCGAAGTCCACCGCTTCCAGCCCGGCCGCCTCGGCCAGCGGCGCGCTGGCCAGCAGGTCCAGCACTTCGTTCAAGCCAAAGCGCGAGACCGGCAGGCCCAGCAGGTGCACGAACACATCGGCCAACGGCTCGCCGGCCAGCGGACTGCTGTCGGCCAGCGCATACGGAATGTGTTCCTCCTCGCCGCCGCGACCGCCGAACACCGCTTCCAGGTACGGCACATAGGGATCGATGTCCGGCGCCAGCACCGCGATCTCGCGTGCCTGCAGCGGCGGGTCGAAGCGCGGGTCCTGCAGCAGGCTGCGCAGCTGGTCGTGCAGCACCTGCAGCTCGCGCAGGCGGGTATGGCAGGCATGCACCTGCAGGCTGGGGTCGTCGCTGCGCAGGCCGTCGCGCAGCTCGCCCGAGGGCAGCGCGCGGCGGTGGAACAGGTCACGCTGCAGGCGATGCAGCAGGCTGTCGGACAGGCCGCCTTCGTCCAGGATCGGGCGGGTGTCCTCCTCCGGATCGGAATAGGCAGCGATCTCGCCGGCCGGATGCACCACCTCGTAACTACCCAGCACCGCCATGAAGTCGCGCCCGGCCGCACCCCAGGCTTCCAGCAGGCGGTTCTCGCCGGCCGCTTCGCCGAAGGGGTCCGGTGCGCCGCTGCGCAGGCGCTCGGCCAGCGTCTGCAGGTCGCCCCAGTACGACTGCACCGGGGTAGGCATATAGAAATGCAGCTCGCCCACCCGCGCCTGGGTGGCCATCACCCGCAGCACGTCGGGCGAGATGTTGAGCGTTGCGAACGCAGACATGCGCGGTGGCAAGCCCTTCGGCAGCGGTTGGCCGGCACCTTCGAAACGGTCCAGGTATTCCTGGATGCGGCGCGCGCGGTAGTCGTGGCCCTGGGTGATGGTGCGCCACAGGATCGCCTGCGGGTCGGCAGGATCGGCACCGGCTGCCCAACGCAGCAGCCAGTCACGGCGCCACGCCTGGTACTTCTCGAATACCGAGGCCAGCTCGCCGGCCAGCGCCCAGGGTTTCAATGCGTCACCGCCGGCAAGATAGGACTGCAGCGCACGCATCGGTGGCTGCGCCAGCAATGTCGGGTCGCGCAGGGCCTGGTACAGCTTCCAGTGCAGGCCGGCCGCGTCCAGATCGTCCTGCTCGCCGCTGACGTTGGCCTTCAGCGCGCGGGCCACGAACTCGCCCGGGGTGAGGAATTCGAGGTTGGCGGCGACACCGAATTCGGCGGCCAGTGTCGCTTGCAGCCAGCGGCGCATCGCCACCTGCGGGATCAACACCACTTCCGGCGCCAGCAACGGCTGGCCTGGCACCGGCGCACGCACGTTGCGCGCCAGCAGCGCGGCCAGCACGTCCAGCGAGTTGGAATGGTAGAGGCGGAAATCGCTGCCTGGGTCACTCATCATGCACAGTGTGCAGGACGGCAGGCAGTATTCAATGGTCGGCCCATCGACGGTACGGATTGTTCCGGGCTGCCGGCCGATTGTCCCGGCCTGCGCCACGCCCTGCCGTGCAACAATACTGCACCGTCCAGTCTGCTTATGTTCAGCCGGCTGGCCCGATCCTTCGATGTCTAAAAAACGTTAATGGTGCCCATGTCGGCTTCCACCTCCAGTCTGGTGCAGTTGTCCAACGTCCGCATCGACCGGAGCGGACGCACGATCCTGCGTGACGTGTCGCTGCAGGTGCCGCAGGGCAGCATCACCGCCGTGCTCGGCCCCTCCGGCAGCGGCAAGTCGACCCTGCTGGCGGCGCTGACCGGCGAACTGCGCCCGGTCGCCGGCGAGGTCACCCTGTTCGGCAAGCCGATTCCGCATGACAGCGGCGCGCTGCTGGAAATGCGCAAGAGCGTGGGCGTACTGCTGCAGGGCAACGGCCTGCTGACCGACCTCACCGTGGCCGAGAACGTCGCCCTGCCGCTGCGAACGCACACCCGCCTGCCGACCGCCGTGCTGCGCCGGCTGGTGCAGATGAAGCTGCATGCGGTGGGCCTGCTGGCCGCCGCCGATGCCTGGCCGCGCGAGCTGTCCGGTGGCATGGCGCGCCGCGTGGCGCTGGCCCGTGCACTGGCGCTGGACCCGCCGCTGATGATCTACGACGAGCCGCTGACCGGGCTGGACCCGATCGCCTCGGGGGTGATCATGAGCCTGATCCAGCGCCTCAACCACAGCCTGGGCCTGACCAGCATCATCGTCAGCCACCACGTGCACGAGACCCTGCCGATCTGCGACCAGGTGATTGCGATCGCCAATGGCGGCATCGTGTTCCAGGGCACGCCCGAGGCACTGCAGTCCAGCCAGGACCCGCTGCTGCGGCAGTTCCTGCACGGCCAGCCCGATGGCCCCATCCCGTTCGATGCCGCGCCACGCGCGAGGGTTGCCTGATGCCGTTCGTCCAAGCCACCCGCTCGCTTGGCCGCGCCGGCCTGTTCTCGCTGACCGTGCTGCGCGGTTCGCTGCCCACGCGTGATTTCCTGGCCGAGCTGACCCGCGAGATCTACAAGATCGGCGCGCGCTCGCTGCCGATCATCGCCGTCGGCGGTGCCTTCGTCGGCCTGGTGCTGACCCTGCAGGGCTACCGCACGCTGACCACCTTCGGCGCGGCCGACGCGCTGTCGACTTTGCTCGGCCTGTCGCTGTACCGCGAGTTGGCACCGGTGCTGACCGCGCTGCTGTTCATCGGCCGCGCCGGCAGCTCGATCGCCGCCGAACTGGGCCTGATGCGTGCCACCGACCAGATCAAGGCGCTGGAGCTGATGGCGATCGACCCGGTGGCCAAGGCGGTGGCGCCGCGCTTCTGGGCGGCGGTGCTGACCGTGCCGCTGCTGACCGGCATCTTCTGTTCGCTCGCGATCAGTGCCAGCTACTTCGAAGCGGTACACGTGCTGGGCCTGGACAATGGCGTGTTCTGGTCGGCGCTGCGCAACAGCGTGGACTTCTGGGACGACTTCGGCGTGGCGATGCTGAAGTCGGCGATCTTCGGCGGCACTGCCGCGCTGGTCGCCGCCTATGTTGGTTTCCATGCCGAGCCGACCATCGAGGGTACCTCGGTGGCGACCACCCGTGCGGTGGTCAACGCCTCGCTGCTGGTGCTGATGTTCAACTTCGTGCTGTCGGCAATGTTGTTCACCTAACCCCTCCACCGGCGGTGCGCATGCGCGCGGCCACAACGACTCGATCAGGTAATCCACATGGCCATCCGCGGTCCCAGACTCGAATTCTCCGTCGGCGCTTTCCTGCTGCTGGCCCTGGCCTCGCTGATGGTGCTGGCCGTGGCCTCGACCAACCAGCGCTGGAGCTGGGGCAGCCAGGGCTACGAGCTGAAGGCGCGCTTCTCCCAGGTCGGCCAGCTGCGCAAGCAGGCGCCGGTGAAGATCGGCGGCGTCACCGTTGGCCAGGTCGCCTCCATCGACCTGGACCCGGTGAAGTTCGAATCGATCGTGACCCTGCGCATGGACAGCAAGGTCAAGGACCTGCCGGCGGACACCTCGGCCGGCATCTTCACCAGTGGTTTGCTCGGCGAGAGCTATATCGGACTGCAGCCGGGCGGTGATCCGGACGTGCTGAAGGCCGGCGACGAAATTGTCTTCACCCAGCCGGCGGTTGACCTGATCCAGCTGGTCGGCAAGTACATGTTCAGTGGCGGCGCCGGTGGCGGCGCTGCTCAGAAGCCCAACGATGGCGCGCAGGCGCCTGCAACGGAACCGCAACCATGAAGATGAAACTGATCCCGGCCCTGCTCGCCTCGGCGCTGCTGGTGGCTACTCCGTTCCTCGCCCAGGCCCAGGCCGCCGCCCCCGCCCCCGCCGCTGCCGCGGCGCAGGGCCAGGCCGGCAAGGTGGTGATCGATGCCAGCACGCGCATCCTTACCACCCTGCAGCAGCGAAGGAGCGAATTCGGCAGCAACCCGGCCAGCCTGCGCAACTACATTGACAGCGAACTGAACCGCACCTTCGACCGCGACTATGCCGCGCGCCTGGTGCTGGGCCCGCACGCCCGTGGTGCCTCGGATGCCGACATCAAGCTGTTCGCCGATGCCATGGCCGACAGCCTCATGCAGCGCTACGGTTCGACCCTGCTCAACATCCAGGGCAAGCCGAGCTTCCGCCTGAAGGGTGAAAGCCCGCTGCCGGGCAACCGCGGCGTGCGCGTGAGCACCGAGCTGGTGCGTGCCGGCAGCGAGCCGACCCCGGTCGAGTACTGGATGCGCAACGTGAACGGCCAGTGGAAGATCTTCGACGTCAACATCGAAGGCATCTCCTACGTGCAGACGTTCCGCAACCAGTTCGACACCCCGCTGCGCCAGAAGGGCATCAAGCAGGTGGCCAGCGAGCTGCACAGCGGCAGCATGCAGGCCGGGCCCGCGGGCAATGGCAAGTAACGCACTGGCGCTGCTGGAAGGCGACACCCTGCGCCTGCGCGGGGTGCTCGACCGCGCTGCGGTGATCGCGCTATGGCCGCAGCTGCAGGCCCTGCCGGCAAAGCTGGCACGGCTGGATCTGGCTGAGGTCGAACGCGTGGACAGCGCCGGCCTGGCCCTGCTGGCCGAGCTGGCGGCACGTGCGCGCAAGGCCGGCCATCCGCTGGTGATCACCGGCGCGCCGGCTGGCTACAACGAACTGAGCGCGGCCTACCGGCTGTCGCCCAACCTGGATTTCAACGCTACTTCTGCTGCGAGCTGACATGAACGTCGTGCGCACTCTCCCCCTGATCGTCCTGGCCACCGCCCTCACCGCCTGTGCCGGCAAGCCCGCGCGCAGCGATGCACCGGCAGCCAGCACCGTGGTCCCGGCCAGTTCTTCCACCTCGCCCGCCGTCGCGGCCACCGATGCCGGCACGGCTGACGCTGCTCCGGTCGCGCCGGTGGCCAATCCGCCGGCTGCTGCCGCATCGTCGCCGGCTGCGCCCACCGACAGCGGCGACGGCAGCGCGGCGAAGACCTCAGCCGCCACCGCGCCCGGTGGGGATGACGACTTCGATGCCCTCTATGGCGGTGCCGGCAACACCACCAACGCAGCGGCCTACGATCCGTGGGAACCGTTCAACCGCAAGGTGCACAAGTTCAACAACGCGGTCGACCGCGGCGTCGCGCGTCCGCTGGCCACCGCCTATACCCACGTGGTGCCGCGCTTCGCCCGCACCGGCGTCAGCAACTTCTTCAGCAACCTGCGCGCGCCGGTGACCATCACCAACCAGCTGCTGCAGGGCCGCGGTGCCGATGCATGGGACAGCCTCGGCCGCTTCCTGATGAACAGCACGCTGGGCATCGGTGGCCTGTTCGATCCGGCCAGCAAGGCGATGGTGCCGCGCCGCAATGAGGACTTCGGCCAGACCCTGGGTGCCTGGGGCTGGCGTCGTTCGCGCTACGTGGAACTGCCGTTCTTCGGCCCGCGTACCGTGCGCGACGTGTTCGGCCTGGCCGGCGACATTCCGCTGTCGCCGATCCGCCGTATCGAAGAGGACAAGGTCCGCATCGGCCTGCAGGGCCTGCAGCTGGTCGATACCCGCGCGCAGCTGCTGGCGATCGACGACCTGCGTGACACTGCCGTGGACGAGTACTCGCTGGTGCGCGATGCATGGATGCAGCGTCGCAACTACCAGATCGAGAACGATCTGCGCAGCAAGCGCGAGCGCGGCCACGACGACGCCAATTCGCCGATCCCGGTCGATGCGATGCCGATGCCGCAGTGGACGCACTGAGTCCTGTCAGCGACGCATGAAAAACCCCGCCTCGGCGGGGTTTTTCTTTGGCGCCGTGGGTGGGGTCGGAGCCCTTTCACGTGGAAAGGGATCCGACCCCGGCCGATCAGGCAGCCAGCGCGGCTTCGATGGCTTCGCGCAGGCGCGCGTCGTCAGCCGCCACGTCCGGGGCGAAGCGGGCGATGACCTTGCCGTCGCGGCCGACCAGGAACTTCTCGAAGTTCCACAGCACCGCCGGCGCGGCGTGGATCGGAATCTCCTTGCTGGCCAGGCGCTCGCGCAGCGGGCCTTCGCCGATCGACTGCGGCTGCGCAGCGGTCAGCTGCTGGTACAGCGGGTGGGTGTCGTCACCGGCCACGCTGATCTTGGAGAACATCGGGAAACTGACATCGTAGGTGAGCTGGCAGAACTGGTGGATCTCCGCTTCGCTGCCCGGCTCCTGGCCGAGGAAGTTGTTGGCCGGGAAGCCCAGCACTTCCAGGCCCTGTGCGTGCTTTTCCGCATACAGCGCCTGCAGGCCTTCGTACTGCGGGGTCAAGCCGCACTTGGAGGCGACGTTGACCAGCAGCAGTACCTTGCCCTGGTAGTCGGCAAGCGAGGACGGCTGGCCGTCGATGGTGGTGAGGGAAATGTCCTGGATCGAAGTGCTCACGCGGGGGCTCCGGCAACAGCGGGGAATGGCCCACCAGCATAGCGCCGCGCGATGTCGGTCGTGCCGGCCGCTGGCCGGCAATCGTGCGATCGTTCGCAAGGGTTCATGAGGCTGCCAGCACTACGATCAGTCCACGCAGATCATGCCCTGCGCCTTGCCCTCATCAATGCGCTGGCGGCAGCCGAAGTTCTGGCGGGCATCGCGCTGGCAGGTGCCGGTGGCGGGGCTGCCAACCGCCACTTCGCCGCCGGCAAGGCACTGGCCCGTGCAGTCGCTCTTGCGGCTGCAGGCCTTGCCCGCATCGGCGTAGGGAATCACGCACTGTTCGCGCTGCAGCCGGCCCAGCCGCTGCAGGGTGCCGCCAGCGGCCTGGCAGTCCACATCGCGCGCTTCGCGGTAGGCCTCGGCTGCTTCGGGGCTGGTGGCTGCGGCGGGTGCCGCCGCCGGATTGGCAGCCGGCGGTGCGCTGCTGCAGGCGACAAGCAGCGCGGTCAGGATGAGACTGGTGCAGAGGCGCAGGCGCATGGCGTTACCTGATCCAGTAGGACAGGCCGCCAGCATACGCATCGACCATGCAGGCGGCGTGTCGACGTAGCTCAGGCTTCGTCGCCGTCGTCGCCTTCGTTGCCTTCGTCCTCGGCCGTGGCATCAGCATCGGCCAGGCCGCCCAGCAGGGATTGCGCCTGCTCTGACGCCAGCGACTCCACGCCGCGCAGGCGCCGCTCGATGGTGCGCGTCTTGCGGCTGGCTTCGCCGATGCTGCGGCCGACCGTGGTGATCTGCTTCTCGGCCTTCTCGAGAATGCCGGCGAACTTGCCGAACTCGCTCTTCACCGCACCCAGCAGGCTCCACACCTCGCTGGAACGCTGCTCGATGGCCAGCGTGCGGAAGCCCATCTGCAGGCTGTTGAGCAGCGCGGTGACCGTAGTCGGTCCAGCCACCACCACGCGGTGCTCGCGCTGCAACAGGTCGACCAGGCCCGGGCGCCGGATCACTTCGGCATACAGGCCTTCGGTTGGCAGGAACATCACCGCGAAGTCGGTGGTGTGCGGCGGCGCGATGTACTTGTCGCAGATCGACTTGGCCTGCACGCGCACCGCGCGTTCGAGCTGGATGCCCTGCAGGCGCACGCCCTCGGCGTCACCCTGTTCCTGCGCGTCGAGCAGGCGCTCGTAGTCCTCGCGCGGGAACTTGGAGTCGATCGGCAGCCACACCGGCGTGTCGTCGCTGCTGCGGCCCGGCAGGCGCACCGCGATATCGACCATCTCGCCACTGTCCGGGCGTACCTTCACTGCCCGCGCGTACTGTTCCTGGGTGAGCGTCTGTTCGAGGATGTTCTCCAGCTGTACTTCGCCCCAGCTGCCACGGTTCTTGACGTTGGTCAGCACACGCTTGAGATCGCCAACGCCGGTGGCCAGCTGCTGCATCTCGCCAAGACCGCGCTGCACCTGTTCCAGGCGCTCGGAAACCAGCTTGAAGGAGTTGCCCAGGCGTGTTTCCAGCGTCGACTGCAGCTTTTCGTCCACGGTGTGGCGCATCTGCTCCAGCTTCTGCGCATTGTCGTTCTGCAGCGCGCGCAGCTGCTCTTCCAGCGTGGCGCGCATCTCGGCGATGCGCTGTTCGTTGCGCTGGGTCAGTTCCTGCAGGCGCAGGCCAAGGCTTTCGGTCAGGCGCTGCTGCGACTGCGCACCTTCCTCACGACCCTTGCGCGCATCGTCCACCAGGGTCTGGCGCAGCGCGCCCAGCTGGGTATCGGTCCGCCCGGTGAGTTCCTGCAGCTGCTGGCCGAAGGCGTGGATGCGCGCTTCCTGCTGCTGGCCGAAGGTTTCCAGCTGGCCGCGCAGTTCCTGCAGGCGCTGCCCCATGAGTGCGGCGCCACGCTGCTGGCTCTCCGCCGCCTCGGCACGCGCCTTGCGGGCGTCCTCGCCCAGCGCCTCGCGCAGCAGGTCCAGGCGCTGGTCGGTGCGGGTGGACAGATCGGTCAGCGCGCGGGCAAAGCCATCGAGCTGTTCGCGCAGCTCGCTGCGCCCGGCGCGCGCCTCCTCACGCACCGCCTGTTCGAGGCGGTCGTGCGGCGGGCGGCGCAGCAGGGCGACAAGCTGCAGGATGAGCACGGCCAATAGAAGGCCGCCAATGAGCAGATATTCGGTTTGCATGGGGCAAGTGTAGGCTGGCGGAGTCTCAGCTGCTGCGCCAGAACCATGCTCGCTCTGTACGGAAAGCCCACCTCCATCAACGTGCGCAAGGTGCTGTGGCTGTGCGCGGGGCTGGATCTGCCCCTGCGCCACGAGCCTGCGCCATCCGCGGACCTGCTGGCCGCACTGAATCCGAATCGGCAGGTACCGGTGCTGCGCGATGGCGACTTCGTGCTGTGGGAATCCAACAGCATCTGCCGCTACCTGGCCGACCGCGCCGGCCGTGACGACCTGCTGCCCGCAGCAGCGCAGGCCCGGGCCCGGGTGGAGCAGTGGATGGACTGGCAGTCCAGCGACCTCAACAGCGCCTGGCGCCATGTGTTCATGGCGCGCGTGCGCCAGCATCCGGACTACCCGGACGATGCCCGCGCCGAGGCCAGCCTGGCGCAGTGGAACCGGTTGATGGGGGTGCTTGATGCACAGCTGGCCGCTTCCGACGGCTATGTGGCGGGCGACACCTTTACCCTCGCCGATATCGTGCTGGGGCTGTCGACCCAGCGCTGGCGCAGCACGCCCGGCCACAAGCCCGCGCTGCCACACCTCGCGGCGTGGTTCGAACGCCTGCGCCAGCAGCCCGGTTTTGCCGAACACGTCGACAACGGCGTGGCCTGAGGCAGGGGTCAGATCCCTTTCCCAACGGGAAAGGGATCTGACCCCGAGGACGCGGGAACAACCAGCGTTACCAGCCTTCCAGCACGATCTTGCCCTTGGCGCGGTGACTCTCCAGCAGCGCATGCGCGCGCCGCAGGTTGGCCGCGTCGATGCGCCCGAAATGCTCGCCCAGCGTTGTCTGCAGCACGCCGGCATCGATCAGCTCGGCCACCCGGTTCAGCAGGTCGTGCTGGCGCTGCATGTCCGCGGTCTTGTACAGCGGGCGGGTGAACATCGACTCCCAGTGCAGCGACAGTGCCTTTCGCTTGAGCGCCATCACGTCCACCTGGCCCGGATCGTCGATCAGGCCGAACTGGCCCTGCGGCGCCAGCAGCTCCACGATCTGCGCGTAGTGCTGCTCGGAGTGGGTCAGGCTGGCCACGTGCTGCACCTCGCTGATGCCCAGCCGTGCCAGTCCCTCGGCCAGCGGCAGGCTGTGGTCGATCACGTGGTGTGCGCCCATTGCGTACGCCCAGTCCTGGGTATCCGGACGCGAGGCGGTGCCGATCACGGTCAGCCTGGTCAGCTTCCGCGCCAGCTGCACCAGGATCGAACCGACACCGCCAGCAGCACCGATCACCAGCAGGGTCTGGCCTTCGCCACCGCCCTCGGGGATGCGCAGGCGGTCGAACAGCAGCTCCCAGGCGGTGATTGCAGTCAGTGGCAGCGCGGCGGCGGCGGCATCATCGAGGCTGGCCGGCTTGCGGCCGACGCTGCGCTCGTCCACCAGCTGGTACTCGGCATTGCTGCCCGGGCGGTCGATCACGCCGGCGTAGTAGACCGCGTCGCCAGGCTGGAACAGGGTGACTTCGCTGCCCACCGCGTCGACGATGCCGACCGCATCCCAGCCCAGCACGCGCGGGCCATCGGTGGCCACGCCGCGACGGACCTTGGTGTCGACCGGGTTCACCGCCACCGCGCGTACCGCCACGCGCAGGTCACGCGGGCCGGGCTGCGGCAGCTCCAGTTCGATGTCGATCAGGGCCTGGGCATCATCGATCGGCAGGCCGGCGTGGGTGTAGGCAATGGCGCGCATGGCAGCGGTCCGGTGGGGAAGGAGTGCACAGGTTGCGCCGCGCACGGTCGCTCAGAAAGGCGCAGAATCGGGCAGCACTTTCACTCCGGCAATGAAGATGATCCGCTTCGACGACCTGCAGTTGTTCGTCCGCACGGCCGCACTGGGCAGCTTCTCGCAGGCGGCCCGCGAGGCCGATCTGTTACCCGGCCAGGTCGCTGCTGCCGTGGCGCGGCTGGAACGCGAACTGGACCTGCGCCTGTTCGTGCGCACCACCCGCAGCCTGCGTCTGACCGGCGAGGGCGCGCTGTACCTGCCGTATGCGCAGGAGGTACTGGCTACCCTGCGCGAAGGGCGGGCCCGCGTACAGGGCGAGGACGCCGAACTGCACGGCACGCTGCAGCTGTCGGCACCGTCGGATTTCGGTCGCAACCTGCTGCTGCCGTGGCTGACCGCGTTCCGAGCCGCGCATCCACGGCTGCGCCTGCACCTGCGGCTGTCCGATGAAGTGGCCGACGTGTTCCGCGATCCGGTCGACGTGGCCATCCGCATCGGCCACTTCGACGACGCCAGCTACGTGGCCCTGCCCCTGCTCGAAGGCAACCGTCGTGTGCTCGCGGCTTCGCCCGATTACCTGCAGCGACGGGGCACGCCGGTGCGCCTGGACGAACTGCGTGAGCACGATTGCCTGGTCTACCAGCTCAGTGGCCGCGCCTACGATCGCTGGTCGTTCGAGGTCGACGGGCGCCGCACGGTGATCCCGGTGCGCGGCCCGCTGGTCTGCGACGACGCCGACGTGGTGCGGCGCTGGGCGGTGACCGGCGAAGGCATCACCTACAAGTCCTGGCTGGACCTGCGCGAGGACGTGCTGGCCGGGCGCCTGCAGCTGCTGCTCGACGGTGTTGGCAGCAGCATTCCGTTGCAGCTGGTATGCCCGCACCGCAAGCAGTTCTCGCCCGCGGTACGGCAACTGCACGCGCAGCTGCGCCAGCACCTGCAACCGCTGCTGTCTGGCATGCCCGATGGACTTCCCCGCCCCCTGTCGCCCACCCCGGTGCTGGCCGACAATGGCGGCCCCCCGTAAGAGAGAACACCGCCATGCCGTGGATGGGCATCCAGGACCTGTGGACGTTTCTGGTCGCTGTGCTGGTGTTTCTCGCCCTGCCCGGCCCCGGCACCTTCACCCTGCTGACCGCCACCGGTCGGGGCGGCGTGCGCGGCGGCTACACCGCACTGGCCGGCCTGCTGGTGGGTGACCAGATCCTGATGTGGCTGGCGCTGGCCGGTGTCGCCGCACTGCTGAAGGCCAACCCCTTGGTCTTCCACGCTGTGCAGTACCTGGGTGCGGCCTACCTGGTATGGGTGGGCATCAGCCTGCTGCGCACGCCGAAGCACGAGGGCGGTGATGCTGGTCCGATCCGCATGCAGCCGGGCCGCTACTTCCAGCAGGCGATCCTGGTCAGCCTGCTCAACCCGAAGGCGATCCTGTTCTACATGGCCTTCCTGCCGCTGTTCATCGATCCGAAGGCGCACCAGGGCATCGCCACCTTCGCGGCCCTGGCCGGCATCATCCTGGTGGTCAGCATCGCCTACTGCTCGATGCTGATCGGCGTGGGCAACCTGGCCCGTCGCCGCCTGATCCAGCATCCGCGCATCAGCGATGCGCTGCGCCGCGTGGCCGGCCTGTTCCTTGTCGGGTTCGGCATCCGGTTGGGGTTGAACGGATGAAGGCCTGGCTGGCAACCGCGGTCGCACTACTGCTCGCCGGCACCGCCTCTGGCACCACCGTGCAGGACCATCGCTGCCTGAGCGGCGGTCGCAATGACAGCATCCACCTGGAATGGCGCTGGCTGAAAGACGGCCGGGCCGATGTGCGCTACGCCGGGCAGCGCGAGCGCCTGCCCCTGCACCGGATCTCGATGGAGACCACGGTGCTGGCCGAAGATCGCCCGTACCAGTTCGACAGCGTCTGGGAAGAACGCATCGACGGACGCCTCAACGGCCGCTACCTGCTGAGCACGCAGGGTGCCCTGGTGCTGGATCTGCGTTACGAACGCGCCCGCGATGGCCGCAGCACCACCTTCCACGACGACCCCGAAGCCTGGCAGGAAGACGGCTGCCGCTGGCCCGGCAGGGTGGCTGAGTGAGCACCATCGACGACGACACCCTGCTGGAGCGCAGCTGGGAGTATCGGGAGGAGACGCTGTACCGGCGGTTGTTCGGCGATACCGGACCGGGGATCTACCCCCTCGACATGGATCTGCTGCGCAACGTCTTCAAGCAGGAGCAGATCGACCCGCGCTGGCTGCATGTCGGCGTCAATGCGTGCCCTCCGCACGGTGATCGACGGCACTGGATCTATGTCAGCACCGGCCTGTCCAACCCCTGGGAAGGGCGGCACGAAGATGGAGACTCGGGGTGGGGAATCGAACTGATGCTTGAGACGCAGGAAGATGCGACGTGGGCGCTGACCACCTTGCGCTGGTTCACCGCGTACCACCTGCTGCTGTGCCACTCACGCATGCCCGGCAATCCGTTGGCGCCATGGGACCGGCTGAAGCTGGGGGGCCGGTGGATCACGCAGGGAGCATGCTGCAGGCGGCCGTCTTCGTGCCGTCATTGCACTTTCCGGGACCCCAGCAACTGCCATCGGGACGATTCGACTTCCTGCAGCTGCTGCCGTTGACCCTGGACGAGCACGCGTTCGGCCGCGCGCATGGCTTCGAAGTGCTGGTGGCCCAGTTGAGAACCCAAGGTGCGGCGCCGGTGATCGATCCGCAGCGGGTCAGCATCGATCTGGCCCCTGCTCTCGTACTTCAATCGCCTCCGGGCTCGCCTTGAGGGATCGAATCATTTCGAACCCTGCCAGCATTTGTGCCGATTCCGGCAGCGTGGCCGGGGTGCAGCGCGCGCCCCGCCATGCATGACCCCCGTCAGTGGTAATGCTGCGCTGCGTTCGGTCACACTCGGGAACTTGTCGTTCTTAGTCACCCCTTCCGAGGCCTGCATGTCCCTGTTCCGGCGCAAGTCCCTAGATTCCGTCACCGTCCACGAAGCCGGCAGGCGTCTGATCCCGACGCTCAGCTGGCCGCACCTGATCGCGCTGGGTATTGGCGCCATCGTCGGTACCGGCATCTACACACTGATCGGCGTCGGTGCCAACCTGGCCGGCCCGGCCGTGCTGATCTCCTTCGCCATCGCCGGTGCGGTCTGCGCCTGTGCGGCGCTGTCCTACGCCGAGCTGTCGACGATGATGCCGGCCGCCGGCAGTGCCTACACCTACAGCTACAGTGCACTGGGCGAGGTGTTTGCCTGGGTGGTGGGCTGGAGCTTGATCCTGGAGTACTCGCTGGTGGTGAGTACGGTGGCGGTGGGCTGGTCCGGCTACTTCGTCGGCTTCCTCGAATGGGTGCACACCCAGTTCGGCTGGAACGTGCACCTGCCGGCCTGGCTGGCGGCAGGCCCGCACGTGGAAGGCGGCATGATCAACTTGCCGGCGATCATCATCACCTGGCTGGTGGCCGGCATGCTGATGGCCGGCACCAAGGAAAGCGCCACCCTCAACGCCATCCTGGTGGTGTTCAAGCTGATCGCGCTGGCCATCTTCGTCGCCGTGGCCCTGCCCGCCTTCGACAGCGCCAACCTGCAGCCGTTCATGCCGTATGGCTTCGCCAAGTCGATGGGCCCCGATGGCGTCGAGCACGGCGTGATGGCGGCGGCGGCGATCATCTTCTTCGCCTTCTACGGCTTCGATGCGATCTCCACCGCTGCGGAGGAAACCAAGAACCCGGGCCGCGACCTGTCGATCGGCATCATCGGTTCGATGATCGGCTGCACCATCGTCTACGTGCTGGTGGCGCTGGCCGCCGTGGGTGCGATGAGCTACGCCGTGTTTGGCCACAGCGCCGAGCCGCTGGCGCTGATCATGCGCCAGCTGGGCCATCCGACCGCGGCGATGGTGATCGGCGTGATCGCGATCATCGCCCTGCCGACCGTGCTGCTGGCCTTCCTGTACGGCCAGAGCCGCATCTTCTTCGTGATGAGCCGTGATGGCCTGCTGCCGCGTGGCCTGTCCAAGGTCAACGCGCGCACCGGCACGCCGGTGGCGACCACGCTGTTCACCGCAGTGGTGGTGTCGGCGCTGGCCGGTGTGGCGCGCCTGGACGAGATTGCCGCGCTGGCCAACGCCGGTACCCTGGCCGCGTTCACCGCCGTCGGCATCTGCCTGGTGGTGCTGCGCCTGCGCGAGCCGAACCGCGAGCGCACGTTCCGCACGCCGCTGGCCTTCGTGGTCGGCCCGCTGGCCGCACTGGGCTGCATCTACCTGTTCCTCAGCCTGCCGCACACCACCCAGCTGTATTTCCTGCTGTGGAACGTGGCCGGCCTGGTGCTGTACTTCCTGTACAGCCGTCGCCACGCGCTGATCGCGAAATAACCGGATCACCGGTAGTGCCGGCCGCTGGCCGGCACCTCTCATCCTGTTGATACGGGCAATGCCGGCCAGCGGCCGGCACTACCGCAGGGCGGTCAACCGCCCTGCTTTGCCGCGTAGTCCTGCGCCTGGCGCATCACCCGCAGCAGGTTGCCGCCCCAGATGCCGGCAATCTGCTGCTCGGTGTAACCCTTGCGCAGCAGCCACGCGGTGATCTTCGGCAGCTGGCTGACATCGGGCAGGTCGCTCAGGCCGCCGCCGCCATCCCAGTCCAGGCCGATGCCCACGTGCTCGGGGCCGACCACCTTGAGGATGTGCTCAAAGTGGGCGAAGAAGTCGTCGAGGCTGGCATGGCGCACCGGGTGCTCGTGGTCCAGCACCTGTTCGGCCTTCAGCAGGGCGACACCCTGCTCGATGCCCATGCCTTCCCAGCCACCCAGCTGCTTGCTCAGCGCTTCCTCGGCCTGCTTGCGCTCGGGCGTCTTTGCGGTGTCGATCAGGTAGCCACCATAGGCGTTCACCTGGATCACGCCGCCGGCCTTGGCCAGCTTGCGCAGGCGCGCATCATCAAGATTGCGCGGGTGGTCGTAGACCGCCTTGGCTGAGCTGTGCGACAGCACGAACGGCACCGGCATCATTGCCAGCAGGTCATCGAACACCGCGTCGGACGCATGCGACTGGTCGATCACGATGCCCAGCTTCACCGCCTGCTGCACCAGGACCTTGCCGGCCGGGCTCAGGCCTTTCCATTCCGCTCCCTTGGGGTCGGTGGCCGAATCGGCGAACTCGTTGTTGGCGAAGTGCACGGTACTGAGCAGGCGCAGGCCGGCACGGTGGTAGAACGAGAGCAGGCTGGGGTCTTCCACCAGCGGGCTGGCGTTTTCCATGCTGATGTAGACCACGCGCTTGCCGGCGGCCTTGATCCGTGCCGCGTCATCGGCGGTCAATGCCAGCGCGAAACGCTCGGGATTGGCGGCCAGCATTTCGCGGATCTCCAGCAGCCGCTGCAGGCCATGGTCACGCTCGGCGAGGTGCGCGGCTGGGCTGCGGTCGCCCTGATCGGTGTAGATCGCCCAGAAGCCACCGTCCAGCGCGCCCTCGACCATGCGCGGGTAGTCCACTTGCGAGAGTGCGTTGCGGTCGTGGCGCTGCTCGATGTCGAAGCCGGTCCGGCCGAAATTGGCCGGCGTATCCAGGTGGCTGTCGAGCGTGACCAGGCGCTGCTGCAGCGCCTTGGCGCGGGCCAGTTCCTGTGCGCTGAACTCGATGGCATGAGCCGACAGCGGCGCACACAGCGCCAGGGCAAGCACGACGGACAGGTGGCGCAACGATGGCATGGGCTCTCACCGGCAATGGGAAGAGCCCGACCATAGCGCTGCAGCCAGCAGATTTGTAGAGTCGAGCTCACGCTCGGCTGCCAGGCACCGCGAGTCGAGCATGAATCGTATTCACGGCCCAGCGGCCAGCTTCCCGCGCATTGCGATGCGTTCGAAACAATGGCGCCCCCAGGATCAGGTGGCGCGGCTCGCCTCTACATCGTCCCGCGGTCAGTCGACCACGCGGCAGAACACGGCCTTCAGGTAACGCGATTCCTGCACGTGGGCCATGAACGGATGGTCCGGACCGGCGCCAGCGACCTTCAGGATCTGGATCGTGCGGCCGGAGAAATACGCCGCGCGGCGCAGCATGTCGAGGAACTGGTCCTCGGCCACCAGGCCGGTGCAGGAGAACGTGGCGAACAGGCCGCCCGGCTTGACCACGCCCAGCGCCAGCTTGTTCATGTCCAGGTATTTCTTCAGCGCGGTGATGACCTGGTCGCGGTCGCGGGTCATCTTCGCTGGATCCAGGATCACCACGTCGTACTGCTCGCCGCGGTTGGCGGCGTCGCGCAGCCACGGGAAGATGTCGGACTGGATGAACTTCGGGCGCACGTTGTTCAGGCGCGAATTGCCCTTGGCGATCTGGATGACGTCCTCATCGATGTCGATGCCGACCACTTCCGAAGCGCCACGCGCAGCGGCATACACGGCGAAACCGCCGGTATTGCAGCACAGGTCCAGCACGCTCTTGCCTTCCACCTGCTGGCTCAGCCACTCGCGGTTCTCGCGCTGGTCGGCGAAGAAGCCGGTCTTGTGCGCGCCGGCCGGGTCGGCGCGGAACTTGATGCCGTACTCGGTGATCACCGACGCCTCGGTGGTGGTGTTGCCGTGGAAGTCGAAGCTCTCCTGCTTCTGCACGTGTTCGTCGGCGAAGCTGTGGAAACGGCAGCCCGGGAACTGCTCGCGCAGGGCGTCGTAGATCCATTCGCGGTGGCGGAACATGCCGGCGGCGAAGAACTCGACCACCACCAGGTCGCCGTAGCGATCCACCACCAGGCCGGACAGGCCGTCGCCTTCGCTGTGCACCACGCGCCAGGCGTCGGAGACCGCGTCGAGCTTCAGCACCTCACGGCGCAGCGACACCGCCTGGGCGATCTTGCGCGAGAACCAGCCGGCATCGACCGGCACGTTCTGGTCGTTTTCGAGGATGCGCACGGCGATGCGCGAGTGCCCGTTGTAGAACCCGCGGCCAATGAACTCGCCATCGATGCCGACCACGTCGACGATGGAACCGGGCTTGGGCCGGACGGTCGGTTTCTCGACCAGTTTCTGGAAGATCCACGGGTGGCTGGAACGCCACGCATTCTTGAGGCGGACAATCGGAAGGGGGGTATTCATCCACCCATTGTAAACCGGGCGCCGGGGGTCGGATCCCCGCAGGGGCTCTGACCCCAGTGTGGCGACAATGGGGTCGGAGCCCCTTTGAGGATCCGACCCCTGGCCCCCCCATTTGACGGCGGCGGGGCCAGACGGCAGAATCGGCGCCAGAAGGGGAGTAGCTCCCAGACGTTGTCGCCGTCATTTCGAGCCCGCAGGCTCCGGTGCAACGGCAGTTCCAGCCGACTGGAACTGCGAGCGAGACCTTCGCCGTACTGGCGAAGCTCTGTCCCTGGATCCCCCTCCCGATCCTCCGTTGCAGATCCTCGCCGTCCGGCCTGGCATTCATCTTTCCAACGGACATTCCCAATGCAGACGATCGGTAACGTGTGGTTGTGGGGCGGCTTCGCAGCGGTGGTGGTCATCGCCCTGCTGGTCGACCTCGTGTTGATGCGCCATGGTGGACCGCACAAGGTCACCTTCAAGGAGGCCCTGTGGTGGTCCATCGGCTGGGTCGCGCTGGCCCTGCTGTTCAATGCGGGCCTCTGGTACTACCTGAATGAGACCGCCGGCCAGGTGGTGGCCAACAAGGTCGGCCTCGAGTTCCTGACCGGCTACTTGGTCGAGAAGGCGCTGGCGGTCGACAACATCTTTGTGTTCCTGATGATCATGAGCTACTTCGCGGTGCCGGAGGAGCAGCGCCAGAAGGTGCTGATCATCGGCATCCTGGGCGCGATCGTGCTGCGTACGATCATGATCTTCGCTGGCAGCGTGCTGATCAGCCAGTTCCATTGGCTGCTTTACGTGTTCGGTGCCTTCCTGCTGTTCACCGGCTGGAAGATGTGGTTCGCCGCCGGCCAGGAGCCGGACCTGGAGACCAATCCCGCCCTGCGCTGGATGCGCAAGCACCTGCGCCTGCTGCCGGACTATGCCGGCAACGCACTGAGCGTGAAGCGCGACGGCGTGCGCTGGTTCACCCCGCTGTTCGCGGTGCTGATCCTGATCGCGGTCACCGACGTGATCTTCGCCGTGGACAGCATCCCGGCGATTTTCGCGATCACCACCGACCCGTTCATCGTGCTCACCTCCAACGTATTCGCGGTACTGGGCCTGCGCGCGATGTTCTTCCTGCTGGCCGGCATGGCCGACCGCTTCCACCTGCTGCCGTATGGCCTGGCGCTGGTGCTGGGCTTCATCGGCATCAAGATGATGATCATCGACCTGTTCAAGATCCCGACCCCGGTGTCGCTGGGCGTGGTCGCGGTGATCATCGCCGCCACCGTGGTACTGAGCCTGAAGTACCCGCCGAAGGAAGGCTCCGGCCACACCTGATCATGGCCGGCCGGCGGGATTGTCCCGCCGGCCGCACCCACTCTCCCGTTGCGGTGGCCTTGGTTTCGCGCCAGTCACCGCCATTGCTGAGGTATGGACAACAACGCGCCCCTGCCCGCTGGCGACCTGCCGGCCCCCCGCAATGACCGCTCGCGCATCCTGCGGGCGTTCAATGTCAGCCTGGCCGCCGTGCTGGTGCTGGTGGCCGTGTTCGCCCTGCAGGGCACCTTCGACTGGCGGCCGTGGGCGGTCGCGCCGCTGGAAGCCAAGGGCCTGCTTGGCCTGATCGGCGGCCCGATGCTGCATGCCTCGGTCGAGCACATCGCCGCCAACAGCATCGCGATCCTGATCCTGGGCACGCTGGCCGGCAGCGTCTACCCGAAAGCCACCGTGCGCGCCCTGCCCCTGCTGTGGCTGGGCTCGGGCATCGGTGCGTGGATGCTGGGCAATCCGGGCAGCGTGCACCTGGGCGCCAGCGGCGTCACCCATGGCCTGATGTTCCTGCTGGCGAGCCTGGGCCTGCTGCGCCGCGACCGTGCAGCGATTGCCACCGGCCTGATCGGCATGCTGTTCTACGGCGGCATGCTGATGACCATCCTGCCGCACGCCGACGGCGTGTCCTGGCAGTCGCACATGGGCGGCGCCTTCGCCGGCATCATCGCCGCGCTGCTGTTCCGCAACGCCGACCCGCTGCCGCCGCGCCCGCGCTACAGCTGGGAAGACGAAGAAGACGAGGCCGAACCGCTGGCCGACGACGAGCTGGAACCGCCGTCACCGCAGCGCGTGCCGGTGCTGTGGCAGCCGCGCGAAGGTCAGGACTACGTGGTGATTCCATTCCGCCGGCCAGACGAGCCGCGCGGCTGAAAATGCCCCGGTAGTGCCGGCCGCTGGCCGGCACCCTCATGATCCGGTAGTGCCCGACCTTGGTCGGCGGTTGTTGTGTGCCAACCAAGGTTGGCACCTACCAGAGTCCGTCAGTTCGCCGCATTCCCCGCCGCGCCCATGCCATCCACCGCCTGCCGGCCCAGTGCCGGGTCATCGGTGAAGAAGGCATCGATGCCGGTGGCCAGATAGGCACGCATCTCGGCAATCGAACCCTCGGCATTGCGCGCGTTGTCGGCGCCCTTGCGCAGGTTGCTGGCCTGGAAGTGGTTCTCCGGACGGAAGGTGTACGGAATCACCATCAGGCCCACTGCATGTGCGTCCTGTACCAGCGTGGTCGGAGTGCTCAGCGCGCCCTTGGCGTCCAGCGGAATGATCGAGCGCAGTTCCGGGCCGATGCTGTCGGCGTAGCTGGCGATGTCCTTCAGTCCTGCCGGCGTCATCATCTGGGCGTAGGTCAGCTTGCCACCGGCCTTGGCGATGTCGGCCGGCTGGGTGTCGCCCTTCCACAGCAGTTGCAGCAGGCGGATGTTGCTGCCGCGCGGGATCTTGCCGCGCAGGTAGCGCAGGTTGGCGGTCTCGAACGACTGGATGGTGACCGGGCCGACGTTGGTATAGGCATTGCCACGCAGCGCGGTCAGGAGCTTGTCTTCCATCGGCAGGCCGATCGACTGGAAGTAGGTCGGGTGCTTGATCTCCGGCACCAGGCCGATGCCACGGTTGGCACGCCCGGCCTGCTGGACAAGGAATGCGAGGATCTCGTCCAGGCTGGCGATGCGGAACTGGCCGTCATAGGCGGTGCTGCGCAGTTCCGGCAGGCGCTCGCGCGCGTACAGGGTCTTCAGCTCGGCCAGGGTGAAGTCTTCGGTGAACCAGCCGTCCACCTTCTGCCCGTCGATGACCTTGCTGGTGCGGCGGCTGGCGAATTCGGGATGCGAGGCCACATCAGTGGTGCCGCTGATCTCGTTCTCGTGGCGGGCGACCATCACTCCGTCCCTGGTCATCACCAGGTCCGGCTCGATGTAGTCGGCGCCATCGGCGATCGCCTGCGCATAGGCGGCCAGGGTGTGCTCGGGCAGCAACGCGCTCGCCCCGCGATGGCCATAGACCGACACCTTGTGCGCGGCCGGGGTGGAGGATTCAGCACTCATGGCCACCGATGGTGCCACGGCCAGCGACAACAGCAACGCACAACCCCACGACTTCACTGCGACTTCCCCAAGCGGTATGTGATGGGCGTCAGTATGCGGCGGCAATGTGACAGGTGGGGGATCTGGGGTCGGATCCCCGCAGGGGATCCGACCCCGTAGCGATCCCGAGGAGCTCGTTCGGCTGGGTTGCCGGCCAGCGGCCGGCACTACCAAGGCTTACTTGCCGATGCAGAAGCTGGAGAAGATCCTGCCCAGCAGGTCATCGGCACTCATCTGCCCGGTGATCTCGCCCAGCGCGTCATGCGCCAGCCGCAGTTCCTCGGCGGCCAGCTCCAGGTGCTCGTGCGCCAGCTCGCCGTCGGCGCGCTGCGCGTGCTCCTGCGCGCGTTCAATCGCATCCACATGCCGCGTGCGCGCGGAGAACTCGCCGTCCACCTGCTCCCCTGCCCCGGCCGAAGCGATCGAACGCAGACGCGCGTGCAGATCGTCGAGCCCGGCGCCGGTCGCAGCCGAGACGAACACGCGGTCCGGATCGTCCAGTGCTGGCAACGCCTCCAGCAGGTCCGACTTGTTGTGGATGTAGACCTTGTGCGGCACCGCCGCCACGGCCTCGCCCAGCGCTGCTTCGCCGGCCGCCGGATCGCGCGCATCCAGCACGATCAGCGCCAGGTCGGTGCGCTCGATTTCCACGCGGGCGCGGCGCATGCCTTCGCGTTCGATGGCGTCACCGCCGTCGCGCAGGCCGGCGGTGTCGACCAGGGTCAGCTCCAGGCCGTCCAGGCGGATGGTTTCGCGCAGGGTGTCGCGGGTGGTACCGGCGATGTCGGTGACGATGGCGCGTTCGCTGCCGGCCAGCGCGTTGAGCAGTGAACTCTTGCCGGCGTTCGGCGGACCGATCAGCACCGCGTGCAGGCCATCGCGCAGGCGACGGCCGCGTTCGGCATCGCGGCGCAGCAGGGCCAGATCGCTGCGCGCCTGTTCCAGCCCACGCCGCACCTGAGCGCCACCGAGCGTATCCAGCGGTTCGTCGGCAAAATCGATGGCCGCTTCCACGTGGATGCGCAGCAGCACCAGCTGCTCGACCACGGCGTCGATGCGGCGCGAGAACACGCCATCCAGCGAGCGACGTGCCGCGCGCGCGGCGCGGTTGTCGCCCGCAGCGATCAGGTCGGCGATGGCCTCGGCCTGGGCCAGGTCGAGCTTGCCGTTGAGGAATGCCCGTTCACTGAACTCACCCGGCCGCGCCTGGCGCGCGCCGAGCGCGATGCAGCGCGCGACCAGCTGCTGCAGCAGCACCGGGCTGCCATGGCCCTGCAGTTCCACCACTTCCTCGCCGGTGAAGCTGTTCGGTGCCGGGAACCACAGCACGATGCCATCGTCGATGACCTCGCCGTCGGCATCACGCAGGCGCGCGTAGTGCGCGTGGCGCGGACGCAGTGCAGGTGCGCCCAGTGCATTGGCGATGGCCGCAGCACGCGGGCCGGACAGGCGCAGCAGGCCGACACCGCCGGCGCCAGGGGCGCTGGCGATGGCGACGATGGTGTCGGTGCGGATCGCGTCGTTCATGGCTCAGAGCTTCTCCAGCTGTGCGCGCGCCTGTGCAGCGCCACTGCCCTGCGGCTGCAAGGCCAGGTAGGTGGTGTAGGCCTGCTTGGCCTTGGCCTTGTCGCCGGCGTTGAAGTAGGCATCACCCAGGTTGAGATAGGCCACTGCACGCGAGGGGTCGATCTTCAGCGTGTTCTCCAGCCAGCGCGCCGCTTCGGCATAGCGCTGCTGGCGGTAGTAGACGAAGCCGAGGTTGTTGGCGGCCTGGGCGAAGTCCGGACGCAGCTTCAGTGCCTCGGTGAACTGCGCCACCGCCTCGTCGTACTGCTTCTCGCGGTACAGCTGCAGGCCGCGGTCATTGGCCTGCTGCGCGCGCTGGCGATCCGACGCCGGGCCCGCAGTGGGCACCACCAGCTTGGCCTTGCCGCCCTGCAGGTCAGCCACCGTCACCGGCGCCTGGCTGCCCTTGGCTTCGCTGGCGGCTTCAACCTTGTTGTTCAGTGCGATCGCATCGGCGGTCAACTGGCGCGTATCGGCATTGAGGAACTCCTGGCTGTCCGGCACCTGGAACACGAACTCGCCGCCCTGCGAACCGGGCAGGCTGCCGAAGGCCGGGGTCTGGTGTGAAACGGCTGAGACGGCCGGCGCAACGTAGGCGGCCAGTTCGGTACCGGTGATCAGCCCATCGCCGTTGAGGTCGCCCTTGCCGGCCAATGCCTGCAGCAGCACCCAGGTGAACACCGAGTGGCCGTTCGGACCGGCGTCGGCCACCTGCTGGTCGGCACCGCCGGCGGTCAGCATCTGCCGCGCGCTGCGCCGCGCGTTCTCGCGCAGGAACGACGACGACGATGGACCGCCACGGGTCAGGCCCAGGCCGCTGTAGCAGGCATCCATCACGAACATCACGTGCTTGGCCTGCATGCTCTCGGCGATGTTCTGGATGTCGGTCATCGCGATGGCGTCGGTAGCGAATTCCTTCGGGTCCGAATCGACCGGGATGATGTAGCCGAGGTCGCGCCCGGAGGCGAGCTGGCGGGTCGCGCCATGGCCGGCGAAGAACACGAACACGCGATCGTTCTTGCCAGTGCGGTCATCGGCCAGGCGGTCGTGGAAGGCAGCCAGGATGTTGTTGCGCGTGGCCTGCTCGTTCTTCAGCACGATCACCTGCGAGGACGGGAAGCCGAACTGCCCGGTCAGGGTATCGGCCACCGCCTGCGCATCCTGGCTGGCGTACTCCAGCTTCGGCCACTTGGCGTAGTTGTCGATGCCGACCACGATCGCCCAGGACTTCTCGTAGCCGGTGGTGACGGTGGCATCGTTGGTCGCGCCCTTGCGCGCACGGGCGACCGTGAAGTCGCGGCCGTTCCAGCCAGCGAACTGGTAGCCATCGGCGATCAGCCGGTCGAGGATCTGCGGCAGCGCCTTCACCGCACGATCGTGAATGTCGTGGAACAGGATGATGCCGCGCTGTTCCTTGTTCACCTGGTCGAGCACGCGCTGCACGATCGATTCCGGCACCGGGTCGGCCCAGTCCATCGAGTCGATGTTCCACATGATCGACTTCAGCCCGGCTTCGTTGAGCAGCTGCAGGCCTTCGGCATTGCGTGCGCCATAGGGGAAGCGGAACAGCGGCGCGCGCTTGCTGTCGACATCCTTCAGCAGCGTGTCGGTGTCCAGCACCTGCTGGCGCAGCGCGTCACCGGTGGTGCGCGACAGCTGGGCGTGGGTCAGGCTGTGATTGCCGACCGCATAGCCCTCTTCCATCAGGTTGCGGCTGATCTTCGCCATCGGGCCGAGGCTGACCTTGCCGTCGGCCTCGACCTTGCCGAGGTTGCGGCCCACTTCGAAGAACACGCCCGGCACATCGTAGCGCTTGAGGATGGCCACCACTTCATCGGTGTAGGCCTTGTGCGGGCCATCGTCGAAGGTGAGCACAACGGTCTTGGCCGGCAGGTCGCGGCCGAAGATCTCGCGGTCGCTGTCCTTCATCGACATCGGGTACGGCTCGATCACGCCATAGTCGCGCAGGATCGCTTCGCGGCTGTAGTCCTTGTGCAGGTGGGCGATGTAGTCGTCCCACTTCTCACGCTTCAGTTCGATGGCGCGGGTGCGCTCGAAGCGGCTGAAGATGCGGGTCAGTTCCTGGTTGTAGTTGCGCTCGATCTCATCAAGCGCCTCCAGGTCCTCACCGATGCGCTGGTGCAGCTTCACCGCCGGCAGCGACGAATCGGTGCCGACCCGTTCATGCAGGTCACGCAGCACTTCGCGGAAGGCCAGGCGGTCGGCGTCGAATAGTTCCGGCGCCGACTCGATGTAGTCCAGCACGGTGCCGAGGGTGGCGAAGCGCTGCGGACTGGAGCCGCGCAGCAGCGTGTCGAACTGCGCGGCGATGGCCGTGCGCTGTTCCAGGCCATCGTGGAACAGCTGCTGGCCCACGCGCGTGGAGGTACCGCGGTCGGCAGCCGACTGCTGTTCCTCGTCGGCCAGCAGCACGATGATGCGGCGGTAGCCGTCGAGCTGCTTCTGCAGCGCGGCCAGCAACGGTGCAGCGGCAGGATCGGCGGCGGCCGCGGCCTGCGCGCTGGGCTGGGTGACCGTGGTCGCCGGCGCCTTCGCGTCCTTGTCGCCACAGCCGGCAACGACCAGGGTCAACAACAGCGACGGCAGGAACAGGCGGAACGACGACGCACGCTGCATGGTGGACTCGAAGGTGGGAGGAACGGTGTGCCGGCGATTCTAACGCCGCATGCGAAAAGCCCGCCTTGCGGCGGGCTTCTCATCGACCGGGGCGGTAGTAGAGTCGACTGTTGGTCGACTGCTCTACTGCCAGTCGACCAACAGTCGACTCTACAGGTCGGGATTACTTCTTTTTGACCGGGGCCGGCGCGGTGGTGGCCGGGACCGGCTCGCCGCCATGGCGCTTGGTCATCCACCACTGCTGCAGCAGGCCCAGGCCGCCGTTGACCACCCAGTACAGGACCAGGCCGGACGGCATGAAGGCCATCATGACGCCGAACACCAGCGGCATGAACTGCATCATCTTCTGCTGCATCGGGTCCATGCCCGGTGCCGGGGTCAGCTTCTGGGTGAACCACATCACTGCCACGTTGATGACCGGCAGGATGAAGTACGGGTCGCGTGCGGTCAGGTCCTGGATCCAGCCGAACCAGGGCGCCTGGCGCAGTTCGACCGATTCCACCAGCACCCAGTACAGGGCGAAGAAGATCGGCATCTGGATGAGGATCGGCAGGCAGCCCCCCATCGGATTGATCTTTTCCTTCTTGTACAGCTCCATCATCGCGGTCTGGAACTTCTGGCGGTCATCGCCATAGCGTTCCTTCAGCTGCGCGATGCGCGGCTGGAAACGACGCATCTTGGCGCCGCTCTTGTACTGGGTTGCCGACAGTGGGTACAGCACCAGCTTCAGCAGCACCACCAGGCCGACGATCGCCCAGCCCCAGTTGCCGACCAGCTTGTGCACCTGGTTCAGCACCCAGAACAGGCCCTGGCCGATCACCGCCATCATCGAGAAGCGGCTGTAGTCGACCACGCGGTCCAGGCCCGGCACGTCTTCCTTGGCGATCAGGTTGACCAGCTTCGGGCCGACCCACAGGCGGGCTTCGGTGCTGGTGGACTGGCCCGGGGCCACGGTGAAGGCCGGGCCACGCGCTTCGATCAGGTCACGACCGGCCACCTGCGACAGCACGTAGTGTGCGGTCTGGTCCTTCTGCGGGATCCAGGCGGTGAAGAAGTGGTGCTGCAGCATCGCCAGCCAGCCGCCGGTGATGTTCTGGTTCAGCGTGCCGTCTTCCAGGTAGTCCTTGAACGCACGACGCTGGTACTTCTTGTCGTTGTCGTACCAGGTGGCACCGTTGAAGCTGAAGGAATCCGGGTTGGTCATGCTCCGCGACAGGATGGTCGGGGTGCGGTCCAGGGTGCGGTAGACGTAGCCGTTCCACGGCGCGGCGCCAGCGTTGCTGACTTCGTCCTTGAAGCGCACGGCGTACTCGTTGCGCGAGACGGTCAGGGTGCGCTTGATGGTCACGCCGTTGTCGGCGGTCCACACGAACGGGATCTGCAGCTCGTTCTGGCCCTTGGCCAGCACGAAGTCCTTGGTGTCACCCACCAGCTTGAAGCCGTCGGCGCCGGGGACCGGGGTGTTCCTGTCTTCGCTGGCCCAGCCACTGATCGCGCTGTACGGGTGCGCGGGGTCTTCGGTCAGCAGGCGGACCGGCGGGCTGCCTTCGTCCTTGGTCTGCGGGAACTGCAGCAGCTCGGCATCGAGCACGCGACCGCCGTCGAGCACCAGGCGCAGCACGTCGGTGGTGACGGTCACGCGCTGGCTGGCCGGGGTAGCGCTGGCCTGGGCCTGTGCGGCGGCCTGGCCGGGGGCGCCCGGCACCTGGGCGCTGGGGATGGCGCCGGGGTTCGCGCCCGGAACACTCTGTGCGGCGGCCGGGGCCGACGTGGTGGTTGGTGCCGGGGTCGGAGCAGCCTTTTCACGGCTCCACTCCATCCACAGCAGCACGGCCACCATCAGCCAGGCAAAAATGAGGAATACGCGGGTCTGGTTCATCAGCGGACAGGCTCGGCGGGGCCGGGACGCGATGCCGGCTCGGTCAAAGAAGGAGTTGCGATGCCATCAGGCGGCGGCATTGTGCCGTCCACGCCCGGCGTGGGCAATGCACGCAGGCGACGCAGCAGGCGCAGGAAGGCCTGGCGGATCTCGTCGTTGCTGGCGGAACGCGCAGCACTACGAGCCACGACGACAAAGTCGCCTGGCTGGATGTCGGTACGTGTCTGACGCAGGATGTCGCGCAGGACGCGCTTGATCCGGTTACGCCCGACGGCGTTCGGATCAACCTTGCGGGAAACCGCCAGACCCAGCCTGGCCGGCCGGTCAGCCGGCAGCCAGTGCAGGGTCATCAGCGGATCGGACACACGGCGGGCGCCGTTGAAGACCGTTGAGTATTCGGCACGCGTGCGAACCCGCGCAGAGCGAGGGAATCGCTTGCGCGGGTCTGCAGTATTCACTGTCGAAGGGATTGCGTCTGCCGCGGGGTGCGGCATGGCAATCAGGCGCTCAGGACTTTGCGGCCCTTGGCGCGGCGACGCGACAGGATCTTGCGGCCGTCAGCGGTCTTCATACGGGCACGGAAGCCGTGGTCGCGCTTACGCTTGAGGTTGCTGGGCTGGTAGGTGCGCTTCGTGGCCATTGGGGGCCTCTCGTATGAATGGGACGGAAAGAACCGGAAATTCTAGAGAGGTACCCTGCCCCAAGTCAACCCCTTGCAGCTACGCGAATTCACCGGGCTGTGCAATAGCTGTGGATGTTTTTGTGAATAAGTAGGGGACAAGCATTCCGAAGGCGGGCGCTCGGTGGTAGTCTGAGCCATCCATTTCCCCCCTTTCAGGCCTGTGTTTGGGCGCCTTGTCGCGTCCATGCCCCGGCCACCGGACGATTATTGCTG